>NZ_JBSWWN010000001.1:0-4037438 GCF_056160105.1 Alteromonas sp. ABD4_190
GGCTCTTCATCATTAACGGGGGACATCCGCATTCATTAAACTGATTTTGCGAAGAATCATTTAATGGAGAGTACAGATGTCCCACGCAGGTACTATTTTAGGCATAAGTGAGTTAGAAATAGAACGTGTTCATCGACATGATTTTATTGAAGTGTGGGCAAAGCCCACTAAAAAGCCGCTATGCAAACATTGTGAGAGTCGACATTTACGCATAAAAGCCACACATAAGCGTACTGTGAAGCACACGCGCCAAGGTAATCAGGTGCTAACACTACATTTAAAGGTACCTAAGTATCACTGTCGATGCTGTGGTCGTTATTTCAGGCACCCTTTTGTTGGGATCCGGCCACGCTATCGGGCGTCGGAGTGCTTTCGCTTAGAAGTCTTTGAAGCGCACCACGGTGGTGTTACGCAGCGTGGTATCTCACGCACACATCGCATTAGTCCCACTACGGTAGAGCGTTGGTACCAATCACACATCAGCCAAAAATATAAAGAGATTATCAGTCGCCCCTGCCCAGAGATGCTGGGGATAGATGAACACTTTTTTACCCGTAAGAAGGGTTATGCGACGACGTTTGTAGATTTACGACATCGTAGTGTGTTTGATGTAAAACTGGGACGTTCTGAATTAAGTTTACGCTCGTACTTACGCCACCTTCCCAATAAAGAGAACGTTAAGCTCATCGCGATGGACTTATCGGAAACCTATCGTGGTATTGCCAAACGCTATTTCCCTAATGCTACGATAGTCGCTGACCGTTTTCATGTGGTGCGCTTGATAAACCATCACTTCTTAAAAGCGTGGCAGCAACACCACCCTGAAGGACGTAAGAATCGGGGTTTACTTAGTTTGATGCGACGACATCAATGGCATTTAAGCGAGGAGAATAACAACAACCTACAACGCTACTTAGCTGACTATCCGGTGTTAAAAACACTGTATGAGGTCAAACAGAAGCTCATCAGGTATATGCTGTTAAAGACTATGAATGAAAAACGAATGGAGCAGACATTACCGAGGTTCTTAGACTTGCTTGAACAGTTACATCACAGTCCACTTCGTACACTGGCCAAAACCTTAACTTCGTGGTTGCAACCTATCATCGCCATGTGGCGCTTTACACGAAACAACGGGATCACTGAAGGCTTCCACAACAAAATGGAAATGATATCGAGAAGAGCGTATGGTTTTAGAAACTTTGAAAATTATCGAATAAGAGTGATGACCCATTGCGGATGGGATGGTGTTATCAATCGTGTAAGGTGAATGCTGATCCCCCGTTTATGGGGTAGAGCCAAGTTTTGTATTGAATAAAAATGTGGAAGTAAATGGTGCCCGGGGCCGGACTTGAACCGGCACGCTGTTACCAGCGAGGGATTTTAAATCCCTTGTGTCTACCAATTTCACCACCCGGGCATCGGGTTGCTTTTCAGCAAAGGTGTCAGGCGTAGAACCTGATGCTGCGTTGCAGCGTTTGGAGGCGGAACCCGGAGTCGAACCGAGATAGACGGATTTGCAATCCGCTGCATAGCCATTCTGCCATTCCGCCAGATGCGTCTGGCGCGTGATTAAAACTTATCTCTAAGAGATTGGAGCGGGAAACGAGATTCGAACTCGCGACCCCGACCTTGGCAAGGTCGTGCTCTACCAACTGAGCTATTCCCGCATGTCTTAATCGACCATTTCGTTTGGTTGATGTCCTCTCGAAATGTGGGGTGCATTCTACCTACCCATTCAAAACTGTCAACACAAAAAAGCGTTTAAATTGAGATAAATGCGGTTTTTTATGATCGTTTGCTATTTTTTTATTCACTTTGATTAAACCGCGATCAATTCTACTTTACTGCGCCACTTCGAAGGTGTGGCCACGCCGCTTTTGTATAAACAAACATTGACCAAATTGACAGCACTGCAGAGAAATATAAAAGGATATAACCTAAAGAAACCCAATAAATTGTTACGCCCATAAAAGTTTCTAACCCTGAAAGTAACCCAATTAAGGCTAACATTTGTGCAGTTGTTTTAGCTTTACCTATAAAAGACACTTTAACAGCGTCTCTTACGCCATTCGAACCCATCCATTCTCGTAGTGCCGATACATAAATTTCACGCACTAAAAGAGCAATAGATGGCAAAGTGATCCAAAGGTTTGCATAACTATGTGTGATCATAAGAAGCGCGGCACCTACGATAAGTTTATCTGCCACCGGGTCTAAGAAGGCACCAAAGGGCGTAGATTGCTGAAGTTTTCTTGCTAAATACCCGTCAAACCAGTCTGTGATGGCCGCCAGCCAAAAGATAAAGGCCCCTGCTTCGTGCGCCCAGCGCCAATCAAGAAAATAAACAACCACAAAAACAGGTATTAGGATTACTCTAAATAAAGTAATACAGTTTGGAACAGTCCACATAAAAAGTACGTCTCGGTGTTATGCCTCTATGGGCGTTTTAGCGCAGTAGCTTTTAGCTAAGCTTCTTTCATTTCCACAACACATTACCTTAATTTGCAATGCATTGCTTGTTACTCAGTCATTTATTGATGAAGGTGATCGTAAATAGTATCCGCCAGTTCTGGGCTAATGCCTGGTACACTTGCTATTTCATCTTTACTGGCCTTTTTAAGACCTTGTAAGCCTCCCATAAACTTCAGCAACGTTTGTCTGCGCTTAGCGCCAATACCAGGAATGCTTTCAAGGCTCGAGGTCGTTTTTACTTTCTGACGACGGTTGCGGTGCCCAGTGATAGCAAATCGGTGTGATTCATCGCGAATATGCTGAATAAGATGAAGTCCAGGCGAATGGCTATCCATGGGAAGCACTTGATGACTACCCGCCAGAATCAAAGTTTCTAAACCCGGCTTACGGGTAGTGCCCTTTGCTACACCTAAAAGCATAGGCTTTTTATCATGCGGCCAGTCTTCAAAAAACGCCTCAGCTTGGGCAAGCTGACCTTTACCACCATCAATTAATAGAAGATCCGGAATTTTCTGTACTTCTTTAACAGACTTATAGCGACGCTTTAATGCTTGCGCCATAGCCGCATAGTCATCTCCAGGCGTAATGCCTTCGATATTGTAGCGACGGTAGTCACTTTTATGTGGCCCTTCTCGATTAAATACCACGCAGGACGCTACTGTTTGTTGACCAGAGGTGTGAGAAATATCAAAGCATTCCATGCGCTGAATAGGCGTATCAACTTCCAGTGCCGCTTCTAGGTCTAGATAGCGTGCAAACACAGACTTTTGTTGGCTATATTGGGCATCTAATGCGGTTTGTGCATTTGATTGGGCCAGCTGTAGATACTTGCGCTTCTCTTCCCTCGCCCCCTTAAAGAAATGCACCTTATGCCCTGCTTCACTGGCGAGTACATCTGCAATAGCATCTTCGTCGCTGAGTGTGTTACTTAACACAATTTGTTTAGGAATGACTTTGTTGCCCGCTAAATAAAATTGCAGAAAGAAGGATTCGAAAACTTCTTGCTCGTCTGCCGTATTAGGCACTTTAGGGAAATATGCTTTGCTGCCTAGCAACTGCCCTTCGCGAATAAACATAACTTGAATACAGGCCATGTTGCCTTTGAACGCGAACCCAAACACATCCATTTCGTCCTGGGTACCCGCAACCCATTGTCGCTCTTGTACTTTCCTTAAGGCGTTTATCTGATCGCGATAGCGCGCGGCGGCCTCAAAGTTTAATGCTTCGCTGGCTTTTTCCATTTTGTCCACCAGCCCGCCAATGACTGGCTGGTTTTTACCTTTTAAAAATAAGCGAGCAAAATTGACCTGCTCTTTATATTCTTCATCGCTCACATAGCCTTCAACGCAAGGCGCACTGCAGCGCTGCATCTGATACTGAAGGCAAGGTCTGCTGCGCGCACGGTAATAGCTGTCTTCGCATTGACGTACAGGAAAAATACGCTGCATAGAGCGTAAGCTTTCTCGAACCGACCATGCACTAGGGTATGGCCCGAAATATTCGCCCTTTTTCTTTTGAGGGCCGCGATGGAAAGAAAGCCGAGGATGCTCGTGATCTGATAAAAAGATAAAAGGGTAAGATTTGTCGTCACGCATTACTACGTTGTAACGCGGTTTGTATTTCTTGATGAAGTTGTTCTCAAGCAAGAACGCTTCGGTTTCGCTGTTTACAACCGTGACATCCATATTCGCAATCTGGCTGACTAACGAACGGGTTTTGGCGTTATCAAGGTTACTACGAAAGTAGCTTGATACACGCTTTTTGAGGTTTTTGGCTTTTCCTACGTAAATAACCTCTTCCTGATTATTGTACATGCGGTACACACCAGGTTGAGAGGTTAGATTCTTAAGAAATGCTGCTGAATCAAATGCAGACATAATCACTTTGACGTTGCGCGTCTAGTGACGCTTAAAAGGTGTTAGGATTGATAAGCTTATGACGATAGGCCAAGTGCGTTAGCTCTACATCAGAATTTACACCTAACTTTTGAAACATTCTGTAACGGTAAGTATTAACCGTTTTTGAGTTAATACTGAGTTCTCGGGCTATATCCGGCACTTTGTGACCTTCGGTTAATCGCATTGCTATTGTAAGTTCTCTACTCGATAGCTCGTCAAACGGATTATCCGAACTAGGCAATAACTTACCGATGGCTATGCTATTGGCCACTTCTTGATCAACATACTTTTGTCCTGCTGCAACTTTATGGATAGCGCGTATTACTTCGTCTGGCTCAGCATCTTTTGACAGAAAACCGTATGCGCCTGCGTCCATAACTTGCATTGGAATAGGACTTTCCTTGTGCATTGAAACACAAATAACACGCGTATTTTCAGACATACGAACAATTTTTTTTGTCGCTTCCAGTCCACCAATACCGGGCATATTCACGTCCATGAGTACCACATCTGGCGCGTTTTTTCGGCACAATAGTACCGCATCTTCACCGTTCTTCGCTTCTGCGAGGATAGTAAAATCGTCTACGTCTTCCAGAATCCGGCGTATCCCTGTTCTGACCAAATCATGGTCATCTGCTAGGATTATTTTTATCACTCTAGTATCTCACTGACTTCGGTTTTACATACAACTGGAATAAAGACTGGTAATGCTCATTAATGAGAAGTATTACCAGCCTTTAACCTTATCCGAGTCATCATACCACGAGATAAGAATTCGTGAAGTAGAGATACACAATTTGAAACTAAATTATTGATCTAGATTACTTTTAGGCAGCTATTTAGGTAATTCAAACCACAAGGCCACACTTTCCTCTGAGGCTTTCAGGCGAATGATGTCTTGCTCGTAAATACCCAAAGCATCACCTGCCCCTATTTCAACTGCATTCGTTTCACTGTCTACCATAGCCTGTACATTACCGCTAATCATATGAAGGTAACCCTTTTGGTCTTCAGTGCCATGCTCCCATGTTTCGCCAGCTTTCAAAGTTAAACGGCTGATTGCCGCATTTTGCTTAATGCGTAATGACCCTTCCCTACCGTTATCACTTACTAATAATTCAAGCTTTGAATCATGGTTATTTCCACCCGCCTGTGTGCCAAAGGTTTTTTGCGCATAGCTGGGCGTACCGCCTTTTTCATTGGGCACAATCCAAATTTGCAGAAAGTTAACAGGCTCTTCAGTAGAAGGGTTAAACTCCGAATGCATGATACCCTTACCTGCACTCATTACTTGCACGTCACCCGCAGGCACTACGTACTCATTACCGGTATTATCTTTGTGCTTTAAAGCACCGCTCACAACATATGAAATTATCTCCATATCTCTGTGACCATGGGTTTCAAAACCTCTACCGGCCTGAACAACATCGTCATTGATAACCCTTAGCGCTGAAAACCCCATATGTTTTGCGTCATAATAGTGTCCAAACGAAAAGCTATGTTGGCTTTTTAGCCAGCCAAAGTTCACTTTTCCTCTTTCATTCGCTTTTCTCAAATACATCATCTTGCATTCCTTATAACCGTAAGCCGCCACTGACTCTTCTACCCAACAGGAGTAACGCTGGGCGATAGAACATGTGTTAAGGGCTAATTATTTAATAAGGTCATTTTAATCCTCTTTAATAGAAATAAAATGTCATATATTTGAGTTTATTATTCTAATATTTAGAATTAAAGTAACTATCGCTCAACCGATGCGGCTTAAGCTAAGAAATAAAGCACAGTCTTTGCAGCGCGGTTTCTACAACCGCAGGGTGACAGGCTAAATTTAGCCTAATATGGTGTGGAGAACCAAAGGTCGCGCCGTCGTTACCTATCACGCCGCGCTCAATACATCCTTCCACAGTGGTAACGGGTGAATATTTGAGAGGTTGACGAGAAGCGTCACCTAAAGGAGCTTCATCCACAGAAGCGATACTATTCGGCTGTGTAAAATGCGAAGGGAATGTTGAAAGGTCTAGCCACAAGAAATAACCAGCGCTGCCCATTGTATAATTAACAGATAAACCATAGTGCTCAAAGAAGCGCACAACAAGCTTTCGGTTGAAGCTCAACGCACTTTTTACGCTGTCTAACCAAGTACTTCCCTTCTCATAGGCGGCAATCAACGCAACTTTTCCTAAGTTACTTGCGTTAAGGTGCCTGCTATTAATAGCTTGGGCAAACGTCTCTCTGATCGTTTTATCCTTAATGACCGCATACGATGCACCTGGAATACTCGCTAGGTTAAACGCCTTAGATACGCTATTGATGTGGATAATGCGTGGCAGTTGATGAGTATGGATGTTACCACCGTTTTGACTTTCTTGGCGCCTCTCGCTCTTATTGCTTATCTCTGCACCAAACATGGGGATTAGCGTTGGTTCATTTGACGAGTTAAATGCAAACTCGCTGTGTACCTCATCAGTGATCATTAAAATATCGTTCTTGGCGCAGAAGCTCATAATAACACGCTGCTCTTCTGCACTTAACACTGTACCTGTAGGGTTATTAGGATGGCAAATCACGAATGCAGCCGCAGCACTATCGAAGGCTGAAGTATCTATAGTTGAGTAAGAACCTTCGACGTCTTCCTGACGACTCTTGTCGCTACCCTTTGTCGCGGAAACTTCAGAAAGCCTAGTCTGAATTTGACGCGCGTTTTGAATGACTGGAATGGATACTGGCGTTAAGCCGTTATTATTAATAGCCTCTGTTAAAGGGGAATAGGTTGGTGTTAAAACCATGACTTTTTGACCAGGTTGGCAAAAAGTGTGAAGCGCAACGTCTATTGCTCCTATTACGCTCGCAACATCCACAACATCGCCACTTTCTACGTTAAAGCGACTACTTTTTTGCGTGGTACGCTCAAAACGTTTTGCTATCGCGTCACCGATATCAAGGGACTGATATCCATAAGTAGAGCGAAGGTTTTGTGTAATCGCGCTGAGAATTTCATCACAAGGCGGGATGTCCATATCCGCTATCCACATTGGAATAGGGTCTTGCTGAGACGCGACAACGTTCGCTTGAGATGAAGACGCGCCCTGAAAGCGGCGAAATATCGCTGAATATTTAAGACGAGTTTGATCGAGTTTCAGGTGAGAAGGTGCCTGCCATACATCCTTGTAAGGCATAAACTCGCTTTGCATAGCGTTGAACACGGGGAGATGGCTTAGCGCGTTGCTCACCTTCACATTATCCTATCTATATAGCCTTACGCATTTACTATTGGCTAAAGGCCTTCTGAAATCTATTATACTTATAAGCACGTTACACGCGTACCGCGCTCACTTTATACTGCACACACGCTTTAAAAGACACAGCGCTTCAACAGACACCGCATTATTCTATCTTTTCAAACACGTTAAATTCAGAAAGCGTATGTTGGTATTTCCGCTTTGTTTCTCGGATGACAAATGGAATGTCTTTAGGTTCAGCAATTCGTTTAAAGCTATGACCTAATGCATCTTCAAGCGCCTGAGTAGAGCTAAGCGTTTCACCATTTTCATCTTTGTAGCCGCCCAACCATTCACTTCTTTCGGTATACTCTTCCAACCATGTAAAGGGGCTGGCGACAACGAGCAATCCACCTTTATTTAGCCGCGTAGCCATGTCCGTTAATACCTTTCTTGGACTATACACTCTATCAATAAGGTTGCCTAAGAAGATCAAGTCGTAGCCTGTGAATTGCGGCTTCAAATTACACGCATCACCTTGTGCGAAAGCAACGTTGTCTACACTGTCATCTAAACCGAGCGCAGAAAGCTTGCGCGCCTTAAACGACGTAAGTTCACCTTCTTCTATAAGGTTATAGCGTATTTCACCACGTTCTTGCATCTCAAACGCTGTTTTTATAAAGCGTGCAGAAAAATCGATGCCATCGACATGATCGAAGTATTTTGCAAGTTCAAAGGTAGACCGACCAACAGCACACCCCAAGTCTAACGCTTTAGCGTGTTGACGCCCTTTCATAGCGTCAATACAAAACTGCGCACTGGCTTTAGCAAAATTAGGAACGCCGTAATACTCGTCGCCGTAATGGAATTCACTGTATTGCGAAACCTGTGTATCACTTTCATAATCAAAATCGTTCACTGCTATAACTCGCTTTCCTTGAACATACCTAAACCCCGCGTGCTGAAAGAAGTGGCGCCTAAAAGCGTAACGACTATCTTTCATTGCTTCGTTACCTGTAGATACCCAACTACCGCCTTTAATGAGGTTATGCTTATTGTCGAATGTTGGTGTTGTAAAGTCGTCATATAAAGGGTGAACGTTAAAGCCCTCAAACGGATAGATGGGTGTTTCTGTCCATTGCCATACGTTGCCAACAACATCATAAAATTCGCCGGACTTATTAACATTAACAGGTTCACTCGACGCATACTTTTGCAGCGCTATGTTGAATCCTTCGCTGTATACGGTTTGTGTTACACCAGCCTGCTGTCGTAACGCTTGCCATTCATTTTCAGTCGGCAGACGGATAAGCTCACCGCTTTTTTCACTCAAGTAGTTACAAAACGCTTTCGCTTCATGATAATTCACATCCACAGGCCAATCTAAAGGTAGTGGATGCTCTTCAAGCATGCTGCGATATAAATAATCATCACCCTTTTTAATCCAAAATACAGGATACTGA
The DNA here is from genome assembly GCF_056160105.1 of Alteromonas sp. ABD4_190. Classification (NCBI taxonomy): domain Bacteria; kingdom Pseudomonadati; phylum Pseudomonadota; class Gammaproteobacteria; order Alteromonadales; family Alteromonadaceae; genus Alteromonas; species Alteromonas sp. ABD4_190. The sequence goes on from NZ_JBSWWN010000001.1 coordinate 9,055, forward strand.
GCCTTCGTATATTCACGCCACTTATTGCCTTCAGCCTCCCAGTATTTTGCGTTGTTATAGCCGCCGTCTTGCACAAACGATAAATACTCACCATTACTTACAAGAAATTTAGACGCACTAAACTCGCTAACGGATTCTTGCTGAGAACCATATTCATTGTCCCAGCCGTAATAAGCACTGTCCCACGCTTTGTCATTTATAACTTTCTGTGCCGGAACGGTGATTAAAACATTAGCCTCTAACGCTTCAGCATTAGTTTGCATAGTGCTACATGCAGGCCATTCTGGGCTGGGGCGTACCGATGCAATGGGTAGCTGTCTGATTAGAACAGATGAGGTTTCTAAATGAATGCGTTCGTGTTCTATTCCCATCACTACAGGCCACATTGGGCTGTCCCAGTCGATAGGCATGGTGAAAGTCATGGTATCTATAAGGTCACATACCAAGGTGCGCACTTGATTGCGATATTGACGCACCTCTTCCACCTTCGGCCAATCGTAATTTTCATCGTTAAGATCATCCCAACTCATTTCATCGACACCAATAGCAAAAAGCGATTCAAATTTAGGGTTAATTCGCTCGTTAATAGCCTTTGAGAGCACGAGCTTATTGATAAAAAACGTGGCGGTATGGCCGAAATAAAAAATTAACGGGTGACGCAGTTTCTCAGGTCGTTCGTAAAAGACCTCGTCATTCGCTAGGCAAGAGAAAAGTGATTCATATGTGTTGAATGAGTCGAGGAAATACGCCTTTATTTCCCGTCTTTTTTGTTCAACCGTGCCTTCCCGAAGATTAAGTGTGGGCATTGCCTGCATAATGTCCTCTTGAATTCTTGTTATTACTATCAACTGCGTAGGACCAGCGATATACGTACACGTACACCGCTTTTATATGCCGTAAAGATTTCAGTTGATTGTAAACCTTTTTATATATATCAAGCTTTTGTGAATAAAGCGCGACATAACTTGGTTTTTATGAAATGTTTTGTAATTACAAGATACAGACAGGATGAGATCAGAAAATATTTCACCCATAAAAAAACCCGCAACAATGTGCGGGTTTCTTGTATATGGCGGAGAGTGAGGGATTCGAACCCCCGGTGGGTTTGACCCCACGTCTGATTTCAAGTCAGGTGCATTAAACCGGGCTCTGCCAACTCTCCTGAAGTGACGCTCATCTTAATGATTTACGGCACGCTGTAAAGCACTAATTTCAATTAAATCAATCAACTGGTGAAATATTCATCTTTTTGCAAGAATAATAACCATCTTTGTATAGAATGCTCTTGTTCTCATTATTTTAAAACGCTTCCAGCGTTAACCTAATATAAATGAGCGTAGAAAATGCAACACAGTTTTTTAAAGCCATTGATGTTCTTGCTTAAGAATTCGCACTAGGTCTCGATTCACATCGACAGATGATGATGCCAAAAATGACTATGCACGTTTGAATTTGATCGATGTGATTATGTGCAGATTAAATACTTGGCTATAGCCGTATATTAAAGCGAGTAAATTTATCCCATAAAAAAACCCGCAACAATGTGCGGGTTTTTCGTATTTGGCGGAGAGTGAGGGATTCGAACCCCCGGTGGGTTTGACCCCACGTCTGATTTCAAGTCAGGTGCATTAAACCGGGCTCTGCCAACTCTCCTGAAGTGCTGCGTATCTTAATGATTTATGTGGGACTGTAAAGCACTAATTTTAACATTTTTACTCAAACGACCAATTGCTAATCAAACTGTTCAAAATTTAATTGCTCTCGTTTAACGCAACCGTTATCCAATCAGGTGTTGCACTGACGCGGCAATGTTAAGCACTGGTCAATCACTCCACACAAACATGCTTGCAGGTTTAGTTAATAGCTTTAAAGACATCGCTTTATCAGCTGCTCTGTTATTAACGCCATAACAAACATGGAGTGGAAGAAGGTGCTCTTCTCTAGGATGGGCGTATCGCGCATCCGGCGCGCTGTACCAATCAACAAGACGAGCTTTGCGTTCATTCTCGCTGTAGGCACTGGTCTGCATAGTTGTCTGAAGCCAGTTATTAAAGCGCGTTGCTTTTCGTATTGCCTCATCGGAACTATCAAAAAAGCCCTGCATATTGTGAAAAGAAGAACCCGAGCCCAAAACTAAAATATTCACTTCGTTCTTTGCTTCACTATTTACAGGCTCTACCCCGAGTTCAACAGCTTTCCTAATTGCTTCCCCCAATAGCACATGCTTTTTTGAATCCAAATCAGACGTAATGGATAGTTGAATACAGGGTACATCAGCACTGGGATACATAATACTTAGGGGAATGAACATTCCATGATCGAAACCACGTGCCCTATCCTCCCGTACAGCGATGCCTTGTCCTGCTAAACGCTTTAGTAATAAAGTTGCAAGTGCTACTTCACCTTTGGCCGGATATTCAAGGGAATACGCCTCTTTAGGGAAGCCATAATAGTCATAAATCAAAGAAGGTTCTGGGTGAGTAGTTATACAGACTTCAGTGTCTTCCCAATGGGCACTAATCACTATGACTGCATCAGGTTTGGGTAAATCTGTTGATAATGCTTTGAGCGCTTCAATCATTTCAATGTGATAGGCAGGCGTTCTCGCCTCTCCTACTGACTGCATTTCAAGAAGTGGAAGCGGCCCTCCACCATGAGAGATATAAGCGGTGTTAATTCGCACAGACGGGCGAGTTTGCGTTCGCTGTTGCATAAAACCATACCTTGTTAGATGTAGAGAATACCATTCCTGCATTCCCACGCTTCGTTAGGAAACTTGCCAGCGTCTTCTGAGTGGGCAATTATCTATGCGGATTGATATAAGGGCTCTATAGCCATTGAAACCGGCGCATTTGGGCCGGTTTCGTTAGTCGTAGAAATCTCACAACCGCTATTTATCAAGCTTGTGACTAATAAGAGAGTCGATTGAAAATTTACCGCCGCCTTGAATAGCTAGGGCACCTGTTGCAGCAAGTAGCGTTAGTGCAAACTCGTAACCGTTGTTAGTCATAAATAAACCGTTTGCTGCATGTACACTAAAAATCGCAATCACCATTGTGAATGCACTTACTAAAGCGGCTGGGCGTGTTAGAAAACCTATAATAAGCGCTAGCCCGCCAAAAAACTCAGCGCTGCCGGCCAGCAATGCCATTAAAAAGCCTGGCGCTAAACCAATGCTTTCCATCCACTGGCCTGTGCCTTCTAATCCATAACCACCAAACCACGCAAAAAGCTTTTGTGCGCCGTGTGCGGTAAGAATAATGCCCACAGGCACACGTAAAACCAAACTAGAAATACTGTTGTTAGAAGTAAAAATGTTTTTCAGAAATTGCTTGTTCATTGTTGAATCCTCAAAGTCTCTCGTAATTGAAAGTGTCATATTTAAAAAGTGTTGAACGCTCCGCCGGACTTCATTGAGTTGGCACAGCGCTAACCTGATGCATATAGAATAGTTACCAACACCTATTGAATAAAGCGGTTAAATATTGAATGATTACCAACAATTTGTTGTTTATTGAGACGAATGGCTGAACGATGGATAAACTATCGCTACTGAAAACCTTCTGCGTTGTTGCGAATGAAGGCAGTTTTACAAAAGCTGCAGAAAAGCTAGACACTTCAAACCAACTCGTAAGCAAGTATGTTGCCGAATTAGAGAAGCAACTTGATACGCGTTTATTCAATCGCACTACAAGAAAAATTCACCTAACCGAGGCTGGTCAGCAGTGTTTGCAACATGCAAATCATATTCTTGAAAGCGTAACCGATATGGAAAGTCAGCTTGGGTTGCTCAATACAGAAGCAAAGGGAGTTCTGCACGTAAGTGCCCCTGTCTCTTTCTCAACATTACATTTAGCGAGTGCACTCAGTGCGTTTCAACAAGCACACCCTCACGTATCGATAAACTTGCAGCTGAATTAAAACCTGAACACTATCTTGAGTACTCCTACGTCAACTACGATAACGATAAATCAGCGCTTATTGCGGCGCTTAAAGCAAATGCCCAGACTGTGACGCCTAAGCTAACCGCCAATAATGGAGAAGTCCTAACCAATGTAGCAAAGCAGGGTGAAGGTTATGTACTTCAACCTACCTTCATTGCCGGTGAAGCGCTCAAAAACGGGGAACTCGTGTCCATACTGGACGATTTCGTACCGCAAGCCATCTCTTTGTATGCGGTCTATCCTCATCGTAAGCTCATTTCTAATAAGCTAAGAGTTTTCATTGACTTTTTATCAAGCTATTTTGAAAGTACGCCCTACTGGGACAAGTAAATCGCGGTACGCGTAACGCTTAATTTATATAGTAGAAACATAACTTCAGTGGATGAGAGATATCAGCTTAATAAATTAAATAAAAACGGCGTGGAGAAACACCTCCGACGCCGTTCGCGTAATAACATATCTGGTTTCAGTAACTTAAACTTTAAAAGAGTAAACTTACCCTAAAGCCCTCATCACATTCTGAAGGTTTCCATAATCGCGGGCACACCCGGGAACATACCAATTAGAGCCATAACGGTACATAACACCAAAAACGTAACTCCTGGAATTAGCCAACGCCCTGCTTTGCCGAGCTCTCCAGCCCTATCTTTGCACCCAACGAGCCCCAAATTATCCAAAAGCATGGTAAAAGACCATCCGAATACCGGATTAACTAATACAGATGAGATCACTACCAATGCGGCAGACTGGGTCGTTTTACCTTCACGCGTCATCTGCATACCGGCTTCCATTAGCGGCAGAAAGACCCCAACAATAAGCGCTACGCAAAGCACTGGCGGCCAAATTGCTAAATCCATGGGGTAACCCCAAAGTGCCGCTACAACGCATAAAAAGCCAGTAACCAAAGCACCACCGGGTATGGGTCTGCGCGCGATTGAAGCCGGAATAATGTAGGTCCCCCACGAAGATGAGATATTCCCTCCTCCCAGGAGGCTTCCAACTGCCTGACGACTAGATGCAGCAATCATGGTGTCATCTATATTCATGTGCGCTCGTTCACTTTTCTTCGGGTAACTAAGCTTTTGGAAGACTTGATGGCCTAAGAAATCCGGCGACCACATAGACACAGCCAGCACAGCAAAAGGCAGCACTGCAATAAAATGCGACCAGTCTGGCAGGCCTAGTTTCCAGCCTGTATCTTCGCCCCACCAATACGCAGGATTGAGATTAGGCATGCCAGGCGATGTAGTGAACTCAAACGGCGCACCAAAAGCAAAAGCTATTGCTGCTGCCATTACCGCACCAAGCGGAATGGCTAACCAGCGCTTTTGAATATGCTCTAGCCATGCATACATTAAAATAGTGGCAATGATCACCACGAAGGCTAAGTAAGCCATATCGAAGCTTTCTGCCCACGCAAAGAGTTTCTTTACCTGGCCTGTAATGCCAATAAACCCTAAGTACAACAGCAATCCACCGCATACACCGTTACTGGTTAGCCTAGCAAGCACACTGCCGCCCTTCGTTATTCCTAAAATAAAACCAAAGAGTCCAATGAGCAGACCGAGCGCCATGGGGTGGCCACCAGATGCAACAATAAGGGGTACCAAGGGCAGTAAGGGGCCGTGTGTACCTGCTAAATTAGCTGACGGGTTCAGAAAACCGGAAATCAGTACAACGAACAAGACTGCTGCAATGAGTAATTCAAAGCGCACGTTTTCAATAACAAACTCCGGAGATAGCCCTAGCGGTGCTGCGAATGCACCTACTACGGCGGCAACCATAACTATTTTACCTATAGTTGCAGCCATCCCGGGTACAAAGTCTTCCCATTCAACGCGGTAGTCTTTACCGGGCAGGTTTAACCGCCAGCGTTTAGGAGAAAGTATTTGTAATTCGTGATTTAAATAGTCGTCTCGTGACTCAAAGCTACTACTTGGTTTGTGAAGATTTTGATAAGAAGAACTTTCTTGTGACACATAACACCTTTAGATTGCGCGAAGAAAACGCAAGCCTAAACATGTGAATGGAATGTAACAATGCGACTGTGGTCTTATACGAAAGTTTAACGTAGTAAACAAGCATAAAAAAACCCGCAACAATGTGCGGGTTTTCCTAATATGGCGGAGAGTGAGGGATTCGAACCCCCGGTGGGTTTGACCCCACGTCTGATTTCAAGTCAGGTGCATTAAACCGGGCTCTGCCAACTCTCCTGAAGTGCTGCGTATCTTAATGATATTTTTATGACTGTAAAGCGAAAAATTAAAAAATTTGGTTAAGTGCCCAGATTTCAACCAAATACGCTGTTTAGCACGTATAAAAGATGTTTTTATATTCACCTGACACCATTTTCATCTGAAACTACTTGAAAATGGGAACTAAAACCCATACAACATACACTAAATAATTGTGTACCATTTTGGTCATATCATAAGTCCTGTTGGAGGAAACAATGGATCAACGTTCGATGTATTCAAGTGCATCTCAACCATCGGTATTGCAGACGAACAAGGTTCTACGCAACACCTATATGCTGCTTGCGATGACACTAGCGTTTAGTGCGGTTTGTGCTGGTATAGCAATGGCGGTAGGCATTTCTCCTATGATGTCTCTTGTTATGACTATCGGCGCTTTTATTACGTTATTTGTAGTTCAGAAAAAAGCTGATTCAGCATCTGGTATCTACTGGGTGTTTGCATTCACAGGTTTAATGGGTGCATCACTAGGTTACACGCTTAATTTCTATTTAGGCGTTGCGGGTCCAGGCTTAATCATGGAAGCGCTAGGTGCAACAGCGCTTGTGTTCTTCGCGCTATCTGGCTACGCGTTAACCACTAAGAAAGACTTCTCGTTTATGGGCGGCTTTTTAGTTGTAGGTCTAGTTGTAGTGCTTGTAGCTGCTATCGCGAATATCTTTTTTGCAGTTCCAGCGGTAAGCTTAGCAATCAGTGCAGCGATTGTATTTATTATGTCAGGTTTCATCTTGTTTGATACAAGTCGTATCATCCACGGTGGTGAAACAAACTACATTCGCGCAACAGTTTCGCTATACTTGAACATATACAACTTGTTCACGTCTATCCTTCAACTTCTAGGTGCGTTTGGTGGCGACGATTAAAACAGCGTTAAAGGTTGAAAAGAGAAACACCCCTTAACCGGGGTGTTTTTATTTGTATGGCAGAATATTCAGTACTTATCACATCATCACCGTTTCAAGGCGATACCGCGTTACGTGCCCTCGCCTTTGCACAAGGTGTAATCGATAATGGTGATGTAATAAATAACGTTTTCTTTTATAGCGAAGGTGTACACCACACCAATAACTTAATGCTAAAGACGGGTGACGAGCTGTTCGTACTTGAAAGCTGGAAGACTCTAGCGACTGAACACAACGTGAAACTACTTGTATGCATTACCGCCGCCGTTAAGCGAGGTATTGTTAGTGAGTTAGAGGCGAAAGAGAATGGGTTGTCTCAGGCCAACTTAACCGCGCCTTTCGAGCAAGCAGGCTTGGGCGAATTCTTCACTGCGCTCCATGATTGCAACAGGCTGGTACAATTCTAATGGCGCAACTACTTATTAGGTTTACGCAAAGCCCCTTTTCCAATGCTAAAAGCCAAGACGGTTTAGATTTTGCGCTTGCTGCAACAAACTATGGGCACGATGTTAAAGTGCTTTTTGAAAACCAAGGTGTACTGCAACTTGTTAAGGCAGCGTCTACCAAAGGACTAAAAAATCACACCAAACGTTTAGCTAGCATGCCGTTTTTCGATATCGAAGAATGCTTTGTGTGTAAAGCAAGTGCAGATACCTACGACATTGAGCAGGTTCTTTCCAATAACAATTTAGTTGATGAGTTAGACTGTGAGTGGATAACCCCAAAAGAAAAGGTCACGCTTATCCAAAGCGTAGATCATGTGGTGACATTCTAATGCTTATTACTATTTCAACGCCAAATTTGAGCACTGAATACAAACAGCTTATTGAAGCCACCTTTCAGCAAGCGACCTCTGCATATGTAGTATTCGTTGGTGATGGCGTTTATGCCCCTACGTTAAACACCGCGTTTTTTGAGGAACTGGTCAATACGGTAAAAAGCACAGTAACAAGCACGGCAAAAGACAAGTCAACGCTTAACCTGTCGTTCTTGAGTACAGATGCGGCTACTAGGGGCGCAAATCTGCCTGAACATATTAACCCAATTTCCCACAAAGAACTTGCTGCAATATCAGCAAAAAATCAGCACTGGATACCCCTTTCATGACACAAGAAACCTATAGCTTCAATTATAAGGGGCAAGCGATCCCTACTGATAAAGCCGGGTATTTACTTGACTATACCCTTTGGGAAGAAGATATGGTTGAGTTGCTGGCGCAAGAAGAGAACATTGAATTAACAGAAGCCCACTGGGAAGTGGTGCGCTTCGTACGCGCATTCTATGAAGAATACGAAACCAGCCCAGCGATTCGTGCTTTGGTGAAAGCCATGGCCAATAAGTTTGGGCCAGAAAAAGGTAATAGCCGCTACCTGCAGCGACTCTTTAAGAAAGGCCCGGCTAAGCAAGCCACTAAGCTGGCTGGGTTGCCCAAACCGGCTAAGTGCTTGTAAAGGCGATTACGCATTGTATTTAAAGCGCTAGCGCCCCTCTGCTAGCATTTTTCCCTTTCGCACATTCCTTGAGATTACTTGCTCGTCATATCGCAGTATCGATAGTTGTGTATCGACAAGGCTTAACCCCTCCTACTAGCCTTCTACTAAAAGCACTCGTTAAGTTGCTGCTCGGGTTGAAGCTTAATTCGAAGTAGCTATAAGAAGCGCCACCCTATTGTTATCTTTCTTGGCTTTGGTGTTGATATTGCAACACCTCTTTTACATTAGCGTTTTAACTGAGGTTTTAGGCACATTTTTCATACTTGTCTTTCACCAAACACCATAAACGTGAATGTTTTACATAAATGGACATAGGAGGCTGTATGACAGTTCAGAAACACTACGTAATTGTGGCCAACCACGACAACGCCACAGCTTACACCTATACCAACCACGGAAGTGCGCTTGTTGAAATAAAGAAATGGCACAATGAGTTTAGTGGCGCGAGTGACCAAGACATTTATACAGATAAACCCGGCAGGCAATCGGCTCCCGCTTCGCAGGTACAGGGCGTTGATAGCATGAACCGAAAAGATGCCGCTGAACTCGAAGATGAACGATTTGCCAGTGACATTGCTGACTGGCTGGATGGCGAGCGTAAACGAGGTGCGCTAGGCTCAATAGATATTATTAGCGGGCCAGGGTTTCTTGGCAAATTGAGAAACGGAATGTCATCTCAATGTTCAGATGTGGTCGATAAAGAAGTGAAAAAGAATGTTTTAGGTGCGGACGAGGAAACCTTGCTTTCTTACCTTAAATAAAGCGTTATTTAGCACAGAGGTTATCACAGGCGGCTGTTGTTATTGCCGCCTTTATTTTGTTCTCTTGCTAGTTTAAATCAATAGTTTTCGTCAGCCTTTAATATATTGACTTCCCCCATTGCCTGAGCGCTTTTAAACGTTTTTACTCGCGTTACTTCAAGGTCGGTATAAATGCAAGGGTTATTCAAAATATACTCTACCTCATCATTTAACGAGCTATGTTTGTCAGCGGTTAGCCACGCATTAATAGCGTGACTATCGTGAGGAAGAAAGCATGGAATAGATTTTTCATGATACTGACTAAAGCCATCTATGGGCGGACGTGTCACCACCGCACAGGAAAACAACCCATTACTAAACCGCCGGTATACCGCGCCAATAAGTAAGGCGCCGCTTGTGGGCTTCATTAAATAATGTGATTTTCCTTTTCCAACCGGGTTAGACTCACCTACTGCCGTTGCTACAACTATAGCCCGCCGTTCACGAATAAACTTTCCCCAATAAGGGCTATCTAAGTTTCGGGCGTTAAATGTTGTTCTGTTCCCAACCTCTAGCGTGTTGCCAACGGGCTTAGCATCAAACCACCATGTCGCATCTATTGTGCTATCACTAGATACGATTATATTGGTTATTTGCCGTTCAGCTGCTTTTCCAAATGCGGGATAAAAGTTAATGACATTGCTTGTGGAAGATTCGTTGACAAAAAGCGGAATGGTTTGTGTTAGCCCGACTTCTTCAAGTAGCGCAATAACGTCAGGTGAGTCAGTAATACGCTGTATAAATCCGCACATAAAGAATATCCATCAATAATATAAAAAAATCCGATACGAATACTCATATCGGATTTCATATTATTACTGGCAGAAATGATTCGCCACTTCAAAGTGGGTTAATTGCTTGCCTTAATCACTTCCTGCCCTGCCATATAAGGCACTAGCGCTTTTGGAATCGTAACGCTTCCGTCTGCTTGCTGATTATTCTCTAAAATAGCAACAAGCGTGCGCCCTACCGCTAAACCAGAACCATTCAATGTGTGAAGAAGTTCAGGTTTATTCGTTTCTGGGTTACGGAATCTAGCCTGCATGCGTCGTGCTTGGAAGTCCAACATGTTTGAACATGAAGAAATTTCACGATAGGTATTTTGCGCAGGTAGCCATACTTCAAGATCGTAGGTTTTACATGCACCAAAGCCCATATCACCAGTACAAAGCAACACTTTGCGGTACGGTAATTCTAGCTTTTGAAGAATAACTTCTGCGTGTCCTGTAAGTGCTTCTAGCGCGTCAAAGCTATCTTCCGGCTTGACTAACTGTACAAGTTCTACCTTATCGAACTGATGCTGACGAATAAGGCCACGGGTATCTCGACCGTACGAACCAGCTTCAGAGCGGAAGCAAGGCGTGTGAGCCGTCATTTTCACTGGCAGTGTTTTCGCATCTAATATTTCATCACGGGCAATGTTTGTCAGCGGTACTTCTGCCGTTGGTATAAGGCTTAGCCCCTGCCCCTCTTCTGTTGCTGGCTTGGTGTGGAAAAGATCTTCACCAAATTTAGGCAACTGGCCTGTACCGTATAAGCTGTCAGCATTAACCAAATATGGCACGTACATTTCTTGATAGCCATGCTCTTGGGTATGGGTATCTAGCATGAACTGAGCAATTGCACGATTTAGGCGAGCAATATCGCCGCGCATCACTACAAAGCGGCTTCCCGTAAGCTTACTTGCGGTGGCGAAATCTAAGCCGTTGTTTAAGCCTTCAGCAACATCTACGTGATCTTTAACTTCAAAATCAAACGTACGCGGCTCGCCCCAACGAGAAATTTCCACGTTGTCGTTTTCGTTTTCACCTTCCGGCACCGATTCATGTGGTAAATTAGGAATGCCTTGGGTAAAGGTATTAATTTCATCTAGCAGTTCGCTAAGCTCTGCTTTAGCGGCATCAAGCTCGTCACCAAGCTTACCCACTTCTGCGAGAAGCGGCGCAATATCTTCACCTTGCGCTTTTGCTTTACCAATGGATTTACTTCGTACGTTTCGCTCGTTTTGCAGATCCTGTGTTCTGGACTGAAGTGTTTTTCTTTTTTCTTCAAGCGAACTGAAAGCTGCTACATCGAGGTTAAAACCACGGGCAGCCAATCGCTTAGCTGTTTGTTCTATATCGCTTCGCAAACACTTTGGATCTAACATGTGTTTCTAATTATCCTTTCATTAATTGAATGGCTAGCCAACCTGCTATTAGGCAAGCGCCAACGTTAAGAAATACATTTGCTGCGGCTTTAAGCCACAACCCGTTTTCTAATAAAGTTAAGGTTTCAACGGAAAATGTTGAGAATGTGGTAAAGGCACCTAATAACCCTACACCGATAAGCGCTCGGTAAGGAGAGTCGCTTAAATCATGACGTTCGATAAAACCGTACAGTAATGCGAGTGCAAACGACCCGACCACATTCACCGTTAGTGTACCAAACGGCATGTGTTTTCCAAATAAGGAATCAACACTTGTGGTAACAAAATAGCGTAAACAGGCGCCGGTCGCACCGCCAGCGGCAATAAAACAATACAAAGCTAACCCTTGAGGCACGAAAACTCCCTAGCGCATTTTTTTATTAACTAATTCATATAATCTGAACTAGTTGAGTTACTTGTCTGCAACTTTACCTTTTATTGTTACTTCTCGCATTAAGTGAATCGAGAAATTCACGCTTGGCTTTCAAAGCTTTCTCTAAACCGCGTTCATTAGGGTTATACAAGCGAGTTCCGGTAAGGCTTTCTGGCAAGTAAGACTCACCCGCGGCAAACGCGTTCGGCTCGTTGTGCGCATAGCGGTAACCATCGCCGTGGCCTAGCTCTTTCATTAGCGACGTAGGCGCATTGCGTAAATGCATGGGAACCGGAGCGTCGGATGTTTTACGTGCCAATGCTTTTGCTTCGTTGAATGCCATATATACCGCATTACTTTTTGCAGCTAAGGCACAGTAAACGGCGGCTTGTGCGATGGCACGCTCGCCCTCTGCAGGCCCTACTCGGTGAAACGTGTCCCAGGCATTAATACAAAGTTGCATTGCTCTTGGGTCTGCATTACCAATGTCTTCAGACGCGATAGCAAGTAGACGTCTTCCTACATACAGCGCGTCTCCCCCGCCATCAAGAATTCTTGCGTACCAGTAAAGGGCTGCGTCTGGATCTGAGCCTCTAACAGATTTATGAAACGCGGAGATTAGGTCGTAGAAGGTATCACCTTTATTATCATAGCTGGCTACTTTTTCGCCCACCGCGTGTTCAACATCGCTGACGGTAATGTCGCTAGCGCTAGTGAAGTCTGCGGCTAGCTCCAAATACGTAAGAAGACGGCGAGCATCGCCACCGCTCAAGTCTATAAGGGCGTTTCTTGCTGTTTCTTCAATACCAAGGGCTCGGTCGCCGAGGCCTTTTTCGCTATCACTCAGCGCTCTATCGATTAATTCAGATAACGCGTGTTGTTCAAGTGTTTTTAGCACGTAAACACGGACTCGGGACAAAAGCGCTTTATTTAATTCAAATGAGGGGTTTTCTGTCGTTGCACCAATAAAGGTGACCACACCCGATTCAACAAATGGCAAAAACGCATCTTGCTGGCTCTTATTAAACCTGTGAACTTCATCTACAAAAAGCAACGTTCGCTGATTGTATCGGGCGTTTTCTTCTGCCGTATCCATAGCGGCCCTAATGTCTTTCACTCCGGATGTAACGGCTGAAATACGCAATACAGACGCATTAGTGTACTGAGCGATTAGCTCCGCAAGAGTAGTTTTTCCGGTACCCGGCGGCCCCCACAAAATCATAGAATGACAGTGACCTGCCTCTAACATTTTACGAAGTGGCTTGCCTTCACCAAGTAAATGGTCTTGGCCGCTGTACTCGCCTATGGAAACCGGGCGCATTCGCGCCGCCAGCGGCGCAAACTCTTGATTAACGTTGGTCATCAACTATGAAGCTATCTGGAATATCAACTGAGAATGTATCGGCGGGTACTGGAAAGCGAGTCTCAATATTATTGAACACTAACGTGCTGATTTGCTGTTGTGCATCAAGCATATTAAGTGAAGTGAGCTCGTTATCTTGATTGAAGGTTAAAGTTAGCGTTAGGATTTGACCGCCTTCTTCTTTTGGAGTGATTTGATAACTTCGCAAGGCATTATCACTTTTGACGTCATTGGCCGAATTACCAGCAGATACACCACTGTTCATTTGGCTGATAGAAAACTTCGACCAGGTTGCTTCATCTGTCGATGTAAGCAAAACGATAGGGTTATCCTTAATCGCATTATCTTGAGAAAGCACCGTCACCTGCTCTACGAAAGTATCTACATTCCACACCGCTTCACCATCAGCTACCAGCAAAGTTTCATCAGGAAACGTGGTTTCCCAGCGAAGCTTATTGGGACGGGTCATGGTTAGCTTACCCTGGGCCTCGTGCACCACATTTTGCTGGGCGTCTACCACTGTTTGGTCGAAGCCTGCACGGAACTGTTTCATGTTGCTCAATCGCGCCTGCAGCGATGAACTCACTGAGTCATTGTTACTTTTTTGGTGCGCCATACCTGTGGTGTCTATGCTGCCTTTAGTAACTAACTCTGTAGAAGCTAATTCCGCCGATGCGTTGGTGGCATTTATCGTTAGTCCGCCGGCGGCTAGTGCGCTTATAAAATAAACCGAAACTGCTTTATTCATTTATTCAATCCATTCGTTATTCTTTGTGGGGCGGCGGTGCAAGCACCTCACGGTTTCCGTTATGCCCCTGTGCACTTACGACACCACTCATTTCCATTTGTTCAACCAAGCGCGCTGCGCGGTTGTAACCGATTCTAAATTTACGCTGCACGCTTGAGACACTCGCACGACGAGTTTCGGTAACAAACGCTACGGCTTCGTCGTAGAATGCATCGAATTCTTGGTCTTCACCCTCAGGCTGCTCACCTGGCAGTAAGACTTCCGCCGTTGCCTCGCCATTCAGGATCTCGTCTATGTATTCTGGCTCACCGCGTTTTTGCCAATCGGCCACTACCGCATGCACTTCGTGATCGTCTACAAACGCACCATGCACTCGGGTAGGTACTGGGCTTCCCGGTGGTAGGTAAAGCATGTCCCCCATACCTAACAAGGTTTCTGCGCCTTGTTGGTCGAGAATGGTTCTTGAATCTATTTTGCTTGATACCTGGAATGCACAACGGGTTGGAATATTCGCTTTAATCAAGCCTGTAATTACATCTACAGACGGACGCTGTGTAGCGAGAATAAGGTGTATACCCGCAGCACGTGCTTTCTGTGCGATCCGTGCAATAAGCTCTTCAACTTTTTTGCCCACAATCATCATCATGTCGGCGAATTCGTCCACTACCACAACAATAGCTGGAAGTTTTGCTAAATCTGGCGCTTCGGCATCCATACTTTCTTCATTCTTCCAAAGCGGATCTTTAATTGGTGTGCCGTTCGCAATAGCTTCTTCTACCTTGGCGTTATAGCCTTTTAGGTTACGTACGCCAAGAGCGCTCATTAGGCGATAACGACGTTCCATTTCACCTACACACCAGCGAAGGGCATTGGCGGCTTCTTTCATGTCAGTAACCACTTCAGCAAGCAAATGCGGTATACCTTCGTAAACCGAAAGCTCAAGCATTTTCGGGTCAATCATGATCATGCGAACGTCTTCAGGCGTGCTTTTATAAAGCAAACTCAAGATCATCACGTTCACACCCACAGATTTACCTGAACCTGTAGTACCGGCAACAAGAAGGTGAGGCATTTTAGCTAAATCAACCACTACCGGCTGACCAGAGATATCTGCACCTAAAACCATGGTTAATGGCGATTTGTTAGACTGGAAGGTATCGCAGCTAATTACTTCACTCAAACGCACCATCTCACGTTTTTTGTTGGGAAGTTCTAACCCAATAACCGACTTACCTGGAATAACCTCTACTACACGAACTGAAATAGCTGACATTGCACGGGCTAAGTCTTTTGATAACCCTGTAATTTTGCTCACTTTAACGCCAGGCGCTAAATCAAGCTCAAAACGCGTAATTACTGGCCCTGGGTACACACCCACTACAGTGGCTTCAATATTGAAATCAGCCAGCTTTTCTTCAACAAGGCGAGAAATACCTTCAATCTCTTCCGGCGTCAGCGGATTTTCGTGTTTGTCAGCACGTTCAAGCAAATCGAACGACGGCATAGGTGGCAAATCAGGGTCAATTTCATTCGATTTCGCTTTAACCGGCTTAGCACCAAGTGCTGCAGGCGTGAATGCTTGATTGCTTTCTTGACTCGCTGTTTGTGCCTGTTCTGCAGGTGCTGGCGCAGGTGTTTCGCTAACACTTACCGAAGGCGCGGGCTTACTTCCTGTTTCATAGGGTAAGTCTTCGTCAAATTCTTCTAGCTCATCAAAATTAATATGCGGGCTTTGCTGGACCTGAGGCTCACTTTGAATACTTTCACTTTCCGGCGACAGTGGCTCATCTTGGTTAGATTTATCCAAGCCTGATTTATCTTTAAAGCTACCCGTTACCGCATTGCGCATACTTGATAATGAAAATGCTGACTTCTTCGTCTCAGGTTCACTTTCGCTCGCATTTGAAAGCGCTTCATCGCTTCGTAAGTTTTCGCTATCTTGCGTCGACTTACCTTCAGCTTGCGCCTTATCGCTGCCATCATAAGTATAAAACGGTGGCTCATCATCAAGCTCATCAATACTGAAAGAGGGTTCATTGCGAGTCGGAGTAGCTCTCTGCGTAGGCGTTTGCGGTTGCTGTGGCTGTTCCTGAGCTTTTACTGAAGACGCCAAGGGTTCTGCCCGCATACTGGTAATATCCAGCTCTGCGGTGTCAGCACTTTCTTGGTTGGAAGACTTATTGGCTAACGCCAAACGTGGCATTTCAAGTGCCAGCAAACTTTGAGGTGCAGACAGGCTCTTGCGACCCAACCATAGCGTCCCTTCCCCTAATCTATCAATAATGGTAAGCCAGCTTATACCTGTTAATAGAGTAAACCCGGTACAAAAAAAGCAAAGCAACAAGAGGATCGTTCCAGCGGTATTAAAATAAGGTATAAGTGCCGAACTAATAACGTCCCCAACAAAACCGCCCGCTGAAAAGTTGTAAATGTCGTCAAAATTTATACTGGCGATGCCCGTTGCACCAAGCGCCATTAACAGCCCACCGATAATTCTTAATCCAATAGTGAGGTAATCGAACTCATCAAGTTCTTTGATGTGTTGAAATAAGAACCAGCCTAAGAAGGCAGAACCGAACGGAAGTAGATAGGCGAGAAAGCCAAATGAAAACAACAGTAAATCTGCAACCCACGCACCTGTTGCCCCTACCCAATTGTGTATGTCTAATTGTAAACCAGCCTGACTCCAACCTGGATCACCTGGATGAAAAGATACTAGTGCCAGCAATAAGAAGAAGGCGAAAACACAGGCGATAATCATGCCTGCTTCCCACACTCGCTGAACCCCTGTTAATCGCGCCATAACCCTAAAGAACCTTCAATTTCTATCGCATGTAGTTTTATATCGACTAATGGTCTTAGCCTATACGTACTATCTTTGCGTTAAACGCTACAAAGAGCTTAGCGAACTCTTTGCAATCCCTAAATAATTATTATTTGAGTAATGTTGGTAAGTAGCTGAGCCTATTAAGAAAGCTATTGGGATGCTCCCCTACCCTATTGTATGTGAACCGCAACAATCCTTTCGTTGCACACAAACACTGTATTTTTGCACAGCCTACCATAAAAACACGCTATTGAGCCATGCTTTCATTACTTCAAATTAATGCGCAGTGATGATGTGCTTTTTACTTCTTCCATCACAACATAGGTCCGAGACTCACTTACACCCGGTAAACGCAATAAGGTATCACCCAACAGTTTTCTATAACTGCCCATATCCGCAACACGGGCTTTTAATAAGAAGTCGAAATCACCAGATACCAAGTGACACTCTTGAATATCGTCATGCAGTTTTACCGCAGCAGAAAATTCTGCAAAGATATCTACCGATGTTTTGGTTAATGTAATCTCAACGAACACGAGCATAGCAGCGCCAAGCTTTTCTGGGTCAACTAACGCGTGGTAGCCCTTTATATAGCCCTGAGTCTCTAATCTCTTGACTCTCTCTAAGCAAGGGCTTGGACTTAAGCCCACCTCTTTAGCAAGTTCGACATTAGATATACGCCCGTTTTTCTGCAGTTGTACCAGTATATTCCTGTCTATCCGGTCAAGGTGTTTAGGCGTCTTTACCAGCATATAAAATACCTTACAAGCTATCTTTTAAAGGATTATATGCTACATAACTTCATTATTCAGCAGATAGTTCGTTTTTTTATGACGTATACTCGCCAAATAGGTTTACGGGCTTTCAAGACCGATTGCTACGAAACAAAGTTCAACCAGAGCCGCATAGAAGCTCGTTATAAAATTGAGGACGATACATGTTAGTTGGTGTACCAAAAGAAATTAAGAACCACGAATATCGTGTTGGCTTGACGCCAGCAGCAGTAAAAGAATTTGTTACTCACGGTCATAGTGTTCTTGTTGAAACTAATGCCGGTGATGCTATCGGTTTCACTGACGAAATGTATGTCGAAGCAGGCGCAGCCATTGCACCTACTGCTGAGCAAGTGTTTGCTGAAGCGGAAATGATTGTAAAAGTGAAAGAGCCTCAACCAAACGAATGTAAAATGCTTCGTAAGGGCCAAACACTTTATACATACCTTCACTTAGCCCCAGATCCTACGCAAACTAAGTTGTTAGTTGAGTCAGGCGCTACCTGTATTGCTTATGAAACAGTAACTGACGACCGCGGTGGTCTTCCATTGCTTGCACCAATGAGTGAAGTAGCGGGCCGCATGTCTGTTCAAGCTGGCGCGCACTACCTTGAAAAAGCGCACGGCGGCAGCGGTACCCTTCTTGGTGGTGTACCAGGTGTAGCGCCAGGCAAAGTATTGGTAATTGGTGGTGGCGTTGTAGGAACTAACGCTGCGAAAATGGCACTAGGCCTTGGCGCAGACGTCACCATCCTAGACCGTTCGCTTCCGCGTCTTCGCCAGCTTGACGATATCTTTAACGGTCAAGTTAAGACGGTTTACTCTACGGTTGATGCTATCGAGCATTACTCTTCTAAAGCCGACCTTGTTGTTGGCGCAGTCCTTATTCCTGGCGCAGCAGCACCTAAACTACTTACTCGTGAACAAATTAAAGCGATGAAGCCAGGCTCTGTACTTGTAGATGTTGCTATTGACCAAGGCGGATGCTTTGAAACATCTAAAGCCACTACGCACCAAGACCCAGTTTATATTGTTGATGACGTTGTTCACTACTGTGTTGCAAACATGCCTGGCGGCGTTGCGCGCACTTCTACTATGGCGCTTAACAATGCGACCTTGCCATTTGGTTTGGCTCTGGCAAACAAAGGCCCAGCGAAAGCTATGTTAGAAGACAAGCACTTGCTAAACGGCTTGAACGTTCACGAAGGTAAAGTAACCTATAAAGCGGTAGTTGATGCACTAGGTGAAGAACTAGGTTTAACCTATACGCCAGCTGAAGTAGCGCTTAAAGGCGAATAAGGTTTTTCGATTATTTTAATGGCTCTTGAGCACTCTCGTGAATAAAGAGCCTTAAAAATGGCTTAAAGAAAAAAGCTCGGTATGTGAACACGGCATCCGAGCTTTTTTGTATTTGCATTAAGTCTAACCGTTTATTGATTCGTTTACGGACTTCAATACTGCAATAGGGTCATCTGCTTTGGTAATAGGCCGTCCCATTACCAAATAACTCACGCCTGCTTTCATTGCATCAGGTGGCGTCATAACACGTTTCTGGTCGCCAGCGTCAGCGCCTACAGGGCGAATACCTGGCGTAACTAATAGAAAGTCATCGCTGTGTTTTTCGCGCAACGCGCTGGCTTCCTGTGCTGAGCAGACGATGCCGTCTAAACCTGCTTTTTCTGTTAGTGCTGCCAAGCGCAGTACTTGTTGCTCTGGCGTTACGCCGCTTACTACATCAGCCAGCTGCGCCTCGTCCATGCTGGTAAGTACGGTAACCGCAATAAGCTTAGTTTGAGGATTACTGCTTGTTGCAATCGCCTCTTTAGCCGCTTGCATCATAGGTAGGCCGCCGGATGCATGTACGTTTACCATCCATACACCTAGCTCCGCCGCTGCTTTACACGCTTTCGCTACTGTATTTGGAATGTCGTGGAATTTTAGATCCAAGAAAACGTCAAAGCCTTTAGCAATTAGCGCTTTTACGAATTCCGGCCCGAATAAGGTGAACATCTCCTTGCCCACTTTTAGCTTGCATAAGCTTGAATCTAATTTATCAACAAACGCTAATGCAGTGTCTTTATTGTCATAGTCTAATGCAACAATAACGCGTGGGTCATGCATGTTCTTTTATTCTCCGTCTAGCCCTTTAATAGGTTTGACTACACCCCACTTTTTACAGCTAGGGCATAACCAATATAATTTTCGGCCGGAAAAGCCACAGCTGCCACAGCGATATTTAGGGCGCTGCAACATTTGCTTTTCAACCAATTCTTTAAGTAAGCGTAAACTATCAGCCGTAGTTTTATCTGAAAGCTGATCTATATAAAGCCCCATGAGGGTTTTAAAACCGCGCATGGTCGGGCGTTTACGAAGCTGTTCTAATAAATATTCTGCGGCTTGGGCTGTTTCACCGCGCTTCATTAGCACATCAACCATGGCTAAATAAGACGTTGCACACTCTTGCCAATGCGCTTCTAAGTTTTTCTGAAAACTATCCCAGTCGTCCGTCTCTTCGGCAATTTTTTCTAAGCTAGGCACGGCTTCGCTGAACCAATTAATATCGCGTTCGGCTACTTGGGTAAAATACGCGTTGGCATCAGTAAAGCGTTTCTGATCAAGCGCTATATCACCTAACATAAGCCACGGCCTAACCGCATGTTCGTCGGCGTTTACCGCTTTTTGTAATAAGGTCAATGCCGCCCCTTGGCTATCGTTCTTCAATTCAACCGATGCCTGTTCACAATAAAAATGGGCTAAGCGTTCGCACAGGTCATCATTATCACCATGACATTGCACCATACGCTCCGCTAACTCTATCGCTCTTTCCCACTCTTTCGTGGTTTGATAGATGCTAAACAGCTGTTGCTGGGCAACCAAATAATGTTTTTCACTGTTTAAAAGCTGAAGAAATGCGTTTTCCGCGCGCTCTAAAAAGCCGGCTAGCGTATAATCGTGACCGAGTTCTCGAAGTGCATTTTCTCGTTGGGCGGGCTGGAGTTCGTCGCGACTAACCAAGTTTTGATGGACTTTAATGGCGCGATCTATTTCTCCGCGATGACGGAAAAAACTGCCCATTGCAATATGAGTTTCCACCGTATCGCTATTTACGTTAATCATTTTAATTAGCGTATCAACAGCTTTATCAGGTTGGTCTGAAAGTAAAAAGTTTAGCCCTTTATAGTAATGCTTAGATAGGATACTTGACTGTTTTCGCTGCGCTTGACGGACACTGTTTCGGCCCATTATCCAACCGTACCCTGCCGCAACAGGTAAAAGGAGAAACAGCAGTTCGAGCATTAGTGGTCTTGTTCCAAACTCTGTATTTTCGATTGCGCAGACATCAACTGAACACGTAACTTCAGCCAACTCATTAACATGATTAAAATGCCGATACCCACGCCTATTGAAAGTGTAATCGCAATCAATGTTGATAAGCGAAGATTCGCCTGAGCAATTAGATAATTAACTGTTACTTGTGCTTCATTTTGAGAGCCAATCACAAATGCAATGGCAAGTAGCACTAAGATAATGAGAAACGCTAGGATCCCTTTCAACACTCAACCCTTTTTTGTTGATTTATTTACAAGAATAGCAAAATGCGAAAAGAGATAACACTAAAAGCGTGTTGGAAATGATGTTATACCAATACACATAGATGATTTTCCACTCAGAAGGTGCGACAAGTACCCTAGCAAAACGTGGGAATGCAAAAATGATATTAAGCTGCCCCTTCACCATCAAGTTCATGGCGCTGAGGTTTTGCTATGAGATTATCTACCACTAAATCATGGTGAAGCGCAGACATATTCGTAATGAAAATACAGTGAGTATAACCTGCTTGCATAGTTTCAAGCTTGTCATACATAGCTTTATCTAACTTCGAAAGCTGAGCTAGCCGCTTTTTGGTCAACGGTGTTATAGCCCCGTGGCAGCGTATTGCGGTAACATCAGTAGCACTTAACTGGATTTTTTCTTCATCTAACTGAGTTTTGATTTGCATACGTAGCTTAGAGAACAAAAAATCGCGTTCTTTTATGTATACGAGACGGCTGTCGCTTTTTCTAACGCAATGCACAACTAAAGCTTTTTCAGAGGTTTCTTTAAACATGGCTTCTAATATTTGGGATTTAGGCTTTGCCTGACCTTTGTCTGCAAAGAAACCATGAAGCGGGATGATATTTTGTGTACGTGAAAAAGGATAAAGATCGTCGGAGGCATCGCTTTGATAGACGGTTTTTAGCCTGTCGAGTGTAAACCTATTCATTACGCAAAGTACCGATAGCGACGGCATATGCCTTACGGCAAGCTCCCAAATGTAACGATGTGTTGATCGCTGAATACGAGCAATATCTCTCACTTTAAAATAAGCCGTATTCTCTTCAACCATGTGATCGACGTTAGAGCTCACTTTAGCTTTGCGTGTGTCTTCTACGAGGCATAGCCTGACCACGCCAGTTTCAGCTTGGTAATGCACAACCTTATATTTTTCACCTTTAATTTTTAGTTCCGGCACAGAAACTCGTATCTCTTTTTGCAGATCGCTGTGCGGCGCAACTGTCAATTTCATACCGCTGGCGCTTAAATCGGCTACTCGCGCGTCAAGAGAGGTAAGCAAGCCTACTTTAATGGAAGCGGGTTTATCGATAACGTAGCGAGTTTCACTCCGTCTATCTAAATCTTCTTCCATGACATAATCTATGCGCCAGTTGTCACCGCTAGCTTTCAACGTTTTAGACAAAGGCTTGAAATCGCATTTAGCAGAAAGCGTTAAGTTTGTGAGGTAGGCTGAAACATCTTTGCAGTATAAAACATGGGAGATCTGGGCAAGCTGCTCAAATTCTTTACTCGCAATATCGTGAATAGCAAAGGCTTTTTGTTTATCTTCACGGGTTACACTATCGAGTCGACAGTGCGTACAAATGAAGTCACCACCTTTAGCAAGCAGATACACAAGCGCATTAAGTTGTTTAAGCGCAAGGAGTTGCCTATGCGTTGCGGTTATCTGTACGTTACCATTTTTGGTTTTAATGTTGCCGTGAAATACATAAGCTTCGTTGTACTTTCGCAACTCATCAACTAACGTTTCGAATATAGGCTTATCTTGCAAGCTTGCCAGTAGCTTACCTGCATCATTGTGTTCAACATTAGCTTTGGTAAAAAGTGCAATGATAGGTTTGAGCGACTTTCCTTCTGGCGCGAGAAATACCGGCATCCATGGGCTATTTTCAAGTATTCGGTCGCGCTCTAGTTCTTGCATAGCACGCTCTATTTCTAAATCTCGCTGCAGTGGTTGCTTATAGGCAGTTACCGAAACATAACGTTTGAGCGTTGCTAAAAACCCCTTATCGACGTCATCTAAAAAATTAAATGACGTTTCGTATTTCCCTAAATGTTTATTGTATTTTACAGACTCTAGTTCAAGGGTAATTTCAGTAGGTTCTTTGGTTAGGCCTTTAACTTCTGGGATAGTGAAAGTGATAATATCGCCAGTTGATGCATTGGGGGGCCTTTTTGTTTCCAGTGCAATACCTCTATGCGACATAGAGCTTATGGAGCAATGTCGACCTTTCTCAAAGTCAGGAGAAGACAGAGTAAAGTTTGGGCGGATGGCAATGTCATCACCGAAGTCGATATCAGTAAATGATTGACTCTCAACATTGAACGCATCAACGATTTTTTTAAACTGTTCTTTTTTTATCTGGTTTTGGTAGAAGTCTGAGTTCATTACTGACTCAAACACACCTACGGTGTACCTGTCTTGATAAAGCGATGTCTCGTTTTTGAGGATCTGCGCGCCAACTTTATCAAGGCGCATCTGAACACCGAAGTGCTTGAATTTCATTACAGGGAATTGGGCAAAGGCAGAATTATCAGCAGGTGCGTCGGTTAACGATGTTAATCGAACAACCTCTTCTTTCACGACTTTTCGGACACTACTGGGCAAACGCTTCGAAAACTTGTTAATTCCCTCTAACAACCTATTTTGTTGTTCATAAGGAATTAACGCGCGAATGAGCGGCTGGTACTGCTTTATTATTGCTTGTTCGTCGCCGGCTGACATTACATCTATGTATACCGTTTATTATTATCAGAATAATATATAACCCTATTTAAGTCGGGGTCAATAGGCATTAAAAATTAAACAAAAGTATATCGGGGTATTCGTGAATTTAAGCTTGACAGTAAGTTATACCAAATATGATGATTTTTATCATCAGACACAAAAAAGCCGCTTTACAGCGGCTTTTAAAATGCATTATGCGATTGAGGCATCTACTCTTTCACGAAGCTCTTTACCGGGCTTAAAGTGCGGTACATATTTACCGTCCAGTTTCACTGTTTCACCCGTTTTTGGGTTTCTACCTACGCGTGGAGCGCGATAGTGAAGAGAGAAACTGCCGAAGCCTCTAATTTCAATACGCTCGCCCTTTTGAAGGGTCTGCGCCATTTGCTCTAGAAGTTCTTTAATAGCCAGTTCGAGTTCTTTCGCCGGAATATGACGCGCTTGATCCGCGAGCCGTTCAATTAATTCAGACTTGGTCATGCTTAACCTCATTGTCAATATTATTGTTTAAACAGCTATCGCGAATTGGGTGTGCAGATGCACACCCACAAAAGCATTATTCGCCTTTAGCAGCTTTAAATGCTTCTGCCATCGCGTTAGCGAAACCAACATCTTCTTGCTGGTTAACTTTATCGATAGCTTCTTTTTCGTCAGCCTGATCTTTCGCTCTAACAGATAGGTTAACAGTGCGGTTCTTACGGTCAACGCCCATGAACTTCGCTTCGATGCTATCACCAACGCTTGCTACTTCAGTTGCGTCTTCAACACGCTCTACAGCAAGATCTGCAACGCGGATGTAGCCGTCAACTTCTTCAGCTAGGTTTACAGTAACGCCTTTCGCATCAACTGCTGTTACTGTACCAGTAACGATAGCACCTTTCTTGTTATCTGTCAGATACTTGTTGAAAGGATCTTCTTCGATTTGCTTAACGCCAAGAGAG
This sequence comes from Alteromonas sp. ABD4_190, assembly GCF_056160105.1. NCBI lineage: Bacteria > Pseudomonadati > Pseudomonadota > Gammaproteobacteria > Alteromonadales > Alteromonadaceae > Alteromonas > Alteromonas sp. ABD4_190. The sequence goes on from NZ_JBSWWN010000001.1 coordinate 33,725, forward strand.
ATACGCTCACGCTCTGGGTCGACTTGTAGTACAACTGCAGAGATTTCATCGCCTTTCTTGTAGTCGCGAACCGCGTCTTCACCAGACTTGTTCCAGCTGATGTCAGAAAGGTGAACTAGACCGTCGATGCCGCCGTCAAGACCGATGAAGATACCGAAGTCAGTGATTGACTTGATCTTACCAGACACTTTGTCACCTTTTTCGTGTGACTCAGCAAATGTTTCCCAAGGGTTAGCAATGCACTGCTTAAGACCTAGAGAAATACGACGACGCTCTTCGTCAATTTCAAGAACCATTACATCTACAGTGTCACCTAGGTTAACAACTTTAGATGGGTGGATGTTCTTGTTAGTCCAGTCCATTTCAGAAACGTGTACAAGACCTTCAACGCCGTCTTCGATTTCAACGAAGCAGCCGTAATCAGTAAGGTTAGTAACCTGACCGTTGATCTTAGTACCTTCTGGGTAACGAGACGCAATTTCTTGCCATGGATCGTTGCCCATTTGCTTCATACCAAGAGAAACGCGCTGCTTCTCTTTGTCGAACTTAAGTACTTTAACGTTGATTTCGTCACCAACATTCACGATTTCACTTGGGTGCTTAACGCGCTTCCAAGCCATATCAGTGATGTGTAGAAGACCGTCTACGCCACCAAGGTCAACGAACGCACCGTAATCGGTAAGGTTCTTAACGATACCCTTGATTTCGTGACCTTCTTCAAGGTTAGCAAGAAGCGTTTCGCGCTCTGCGCTGCTTTCTGCTTCGATAACTGCACGACGAGAAACAACAACGTTGTTACGCTTAGCGTCTAGCTTGATAACTTTAAACTCAAGCTCTTTGCCTTCAAGGTGCGTAGTGTCACGTACTGGACGTACGTCAACAAGAGAACCAGGAAGGAACGCGCGTACACTGTTAACTTCAACAGTGAAACCGCCTTTAACTTTACCGTTGATAACGCCTTTAATTGTAGCTTTATCTTCGTAAGCTTTTTCCAGCTCAACCCAAGCTTCGTGACGCTTCGCTTTTTCACGAGAAAGGATAGTTTCACCGAAACCATCTTCAACTGCATCTAGTGCAACGTCTACTTGGTCACCGATAGCGATTTCTAGTTCGCCTTCAGCATTTTTAAATTGGTCAGCTGGGATAGCACTTTCTGATTTCAAGCCTGCATCAACAAGAACGATGTCTTTGTCGATAGAAACAACAGTACCTTTTACAATTGAACCAGGACGTGTTTCTAGTTCTTGTAAGCTTTCTTCAAAAAGTTGTGCAAAATTTTCAGTCATAAGTCTCAAATAAACTTTTAAGTTGATATCCACGCTTCTTATCCGGATAACGCGGGGTTATTAAAATTAGTCGCCACTTCCTGTAGCAACACTGCTTTGGATGCGATCAGCTCTCGTCATTAAAGGCGTGAGGAAATAATATCCATCGCTTTTTCAAAGACTTGGTCAATATCCAAGTCCGTTGAATCTATAATTACTGCATCTTGTGCCGGTACCAAAGGAGCCACCGCACGTTGTGTATCGCGCTCGTCTCTTGCCTTGATATCGGTTAAAAGGCGCGCAATATTAACATCCATGCCCTTTGCTTTCAACTGGCTATAGCGCCGTTCAGCACGGGCCTCTGCGCTTGCTGTAAGGAAAATCTTTACAGGCGCATCAGGAAATACCACGGTCCCCATGTCGCGGCCATCAGCAACAAGACCTGGATCTTGTTGGAAAGCACGCTGTCTGCGAAGTAGCGCTTCGCGAACACGAGGTAATGCTGCAACTTTTGACGCCACGGCGCCAACTTCTTCGGTGCGAATATCGTCTGTAACGTCTTCGCCTTCCAAAATAATGCGAGTGGTATCGCCATTCGTCTCGAAACTAACATCAAGACCGGTTGCTAGAGGAACAACACATTCTTCATCATCACACGGAAGGTCGTGGTGTAGTGCAGCAACTGCTAATACGCGGTAAATTGCGCCGCTATCTAGAAAGTGCCACCCTAATTTTTTTGCTAGCAAGCTACTTAACGTACCTTTGCCTGCACCACTAGGACCGTCAACCGTGACTACGGGTGTGGAATGCATACCTGCTCCATCGTTTAAATTACTAAAAATCGCGCGCAATTATACGCTTTAGTGAGAGATAAGCAATGCCGCCTCTTAGAGTCGGCATTGTACATTAGGATAAATCTGATTCAGATCAACGAAGCAACTAAAGGGTTAACCTACATTGCCCTTCATTAACCTCTGACTCATTTTTACAAGGCTTTTACGCGCTATATAAAGTTTTAAAGCGGGTAAAATAGTCTGGGAAGGTTTTGCGTGTACAACCTGGGTCGTTTATTGTGACCGGCGTATCGCTTAATGCAACTAGTGAAAAGCACATTGCAATACGGTGGTCGTTATACGTATCTATTTCAGCATGTTTTAGCGAATCAGTCGGCCATACTTTTATATAGTCGTGCCCTTCTTCTACTTTCGCACCTAGCTTTTGAAGTTCGGTTGCCATAGCCGCAAGTCGGTCTGTTTCTTTAACACGCCAGTTATAGATGTTAGTCATGGTCGTAGGGCCTTCAGCAAACAGCGCTGTAGTGGCAATGGTCATGGCGGCATCCGGAATATGGTTCATATCCATGTTCACACCTTTAAGTGGCGCACCGGTTATTTCAACATATTCATCGTTCCACACTACCTTTGCACCCATGGCTTCGAGCACGTCAGCAAAGCGGATATCACCTTGAATGCTTTTCTGCCCAATTCCGGTTACGCGTACCGTTCCACCTTTAATGGCGCCGGCTGCAAGGAAGTAAGATGCAGAAGAAGCATCGCCTTCTACCATAAATTTACCTGGCGCAACGTACTTAGCGTTGCCAGAAACCGTAAACGTCTGGTAGTTGTCATTCTCAACAGTAACACCAAATTTAGCCATGGTGTCTAGCGTGATATCGATATAAGGCTTAGACACTAATTCGCCTTTAATACGAATAGTCACATCTCCTGAAAACAGGGGTGCTGCCATTAAAAGCGCCGTTAGAAATTGGCTAGACACGCTGCCATCAACCGACATTTCGCCACCGTTTAACGTCTTGCCTTTAATTTGAAGCGGAGGGTAGCCTTCATTTTTAAGGTAAGACACGTCAGCATCTGCTTCGCGTAGCGCATCAACTAAATCGCCAATTGGGCGCTCTTCCATACGCGGCTCACCAGTAAGTACGGTATCAACGTTACTTGCAGCAAGTGCTGCACATAAAGGACGCATTGCGGTACCGGCATTACCTAAGAAAAGCTCAAGTGGTTCAGCTACGTTAAAGGCCCCACCGTTACCTTGAACAACACATTGAGTTTTGTCTTCGCTTAAGCGATAGCTAACACCTAACTTCGTAAGTGCATTAAGCATATGCTCGATATCTTCGCTATCGAGCAAGTTGGTTAATTCAGTTTCACCTTCAGCCAACGCGGCAAGCAATAGTGCGCGATTAGACAGACTTTTTGAGCCAGGTACATTGACCTCTCCCGATACTTTTGCAATCGGGTCTAATGTTAACTGCTCCATTTTATCCATTCACTCTTTCAAATTCGCGCATAAATTCAACTAGCGCAACAATGCCCTCTACTGGCATTGCATTATAAATACTGGCACGCATGCCCCCTACCGAACGATGCCCTTTAAGAGCAAGTAACCCTGCTTCTTGTGACTTTTTAAGGAACAACCCGTCAAGTTCAGCATTGGCTAAATGAAACGGCACATTCATTTTTGAACGGTTATCAGGGTGAACTTTACTTGAATAGAAGTCAGAACTGTCGATAGCTGAATACAATAACGCCGCCTTTTCAGCATTGCGTTTAGCCATAGCGTCAACGCCGCCCATGTCTTTAAGCCACTCAAATACAAGCCCCGCTAAGTACCATGAAAACGTTGGCGGTGTGTTGTACATAGAGTCAGACTTTGCCGCTAATGCATAATCAAAAATTGACGGTGTTTCTTTACGTGCTTTGCCAACTAAGTCTTCGCGAACGATAACCACAGACAAACCGCTTGGGCCGATATTCTTTTGTGCGCCGGCGTAAATAACACCGTGTTTTGCCACGTCTAGCGGTTGTGACAATATGGTCGAGGACATATCAGAAACCAGCGGAACCTTTCCTGACTCCGGTAACCAATCGTAAGCAATACCGTCTACCGTTTCGTTCGGGCAAAAATGGTAATAGGCCGCAGACTGATCGATATCACTCAGAGCAGGCTTAGCGATGTAGTGAAGCCCGTCCTTTTCTGTAACGTCGCCCACAACTACCGCATTATTGTATTTATTCGCTTCACTCACCGCGCCTTTTGACCAAGAGCCGCTCACTAAATGAAGGCTGGTATCACCGGCGGATGACAAATTGAGGGGAACAGCGGCAAATTGACCGCGTCCACCACCGTGTGTGAAAAGCACATGGTAGTTAGATGGCACGGATAGCAAGTCACGCAAATCCTGCTCTGCTTTTGCGGCTATCTCAATGAAGTCTTTACCACGATGACTGACTTCCATAACAGAACAGCCTAAATCGCGCCAATTTGTAAATTCTGATTGTGCCTTTTCCATCACTTCTTTGGGAAGCATGGCCGGCCCAGCACTAAAGTTAAAAACCTCTTTCATTGCGTTTTTCAACACCTGTAGATAAGTACCGTTCAACCCGCTTTATCATAGACATTTTGCGAGCTTATTAGGTAAACAAGCGGCAAAAGCCGCTTGTTTGAAAGAACACTGATAATGCGCATGGCCTAAGCCTGCGCGCTATCCCTACTCTTCTGTCGTTGAGCTATCACCGTCTTCTGCAGTGTTTTCTTGCTCTTGAACAGCAGTTTCTGCTTGTTCTGGCGCATCGTCCGAAATGATTGGGTTACCGTCTTCATCGAATTCCTGTAACTCTTCCACTTCTTCAATACGCTGTAACCCTACAACGTGCTCACCTTCTACTGTACGTATTAAGCGAACGCCCTGCGTGTTACGGCCTACTACTGACACTTCGCCTACACGGGTACGAACCAGTGTGCCTTGGTCACTAATAAGCATAATTTCATTGGTTTCGTCTACTTGAACCGCGCCAACCACTTTACCGTTACGCTCAGACACCTTAATTGATACAACACCTTGTGTCGCACGGCTCTTCGCCGGGTAATCTTCAAGCGGAGTACGCTTACCGAAACCATTCTCTGTTGCTGTCAGGATTGGGCCGTCGCCTTTAGGAACAATAAGTGACACCACTTTTTGACCATCTTGCAGACGAATACCGCGAACCCCTGTTGCAGTACGTCCCATTGGACGAAGTGCAAGAAGCTCTTCACCCGTCTCCGGGTCACGCTTCACTTCACCGGTTTCGCTGTCGCGAAGCTTCTCATTAAAGCGAACTACTTTACCCGCGTCAGAGAACAACATGATGTCGTCATCACCGTGGGTAATATCAACACCAATTAGCTCATCACCTTCATTTAGGTTAACAGCAATAATACCGCTTGAACGAGGGCGAGAATATAGGCTTAGGTCAGTCTTTTTCACTGTACCGTTTGCCGTTGCCATCAGTACAAACTTGCCTTCTTCGAATTCTTTAATAGGAAGAATAGCAGTAATACGTTCATTATCTTCTAGCGGTAAAATGTTAACAATTGGGCGTCCGCGTGCATTTCGGCTAGCGAACGGCAATTGATACACTTTCAACCAGTACAAGCGACCTCGGGTTGAGAAGCACAGTATGTGATCGTGGGTATTCGCAACAAGAAGCTTTTCAATGAAGTCTTCATCTTTCATCTTAGTTGCAGATTTACCACGACCGCCACGACGTTGTGCTTCGTAATCTGTAAGTTTCTGGTACTTCACATAACCTTCGCGAGAAAGCGTTACAACGACGTCTTCTTGCTCGATTAGATCTTCAATATCAATATCGTGACTTGCAGCGGTAATTTCAGTGCGACGCTCATCACCGAACTCATCGCGGACTTTTTCAAGTTCTTCTTGAATCACTTCCATCAAGCGCTCTGGGCTATTAAGGATGTGAAGAAGTTCTGCGATTAACTCTAGAAGTTGCTTGTATTCTTCAAGGATCTTCTCGTGCTCAAGGCCCGTTAGCTTGTGTAAGCGAAGGTCAAGAATAGCTTGCGCTTGCTGTTCCGTTAAGTAGTACTTGCCGTCGCGAATACCAAACTCAGGCATTAACCAGTCAGGGCGTGCAGCATCATCGCCTGCGCGCTCAAGCATTTGCGCTACGTCACCTAAGTCCCAACCTTGTGCTACAAGCGATTTTTTCGCATCTGCTGGGCTTTGCGACGCTTTAATCAACTCAATAATTGGGTCGATATTCGCAAGCGCGATTGCCAAACCTTCAAGGATGTGGGCACGATCACGGGCTTTGCGTAATTCAAACACAGTACGGCGTGTTACCACTTCACGGCGGTGAAGAATAAAGGCTTCAAGCGTTTCTTTAAGGTTAAATACCTTAGGCTGACCATTGTCTAGCGCAACCATATTGATACCGAATACCGTTTGAAGCTGGGTATTGGCATATAAATGGTTAAGCAGAACTTCGGCAGATTCGTTACGTTTAACTTCAATTACAATGCGCATACCGTCTTTATCAGACTCATCACGCAGTGCCGAAACGCCTTCAATACGCTTCTCTTTTACCAGTTCAGCGATCTTTTCAATAAGACGTGCTTTATTAACTTGGTAAGGAATTTCGTTAACAACAATGGTTTCTTTTCCATTGTTGTCTGTCTCGATTTCGGCTTTAGCACGAAGATAAATTTTACCGCGACCAGTGCGGTATGCATCTTCAATACCTTTACGACCGCTGATCATCGCTGCCGTTGGAAAATCCGGGCCAGGAATATGGGTCATCAAATCATCAATAGTAATTGATGGGTCTTGAATTAAAGCAACACAGCCGTTGATGACTTCGGTAAGGTTATGCGGCGGTATGTTTGTCGCCATACCAACTGCGATACCTGACGAACCGTTAACTAATAGGTTTGGAACCTTAGTGGGTAATACTTCAGGGATAAATTCAGTACCGTCGTAGTTAGGTACAAAATCAACGGTTTCTTTATCTAAATCGGCAAGTAATTCGTGCGCAATTTTCGCCATGCGTACTTCGGTATAACGCATCGCAGCGGCAGAGTCGCCGTCTACAGAACCAAAGTTACCTTGACCGTCAACCAGCATGTAGCGCAGTGAAAACGGTTGGGCCATACGAACAATAGTGTCGTAAACCGCAGAGTCACCGTGAGGGTGATATTTACCAATTACGTCACCTACCACACGGGCAGATTTTTTGTATGGCTTGTTAAAGTCGTTTTTCAGTTCGTTCATTGCGAACAGCACACGACGGTGCACTGGCTTCAAGCCATCTCTTACGTCAGGCAAGGCTCGCCCGACAATAACGCTCATCGCGTAATCAAGGTAGGAGTTCTTTAACTCTTCCTCAATATTAACGGGGAGGATTTCTTTAGCGTTATCAGACATAAACTGCTTAATCCCTTTATTTTGGTTTGTTCTGCGTTATCCAGTACTTTACTTCACATCATTGTGAAAGCAAGGCATGGGAGCGCACTGTTGTTATTATGTGGGTCATAATCGTGCTTCGAGTGTACCACTTGATGAGAGAATTATGTAGCGCTTAATTGCGCTTATTAATCAACTAAAATGCAAGCGATTATTTTTCGTTCATCCCTTCGTATAATTTAGCTATTTCTGTTTAAAAACAGTGAAAAACAACATGAATTTACGATATCTTAAAAAGAGATAGGTTAAGGATTGTTTTACTAATGACGAACGTCGATCAACAAGAAATCAATAAATTCTCTGAACTTGCGTCTCGCTGGTGGGATCCAGAAGGCGAATTCAAGCCATTACACCTTATTAACCCACTCCGTTTAGACTTTATAAATCAACACAGTGAAGGTTTATTTGACAAGAAAGTCGTGGACATCGGTTGTGGCGGCGGCATTCTCGCTGAATCTATGGCTCGTGCTGGAGCAATAGTTACAGGGCTAGATATGGCAGAGGCTTCGTTAGAAGTGGCCAAGCTTCACGGTTTAGAATCTGGGGTTAAAGTTGATTACGTCTGCTCTACCGCGGAAGAATTTGCTGAAGCAAACGCAGGTCAGTTCGATGTAGTCACCTGTATGGAAATGTTAGAACATGTGCCCGACCCTGCTTCTGTTGTCATGGCTTGCGCGAAGTTAGTAAAACCTGGCGGCCATGTTTTCTTCTCTACACTGAACAGAAACCTGAAGTCATATCTGATGGGGATCCTTGGCGCAGAATACATTCTGAAATTAGTACCTAAAGGTACGCACGATCACGGTAAGTTTATCAAGCCTTCTGAACTTATGGCGATGACGGACCAAGCAGGTTTGGTTCCTCGCGATATGACAGGTTTGCACATGGACCCGATCTCTCAAGGCTTTTATCTTTCGTCTAATAATGTAGACGTAAACTACCTACTATATACAGTAGCGCAAAGTTAATTTAACACTATATGTTGGGCTGCGGCGATATTTTAAACACCATATATCGTGTCTGTATAAAAATTGAATTCTAAGAATAAATTAATTTTTATACTTAATATTTTGTTTAAAACGCTTGCATTCCAGATATTTTACGCTTGTAGAACGCTAAAAAGTTAGTTGTTACTAACATAAATTTCATGCCAGATTGAGTGCTTGAAATACCACCAGATATTGGGTTGCAATCAAGACAAAACCTCACTATCTTGTGTTTAATTCAGCACGGGATCCCACCGATAATTTTTCGGGATCTCAACTAATGACAAACTGTCTCTGGGACACCACTTATAGTTTGAAACAATAATCTCGCTGAAAACAAAAAAGCAGTAAAGAATTTAACGAGCAGTCTCTACTACAATACTTCTTGGTATTAGTTTAGGCCGCTTTTTGTGTGTGTTTTTAACTGGCGTGAGCCAACAACGTTAACAACATACGCATTTAAAATTAAAACGAAAATGGGCAACAGATAGCCCACGCATCAAGCGCTAACAGACAAACGGCCAGTAACATGAACAACAACTTATTCGTCACCAAACGAAACGGTGAAAAAGAGTCCATCGACTTAGAAAAAATCCACAAAGTCGTTACATGGGCAGCCAAAGGATTAAACAACGTTTCTGTTTCACAAGTTGAAATAAAAGCGCAAATTCAGTTCTATGACGGCATTAATACAAGCGAAATCCACGAAACACTGATTAAGTCAGCGGCTGACCTGATCTCTACTGATGCGCCAGACTACCAATACTTGGCCGCGCGCCTGGCTATTTTCCATCTTCGTAAAAAAGCGTACGGACAATTTGAGCCGCCAGCGTTACTTGAACACGTTGGAAAAATGGTAGATTTAGGAAAGTACGATAAGCATCTACTTGAAGACTACACGCCTGAAGAATTCGCAGAAATGGAAACCTATATCGACCATTGGCGCGACATGAACTTCAGCTATGCTGCGGTTAAGCAACTTGAAGGCAAATATTTAGTTCAAAACCGTGTTACTGGTGAAATTTACGAAAGTGCACAGTTCCTTTATATTCTTGTAGCGGCATGTCTTTTCGCGAACTATGACAAAGCCACGCGTATGGATTACATTCGTCGTTTCTACGATGCTGCATCAACGTTTAAGCTATCGTTACCTACCCCAATTATGGCAGGCGTACGAACACCTACGCGTCAGTTCAGCTCATGTGTACTTATTGAAACAGGCGACAGCTTAGATTCAATTAACGCCACGGCAAGCGCGATAGTTAAATACGTTAGCCAGCGTGCAGGCATTGGTGTGAATGCAGGTCGCATTCGTGCACTAGGCAGCCCTATTCGTGGTGGTGAAGCATTCCACACTGGCTGTATTCCATTCTACAAATACTTCCAGACTGCAGTGAAAAGCTGCTCACAAGGTGGCGTTCGTGGTGGTGCGGCTACGTTGTTCTATCCTATCTGGCATATGGAAGTAGAATCGCTACTAGTGCTTAAGAATAACCGTGGTGTAGAAGAAAACCGTGTACGTCACTTAGACTACGGTGTTCAGTTCAACAAACTCATGTATCAGCGCATGATGAAAGATGGCTACATTTCATTATTTAGTCCATCTGACGTTCCAGGTCTTTATGATGCGTTCTTCGCTGATCAAGACAAGTTCGAAGAGCTATACGTTAAATACGAGAACGACGACAGCATCCGTAAGAAGCAAATCAAAGCGATGGAACTGTTTAGCTTGTTCATGCAAGAGCGTGCAAGCACAGGTCGTATATACCTTCAAAATGTTGACCACTGCAATACGCATAGCCCGTTCAATCCAGAAGTTGCGCCAGTTCGTCAAAGCAACTTGTGTCTTGAAATTGCGCTACCGACCAAGCCGCTACAGCATGTAAACGACGAAAATGGTGAAATTGCCCTTTGCACGCTATCTGCATTTAACTTAGGTGCGATTGAGTCAGTTGATGAGTTTGAAGAACTAGCCGATCTAGCAGTACGCGCTCTTGATAATCTACTTGATTACCAAGACTACCCTGTCCCTGCTGCGTACAACGCAACTATGGGCCGTCGTACTCTAGGTGTGGGTGTTATCAACTTCGCTTACTACCTTGCTAAGAACGGTGTTAAATATTCAGATCATAGCGCTAACGGTTTAGTCCACCGCACGTTTGAAGCAATGCAGTATTACCTACTGAAAGCGTCGAACAATTTGGCTAAAGAGAAAGGCGCGTGCCCCAAGTTTAACGAAACGACTTATTCGCAAGGCATCATGCCAATTGACAGCTACAAGAAAGACCTTGATAGCGTATGTAACGAACCACTTCATTACGATTGGGATGCACTTCGTGAAGAAATCAAAACTCACGGTTTGCGTAACTCTACCCTTTCAGCATTAATGCCATCAGAAACATCTTCACAGATCTCTAACGCGACCAACGGTATTGAACCGCCACGTGGTTTCATCAGCATTAAGTCGAGTAAAGATGGTGTTCTTAAGCAAGTTGTACCTGAGTACGAAACGCTAAGGGACCAATACGAGCTACTTTGGGATATTCCTTCAAACGATGGTTACCTGCAACTTGTGGGTATCATGCAGAAGTTTATCGACCAAACTATCTCAGCAAACACAAACTATGACCCAAGCCGTTATGAAGGTAACAAGGTACCAATGAAGCTTCTGCTTAAAGACCTTCTTACTACTTACAAGCTTGGTGTTAAGACACTTTATTATCATAACACTCGTGACGGTGCTTCAGACACCTCGGCGTTAGACGCTAAAGCAAACGAGCCTATGCCACGTCAAGAAGAAGTCGTGGTAGAGGAAGATGATGATTGTGCAGGCGGTGCGTGTAAAATCTAAAACACGCCCTTTTGCAAAAATGGCAGGTTCGTAAAAGGATTTTACGGTAACGCCTGCCATTAACGTTTCGCAGCAAGAACACAAACAATAATACGCGTTAATCATTAAGTTTTTAGTTAGGCCATCATGAAATACACTACGTTTAATCAGCAAAGTACTAATCCATTGATCGAGCCGATGTTTTTCGGTAATCCCGTAAACGTTGCACGCTATGATCAGCAAAAGCATGCCATTTTCGAAAAGCTTATTGAGAAACAAATTAGCTTTTTTTGGCGCCCTGAAGAAGTAGACGTTTCTCGCGATCGTGTCGATTTTCAAAAATTGACCGACCCAGAAAAACATATCTTCATATCAAACCTTAAGTACCAAACCCTTTTAGATTCGGTACAAGGTCGTAGCCCAAATATTGCGTTTTTGCCTATTATCTCGCTACCCGAGTTAGAAACATGGGTTGAGACATGGTCTTTCTTCGAGACTATTCACTCGCGTTCATATACCCATATCTTGCGTAACTTGTTCTCAGACCCAAGTGAAATATTTGAAGATATCGTTGTAAACGATGAAATTAAGCGCCGTGCGGCTGACATTTCGAAGTATTATGACGACCTTATTTTTGCCACTCAACTTTGGCAAACACAAGGTGAAGGCGTTCATACCGTTAATGGTACTGCGTACACAATTAATATGTACGAGCTTAAAAAGAAGCTTTATCTGTGTATGAACTCGGTAAATGCGCTTGAAGCAATCCGCTTCTATGTTTCTTTTGCCTGTACGTTCGCCTTTGCTGAGCGTAAGTTGATGGAAGGTAATTCTAAAATCATTCGATTGATTGCCCGTGATGAGAACCTTCACTTATCTTCAACCCAGCACATTCTAAACTTGTGGGCCAAGGGTAAAGATGATCCTGAAATGGCGCAAATAGCAGAAGAGTGTAAAGAAGAAGCCCGCGCTATCTTCATGAACGCCGTTGAGCAAGAAAAGCAATGGGCTGACTATCTGTTCCAAAACGGGTCTATGATTGGCCTTAACAAAGAAATTCTTTGCCAGTACGTTGAGTACATTGCGAATCAACGTATGTCTGCCATAGGTCTAGATACACCATTTGAGATTAGCAGCAACCCGCTACCTTGGATGAATAACTATCTAAATTCAGACAATGTACAAGTAGCCCCACAAGAATCTGAAATCAGCTCTTACCTAGTTGGACAAATAGATTCTGCAGTAAGCGAAGACGACTTTGCTGATTTTGAGCTGTAAACCTACAGCTTAATGAGCAGTAACGATAAATCACTCCGCATCGACGTTGTCGATGTGGGGGCGATTAATTCCCCCTCTGATACCACCATCTTAAGCGCCCTCGAATCAGCAGGCGTCAATATTCACTACCACTGCCGTGAAGGCTTTTGCGGTGCGTGTCGAACTAAGCTTATTGAAGGCGAAGTTGAATACACTACCGATCCCCTCGCCTTTATTGACGATGACGAAATTCTTCCTTGTTGCTGTGTGGCTAAATGCCCGCTAAAAATAAAAGTCCCCCTGTAACCTCTTCATTCACCGCTCTCATCAGCATTCTCACAGCATTTATACGAATTAATGTAATCCACTTCAATACTTAGACGTAGCAACTTACAACTAATCAAACGTAAGGATAATGTTATGAATGAAGTTTCTGGAAAAGTAGTGATCATTACTGGCGCGAGTAGCGGGCTTGGAGAAGCGACAGCGAAAATGCTTGCGGAAAAAGGCGCTAAATTAGTGTTGGGCGCTCGCCGTGAAGACCGTCTTAAAAAACTTGTTGATGAAATTGAATCTTCAGGTGGACACGCAACCTATAAAACGGTCGATGTCACGAAAAGGGAAGAGGTTGAGGCACTTGCAAAAGCTGCAATAGATACCTACGACCGCATTGACGTGCTAGTCAATAATGCTGGCCTAATGCCCCTAGCCCCGCTCGATGAGATGAAGGTTGATGAGTGGGATCAGATGATAGATGTGAATATTAAAGGCGTTATGTACGGCGTAGCAGCGGTTCTAGGACACATGCGTGAACAACAAAGTGGGCATATCATCAACCTTTCCTCTGTGGCGGGTCATGTGGTTTTCCCAGGAGCTACGGTTTATTGCGCCACTAAATTTGCAGTTAAGGCAATAAGCGAAGGTATTCGCAAAGAGTCAAACGGTCAAATTCGCTCAACGAATATTTCACCAGGTGCAGTGGCGACAGAGCTTACTGACCACATATCTCACAAAGACTCGAAGCAAATGGCAGAGGATATGTACAATGATGCTATCGACGCAGATGCAATTGCCCGTGCTGTAACTTTTGCCATTGAACAACCTGGCGATGTAGATATCAACGAAATGATCATCAGACCTACCAATCAGGACCTCTAGTGCTGATTATTTTTTGCGTATAAGAATGGGACAGCCATTTACTAAAAAAGCCTGCTAGATGCAGGCTTTAAAAAACTTCATGTGCTCAAAGGACTTTTTCGATGGCATACAGTTCTTCATCAATGACCTGTAAACGTGATGCCACAACGGCTCTAGCATCACTTATGCCTTTGTTATAAAACGATGCGCCTATTTCCTTACTGATAAAATCGAGAAGAAATTCTCCGTCAAATTGACCAAGTTCCACATTTAACTCGTCATCAAAATATCGTTGCAGTTTAGCAACTAACACGTCTTTCTCTTCACGCGTAAATGCAATTTCGCTCATTATCATCCTTCTTTTGTAATGTTCAAAGTATTAGGCTCTTTGCTTATGCCAAAGGATAGCTTTCCATACCCTCAGCTATGAAGACAGTTCAACATTATCACACCAACGGCTTGTTTACCTTTGGCCCACCACTTTTACGTTTAATCAACGCCTTTAATCGCGGAACAGCCTTCCTGCCTAGTGCGTAAACTAATATTACTGTGGTTAAGTTTAAGCAGCCTTAATAACTAAACTTTCTATAGTTTCATGGCAGTAAGCTATAGCCTGGTACAGTTTTCGCTTACTTCAACTAGAAAGTTTTTTCGTTACTGGGTGTACAGTAATTCGTATTTTAAAAGAAGGGCCTGATAGCCCTTTAAGCTAGAGGCGCTAACGAACAATTATACTAGGATATCTCGTATAACAATTTCAAAATGGTTTAGCGCTTTTATGAAATTTGTGAGGTTAATAATGAAAATTTTACCCGTTATCGGTGTATCGGTTGCGATTGCGATCTACAGCCTACCTGCTAGCGCCACCCCCAATAACCCCCACAAGGGTAAATCCTTGCCACCGGGCATAGAGAAAAAATATGAACGGACGGGGGAATTACCGCCAGGTTGGGAAAAAAAGTTAGCCGTTGGTGAGCGATTGGACCGTGATATTTACGACCATTCCCGCGTAATTGTACCGTTAGGACAAAACGGGGTAGTAACGGTTCGTATAGAGAACAAGGTGATACGTCTTGTACAAGCGACAAGGGAAATTATAGAGATTTTAGACTAGCCATACCCTTAGCTTGATAAGGGCTCTTTTAAAAGAGCTCTCAGTTCATTCTTACTTATGCCCTACTATCAACATTTGAAAATTGACTTAACCTACCTCACTAGTAGTATCTGGTATCAACCACAATTGCTATAACGTGGCAGTAATTGATGAAGCCCCGCGGGGCCGGGTCTTAGATAATCACTAATTAAACTCCTTATTTAAGACCTCTAAAATAATAACGGTGTCTCAGTTATTTAATAAACATACCAAACGCAAAAATAAAATCAGGAACAAAAGATGGCAGCTAACGCACTGTTTAAACCTTATTCACAAGGCAACCTATCGTTGACCAACCGAATCGTTATGGCGCCCATGACTCGCCAGTTCTCACCTAACGGCATACCTACCAGCGATGTGGCCGGTTACTATAAACGCCGCGCTCAAGGTGGTACTGGTTTAATCATCACCGAAGGTACTACGGTTAACGACAAAGTCGCTACTATGGATGCAAACATCCCTCAATTTCACGGAGACGAAGCCTTCGCCGGTTGGAAAAATGTGGTTGATGACGTTCATAGCGTAGGCGGGAAAATCATGCCACAACTGTGGCACGTGGGTATGGCACGGGTTGCAGAAAAAGCCCCCTACCCCGAGCTGCCAAGTGCAGGGCCTTCGGGTTTATTTAAGCCTGGTAAACAGGGTGCTGAACCAATGACAGTCGAGCACATTGAATCTGTTATATCCGCATTTTCCCAAGCTGCAGCTGATGCCAAAGCTATCGGCATGGATGGGATAGAAATTCACGGTGCACATGGATATCTAATCGACCAGTTCTTCTGGGAAGGCACTAATCAGCGTACTGATAGCTGGGGCGGTAGTATGGAGAATCGTGGTCGCTTTGCGGTAGAAATAATCAAAGCTATTCGCGCAGCAACTGGTCCCGATTTTCCTATTGTGCTGCGCTACTCACAATGGAAACAGCAAGACTACACCGCTCGTTTAGCACACACGCCACAGGAGCTAGAGAAGTTCTTGCTTCCACTCAGTAATGCTGGCGTAGATATTTTTCATTGTTCACAGCGCCGCTACTGGGAGAGTGAATTTGAAGAAAGTGAGTTAAACCTTGCTGGCTGGACTAAAAAGATTACTGGAAAACCTACCATTACCGTTGGTTCAGTAGGCCTTAATGATGACTTCTTCGGTGCCTTCAAAGGCCAAGATTCAAGCACGCGTGCTGTTGACGATTTACTCGAGCGCCTTGATGCCGGTGAGTTTGATTTAGTCGCGGTTGGAAGAGCTTTATTACAAGACCCCAACTGGGCTAATAAAATTAAAGAAAACCGAACAGGTGAACTAGAACAGTACTCTGGAAAGGCCCTAGCTACCTTGTCCTAATTCGATGAGCTAATTGAGCATTTCAACTAGCACTGCATACGGTGCTAGTTGCTCTTAGAAGGGATTCGAAGTTAACCTTACTCATAGGCCTTGCTATGTAATACCCTTGACCATAATCGCAACCCATTGCTTTGAGAATTTCAAACTGCTCTCGAGTTTCAATACCCTCTGCAACCACTTTTATTCCAAGCTTTTTAGCCATAATGATAATAGCTTCACACAGCACTTTATCGTTACTGACGTCTGTCATCGTTTTAACAAAGCTTTTGTCGATTTTTATAAAATCGGTAGGAAACTTTTTCAGATACGAAATGGAAGAATACCCCGTACCGAAATCATCGAGAGCTATACCAACACCAGCTTGCCTAAACTGAAACAACTTTTTAGAAACCTCTTCGTCGGCCTTCATTAAAAGGTTTTCTGTGACCTCAAGTAAAATGGATTTCGCTGAAACATTTATCTCGAGCAATTTGTTAAGCCAGTTCGTAATATTCGACTCTTGATGAAAATATTGGCAAGGTGATGTATTTATACTTATTTGAAGATCACGGCGATAATGTGACTGCCAATGCTTTACATTCCTACACACTTCATCAAAAACCCATTCGCTAATTTCGATAATTAAACCAGACTCTTCTGCTAAAGGAATAAATTCATCCGGCGGAATTCGCCCTTTTTGAGGATGCTGCCATCGAAGCAAAGCTTCCGCCTTTAAAATCTGACCATTACTAAGTGTCGTTATAGGCTGATATTCAACGAAAAGTTCATTGTTTTTAACGGCATAGCGGAGGTCATTTAAAAGAGACAGTCGCTTTACCGCAGCTTCATGCAAGTCTAAGGTATAAAATTTGTAACTATTTTTCCCCGACGCTTTCGCTTGGTACATGGCTTGGTCTGCGTACTTCAACAAGTCTTTCGTATTACTAGCATCGTCTGGATATAGAGTTACCCCCACACTACCACTTGTATGTACGCGCTCAATATCGATAACAAAAGGCTCTGCAATCACTTCGAGCAGCTTCTGTATTATGGCGTCTACTGAACTTAAGCTATTGATGCTATTTAAAATGATAACAAATTCATCACCACCCAGCCTACAAACGGTATCATTAGCGCGTACGTTTTGCGTAAATCGCTTAGCACACTTTTTTAAAAGCTCATCGCCTACATCGTGTCCGAGGGTATCGTTTATATCTTTAAAGTTGTCGAGATCGAGAAAAAGAACAGCAACCTTGTCATTTTCTCTTTTAGCTGTCTTAATCGCTAAGTCGAGGTGATCCAGCATAAGGTTCCTATTCGGTAGACCAGTAAGCGTATCAAAGTTGGCTTGTTTCCAAATAAGGTCGTTAGCCAATTCTCTCTCTATCGCTATACTCGCGATATGTGCAAACTGCTCTATGAGAATAATTTCTTCGGGCGTGGGTACCGCTTTATAACTATGATAGATTGCGAAGGTGCCAATTACGTTCCCGTTTGCACCTCTAATAGGTTGAGACCAGCAGGACGCTACCCCCGCCTGTGCAGCCAATTCTTGGTAGCCATCCCAAAAAGGGTGTGTACTAATATCTTCCACGACTGTAGGACTGTTAGTGGCTGCTGCATTGCCACAAGAGCCTACGCCATGCCCAATTTCAAGGCCGTCTATAGCATCATTATAAAAATCAGGTAAGGATGGTGCTGCACCTTTTCTTAGCTTGCCCTCTTGCAGCAGCAGAATACTACAGAGTTTATTCGGATACTCCCCTTCAATGGCATCAACTATATCGAAAAGTACACTGTGAAGAGATTCCGCATTTACTACTTTTTCGAGAATAGTACTTCTGACCCGCGTAAGTTTTTGAGTTTGCTCGAGTTGATTTTGGTACTCAGTAATTTGCTTTGATAGCTCAGTATCTTCTTTCCTACAAATCTCTGCGTTTGCGAGCTCAGCTAGCTTTTCTAGCTGAAAAAGCTGGCTTTCATTAAAGTCATGTGGCTGTGTGTCAAGTACACATAGAGTACCCACAGCGCAACCATCTACAACAAGCTTTATTCCCGCGTAGCAGCGAATATGGGGCTCGCCCAAAACAAATGGATTATCTGTAAAGCGAGGATCTTTTTTGGTGTCAGGGATAATTAATGGGTCTGTTTCACAAATAGTGTGGCTGCAAAAGGCAATATCGCGAGCGGACTCTTTAAGATCAAGATTGACCGAAGATTTAAACCACTGTCTGTTCGTATCGACAAGAGTAATAGTTGCGAATCGGCAATTAAGTACACTACTCGCTAATTTGGTTATCCGGTCAAAACGTTCTTCGTTAGGTGTATCTAAAAGCGCTAACCTTTTGAGGACAGATACTCTCTCGACTTCGTTAGTTAATGCTTCAGGAATTTCCACTCTTTGCTCCAATAAATTTAATCGCCTTTAGCCGCCTTTTATTTTGCCACTCAGGAACAACGACATACCCATTGTTAATAATTGAACTTTAGCATTACAGAAAGCAATATAACATTTTGCTTTAGTCTAAAAAGATATGAACCTCTCGATAGGTCTTACCACAAACATCTGAGCATGAACAACCTGTAGAAAAGACCCACAATAAAATTTGAGGTACTTAAAAGGGAAATGCCCTATCGTCCGCGTGGCAAACTACCCTTTTATAACCAAATAGATGCCACCCAGCGTCATGATAGAAGCGATAACAATCTGAATATTAAGCTGCTCTCCAAGTATAGCCCATCCCATCAAAGTTGCGATTACTGGAACGCTCAATTGAACTGTGGCAGCAGTAGTTGATTTAATAAGTGGCAGCACGCTGTACCATATTGCATAACCACATCCTGACGCCACAACGCCAGAAACCAGTGCTAATAAGGCCCCAGTACTGTCAAATACCAACTCAGTACTATTCAGTGATAGTAAAAAACCAACTAATGGGATACATAAGATTGATGCGTATATAAAGTTGCCTGATGTAGCAAACAATGCGGACTTACTTTTTTTTCCTAATAGAGAATATACGCCCCACGCAATACCTGCGGTGACCATGATTATGCCAGCTAAAAGCGGTGGCGCCGATGCACTCGGTAGCAACAAAATTACTAGACCGGCAAATGCTAAAAGAAAGCCTAGCCACTGAAATGGCTTAAAAAGTTCTCCTTTCACCAAACCAAAAGTAATCATAGTTAGCTGTACTGCACCAAATAGTAACAATGCGCCTGTGCCGGTAGCCATGGAAATATAAGCGTATGAAAAGCACAATGCGTACAAAAACAGTGATGCACCACCGAGGAAAGTAGCATTACTTTTAAGATTCACCCAAAGGCCTGAGTCCCCTGGTGCTCTTCGCAAAGAAAAGAGCGACAAAAACGTAAGTGCTAATGCACCGCTTATTAAGCGCAACGCGGTAAAGCTAACGGGGTCAATGTCTGTATTCGCTAGCGCCATTCTGCACAGCAGCGAATTTGCGGCAAACGCAACCATTGCCACCGTGACTAAAGAAAGTGTTCTAAACAATGTCCGCTCCTTTGCGCTGATTTTTAATCCTTGGACAATCATTCTTTTAAATAATCTAAACTTAAAATAACTACTGAAGAATGTTTCATTTAAATAAGTTACTACAAGAACGGTATTTTTAATGCACTAAACGAAAAAGAGGACCAGAAGGTCCTCTATTATTCAAACTGTAAGCAGGTCAATGACTATAAAGACAAACCCAAACGCTCTGCAACTTCTATGTAAGTCTCTACAACTGAGCCAAGCCCTTGTCTAAAGCGGTCCTTGTCCATTTTCTTACGGGTTTCTTTATCCCATAAGCGACAACCATCAGGCGTAAATTCATCGCCTAACACGATGTTGCCGTCTTTATCGACACCAAACTCAAGTTTGTAGTCAACTAGAAGCATGCCGGCCTCATCGAATAACGCTTTCAGTACACTGTTTACTTTGAAGGTAAGCGCCTTCATTTCAGCAATCTGAGCTTCGGTTGCCCAACCGAATGATAGAATGTGATAGTCATTTACCATTGGGTCGTGAAGCGCATCGTTTTTAAGGAAAAACTCGAAAATAGGTGGGTTAAGCTCATTACCTTCTTCCACACCTAGTCTGCGCACTAAAGAGCCAGCAGACAAGTTTCTCACCACACACTCGACAGGGATCATGTCGAGCTTTTTAACCAAAGACTCAGTATCAGAAACCAAAGCTTCAACTTGTGTTGCAATGCCCGCTTCTTCAAGCTTAGTCATTATAAAGTGGTTAAACTTATTGTTTACTTCACCCTTGCGATCAAGCTGCTCTATTTTTTCGCCATCGAACGCTGAAGTGTCATTTCGAAAGTGAAGAATTAGTTTATCGCTATCATCAGTGTAATAAACAGTTTTTGCTTTACCTCGGTAAAGCTCGTCGCGTTTTTCCATTCTCAGTCTCAGTTATATATCAAGGTTATCTTCTGACATGACCTCAGCGAATGCACTGTAAAGGTCGGAAACCTGATTTGCTTCAAACGGTACACTTTCATTATTCATGAAAGTAACTGATGTGCGATCCGCACCCGCTTTCGCAACTTTCAAGCGATAATCACCCTTTTCAAGTAATTCGACATCGCTTGAGAATAAACCATCCCACCAACTACCTTGATCGCCATTGTAAGTGACGAATAGCAGGCCATTTGATTTATCTAAATCTTTTACGTCAAAGCCAAGCTTGCGCAGAACGAGAAGCATTCTTGGCCATGCAACATCATATTGCGCCTCCACGATGTACGCTGCTTCACCGTCATCATTGAAGCCCATTTCCGTGTTAATGCCTTGACGAATTTTCGCTATTCTTCGCGTTTCGGCAAGCTGAATTTGAAATTCGTAATGACCAACAACCTGGTTCAATACTTCGACCTCTTCGCGGCGTTCTTCCATCGAAGATACTTCAGCAACAACATCGTTACCAATGGTTTGCATGTAATCTTTTAAATCAACCGTCAATGCGGCACTGCGGCCGTGAGGTTTTACGTCTAGGCTGAATTCGAAGCGACGACCTATTTCACTTTCTTCATCGACAAAACTATACCAAGGGCCGTCAATTTCTTTAGTCATGACCATCCAATCTGTGATCAAGACTTTATCTTCCGGGCTGAAGCTATCAACACCAATCCCCTGCTCATCTAAGAAGCTCAATAGTGAGTTCCAGATTGCTTGGCTCAGCGGCTGGCTATCGTCAACTTGGTCGAACCAAATCGTTGCTGAACTCTTACCTTCCTCCACGTGAGAACCAGTAACTAAAGGTAGTACCAGCGCTGGAGAACGGACCATTAAATCTTTACCCACCAACGACGGGTCTGCCTCTTTACCCACCTCAGGGATGGCAAAGTCTCTTGAAAAAGTAGGTACGTCTAAACCAGAAGGCACTTCTAACGTTTTTTGTTCTTTAGTTTTTAAGTACTCGTAGCTACCCGACGCGGTCTTTCTATCAATTTGGCTTGAACAACCTGCAAGTGCAACCATCGCTACTGAACTTGCTATAGCCAGCGTTCTTTTCATCTGTGTTCCTTATTAACCAGAAATCAATGCGTATTTTTTTAGTAGTTCTTCGATACGTTTTTGGCTTGATAGTTCCGGTAAAACCATAGGTAATCGCATAACAGCGCTTTCCATCATGCCCATTTTGTATAACGCCCACTTCGGCATTACAGGATTTGGCTCTATGAAAAGGTCGTTGTGCAATAGCTTGATTGATTCATCGATCGCTCGGCATTTATCGAAATCATTATTAAGGGCTGCCTCGCACATATGTGAAATAGCTCTTGGTACGATATTAGCGGTGACAGAAATAACACCATGCCCGCCCTCGCACATGAATTCAGCACTTGTACCATCGTCGCCACTAAGAATAACAAAATCATTAGGCACAAGTGGCTGGGTTTCTTTTAATCGAGCAATGTCACCGGTCGCATCTTTAAGGCCGACAATGTTTTTGTGGGAAGATAATTCAGCAACGGTTTCAGGAAGCATATCTGCGACGGTGCGGCCCGGAACATTGTAAAGAATTACAGGCAAATCACTCGCATCGGCAATAGCGTTAAAATGAGCAATCATACCGGCCTGTTGCGGCTTGTTGTAATAAGGTACTACGCTTAGGAAACCATCGATACCTGTAGCACCTAATTGCTCGGTAAGAAAAATTGCTTCGGCAGTTGAGTTTGCACCACTACCCGCTATAACTGGAATAGCGCCTGACGCCATTGCCACTGTTTCTTTGACCACGTTGATATGTTCATCGAACGGTAGCGTTGCTGACTCACCCGTAGTTCCAACGGACACAATACCATGAGTGCCCTGCTCTACATGAAACTTCACAAGTTTCTCTAAAGACTTGTAATCAATGTCGCCGTTTTCGAGCATCGGCGTGACGAGTGCTACGTAACTACCAGTAAACATAATCTCTCCGCAAAATGTGAGCGCACATGGTAATTATCTCGGTGCTTAAACACAAGTAATAGCGCATGTAAAATGACAAGAATTTGACAATATCTTATTCAAACGCAAGAAAAAGGCACTGACTTACGAAAAAACTCTGTGCTAACATCCCGACATTATTACCATTGAAGTGAAGAAGATGTCGAAACACCAACTTATCGTTACCATTCTAGGTACAGACAACACTGGCATCCTCAGCGAAATTGCAACAACGGTATCAGAAGCTCAGTGCAATATTTTAGATAGCAGACAAGCTATTTATGGCAAAGAGTTCTCGTTGACTATGATAATCGAGGGAACACAGACTGCCATTACAAAGGCAGAGTGTATACTTCCTGCATTGTTTCAGCGCCTTGATTTACTATCTATGATGAAGCGAACAAGCCATCATGAGAAACAGAATCTCGCGCATCTCTTTAATGTTGAATTTAGTGGTGAAGATGCGGCGGGCCTTATCAAGGCTGTTACCGGCTTTTTCGCACAGCGAAATGCCATGATTAGTGCGTTTAGGCAGCGTACCTACAACGATAAAGTCACTGGAAAAGATAACATGCGATGCAAATTTGTTGTTTCGCTTCCGTCAGATGAAAGTATTGATCTTTTAGAATCTGATCTAATGTCCCTGTTCGAATCGTTAAACGTGACAGGCAAAGTAGTAGACAAACACAAAAAGGATCCCAATGAAAACGTTACAAGCTGGTGATAAAGCTCCACTATTCTCATTGCAGAACCAAAATGACGAAGCCGTATCTTTAGCTGACTACGCAGGTAAAAAAGTGCTTGTGTATTTTTACCCTAAGGCAATGACGCCAGGCTGTACGGTGCAGGCACAGGGTTTACGTGATGTTAAAGACGAACTGACCGCGAAGAACGTGGTTGTGTTGGGCATAAGCCCAGATGCGGTTAAGCGACTGCCTAAGTTTATAGAAAAAGAAAACCTTAATTTCACCCTGCTATCTGATGAAGACCATGCCGTTGCCGACGCATTTGGTGTGTGGGGACCTAAAAAGTTCATGGGTAAGGAATATGATGGTATTCACCGTCAAACTTTCTTGATAGACGAGAACGGTGTAATTGAGCATGTTTTCAATAAGTTCAAAACAAAAGAACACCACACGGTTGTTCTTG
Source organism: Alteromonas sp. ABD4_190 (assembly GCF_056160105.1). Classification (NCBI taxonomy): domain Bacteria; kingdom Pseudomonadati; phylum Pseudomonadota; class Gammaproteobacteria; order Alteromonadales; family Alteromonadaceae; genus Alteromonas; species Alteromonas sp. ABD4_190. Next base: position 57,531 of record NZ_JBSWWN010000001.1, read on the forward strand.
ATTACCTGAACAGCTAAATTTCTTACTTAGAAAAAAAGCCCCAATAACGTAAAGCTATCGGGGCTTTTTTACACTTAGCGTTTGCTACTTTGCCTCTTCGGGAACTGCAACAGGATTGCTTGACCATGCAGTAACCACAGCTTTTACCAGCGTAGCAAGTGGTATGGCGAAAAACACCCCCCAAAAACCCCAAAGGCCACCAAAGACTAAAACAGCAACAATAATATAAAGTGGGTGAAGACTTACCGCTTCAGAGAATAATAGCGGAACCAATAAATTACCATCTAATGCCTGAATAATGCCGTAGGCAATCATTAGGTACCAAAACTCTGGCGATATTCCCCACTGAAACATTGCAACAACCGCGACAGGTATTGTGACCACTGCAGCACCGATATATGGAATGAGTACAGAAAAGCCCACTAAAACGCCTAGCAAAATGGCATAACGCAAATCCATAAGAACAAAAGTCACACAACTCGCTACACCCACTATAATAATCTCAATCACTTTCCCTCGTATATAATTAGCGATTTGAGAATTCATTTCGTGTCCCACTTGGGTAATTAAGCGACGTTCTTTTGGCAATAAACGAGAAATGCTATCTAGAAAGAAAAGCTTGTCTTTCAACATGAAAAATACCATCAAGGGCACCAGCACCATATAAACTAGCAGTGCGGCTAAATTGGCGATATTACTGAACGAAGCGGAAATCAGGGTTTCTCCTACTTCTACCAGCTTTTCATTTAACCCTTCCATCATCTGATGGATTTGATAAACCTGTACGTAATCTGGGTATTTATCAGGTAGCGTTAAGATCCATTCTTGGGCCTTTTGCCAAATTAACGGCGTTTCTTGAATAAGATTCACGCTCTGCTTTGAGATAATTGGAACCAATCCAATCAGGGTTAAAATAGTGATAGTGATAAATCCGAGCATAACCACGCCGCATGCCAGAGTTCGGCTAACGCCAGCACTCACCAAACGACTTACCGGCCAGTCAAGCAAATAAGCTATAACCGCTGCAACCAGTACAGGCATAATTAGCTCGCCCCACAACAGCAATACTGTTGTGGTTAAAAGAATCAAAATGAGCAGCATTGCCGCGTCAGGGTCGGAAAATTTGCGTCGGTACCATCGACCAAAAACGCTAATCATAGAAATGCCTAGAAATAACCAAGAATAGGACACGCATCATAGTTGATAGCACTAGCAATTAGCAATAAGTAGTAGTTAAGAATCTTTCAAAATCAAACTGGTATGATGTTTTTACAGTATAGCTATTACTGTGTAGAGTAATAGTATCGACAAATGTTAAATAAAGCGCGCTAGCTTGTCGTAATATGTGGTAAGCGGATGGCTAGGACACTCATTAGCTGAAAATTCTGCTAAGCAGTTGTTTAACACGAGTATTCAACACTAGTTTGGAAAATCTTGTCCACTCAAAAAGTGGTTAAAAGAAAAAATAAAATTTGAAACTGTTTAGCAACTTAGTGCTCTAAGTGTTATGCAGTATTAACCATATACAATTATTGTAGGTTCATGAGAAAACATTTTTCAGCGTCTTTAGTCGCCCTTTCTTTCGTGCTCACATTGAGCTTAACGGCCGTTGCACAAGATGCCAATTACAACAATAAAAATACGCTGCCCGAAATAGGCGTGGTTGCCTCAGATGCCATATCACTTGATAAAGAGATGATCGTAGGCGATGCCGTAATGCGCCAAATGCGCGGACAAAGTCCCATTATTTCAGACCCTGTATTAGATGAGTATTTGCAAGATATTGGCAATCGTTTAGTGGTGCATGCCGACAACGCAAAATTTCCCTTTGAGTTTTTCTGGGTTAACAACGATGCCATAAATGCATTCGCGTTTTTCGGCGGTCATATCGGTGTTCATTCAGGGTTAATGCGTAGGGCTAAAAATGAAAGCGAATTGGCTTCGGTGCTGGCGCACGAAATCTCTCACGTTACCCAGCGACACATTGCGCGACGTATGCAGGCACAAAAGCGCTCGTCGCCTTTAGCATTGGCTTCGCTGATTGGTGGTGTTCTTATCGCCATGGCTAACCCAGAAGCTGGGATCGCTGCCATGCAAGCAGGCTCAGCGGCATCGGCCCAGTTACAAATTGATTACACGCGAACAAATGAACAAGAGGCAGACCGAATTGGTATTGCAATGCTGGCAAGAGCTGGTTATGACCCAACTGCTGCAGCCTCTTTCTTCTCTACTATGGCAGAAGAGTATCGTATGGTTTCTAAGCCGCCTGCGCGTCTTCTAACCCACCCCTTAACCGAAACCCGTATAGCAGACGCGAGAAGCCGAGCTGCTGATTACCCCAAACGCTTCCTACCGATTAACAAACAATTTGAATTAGCGAAAGCAAGAATAAAAGCACGCTATTCGTTTAAGGCTGATTACGCTGTCGAGTACTTTGAAGCAGCGGTAGAACAAGATGTTCAGCGGAGTAAAGAAGCATCCCTATACGGTTTAGCACTTGCCTACATGCGAAACGAAAAAATTGATAAAGCAAAAAAAGTGATGGATAAGCTTATTGCCGGCGATAGCGATAACCTTTTCTATCTTGATGCTATGACAGATATTTACATCTCTTTGGGACAACCTTTGAAAGCCATAGAAATGCTAACGCCTCATGTTAAGCACAATCCGAGAAATCAGGTTCTAGCGCTAAATCAGGCGAATGCCTACATCAGTGCACAGAAGTATGACGACGCTATTTCGTTACTTAAAGATTTTCTACTGGTTAGGAAGGATTATCAAATAGCCCACCAATTGATGAGTGAAGCGTATCAAAAAGCTAAGCAGTTTTCGCAGATGCATCAAAGCAAAGCTGAAGTCTATGCCCTTTATGGCGCCTACAATCGCGCAGTGGATGAGCTTCAGTACGCATACAATTTTGCTGGTGACAATCACCTTGCGAAACAGCGGATTAGGGCGCGCATAAAGCAGTTTCGCGAGCAAGAGGAACGCTTAGAAAGGCTGTAATGAGAAAGCGTGAAGCACTGACATAAGCCTCAAATTTGGGTTTCATTAGTCAGTGTTGCCAGTACCTTTTAACTCTCTGAGGCGTTGATGTAAACTTGATGCCGTCACTTCCCCCATCATCGTATCTTTTACATTGCCATCTGGGCCCACGATAAAAGTAGCAGGTAAATATGGGGGCTTGGACATAGGAAGTTTGGTATCAGAAGTGCTAACAATTACTGGCAGCGCAATACCGTACTTTTTTGTCATCTCTATCAGCTCAGCCTTTGTTTTGGGGTCATAGTTCACTGCAAATAGTTGGGTATCATCAGGCAAGGATTGATTAAATGACGCTAATTCAGGCATCTCTCGAAGACATGGCGCACACCAAGGCGCGAAGTAGTTCACAACAATCCATTGCCCCTCAAGTTCACTCCAACTATAAGTTTTACCTTTCAAGGTTTCAAAATCACTCTGAAGACTTTTAAAGGTAAATACCCCAGCTAGGGCAGCGGTAGTAAAAAGGATAATAAGAAGAAGCGCTTTAGCTTTACCCACATTGCGATTTAATGGTGAGAACGACATGCAACCCTCTAATTACTTTTTATTTTGAACATAGTGCCAGATTCTATTCCCCTTCTCTAATAGTATTTCAAGCGTCACTATTACGCGTTTAACGGATTGTTGCGGCGTATAATATATTGCTCACTTTAGTAACAACTAGGTGTAAACTGCTTGATATTAGGAAGCAAAAACGCAATAGTTCGCGCAAAAGTTATAACCTTAAGAAGGGCTCGTATGTCAAACATAACAATTATTCACAATCCACGCTGCTCCAAAAGCAGACAAACGCTTGCGCTACTTGAAGAAAAAGGCGAAGCGCCAGTTGTTGTTGAGTATTTAAAACACCCCCTAGATGCACAAGCGCTTAAAGCAATATTTAAAAAACTTAACCTTGAATCGGTTAGGGATATGATGCGTATAAAAGAGACAGAGTACAAAGACGCTAATTTAGGGGACGATGCATTGTCTGATGAAGCACTTTTTGATGCCATGGCTCAGACGCCTAAGCTAATCGAACGCCCGATTGTTATCAAAGGCGAGAAAGCACGTATCGGTCGACCGCCTGAATCGATATTGGACATTTTGTAGTGCGGCCCGTTCTTGTACTTTATTACAGCCGACATGGCAGCACCAAACGTTTAGCTGATGCTATTGCACAGGGAATATCATCACAAAATGTGCCGGTTATAGTACGCACAGTTAAAAGTATTAACGAATCGAGCAGCACTTCTGAAGATGTCTCAATTGATGCTTCTAATACAGTCCCTGAGGTTACACTTCAAGAACTTGAGCAATGTAGCGCACTGGCCCTTGGTAGCCCTACTCGCTTTGGCAATATGGCCGCGCCTGTTAAACACTTTTTAGACTCAACTAGCAGTCAATGGCTAAAAGGAGCATTGATCGATAAACCTGCCTGCGTATTTACATCATCTTCATCGATGCATGGTGGGCAAGAGTCAACGTTACTTTCAATGATGGTGCCACTTATTCATCACGGGATGATAATTTGCGGATTACCGTACAGTGAGCCTGAATTGCACAACACAACCATGGGTGGTAGTCCGTACGGTGTTACCCACGTAGCACACCACAGTTTGAGTGCGCCAGAACAGCTAAGCGAAGAAGAGAAAGCGCTGTGCATTGCGCAAGGTAAGCGCTTGGCTACGTTTGCGAAAAAGCTAGAAAATGGCGATTGAATCGCGGCACAACAGGCGCGCTTTGACTTAATTTAAGATAAACATTAAAACCTGATTTTTTCGGAGAATAAACATGGGACCAGATACGCGTTTTTTTCGCTATCTAGCATTAATAAGCCATACTGGGTTGATAGTATGGATTACCCTTTGGCAATTTACATTTACTAAAGCGCATACATACTCCCCCTTATTTATTGCCTTATTTTATATTTTACCTTTATTGTTACCCTATTGGGGTGTTTTAAAAGGCAAGCCTTATACTCACGCTTGGGCAAACTTTGTTGTTTTATTCTACCTAATTCACGGCTGTACTGTCGCATATGCAGTACCTGATGAACGCTGGTATGCGGTAGTAGAAATAATCTTGTGCACCGGAATGTTTGTTGGCTGTAGTGCATTCGCCCGAAAACGTGGTCGCGAATTAGGGTTAGGTCTTAAAAAGCTAAAAGAAGAAATGCAGGAAGAAAAAGCGCGTTTCGAACAAAGCAAGCAATAGCTTATAGTCTTCAACCCTACCGGTAAGTTAAAAAATGCCAGCGTGTAAAATACAAAGCAAAGCGCATTAAAAAATAATTATTAAGGGGTTGAGATGGCACGCCGTTTAACAGAGTTCTTATCAATATTTATTTCTGTAATTTTACTTGCAGCGTGCGGAGGTTCAGGGTCAAACGACAGTTCAGCACCTGCTTTGCCCGCCCCAACGCCAACAATCAGGATTTCAGGTTCTACCACTGCGGTTGTTGGCGATGCCGTTGACTTCGTTGTTACCGCCCCAAATGGCATGATAGTCACCGATATAAACTGGCAAGTTTCAGGCATGGAAACGCAGCCGCTCAATGCCCATACCCAAGCTATTGGTTTTGATGCTACTTCTTCTGGCAGTTTCGATATTTCTGTGAATGTGAGTCTGGAAAACGGCGCAACACTGTCTGATACTTTAACACTGCAAGTCAATGAAAACACGGCACCATTGGCTGCGTTACGGTTAGGTCATGAAGCCTCAGAGGGTGGAAGAGTTTCTCTGCGCGTCGACACGGTTAATGCGCAAGGCTTAAATATTGCTGGTATAGAGTGGCGCCAGCGCTCAGGTGCCACGGTCAATAGTTTCAATTACGATGAGGGCGATTACTCTCATTCTATCTACTTTCAAGCCCCCAGTGTCAATAGCGACGCTGTCATAGAAATTGAAAGTATCGTTACGCTTTCAAACGGCGACGTAGTCACTGACGTTGCCCAAGTGTTGGTCAAAAACATTGACGTTAATCGTAATGGCTATTTCGTTGATGATGAAACGAGCATTCCAGAAACCGTCAGTGCGCATATGCAGCCCTATCGTGTGAATAGCCCTTATGCTTCTGCGCTGAACGATTGCGTATACAACAACCAGGTATCAAGCAGTTGTAGCTTCTCCAAACTACCTTTGATTGGTCAAGTGACAGAAAACCCGACTATTGACGATATTTTAGATAGAGCATATGTGTCACACCCTTGGATGGGTGATGCATTTAAAGCATTCTTAGAGACATCGGCCACTCGTGACGACATGTTACAACTGCTGCGGGCAACAAATGCTATTGTTATATCCTACGACATTCGCCCTTCTTTTTATTGGGTTGCCACAGGTGCTATATATTTAGACGCCAACAATTTCTGGCGTACGCCGCAAGAGCGGGATACGTTGAACACTCGGCCTGACTACAGAAGCGGCTTTGGTAGTGATTTGGATTTCACAACGTCGTGGAGGTATGTAAAAGATGGCGCCTACTATTTTCCTATTATCAGCACTTCAAATGTCGCAGAGCGACAATCACGAAGCACGCTAGATATTGAAGCCGCGCTGAGCTATTTGCTATATCACGAACTGGCTCACGCCAACGATTTTTTTGATCATACAGAATGGCTGCAGCTAAGTGGCAACGCGAGTCCTCTTTCTTCTTATGACGATACTTCACCTATTTCGACCGGGCTAACATCTTCTTTACCCTTAAGATCTTCGCAGCTACATGCACTTGCAGAAGTGATGTATGGCGGAACAACGGCATCGAGTGCGCAGCGAAATTACACAGCGTTGCAGGTTGCTAATTGGTTTGAAGAAGACGCTGCGGTAACCTTCTACGCTTACTTTACAGAGCGAGAAGACCTTGCCACCTTGTTTGAACGATTCATGATGCTTTATCGCCTTGAGGCGGAGGCTGATGTTGGTGTATTCACACGTGAGACACTGGAAGATGGTACATTTATACCCACCTGGGCACAGCGAAATCGCGTGAGTGATGATAACGTTACTCAGCGCGTAGATTATGTAGTGAGTAGGATCTTACCTGAACTCAATGTGCCTGTTATACAAGCTTCGTTACCTGCACCCTACCTTCTTCCTAATGATGTGACATGGCGTGAGTCTGCATCTAGTGCCAATCCGAATGAGCAATCGGATGTTAATGATGTGCTTATACAAAGCAATAAGGAGCAAACAATAACTTCTAGTCACAATTCGATGACATTGGCTGAAGAGTTTGCTGCTACCTCTAGGCATAGCAGCAAGAAAGCAAAGCATTAGTTGATGTATGGTTTAAGTTGAGATTCGAATCATCAGTAATGTAACTTAACTGTTACTATTTATCGCTTACACGTGAGTGTGGCTTGCAAATGCGCGCATTTAATAATTCAGATCAAGCGCCCGCTTTAACTAATTTAGGTTAAGCTCACGCTTAACCATGCCCACCGACAAGCGTTTTTGTTCTTGGAGTGAGCGTGTGTCTAAACGGGCTAGTAAAGACATGAGACTTTTTAAATCGCGTTTACTGTGGTGTAAAAGAAACTGTAATGCTTGGTTTGAAAGCTTTAGGCCCCGTTCTTCGGCACGCAGCCGTACAGCCTCTTCACGGCCACTATCATCCAGCTGATTCACGTGATAGATAACGCCCCATGCCAAACGGGAACGCAAGTCGGGTAGTGAAAATGCCGGGTTTGACGGGCCTAGATGGCTGGTACAAATAACCATGGCTTGCTTGGCTTCCATAACGCGATTGAATAAATCAAATAGCGCTTCTTCCCAGCGTTTATCACCTGCTATAGCGTGTATATTATCTAATGCGATAAGCGATAGATTTTCCAGCCCCTCGAAGATATCTAATGACCACGCTTTAAAGTCATTAAGATTTAAATACAGGTGATTAACCGACCTGCCTGCCAACTGGTGGCATGTAGCAAACAGTAAATGGCTTTTACCAACGGCACTGCTACCTAATAAGGTGAGTAAAGGAAGTTGCAGCGACGCTAACGCGCTCAACTTCGAGGCGTCTCGCCAAAGTGGCTGCGCTTGTGAGATCTGCTCAAGCACTGAAACCACTTCTTCATTACCTGTGGAAACGAAACTATCAAAGTTTTCATCGACAGGTAACGTAACAGGCAAAGGCAGCTGCATGCTAGTTTAATTACTCCAATAAAAGCTGTTGCCGTTAACGGTTTGTCCGTAGGCGTCGGTTACAGGGCGTAACTTATTTTCTAGTTTAACGCTATTAAGTAAATCATCAACGGTACCCACTAAAGTTAACGAGTAGGTTGCCACTGTGCCTGACTGTTCAATAAGTGTCGCGCTCTCAATAACGCTTAAACTGTTTAAGTAGTCTGTGGCGCTGGCATAGCTTGAAATTGAGCCAATGTTAGCGATTGAGACCTCGATCACCTCGCGCTCAGACTCCTCAATCCCCACAACCGCATAAAGCGATGACAAGTAATTTGAGTATGCGTCAATCAGTTGATTACCCAAAGCTTCCGGTGAATCACCATAAATGCTGCCGTAACTTACTTTACCACCGCCGATGAATACCCAATCCAGCGCGAAGTTACCTTCATCTGCTCGCTTCGCGTAATTGGTAAATTCGTCCATGGTAAATGGCATTGTCATAGTTTCTACTTGTCCCACAGGCTGAGCTTGACCAGTATTTCCTTCAAGCTGAGTACCTGAGACTTCATCATAACTTTCCTCGTTACCAATCACGGAGAGGCGTTCTGCGTTCGCTGAATCGTTGATTTGTTCATCGGGCAACGAATCTGCATTGCGGTGATCGTAAACACCCTGCTGATCATTTTGACGACTAATCTGCGCCTCACCATTAAGCACATTATCCAATGACTCAACTGTACCAGACGGTATCACGTTTGCAGGCAACTCAGGAATGGCACTCGGGTCATTGCGATAAACTCTGGCACCGATAATGTTGTCGACGCTATAACGCTTGGAAGCTTTTCTTAGCGGCTCTACAAATCGTCCCCACACGTCATAGGTAGAAATATTGACGTTATCGGTTAAATCCATCAACGGTAAGCTGAGAGGTAACCCACGCTCTTTGGCTGTTTGCTTCAAGGCATTCTGTAGCCCCGTATCAAGTGACTCATCAAGGATAGTATGAGTCTCGCTTTCGTCTTCAAGAGCCAGCCACACTATGGTCTCGGGACGTCTATCACCCCATAACGGAAGCAGTTCTCGCTGCAAAATTTCATTGAGTTTCGCTTGGTCGAATTCAGCAATGTAATAGGTTCTGTTGTTATCAAACGCAAAGCGATATGAGCGTAATAGCGATTGAGGCGATGTTAATGCCGCTCTCACACCCGCATTATCGAGAACACTCGTGCTGCCCGACATTTTGATGAATACTTGCTTTAGCGCTTTTTTGAGTGCTGTTTGTTGAGTACGCTGTGTTTGATCTTCAACTTGAATTTGCGCTTCATTAACAACAACGCGCTGAGCGGCGTGCGTGACTGCACTGTAGTTAAGTATTGCAATAAGGGAGACACTCAGTATTCGTTTCAAACTTATTCTCTGCTTGTTTGTCTTATCGGTGTTACGCATTACTGCCGTCAACATTGACACTCCATACTCTCTAAAATTCAATTCCTTACCCACCCAATTATGAGCCATACACATTTCAAATAAAGCTTGAAAGCTGCACAACGTTCAGGTTATTTACTCCGAATATCAGAGCAAACCAAATTATTAAGCAAGATGTTCACCAAAAGGTAGCGCTCTATTGTCTTTTATATTCGGTTTAATTTCATCCTTAAAATAAAAAAGATCAAAAAGGGCATAAAATAGCCGTCACAAATTGGACTTGTGCCGACTTGCTGGTAGAATCCGCGGTTTTCTACCTCTTAGTTTCAGGGCCCAACCGTGAGCGAAAATAAAACCTCTTTAAGTTACAAAGATGCAGGCGTAGATATCGATGCAGGCAATCAACTTGTTGAACGCATCAAATCAGTTACCAAGAAAACCCACAGACCAGAAGTAAAAGGTAATTTGGGTGGTTTTGGTGCACTTTGCGAACTACCTACAAAATACAAAAAGCCGCTACTTGTTTCAGGTACTGACGGCGTAGGTACTAAACTAAGAGTGGCAATGGATGCGAATCGTCACGACGGTGTAGGCATTGACCTTGTAGCAATGTGTGTAAACGACCTAATAGTGCAAGGTGCTGAACCGCTATTTTTCCTAGACTATTACGCAACAGGTAAGCTTGATGTTGACGTTGCGGCGTCAGTTGTTACTGGCATTGGTGCTGGGTGTGAACAGGCGGGATGTGCACTTATTGGCGGTGAAACCGCTGAAATGCCCGGTATGTATCACGATGGCGATTATGACATTGCGGGCTTCTGCGTTGGTGTAGTTGAGGCTGATAACGTTATTGACGGCACGAAGGTTAAACCTGGCCAGAAGCTCATTGCTTTAGGTTCGTCAGGCCCCCACTCAAACGGTTATTCATTAGTAAGAAAAATTATCGAAGTAAGCGGCGCTGATGTAAATGCTGACCTAAATGGTAAGCCAATCATTGACCAGCTGCTTGAGCCTACTCGCATTTACGTTAAGTCGGTATTGGCGTTGCTTGAAGAGGTTGAAGTTAGCGCAATTTCACACATTACAGGTGGCGGCTTCTGGGAAAACATCCCTCGCGTACTTCCTGAAGATGCGAAAGTGGTAATTGATGAAAGTTCGTGGGAATGGCCTGCTATCTTCTCTTGGCTACAAGAAAACGGTAACGTAACGCGCCATGAAATGTACCGCACCTTCAACTGTGGTGTTGGCTTAGTTATTGTTGTTGATGAAAGCGATACCGATGTAGCGCTAAACATCCTTAAGCAACATGGTGAAAATGCGTGGGTTATTGGTAACATCGCTGCAAAAGACGGCGAAGAGCAAGTAGAGATCAACGCGTGAGTAGTAGTGTAACTAAAATATGCGTACTTATTTCTGGTAATGGCAGTAATTTGCAGGCCATTATTGATGAAATAAAAGGCGGCCGTCTTAACGCTAAAATCAGCGGCGTAATTAGCAATCGTCCTAACGCTTATGGTCTTGAGCGCGCAAAAGAAGCAGGGATCGAAGCCGTGTGCCTTGACCACACTAATTTTGATACTCGCGAGTCTTATGACGAAGCACTTAAAGCACAAATTGATGCTTTTGGCGCTGACTGTGTTGTGCTTGCTGGCTTTATGCGCATCTTAACTCCAGAGTTCGTCGATAGCTTTGCTGGAAAATTAGTGAACATTCATCCATCTTTGTTGCCGAAGTATAAAGGTTTGAATACGCATCAGCGAGCCATCGACAATGGAGATAAAGAGCACGGTGTAAGTGTGCACTTTGTTACACCAGAGCTTGATGGTGGCCCGGTTATCATTCAAAGTCGTGTGCCTGTATTTGATGAAGACACAGCTAGCGACTTGGCTGAGCGTGTTCAGGAACAAGAACGCCGCATCTATCCGCTAGTACTGTCATGGTTTAGTGCTGGTCGATTATCGATGCGAAACAATAAGGCAGTTTTAGATGAGCAAGAACTACCAGAATCTGGTTATGCGAGCGATTAAGCCTTTTGCTGTTGGTGCACTGTTTGCGATATCCCTCTCCGGGAACGCGCAAACAATGTCCAGTGCAGAGAAAGCTGAGCTACCGCTTCAGCCTTACAAGGCTACTTATACGGCTTATAAGTGGGGAGATGATGTAGGAGAAGCGAATATTGAGCTTTCAAAGTTAGGCGACAAGCAATATTCCTTAATCTACACATCGAAGGTCTCAAAGTTTTTCTTGTCAGACAAGCGAAGCGAGCACTCAATCTTCGCGGTAAACGAGGAGACGGTTGTACCCTCTGAGTATTACTACAACCGCTCGGGAACTGGGCCGGATAAAGCGCTTAAAGTAACGTTTAGCCAGCAAGGTCAAGGCAAGATTGAAGTCGAAAATGGCGAAACCTTTGATTGGAACGGTGAGTTTGATAATCAAATTTATCGCATCGATTTAGCTAAGCAGCTAGCCGAAGGTAAAACGTCGCTAGACTATAACTTTGTTAACTATCGAGGTCAGCTACGTCACTATGGCGTTCAAGTGTTAGATGAAGAAGTATTGTCATTGCCTTTTGGAAAAGTTGAAGCAATTAAAGTAAAGCTTATTCGCGACTCTAAGAAACGTGAAACCTTTGCATGGTTCGCACCTTCGCTTAACTATACGCTAGTCAGACTTCAGCAGTTTAAAGAAGGTGATGAGCAAGGCGATATTAAGCTTAAGTCGTTTGAGATGCTGTAAAATATGCCAAGAAGACCCAATATTTTTTAAAAAACTTATCTAAATATTGATAAAGCACGCTCTGTTTAAAATTTAGGCGTGCTTTTTTACAAGCAAATTTCGATGAAATTTAGCTTTAGTGCATTCCCATCACAGCAATCCACCTAGATAATTGATATTTACAGTCGCACTTCATATTTTTAATCACCCTATATAAGTAACGTCTATACTCAACACTAGTGAAGCCCACTACCCTATTATTTATATCGTTGTTAATAGAATATTCATGTAAAAATCTTGATCTTTGCCCTATTAAATAATAGGTTTACAGCATGCTGGTCAGACCTCGATCATTGACGTTTTTCTATCGAAGCGTTTTGCAGGTCAGAGCGTATGGCAAGCGTAACGATTAACGCCTTTCAGGAGTGAAGTATGGCAGATTTTATATGGTTTTTACTGGTCGTTCTGACGCTAGCGATTGCTAGCTATCAGCGTACCAGCTTGGTAACGGCTGTTGCCATGGGCGCAGGTGTTATGATTTTAGGCACCCTTTTCGGTGATATCGGCCTGCTAGGCTGGGTAGTGTTCCTTGCTTTAACACTGCCGTTCACACTTGCTAATATCAGACAACAGCACATCTCTAAAAAGTTGCTAGCCTTCTATCGCAAGGTTATGCCGGAAATGTCGAGCACAGAACAAGAAGCTATTGATGCGGGTACCGTTTGGTGGGACGGCGATATCTTTAGCGGTAAGCCAGACTGGGACAAGCTTCATCGCATTCCTAAAGGCCGCTTAACCGCAGAAGAGCAAGCGTTCCTAGATGGCCCTTGTGACAAAGTTTGCTCTATGGTCGATGAATGGCAAATAAACCACAAAGATGCAGACCTACCTCCTGAAATCTGGCAGTTCTTAAAAGAACACAAATTCTTCGCCATGATCATCAAGAAAGAATACGGTGGTCTTGAATTTTCAGCCTACGCGCAATCACGTGTTCTGCAAAAGCTAGCAGGTGTAAGCGCGGTGCTATCAAGCACAGTCGGTGTACCAAATTCACTAGGCCCGGGTGAACTACTGCAGCACTATGGGACTAAAGAGCAGCAAGATCACTATTTACCTCGCCTTGCAGAGGGTGAAGAAATCCCTTGTTTCGCGTTAACTGGTCCTGAAGCAGGTTCAGATGCTGGCGCAATTCCAGATGTTGGTGTTGTTTGTAGAGGCGAATGGAACGGTGAAGAAGTACTGGGTATGCGCCTTACTTTTAACAAGCGCTATATCACTCTTGCACCTGTGGCTACAGTAATCGGCCTTGCTTTCAAACTTCAAGATCCTGAAGGCCTTCTTGGCGATAATAAAGAGCCGGGTATTACCTGTGCGCTTATCCCTCGCGACACTAAAGGTCTAGAAATTGGCCGTCGTCATTTCCCTCTTAATACGCCATTCCAAAATGGCCCTATCAAGGGTGAAGAAATCTTTGTACCTATCGATTACATTATCGGTGGTCCAGCGATGGCGGGTCGCGGATGGCGCATGCTTGTAGAATGTTTATCAGTAGGACGTTGTATTACCCTGCCTTCTTCTGCTGCTGGTGGCGCAAAATCTGTTTCACTTGCAACCGGTGCATATGCACGTATTCGTCGTCAGTTCCGTATGCCGGTAGGTCATATGGAAGGTGTTGAAGAAATGCTTGCGCGTATTGGTGGTAATGCTTACTTAATGGATGGCGTAACGCGCTTTTCAACAGTGGGTGTTGACCTAGGCGAGAAACCTTCTGTTATCTCGGCAATCTGTAAGTACCATTTAACTGAGAAAATGCGTCAAGTCATCAACGACTCGATGGATGTTCACGGTGGTAAAGGCGTAATGCTTGGGCCAAACAACTACTTGGGCCGCGGCTATCAAGGCGTACCTGTATCAATTACGGTTGAAGGTGCAAATATCCTTACTCGTAACATGATGATATTTGGTCAAGGCGCGATGCGTTGTCACCCATACGTGCTTAAGGAAATTGAAGCTGCATCTATTGAAGACAAGAAAGAGGCCCTTCAAGCGTTTGATAAGGCAGTATTCGGTCATATCGGCTTTGCGGTAGCTAACACGGTTCGCAGTATTTGGTTTTCATTAACCAATGGTGCGTTTAGCAGTGCACCATTTACTGATGAAACAGCGCGTTACTATAAACTGCTTCAAGGCTATAGCGCTAACCTAGCACTTCTTACTGATGTTTCTATGGGCGTACTTGGCGGTGACCTTAAGCGTCGCGAGCGCTTGTCTGCGCGTTTAGGTGATATTTTAAGTGGCCTTTACATGGGTAGCACTACTTTGAAACGCTTTGACGAAGAAGGTCGTTTGAAAGAAGATCTTCCGCTTCTTCATTGGGCGATGCAAACCACATTGCACGACATTGAAACTGCAATTGATGACTTCTTAGCGAACTTCCCTAACCGCGCAATTGCGGCAGCACTTCGCGTTATGGTTATTCCATTTGGTCGTCGTATTGGTAAGCCTTCTGATAAAACAGAACATGCTATTGCGCAAATGCTTCAAACGCCTTCTACTGCACGTAGCCGTTTAGGCTATGGCCAGTACCTCACCCGTGAGGAAGGAAGCTTATTTGGCGACCTTGAGCAGACTCTTGATGATGTATTAGCAAGTGAACCTATCTTCGAGCGCATTTGTAAGCACAAGAAAGCCAAGCTACCGTTCACGCGATTGGATGTATTGGCTGACGAAGCACTCGCTGAAGAAGTTATTAACGAAGAAGAAGCGAACTTGCTACGCAAGACGGAAGCAGGACGACTTCGCACCATCAACGTTGATGATTTCGATCACGAAGAATTAGTAGCGAAAGTTAATTCAACTTCAACTGCTAAGAAACGAGGTGGTAAAGCTGCTTAATTCAACCCCCAGAGCAAAAGGCCGCGAAAGCGGCCTTTTTTGTCAAAATCTCATTATAGCTACACTGATTACTCTAGCTGCACAAAGTAATAGCTTTGCCAACCCTGTAACCTGCGGTAATACGGAGCAAGCCAAAGCCTTATCTTTACTCATTGCTAACGATAAAGGGCAAAAGCGAAAACTCTTGCGGTGTAACCCAGCCCTTGTTGAATTAGCTGAAATTAAAGCAAAAGACATGGCCGAAAGAGGCTTGGTTTCGCACTTTTCGGGCGCAAGCCCAAATACTCGCATCCGAAATGCAGGGCTCACTCTACCTGAATACTATGGCGATGCTATGAGTAACCAAGTTGAGGCGCTAGCTGGAGGATATATTACCGCTGACAGTGTTTGGCATGCCTTAAAAACATCAACGACACATCGGCAGCATTTATTAGGCGAGCTTCCTTTTTATGAAGAACAAGACCAAATTGGCATCGCCTTTTATAAAGACTATTCAACACCCCATGTTGAATACTGGGCGGTCTATCTTACTAAGTTAGCTGATGCTTTGACTTCATCACAGGGCAGTACCTCGGGGGAGACGCTGTTGTTGAAACGCAAAAAGAAATTTGAGCATGTACCTGATAAAGGTTTGGGCATCGTAACCGAGGGCGGTGAGATTATTTTAAAGACAAAAAAACCGGATGAATAATCCGGCTTTTTTAATACATGATGCATTTAGCTAAGCTGAAGCTTATCCATCAGCAACACAGCCTGTGTACGTGTATTAATTTCAAGCTTACGCAATATAGCACTGATGTGCGCTTTGATTGTTGCTTCAGTAACGTTCATTTCATGAGCAATTTGCTTATTCATCAAGCCAGCTCTTAAATAAGAAAGCACCTGAATTTGTTTTGGCGTTAGTTCACGGAAGCGCTGAAGTAGTACTTTCAATTCATCATCAACTTTCTCAAGCTCTTCTTCCATGCCTTGCGGAAGCCACTTTTTGCCAGCAATGATGTCTACGATAGCTTGAGCCATTTCTCGTGTCTCAGAAACTTTAGGAATGAAGCCCTGTGCACCTAAGCTCATTACTTGCGCTACCACCTCAACCGTATCACTACCTGAAACTACACCGATAGGGATATTTGGATACTGTTCGCGTAGCGTGATAAGGCCGTTGAAATACTCACCGCCAGGCATGTTGAGGTCAAGAAGAACAAGCTCCACGCCTTCAAATTCGTTAAGCTTTGCCAATGCGTCGTCCAAGCTTCCAGCTTGAATTATCTGTGCATTATCAAAGTAAGGTTCCAACGCGCCGCTCAATGCTTCGCGAAACAATGGGTGATCGTCTGCAACTAGAATTCTCGTCATTAGCGTTACTGCTTCCTTTTTGTATTATCTGTATAGATTAATACTTTAGAATAGTAACTAAAAGACCTAAAACCGAAATTACGTGTAAAAAACTAACAAATTTAGTGTTTTCCATTGGCATTTACGTATCAGACGGTAAAATTGCGCCCCAAATTGGCTAATAGAAGATTCACAGTGAAGAAACACGACAATATTTATGCAAAGGCACTCAGTAAAGTAGATGACTTTAAATTTGATGAGTCTGTCGTTGATGTGTTTCCTGATATGATTCAGCGTTCAGTCCCTGGGTACGAAACCATTGTTCACACCATAGGCGAATTGGCTAAAACTGCAGTCACTTCAAATTCAGTAGTTTATGACCTTGGCTGTAGTTTAGGTGCTGCGAGTCTATCTGTAGCTAGGGCGCTGCCTAGCGAAACATGTAAAATTATAGGTGTGGATGCATCTGAAGCAATGGTTGAACGCTGTAAGCGTGTTGTTCAAACGTTTTCACTTCCAAACCCTATTTCCATACAGCATGGCTTTGCACAAGATATTGAGATAAGTAACGCGTCTATGGTTGTAATGAACTTTACTTTACAGTTTATTCCACCTGCTGACCGCGAGGCACTATTAAAACGCATTTACGATGGGTTAAACCCAGGCGGTATTTTAGTATTGTCAGAAAAAATTCGTCACCCTACCCTCAACGGAAACGAATTGCTTGTAGACTTACACCACCAATTTAAACGCGACAATGGGTACAGCGAGCTAGAAGTAAGTCAAAAACGCGCAGCGCTAGAGAAGGTCATGTTAACCGACACCTTCAATGAACATGAAACGCGCCTGAAACAAGTAGGGTTTGCTGATGTAGTGATGTGGTACAAGTGCTATAACTTTACGTCCATGGTAGCCATAAAAAGTTAGGCACTAGCGTCTTTCAAACTTCGCGTTATTTCGATTTCAATACATATAAAGAAGACTATGAGTAAACTAGAACAGACTTGGTTTAACGATTGCTACAAATCGTTGATAGACAGCCCTCTTTCACATTGGCTGCAAACCCTTCCTGCCCAAATGGACGACTGGCAGCGAAATGCTAAGCACGGCGAATTTGATAAATGGTGTCGCATGCTTGGAAAACTTCCTTCGACCTCTCCAAGCCATGTTGATCTTTCATCGAGCGTTTCGATAGGCACAAAAGACGATGTTAACGAATATACGCAAAAGCAAATAGAAGGTTTACTGAAACAATTTATGCCATGGCGTAAAGGGCCTTTTCACTTGCATGGCATTCACATAGATACAGAATGGCGTTCAGACTGGAAATGGGACCGTGTAGCTCCTCACATTGCCTCTTTAAAAGGCCGTAACGTTTTAGACGTAGGTTGTGGTAGTGGCTATCACATGTGGCGTATGCTTGGTGAAGGGGCCGAGAAAGTAGTGGGTATAGATCCTACTCAATTGTTTCTTATTCAGTTTCACGCAATTAAGCAATTTATCAGAAATTCCACTACGCTTTATTCCAACTCGCCCTGCGACAACATTCACTTTTTGCCATTAGGCATTGAAGAGATGCAGCCATTGAAAGCCTTTGACACTGTATTTTCGATGGGTGTGCTTTATCACCGCAAAGATCCTATGGCCTTTCTACAGCAGCTTAAAGATCAGCTAAGAAAAGGTGGGGAGTTAGTACTTGAGACACTTGTCGTTGATGGTGACGAAAACACTGTGCTAATGGCCGGTGAGCGTTATGCTCAAATGCGAAACGTTTGGTTTTTGCCGAGTACCGCCGCACTCTCTGTATGGCTAGGTCGCCTAGGATTTGAAAATATTCGCGTGGTAGATGTTAACCACACTACCCTAGACGAACAACGTGCAACGTCATGGATGGAATCGCAATCTTTGAAAGATTTTCTCGATCCAGAAGATATTACTCGCACCATTGAAGGCTACCCTGCACCACAACGGGCCGTAATCGTAGCGAACAAGAAGTAGCTCTTAGGGGAAACCCGCCAGTTAACCGATTGGCACAAATGTTGTTATCTTAATCAAGAAGAACGTGCGAATTCTGCATTGATTAAGGTGACAACATGGATATACATAGCTTTTTAACGACGCACCAATTGCCAAGTAGCTATGCAGAAACTGCACAAAAATGGTTCAAGCCATTATGTAAGCAGCTGCTAAAGCACCAAGAGGGTGCAAAAAAACCTTTTATCGTTGGTATAAACGGTAGTCAGGGCTCAGGTAAATCTACTCTGACCAGTTTTATCGAATCTTTCCTCTCATCAGTACATAATAAACAAGTTGTTTCACTCTCTATTGATGACTTTTACTACGACCAATCTCAGCGAAACGCGCTAGCAATTAAAGTGCATCCGCTACTCGCAACACGCGGTGTACCGGGTACACATGACGTAACTTTAGCTTTAAATACGCTTCGTAGTTTAGCCAAGGGAACGCGAACATCTCTACCTCGTTTTAACAAGGCAACGGATAACCCATTCCCGCAAGAGCAGTGGCCTGTCATAGAATCTTCACCTGATTTCATCATACTAGAAGGATGGTGTGTAGGTGCGCCGCCTCAGGCTTCTGGTGAATTAAAACGCCCCGTGAATAATCTTGAAGAAGTTGAAGATCCACTAAGCATTTGGCGTTCGTTCGTTAATACTGAATTAGCGGGTGATTACCAAACACTTTTCGACAAAATTGACTATCGCATCATGCTTAAAGCACCCAGTTTTGACTGTATATACCAATGGCGCTTAGAACAAGAGCATAAACTTGCCCAAAAAGCCTTTAAAGATAGTGACGGCATCATGTCTGATGAAGAAGTGGCAAACTTTGTGCAACACTATCAGCGTATTACTGAACACGCATTAGCGCATATGCCTGAAATGTGCGATACCGTATTCTATCTTGATGAAACAAGAACAATAACTAAACAGGACGTAAAACGATGACGAAAACGCTTGTTTTCACCGATATGGACGGCACGCTGTTAGACCACCATACCTACTCTTTCGAGGCGGCGAAACCGGCTTTAACGGCATTAGAAGCACAAGACATTCCCGTTATTCCCACTACCAGTAAAACCTTTGCTGAATTACAGCCATTACGTGAACGAATTGGCTTAGACGGGCCGTTCATTATCGAGAACGGCGCCGCTATCTTCATCCCTCACGGCTTTTTCAAACAAAAGCCTAGTGGTACGGTTTGGGTGGACGGTTATTGGTGTAAAGCTTTTATATCCAATAAAAATTACTGGATTAAATTATTAGAAAAAATCGGCAGCGAGTTTGAAGGTAAATATAAGCAATTTTCAAAAATGTCGATATCCGAAATTCAGGAATGTACAGGTCTTGATGAACGTTCAGCGTCTCTAGCGGCAAAGCGTCAGTTTGGCGAACCTGTATTATGGTTAGGCAGCGACGAAGAAAAGCAGCGATTTTTAAAGGTTGTAAAAGATCGCGGCGCCTTTCCATTAGAGGGTGGCCGTTTTATTCATATTTCAGGTAATTGCGATAAAGGCCAAGCGCTTAAGTGGCTGGCCAATGAATACCAAAAGCAACATACCACCAAAGTTAACACCATCGCTCTTGGCGATGGTAAAAACGACGTAGCAATGCTTGAAGCAGCGCACGTCCCAATTCGCATTTTATCACCGGTAAATCCTCCACCAGCTGTAAAAAAAGAAGAGGTCTATACCAGCACCCTAACCGGCCCTGAAGGCTGGAACGAAATGCTTACTCAATTATTATCCCTATGATCAGGAGGACACATGGCTGATTTTTATCAAAATGGTGTGGTTACTACGTTACATAACTTGGCTCGTCGTCCTACCGAAGAGTTAGAAACAGAGCTATTACAGTTTTCACAAAAGCGTCCTATGGCACTTATTCTTCCGTCGCTGTTTTCTGAACTAGAAGGTGATGCACTTCCGCATATTGTTAACGAACTCACTGGCGTTCCCTATTTATCAGAAATTGTTATTGGCTTAGACCGAGCCAATGAAGAACAGTACAAGCACGCGCTAAAATTCTTTGGAAAACTTCCTCAGCATCACAGAGTCCTTTGGAACGACGGCCCACGTCTTAAGGCCCTTGACGAAGAACTTCAGGCTCAAGGTTTAGCGCCTAAAGAATTAGGTAAAGGCCGAAACGTATGGTACTGCATGGGCTATGTGTTGGCGTCTAATCGCGCTGAATCTGTTGCACTACACGACTGTGATATTGTTACCTACAACAAAGACTTGTTAGCTAAGCTTATCTACCCTGTCGCCAACCCCATGTTCAACTATGAATTTTGTAAGGGGTACTATGCCCGCGTAGCCAACGGAAAAATTAATGGTCGTGTTTCACGTCTTCTGGTCACTCCCCTACTTCGTGCACTAAAACGCATTATGGGCGATAACGAGTACTTAGAGTTTATGGACAGCTTCCGCTACCCACTTGCAGGTGAATTTTCGTTTAGAAGAGATGTATTGAACGATATTCGCATACCAAGCGACTGGGGCTTAGAGATTGGCGTGTTGTCGGAGATGCACCGCAACTATTCACACAATCGTCTGTGCCAAGCAGATATATGCGATATTTATGACCATAAACACCAAGACCTTTCGCTTAATAATGACCAAGGCGGCCTGTCTAAAATGTCTATCGACATTACAAAGGCAATTTTCAGAAAGCTCGCTACGCAAGGCTACACGTTTAGCAATGAAATGTTCCGTTCAATTAAAGCGACCTATTTCAGAATTGCGCTAGACTTTATAGAAACTTATCACAATGACGCGGTAATGAATGGACTGAACTTAGACATTCACAGTGAAGAGAAAGCGGTAGAGATGTTCGCCAGCAATATAATGAAAGCAGGGCAGAATTTCTTAGAAAACCCGATGGAAACACCGTTTATACCAAGCTGGAACCGCGTAACCAGTGCGGTGCCAGATATTTTAGAACGATTATTAGAAGCGGTTGAAGCCGATACTGCAGAATATATGGAGTAAGTAATATGGCATGGGACCAACTCCATGACAAAGTAAAACACCATTTAGAAAGCATTTATGCTGATGTAGCGCTAGACGTCTCTTATGAGACGCTAGCGACGGATTTAATGAATACAATAGGCATTCAGCAGCAAACGGACATTGCGTCACCTAAGTCACACCACAATTATTGGGATGAGGACGACATCATCATGATTACCTATGGTGATAGCGTTATTGACGACGGTGAGCGCCCGCTGGTTACATTAAACAAGTTTCTGCATCGCTACTGTAAGAATACGGTGAACAACGTGCATATCTTGCCATTTTTTCCGTACAGTTCAGACGATGGATTCTCGGTTATTGATTATTCCACCGTGAACGAATCTTTAGGCTCATGGGAGGATATTGAAGCCATAGCCGCTGATTACGGACTGATGACAGATTTAGTGATCAACCATTGCTCTGCAAGAAGCGTGTGGTTCGATAACTTTATTAAAGGCGAAGGGCCGGGATCTGACTTTTTCTTCACAGCCGACCCAAGCGATGACTTATCTATGGTGACGCGCCCTCGCGTGTCGCCATTACTTCGCGAAACAGAAACCGCGAACGGTACTAAACACGTATGGTGTACTTTTAGTCACGACCAAGTCGACTTTGACTTTAGAAACCCTAAAGTACTGCTGTCCTTTATTAATATTATTAAGCTTTACATCGACAAAGGCGCAAAGATTTTCCGTTTGGATGCCGTTGCGTTTCTTTGGAAAATTGTAGGTACAAACTGTATCAACTTATTCCAAACCCACGAGGTTATTCGCTTAATAAGAACCCTTATTGAGCATGTAGACCCATCCATCATAATCATTACCGAGACCAATATTCCTAACAGGGAAAATTTGACGTATTTTGGTAATGCAAACGAAGCTCACGCTATTTACAACTTTTCACTTCCCCCGTTACTTGTTAACACCTTGGTGACTGGTGATTGCTCGTACTTGAAAAGTTGGATGATGAGTATGCCGCCGGCGCAAAACGGCACGGCTTATTTCAACTTTATTGCATCCCACGATGGTATTGGACTTCGCCCAGCAGAAGGCTTGCTTTCTGAAGAAGAAATATCTGACTTAGTGCATGCCATGCAGCACTTTGGTGGAAAAGTGTCGTGGCGTGCATCTGATCACGGACAGCAAAAACCTTATGAGATCAATATTACGCTATTCGACGCTCTGCAAGGCACTATAAAGGGCCCAGACAAATTTCAGGTTGACCGTTTTATCTGTGCCCATGCCATTATGTTAGGTATGGAGGGTATTCCAGGTATTTACATCCACAGTTTACTAGGCACATCTAACGATTATGAGAAGGTTGCTAATACCGGCCAAAATCGCTCAATCAATAGGAAACGTTGGGACTTCAGTGAACTAGAGGCTCAGTTAGACTCGCCTTTTTCTCAACATCATAAAGTACTAACGCGAATCTCGCAGCTGATACGCATACGTAAAGCACAGCCTGCATTCCACCCCAATGCTACGCAGTTTACTTTGCAGCTTGGTGACCAATTATTTGGCTACTGGCGCCAAAGCTTGGACAGAAAACAAAGTATTTTCTGTATTAGTAATATTTCAGATGAAGAACAAACTATTCTGCTGTCTGACATTAATCTTATTGGTACCGATAACTGGATTGACCTTATCACCCGTGATGAAATAGCACTATCCAGCGGTTTCTTACAAATGAAGCCTTATCAAGTACTTTGGATCAGCAACCAAGATTTTGAGTAAACAGTTTACGAGATTTAGGTGGCTATAAAATCTACCGCGGTACGGATACTGCGGTGTTATGATTATCACATTCGTTAGTTAATCAAGTTTGTAATGCAAGAAATTAATACCTTTTTTTTCGACTTAGACGGAACGTTGGTCGACTCTGTGCCAGATTTGGCTACTGCCCTTAATAAGATGCTAAGTGATTATCAACTGCCAACTTATGGCGAGCACGTTATACGACACTGGGTGGGAAATGGTGCCCGGGTTTTAGTGGAACGCGGGTTAAGTGGAGATACGAAAATAAACCACAACCGTAAGCAATTAGAGGTTGATACTGCGTTAGATAAATTTCTTTTCTATTATCGAACGTTAGAAACTAAAAGTACTGTGCTTTACGATGGTGTTTTTGACACGCTACATGCGTTAAAACAGCGTGGTTATACGCTAGTATTGATAACTAACAAGCCTTCAGAGTTTATTGAGCCTATCTTGTCTTCATTCTCGTTGTCGTCTCTGTTTTCACTTACTATTGGCGGCGACAGTTTAGCGGAGAAAAAGCCGTCTGCCCTGCCCCTCTCGTACGCCTGCGAACAGTTTAAGGTTTCACCTTCACAGTGTGTAATGGTAGGCGATTCCAAAAATGATATTCTTGCTGCAAAGGCCGCCAACATAAAAAGTATTGGCCTTACCTATGGCTACAATTACGGCGAAAGTATTGCGACCTATCAACCTGACTGGGTGTTCGACAGCTTTAGTGAAATCCTGA
Organism: Alteromonas sp. ABD4_190; assembly: GCF_056160105.1. NCBI lineage: Bacteria > Pseudomonadati > Pseudomonadota > Gammaproteobacteria > Alteromonadales > Alteromonadaceae > Alteromonas > Alteromonas sp. ABD4_190. Next base: position 81,571 of record NZ_JBSWWN010000001.1, read on the forward strand.
CACTGCGTTATTGATAAAATTCTATAGATGTCACTTGGGTAGAATCCGTGACTGCGCTTTACACGCATTGCTAGCTACTTTCTTTTATTTCACGCTTTAACCTTTGGTATAAGGATGTTTTTTCTGTAATATCCGCCTGTTAAATAATTAATTGGAGTTGTTGGTATGTCATCTAAATGGCTTTCACTCGAAGAAGCCCTTACAAAGGCGCTTAACGCTGCAGAAACGATAAGCGACATTGAGCATGTGAGTATTTTTGACGCCAACAACCGCATCTTAGCAGAAGATGTTATCGCTCATATCAATGTTCCACCGTGGGACAACTCTGCGATGGACGGCTACGCCGTTAACGTTGAAGATCTTTCTGATAACGCTGAGCTTGAAGTGCAAGGTGTTATTACCGCAGGTATGAGCGCTGACGAGCCGCTTGAAAATGGTAAAGCGTTTAAAATCATGACCGGCGCGCCCATTCCGGATAATGCCAATGCCGTCGTGATGGTAGAAAATACTGAAACCCGCGACAAGGCTGTAGTCATAAACAAACTTCCTTCTGCCAAAGAGAATATTCGCAAGAAAGCCAATGACATTGCGTGTGGCGATACGCTAATTAGTAAAGGCACCCGGCTTCACGCCGAGCATCTTATGTTGCTTTCCTCTCAAGGAAAAAGCACCGTAGCCGTTTACCGAAAGCTTCGCGTTGGTGTGGTAGCAACCGGCTCTGAACTTGCCGCTCCTGGTGACGCCCTTAAACCAACACAAATTTTCGAGTCGAACCGCGTTGGCGTGAGCAGTATATTACGCAATGAAAACGTAGAACTTGTAGATTTCGGTATTGTGGAAGATGACGAAGCTTCTTTGCGTACGCTATTTATTGAAGCCAGCGAGCGTGTTGACGTGATGGTAAGTAGCGGTGGTGTTTCAGTTGGTGACGCAGACTACGTAAAAGATATCATCGCTGAACTAGGCACTATCGATTTTTGGAAAGTCGCGGTTAAACCGGGCAAACCTTTCGCTTTAGGCAAAATTAATAACACCTTGTTTTGTGGTTTACCAGGCAACCCCGTATCTTCATTTGTCACCGCCAAGTTATTGGTTGTGCCCGTTATCAAGAAAATGCAAGGCCAAGCACAAAGCCACGAGCCGTTTTTTGTGAACGCGACCATTACCACATCGCTTAAGCGCCGTGCGGGTCGACGAGATTTCCAACGTGCAACTATGGTGAGAAACAACCAAGGAGAATGGGAAGTCACGCCGTTTAAATCACAAAGTTCTGGTGTGATGACGTCAATCACCTCTGCCAACTGCCTTATGGTTGTTCATGAAGATATTAGTGAGTTAAACATTGGCGAAACGGTTCCCGTTATGCCACTGCATTTTTAGAACTACTGTTTTTAAGCGCTTTGCACTACAACATTTTTTTCAATGTAGTTTTTGCTGCTTCACCTAATTAAGGGTATGAACGCAGCATTACGCGAGACAATTAGTCATTTTTCTCGTTGCCTTTGGCGACTTATATAGAGACACATTACCGTGAATAAGAAACGCTTTCTTGTAGAAGGAAGAGATATTTTAAAACTAGCCTGGCCATTGCTAGTTGCGCAGATTACACAAATGCTAATGGGCGTTAGCGATACCATTATGGCAGGGCGTTACAGCGCTACCGACATGGCAGCAGTGGCCCTTGGATTTAGCATAACCGTACCGCTTCTGTGCTTTATACAAGGTATAGCCCTTGCGCTTCCCCCTATTATTTCGCGGTTACAAGGCAACAAAAGTATTAGCAGCATTGCTGATGCCAGTCAGCAAGCCGGCTACCTGATCTTCTTCGTGGGACTGGTAATAGCAGGGTTAATTCCCTTCACTGAAAATATGGTAGCGCTTTTTCCTATGGCGCCTGAACTGCACAGCATAACGGTAGACTATGTGCTTTACGTGCTATTTGCCATGCCGGGTTTTGCTCTGTACCAATGGCTCAGAAACTATTGTGAAGGCTTAGGTAAAACCAAGCCAACTATGATCATTACAGTAATTGGCCTAATGGCAAACATTGTTGGAAACTACCTATTTATTTATGGTGTTGGCCCGCTACCTGCTATGGGCGGCGCAGGTTGTGGTATTGCTACCGGCATCGTTATTTACACTATGCTGATTGCAACCTTAGTTTATGTGCGCTTTGCCCCTGCCCTGCAAAAATACGATTTGTTCAGCCAGCTGTACAAGCCAAACATGGTAACCATAAGCCGAACCTTTAAGATGGGTTTACCCATCGCCATGACGATTTTGTTCGAAGTAACGCTGTTTTCACTAGTTGCATTGTTATTAGCACCATTTGGCGCTACCACGGTAGCGGCCCACCAAGTAGCCCTGAATTTCTCGGCGCTTATGTTTATGTTTCCTATGAGTATTGGGATGGCTGCCGCGATCCGTATTGGGTATCGCATTGGGCAAAGAAATCAGCGTCAGGCGAAAATTGCAGCCCGTACCGCTATCCTGATTGGCTTTTTTACCTCTGCTTGCACTGCTAGCTTCACCCTGTTAGCAAAGGGTTTCATTATAGGGCTATATACTAGCGACGATGCTGTTTACACGCTAGCCAATGCGCTGCTTATATACGCTGCACTGTTTCAGCTGTCAGACGCCGTTCAGGTTATCTCTGCCAATGCGCTACGCGGTTATAAAGACACTACGGCGATGTTTATTATTACCTTTGTGTCGTACTGGCTAATAGGTCTTCCTACTGGTGTAGTTTTGGGAAGAACAGACTGGGTCACGGCTGAGCCGATGGCTGCAGCGGGGTTCTGGATAGGATTCATCGTAGGCTTAAGTGCAGCAGCCGTGATGCTTGGAGCCCGTCTCCTTTACATTCAAAGGCCAAGTGCAGCCCATCGCTTAGCGAGTGCTTAAACAGAATTGTTAGCGACGGCTGCCTAAAACGCACTGGAAAAAGGACTAGTCTGGCTTTTTGACATTTTCCCAATCTTGCGGGGTGTCTATATCAAATTGTGCATTGGGTATAGACACAGCCTTTACTTTCCCTAACTTCGCATACTTTTTAATAATTGGCTTAGCGCCAGTATCGCCCTGTAGCGCTAATAATTCGCTAAACATTGCCTCTGGGAAAATGGCAGGCACTGTTAACCGACTACTAGGCTCCCCGTATTTCTGCCCATCCCTCTGCCCGTCCTTCTCCCGATGCTTCTGCCACTCGCTACACACTATGTGGTTTGGGTAAGCTTTAGAGGCATCAATAAGGCGGATAAGATCCTGTGTGTTAAGGCTTGGCAAGTCAGCGAGAGTAAAAAGCACATGTGAAGGATTGGTGCTAGAAGATGCTCCTTCAGGTAACGACAATGTTTGTAGAGGCGGTTTTGGAAGCGAAGCTGGTGGAAGCGACGTTCTAGGTTGTAATGCCAGTCTTAGTAAATGTGAAAGCCCGCTGCGAATACTTGATGCTATTCCCTCTTCCCACTGCTTATTATGTATCACCTCAAAAGGAGTCTCAGTTAGACCACAAAAAGCCTCTGCTAACTGCGAACTTACACTGTCGTGCCATTTGCCCGTCACAACCGTAACTGGATGTTTGCTAATTGACACTATTTTATCGCGAGCGTGAATAACTTCGTTAGCACTGTGCTGAACAAGCGGTAATGTTGTAATCGGATGCTCTGATAAGAGTTTGTTGCCGTTATAGCGGGAACTTTGCCCGCCAGCAAGTAAAACGAAAGCTAATCGATAAACATCCGAACTCAATGTAACACCTTTTAGTCAGCGCGCTTTATCAAGACAAACGCAAAATCATTAACGTCGCAATCTGACCCGTTTGTAGTTAGCAAAGCAAGAGCCAGCGCAGTAATCGCGTGAGCATAAAAGCCTTTTTCCCTTAAATGACTCAACGGCTTCTACTAAGCCCTTTAATCGCTTCCGTTAACCCTTCAAGGGTCAGTCCATACATTCTGTCTTCCATAATGTCACGGATAATTTTAATAGACGAATAATACGGCCAGTAATTCTCAGCTTGCGGATTAAGCCACACAGCATTGTTAAAGTGGTTCAGCAAACGCTGCATCCATACACTACCTGGCTCTTCATTCCAATGCTCTACACTGCCCCCTGGGTAGGTAATTTCATACGGCCCCATGGTTGCATCACCTACAAAAATAACTTTATAGTCTTTTCCGTAGCGGTGAATGATATCCCAAATAGGAATGCGCTCTTTATTGCGGCGAAGGTTATCTTTCCACACTTCTTCATACACGCAGTTGTGAAAGTAAAAGTACTCTAAGTACTTAAACTCGGTCTGCACTGCTGAAAAAAGCTCTTGGGTGCTCTTAACGTGAGGGTCCATAGAGCCACCCACATCAAAAAACATTAATACTTTAACCGCATTATGACGCTCCGGCGCCATATGGATATCGAGTAAACCGCCTTTTTTAGCTGTCTCACCTATGGTTGTTGGCACATCTAGCTGCTCACTTGCGCCGGTGCGAGCAAACTTGCGTAGCTTCCTAAGGGCCACTTTTATGTTACGCGTACCCAGTTCGACATCCGAGCTTAAGTTTTTGAACTCACGCTTATCCCACACTTTAGCCGCCGAGAACTTTCTATTCCCTTTCTGCCCTATTCGCACGCCTTCTGGGTTGTCGCCATACGCGCCAAAGGGCGAGGTGCCGCCCGTGCCAACCCATTTGTTTCCACCCTGGTGGCGCTTTTCTTGTTCTTCTAAGCGCTTCTTCAAGGTTTCCATCAGTTCTTCGAGGCCGCCCGCTTTACGCAGTGCTTCGCGCTCTTCAGGGCTTAAATTCTTCTCGATTTCCTTGCGAAGCCATTCTTCAGGAATGTCTTTACCGAACAAGTCGATAGACTCTACCCCTTCGAAATACTCAGCAAACGCCCTATCGAACTTATCGTACTGGGTTTCGTCTTTCACCATAATGGTACGAGACAAGCTGTAGAAAGCTTCGATGTCGGCGTACACCACGTGATGCTCTAACGCTTTAAGTAAATCAAGCAACTCTCGCAGCGTGGTTTTAACCTGATATTTTCGCAGCGTATAAAAAAACTGAATAAGCATTAGCGACGCGCCATAAAGACCAGTTTTTCAAACAAATGAATGTCTTGCTCATTTTTAAGCAATGCGCCGTATAACGGCGGTATCGCTGCTTTACCGTCTTTTGAATGCAGCGCCTCAGGTGGAATATCTTCAGCAACTAAAAGCTTAAGCCAGTCGATAAGTTCAGACGTAGAAGGCTTTTTCTTCAGCCCTGGAACATCGCGAATTTCAAAGAATGCTTTTAGCGCTTCATCAAGCAGCTTTTTCTTTAGGTCAGGGAAATGCACATTGACGATTTCTTGCATTTCATCTGGGTTCGGAAACTGAATGTAGTGGAAGAAGCACCGGCGCAAGAAAGCATCAGGTAGTTCTTTTTCGTTGTTAGAGGTAATAATGACAATAGGACGCTGCTTTGCTACTACGCGTTCTTGTGTTTCGTATACGAAGAACTCCATCTTATCAAGTTCTAGCAGTAGGTCGTTGGGGAACTCAATGTCTGCTTTGTCGATTTCGTCAATCAACAGCACTGGCCGTTTTTCTGCGCTAAATGCTTCCCACAACTTACCTTTTACTATGTAGTTGCTTATATCGTGAACGCGATCGTCGCCAAGTTGCGAGTCGCGAAGCCGTGATACTGCATCATATTCGTACAAACCCTGTTGCGCTTTGGTGGTAGATTTAATGTGCCACTGAATTAATTCGGTGCCTAAACTCTCTGCCAACTCTTCAGCTAGCATGGTTTTACCCGTGCCTGGCTCGCCCTTAATTAGAAGCGGACGCTCTAGCGTGATGGCAGCATTAACCGCCAGCTGTAAGTCTTTGGTTGCGATATAATTAGACGTGCCACTAAAAGCCATTATTGTTGTACTCCGTATAATTTTTCGTCTTTGCAATTTTAACTATAATATCAAGGCCTTCTCATGATTGCCCATAGATATAACATATAGCTAAAAAGCACTTTGCATTTTACTGATTGGGACCAATGATATAGGGGTATGACGAAATCCCCTAATTCAGGCTGTGAATTATTAACTATCACACGCGTTGAATTATTAACTACTAAAAAGGTCGTACAGATCACGACAGACGGGGTTTCCTATAAAATAAGGAACGAGGTAAGGATTTATAATGAACGTATTTGACGACAATTCCCTATCTATTGGCCGCACGCCACTAGTTAAGCTAAATCGCGTAACATCAGGTAATGTATACGCAAAAATTGAATCGCGTAACCCAAGCTTCAGCGTTAAGTGCCGCATTGGCGCAAACATGATTTGGGATGCTGAAAAGCGCGGTGTCCTTACCGAAGGTAAAGAAATTGTAGAGCCCACCAGTGGTAACACAGGTATCGCTTTAGCGTTTGTTGCTGCCTCTCGTGGTTACAAGCTAACGCTAACCATGCCTAGCAGCATGAGCCTAGAGCGCCGTAAGCTTCTAAAAGCATTGGGCGCAAACCTTGTACTTACCGAAGCGCCTAAGGGTATGAAAGGTGCCGTTGCCGCCGCGCAAGAAATTGTGGCATCAGATCCAGACAAATACGTATTGCTTCAACAATTCGACAACCCTGCTAACCCAGCTATTCACGAAAAAACGACGGGCCCAGAGATTTGGGAAGATACCGACGGTAAAGTTGATGCCTTCGTAGCAGGTGTGGGTACAGGCGGTACTATCACGGGTGTAAGCCGCTACCTTAAGAACACAAAAGGTAAAGCAATTACGTCTATTGCCGTTGAGCCAACAGACTCACCAGTAATTACACAAGCGCTTGCGGGTGAAGAACTAACCCCTGGCCCACACAAAATTCAGGGTATTGGCGCAGGTTTCATTCCTGGCAACTTGGATTTAGACCTAATCGACGAAGTTGAACAAGTAACCAACGACGAATGTATGGACATGGCGCGCAAACTTATGACCGACGAAGGTATTCTAGCGGGTATTTCTTCTGGTGCTGCCGTTGTTGCCGCTAAGCGTTTTGCTGAACGTCCAGAAAACAAAGACAAAGTGGTTGTGGTACTGCTAGCAAGTGGTACAGAACGTTACCTAAGTAGCCCACTATTTGCTGGTGCGTTTGACGAGCAAGAAGAAGTGCAATAATTGCCTTCTAATTTCAACAACTCTAAAAACGAGGCCTAGCGCCTCGTTTTTTAATGCTTCTAATAAAACCCTCTATCACAACAATTTGTAAAATCCTATCGTCGCTTTGCTTTTATACAGGTTTTTGTGAATAATCCGCCTAGCAAACTTCTTGGCAGTCGTTACATTGACTTAGTTAAGATATGAAACTATCAATAAGAAACGGACCTCTTTATATTAAGGTAACCCAAATGAAAACGCGTATGTGGTACGCCCTATTCGGGCTTTTTACAGTTTTGATTTTATCGGCTTGTGGTGAGAAAAAAGAAGGAATTGGGCGGTATGGCATGCTTGACGAAAGCACACCTGAATACACCACAGTTATGTTCCTAAAAAGTGTTTACGAAGACGACAATCTTGACACAGCAATACGCCTATCCAGTGAAAAAATGTCGCGCATACTGACGCGATACCACACCAATAGTAACGTTCAAAGACATCTGCTTAACTTAAAGTACGACACCGTAACCGTAACTCCGCAAAGTGCAGGTAAAATAGGCAGAAACGAATTTTCTGAGAAATCCACTATTACCGTATTTTTGAGCGGAAACTATAATGGCGACAAAGTAGAAGACCTTCGAAGCTTAGATTTGATAAAAGAAGATGGCGAATGGAAGGTAAACAAAATTCATCCCGACGCCTATTTATAACAAGTAAAAAAAGCACTGTTTTTATACACAGCTTTTGCCAATTTTATGATAAGTGAAAATAAAAAGGATGCTTTCCGGTTTTTAAACTAGGTTACACTTATTTTTTGTTTAATGTGTTGTTTTAGGGTGGTAACTTAAAACAACACAAAACTGATATACGGATTTATTCCACCCTGCATAAAGGATTTTTTCCGTACACTAAATTGTTAGGTGCTAAAAGGAAAAATTATGAAATCATGGAATGAATTAACTAATCTACAACGCGCAGTTATCGGCATCGTAATGGTTGTTGCGGCCGCAGTTTTGCCAGAAATAGCCTTCTTAGTTCAATTAGGCGGTGTGGAAATCGCATTTGCTCTCGTTTTTGCTAGCCTTGCTCCAATCATTTCTTGGTTCTCAACAAAATACCAAGCAATTAAAGAATGTTTACAAACCTCAATAGTGGCTTTTAGGCATAGTGCATCTGCTAAACCTTCCGTTTTCTTCGTACAAGCTTCTTTTTGTGCCGTCGCACTTCTATTTACAGGTTCGGGCTTATTGGCTTTTTACTTTTTTATGCCTAGTATGCTGCTAAATGGGGTCTTGGCATGAGCGCACCTAACAACTCAATCAACACACTCACTACGTTCGCTGGGACGCATACACGCGGGGCGGCTGCGCCATTATGCCCCACATGTCTGCGCCCGTTATTGGAAAGTTAGCAGCCAAGTCTAGGAATTTAAGATTAATACGATGTTAGAACCTTCAAACAGCACCTACTTCGTAAGTAATGTGGAATCCCTCAACCTTGGTTTCAATTTAATTGGTTTAATAATCGCATTCGGAGTCCTTTTTGCGATTTTTAAATTCACACCTTTGCTACAGTCGCTGTCAGCACTAATCAAATTAAAACCTAAACACATCGGAGTTATTGTTGTGAGCATATGGATAATTGCTTTTACCACAGTAGTTCTTAACAGTTGGGGGGCGTATCAAGTCCAAAATGCTATTTGGGCGAATGAGGCTCAGGTCATATCTGGTTGTATAACTGACCACAAAACAGTAAAAAGTAATAGTAGAGAAGAAACTTTCTTCGTTTCAGGTATAAAATTCAAATACAACGATTACGCTACTAAACAGTATTTTTTTGCCAATCGAGAGCACGAAACGTTCATTCAAAACGGACAGTGCGTGACTATTGTTTACCTGTCTAAATACGGGAACGGAATTTTAAAAATCGACAAGGTTTGAGTGGCATTGGCTGCTAACAAACCACTGTAGTCGCCCGCAAGCGGGCTGGGACAAATACACGTAGGCTCAGTCGCTTCGCTCCAATTTTAGCCTACGTGTATTTGCCCCTAAGTGGGGCGTTAGCTTTACATGGAGTATCGAGCAATCATCAAACGAATATCCATATCAATACTTTTGTTTCTGTTCTCTTATTTGGGTACTGCTTATTATCACTTGGTTTCAATAAATAAGTTTTGCGTTGAAAACTCAAACGGAATAACTTTTGACGAATTAGCTCCCAAGCTTGAGTCGTTTTCTTTCCTGACTAATGTTAGATACATAAAAGGTTATATGGATGAAGACATATGGGTAGACCCTGAATTTGAAATAAATAGTAAACTGGCATAAGGTCAATTCGGATGTAACTTATTGCTCGGATTTAAAAGCCCCACAGACGACACAATAGTTACTATTGGTCACTATAAACTTGAAGAGTTTGGGTATAATTTTATTAAAATCGGCTTGTTGTAAAGCTAACAAGTTACTTAAAAGGACGCAAAACGCTTGGCTTGCGCTCCTTCGTCGCTAATTTTATCCAAGCATTTTGCGCCCATTAGTAAGGCGTTATATTTCAGGGAAAAGAAATGAGTTCATTTGATGAATTAAAAAATAGAGATATTGAGTCTTTAAAAAGAAGCTATGATCAAATCGCTAAATCGACAAGTCTTGGACTTAGCTTCTATAGGGAAGAAATTGCTCGCCGCGAAAATGAAGAGTTCAACTCAAAAATCAAATCAATGACTTCTCAAATGCGCAATATGACAATTTTCATTATGATCTTAACGGTCATTAACGTTGGGGTTGTTATTTATGATGTTTTCAAGGATGTTTAAACAATGAAATATAACAAACCACTCAAGGCTCTCGCTTCGCTCGCTGGGACGCTAACACATGGGCTGCGTCACTTCGTTCCTAATTTTAGCCCATGTGTTATCGCCCCTTAGTGGGAAGTTAGGTAAACCTGTATATGGAAATTTTGGTTGCTGTAATTAGCTTGCTTGTTTTCGGGATATTCCTCGCTGTAGCTGTAGCGCTATCTAAAGTTCCCGTTTTAGGCAATGCTTTAGATTTCTTTGCAGAGTTAGTCAGCGGACCTCGTTTCGTATATCTTGCTTGGCCGTTTCTACTATCCACCGCTTACAGAAAAGAGATAATTCTCGAGCATAAAAATAGAATTAAGTGGTTAGCTTGGGTAGAGTATTTTTTGGCAACAATTGTGTTCCTTACAATTTGCGCCATAGGGCTTTTAATCATACACCACAATGTAAAGAGGCTCTTGCTGCAAGGTGCTCTTTTTGAGTAGTTTACCTAACAATCGCATAAACTCGCTCGCGGGCTCGCTGGGACAAAAACACGTAGGCTCCCCTCGCTTCGCTCAGTATTATAGCCTATATGTTTTTGCCCGTTATGCGGGCCGTTAGGCGTCATTTACTCACAGCATTAAAATGTGGGTTCAGCCGTGACATTCCAGCATCAAGGTTGTTTCGCTAGGTTGTCTTTACCGCTGGCTTTTTCGGTAGTTTCGGCGGCTTTAGCAACGCGCTTGTTATCAATACCGCAACGCCAACATTTAACATCATCAGTCTTCTAAACTCGCTCTTTTATCCAGCAATGTCCTTAACATCTGGCATTTCGCACAGGGTTGTTTTATCTTAAATTCAATAATTTAAATAAGTGGCCGTATCGGCTAGTGGTGGCAGCAAAGCTGCGTACTTTCCTTTGTACGCCTAACAAAACGCTGTTGGCACTCCCTCCGGTCGCTGGGACGCTAACACGTGGGCTGGCTCGCTTCGCTCGGATTTTAGCCCACGTGCTAGCGCCCCAAAGCTTAGCGTTAGGCGTCATTTACTCACAGCATTAAAATGTGGGTTTAACCGTGACATTCCAGCATCAAGGCTGTTTCGCTAGGTTGTATTCGCGGCAAGCTTTCTCAGTTGTTTTAACGGCTTTAGCAATGTGCTTTTCATAAACACCGTAACGCCAACGTTCTGCATCACCAACTTTCTAAACTCGCTCTTTTATCCAGCATTACCGTTAACATCTGGCTTTTCGCACAGGGTTGTTTTATCTTAAATTCAATAATTTAAACACGCGGTCTATTTGGCTAGTGGTGGCAGCAAAGCTGCGTACGTTTCTTTGTACGCCTAACAAAACGCTGTTGGCACTCCCTTCGGTCGCTGGGACGCTAACACGTGGGCTGGCTCGCTTCGCTCGGATTTTAGCCCACGTGCTAGCGCCCCAAAGCTTAGCGTTAGGCGTCATTTACTTACCGCATTAAAAAGTTGGTTCAGCTGTGACATTACAGCATCAAGGCTGTTTCGCTAGGTTGCCTTCGCGGTTAGCTTTGTTGGTAGTTTCAACGACTTTAGCAACGCGCTTTTCATCAGCATCGCAATGCCAACATTCTGCATCATCAGCATTCTTAACTCGCTCTTTTATCCAGCAATGCCGTTAACATCTGGCTTTTCGCACAGGGTTGTTTTATCTTAAATTCAATAATTTAAATACGCGGTCTATTTGGCTAGTGGTGGCAGCAAAGCTGCGCACGTTCCTTTGTACGCCTAACAAAACGCTGTTGGCACTCCCTCCGGTCGCTGGGACGCTAACACGTGGGCTGGCTCGCTTCGCTCGGATTTTAGCCCACGTGCTAGCGCCCCAAAGCTTAGCGTTAGGCGTCATTTACTCACAGCATAAAAAAGTGGGTTTAAGCGTGACATTAAAGCATCAAGGTTGTTTCGCTAGGTTGTCTTTGCAGCTTACTTTTTCGGTAGTCTCAACGGCTTTAGCAACGCGCTTTTCATCAACATCGCAACGCCAACATTCCACGTCACTAGTTTTTTATACTCGCTCTTTTATCCAGCATTGCCGTTAACATCTGGCATTTCGCACAGGGTTGTTTTATCTTAAATTTAATAATTTAAACACGCGGCCTAATTGGCTAGTGGTGGCAGCAAGGCTGCGTACATTCCTTTGTGCGCCTAACAAAACGCTGTTGGCACTCCCTCCGGTCGCTGGGACGCTAACACGTGGGCTGACTCACTTCGTTCGGATTTTAGCCCACGTGCTAGCGCCCCAAAGCTTAGCGTTATGTTCCCGCAAGCTACGGAGGATAAATGAAATTATTTAGTCAACTGGTAACAATTGCAGGTATTTTAATATCAGGTTTTTACTCATACCTGAATGACTATAGTTTTGAAGGAATAGTCGCATTTATTTCTTTTCTTGCAGCCTTTTCGGCAACTTTCTTCTTTGGGAATAGTTCCAAGATGACTCAACAGGTAGGCGACAATTCTAAAGCCTATCAGTCAGGCAGAGATATCAATATTAAGGAATAGAGAGTGATTGGGGATATGAAGCAAGAAACAGGTGAAAACTCAGAAGCCTACCAAGCTAAGCGGGACATCAATATTACCCATCAAGGAATGGACTATAACAACGTCAAACAACTTTGTCTTGATTTGATACATGACAACTTCCCTAAGCTTCAAGAAGAAGCTATGAAGCAAGTAAACGAAAATGTTATGGCTTTAGCTGGTGAGCTGAAAAGTGAAATTGCCAAGAAGCAAGCCGTTATTAACCCTGAGAAGCTAGCGCAACCCGATGTTCAAGCAGCCTTAAATGAAGCGGTTCAGGGAGCTGCCAAGAAAGGCAAAAAGACTGACTTGAATTTATTGGCTAATCTGGTCGCATCAAGAATTGATAGGGGTAATAGTGATTTATTAGATATCACTATTGAAGAGGCAATCAGACTCACGCCGAAGCTTACTAGAGACCATATCAACTTTCTTAGTGTTAAGCATTTTGTTTCGAGTATGACAATTCAAGTTCCGAATGTTGCTTTTATCCATCTAGAACAATTTGCGGCTCCCGTCCTAGCGGCCTTTAGTAGAAACTGTGTACTGTCTGTGCCCAACATTCGGTATCTAGCGGGAGTTGGGGTTTTAGATTTCAATCCAATGTTTGGCCATGATGCATATGATGCCCAGTTCAAAGGGTATCCTTCACTCGCAGAAAATACTCAGGAATTTAAAGAAAAGGTTAAGATTCAAGCGCCTAGTTTAAACAAGCTATTAGAACTATATGAGAAGGAAAAATTCTCATCAGCCAACCTAAATAGCTTTGGTCAAGTTATTGCGCTTACAAATTTGAACCGTATTTTCGGCAACATCGATCTTAAGATATGGATAAATTGAACATAACAAGCGGCTGTTGTCGGACTCGCCTACGCTACGCTCTAGCTCGCCGCAAAGCCGCGCGTTAGGTGACAAGTGGAGAGTCTAAGAACAACTCTTTTTTTATGTGGCGCTTTCTCTTATTTGTATTTTTTATATAAATACGTCAATGCACTCGACCTAGTTTGCAAAGAGTTGAAGTCGCAAGACAATTTTAAGGTTTTTGGTATAACGGTAGAACCAACAAAGTTAATTTTACTTGCAACTCCCAAGCTGACTGCTACGTTGATAAGTCGCTCGTATATGAAAGGTCGTCAAAGTGATTCGAGTTTTGTGTGCGCTCATAATTTGGCAAGAAAATACTATTTAGCTATGGCTTTCTCTGCGCTTTCTTCGTTTTTATTGGTAGTTTTGCTCAAGGATGTTTGAGATGTCACCTAACAACTCAATAAACTCACTCACTACGTTCGCTGGGACGCATACACGCGGGGCGGCTTCGCCATTATGCCCCACGTGCCTGCGCCCGTTATTGGAAAGTTTTATAAGGCATCAGCCTAAACTGCGTTTGGCTTAATACAAATCCCAGTGCAACTGCCCTCATCTGTTTTCATTTGCATCGCTCTGACTTGTGGTAGGTTTAAATCCGCCGCTTACAATTCAAAGGTTGCGCATTAGGCGCTTTATCGCCAATTTATTATTCAACGTCAACAAGCGCCAATGCGTTCGACAGTTCAAATGGCGGCTAGCTTCAGTCAGGTCAAAACCATTGCTGCTCAGTCGTTCTACTTGTCTGTGTTAACAATCAATCGTATGCTGGCTTTAACAGTTTTTAAACAGACCAAAGGAACTGGCTTTGCTTATAACAAGGCGCTTAAGACCACTCCCTTCGGTCGCTCGGACGCATTTACGCGGGGCGGCTTCGCCATTATGCCCCACGCAACTGCGCCGCTTAGCTTAATGTTAGCTATTTTGGTGAACATGCTATTTTCAATCGCTATTTTTTTACTCTATTTGTCACCAATTGCCTTTGTATTCCTATACTCTAAATATGAATATCAGCATTCATTAGCGGACAGTTTTAAAAGGTGGAGAAATTCCAAAATAATTGGCATTGTAGTCTTCACTGTGTTGACTTTTTTCATAGTTACTACTGAAGGTACAAGCTGGAGACTATCAACTTATTGGTATTTGCTTTGGGAACCGGGTTTAAGTATAAGCCTCATCGTATTCTCCAAACCTGCCAGTGAAATCATAGAAGGCTTCTCTTCACTAGATTATTTCGGCGAGGACTTTGGACATATTCTAGGGTGGTTCGGTCTGTTATATGTATCATATGTACTTGGGGTTGAAGTTTTAAGGCATAGCTAACAACCCAATCAACACTCTCACTGCGTTCGCTGGGACGCATACACGCGTGGCGGCTTCGCCATTATGCCCCACATGTATGCGCCCGTTATTGGAAAGTTAGGTGCTTCTGGGAAATCAATGGCTAAATCAGAAATAAGACGATTCTCAAAAGAAATCCGCACTAAATTTCCTGACGTTGTTCCTCTTATGGAAAAACATGAGAGTTGGGCGCTTACATTTCTAATGGAAGAGTTCGCAAATTTGACAACTATTTTGTTAAACCAAGGCGACTTAGAAGAAGCACTAGAACAGTTGCAGTACATGAGCGAGAAACTAGATACTGCAACCAAGGCGGAATTCGAGTACATAGATGTATATTATACAGAGCACTTATTCTGGAAAGGTACCAAAGAAGGTATTGAACGTGGCTGGCCTCTCGTGCCGAATAATCTCAGAAAATTGTACTTGGACTTTCATGGTAAACCACCTAGGGTAGTGGTTTAAAAATGCACGCACCTAACAAAAAAATCAAGTTCGCCCGCTCCGCGGGCTGGGACGCAAACATGTGGGCTGCTCACTTCGTTCGGATTTTAGCCCACATGCCTGCGCCCCTTATTTAAAAGTTATACATCAAGGAGGACACTTTATGTTTATCGTAATGTTTGAATTTGTAGTCAAGGATGGCTGTAAAGACCAATTTCTAGCCGCTTGGCCAAAAGTCACACAGGGCATTTACCTTTTCAAAGGTAGCCTGGGTTCACGGCTACATCGCGACAAAAATGGTGCTTTCATTGCCTATGCACAGTGGCCTAACGAAGAAACGTACCGTAAAGCATCAAATATAAAAATGAGTGAAAACTACGAAAAACAACGACAGTTGATGCATGAAAGTCTTAATTTAGAATCCACCAGAACGATCCATGAAATGGAGGTGGAGATCGATTACTTACACCGTAGACGCTTTGATGTATAACAAAAAAATTAAGCTCGCCCGCTGCGCGGGCTGGGACGCAAACACGCAGGGCGGCTTCGCCATTATGCCCTACGTGCCTGCGCCCCTTATTTAAAAGTTATAAGCCAAAAGGAATTTGAATTTGCTCTTCGATTGGTTCAACTCTGAAAAGCCAAATGTATACTTAGGTTCATTAGCTGTAGTTAATGACAGCAACATATCTAAAATAGAGTCGTTCTTTTCTATAACAGGAAATTCACTACAAGATCATATGCGCGAAAAACTCGAGGAGATTTTTTGCCTCCACAGTATTTCTTCCATTAAGGAACCGAAGAAATCTGACATTGGCTTGGATGTCATTATAGTCACACTGCACGGTGGCGAAGCTTTTACCGTTAATCTCGGAACGTCTGGTATACCTATATTTTGGCGTCCAAAAATTAAGTTGGTTTCGCGTCTATACAACATTAATCACGGCAAGACCGTTAAAACATTCAGTGTGTCTAAATCTGTGACATGGCGTGAATTCATTGCAAAGCAATTTAGTCTCAGAGGGCTATTCCGCTGGGGACCTCTTTATCATAATGAGGACATGGAAATCTTGCTTTATCAGGCATGTCTTGAGTTAATAGATAAAATGCGTAAGGCTATTTAAACAGTGGCTTATAACAAACCACTCAAGGCTCTCGCTTCGCTCGCTGGGACGCTAACACATGGGCTGCGTCACTTCGTTCCTAATTTTAGCCCATATGTTATCGCCCCTTAGTGGGAAGTTAGGCGTCGTTTACTTACAGCATTAAAAAGTAGGTTAAACCATGACATTCCAGCATCAAGGCTGTTTCGCTAGGTTGTATTCGCGGCAAGCTTTCTCAGTTGCTTAAACGGCTTTAGCAATGTGCTTTTCATAAACACCGCAACGCCAACATTTAACATCACCAGTCTTCTAAACTCGTTCTTTTATCCAGCATTACCGTTAACACCTGGCATTTCGCACAGGGTTGTTTTATCTTAAATTCAACAATTTAAACACGTGGCCTAATTGGCTAGTGGTGGCAGCAAAGCTGCGTACTTTTCTTTGTACGCCTAACAAAACGCTGTTGGCACTCCCTTCGGTCGCTGGGACGCTAACAAGTGGGCTGACTCACTTCGTTCGGATTTTAGCCCACATGCTAGCGCCCCAAAGCTTAGCGTTATGTTTCTCGAAAACTATGCGTAAAATTTTAGTTGGGATTTTATTATTAATAAGCTGGAATATTATGGCTTCTTATAGTTTGCATATTGAGCGTGATAACCAGATTTCTGTAAGTGAATGGTTGGCGATTTGCGAAAGCGATTCGTCATTAACTGTGCAGCATGTTGCTAAAGCAATGAATCCGGAAACGGGTGAAACCATTGAAATCGAAACTCCAAATGGTTGCGTTTGGACTAGTCCAATTTTACGCAGAAAATATTATTTCACATTCTCAAATGGCAGCATTACTTTAGGTAGTGACAAGGCCCAAATAGGGAAAGCGAAAAAGTTAGCTAAATTACTTGGAGCCAGACTTGTAGGGGATGAGGGTGAGGAGTATTAGAAACATAACAACTCAATTAACTCGCTCACTGCGTTCGCTGGGACGCAGACATGCGGGGCGGCTGCGCCATTATGCCCCACATGTCTGCGCCCGTTATTGAAAAGTTATACGCCTTAAGGATTAAGTATATGAGTAATGAACAAAAAGCATTACAAGACATAAGGAATGCTGTTGGAACTGAAGTTGGTGAATACAGCGTCGACGAATTTATCAGTCATCATTTAGATGAACTCCCTTCAAGTTATTGGAAAGCCAAAACCGGAGTTGAAGTCCCAGAAATACACCAGATTATCGATTTATTAATTTTAAGGAATAAATGGGACGACGAAGAAGTTTACGATTTTACGCTCCCAGACGAAGTTACTGATTATGTTATTTCCGTCAAGTATGACGATAGTGGAGAGTTGGAAGACATTGATATGGAAAGTTAGTACGGCGTATAACAAAAAAATAAAGTCACTCGCTGTCGCTCGTTGGGACGCTAACACGCAGGGCCGCTTCGCTATTATGCCCTACGCGTTATCGCCCCTTATTTAAAAGTTATGTGCTAGGAGAAACATGAGCATCTGGGGAGTATTATTGTTCATTGTTTTAGGCGCGGTATTTTTGTTCACGCTCAAAAACTTTGTGCAATTCCAATTTAAAAAATCAAAGTTTGCCAACAGGATTCGAAACTTAAATAATACAATTTGGGGCGTCATTGTTTTTGTATCGCTGTTTTTGATTGCTATGCAATTGGCCGAAGAGCTTGGGATCAAAGTTTCCTGTAATAGCTACCAACTTAAACACCACCCAGAGCAATGCGAATATCAAAATGAATAAGAACGCACATAACAAAGCGCTAAACACGTTCCCTTCGTTCACTGGGACAGTAACGCAGCGGCGCTTCGCGATTATGCCGCTACGTCACTGCCCGTTAGCTTAGCGTTAGCTTTCATCATGTTTGCCATCTTAATTACTTCAACGCTGTTACTATTGTTTAGCTATTTAAGCTATAGAGAAAATACTCACCCACTATGGAGTGAGTATGTGGCTGTAAGTGAAAATATACCCAAACCACACGGTAAGCCCAACTCAATAGAAATGGTCTTTTTTTGGAAAAATAGCGCTTCTTATAAGTATTCGACGGAGAAAGATTATTGGAATTCTATGGCTATACACTGCTTCAAAGAAGGTTTGCTGGTCAAACGATCATTTTTCCTTTTTTGGCGTAAACCAATTTTTATAAGTTGGTCCAGAATTGAAGAAAAACACAACTTTAGAGAATGGATAGCTAAAAGGCGGGCCCTGCAAATCAAGAATACTTCCCTTTATTTCAGCATCACAGAAGACGCTTATCAACAGTGCGGTAAAATGGTAAAAGATGAAAGCTAACAAAACGCTCAAGCCGTTCCCTACGGTCACTGGGACGCTTACACGCGGGGCGGCTTCGCCATTATGCCCCACGTGCCAGCGCCCCTTAGCTTAAAGTTAGGTACTCATGAATAAATTTCAATTCTTGAGTGAAACAGAAATCAAAAATTTCAGACTGATTTTTGTTGGAATTTTCGCTTTCTGCTTTCTCATGTTTATAGTAGCTGGGCTTTATAAAATTTATTACTTTGAACAAGCTTTCAATAGTCACGAGCGATATAACGTTAGCGGACCAATAACTGATATATTTGGTCCAAGTAGCTACACCTCATTTAATGTGTCTGGGGTGATTTTTCGATCTGAGTTTATGTTTGGCCCATGCTTGGATATCAGGGGTGAAGTTCAAACGAATAGAATAGTTGATATTGAATATATAATGATCGAGGATTGGTTATACACTAAGCGGGACTATGGCTGTATCCTAAATATCAATTATCTCAGCCCCAAAATTAATAGGTATCGTGGACAAGCATCGAGGAATAATTAGCACGTACCTAACAAAAAAATTAAGTTCGCCCGCTGCGCGGGCTGGGACGCAAACATGTGGGCTGCTCACTTCGTTCGGATTTTAGCCCACACGTCTGCGCCCCTTATTTAAAAGTTATGTGCTAAAAGGACTCTCGCACTATGAGTTTTAAAAGCTGGAAAACAGGATTTTGGTTTTGCTTTGTTCTTTTACTTTTTTCAAATGGGTATTGGTTCTTGGTTGTGGTTGACCAAGCAGTAACTAATAAATATACATCAATGGAACTCTACTCTCAGGAGGAAGCTGTAACTGAGCTAGGAAAGCTCATCGTTGCTGGAATAGAGCCCAAGTCTAAAAAAGATGTTATTTTCCTTTTACGTCAAGCAAATCCTGACGCATTTATCGTGGACGGCGAGGATGTAATTAGCTATCAAAACATAAGTTTTTACTTTAAAAATGATAAGCTTGTAAGTATTGGAGAGCCACGCACATAACAAACCACTCAAGGCTCTCGCTTCGCTCGCTGGGACGCTAACACATGGGCTGCGTCACTTCGTTCCTAATTTTAGCCCATGTGTTATCGCCCCTTAGTGGGAAGTTAGATTTACAAGAAACAATGGTGCTATGAATAGGTTACGAAAAGGATTTTCTAAAGTAAGTAAACAGAGCTTGTTGAAGCTGTGGGGTTTAAGCTTTCTGTGTTTTAGTATTTGGTCAGTTTCTTGGGCAGTGATGACTTATTTTGCCCTAAAAGACGATGGGATCTCTCCAAACATAAAGGAATATATTTTAAGTTACTTAGACCACCGATATATCACTACGACTACACTAGTTTTCGTTTTTTCGGGCATCATTCCAAGCTTAATACTTGTTTTTACTGACAAGGTTAAGTTTATAAAGCTATCTAAAATGCTTTGGGCCACCCAAATTATTGGCGTCTCTATGTTTGCAATTTTATCAAAAGCTATGTTTTTTTATGCGTAGTCACGTAAGTAAATCTAACAAAAAAATTAAGTCGTGGGCTAAAGCCCACTGGGACGCTAACACGCAGGGCCGCTTCGCTATTATGCCCTACGCGTTATCGCCCCTTATTTAAAAGTTAGCTGTCAGTAGGTAGACCATGACTCAAAAGTCTTTGCCAAGAAGGGCTTTAAAGTACGCCGTAATATCTTCTTCGATAATTATGCTTTTGGTTTTTTATGCAATACTAACCAGAGATGTTACTGGCTCAGTCATGGAAGTATTTCTCCGCTTAGTTGTAACAACTGTTGGTGTGTTTGGAGCAATGTGGTTGGTTTTTATCTTTTACCTATTCGCAAACCCAGAAGCTGATAAACCTAGAGAAAAGGACTTATGATTAAAGTGGACTTTAAAAGGCGACACTCTCTTCGATTAACAATGTCAGCTAACAAGCCAATCAACACACTCACTGCGTTCGCTGGGACGCATACACGCGGGGCGGCTGCGCCATTATGCCCCACATGTCTGCGCCCGTTATTGGAAAGTTAGGTGCTAAAAGGAAAAATTATGAAATCATGGAATGAATTAACTAATTTACAACGCGCAGTTATCGGTATCGCAATGGTTGCTGCGGCGGCATTTTTACCAGAGATAGCCTTCTTAGTTCAACTAGGCGGTATGGAAATCGCATTTGCTCTTGTTTTCGCAAGCCTTGCTCCACTCATTTCTTGGTTCTCAACTAAATACCAAGCAATTAAAGAATGTTTAAAAACCTCAGTAGTAGCTTTTAGGCATAGTGCATCTGCTAAACCTTCCGTCTTTTTCGTTCAAGCATCTTTTTGCGCCGTCGCACTTCTATTTACAAGTTCAGGTTTATTGGCTTTTTACTTTTTTATGCCTAGTATGCTGCTAAATGGGGTCTTGGCGTGAGCGCACCTAACAAAAAAATTAAGTCGCCCGCTTCGCGGGCTGGGACGCAGATATGTGGGCTGACTCGCTCCGCTCGGATTTTAGCCCACATATCTGCGCCCCTTATTTAAAAGTTATGTTCTAGTATGAATAACCAAGCTCAAGTTGATTTGTTTAAAAGTCGTTGTCGGTCGTCTTTTGACGCTGTAGCCCAAGAGTATGCTCTTAAAGAGTGTATCGTTTGTGGCGGCACTTATATCAACGCGTTTAAAGTTAAGTTTAAGAATCCAGATATTTTTTTTGGATTTGAGGGCATACATTGGGGCTTTGGTCTTCTAACAACATTTGGTGCAACAAAGTTAAATGAGCCATTTACAATAGAGCAAGCCATTTGTTATTTGGATGGCTTGGAAAAGTTGCGAGAACGAGATGCACATAGAACATCTGGTTACCAGAAGATCCTTGCTCTTGATATAGACTTTATCACTCAAAACCTCTCCTTCTTTCTTGAAGGCGGGTTCAAGTCGGTCACTTCAGAATTAAACAAAACTGAAGTAGTACTCAGGAAGTTTTACGGTCGAACATAACAATCACATTAAGCCGCTCGCAGGCTCGCTGGGACAGTAACACGTGGGCTCTGTCGCTTCGCTCGGATTTTAGCCCACGCGTTACTGCCCCTTATGTGGGTGTTAGGCGTCATTTACTTACAGCATTAAAAAGTAGGTTCAGCCGTGACATTTCAACATCAAGGTTGTTTCGCTAGGTTGTCTTTACGGCTTGCTTTCTCGGTAGTTTCAACTGCCCTAGCAACGCGCTTTTTATCAACACTGAAACGCCAACATTCAACATCACCAGTCTTTTAAACTCGCTCTTTTATCTAGCAATGTCGTTAACATCTGGCTTTTCGCACAGGGTTGTTTTATCTTAAATTCAATAATTTAAACACGCGGTCTAATTGAC
Source organism: Alteromonas sp. ABD4_190 (assembly GCF_056160105.1). NCBI lineage: Bacteria > Pseudomonadati > Pseudomonadota > Gammaproteobacteria > Alteromonadales > Alteromonadaceae > Alteromonas > Alteromonas sp. ABD4_190. The sequence continues at coordinate 103,426 of NZ_JBSWWN010000001.1, forward strand.
TAGTGGTGGCAGCAAAGCTGCGTACTTTCAGTTGTACGCCTAACAAAACGCTGTTGGCACTCCCTTCGGTCGCTGGGACGCTAACACGTGGGCTGACTCACTTCGTTCGGATTTTAGCCCACGTGCTAGCGCCCCAAAGCTTAGTGTTATACACAATGCGCAAAATCAGGAAGATTAAAGTGAATAAAACCAAAACGTCTCTTCTATTTTCTGCTTTCATAGGAACTTGTTTCGTAACGATAAGTGCATTTGCTTCATCAACAATAGAAGGCGTTTGGAAACATGCAACAAAACCAGCTCTAATCGAATTCAATTTAAAAACTGGTGTAGCAAGTGTCAAAGAGCACCAAATTCATAAACAAAACTCTGGCCTCACAATCATCAAAAATATTGTTCAATCAACAGAAACTGAGTGGTTTGGGGAAATGTACAATGGCTACAAAGAGAAATATGTATTCGTTACAATCAAGTTAAATGGCACATCGCTATCTGTCTTCGACTCCGAAAACAGTGAAGTGCTTAAACTTATCAAGGAGTAGCCTTGTGTATAACAAAAAAATCAAGCTCGCCCGCTACGCGGGCTGGGACGCAAACACGCAGGGCGGCTTCGCCATTATGCCCTACGTGCCTGCGCCCCTTATTTAAAAGTTATGAGCCTAAAAATTAGTAGGAAATCGCAAGATAAGGAAGTTAGATGGATATAGAGCAAACTAGCATAGTCTTCACACAGGTTCGGGATTGGGCTGAACTACTTTATTTTATCAGCGGAGTTATTTTAGTTTTCATTGCCGGCTTTGGCCTGTGGCAATTGAAACTCACTAAAGACCAGCTCGAATTAGCGAAAAAAGACATACATTCGAACGTAAAAATTTTTAAGACGCAAAGTCATAGAGCAGCTGTAGAGGCCGCTGTTGTTGAGTGCAGGAGGTACTCGGATGAAATAGTTCAAGTATCCTTAGAGCTTGATTCTTTTTGTAAGACGCACGAACTAACCTATTTCGAGGACGTAGTTTTCGAACGGACAAATGAGGGGTTTAGGCTTCACACCAAAGATATTAAGAGTAGTGACGTGGAAAAGTTAGCTGAAGCGGAACCTCTTTTAAATAGGTATATAAACGGCATGGAAGCTTTTGCTTTATTTTTTCTCAGCGGAGTCGCTGACGAAAAAATAGCGTTTCATACTAATGGAAAGACATTTGTGAATATGTCAGAGGAAATGTTTAAGCTTTTTCCCATCTGTAACGCGTCGGATGAAGATGCAAAACCAATTAAAGCACTTTACTTCATGTGGAGAGAAAAATTGGATAACCAGAAAATGTTAAAAGAAAAAGAAGAAATTGAACAAAAACTGAAAGAATACGACCAAAAAGAAATTAAGCCCATAGGCACATAACAACCCAATAAACTCACTCACTTCGTTCGCTGGGACGCATACACGCGGGGCGGCTGCGCCATTATGCCCCACCTGTCTGCGCCCGTTATTGGAAAGTTAGGTGCTTCTGGGAAATCAATGGCTAAATCAGAAATAAGACGATTCTTAAAAGAGATCCGCACTAAGTTTCCTGACGTTGTTCCTCTTATGGAAAAACATGAGAGTTGGGCGCTGACATTTCTAATGGAAGAGTTCGCAAATTTGACAACTATTTTGTTAAATCAAGGCGACTTAGAAGAAGCACTAGAACATTTGCAGTACATGAGCGAGAAACTAGATACTGCAAGCAAGGCGGAATTCGAGTACATAGATGTATATTATACAGAGCACTTATTCTGGAAAGGTACCAAAGAAGGTATTGAACGTGGCTAGCCTCTCGTACCAGATAATCTCAGAAATTTGTACTTGGACTTTCATGGCAAACCACCTAGGGTAGTGGTTTAAAAATGCACGCACCTAACAAAAAAATCAAGTTCGCCCGCTGCGCGGGCTGGGACGCAAACATGTGGGCTGCTCACTTCGTTCGGATTTTAGCCCACATGTCTGCGCCCCTTATTTAAAAGTTATGCGCTAGAAGGATATTTATGCAAATAGAATCGGCTGACTCAGCTTCATGGAACATAGCTGAGGGACAACGAAATGAACAACCAATTCTAATTCGCTACAGGCCAGATCTGGATTACTTATTTGGTAACGAGAAATATACTAAGCGATTGACCATTTTCTGGGATTACACCCAACGAGACTCAAGCGGGCTTCCAAGTTCGAGCCAAATGGATAGTATGCGAGATTTCGAAGATACTGTTGTGAATATTCTCGATTATGATCGTTTAGCAATTTTCGTTTTCAGTTATACACATTCTGGTACGCGTGAATGGCATTTCTATGTTTCTAACATCGAAGTAGTTGGTTCAAGAATAAATGAGGCACTATCTTCATTTTCTGAGCTGCCCATCGAGCTGCAAGTTGTTGACGACCCGTCATGGGAGAAGTTAAATAAGGTATATGCGTACTGTATGCAAGAACGCGCATAACAATCACATTAAGCCGCTCGCGGGCTCGCTGGGACAGTAACACGTGGGCTCTGTCGCTTCGCTCGGATTTTAGCCCACGTGTTACTGCCCCTTATGTGGGTGTTATATTTCTAAAAGGATGTTTTAAGATGAAGAGCTTGTTTATTTTTCTAGCAATTGTAGGTTTAAGTGCTTGCGGTTCGACCGCGATTCAATTCTATGATGGGCCGTCAAAATCAAGCAACGAGACTGCGACTATAAGTTTATGGACGGACGCATCTAAGCTTAATGAAGAGCTTTCCCCCTCCGCTCTTCAAATTACATCATTAAAACTCAACGACAAAGATATCATCACAAATTCAGACATTTCTATTCTTGCCGGTAAGTATAGTTTTACAACTAAATGCACTGTAGGTAGCTTTTCTAAAACGAGCACTTTTAACCTTGATGCATCTGCTAATAAAAACTATGCGGTTATAGCTGTTGGTCAAGGCAAAGAGTGTTACTTTAAAAAGTTGAGTTTATTGGTAGATAATTCTCGTTTTGTCGAACTTTGAACCGAAATATAACAACTCAATAAACTCACTCACTTCGTTCGCTGGGACGCATACACGCAGGGCCGCTTCGCCATTATGCCCTACGTGCCTGCGCCCGTTATTGAAAAGTTATAAGACAAAGGGAATTCAGTGAACAAGGTTGTTATCAGTATCCTTTCAATATTACTCCTGCTAACCAACTTGTTTTGGTTGTATCAGAGTTTGGATAACGGTGTCTCTTTAACTTACATGGAAGCAAGCCTGGAAACCCAAACTAAAATATCGGAGCAACTGTTCGTTCTAACAAACGCGCAGCTAATAGGTAAAAGCATCAACGAAGTTAATAATATTGTTCCACTGGATATTTATGGCTCTTCACCATTCATAAAAGATGATTGTTTATATTATGGTGGCGTATGCCTTATTGTTGGTACCAATGGCACTATTCAAGGTTTTAAGTAACATGTCTTATAACAAAAAAATCATGTCGCCCGCAGGCGGGCTGGGACACAAACAGGCAGGCGGCTTCGCCATTGTAGCCTGCCTGTTTGTGCCCCATATTTAGGTGTTAATTGCCATAGGGATTATTATGCTCAGCAAATTTGATGAAAAATTTCTTAAGGCAGTAATACTTGTTCTTTGGATTTTTCCTACATCGATTCTGTTTTACATATTGAATTCTGTGGCAACAGATGACTACTTTGTCTTCGTTTGTGTTATTTTTGGATGTAATGTCGTCTACGATACTTCCAAAAAAATTCTTGCTGCGCCTATAAAAAGTACTGAATCAGCATTGAAAATTATTAAAACTGGGGCTGGTGCAATTTTTATCTTTTTACTGTCTTTCGTCGGTGTATATCTAGAAGCGACTAAGGCTATCTTACCCCACATAGGGATCTATGTAATTTGGTTGCCCTTATATGTGTGGAGTTTGTTTTTACTTTCGGCAGCGGAAAAGCACTACAAAGCAACTTTTGGAAGTGGCAACTAACAAACAAATTAAGTCACTCGCTCCGCTCGCTGGGACGCAAACACGTGGGCTGACTCGCTACGCTCGGGATTTTAGCCCACGTGTTTCCGCCCCTTATTTGGGTGTTAGGCGTCATTTACTTACAGCATAAAGAAGTGGGTTTAAACGTGACATTTAAGCATCAAGGTTGTTTCACTAGGTTGTCCTTACAGCTTGCTGTTTCGGTAGTTTCAACGGCTTTAGCAACGCGCTTTTCATCAACACCGCAACACCAACATTCAACATCACCAGTCTTCTAAACTCGCTCTTTTATCGCGCAATGTCGTTAACATCTGGCTTTTCGCACAGGGTTGTTTTATCTTAAATTCAATAATTTAAATAAGTGGCCGTATCGGCTAGTGGTGGCAGCAAAGCTGCGTACGTTTCTTTGTACGCCTAACAAAACGCTGTTGGCACTCCCTCCGGTCGCTGGGACGCTAACACGTGGGCTGGCTCGCTTCGCTCGGATTTTAGCCCACGTGCTAGCGCCCCAAAGCTTAGCGTTATGCATCAAAGTGAAATTATGAACCGTAACCCTATTCCTTCTGACCCATTTAATAGGCAATATATTTATAAGGGTGTAGTGTTTCATTGGTCACTGGCTACTGGTTTCGTTTATCTAATTTGCTTAGCTATCAGCAAAGCCAGCCCCATTAGCATAGTGTTGCTTATTCCATCTAGTGTCGTTCTTTTTTTATGCATCAATGGTATTACTAACGACTTTGAGTTTAAAACCCTTTACAAAAAGCTGGGCTGGTATAGGAAATACAGTATTGTTACTTTCTTATTAGGAGTGTTATTTGGTATTTCATGCGTTTTTGAGGCTAGCGCAGATTTCTCGGTCATTATCGCTTTTCCTGTTTTCGCCAATGGATTGTTTTTGTGGCCGTTGGTAACAACTAATACATATGTAAAAAACTACACTAGGTTGTTTGGGGTTTTTGATGCATAACAACCCAATCAACACACTCACTGCGTTCGCTGGGACGCATACACGCGGGGCGGCTGCGCCATTATGCCCCACATGTCTGCGCCCGTTATTGGAAAGTTAGGTGCTAAAAGGAAAAATTATGAAATCATGGAATGAATTAACTAATCTACAACGCGCAGTTATCGGTATCGCAATGGCTGTAGCAGCGGCAGTTTTGCCAGAGATAGCCTTCTTAGTCCAATTAGGCGGTGTGGAAATCGCATTTGCTCTCGTTTTCGCAAGCCTTGCTCCACTCATTTCTTGGTTCTCAACTAAATACCAAGCAATTAAAGAATGTTTAAAAACCTCAGTAGTAGCTTTTAGGCATAGTGCATCTGCTAAACCTTCCGTCTTTTTCGTTCAAGCATCTTTTTGCGCCGTCGCACTTCTATTTACAAGTTCAGGTTTATTGGCTTTTTACTTTTTTATGCCTAGTATGCTGCTAAATGGGGTCTTGGCGTGAGCGCACCTAACAACCCAATCAACTCACTCACTTCGTTCGCTGGGACGCATACACGCGGGGTGGCTTCGCCATTATGCCCCACATGTCTGCGCCCGTTATTGGAAAGTTAGATGGCACGGAGATTTAGGTGACTACTGTAATCGTTGCAGATATTTTTGGTAAAACACCAGCTCTTGAAGAGTTGGCAAATATCATTTGTAAGAACCATCTAATCGTCGACCCGTATGACGGTCAATATAAAATGTTCCAAACTGAAAGCGATGCATATGAGTATTTCTCCTCTAATATCGGCTTGGGAAATTACAGCAAGCATTTGATTAACACGCTAACCAACTTGGATTCTTCTGTAAATCTCGTCGGATTCAGTATCGGTGCTGCTGCCATTTGGAATCTCTCAGAAAGTTTTGCATCTTCACGCATAAAAAAAGCCATATGCTTTTACGGGTCTCAAATAAGAAACAACCGAAAAGTTGTTCCATTATTTCCAGTTACTCTTGTTTTCCCAAAAACAGAAAAACACTTTTCGGTACCAGAATTAATCTCGGAATTGCGCAACACAGAAAGAACCAAAATTAGGCAGGTGCCTTATTTTCATGGTTTTATGAATAAATGCTCAACGAATTTCAACTTGCAAGGATACGAAAGTGAGCTTCGAACACTTGCGGCTAATGCCATCTAACAAAAAAATCAAGTCACTCACTTCGTTCGCTGGGACGCATACATGCAGGGCGGCTTCGCCATTATGCCCTACATGCCTGCGCCCCTTATTTAAAAGTTAGGTGCTCTCATGGATATAATAGAAATGGAGTTTCAGGATAGGTTGCCCTTTGGTTTTTCACTCCTCTGTAAAGTAGAAAACGAATTAGTGGGCAAGGCTCACGTCAGTATTAAGGGTAATGATGGTGTTCTTTCGGACATCATAGTTATAGAGAGAACACACTATAATTACTCTTTTTTTTCATCTAAGAAGACAATTGTTTCCCACAGGAATAAAGGCTACGGCACTTTATTGCTGAAATCAGTTATTGCACACTGTAAACGAATTGGCCTAAACAAACTGACAGGAAAGATTGTTGGAGAAACAAATCGATTAGAGCAATGGTACTTCAAAAATGGTTTTTCTGTCGTAAATGGTCAAATTATAAAGGTCTTATCGTGAACGCACCTAACAACTCAATAAACTCACTCACTTCGTTCGCTGGGACACATACACGCAGGGCGGCTTCGCCATTATGCCCTACGTGCCTGCGCCCGTTATTGAAAAGTTAGGCGTCATTTACTTACCGATTCAAAAAGTGGTTTCAATAGTGACATTCAGGCATCAAGGTTGTTTCGCTAGGTTGTCTTTACAGCTTGCTTTTTCGGTAGTTTCAACGGCTTTAGCAACGCGCTTTTATCAACACCGCAACGCCAACATTTAACATCATCAGTCTTCTAAACTCGCTCTTTTATCCTGCAATGTCCTTAACATCTGGCATTTCGCACAGGGTTGTTTTATCTTAAATTCAATAATTTAAACAAGCTGGCCAATTGGCTAGTGGTGGCAGCAAAGCTGCGTACGTTCCTTTGTACGCCTAACAAAACGCTGTTGGCACTCCCTTCGGTCGCTGGGACGCTAACACGTGGGCTGGCTCGCTTCGCTCGGATTTTAGCCCACGTGCTAGCGCCCCAAAGCTTAGCGTTATATGCCAAAGGAATACGGACATTATCTGGTTTAAAAAACTCAAAAGCCCTCACGTACCTCTAGGCATTCCAATAGAAGATGGATTGGCTATTTTAAAAAAGATTGGAAGCCCCGTCTTTTTTGAGTCCGAAGGGGAAAGGCAATATAAGGTTTCAAATTCAGCTTACAATGTAGCTATTTATGAAACGAATGGCATTGTTTCAAGTGCTTGGTACGACGACCCCATTGGAAGGTCTTGGAACCTTGGGAGACAGAAAAAAGTGAATCTATACCTTTCTCGCTACGACAATATCAGTAACTGGGAAGCTAGGCTCAATAATGGATATATTCAGTTCTATTTTAACGATACGCTTGGATTGAGCATGTCTTATGGATTACACAAAGATGTCATCAGGTTTAATAAACAAGGCATATAACAACCCAATAAACTCACTCACTACGTTCGCTGGGACGCATACACGCGGGGCGGCTTCGCCATTATGCCCCACGTGCCTACGCCCGTTATTGGAAAGTTATAAGGCGTCAGCCTAAACTGCGTTTGGCTTTATAAAAACCCCAGTGTAACTGCCCTCACCTGTTTTCATTTGCATCGCTCTGGCTTGTGGTAGGTTTGAATCCGCCGCTCTCAACTCAAAGGTGGTGTAATAGGCGCTTTATCGCCAAGATATTAGTTGAACCTCGCAAGCGCCATTACACTCAAAGGCCCAACTGGCGGCTAGCTTCTGTCAAATCAAAACCTTCACTGCACAGTCGTTTTTCTTGTCTGTGTTAACAATCAATCGTATGCTGGCTTCAACAGTTTTTAAAAAGACCAAAGGAACTGGCTCTGCTTATAACAAGGCGCTTAAGACCACTCCCTTCGGTCGCTCGGACGCATTTACGCGGGGCGGCTTCGCCATTATGCCCCACGCAACTGCGCCGCTTAGCTTAATGTTAGAAGGCGTCAGCCTAAACTACGTTTGGCTTTGTAAAAATCTCAGTCCAACTACCCTCACCTGTTTTTACCAGCATCGCTTTAGCATTTGGTAGTTTTAATATCGCCGCATTAACTTCAAAGGTTGCGCATTAGGCGCTTTGTCGCCAAGCACTTATTCAACGTCAGCAAGCGCCAATGCGTTTGTCAGTTCAAATGGCGGCTTGCTTCAGTTAAATCAAAAACATCTCTGCGCTGTAGTTTTTCTTGTTTGCGTTAACAATCAATCGTATGCTGGCTTCAATAGTTTTTAAAAAGGCCAACGGAACACGCTCTGCTTCTAACAAAGCGCTTAAGTCGTTCCCTTCGGTCACTGGGACGCTTACACGCGGGGCCACTTCGTTATTATGCCCCACGTGCAACCGCCCCTTAGCTTAGCGTTAGGCGTCATTTACTTACAGCATTAAAAGGTAGGTTAAGCCGTGACATTCCAGCATCAAGGTTGTTTCGCTAGGTTGGCTTTACAGCTTACTTTTTCGGTAGTTTCAACGGCTTTGGCAACGTGCTTTTCATCAACACCGCAACACCAACATTCAACACTACAAGTTGTCTAAATTCGCTCTTTTATCCAGCAATGTCGTTAACATCTGGCATTTCGCACAGGGTTGTTTTATCTTAAATTCAATAATTTAAATAAGTGGCCGTATCGGCTAGTGGTGGCAGCAAAGCTGCGTACGTTTCTTTGTACGCCTAACAAAACGCTGTTGGCACTCCCTCCGGTCGCTGGGACGCTAACACGTGGGCTGACTCACTTCGTTCGGATTTTAGCCCACGTGCTAGCGCCCCAAAGCTTAGCGTTAGGCGTCATTTACTTACAGCATAAAGAAGTGGGTTTAAACGTGACATTTAAGCATCAAGGTTGTTTCACTAGGTTGTCCTTACAGCTTGCTGTTTCGGTAGTTTCAACGGCTTTAGCAACGCGCTTTTCATCAACACCGCAACACCAACATTCAACATCACCAGTCTTCTAAACTCGCTCTTTTATCGCGCAATGTCGTTAACATCTGGCTTTTCGCACAGGGTTGTTTTATCTTAAATTCAATAATTTAAATAAGTGGCCGTATCGGCTAGTGGTGGCAGCAAAGCTGCGTACGTTTCTTTGTACGCCTAACAAAACGCTGTTGGCACTCCCTCCGGTCGCTGGGACGCTAACACGTGGGCTGGCTCGCTTCGCTCGGATTTTAGCCCACGTGCTAGCGCCCCAAAGCTTAGCGTTATGTTCCATTATGAAAATATACAACTGCCCAGTTTGTGGATGGAGTCCTTACAAAGAACCATATTGTTCAGTACAGGAGTTAAGATGGAGCTATGATATCTGCGAATGTTGTGGCTGCGAATTTGGTTTGGACGACAATCTAATTCATTATCAAGAGTGGTTGGACAGCGGATGTGAGTGGTTTGAACCTGAATTAAAACCTGCCAATTGGAAAATTGAAAACCAAATCAAGTTTCAAATAAGACCATGGCCCCCTGTAGACAGATGAAACATAACAAAAAAATTAAGTCACTCACTACGTTCGCTGGGACGCATACATGCGGGGCGGCTTCGCCATTATGCCCCACATGCCTGCGCCCCTTATTTAAAAGTTAGGCGTCATTTACTTACAGCATTAAAATATGGGTTCAGGCGTGACATTCCAGCTTTAAGGTTGTTTCGCTAGGTTGTCTTTGCGGCTTGCTTTCTAGGTAGTTTCAACGGCTTTAGCAACGCGCTTTTCATAAACACAGAAACGCCAACATTCAACATCACCAGTCTTCTAAACTCGCTCTTTTATCCAGCATTACCGTTAACATCTGGCATTTCGCACAGGGTTGTTTTATCTTAAATTCAATTATTTAAACACGCGGTCTATTTGGCTAGTGGTGGCAGCAAAGCTGCGTACTTTCAGTTGTACGCCTAACAAAACGCTGTTGGCACTCCCTTCGGTCGCTGGGACGCTAACACGTGGGCTGACTCACTTCGTTCGGATTTTAGCCCACGTGTTAGCGCCCCAAAGCTTAGCGTTAGGCGTCATTTACTTACAGCATGAAAAAGTACGTTCGGACGTGACATTACAGCATCAAGGTTGTTTCGCTAGGTTGTCTTTACGGCTTGCTTTTTCGGTAGTTTCAACGGCTTTAGCAACGTGCTTTTCATCAACACCGCAACGCCAACATTCAACACTACAAGTTTTCTAAACTCGCTCTTTTATCCAGTAATACCGTTAACATCTGGCATTTCGCACAGGGTTGTTTTATCTTAAATTCAACAATTTAAATACGCGGCCTATTTGGCTTGTGGTGGCAGCAAAGCTGCGTACGTTCCTTTGTACGCCTAACAAAACGCTGTTGGCACTCCCTCCGGTCGCTGGGACGCTAACACGTGGGCTGACTCGCTCCGCTCGGATTTTAGCCCACGTGCTAGCGCCCCAAAGCTTAGCGTTAAATGCCAATGGAAGCTACAAAAACAACATCATTTTTGGCTGGAGTATTACTAGTACTCAGCGACACTGTTATTGAGTTTTATTCTCTTCCAGGTGGAGTTTTCGCTTTTACCTTTTTCACCTTAATTTTTTTGCTGGTTATTGGTAAGCAAATTATTGGAGAGTGTCAGCGACAACTTCGTACAGAATATGATTTTGATAAAAAACCATGGTTTGAACCTGATGCATTGCGTTTTGCAGTTAATACTTTTACACGTATATTATTCTTTTTATTGGGTTTTATATCTGCGGCAGAATCGATGAAGTTGGTGATTGGCATTTAACAAACGCATTAACCACTCGCTGCGCTCGCTAGGGACAAAAACACGTAGGCTCCCTGCGCTTTGCTTGGTATTGTAGCCTACGTGTTTTTGCCCGTTATGCGGGTGTTAGACACTTGTCATGGATATCACATTAACAGATCCCGCTATACCTCTCTTTCATTTTGAGGTCATCAAAAATGTCTCCATTGCAGCGGCATTTTTAAGTATTGTTGTTGGCCTAATTTATAAGGTTAAATACAATACAGCTTTGAGTTTATATAAAATCATTTTGTTTTCTCCTGTGGTACCAATATTGTGTACATACTATGGTTACAAACAATATCTTGACGTTTTTTACGCCCTTTATAACAAAGGGAGTGGGACTATCGAATTACGCTATGTATACCCTGCAAATAAGCACATAGTATTGGATAATCCAAAATCAACTTTCGATCCGGATAGCAGAAGCCGAAGCTGTAGGCTAGTTTTCAGAAAAAACGGAAAAAAATATAGTAGTGCTAGGGCTAATGACGTATCTATATGCAAACAAATTTCGAGATCGCTTTAAGTACGTGTCTAACAAACAACTGTTGCCACTCACTGCGTTCGCTGGGACAAAAATACGTAGGCTCCCGTCGCTTCGCTCCTTATTTTAGCCTACGTACTTTTGCCCCAAAGTTGGGTGTTATATGCCAGTGAAAAATTTTAAGTTTCAGCTGTTTTTAATTAGTTTGCTGGCTTTGGCATCTTGCGCAAAGGAAACGGGCGTAGAAGAACGAGTGGTGTTTTGGAAAAGTGAACTATATAAAATTATTCCTGTTGGTACTCCGCAAGAAGAAGCTTTAAATAAACTAAAAGAAATAGATTCAGAGGCATTTGTAAATTTGTTATCGGGAAATATTTCTTCTAAATTAGAAAACACAGAAGGCAATGGTATCCTCTGCAAAGATTGGGTTTTAGTGGCTACAACAGAAATTCAAGACAATGCTGTCATTAAACATTCAATCTCCAATACGGGGCGTTGTTTATAGAATGGCATATAACAAAAAAATTAAGTCACTCACTGCGTTCGCTGGGACGCATACACGTGGGGCGGCTTCGCCATTATGCCCCACATGCCTGCGCCCCTTATTTAAAAGTTATATGGCAGGTGTAATGGCAAAGATTCGTAGAGAACTAGCAGATCCCAAAAAGCACTCCGATTTCATGTCATCGTCGATTGAAGGCGGTATACCTGTATCAAAAAGTCGGAGTAATTTAGTACCAAAATGGGTATACCTAGCAGAGGTGTACAATTTCACTTTTCAGTTTGCCAGCATTCAACAAGTTAGACAGTGCATAGCGTATTTTGAAAGCAAAACTCATCCGAGCACCATTTCTCAACACCCTCCCCATGAGCATTACTGGCAACCATGGTATTGCAAATTGCCAAAAGGAATTAATAAAGGTGTAAGAAAACAAAAGGTCTTAAAGGTTCTCAAACAAATAATCGCGCGCTGGGGTTAGAATGCCATATAACAAAAAAATAAAGTCACTCGCTGTCGCTCGTTGGGACGCTAACACGCAGGGCCGCTTCGCTATTATGCCCCACGTGTTATCGCCCCTTATTTAAAAGTTAGGTTTCAAAGGAACTGATTCAATGAAAGTGATGTTTTTCGGTCTGATTTTACTAGTTACAGCGTTTAGTTCTGTGTCTCAAGAAATCCAATCCAATGGCTTTTCTTTAGCGCTCGGAAAGGGCTGGTCAGTTGTAAATACAAACAAAACTACGACTGTTGCAGCAAATAAAGAATCAGAACAGGTAATCATTCTTTCAGTCTACATTGTGCCATCCGTAGAAAAGGGTGCTGAGATATTAGCTGAAATGAAAAGCTACTTATCAAACCTCAATGAACAACTTCCTAAAATGGAATTACATTCTCAACTTGCCCCTTTAGATATTCAAACAAGTGCTCCTTGGGAATTAGTTGCTTATTCAGGTCCAAATGAAGAAGGGCATTTAGTTGCTGCGTGTCTCGGTACTAATAAAGGCGTATTAATGGTTTCCCTAGAAGGTATGGGCTCTGTTCAATCTGCAATTCCGCAATTGAAATCAGTTCTTTCTTCGTTGAATCACAGTGAAACCTAACAATCGCATAAACTCGCTCGCGGGCTCGCTGGGACAAAAACACGTAGGCTCCCTTCGCTTCGCTCGGTATTATAGCCTACGTATTTTTGCCCGTTATGCGGGCCGTTAGCCATCAAGGAGGAACATGGAACTTCCCAAGTTTAAATATCATTCTGACCCGTTAAAGTCTGGTTCAATAATAGAATCAGACGCAGTTTGTTTATGCTGCGGTAAAGCCACTGGATATATATACGGTGGGCTACCCTATTCTGAAGTAGAGTTAGAGGACTCAATATGCCCTTGGTGCATCGCAAATGGTGCGGCCCATAAGAAATTTGATGCGGAATTTACAGATTTTGACGGTATAGGTGGGTATGGTGATTGGGAGGATGTAGCTTTATCAATTAAAGAAGAAATAACCTATCGAACACCGGGATTTACTGGTTGGCAGCAAGAAAGGTGGTGGACGCACTGTAGTGATGGTGCAAATTATCTTGGTTGCGCAGGCTTCAGAGAAATAAAAGACTACGGAAAGGATTTAGAAGATTCACTGAAGTCAGAGGCAACTGTCACGTACGGCCTTAAAGAAGGGCAATGGGAAAGCTTCTTTCAGTCCCTCGATGCTGATGGATCACCAACAGCTTATATATTCAAATGTATTCATTGCGGTAAACATGGTGGTTACATTGACTTTGATTAACGTGATGGCTAACAAACAAATGTTGGCACTCCCTCCGGTCGCTAACACGTTGGCTGACTCACTTCGTTCGGATTTTAGCCCACGTGCTAGCGTCCCAAAGCTTAGCGTTATGTTCACAAGGATGGATTATGAAATCTAAAGTTTTAATTGGAGTTTTTGGCGGTCTTTTCACCATGGTTGTGTTTAGCCTTGGCTTTTTATCTTCATTCTATTTAACCACTTCTCTAGACTCTACTAGCTACACCAAAGAACACGTAGATAACGGCAGGTTTATGCTTTACGCATTAAGGCATATTGAGAGTGGAGAAATTGAAAAGGCCAGATTAGCTTTAAGAGGCCATGTATCTAACAAAGTTTTAATTACTGACGCCTTTAGACTACCACCTACGAGTGAACGGGAAGATCAAGTTATCCAAGACTTTTATGCAGAAGTTGCTGATTACTTTAATTCTCAAGGTGGCTTCAATGAAACAATGCAAGTTATGGAAAATGGAGAATGGGTCTCAAAGCCTACACCCACTATGCAAATTCTTGAGGAATTTTCAGCAAAGTGAACATAACAACTCAATCAACACACTCACTTCGTTCGCTGGGACGCATACACGTGGGGCGGCTGCGCCATTATGCCCCACGCAACTGCACCGCTTAGCTTAATGTTATACGCGATTGGTCAGAATAACTTTTTAACATCGCGATAAAAGTTTTCATGAGAGCCAAGTGCAATCAACTCAAGTATTACAGTGCCATCCTCGTAGCTGTAACCAAGTAAAGTTAACTGCTTGACCATCTTGAATTTGTACACGCGAAGAAAGGCTAGGTCGCCTTTTTTCTGCTCACCTAGAAGAGGATCGGCCATGAGTTCCTTAACCGCTTTATCCAAGTCTTTTTTCTGATTCTGATGTAACTTCTTTACTGCTCTCTTAAAATTAGCTGTCTGTAAAACACTGGTAATCTTAGCCAAAATCGTAAGGCTCCAATTTTCCAGCCTCTTTTTCAGCTTTAGAAATAATTGCCTGTTTCACGAATTCGTAAGGCAAGTCAGGGTTATCTTCCATCATTTCACCTATCTTTGCCCAATGCTCAATCTGTTTTGGCATAGTTCGGTTTAGTGCTTTGCCCATAATCGTAGCTCTCTCAACTAGATCTTGGTCTAGTCTTACGCTCGCGGTTGCCATAACATGTCTCCTAATGGTTCGTCATTACATTGTAGCAATGCGCTACAGGTGTGGCAAACTGCGTATTACAAACGCAGTAAATCGCTCGCAATCTCGCTGGGACGCTAACACGCAGGGCCGCTTCGCTATTGTGTCCTACGCGTTATCGCCCCTTATTTAAAAGTTAGGAGACAAGGAACCATTGTGAAAACAGTCAAAGGTGATCTGATTAAATTAGCGAAAGAAGGACAATTCGATATAGAAGAAAGGCTAGGTCGCTTTTTTTGGTCAGCTAGAAGGTTCATTGACCTGGGGGGGCCCACTCTCATCCTTGCTAATTCTTTTTGGCTAAAGCAAGAAGAGTAAGATGAAAAATCACCTGATATGGTTAATTTAGTCTGCAGTCTAGTTTTGTAGTCTTTGTGTAGTTGTTGTAATTTCAAGTGTTTAAGGTAGCGCTAATTAGGCGCAATTACGTCTTATTTTCAAGAAAGGTTTTAACTAAATGAAGAATGTTGCATTCCCACTTTTCTCTCTACTTCTTATTGGCTGCGGCACAATTAATACTCCTCATGACGGCTTGGATGCTATCTACAATACCACGTCAGCTGTGATTAAAGGTAACGAAAACAAATCAGAGTGTTCTTCGGGACATTATGATGATAGAAAAAAATGTAAAAGTCGCTCGCAGGCAAAAACAAATGCTATTTCAGAGTCAATTAGAAAGCACCGTAGTGACAGCGACATATAGTTTTATGATAAGGATCGATGACTCATGCTTTGACAACTAGTTAAGCGAATGCCTATGACTCTTGACGAATTTAATCACTTTTGCGAAGCACTACCCCACACTACTCATGTCGTTCAGTGGGGAAATTCAGAAGTGTGGAAAGTTGGTGGTAAAGTCTTCGCTATAGGGAGCATTGGCAAGGACGGGCACCCTGCTTTTACCTTTAAAACGTCAGAGCAAAATTATTATTTTCTGGAAGAAAAGCCCGGCTATAGGCCTGCGCCCTATCTTGCTAGTCGTGGAATGAAGTGGATACAACAGTACAATTGTGAGAACGATGAAGATGAAGCGTTAGAATACTATTTAAGCGCTTCTTATAAACTAGTATCGTTAGGGTTAACCAAGAAAATGCAGAAAGAGCTTGGTTTAAATCAAGCTTAAAAACATAGTGAGCACGCGTTCTAGTGAAAATTAAAATTAACGTTGTCGATGCATTTACCAATGTAAGGTTTAAAGGCAATCCTGCTGCCGTAGTTATAACGGGAAAATGGCTTAGCGATGAAAAAATGCAAGAAATCGCTGCTGAAAATAACCTTTCAGAAACCGCATTTTTGGTAGAAGACGACAACGGTGTATTTGCCATACGCTGGTTCTCCCCCATAACGGAAATCGACTTTTGTGGTCACGCAACGCTGGCATCCGCGTTCGTAATCTTTAGCGAAAATTACCAACTACCGCACATTTTTCTATTCGCCAAATCGGTGGGTATGATGAAAGTCGTTAAGAAAGACGACGGATTCATTCAAATGGACTTTCCCAATAGAATGCCTCCCCCTGTAGATGACGTGCCTGAAGCATTACTACGAGGGCTTTCAATAAAACCAAAAAGCATTTTCAAAAATGACCAAGCTTATTTTGCTGTTTATTCTGACGAAGATGACGTTTTAAGTGTAATTCAAGACAGCGAACAACTAAAAACACTTGCGCCCTATGATGTGGTAGTGACGGCACCGGGTACTCAATTTGACTTTGTATCCCGTTATTTCTGGCCTGCGAACGGCGGTGATGAAGACCCGGTTACCGGTTCAATCCACACTGGGCTGGCGCCCTATTGGGCAAAAGTGTTTGGACGGTCAAAACTTATCGCTTATCAAGCATCTAAACGAGGTGGTACAGTGAAGTGTGAAGTAGCAGGTGATCGCGTGCTTATTTCTGGCCAAGCAGTGTCTTACCTTGAAGGTTATATTACTATTTAATAATTTAAAGAATAAAGCTGTAGAAGGAACTATATAAATGCAAAAAGTCGTTGAATTTAAAACTCGTAACTTTTGGTCTAGCCAACTCAATTTAGACACCCTTAACGAAGAAATTAAAAAGTACAACAATCAGGGCTGGCGTGTTATTCAAGTAACACCTGCGGCGTCGTTCTCCGCACATATTCGGTCAGTATTGCTCCTTCTTGAAAAATCGAATAGTTGAAAGTAAAAACTAGAAAGCGCCGACCATTCCATTTACATTTCCTAGCACAAAAAAAGCGGAAGATATTTAATCTTCCGCTTTCACTCACTCAACAACATACTGCTGTATCTTTTTCTATCTACGCAAGCTCAGCGTTAGCGCCCTACTGCAATGCCCTCCCTGCGAGGATCTGCGCCGCCAATTAATTTACCTGATTTAAACTGAATGCCATGAAGACCGCTGTTTAGATCCACTACTTTGACGTTATGGCCGAGTGCCTTTAACGGCTCTTCAAGCTCAGCTATTGGCGTGCCCTTCTCTAACGCCGTGTAGTCATTTCTATTGGTTATTTTAGGCAAGTTGATAGCCTGTTGAATATCCAAGCCAAAGTCTAAAACACCAATAAGGGTTTGGGCTACATAGCTTACAATTCTAGAGCCGCCCGGCGAGCCGACAACAACCTCTAGGTTCCCTTCTTTGTCGAAGACCATTGTAGGGCTCATCGCGCTTCTAGGGCGTTTACCAGGCTCTACACGATTTGGTACAGGAAAGCGGTTTTTAGTCGGCGAAAATGAAAAGTCGGTAAGCTGGTTATTAAGCAAGAAGCCTTCTACCATAATCCCAGAACCAAACATAAATTCAATGCTGGTAGTCATTGATACTGCATTACCCTCTTTGTCTACGATAGAGACGTGTGAGGTGTTAGGTAGCTCCATTGACGTACCAAGCGCTACATTCGCATCGGCGTACGGATTACCCGCGCGCTTGCGACGCCACTCTTTATCAACAGCAATATTTTCAGCTCGGCGCTCAAGATAAGCCGTGTTGATCATGGCCGCAAACGGCAGGTTAGTAAAATCGCTATCTGCTATAAACTTCTCGCGATCCGCATATGAAAGCGCACTTGCTTGCGTGTACAAGTTCGCAAACTCTACTGAATCTGGCGCATATTGACTAAGGTTAAAACCCTCTAGCATTTTTAGAATCTGATAAACGTTCACACCACCAGAGCTAGGTGGTGCCATACCGCAGATACGCTTTTCGTGATATAGCCCACAAACAGGTTCGCGTTTTACAGGCTCGTAGCTTGCTAAATCTTCTAACGTCATCTGGCCTGGGTTGATTTCAGCGCTATTTACCGCTTTTACTATTTTTTCAGCGACCTCGCCTTTCAATAAATAGTCGCTGCCTTTTTCAGCAATACCTCTTAAGGTTTTGGCGAGCTTTTTGTTTTTCTTAACCGTGCCTTCTTTTAAAGGGAGGCCTGCTGGAAAGAAGTAAGTAGAGCTTGCAGGAAAAGTTTTAAGACCTGGGTGATAGTCCAACGCCACCAGCTTAGCTAAACGCGGGGATACTTTAAAACCATCTTCAGCTGTTTTGATTGTATCGTCGAACAGCGTATTCCAAGGCAGCTTGCCGAACTCACTTTGAGCCATTTCTAATGCTTTTACCGCACCAGGCACGCCTACTGACTTACCGCCAACTACGGCATCTAACCAGCGCATTGGCTTGTTACCTTCAATGAACCAATGAGAATTGACAGCTTTGGGCGCGGTTTCACGTCCGTCGAAGGTGTGAAGTACTTTGTTCTTATTATCCCAATAAAGGATAAAGGCACCACCACCAATGCCTGATGATTGCGGTTCAACCAGAGAAAGCATTGATTGAACAGCCACTGCAGCATCTATCGCGCTGCCGCCTTTTTCTAGAATATTCTTCCCCGCCCAAGACGCATAAGGGTTTGCCGCTACAACCATATAATCTTCGGCTTCAAATGCCTTTTTCTCTATGTAGCCTGTTGCTGCTTCTGGCTCTCCGACTTCACGCGTTTGTTTCGCGTTCACACCAAAAACAAAACAGCTAGATAATGCAAGGGTTACCACTGAAGCTCTGAACAAAGCACTGCGTCTCAAAATAATACTTCCTCTTATTTAAATTTTTCGGGGTTAATTGGGCGTTTTTTAAGAAACGCATCAAACGCTTCTTGGGCTGCGGTTGTGCCCAACGCTTCCAAAAATATATCAAACTCTTCGTTCATTTGTTGATTTGTTCGCTCCCCGTCACCTTTTAATAGCGCTTTAGTCTGTCTAAGCGAGAACGAAGGCTTGGCGACAAGTTTGTCTACCGTAGTTTGAACGGTTTGATCCATTTCGTGTGCGTCAACAATTTTTGTCAGAATACCAAATTGATAAGCATCGGCGGAGGTAAAAGGTTCGCCTAGCATTAACCACTCTGCCGCTTTGATATGACCTGCAACCTTAGGCAAAAGATAACTTGATGCATACTCGGGAACAAGCCCTAAGTTGATGAACGGTAGAACAAATCGGGTATCTGGAGTGGCGTAAACAAAATCGCAATGAAGTAAAAGCGTTGTGCCTATCCCCACCGCCAAGCCATGAACTTGTGCAATAACCGGTAAATTACATGCAGCCAAAGCTCGCATAAAGGCAGCTGTTTCTGGCACTTGAGCGTGATCTTGTTGCTGCGCAAAGTCGCCAATATCGTTACCGGCAGTAAAACAATCGCCAGCGCCTTTGATAACCACCACTTTGGTTGAGCCATCGTTCTTAACACCTAATATGGCATTCGCCATTTCTTGGTACATGTCGCGTGTTAATGCATTTTTCTTATCGGTTCGGTTAAGTGTAATGGTTAAGCATTGTTGATTTGTTTCGGTAATAATGTAAGACATAATTACTCCTTTACTGTCGTCTTTTTTATTTCGGGCGTACTCCAGTTTTCACCCAGTAGGCAATTTCTGTATCATAGCCAGCAAATTCTGAATTCAAAAATAACTAACACTGATGATGTCACTGCCGTTTTCGCTTAAGTATAGCGCTGGTCCTTTATTTATTGCGCTATGCTCCGTTGTCGCGTTTTTCTTTGAGCCTATGTCTGGCAATTTTTTGGCTTACGACAGGTACGCCATTCAAGGTCTAGAAACTTGGCGAATAGTCAGCGGCAATATCGTGCATACCAATGGCTACCACCTACTTTTAAATTTAGCAGGTCTGGCGCTATTGTGGGCCCTACACGGTGAACATTATCGCATTGGTTTGTACTTAAAAGTTTTTGTATGGTGCTGCTTAGGGACCAGTGTCGGGCTTTATTTCTTCTCTCCAGATCTAATATGGTACGCGGGTTTGTCTGGCGCATTACACGGTATCTTCGCATGGGGCGCCTGTGTTGATATAAAAGAGAAAATGAAGTCGGGTTGGTTATTGCTTATAGGTCTAGCCATCAAGGTGGGATACGAACAAATTGACGGTAGTAGCGAACAAGTTGCCAACCTGATTGACGCAAAGGTTGCCGTAGACGCGCATTTATTTGGTGCGCTAACGGGTATCGCAATCTTTTTACTTATGTTCATTACGGCGAAAAGAAAATAGAAACTCGAGCGATATAGTGTCACTCTTTTTGCGCATTTTGATTTGTTAAAGCAGATTAATGTGCTGAAGCAAAAAATGAAGATTAAAAAAAGGCCCTAATTCATTGAATTTGGGCCTTTTGCTGTATGCCTATTACTTTATGAACAACCCAGCGCTTCTTAGACGTTGGGCGATTCAAATAAAGGCTTTGCTTATAAGTTTTCTTCAAATAACTTATAGATACGGCGGTACTCATCTAGCCACGAGCTTGGCTGCACAAAGCCATGTGGCTCTACCGGATAAATGGCCGTTTCAAAATCTTCTTTCTCAAGCTCGATAAGACGCTGTACCAATCGCACGGTGTCGTGGAAAAACACATTGTCATCAACCATAGGCGCATTGATAAGCAAAGGCTTTTCTAGTCCATCGGCAAAATAAATTGGCGAGCTACGCTCAAACGCAATGGGATCGATATCAGGCGTATTCAGAATATTAGCCGTATATGGCGTGTTGTAATGGGCCCAATCGGTTACCGGGCGAAGTGCTGCACCTGCCGCAAACAGATCTGGCGCGGTAAACATAGACATAAAGGTTAAGAAGCCGCCGTATGAACCGCCGTATGTGCCAATACGCTCACGATCTACATTTGCATTTTCAACAAGCCAGTTAACACCATCACGCAAATCTTGCACTTCAGGCGTACCCATTTGACGATAAATAGCGGTTCGCCAATCACGTCCGTAGCCAGCACTAGCGCGATAGTCCATATCTAGTACGACATAGCCTTGCTGCACGAGCATGCTGTGGAACATGTATTCTCGGAAGTAACCAGACCACCCCATGTGGGCGTTTTGCAAGTAGCCTGCACCGTGATTAAACACTACCGCTTTATTTGGTGCCGTCTTGTCGTAATTTTCCGGTAAATATACTCGTGCGTAAATAGGTGCATCGGTATGCGACGATTCAATAGCAACGATGCTAGGCACCGCCCATGGAAGTGCATTAAAATCAGCACTGGTGCTTTGCGTGATTTGCTTTGCCGCTGTTGTTTCGTTTGCTGGCTTAATGTAAAGCTCTTGTGGTTGATTCACCTTGCTATGGCTTAGCAGCAAATTTTTACCATCAGGGCTAAGTGAATAGTCTGTCATACCATTCAAATCAGTCATGGTATCGATGGTATTGTCACTTAAATCTGCACGATAAACTTCGTAAAGCCCCGGGTGCTCCATATTAGCTTTAAAGTAGATATAATTGTCATCGCTAGAAAGCGTTAAATCGTCAACAATAAAACGGCCGCTGGTTAGCGCGAAAGGCTCCTCGCCAGGCTTTTGAACGTATAAGTGAGAGTAACCAGTATGCTCAGACTGATAGTAAAGTGTTTCGCTGTCATTTAGCCAATCAAATGCGTTGAAACGGTAGTTTACCCACGCATCGTCATGAAGCCTATGTTGGTTTTCTAGCGTTTTATTCGCTAAGTCGACCGTTGCAATCCAGCGGTCTTTGTTGTCCCACGCTTCTAGCATGACGGCAACAGCGTTACCGTTTTTGTGCCAGCGAATCGAAGGCTTAGTCCAATACCAGCTTTGCAGTAAGGTAATGTCGCGCGGCAAACGATTAACTTCATAGGTCTCGCCTTTTGCTTTCGCGTTTTCTTCTTTTACATCTGCAAGTACGTCGTCATTGTACCCAGGCAAATTAAAGTATTTAAGTTCACTCTTCTCGCCAGTTTTCAAATTAAGCAGCCACAGTTCATGATTTACCGATTCTGCATCTGCAACACGTTGGCGTACCGGCTTCGCGGCAATGCGGCTGTCTTCTTGGATATAATGCGGCATGATGTCGCTGTCATCACGAGTCGGCTTACTTTCCGTGGTGGCGACTACTGCAAAGTTACCCGCAGGCGATACGCTAATACCCGCTAGTCGATGCGACTTATCAAAGTAAAACGGCGTAGGTGCTACACTGCTGTTTTCTTTGGCCAACGCTTTTTGAGCGTCGTCTTTTTCTTGTCTGTTTTTGCGCTGTAGTTTGATGTATTCCACCAGCGACTGTTGCTGCTCGGCAATATAATCTTTAGGCGGCTCAACCGCTTTGGGTTCGTCGCTAAACTCCCAGCTCAATAATTCTTCGCGGGTGCCGTTAGATAGGTCTATAGCAATAAATTTGTTACCGCTTAACGCCATTAAGCGGCCATCAGTCATAAATGAAAGCGTTGACAGCGCACTCCCGCCACGCGCGATACGCACGGTTTCACCGTTGGTAAATTGCACATAAACACTGTCTTCAAATGAATAAGCAATTACACCATCATTTCTTACTACACGTTCGTCAAAACGATACTTGTGCAAATCTGACAACGGTGCTTTTACGGCATTTGCAGGGTTTGAGAGTTCAGCAACATAAACATCTGTTAACGCGCTATTCTGTCTTTCTTTTTCAAAAACAATTTTATCGCCATTGACCGACCACCCCATACCTTCGGGTAGCGCGCCCATCCATTGAGGGTCTGACATTATTTGCTTTAAAGTAATTTCACCATTTTTCGCGCTGTTCTGAGGCGCGACATCGGGTGTAACGGTTTGCTGGACAGTGGCAGCAGGAAGCGATGTAGACGCTGTTTGGCTAGATGGTTCGTTAGTAGTGCTTGCACATCCGCCCAACGCAAAAGTAACGCTAGCCGCGATGAGTAAAGAAGAGTATTTTTTCATTATTTTAAGTCGTTGTTATGTAAAAAACGTTAACATTATACGCAGAGCAGTTACTAATGCGCTAACGTTCATCGATTGAGATAGTGAACCAAACGTAAACCATCTGCGTTTATGGTTGTGAAACTGGTCTGTCGGCCTGAACAAAATAACAAAAATTCACTGATGAGGTAAAACACTATGAAAGCGAAAGGTTTTGTACCTGCGTTGCTTGCGCTCAGCTTTTTCACTACTCCTAGCTTTGCGAGCGAGTGCCCCAGCGTACTAAAGTTCATGAAGCGTAAGCTCAACTCACAAGAAACGGTGAATTTGTGTAACGAATATGCCGGAAAGACCCTTTTAGTGGTGAACACAGCCAGCTATTGCGGCTACACGCCACAATTTGAAGGTTTAGAAGCCCTTTATAGTGACTACAAAGACAAAGATTTTGTAGTACTTGGCTTCCCCTCGCACGATTTTAACCAAGAAGATAATGATGAAGGCAAAACGGCAGAACTGTGTGAATTGACTTATGGCGTAAAGTTTCCGATGTTTGAACCGATATCGGTAAAAGGTGAAGACGCCGATCCTATCTATAGAATGCTAAAAACCGCCACCGGCAAAGCGCCATCATGGAACTTTAATAAGTACCTTATTGACAGCTCCGGTAAGCAAATAACCCACTACCCTAGTTCAACAAAGCCCACTGATCCGGCTTTTATCGCTGACATAGAGGCACTCCTCAAAAGCGAATAAAACCGCAAATATCAACGCTGCCTATAGGTCACACCAAACGAGAATCTAAAAGCCGCGCATAAAAAAGCCCCGCGTAACACGCGGGGCAATCAAGCACACTCAACTTGGAACACACTTTTAGCTGAAAACATACTTCCTACGTTTTAGCTAACTGCATTAATTTAGTGTGTTTAGTTGTTGGTTAGTTCAATAATTTTTTCGCTCGCCTCAGAAAAAGCCTTGTTTGCTTGCTCTTCGCCCATGTTAAGTCCTTCAGCGTAAACGAATTTTACGTCACTGATACCAACAAAATTTAAAAAGTGTTTTAAATACGGCGTTTGCGTATCAAAGTCTGAACCTGCATACACACCACCGCGAGCAGCAAAAACCGTGGCTGATTTATTTTCTAGCAATCCGACAGGACCTGTCTCGGTATATTTAAATGTTATACCAGCTCTTGCAATACGGTCGAAGTAAGCTTTTAAGCTCGATGGGATGCCAAAGTTGTACATTGGCACGGCTAGCACAATTTCGTCAGCCGCTTTTACTGCTTCAACAATGTCATCAGAGAATTTTGCCAATGCCTGTTGTGATTCATTTCGCTCAGGCGCCTCAGTCATCCAGGCCTGCATTTCTTCACCTGTTAAATGAGGCAGTGCCAGAGAGGCAACATCCACGCGGTTAATGTGTACAGAACCGTCATTCTCGATTTTTGAAAGGTACTCGTTTGCAAGCTTTGAAGAATTACCTTGGTTGCCATTTAGGCTGGAAAATATAGCCAGTACTTTTTTCATGCCGAACTCCAATATTCGTTGTTTCGATAATATATGGTTATATTACGGCAATCGGGTTGGATGAAAATATCAAAAACATGAAGGCTTCGTTCTATTTTGTAGAACAAACTACCAAGGAAAAGAACAAATGTGAAATTATTGAAAACATTACATTACGTTAATGTTGCAAGGAGGTTGATCTTCTCTTATTTGCTCAGCGTAACCGAGTTTGCCACAACACAATTAAGAGGATACAAAATATGAAAAGGACTAAAGCGCTCCTTGCATGTTCAATATTACCACTATTTTTAATCGGCTGCTCTGATGATGACGATGATGAAGTCGTTGAGGTCCCCGCCCCCGTTATTGAGTATTCCAACGTTCGCGTTGTTCACGCAGCATCTGACGCTCCTATGGTCAATGTCACCGCTAACGACGCAATTCTGAACGGGTTGGAAAATGTAGATTACCAGGTCGCTTCATCGCGGTTTGAAGTTGAAACGGGTACATACGATATTGGGGTAACAGGTATTCTCCCAGGTGAAAACGCTGAAGTGCTGCAAGCTGACGTTACTTTAGAAGCTGACGTGAACTACGATATTTTTGCCGTGGGTAATGTTGGCGATGAAACATTATCGCTTTTAACTGTAACCAGCATGGAAACCGCAGTTGATGCTGGTAACGCTCAAGTACAAATTGTACATGCAGCGTCTATGGCGCCAACGGTTGATATTTACGTTACAGCACCAGAAGCAGATATCACAGCAGAGCAACCACTTGTTACCGCTGAATTCACAGATTCTACTGACTTGATTCAAGTACCAGCAGGCGATTACCAAATTCGTATTACACCGGCCGGTGAGACAACGGTTGTATACGACTCTGGTACGGTAAACCTTGCAGACGGTGCCGATTTGCTTATTGCTGCCACTAATAACGTAGGTACAGGCGACTCACCAGTAACATTACTGGCTGCAGACGGTGACAGCAGTTTCAAAATTTGGGATTCAGAGGCAGGTGCCGAAATTCGCGTAGTGCACGGTATTAGCGACGCGCCAGCGGTGGATGTTATTGCCAATAACGAGATTGTGCTAGTAGACGGCATTCAGTTCCCACGCACCACCGATTACCTGTCTGTTGCTGCGGGTGATTACTTAATTGATGTTGTAGCCGATAGCGACAACAGTGTTGTGGCAATTGACGATGCAGAATTGACACTAGAAGTAGGTATGTCTTATACCGCTATCGCAAACAACGTTTTAGCGGCGCCAGAGCTTGATGTGCTTGTTGATATGCCCCGCTCCGTAGCGACTGAAGCGAAAGTGCGTATTGTACATGCTTCACCTTCAGCGGGTAACGTCGATATTTACGTAACCGCAGATGGCGAAATTGATGCGGTTGACCCGGCATTTGCCGATATTGCCTATGAGACTGGCGAGCTTGTTGAAACAGGATATGTAAGCCTTGCGGAAGGTGACTACGTAGTGACGGTTACGCCTACTGGTACCAAGACAGCGGCAATTGAAACAGACGTCTTATCATTAGAAAATGGCGAGATTTACACGGCAATTGCACTAGACGGCGCAATGGAAGGTGATTTACCTCAATTAGCATTACTTGATGGCCTAGCACCACCTCCACCTGCTTTTAACGCTGACATGACTTACAACGTTAATCTGAGTGGTTCACAAGAGGTGCCTGCAGTCGATACCATGTCTACTGCAACAGCAGTAGTTGAGATAGACGAAGACTTGCCTGCATTTAGCGTAAGCGTTGACGTTTCAGGCCTAACCGACGTTACGGGTGTACACGTACACGATGGCGGCATCGGCATGAACGGCCCGGTTGCTTTCCCACTGACAGATGCTGGTAATGGTACTTATGTTCTCGCTGAAACTAATATTTCACCTAGCAACTTAGATGCACTGACTAACGGTGAATGGTATCTAAATGTTCACACCACGGCTAACCCTAGTGGTGAGGTCCGTGGTCAAATTGTTCCTGATACAACAGCGGTAGTGACATTCTCGCTAAGTGGCAGTCAAGAAGTACCAGCAGTAGATACTATGGCAATGGGCTCTGGCTATGCTCTTTTCGATACCACTAACAACAACGTTTCTCTTGTGGCGGTAACCACAATCGATAACGCGACTATGGCACATATTCACACTGGATTTGCTGGTGTAAATGGGCCTGTGCTAGAAGCGTTGGTCGAGAGCGAAGAAACGGCGGGTGTGTGGATGACAGACGGTAGCGTAATGCTAGATGAAGCCACTGCTACGCAATTACTTTCAGGTGGTCACTATGTGAATGTGCATACAGCGGCATTCACTGGTGGTGAAATTCGCGGCCAAATTACGCCTGATAACATTGAAGTGTACGGCATTGTTGCTGATGGTTTACAGGAAGTGCCTGCAGTAACAACAACGGCAAGCGGTGCGGGCGCATTTACGCTTAACACATCCACAGGCGCATTATCTGGTAGCGTAACTATAACTGGTATGACTGCCAACATGGCGCACATTCACGAAGGTGAAGCGGGTGTAAATGGTGGTGTGTTATTGGGGCTCACCGATGGTACCGATGGAATGTGGTCTGTACCAGCTAATACTACATTAACCGCTGAACAAATGGGCGTAATGGCAGACGGGGGTCTTTACACTAACTTCCACTCAGATGCATTCCCAAGTGGTGAAATTCGCGGTCAAATCACGTTAGGTTTTGACTAACAGATGCCAGTAAAACTTATTGCTTCAATCATATTGAGCGCAATTATTACAAAATAAAAAAGGGGCGAAAGCCCCTTTTTCTGTACTTTGCCCCAGCAAAACATTGCCTAGATCGTGTTTAGCGCTGCTTCAAAATCCGCAATAAGATCCTGAGTGTCTTCAATACCTACCGAAATACGTAACATGGTATCGGAAATACCCATTAACTCACGTTCTTCTGCTGTGTTCTCGAAATAAATAGTAGGGGCTACAGGTAGTGCTAGAGTGCGATTATCACCTAAGTGAGTTGCACAAATAACCAGCTCCATTTCGTTCAAAAACGCCACAGGATCTGCACCGTCAATAAGATCAAAACTCAAAATTGCACCGTAGCCACCGTTAAGGTATTCCCTTGCCATAAAATGCTGTGGATGGTCGGCAAGACCTGGATAAAACACTTTAGAGACTTTCGGGTGATTATCTAGAAAGGTTGCTAGCTGCATAGCATTGTGTTGGCTTCGAGTTAAACGCAGATCTAAGGTTTCCATGCCTAAAGCGATAGCCGTGGCTGATTGAGGTGCCAATGTAGCGCCTAAATCACGAAGGCCTTTCTTTTTGATTTGAGTAATGCCCCACTGTGCTGTATCAGCAACCTGATAAGCAGGCTTGAGGTTGTCAAACTTTGTCCAGTCAAAGTTGCCAGTGTCGACTACTGCGCCGCCTAATACATTACCGTGACCTGCTATATATTTGGTTAATGAGCAAAACACTAGCGAAGCCTTAACATCTTTTGCGTAGAAAACAGGCGGCGGTGTCATGGTGTTATCAACCATAAACAGCATGTGCTTTTCTTCACAGAATTGACCAATGGCGTGAAGATCAGCAACCTGTGTTACAGGGTTTGCCACGGTTTCTGTGTAAACACCTTTCGTGTTTGGCTGATAAGCTTCTTTAACTTGTTGAATGTCGGTCACATCTGTGTACGTAACCTGCACACCAAAGTCTTTAATCGTTTCGAAAAAGCTTCTTGTGTTGCCGAAAAGGTATTGGCTTACGATTAAATGATCGCCCGCCTTTAACAAGGCAAATAAAGAACTGCTTATAGCCGCCATACCGGTTGAGTAGCATAACGTACCTACACCGCCTTCTAAGTCATTCAGCATATTTTGTAATGCAGCCACCGAAGGCGAAGAAGAACGTGAGTAAACGTGAGCTGCGCGCTTGCCTTGAAACGCATCTATAATGCCTTGCGCATCTTTAAACTCAAAAAGAACCGAATTAGATGTGCTGCTGTGTACACCACCATGTTCTGGGGTGTTTAGCATGCGATCAGAATGTACCTGACGGGTTGTGAATCCCAATTTTGTCACGGGTGAAGCTCCGAAAATAGATGTTTGCGACCTAGCCAAATACGCACCGGATTAGTCTATTTATGACAGATGCGTATATACCACTTACAAAAATGGTTATGGCTTTATAATGCAGTTTTTAGGATATTTTGCGCAAACATTATCATAAAACGTATAAATAGTTTGCATTTGTTCATCTATATTAGTTACTTTCTGAATAATTGGCCCCAGTACAATTCTTTTTCTAGCGTAGTCCAAACCTATGACTTGAACAGGAATTTCAGCTTGTTGTGCAATATGCATAAACCCCATTTTCCATGGATAAATGGGGCTACGAGTACCTTCTGGCGCTAAGGCAAGAATAAGCTGATCAGCCTCTTTAATTTTATTTGCAATAGAGATGACCACGCCGTGGGCTTTACTTCTTTCAATGGGAATGCCCCCTAGCCTTCTCACAATGGCACCTAGTGGTGGCTTAAAGATGGTGTGTTTGCCAAAAAAATTAATGTTTAGCTTGAATGAAAAAACCACGAATAAGCCGATAAAAAAGTCCCAGTTTGATGTATGCGGCGCTACCGCTAAGATGGCTTTTTTCTGATTAATGAGTTCGCCTTCTACTTGCCACCCTCTTTTCGTGAGCACCCACGCGGCAAACGACGAAAGCCACTGTGGCCACTTACGAGGAATACTGCTCCCTACGATGACGTTACTGACTAATTGAGAATGGTGATTTGGATGCGAGGGTTTTGTCATTATTATTGTGCTCTGCTTTTTGTTCTATATTGGGTTTTATTTAGGTTTTTATTTAAGGTTTGGTTTATAGCTTTAAATACTGATGAGCTACATCGGCGTGACATTATTGGCAGGTTGCTTTCAATACTTCATAGGCCTTCGTGCTTTCTTTTTCTATTTTGTACCCGCATATTCTTTTACTACGTAACACGGCATACTGCACGTATATTGATGAAGAGTAATCAAAACAACAATGTAACGCAATTGTTAACAGAAGCGATTGGACGATGTGCGGTGAACAAGTTAAGAAAAGGACACTAGGTACGCTATGTGTATTTTATTTATCGCAAACAAGATGCGAGATGACTACCCTCTTATCATCGCAGCAAATCGAGACGAGTTTTACGCAAGACCGACTGCACCTTCAACATTTTGGGAAAGCCACCCGCACATGCTTGCTGGGCAGGATTTAGAAGCTGACGGCACCTGGATGGGTGTTACGCGTAACGGAAAAATTGCAGCGCTTACCAATGTGAGAGACCCACACAACATCAATAAAAACGCAGTATCCCGCGGGGAATTGGTTGCTAATTGGCTTAAACAAAACCCGGCCCAAAAAGATTCTGCCGAGCAGTCAGCATATTTAGCTACGCTTGAAAAAACTCGTCACCAGTACAACGGATATAACTTACTATATGGTGATGTAAATGCACTTCGCGTTTACAACAACGTAAACAATTCGACCCATTCAATTGATACCGGTGTGTATGGGTTGTCAAATGCTGATATTGCAACACCATGGCCAAAAGTCACTCAAGGGGTTACTGCGTTAAATGACTATGTGCAGCAGCAAAGCACAATCAATGATGACGATTTATTTGATATTTTACGTCACGAAAATAAGGCAGAGGATGCCCAGCTACCCGACACGGGTATAGGTTATGAATGGGAGAAGGCATTATCTTCCATTTTCATTCAAACCGAAAAATACGGCACGCGTACGTCTACCTTGTTGTTGGTTGATAAAAACAATACGCTTACTTGGAAGGAACGTCGGTTCTCGGACAAGGGAGCTGCACTGAAAACCCGCGCCTTTTCTTTTTCAATTTAGCGTATTTTTGAAATGAAACTTTCGTTTACGCTTTATAAAGCAGATTAATTGAAATATTTTCAACCTTTAGGGGTCGTTTTTTCTACCATCGGTGGCATAATGCCTGCCTGCTAATTATTGCACACCAACGTAACGTGAGGACATATCGTGTTTGAAGTATTACCCCATCTCGCCCCAGATCCAATTCTTGGCCTGTCAGCTGCTTTTCGTGAAGACACCAACCCAAATAAAATCGATTTAGGTGTTGGCGTATATAAAGATGAGCAAGGTAATACCCCTATTCTTTCAAGTGTCGCAAAAGCGCAAAAAGTGCTTTTAGACAAAGAAACCAGCAAAACCTACATCACGCCTCAGGGCAACCAAGGTTTTATCGACGGTATGTTGTCTTTGCTTTTAGGTAAGAATAGCCCTGTACTTCTTGCTGACCGCGTTGCAGCGGTTCAAGCTCCAGGTGGTTGTGGCGCGCTGCGTATTCTTTCAGAGTTGCTAGTGCGTTGTAATGAAAATGGCAAAGTATGGGTAAGCGACCCAACATGGGCTAACCATATTCCACTTATCGGCTCTGCGGGCCTTAAAATTGAAACCTATCCGTACTTCGATAAAGCGTCAGCGAGCATTCGTTTTGACGCTATGATGGAAACCCTTCGCAAGACTGAAAAAGGCGATATCGTTCTTCTTCACGGATGCTGTCACAACCCAACAGGTGCTGACCTTACTAATGCACAATGGGATGAAGTACTCGAAGTAGCGAAAGAGCGTGAATTCTTACCTTTCGTCGATGTGGCTTACCTTGGTTTCGGTGAAGGTTTAGACGAAGATGCTTACGGCATGCGTTTGTTGGTTGAAAATCTTCCAGAAGTAATTGTAGCGGCGTCTTGCTCTAAAAACTTCGGCCTTTATCGCGAGCGCGTTGGTCTTGCAGCTATCATCACTGAAGATTCAGCAACTCGTAAAATTGCGCAGGGTCAAATTCAGTCAATCGCACGTGGCATCTACTCGATGCCGCCAAGCTACGGTGGTGCACTAGTAGACATCATTCTTTCTGACGAAGCACTTAATAACGAGTGGGTATCTGAAGTGAACGAAATGCGCGACCGCATGAAGTCTCTACGTGCCATGCTTGTTCAAAACCTTCACGATAATGGCTCACCAAAAGACTTTAGCTTCGTGAACGACCAAAAAGGTATGTTCTCATTCTTGTGTATCACACCTGAGCAAGTGCGCGAAGTACGTGAAAAGCATAGCGTTTACTTTGTAGATTCTAGTCGCGTAAACATTGCGGGCATCAATCAAGAAAACGTGGAAACACTAGCGAAAGCATTGGTGTCAGTACTTTAATCGCTAACTACCGATCTTCTAATTCTAAAGGCAGAGTTTGATACTCTGCCTTTTTTGTTTTCGTTCGAATTATTTGCCTTTCGTCTTTCCTAATTCTGCGATGAAAGCGCCTTTCTCTGCCTTCATTGGCAGTTTGTCACACTTCCTAACAAATTTGCGCTGTGCGCTATACGCTTTTTTATAGGGCACACAGAGTATTCTAGTTACACTGTAACAATGTTGACGTAAACGTTAACTTGGTATGTATTAAGTTTGATTTATAACAATGAGATAGACGACAAGAACAAGGATCACCGATGTCTAAAGTAAGTGTATTTTGTATTTCGGCTGCGTTGATTGGCGCGGCAATGCAGGTTAACGCTAAGGAAGGTATGTTCACGCCAGAACAGCTCCCTTCAATTGCAGACGATTTAAAAGAAACCGGTTTGGCAATTCCTGCTAGTAGTATTAATGATTTAACCGCGTTCCCTATGGGCGCTATTGTTTCTCTTGGTGGATGTTCAGCATCGTTTGTGTCTGACAAAGGATTAGCAGTAACCAATCACCACTGCGCACGCGGTTCAGTGCAATATAACAGCACTCCAGAAAACAATTACTTAAAAGACGGTTTTCTAGCAAAAGAAATTGGTGATGAACTGCCCGCCGCACCGGGTACTCGCATGTTCGTTACTGTCGATTTTTCTGACGTAACCGACAAAGTCGTTGGCGGTATCGGTGATGATGTTCAAGGGCGTGAGCGCTACGACCTTATCGAAGCTAATCGTAAAGCACTCATTGCAGAATGTGAGTCTGAAGCAGGCTTCCGCTGCTCTGTTCCTTCGTTTTTCCAAGGCCTTGAGTATAAGCTTATCAAGCAAATGGAAATCCGTGACGTGCGTATTGCCTATGCGCCTGCTGACTCTATAGGAAAATACGGCGGAGATGTAGATAACTGGATGTGGCCTCGTCACACTGGTGATTTTTCTTTCTATCGCGCCTACGTTGGTAAAGATGGAAAACCAGCCGATTTCAGTGAAGACAATGTGCCGTTTAAACCTGATCATTTCCTTAAAGTATCGGCTGCTGGCCTTGAAGACGGTGATTTTGTTATGGCAGCGGGCTACCCTGGTTCTACAAACCGCTATGCTCGGTTGTCGCAAGTTTCGTACATGTTTGACTGGCTATACCCTACTTACCTTGAACTGGTAGACGAATGGATCAAGACCATTGAAAGCTCGTCTGAAGAAGGTAGCGATGCGCGCATTAAATATGAAGCAACACTTGCTGGCCTGAATAACTTTCACAAAAATACCTTAGGACAGCTTTCTGGTGCTAAGCGTGTTGGGCTTGTTCCTCGCCGCGCCGAGCGTGAAGAGCAGCTGGCAGCATGGCTCGATGAAAACGGTAAGGGTGAAATGAAGCAAGCACTTGCCGATCTTGATGCGGTTAGCGCTGAACAAATGCAGATGAACAAGCAAAACTTCTGGTATAACAACCTAAGTCGCGCACAGCTTTTATCTTCTGCTCAGACCCTTTATCGCAATGCAATTGAAAGAGAAAAGCCAGATACAGAGCGCGAACGTGGATATCAAGAGCGCGACCAAATTCGCCTTAAAGAAAGCGCAGAGCGTATAGAACGCCGTTTTGATGCGGTTGTTGATCAAGCTGTGTGGCAAAAAATGATCAGCATGTACCTTGACCAGCCTGAAGAAAACCGCGTTGCGGCTTTCGATAAAGCAGTAGGCATTGATGGTAATACTGACAGCAAAACACTTCATAAAAAGTTGAAAGCGTTTTATGACAACACGTCACTGAACAACACTGAAGATCGCTTGAAGTGGTTAACTGCAAGCCGTTCTGATTTTGAAAACAGCAACGACCCGTTCATAAAACTTGCCGTTGCGCTATTTGATACCGAAATGGCCATTGAAGATAAAAGCAAAACGCTTAGCGGTAAAGCAGCTGCACTTCGCCCTAAATACATGAGTGCCATTATCGAGTGGCAAAAATCTTTGGGAAGCCTTGCTTATCCAGATGCCAACAGCACGCTTCGTGTGACTTACGGTAACGTAATGGGTGGCTCGCCAAAAGATGGTCTCATTTACGAACCCTTTACCCGTCTTGAAGGCATTACTGAAAAGGATACAGGCGAAACACCGTTTGATTCACCGAAAAAGCAGCTTGAGCTTATTAAAGACAAGCAGTACGGTCCGTACAAACTTGAAGACATCAATAGTGTACCGGTTAACTTCCTAACGGATTTAGATTCTACAGGCGGTAATTCGGGTTCAGCAACGCTTAACGCAAAAGCAGAACTAATTGGCTTGTTGTTTGACGGCACGTTTGAAAGCGTTAATTCAGATTGGGACTTCGATCCGAAAACAACCCGTACCATCCATGTAGATAGCCGCTACATGCTATGGGTAATGGAATACGTTGACGGTGCAACAAACCTTATCGAAGAAATGACCATAGTTAAATAACCACCAAATAATGGGGTCAGAGTACATTTCTGCCCCCATCTTAAAGTGGCAAAATGGGTTCAGAGTCTTTACTTTGACCCTGATACGTTTCAGTGACAAGGAGGACGTTATGAGGTTACTAATAAGGCTTGTGAGTTTAGCCGTGGCTGCGTACGCATGCTACGCGGGCACTACAACAGGTGACTGGAAAGCACCTATCGCTATTATTGCTCTGTGTACATTGGTGTTCTTAGTGTCGTTTGCCACAAAGACAGGCGGCAGTAAGTCTGGTTCCCACGGAGACAGCAGTGCAGCCATTTACACGCCAAATATAAGTTCAAGCTCATCTTGCAGCAGTGATTCTGGCGGCGGTGGCGACTGCTAAAGTTAATGGGGTCAGAGTATTTTTTCAGGATATAAAGTACCCTGACCCCATATTTTTGGGTGTTACATGCTGTAGAAATGTACTCTGACCCCAATATTTTATTTGAGGTTGCGGAGGCCTTGGGTTAAAAGGCGGTCTAGTGCGTTGGCAAAGTTTTGTTTGTCGCGCTGTGAAAATGCTTTGGGCCCGCCGGTGTGTTCACCGCTTGAGCGCATGGTATCCATGAAGTCTCGCATACCCAGTATCTGCTTGATAGACGACTTGTCGTATTCTTCACCACGGTTATTTAACGCAAGTGCGTTTTTTGCCAGTACATCAGCGGCCAATGGAATGTCGTTGGTAATCACTAAATCACCGGCTTCGCACTTCTCTACAATGTAATCGTCAGCAGCATCGAATCCAGAAGGCACTTGCGTTAAGGTTATATGCTTGTCTGGTGGTACAGACATAGAGTGGTTAGCCACCAAAGACAAAGGCAGCTTGGTACGTCTAGCTGCCTTAAAAAGAATGTCTTTGATAACTGCAGGGCACGCGTCTGCGTCAACCCATATATGCATGGTCGTATCTCGTATTTGAAACTATTTACGCTAGCATACCACCATCTACAACCACTGTCGTGCCTGTGGTGTAGCTTGATGCATCTGATACTAAGTACAATACTGTGCCGGCCATTTCGTCTGGGTCGGCTACGCGGCCTAGCGGAATAACTTTCAGCGCGTGCTTCAAGATTTGCTCGTTGGTCGTTAACGCTGAAGCAAATTTAGTGTCGGTCAAACCTGGCAGTAATGCGTTTACGCGAATGTTTAAGCTACCGCACTCTTTTGCAAACGATTTAGTCATGCTAATAACGGCTGCTTTAGTAATAGAGTAAATACCCTGCATATCGCCCGGCGTTACGCCATTTACTGAAGCGGTATTGAGTATGACGCCACCGCCCTGCTCTTTCATCATTTTGCCAGCTTCAATCGACATGAAGAAATAACCACGAATATTTACGTCTACCGTTTTGTTGTAGGCACCAAGGTCAGTATCTAAAATGTGTCCAAAGTAGGGATTGGCCGCCGCGTTATTTACAAGAATATCCAGCTTACCGAAATCACGTTTGATGACATTGAAGGTTTCGGTAATTTGCTCCATTTCACCTACGTGGCACGCCAGCGCCGTTGCTTTTCCACCTGCGTCGCGAATTGAAGATGCAACCGCTTCACAGCCGTCAATTTTGCGGCTTGATACAATAACGTGAGCACCATACTGAGCCAGCAACCGAGCAATAGATTCGCCGATACCGCGGCTAGCACCAGTTACTAGTGCAACTTTTCCTGTTAAATCAAATAGGTTGTTCATTAAACATTCCTTCTCTTGCTGTTTTTACGCAAACTACGTAGCACAGTGTCCTATCTACGATAGCTGCATTTGTCTTGTAATAAGTTTCTTATAGGCTTTAAAAATATGATTATTTAAAAGCTTATCGATTTATCTTCATCACACTTGGCGCTTATGCCAGCATACCACCGTCAAGTACCACAGACTGCCCCGTCATAAATGACGATTCATCACTACATAGCCATGCTATAGCATTTGCGATTTCTTCAGGCTTACCTAATCGTTTCATTGGATTTGCGCCAATAAGCCCCTTTTGGCCTCGTTCATCCAACTTTGATAACACACCTTGAACCATAGGCGTATCGACAAAACTAGGACATACCGCGTTGATACGAATGTTCGCTCGCGCGTACTCCACCGCCGCCGATTTAGTCAGCCCTATTACTCCGTGTTTAGACGCACTATAAGCACTTATCATTGGCGCTGAGCGCAAACCCGCTACGGAGGCGATATTAATAATGTGACCGCCACCTGTTGCTGTCATGTGCTTCAGTGCGTTTTTCATGCAGTACCACACGCCTGCTAAGTTGACCTGAATGTTTTTCATAAACATCGCGTCGTCGACTTCGGTAAGTGGCGCAGGAAAATGATCGATGCCCGCGTTGTTTATGATCACGTCAATCTTTTCAAGATGAGAAAGGGCCGCTTCGAACATCGCCTTAACCTGAGCAGGTTCGGTAACATCAACCGCCACTGCATACGCTTTACCACCTGATGCAATAATTTCTTCAGCCAGTGTTTTGGCGTTCTCTTCATTGAGATCAGCAATACCTACTATTGCACCACGTGCACTTAAAACGCGAGCTGACGCGGCACCGATCCCCGAGCCACCACCAGTAATAAGAATATGTTTACCTTCAACATTTGCAGCTACATTCATTAGCTGTACTCCAGTTTAATTTACGTGCGCTGCATCTTCTTCTGCAATGTCTTAAGCGCACATAGTAATGATATAAATTTAGAAATAGCTTGCCTTAACGTTGTTGCAAGATGCTTCTCGTGACGTCAGTACTTCTATATCGCGGCTTACTAGCGGTAGTTCCCAATTTAAAAAATACTCTGCTGCGGCAAGCTTTCCTTCGTAGAAGTCAACATCCTGTTCGCCAGCACCCTTGCTTAACGCTTGCTCGGCAACGTTAGCTTGGCGCAGCCAAATCCAGCTCACTACACAGCTTGAAAAGATATTTAAGAAGCAGCTAGCATTGGTTAACAACACAGACTGTTTGTCAGAACGCAAATCTGCAGCAGCTTGTTGTATAAGTGCACCAAGTTGGTCTAAATAAGGTTTTAGTTTTGCTGCCAGCGCCTGTGCTCTTGGGGTTTCTGCTCGCTTCATATCGCGCGTGACACGAGAAAGTAGCACTTGCAAACCTTTACCATCGTGCTGCCACAATTTTCTTCCTAGCAGGTCTAACGCCTGAATACCATTGGTGCCTTCGTGAATTGGGTTTAGGCGGTTATCGCGCCAGCATTGCTCAACCGGGTATTCACGGGTGTAGCCAGCGCCGCCTAAAATCTGAATCGCCAAATCGTTAGCTTTAGGGCCAAACTCTGAAGGCCACGCCTTAAATACAGGGGTTAAAAGGTCAAGAAGCTGAGAAAGCTCAGTACGCTTTTCACTGTCTACTTCGGTTTCCATTTCATCAATCAACATGCTGCCGTATAAGCAAAGGGACATACCGCCTTCACAATACGCTTTCTGCGCTAGCAGCATGCGGCGAACATCACCGTGATTAATAATAGGCGTTGGTTCGTCTTCAGGTGCTAAATTTGGCGCTGCGCGCCCTTGTGTGCGGTCTTTAGCATATTCTAGTGAATAGCGATAACCGCGATACCCAATCATAGCCGCACCGTAGCCCACACCAATGCGCGCTTCGTTCATCATCATGAACATATAGCGCAAACCTTGATGAGCTTCACCGATTAGGTAGCCGTGGCAATCGCCATTTTCACCAAAGGTCAATGCAGTTGAAGTGGTGCCTCGATAACCCATTTTATGAATAAGGCCGGCAAGTGTGACATCATTGCGTACATTTGGGTTGCCGTCTGCATCTAGTCGGTACTTAGGTACGGCAAATAGTGAAATGCCTTTAACACCTGCAGGACCGCCAGGAATTTTTGCTAGTACCAAATGAACTATATTATCGGAAAGCTCATGTTCACCGCCTGAGATATAAATTTTGCTACCTTTAATGCGGTACGTACCATCGTCTTGCAGCTTCGCAGAGGTGCGAATGTCAGCAAGGGACGAACCCGCATGAGGCTCAGTAAGCGCCATCGTTCCGGTAAAATCACCCGCTAGCATTTTAGGTAGAAACGCGCTTTTGATATCGTCTGAGGCAAAGTGTTTAATTACGTTGGCGGCAGCCGCAGTTAAAAAAGGATATGCAGTAGACGACGGATTTGCCGCTAAGAAATAGCCCGCACATGCGTTCATTACGGTGACGGGAAGCTGCATGCCACCATCTTCAAAGTCGAAATGACCCGCAATAAAGCCCGACTCTCTGTAGGTATCGAAAGCGACTTTTACTTCGTCGATCATAGATACTTTGGTGCCATCAAACGTAGGCTCATTTTTGTCAGCTACTGCGTTATGGGGAAGAAACAGCTCTTCTGCCATTTTTTCGGCCATGTCAATAACGGCATTGAAGGTCTCAACGTTGTGCTCTTCAAAGCGTGCTTTTTCGCACAGTGCTGCAGTATTTAATACTTCGTACAGCTGAAATTGCATTTCACGGCGTGGTATAAGTTGGTCGGCCATGGTGTTCTGTCCCCTACGAATAATTGTTAACGCATTGTGTCATATTCATTATCGTGCCATTATTGTCATTTATGACACAATAATGGCCTATACCGCCAACAATCACTAAACTTTATGTTCTTTTATAAATTTAATTATTTTTATGAATAGCGCTAAATTCACTGTTACCGTTCTCGGTTTTGACCAAGCCTTGGCATCTGCCATTACAGGCGCACTTGATGTGTTTGCATTTGCTGGTATTAGTTGGCAGCGAATTCACAATCTGCCTACTGCACCTCAATTTAAAGTTCAGCTGGCGAGTCATCACGGACAGTCTATTCTCTGCTCTAATCAAGTTGTGCTGCAGCCGAATATTGCTATTGAAGATGTATCTCACACCGATGTTTTGCTTATTCCAACTATCGGTGGTGATATTGATGAGGTACTGAATGATACACGGCCGCTACTGGTTCATATAAAGCGCCTTCAAAAAATGGGGGCGGATATAGCAGCTAATTGCACGGGTAATTTTTTATTAGCGCAGACAGGTTTACTCAACAATAAAACCGCAACGACTCACTGGGGTTACGCAGATAAATTCGAAACCATGTTTCCAAGTGTAAACCTGCAGCCAGAGAAAATGGTGACAGAGGACGACACCGTCTATTGCGCGGGAGGCGGTATGGCATGGATTGACCTGTCGATCCTCTTAATAGAGCGTTACTGTGGTCACCAAATTGCCAGCGATACTGCAAAGTCTCATGTGTTGGATGTGTCCAGAACCAGCCAAACGGTATATGCAAGTAGTCGTCAACGACGGTTTCACAACGACAAAGTTATTAAAGCGGTCCAATCTTTTCTGGAACGAAACTTACAAAGCAAATGTTCGCTTCATGATTTAGCAATGCGGCACAATATGACAGAACGTACATTGATACGACGTTTCAAAAACGCTTGCGACACCACGCCCGGCCAGTATTTACAATCGCTGCGAATTGAACACGCAAGAAAACTACTCGAGACATCCAGCATGCCGCTTGAGCTATTGATCAACGCGGTAGGCTATGAAGACCTGAGTTCTTTCACCCGACTATTCAAAAAGTATACGGGTCTATCTCCTTCTCAATATCGAACAAAGTTTAAACGCGGATGAGGTCGCTTGAATCCGATCACAGGCAAGCACCAAAAAAGAATCATTGTTCCTAATCAATGCTCTAAGACCGTGCACCATACCTTTTAAGACACATTAGCATTACCTAATGTAGTGCACTTTCGACTAACTCACACCTTTTTTGCACAAATATGAAGTTTTTAATTAAAAGTTTGTGTAAAATGCAACGCCAAGCATAGATTGTTAATTTTTGTGCTAAAAACACTACAAAAGTATAATTTATAAATCATCTTGGTGGAAACATGAGAACACACAAAATCGCCACGCTAGCGTTAGCCGTTAGTGCTGCGTTCAGCTCTTCAGTTCTTGCACAAGAGGCCGCATCGACAGAAAAAAAAGAAGCCTCACTTGAACAGATTACCGTAACTGCGCAAAAGCGTACTCAATCAATACAGGAAGTACCTATTTCTGTTGCGACATTAAGCGGTGAAAAATTCGAAAGCCTTTTCTCAGGCGGTGAAGATATCCTTGCTTTAGCGGTTCGCGTTCCAGGCCTTTATGCCGAGTCTTCAAACGGACGTGTCGCACCACGCTTTTACATTCGTGGTTTAGGTAACACCGATTTCGACTTAGCTGCATCACAGCCTGTATCTATTATCATGGATGAAGTGGTAATGGAAAATGTAGTACTGAAAAGCTTCCCGCTTTTCGACGTACAACAAGTTGAGGTACTTCGCGGTCCACAAGGTACATTATTCGGTCGTAACACTACAGCCGGCATAATCAAATTTGACACCGTTAAGCCTACACAAGATGTTGAAGGTTATGCGAAAGCAGGTTTCGGTTCATACGGAACTATGAACTTTGAAGGCGCCATTAGCGGCGGTCTTACTGACGAGCTTTCTGCACGTTTATCGCTACTTTCGCAAGAACGCGACGATTACATCGATAATGCCTTCACCGGCGAAAACGATGCAATCGGTGGCTACGACGAAAAAGCCTACCGTCTACAGCTTCTTTGGGAGCCGTCTGCCGACTTTTCTGCTTTGTTAAACGTACACGGCCGTGAGCTTGAAGGCACAGCGTCTATTTTCCGCGCTAACGTGTTTACTAAAGGCAGCAACGAACTTAACGAAAACTACGATCGCGAAACTGTTTTCTATGATGGCGACCTTCAAGGCGACGGCATTGATAACAACCCACAAGAATACGACGGTTTTGGTGCTTCACTTAAATTAGAGTACGACATGGACGAAGTTACATTCACGTCGATCTCAGCCATTGAAACAGCTGAAGGCTCTAGCCTAGGTGACGTTGATGGTGGCTTTAATCGTGCTGACGGCACTTCAGGCCCTGGGTTTATTCCTTTCTCTGCGGTAACGCAAGATAACCTTGACGACCTAGAGCAATACACCCAAGAATTTAGATTTTCAAGCAACACGCGCGATGCTTTGAACTGGCAGCTAGGTGCGTTCTACTATGACGCATCGTTTAACGTTACCAGCATCGACGGATTCTTTGGTGCAACAACTGTATTCCACGAAAACCAAACGTGGGCAGTATTCGGTCAGACGTCTTATCAAGTTAACGAAAAACTAAACGTTACGGGCGGTATTCGTTACACCCACGACTCTAAAAGTTTAGTAGTTGGCGACCAAAACGTTGACGGTTTTGCCCTAGTAATTGGCGCAGCTCAAGTTCAAGACTATGAAGACATTGACGTAGATGACGGTCAAGCGAGCTTTGAATTAAGCGCAAACTATCGCGTTACTGATGATATGTCTGTTTTTGCTCGCTACGCTAATGGCTTCCGTGCTCAAACAATTCAAGGCCGCGACGTTGCATTCGAAGGCTCGCCTTCAGTTGCAGATGCAGAAACGATCAACTCATTTGAACTTGGTATTAAGTCGGACTTGTTTGATGACTCACTACGTCTAAACGCTGCAGCATTCTACTACACAGTAGATGACATGCAGTTCTCAGCAATCGGTGGTGGCAACAACTTTACCGCGCTTGTAAACGCTGACAAAGGCGAAGCGTACGGTTTTGAAGTAGACGCACAGTGGCTAGCGACTGATGAGCTTACGTTTACCGCAGGTTATAGCTACAACCACACTGAAATCAAAGATGATACTTTGACTGTTTCACCATGTGGAACAAGTGCTGCTGATGGATTTACCGGTAACTGTACAGTAACAGACCCTCGTCCAGACGGTTTTGTAGCCTCTATCGACGGCAACCCATTCCCTCAGGCGCCAGAGTCTATCTTTAACTTCACAGCACGTTACA
Source organism: Alteromonas sp. ABD4_190 (assembly GCF_056160105.1). NCBI lineage: Bacteria > Pseudomonadati > Pseudomonadota > Gammaproteobacteria > Alteromonadales > Alteromonadaceae > Alteromonas > Alteromonas sp. ABD4_190. The sequence goes on from NZ_JBSWWN010000001.1 coordinate 145,527, forward strand.
CCATCCCTATGGGTGATGATGGCGAGTTCTTTGTATTTACTGATTGGGCGTTCCAAGGTGAAACAAACATCTTCCTATACGAAGCGGTTGAGTTCACTACTGACGACAACTTTGAAGGCGGTCTACGTATTGGTTACGAAAACTTCGCGCACAATTACACTGTAGCGCTATTTGGTCGTAACATTACTGACGAAGACAATGTTAAAGGTGCAATCGACTTCAACAACCTTACAGGTATCGTAAATGAGCCGCGCGTTTGGGGTGTTGAGTTCAAGTACACTTACTATTAAGCAAAGATAAGTAGCTACTTTCATTTATTGTAGCTATTTGGATTATGAAAAGCGGTGGCGTTGAAAAACGGCACCGCTTTTTTTATGTCTTTTACGCCGCCATATGAACATCAGACGTAGGCATTTGCACTAATTGCTGTAGCTTTCTACACACCTGCACCCAGCGCGCGACTTTTTGATAATAGACTTGCTCTATCAATTGCCCTTTTTCATCAAACAGAAAGCTTGCTAACTTCCCTTTGTTACTCGGCATATAAAAATGGTGCACGGTAAACTGCTTTGATAATGGGGCATGTGCCACTTTTTGATACATACAAAATGGCAGTGCGTTTGCGCGCTCATCGCCACCGGTTAGGCGAGTACGGCGTTGAAACGTGTCTGCACCTAAATCAGCCATAATGCCGTGTTTTGAAATAAGTTGATCAACCGCTTTAATGCCTGTTTGCATAATTTTCTCCTAAAGGTTGTGCAAAGTCGCCCAACCAAATGAGACTCAAAATAAACCATACTGATATTTATACAGTATATGGTCATTTGTTTAAAATGCAAACAAAAAAGCCGCTTTATACAGCGGCTTGTTTTCTTTGAAAATTGTGAGAAGTTAATTAAGAGCGGATTCTAAAAACGCCCACTGGTCTGCATACCCCTCAATTCTCATCCACGTTGGCGTGCCTGCGCCGTGACCCGCACGGGTTTCTACACGAAGTAGTACTGGATTATCACATCCTTGATCTGCCTGTAATTGCGCCGCGAACTTATAGCTATGCCACGGTACTACTCTGTCATCGTGATCACCTGTTGTTACCAATGTGGCCGGATAGCAAGTGCCGGGTTTAGTGTTGTGAAGTGGCGAATAAGCATAAAGCGCATCAAACTCGTCTTTGTTTTCACTTAGGCCGTAATCGGAAGACCATGCTCGCGCATTTGCACTTGGCGTGTGGTAGCGAAGCATATCTAACACGCCCACTGCAGGTAAGGCGGCAGAGAAAAGGTCTGGGCGCTGCGTTAAAGTAGCGCCAACAAGTAAGCCGCCATTCGAGCCCCCCTGAATACCCATTTTTTCTGGCGTGGTGTAGCCGCTTTCAACTAAATACTCGCCTGCTGCGATAAAATCATCAAATACGTTTTGCTTATCTAACTTTGTACCGGCCTTATGCCACTGCTGGCCATATTCGCCACCACCTCGTAAGTTTGCGATAGCCAGCACGTTGCCCTGCTCTACCCAAACCATGCGCGACACTGAATACCGTGGAAGCAATGAAATATTAAAACCACCGTAACCGTACAATAAGGTTTTATTGTTTCCGTCTAGCTTCAAGCCTTTCTTGTGCACAATAAACATGGGAACTTTAGTGCCATCTTTACTGGTATAAAACACCTGCTTGGTTTCATAGTCGTCGTAGTTAATACCCGTGTTGATAGTTTTAAATAGTGATGACTCACCACTTTCAACGTTATAGGCATAGACCTGACCCGGGTTAGTAAACCCGGTAAGTTTATAGAATGTTATATCTGCATTTTTGCTTCCATAAAATCCGCTCACGCTACCGATATCGGAAAACGCAATTTCATCGACTTTTTTGCCGCTTAAATCAAAGACACTCACTTGCCCTTTTACGTCTTTTAGATACTGAGCAAAAAGCTTTTCTCCTAAAAGTGACACGCTGGACAAGGTATCAGGTGTACTTTCAATTACGGTTTCCGTTGCTTTAACGCCACCATCGAAATCAACCTTAATAACCTTACCTGTTGGCGCGCCTGCAGTAGACTTAAAAAATAGCGCATCTTTGTGTTCGCCAATTAGATCGTATCGCCCATCCCATTGGTCGAAAACTGCAACAAGCTCACTGTTTTCTTTTTCAAGAGATTTAGCGTAGACACCGTTAGCCTGGTACCCCTCGAAAACGGATATAAGCAAAGTATTTCCGTCTTGCACAACTGAAGGGTACGGGTTCCAAGTGGGTTTATTTTCAAATGCAAAGATCTTTTTATCTGCACTTTGTTCTGTACCTATCGCGTGAAAATAGATAGATACAGTTTGGCTATCATCGTATTTACCCACCTCATTTTTTGGATAACGAGAATAGAAAAAACCACTTTCATCGGGAAGCCATGCAATATTTGAAAACTTAATGCCTTCAATGGTATCGGTTAAGTCTATTTTGCTGCTGGTGTCACGAACGTGGATAGTTTTCCAGTCGGTACCGCCGTCAGACAGCATGTAGGCAAGATAAGAAGCTTTCGGACTAAGTTCAGTCGACGCCATAGATACTGTGCCGTCGTCACTCAATGTATTCGGATCGATAAGTACTTCGGGTTCTCCGTTTACACCACCGGACATGTAAAGTACGTATTGGTTTTGTAAGCCGTCGTTATACGAATAAAACAGCTTGCCATTAACCATATAGGGCGTTGAATACTTCTCGTAATCCCATAGCGCGGTTAAGCGTTCTTTGTAAAGCTCTCTAGAAGGTAGTTCAGCCAGATAAGGACGAGCCAAAGTGTTTTGCGAATCGACCCAAGCTTTAACTTCTTCACTCTTTTCGTCTTCTAACCAACGATATGGATCGCTTACCATAGTGCCGTGATAGTTATCTTGCTGCGCAACGGTTTTGCTTGCCGGGTATCCAGGTACTTTCGGCATAGCAAGGCTTTCGGTTTCATTTTCAACCAAATTAGTATCAGCGGTATTTGAACTAGTGCAAGCAAAGGTTAAGCATGCTGACGCTGCTACTACAGCTGCATAAATCAGATTTTTTTTCATTTTTTCATTCCTTAAAAGAAAATGCCGGTTTTACCCGGCATTGTCTATTTAGCTTTCTGTCGTAACTTGTTGGTATCTTCTTCCTCTAAACACATTTTTAAGGTCGTTGAGAATTAAGTACAGTGCAGGAACAAGCAGCAAGGTGATTACCGTGGCAAATAAAATACCGAAGGCCAGAGAAACCGCCATTGGAATAACAACCTGAGCCTGTAAACTGCGTTCAAATACTATCGGCATAAGGCCCATAAAGGTTGTTAATGACGTCAAGATGATTGCTCTAAAACGCTGCGTACCAGCGCTAATAGCCGCATCCATAAGCGACATGCCTTCTTTACGCGCGCGATTCACAAAGTCCACCATAATCAAGCTATCGTTCACCACAACACCCGACAAAGCTATGATGCCGCAGACAGACAAAACGCTCACCGCCATGCCCAATACCAAATGACCGACTATGGCGCCAACGATACCAAAAGGGATCACCGACATGATAATCAAGGGTTGGCTGTATGATTTAAGCGGTATCGCAAGTAAGGCATAAATAGCAAATAACGCAAACAATAGCCCCTGCATCAGACTAACCATAGCATCAGCCTGCTCCTTTGAATTTCCTTGAAGCTGGAACTCAACACTTGGATAGCGGGCTAGTAGGTCAGGCATTAAGTTATCAATGACATCGTTAGTCACTTCTGAAGGGTCAAGTAACGCTTTATCAACTACACCCGTTACGGTGACTGAACGTTTACCATCTACACGAATGATTGAATCGAACCCTTGCCCCACGGTGAATGTGGCCACCTGCTCGAACGGGATCTCTTGACCGTTTGGCGCACGAATACGCATATTTTCAAGGTGCTCTATGGAACTGCGCTCCGCTTTCGGGTAGCGCACCATAACTTTTATTTCTTCATCATCACGCTGAATACGCTGCACTTCTGCACCGTAAAAACCAAAGCGAACTTGCTGACCTAGATCGCGCAGTGAAATGCCCAACGCATCGGCCTGAGGTTTCAGCGCTAACTGAATTTCTTCGCTACCGCCAGAGAAGGTATCGTTGATATCGGTAACGCCTTCGTATTTATCCAAGGCCTTCTTAATGTCGTCACTAATAGCTCGCAAGGCTTTAATATCACTGGAGCTAAATTCAAAGCTAAGGTCAGCGCCGCCGCCTGGACCACCCGGTGAGCTAATATTAAATGACTTCACTCCCGGAATTTCAGGAACCTCTTGACGCCACATATCCTGAATTTCAAAGTCAGTAAGCGTGCGGGTTTCACCTTTTGTAAGCTCAGCAAAGATTTCACCACCTAAGTTACCATTGTCAAAGGCTATCGCGTGCTTAATGACGTTTTCGCCCGTCTCTTCTGCAACTTTGTCATCCATACGATGCATAGCTTCGCGAAGTGTAGTTAGTACCTTATCTCGCTGTTCTAGTGACGAGCCGGGCTCTAACTCAAAGCTGGCCATCATAAAATCACTAGGAATATTCGGGAAGAATACAAAACGCACGATGCCGCCACCGAATAGCCCCACGGTAAGGATCAGCATCGCCAAAAATACGGCCACTGTTGTATAGCGATTGCGTATTGCTTTTGCTAAAAACGGCGCGTACTTATTATTAATAAATATCTTTATTCCTTCACTGAAGAAGTCTCGGAACTTTTGGAACGCGTTGGCTTTTTCCGGATCATAAGGCTTGAGTTTCATGTGCACTAAGTGCGCCGGCAGGATTAACTTCGATTCAATAAGCGAGAAGATAAGACAAACAATCACCACCATGCCGATGGTTTTCCAAATAATGCCGAATGGACCGGATACCATAAGCATGGGTGAAAACGCAGCAATAGTGGTTAAAACACCAAAAGTTGCAGGCATAGCAACTTTTTTAACGCCCGCAATAACGTTATCAGCACTGTGCCCTTTTTTATCAATTTCAGAGTAAGCAGATTCACCCATGATAATTGCGTCATCTACCACAATCCCCAATACAAGAATAAAGGCAAAAAGACTAAGCATGTTAATCGACACGCCAACCATATCTAACGGCATTACAAGCAAAGTGCCAAGGAAGCAGACTGGCAAGCCCACGATGACCCAAAACGCGAGCTTAATTTTCAAAAACAACGAAAGAACTAAGAATACAAGCAATGCACCGAAGAACATGTTCTCAAGCATCATGTTAAGTCGGTCAGCTAGATAGAATGAACTATCGCCCCACGTATCTGCAGTAATGTGCGCAGGAAACTCAGACTTTTGACTATCAATGTAATTGTTAACCTGCTCAGAGATTTCTAAGGCGTTTTGATCGCCCACAGCTTGCACACGCAAGCTAACTGCTGGTTTATCATCAAACAGCGCATATTGATTGTTTTCAATGAATCCATCGTTGATATAGGCAACATCGCCCAACGTAACGCGGGTACCGTTTGCGTTTGTGACGAGTACGATTTGAGAGAAGTCCCAACCTGTGTAGGCCTGCCCTTTTGTTCTTAGCAGTATGTCGCCGTTTTCCGTGCGAATTGAACCACCTGGTAAGTCTACACTGGTTTGACTCAAACGAGCGACCACATCAGCAAACGTAAGGTTATACTTTTGCAAATCGACTTCAGATAGTTCTACAGAAATTTCATAATCTCTTGAGCCTACAACCTGAACACTTGATATACCTGGCAGGTTAGCAATGTCATCCCTTAAGTCTTTAGCAAACTCTTTCAACTCTCTTTCAGAAGCATCCCCATAAACTGATAGCCATATCACGTCCTGTTGAATTTTTTGACGATAAATAACGGGCTTTTCAGTATCCGCGGGAAAACTTGGAATGGCATCAACTTGAACCTTTACTTCATCAAGTAGAGACTGAACATCATAGTCTTCTTCTACCTGTATACTTACTGTTCCCATGCCTTCTACGGCGGTAGAGTTAAGCTGCTTTATTCCCTCCAAGTCCTTTATAGACTCTTCAATTTTAAGCAGCACCCCTTCTTCAACTTCCTGAGGGGCTGCGCCCAAATAAGGTACACGAACGCTAATGACGTCAATTTCAAAGCTCGGAAATACTTGTTTTTGAATACTGAAAGCGCTGAACAAGCCGCCCACAATAAGCAAAATCATCAGCAGGTTGGCCGCCACATTGTTACGCGCAAACCAAGCAATTAAACCTTTGTTGGTATCGATGCGACTCATTAGTTGTCACCTTCCGACGATTCGCTTTCCACACTATCAGTACTATCAGAAGAGTCCGCTTCTGCAGTATCAGCAAGTACGGACTCGTCACCCGGCAGGCGCACTTTCATGCCGTCGTATGGATTTGGAACCGCACTGGTTACCACCAAACTTCCTTCCGCAATACCTGAGCGAATAAAGACATCTTTCGCTGTGGTGCGGGCTACTTCTACAGGCTTAATTTCAATTTCGCGATTATCGTTCACAGTAAGCACGGTATTGTCTAAACGCAAAATGCTGCGAGGTAACACGACAAGCTCTTCGTTTTGACGTGAGGTAATTTCTGCTTCAACGAACTGTCCAAAACGCAAAGGTGACTGGTGTGAAGTCTGCAAATTGTAAGGGTCTTGCACCTCAACAATGGCATACACCACTCTGCTTCCTGTATCCAAAATACCTTCTGAACGAACCAGTTGACCTTCCCAAACGCGTTTAACACCACCAACAGTCGCAGTTAATGAAACAGGGGCCCCTTCGCTAGACTGCCCAGCAATATTAATAAACATTAAGTCGCTGTCGGTAATAGGTAACCTAACTTCCGCGGTATCAGTAGAGTAAATAGTGCCAAGTACAGAGCCCATGGCGACAAACTGTCCGAGATCTATATTACGCTCCACCACAATACCGTTGTAAGGAGCGGTAATTTGGGTTCTAGCCAAGTTGCGCTTAGCGCGCTCCAACTTAGCTTCTGCCGCTTTCACGTTTGCCTGTTCTTTTGCCAATTGAGGCTTTCTTAAGCCTAGCTCAGGCGGCGCTACGTTTCTGACTGAACGCCATTCTTGTTCGGCTACTTTTCCGCGAGCTATTTCTTCTTGAAGGGCTGCTTTAGCTTGGGCCAATTCAGCTTCGGCTAGCTTAAGATCAGTGCGATAATCATCTTGTTCTAACGTGGCAAGTACATCGCCTTTTTTAAAAGTTCCACCAGCAACAAAAACTTTCGACAAGCTTATAACTTGACCACTGACCTGTGCACTCAATGACGTTTTATTCTGCGGAACTACGTTACCCTGGGATTTGACAACAAAGTTTACTGCTTCTGAGTAAACTTCTTTTGCGTCAACGAGAAAAGCGGGAATTTCTACGGGCACTTGCTCTGGAGGCTTACGTGATTTGATCATAACCGTCGCGGCGATAAATGCGATCAGCACTATGAATAATGGAATACCACTTTTCATTAACATGGAGTTTTTCATTTACTATCCCTGAGAAAGAAGGCACCTGTGCTAGTGACATTTAGGCTATAGACTACCACCCTATTCACTTATCACCTGATAACCCGCTAGATTCTATTATTATTGTTTCACAACTAGTGTACTGATTTTTGGTTATTATGCTCAATTAAGATTGTTAAATTTTGTTTCTAATTGTTGTTTTTATACACATTCAAAAATCAGCACACCTAATATAAAAAATTATCAAAAGAATACAAAGTAAGATTGATAATTATCAGGTTTTCGTTGATTATTTGAGCACTCATTGGTTATGAGTTAACCGACGGCTGTTGTTCAAGCTAACTTTCTAATGAGAAATAGCCTCGGGAATGATTTCGCTACGTTGAAGGGAAAACACATTATGAGTCTTAAGAAACAATACCTTAAATCAAAACCTTTGTGCAAAGTGACATTTCGACTGAATGCGGAAGCAGCAAAAGATGCGAAAGAAGCTGCACTATGTGGAGATTTCACTGATTGGAAAACGCAGCCACTGACGATGAAAAAGCTTAAAAGTGGCGATTTCACATTAACAGTGGATTTGGAAAAAGATCACGAATATCAGTTTCGCTATCTTATCGATGGTGAAAAATGGGAAAACGACTGGGCAGCCGACGCTTATACACCCTCTCCTGTTAGCCTAGAAGATAATTCAGTTGTGCGTGTTTGAGTGGTAAATCAGCTTCAAAACAAATCTTGATTCGCCATAGGTACATAGAACAATACCCCTACAAAAAAGGCTGCATAAATGCAGCCTTTGTCTTATTTAGCCTAAGAGCTCGAATTAAAGCGTTCCTTCCAACTCTGGAAGTACCTCAAACAAGTCGCCTACCAAGCCGTAGTCAGCAACCTGGAAGATTGGCGCTTCTTCGTCTTTGTTGATAGCAACAATAACTTTTGAATCTTTCATACCTGCAAGGTGCTGAATAGCGCCCGAGATGCCTACTGCAATGTAAAGTTGAGGTGCAACAATCTTACCTGTTTGACCCACCTGCATATCATTTGGAACAAACCCAGCATCTACCGCTGCACGCGATGCACCAATAGCGGCACCAAGTTTGTCAGCAATACCCTCAAGAAGCTTGAAGTTATCACCATTTTGCATACCGCGACCACCAGAAATAACTACTTCAGCCGCCGTTAGTTCAGGGCGCTCAGACTCAGTAAGCTCTGCCGATACGAAATCAGACTTCTCACTGCCTTTAACCACATCAATTGCGGTTACTTCAGCACTACCACCTGTTGCAGCTGCATCGAATGATGCGGCACGAACCGTAATCACCTTCTTCGCATCAGATGATTGAACGGTAGCAATCGCGTTACCTGCATAAATTGGACGAACAAAGGTATCTTCGCTCTCTACACCAATGATGTCTGAAATTTGCGCTACGTCTAGCAGTGCAGCTACACGAGGTATAAAGTTTTTACCTGTAGTGGTTGCAGCGGCAACAACATGGCTGTAGTCGCCAGCAAGCTCTACTACTAGATCAGCTGTATTCTCTGCAAGTTGGTGCTTGTAGGCCGCATTGTCGGCAACAAGTACTTTTGCAACGCCGTCAATTTGCGCCGCAGCTTCAGCAACTGCTTGGCAACCTTCACCCGCTACTAATACATGGATATCGCCACCCATCTTTTGTGCGGCGTTAACAAGCTTATGCGTTTCCGTCTTTAAGCTTGCATTGTCGTGTTCTGCATATACGAGTACGCTCATGAGATCACCTTTGCTTCATTCTTTAACTTGTCTACCAACTCGGCAACGTCTGCTACTTTAATGCCACCCTCACGCTGAGGCGGTGGCGTAACTTTCAGTACCTTAACGTTTGATTCAAGCGCAACACCGAAATCTGCCGCAGCTTTAACATCAAGAGGCTTACGCTTTGCTTTCATAATATTTGGAAGCGATGCATAACGCGGTTCATTCAAACGAAGATCTGTCGTTACAACAGCTGGAAGCGAAAGCGCTACCGTTTGAAGACCACCGTCAATTTCACGTGTTACGTTTACTTTTTCGCCATCTACAACCACTTCTGAAGCGAAAGTACCTTGAGGCATACCCGTTAGCGCTGCCAGCATTTGGCCAGTTTGGTTGTTGTCAGAGTCAATGCTCTGCTTTCCAAGAATAACTAGTTGAGGCTGTTCTTCTTCAACCACTTTCGCTAAAAGTTTTGCCACTTGAAGTGAATCAAGATTTTGGTCTGTATCAATTTGGATACCACGATCAGCACCTAGGGCAAGTGCTGTGCGTATTTGTTCTTGGCAGCTTTTATCACCTATTGAAACAACAACGATTTCCGTTGCCACGCCTTTTTCTTTTAATCGAACGGCTTCTTCAACAGCAATTTCACAAAAAGGGTTAATGGCCATTTTCGCGTTTGTAAGATCTACGCCTGATTCATCAGCCTTCACTCTTACCTTAACGTTGTAGTCGATCGCGCGTTTGACCGGTACGAGTATTTTCATATTTACCTCAATTGTTGAGTTCGTCAGTGCTAATTACGTTTCATTAATAATTAACTATTAATAATTAAAAACGTATTACTTCACCACGCTTTTTGAAACTTTAACAATGCTTATACGTTAAAAAAGAAACTGTGGAACGTACGTTTTTTAAAGGCTAGCCTTAAAACGACGTTAACACCACGTTTACGAGCAGGTATAATGCGCTGCCAGTTAACGTTAACGTAAACTGCTTTGCAATGTACTTACTGTTGACGTAAACGTCAACCTGCATTACCTTGCAAAACGACAATTAATTTACATGTTTTTGACACAAAGCATTATTTGTTTCATCAATAGTGCACTATAAAAATACAAACATAAGGAGCCTCCCGTGGAACGAGAATCGATGGAGTTTGACGTAGTCATCGTCGGTGCCGGCCCAGCTGGATTATCAACTGCTTGTAAGCTTATGCAGCTTGCGAATGAAAAAGACCAAGAACTTATGGTTTGTGTGGTCGAAAAGGGCTCCGAGGTAGGTGCACATATTCTCTCAGGCGCGGTATTTGAGCCCCGTTCGCTAAACGAACTATTTCCCGATTGGAAAGAAAAAGGTGCGCCACTTAACACCCCGGTAACCGAAGACCACATTTATTTACTTAATGATGAAACGTCAGCGAAAAAGTTACCAAACGCCATTACGCCCAAAACTATGCACAATGATGGTAACTATATCGTGTCTATGGGCAATGTTAGCCGTTGGCTTGCAGAACAGGCCGAACAGCTAGGCGTTGAAGTATTCCCCGGCTTTGCAGCTTCTGAAGTTATTTATAACGAAGACGGTAGCGTTGGCGGCGTGCTTACCGGCGACATGGGCGTAGGTGAAGACGGTGAGCCAAAAGACGGTTACATGCCGGGCATGGAACTACGTGCTAAATACACCGTGTTTGCAGAAGGCTGTCGTGGTCACCTAGGCAAAGAGCTAATTTCTCATTTTAAGCTAGATGAAAACAGCTCACCGCAACATTACGCCATTGGCTTTAAAGAGATTTGGGATATAGACCCAGCGAAGCACCAGCCGGGTTTAGTAGTACACAGTGCAGGATGGCCACTTGATGACGCCACGGGCGGTAGCTATTTATATCACGCCGAAGATAATCAGGTGTTTGTAGGCTTAATTGTCGACCTTAACTACGACAACCCTTATTTGAGCCCGTTTGACGAGTTTCAACGCTTGAAACATCACCCTGTTTTCAAACAATACCTTGAAGGTGGTAAACGTGTATCTTATGGCGCACGTGCAATTGCCAAAGGTGGGTTTAACTCTTTACCTAAGATGACTTTCCCAGGCGGCTTACTGGTAGGCTGTGAAGCAGGTACCCTAAATTTTGCCAAAATTAAAGGTAACCACACAGCCATGAAGTCGGGCATGCTCGCAGCCGAAAGCATTTTCGAGGCTTTATCAGAAAATGCGGAAGCACCAACAAAAGAATTAACCAGCTTTACGGAAAAATTCAAATCGTCGTGGTTATACGATGAATTATTCCGCTCTCGCAATTTCGGCCCTGCTATTCATAAACTCGGCAATTTCTGGGGCGGTGCATTTAATACGTTAGAGCAAAATATCTTTAACGGTAATTTATTCTTTACCATGAAAGACGAACACAAAGATTACGCACAGCTTAAGGAAGCGAAAGACGCGAAAGAAATTTCTTATCCAAAGCCTGACGGTGTACTTAGCTTTGATAAATTATCTTCTGTATTTTTGTCGAATACGAATCACGAGGAAGATCAGCCTTGTCACTTAAAATTAAAAGACCCGTCTATTCCTTTACAGGTTAACCTACCAAAATTTGCAGAACCCGCACAGCGCTATTGCCCTGCTGGCGTTTATGAGGTTATTGAAGAGGAAGGTGAAAAACGCTTTCAAATTAATGCGCAAAACTGTGTTCATTGTAAAACATGCGATATTAAAGATCCTAGCCAGAATATTAAGTGGGTTGTACCTGAAGGTGCAGGCGGTCCGAATTATCCAAATATGTAATTAAATGCAATATTTGGTTATTTAACTGATATTTTTTAAAAGCGAGCTTAGCTCGCTTTTTTTTTGTGCTACTTTTAATTATTATCTTACAGGAATTTAGTACAACGTATTAAGGTTAATTAATGAGCGAATTTTTAGATATTTTAACCCATGGAAGACGTTTACAAGGTGCTGTTAAGGAATTAAGCATAGAAGAACTTGAACAAGTTCAGGAAAAACTTAACGGTATAATAGAAAAAAGAAAAGAAAAATTATTAGAACAAGAACAACTAAAAAAAGAAAAATTAGAAAAACTGGCTGCTATTAAACAGCAAATGGAAGAAGCAGGTCTAAACGTAGAAGATTTACAAGCTTTGGATACCGGCACAAATAAAAATGTAGGTAAGAAGCGCCCCGTTAAATACAAACTTGTCGATAGCGATGGCGAAGAGCACTTGTGGACGGGCATTGGTCGTATGCCTCGCGTTTACAAAGATGCACTAGATAGCGGCAAATCTCTCAACGATTACGCTATTAATTAATATCACTATTTAACCTGCTAATAAGGTCTGTTTTTACAGGCCTTATTTTGTTTTTAAGACTCAAGCTATGTCTATCAGACAATTATTCATGGGTACATAAGTTGTGAAGTTAAATTATAAACTTTCAAAGCGAGATGCATCATCACCATGGTTAATTTTAATCCATGGGCTTTTCGGCAACGCAGATAATTTAGCCGTTGTTAAACGACATTTTGAATCAGCTTTTAATATTATAAGTGTAGACCTTCCGGATCACGGTGAGTCTCCGTGGACTGATAGTTTTTCTATGTCAGCTGCCGCAGATGCAATTTACGACATTATGCAATCTTTAAATATTGAAAAAAGCGCTGTACTGGGTCATTCCCTTGGCGGAAAGGTTGCAATGAAGCTGGCATTAAATCACAACGAAAAAATCACACATTTAATCGTAGCTGATATTGCCCCAGTGAGTTATGAACACAGCCACCAAGCGGTATTTGATGGGTTGAATTCTGTTTCTTTGGATACCATTGAAAGTAGAAAGGACGCTGAAAAACAAATGGCTGCCCACGTTAAAGAAATGGGCGTCAGACAGTTTCTATTAAAAAGCCTGTATCAAGATGAAAACGGAGCATGGAAGTGGCGCTTCAACGTGAGCGGACTAATCAAAAGTTACTCGCACATTATTGATTGGGAACAAACAAATCAAACGTTCGATGGCGTAACCTTATTTATTAAGGGCAGCGAGTCCGACTACATTACACCGGCCTATCGCGATGCGATAGCTCGCTACTTTCCAAATGCGAAAGCGCATATTATTGAAGGTACGGGGCATTGGTTACACGCTGAAAAGCCAGCTGCGTTTAACGGAATTGTAGAGAGAACGCTCAACAAATCGTCATAAAGTGGAATATTTCTCATTCAACAGGATGAGAATGACTATTATTACATATTTTTGAACGTTTTAGGCTCTTACAGGCGTACATACTGTGATATAGTTGCGCCAGAAATTTTTAAGTAACAACACTATGCTTGCAGAAAATTACGAACTCATTGAGTCCATTATGCTGTATGGCGGCTTGTCTATTCTTTTTGGATTGATGGGTTTTGCTGTACACGATGTATTACGTAAGAACGATGTTCCTCTTATTGGAAGAGTGGTAACGTACGGTGTGCTAGGTTTAGGCGCATTGGGTTTTCTTGCGAAAGGCATTATTGAATGGTTTTGGCTAAGCACAGGCGTTTAATTAGTAACGATTAATAGAGGTTAGATATGGCAAGCGTTGGCCTATTTTTCGGAAGTGACACGGGTAATACCGAACATGTTGCGAAAATGATCCAGAAGGAATTGGGTAAACAGCTAATTGATGTAAAAGATATTGCCAAGAGCAGTAAAGAAGACATCGCTGAGTTTGATTTGCTTATCTTCGGTATCCCTACGTGGTACTACGGTGAAGCACAGTGTGACTGGGATGACTTCTTTCCTGAATTAGAGCAGATAGACTTTAACGACAAGCTAGTTGCTATTTTTGGTTGTGGCGACCAGGAAGACTATGCGGAATACTTCCTAGACGCGATGGGCATGGTACGCGACATCGTAGAAGCCAAAGGCGCTATTTTAGTAGGTCAATGGTCTACGGAAGGCTATGACTTTGAAGCATCTAAAGGCATGGCAGACGACAACCACTTTGTGGGTCTTGGTATTGACGAAGACCGTCAACCAGAGCTAACAGACTCTCGCGTTAAAGCCTGGTGTAAGCAAATTCATGACGAGCTTTGCTTGGCGGAGCTTGCGTAAACACTGCCTTGTTGGCTACGAACAAGCCGCTATCAATTGAAAAAACCGCTCTAATTGAGCGGTTTTTTGTTATATCTAAGCACTCTTTGAATTATTAGTTTAGCCGATTGAACTAACTAAAGCCGAAATCGCTCTACCGCCTTCCTTAAGCTTTCTGTCTGCGCATCCAGCATCATGGTTGATTCGTTAGACTGTCTAGTGCTCTGTGCACTTGAATCAGCAAGGGCTACAATGCGGTTTAAGCTTGTTGCTACGTCACCAAGTAACACATCTTGTTGCTCTGTATCTTCAACAATATGTTCGTTAATGTCACTCAACCGTTCAATGATTTCTCTGATGCTTTCGACTTGCTGAGAAACCTGCTGGGTTATCTCTACCCCTTCTTGTGCTTGCTCACGACCTGCATTAATGGCTTTCACAGCTTGCGCTGCATCTTTTTGCAAGTTACCAATCATTTGCTCGATTTCTTCTGTAGAATCGTGCGTTCGATTTGCTAGTGTTCGCACTTCATCTGCAACAACTGCAAAGCCCCTGCCCTGTTCACCAGCTCTCGCAGCCTCAATAGCGGCGTTTAGCGCTAACAAATTAGTTTGCTCTGCTATAGTTTTGATAACGTCCAAAATACTGCCAATACTTCTAGAGTTATCATCTAAGCGAGCAATAACCTGGGCTGAAGACTCTGCCTGCCTCGCTTGGTTGCTAACTTGCTCACTACTTTTTTGTACCAGTTGGCCAATGTCAGTACTTTGTCTGGTTATAGTGTGCAATGCATCCATTGCTTGATTAATTTGCTCAAGGTTACTTCGACTTTTGTCTTGAACATTCTTAGTGTTGGTGGAGGTAACCGTGACTTGCTCTCGCTGTTTGTCCACTTCAGATAAGCTCTTATTACCAAGCTCAACACTTGCTTTTGTTATTTCAATTAAACGTTTTTCCTGCTCTAAGATATTACCCACCAGTTCTCTAAGGCTGTCCGTTAAGCTGTTAACTTTTGCTGAAAGAGCAGAAAACTCATCGTTGCCCTCTTCGGGTAATTTAGTACTCAAATCCCCTTGGCTTAACTGGCTTAACCCTTTGTTTATATGCGCGAGCGGCTTTGAAATACTGCGCGTTACAATCACCGCTAGAAAGATAGCAGCGATAAGCCCTATCGCAGCAACTATAATATTGCGAACCAAGTTTTCTTGCACCGACTCAAGTATCGCATTCTGGCCTTCAAGGGACTGATTTTGAACGGTATCAAATAACTTATTTATATCGGCAATGGCGGTGTCTAATGCCTGATTTGCCCGTTTTTGTGCTTGCGCTGCATTTTCAACTTCAGCGAGTTTCTGTCGCTGTAACGCGATCAGACCATTTGAACCATTTACCGATTCCAGCAATAAGTCGTATTGCTCGTTAAACGCCTCGATAGTACCGCCGTCATCTACCCCTGTAGCCAAACGGTTCACATAATCCTTATCTACCTGCAGATTACTTAATTGATATTCGAGATCTTCAATAATACTGGCGCTTTGCGTGGCGTCGCTAGATTCGGCCAACTCGATAAATGAGTCGTTCATTGTTAGTAGCTTATTATCAATGGCTGTACCTGCGCCAATTAGCGTATCAAGACTCGGATCACTGCTATCGAGATAAGAAAGATCTAGCATCAACGCGCTAGCTTCGTCTGCCGTCATAAGTACTTTTTCAAGTTGCGTGGCAAGCGCGTTCTCTATATCCATTCTCTTGTTAATTGCAATGTACATTTCATTACTGTCGCTCACATAGCTCGAACTTACCTCAACAGCATTCTTAGCTATTGCGTTGTTAGGCATGAGAGACTTTAGTCGCGACAAATCGTTAGAAAAAGTAGATGACAATGTATCGAATGTTTGCTTGTTATTTTCTAAATCGTTTCGACTTCCTACGTGGTAGCCATTTGCGGTAATTACCGATAAAGACAAAATTTCGGTTTTAACTTTTACCATACTGGTCTGTACTGGCATTTTTTGCTCTACAACATCTTGTGCAGAGTCCTTAATACCGCTTAAACCAAAATAAGAGAGGATACTTGTGAGTAATAGTAAGCAGCCAAATAAGCCGAAGCCTAAAGTGATTTTATTTATTATTGTCAACCGCATGGGTACTTCCACTTAAATACATGCTAAAAACTACGAAAAGAATTAAACTCTTTAAGTTTAGTTTAACAGGATGTTAATTCAATACATCAAAAGTTTTATTTATTTTACTTATTTGTTCGATAAATCGAGTACTTACATTCTGGTCAGGCCACATGGTGCAAGGCCCCCACTTAAGTACAATATTTTTTGCAATTAGCGTCTTGGGCAAATTTTCAACGAGAAGACAAAGATTCCACGGTTTTGCTTTTAAATTGTTTCAACTTACCTATAATAACCACCAAACACTTATTCACTCGTTCTTAGTAGGCTGTAATGGATCAAAATAAAGAATTGAAAAAAGCAGGGCTTAAAGTCACTCTGCCTCGCCTTAAAATTTTACAAATTCTGCAAGAGCCAGAAAACCAACATATCAGCGCTGAAGACGTATATAAGATCCTAATTGAACAAGGTGAAGAAATTGGCCTTGCTACAGTTTACCGAGTGTTAAACCAATTCGATGATGCAGGTATTTTGAACCGCCACCACTTTGAAGGTGGGAAGTCGGTATTTGAAATTAGCCATAAAGATCACCACGACCACCTTGTGTGCCTTAAGTGTGGCAAAGTGATCGAGTTTGAAGATGAGATTATCGAAGAACGTCAAGAGATGATTGCTAAGCAGCATAAAATGAAGCTTACTCATCACAGTCTTTACCTGTACGGCGAATGCACCGACGGTAACTGCGATAACGTACCAGACTAAATTATTTGTATTTATTCAAGAAGAGGCCCGCTTTTATGCGGGCCTCTTTTGTTTTTACGCTTTAAATTTGTAGGAGTGGTAGGCAGCAATAGCTTTCTCCCACACATCCCCCACTTCACCATTTCCAATGACGTGCCCGTCAACCTCTACCACAGGTGCTACTTCTTTACTCGATGAGGTAAGCCATACTTCATCAGCATTCAAAAGATCTTCTTTACTAAACCACGTTTCGGTGACGACTAACCCAGCTTGCTGAAACGCTTCAATGGCTATAGCGCGAGTAATGCCAGGAAGAAGTTCGTGATTGAGCGGCGGCGTCGATATAGCACCGTCTTTAACCATAAACACATTACATGAGCTTGCTTCGGTTATCATACCGTCGCCGTTGTACAATATAGTTTCGTTAACACCCGCGTCTACACCCGCCTGATAATGCATAACGTTACCTAACAGCGACGTTGATTTAATGTGGCATCGCTGCCATCTTTTATCTTGCTGGAGTGCCACTTTAAAGGGCTTAACATCAGTCTTAGACGTAGGTTGAGGTGGCGCGATTTCAAACGCAAAGCCAAACACCGTTGGTGCTATATGCTTAGGATAAGCATGGAACCGCTTAGTATCGGTACCTCGGCTTACGTGAAAATAAACGCCAATGTTTCCGCTTTCAATGAATGTTTGATTCTTTGAAACCAGATTTGACAGAATATCGTGCCATTGTTTTGCGGTATACGGATTGGTGATTTCGATTGCTTCTAAACCTTGAGCCATGCGCGTGGTGTGTCCCTTGAACCCGACAGGATTACCAGCGTAAGTTGGTATGACTTCATAAATACCGTCACCAAATAGAAAGCCTCTATCCATTGGAGAAATTTTCGCTTCAGAAAGAGGCATATATTCACCGTTTAAAAACGCAATTGTCACAATATTTCTCCTTGCAAACGGCGGCGTCTACTTGTCATAAGCAGCCAGTCGGCCCTTGCCTCTTCTTCGTTTTGAAAAACAAAATTTACTTTTTCACCGGGCACGGCTTGTGCCAAGCGACTTATATCACAGGGGCTCACACAGCCTAATTTCGGATAGCCCCCCAACGTTTGCCTGTCGCGCATCATCACAATAGGCTGGCCGTCGCCAGGAACTTGAATGGCGCCTAGATGGATGGCTTCTGAGCGCATATTCTCTATATCGGAAGCCACTGACTCACCTGTCAGTCTGAAGCCCATACGGTCGATTGATGATGAAACCGTATAAGTGGTGGTTTCAAATGTACGTACGGCAACAGTACTAAAGCTTGTAAACTGATAACCTGGAATAACCCGGATTGATTCTACAAAGCTATAGTCATCTATGTGCTGCTGCGCTAGCGTTCGCATTTTAGCGTTGTGTTTCACTCTTGTGTTAGCAAAAACCTCGATGCAATCGCCATCTTTTAACACGCATCCCTTACCGTCCAATCCACCAAGCTGTTCGCGAACCACCGTACAGGCACTGCCCACTGCTTTTGGCACTTGCCAGTTACCACATATTGCCAAGTATGCTTTGCTACCTAAAAGCGCACTTTTGAAGGTTATCGATGCGCCTGCTGATACTTTTTGGCTCTGATATACCGCTTTAGCGATCCCATCTATTTCAAGCGAGGGTTCTCTTCCAGTAACCGCAATAACACAATCTTCATCAACGCGTATCTGCATCTCGCCAATCGCTTCAATACACGGTGTGCCATCTAGATTGAAGGCAAGAAAATTGGCCCAATCATAGGCATTACTGTCCATGGGGCCTGACTCGCAAAAACCATCCCTCTGTTTTCCTACTCTGCCCTTGTCGATAATGAGGCTAAACAGTCCCTTGCTGAGTACATTAATTCTCATAGTTCAACCTGCAACCCTGCTCTGTATTCTTGCTCAGTAATCGAAACAAACTTAACCACGTCTCCCGCTCTCAATCGTGACTCACTGTGCTGATCTTTGTGCAGAAGCATATCAAACGCAGTGAGCCCTAAAAGGTTCCATCCACCGGGTGACTCGTTTGGGTAGACGGCAGTTTGTCTGTCCGCTATCGCAACTGCTCCTTTGGGAACCCGCTTGCGCGGTGTGCCTAAACGGGCACATTTCAACGCTTCTGGAATATCGCCCATGTAGGCAAACCCGGGGGAAAAGCCCACTGCGTATACTTTATAAGTTGTACTTGTGTGCAGCGCGATAATCTCTTCAATAGACAGTGACGTTTTCTTGCTTACGATGCTTAAATCGCTGGCATTTGGCGCGCCATACCACGCAGGGATTTCAATCACTGCGCTACTATTGTTTCTATTAAATTGTATAGATTCCGATTGCTGGTTTATGTCTTCACCCTCTAAATTGCGTAAGGCACGGTATACACCGTGGCTGTCAATTAACGCCATATCAAAAACGATTAACAAACTGTCGTAAGAAGGCACGCATTCGCGTAACCAACACCACGAATTTCTACTCTTGTTACTATCAATAGCTGCCAGCATGTTGTGGCAGGCATTATTCGCGTCATCCAAACTTGCGCCGTCAAAATACAAGATGATGGCGTCTGCACTTGCTGTAACTATTCGTTTAATACGACCGAAAGCTTGCATCTACTGTCCTTGTTGTCTTACTGGCCATAACGAGTTGTGATGTGCATTATGTATTCGACTCTCGGCACAACAAAGGTTAATAGCCTTGTGTATTGTTCTTTTAAATTGTGTTTTTTATATGGCAGGTTTATAGAAATGTTCTGATTTTACTCGCAATACTTACCGCCCCTTTAGTATCGCCATGTACACATAAAGAGTCAGCTTCTACTGCAAGTGTATTTCCCGATGACGTAGTTACCGTTCCCGATGAAATAAGCTGTTTAGCTTGAAGCAAAGCGTCGCTTTCGTTCAACACGGCACCTTCTATAATTCGAGATTGCAGTAAGCCTTCATCGGTATACCGTCTGTCAGAAAACGCTTCAAAATACAAAGGCAGGCCCCAATTTTGCGCTGCTTCTTTAAGCGCCGCATTTTGCGACGTAGCCTGCACCATTAACGCTAGGGGAGCGTGTGAAGACTGTTCGTTTATTTCACTTATGCTTTGCATTACTGTTCGCATGATAGCAGTATCTTTCATCATGTCGTTGTACAACGCACCATGGGGCTTCACATAGCTGACTTTAGCGCCACAAATCTTCGCCATACCGCTTAAGGCACTGACCTGATATTGAATCATAGCCTTAAGTTCGTCAGCGGCAATCGCCATACTTCTGCGGCCAAAGCCTTGTAGATCGGGGTAAGCAGGATGGGCACCAATGGCTACATCATGCTTTTTGGCTAACAAAATAGCCTGATTCATGACTAATGGATCGCCAGCGTGAAAACCGCACGCAATATTCGCCTGATCGATTTCCGCCATTATGGCCGATTCCACTGGCATTGACCACGCGCCAAAACTTTCACCTAAATCGCAATTTAACTTCATAATGGTTTAGCTCTTACCTTCATTCCAGTATCATGTTACCTGTTCTTTTTAAAAAGTCAGTGCTGATGATAAATATTGGAAAAATTAATACATTACGCGTGGTAGCCCAATACCCTTTTGGCTACGCTTTAGCGCCACTTGTCGAAAACGATGACGAGAACGACAGCGTAATAGAAATAGATAATGCTGATGAGCAGCAAACCGTTACACTTGCGATTGACGAAGTAGAGACGCCGTTAACTGAAGGGCAACAGGTTGAAGTATTTGTAGCCACGGATCAGCGCGGCGATCTTTATGCCACCATGAAAAAACCACTTATTCAAGTAGGCGAAACCAAGGTACTTAAAGCGGTGTCTGCTACGAATTTTGGTGCATTCTTCGCCTGGGGCCTAGACAACGACCTTTTGATGCCCAACGATTACCAAGCTCAACCTGTTAATCCAGGTATGTATTACGTGGTTCACACCTTTTTTGATGATAAAACCCAGCGTATTTTAGGGGCTACCAAGCTTCATTACTTCTTGAAGGAAAGCAGCGCCTATCTCAACGAAGGCGATACGGTCGATTGTTTGGTTTATGCTAAGACCGATTTAGGCTTTAAAGTGGTCATCAACGAGAAAAATTTAGGGCTCATTTTCCACAGCGATGCTTTTAAACCGCTTAAAATCGGTCAAGCGACAGAGGGTGTTATCAAAACTATCCGCGAGGACGGAAAGGTTGATGTTGCCCTTCAGCGCGTTGATAAAGGCGGCCGTGACGCTCTTCAACAGGCAATTCTAGATGACTTGGAAGCCCATGGTGGTATTTCTACGTTAACAGATAAAAGTGCGCCGGAGGCTATTTATTCTCATTTTAATGTGAGTAAAGCTGCTTATAAAAAAGCGTTGGGCGCATTGTACAAGCAAAAGAAAATCACGCTTAGCCCAGACGCCATTCGTCTGAACAAATAAGAATAACACTTCGCTGCTGTTCCATACGTTAGTGACAACAGTGGCTTGCAGCCTCTTTCGATAGCTTTATGATATTAGGACAAACAATGAAAGCACGAGTTTCTTGGGACAAAGATCTTACTTTTACTGGCACTACAGACAGCGGTTATAAAACTGTGATGGATGGTAGCGGCAACGCAGTGTCTCCAATGGAGTCGGTACTTATAGCCGTTGGTGCCTGCTCAAGTGTTGATGTGGTCGATATTCTGAAAAAAGGCCGTTTTAATATTGAAGCCTGTAATTGTGAATTAGAAGCAGAGCGAGCCGAAGAGCCGCCGCGGTTTTTTACTAAAATTCATGCACATTACACGGTGTCAGGTGAAGGTATTAGCGAAAAGGCCCTTGCTCGCGCTGTGCAGCTTTCTGCAGAAAAATACTGTTCCGTTATGCTTATGCTTACGGGCAACGTTGATATCACCACAAGCTATACTTTGGTTTAATAGACTATAGTGGAAATAACCGGTTATTAGCATTTTTCGCTAAGCATTAGTACAAAAGGCCAACTGCAAATGTTGGCCTTCTTATTGAAACTACTTGTTACACATATAAACTATTGAATTAATTGGGAATTAGCATTATTTAACATCTTTGGCATATTAGCTGCTGTATCCGGTCATTACTAGATAACGACACACACGTTAGGGTTATTGACCATGGAAACATCAACGCAAAGCCACATCTCTTTTTCACCATTACATTCCTTACTTTCATTTTCACCAACATCGCTAAAGCTTCTTCTTGGAAGCGGTATTGTTGCTTTTTCGCTTTCGATGACTGCATGTTCTAATGCCGATGCTATCGACGCCAACGCCCAGTCGGAGTCAGCAGAGGAAACGGCATTTGCTATTCCTGTTGAAACTCAAACCATCATTACTGGCGACATAACATCCACCTATGACACTACCGCCATCCTGGAAGCGCGAGAAGAAGCGTTTGTCGTTGCTCGCGCCTCGGGGATCATTGAAGAGATCTTCGTTGAAGAAGGTGACTATGTGCAAAAGGGCCAAGTGCTAGCGCAACTTGATAAGCGTCGCTACGAGCTGAACTTATCTAAAGCACTGGCAGATTTAGCCGGCATAGAAAGCGAACTTGATAAGGTCAATAAAGTTTATTCCAAAAAGCTCATAAGCGACGATACCTACGACAAACTTACCTCGCAATTTGAATCAGCAAAAGCGTCTGTCCGATTGGCTGAGCTTGATTTAAAAGAGGCAACGATTACGGCGCCTATTGACGGGTATATTGCAGAGAGAAACGCCAAAGTCGGTAACTTAACCGAGTCTTTTCAACGTGAAAGAATGTTTCATATTGTTCAACAGCGTAATCTTCAGGGCATTGTTTACTTGCCAGAAAACGAACTTCCTAACGTAGTGGTTGGTCAAGGGGCAGTACTTACTGTTGCCGCGTTAGGCGATAGAACTATCACGGCAAACGTAGAACGTATAAGCCCAGTTATTGATGCAACCACCGGCACGTTCAAAGTTACCTTAAAAGTACCGAACGAAGACAACCACCTTAAAGCCGGCATGTTTACCGATGTATCACTTGAATACGCTACTCATGCTAACGCTACGTTGCTACCTCGAAGAGCGCTGGTCACCATTGATAACAGCCATAGCGTATTCGTTGTCGATAACGGCAAAGTCAAGAAAGTTGATATTTCTACTGGTTTTGAAAATAACGAAGTCGTTGAAGTTATTAATGGTTTAAACGGTAATGAAGAAGTGGTTACTGCAGGCCACCAAAACTTGAAAGACAGCGCCCCTGTTGAAGTAGTTAACAGCTAATTCGGCCTAACAAGGAACTCACACAATGCGTATTGTAGATATTGCTGTAAAGCGCCCTGTTGCCGTTAGTATGTTCACGTTTGCGGTATTGCTATTTGGTATGGTGTCGTTAGGCAGACTGTCGGTTAACCTACTGCCTGACTTATCTTACCCTGCTCTCACCATTCGCACCGACTACGACGGTGCAGCGCCTGGCGAAGTCGAACAACTGGTTTCAAAACCCATTGAAGAAGCCATCGGCGTAGTAAAAGGCGTACGTAAAGTCACGTCCACATCGCGTGCAGGCCAGTCTGACGTAGTGCTTTCATTTGCATGGGGTACTGACATGGATTTCGCGAGCTTAGAAGTGCGCGAGAAACTTGATGTATTACAGCTTCCCCTTGATATAGAAAAGCCAAGGCTCCTTCGTTTTAACCCAAGTTTAGACCCAGTAATTAAACTGGGGCTGACGGCACAAAGCGATACGTCAAGTTTAAGCGTAGCGCAAATGAAGCGATTACGTTTATATGCCGAACAGCAAGTAAAACGAGCGCTAGAGTCAGTAGAGGGTGTGGCAGCCGTGCGCGTTGGCGGTGGTTTAGAAAACGAAATACACATTCTCATCGACCAGCAGAAAGCCAGTCAGCTGTCTATTCCCATTACCCGAATTATTGACCGGGTCAGTGCCGAAAACATTAACGCAGCTGGCGGTAGAATTGATAACGCAGCCCAGGCGTTTTTGGTCAGAACCCTGAATCAGTTTGAAACACTTAACGATATCGAAAACCTCTTCATTGGGCGTTTTGAAGGCAGAAACATTCAACTTAAAGACGTGGCAACGGTTGAGAGTGCTTATAAAGACCGTGACGTGGTAACTCGCTTCAACGGAAGCGAAGGTATTGAAGTTGCCATTTATAAAGAAGGTGACGCTAACGCGGTAAATGTCGCGCAAAAAGTGGCTAGCCGATTAAGCGAAATAAACAATAACCTTCCTGAAAATTACACGCTAAGCGAAATTTACGACCAAAGCGTGTTTATTAAGCAAGCCATAGACAATGTGAAGTCAGCAGCAGTCATGGGGGGCATTTTAGCCATGCTGGTGCTTTACCTCTTCCTAAAAGATTTCTGGGCTACCGTCATCATCTCGGTGTCTATTCCAGTGTCGGTCATTGCAACTTTTAATTTGATGTATGCCAACGACATAAGCCTAAATATGATGAGCTTAGGTGGTATCGCGCTGGCTGTTGGATTATTAGTAGATAACAGCATTGTTGTGCTTGAAAATATCGATCGCCATAAAAAATTAAAAGTGGCTGGGGGTGATAACGCTACAGCTAATGAAAAAACGACGGCAGAAGCCACAGACACTGAAGCATCTGCCGCTAGCGAAGGAACAAAAGAAGTCTCTGGCGCAATTGTGGCTTCGACACTTACCACTATGGCCGTGTTTGTGCCGCTGATATTTGTAGAAGGTATTGCAGGTCAACTGTTTAAAGACCAAGCGTTAACCGTGTCGTTCGCTTTAGCAGCATCGCTTGTTGTTGCGCTCACACTTATCCCTGCAATGGCACATAAGAAGAAAAAGCAACAGCTCGATCACGAAGATGTGTTCACTACACCAGCGCCTACCCCTCCTACGTCAACGTTAGGCAAAGTTATGTACTACCTTACCCTGCCAATTCGTTGGGTATTCAGACTTATCTTTGTTTTTTTACCTGCAGCCTTAGTAACTTTGGTGATTGGCGCATGGCATATCGTTAGCAAATTACTAAGCGTTGCCTTCAAACCACTTATTTGGGTATTTAATAAAGGGTTTGACCTTCTTGCTTATGCTTATGAAAAACTGCTGCGCGTAAGCCTTAAAGCCAAAGCGCAGGTGTTAGCTACTGCCTTTATTCTTGCTGCTGGCGCGATAATGCTTGTACCAAAACTAGGTATGGAACTTATTCCAACTCTGTCACAAGGTGAATTTTCGGTAGAAGTGACCCTCCCTGCGGGCTCGCCACTAGCGCGTACCGACGCTATTATCAGCGAGCTTGCTGCGGTTGCGGTAAATAACAATGGTAGCAGTGATACTAAGGTGCTCCGCACGTATGCCATGTCCGGTACGGGTAGCCTTATAAGCGCTGCGCCTAATCAAGGAGGCGATCATTGGGGCCGCTTAAACATTGTCATGCAGCCTACGGCGACGACTGACGATATGGACGCGGTAAAGCGTGCCCTTCGCGCTCATTTAGCCTTTAAACCTCAGGTTCAGGCAACGTTTTCAGAGCCAGAGCTATTTAGCTTTGCCTCGCCTATTCAAATTGAAATTGCGGGTTACGACCTTAATCAACTACAACAGTATGGCGACGCTATTGCGACCAAACTAGCCAGTTTTAATAATTTTGCAGACGTAACGACCAGCATTCGCGACGGGAACCCAGAGCTTAAAATAGCTTTCCATCACGCCAAACTTGCTCGCCTTGAGCTTGACGCATCAACCGTTTCTCAGCTTATTGCGGCCAAAGTAGGTGGCCGTGTCGCTACACAGTATAGTGTTGAAGACAGAAAGGTAGATGTGCTGGTAAGAACCCAAGAAAACCAGCGAGATGACATGACCAGCGTGCGTGCCATTGTTGTTAATCCAGGCTCTGCGCAACCTATTCCATTAAGTGCCGTGGCAGACGTGTACATGAGTGTAGGTCCTAGCGAGATCACCCGCGTTGGACAGCAACGTGTAGCGCTGGTATCAGCAAACTTGGCCAAGGGTAAGCTTGATGAAGCAGTTGCCGTTGCTAATAAAGTCATTGATGAAACCCAACTTCCTCTATCTTTAAGTGCAACAGTAACTGGACAAAGCGAAGACATGCAAAGCAGCTTCCGTTCGCTACAGTTTGCTCTGGCACTTGCGGTATTCATGGTGTATTTGGTTATGGCGTCTCAGTTTGAGTCGCTGCTGCACCCTCTGCTTATTTTGTTCGCCGTGCCGCTAGCCGGTGCAGGTTCTGTGTACGGGTTGTGGCTTACCAATACGCCGCTTAACGTGGTGGTATTTATTGGTTTGATTATGCTGTGCGGTATTGTAGTGAATAACGCTATTGTATTAGTTGACCGTATAAATCAGTTACGCCGCCAAGGAGTAGATAAAGACACCGCTGTTCTAGATGCTGCAAAGACCCGCCTGCGCCCTATTGTGATGACCACACTTACTACGGTTTTGGGTCTATTGCCTATGGCGTTTGGTTTTGGCGAAGGCGCTGAAATTCGTACGCCAATGGCCATTACGGTAATTTACGGTCTTTTGTTTGCAAGCTTGCTTACCCTAATCCTACTGCCTGTGCTTTACAGCTTCTTCGACGTTAAGAAATACTATGAGCAAAAAACGCCTGTTAACGCAAAGACGAACGCGCGCTTTGATGACGAAGAAGCAATGCCAAAAGGAGGTGTACTATGAGTACACCTTCTCACAACGCTAATATCAGTTCTGAAACCAATACTGAAAAGGACCAAACACGTGAGCCGAATCAACGTGAGACAGACATAGCTTCACAGCCGCACCTTTCAAAAATTGCAGGTATAGGCGCCTCGCTTGCACGCTTTGCGTTAAATAAGCCCGTTACCATCGGAATGCTATTTTTGTCTATGTTGCTGTTCGGCATTGTATCTGGCCGCTTATTACCCTTGGAAAAGTTCCCGGGGATTGATATTCCAGAAATGGTAGTGCAGATCCCCTACCCTGATGCAACGCCAGTTGAGATTGAAACCATGATCACCCGCCCGGTTGAAGAGGCCGTTGCTACCATGTCGGGGATAAAGCGCTTGAGGGCACGTTCGTACGACAATATGGCTGAGGTCATTGTTGAGTTCGACTGGGATGAAAACCTTAAAGCCAAAAGCATTGAAGCACGGGAAAAGATTGACGCTATTCGCCACGAGCTTCCTGACGATATAGAGCGGATCATGGTGTATAAATTTAACACCAACGATATGCCTATATTCCAGCTGCGCGTATCGAGCGACCGCGACTTATCGAACGCCTATGACTTGCTAGAGCGCAACCTCAAGCGCCCGTTAGAGCGTGTTCCGGGTGTATCGAAAGTTGAGCTATACGGCACCATGAAGCGCCAAATCACCATTCGCTTAGATCCTAAGAAAATGGCGGCATATCAAATAGACGGTACACGTTTAGAGCAGCAGCTTCAAAGCGCAAACTTCTCGCTAACCGCGGGCTACATGTACAACAACGGTGAAAAAATTCTGGTTAACCCAACTGGCGAATTCACCGATGTAAATGACTTTAAAGACATGTGGGTTACTCGCAACGTGCGCTTGTCTGACATCGCGAGCGTCACTTACGAGCTTCCTCAGCGCAACGAAGGGCGTCACTTAGATCGCACCTTTGCGGTAGGCTTCAATGTATTTCGCGAGTCTGGCAGCAACCTAGTTGAAGTTTCTGATGCTGTGATGAAGGTTATCGAAAAAGCCAAAGAAGACCCTGAGTTTACAGGAATTAGTTTATTCGTCATGGACGACACCGCGAAAAGCGTAACCTCATCGCTAAGCGATTTGCTAAACGCTGGCCTTTTAGGGGCGCTACTTTCAGTTATTGTGCTTTACTTGTTCTTGCGCCAGCTTACCACGACCTTGATTGTGGTACTTTCGGTACCCTTCTCAATATGTATCACCTTAGGTGTAATGTATCTTTTAGGCTATACCCTTAACATTTTGTCACTGATGGGCCTTATGCTTGCCGTAGGCATGCTGGTTGATAATGCCGTTGTAATAACCGAAAGCGTCTTTCAAGAGCGCCAACAAGAAGGTGATATCAAACGGGCCACCCAAATTGGTGTAAACAAAGTGAGTCTTGCGGTCATTGCTGGTACTGCAACCACCGCGATTGTGTTTTTACCCAATATTATTGGAGTAAAAATAGACGTGACTATTTTCTTAGAGCACGTAGCCGTAGCTATCTGCATATCTCTGTTTGCGTCGCTTTTTATTGCTAAAACACTTATTCCATTACTAACAACAAAAGTAAAAATTCCAGTAGTAAAAACACCTAAAACGCCTTCCTACATAAAAGGCTATGGCCGAGCACTTAATTGGATGTTGAAACACCAAGGAACAACTTGCGTCATTGCGTTACTCATTCTGGCGTCGACTTTCGTGCCCATGCAGGCAGTGACATCAGACGATGAAGGTAATAACAACCAAGAGCGTATTTGGCTTAATTATCACGTAACCCAAAACTTTACCCTAGAAGAGGTAGAAAAAACCGTAGATAAAATGGAAGCTTATCTTTATGAAAACCAAGAACGTTTTCACATCAAACAGGTTTACACCTATTTTACTGCCGGTCATGCAGTAAGTGGTATCACGCTTAATGACGAATTACCGGTCAGTGTGGGTAAAATTAAGGAGGATATTCGCGAAAACATGCCTTTATTCGTGCGTGCTCGCCCCTCTTTCCAATGGGATAGCGGCAACGGTGGTGGCGTAAGAGTAACGCTGTTGGGCGAGTCTTCAGAAACCTTGCTCACTATTTCAGAGCAGATCATTCCTATTCTTTCCACCATAGATGGGTTGGAAGACGTAAAAGCCGACACGGGATCTACCCGCGATGAGGTTCAAATACGCATAGACAGAGAGAAAGCAAACCGCTTCGGTATTCAAGTGAATGATGTAGCAAAGCTCATCTCTACGGCTTTAAGAGGCAGTAATTTACGTACATTCCGTTATGGTGACGCTGGAGAAGTGGCGGTGCAGCTTAAGTTTGGCAGCGATATTCAAGCCTCGCTAAGCGAACTTAAGAACATCAATATCGGGTTTACGCAGGGTCAATCGGTAACGCTGAACATGATTGCAGATTTCTCTGTGGTGCCACAGCTTTCGCAAATTAACCGCAACTATCGTCAAACAGCGCTTGCTATTGGTGCAAATCTAGAGGGTGAAACCACCACCGAACAAGCTCGTGAACGCATAGAAAAAGCATTAGCTAATATCGAATTGCCGACAGGCTACAAGTGGACGCTAGACGGCAGCTTCTCTCGCCAGGATGAAGCCAATGCCGTAATGCAAATGAATATGCTATTAGCGCTTTGCATGATATACGTTGTGATGGCCGCGCTGTTTGAATCGCTAATTCTTCCAACATCTGTAATTACGTCACTACTGTTTTCCTTCACAGGTGTTTTTTGGGCATTCATGGTTACAGGCACATCTATGTCTATCATGGGGATGATTGGCATGCTGATTCTGATGGGTATTGTGGTTAACAATGGCATCGTATTGGTAGACAGAATTAATCAGCTAATTAATGAAGGCTTGTCGCTGTATGACGCAGTAATTGAAGGGTGTATGACACGTATCAGGCCTATTCTGATGACAGTAGCCACTACAGTTCTAGGGCTTATTCCACTTGCGATGGGGAGTACTCGAATTGGCGGCGACGGCCCTCCCTACTCGCCAATGGCCATTACAATCATTGGTGGGCTGGTGTTCTCAACACTAACCAGCTTGTTCTTAGTACCACTTGCTTACGTGTTGCTACTAAAGCTTAGGTTTAAAACGCAGCGATTGTTTAAAACCAGTAAAGCGCGTGTAGCCACGTATATTAAAATCGCTAATTAAGGCGCATTTTAGAGCAAAAAGTAAGACAAAAAGCGGGGC
The DNA here is from genome assembly GCF_056160105.1 of Alteromonas sp. ABD4_190. Classification (NCBI taxonomy): domain Bacteria; kingdom Pseudomonadati; phylum Pseudomonadota; class Gammaproteobacteria; order Alteromonadales; family Alteromonadaceae; genus Alteromonas; species Alteromonas sp. ABD4_190. The sequence continues at coordinate 175,529 of NZ_JBSWWN010000001.1, forward strand.
TAGTTTTCACCATTTACGTCAACGTGATAGACGATGAGTGCAAGCTAGCCCGCTTTTTCTGAGTTTATCGTTACAACAACCAAAGCCTTAGCTACGCGACGTTAAGTATTCATGTACCGCATCTGCGTGACGCTCTTCAGAAAACTTAATAAGGCTACTTCCATTACATGTTAGGCCTTCTTCAGACGTTACCATGCGCAATACTTCACGCTGACTAGCACCAATACGACCCACGTTACGTGAAAGGCTTGAACGAAGAACTCTTACATCATCGTTGATTATCGCTTTACAAAACCCTGCAAACTGGGTTTCACCTACGAAGCGTATGTCTTTAGACTCTGCGGCTGCATTTGCGTTGATACTAAAAGCGACAGTAGCAGTAGCTGCAAAAACTTTAAGTAAGTTAGATAATTTCATTTTAAAATCCTCAATGTGTGGTTAAAGGTGCTATGCAAGTTTGTGGCAAACTCTTAAGTTGAGTTGAACAAAGTTGAATGAAACAACAATTCGCTCAACGCCCTTTATTTATGCATCAAGAATAAAAACTTTTCTGTTGAATGATTGTGTAACCTGGGTAAATGCTTGGTAAATCAAGTTGTTACGCTGTTGTTACGGCACTAACCCCTTGAATTACTTAGAATAATATAAATTGTATATTACTAATATATCTAGCCAGTATATTTATAGGAAGAAAGAAATATAAGACTTAAGTATAAAAAGGCCCCTTTTGGGGCCTTAAAACTGTAATTTTAACAAAATATATAATGATAAAGCGCATATAATGTACAGAAAGCCTCACTATTTCCGTAATTAAATTACAGAAAGCGTGGGCGATTACTCATATTTGCGTTCGCGCTTAGTTTCAATGGCATCAATATAAGCATGCCATGACGCGTAGCCGATAATAGGCATTAACACGATAAAACCAATAAACCCGGTCACGTAGCCAATTGCTACTGTGGTGAAAATTATAGCCCCCCAAATAAGCATGGGAACCTTGTTAAGCCAAACTGCATTTACACTGGTCAAAACTGCAGTGGCAAGATCAACTTTGCGTTCCATAAGAATGGGCTGAGTAAAAGCGGTTATAAAAAGCATTGCAAGGGTAAAGCCTGCACCCACCAACGTTCCCAACATTAAGAAAGGCAATAGGCTTTCCAAATCGTTCTCTATATAAGGTGGATAAAGCGCGTGGATAAGCGACGCAACGCGTAACCAAAAGATCATCATGACCATTAGCAGTATCGCAAAGCCCCATTCGTTAAATGCGTTTCTGCGCATAGCGCGTAAAGAATGACGAAGTGTTGGTTTGTGACCTTTTTCCATTTCCCAACTAATGTCATAAAGACCTGCTGCTAAAAAAGGACCAACTAACATAAAGCAAACAATGGCAGGTAAAATAACCAAGTGCCAACCGGTCATTTCAACAAGGTACATAATGAACCAGGGAATAACCGCAAACAACACACCGTAAAATAGGGTGAGTCCTGGGGCGCGCATAGCGTCTCTTAACGCCAGTGACATCCATTTTATAGGATCGCCGACGTCTAATTCTTTACAGGGAATAACGCGTGCTATACCACTTTGCGTGATTGCATTCTCTGGTGTTTCTTTGAAATGGTGGGACATATTCTTATCACCTCTGCTTGTTAGCCTGTTTGTTACTAACGCGTTTTTTATACACGCCTTACTACTACGATAGGCGCTGAATGAAAAGTTCACAAGCTATTAACATAAATTTTATACTTAAGTGACAAGCGGATCATTCATCTCGTTATATGGTCAATAAATAGTCACTTAGTGAAAAAAGTCGTACTTAAAGCAGAAATACTGCAAAAAGGCCATCGCATATGACTTTGTATTGCGATAATCTCAGGGTATGTAAATCAACCAGATAGACCATGAAAACTGTATCTCGCTCACATAAATTAGATAACGTTTGTTACGACATTAGAGGCCCAATCGCTGCGCAAGCTCGAAAAATGGAAGACGAAGGACACCGCATATTAAAGCTGAATATCGGTAACCCCGCCCCATTTGGATTTGAAGCCCCTGACGATATCGTAAAAGACGTTATTCATAACCTGCCTACGTCTCAAGGATATTCAGACTCGACAGGAATTTATGCTGCCCGCGTGGCCGTGATGCAGTACTACCAGCAGCGCAACATTAAAGACATCCGTGTAGACGACGTTTATATTGGTAATGGCGTATCTGAGTTAATTATGATGGCGATGCAAGCGTTGCTTAATCATGGCGATGAAGTGCTTATTCCAAGCCCTGACTATCCGCTTTGGACAGCAGCCGTAAGTCTGTCGTCAGGCTCACCTGTTCACTATCGCTGCGACGAGCAAGCGGGCTGGTTCCCCGATATTGACGATATAAAAAGTAAAATCACCAGCAAAACTCGCGCAATTGTATTGATTAACCCTAATAACCCTACAGGTGCGGTGTACGACAAAGCCCTCCTGCAAGACGTGGTTGAAATCGCCCGCGAGCACGGCTTAGTCGTATTTAGCGACGAGATTTACGACAAAATTTTATACGATGAAGCCCAGCACACCAGTATTGCGTCACTCGCTGATGACGTATTTTTTGTTACTTTTGGTGGTTTAAGCAAAAACTATCGCGTGGCGGGCTTTCGCTCTGGTTGGTTAGTTGTCAGTGGGAATAAACGTCTTGCTACCGATTATATCGATGGACTCAATATATTGTCTTCTATGCGTATGTGCGCAAACGTACCTTGTCAAAGCGCCATACAAACTGCATTAGGCGGCTATCAGAGTATTGACGACTTGGTAAAGGAGAACGGGCGCTTGCGCATTCAGCGTGACGTAACTACAGATATGTTGAACGGCATCGACGGTATCTCTTGCGTTAAGCCTAAAGGCGCCATGTATTGTTTCGCCAAAGTAGATGAGAAGAAATTCAACATTCAAAACGATGAACAAATGGTGCTGGACTTATTAAGCTCTGAAAAAATTCTGCTGGTACACGGTCGCGCGTTTAACCTTAATGAAGGCACGTACTTTCGATTAGTATTTTTACCGCACAGCGATGTATTGGTGCCTGCGCTGCATCGTATTGGCAACTTTTTTAGAACGTATAAGCAAGGGGCGTAATGTGTCTGATAAAAGTCACTTTTTTGCGCACCTGGCGCGCTTAAAGCTTATTAATCGCTGGCCGCTCATGCACAACGTGCGCACAGAAAATGTGCAGGAGCATAGTTTGCAGGTGGCCATGGTCGCCCACGCGCTAGCCTTAATAAAAAATAAGTTTTTTGGCGGCACACTAAACCCTGATCGTATTGCTACCATGGCAATATTTCACGACGTGTCGGAGGTACTGACCGGAGACCTCCCTACCCCAGTGAAATACTTTAACCCTGCGATTAAAGAAGAATATAAAAAGATCGAAAAAATTGCAGAGAACAAGCTAATTGAAATGGCGCCTGAAGCATTTCGAGAAGACTATGCGGCGCTTATTGATCATCACTACCATAGTGAAGAAGAAGCTTTTATTGTGAAAGCAGCAGACGTACTTTGCGCTTATCTAAAAACGCTTGAAGAATTAGCTGCTGGTAACCAAGAGTTTAAGCTGGCTAAGAAACGATTAGATAAAACCCTTAAAGAGTATCATTCTGAAGAGGTGGACTACTTCTTAACGCGTTACGTACCAAGCTTTTCTTTAAGTCTTGATGAAATTACGCAAGACGATATGTGAGCAAGGCGATTAACAGCGCTTAAATTACTACACTGACGAATAGAAGTAGCATACACAGCAAGGCAGCGAGGTTTTTTTTGGCAACAAGCGATTGGGAATTAGCATTACACGAGCGTCGTTTACCCCGTAGCGAAACAAGAGACGGCGATCATCGCAATCCGTATCAACGTGATAAAGCGCGCGTTCTTCACAGCGCCGCGTTTCGCAGATTGCAGGCAAAAACCCAAGTGCTGGGTGTGGGGCTGAGCGACTTCTATCGCACTCGACTTACCCACTCTCTAGAAGCCGCCCAAATTGGCACCGGTATTACCGCCCAGCTGTGGGTGAAATTTCCAGATATCGCCACTACTTTGGCTCTTGATCCTACGTTAATCGAAACCCTCTGCTTGGCTCACGATATTGGTCATCCACCTTTTGGCCATGGTGGTGAAATTGCGCTTAATTACATGATGCACCAATACGGCGGGTTTGAAGGAAACGGACAAACCTTTAGGATCATCACTCAGCTAGAGCCCTATACCGCCGAACACGGCATGAATTTATGCAGAAGAAGCGTGTTAGGCTTGGTTAAATATCCGAACTTTATCGATGCCCTTCATAGTAAAGGACCTACGCCCGAACGCCCGGCTTCACTTCGTCAGGTTAAGGCCCACGACTGGCATCCACCAAAAGGTCTGTTTCGCTGCGACGAGCCCCTATTCGACTGGCTACTTGCGCCATTTAGCAATGAAGATAAAGATGCGTTTATGCAGTTTGCTGCAAAACCGAATACCCACAGCAAAACGCAATTTAAATCGTTCGACTGTTCAATTATGGAGCTGTCTGACGATATCGCCTATGGCATTCACGACTTAGAAGATGCCATTGTGATGGATATGGTCGACAAGCATCATTTTGTCGAGGATGTAACCACCCCGCTTAAAGCGCTGGATGTACCCTGGCTGTCAGATAATATAGAAGTGTTAACCAACAAACTATTTAGCGCTGCACATCACGAAAGGAAAAATGCCATAGGTGCGCTGGTTAATAGCTTTATCACAGCTATTGAAATAAAAGGCGTTGAGGGTTTTGCTCATCCGTTACTGGCGTTCAACGCCATGATGCCGGAAAAATTTGCAGAAGCCTTGGAGCTATTTAAACGTTTCGTGTTTAACAAAGTAATACGCCGTCCCGATGTGCAGCTATTAGAATACAAGGGACAGCTGGTAGTTATGGAACTTTTTGAAGCTTTTGCATCGGATCCCGACCGCCTTCTACCTGAAAACACCCAAGAGCGCTGGCGTAAGGCCTGTGAGAAAGACAATGGTATGCGCGTCCTCGCGGACTATATATCTGGCATGACAGACGAATTCGCCTCTCGCTTATACAGCAATATCTTTTCACCAAAACAAGGCGGCATTCAAGATAGTTTGCACATGTAGATTGTTTAATTTGCCCAAAATTAATTGAAATGAAAAGACCGTACTCTCGGTCTTTTTTATTATGTTGAACTTACTCGTTACATTAACGTAGCTAAATGTACTGGGTGAAGTGACGACCATTTCTCATAGTCTTATCATAATTTAGGTAACGTTATGCCAAAACCATTTAAACCCTCAGTAAAATTAACTGATAACGACGTAACCAATGAAGACGTTTACAAAAGTCGCCGTTCATTGCTCAAATCTATGGGCTTTGTGGGCGCGTCCACACTGTTAGCAAAGTCAGCGGGGGCTGCCGGTTGGTTTTGGGAAGATGAGGAAGAAAAAGCTGCGTTTAAAGGGAAAGCGCTTGAGTTTAGCCAACCACCTAAATTTCAAATAGCGGAAACCCGTACGCCTGAAGATAAAGTAACCAGCTACAATAATTTTTACGAGTTTGGTACCTCTAAAGACGCACCTGCCCAAAATGCGACTGAATTTCAAACCAAACCGTGGACGTTAAAAATTGATGGCATGGTGAAAAACCCCATTGAGCTTGATCACGATGCCTTAACAAAACGCTTTCCATTAGAGGAGCGCATTTACCGTTTGCGCTGCGTTGAAGCATGGTCGATGGTGGTACCTTGGATTGGGTTTGAGTTGGGGGCGTTGTTAAAACAAGCCGAGCCATTAATGTCAGCCAAGTATGTGGCGTTTGAAACCCTATACGATCCTGAGCAAATGCCCGGTCAACGAAGCCGCTTTACCGGTGGTGGTATTGATTACCCTTACGTAGAGGGGTTGCGTCTTGATGAAGCCATGCACCCGTTAACGCTCATGTCGGTTGGTCTTTACGGGAAGACCTTGCCACCTCAAAACGGTGCGCCTATCAGGCTTGTTGTACCGTGGAAGTATGGTTTCAAGAGCATTAAGTCTATTGTGAAAATTCGCCTTACCGACAAGAAGCCGCCTACCACATGGAATCGACTGGCCGCCAACGAGTATGGCTTTTACGCCAATGTGAATCCAAACGTGTCGCACCCAAGGTGGAGTCAAGCCAGCGAGCGTAGAATAACCACAGGTGGGCTACTCGCCAGAAATCGCATCGACACCCAAATGTTCAACGGTTACAGCGAAGTCGCGCCGCTATACAAAGATATGGACTTATCCCGTTATTACTAGTTGTAACTTTATGAGGCCACAACCAAATAGCTAGTCATTCATATCAATATCACTTAACTAGAGTTTTTAAACATTATTATTAAGTTGTTCATTTAATGCCGTTAAGAAAAAAAACATTTCGACTCTCTGTATGGCAGCGCCGCAGCCTAAAAGGTCTTATTCACCTTTTCGCATTGGGCTATATCGTCTGGTTGTTTTTTGCAGGGGTAACAGATCAGCTTGGTCCAGACCCTGTAAACACGCTCATCAACGAGACTGGAACCTGGGCAATTCACTTTCTTTTACTAACGCTTACTCTTAGCCCACTTGCTAAATGGCTACCAAGCCCAGAACCGATGCAATTCAGACGTATGATTGGCGTATACACCTTTGTGTACGCCTTTGCACACCTGTTCACTTACATTGTGTTTGAACTCCAGCTTGATATTGCACTAGTGGCTAGCGAGATAGTAAGCAGGCCTTATATCATTGTTGGCATGGCAGCGTTACTTCTTCTTTTTGCTCTCACTGCTACCTCGTTTAAGCGTATCCAGCGCAACATGGGAAAAAAGTGGCAGAAGCTTCATAACAGCATTTACCTGATCCTGCCCCTTGCACTACTTCATTTCAGCTGGTCGCAGAAGACGTTTTGGCAAGAGCCCGTTTGGTATTGGATGATTGGACTGATATTAATGAGCCCAAGAATGAAGCAGTGGTATGTGAAGCACCAAAAGAAAAGTCAAAAGAAGTCGAGAGACAAAAACGCAGTGGTGTGAGAAAACTAAAGTCGAAAACCTTTTAAACAAGCACGTAAAGCAGCGCAGCATAACGCGCTGTTTTACTAAGCGTTACCGCGATAATAAAAAACCAAAACGGGCTTCTAAGTACACCTGCTACTAAAGTAATAGGGTCGCCAATAATAGGTACCCAGCATAAAAACAAGCTCCACTTCCCCCACTTTGTAAAGGTGTAGCTTGCACGGTTAAACGCCGCTTCGCTCACTTTTAACTTATCGGTCGCAATTTCTTTTCCGAACTTGAAGCCCAATATATAATTAACCACCGAGCCGAGTACATTTCCTAACGAAGCAACAACAAGCAACAACACCCAGTTCAACCCACTACTGTATAAAGCACTAAGCACAATTTCAGAACTAAAAGGCAATATAGTGGCAGCCAAAAATGCCGATAAGAACATCCCCAAGTAGCCTAAATGTATTAATGCGCTCAATTCTCCTCCAATTCTATACAGTAGTTTTCTATGTAATATTCGCGCGCATGTTACCTCAACACGCGTCTGAATACTTCCTTAAGAGTATGGCACAACGAAAAAAACATTATCTTTTAGATAGTTACTGAAAAACCACCAATTTGTGTGAAAAAAATACAACTAAATACTTGCCAAAACGCTCTTTTATTAATACTGTATACACATACACACTGTATATGCGAACAGCATTTATAAACAACGGTATTTCTTAAGTCTTCTTCATAAGCTTGAGGGCAAATACACAAGGGGTTTTACAATGAACACATCTCCAGTTTCACGATTCAATGCTTTGCGCGCTTCGGTTTCAAATGTTGTTCAACTACCTTTGCCGATAGAAGGGTTTCCAGGCGAAAAACAAGGTAATGGAAAAGGAAGTAACGACAAAGGTTGGAATTATCTGCTTTCAAATACGGTGTCGTTTTCTAAATCTGTAGATCACGCTATCCGTATTCAAAAACCCGAAAAAGAAAAAATGCCCGAATGGATCAGTAAGCTGATTACAGGTGGCCAATGTAAAACACTGTATGTAGAAAACATTGATTTGGATTTGCAGCCAACAGATAGTGAGATGATCAGAAAGCTATGTGAGCTTTACTCTGTCAGCCTGGTGAATGTACGTGTTAACAGCCTTAATGACGAACAAAACGTAGCATTAGGCCCTTGGTAATACAAAGCCTGTTTATGCTTACATCTTGCGTTTGCCCCATCTTACGTTTGCCTGAGTAGCGATGCGTAATCAAAACCTAAATATTTATTTCATACAGCTCTTTGCCGTGGAATCTCTGACATGTACCCTTTGGCATGGCCCGCCAAGGAATCTTTGAATATCGGCAATATTTACGTCTAAAAAAGTTGGGGCTCACGCAACTTATACTTATACTGTGGCGCTTTGTTTTACTCTTAAACTGCGAGTTGTCTTATGCGCTGCTACTGTTGCTCATCAAAATCCTTCGACGAATGCTGCGAGCCTTTTATTAAGGGTGATAAACACCCTGGTTCTGCAGAGCAACTTATGCGCTCCCGTTTTTCAGCCTACGCTATAGCGCATTATCAATATATTCTTGAAACCTACACCAAAGAAAAGCAGCAGGGTCTTTCTGTAGAGGATTTGGCGCAAAGCGCACAAGGTGCGACATGGTTCGCACTTAAAGTACACCCCACTCTAGCGGCTAGCTCCGTAGATAGCTTGGTAGGTAACTCGGTCAGTAGTACTGAAGATAGTTCGATAGACAGTACTGTACATGCTGACGCTAAAGTCGAAGCGCAAACCAACGCCGAGGCAATCTCTAAGCCTAATTTAAAGCCCATCTCCAAACCCATCACCAAACCCAATAACGCCATTGTTGAATTCACTGCTTACTATTTTGAAAATAAAAGCATGTATCAGCTTCACGAAACGTCGAATTTTAGTGTTGAAGACGGTAAGTGGCGTTATCACGACGGCGTATTACACGACGACTGCGGCAAAATTAAATACGGGAGAAACCTACCTTGTGTATGCGGTAGCAACAAAAAATTCAAACAGTGCTGCGCAACTAAGAGCCGCTAACCCAATTGCAATAACTAACTGTACTCCCTTCCCTGCGCATCTTGATTGTTCACCTTTCCTTTAATTTAAAATTAAAGGTGAATTGAATACGTATGCATAATGTTTATTATTTGTAAACAAAATGTAAGCATTACTTTCATCTTTTATCTCGCTCCCACATAAAATAGGACACACTATGAAGATGAAGAAACATGCGGCAGGCGTTCTAATAGGCGCAGCACTGAGTACATTAAGTTATCAAAGCTATGCCGACGTTATACTACACGCATTTAACTGGACCTACGACGACGTAGCCGCAAAAGCCCAGGAAATTGCGGATCTTGGTTACACCAAAGTACTTGTTTCGCCTGCTTATAAATCGACAGGTGATCAGTGGTGGGCGCGATATCAACCACAGGACTATCGAGTTATTGATAACCCACTTGGTGACACTGCTGACTTTCAAGCGATGGTTAATGCATTAAATGCCAAAGGTGTAGAGACCTATGCGGATATTGTCTTTAATCATATGGCGAACGAAGCATGGAAACGTTCAGACTTAAACTACCCCGGAAGTGAAATACTACAGCAGTACTCTTCAAATCAGGGATACTACAATGGCATCACTTTATTTGGTGATGTAAGTAGCGGCCTTTTTTGCGGTGGTGACTTCCACGGTACGTATGATCAAGGTGGCCCTAAGTGCATTAGTAACTACAGCGACGTAGGCGATGTTCAGTACAATAGATTATGCGGCGCCGCGCCAGATCCTGGTTTGCCCGACCTAGACCCCAATAATTGGGTAGTAGCCCAGCAAAAAGCGTATCTTCAGGCGTTAAAAGACATGGGTGTAACCGGTTTTCGCGTTGATGCTGCAAAGCACATGACCAACTATCATATCAACGCGGTGTTCGACAGCAATATCAAAAACGGCGTGCATGTTTTCGGAGAAATAATTACCACGGGCGGTGCAGGCTCTAGTGAGTATGATAACTTCCTTGCACCTTATTTATCAGCAACAGGTCACTCGGCCTACGATTTCCCGCTTTTCGCGCAAATACGAAGTGTGTTTAGCTTCGGTGGTTCGATGAATGCCTTAGTTGACCCAGGCGCGTATGGTCAGGCTTTATCAGGCGACAAGGCTATTACATTTAGTATTACCCACGACATTCCGCTCAACGACGGCTTCCGCTACCAGTTACTTGACCCAACCGACGAACATTTGGCAAATGCCTATGTACTAGGGCGTGACGGTGGTGTTCCACTACTGTACTCAGATAACAATGAAAGTGGTGATAATCGCTGGGTAGATTTGTATAAGCGTAATGACATCAAGGGTATGGTTAAATTCCATAACGGAGTTCAGGGCAGTGGCATGCAAGTGGTAAGTCATAATGACTGCGTTATTTTCTTCAAGCGTGACCACCAAGGTGTCGTGGGTATTAATAAATGCGCGGACGGCCAAGATATATGGGTAGATACATCTACGGACAATTTATGGTGGTATAGAAATTACCGCGATACGTTAAGTAACGATGTTCAATATATTACAACTCAGTGGCACAAGTTCTATGTACCAGGAAGAAGTGCACGAATGTGGCTTATGGAGTAACTCAGCGCCAAAACGTTCCCAAGTAACACTGTTTACTTTAACAACAATTGTATTAGGATAAACTGTAGAGTGGTTTTGTATTACGTGAAGTGCAAAGCCACTTTTTTATTTCTAATTGTCACAAAATTGCTGCGAGCTCTATTATCGTAGCTAATCATGAAAAATAAAAAACAAGGAATGTTATGACTACTATTTTACGTATCGCTGCGACGATTTCTGCTACTACGCTATTGTTAGGCTGCGGTGGTAGCGATTCAAACGATGTACTCGACGACCTTAACGCCAACCGCGCAAAGTGGGAAAGCGCGAATATCGACAATTATCATTTTGAATATCAAATTTCATGTTTTTGCACCGAAGAAACCGTACTTCCTCGCTTAGTACTGGTAGAAGGAAGTCAGGTTACCTCTCAAACTATTATTGAAGGCAATATAGCCCTACCGCTAGATGATGCATATACACAAAGCATTGATAGCTTGTATCAACTTATCTCATTAGAAGAAAGCCGTGCGGAGTCGCTATCGGTTAAATATGACCCAGAACTCGGCTACCCAACCGAAATCAAGGTCGATATCAACGAGCAAACGGCTGACGACGAATATACCCTAACAATTAGCAACCTTATTACCGCAGATGATGTGGCCTGTACAGCTACGGTAGAAGATGGCCTCTTGCTTTCAGTAACCGATCAAACAACACAAATGCCAAGCGCATGTGGAGTTACTGCTACTGCAATAGAAGAAGCGTTTTCTCAAACTGTTATAGTTGATGAAACGGATTGCGCAGAAGACGATTTGATTGCAATGCTAGAAGAACGTCCTGGCTTTTACACCCTCACAGTACAAAAACAGGGTTATCAAGACTATCAGGTAGATAACATAGGCATTGGTAAAGACTTATGTCATGTGTTGACCAGAGAATTCAACGTAGAATTAGTACCAGAATAACCATTATTCAATGACTCACAAAAAAAGCCTGAACCATAGAATGACGTGACACCCAGTAGTTGTACTATTCCATTACTGGGGACACTTCAGAAGGCTCAGGCTTTTTCGTTAACTTACTTTCTTCCCAGACCTGTAGGATCAGGGCACAAGCACCATCTTACCTTTCACTTCCCGGTTCATTACTTTGGCCATGGCTTTCGTTGCTTGTTCTAAGGGTAATGCTTCATCTACGACCACTTTAACCTTACCTTGCACATACCAAGTTAAAAGCTCTTGCATGTTTTCAGCAAAGCCTTTCGGATCGTGCTGAGTAAATGAGCCCCAAAATACGCCCATTACCGAGTAGCCTTTTACCAGCGCTAAATTAACTGGGAATTTCGGTATCTCACCGCCTGCAAAGCCAACTACAAGCAAACGCCCTTCCCAAGCCATACTTCGACTGCATGCGTGGAAGGTATCGCCGCCAACACATTCGTAAACAACGTCTACGCCTTTGCCACCCGTCACTTCTTTAAGTGTTTCCTTTAAATCTTTCTCTTTGTAATTAATTAGAACATCAGCACCATACTCTTTAGCGAGCGCTAACTTTTCCTCTGTTGAGCATACCGCAATAACTTTGGCGCCCATAATCTTGCCTATTTGCACTGCAGCCAGGCCTGTACCGCCTGCCGCACCAGTAACAACCAGCGTTTCACCTGCTTGCAGCTTCGCCCGTTGTTTTAATGCGTGATGGGCTGTCGCATGCGCAGTTACAAGAGCAGCCCCCTCATTAACATGGATGGGATCAGGTAACGGCATAACATGAGTGGCAGGGATCAGCGCTTTTTCTGCGTAACCACCTAAGTTAGACAACGCGATAACTCGCTGCCCTTCTTTTAAATGGCTTACGCCCTCACCTACTTCAGATATGGTGCCTGCCACTTCATTGCCAGGAATAAACGGGAAGTCTGGCTGCATTTGATACAGACCTTGCACCAATAGTCCGTCTGGAAAGTTCACCCCTGCGGCTTCAACATTTACGACTACATGCCCTTTTTTTACTTGCGGGTCTGCAACGTCTTTAAATTGAAGTTCTTCAAGTGGTCCAAAAGATTCGCATACAATTGCTTTCATACTGTCTCCAGTTGCTTTGTTCGACGTGCATACTTCATATAGCATGGCAGGTCATTAAATACGTTATATGGCGTTTATTCGCTTTGGTGTATAGTTTGGTTTGCAATTTGCGCCAAAGGACGCACCATCGCGCCTAATTGCATGGCCTTCTCGCTTGACGCGTTGCCATCGTGGGCGCGCTTTACAACACCTTGTAAAATAGCGGCTAAACGGAAAAAACTAAATGCGAGGTAGAACGTCCAGTTGTTTATGGCATCAATGCCTCTTCGCTCGCAATAAGCCTTGATATATTCTTGTTCGCTCGGAATTCCCAACTGCTTTCTATCAAGCCCGCCTAATCCCGCTGCATGTGCAATATCAGAAGGAAGGCGTAGCTGCATGCACTGATAGGCTAGGTCGGCATAAGGATGTCCCAAGGTCGAGAGCTCCCAGTCTAATACAGCTACCACTTGCGGTTTGTCGGTATCAGACATATCAAACATCATGTTGTCTAATCGAAAATCACCATGAACCAACGACACTTGTCCGTCATCCTCTGGCAGGTTTGCTTCGAGGTAGTGGATAAGACTTTCAATTTCTTCAATATGCTCAAGTTCAGATGCCCGATACTGCTTTGTCCAACGGCTTAACTGACGTTCAAAGTAACTACCAGGCTTGCCATAATCACTTAACCCAGCGCTTTCAATATCAACACTGTGAAGTGCAGCCAACACACGATTCATCTCGTCATACATGGCACCGCGGGTATCAGAAGACGCTATTTCAGGTAATGCGCTATTCCAATATATTTCGCCCTCAACTAACGCCATGATGTAAAACATGCTGCCGATAACACTGGTATCTTCACACAAATGATGAGCTTTAGGCACAGGCACCTGAGAGTCTTGTAGTGCGTTGATAACGCGAAACTCTCTGTCTACCGCATGAGCAGACTTTAGTAATTTACCTGGAGGTTGGCGGCGCAAGACATACACGCCGTTATCTGTGGTGAGCTTAAACGTGGGGTTCGACTGTCCTCCCGCGAACTTATCTGCGCTTTCAACGTGCCCAATACTGGAGCACGCTGTAGATAGATAGTTGTTTAGCGCCACTAAATCAATTGCATGTGGGGCATTATCTTTTGACACACTCACTCCTTATGCACTTTTTATGCGTTTTTTTCGGCAATCAAATTACGGCCTAACTGCATCATGTGAACTTCATCAGGGCCATCAGCTAACTTAATTGTGCGTGCATAGGCGTACATAGCAGATAGCACGAAGTCTTGACTGGTGCCAGCTGCGCCATGCATCTGAATGGCTTGGTCGATAACTTTGCATGCCATACTTGGCGCTACAATTTTGATAGCAGCAATAAGATCACGAGAAATCTTATTGCCATAGCGATCCATCTTGTCAGCAGCTTTCAACGTAAGTAAGCGAGCTTGCTCAATATCACAGTGCATCTGGGCAATGTTTTCCCTAATCGACTGCTGTTTCGACAAAGGCTTTCCGAATGCTACGCGCTGTTCAACTCGCTCACATGCCATATCTAGCGCGCGCTGCGCACATCCAATAAGGCGCATGCAATGGTGAATTCGACCCGGTCCTAAACGCCCTTGCGCAATTTCGAAACCACGACCTTCACCTAGTAATAAGTTCTCAGCTGGAACACGTACATCTTCGAACAAGACCTCCGCGTGACCCACCGGCTCATCGTAATAACCCATCGCCGCCATGGGGCGAACAATAGTGACACCTTTAGTATCCATTGGGACCAAGATTTGCGACTGTTGCTGGTGACGAGGTGCATCGAAATCCGTTTTACCCATCACCACCATGATTTTGCAGTTTTCGTTCATGGCACCGCTGGTATACCACTTACGACCATTAATAACGTACTCGTCACCATCGCGCTTAATTGAGGTTTCAATGTTAGTCGCATCACTCGAAGCTACCGCAGGCTCAGTCATTGCGAACGCCGAGCGAATTTCACCGTTAAGTAACGGCTCTAGCCACTGCTTTTTATGCGCTTCATTGCCATATTTAGCGAGCACTTCCATATTGCCGGTATCAGGCGCACTACAATTAAAAATCTCAGCACTAAACAACACTCGGCCCATTTCTTCGCACAGCGGCGCATACTCGGCATTTGTCAGGCCTGCACCATAGGGCTTATACTCTTCTGGCAAAAACAGGTTCCAAAGGCCCGCATCTTTGGCTCGTTGCTTAAGCGTTTGCATCATTTCTGGCGTTTTCCAACGACCTTCACCGTTGTTCGCAGAACCACCTTCTACGGCGTGAATATATTCCTTTTCAATTGGATATACTTCTTCTTTCATAAACGCTTTTAGCTTTTCTAAAAGTGCTTGGGTCTTTTCATTATATTCAAAGTTCATAATTGCCCCATTTAGCTGTAGGTAATGGCGTGCAACCTGTCAATCACATCCAGGTGAGGTACGCTGTTGAAGTTGTTTAAGTGAACGCCCCGCGAATTAGCGAAGCATTGTGAAAAACTGGCGTTGCGTATTTGCAAGTTCATATTGATAACCGTGGCGGCATCATAGCCAAGAATGTGTTTAAGCATCATCGCGATAGCACCTCCAGAACTAACCACCAGTACCCGTTTAGCATCAATGTTTTGAAGGTGAGTAAGCATTGAATAAACGCGCTCTTCAAACTCGCTCCATGTTTCATCGAGAAGATCATGCGCTAATTCGTCTTGCGACCACGCTAGCATGGCCTTTTTAAGCAGTCGATAATACTCGGCAGGTGATGCGCCCTCTGGCACTTTCGCGTCTGGGTTGCGTGATAAATACGCTTTCGCTACGGCTTGAAAATTGAATTCGTTCAAGGCGCTGTTAACTGTGACTTCAGGAAGAGAATATCCGTTTGTAGAAATACCTTCGGCAATGCCATCTTTGGTTTCATGATGCCGCACCATATCACCAGAGAAAACCGCATCGAACTGAATATTGCGATGTTTAAAATAATCTCCAAGCCAAATGGCTTGCTGCCCACCCAATTCGCTCAGTTTGTCATAGTTCGCTTTACCAAAAGACGCTTGGCCATGGCGTACTAGATAGATGTCTGTCATACCGCTGCCTGATGTTATTAATATGTTAACTTGTCAAATCACATACTAAGGAAAACAACGTTATAAGTTTAATTGATATTTTGAATGAGTATGCATCATGTGAAACTATGTAACTTGATTTTATATCACGGTGCATCGCTTAAACGCCCCACCTTGTTAAACGTTGGGAGGAAGGTTATTTTGTTGAACCTATAACGAGAGATTAGGTTGCGTTCAACTTTATCGGAGAGAAATAAGGCCGAGCTATTGAGGAACAGTTGCATCAAGAACATTGATGCAACATTAAAAGGGTGTGCTTAACGTTTCAGGTGCGTAGGCTTCGTATGAAATACTGCGTGGCATTGCGCTATCACAGACAGAGCAATGTGCTCAGGAAGTTCTCCACCAATATCAAATCCAGCGGGGCTGGCAAAGTATTGCGTAAAGTTAGTATCGCTAAGCCCAGCTAAATCCATAATTTCTTGCTTGCGATGAAGCGGCCCAAGCATTGCCGTATAAATTAGCGACTGCGTACTGAGCAACTGAAGTGCTTTGGCGTCAATCTCGCGGTGATGAGACATGAGCACCGCCGCTTGAATATTGTGTTCGTTAAGGTGTAAACGCACCCCCTCAGTGGTCGGGTCGTCGATTAAATAATTAACCTCGGGGAAGTGTTCAACTCTCGCTTGGGCAGGCCGCGGGTCCCAAAGACTGACCAAATAACCTTGCGAACTGGCAAGCTTCGTCATAAAAGTAGCATCGTAACCACCACCAACAACAAGTATGTGAATGGGCGGCATCATCAAAACAGATAAGCTGCGCTTTCCGCCGAAGGTGTCCAACACAGCTTTTCTGGGAGAACCCGCATTGTCTTCCAATACCTTACACGCACCTTCTGACCCATCTACCGCAACATTCCACTCACATACGAGGCCCTTCGATAGAGTCTGGCTTACTTCATCCAGATACAGGTAGTTATTGCCTTTGTTGACTGGTACAAGCGCCAAATGCACAACGCCTCCGCAGCCTACGCCCAACTTAAAAGCGATATCTTCCTCATCTTCATCATCGTAAACAGCAGTGCGGCTAACACCGTCTGTCATTACGCGCTGGGCTTTTTTTACAATATCACTTTCTAAGCAACCTCCGCTTAGAATACCTAGTTGATGTCCAGCATCACTGAACAACATCATGGCTCCCGCTTTGCGATAGCAAGAGCCTTCGGTTTTAAAAATGAAACCCAGCACCCACTTGTGCTTGTCTTTTAGCGGAAGCCATTGCGCTAGCAAGTGGTTCACATGATTACTCATAACTACCTCAAACCCCGTTAAACCTGTTTACTGCTGTCTTGCTGCTTGGGTGATAAATGCGGCAAGAGTTGCTGGCTCTTGGGCACCGGCTATTCCTTGGTTGCCTATTACGAACGTGGGTACGCTTTGAATACCCCGCTGCATCCAAGTCGCTTCCTCTTCGCGCACTGCTTGTGCGTATATACCGTTTTGAAGTACCTCTTCAACTTCTCCCCCATCAAGACCTATTGCGTCAGCAATCTCGACCAACACTTTTTGATCATTTACATCTTTTCCATCAGTGAAATACGCTTTAAACAAGCTCAGTTTCATCTCTTCTTCAAGGCCCGTTTTTGCCGCTAAATGAATAAGTTGATGGGCTTTGAACGTGTTTTGCATACGCGAATCGTCAGTAAAGTTGAACGCAAACCCCAACGCCTCGCCCGCTTCAACAAGGCGAGCTCGGTTATCAGCGCTTTGCTGTTCGCTAATGCCATACTTTTCCATTATATGCTCGCGCAGATTTTGCCCTTGTTCTGGCATATTAGGGTTCAGCTCGAATGGGTGAAACTTGATATCCACCTCAATATTATCGAGAGTTTTTATTGCTTCTTGTAATCGCTGATACCCAACAATGCACCATGGACACACTACGTCGGATACCATATTTACTGTTACTTTTTGCATAAAAACTCCCCTTTTAGAACCCATTTAGCCGTGTTCTCTTTGTGTTCACTGACTTAAGCCACTGTAGATAAGGTTACAAAAAGAAACTTCAACCCTGTGTAAGATTAATATACGTATCGGAAAGCTAAGATGATCGAAATCGCGTTAGCGCTGACCGCGCCCAAATATCATAGCCTTTGGAAGATGGATGGAAGCCATCCTCTGCCATCAAGCCGCTTTGTTTTACCTCTTTTGCGCTTCCGCCTAGCTTTAGTGCACTAATATGAAGCACTTCAGAGTTCGGGCAGTTGGCAATACGTTCTTCCATCACTTTATTTAGCAAAAGCGCTCTAAAGCCGAGTAGACCTCTCAGAGGTTGGGGCAAAGCCGGAAACGCATGTATAGGAGGCAATGCGGTAAACAAAATATTTTGGCAGCCAAACTTTTGGCTTAAAAGAGAGTCGATTGCCGAGATGTTGTATCGCCAGCGTTTTAACGAAACAAATTTGGTAACATCATTAACCCCAATGGAAATGAGCGTTGTTGAAAAGTGTTGCTTTGGTAATTGTTGTAAAAGGTTAAGTACGTCTTCACTCTTATAGCCTGTTTTAGCGTGCAACAAAACACGGGTTGGACCGTGTTGTGAAAGGTTTGAGTAAATCAGCCCACTTAACGCCCCTTCTTGCGTTGCCGCCCCTACACCTGCTGCAGCCGAGTCCCCAATGACTAGTACGTTGATTTTCGGTGCTTCTTTTTCATTTATTGAACAAAGCACCCTGTCTCCGCTAGGCTCTGGCAACACGGTAGTTTTTCTTCGTACCCATAACGCTTGTAAGAAAATGATTGGAAGCAAAAGAGCAATTGCGGCGTTTAACAATAAAACTTTGAAATAGATCAATTTCTTCCCTTAGCCAATACGATATGCTCAACATGTTTCGCTTAATAGGCGCTAGGCCACCTCAATAGGGTATATAAAAAATGAACACCAATGCTGTAAAGCAAAGCCACGACACATCTATTGTAAAAAAATATGCCCAACACGCCCCGCGCTATACATCGTACCCTACGGCACTTAAATTCGAACCGTTAGAAGAAGATATATACCCACAAGCACTAGCTGTTTCCAAAGCGCCAGCCGTAAGTTTGTACGTACATATCCCTTTTTGCAAAACGCTTTGTTATTACTGCGGGTGCAACAAATTAGTCACTCGCCACAATGAAAAAGCCGACGACTACTTAGACTACCTAGAGAAAGAAATTTTGTCTAAGCGTTATTTAGCCGAGGGCAAGCGCGTGGTTTCGCTGCACTTAGGGGGTGGCTCACCCAGTTTTCTGAGCGAAATACAGCACACATTTTTGATTTATCTTTTAAAGAAGCATTTCACGTTTGAACTAGGTGCGGAGCTGTCTATTGAACTAGACCCTAGAAACGTGGACAGTGCCTATTTAAAGTGCCTTAGAAGCTTAGGCTACACCCGCATAAGCTTTGGCCTTCAAGACACCGACTACAATGTGCAGAAAATAATTAACAGAGTACAAAGCACGTCACATATTGCTAATTTGGTGTTTGAAGCACGCACGCTAGGCTTCGATTCAGTAAACTTAGATCTCATTTATGGACTGCCGAACCAAACCCTAGAAACGTTTAAATCGACTATAGGTGCAACGAAAGCCATGATGCCCGATCGTATCTCACTTTTTAGTTACGCTCATTTACCTGAACGATTTGCGGCGCAGCGAAAGTTTGCAGAAGAAACACTGCCCAGCAGTGAAGAAAAAGCGGCGCTTTATACCCTTGCGGTAAATAGCTTTACTGGCGTGGGATATGAGATGATTGGCCTTGATCATTTTGCCTTAAGCAATGACGCGTTGGCCATTGCCAAAAATAAAGGCGAGCTTCACCGAAATTTTCAAGGCTATACACTACGAGGCGATACTGACTTAATTGGGGTCGGCGTATCGGCTATCAGTACAATTGGTAATGCCTTTGCACAAAATGCGAAAGATTTAAAAGAGTACTATCAGCGATTAGACAACCATTTGCCTTCAGCCAAGGTTGGGCTCTCACTAACGCAAGACGACCTTATTCGCCGAGACGTGATATCAAGCTTGATGTGCAACTTGTTCCTAGACAAACAGCAGATTTCAGATGAGCATCACATCATCTTTGATGAGTATTTTTCACAGTCATTGGAAGACTTAGCAGGGCTACATGAAGATGGCCTTGTTGAAATTACGCCTAAGTGCATTAGTGTTCCCGAATCAGCGCGTATTTATATACGTGCTATTTGCGCTCGATTCGATGCCTATCTCAACGTGGGTGAAACACTCGTCAACTACTCTAAGGCAATTTAAATCTGGCTATTATCTGCATCCCCGTTTCAAGGTGAAGGCGCGTTAAAGAAAGATGGCTAATACTGGCATAAAGCGTTTGGTTGGTGTTTATAACGTTAAGCTTTAGCAGCACCTTAGCGCTGTGAGTTTTGCCTTGCTGCGTTTGGACGATTTGAGGTTCGCTTTTGGTAGTGGTTAGCGTTGTAGATACAGGGTTAATGCTGGATATAACGCAAGGCAGCGCATTTAAAATGCTAATTGTGCTGGCATTACCAAAATCAGTAATGTTGGTGTCGATACTGACATCACAGGCCTTAACCGCGAAACGGGCAGATAGCTGTTCACTGCCATGTTGGGGGAAATACGATACAGATTCCTCACTTGCATAAATCTCGTGCCCCGCTACTAATATCAGCACTATTCCGTTGACAGCTTGACTATTGTCATGGGTCAAAATTGCTGAGCCGTATTGACCTTCTTGCCTGTCGCTGTAGGGGTTGAGATTGTTACCGGCATTTTGGTTCTGGTTATTACTGTCTCTTTTGTGTGGCGTGGCTACCGCCTCTCCCTCAAGCACGCTAGAGGGTGTTGTAAAGCTCTCTCGTTCGAACACTCGAGCCAGCACATCCCGCGTTGGGCCACAGAGCTCAGCGCGGCCGCGCTCGATGTAAATCAACTCATCGCTGAACAAGGCAAGATCATCTAAGTCGTGAGAAATCACAAAGCAGGTAAGCTGGCCCGACACACACAAATTTTTCAAAAACTGATAAATTTTACGACGGGTAAAGACATCAATGGCGCTTAACGATTCATCGAGTAATAGCACATCTGGCCCATTGACCAGCGCTCGCGCAATCGCGACTCTCTGCGCTTCACCACCAGATAGTGCATGAATCGGCTTATCGATTAAATGTTCACAATAGCAACCGCGCAAACACGCATCGATAGGCATTGCATTAGGGCTAGCGTGACGCTGCGCTAAGGCTAAATTACCCCGAACATCGGTATGAGGAAACAACATAGGCTGCTGAAACACGATACCGACTTTTTGAGACGGCCATGGTGTTTCGACCTTTGCGCTTTTTTCCACGCCAGCAAGCGCCCGAAACAAGCTGCTTTTGCCCGCACCTGATGGACCGGTAACTCCGATAAAACGGCTTTCTGGTTGCAGTGAGATTTGTGCATCAATGCGATTTGGTAAACGCGCTGATATTCTCATGTTAGCGGCCTTCTTCACTACGAGTAACGCCATTAAAGCGATACAGTGCCGCGAGCATTAGGAATGAAAATACCAAAAGGGCAATAGAGAGGTTATGAGCGCTGTCGTATTCCAACGCCTCTACCTGTTCATAGAGCGCTATAGACAGTACTTGGGTTTCCCCTGGAATGTTACCGCCTATCATTAGCACCACGCCAAACTCACCAATGGTATGGGCAAAGCTTAAACCTAGCGCCACGACAATAGGCGCTTTGCTTAAAGGTAGCACTATTTTCATGAAAGCCTCGATGGGCGAAAACCCCAGGGTTTTTGCCACATCTAAATAACGATTATCTAATTGTGAAAAGCCGCTGTACAAAGGCTGTAAAGCAAAAGGAAGCGAGTAGATTACCGAACCCAGCACCAAACCTTCGAAGCTAAATGCTAAATTATTCCCGGTTAGGCTTTGCCATCCCTGCCCCAACGCACTTTGCGGTGAAAAAGCAATAAGCAGATAAAACCCAAGTACTGTTGGGGGTAGCACCAACGGCAGCGCGAGTATCGACATAACAAAAGGCTTGGCTTTGCTCCGCCAATTCGCTAAAAACCACGCTAGCGGCAATGCAATGAACAACAGCAAACCGCTGGTGATAAACGCCAGTTTTAAAGTAAGTAATATGGCTTCAAGAGTCGACGCTCCAAAGATTTCATTAAGCATATCTATTGACCAACACCAAGTGTATTCACTGGCTCATATCCCCATTCAATTAAGCTGTGCTGAACCCCTTGCGACATCAAATATTGCACAAACAGGCTAGCAGATGAAACGCCATTAGCGTCGCTTAAATTGAACTGCTTAGAAGCTTGATGTTTATTTTCCTCGCCAGGCTCTTCTAAAACATGTGGTTCACCAATCGCTATCACATCGAACAGATTCGGCGTGAGGACTGCTGCTGTTTTGCTGTTAACCACTAACGTCTGAATGATGGGTTGGTACAAGATTTCTGGCACAGGACTAATGACCGTCGTGGGGGCGACATTATTTACATCAACGGTACTCGCAAAATTAGAAGGTAAATCGAGAGCGAGCGAATACGCGACAAAGGCTCCTTTAACACTACCTGTGATATAAAACTGAAGGGTTTGTAGGACGTTTTTGCCCATTACTCTGTGTGGCAAAAATGATTGCCATAGGGATAAATTCTGCAACGTTTGCTGTGC
Source organism: Alteromonas sp. ABD4_190 (assembly GCF_056160105.1). Classification (NCBI taxonomy): domain Bacteria; kingdom Pseudomonadati; phylum Pseudomonadota; class Gammaproteobacteria; order Alteromonadales; family Alteromonadaceae; genus Alteromonas; species Alteromonas sp. ABD4_190. Next base: position 198,044 of record NZ_JBSWWN010000001.1, read on the forward strand.
AGCAGTGCCATAGGGCGCAAGTTTTGGATTAGCAATAGCCAACTTGTTTTGTGGATTTCCGATTAATTTAATAAGCTGCTTAGACAAACAGTCAGCACGCTGAACATTTCTTTGTTCTTTTGTCTCTCCAGCAACATGCTCGCAGCTTTGTGCATCAGACAAGTCGCCAGAATAAACAAACGCCAGCTTGCCTTTCGCATAATCCATCACATTGCTTTTGTGTACTAGGTTATTCTCCGCCAAGGCTTGTGGCCTAGCGCGATCTGCCGATAAAAACACATCGAACGTCGCACCATGTTGAATTTGCGCATACAAGGTACCGCTAGAAGACACGGTTACCGCTACATCTATGCCTGTGAGCAGGGTGAACTGCTTTGCGATGTTTCTAAGCGGTTTTGCAAAGTTTGCAGCTACAGCCACGTTTATCTTTTCATCCCGCTCAAACGCGTCAGGATAGCTCTGTTCACCGGAATTAATACCGCTGCTTTCACTTACAGGCGCATGCGTTGCTTCAAGACTGTCCGCTTGCGCTGCAAAGCTCGTAAAAGCCATGGCTCCTGTAAACAAACTAAGGCTAGTCAAAAGGAACATAAAAGACTTGTAAAAGCTTGCATGTCCCGTTGCGAAAGAAAGAGCCATTACTTTTTATGCATCCACTTGAGTGCAGCTTTATCGTCAGATGCTTTTGCCGCAACCCATTCAGATCTATCGCCCTTGAACTCTTTCTTCCATAGGGGCACAGACTGTTTAAGCATATCCATTAAATAGCTTGCAGCATCAAACGCCGCTTGGCGATGGGGGGCCGCAGCACCTACCCATACAATTTGATCATTATTATATATACGCCCTACTCTGTGCAGCGCGCCAGCACTGTTAAGTGAAAAACGATCAATAGCTTGTTCAACCAGCAGCATTAATGCTTTTTCAGTCATGCCCGGGTAGTGCTCTAATTCGATGCCGTCTATGTCGCCAGCGTTATTAAAATCTCTCACCAGTCCAGTAAAAGTAACAATAGCGCCGGTGTTACCGCAGGCCTTCTCGTCTGCCGACTGTTTTAGCCTTTCGTACAGCTCACCTTGGTCGAAGTCTTCAACTTGAACTAGCGCGAACATAGCTATCCCCCAGTCACAGGAGGAAAGAGCGCAAGTTCGTCACCGTCGCTAAGTACAGTTTCAGTATCACAAAGTTCTTGGTTTCGGGCAGTCAGCACACTGCCCTCTAATGCTAACGCCCATTTGTCGCTACGAGCTTTAAGCTGCGATAACACGGCTTCAATGGTGCTGTTGTCGCTTAAATTAAGCGTAATATTGTCTTCGCCCGTAATCTCTCGGGTTTGTGCAAATGTTTTAAGCGTTATATGCATGTTCTGCCTTTTTTATAAATTCTTAACGACGCATTGTTCGCGTGTGCTGACTGGTTTATCTTAATTTTCTGAACGACGTTAATTCTAAAACACCTTGTCTAATGAGCGCGCGAACACGTTATGCTCGTTATTTTTAAAGTGCACCTTTCTTCTTGCCCACTAGTTAGCAGACTGCCAATGGCCAGTCTTACCGCCTTTTTTCTCCAGTACCCGTACCTCTTCCATATGCATGCCAGGGTCGATGGCTTTGCACATATCAAACAAGGTTAACAGCGCCACATTTACACCAGTGAGCGCTTCCATTTCAACGCCGGTTTTACCGCTTAGCTTGCAATAGCAAGTGGCTTTAATTCGGTTTTGGTCGGCCTGAATGTCAAAATTAATATCAACCTTTGACAGTGCCAATGGGTGACAAAGAGGAATAAGATCGGCGCAGCGTTTCGCCCCTTGGATACCCGCTACTCGGGCAACGGCGAAGACATCCCCTTTTGCAATTTTTGCTTCAGAAATTTGGCGAATGACGTCTTCGCTTACGTACAAGAAGCCTTCTGCTGTGGCTTCTCGCTTGGTAACATCTTTGTTGCTAACATCTACCATATTGGCTTCGCCGCCAGCATTTAGATGGCTAAACGTACTCATGCTTCCACCAAATGCTTTACGAAGTTACACGGTCTGAAGTCGGCATCAAGCTGGCTAGAAATAATTTTTTCCCACGCTGTTCGACACGCGCCTGTTGAGCCTGGCAGGCAGAAAATAACCGTATTATTGGCGAAGCCCGCTATTGCGCGAGACTGAATAGTTGACGTACCAATCTCTTCATAGCTAATTTGACGGAATAGCTCGCCAAAGCCGTCCACTTCTTTGTCGAACAATACGCTAATGGCCTCTGGCGTTGTGTCACGGTGGGTAAAACCTGTACCACCGGTAATTAATACCGCGTGAATGTTTCTATCAGCAATCCACTTCGACACCACGGCACGCTGCTGATAAATATCGTCTTTCACCAAATCGCGATCGTAAAGGTTATGGCCAACCGAGGTAAGCGCCTCTTTCAGGTAATCTCCCGACTTGTCGTTTTCGAGGGTGCGCGTATCTGAAATAGTAAGAACGGCAATATTAAGGGGTTGGCTGACAACTGACATATGAAATCCTAATTTGATATGCGACATTTTGGCGGTTTTTGATAAAGTACCAGCCAAAATACTATTTGGTAATCACTTTATAAGGGTGCATGTCATGAATTCAACAACTAAGTTGGCATAAACTATGTCTAAAAGCCTAACTAATCAGCAGGCTATGCGTTATAACCGCCACATTGTGCTTCCCAAAGTGGACCTAGACGGTCAAGAAGCGCTGCTAAACGCCAATATTTGTATCATTGGTATTGGCGGGCTTGGCACCGCGGCCGCCACTAACCTTTGCGCCAGTGGCGTGGGCTCTCTTACACTTATCGACCACGACACAGTCGAGGCCACTAACCTTCCAAGGCAAACCTTGTTTAGCGAGCAAGATGTAGGAATAAGTAAAGTAGAAGCGGCTAAAGCGCGGCTTACTGCAATAAACAGCGACTGCGACATTACCGTTATCGCACAACAGTTTTCATCGCCCGGCATTAGCCAGCTGTCACCAGCGTTAAAACAGGCCATAGAGCGTGCAGACGTTGTGCTTGATTGCACTGACAACATCGATTCGCGGGATTTAATCAACGTATTGTGTTTTAAATTAAATACTCCACTGGTGTCGGGCGCGGCCATTCGCTTTGAAGGCCAACTTTTCGTAGCTATACCCGGTGAGAGCCGTTGCTATGCATGCTTGCGGACGCTTTTTGAATCGCCTGATTTAAGCTGTGTTGAGGCAGGTATATTTTCGCCTGTAGTAAACATTGTTGGTACTTACCAAGCCATGCTAGCTATGCAAGTATTGATGGATTTCGATAACATCCCTAAAAACTCGTTAATGACGTTTGATGCACTGTCGCACGAGTGGCGAAATTGGAAGCTACCTAAAGGCGTAGACTGCGAGCTATGTGCTTGCTGAACGCAATTAAAGAAACCATAAAATTTAAGATGGCAGGTAACTATTAAACGTAATCGTTGCTATCCATTACGGTATAGAGACCTGCCCTTTAACATTCGCAAAATCACTTTTTATCGTTTAAGACTTCTTGGCGTTCACGTTCGTACGTTTCATAATCTTTTTGATACCGTGCTTCGCACTCATCTCGTTGCGCTCCCTGCAATTCGCTGCAGTTTTGTAACCGGTTTTGTTGCGCTGCGTTATACAACTGCTTCGACGTACACCCAGAAGCCAAAACCAGCAGTATAGTTAAAGGAATTATTTTTGTTAGTTTCATTACAGTTTCATTCTGAAAATAGATAGTTTTTGAGACGGCGCTATTTGGAAATAGTTTCACTGAACAATCATCAAAATGTTACGATTTATGTATTTTGAGCAATCATCTGAAAAAGCTTGGGTCGTTACAAATACTCCTATCAATATGATTGCCGCGTTTTCGTTAGAAAAATAGACAGAAAATAGGTTGATTTAAATGACAACCCAAGTAGTAAAAAAACACATGGTAGTGGCGCAAAACGCGTCTGGACGTAATATGAACGTGCCAATTTATCGAATGAAGGGCGCGCGCCCTGGCCCCACCGTGTATATTCAAAGCTCTATTCACGGTGCTGAAGTGCAAGGTAATGTAGTTATCTATCATCTTATTCAGCGCTTGAAAAACATGGATATTTGCGGCGAAATTATCCTAGTGCCCAACTGTAATCCCATTGGTACTAACATTAAAGCTGGTGAGTACACATTAGGCCGGTTCGACCCTGTGAACGGCACAAACTGGAACCGCGGTTATTTCTTCGATAAAGATGCAGTTGAACATTTCGCCAAAACCGTCACCCGCGAAGAGTCTATTGAAGGCATAAAACAACGTTTTCGTGCTCACTTATCTAACGCTATCGACAACAAACTGGCTGAACCGTGGGGCTTAGGACTAGCACAGCAGCTAAACCTGAAGCTACAGCAAATGGCTGTAAACGCCGATTTTGTATTGGATCTCCACAATGGTCCTGTGTCTACCCGACACGTTTATATACCTGAATACGCCAAAGACAGCGCCAGGCTGTTTAACATTCCCCACTGTATTTTTATACCTAACGTATTTGCAGGTGCACTAGACGAAGCGACATTTTGCCCGTGGTGGACACTGCAAGAAAGTATAAAAAGCAATTTAGAGCGCGAGATTAGCTTTAATGTTGAGGCTTTCACACTTGAAATGGGTAGCCAAGAAGTTATCGACTTTAACGAAGGTAACATAGATGCCACTAGCATTCTTAGCTACCTAAACGCCAAAGGCGTGCTGCACGAATGCGATATTAAACCGAAAGCAATGCAGCGTTTAGGTGTATATTTAAAAGACTACAAAACCCTATTTACTAACTGGGGCGGCATGGTGGAATACATGGCAAAACCCGGCCAAACCGTGAAAAAAGGCGAACCGCTAGCGCAGATTTTAAATATCGACGATCTAGATACCGACAACGGCAGCAGGACCCTAGAAGCCCCTTGCGATTTAATTCCCATCCTGCACTTCCCTTCTGCTTCTGTATTAAGTGGAACGCAGCTTTACAAGGTGTTTACGAATTATCAGGAGTTGTAGGTTTTTATGTGCCAGTAAAAACGTTTACTCAACGCATATAACTAGAAAGGTAACAAAAACCTGATAGTTCGCGTTGAGATCACACACGCGTTTCGAAGAAATAATTTTAGAGGCGACGAACGCCAAAATACAAAAACACCAGCCTTCGATTATAAACCTGACAGACTGTCTCATCAGAACAAAACTGATCATCTTAGTTGGTGGTGTTAGTAAGTAAAAAACAGCGCCGAACTGTTGAAAGCATTCCAAAATGAATTTTTTGCAAATATATTTGCAGGCGAGGTAGGCGAAGCGATATTTAGCTCGCGTTGAATACTTTCATCCAATAAAGGATATTTCTAATTAGCGACTAACACTTTAATCATTTTTGACTGTTTTAAATTAATTAGTCTAAGCTAAACAACATTGCACAGAATCCTAAACGATGCCAAGGACGCAAACTAATGTGGTTTAATAAACAGCCTGTAGCGACGAATTCAAACACTGAGATGGAGAATCTCAAAAAGGAAAACGAAAGGCTGCAAGGGCAGCTCTTGCAAATGGAGTCTCGTTTACACCAGTCTTATGAAGAAGCTGAAGAACTCGCCAGAAAAGTTAATGTCGAACGAACCATTGTAAAAAACTTTTTTCACTCGCTTGATTCATTGGATTTAGTGAGGCATGACGTGGCTCATTCTGCGACTCAACTGCACGCAGAAAAAATTCGTTTAGACAATGTGCTTGAAGATATTAGTGGCACTAGTACAGCCCTTTCAAACTGTGTTGAAGTGCTGAATGCAATGACGGGAAATTCAGACGCTATCAATAGTTCAATTGAGTCGCTTGCACAATCCAGTAAAGATATTGAGTCATTTATTGGGCAAATACAAAGTATCTCAGAACAAACAAACCTTCTAGCGTTAAACGCAGCCATTGAGGCAGCTAGAGCTGGGGAGCAAGGGCGAGGTTTTGCTGTAGTCGCGGATGAAGTTAGAACGCTTGCTAGTCGTTCGTCTGAAGCATCGTCTAAAATTTCAGATTTGACGGTAAAGGCTTCTGAAAGGACAGACAGTACTTATCATCAAATCAAGGAAAGTACACAACAAACCTTGCAAGTAGCTAGTTCTGCATCGCAAATAAGCGCATCCCTTGACAACGTTGCCCATATTGCTGAAGACATGGCTAATGTTATTTCTCTTTCTAGCGTCAGTACTTTTATCCAGACCGTTAAATTAGATCATTTGGTTTGGAAGGTTGAAGTGTATCGAACTATCCGGGGAGAAAGTGAAAAGACAAAAGATGATTTTGCAGACCATCACCAGTGTCGATTGGGTAAGTGGTATTATGAAGGAGATGGTAAGAAACATTACAGTCATTACGCGGAGTATTCACATTTAGAGGGGCCCCATGCATTAGTCCATCAGTCAGGCATTGCGGCTCTAAATGCACATGAAAACGGGGATGGAGCAACGTTAATCACACACCTAAACAAAATGGAAGAAGCCAGCGCTCGAGTTTTTGACTTCTTAAATAAATTAGAAAACAAAGTGAAAAACGAGATGGGGCATTAAAAATACTTTCGAAAAGCTTGTAAACCAATGGACAAAAACAGCACTGCAAGCGCAACTCTTGGCTCTGTAACTAATAAGAGGTACTTTTTAGTTGGTGGAGCACCTTATCGTAAGAGGTTATTGCCGTCTCCATCCCTTTCCTCCCATTTCTACCAACCGAGACGCGGCTCGTCGAAAGGAAAAAGCAAGATCATTGGCAGACGAAAATTGTGCCAGTGACACGCCAACTCGCCCCGTCGCCGACCACTCATAATATTTCCCTTCTTTGGTGCGGATCATAGTAGTCGCAAAGGAACTCGAGTTTCCTCCCTTGCCATTGACGATCAATTCGTCGAGCGGGACTTGTGCCGCCAGCACCAAGGGGGTACGGGATTCATAACACGCGTCGACAAGAGTCACAAATCGTCGTGCTTCGTTGAGATGATTGGCGTCCAGTTGAGGGACGTGTTCCATGATGATTGAATACATCAAAACCATCCTCAGAAGTTTAAAGCTCTAGGTCCCATACCCAATTTTTTTAATCAATTTTAGTTCATAGTGTTTTAAAGAAAGCGGACATTTTAGGTTAGAAGTCATAGTAGGCTTTTCCCACAGAGGCTGGGTCTACGGTAAATATGTAAATGGCGTTATTCTCTAGATTGAATTTTTTGTAAAAGCAGTCTCGGTTAGCTACTAGTGTTGTAATTGAACATTTTCTGTTCTATTTTCGAATATACAAGGATGACGTCTTTTTGCCGATTTTCAGTGCCACTGAATAAAGAGTTCTTTGTGATAACAAATCAAAAGGACTCTAATATGAAAAACTATATTATCTTACTGCTCACAGTCTCCGCCCTCTCCGGCTGTATCGTTAAAACAAATAAAGTGAATGAAGTTTACGCTGGCCCCAGCGGAAACATTGAATTTGATGGAATTGTCGACGTAATTGAGGGGACGAACAAAGATATTCGAATAGTTTTTATACATGGAATGGGGGGATATTCTTCCACCGGGGGTATCAGTGACTACTCGCGCGTTATCAAAGATTTACGTTCAGCACTTAAAATAAAAAGTCCCTACATTGATGACTCTCTCGATAGCTTTAGCTACAAGGGTCAAACTCTAAGATTCAATGTATTGTGGTGGTTGGACATCACGTCTCAAGCCAAAATCAAACTAAGGAATATTGATGACGACCCTGTATTAAATTCAAATAGAACCGAGACGACGAAACTCGCGAAAGATAGGCTGCTTAATGATGGAATTGTTGACGTAGTCATGTATACGGGCAGCTCAAAAAAACAGATAATAAAAAGGGTTAGAAACCAAGTTTTAGATTTGAAAAAGCAGATTGATGAGAATGAAAAGCTCATTGTTGTCACCTTTAGTCTAGGCTCTAAGATCCTTATTGATGTTCTCAGTGAACTGAAGGCGGATGGTGGTCATGTTCTAGATAATAGAGTCGATATGATTTATATGATGGCAAATCAAATCGCTCTATTAAATACCGGAGATTTGGTAAACAAAGCTCCGAAAACGTTGTCTGAGAAAATGGCTAGCGATTATGACGTACTACACTCAATCTTAGATGACGGTACTATTGATGCTAGAAACGCTAACCCAAAAAAGAGAGTAATTGCGTTTAGCGATCCTAATGATCTTTTGTCTTACCCAATAGATGAGAGCAGTGTTGGCGAATTAAAAGGCCAGTACGCCAATGTTGCCATCTCAGTTGCCCAAAAAACCTACAAAGTTCCAGTCCCTGGTGTATACAAATACGGTGTAGTTAATTATCTGCAAGCTCATACAGGTTACGTGCATGATGAAGTAGTGTCAGATTATCTGCTCTTTGGTACGAGTAAGTAACGATTCATTACTTGGTCTAAATAGACGTAATATGAGTATCACTTTTGAAAGATTAATGTCTTGCTCAATTTTGTCCGCTATTATTTGCGTGTTGGCATAGGGGCCAGTAGCAAAGCTAGCCCAATAGATATAACAATACGCCGTGCCGCAGTATTACTCTGCGGCACTAGCTACTCATCAAGATTGCACTACACTGCCCCTTTACTTACTCTTAAATAGGCGAACCTGGCGGTAGTGGTTCTACTTCGAAGCTACCTGGCCACGTTTTACTGGACCAGTAAGTATCGAACTGCTCTTTTAGTATCTCATACTGATTGTCGTCAGCTTCATCATCTAGCCACTCGCTAAATTCAAGTAAAGCAAGTTCAGCTTCCATTCTTACTTCTGGCGCCAGCTTGTCGTTAGTGACCGCTTTCATCACGGCATTTAATGAAACTGACTGTAAGCGCTTTGCTAGTGGACTTTGCGACTTATTTTTATACCAGTGTACGCTAAGTATTTGCTTCACCAGCATTGAAACGCCCACTTTTTTGCGTCTATCTTTACTGCTTTTTACTTGCCACTCTAGGCGATTCAAGCGCTCTGGGTGCAATAACAACTCAAACGCAAAATTTGACGCCGAAGCGGCCGCAGAAACTGGGTCTAACATTAATCCCATTTTACCCTTAAAGTGCTCGCGGGTAATGTCGTCACCGTAGGCTGTAGGTGGAATAAGCGCGAGTACCGATTCAGGTATAGTAAGGTAATCCGCCGTAGTAGCAGTGATTAACTGCTGCATAGCGCGCTGCTGCACTGCGGGGGCGACAAATTGCTGCCCTTGCGTTTGGGTGTAATCGCCTTTGCGTTCATATTCGTAAACTAAGCCGCCTACTTGCTTTGCTACGGCTTCTAGCTGATAGCGATGTAACAAGTAAATGGGCACTAAAGCATTTTCGAGCGATGACAAGCTGCTGTTTGGGCTCAACGTATCTAAACCCAAATTGGCTAACGCCAGTTCGCGCACTTGTGAAATTTCATCGAAGGCATCTAGCGGGTTACTACCGTTTTCCCACATATGACCATTTGCTGACGCATGACGGCTACTGCGGGTATCTGGGTCTGATTTAAAGCTTAACCCTTCATTACGACCTTTAACGATAATTTTTGCCAAAGCTTCGGCTTCTTCTACGTCGCTGGCAAAGTCTTGATAGCCATACGCTACGGCGTGAATATCCCATGCGCCTATGCCTTTGTCATACGCGCCTTCAAGGCTAATTTTGCCGTTTTTAATGCTTATTTTAGGGTGAGGATAATCCATTACCGACGCACGGTTATTTTCACTTGCCGCAAAGTTGTGCGCTATGCCTAGTGTGTGCCCTACTTCGTGAGCAGAAAGCTGCCTAATGCGATCCAGCGCCATTTCTTGCTGCAAAGTGGTGTCGGTGTTGCCGTCTTTAAATGGGCTGGTTAGGCCAAGGGCAATTAAATAATCTTGCCTTACACGCAGCGAACCTAAAGTAACGTGACCTTTGATAATTTCCCCCGTACGCGGGTCGACAACCGACGAACCGTACGACCAGCCCCGCGTTGCGCGATGTACCCAGTTAATAACGTTGTAGCGCACGTCCATAGGGTCGGCACCTTCAGGCAATACTTTTACCTGAAACGCGTCTTTGTAGCCTGCAGCTTCATAGGCTTGGTTCCACCAGCTTGCTCCCTCTTTAAGCGCGGTCATCACCGGCTCTGGGATACCTGGATCTAGGTAATACACAATTGGCTCCACTGCTTCGCTCATTGCTGCATGGGGCGTTTTCTTGTTTAAGCGATGGCGGGTAATAAAACGCTGCTCAGTAGGTTCACTAATAGGTGTTGAGTAATCGAAATAGCTAAATTTCCAATAGCCTGAATATGGGTGGTACTCCCTAGGCGTATAGTTGTCGTCAGGCAGTGCCACAAAGGAATGATGTAAGTGCACCGACACGCTTTCTGGGTCGGGGGTAACTTGCTGAACGTATTCACCCGGCTTTTTGCCAGCAAAAGTAACTAACGCTTCTAGCTCAGTGTTCTTTTCAAAGGCTTTGGTTTTAGGTAAGTATACCCCGCTTCGCATTTTATCTACGCTAAAGCTACCTTGATTGGTGCGCGCCATGCGGTTACCGATACCGTGAATATCACTTAATAAAAAAGGCGTGTAATCGATAAGGCTGGCGTTATCGCTTTTCGCTACCAGCATAAAACCTGCAATAACCGAATCAGCAAACGCTTCATCAATGCTTTGCTTTTCAGCGTCGCTGCCGTGGGCCGCTCGATATTTGGTGTTATGCTGCTTTAATAAAACCTTGTTACCAAACTTTACGAAGCTTACCAAACGGGTTTCGCCAAGCTGTCCGCGATCGAGGCCAATGTCGTTCGAGCCTACACCGTAGGGCAAGCTGCTTTGAAACAAATATTCGGCGTTACCTGTTGGCACCGCTAAATACACTTTGTCACTTTCATCGTCATAGTAAACAGGAATTAGACCGTCTTTTTTGGTCATATCGCTAGTGAATTCACCAATGCTTGGCAGCGCGGCCCAAGCTGAAGACGTAGACACAACAAACAATACCGTAATCGCAATAACCGATTTGCCGGAGGCTTTTATTTGTCGCGCCGCTTTATGAAAAATGTTCAATTGCAGCATGCAGTTAGTCCTTATTATTGTGAATTTCTAGCCTACCCTACCTGGCGGCTTTTGCCCATGGTGATTCGTCGTTTTAGTGCGTCAATTAAGGTGATTGATTATTTTGCTATAAGTTCTCACTACATTTGTCTTAGTGCAATTGCCTTGCTGCTCAGTCTAATATGCAGAAATAATTTGATCTCCATCAACCCCTTGCCTGATTTGCCTTGAGGGCCTCACGGTGTACTTATAGAATCCGCCGCCTTGTTAAAGGCGTCTAGTAGCGGTTTTTATATATGACTTCAAACACTTCTTCTCGTAACAGTTCTTCAATTCAATGTGAAGATTCAGCGTTAAAACTTTCCGACCAAACGTTTAACGCACCAGAATTACTTGCTCCGGCAGGTAGCTTGCGCAATATGCGTTACGCTTTTGCCTATGGAGCAGACGCTGTTTATGCTGGTCAACCCCGCTACTCGCTACGCGTGAGAAATAACGAATTTAGCCTCGAAAACTTAGCGATAGGTATAGAAGAAGCGCATGCCCTAGGCAAGAAATTCTACGTGGTGAGTAATATTGCCCCTCACAACAGCAAGCTTGGCACTTACCTTAATGATATTGCGCCGGTAATTGCTATGAAACCTGACGCGCTAATTATGTCAGATCCCGGACTAATTATGATGGTGCGCGATGCATTCCCTCACATGCCAATTCATTTAAGTGTTCAGGCCAATGCTGTGAACTACGCCACGGTGAAGTTTTGGCAGAAACAAGGCATTGAGCGCGTTATTTTATCGAGAGAACTTTCACTTGAGGAAATTGAAACAATCCGCGAGCAAGTGCCAGACATGGAATTAGAAGTGTTTGTTCATGGCGCGCTTTGCATGGCGTACTCCGGGCGCTGTTTATTGTCTGGCTACATGAATAAACGAGATCCTAACCAAGGCACTTGTACCAATGCTTGTCGTTGGTCTTATGATGTTAAGGCGGGAAGCGAAAACGAAATCGGTGATATCGTTCAAGCCACCGAAATTGATAAAGCCGTTTCGGCACCTCAAACGGTCATTCCCACCCTTGGTGAAGGCGCGCCAACTACTCATGCATTTATGTTAGAGGAAAAAGAAAAGCCCGGCGAATTGATGCCTGCCTTTGAAGACGAACATGGCACTTATATTATGAATTCAAAAGACTTGCGTGCCGTTCAGCATGTCGACCGTCTAACCAAAATGGGCGTGCATAGCTTAAAAATAGAAGGCCGCACAAAATCACACTACTACTGCGCTCGAACAGCGCAAGTTTATCGCAAAGCCATTGACGACGCAGTAGCAGGTAAACCCTTCGACAACTCGTTAATGGGAAGCTTGGAAACCTTGGCTCATCGAGGTTATACGGAAGGTTTCCTGCGTCGTCACTCACACCAAACGTATCAGAACTACGAATACGGGCATTCTGTCAGCGATAAACAGCAATTTGTTGGTGAAGTGCTAGGCCGCTGCGACGAAACTGGTTTTGCGATTATAGATGTTAAGAACAAATTCTGTGTAGGGGACTCGCTAGAACTGATGACACCAAGCAGAAACATTACCTTTGCGCTTAATGAAATGCTGGATAAGAAAAATCTTTATATTAGCGATGCCAAAGGTTCAGGGCACCAAGTTAGAATACCTCTACCTTGCGATGTAGACCTAGATTTTGCTCTACTGCTACGAAATCTGGATGAAGGCGTTGATACTCGTAACCCATTTCGCAAACCGGATAGTGCCGTAAAAAAACAGAGCATGAGCGAGGTATAATTCATGGCACTGCTTATTCTAGATAGCTGCATTAATTGCGATATGTGCGAACCTGAGTGCCCTAATTCAGCAATTAGCATGGGAAATAACGTGTACGAAATAGATGCTAATCGTTGTACCGAATGCGTGGGGCATTACGATGCCCCTACCTGCGTGGCAGTGTGCCCTATAGATGTCGTTAAACCAGACCCGAACAAGAAAGAAACGTTAGATGAGTTAGCTGAGAAATTTATACGTTTAACTACTTAGCAACGATGTAAGCCAACAGGTTAAACATACTATTCAAAGAATTTTCTTGAATCCTACTCAAGAGTGATCCCTAATTGCAGTACTGTTTGAACTGGCACAACTAATAAGGGTTTTGTTTTGAAGTTTGCCTCTCGTGCTACCGCTATCTCTCCGTTTCTTGCCATGGCCTATGGTGAAAAGGCCACGGCTCTAGAAAAGCAAGGTAAAGATGTTATTCGTCTTAATCTTGGTGAGCCTGATTTTGGCGCTCCCGAGCCTGTACTTACGGCAATGAAAGAAAGCTTGAATATTCCAGATTATCCTTATACGTCTGCGCTAGGTATGCCTGAGCTCCGAGAAGCCATAGCCCGCTTTTATGAAACTAAACACGGCGTAAAGGTAAGTCCTTCACGCGTGGTCGTAACCGCCGGCGCGTCTGGTGCTTTACTTTTGGCAAGTGCTGCCTTGGTTGAACCCGGCGATAACGTGATATTGGGCGATCCGTCTTACCCCTGTAACCGACGCTTTTTAAACGCATTTGGCGCAGAGGTAACGCTGGTGCCAACACGTAGCGAGGATAACTTTCAATTAACCGCTGAAAGTGTTGCCGATAATTGGAAGCAAAACACAAAAGGCGTGCTTATAGCCACACCGGCCAATCCGACAGGTACAGCAATTGATATAGACGAGTTGATTAAAATTGGCGAATACTGCAAAGCCAACGGCGGTTTCTTGATTGTTGATGAGATTTACTTGGATCTTTCGCTTTCTATTGATAACGATGCTAACCAGTCAACCAGCAACAAGAACGCCTTACTTCGAACCGTACTTGCTAATGATAAGCTGGAAGACACTGTAGTAGTAATTAATAGCTTCTCTAAATATTTTGGCATGACCGGCTGGCGTCTCGGCTGGTGTGTTGTGCCTGAAGCGATGACCCCCATCGTTGAAAAGCTCGCACAGAACTTGTTCATTTGCCCCTCCACCCTTTCGCAAAAAGCCGCCCTTGCGTGTTTTACTTCTGAGGCATTGGCGCAATGCGAACAAAATCGTATCAACCTGACAAAGCGGGCCTCTTTCGTTTTTAATGCACTTGAAAAAATCGGCCTTAGTTTAGATGCCCAGCCAGACGGTGCTTTTTACGCTTTCATCAATATTAAACACACAGGGCTAAGTGCTATTGAGTTTTGTGACGCCCTGCTCTCACAACATCATGTGGCACTTACGCCTGGCAATGATTTTGGCGAGCACAATGCCGACCACTATGTAAGGCTGTCTTTCGCTACGGGTATGGACCGCTTAAACGAAGGATTAACGCGTCTGGCTAAGTTTGTTAAGTCATTAAACTAACGCTTTATCGCCTACCGTTTAATTTCGTGAATAGACAAATATTACCGAAAAAAATGATAGATAACCTCGCTTGTGCGTATATTGGGTATCGTATATTGATGACACGTGTCAAAACGAAATAAGACAGGACAAAACAATGAGTAACGAACGGGAATTTGATGTAGTTATCTTCGGTGCTACAGGTTTTACGGGCAAGCTAGTAGCTGAGTACTTTCAGGCGCAGTATGGTAATGACAGCAGTGTGAAATGGGCAGTTGCAGGTCGCAATGAAGCCAAACTTACCGATGTAAAACAGGAACTGGGTATTAGTGATAGTGTTGCCAGCATTGTAGCCGACGGTGATGATGCCGACGCGCTAGACGCTATGACTAAACGAACTGCGGTTGTACTCACCACAGTGGGCCCTTATCAAATTTACGGTGAAAAGTTACTCTCTGCGTGTGTTGATAATGGTACGGGATATACAGATTTATGCGGTGAGCCGGCATGGATGCACCAAATGATCAATAAGTATGAAGCGAAGGCCAAAGAAACTGGCGCAAACATTGTATTTTCTTGCGGCTTTGACTCAGTACCATTTGACTTAGGTGTTCACTACTTACAAGCGCATGCTAAAAAGCAAACTGGCGACGTGATTGAATACGTTAAAGGTCGCGTTCGCAAGATGCAGGGAACCTTCTCTGGTGGCACGGCTGCTAGCCTTAAAGCAACCATGGCTGCTGCTCACAAAGACAAATCGGTAATGGCCGCGCTTATCAACCCGCATTCGTTAACCGATGGCGCATCAAACCAGCCTCAGCCCGACGGCAACAAACCTTATTTCGACGAGCAATTAGGTACATGGGTTGCCCCCTTCATTATGGCGGCAATCAATACGAAAAACGTTCACCGCACGAACTATTTAGGTGGCTATGCCTATGGTAAAAACTTCCAGTACGATGAAATGATGATGACGGGGCCTGGCGAGAAAGGTGAAGCCATGGCAAACCACGTCGCTAAAGATAAGTCGCTGGCTAGCGATGATGGCCCTAAGCCTGGTGAAGGCCCAAGTAAAGAAGAGCGTGAGAACGGTTTTTACGATGTGATGTTTGTAGGTACAGCCACCAATGGCGATATGCTAGCCGTTTCGGTTAAAGGCGATAAAGACCCTGGCTATGGTTCTACCAGCAAGATGATTTCAGAATCGGCGCTTTGCTTGTGTAAAGACGTTAACCTATCTGGCGGCTTTTTCACACCAGCAGCAGCCTTAGGCGATAAGTTAATTAGTCGCCTAGAAGAAAAAGCAGGCTTAACGTTTGCTATCGAAAAATAAGGGCTAGAATAGAGACTTAAGGAAGGATTAAAGTAAAGTTTAAACTTAGTTTATCCTATAAAAAATAGCGTGCATTTTCGCACAACTACTATTAAAAAGGCTGAACACAATTAGTGTTCAGCCTTTTCTTTCTGCGCTAGGTGTTATTATTGTTTTTTCTAAGCAAGTACTGCTTTTAATGCTTTAACGCACGCATCTGTTTCTGAAGGCGTGCCGACACTGATCCGTGACCACGAGTCGTAACCTGGCCATGTGCGCCCTACCACCTTTACACCCTGAGCTTTCATTTTTTCCGCGAATTCATCGTGCGGCATACCCGTATCCATATAGATAAAATTCCCTTGCGGATTTGGTGCATACGGCTGGTTCAACTCCTTAGCCACTTTCACTAGTTTTTCACGCTCGGTTTTAATGCGTGAACGCATTGTGTTTAAGTTCGCATGGTCGTCCATACTTGCCATTCCCGCCACGAGTGCCAAGTAGTTCACACCACCCATGCGTAGCATGCCTCCCATAGTTTTAGCCTGTTCGGTGGGCATAATGGCGTAGCCTAAACGCTGGCCTGCCATTGCGTGAATCTTAGAAAAGGTGCGGCATATCACCACGTTGTGGCCTTCTGCTACTAGCTTAGATTGCACATTAGCTGGATAAGCATCAGACATTTCAATGTAGGCCTCATCGATAAACACCTGTGCTTTCTTTGACACGCGCTTTGCAAAAGCAGTCAGTTTGGCTGCATCGACCATGCTCCCCGTGGGGTTATTTGGATTGCATACATACACGGCGGTAGTATCTTCGGTTACAGCTGCCTCAATCGCATCAAGGTCAAATGTCATGTCTGCCGCAAGGGGGACATAAGTGACATCTGCCCCCATAAACTCAGCGCCTCGCGGCACCCCTTCATAGGTTGCCATAGAGGTAACTAGTTTGTTGCCATTTTTCGTGATCCAGTCAGCGTAGCCAAAAAGAATAGGTGATGAGCCGTTTGTAATAACAATTTGGTCGGCAGATACGCCCTCTTGCTCTGCAATTTTTTGCGCTAATACTTCAACGGTAGCATCAGTGTAACGTGCTAAATTTAAAAGCTCGCTTTGCATCGCTTTTGCAGCTTTCTTTGATGGGCCAAAAGCATTTTCATTTGACGATAAGCGAATAAGACCGTCGTTCACATTAGGGGTAGCTGATGGAAAGTGTTCGGTGGGCATTCCTGCTGCATAGAGTTCACCCATGATACCGTCGACACTAGTAGTCAATGCCACTGCACCAGCGCCTAAACCTACTGACTTTAACCAGTTGCGACGTGACGAATTCACCGTGGTTTGTTGTACATTATTATTCATATTTCGCTCTGCCTTCCATCTACAATATCTTCAGACTAAAGACTTAATTTTGAACGTGCAATAGGATAAAAAACGTAAACCATTGACTCAAATGCACTTTTTGCGTGCATGAAACGCACTAAAATTGACAATACAAGAAGTTTTAACGCCTTAAGCCGTTACATTGCGGTGCAGTGGTATTTTGAGCATTTGAGCGTTTGCGATGAATGACATTTTTTATGACGCTTCTATCTAACAATTTTTCAGAAAGCACCGATTGTCATTCATGCGAAGCTAAACCATCTTGGTGAATACAGAGTATGTAACATAGTTAAATCTATAATTTTAAATACATTGCAAAACAGGAGTTTCAAAATGGCTAAGGATCACGGTACTCAAATTAAAAACGACGATACTTACGAAGCGCTTCGCGATGAAGGCTATAGCAAAGAAAAGTCAGCACGTATTGCCAATGCACAGGCAAACAGCGAACAAACGCCTTCTAAAGATGGCGGAAAAGGCAAGAAGTACGAGGACCGCACTAAAGATGAGCTTTACCAAAAAGCAAAAGAGGTAGGTATTGAAGGCCGCTCAAACATGAACAAAGACGAGCTGATCGACGCGTTGCGCAACCACTAATGGCGGGCACACCATCACTCATAGAACTGGTCTTATAGAGAGTTAAACAGTTCATGGCTCTTCATGATTTTAGGTAGGTACAAAGCGTTTCTTGCTATCAATGTTAGTTGTAAAGCAAAACCCTATTTTTTAAACGGCATCGCAAAAAGTGCTCTGTAACTGGGCTGTTCCTCACTAATACCAGTATCTTCAGTATCAGCGTCCTGAAACGTTCCAAATAACCGATCCCAAAGAATACACACGCAGCCAAAGTTAGTGTTACTTTCACTGATAATTTGAGAGTGATGGTGAACATGATAGCGATTGGTGGTAAAGAACCAGCCTACTATCGCCGAGTTTAGGCGCAAATTACTGTGTGCAAGTAATGCCGTTACTGCCGTTAGTGAAACAAATGCAGCACCAACTGCTTCTCCACCCAGAAGAAAACCCACAATAGCCCTCGGGAGGATAAGGAAAAACGCCTCTATTGGATGATTTGCCAAAGAATTCAAGCTGCTTAGTTTTTTAAACGCATGGTGAGCACCGTGTCCTGACAACCTCCAAAGCCATCCCCAACGGTGAGACGCCCTATGATACCAATAGTTGACAAATTCGAATGCTGCGAAAATTATTAGGACTTGCACAATAACGGGCCATTGTGTTGGCCAAACATCCAGTTGCCATGCCTGGTTAAAATTTTCCATCCATCGAAAAAGCGAAGCTTCATAAAGTGTCTCTACCGCGACATAGGCGATTGCTGCTACAAACACAAACCCAAGAAGCGCTGCGTTTTCTCCTATGTTTTTTCGCCAGCTAGACCGCGCTGGAATGACGACTTCAAGTAAAGTAATAATGCAAAATGCAGCAGCAATATATAAAGTATGCGCATCAATTGAGGCGCCTGAATGCGCCAAGTACAAAGAAATTGCAATAAAAGCAGGTTGTAGTGTCCAAAATACCCCTATGCGCAAAATACTGTTAAAAAGCGATTCGCTTTTAGCATGTGTCTGCTTTCTCATAACTCATCCTTGTTTATCAGCTGTGATCTACCTTTAATTCAGAGAGCGCCCAAAGGCTTCTATACTATCCATAGTGTAGCCTTAACTTCACCAGCGATTTATGTCCGTTTGTAACAAATACTGTCAGTCGAATTGACTTGGGGCTTAGTTTGTTAGTATTTTCCGTTCAAGTATTCGACTTTGCTCTTTTAGCTAAAACCCCAATAAAGCCAAAACTTAACCCTATGAACGCGCCCACTGCACCCAACCATACGCCAGCATCGCCATAACTGACGTTACTCAAAAATACACCTGACACAATGCCGCTATAAGCGAAAAGAAGACCTAGCCCAGCCCCGAAATAACCGTATCTCGCTTGATACTTACGAGGGTTGAAAAATGAAGAGGTAAATGCAGAACTTGAGAGCTGTTCAATGCTCACATTGAGTGTTGATGAAAGTGCGAGCTTGGTTTCTAGCGAGGCTATCCCCGTATTTTCTACCCGTTGGATTGTGCGTAAACTTAATCCCGCCGCATTAGCCAATTTTTCCTGAGACCAGGATTTTTCCCGTCTAAAACACTTCAATGCCTCACTGTTAATAGTTTCTTTCATTAAAAATCCCTTTCACTAAAAACAAAACCACTGAGGATTTTGCTTAATTGCTCACGAAATTGCTACGACATTGATACGACAAACTACCGCCAAGTACTAACTCTGCCTAAATTAAAGCTCACGAATGAATAAAATTCATTAAAAAATGAAATTAAGTCATTTTTACTCATAATTAAAACCCCGTATAACGTACCTATAGCTTTTACAGCAGTTACAACACTCGGTTTAATCTTTTGGATAGAAGCGCATTTTCATGAACAGTAACGTGGACACAAATTTCTCTTTTACTATTAACAGCGTCAAGTTTGATGAAGATTATCACCCGTCAGACAATACGCGCATTACTACTAATTTTGCTAATTTGGCGCGAGGTGAGCGCCGAAAAGAGAATTTACGCGATGCGTTAAGTATGATTAACAATCGGTTTAACGCGTTAGCTAGCTGGGACAATAAACGTGGTGACCGCTATGCCGTTGAACTAGAAATAGTATCGGTAGATATTGATATAGAAGGAAACGGCAACACCTTCCCCACTATCGAGATATTGCAAACCAATATCATCGATAAGCAAACCGGTAAACGCACCCAAGGTATCGTGGGTAACAACTTCTCGTCTTATGTGCGCGATTATGATTTTAGCGTTCGTCTATCGAATCATAACCGTGGACAGTCGTCTTTCAGTGTACCCAACGACTTTGGCGACCTCCACGGCAAACTGTTTAAATACTTTGTTAATTCAGAAGCCTATAAAACACACTTTTCAAAGCTGCCAGTAATTTGCTTGAGTGTTTCTGACAACAAAACCTACCGCAGAACAGAGAACCAGCACCCTGTATTAGGTGTGGAATATCAGCCTAATGAAACGTCGCTAACTGAGCAATATTTTAAAAAGATGGGCTTAAACGTGCGCTATTTCATGCCGCACAACAGCGCCGCGCCTTTTGCTTTTTATTTCTTCGGCGATTTGCTAAACGACTACACCAATTTAGAGCTTATTAGCACGATTGCGACCATGGAGACGTTCCAGAAAATCTATCGCCCAGAAATTTACAACGCAAACGCACAAGCAGGTCTAAGCTACAAGCCAAATTTAAAAAATAGCGACCATTCTGTAACACGCATCGTGTATGACCGTGAAGAGCGCAGCCAGCTCGCTGTTGAGCAAGGCAAGTTTGTAGAAGATAATTTTCTGAAGCCTTATCAACACAAGCTACAGCAATTTGCGGCAAGCTATGCCTAATAATACCTTTTTATAGCGCGGCTCATAACGTTCGAACAGGGCTAATTGAATTCGAAATATCGATGAAAAGGGCAGTACGCCCTGCCCTGTATTCACCTATCCGAATTATTGATTAAAAGAAACCAAACTACATGAAAAAACTACTCCCCACCTCTATTGCAGGCAGTCTTCCAAAACCATCATGGCTGGCAGAACCCGAAACGCTATGGTCGCCTTGGAAGTTAGAAAATGAAGCGCTGGAAGAAGGTAAAAAAGATGCGCTGCGCGTTACACTTCAGGAGCAGACCGCTTCTGGCATCGACATTGTTTGCGATGGAGAACAAACCCGTCAGCACTTTGTGACCACATTCATAGAACATCTTGATGGCGTAGATTTTGAAAACCGTAAAACCGTGCGTATTCGCAATCGTTACGATGCTAGCGTACCTGTTGTAACCCAAGCGGTTACGCGACCAAAATCGGTATTTGTTGAAGATGCCAAGTTTTTAAGAAGCCAGACTGATCAGCCTATTAAATGGGCACTTCCTGGACCAATGACTATGGTCGATACCTTGTATGACGACCACTATAAAAGCCGCGAAAAGCTTGCATGGGAATTTGCAAAAATTTTAAACCAAGAGGCGAAAGAACTAGAGGCTGCGGGTGTAGATATAATCCAGTTTGACGAGCCATCTTTTAACGTGTTTTTCGATGAAGTTAATGAATGGGGTATCGCCGCATTAGAGCGTGCTATTGAAGGCTTAAAATGTGAAACCGCTGTTCATATTTGCTACGGTTACGGCATTAAAGCAAATACCGACTGGAAGAAAACGCTAGGCTCAGAATGGCGTCAATATGAAGAAAGCTTCCCTAAGCTAGCGAAGTCGAACATCGATATGGTGTCGTTAGAATGCCACAACTCCCATGTTCCTATTGAGCTGATTTCGCTTCTTAAAGGCAAAAAGGTGATGGTAGGTGCCATTGATGTTGCCACCGACACTATAGAAACCCCAGAAGAAGTCGCCGCTACTTTGCGCGAAGCATTGAAGTACGTAGACGCAGATAAGCTCTACCCTTGTACTAATTGTGGTATGGCTCCCCTTTCACGAGATGTTGCAAGAGGTAAACTTGAAGCACTTAGCGCTGGTGCTGCGATAGTAAGACGAGAATTAACCCTTAAGCGCTCTGCTTAACGCTAGTTTTATCAATTTCCTTCATATCTTTAAAGCAAGTTTGCAATAAGGCAAACTTGCAGCAAGCTTCGGCGTAGCTAGCGCTCCGAAAGTCGCCTACCACTTTGAAGCTTTGTTTGAAAACGCAGACAAAGCACTTTACCAATCGAAAAACTCGGGCAAAAACCGAGTTAATATTTAGTTTGATTGTTTATCCTCGATTAATAACCCGGCAATGAGCAACACATTTCTCACACGTGTAATTAGGGTGGTAGTAAGTGATTAAAAATAAGAAAAAGCCGCCTATGATTAACCTATTCGCAACAATTTAATTAACACTCTCAGCGCGTCGATAAAAGCACAAATTATTACGCTGAAATGCAAAACTAATTTTCATATGACCAATAGTTGACCTGCCAAACCAGATCCCCAAAATTTCGGTTGCAATATCTTTATTTTTATTGGAATGAGCTCAAGGTGAAATTAGGTCAATAAGCGCTCATTCACACCACAATTTGAACAATTGGTTATGAAAGAAACTAGATCTGCTCACGTTTAAAACAACGCCCGCAATACATAGCGAAACCCTACTATTTAATCAGAAATAAATTAAATGTTAACCACCTAAAAGGAGTGCGTTGTTTCATCGAAAAAAATTGATTTCGCTTGTTCCTGCTCATTAGAATGCGCGCCCTCTTAGACATAAGTATAAATCCGAATATAAAT
This sequence comes from Alteromonas sp. ABD4_190, assembly GCF_056160105.1. NCBI lineage: Bacteria > Pseudomonadati > Pseudomonadota > Gammaproteobacteria > Alteromonadales > Alteromonadaceae > Alteromonas > Alteromonas sp. ABD4_190. The sequence goes on from NZ_JBSWWN010000001.1 coordinate 220,455, forward strand.
CGACATGGTAAGGCTTGCCTACAATTTTGGGCCTTATTTAACAACAAGCATATAAATTCTAATTCATTAGGAACAATCCATGAAAAACATTGCAACTGCTGTTCGGTTAGCATTGGCTGGTAGTGTCGCTCTGACATCTGGCAACGTAATAGCGCAAGATTCAACTACAGAAAGCGCTGATGTTGAAAAAATTCAAGTTACAGGTTCACGAATTTCTCGTCAGGGCGCAATCGCACCTTCGCCTGTTACCGCTATTTCTGGCGAGTCACTACTTAACTCTGGCGCGATGAACATTGGAGAGGTGCTTAACGAACTGCCTTCATTGGCGAATACGTTCTCGCTAGGTAACTCAAGTCAATTCATCGGTACTGCGGGTTTAAACATTCTAGACCTTCGCGGTATGGGCACCGACCGCACGCTTGTTTTGGTTGACGGTAAGCGTCATGTCTCTTCATCAGCGGGTACTGCTGCTGTCGATACCAACACTATTCCAACGTCATGGATTGAGCGCGTAGAAATCGTAACAGGCGGTGCATCTGCCGTATACGGTGCCGACGCTGTGACCGGTGTGGTTAACTTCATTCTTAAAAAGAATATTGAAGGGTTTGATGTTAGCGCAACGCAAGGCTTTGCGCAGGAAAATGGCTATAAAAACGATAAGTACCAAGCGTCTTATGGTTTTAACTTTGACAACGACCGCGGCAATATCGCTTTTGCTGCTGAATACAGCTCTCAAGAGTCACTAGATGCTTTAGACAACCCTTGGACTGCTACACCCTATCGCAACATGAGCTTTGAAAGCATCATGGGTTACGAGCGCAGTGAAGATCAATTAGATTCAACCGCCTACCCAGATGATATTTACACTGCTAACGCGGGTTACTACGTAATCAACAATGCGGGTGTATTCGGCGATGGAACGAAAACCTTCAACGCCGACGGTTCAATTAAAGACATCTATATTGGTGACCAAGTAGATGGTGTTTTCTGCGCAAACTGTGATTCTTTCAACCTTCGCCAGTTCACACAGCTACAGCCAGAATTCGACCGCACTAATCTAAACGTTAAGGGTAACTACGAGCTTAATGACGACACTACGGTTTATGCGCAAGCTAAATACGCACGCACTCGTGCTATTTCTATGGCGCAACCAGCGTTCTTTTTCTATAGCGATGAAACAACTATAACGCGCAACAACGCATTCTTAGATGACAGCGTTGCTGAGTACATGGACGCAAACGGTCTTGATAGTATTGAGCTTAACCGCATGATGACCGATTTAGGTGTTCGTACGGAAGCTGACGAGCGTGAAACCTATCGCTACGTGTTAGGTGTAGAAGGCTATATCAATGATGAATGGAACTACGAAGCGTTTGTAAACTACGGTAAAACAGAGCTCGAGCGTGAAAATCGCAACAATCTGATTTTGCAAAACTTCTACAACGCAATAGATGCAGTGGAAGATGACAATGGTAACATTGTTTGTGCATCAGGAAGCGAAGATGGCTGTGTTCCTCTTAACATTATGGGTTACGGTCAAGCTTCACAAGAAGCTATCGACTATGTGAATACCACGTCTGTAGGTACGAGCAAAATTGAACAGTACAACGCAGGCGCAACAATCGCCAACTCGGGTATCTACGAGTTGCCAGCGGGCTATGTAGGTTTCGCAGCAGGTGTGGAATACCGCAAAGAGAAAAGTGAAATTGATGAGCCTGAAAACGCTGCAGGTACCTTCTTTAATGCGCTAGGTGAAGACAAGGGTGAATACGACGTTTCTGAAGTATTCACTGAAGTTACTATCCCACTTCTTGAAGGTCTTCCAGGTGTTGATATGCTTACGTTAGACACTGCAGCGCGTATTGCAAACTATTCATCTATCGGCAATGCAAAAAGCTGGAAGCTTGGTTTAGATTGGCAGGTTTTCGAAGACTTACGTGTTAGAGCGACTAAGTCATCTGCCCTTCGTGCACCTAACATTAGCGAGCTTTACGGTGAAGCCAGCCAGACGTTCTTCAATGTTGACGATCCATGCCGTACAGATAACCTAGAAAACCTAGCGAATGCCGACCAACGTATTGCTAACTGCGCAGCACTTGGCGTTCCGGCAGACTTCAACTCTGACTATGATGCGGCAACGTTGGAAGGCGTAAACGGTGGTAACATCGACCTTCAAGCAGAACAGTCTATCTCTAAAACCCTAGGTTTAGTTTATACTCCAGCTTGGTTTGAAGGCTTTACTGCGACAGTCGATTACTGGGAAATTGAACTTACAGACGCCATCACCAACATTGATGGTCAAACTATTCTAGACCGTTGTGTAGACTCTGAAACAGGCATCGATAATCCGTACTGTGGTCTTATCGACCGTGATTCAGAATCAGGCGAAATTACACAAATTCGCAGCTACGCACTAAACATTGCGGGTCAAGAAGCCAAAGGTGTAGATTTCGAATTAGGCTATGACTTTGATGCACTTGAAGGTGCGTTCCGTACAAGCCTAATTGCGACTTACCTAAAAGATCGTAAAGAGTTTCCATTCCAAGACAACCCAGAGCTATTTTATCAAAACGCTGGCACTGCTGGTGAGTCTGACTGGCAAGGCGTATTCACGGTGAACTACAGCCGTGGCGATTGGGAAGCAAGCTGGAAAACGCGCTATATCGAGCGCGCTAGCATTTACGACAATCAAGACCTAGCGCTAAATCCTAACCCAAGTGATCGTATGGAACTACCTTCATACGCAGTAACTGATGTAACTGCGGGTTACAACTTTAAAAATGGTGTAAGCCTAACCGTGGGTATTGATAACCTGTTTAACCGTGCACTACCTACGGGTACAACCGGTACTGGCTCAACCGATGCTGCCTATGACAACATAGGTCGCTTTGGCTATGTAACCGTAGCGTACAAGATGTAACTTACGTTTAAACAAGTAAACTCAAAAACCGGCGTTTTTCGCCGGTTTTTTTATAGGTAATTTTCTAAGCCTACGTTGAATGTTTTCAAAGAAAAAACAACATCATTGTTCAAATAATAAACATTTACTATACTTTCTGCGCTTTCTAATAAGACAGTATTCATTAGGGCAAACTGGATTGTGCCGTATTTCAATCAACCATTGGTTTTTTGACGTTTTTAAGGAATAAACAATGAAAACGTACGTTTCTACTCATACAAGACATCATTTAAATTTAGATGCCAGTAAGTCGGCAGATAATGCTCGTGTTGAGCTCACTGTAGTCGATAAATCAGACCCCGACACTTGGTATATGACATTCTCCGAAAATAAGGTTGATGACTTTGTCACCTACATAAATCCAATCAAGTCTGACCAACCAGCAAGTATTTATTTTCACATTATTAGCGACGAGCCTTTGACATTTGCGAAAGCAGGTACCACAACATACTGCCAGGTTTTTCAAGGAGTTCTATTTGCTGTGGGTAATGAAGAACTTCAAAAAAATAAAGCTATTACAGTAGAAAGTGAAGGGAATAAATTATGCTTGAGCGTACTACCTAATAAGTTTTGGCGTAGTCCGGGGTCGAAGAATAGGTCGGGACAAGCAGGGAGTAAAATTGGCTTCCGCTTCGTGCTTCAAGATGAAAAGGGTAACGTATTTTACTCCCACGATCCGGTTATTATCGTGCCTGACTGGGAGATTGGTTAGTCACTTAATTTAAACCAGACCATATCGAACCATTCGGCTGGCACGCCGTTATCTACTGCCTTTATTTGATAAGAGCGTGCCGCCGAATCTTCACCCAATAAGCTGTATACCAAGCTTAAATAATAGAACGTAGATGGGTCCTGAATCGCTTGCCGCTCAATGTCCCATAGAACATCCTCCGCAAGCTTTCGTTGGTTTGTGTGAGCATAAGCTTGGGCTAGCACGAGTGAGTCAATTTTTGCCCGTTTTTCTATCATCGAAACGTTTGAAATCACTTGTTGATAATATTGGTTCGCTCGCGTTTCATCGCCGTATAGTTTTTCTGCGTCTGCGAGATTGATCAATACCTGCGGGTTGTCTGGAGATAGTTCATATGCCCTCCTTAAATGCATCAGTGCCAGTTGACCTTCACTTCTCATCATATATGCGAAGCCTATATTAGACTGTGTTATTGGAGTGTCACCTCTATTTAAACTTATCAAAGTCTCATAAGTTGCAATTACCTTTTCCCAATTACCATTGTAGTACTCTAAAATGCCATTTAGTTCTAAACCCTTAATGTGATTTGGCACGCGTTGAAACAACGTATCGAGTACATCATGGGAGCTATCCATTTCACCTGTTTTAAATAGCATTAGTGCGTAGTTGAAAAGGTGCTTTGCACCGGGTCGCTCTTCTACCAATTCAGACAATAGTGCCTTGCCTTTTACCGTCAATCCTTGTGAAAAAAACCACCTTGCGCGAAGCGACTTTATTAGTTCATCAACACTGTGATTCTTTTCTAACTGCTTCAATAGCCTGTCAGCATCATCGAACTGCTGCGCAGATAAGTAGAATTCTGCCAAATAGTAAATAAGTTGATTAGAGGGTTCTGATGTATTCGCAACTAACTCAGAAGCTTTTTCTAACCATATTGACTCCTTCTTTAAGGAGTACTTGGCGCGATAAGCTTGTAATAAAAAAGAACAAATCTCTCCCACACTACACTTGTTATTGGGGATACTCTCTAGTGTATTCACGTACTCAGATAAAGTGATTTGCTTTGTTTGATAGGCTATGCGAGTTGTTATAATTTGCCGCATAACACTTTCGCTTTGAAAACTACTTATAATCTCTGTTTCCAACTTATTACCTAACCAATTTTGCAAAAACCGTTGCACAGAATCGTTTATAAATAAAAGGCGATCAGTAGGAATTTGCATATGCTGCTGGTCGGTGAGGACGATAGGATCGCCCTGCCAGCGACTGAAAATAATAGCGCACTGGCTTTTTTGGCAATCCATTTGTGTATAAAACACCTCATCAGAGGCTGTTACGTTTTTAATCTCTCTGATGTTCTCGGGTGTTTGGGAAAACCCATCCACTTCATCGGCTGCAACCATTTTGACTGTGTCTAAGTCGTTAAATACTTGCAAAGATGCTTGATAGACCGAAGCCTGAATCAGTGGTAAATCAACAATTTCCGAGTTTGAGTAAACATCTGGTCTTAAAACGGCAACATAATGTGGTTCATCTGGAAGCGTGTACCATTTAAGCCAGCCTACTGTGCAAAGAACAGTAATGGCTATTCCCATAAACAACCAAAAAATACGATGTTTTACTGTTCTGTTTGTACCCTTATAGCTTGTCGATTCAAACGTACTTTTATCGAAAGACAACGTTTGATTGAATTGACCTTTGGCTAAAATTTGTTTTAATTGTGAGATAACAACCATGGCAGATTGAGGTCTGCCATCAGGAGCTTTATTTAGCAATTTGAGAATAAGCTCATCCAATTCACGGCACCCTGAATTGAGCGGTTGAGGCGTTTTGCTAACGATATTTTCCACGATGTTTTTAGTTGCACTGCGGTCGTTACCGAAGGGATGTGCTTGCATCACCATGCAATACATCAAAACGCCTAAAGAAAATAGGTCACTGCTAACACCCACATGACCTTGTAGTATCTGCTCTGGGCTTAATGCTAATACACTACCAGCCGTAAGCGTCGGCGATTGTTCAGTGATCGCTTTAGCAATGCCTAAATCACCAATTTTTAGACGGTTTTCTGAATCGAAGTATATGTTCTCTGCTTTAAGATCTTGATGCACCAGCCCAGCTTTATGTATTGCATGAAGTCCTTTGGCAATTTCAAGTGCATATTCTAATATTTGATGCCTAGTAAGTGGCGCTTTAGTTATTCGCTCAGCTAAAGTTTTACCATCCAAATATTCCATCACCAAAGCGGTTTGACAGTCAAAAGACTCGACGTCTAATAATGTTACTACATGAGGATGGTGAATAGATGCGAGCAGTCTTGCCTCGCGAACAATGTCGTCATGGTCTTGATAGTGAAGTACTTTAATAGCAACCCAGCGACTAACCCTTTGGTCAAATGCCTTATAGACAGTACTGCTGCTGCCTTCTCCAATCTTTGAATGAACGTCGTAATGCCCTATTTTCACATTCAGTAACTACAGCGCTAGCCTGCAAGCCCTATCTCAATCAACCGCCTTTTAAGTGCCTGTTTAGAAACATGAAGCTTGTTTACCATTTTATCGACATTGCCGTTACAATCTAAGTAACTACTTTGCAGTTCATCGGTAGAGATCTTTCCAGCCCTTCTAATAGAAGGATTTGAATCAATTCGCTGATACAATGCAGCCCTAGATATATTTAACGCTGACGCTGCGAGTTTTATTTGCCACTTATGCGTTTCTAACGCGCAGAGTATTTCTTCATCACTGACGTCTCTTGGCTTTCTTCGCGGTAATTTTTCAACCCGACCGTCGGATTTCAAATTTTTAGCACTATTCGACTGCATGGCTAAGGCATGTTGAGCATGTAAATCCGCGCAGAATTCTAGCCAGTCAAAGGCATCTAAAGTATTACAACTCATCAGCTGAACACTGAGTTGAGTAGCAATGTTTTTCAGTTGCCTTACGTTACCGGGCCACGGCATGTTGCTGCACTGCGCAAAAAACCAAGCCCAGAAATTAAAATGCTGAGGTTCAGGGCTCACAATTTTTTCTACTTGACCAGTTTTTACTAACGCATCCATTAGAAAATGTGCAAGTAAACAACCAATATCCGCTTTTCGCTCGTTAAGTGGAGCAACATCTATGACGAGGCCGCTAAGGCGTTGAAGAAGCGGCATCTTGAATGATTCTTGCCCTATAAGTGACTCAAGATCTGCATCTGTTGCAGCGATAATTCTTGTGTTGAGCTCGAGTTCTTGGTCGCTTCCTACTGGTTGAACGACACCGGTTTCTAGTGCACGAAGCAGCGTTACCTGAACCTCGCTAGATGCCTCTCCTATTTCATCTAAAAACAAACTGCCATCATTTGCTTCTAAGAAACACCCTTTACGATTCGTCGCGCCTGTAAATGCTCCCTTTACACTTCCAAAAAGTTCAGATGCGACCAACTCCTTTGGAACAGCGGCAATATTTACACTAACTAGCTTACCTACCTTTCTAGCGCCCGTGTTGTGTATTGCCTGTGCAATCAATTCTTTCCCAGTACCTGAATCACCCCGTATTAGTACCGGCGTTTTCAGCGAAGACACTTTACAAATTAGATTGCGAACTCGCTTTAGGTTGTCACTTACACCAATCAAACCAAGGTTATCTTCAAATTCGACGTTGGTGTGAGTAGTAAAATGACAAAGAAGCACTATTCTACTAGCCAAAATTACGGTGACCCCTTGCTGCAAATCTTTGGCTGTCATAGCTAGTTCATTAACAGATGCATTGTTTGTCGTTGATAATTGTATTGGACTCTGACCGCTCGACCACAGCCAATCTTTTTGCTTCTTAATAAGTTGTAGTGGTGTTCTGCTTAAAAACGGATCGGAAAGAGGCCGAGGGTTTGGATCATCAATGCCGTTTCCAAAAAGTGGAAAAAGACGAGAAATTTCGATGCTACTCGTTTCAGGTTGACACTGTTGACCAATGCGACTTAAGTCGGGATGAAAAATAATAGTGAGTGTTAGACGCTGTTTGGCATGACGAGCAGTTAACTGAAAAGGCACTTGTTTGAGCGTAGGACTAAACATAATCGTTCCATGTTCGCTGTTAGACCTTCACTGAAGACCCTTTTCAGTTCAAACAGCATGTCTGTTCAAATAATAATCAATAATACCTCCTGACAGCTATTTTTTCTACGAAAATTTTTTATTACTTTTCTGACATGTCATAAACATGAAAATGACATCAGAACCCCTACCATCAAAATCCTACATCATTGTAATTAAACAACTTTTAATTTGGCACACTTTTTCTAAATAGATGATTGCAGCGAGGAAAAGGAGCAGTAAATTCCACGTTGGTTCCGCTTTAATCATTGAGATTAAGCACTGTATGAACAAATTTTAGAGGAACTAAAAATGACGTCTTCACAAGATGAAAATCAAGCCTACGAAGAACAACTGAGTAAGGTGATTCTGGCTCAAGAAGAAAACGAAAGAGAATTACTTGGCTTAGCAAACGTAAATGCCGTGGGTGCAGGCTTTAAAGATACTAAAGATAAACCCACCGACGAACTGTGTATTAAAGTCTTCGTTGAAAAAAAGCTTAAAACATCAGAGTTAGATAAAGCAGATCTCGTCCCGAAAACTGTTAATGGCGTAAAAACAGACGTTATCGAGATAGGGAAAGTAGAGGCTCTGGCGTATACAGCGCGTCTCCGCCCTGCCCAACCTGGTTTTAGTATCGGTCATTACCGCATTACCGCTGGAACATTTGGTTGCATGGTCAGAGACACAACTTACCCTGGTCGTCATTACATTTTAAGTAACAATCATGTTTTAGCTAACTCAAACGCAGCAAAAGTAGGCGATACGATCTTACAACCGGGCAGAGTTGACGGCGGTCAAAACCCTGCTGATCGTATTGCCACATTATCTCGTTTCATTCCTATACGATTTGGCAGTTTGCAAAATCACAATTTGGTTGATGCCGCCATCGCGCAACCGACAGACATGAGAAATGTCTTCGCCTCAATTAAAAATCAAGGTATTCCGAAGGGGATAGAAGAAGCAACACTGGGAATGCCTGTCACCAAGACTGGTCGCACAACAGAAACAACTAACGGAACCGTTACAGCAGTAAATGCAACTGTGGCAGTCAATTTTGGTTCAGCCGGGACCGCCTATTTCAAAAACCAGTTTATGACTGCTGACATGTCAGACGGTGGAGACTCGGGCTCTGTCGTTCTGTCTCGAAACAGTAAGAAAATCGTGGGGCTTCTTTTTGCAGGATCAAGTCGCGTTACCATTTTCAATAACATTCACAACGTAATGATGGCGTTAAATGTTACGCCAATAACAGCGTAAACCTATACAAGGAAAAAGTATTATGTCTATGTCAAACGATCTACATGAGATGAATCAAGCACTTATTTCTGAAATTCAAGCACAAGAGCAAAACGAGATTGCGCACAGTCAACACGAAATGCATCGACAGGGTCTACAATCGCAGTTAGAGGGTAATTGCTGTGAAGATAGCTTAAAGCTTGCTGGTGTTGACGCAAAAGCGGTGGCAGAGCTTGAAGAAAAAGTAAATGAAAAAGACAAACAGGACTATGACGCCATTGAAACAATGATGTCAGAAGAGTCTTATAGTGAAATTGGAAGTGTCCAATCATCAGCTATCGAACCTGGCATTGTCCCCGAAGGTGCACAAATTATCACGCCAAGTTGGCATAGTGGATTTTCTGATACTCTAGAAGACAATAGCATGGCAAAAGCGGCGGACGTGTCTGCACAACCTGTACTTGGTGGCGGTGTCGAAAAGAACTATTGGAACTGGGCTAGCGGCGCTGGAATGGGGTGTGTTGGCGGCGTTGGGCAGAATACACAAACTGCTACGTGGGTGTTCTGGTTCCGCCCAACTCAAAGTCGATTCTATACAATCAACCCTCGTTTTGTCTTTAATGGCTATTATATCGCTAAAGCAAACGACAAATGGTACAACTGTAAAAATGCAAAGGTCAGAATTACCGCTGAAACGCAGGCATACCAATATAACTGGAAACATAGCGATGGTGTAAACCTTATAAATATCAGCTCTGGAAACATCAATATTAATAAGCGTTTAGACGATGTCCGCTATACGAATTACTCTGCTTTACTTGGTAAAGATGACTGGGCGGCTGTCGTCTGTCGAGTTCGCCTGTATGTTCGGGCTCAAGGTGGTGGCTCATACGCTAAGAACGACTTTTCAACGGGTGCGAATAAATTAGCTGTTCCTCACGTGATTGTAAGATAACGTATCAAACACACAGCTATTTCAACGAAGCGCTTGCGAAGTTTGTAAGCGCTTCATACTAAAAAATCTAAGGAATTAAGTCATGACTAGTCAAGACGCGCTGTCGAGTAAACGTCAAACTCTTGAAGCCATTGCCATGGAAACGCCAGGCGTGGTAGGTATCGCTGAAGGTATCAGTGATTCAGGCTCACCGTGTATCAGAGTGTTATTAAGTGAGAATATTAACAAAGATAAACTCCCAAGCGTTTTTCGCGATCCCGATGTGGAGCTGGAATACGTTGGTACACCAAACGCTCAGTAATGTGCAAAAACTATTTTTGCCGTAGCGTCTTGATGTCCTTTATCAAGTACTGAACTGATGCGGCGTTTAAGCCATTATAAATTCCTCGAATATGCTTGTTTTTGTCAATAAGTAACAGGCTTTCTGTATGCAGAAAATCTTTGTTCTTTTGAACATTACCTAGGTCTTCACTAGCGAAATACGCTTGTTTGGCAATAGTATAAATCTCTTCTTTATCGCCGGTTAGTAGGTACCATTGCTCGTTATTGATCTTGTTTTTAATGGCATAGGCTTGCAGTACTTCGATAGTATCTGTTGAAGGTCTTATTGAGTGCTGAACTATTTTTACTTCATCAATACCTTCGAACGTTTCTTGTACTCGTATAAGTTTCGAACGCACTGTAGGACAAATAACTGGACAAGTACTGAAGAAAAATCCCGCAACGTAAATTTTATTGTCGAGATCCTTGTCACTAATTGTGTTGCCGCTTTGGTCAGTAAAGTTAAAGGCTGGTATTTTGTGAAAAGAGGTTAAGTCTACTTCACCCTCTGACAACCAATAAGGCGAAAACGAGGCATCTTGGTAGTATGGCAACTCCTCAACATTGGCGCTGTTGGTCTTTTCGGTCAATACTTCGGGCTTTTAAAGTGATTAAATACTTCATAAAAAGCGCAGCTTAATTCACTCCGTTTGGCGTACCCTGAAAATCACCTGGAAAAATAAGGTAATAATCGCCGTTTAGGTATTGTTCAGTTGAGACATGGTAATGGTACTCGCCTGCCTCATTTGATGGGTCGGTGAATTGAGTGATACCCACATGGCCATTTGATGCATCGAGATCGGTGGGATAGTCGGCGCTTGAATAACAACGTCTACCGTAAATAAAGAAGCCGTCTGACATAATACCTACCAAGCTATCGTCGTCATAAGTAATCGCTTTAGGTTCAAGGTGATAATGATAGGTTTGTCGGCCGGTATGTGCACCGTTTCTATCAAAACCTTGTATTACGCCCAGTGAAACATCGCCGTTACCTTCAGAGTCATTAAAAATAGGCGCACCACTGGTGGCAATACCTATTGCACCTAACGGAGTTGCAGAAGAAGAGTCAGCCAACTCAGGGGTTACCGGTACCGTAAGTTGAAACAAATTAACATAATCCTCGATATCTCCGGGTGAGCGCTGTTGATCCATATTGTTCTCAATGAAATAGTAAAGAGATTGAATTACTTTAATGAAGTATTAAAGTCACTAAGTAGCCCTAATAAAGCAGGAACACTTGCCCATGAACGTATCTAATCGATTCAAAGTCTCTACCAGTATTCTTGCTATCGCCCTCGCGTTATCACCTTTTGCATTTTCTCAAGATCACCCAAAAGGCACGCACCCGGATGGACCACCGCCTCCGCGCCCCGACACGCCTGAGACCTTAGCCATAAAAGCTCGAATGGGCGATACAAGTACGCTTATGGGTGATATTAGTGTTCCTGTTTCAACAGACGAATGCGAGAATGATGATCATATTACGTCGCTGATATGTCTAACCTCACTGCTAAAATCAACCTTATCTGAAGACGCGTTATCACACATACAAACCGAATATTCTGTGGAAGAGGCGAAAAACTGGAGTAATTTACCAGCCGGTGCTTTTCCTGAGCGCCCCGGTATCTTTCTGGGTGAACTTTCCATTGAGCAAAGGGGCATTGTTAAAGCAATTTTGAAAGAGGCCGCTAGTGAAACCATGGATGAAGGTTTTGACGAGATGGTGCAAACACTTAATGCCGATGACTACATTGGCACCATTAGCACCGACTATAAGGCGGCGTATTCGTCCTACAACGGTAAACTCGCTTTTTTAGGTGATCCCACAGTAGACGGACTTTGGGAACTATATTACGGCGGTCACCATTTCGCCTTTTCAAATACTTATAACAACGGAAAGCTTATCGGCGCTACGCCATCCTTTCGGGGAATTGAGCCCTTCCCTTCTTTCGAAATGAACGGGCGTGAAAATAAACCGCTTTTGCAAGAACGCGATGCGTTTGCAAAATTGCTCACCTCACTCACCAGCAAACAGCAAGAACAAGCCACCTTAAAAGGGACTTACAGAGACATTATTGCAGGCCCGCAGTTCGATGATGCCATACCCAGTATCCAAGAAGGCTTAGCGGTGTCCTCTTTATCTAAGGAACAAATCTCTTTACTAAAAGAAGCCATTTATACCTATGTCGGTGATATCAATGAAACCGAAGCTAGTGAGTACATGGAGAAATATGCAAATGAGTTTGATAGTACGGTTATTGGATTCTCTGGTACGACAGCGCTGAACTCTGAGGATGATTATGTGCGCGTTCACGGTCCTTCTCTTTGGATAGAGTTCTCAATGCAATCTAATAAGTCTACAAATAAACCAGGTAACCACCCTCACTCTGTTTGGCGTGACAGACAAACCGATTATGGTGGGCAAGACCAGTGATAACCTCAAATACATTGCAGGGCTTTCATTTATTTTTGCGCGCTTTATTATGCTGTTTAACCGCACTCACATGCTCCGTAAATGCCCATTCATTACCGGGTAGTGAATTGGTATTCAAGGATAGAGATCCGAAAGCGGCATTATCTTTAAGCTTTCCTTTAGAAGAGTTTATAATTGCAGCGCCAGAACTAGACTTCATAGAGCGTGCTTCAAATAATGACGACTTAACAAAAGTCGAGAAGTCACAGTTAAATCAGTATTTCAGCCAGCATATTCAGCTTAAACCCGTCAATGTTCAGTCAAAACACGCATTCTTATCGCCCTCATTGCACTCCCTTACAGTTACTGAAGCATTTAATGAGCATGTAGGAAACTATAAACAGGTTAATGTGCAATTTTCATTAGATATAAGCACACTACAGCGTGATTTGTTCCCGCTAGCCCTGCGCTATGACGCGATTATGCATGAGATAAGAAGCCACAGGGTGGCGGTATTTTTTGAGAGTGCGCAAAGCGGTAAAACGAAACTTACAGACTATGTTTACAGCGAAGTTAATGGTAATCCTACCGTGCATGTCCTCTCCCCGCCTAGTTGAACGAAAGCACTTAGTGGTTACTTTATCGCTATGTATACATCAATGTGATTGCCGTTTACATAGTGCTCGAAATCTACCGTGAACGTCCTTTCATACTTCGCGTTTTCTTGGGTAAAGTATTTCCAAACATCGGTCCATGCATCAATAGCGATTTGCGGCATTTCTCCTTGCTTCGTGAAAACAAGATACTTCCCCGGTGGAATAGTGATGTTTTCGACTTCTATATTTTCTGGCTCTTTCTCACCATCATAGCCTGCTAACACTGAAAAATTGCCAGCATGATCACTTTCATAGTTAAAGTACACCCCATACACGCGCTCACCGCCCACATAATCCACAGGTATGGTGTTGTCAAAGCGTTTCCATAGTGCGGGAATTTTTCCGTCTTGAGAAAACTCAGCTTCGTTATTCGTTACCACCGAAAAACCGCTTATGTATAATGGAGCAGAAAGGTGTCTTATTTCCATATCAATATTCCTTGATAATTTGCTTAGGTAATACAATGATGTTACTTGCATAATAAACGTATATTACGCCACTACTTTGCTTTGTCGAAAATAAACAACTCGTTTATCACGCGGAAAGTGAAATAATTTGTTTTTCAAGAAGATATAAACGCCTTGGTAAAGCTGTAGTTTAAGCTGTTATAAAACCTAGTTTTTCGAATATTCCCGCTTATCAACGAGCATTTCGACTTCAGAACAAATATAATCCTGTTTTAACTCTTTGAAACTGCAATACATTGTGAATCGACGTTTTTTACTTGCCATACTCGCAGTGCTTTTGGCCATGATAACTATCCAATCGGGAGCATCATTTGCCAAACAACTCTTTCCTATCGTGGGGCCTGAAGGTACAAGCGCCCTGCGCGCATTCTTCGCGGCCCTAGTGTTAACCGTAATTTTCAAACCTTGGAAAGCAAGCTTAAGTGCAAGAGGATGGCGAAACGTCATTATTTATGGCGCCTGTTTGGGGGCAATGAATATCATCTTCTACCTTGCCATTGCGCGGATTCCATTAGGTATAGGCGTTGCGCTTGAATTCACAGGCCCATTGGCGGTGGCCTTTTTTAGCGCAAGAAAAAAACGTGATTTTGCGTGGGCCATTTTAGCCGTTGCTGGCGTTTGTTTACTGCTTCCGGATATTTTCGGTGCTTCAGCAGAAAGCCTAGATCCTATCGGCGTAATGCTTGCGCTAACCGCGGGAGCTTTTTGGGCAGGCTATATTGTATTTGGTAACAAAACAGGCAATGAAGGCTCAGGCGGCGTTACGGTTACCTTAGGTATGCTAGTAGCCGCCATTTGTGTGGTACCCATTGGTATAGTGAGTCAAGGCAGTGCTTTATTATCTTCAGAGGCGGTCCTTATAGGCTGCGCCGTAGGGATTTTTTCATCCGCTATACCCTACACCTTAGAAATGAGTGCAATGCGCAATATGCCCAAGCAAACTTTTAGCATAATGATGAGTGTAGAGCCGGCTGTTGCAGCTGTAGCAGCGTTTGTCATTATTGATGAAACCCTTACACTGACTCAGTGGCTTGCAGTAGCTTTAGTGGTCATAGCTACCGCTGGAAGTTCTGCTACTCAAAAACAAGTGCCCAAACAAAAGCAGCTTGAAACGCTTTCTTAGTGTTTCAAGCTTTGTTAATTAGCTCTTTTTACCTTAGTCACCATACCTTAGTTCCCTGTATCTTACCTGGCTTTGCCTTTACCTTTCGCCTTTCCACTGTATTGCTTTATGAACTAAGCAGCTATTTTCACCGTTTAACACTGTGCACATAGTAAAACTAGCGCTAACGGGAATGATATGAAGCACTACGCGGTAAATACAGAAGTTGAAT
This sequence comes from Alteromonas sp. ABD4_190, assembly GCF_056160105.1. Lineage (NCBI taxonomy): Bacteria > Pseudomonadati > Pseudomonadota > Gammaproteobacteria > Alteromonadales > Alteromonadaceae > Alteromonas > Alteromonas sp. ABD4_190. Next base: position 235,565 of record NZ_JBSWWN010000001.1, read on the forward strand.
GGGAATGGGGTAATGGCAGTGCCACAGGCAATATAAGAGAGAAATTTACCAGCGATGTTACGCGCACTATTAAGGGCTCATCGGTAAAGCGTGAAGCCAGCGACAGTGACCCCGCCTACCTTATTGAACAAGACGATGGCAGTAAGGTTTTAAAATCTCACAGCGAAATTAAAAAATCGTCGTAACTTGCCTTTAAATCCATTTTGAAAAATGCAGCCTTCTTTTTTCACTGACAGTGATGTAGTTAACGTAGCGAGGTCACTTGTTGGCAATTTTCTTTTTAGTCGTGTCGGTGGTTCACTTACCGGAGGAATGATCACAGAAACTGAAGCTTATTGCGGTGAACGGGATCTAGCCATGCAAAAACACCTATTGCGCCGGCCCTCGTCTGTAACAGCGCTTAAGAAGAAGGGCGGCATAGCCTACATCTATAAGGTTTACGGTTACCACAGCATGTTCAATATTGTCACTAACGAGGTGGGCTATACTGATTCTGTGCTTATCCGAGCAATCAGTCCTACCGTGGGCTTAGATATAATGCAAAAACGACGAGGGACAAACATTGCGTTGCGTAACTTATGCTCTGGCCCGGCGAAGCTTTCACAAGCTTTAGCGTTAACACCTGCGCTAAACGGCAACCCCGTGGTAAACAACAATACTATCTGGTTTGAGAGCAACGCCGAATTTAACGCCGCCAAAAGTATTACCAGCGCCCCCCGCATAGGCATAGATTACGCCAGAGAAGATAAAAACGAAGATAGAAAAGAAGAAAGAAAGTACGATAAAAGCGAAGCGCATGCCACACGGGATGATACAAGCCTACCTTGGCGCTTCACACTGAAATCGGGTGTATGAACAAGCTTAATGCCTTACTTCGCACTATCTTTACTCAAGCCTAGTTAGTTAGGGCATATGTAAGCTTACAGTCTATATACTTCAGCAGTTTGTTTACTACCCTTGGTACGGCGATATCCCCATTAGCATTTTTGGCTTCTACAAAAATATCACAGTCATCGTACTGAATTTGCTGGCGGATAACATAGTCATTGAGTTGGTCAAACAGGGTTTCCTTTAACGGCACCATACCGACAAAAACATCAGCCTTTTGATCATCAACATGCCCATCGCGTTTAATAAAATAAGCGCCTTCAATTTCTCGTTTTAGCGTATACGCCTGCATGGCATCTAACTTTGCTAAGCGAAAGTGCACGCTAATTTGGGGTTCTGTCACTGTAAATCTCAGCTTTTATCTCGAAGTTTATCTAGAGGTTACCGCTTTATTTCTACTTTCCAAGGCGGGTTTAGTCTGTTCTCTCCTGCCCAATAAAGCTTTATTTTATTGCCAGATGGGTCGTTTAAAATAGCTTCTTTCCAAAGGTAGCGTTGTTCGGTTGGCGGTTGCTCAAAATGAATACCCTTTTCTACAAGCGATGCATATAGCTCGTCTATCGCTTCATGCTCAAAATAAATCACGCTGTGATTTTGTACGCTTTCGCTTTCTAAAGAGAGTGAAAACGTAGAGCTGCCTTTAGGGCAAGTAAACCTTGCGTAATGTGGTGTATCAACAATTTGGGTGAACCCAAGTGTAAGATAAAACTCAACCGCTTCAGTCATATTGGTAACAGGCAGTGTAACTTGATTCAATTCCATGATCACTTGCTCCTTATATAAGATATCTAAACCGCGCTAGCTTGCTCGTTATTACCCGAAGGCTAACCTTAGCCTTTACAAACTAAAGCCAATAAAACCAATAATACCTCAGTAAGCCTCATTGAGTCTGCTATCTATTTGAATAATGACTTATTCACACTTTAATGCGGGCATAGATTTGAACGCTTTAGACTAGCTTTGCTTCTGCTTGATCCACATCAACGCAGGACAAACGTAACTCCACCACAATAAAGTCATCAGAATTACCTCGTGAAACTTTGTATGCTAACGCTAGTGAATGATACAGATGCAAATGATGATATTGTGCCGGAGTCACATGGGCTATATCGGCTGCATATAAAGCCGAATACGCAGATGGCGATAGAAAACAAACCTGTTTTCGGTGCGAACATTACGTTACACAGCAGTTTATTAAAGCACGATCACTTTGTTGCGACACCCAATAATATATTGGGCTGGCTAGATCATTTCGGCTTGTCGCACTTCTCCATAAAAGCCGAAACTAATCGCCTAGAAAATGACGACATTTCTGTGCTTTTGCCTTCACAGTTTTTAAACGCTGAAGGCGGCATTTTGCGCGTAACCGCCCCCACCCGTATTTATCTAATCAGCAAAACCCCTATTGAAATCAACAAACACGGCCTGTGTCTGTTTACGCCTGTAAAATAACAACGCAGAAATGTACTCTGACCCCAAAATTTTGGGGTCAGAGTACATTTTCTTCTACTCGAATTCTGGGGTGACGTGTGATGTGCTCTTTAAGTGCAGGCTGATTGCTTCTGACAACCCTGAATAGCGCTTATCTACTCGCTGAACCATGTGGCTAAATGTCGTATTGTCTGAAATGATCAAACAACCATCTTTGGCTCGGGTTAAGCCGGTATACACCAGCCCTCGATGAAATAGGTTGGCGGCCTTGTCGCTATCGGGCCTGGGCAGTATAAGTACAACGTGGTTAAATTCAGAGCCCTGGGACTTGTGAATGGTCATGGCATATACGGTTTCAAACTGCGGCACTCTAGATAACGATATGCTGCGTAGCGCTTGTTTTTGCATTTGGTTTTGAACGCCAGTAGCATTCTCGACCGTACCTGACGAGGTTTGTTGGTCTGCACCTTTGGCGTCTTGATAAAACCATGCATACAGCTTACCCGTGCTATCAGGCCAGATTACGCCTACTTCACCGTTAGATAGCCGCTGTGGATGATGATTCTTTACAATCATTATGGGCTGACCTTGATAGAAGTGCCCTTCTCGCTTTTTGATTTTGTGCTTGATGGCATCGAACACTAAGCTATTTAGGCCCTCTACTCCCATTGCACCCTTGCGAACCGGTGTGAGCCACCTGACATAGTTTAGGCGGTTAAGCGCTTCTTCAGCACTATCGGCATCAAATATGGGAAAGAAACTTTCTTTAGCCAACTCATGTAAATCACGACTGCCGACTTTATCTTCTGACCATAAATGCACGCCTTCTTTAAAACGTGTTTTTGTATAAGCCGCTAGGTTTGCGGTTTTACTACTTTCATCGCTTTCTTCGGCGATGGCAGCGATCGCTCCACCAGCATCCCCTTTCTGGATTGCCGTTGCTACTTTTGCTACTTGGCCTTTGAAACGCTGCGGTGCCTGCAGTGTTGCCACGTAGCTTTTGGCTTGCTCATTAACAGGTAAAATAGGAAGATGAGGGCACAGCGTGGCGATATTCTGGCGCATTAACGAGGGTACGCCCCCCAATGAAAGTGGGTCGCTATCAATGTGTAAGCTACTTTCGTCGCTCGGCGATGCATTCTCTTCTACGTCAAAGCGTGTTGTGTTACTAACTAGCTGCTCTAACACATTGCCAAGTTCAACAGCTGGAAGCTGGTCGGCATCACCGATAAAATACAGTCGTGCATGGTCTGGCAATGCGCGGACAATGCGCGTCATTAACGCTAGGTCGACCATACTTGCCTCATCGACGATGAGCACATCGGCGGCTAATTGGTTGTGCTGGTTGTACTTGGTCGATACACCGTATTCCCGCAAACCTAACAATCTATGCAGCGTTACAGCATCAGTAGGCACGTTATCAAGCGCAGCATCTTCCACCTTGCCGCGAAGCCCTTCAATGCTGTTAACGATAGACTCGGTCATACGTTGCTGCGCTTTACCGGTGGGGGCAGCCAATACAATATTTAGATCTTTGTCACACGCCTGTAGCGCCAGTAATAGACGTAACACGGTATAGGTTTTACCCGTTCCAGGCCCACCGTTTATGACACAAAACCCCTGCATCAAGCTTTTAGCAACAGCAATTTGCTGCCAATCTTGCTGATCTGTAGTTTCGGTTGGAAATATAGCGGGCCAAAGTTGCTTTACTTTTTCATTCGCATCTTCTGTTAACGGCGTAAGCGCCGCCCGCTTCACTATGTCTCGCGCTACTTCTTGTTCAAACTCATAAAAACGACGGCTATAAAGCCTACCGTTTGCATAAACAAAAAGCTGAGCAACTTGTTCGTTCTCCAAAGCGCTTTTTACAATTTTTAGTAAAGGCGTAAGCTGAGGTAGCTCCAAACCTGTCTTAAGGGCTTGTTCTGGCTCTTGTTTTTCTGGCTCTTGTTGATATATGACCGCTTGGGAATTGTGAATAGATGATGCACTTTCGCGTTCTTGCACTTCGGTCATCGAACCAACGGTTTGCCCGGTGTCATCTTCCTTAAACAGGGTTGTTCCAGCTACTTCTTTAAGATAGATACAGCTATGCCCATTACGCTGCATATATGACAAATACGCCAGTACTCCAGCCCAGATAAACCTCTCTTCTTGTGCGAGTTCATCAATAAAGCCAAATTCTTTTGCAACAAATTTGTCGATAGCTTCTATGCCAAACAAGTTATCGAAAAACGACGATACAGAATGTTGATTGTTGTTCATTATTTTCCTAACTATATTGTCCTTGATGCCACTATTCGTCATCGAAACTAAATTGCTGCTGTTCTGCGGGCTGTTGAGTAGTGCCCGCACTTTTCAAATTGTCGCTTTGCTGACTATTGGCACCGCTTTCAAATATCGAATCTATTTGCGTGAGCAACGACGAAGAAATATCGGTATAGAATACCCCTTCACCCCGTTCATTCTCTGGGTGCATGCCGCGTAAGTATAGGTAATACACACCGCCGAAATGAATTTCAGGGTCGTATTCAGGCAGGGTATTTTTTAAATAGCGATGTAACGCCAAGCAGTAAATTAAGTATTGAAGATCGTAAAGGTGGCGCTGATTATTGTGAAACAGCGCAGCGGGCAAATAGCTATCTAAAGTATCTCCCAGCCAGGTTGATTTATAATCCGCCACAAAAAACTGACCATCATATTCAAAAATCAAGTCGATGAAACCGTGCATCATTCCCTGTAATTTCGTTGTAATTAGCTGAGGCGCTGCTTCAGCCTTACCGCCAATGGCGTCAGCTACCAAATGGCGGTGGCGAGCAAGAACATCACGAAGCTGAGCCCATTGCGTATCGTTCATGGGAAAGTAGAACTCTGCTTCGCGCAGGGTTTGCGCTAACGGTAAGTCACTCATGCTCAGTTGCATTTTAGGATACAAAGGCGTCTGTAACGTTTCTTTCAGCCACTCGTAAAGTAGTAGCGTACGCTTTTCATCTAGGCCAAAACGCTTAACAAGCTCTTTGCCAGTTTCTTCCCATTCGGGTGCACTAAAATCACTGTTCTCAAGAATATCGTGAAGCAAGTTACCTGCGCTTGCACCTTTTTCCAACGTAAAACGCAAGTCACTTTTACTGATTGTAGTTATAGTGCTTAAAGAAGGATCTGCATTACTTGAGCCCAACAGCTCTTCTCCCCCTACAAGTGAATCCGTCGCGTACACCTCTTCGTCACGAATGGTTTGAAGTACGGGCACACTTGGAAGTACTTGACCTGAAGCTTCTACTAGTGTTGTGTTTACGCTCGTACTCACCGTAGTTAAACGGCTCAGCGCTGAAAATGAATACAGCCGCCATTCTTCACTCGCTGTGCCGGTAAATTGCAACGCGCTAAGCTGTGGCAGCTCGTCTTCTTGCTCAAAGCCTGAATACACTTCTTCGAACTCGTCGCCGTCGATGTGACTCGCATGTGACGCATCTTCTGCGGCGACCCTGCTTAACACACTTGGCCAATCGTTGTCGCCGCTGTCCCCACTTACGCCTAATGCTCGTGCCAAAGCGCTTTTTTCATTGTTGGCAAGCGGTACAACCCCCATGTAGCAGCGGTGCGCTGCACGGGTTACTGCCACATAGGCCAAGCGCATATCTTCCGCTTCGCTTTCACGTTGAACCCGAGCTATCGCTTGTGGCGTTTGCCCCAACTGCATCTGCAAGTCTTGCTTCTCTTCGTCGTAATAGGTAAAGATTTGCGATGTCGCCTTTCCATTTTTTGACGCGTCTTTATAGCCCGTGGCATAGGGTACAAAAACTATTGGATACTCAAGGCCTTTTGAGCCATGCTGAGTAATAAGACGGATAAGCTGACTATCACTCTCAAGGCGAAGCGTTAGCTCTTCGTCGCTTTCTGGCTTGTGGATTTGCTTATTCAACCAATCGAGTAGTTGCTCAGGGCGCTGATGTGTAGTGCTGGCTTTTTCCAGTACTTCCGCTAAATGCTGATAGTTAGTTAACGCCCGTTCCACACTGTCGGCATGGGGCTGATAGCTGTCTTGCATTAAGTGCAGCAGTACGCTCATACAGCCTTTTTGAAGCCACATCTCGCGCAGGGACAGTACTTTATCAATAGCAGCATCCCACTGGGCATCATCTTCGTGATAAAGCAGTTCGATAAGGGTATTTGCGCTATAGCCCCAAAGCGGAGACGCTAAACTAGACGCTACTTTACTGGTGTCATTTGCATGCCAAATGCCATTAAGCAGCCTAAGCACGTCTTTCGCCTCAGCACTGGCAAATAGATTACTGCGATCGCTTAAATAAACACAGGCCAGCCCTTTTTGCTGTAATACATTTTTGATGGCGCCTGCTTCGGTTCTGTCTTTGACCAGAATGGCGATATCTTGAGGTTTTACTGGCGTAGTTTGACCGTCCGCCGCTTTAAAATGCGCTTCATTCAACAAGCGATAAATTTCTTGCGCAATCCACTGCGCCATTTTACGCCGCATAATGTTAGTGTTTTCTTTCTCCTCTAAACACATGCTCACGTAATTCATTGCACTGCGTTTCGGTACACTATGCTCTTCAGCAGGGTCTACCAAGGGCGTCTTAGCCGCAGCTGCTTTAGGGGTAAATTCAACAGGGTTGTAGTTAATGCCAAAGCCAAATACATCAGTGGGCGCGCCTGATGCCACCGGCGCACCGTAGAATAGTCGATTGTAGGCCCTCACCATACCTTCCACTGAACGCCAGTTGGTGTTCATCACCCAGCGGTAATCCGCCTGCCTACCTGCTTTTAAATAGGTAAAAATGTCGCCTCCCCGAAAGCGATAAATAGCCTGTTTCGGGTCGCCTATCATTAGCAGCGCACTTTCATCAGCTTCAGCTAAATTAGGATATACCGAATCTAGAATAGCGTATTGCTTAGCATCGGTGTCCTGAAACTCATCGATTAGCGCGACGGGAAACTTCTTGCGAAGCTCTGGCACAAGGGTATTGTTTGGCTTTATAACCTCATCAGCTAACATGCGAATAAGGTCATCAAAGTCGATAACACCCAGCTGCTTTTTCTGCTTTTCAACTCGCTCTTTAATAAAGGCAATAGCTTCGATAACCAACTTGAAAACAGGTACTTTACCGAGTGCTTTATCTTTCTCGACAAAGGCTTTTTTAAGCGCGCCAGCAAATTCCTTAATTGGCGTTAAAATTTCCTTTACGCCTGAAGAATTCCGAGCATATCGATTCCCCTTAACAAAAGCCTCTGCTTCTGGCGGTGCGGGGTAATACTGCTGCTCACTTGCGCAAGAACTTAACCACGCTTTAAGCGCAGCCAATTCTTGGGGCCTTTCTTTTTTATGCGCCGGCGTTTTAATAAGTTGCTCAACGATTAACCCTTCATTTTCTTCCACGCTTTGCAGTAAAGATTTCACATAGGCCAAAGACGTGTTTGGCGCGTCATTCAGCTGCTTCTTAAAAGCCGCTTCAATGTCATCCTCAGTCAGCATTAATGGGGTCAGAGTACTTTTAATACTTACGTTGAATTCACGCAGCAAGTTTTCAGGTGTGTGCCAGCCAGACTCCGCCAACAGCCTGAAATCGTCCTCGCTTTTACTTATTTTTCGAATGAAATCTTCGGCAGCTTGAAGATATAAGTCACTAGTATCGCTACCTAAGTTGAGCGACATAGCAAAGCCACTGTTGAACGCCAGCTGAGTAATAACGTGCTGACAAAAACCGTGGATAGTGAACACCGACGCCTCATCGAGCTCCAGCTGCGCTGCTTTTAATAGGGCTAAACTCTCGTCTGGATCGCAGCTGTTAAACAAGCTCTGATAAACCGGGTCGCAGCTAGCGTCTATCTCGTTGCCGTTATCTTTGGCTTGCTGCCAAATAAGCAATGCCTCTCTTAGCGTGGCTGCAATCCGACCCTTAATCTCTTCGGTAGCGGCTTTGGTGAAGGTCATCACCAATATTTCTTTAACGCTAAGCTTTTTTTCTAACAGCAAGCGTAGGTACAAACGCGTAATGTTAAAGGTTTTACCTGTCCCTGCGCTTGCTTCGATCAGGTGTCGCCCTTTTAGCGGCATAGCCACCACGTCAAGTAATTGCGCCTCGGCATGGGGTCGCTCGTTATTGTGACTTTCAGAGGATACAGAATTCTGACTCATAACTTCTCCTCCTGAGACGCATTATTGACCATGGAAAAAAGTACGAAGGCACACAAGTGCGGGACATCGTTCCAGCTTACACCTTGCGGGAATAGCCAGTTGAGGTAAGGATTGCTTGCCATATCCGCACTGTACTGCCCGTTACTTTGCTGCCAATCGGTTAGCGCACGCTGTAATTCAATGGTGTCAAAAAGTGCGGCAGATTGACCAAGGATCTGTTTCGCTTTTTCGTTTCTGTCATTTACTATTTCGCTAGTAGTGTCGCTATCTTTCTCAGCAAACGGGCAGACTTCGTCAATTACCTGTTGAATTTGCTCAAGAATGGCTTTGTCTGTTTCACTTGTAATATCGGTACTACGCAGCAGTGCATGCAGAATATCGTCAAACATATCCGGTTTTATGCTTTCAACTACGGGCTTAGTCTCTGAGTTTCTTGTGCCGGGCATAAAGGTGCCAAACAAGCTTAAATGCACTGGCGTTGGCGCCGTATAAACAGCCATGTAAAGCTGTTCTATAAACAAGAGTAACCGCACCGCAGTTTCTCGGCCATAAGAAGGGAAACGCTGCTTTTTCAATACCGTTTCGCCCTTTTCCCATGAACACGAATAGATATCCAATGGATAGTTGCTGTATTTTGTTGCTTCATCGCTGCATGAAAATATCAATTGAGAGATAAAAAAGCTCAGCGCGCGGTGGGAATCTATTTTACCGGCACAAAGCTCAACTAACGCGTCACTACCAACGAGGGCAGATGTGGTAAAGGTGATGTATTTACCCTGGAACTGCGCCTTTAAAGGTTCAGCATCGTGAGGCCCCATAGCCTGACTTAATGCTAACGCCCCCCCTTTCCACATTTCAACTTCATCTCTGGCGACGGGGTTATTAGGAATGTCGCCCCTAAGTGACGCAAAAGTGATCACCTGTTCACCGTATGACATTGAGTCGTGCTCTTGTGACAACTTTCGTTCAGGCGATGAGAAGATGGCATCAAGCACCTGATAGCGCAGTAATGCATTGGTTTCAAATGGTTCGCTGTTTTCCAGCAGCGTAAATGACTGTGATAAATTTACACCTAGCCTTTGTATAGAAAAGTGCTCAAGAGGGTCTTTAAAGGCCCTTGCAATTTGGCTATTTGATAGTCGAAGTACCTGTGTTGAAAGCGTATTGGATGACTCTTCAGGCATCGCTAAATGATTAGAGTCTTTGTTATCAACACTTGTCTTATCAGACTGTGACTTTGTATGCAGTAGTGCATCGGCCAGTCTAAGCCAACCGGTTTCGTAGCTTGGCAGTTGTCCAGTAAAACCCTCTTCACTAAAGGGGTGAAGCGGCGCATGTACTCGGTATCTAGACAAGGCCAGTGCATAGCTATTTTCCAGCATGTCCATAAACTCAGCCAGTACCAGACTAGGCTGGCGCTCACTGTTATTGGTAACATCGTTGCCTTGGTAGCTTAAGTACAGACTCTCCCGCGTTGAAATAATGGCTTCAAGGAATAAATATCTGTCTTCTAAACGCCTTGAACGATCACCAACCCTACGGTTCGCACCTGCCATTAAGTCTAGGCCTAACGGGCTTGATTTTCTTGGGAACTCACTGTCGTTTAGGCCAAGAATACACACTTTTTTAAACGGTATACTTCGCATTGGCAACATTGAACATACAGTGACCTGACCGGTCATGAAGTGGTTACCTGCGTCTGGTGATGAGAATCGATTCAGTAAAAGGTCGCGGACTTGGCGCAAGGATAATTCATGCTGGTAATCTGCTTCTTCGCATCGTGCTGCAAGATCGGCTGCAACGTTAGCAATAAGATCCCAGCTTTGCTGCTGCTCTTTTATAGGCATAAAGCACGCATCGCGAAGGTCGATTAACGCTTTAGACCACTGCTCAGGTGTTCTTGGAGCGGTTAACTCTTGTGCGAATTCTCCAAGCATCGCCACAATATCAATAAGCTTACCCAGGGTTAGCGCACTTTGCCCTTCAACGTCCGGAATAGTAAGTAGGTCACTCACAACCACTTCGGCGTCTTGCGCCAACATGCCCATTAGCAGCCTACGAATGCCCCACCACCAGCTGTATGTTTCATCTAGTTTTACTCCCTCTGATACGGCGGTTTTGTGTGCGCTATTAAGTCCCCAATGGATATGGGCTTGTTTTAGCCACACCACCATTTGTTCTATGTCGTCTTGGGACACTGAAAATCGTTTTTGTACAGAATCCAGCTGCAGGTAATCCATAATATCCGATACGCCAAAGCGGCTATCAGGTAGCTGCAAAAGCGCCATAAACGCCGCGATAAGCGGCTCTGCGTCCATAGGGCTTCTATCGGCAATGGTACAGGGAAGTCTAACTTGCCCGGTGCCAGCTAAGGTTTTAGTACCAACCCTGTGAAATACGGCATCCACAAATGGCGCATAGTTTTCAATCGCCGGGCACATCACAAGAATATCTGACGGGGTACGCGTTTTATCTTGGGATAACCAATGGAGCAGGTGGTCGTGCAACACTTGCACCTCGCGAAGCGCGGAATGGGTGCACATGATGGTAACGCTATCATCATTTTGTTTTAGTTCGCTACTGAATGACTCAGGTTGAGCGGCTTGTAAAATATCGTTGTGGATATAATCCAGCAGACCGCGAGTAGGCACTGTATCACCGTTTTCGACTACTTCGTCAAAATCGGGCGAATCAAAAGCGCTTATTTCAAACGTGTCCAATTCGGTAAGAAGATTAAATAGCTCTCTGCCCTGCTTACCTAAGTTGCCAAGTAATGGATTGGACTGGTCTTCTTCCATCCATTTTTTAAGCCCTTCCAGGCGTAATAGCTTGGCTTGTTCGCTACTACTTTTCGCTTCCCCCCAATAATTTACGCTGGGGTTTAGGTGGAATATATGAATATCAATATGCTGTGCGAGGGCGTCAAAAAATGCTATTAGTTGCGGTGCCATGGTGTTAATGGCAAAAACAATAACGCGCTTGGGTAAATGACTGACGGGATCATTTGGTATGTCACCTGCCTCTAACGCGTCTAACGCTTCTATAGTCATTTGATGCAAACGGGCAGGATGCAACGGCTCCTCTTTGGCAAGAATACGCCAAATTTCGCTTTGCCATAATTCCATATCATCGAATACAGCCCGTTCATTAGCTTCCCATTTAAACAACCAGTCGGGGCGATATAAGAGGTACTGTTCGTACACGTCAGCTAACGCAGTAGCAAGCTGAAGACGCTGCAGGCCCTGCTCTTGCTCACTACCGGCATTTTTCCAATATCTATTTACTTGCTCAAAAGCCTCACTGTTCATCAGTGAGTCATCTTGAAGGATATTGTCAATGCGCCAAGTTAGTACTTCGCGACGATAAGGGGATTGCTTGGGTACTTTATCCTGGCCTAATACAGCGCGTGCCGTATTCCACATAAAGCGTACAGGCAGCGGGTAGTCAATATTCATCGCCACGCCATGTTCAGTGGCTAATTGCATACTAACCCAATGCTGCATACCTGGGCTTTCAACCAGAATGGTTTCTGGCGTAAATACCCCTAAGGGTTGCTGACGTAAAAGCGTGGTAAGAAGAAAACTCAAGTGTTCTAATTTATTAGAGGGATATAACGCAAGCAATCGAAAAATCCTTTGTAAAACGTGCCATTAGGTTCTGTACAAAGACTATGCACGCATCGTCGAACTTATGAATTAAGTGTATCGCATTAGGCCAAGTAGTTAAGTTATTTCTCATTAAAATAGATAGGAAAATGCCTTATGAAGATAAAAATAAAGACTAAGACATTGATATAAACAACCGTATCCAATCAACTCGATGACAAGTAATAGGAGAAAGCTAGGCATGGGATGTACAAGAAGAGTAAGGGTATCGTTTTTTAGACAAAAAAAACCCATACAGACCTCAGGACACGAAAAATCTGTATGGGTAAGGTTTACGGGCTACTCAGTAACAACGTGAATAAGCGTTGCCTGGCACTCATTCACGTTAGCGCTACTGGGCAGCACTGTTAACGCTTTAGGTTTTGCAGGTAGAATGCCAACTTTTTAATGCTTATAATTCAGATGCTTAAAGAAATTTTAAAAATATGACTAATCAGCCATGGTTATACTCTGGTGCAAGTGCACCACAAGCAAGCACTTAGTAAAGAAGATGCTTCACTGTTATTGGCTAAAATTTAGCAGTTTCTCCTTCATCGTCATTCAAGTACAATTTCGCCTTTAAAAAATGCATTACACATTCACGGTCAGGAGCAACAATGTTAACCGCCCAACAACTCGCCACCATGCTTTCTCTTCAAGATAAAATGAACGCCAAGGTAAACCCAGACTGGCTAAATGCAGGATATGGATACTTGCGTGCAGCTATGGTTGAGTCTGTTGAAGCCATTGAGCATCACGGCTGGAAATGGTGGAAAGCACAGAAAAAAGACTTGCCTCAGCTTCAAATGGAGCTCGTGGACATTTGGCATTTTGCGTTGAGTGCCTGCATTATTGAATATAAAGGTGATATCAGTGAGTCTGCCAAAAGTATTGCGGCTGAGCTGGCAAGTGGCAACACTCAAGTGACCTTCGATGGTAAAGACTACGACGCATCTAATCAGTCTCTTCTTGATAATTTAGAATTAATGACAGGCCTATGCGCCGCTAAGCGTTTTAGCGTTCCACTATTTATGTTTATCGTTAGCCAATGCGAAATGTCGGCTGACGAGTTGTATCGGCAATATGTTGGCAAAAATGTTCTTAATTTCTTCCGTCAAGATAACGGTTACAAAGAAGGAACATACGTTAAAGTATGGGAAGGCCGCGAAGACAATGAGCACTTAGTTGAAGTCATGGACGCACTTGATTTGACTAAGCCCGAGTTTAGCGATTTGGTGTACGAAGGTTTACGCGCACGCTACCCTTCTTAAACTTCCCTAAGGCCCGATAAAGCTTCATTCTAATAGCGTATTTAGCTTATATTTTGAGGTTGGGTGCGCATAGTAGACAGTGCTGTGTGAAGATTTGAGGGGCGAAACGAATAACCTGTTCAACGCCTAGCTGTTTTCATAAGGCTACTACAAAAAAGCTCTGTCCAAGGACAGAGCTTTTTTAATCTAGTCAGAAAAATATAGCTAAACAGGCGATTTATGCGTCAACCCACACCAGTTTGTCGCTGTAGCTACCTTGGATAATGTCAACGAAGCGGTCTTCCAGCACATGACGCTTAACCTTAAGTGTAGGCGTTAACAAATCGTTCTCGATACTCCATTCGTTTTTCATTACTACCACGCGGTCCATTACCTGGTGGCTTTCTAATTTAGCGTTGATAGCTTCAAAGGTTTTCTTAAGGCTAGCTTCAATGCTGGCTTTATCTTTCTTCTGCGCTTCCTCGCTCAACACCAAAAGCGCCACAGGTTGAGGTAAGTTCGTACCCGTTACACACACCTGTTCAACAACAGGGTTTTCCATAAATTTAGCTTCAATGGGTGCAGGCGTTACGTATTTACCCTTCGCCGTTTTAAAGATGTCCTTCAAACGACCAGTAATTTTTACGTAGCCATCGCTATCTATGACGCCTTTGTCACCTGTACGCAAGTAGCCATCTTCGGTGAAAACTTCAGCGGTTTTATCGGGCTCTAGATAATATTCCAGCATGTTGCATGGCGACTTAACCTGAATTTCGCCTTCCTCTGATGTGCGAATATCAACACCGTCATAAGGCTTACCGATACAACCAATTTTGTCGTGCCTGAAAGGTACACTACCAGTACCGTAGGCACTGTTTTCAGTCATCCCCCACCCTTCAGAAATATAGATACCGATTTTCGCAAACCACTCAATAACAGCTGGCGCCAATGGTGCAGAACCGCTCGCCCATAAGCGCGCATTATTAATGCCCAAGCCATTTCGGATTTTCTTGGCAACGATTTTGTTTAGGAAGGGTATTTTAAGTAGAGTATCTAGTTTTTTCTGTGGCATTTTCGCTAATACGCCCATTTGGAACTTCGTCCATAGACGAGGCACAGAAATAAACAGCGTAGGCTGGCAATGACCTACATCTCGTTGGAAGGTCGCTAAGTCTTCCACAAAATGAATTTTTCCACCGCTATAGTAGCTTGAAAGTTCAACAAGCACGCGCTCTGTAATATGAGCAAGGGGCAAGTAGCTCATAGTGCGATCGTTTTCGTTAATACCTAACTGGTCGAGTGAGCGACGCGCTGCCCAACAAGCCGTATTGTAACTGTGCACCACCCCTTTAGGCTGCCCCGTACTTCCAGACGTGTAGATAATTGTCATCATGTCGTCCATATCAGGCACAGGTAAATCAGAAATTGGCGCTATATCCATGAACTCTTTCCACTGCTGTTTGGTAGCAATGTTTGGATAAGGGAAGGCAACAGTAAGATACTCTGAAGGAATTGAAGCTACCTGTTCGGCAGTATTATCAAGCTTTCCTACAAACAGCAACTGAACATCAGCGTGTTTCAACACATACTGAACCGTATCAGGGCCGGCTGTAGAGAAAATAGGCACCGATACGTGACCTGCCATCATTATGCCTAGGTCGACAATAAACCACTCTGCGCAGTTTTTGGAAAAGATACCAATACGGCTGCCCTGTGGGAAATCTAGTTCACGCAAACGTGCCGCCACCTTTCGGGCTTGCTCCGCAACTTGTTTCCAAGTGTAGTCGTGATATTCACCGTTAATTGGCTGCGTAAGAAATACGTCGTTGCCACGGTTTTTTTCCCAGTGGTACAACATACTTAATGGCGATGTAATTACTTCCGTGGTATTTGCGTTTACTGTCATGTCTAGCGGCATAAGTCACTCATATGTTGTTATAATGTAGCTCATTTTTACAATGATTTCACAGACTTCTAATAAGCCTTATTTTTTATTGAAAAACAAGCTTTTTAAACAAGCGTTTACATTATTTGCGATGAATAACAACAATTTGAGCGCTAAATTTAGTTTTTTTATACATGCGGCTTTTCACTCTTTATGGTTGATTATCGTTAAAAGCCGTAACTAGACACGGTCACTCAGCCCAATTTTTAAACAGAATGGGAACTATTTCATTTGCCGAGCATGGCTTTGCGTAAAAATACCCTTGATGGAAATAGCAGGCCTTTTCGATAAGCTCGTCAACCTGTGCCTGTGTTTCAACGCCTTCTGCAACACAATTCATCTTTAAGTTAGTAGCGAGCGCTATGGTAGTGGTTACTAGGGCTTCGTTTGCATTGCCCGGTGCCATTTCATTAACGAAGCTTTTATCAATTTTTAGTACCGATAACGGGTAGCGTTTTAAATAGCTTAGCGATGAATATCCCGTTCCGAAGTCATCTAACGCTAAAACGAAGCCTTCTTTGACGAACCGCTCAATTTGTCTTAGCGCATTATCACTATCATCCATCAGTACACCTTCAGTGATCTCAAACCTAAAGGCCTCTTTTGGTAAACCAAACTCGCTCAACAGGCTTAATACCCCTCTTAAGTCAAACTCAGTTTTAAAGTGAAGGGCTGATAGGTTTATTGACACATAACCGTCAAAGCCTTTTTCATACCACAAAGACAAATCTTCAGCCGCGCGGCGCATGGCTTGCCTTGTCACTTCAATGATGTATTTAAGCTCTTCTAAAACTGGAATAAACTGATCTGGGAACAGCGGTTCGTCGTCTAACCTCCCCCTAAGCAGCAACTCTACTCCAACCGTTTTATTAGTTCTTGCATCTACGATCGGCTGGTAATGATTGAAGAAACAGTCATCTGAATATGCGCGCTTTACCTTGTTTTCTATCTGCAGCCGCGTTTTTGCGCGCTCATTCATATCACTTGTAAAGTAAGTGAATCCACTCAACGCATCTTTTTTAGCGCTGTACATAGCAACATCAGCTTGCTTAATAAGCTCGGCAGGTTCAGACGCATCTTCAGGGTAAAATGCAACGCCAATACTGCAAGAAACACGAAGCACCTCATCAGCCAATGAAATAGGAGTTTCTACCGATTCAATTATTTGTGCTACAAATGAGCTTAAATCATCGTCGGCCCCTACCTCTTCAATGACAATTACAAATTCATCGCCACCAAGACGTGCAACGGTTCCCGACTCTGCCACTAGGTTTCGCATTCTATTAGCGACGATACGCAGAAGTTTGTCGCCATAATCGTGACCTAGAGAATCATTGATGCCTTTGAATCTGTCTAGATCTACAAACATCACCGCCACGCGATGAGCGTGATGACGAGCGAGCCCTATGGCGTGCTCAAGTCGGTCTAGCAATAGTGTTCTGTTTACTAAGCCAGTCAAACTATCGTATGTGGCGATTTTAAGCAGCTTACGCTCTGCATTTTTTTGCTCGGTAATGTCGGATATTACAATCAGGTAGTGTTCAGGGTCATTAGTTTCCCCACTTACCGCTGTGATATCTATCAAAACGTCGTAACGCTTACCGTCAGCACCATCAATGGCAGTCTCGTCTTTCCAAAAGTCACCGCCTTGCATTTCAGGCAACTTGCCTGAAAGATGCCGGTTGAGGTTGGGATAACGCAGGTAAAGGCGAGCCAACTGTTTAGGCAGTGGCTCTCTGTTGTTAAATCCAAATACTTGCTCAAAGGCAGGATTAGCGGCAACCAACTGCTTATCTTTATCAAAAATTAATACCCAGTCTCGGGTTTGTCTAAACGCATCGCTAAATAAAGTAACCTGTTGCTGTGCCTTCTGAAGCCTAAATAGCTGACGCTGTCTAGACAGTAAATAAGCCACTAAAAGACCGGCAACAAGAGTGGCATATATAGAGTACGCGAGAGGTGAACGAAGCGGAGCATGAGGCATAGATAGCGTGATTTCCGCTGGCAGCACACTAAAGTCGAAGCTACCTGGCGTAGGTGCCACGGTGAAAACATAATCGCCTGGCTCAATATTGGTAAAGGTTATCTTCGCATCGTCGGTAACGCCTTCAGTAACCACGCGATCACCATTAAGAAGCTTATAGTAATATTTTACTCTGCCTGTTCCAGACATAGTGAGCGAAGAAAAGTGGATCGTTAATCCATAGTCTTCATAGTTTAAATTAAAGTGATGGCCGCTTAAGTTTTTGAGGGGTTGGCTAAGCACACGATTGTCTACCGCCACTTCTGTGATCGCCGTCTTTTTGCTGAGCAAACTTCTGTCTGTATCCAAGCTTTCAATCTGTGAGGCCGAAAATACAACGGCACCGCTTGTTGAACCATAAGCTAGCCGTCCATCATTAAGCTTCAGTGAAGCCCCCTGATTAAATTCAGAAACACTTAACTCTCGACCGTATATGAAATTTTTAATTTGTGCCGTGGAGGGATCGTATCTGTGAAGACCTTTATGGGAGCTAAACCAAATGTTCCCAAACTCATCTTTTTGAAGCCCATACACTATGTTTGATAACAAAATATTGGTGTCGTTTAAATTGTATAGCGGTTCGAACGTGTCGACATCGACGCCAATTAGACCGACTCCACTATAGGCAAGCCAAAGTACGCCCATGTCGTCAACAACCCATGATGATATTGAGCGCTCGTTTCCGCGCTGTGCCTCTGGAAAACGATAAACCAGTTCATGTTGCGACGTTGCGGGATCGACTAACCACAATCCCCCCTTGGTAGCCAAGAACAACCTATTATTGTGATATGTAGACTGGCCGATAAAGCCGTAAGAGAAATTGATGTCGAAGACTCGTGGGTCTAACTCTAGTGGAGTAACGGTTTTTTTATCAACGTCATACTTAAAAAAGCCCTCATATCCAATAAAGTATAAAATGCCTTCATTAGATAAGATCATGCCGGGGATATAGGTGTCGAAGACAGTGTTATCTCCCCTATTTGTTACTTCAGGACGAGATATCTCTTCTGTTTTCGGGTCGAATAGTCGTATACCTTCGTAAGTACTGACTAACAACTTTCCGTCCTGCAACGGAATTATTTTATCTACCGTCCCCTTACCATATACTTTGTCGTCGAAATAAAGAAACTTTTCAGATGTGTTTGTTGTGAAGTTGTAGTGGTTGAGTCCATTTTCAGTACCTATCCAAATTTTATTGGGTTCTGTTTCCGCGAAAGTCCACACCACATGACTGGTCAGTGCGCTCTTTACTGCCGCTCGTTCGTTCTGAATAGCAAAAATGTCAGCACTTTTGACTCCAAAGTATAGCGCGCCTGCATAGACCGAGCTCATCCACAAATTATCAGCCTCGTCTTTCGCTATTGCTGTAATTTTTTTATTAGAGATTTCTGTAAAGCCGTTATTGGGCTCTAAAATATGTTCATTCTTCCAGCCGCTCGATGTTTCAACCAGTTGATACAGGCCTTTATTAGTGCCCATCCAGAACGAATTGTCTTTGTGCTGAACCATAGTCCACACATTTCTGTCAGTGACAACTTGCTCAAACACACCTTCTTTAACCCCGTTTACTTGCGCTAAAAAATCTTCTTTTTGTGCGACGAATACCCCAAGTACCGTTGAAATCCATACTCTGTTCTGCTCATCCAACAGCAGAAATTTTGCATTAATATTGTCAATATTTTGTGGTATGTCGCCTAAGTAATTTAAGCTAACCAGCGGCTGCTCTGTGTCCTGTATATTTTTTACATAAACGCCTTTGGATGTCGCTACCAGCAAGGTATCGTCAATAGTAATAGCAGCACGAATAATATGATTATTCTCTAAAAGCTCTGAAGGTAGCTTAGCGATGCTAGTTAGTTTGTTTTTTTCAGTATCAAATAGCTGCACTTCTTCGTTGAGCGCAAGGACCAATTCATTTGGGGTGTACCAATGAAATGTCTCGGCATGTTGAACATGCTCTTCAAATTCGTGATAACTCGTAGGCTCTATTTGAACGACTTTTTGCGTGGAAAAATCAAGATAATAGTTGCCTTGACCATAAATGCTAAACCAAAGCGCTTTAGAACCTTGCAGCGCTAATCTGTATACTGACGAATCAAGCAGGGTATTAGTCGAATCCTTTATTCGTTTAGTTCTTACGCCGTCCCAGCGAACTAAACCACCGTCGGTGGCAATCCAGACGAACCCATCGTCACTTATCACAATGTCGTTTACGACATCCTGAGGAAGACCGTTTTTTGTCGAAAGCGATTGGAAAACTGGGTTGGTAAGTCGTGGAGAAGCCTCTGCATTATTACAAACAGTAAAAGCCAAAAGCATCAGGTAGGATAAAAACTTCATCGAAAGTTGTTCGCATAATTTAAATTTTTATTATGTAATTTAGTGTACCAGAATGTTCGAAACATGGGCAGTTTCAAAAGAAGGTTTTTACACTTCCTTAAGATACAGGTATCGCATTGATATTAATAAACTAATTACACTAGCGACAAGAATTTTAATAACGCAAAAAGTAAGGATTGAAAGGATTAAAGAATGCCAATACTTTTTCTTTCTACCCTACATTTTAGAAAAGTTTAGTCTTGTTGAACTGGCACCCGCCCCACTGGAACAACTTGACGGCGAATGCTGGGTTGCGGAGATAACCGATACAAATCGCCATTTTGTCCTACGTAGTGTTTCTTTACCCCGCACGCCTTAGCAATATCTGCATGTGCCTGTAAATGCTGATGCTCACCATGCACTGGTATAGCAATTTTAGGTTTTACCCAGTTATACATGAGTTTTAACTCTTCTGCGCAAGGATGACCACTGGCATGTATAGGTAAGGCACTGTCCTCACTATGAATCACCGCTACGCCTTTCGCCGATAACGCTTTACTTAGACGCCCAACACTCTCTTCGTTGCCTGGAATAACGATGGATGAAAATATAACAGTATCACCTTTGTCCAAACTTAAGTGTGGATGATTGTCCCGAGCCAGCCGGGCTAACGCTGTATTTTTCTCGCCTTGACTTCCGGTAGCCACCGCTAAAACTTCGTGTGGGGGTAAATAACCCAGGTGCTGAGGATCGGTTATCGATAAATCATCGGGCCAAATTCCTTGTTGCTTTGCAATGCCGTACATGTTTAACAAGGAACGTCCGTATAGCGCCATGTATCGCTTCGTTTTTTTAGCAACTCTAGCCAATGAAACAAGCCTTGCAATATTACTGCCGAAGCACCCCACAATCACCCTACCTTTAAGCGGGGAAATAGTACTGAGTAAACCGTCATAACAGTTTCTTTCCGAAATCGAAAATCCAGGCTTAGGAGCATTAGTAGAATCACCGACTAACGCAAGAATGTTTTCATTACCCAGCTGCTTGTAGAGGTTTACATCAAAAGGCGAACCCGTAATGGGATTGGCGTCAATTTTCCAGTCAGCAGTGTGTAAAACAGTACCTGCGAGAGTTGCAATTTTAAGGGCAAAGGGCTCAGGCAAGGAGTGAGTAATAGCCAACCAGCTCACGCTGAAAGAGCCAATGTGCCGAGTGTCGCCAGCATCGACTTCAACAATGGGGATACGATTCGCAAGCTTGCTCCGAGCTAGCTTGCGTCGTAGGACTTCGGCAGTAAATGATGTAGTATAAATGGGCGCTTGAAATCGCTCCCAAAGGTAAGGAATAGCCCCAACATGATCCTCATGAGCGTGAGTGATCACAATCCCCGCTAACGCATCTTTTTGCTTAGCGATAAAAGACGGATCGGGCGCCACTACCCGGTGCGTGGTGCCCTTTTTCAAAGCACTTCCTCCTTCTACTTCGCCATCACCACCACTTTTGTACCTCGGAACGAGGGGCTCATCGAATGACACTCCACAATCCACCATCAACCATTGACCATTGTGTCCGTATAAATTCAAATTCATACCAATTTCGCCTGTTCCGCCTAGGGGGACAAACCACAAGTCATCAATGTTTGGGGACAACAAGGTGTTTACTGCCTTCTTAAAAAGTTATATTCAATCAACGAAAACTGAAGATAAACGCTGAAAAGTTATTCGTGTAATTCTGCGTTAAGCTGGTCGATAACTTCAGCCCACGCAGCATCTTCAACAATAGCATCTTTTAAAAATGCGGACTGACTCTCATTCCAATAAGGGGCTTCATGTAAATGCTGGCTTTTATTCAGCCCTCGATGTGTTTCAAAAAATTCAGCGATTTCTTCGTCAGAACTTCCTAGGCCGAGTTGACTAAATAAGCTGTTCATTGTTGGCTGTTCAGTAAACATAACGCCTCCTTGAGTTTTAGGGTAATGAGAGGGATACATATAAACCTTCTACGTATCTAGTAGATAAGTACTTGAACTTACTATATCTACTTACTGAATAGTTACCCTGCTATATATGCTTAAGATCACCCAGCACCCTCAAAACAAAAGTCCGCCTGATAGCTGATTAAAGATACTCAGCAAAGTCTTGTGGTGAAATTACCTCACCTTCTTCAGCTGGGACAGGACAAACAATAACCATAAGCTCGTCTTGCGTCATACCGGGAACCCACTTAGCTAAAAACTCTTCAGTTGTAAGTTCCATTGCTTCACAGTGTGCCCAATCTTCTGTAGCCCACAAGAGCGCGAGCTCAGCGTCAGGCCAAACTGGTACTCCATCTTCTTCATCGGTGGTTAGCATTACGCATCCATGTTCGTCTTTGAGGATAAACAATTTCTGATCGGCTTTAATCGTCGCCAGACTTGCTTCTAAGCGTTGAAAGGCATTTTTTTCTAATAAAGGGTGTATTTGAGACATTAGGGCTCTCTTTTCAATTCTGTCAATTAGTTGCCATATATGACGGCACTCATGCAAAGACCATTGTTTGCATTTAACTTACTGTAGACACACTGTCTATTATCTGTGAAAGGCCAACGCGTCGTATTTGCTTCATACTATGTATGTATAATTTCAATGGTACGTTTTCAAGGGTTCTTATTTTAGTTACGTTAACGTTGGCCGGTATTTGCTTTTCGATATTGGTGGGCAACACGGCTACTCCCCCTTCACTGAGTAAGTTATTCAAGGCAAGACTCAGCGAGTTTGTCCTTAACTTTGCATCTCGTAGCTGGGGATAAACAGTGAGAAGCCAGTCTCTTGCCTTGGCACCCCAATCAATTGCCACGAAATCAGCTGCATTAACAACATCAGAAATCTCACCTACACGATATAGTGCGAGTTCATGTTCCATTAATACCTCGCTATTCACCTCTTCAGACTTTAGCGGCTCAGTTGAAAAAGCAAGGTCTGTCACCCTCTCGTGTAGTTGACGTGACAGCGAGTCGAGCGTCAAGACTTCTGCCTTTACAGACCAATCTGGGAATGAGTTGTGAAGGTGACTTAGCATTGTGGGCAGCTGAAGTTCGCTGGCAAGCTGTGTTGCTCCACAAACCACATACTCAGATGACTGAATCTGCAATTCTTGCTTTGCTTCGTTGAGCGTGGCGCATAATTGCTTGGCGTAGGGTAGCAGATTCTCGCCCGACTGGGTGAGCTGGATACTGTTTCGCTGTCTTATAAATAGCGTGGTATGGAAATACTCCTCAAGGAGTTTTATTCTCGCGCTAACGGCAGATTGAGTAAGATAAAGGTTTTCAGCGGCTTTGCCGAAATGGCGGGTTTTCGCCACCTCTATAAAGGTGGTAAGAAAGCGTATATCCATGCTAGATGTATAACCGAATTAATGTGGGTCTAAACTGACACAGATGATACGGCAAGTAAATACAAATGCACAGAGCACACCGTTTAAAACGGTGCGCTTAACTAAAAATCCAATTAATACTCTTCTTGATGCAAACGTCGCTGCTTTTCGCGTCGTTGCAAGTCTCGCTTCTGTTTTACCTTCACGGCACTTTGACGTTTAGAGTTTGGTTTTTTAGCGTGAAGATCTTCCTCTTCTACCGAGTCCCATTCATCACGCTGGTAACGATAGTCTTTACTCATCGACTTCTCAGGGTTATTAACAACCCCTCAATTATTATCCCAAGCGGCGAAATAGAAAACGAATTTTAATCATCGTAGCGACAAGAATTTTTGATGGCATTTTCACTGTAGTTTCACAGACGTATTTGGCAAGCATGTGTGTCATTTTTGTGACAATGCGCCTTCAGAGGAAAGTAGATAAGGATTTCAAAAATACGCATATATTTCAAAAATTTATGAATCATCAAAGATGTGTTTCACCTTGTTCAACTAAGCGCAGATTAAATAAAAATTTCCTCACGTTCCATTTTTTAACTCCGTTGAAAATTTTTTATTGATAAGAAAAAAATCTTTTGTTTTATCTTTGCTTTTATTTAACTTAAAAGTGCGCTGAACAAAACATTACGTTGGGTACAACATGAAAAGTTTAGCTATTCGACTATCTGCAAAACCGTTTATTGACCGTCAAAAGTTTCCCTATGGATTTCGTAAATCAGGCGACTTCAGTATTACTGAAGCCGACATTTTAACTAACTACGGCAAGACTTTATTAGGCCTTGAAAGTGGTGATCTCTCGCCACAAAGCGAAGACGAGCAACACTTCGTGAAGTTCATTAGTGGCAAAGTCGATGCAGAAAACAATCTTGAAAAAGCGTGGGCAAAGTATGTCAAGTTAGCGAGAGGAAAAAAGCATTTCTATACCCTCCACAGCAGTGCTAGCAACCAATCAGATTACGACGATGATTACTCTGATGAAGAATTTGATGTAGCCTAATTTTTATATGAACGTTAAAAGCTCGCTCTGGCGAGCTTTTTTGTTTTTGCAGATAAATGATCTCAATCAACATTAAGCAAGAAGAAAATGAAGAAAGGTTAAGGACTGTCTACACTTAGAGTAATAAAGAGTGACGTTAACCAATGATAACTGTTGCTCTGTACAAAGAGCCCTAGCAAAGGAGGCGCGCGATGAACATCAGTTCAAAACAGCTTACCCACTTTTCCATTCATGCCGTAGATGACAAAGTCGGAGGGGTACGCGATATTCTTTTTGACGATGAGACGTTTACAGTACGTTATTTGGTTGCAGATACAAATACGTGGCTTCCGCTTAGCAGAAAAGTGGTAATCTCTCCCATCGCCGTGACAGAACTTGTTTACGACGATGACACTGTCCATGTAAGTATGACCGTTGAAAAGTTAAAGAACAGCCCATCAATCGACGAGCATAAACCTGTCTCTCGTGAGTACGAGGAGAATCTCTTTAAATATTTCGGCTACGGCTACTACTGGATTGGCCCTGGAGCATGGGGAGAGTTTGCACACCCTAATGAGCTTGTTGAGTTGCAGCACGCGGAAGAGTCTGAAACACTTCACCCCAAAAAAACCAGTAATCATTTAAGGGCTGTTGGAGAAGTGGGAGGCTATGAAGTTGCTACTACCACCGATAACGTTGGGCACATTAGCAACTTTATAATAGACACCCAAAGTTGGAAAATTGTAATGCTGGTTGTCGATACCAATAACTGGCTTCCCGGTGGCAAACATCTAGCGTTGTTGCCAAATGATATTAAAAATATCGATTGGGCTGCGCACAGTGTTGAAGTGAAACTCAGTCGTGACGAGTTAGTTAATAGACCAGAGGTTGATAGCGATAGAATTTCAGAAGACGATTACATTGATATGTTGTGCAAACAGCTTGATAGATAAGCTTAGATGAAACGCTAAAGACGCGCTAAATCATACAATGTCCGTCATTCCGCGGACATTGTAGTTTAAACTGCCAACACGAATAGGCTATTCGCAGAAAAATTCGTACATCAGCGCTATAAGGCGTTTTACGCGTTCATCAACAATGCGATAGTAAATTGTTTGGCCTTCCCTTCTAGTCGCTACCATTTTTGATTCTCGCAGCAATGCAAGATGCTGAGAAATCACAGGCTGAGAAACATCGATTATTTCTAGTAGTTCGGTAACCGACTTTTCCTCTTTCAGTAATGAACAAAGCACCATAAGACGTGTTTTATTCGCAAATTGCTTGAGGAAGATCTCAGCTTCCGCTGCATGTTCCATAATGTCATCTGAACCTATTACCATATCTTCAGACATAAGCACTCCCTATCTATAAAGTTTTCTGACAACAATTTAGCTGTTTATTATACTAAAGTATAAACTATTCTGCCGACTTGCCATTATATGCGATGAATTTCGGCCGTATTTGTTGTTTTATTGTTTTTTGATCAATACATTAGATTTACCTTATTTCTTACACAAAAACGCCGTTACTAATGGAAGTGCCATGCTAATAGATATTAAAACTCGAATTGAAAATATTGATTTCGACATTCGTTGCGTAACTGCTGAACAAGCCCTTGATGAGTTATCTTGCAATAATGGAGCTCTCATTGATGTTAGGGAGAGCACAGAAGCAGCAAGCCAACCGGTACCTTCTGCTATCAATATTCCTAGAGGCGTGTTAGAAATGAAAGCGTTAGAGCAATTTAAAGACGCTTCTGTACCACTTTACATACATTGTGCATCTGGTGTTCGTGCGAAATTGGCAGCAGAGCAACTAATACGTATGGGATACGACGAGGTATCAGTTGTAACCTGTCCGGTACCTACCATCACCCAAGCACTCGAAAAATGACTTGTACTATAGGACTATGCTATAACTCTCCCAACATATAAGTAGAGGGCGTGTATGCTTAAATCCACATTAGAACAATGGCGAATGTTTAAAGCCGTGGTTGATGCAGGTGGCTTCAATCAAGCAGCTGCAGAAGTACATAAAAGTCAATCTAGTGTGCATCACGCGGTTCAAAAACTAGAAAGTGCTATCGGTGTAACACTGTTTGAAAATATTGGCCGTAAAGTTAAGCTTTCTCCACAAGGTGAACTTATGTACCGTCGCGCTTCGTTTTTGCTTAACGAAGCCCATAAACTTGAAGCAGTAGCTAGTAGTTTAAAAGTGGGGACCGAAACAACGCTGCGCATAGCTGTGGATATTATTTTTCCTTCTGAATTGCTCTATAACGTGCTTGCTAAAGTCTCTGCTGAGTTTCCCCTATTGCGTATAGAAATAGAAGAGACCGTACTTAGCGGTGCAAATGCATTGTTAACTAGCGGAAAGGTAGACTTGGGCATCTCTCCCTTTGTCATTCCAAACGGGTTTAGTGAAGATTTATGTGAAATTGAGTTCGCCGCTGTTGCTCATGCAGAACATCCCCTACATCAATTAAATAGAACCCTCACCTTAGAAGACCTTAAAAGTCATCGCCAGATTGTCGTGCGCGACTCTTCCGCAGAGCGCAAAGCAGATGTTGGTTGGCTAGGAGCTGAGCAACGCTGGACGGTAAGTCATGTGAGAACATCGTTAGATATCATTGCTCAGGGCTTAGGCTTTGCATGGCTACCTATTGCAATCATAAAAGACGAATTAGAAAATGGGACTTTGGTTCCACTTCCTCTAGATAACAACGCTGCGTTAAGAAAAGCACTTCTTTATCTTTCTTTTAAAGATGGAGATACATTGGGCCCAGCAGCTCGAGCATTTATGGGGGAGCTTAGGTACCAAACAATGAATCTGCCTAACTCGGAATTCATGTTTGATTCCTGTACTGATTAACTTGCGCGTTAGCTAATCGCTGCCGGCAAATGTTGAAAGCCCAGTACGAAGCCAAACAGCGATATTGACACACCTACCAAAGCCACTGCACCGTCGTCTGTGGCCATTCCAACAGACATTATAAATACTGCTAATGCTGGAATTAAACCCATAAAGGGAATAAGCTCTAACGGGACCATTACCAAGCCGCAGCCAACACAATTCAATGCAATTAAAGAGCGAAACACGGGCTGTCTCATAAAAAAGCAACGTGGAACAAGAAATCGATCGACGCGAGCTGCATAGGGTTTTACTTTTTGAACTATATTGCGCAGTTGATCCGCATCACACTGTATATCCATTACTTTTCGAGGCAACCATGGGTGCCTACTACCGAGTAAAATTTGCAATGCAATGAGTAAAATTGTTACACCCGTTAAAGATGGAATTCCAGGAATAGCGCCGACAGGTGTGCAAGCAATAAAAGAAGGGAATGCTAACATGGGACCAAAACCGCGCTTTTCCATAACTTCCCAAAAGTCTTCGAAGTAAAATATATTTTGACTTGACCGCGGCTGCATCTTTGCCAGCAGTTCTGTCAAGGTCATTGATCTTTCGGCTGTTTTTACCCACATATTCAGTTCCTTTGATACAAAACACGTTGTATTCCACTTATTTAAGGGGGCGAGATGCGGACAAGAGGCGCGTAAGTATTCGCCAAATATCATTCATACCCTTGCCTACAGTAAGTTAGTCGCATTGAGATTTGTGCGAAAAATGTGCCAGAGCCTTTCCACGGTGGTACCTATCAATTATTGGGAATACTTTTTGCAACAGCATGTAAATAGGTAACACTCATTGTTAATTTAACAAATCAAAATTTTAGTGCGAATTGCGATAGTGAAATTGTAACAATGAATTCAAATGAATGTGTCTTTACGGTCAACGCGCTTAAATTGTGTGTGGTGTTACCATGAACAGAAAACGCAATATTTGGAAATGTGTGACTACAAATGGATATCCAGTTACTTTTTTCGCTTATTGTGGTAGAACTATAATATTGATTTTATTCCATATTTTCGATGGAACGTAATAGAGAGGGACAATGCGTGCTAACCGTACTTTTAGTTGATGACGACGCCGAGTTTACAGAAGTAGCTTGTACTATTATTGAGTTTTTAGGTCATGACGTCTTGACCGCTGCTACGTTAGCAGAAGCACGAGACTGGCTTGAGAAAGAAACATTCGACCATGTACTGTTAGATTTTATGCTTCCCGATGGAAGCGGTGCTCACCTGTTTAACGAACTTGATGCGCTGCCTAAGCGGCCCCGTGTAACTCTAATTACGGGCCATCCATCGGTAAAAAGCGTTATTAAAGGCTTGTGTGGCCCCACCGTAGACTACCTCGTAAAGCCAATACAACGTGAAGAAATTGAGGCAGTACTAAGTAAGAAAACAAAAGCAAAAGAGCCAGCAGAAGAAAAAATCGAGAAACACTTCGACTTGCTTATTGGCGAGTCACCCGTGATGAAAGAGTTATACAAACTTATTTCAAGAGTCAGCAAAACCAGTGCTAACGTCATGCTATTAGGTGAAAGTGGTGTTGGTAAGGAAGTGGTTGCAGCTGCAATTCACAGAGCCTCAGAAAGTGAAGGCCCTTATATTGCTACAAACTGTGGTGCATTTTCTAAAGAATTGATTGGTAGTGAACTGTTCGGTCATGAAAAAGGTGCCTTCACCGGTGCGGTAGGTCGTAAAGAAGGCGTTTTTGAACAGGCAGAAGGTGGCACCCTTTTCTTAGATGAAATCACAGAAATGCCCATTGACATGCAACCCAACCTTTTGCGCGTACTCGAAAACAAAGTAGTGCTTCGTGTGGGTGGTACGAAATCTATACCTGTAAACTGTCGTGTTGTATCTGCAACAAACAGAACAATGGAAGAAATCGCTCAGAGCAAAGTGTTGCGTGAAGATATTTATTTCAGGCTTGCTGTTTTCCCAATTACCATTCCTCCTTTGCGTGAAAGAAAAGAAGACATTCCTCTTTTAGCAAAAACTTTCATTGCAGAATTTAACAAAGATAACGGTTCTAATTTTAAATGGGAAGATAATCAGCTAGAGACGCTTCAAGCATACGATTGGCCAGGAAACGTTCGTGAGTTAAGACACTTTGTACACCGTGCGGCTATCATGAGTGACCCAGAGAAAAGTGAGATTGAGTTACCTAAAACTATCGAGTCTCCTTTTGCACAGAAGCAGAGTACGACACCTGCCCTTCAAGCTGGAAGAACCATTGAGGATGTAGAAAAAGAGCTTATCTACGCCACTTTAGAAAAAGTAAGCGGCAACAAAACAACCGCAGCAGAAATGTTAGGTATAAGTACTAAAACCCTATACAACCGTCTTCATGCTTACGGCGACCTAAGCAAAGACGAATAGTAAGAGGTATTCAATATGACTAGCGAAGAGTTTTCACGACTGAGTGTTTTTGTACATGATGCTCGGAAACCGTTAAATAGAATATCTATGCAGGCAGAGCTAGTAAAAATGGCACTAAACGGGGACGTTGCTCCTGAAAAAGCACTGGCGGCGTTGGATAAAATAATAAGCAGTGCAAAAGACTGCAGTGAGACCCTATCTGAAATGACATCAGAATTGGGCGAAAATGACCCGGAACATGTAAATGATCTCTAAAGTTCTGTCTTCAATTTACAGCTGGATAATTTTGGTTGTTGTCATCATTGTCGTTATGACTGCAAACTCTTTTTATGTAGTAAGTACTCTTAACGACCTCTCAGCACTTGAGGCGCGACTATTTACAACTAATCGTGTAATCAATGCAGTGAATAGGCTTCATGTAGCGGTGCTCCGAGTGGAGTCCGGTCAGCGAGGCTTCATGCTCACCGATGATGAGGAATATCTCTCAGACTATACTCAGACGCTTGGCGTTATTGGAGAGTTGATGGACGAGGTAGAAGTGAGTTCTTTTTCGTCTGATATCGATGAGCAATCTGTAAGAATTGAGGAATTGCTTAATCTAACCAGGGCAAAAATTAACGAGGTTATCAAAGTCGTTGAACTCATTAAGGAAGGGAAGCAGAAAGAAGCCGTCAACTTAGTTGAAAGTGATAAAGGCATTGATCTTTACAGACGCTTCGAAGAGCTATTTCGCGAAATTGATGAGTCTGAACGCGGCATGCAAGGTACGCATTTAGCAAATTTGATGAGCTTGAGAAGAGACTCAGTAAATACGTTAATCATCTCATCAGCTACTACCCTGTTACTGGTTATTGCTGTTTTTTTACTATTGAAAATAAACTCGCGCGAGCACGAGAAATATCAGGCCGATCTTGAATCTGTCAATGAGGACTTAGAAAATCGCATAGAAGAGCGGACACAAGAGCTTAGTATTTACTCCGATGAATTAGCACGAAGTAATCGAGAGTTGGAAGATTTTGCATTTGTCGCTTCACACGATTTACAAGAACCCCTTCGCAAAATTCGGGCATTCGGAAACCGACTAGAGTCAGGATACAAGGATGTTATTGATGAGAGAGGCAAAGATTATTTAGCGCGGATGCTAAACGCAGCAGAGCGCATGTCGATGCTTATTTCTGACCTTCTTGCTTTTTCTCGTGTATCAACCCGGGGAAAAGACTTTGATGATGTAGACTTAAATAAAGTTATACAAAGCGTATTAAGCGATTTAGAAATCGCAATAGATGAAAAATCAGCGCAGATAGATGTATGCGAAAAGATGCCTATTCTTCGAGGTGATAAAACACAACTCGAGCAGTTGTTTTTAAACTTAATCTCCAATGCGCTTAAATTTCAAACTGAAGGTGTAACGCCGGTTGTCAAAGTCAATTTACAAGAAGCCAGCAAAGAAGATACTCAGGATATACTTATGTCCGAAGAGTATAACTGGATAAAAATTGCAATTACCGACAATGGTATTGGTTTTGACCAGTCATTCGCAGAGAAAATATTCGCTCCGTTCCAACGCCTTCATGGTAGAAGCGAGTATAAAGGTACAGGCATAGGCCTTGCGGTATGTAGAAGAATAGTAGAAAGACATAATGGTCAAATTACTGCTATGAGTGCACCAGGACACGGAGCTACGTTTTCAATAGTAATGCCGGTGGATAGTGAACCGTTTGGTACTAACAACAATAATGGAGAAACACACAATGACGCGTAAACAAACCCAGCCAATAAATATCTTGATGGCCGATGATGATGAGGATGATCGCCTATTAACCGTTGACGCGCTGCAAGAAAGTCGTGTCCTCAACAATCTGTTTTGCGTTGAAGACGGTGTGGAATTGTTAGAGTTTCTTCGTCACGAGGGGAAATATTCTGATCCAGCATCGGCGCCTCGCCCTAGCCTTATATTGCTTGACTTAAACATGCCAAGAAAAGATGGTCGCGAAGCACTCCAGGAACTTAAGAACGACCCAAAACTGCGAAGTATTCCGGTTGTAATCCTAACAACATCCAAAGAAGAGGAAGACATGCTTCGCGGCTACGATCTCGGTTGCGCTTCTTATATTACCAAACCAGTTAACTTTGAAGGACTGGTTGAACTAATGCGTGCTTTAGGCCGTTATTGGATCGAGTTCGTAGAGTTACCACACGAGTAAAAGAGGTACTAGATGTCAGAGGTTATTAAAATTCTATTGGTTGAAGATGATGAAGATGATTACTTCTTAACTTCTGACTATCTAGAACAGTGTGAGTCACCTAAGTTTGAGTTAACGTGGGTGACAAACAGTCTTGACGCCATAGAAGCGCTTAAGACGGAAGACTTTGATTTATGCTTGCTTGACTACTTGTTGGGCGCAGAGAATGCCATAGATGTTCTGGGTGTTCTGAAGTCGAACCAATTTAGCCTGCCTGTGGTTATTTTAACAGGTCAGTCAGACGTTACAGTCGATGAGATGGTGATGCGCGCGGGCGCCGCCGATTATCTACAGAAGTCCGAGATCGAGACACCGCGCTTCATGCGCACTATACGGTACGCCATGGTTCGTCGGGACATAGAAAACGAGCGCATTGAACGCAATAAGGTTGAGCAAAAAAACAAAGCTAAAGACAAATTCCTCGCTCATCTCGGTCATGAACTGCGCACCCCACTCACCTCTATTCTGGGCTATACAGAACTTCTCATTGATGACGCAAGAAACAGCCCATTCCAACAAGAGCTATCGATAATTCATTCAAACGGCAAACATTTATTGAGCTTGCTTAACGATTTACTCGACATGTCCAGGATAATGGCTGAGAAGTTAGAGTTGAACATTAAGAGTGTTAACTTGTCCGCTTTTCTTACAGATATTCACTCATTAATGCGCTTAAACGCCAAGGATAAGGGGCTGAGTTTAAATGTGGTTTCTAAAACCAAAATTCCTGAATTTATTCAGACAGATCCCACCCGACTTCGTCAGGTTCTGCTTAACCTTATTTCTAACGCGGTTAAGTTCACCGACAAGGGCAGTATTACACTCACTATAGCTCTTAACGAAATTTCGACAGATTGCGAAAAAAACCAGCGACTTAGATTTTCCGTAGACGATACTGGCATCGGCATGCCGCCCAACAAGTTACACAATATTTTTCAACCTTTTGAACAAATTGAAGATGTCATGCGCGCCAACCACGGAGGCGCGGGTCTAGGCTTGGCAATCTGTAAAGAACTGGTCACTAAGCTTGGTGGTGATATTAATGTGACATCTCGACTGGGGGAAGGCAGCACGTTTACATTTGATATTAATCCAGGTGACATTTCTTCCCAACCTAACGTCGATTTAACGCTTGGCCAGATTCAACCTGTCGAATCTAGCAGTATCGATTTAAATGTTACCGGCAGAGTGCTGATTGTCGATGACTTAAGAGAAATTCGGCGCCTTACCGGCCACCTTGTAAGTCAGTCTCAGGCAGATATTAGTTACGCGGAAAACGGTGTTAAGGCACTGGAAGCTGTATTACAGGCCGATGAACACAATCAACCATTTGACCTCGTTCTCATGGATATTCACATGCCTGTGATGAATGGCATTGAAGCGTTACACGCTATTCGTCGCCATGGTAAAGATATTCCCGTTATTGCGGTCACCGCAGCCAGTCGTAAAGGATTAAGAGAGTCGCTAATACGCGAAGGTTTTAATGACGTTATAGGTAAACCAATAGACCGCTTTGCACTAGCTCAACTTCTCTCACAATATCTTCCTCCTGGCGATCACGTCACTTTTACCAATGTAGAAGCACAAGTTGCTGACATGCCCTTACGAAAACCTTACGCGCCAGAAGAAAACATGCCTTCAAGCGACGGAGTTGAACCCTATACGAATACAGAGTTAGCAACAGAAAACACGTCTCAGAAAAAAGAAGACAGTACCTCTACTTGCAAGCGTATTTTAGTGATTGAAGACGATGAAGATGCTGCAGAACTATTGCAGCTATTTTTGGTGCACCTAGGCCATGAAGTTACCACAGAGCATTGCGGCTTAGATGCACTTAGCACCGCACAAGGCGGCAACTTTGATCACATATTAATGGATTTAACGCTACCCGATTACAGTGGTTATGACCTAGCTGGTGAACTCAAAGATAAATTGCCAGATGCAACGCTTACCATCGTTAGCGGGCATGAAGCGGATGAAGACATGATGGAATCGATTGGAATAGATAGTGCTTTA
The DNA here is from genome assembly GCF_056160105.1 of Alteromonas sp. ABD4_190. Lineage (NCBI taxonomy): Bacteria > Pseudomonadati > Pseudomonadota > Gammaproteobacteria > Alteromonadales > Alteromonadaceae > Alteromonas > Alteromonas sp. ABD4_190. Next base: position 269,155 of record NZ_JBSWWN010000001.1, read on the forward strand.
CTTAAACCCGTTTCAAAAGATGACCTCGCATCTGTTGTGGATGGAAGCTAGGCTTTTGTTTTAACAACTTTGAAAATATTACAGGGGTTTGCAAGGATAACGCGTTTCTCTTGCAAACCTTTCACCCCCAAAATAGCAAGAAACGCTATCCAACTGTAAATAAAAGGTTTTTTAATTGGTACACACGTTGCAACTGTTATTGTGAACCCAAAATATTAAGGAGAGTATTATGGCTACACAAGCTTCAGCTAAATCACAAACCGTTAAAACTAACAGCACTAACGGTGTGGCTGAACCAAGTCACCCAGTAACGGATCAACTAAAAGACACTCTTCACGCATCAGTTGACAAATTAGCGGATAGTGCTGGCGTTGCGGAAGAAAACATTCGTCGCACAGCCTCATCGTCTGCAGAAAACATGTCAGAAAGAAAGCGTTTAGCAGAGCAGAAATGGCAGGCATCAAAAGTACGTAAGTACGCAATTGAGAATCCTATTCAAACTGCAGGTATCGCTTTTGCAGCAGGCATGCTAGTAACATCGCTTCTACGTAAGAAGTAAAATTATGAAAGTGCCAGATTTTCAAAAAGCACGTTATACATCGTGCCATGAAAATCCATTTCGCCTGACGCCGCCTTCGGCGCAGGCGAAGTTTCATGAAAACGCTACAGGAGAAAGTACACCCAAAGAAACGCCACCTGACGAGCAGTCAACCCAGCAACAATACCCCGATCCGTCTTTCTCCGATGTATTCAACGCATTTAAAGAAGCATTCTCTCAGAGAAAAGAACAAGGCTTTGCATTTCTTGAGCTTACTAATAGTGAACTCATGCTTGTCAAAAAGAGTTTTTTCGTTACTGTTTTTGCATGCCTCGCAGCATTTGCGGTTGGTACAGTTTGTTGGCTTATTTTAAATATTGCTATAGGCGCTATACTTCACAATGTTGGCGTGCACTACGTTGTGGTACCACTTGTGTTATTAGCACTTAATAGTCTTGCGGCGTTCGGTTTCTTTAAGCTTGCCCAGAATGCGTTCAACTATCTAAGTTTAAGCAGATTAATTCAAACATGGCGTAGGGTCTTTGGGTAAGGCATAGATTTAAAGGCGCATTAACCCTTTTGGTTAAGTTCATTTGATCAAATCCATGGACAGTGCCCTGTCAACAATAATGAGGTGAGTACTATGAACATCTTTTTGAAAGCGAATATAAAAGATATTGCGCAAAAGGAACATGCCTATTTTTCTCAAAAACATCACGCAGATGTTGCACTTACACAAGCAAAAAGGCAATGTTCGTTAATGATGGGTAAGCCAGAGACCTTACTTGGCATAGCTTCTGTTGGCGCATATAAAGGTGCAGTAGACGCTAAACCTAAGGCAAAACGCAATCAAGCGTTAACAGCGATAGGCAGAACAGCGTTGTTTTCATTGTTTCAGTGATCACAGTATTAAGGAATTTGTGAGATGAACATCAAAAGTAAAATTAAAAGTGGCCGCGTACTTCTTGCCACCGCAGGTGCGGCACTAAGCTTTGTGATAGCAGGGTGTTCATCGACACCAGTAGCTGCCCCTACCCCATACAAATCAGCGAACTCTAAAGCCTCATATGGTTATTCGAGCGAAAAAGTATCTGCAAATCAGTATCAGGTCCTTTTTAAAGCGACTGATAAAACTCCGGCCGACAAAGTACAGCAGTACGCTCTATATCGCGCCGCAGAAGTCGCACAAGAGCAAGGCTTTACTTATCTAGAGGTGATTAATACAAATATTGATAAAAAGCCTGTCATAGCGCGGGAAGTAACGGCTGGCAAAAATGAGCCAGCAATATTTCAAACAGATAGGCAATGCACTATGTCAGGCTGTGAGGAAGTTGCTCAACCGATGGCCGCCCCGAGCTCAAACGATGTTGTAAATACTCAGATTAACGACATCTACTTTACTATTGATGTAAAAATGGCGAATGATAAAAGTCGTTTAGGTAAAAACGCCTTTACTGTCTTAGAAGTGCTGTCACAGCCTCTAGAGCCAAAGAATACAAATTAGCTGAACGTCATTCTGTACATCTATACACTACATCATCAGTGTTCTGACAAAATGCTTTTCGGTACGCAATCAGTGTTACTGAAAAGCATAACTTAATTGCACGAGCAAGTCTGTGGAACGCCCTAAAGCCCACTACCTTAAATTCATAGCTACCACCCATTCCCTGAAATGCATCCTATAAAGCAGACTAAGGGCCTGCAAAATCGAGTAAATCCAGTCCTTCGTATATAAGTAAACGAATAAGCCTGCGTATAAATTACGTAATATCGATGAAGTAAAGCGACATTAAGACACACTAATCAACATGATAGATGAGACATTCATTCGTTCAGAACCGATACATGTCTAAACATCTTTATTCTTAATGACCCATTAATCTTCTATTAATGTTGTACAAAAGTCTCCGTCACCCAATCTAGCTATCATTAAACCTATGAACTGCAGAGCAGATTTGTAGACCGCTTTTTACAACGTTATACAACTTCTGCTCCCAGCAATTTAATTAGGTAATAACACGTATTTATTTTGCAAATGACTGAGGAGTCACGCGATGAAAAAGCTAAACTCGTTAATGACAAAAACAACGCTTCTTGCAGCTTCGATTATGCTAGTAACAGGCTGCAGTGCAGTGGCCAAACCGCAAATGAATGAGACCGCCACTTCAAACGTTGGTGTATTGAAGGCTAAGGCGCTAGACAATGCATTACTGTATTCGGATGAATGTATTACAGAGCGTGAAGTTGTAGCAGCACAAAAGATGTGGGGTGAAGGCATTGTACGTATTGGCGCAGTGTTTAGTAACGACGGTGACTACTCTGGCGAGGCGGCTGATTTTATCCAGGACATGTACGGATATGATTTAAGTAGTGTACTGTTTAAACCAACCCTTGCAGCAAATGATCAGTTCCGTTCAAGCTTTGATGCAGCGCTTTCTTACTTTGTCGGTGGAAATGACGCTTATCAGGAAGATAAGGGTTTTGCGATTAAGCCTTATACAAACGTGAAATTCGACAATGTAGGAATTATTAATAACAGTTGTCGGATGGCGGTGGCGATGGGTAACTACTTCTTTACTGACACTAAGGGCGGAGAAACAAAAGTAGAGTACACCTTTGCCTATGTGAAAGACAGTGATGGCGACCTGCGTATTGTCGCTCACCAATCTTCGTTACCTTACAACCCAAATGGTAACTAGGTAACGCTCAGCCCCCAATCTTCTCAGATTATGTGGGGCGTCACCTCCTCCCTTTTATAGGCAAAGCGTTTTTCCCTTTCGCTTTGCCTCTTTTTTCATCTTGAATTAAATGATGAGAAAAGGGCTTCTGCTCTATCATGTAAAAAATGCATTCGCTTGTGTAATCGTGACTCCTGCCACTGAAAATTACGTTTCAAAATTTCAATCTGAAACAAACTTAATCTATATAATTCATGCACTTAAAAAACAGGCATAAAGATAGCATTAGTTATTGTGAAAGTAACGGAAGCAATACGAGGATCTAGTTATGTTAGGTTGGGCAATCACATTTTTTATCATCGCCATTATTGCAGCAGTTTTTGGTTTTGGAGGCATCGCAGGTGCAGCAACAGGTATCGCACAGTTTCTTTTCTTTGTGTTTATCGCGTTGTTGGTAATTTCACTTATCGCTAATGCGTTACGTGGAAAAGCACCAAGGGCCTAAGAATATTTAATAGGAAAAGGAGTAAGGATATGTTTTCATTTAAAAATTTAACAAAAGTACTAGTAGCATCAGCATTTGCACTATCACTAGCAGCGTGCGGTGACGGTGAGGCAGAAGACGCAGGCGAAGAGCTAGACGAGATGGTTACCGATGCAGGTAACGCCGTTGAAGACGCTTGCGAAGATGTGAAAGAAGGCGTGGACGCTGAAGATAAAGACTGTTAATCACATTTTTATCAAAAAAAGGGCCAGACAATTGTCTGGCCCTTTTTGTATTTAGCAGTCGACGTGGTTTTACATCACTGGCTAGTTAAGACACTTCTTCACCACCTAACTCTCGGGCAAGGTCATCCAGTGTAGATAGCGTAGAATCAAACTCCCCTATCCCGTAACGGTACTGTACACTCACGTGATGATCGGTACGTCCGAATTTAACTCTCAAACCTTCAGCATCAATATGCTTTACGGTATTTAAAAAACGATATGCAGACATTTCGGTTTCAAATTGAAACTCAACACTGTTTTCCATTTATTTTCCCGATTAAGCCACAATTTCTGGGTGAGCATGAATTACTGCCACAACACGTTGAAGCAGATTATTGTCCGCTTTATCTATAGAGTCGTAGGATAACCAGTCGGCAAGAATGTCGGGGGCGGTCGCCACCTCTCCTTGTTCCAACTTAGACGTCATCATTTGTAGCTGTACACTAGAGCGTATAGATGCATCTGCATCCGGGCTTGGCATACCAGTTGCAACTTCTAATGCTACCGTTAACCATTGTCTGTCGTGCTGAGTTGTTTCATTTCCAGTAGACTGACATAATACGTTCGCCCAACGCTTCCCTAACGTTTCCGCTAGAGCCTGCTCGTCACCACTTCCCTCACCTACATTTAGCTGTAGTAAAGAAATCAGAGCCTGAGCTCGCGCCAATCGGGCTTGAGATTGTGCATTTTTCGCTTGCGCCGCACGCTTACTTTCAAGTGAATCAATCTTTTTATCTACTTTCGTACGTTGCGCTTTAGGCAAGTCGGTTAACTGAGCGCGAACGTCGCTCATTGATTGACTAAACGTGACATCATCGCTGTTGATGTCAACAGCTTCCACTTGCGTGAGTAGCGAATCTACTAACGCGTTAAATGCATTATTTTGTACTTTCCGCTCGGCTTTTAAACGTTCAAATACGGTGTCATTGGCAGCTTTAAATTCTGCCCACAACTTACTCTCTTCACGTTTACCTGCATGGCCTACTTGCTTCCACTGGCTTTGCAATTGCTGAGCTTTGTCGGCAGCGCCAGCGACATCTTCTTCCGTAGCAAGTTGACAAGCTTGAGTGACTAACGCACGCTTTTGAGCTTGATTATCGCTTTGCCACTGAGTCACTTTAGCCTGGATGGGCGATGATACCGCCTTCCATTCTTGCTTCAGCTGTTCATAAATTTCACGTTCAACCTGACCTGCAGCATGCCACTGTTTAGACGCTTTATCAAAAACCTTCACTAACTCGGCTTCTGGCGTGTTAATGTCCATTGCCTTAACGGTAGCGATAATCGACATGCGCTGTTCACGGGCAGCAGCCCGCTGCGCATCTAACTTCGCGTAATGCGCTCTACAAGGCTCGAAGGCCTTTTCAAGTGCATCATCGAATTGCTGCTGTAATAACGCGTCTTCGCTGCTTTCTTCGTTACTAGACGATGAAGGCGTTAATGATAACCATTGCTTGCGCAGATACTTAATAGCTTCGCTTCTTTGCTTAATATTTTCTGCATCAGCACTGGCTAATGCTTTTGCTTCTTCTAAAAGAGCGGGTTTGCGCGGCGCCGCAAGATAATCCTGCCACCCTTCTAAGCGTGACACTTCGCCAGCCGTTTTTTCAAAACGCTTCTCTACATATTTCTTAGCTGAATCAGGAAGCGCAGCATAACTTTCTTGAAGCTTTGCAAACTTTGAAATGGCAACGCGAAACTTGCCCTGTTCAATTAAGTTGTCGATAACGCTAATGTGCTTTCTAACGTGTTTTACTTGCTCATTTTCTTTGGATTTTTGAGCACGCTCTTTGGCATTTACACTGTTTGTGGCTGCGTTAAAACGTTTAGACAACGCCTTAGGAATGGCATCGATTTCGCGGCTAAGCGCTTTATACGCTTGACGTGCTTCGTCAAACTCCGCTTTGAGAGCCACTACACTACTGCTTTGTACTGCGTCGCCACCGTTTACTTGACTCAAATCTTCAGGTGATGCGCTAGCTTCTTCAGTGCTTACATCACGAATATCTTTATCTGACCCGTTATCAGCCGCTGAAACGATCTTAGCGGCAATATCTTCGAGCGACTGAAGTTTTATCAGTAGCTTTTGGCTGTATTGCTGCTGGATAGAGAAGCGATCAAGTTGCTCGTTTAGTTCGTCGACAGAGCGCTTAATCTGTGTAATTCGTTTCTCAGTGGCTGATTCATCATCTAAACGGGCTAGCTGCTCAAGGGTGGCTTCGACACCGCGTACACTTTCATTAACTGTTGCAACATCAGCAAGCGTAGCTTCACAAAGCCTGTTATTGTGCAACCAAGCTACCTGCTCCTTGGCATAAGTAAGCTGCTGTTCGCACAATGCTTTGGTATTGGCACGTTGCGACGCTTGTTGTTTCTCTTCCCATGCTGGGCGGATACGGCTTAAATATCGCTCTACTTGTTCGGTTATACGAGCGCGCTTTTCTTCATAATCAACACGCTCTTCCTCAACAAGCAAATCTATTTGTGCGAATAATCCCGTTAGCTCGCTTTCTAACTCGCTGCGCTTCTCTTCGATAGTTTCAACGTCTGACTTATCGAGTAAAGCTTGGTATTTAGACAGCACTAAAGTCAGCTGCTTTTTGAGCTCCAATGGGCGCTTTGCAGCCTTTTTAATAGCGTAAATGCGCTTATTAATTTGTTCTGTAAGCGCATCACTTGACACTTTCTTCGCAAGCTTTTGCAAATCTGCCACGTCTGAATGTGCGTTGATCAATTGACTCTGCAGTTGCGGACTTGCACCTTCTAAAAAGACAAACTGGGTGAACGAAGGCTTCGCCACCTTTTCGATTAGCGCGTTAGCTAATGCATCATCTTGCAAAAGCTTAGGCTCTTTCTCCAACATTTGCGGTACTAACTGCACGACTAAATCAGCGTTAGCTGTCTCAGTTAAAAAAGAAAATATCTCTTGGCGGGAAAGTGTGACATCACCCTCGCCCATCAAAGCGGCATTTACCTTTCTCTCAGCTGCTTTTTTAACGCGAGACTGCTTGGCAATTTGCGACATTTTAAGCCACAACACAAAGCTATTCAGCTTTTCAAGTGCCGCGAGGCTGACATTTGCATCCTCGTCATTAAATGCCAGTTCGTGAAGAATTGTTTTTTCCTGTGCCTTTTCGGGAGAAAGATTCTCTATTGCCTGCATCCGTTTTTCAGGCTTTGGGCTTTGGTGTGAAGGCGCAAATATACGACTAAATATCATCCTGTTTAAACCGCGCTATTGTATTATTATCATCCTGCTCATCGCGTAACGAGCGTTTAAAGTCGGCTTTACTTTTATGTACGATTTCGCCGCTTTCACCCACTGTCATATGCTCAGAGGACTTTTCTATTTTTGCTTGATACAGCATAACAGCCTGCATGCTGCTTGCTTTCTGCTCGTCATTTAGAGGTGTGCCATCTGGCCACTTACCGGTTTCAACAGCCTGACGCAGACGCTCGTAAATCTCCGGTGTCATGCTGGCTACAAGTGCTTCTATATTCATTTAGGAAAAACGCTTTATATAAACAATTCGCGCGCGGTTTACTAAGTACCATACAAAGCCAACCACGGCGCCCAAAATAGCTAAATTATGTTGCAAATCACCCGGGCGTGTCCCACCCCAATACATAAAACCAAAACTCGCAACAAATATCAGCATAGCAATAAGCGACTGGTTCTGGATACTGGCTAACTTTTTAAATCTTTGTAAGCTTTGTTTGCGCTCTATATCCTCTGAGGTAGCGTCTCCGATTTTAAAATCGCAGTGAGGGCACGTCTTCGCTTTATCAGACGTTTTTTTATTACATGAAGGACAGTCAACTAATGCCATATGTTGCTCCTGTTTACTTGATGCGAATTAGAAATGCTTAAACGCATCTAAGTACGCCAGCATTTTACGCGGACGGGTATCATACTGAAGTTCATCACAACAATGAAGTCGATTCTGTGGATTAGCCTCCTCGTTACAAAACAAAAATGCGCAGGGTGTTAACTTTTGTACAAAGTTCACCACTGCGCATTTTTACCTGCTGCCTTTTCGGTTCGCTTATTCGCCTAAAGACTTAAGCAGAGGCAGTACCAAAGATAGTTTTAGTGTTATTTTTTGTGTCGAGACCAGTAGTCATTCACTGTTTCTTTCATTTCCTTACATAGCAGCATGATGCCGAATAGGTTTGGCAAGGTCATTACTACAATTGCTACGGCAGAAAGCGCCCAAACAAGTGTAGTATCAGAGAATGCCGCCCAAACAAAGCCTGCCACGTAGATAACGCGATACGGCATCACCGAGCGTGGACCAAGCAAGTAGGTCATAGCGCGATCGCCATAATAAGACCATGCGATAGCGGTCGAGAAAGCGAACAACATAAGGCCGATGGATACAATGTACTGCCCTGCGTCTCCAAAGAAACCACGAGTAAAGGCAATAGTGGTTAGCGCTGCTGAGTGAACTAGCGACTTGCCGCTTACTTCAAGATTATCTTTGACCGGTTTTCCGTCGACAATCTTTAATGTGCCGGTAAATAAATCTTCACTACCTACTGCGTACTTCACGTCTTCTGCTATAGAACGTGCATTAAGTAGGGTAAACCCGTCGCTTACGGCAGTGCCGTTAACAACTGTAATTGAACCGGTGTAAGGTTCAACACTGTTTCCTTCAATTTCGTTCAAATAACCATAAAGCTTGTTTACGTCTGCTTGATTTGTATCGTCGTATTGGCCTGCTACGAAGTACATGTCTGAACGGTCGAATACGTTTTCGTGTTTTTCTTTCCAAACCCCTGACGACAGAATAACTAAACCAGTAACGGTACAAATTAGAATGGTGTCGATGAAAGGTTCAAGTAGTGAAACCATACCCTCTGACGCAGGCTCTTTTGTTTTTGCTGCTGCGTGAGCGATAGGTGCAGAGCCTTGACCCGCTTCGTTCGAAAACAAGCCGCGGTTAACGCCACGGTTAAACGCATAAGCTAAAGAAGCCCCTAAAAAGCCACCTGCAGCTGCTGAACCGGTAAACGCATCGCCAATAACTGCGGCAAATGATGGACCGATATTTTCTAGATTAGCGAAAATAACGGCAAGGGCACCAATAAGATAAATAACAGCCATAACGGGAACAACACGCGCTGTAAACGCGGCAATGCGTTGGATACCACCAAGAATAACCAAAGCAAGAAGAATACCCAGTACGCTTCCCACTACCCAGGGTTCGAAGCCAAAGGTAGCTTCAATACTTTGTGCAATACCGTTGCTTTGTGGAAGATTACCTGTACCAAATGAACTGACTACTGTGGCAATTGCAAAGGCTACCGCAAGCCACTTCATGTTCAAGCGGCGGTCCATATAATACATGGGGCCACCCGCCATGGTGCCGTCTTCTGTCTTTACGCGATATTTATGCGATAGGGTTACTTCTACAAATTTGGTTGTCATACCCAAAAAAGCGGTTACCCACATCCAAAATAGTGCTGCGGGGCCACCAAGGAAAATAGCGAAAGCAACACCTGAAATGTTACCTGTACCTACGGTACCAGACAATGCAGTAGTTAGTGCACGAAAGTGCGTGGTGTCACCTGGATCGCTCTCTTTATCAAACTTACCAGTCACAACCTGCCAAGCGTGTTTAAAGAAACGAATTTGCGGAAACTTAAGATAAACCGTAAAGAAAAGACCTACGCCTAATAGAACATAAGGAAACCAGAACGCGCCCCCTAAGAATCCATCGAGCATAGTTAGAAAACCATATAACCCTTCCAACGTTATTCCCCTTTTTTATTATGTTTAATTGTTGTTTTATTTTGATAATTAAAAGGCCTCTTTTTGTCGAGGCCTTTTTTACAGAAGCTTTCGCTTCCTTATTCTTATTTTATTACTCTGATGCTTTTAGCTTTTTAACAACTGCATTCACACCAATAAGCAAATCTTCACCTAACTGACGGCTACGCTGCACCGACCAACCGTATATGTCGTCTGGTACATCAGCGTTGTCTTTAAATGGCATTTCTACCGTGTACGCCATACATTTGAATTTCTCGCCCACTGCATTTGACGCTACGGTTAAATTAGCCTTGCCTGGTTCGTCTTTATCGTAGCCAAACTCGTCTTGAAACTCTGGTGTCGCATTTAAAAGCGCATCTTTAAAGGTGTTTTCTAGCATCTTTATAGTGTCATTGTAGCTAGGGTTACCTTCGCTTCCTGCTACAAAGTTGTACGGCAATGCCTCATCACCGTGCAAATCAAGATACATGTCTACACCAATTTCGCTCATTGCATCCAGTACGTAAAGTACTTCTGGGCTTTTTTCTTGCGAAGGCGTCGCCCACTCGCGGTTTAGATTGGTTCCTACAGCGTTAGTACGCAAATGACCGCGTGCGCTGCCGTCTGGGTTCATATTTGGCACAATGTAGAAAACAGCACTATCAAGCAACTGTCGCGCCAAACCATCTTGCTCGTCGAGCAGACGGTAGATAATACCTTCGGCACACCACTCGGCCATGGTTTCGCCAGGGTGCTGACGTGCCGTGATCCAGACTTTTTTCTTTTCTGGTGTTTCTTCACCGATAACCAGCATAGACATATCGCGGCCATCTAGGGTAAGGCCTAAAAACTTATGCTCGCACAATAATGACATTTGCGCGTCGTGCACAAGATCAAGGTGGCGTTCGTAGCTATACGGAATGAAATACGCAAAGTAAACGCTGGGCTGTTCTAGCGTTAGTGAGAACGTAAGGTTATCGCCGTCAAATTCGCTAGGAATTCTAAACCAAGTTTGACGGTCGTAAGACGCTAGAACGTTATATCCTTTCCAACCTTCTGGATACGCTGACTTAGCCAGATTACCAATAGTCATTGTGTGAGTTACAAAAGTTTCGCCCACTAAACGAAAATGGAACCACTGAGCAAATTCAGATTGGTTGTCGTTAGGAATGGTTAGACGGATATCGTCTGGTGATTGTGCGCTAACAACTTCAATGTTACCGCTGTCGAATTGACTGGAAATATGCATAGACTGTCGTTTTCCTCATTATTTGAGCGCTAATTTAGCATAGACGTAAACACAAATTCCACGCACACAGCGGGTTTTGTACTGTCGAGAGTATACAAAATGTTTACACCATTAAAAAACCGACCACTTAGGTCGGTTTTTTGTACAGTTTCTTGTAATGCGTGTTACTTACAGCGGCAACGTAGGAAAGCTTAGTCCTGCCATGTCACGAACTACGCGCAGTACCTGACAGCTGTAACCAAATTCATTGTCGTACCATACATATAGCGTCAGGCGGTTATCGGCGGCGATAGTTGCCTGAGAGTCAACCACAGATGCAGCGCGAGAGCCGACTAAGTCTGTAGATACAATCTCTTTACTAGCTGTGTAATCAATTTGGTGTTGAAGCTTTGAAAACAGTGCGGTATCGCGCAAAAATTCGTTAACGGCAATGCGATCCACCGGCGTCTTAAGATTTAGGTTTAAAATCGCTAGCGATACGTTTGGCGTAGGTACACGTATAGCGTTACCGGTAAGCTTACCTGCCAACTTCGGGTAGGCTTTTGCGACGGCTTTTGCTGCGCCTGTTTCGGTAATAACCATGTTAAGTGGCGCGCTACGCCCGCGACGGTCGCCCTTGTGGTAGTTGTCGATAAGGTTTTGATCGTTAGTGTAAGAGTGAACCGTTTCAACGTGACCGTTTTCAATACCATACTCTTCGTCTAGTGCTTTAAGCACTGGCGTTATCGCGTTAGTCGTACAGCTTGCAGCAGATACAATTGTATCTTCCGGTGTGACTTCTTCGTCATTTACACCGTGCACGATATTTTTAATGTCTCCTTTACCCGGCGCTGTAAGGATAGCTTTCGCTGCGCCTTTCGCTTTAAGGTGAAGACCAAGGCCATCGCGGTCACGCCAAATCCCTGTGTTATCTACGATGATAGCGTTGTCTATACCATATTGGGTGTAATCCACTTCTTCTGGACTGTTGGCATAAATGACTTGAATGTATGACCCGTTCGCTTTTAGCGCATTACGTTCATGGTCAACTGTGATGCTGCCGTTAAACGGACCATGGACAGAATCGCGGCGCAGCAAGCTTGCGCGTTTTTCTAGGTCGCCATCGCGTCCGCCTCGAACCACAATGGCACGTAGGCGAAGCTTGTTGTTTTTACCCTGACGCTCAATAAGCAAGCGAGCAAGTAAACGACCTATACGGCCAAAACCATATAGTACAACGTCCTGAGGTTTCTGATCGTCCTCTTTGTCGGCAACGTCGTTTAGTTTTTCGTTAAGGTAGGCCGTAAGGTCGTTGTTGTCGACCGCAGAACCGTAGTGAAAATCAAAAGCCAATTTACCAATATCAATTTGTGCAGGAGCAAGCTTCATGGTGCTCAAAGCTTCTAAAATAGGGTAGCTTTCGCGTAGGCGTAGCTTGATACCTTCGTGCAGACGCACTTTGCGGTGCGCTTTAATAACATCAATAGCACTGGCGTTCAGTAGCGAGCGTCCATAAACTGAAATTTCAACTGCCTTATTGCGGTACAGTTTACCAATAAGGGGCAACATCATTTCTGCGTATTCCTGACGCTCTTGCCAGCTGCTTTGTAATTCCTGCTCAAACTGTTGATTCATGCTTCTGCCTTCATCGATATTAAATTAACGGTGTTGTCATTGTTGTCTGCGCAACCAATTTATTATTGGCCCAAACGCTTCTAACTAATCCTAATTACGCGTCAGCTTTTTCTTATTTTTAGGGTACACTAGGTGAGTTTTCGCCTGACGGTGACGAGCAGTATCTTAAATAAACAAGCAAGGAAGACCAAATTGTTGATAAGTTTCAAAACCTCTATGAAAACTCGTACAACAACGAATTTATTTAGTAAGTTTCCAACAAAAAAGCATCTAGCGACAGTGTGGCTGGCAGCAGCGACAACACTCACCGGTTGCGGCGATCTTTTTGAACCTACTATTAGTGAAATTTGTGAATCTCACAGCGAGATTTGCTTAGATTTGAGTTTGGATGCCCGTTGTCGCGGCGAGCGAGCTGAGATTATTCGCTTACGTTACTACAATCAAGATTCAAAAGACGACGCTTACAAGTACCCGCTCCTTCTGAACTTCGAAGAGTATCTCACCTGCGTTGAAGAAGTGCAGCATATCGAACACGTTAAACGCAAAGGCAAGGAAGCGACACGGCTAAAAGGCGTTATTACTGCCCGGCGTGAAATTAAACGCCTAAGCCGCGAGACGAAAGACTCCCTTGATCCTTATCTTTCTTACTATCACTGGACACGATACAACGACAAAGATGCTTTTCATCGCTTCGAGCGCTTTGCGGCCAGCAATCAGGTCACCGATCCAAAATTATTAGTCGAACTCGCTTCTGTGCAAATAAAAACAGACCAGAAGCGCACCATCAATACTCTCTATCGCGCACTGAGTTTGTATATGGATAGTGATAATATTGATGTCAGTATCTTTTACTCTCTCGCTTCAATGGGAATGGACAGAGAGAACTATCGCCTTGCTTATGTGTGGTATGGAGTCGCTGAAAACTATGACGAACGACTTAACGAGACACAACGCATGCAGCTCGGTAAGAAGTACGCCCTGCCTGTTGAGATATTGGACAATATTGTCGATGAAATCGTCAGTAGTCTGAATAGTGCAACCTTCAACGCAGATTCGTTAAAACTCGATAATCTTTAATTTTTTGAAATTCAATTACACAATTTCATTAGTAAATAATTAAAAAAACCGCCTTTTATGGGCGGTTTTTTTGATATTGATTTCAAGGCGCTTAATGCAAGGTTAAATTTTAACCAGATGTTTACCTTATACCAGTCCGCATTGATAATTACCCACTGAGGAGGCCATTATCAATGCAGACTAATATTGCCTAGCGCTCAATTGAAGTAATGACCCATCTGACTTGGCCATTTAACCTTTAATTTCTGTATCGTCTTCACCTTTAAAGGTCATAGATAGCGAATTTACGCAGTACCGTTGACCCGTTGGCGCAGGACCATCTGGAAATACGTGGCCCAAGTGCGAGCCACACTGCTTACAAAAAATCTCAACTCTACGCATACCGTGACTCAAGTCTTCTCTATAATCTACATTCCCGTCATCAAGCTGCTTGTAGAATGAAGGCCATCCACAACCGGCATCAAATTTAGTATCTGAGGGGAAAAGTGGCGCTTCGCAGCACTTGCAGACGTACAAACCATCCCGCTGTTCGTCTAGCAACACACCGGTAAAAGGCCGTTCAGTGCCGGCTTCCCGACAAACATAATATTCCTCATCGCTAAGCTCAGTTTTCCAGTCTTTTTCAGTCGGTGATGCGTTTGGGTTCTTACCTGTCGACATAAATTACCTCTTAAACAAAAAAGGTGTATTTGAGAACAAATACACCTTTTCATAGTTTACGCTCAAATATGAACGTTTGTACCACTATTTATTTAACACTATCTCTTGATAGCAGTTTGTGGACGCGCGGGATCACTCCACTCAATGTGATACTTCTTGCCCGCTGGCTTATCTACTCGCTGGTAGGTATGCGCGCCAAAGTAATCGCGCTGGCCTTGTAACAAGTTAGCTGGCAGTACTGCAGTGCGATATGAGTCGTAGTAGCTAAGCGCAGACATCATTGCTGGGCACGGAACCCCAGCAAGCGTTGCCTGAGCGATAGACTCCCGCCAGTCAGCTTGATACTGCGTAATTTGCTCTGCAAAGAACGGATCCATAAGCAAGTTTGCTAAGTCTTCGTTGTTCTCGTAAGCCTTAGAAATCGATTGTAAGAATACCGCGCGAATAATACAGCCTGCACGCCAAATCTTTGCGATTTCACCAAATTCAAGTGTCCAGCCGTGTTCTTTGCCTGCCATTGCCATCAACTGGAATCCTTGGGCATAAGCACAGATTTTCGAGCAGTAAAGCGCTTGCTCTAGCTTATTGATGATAGACGTTTTTTCTTCATCGCTGAACGTTGGTGCATCAGGTCCAGAGAGTACTTTACTAGCAGCAACACGCTCGTCTTTCAAACTCGAAATACTACGTGCGAATACCGCTGAAGTGATGGTCTGTGCCGGACTACCTACTTGTAACGCGCTTACTGCAGTCCAAAGGCCAGTGCCTTTTTGACCTGCTCTGTCTAAGATGACATCAACCAACGGCTGCTGCGTTTCAGGGTCCATTTGCTCAAGGACTTCTGCACTGATTTCCATCAAGTAGCTATTGAGCTTGCCTTCGTTCCACTTTCTAAATACTTCCGCAATTTCAGCAGGCGCCATATGCAGCGCTTCACGCATAACATGGTAAGTTTCGCAGATAAGCTGCATGTCTGCGTATTCAATGCCGTTATGCACCATTTTTACATAGTGCCCTGCCCCAACGGGGCCAATATAAGTCGCACATGCTTCGCCTTCTAACACAGGCTGACCTGGCGTATGGCTTTCTAATGGTTTACCTGTTTCTGGGTCAACCTTTGCAGCAATAGCTTTAAGAACAGGCTCAATGCGTGTCCATGCATAAGGGTTGCCTGAAGGCATAAGAGATGGCCCGAAACGAGCGCCTACTTCACCACCTGACACGGCGGTAGAGAAGAAAATAAATTTACCTTTGTACTGCTCTTCACGTGCCACAGAGTCTGTCCACAAGCTGTTTCCAGTATCAACCACTATGTCGTCAGCGTGAATACCCGCATCGATAAGGTGATTACAAACATGGTCAACGGGGTCGCCTGCTGGCACAGAGATAATAATAAGATGCGGGGCTTTTAACTTGCTTAAAAGCTCGGTGTAGGAACTGCAGCCTTCAACACGAGGCTCAGTATTTTCGGCTCTTTCGCTTGCGTCTTTGGCAAGAATAGACTCAACCTTATTTTGGTCTAAATCAAAACACGCTACACGATAGCCATGGTCCACTAGGTTCATGGTAAGGTTACTACCCATCACCCCTAAACCAATAAAACCAATATCACACGACTTGTCTTCGTGCGAATTACCACCTTTCTTTTGCATAGGAACACCCTCACATTTCAGATGGCTGCGCATGATACCACCAGAAAGAATAAAGAACAGCTTAAGCTCACAATTTAGCGCGCGCTGGTGTAAATATCACCAGCGGTAAACATTAACAGGTTTTTTAGGCCAGTTTGAATCAGAAATTTGTATTTATTTAGCGTCAGGTAATATACACATCAACACGCCGAGCAAAATTTATACAACTGTAAAGACACTGTAGTGTTTTCTAGCTGTGCGCGTCGCTCGCTAGATACAAGCGTCTGGGCTTATCTAGCTAAGTTTACTTCGCTAGATAGAAATTAATAAGGTTTGCGTTCGCTATTAACGCCGTGAGCTTTGTTAAAATAAGCGGCACTTGGAAGACAATTAAGATCCAACATGCAGCATTGCGGTTTTAAGTCATTTTGAGCGTTCAACTACTATTCCGAAAATTGGGAAAAACTGAACAACGTGAGAGATTTACTGGCTTGTAAAAATACCTTTTGAATACAAATCGAAGGTTGTTCATCTAGTGAGCTGTAGCGCGTGTCTAAATGCATGGTCCACCCGCCTTTCGGCATCACAGTTGGCAGGTGAAAACGCACGTCGCTATCGCTAGCGTTCACACACAAGAACCAATGCTCGGGCTTTTGGTCGCCAATAGCACAGCCCTTTATTTCAACACCAAACGCTTTGTTGTGGTGCGCATTCCAATCTTCAGACGCTTTGTCCGACCCGTCTGGCTTGTACCAATTAATCTCTTTAACGTTTCTCGATAGTGTAAAAGTATCGTCATGAAGCTTTAATTCACTTAACAGTGACGACGATTGACGCAAGCGCACTACGTACTGGCAAAAGCTTAAAAAGTCCTGTTTACGCTTGTTCAGTTCCCAATTCATCCAGCTAATGGGGTTATCCTGGCAGTAGGCATTATTATTGCCGTTTTGGGTACGACTTAACTCATCACCGCCGAGTATATGGGGCGTACCTTGGGAAAAAATAAGGGTTGCGAACAGATTGCGTTTTTGACGCTCTCGCATAGAAAGAACTCGCTCGTCATTCGTTTCCCCCTCAACACCATAATTGGCAGACAGGTTGTGTCCATGACCATCTCGATTTTCTTCTAAGTTATCAAGATTGTGGCGCTCAGCGTAGGTCACCATATCGTGCAGCGTGAAGCCATCGTGATAAGTCACATTATTTACCGATGTGCTGATATGTCGTCGACCTTTGTGAAAAATATCGCGCGAGCCCATTAAGCGGGTAGCAAAATCTGCAGTAACGCCATCGTCACCACGCCAGAACGCACGCACCGTGTCACGGTATTTGTCGTTTACCTCTAACCATGGTGACGGGAAGTTGCCGACTTGGTACCCATTCGGACCAATGTCCCAAGGCTCAGCGAGCAGCACCTTGTCTTTTAAAACCGGATCGCTACTGATGGCTCTCAGTAACCCTGATTTGTTATTATATTCCTGCGGCTCTCTTCCTAAACAAACTGCCAAATCGAAGCGAAAACCGTCAACGCCAATAACGGATACCCAATGACGCATGGCATCCAAGATAAGTCCCATCATAAATGGCTGGGCAGTATTCACTGTGTTACCACAGCCAGAGTGGTTGGAATAAACTAACTCTCCGTTTTTCGTTTGTTCTATCAAATAAGCTTGGTAAGGACAAAAGCCCTTGTAGGATAGAATTGGACCGCCAACACCTGCCTCTGCTGTATGGTTAAATACCACATCAACGATCACTTCTAGGCCTGCACTGTGATAAGCGTCAACCATAGACTTAAGTTCAGCGAGCGCATCAGAAACACCATAGCGGGGTTCAGGGGCAAAGAAGTTGACCGGGTTGTATCCCCAATAGTTTGTTAAACCCTTATCGGTGATAAAAGGCTCTGGCATAAATGAACACAAAGGCATGAATTGCACCGTTGTTGCTCCTAAAGCCTTAATGTGATTAATCACGCTGGGGTGAGCTGCACCAATAAACTTCCCTCTGTGTTCTTTTGGCACATCAGGGTGAAGTTTTGTTAACCCTTTTACGTGAGCTTCATACACCACGCGCTTGTGTTTAGGTATATTGGGCGAACTAACATGATTGGTTGCATAGTCATTATGATCTATGACTATGCACTTTGGGATCATAAACTGAGAGTCGTGCTTGTATTGCCTTGCGTCCCACTTTATTGCACGGCTGATTTTTTTCGCGTACGGGTCAATTAGCAATTTTTCGGTGGGGACAGCATGTAAACCGTTTTCTCCGCGTTCGACACGGTACCCATAGTATTGACCCGCATTTACACCGCTAAAATGACCGTGCCAAACATCGCCGGTTTTCTCGGGCAAAGGGTGCTCGCTAATGGCCTCCTCTGTGTCGCTGTTGAAAAAACACAACACGACTGCCTTCGCATCGGGTGCGTAAACAGCAAAATTACATCCATCGTGAGTCAGTGTGGCGCCAAGTGGTTGGGCTTCGCCCATTCCACTTCCTACTATTAGCGCGGTGTCTAAAGTTTCGTTCACTACGTTCTCAATTTATTTATTCGCTAAGGCTTACGCGCCCTAGAAGGGTTAATCTACGTTGGCAACATAAAATACCGTGGCAAGCGGCGGTAAGGTAATCTCAGCAGAATAAGGACGCTCATTCCAAGGCTGAGGTTGCGTATTTACATTAGAGACAACATCATAGTTGCTACCCCAGTACGCACCATCATCAGTGTTCAGCAACAGCGATAGCGTGCACGCATCATCCACGCCTATTCTAAATTTCTCACGTGGTACAGGTGTAAAATTAGACACCACATACACTTTCTGCTTTGCATCTTTTGACGTACGCACAAATGAAACTAGGCTTTGACCAGCGTTACTGTGATCTAACCAAGCAAAGCCGCTAGGGTCATGGTCTTGCTCGTATAGCGCTGGCGTCGACGTATATAGGTGATTGAGCGCTTTATAAAGCGCTTGAACACCCTTGTGTTTATCATAATCGAGCAGATGCCAGTCTAGGCTGCTGTCATGGTTCCACTCACGGGCCTGTGCAAGTTCATTACCCATAAAGTTAAGTTTCTTGCCAGGGTGACCGTACATAAAGCCCGCGTAACAACGCAAGTTTGCGGCTTGCTGCCATTCATCGCCTGGCATTTTGTGCAGCATACTGCCTTTGCCATGCACAACTTCATCGTGTGAAATAGGCAATACGAAGTTTTCGTCGAACGCGTAGACCATACTAAATGTGATGTCACCATGATGATAGTTGCGGTACGCAGGGTCTTTAGCGATGTAGTGCAAAGAGTCGTGCATCCACCCCATATTCCACTTAAAACCGAAGCCTAAGCCACCGTCAAAAACAGGTCGAGAAACCTTCGGAAATGAAGTTGACTCTTCAGCAATGGTCATGGCGTCAGGGAAGTGTTTATACACCTCTTCATTCATCCATTTGAGTAAGCTAATGGCTTCATAATTTTCGTTGCCGCCATCAACGTTTGGGATCCACTCACCGTCGTTACGTGAATAATCGAGATAAAGCATGGATGCAACAGCATCAACACGCAATCCATCCACGTGGAATTTATCTAACCAAAACAGTGCATTTGCTACTAAGAACTGACGTACTGTATCTTTGCCAAAATCGTAAATGCAAGAATTCCAATCTGGATGCCAACCCTTTCTTGGGTCTTCATATTCATAGACACATGAGCCATCGAATCTTGCTAAGCCGTGACCGTCTTCAGGGAAATGCGCTGGTACCCAATCAATAATTACGCCGATACCCGCTTGGTGGGCCTTATCAACAAAGTATTTGAATTCATCTGGGTTTCCGAATCTGCTCGTTGGAGCAAACATGCCCACTGGCTGGTAACCCCATGAACCATCAAAAGGGAACTCTGAAATAGGCAACAACTCAACATGAGTGTAACCCATATCGCTGACATAGCTTATCAAATCATCAGCCAGCGCTTTGTAGGTTAAATAGCGCGCCTCTGTTTCAATGCCCGGGCGCTTCCAAGACCCTAGATGTACTTCATAAATGCTCATCGGGCTGCTGTATTTATTGCCCTTTCGCTTTTCCATCCAAGCGCTATCATTCCACTTGTAGAAGTTGTGGTCATAAATTTTCGACGCGTGCGATGGGTATTGCTCTGCGCTGAAACCTAGGGGGTCAGCTTTGTGCGGCAGGTCATGGCCGTGCGCATCTTTAATTTGGTACTTGTAGCGCTCTCCTTCACTGAGTTCTGGCACAAATAATACCCAGTAACCCATAGAAGTCTTTTCCATAGGATGTAAACGACCATCCCACTGGTTGAAATCGCCAATAAGTGAAACCGAACTTGCATTCGGGGCAAACACGCAAAACCTTACCCCTTTTACAGCTTCACCATTTGGTGAAGCCAAGGTAATAAGTTGCGCGCCACCTTGCTCATATAGGTTCGCAGGCGTGCTATCAATGTAATGTACTGCGTGATAAGCCTGTTCGGAAAACTGATAAGGGTCGATATAACCTTTGTCGCCTTTGCCTTTAACGAGAACCCGATAAATTTCGCCCTGATAGTTTTCTGGCAGTGGTGTTTCGAACAAACCATTGCTTGAAGTAACGGCTGTGTCCTTTAGCGCAGGATTGCCCCATTTGATCGTTATTTCACTCGCATTAGGATTCCAAAGGCGAAGTATAGAACTTTGCTCATTTGCAACTACACCTAAATGGGAAAACGGCTGAGAACATAATACCTGTTCGAACTGCTGCGCTAATTGCATTCGCTACTCCTAGTAAAAACCCGCATAGCAGCGGGTTGAATTGAGAGCTTAAATGTACCGTTCAATTTTAAGCTCTGTCTAGTACCGTCGTGGTACTTTATCTTACTCGTTTAAGTTGCCTAGGCAACTGTCTGTTATCAATTCTTTGATAATGACAATTAACCTTGGCTTGCTTGTTTTCTAGCATGAGTAAGTTTAGACGCTAACTCATTTATATCATGTCTATCAAACATCGACTCAATATTCTCAGTTAGCTTTCTGCGCCAATTTGGGTATTCATCGAATGTACCAGGAATGTTCACCGGCTTATCCATTTCTAACCAGTCTTCTAACTGAAGGCTTAACAGCGCACTTGAACCACCAGCCATGTGCACCTGCATACCGTTATTTAGATCGCGATTCATACCCGTGTGATTCACATCGCGACCCACATTGTCGCCAATTGAACCATGTCCATGCAGCGTATCAAGGATCGCTTGTTTGTTTTCATGACGATCTGCATAAAGCGTTTGAAGAATCTCATCTGTTGGATATAGCCCTATTTCTTTACCCAACTCTAAATCTAAACAGTGCCAGTAGCCGATAAGCGTTGGCATATCGTGGGTGGTCAAGGTTGACATGGACTGAACTGGATAATGACTAGGCGAGAAGAAACCACCGTCTTCTGCTTGTTCGAAGAAAAATACGCGATAAGAGTACACGCCGTTGTCAGCAAGCTTACTGCGGATTTCTTCTGGCACGGTGCCTAAGTCTTCACCTATGACAAGGCTTTGGTTACGGTGGCTTTCCAGCGCTAAGATACCAAGCAAATCATCAACTGGATAGTAAACATAACCACCTTCTTTTGCGTGGTCGCCTTTCACAACCCACCACAAACGCAGCAACGCCATGACATGGTCTATACGCAGTGAACCTGACGACGCCATATTAGACGCAAACAGGTCGATAATAGGTTGATAGCCCTGTTCATATAGCTTACGAGGGTCCATTGGCGGCAAGCCCCAGTTTTGTCCTAGTGGGCCCAAAATATCCGGCGGCGCGCCAACACTTGCACCCGTGCAATACAGATCTTTATTACCCCAAATTTCTGCACTGCCTTCGCTAACACCCACCGCTAGGTCGCGATAAAGACCAATGGTCATGCCGGCATCGGTTGCTTTATTACTTGCCACTTCAAGTTGCTGGGCAGCAATCCATTGAAGGAACAGGTAAAACTTAACTTCTTGCTTGTTAGCATTTTTAAACTTAGCCACTGCTGGATTGTGATAGTCTTTATATTCTTGTGGGAATACCGGCCAACCCCAACTTTCTTTACCTTTAGCTTTTAGGTGTGATTGCAGGGCATCGTACACTGCCAACATATCTAAGCTTTCACCACCCGCTTCCACAAAAGCATTAAACGCCTTATTTTGTTTGGTGCTTTTACGAAGGTATTTAGCATCGTAAACATCAAACACCGCTTTAAGCGCTGCTAACTTCACATGGGCTACTGCTTCATAGTCTACATGCTCAACATTACGGGCATGTTCTAGCGTAGCTCTAAACTCATCACTGTTAACTACCGTTTGCACTGATGCATCGTCGTAACCGTCAATAGCAGTTACATCGATATATAAATAGTTTAACCAGCGACGTGAGCTCGGCCCATAAGGAGAGCACGCATTAGGGTTAGCTGGGTAAAGCGCGTGAATTGGGTTAAGCCCGATAAAATCTGCGCCAACGCCCGCGGCTTTTTCGATAAGTAGTGCAAGGTCTGAGAAGTCACCAATGCCCCAGTTCTTTTCGCTGCGAACGCAGTAAAGCTGAACACTTAGGCCCCAGATTTTTTTGCCTTCTTTAATCTCTTTCGGTGTATAGCATGCCTCTGGTGCCACAATTAAGCGAGAGCGTGCGAATTCATCATCATCTGCACTTAATGCTACATCGTGATATCCAAGTGGTAAATCTAAAGGTAGGGTTACTACGTATTCATGAAATTCAACATCATCAATGTGCGCCATTGTCGTCATTTCTTGATCAACAGGCGTAAATTGATGGGTCTGTACGTCACCATTTTCACACGTAACAGTAAGTGTATGGTCGTCGTTGACCAACTCGATGGGTAAGCGAACGGCTAAATTTATTTCTTGGGTGTTTCGTACAACTTGAACAGGATTTAAAGGCGACAACCATACCGATGTAATATCTTGGTTAATTTGTGACTGAATTTTCTCATCACTACTGGTGTCATAGCCTAGCGTGTTTAGCAGTTTCGCTTTGCTTGATTCTGCGATGGTTGCTGGTTTTCCCCATGCGTCGACGTATTGGGTTTCAATTCCCCGCATTTCAACCAGTTGTTGCAGAAGTTGTTGTGTCATCGTGTGTCATTCCTGTTATTCGGTGAAAGACGCATAGGCCAAAGGTGCAAAGTGCGTCTGCAAACAAATTTTTAACATTATTCTAGAAACAAGGGCTTCGCGATATGTGAATACGATTGCAATAGCACTTGTTCGTAATTTTGCAACACTTTAGCTTTTTATTTTGCTAATTATGGCATTTTGATCCATACTTTACGTAATTTATTTTCATTTTATTTGAACAATCGGGGTACGTTATGACAATTCGCATCGGTATCAATGGTTTTGGCCGTATTGGTCGCCTAGTAATGCGTGCAGCTGCAGAACGCAACGACATTGAAGTTGTGGCTATTAACGACTTGCTAGACACAGACTACATTGCTTATCTTTTGAAATACGATTCTACACATGGTCTATTCGACGGTGAAGTTACAGTAGATAACAATAGTCTAGTGGTAAACGGCAAAACCATCCGTATTACTTCAGAAAGAGATCCAGCTGCGCTTAAGTGGGATGAAGTAGATGTAGACGTTGTTGTTGAATCAACAGGTCTATTCCTAACTAAAGAAACCGCAGCGAAACACATTGAAGCTGGCGCGAAAAAAGTGGTTATGTCTGCGCCGTCTAAAGACGACACGCCAATGTTCGTAATGGGCGTTAACCAAGAAAGCTATGCTGGCGAAACTATCGTTTCAAATGCGTCTTGCACCACTAACTGTCTTGCTCCACTTGCAAAAGTGCTTAACGACAAGTTTGGTATTGTAGACGGTCTAATGACAACAGTTCACGCTACAACTGCTACACAGAAAACTGTAGATGGTCCTTCAATGAAAGACTGGCGTGGCGGCCGCGGCGCGGGTCAAAACATCATCCCATCATCAACGGGTGCTGCCAAAGCAGTAGGTAAAGTAATTCCTGAGCTTAACGGTAAACTAACAGGTATGGCTTTCCGTGTACCTACCCCTAACGTTTCAGTTGTTGACCTTACGGTTAACCTAGCGAAGGCTGCTAGCTACGACGAAATCTGTGCTGCAATGAAAGAAGCTTCAGAAGGCGAGCTAAAAGGTATTATGGGTTACACTGAAGATGCAGTTGTATCAAACGATTTCTTAGGCGACGCACGCACTTCAGTATTTGACGCTACTGCAGGTATCGCGCTTACTGACACATTCGTTAAGCTTGTATCTTGGTACGACAACGAATGGGGTTACTCAAACAAGGTTCTTG
Source organism: Alteromonas sp. ABD4_190 (assembly GCF_056160105.1). Lineage (NCBI taxonomy): Bacteria > Pseudomonadati > Pseudomonadota > Gammaproteobacteria > Alteromonadales > Alteromonadaceae > Alteromonas > Alteromonas sp. ABD4_190. The sequence goes on from NZ_JBSWWN010000001.1 coordinate 293,448, forward strand.
ACTTAGTAGCTCATATTTCTAAGTAATAAACAAAAATATAGAACAAATAGTTAAACTATTTGTTCTAAAGTTGAGTTAATCTAAAGGTGCAAACATTATGTTTGCACCTTTTTTTGTTATCTCAAAAATAAAGACGGTTTTTCAGCGACACACATTTTCACGTCGCCTACTTTGTAAGTTAAGTATTCAGTCCAAGGGGGACGTATGCCATCTGTGAATTCAGTTACCGTTAGCGAGTCTAATGGTCTTACCTTTTTAGACGTGGATAACGCTTTCGCCACAGCGCGCATAAGCTTATTTGGCGGCCATATTTTATCTTTTGTCCCAAAGGGCGATAACAAAGAGCGGCTTTGGGTAAGTCCACATGCCTATCTAAACGGCGAGCGTCCTATTCGCGGGGGGATTCCAGTGTGTTGGCCATGGTTTAGTGATGACCATGGTCGCGAAAAAGGTGCCCTTCCCTCTCACGGCTTTTTAAGAACCCAGGTGTGGAAGCTGGTTAACTCAGAAGAAACAGCAAACTGCACCACTATAACCCTTTCACCAAGCTTTACTCGGGCTGAGGGGTTTGAAAATGACTGCACTGTAACCATGGTTGTCGCTATCGGTGAAACTATGGACGTATCTTTGGTCACTGAAAACACAGGGGTGGTAGCATTCGACTTTAACTGTGCTCTGCACTCTTATTTTCATGTTGATGATATTCAGCAAGCAGTTATAAAAGGAATTAAGGGCGAATATAAAGACAAGCTTGACGATTGGGCGATAAAGCCTACGCCAACGCCTTACACTATTACCGGAGAAACCGACCGAATCCATCTTGCGCCCATTAAAAACGTTGATATTGAAGTAGGTGGCAATTCATTTACGGAAGTTGTCTCACAGGGCAATGATTCACTTGTTGTGTGGAACCCGTGGCAAGGTGCTGCGTCCATTTCAGATATGGACCCATTTGGCTATAAGCACATGCTATGCGTGGAGACGTCGTTAACACAAGGCACAACATTAGCACCTGGTGAAAGTCACACTCTTAGACAGACTATTGCTCCCAAGTAAACGTGTGGCTATATCGATGGTCTTTCGCGATGAGTCGTGCTTGCTAGCAATATCGAGTAGCAAAAGTATCTTATAAAAAAACCTGCCAATTGGCAGGTTTTTTAAAACGTAGAGCTTAGCGACTTTTACTGCTTAGCACCTGCAACGGCTTCTTTAGCCAGCTGCGTGATGCGCGCCCAATCACCTGACTCAATCGCGTCATCTGGTGCTAACCACGAACCACCTACGCACTTAACGTTCTTAAGCGCTAAGTAGTCGTTGTAGTTATTTGGACCAATACCGCCTGTTGGACAGAAGGTTACATCAGGGAAAGGACCGCTGATAGACTTGATAGCTTTAACGCCACCTGACGCTTCTGCGGGGAAGAATTTCATGTGGGTGTAGCCCGCATCTTTACCCTTCATAAGATCTGACGTTGAAGAAATACCTGGGATAAGTGGAATATCAGCATCCATACCCGCTTTAAGCAAGTCAGCCGTCATGCCTGGGCTAATAGCGAACTTAGCGCCTGCTTCAACAACGGCTTTTAGCTGTTGCGCGTTGGTTACCGTGCCCGCCCCGATCAAAGAATCAGGTACTTCTTCTGCAATGCGCTTAATTACGTCAATTGCTGCAGGTGTACGTAAAGTTACTTCTAAAACTTTAATTCCACCTTCCATTAGCGCTTTTGCTAGAGGAACGGCTTTTTCTACATCATTGATAACCAACACAGGTACAACTGGACCGGCCGCAAAAATTTCCTCTGGAGAGGTTTTCCATTTCGATGTCATAATTTAGCTCGCTGTATTTTGATTCAGATATGCAGCCGCACCCAATAAACCGTGATCAGGTTCTGCAATAAGATAGGTGGGAATGTCTTTAACGTAATGCTTCATTTGCCCTTTCGCTTCAAAACGCGCTCTGAAGTCGCTGTTTTGAATAAACTCAGGGAAACGATTTGCAATACCTCCACCAATAAAGATACCGCCAGTAGTCGCCATATTCAGCGCTATATTACCCGCGAAGCTTCCCATGATTCGACAAAACTGAGTCAGTGTTGCTTCAGCTAACTCACAAGTTCCGTTTAACGCCGCTTCAGTAATTTGCGCTGGCTCAGTAAAGGCTACAGGGGCAGACGCATCGTTAGCTAACGCAGTGTAGATATTGTGCAAGCCACGTCCGGACATCACTTCTTCAGCAGAAGCACGCCCCAATGTCGATTGCAAATGACGCCAAACCACAACATCGGTTTCATCAACAGGAGCGAAGTCAACATGACCACCCTCACCGTCTAATGTTTGCCAACCTGTCGAAGTCATAGTGATATGCTCAACGCCAAGGCCAGTACCTGGGCCAAAAACAGCAATATTGCCGTTCTCTTTTGGTGTGCCCTCTCCAATTTGAACAACTTGGTCTTCGCTTAGCACAGGTAATGAATGTGCCACTGCAGTGAAGTCGTTAATGACAAACAGCGCGTCTAGCTTAAGCTGCGAACGCAAAGCGTTTTGAGAAAAAGCCCAGCTGTGGTTAGTCATTACAACTTGGTCACCTAGCACTGGGCAGGCAATTGCAATACAACCTTGGGTAAAGTTGTGCTCTGGCGTGTCTTCAAAATACTGTGAAATAGCTAAATCGATGCTAGCAAAGTCATTACACATGTATTTTTTAATGTCAGTGACGCCCGACTCGGTTACTCTCGCAACGCGAATATTGGTACCGCCAACATCAGCCACAAACTTTTGGCTCATTACGCTTGCTCCTGCGTGTAAAACAGTGAACACGCTCCTTCTTCTGCACCAGTAAGGATGGCACGCATACCCGCAAACATTTCGCGTCCCATACCCACATGATGCTTCGCCAAGCTCGCTGGCGCAGCTTCACGTGCAGCTAATGTTTCATCATCAACGTGTAATGTTAATGCACCTGTTTCGGTATTAAGCTCGATGATGTCGCCTTCTTGCACTTTAGCAAGTAGTCCACCTTTATACGCTTCTGGAGTCACGTGGATAGCAGCAGGTACTTTACCTGATGCACCCGACATACGACCGTCAGTAACAAGGGCTACTTTAAAGCCACGGTCTTGAATTACACCAAGCGGCGGCGTTAGGCGGTGAAGCTCTGGCATACCAATGGCCGATGGCCCTTGGAAGCGAACAACCACGATACAGTCTTTATCTAGCTTGCCAGATTTAAACGCGTCATCCAGTTCAAACTGATCTTCAAACACAACCGCTGGCGCTTTAATAGTGCAATGCGGAGTACGAAGCGCAGATGTTTTGATTACGCCGCGGCCTAAGTTCCCGTCAAGCACGCTCAAACCACCATCAGGTTTAAATGGTGCATCAACCGTTGCTAATACCTCTTTATCCAGAGATTCTGTTGGGCCGTCGCGCCACTCTAGCTCGCCGTCTTTTAGCACAGGCTCTTTGGTGTATAGCTCCAAGCCATCGCCAACGATAGTTTTCACATCGTTGTGCAGTAATCCTGCGTCAAGCAGTTGCTTGATAAGCAACGACATACCGCCAGCGGCAACAAAGTGGTTAATGTCTGCTGAACCGTTAGGGTAAATACGGGTAAGTAGTGGAACCGCATTTGAAATATCTGAGAAATCGTCCCAGTTAACAATGTAGCCAGCAGCGCGCGCAACAGCGATAAGGTGCATGGTGTGGTTAGTCGAACCACCCGTTGCAAGTAGACCTACAAGACCATTTACAATGGCTTTAGCATCTACAATGTGGCCAATTGGCGTGTAGTTGTCACCAAGGTCAGTTAGACGAGTCGCTTGAACCGCAGCTGCTTTTGTTAACGCATCACGCAGTGGCGTACCTGGGTTTACAAACGAAGAGCCCGGTAAGTGTAAACCCATCATCTCAACCACAAGCTGGTTTGAGTTTGCTGTACCGTAGAAAGTACACGTACCAGCAGAATGATAAGACTGAGACTCAGCTTCAAGTAGTGCGTCGCGACCAACCTTGCCTTCAGCAAATTCTTGTCGAACGCGTGCTTTTTCTTTATTTGGCAAGCCTGATGGCATAGGACCGGCTGGAACGAACACCGTTGGCAGGTGACCAAACGTAAGTGCGCCCATTAGCAGTCCAGGTACGATTTTATCGCAAATACCCAGCATCAAGGTGCTATCAAACATGTTATGTGAAAGCGCAATAGCTGCGCCCTGAGCAATGTTGTCGCGGCTCATAAGGCTTAAGTCCATACCAGACTGGCCTTGCGTCACACCATCACACATTGCAGGTACACCACCGGCAAACTGCGCTACACTGCCCACTTCTTTTACCGCTTCGCGAATAAGCGCAGGGTAAGTTTCATATGGCTGGTGGGCAGAAAGCATGTCATTGTACGCAGACACAATAGCCACATTGGCTTTGGTCATCGAACGAAGGTCAGCCTTTTCACTTGTACCACATGCAGCAAAGCCGTGGGCCAGGTTTCCGCACGATAGTACACCGCGGTGTGGACCTTGACGGCGTGCGTCTTCAATCTTCTCTAAATACGCTTTACGCGTTTCTTTACTACGCTCGATAATTCGTTGCGTAACTTCAGCAATTTTTGGATTCATTCTTGTCTCCTATGGCGCCCACATCAGAGTGACCGGTGCTCTATTTACAACGGCAGTGATGGGCTTTTGCGCTTCGGTAGCATTTTCAATAGCGTCTAAAAGCACTTGCTTTTTCTTTTCACCCGTTAGGTGTAAAAAGATGTTTCGGCTATTGAGTAACGCAGGTAGCGTTAATGAAATACGTTGATGAGGTGCTGTTGTAGGTTGAACAGCAATGCAGGTTCTGCCGCTGCTCATATCTAAGCCGTCAAGTACTTGCTCAGAACAAGGGAAAAGCGATGCTGTGTGCCCGTCTTCCCCCATACCAAGGATTAATGCGTCAAAAGGCTGTGACATGCTGGCCAGATTAGACTCAGCTGCACTTACCCCTTCGTTTGCATCGTCAACATCGCTTTTCAGTTCGATAAAACGAGCTGCTGCGGCTTTATTTTGAATTAGATTATTTTTAACTAGGCTAGTATTGCTGGCTTCATGGCCCTCTTCAACCCAGCGTTCGTCAGCAAGGGTAATATCAACCTTATCCCACTCAAGGTCGGTCTCGCTTAACTGCTTGAAAAGCGCTAGCGGTGTACGTCCACCACTCACCACAAGCGACGCACGACCGCGAGTTTTAATACCTGTTTTAAGAATACTTACCAAATCTTGTGCAAATGCATCGGTAAGCGCGTCAGGTGTTTCAAATGATAGAGTTGTTAACGCCATATTACTTTTTCTTCCCTGTCTTGCTTTCGTACCAGCTGCGATTTTCGCGGGCCAGAAGACCAATAGAGTCTACCGGACCCCATGTACCAGCTTGATACGGCTCAGGTGGCTCGCTTGATTGCTTCCACGCTTCAAGAATTGAATCTACCCATGTCCAGGCTTGTTCAATTTCGTCACGACGAACAAATAGCGCCTGGTTACCTAGCATCACTTCAAGCAGAAGCTTTTCGTAAGCATCTGGAATGCGCTCGTCAGCAAAGGCTTCGGAGAAACTGAGGTTAAGCTTAGATTTTTGAAGATCCATCGAGCCTGAGCTAGTTAAACCTGGAACTTTATTCATTACGGTGATTTCTACACCTTCATCAGGCTGTAGACGAATAACCAACTTGTTAGGTGGAAGATTCTTAAAGCTATCACCAAATAGGTTGTGCGGTTGGCGCTTGAAGTAAATAACAACTTCACTCACCTTAGTCGGCATACGCTTACCTGTGCGCAGATAAAATGGCACGCCGGCCCAACGCCAGTTGTCAATTTCAGCTTTTATTGCAATAAAGGTTTCAGTTTTACTCTGTGTATTGGCACCTTCTTCTTCAAGGTAACCAGGTACTTCTTCGCCTTTAACAAATCCAGACGTGTACTGACCGCGTACCGTGCTTTCGTTAATGTTAAACGAATTGATAGGGCGAAGCGCTTTAAGTACTTTAAGCTTTTCATCACGAATGCTGTCTGCATCTAACGTTGTAGGCGGCTCCATTGCAACCAAGCTTAGGATTTGTAACAAGTGATTTTGCACCATGTCACGCATTTGTCCCGCATCGTCGAAATAACCCCAGCGCCCCTCAATACCTACTGACTCAGCAACTGAAATTTGAACATGGTCAATACAGTTGTGATCCCAGTTTGTGGCAAAAATAGAGTTGGCAAAACGAAGCGACACTAAGTTAAGAACGGTTTCTTTACCTAGGTAATGGTCAATACGATATATTTGTTTTTCGTCAAAGTATTCAGCGACTTGTTCGTTGATAACTTTCGACGATTCCAAATCGTGACCGATTGGCTTTTCAAGCACTACACGAACGCTTGAATCGATGATTTTGCAGCTATGAAGGCCGCGACAAATATCGCCATAAATAGCAGGCGGTGTAGCTAAGTAACACACCATGGTGCGAGTTGGGTCAACGTGGTCGTCTAAAACGCAGTAACTTTCCACATCTTTCATGTCTACGCATGCGTAATGCAAACGCGCTTTCATGCGCTCCCAAGTTTCTTCACATAAGTTCTTTTCACCAAACTTAATAAGGTTAGCGTGAACTTCTTCAATATATGCTTCAAGCTCCATTTCCTGACGCGCCACACCAACAATCGTAGTGTCTGGGTGCATCAAGTTAGCTTTTTCTAACTGATATAAAGAAGGCAATAACTTGCGTCGTGAAAGATCTCCCAGCGTACCAAAAAGTACAAAATCACAGGGCTCGTAGGAATTATCCAATACCATATTCGTCGACCTTTTAAATGTATGTGTGCGCGGCGTATTGTACAGTTATTTACAACACTAACGACTATTTTTACCGTATAGTTAACACCAAATGTAGTAAAATTACAACTTGAACCAACTATAGGATCTGAATCTTTACTATTTCCCTCAGTTTACCCTGATTTAACCTGTTTGAAACAACAAATTTTGTCAAAAAATTACATTTTTCTTGTCACAGACGTCACATTGGGTACTATTACAGATGTACCTTACAATAATTTGTGCTAACCAATTGCTATATCTGTATGAACATTTTAGAAAAAATCACACAAAACCAAGCGGCATTCAGTAAATCTGAAAAAAAGGTAGCTGAAGTTATTTTAGCTAACCCACAAACAGCCATTCATTCGAGTATAGCAACCCTCGCTAAAATGTCGGATGTTAGTGAGCCCACTGTTAACCGATTCTGTCGAAGACTGGACACGAAAGGCTTTCCAGATTTTAAACTTCATTTGGCGCAAAGCTTAGCTAACGGCACGCCATATGTTAATCGTCACGTCGATGAAAATGACAGCCCTGACGAATATACGAACAAGATATTTGAGTCTACTATGGCATCGCTTGAAGTTGCCCGTCAGTCGGTTAACGTCAATGTGGTAAATCGCGTAGTTGATCTACTCACCCAGGCTCAGAAAATTTCATTTTTCGGTTTAGGTGCGTCGGCATCTGTGGCTCACGATGCACTTAACAAGTTCTTCCGATTCAATGTGCCTGTTGTGTACTTTGAAGATATCCTAATGCAGCGTATGAGCTGTATGAATTGTTCGGCCGGTGATGTCGTGGTTTTGATAAGCCATACTGGTCGCACTAAAAGCTTAGTTGAAATCGCTCAAATCGCTCGAATGAACGATGCAACAGTTGTTGGTATTACATCGGCAGAAAGCCCTCTCGCTCAAGAGTGTACCTATGTGTTGTCATTGGAAGTGCCAGAAGATACCGACATGTATATGCCGATGGCTTCACGTATAGCGCAATTGACCCTTATTGACGTGTTGGCAACAGGGTTTACATTGCGCCGTGGTAATAAGTTCAGAGAAAACCTCAAGCGTGTTAAAGACACACTTCGGGGTTCACGATACGAAAAACGCGGCGATTAAATCGTCATTATTTTGATCGTGGTCGCATTTATTGTCGTAGCAATTAGCGGCTAATGTACCGAGAAGAACGCCTAACTGGTCGAGCCAGTTAGGCGTTTTTGTTTATTTCATTCACATTATTGTCAAATTCAACTATTATTCTGTAATAAAATTACGTAAAGCGATTACAGGTATTATCCCATTGTGGAATACCTATCACTCTTTGTCTTTTCTAACTTAGAAACAGCGACGGAATCACATGACCAGAAGAACGAAAATTCTTGCCACCCTAGGACCTGCAACAGACTCACTCGAAAAAATCCAGGCGCTAATAGCGGCAGGCGCGAATACAGTGCGTATGAACTTTTCTCACGGGCAGGCTGAAGATCATATCGAGCGTGCCAAACGCGTGCGTCAGGCTGCAAAGAACTTAGGTAAATACGTAGCTATCTTAGGCGATCTTCAAGGTCCTAAAATTCGTGTTGCCCGTTTCGCCGAGGGTGCTGTTCATCTAGATATCGGTGCTAAGTTCGTCTTAGACGCTGAGTTAGGTCGTGACGAAGGCGATATCAACCAAGTAGGCATTGATTACAAAGCGCTTCCTGACGACGTATCTGCTGGCGATATCCTTCTTCTTGACGATGGTCGCATTCAGCTTCGTGTAACGGGTGTTGAAGGACGCAAAGTTGTTACTGAAGTCACCGTTGGTGGTAAACTTTCAAACAACAAAGGCATTAATCGTCAAGGCGGTGGCCTTTCAGCAGATGCACTTACTGACAAAGACAAAGAAGACATTAAAACTGCAGCAAAAATCGGTGTCGATTACCTTGCAGTGTCATTCCCACGAAGCGGCGCAGATTTAAACTACGCGCGAGAACTTGCTGAAGCAGCAGGCTGCTACGCGAAAATTTGTGCAAAGGTTGAACGTGCTGAAACCGTCGCTTCTGACGAAGCTATGGACGATATTATCGTAGCCTCTGATGCTGTAATGGTAGCTCGTGGTGATTTGGGTGTAGAAATTGGCGACGCAGAACTTGTTGGCGTTCAGAAGAAGTTAATTGCCCGCTCTCGTCAACTGAACAAAGTTGTTATCACAGCGACTCAAATGATGGAGTCGATGATTGATAGCCCAATGCCGACACGTGCAGAAGTAATGGACGTTGCAAACGCCGTATTAGATGGCACTGACGCGGTTATGCTTTCAGCTGAAACCGCTGCGGGTAACTTCCCTATCGAGACGGTTGCAGCAATGGCCCGTGTTTGTGAAGGCGCAGAAACTCATCCAAGCGTTAAAATTTCTAAGCACCGCATGGATCAGAAGTTTTCATCAACGAGCGAATCAATTGCACTTTCAGCTGTGTATGCAGCGAACCACCTGCCAAGCGTTAAAGCCATTGTAGGTTTAACTGAAAGTGGTACTACGCCAACATTGATGTCTCGTATTACTACGTCACTACCAATAATTGCCATGTCTCGTCACGAATCCACGCTTAACACTATGGCATTGTGTCGTGGTGTGAAGCCAGTTTACTTTGACTCATCTAACAGCGAACCAGGCAAATTAAAGTACGATGTTATTGCTTCGCTAAAAGACAAAGGCTTAGTGAAAAGCGGTGACAGCATCATCCTTACCTATGGCGATGAAATGGAAAAAGTAGGCGCAACTAACACTTTGAAAATTGTAGAAGTTGAATAGCCTGAAACGAATATTGAAAGCGAAGCTTGAGCTTCGCTTTTTTTTGCCTGAAATTTGAATAGATTTGGAAACTAAAAACGCCCCTTATACCTTTATGATGTAAGGGGCGTTTTTGTTAATACTGTTTAGGCTAGATTGCCTGTGCAGTGTAGGTCTCTGTCTCTTGAGCTATATCGTTCGTATATTGCTTAAGGTGGTGACTAAGGATGTTTTCAGCGCGTTCAACAAACTCGTCTCGTTTAAACTTCCATCCTCTTAAGTCAGCTTGTTTTGCCTGCTTTACATAAAAGTCTAAGCGTGTTTTTCTAAGCAAATGCGCCTTTTTGGATAAATCAAACTCAACAAGTGATAATGTCTTTTCAACTTTAACAATATCGGCGTGAACAGAGCGTTCAGCGTCATCGGCCGTTGCTTGGCTAATGGAAAGCTTACCCTGCCCAAACATGCCGATTAGTGCTATGACAACTGAAACAACAATAGCTGAATAAACCCACTTTAAAATGTTCATGCCTCACTCCTTGACCAACTGTGAACTGCTCATAATCTAATTAAAAAACTTAGCGCTAAAAAGTTAAGGTAAGCCAAACAATGCGCTAATTTTAATTACTGTGTAGTTTGTAATTGCAGCTTCTATACCACAACTTTTTTCTTTGTATTTCAGGAAGATATGAAACAAGACCACTACTGCAAAATGTATTGAAAGAATTTTCTACACACTTTAAGAGAAATTTTCCGTGTCTTTCCTTCGGGTTCAATCAAAGCAGCCTATCCAAAAAAAATTTGTAAAAACGACTTCAAAATCGCCAGTGGATGAAGAATAAAGTGTTCAGCGCATATTTGGTATTACCAAAAAGTTCATTTTTCGCGCTAAATATTGCCGTGGAAATAGACATAAGTATTAGAAGACAATGAAATCAGTAATAAAAACAGCAATAATACAAATCCTCCTCCCTCTCGAAGGCAATCTACTCAGAGACTTCATTACTTTTGTCAATTGGTTTGTAAGATAGTTAAATTGGCATTACAAAATGCAATATTTCCCCCTTAACAGGACTTACCAGTAATATTGACTTAAGTATGAGGTGTATCGGTAAGCGTTTGTCTGCCAAAAGGTTTAAATGTCTAAAACAAAGACAATGCCTACTGCCTTGTGGTTATTTGACGTTTCAATTATCCCATGGATGAAGCCCGTTTTAATGTCTCTTACATTAATTCTCGCTTCGGGTCTTGCTAATATTGGAGTAATTTCAGATGAAATTTTTGATTTAAACGAATGGAAAATTGTTGAAATTTAACGTGATTTGAACATTGTAGTTTTGACGTCTGCGGTGCATATGCTTATTTGGGATCAGAACAAGTACGTGAACATAAAGCGCATTGTAGTAAGCAAAATGGAACTGATATTACTATCTATGAATTCTAATTTGTTTTTGATTGTTGCACTGAATGTCGCAAAGAGCTCCAATCTGAAATTGGCCAAGTAGTACTCTTAACGAAGAATAGAAGCATTGACTTCGACTATTATATGCTTGGTTAATATTTGATAAGAAAAAGGGGCGAGCGCCCCTTTTTTTATGAAAATGATGAAAAGAACCTTTAGTTCATTGCGGTTTCAGTTACTACACGCAAGTTGCTCTCTACATCTTTGACATCAGAAGCATTTTTAGCAATTTCTACTGCCAAGTCACGCTCTGCATCAGAATCAACTTCACCAGTCAGCATTACTACACCGTTTTCTACGTCAACATCAATGTCAAAACCTGAAATGTCAGTATCCATAAGAAGACGTGTTTTGATTACTGTGGCGATTTTAGCGTCAGTCAACTCGCTTGTACCTTCGTCAACCGTGTCTTCCATGTCATCTGACATATCGCCATCCATATCTTCGTCAGAGACAACAGTTAGCTTGTTATCTACAGACGTTACACCGTCAATATTCGCCACTAGCTCTTCCGCTAGCTTTTTATCAACAGAGTTCTCAACTTTACCAGTAAGAACAACATTTCCGTTTTTAACGTCAGTGTTAATGTCGAATGAATCAAGGTTACCATTGAACAACAGCGTTGCTTCTGCTTTGCCATCAATCCATGCATCTTTGGCGCCTTTTTCCCATTTATTTTCTGTGCTGTCAGTGCCCATGTCACCTGCATATGCAGCTGTGGTCAAAGTTGTAGCAACAATAATAGAAATAAGTGAACGTTTCATAACATTTCTCCTTTGTCGAAACTCGAAGATAGTCATGCCAATTCCTTGCCAACAAAATAAAACACTGTTTTTAATGATAAATATTAAAATTTAGGACTAATAAAGTAAGTTTTGTTTTGCAAACTTTGCCTTTGTTTGAGAACTTTTTACTTAATTTTGTTCATGCCCAAAACTCGTCAACTTCACGTCAGAAAAGCTCCTATCGATTGTACTAGGAGATAACTTTTCGCCGTAGGCCGCTGCCTAGTTGCAGTGATGCCTAGGTTAAACTATTTTCACAAAGCAGCCGTAGCTATAACGATTCGTATCGCTTCACTGGCTATAATCATCAATTTAATTTTGCAGGCCGAGTTAGTAGGTGAAGCGTTCTTCGTTTATTAAACTAAAGGACCAACCAGACATGGATACTGCACTTACTGCTGTTTCAGTCTTATTTATAGCCGTAAGCTGGGCCCCTTTGCTTCCTTCTTCTCATTGGTTAATAAGAGTGTGGGAATTTCCGCGACTACAAATAGCAGCGATAATTGCTCTGTTAATTGCCGGGCATATTTTTGAGTTAGGCTATTACGCAAAGATTGATAGCCTAGCAATAATTATTGTAGCTGGATTAACAGTAAGCCTTATTTATCAGATTATCTGGATCATTCCTTATACCCCTCTGTATAAAAGAGAAGTTAGGCACGTCGAGGTTGAGAACGCGAGCCAAAAGCTAAGTGTTTTATCAAGCAATGTGTATATGCCCAATGACGATTTTCGCAAGCTCATTGAACATGTACGTAATAAGCAACCTGATTTTCTCGTAACGTTGGAATCTAATGAGAAGTGGCAGAAAGGCATCAGTGAAATTGAGTCTGAATACCCATATCGTAAATTTTGCCCACTCGAAAACCTCTACGGTATGCATCTTTATAGTAAGCTTCCCTTTGAAGAGGTCTCATTGCGATTTCTAATAGAAGAAGATGTGCCGTCTATGAAAGTGAAAATCAATCACCACGGACAAGATGTCACGCTATATTTTCTTCATCCAAAACCACCAAGCCCAACAGAAAACACGTATGCGAAGCCCAGAGACGTAGAACTTACGGTTGTGGGGGAAGAAATAGCTGAAACAGAGGGTCCTATTGTCGTCGCTGGCGATCTTAACGATGTGGCTTGGTCACCTACTACCAGAAAATTCAAGAAAATAAGCGGACTTTTAGACCCACGAGAGGGGCGCGGTTTTTTTAATACATTTCACGCGAAATATCCTTTAGTGAAATGGCCATTAGACCACGTATTTCACTCGAAACACTTTGCATTGGTCAATATAGAGAAGCTTGAAAGCATAGGCTCAGATCACTACCCGCTATTTACCGAGCTAGCGCTAGTCACGGATTAACACTAATCTCAAGGCTGTAAATCTAAAGAGTGCTAACTACGGTGTTTGACACACCACATAAGGCTGTCACACGCTTCTTCACGCTTTTTAAAATGTGCTAGCCCTATTAGCTTGTTGTCTCGAGGCCAAACTGCTTGGTTTAGCACCTCTTGATCTTCTGCCGATAGTTGTTCGCTGTCTAACACAATCTCAACCGCTTTTTTATTGGGCTTTATTAATGTAGGTTTAGCGTCTTTAACTAAAGCAGAACGTACACAAATATACTCTCGCTTTACAGGGTCGCGTACCACACCAATATACTCATCGTCACAAATTATAGCTGGCCAGCCTTCCGTTATTCTGCTCTGACCAAACATTACGAGTGTAAAAGCAACAAGAACGAAAAGCGTTAAACCGATAAATTGAGCGCTCAAATCTGGTGCTACACTTACAATAACGCCAACAACAGCAGCGAAAAATATCCAGCCACCAAATACTCTACGCATAGCATTCGGTGAGATACCAGATATGACATCAACAAGCTTTAATGATTGCTTGTCATAATGTCGAATGAATACAGACGATTGTGATTCCACAGCCTTTGTCCACCAGAAAAAATACGAAGTTCAGAAATTAATACGTTATAAGTAAGGCTGAAGATTTACCTGCACTCTGAGTGCGTAATAACCAATAATATGATATTTCACCCACTCTAAAGAAAACGTGTTAAGCAAAATTTGTAGGAATATTTAAACTATTGAATTGTAATGTTTATCCTACAACTCAAGCATACCAAAATATGGAGGAGCGGCAAAGCTATTACGCGCTAGATGCTCAGTAAAAGAGAGTTATGAAACAAAGAATGATGTTAATCTGAAAATCAGAACATACCTACCACCAAAATAATTAAAATAAAAAACGCTATTTGCCTGAATACATTCGTTTGTAAATTTTTCTCTCCCTTTGCACCTCTTGCTTACCTTGATGCCCAACCATTGCTAGAAATTCTCAAAAACAAACTCCTGAAATAAAAGTTATATTTTATAAACAACAACTTAAAAAAACAGGAATACTCTTTGCTTATACGAAAGTATAACGTTAAACGTATCGTGTTCTCGTTATTACAAGTTCAACAAATTAGAAAGGGAGGAAGAGTATGCGTTCACCAATAAGTGCAGTAACTATTGTTAAAAGCAGGACTGAGAAGCTGACTAATTTGATTACTCAGTTAGAGCAATGCTCTCCAACGCCAGATGAACTAGTCATTGTTTGGATGGCACCTCCTTCTGATTTGTCACTTATACAGAGTGAGAAATTCGACATTGTTCACAAATTTGTAAATCAAGATGCGCTTCCGATAGCGAAAGCGCGCAACAAGGGTATGTCAGCGGCCAAGCACGCGAATTTAGTTTATTTAAACGTAGATGCAGTTATTGCCCCATCGCTTTTTAAGGATGGCTTGCTTGCACTTCGTGACAACACCGTAGTGTTCACATCAGTGGTATTTCTGCCCAACGAGCGCTGTAGTAAGCCCTACCGAAAAATTTCAAAAGATGAGAAAGAAATCGGTTATTTAGCAAGCAATGACGACACGTTACCCGAAAATGACAATAACGAAATACCTTCAAGAGATCAGGAAATTAATCATGGAAAGTTTAGTGACGATAGTATTTGTTCTACAGTGTTTTTTATTCGTAAGGCAGACTTTCAGAAAACCGGCGGCTTCGATGAAGGCTACGCGGGTTTCGGACTAAACGACGAAGATTTCTTCACTAACTGTAGAGTATTAGGGTTCTCGTTAGAGCAATTACCCACGCGAACCTTTGCACCACACCGCCCTAATTATCAATGTCCAGTGAATCACCTTTTAGACTTTGTTCATAATGCTCAGCGTTTTCACTCGAAATGGGGCTTTTACCCATGTATCAATGTATTGAACGCGTATGCAGACCAAGGCTTTATTAATGCTGATTTCAAGCAAAACGGCATTAAGGTCAAGCACCTCCCCCAGCAGGAAGGTGAATACAAATCAGGGGCTCCGGCCGAGAAGCGAATGGTAACGAACGCTCATAACAATATCGCGTTCACATCCTTTCATTCCCCAGAGAAAGAATCTGGCCTTCTAAGCACTTCAGCTTAAGCGATACTTCTTCTGATAACTTTCATTAGCAGCAAAGCACTCGAATTAGATGCTCGCGAACAATACAGAGCTCGCGAGCGCAGCAACTGGTCGATATCAAACTTTACGCCTGTAAGCATTTACTAATGGTTAGTGTTGACGCGCTTCTGCTATGGCGCTTGGCTTTTCTTGTTGCCAGTTAAGTCGCATATCCCACTTAAACCTATGTTCAGGTTTAAGTGGTGGCTGTTCAACATCAATAGTGCTTAACACGTTAGTCGCTTCAGTCAGTGTCGCATCGCGACCAAACAGATAACTTTGTTCTTTCACTATGGTCAAGTAAGCTTTATTTAGCGCATAAGCGCGCTCTGGTGAAGGAGTAATGATGTCATACACTGACTTGGCACGTTGCACTTCTTCCACCTTGACCATGCCTTTTTCATCAAACCATTTGGCCAGCATTTCTCCGTTTTGACGAAACTCATCGCCACCACCTACACGCTCCATGTAGGTGACGAATTCGCCTTTTTCCTCGTTGATATTTGGTACATCTTCGATGGCACGCAAATCAATATACCCCCACCCTGCATCGCCAGGCACTTTACGGGCAAATGAAAATGTTTGGTCAAACGTTGACCCTACCGTTTTATGACAGCCGTTACAAAACGCTAGCTCTTGGTCGTGCTGTGCGCGAAGCTCGCCCTGCTCATCTTCGATGAAGCCGTTAATTGTCCAGCCAAAGCCGTTGTCTATTCCTTTTTCACCCAAATAGCGGGTTTGGGGCAACTTCTCAAAATGCTTATCTTTTGCCTCGGCATAATAGGCAGAAGCTAAGCTTTCGCGGCTTCTGAACATATGCTTTTTCATGTAGCGCACTTCTTTCATCCGCGGCGCATTGTAAATATTTCCGTTTTCATCCACGCCAATGTAACGCACAGTGTGCAAGAATTCGGTACCTTCGGGGTAAAGCATATGGGCAAGCGGAACTGCACTCGCATCGCCAACATAATGCGACGAACGCGCCATTTCAGTCGCTAATTTTGTAAGTTTACCGTCGTTGTTCACATCAAGGTTCAGCGCTAATTCATCGACTGGTGCTACTGTTAATGTGTCTAGCTCTTTGACCGCCATTTCAACTAGGCTTAAGTTCAATGTATAAACGGCCTGATTGTATTCACCATTCAGTGTTTGAAAGCTTTCAGGAAGCCTGATCATGGCATCACCGGTTGACCCGTTGGTCGGCCAGAAAGTACTTGGGAAAGGTTTGTAGTTATATGACACCCATCCGCTGCCATCTTTAGCAAAACCGTCGTCATCAAAGGCTTTGTCAGCGGCGCTCAAGTTTTCAATACGCATGTACTCTGGCATGGCGTCTTTTCTAAGCGAAGCGGTGTAGTTGTCTTGTTCTACGTATTTTTTAATTGTGGCATCGTCAATACCCGCTATAAGCGATGTACGGTCAATAAACAGATTCTTCCAGCTGTTTGTTAGCCCCACATCGGAAAATTCATAGTTACCTTGCAATGTACCATCACCCATTTGGTTAGGGCGCTTTTCTATCGAATCGTAACTTTGGTGACATGCGTAACAAGGGTTATTTACGCCTTCTGTTTTGGTATAGCACTGGGGAGGGATCACCGATTCTGGGTTATATACTTCATTGTGTTCAATGTATGCCAGAGCAGGAATATCGTCCCCTTCTTGATAAGGGTAAGAGTGCACATTGTCGACGTTTGTCAGCTCTGATGAAGGCCCTTTCCCATTCACAGAGTGAGTACTTGTGCTTATGCCGGTATTTGATTGATTGTTTAAATCAGCATTTGTGCTTTCAGTGCACCCTGCACTGATAAATAGTGAAAGCAGAATGCCTACACCTGAAGTTATTTTTAGTATTTTCATAATGGTCACAACGGAAAAAGCCGGGTGTGTAAACACCCGGCGTATTTTAAATTAAAGAGAAAACTTACTTATCTGCTGGTTCATACATCCACAGCGTGTTGTTCTCTTGGAAACCGTCTTCACCGATAAGAATACGGCCGTCGTTCATAACTACAACGTTATCTGGTTGAGAAAGCTGCTCAACGTCACAACGCTCTGCGCCGGTTAAGCTTGAACGATACGTACCGCCCATCACTACAGGTTCGATGCGAGAAATGTTGTAGCCTTCTTCCAGCTTGGCGCGATAAACACCACCACAATCTTTAACGCGGGCAGAAAGCTGCATATCGCCTTCATCATCAATCATTGTGTTGTCGATATCTGCAATGCCAATGTAAAGGTATGCATTTTCGACAACTTCACCTTCAATGGTATCAACGCCTTCTACGGCTTCTTGCGCGCGTTTTTGGTTAATAGAGATACCTTCTAGCTTTCTCCACTCTGCCGTTGCGCCTTTAAGACGGGCAGCCGCACGACTTTCTAGGAATGCAACGCGGTCATCCATTGGCTCACCGGCTGTAACGCTTGAACCGCCCTCTTCAACCGTTGGGTAAGTTGCATCACCATCTGCCCACGCTTGAACGTCTGCCATTGTGATGTAAGAGCTTTGACCATCTACGTAATCGTCAGTACCAATACCGTTGTACTCGTCAATCCATGCGCGAATAGTCATATTATCGCCACTGGCTAGCTCAACCCACTCAACAGCAAACCCTGTTGTTGCTGGGTCATTTTGCCCTGCATCTTGAGTTAGTTTAGCGCCGTAAAGCGTACCTGCAGATAAGTCTTCTGCCGTGTCTGCAACAAACTTAAATAGCACGCCGCCGGTGTCATCTTGAGAAAGATAAACCGTTTTTCCATCAGGCATTACTGTTGAATTTTCATGCTCATAACGGCCCATCGTGAAGTGCTTAACAATCACTGGCTCATCAGCCAACGGCTCTGTTACTTCTGCAATATAACCATAGTTATAAGGGTTTGGCGCATCAGGTGCCGTCATTTGCCACATGCGACCCAAGCGTGAATCTGTAGATACTGCTTCTGGGTTATTCCAGTTAGGTGACGTTGTGGTGTCTACTGCAGAATCAACCACCCACTCTTCAGAGGTAAGCGGCGTACCCCAAGGTGACATTGAGCCGAAACAGTTTGCTGCCGTGCCCCACACTGGTGAGAAGTCGAGCATCATGGCTTCTGTTACTTCCCACATGCCAAATTCGTCTTTTTCTACTTTCATGCGGCTCATACCGCCAGGTAGTTCTTCCCAGTTAGAGAAAAGATACCCTTCGCCTTCGGCAGTTGAAATAAAGCCGTTAAAGTCAGGCATATCGTTTTCAAGAACTAACTCTTCGCCATCGAGTGTGTAGATGTGGCCCAAACCTTCAGGAAGATCAGTACCGAAAGTATCACCGGTTTGACCTAGTACTTGGTATTGACCGATAGCAGACACCACTAGCTCTTTTTCTTCGTCAGAGCTTGGTACTGGAGAATTTGGTAGCGTAACCGGCAGATTATTGAAGTTAGCGCCTGCTAGCACACCCACAGTACCTGTATTGATAGGCATGTCGTTAACACTTGTCGTTGCTGCATTCGTACCAGATGGATGCTGTACGTTGAAAAACAGGTCGCCTTCATCAGTGAGGAAAATACCCGTTACTTCTGCGCCAAGAGGAACAGTCGCAATACGAGTAAGCGTGCCTGCTGTAGTACCTTCTGGGCCCTGCTCACCCACAGGTCCCTGTTCGCCTGTTGGGCCTTGTTCACCCACTGGACCCTGAACGCCGTCTTCACCATCATCACCCTCTAGTGAGCAGGCAGACATGCCAAGTGTTACTGCTAGTGCAATCGCTGAATACTTAATTCCACGAAGAGTTTCGCTTTTCATTACGGTTCCTTGCTTATACTTGTTTTATAATTAGAGATGAGGAGAGCAGATGGCTTACCTCGTTAAATGGTCTTAGCGGACAAAGAGTGTGGATAAGATTTATTACACTTGGGTGACAAGTTATTGACTCCAACATGAAAGATTTTTGACACAACAACCTGAAAGTAAGAGGGAAAGGAGAGTAAACGTACACGAAGGCGGCGCAGTGCTTAGGGTTATTGAATGTTCAATTAAGAAAGAGTGGTCCACTTAGTCAGTTTATGAATTATTTGTTTCATGGGGCTATCTAAGAGGTTTAACTCGACTCAATACTTGAAAAATCAATGTCGAGATAGTTAAAGAACGTTACGGAAGATATTAAAAAGAAATGTACGAAGAAGGCAAAAACACAAAAATACACCATAACGATTAAACGGACCTAGAGCCTGTTGATCTTTGCCCTGCATCAAAGATCATCAGGCCACAGCATAAAACAATATTCTACTCGCCAAATTGAGCAATGCCGCTTAATTTAAAATGGTAAGCGGATGACTATACATTTTTAATTTATTAACCAAATAATCTTCGAATTGCTTGGCAGTTTGTATATCGGTGCTTCGCTTGGGCCAAACCGCAAGAATTTTATAGTCAAAAGCGGTTGAAGGTTTAAACAACACAAGGTGGTCATGTTCACCCTCAAGTACCTTTTCGGCCTGATCTAGCCGGTAAACAAGGGCCAATCCTAAGTCGTCATTATCTGCCAAGATACTTTGAGCTCCCCAAGTAGCTATCACGCCCCAATCGCCGTGCTCGGCTTTAATCACCTGCATTCCATCATGTGCCACTAAACCTGCGACAATATTATCCGAAGGCTCTGATACAGAAACACTGATATGGGTCGTTGGGTCGAACGCATCAATTCGATAGTGCGTGGTAACGTCGATGCTGTCCTCTTTCGCATAAGACGATGTCCACCCTTTGTAGCTAACCTCGAACTCAGCCCGCAACTGAGAATTCGATACCAATTGGTATTGCGTAGTCTCTACATGCTGAAAATGCATGACTGTCTGCGTTGAGGAGTCTTGGGTTTCTTGTTCTAATAATCGACCTAGTGCACCCACTCCCAACGATTTGCCAACTTTAAGCGCGTCTCCGCCCCACGAAGATAAAGTGTGATAGCTATCATAGCCGTCTTGCCCAACTTCGGGTAACACTACACTGTCATCAGTTTTCACGAAGACATCTATTGCGTTGCGCCAATCTAGATAAAGGCGATAGCCCATTTGATCAGACTCCCAGCCTGGTCCTTCGTAACGTAAAAAGTAAGAATGATCGGTCAATTGCGGAGGCGATGTGAATGAGGTAACTTCTTCAAAAGAAAAACCCTGAGCGCTATATACTGCGTCTTGCCACTCTCCTCCTGTTCTTACGGAAAGTTCAGCGTGCGCCCGGTCTTGGAGGTTAACATTCGTAGCTTGCTCAGGTGGCATAAGTTCCAATGACACACTACTTCCTGGCGCAATAGATGCTGCACCTAGTAACACCGCTTGCCCTTCGCTATTCTCAATCCATTCTGACGGATATTGCTTTAACTTCCACCCCGAATATTGCGGGGGCAGAGATACTTCAAAAATTTGATCGCCGCTACCACCGTCTGCCGAATTTTTCACCTTAACAGACAAAGCCGAATTTATATCCCCTTGTGAGCAACTTGCCAATAATGGCACCAAAATTAGACCTATCTTACTAAATTTAATCACTTTTATGCTCTCCATTGGTTGTTAACGCGCTGAACTAATTTACGATATTTGTAAACAATATATTGACAAATGCCACCGGTGGCAATTATTTTAAATTTTGTTAACGAGATATTTCAAATTAGTATGTCGATGAAAGTCAGGCATTTGATAACGCAGATGGTAGAGGTGAATTACATGGTCAATTTCAGCCTAGAAGGTAAGACAGCATTAGTGACAGGCGCGAGCAGAGGTATAGGTCAAGCGCTTGCCTTAGCACTCGCCACTTCTGGCGCATTCGTCATCTGCGCTAGCTCTCGAGCTGGTGGCTGTGACGAAACACTGCATAAAATTCAACGTGAAGGCGGGCAAGCAATGGCACTAGATGGTGACCTAGCCGACGCCAACACTGTGCTTAAACTTGCCGAAGATGCGTTGAGCGTTAAAGGTCATATCGACATCCTGCTCAATAACGGTGGCACTATCTTCAGAGCGCCCGCCACCGACTATCCTTTTGACGAATGGAGAAACGTACTTGCGGTCAACATCGATTCAGCTTTCCTACTTAGCCAAGCTATTGGTAAGAAGATGGTAGAGCGCGAGCAAGGCAAGATCATCAACATTGCCTCAATGTTGAGTTACACGGGCGGTATTACTGTTCCTGCCTACACTGCGAGCAAACATGCCATTGCCGGATTAACAAAAGCGCTGGCGAATGAATGGGGACAGCACAATGTCCAGGTAAACGCTATTGCCCCAGGTTATATCAAAACCGATAACACCCAAGCGCTGCAAGATAATGAAAAACGCAGTGCTGAAATTTGTGCACGCATTCCAGCTAACCGCTGGGGAGAAAGCGACGATTTAGCAGGGGCAGCAGTATTTCTTGCGAGCGCAGCAAGTAATTATGTTAACGGCCATATCCTTGCGGTCGACGGCGGCTTTTTAGCACGCTAGTGACTAACAAGGGTCACAGCCCTGAGCGATAAAACAGCCTTGAGCAAACAAATAGCCCCGAGCGATAAAACAGCCCTGAGCAAACAAATAGCCTTGAGCAGCAAAACAATGATGAATGGGAAAAAGTCATGAACGAAAAAATAGACACACGATACGCCATCGGCCGTAAAGAGGCCAACGCTTACAATACGCAAGAACTGCGCGACGCTTTTTTGGTCGACACCCTAATGACAGAGGGCAAAGTCGTATGGATATACACCCATTACGAACGCTTTATGCTTGGAAGCGCCGTGCCTACAACGAGTCCATTGACGCTAGAAACCATTGAAGATCAGTTAAAAATGCCCTTCTTTACCGCTCGTCGCGAAGTAGGTGTAATAAACATCGGCGGTCCGGGCACCATTACCGTTTCAGGCACGACTTACCATTTAGATAACGAAGAAGCCCTATATATCGGCCAAGGCAATGAAGAAGTGATATTTGAGTCAGACAACGCCTCTAATCCCGCCAAATACTATTTGAATTCAGCGCCGGCTCATCACGCCTATCCATGCAAAAAAATAGGTAGTGCAGACGCAAATGTTCTCCATTTAGGTAGCCAAGAAACGTCAAATCAGCGCGATATTAAACAATTGCTTATCAATACTGTTGTTGATACCTGTCAGCTTCAGATGGGACTGACGCGACTGCATACCGGTTCTGTCTGGAACACTATGCCAGCCCATCAACATGACAGACGCAATGAAGTGTACTTTTACTTCGATATGGACAGCGAAAGCAGAGTATGTCACTTCATGGGTGAACCACAGGAGACCCGCCACATTTTCATTGCGAATGAAGAAGCTGTGGTATCGCCACCTTGGTCAATTCACTGTGGTGTGGGTACAGGAAGCTATGCGTTTATCTGGGGAATGGCAGGTGAAAACCTGGATTACGATGATATGGATAAGTTTCCGCCTTCACAGTTGCGTTAAGCAGCCCTGCTCTAAATTAGGTGTAATAATTATGTTGCGGTATATAAAACTCACACTGTCTGCTACTGCGCTATTGCTAACAGGGGCGTGTTCGCAAAATGAATTGCAAGGCGAGGTAACCGTATTGCGTTTGGGGCATACGTTGGACACGCAACACTCTGTGCATAAGGCAATGGAATACCTTGGAGAGCGACTCGATTACTATTCTGACGGTACAATGAGTGTGGTTATTTATCCGAGCAGTCAGCTGGGAACCGAGCGAGAAATGGTAGAACTGTTGCAGATTGGCTCACTCGCTATGACGAAGGTGTCGGCAAGCCCCCTAGAAGGGTTTGCTCCTGAAATGAAGATATTCAGTGTTCCTTACATTTTTCGCGATAATGATCATTTTTGGCGAGTATTAAACAGTGACTTGGGCGACCAATTGCTATCTGGTATTGAAGATTTTCGACTAAAAGGTCTCGGCTATTACGATGCGGGAAGCCGTAGCTTTTATACCAACGACAAACCTATAGAGACACCAAGCGATCTGAACGGGCTAAAAATTCGCGTGCTAAATAGTCCCACTGCGGTAGCTACGGTTCGCGCACTGGGTGGAGCAGCGACGCCCGTTTCCTGGGGAGAGCTGTACACTGCGCTTCAGCAAGGAGTTGTGGATGGTGCTGAGAATAACCCACCTAGCTACTACCTCTCTCGTCATTATGAAATTGCGCGGTATTACAGTCTTGATGAGCATACGAGCGTGCCAGATGTCATGTTGGCATCCCTACCGGTGTGGGAAGGTTTGAATGAACAGCAACAAACGTGGTTAACCAAGGCTATGGAAGACTCGGTTGAATACCAACGCGAGCTTTGGAAAACATCTACCCAAGCATCTTTAGAAAAGGTAAAAGCCGAAGGCGTCACAGTTATTACGCCTGACAAAGGGCCTTTCGTTGAAGCGGTTAAGCCTTTTCACAAAAGCTTTGAAGGCACGCCTATTGGCGATTTAATCACGCAAATAAAGGCGATGTAACAATGACAATTATACGCCTTATAGATAAAGCCTTAGCCGGCACACTTATAGTTGCCATGGTAAGTATTTTACTTACCGTGATTTGGCAAGTGGTCTCACGTTACGTACTTAAAGACCCCGCTTCAATCACCGAAGAATTGTCTAGGTTCATACTTATTTGGATTGGTATTTTAGGTGCGGCTTATGCGTATCGTCAAAACGCACATTTAGGCTTCAACCTGATTGTTGAGCGTCAGTCACGTAAAGTGAAATGCCTTTTGCTCACCTGCGTCGAAATTATCGTCATTATTTTTTGTGTTTTAGTGATGGTATACGGCGGCTCCGAGCTTGTATCTCTCACCTTAGAATTGGAACAAATCTCGGCGGCACTTGGCATTAAAATGGGCCTTATTTATAGCGTGCTTCCCCTGTCTGGTGGTCTGATAATTGCCTACGCACTGGTAAACATTACAACGCTTTGGCGAAACAATAAGGAATCAGCGTAATGGAACTGACAGGTATTATCTTAGTCGTCGCTTTTTTCGTACTCCTTCTTTTAAATGTGCCAATTTCAATCAGTATTGGAGTCGCCACGTTACTTGCTATGCTAATGAGTATGGATATTGCTCCTGCTACTATCACCATTGCGCAGCGTATGGCTGGTGGCCTGAATAGCTTTGCACTATTGGCTATCCCGTTTTTTGTTTTATCTGGACTTATCATGGGACGCGGCGGAATAGCCAAGCGGTTAATTGAGTGCGCAATGGCGCTTATTGGTGCCCTTCCCGGTGGTTTAGCTTTGGTTAACGTGGTTTCCTGCATGCTGTTTGGTGCAATCTCAGGGTCTGCTGTAGCGACCACATCAGCTATTGGCAGCTTCATGTTACCTGAAATGAAAAAAGCGGGCTACGAACCGAATTTTAGTGCCGCAGTCACTGCCGCTGCATCAACTACAGGTATGTTAATTCCGCCAAGCAATATCCTAATTGTATACGCTATCGCCAGTGGAGGCGTATCCATCGCAGCCCTTTTTATGGCTGGCTATATTCCAGGCATCATGGTGGGTCTATCGCTAATGCTGGTGTGCTTTGTCTACGCAAAAATGAAGGGATACCCGCTGTCGCCACGACTTCCTTTAAAAGTGGTTGTCGAAAAAACTGTTGCCGCACTTCCCTCTCTATTTCTTATATTTTTAGTGATTGGCGGTATTGTCGGCGGGATTTTTACCGCGACTGAAGCGGGAGCCATTGCGGTGGTTTACTCTTTGCTATTAGCCGTGGTGTTTTATAAAGAAGTAGAAGTGAAAACCTTACCCGACATATTCTTGAAAGCGGCAGAAACAACAGCAATTGTAATGCTGCTTATCGCGGCTTCAACCGCGATGTCATGGCTTTTATCGTTTGAAAATATCCCGCAAACTTTAAGTAATGCACTGTTATCGATAAGCGATAACCCATTACTCATCCTTCTTCTTATCAACTTGTTACTCATTGTGGTTGGTGCATTCTTGGATATGACACCTGCCGTACTTATTTTTACGCCCATATTTTTACCAGTGGCGCTAGAGCTTGGTATGAGCGAGTTGCAGTTTGGCATCATGCTAGTACTCAACCTATCTATTGGATTATGCTCCCCCCCCGTAGGTGCGGTACTTTTTATTACCTGTGCTATTGCTAAAACCAAACTTGAGAACATCATTCGACCGCTCATTCCTTTGTATGTGGCTATGTTCGTGGTTCTCATGTTAGTCACATATGTTGCTTGGTTCAGTGAAGCGCTACCACGTGCACTTGGATTTTAATAAGGTAGAATTATGGAGACTGAAAGGTGTGGTCAGTCGTAGTTTGACCACACAAGCTTTTACTTTTGAGTAACAACAGCATACTGCCCTAGTTTGTGTGGTAGTATCACAAACAATGACATAATAGCGCGGAAAAACAGAGAATTATGAACAAGCGCCCGACTATCAATGATGTTGCAGCCTTGGCAGGGGTATCAAAGCGTACCGTGTCGCGTGTTATTAACGGCGCGACCAATGTTGGTAAAGCAACACGTGAGCGCATTGAAGCTGTCATTCAAGAAACGGGCTTTGCCCCCGACAAGCAAGCGCGTGGTTTAAGTACTAGCCGCTCTTATTTGATAGGCTTGATTTATGACAACCCAGATGCCTTGTATATCGACCAAGTTCAAAGAGGCGTGCTAAGCATATGTTCTCAAAAGGGCTACGAATTAGTCGTCCACCCTTGCCGCTATAATGCAGAAGGCTTCGTAGAAGACTGCGTCAATTTTGTACGTCGTTCAAACATTGATGGTGTTATCATACTGCCACCGGTATCCGAGTCTAAGCTTTTAGCAGACGCACTGCAGCAAAAAAGCATTAACTATGTGCGAATGGCGTCAATAGATTTAGATGACCACCAAAATATCGTAGTGAGTGACGACAGAGCTGCGCTCAGCGACTTAGCCCGTTATATGGTATCACTGGGCCATAAAGACATCGGTATTATAAGTGGTCCACAACAGTACTATTCCTCAAAAGAGCGTTTGGAAGGTTTTGTTGAAACGCTTAACGGTTTGGGAGTCGATGTTCCTAAAAACAGAGTGATTGAAGGTAAAAACAGCTTCGAAAGCGGTATAGAATGCGCACGTCAATTACTTATTCAGTCGCCACGAGTTAAAGCTATTTTTGCGAACAACGATGAAATGGCGGCAGGTGTGTTAAAAGTGGCCCACGAAATGGGCATTACCGTGCCAGACGAGCTTTCCGTCGCAGGGTTCGACGACAACTTGCTCGCCGCTCGCGTGATCCCTGCCCTTACCACTGTTCAACGTCCTGTTGGCGATATGGCAGCTATCGCAGCACGTAAAATCATTGCTCATATCGAAGGCAATGAAGTCAGTGAATCCGAAACCTATTTAGTTAAGCCCCACCTAATTATTCGCGATTCCATCAAAAAAGTGTGATTTTTTATAAAGAAGTGTTGCTTACACTTCTATTTCATCCTAATATGCCACCGGTGGCACAACAGTAGAACAGAATGTTAAAAACAAACAATTTGTAAACAGAGCGTAAAAAGCAACGTTTTCCAATCTATCGCTCTTTTTAAAGACTCGGTACTCATTTAACAACGTTTAGCAGTTAAGTAAGCCGTAAAGATAAAGCAGGACTTGTAATGGACGTTAAAACACAACTAGTTAAAGTGCATACTAACGATAACGTTGCGGTTGCAACCTGCCCTATCGTGGCTGGCACTTTCATCGCTGAATATGACATTACAATTAGCCAAGACATTCCTGCTGGCCATAAAGTTGCCTTAGTTACCATGTCAGACGGTGGCGACATCGTAAAATATGGTTTCAGCATTGGTGCTGCAACACGTCAAATTAATGCTGGTGAACATGTTCACAGCCATAACGCAAAAACTAAGTTAAAAGGCACTGAAAAATACGTTTACGCCCCATCAAATACCGCTTCTAAACAAAGCCATCTTACTTCTGGGTTACAGTTCATGGGCTACAGGAGAGAAAATGGAAAAGTGGGTATTCGCAATGAAGTATGGATCATCAATACCGTAGGCTGCGTAAATAGAACAGCAGACCGTATTGCCAACGAATGTAATCGTCGTTTCGCTAGCGAGTGCGACGGGTTCCGCGCATTTACCCACCCTTTTGGCTGTTCTCAGCTGGGCGATGATTTAGATGACACGCGCACTATCTTAGCCTCTCTCGCATCTCACCCGAACGCTGGTGCGGTGTTAATTGTAGGCTTGGGTTGCGAAAACAATCAGCTTAAGAGTTTACTGCCTCACGTTGATAAACCGGCAAATCGGGTTCGCTTCTATAACGCACAAGAAGTGGTAGATGAATTAGAAGAAGGCGTCAATGCGGTTTATGACTTGTTAAAAGTAATGGCTAATGACAAACGTGAGCCCATCAACGCTAGCGAATTAACCTTAGGCATGAAGTGTGGGGGTAGCGACGCTTTTAGCGGTATCACTGCCAACCCAACAGTAGGGCGTGTTACTGATTTAATGTGTAATCTAGGTGGCTCGGTTATTTTAACCGAAACGCCTGAAATGTTTGGCGCCGAACAGCTGTTAATGAATCGTGCTAAAAACAGAAACGTATTTGAGGCGTTTAATTCGCTGATTGACGAGTTTAAGAACTACTTTATCGCCCACAACCAACCTATTTACGAAAACCCGTCTCCAGGCAATAAGGCAGGCGGTTTAACCACGCTAGAGGAAAAATCTCTCGGCGCGGTTCAAAAAGGTGGAACGTCTACTATTCAGTCCATCTTGCAGTATGGCGAACCCAAGCAAGATAAAGGCTTAAGTTTATTACAAGCACCTGGTAACGATGCCGTTAGTTCAACGGCGTTGGCAGCATCGGGGGCACATATCGTTTTATTCACCACAGGCCGAGGCACGCCCCTTGGTTTTCCTGTACCCACAGTCAAGATATCGTCAAATTCAGATATCGCTAATAAGAAGCCACATTGGATAGATTTTAACGCTGGACAAGTTCTAGAAGGCGTCTCTATCGATAAGTGTGCCGAAGCGCTACTCCAACATTGCTTGGCAGTGGCATCTGGTCAACAAACCTGCAACGAGAAGAATGGCAGCCATGAGATTGCTATTTGGAAACGTGGCGTCACCCTCTAAAAGAGAGCGTTATGGAATCGATATTATTACATGAAGATAGACTTTTTCCTGCCGATGAAGCAACCCGAAGTGTTGCAAAGGCGCTGTATAAGGAAATTCGAGATCTCCCTATCATAAGTCCGCATGGCCATACTGACCCACGTTGGTTTGCACAAAACAATAATTTCACCAATGCAACCGAGCTATTTATCACCCCTGATCACTATGTGTTCAGAATGCTGTATAGCCAAGGTATCAAATTAACCGATATTGGTGTGCCACGATGGGACGGCGGCGAAACGGAAAAGGATCCACGTAAAATCTGGAAACTTCTGGCAGATAACTATCATCTATTTGCTGCCACACCATCGCGTTTGTGGTTAGACACTGTATTTCATGATGTATTTGGTTTGCGAGAGATGTTGTGTAGCGACAACGCAACGCATTATTACGACCACATCACCGCGCAGCTTCAAGGGGATGACTTTAAGCCTCGCGCCTTGATGGACCGCTTCAATATTGAAGTGATTGCTACCACCGAAGGTGCGCTTGATGCCCTTCCCCATCACGCAGCGATTAAAGATACACCTTGGGCAAAGCGGGTTATTACCACCTTTAGACCTGATGATGTAGTCGATGCTTCACGCGAAGATATTGTTTCAAACATTGAGAAGCTTGGTGAGCTCACCGGTGAAGACACTGCAACCTGGCAGGGCTACCTGAACGCAATTCGTGCACGACGTGCCGTCTTTAGAGAGCACGGGGCGACAGCAACCGATCACGGACACCCAACTGCGAACACAGCTGATTTAAGTGAAGCTGAGTGCATTGCTTTATTCGATAAAGTAAGAAGTGGAAACAGTAACGCTGAAGAGCAAGAGCTATTTAGAGCGCAAATGCTTACCGAATTAGCGGGAATGAGTGTAGAAGACGGCATGGTGATGCAAATTCACCCTGGTTCGTTTAGAAACCACAACAGTCAGCTCTTTGCACAGTTTGGTCGCGATAAAGGCCACGACATTCCAATGCAAACAGATTTTGTTAAAGCGCTTCGCCCGTTACTCGGTAAATACGGTAACGAGCCTAACCTCGACATTATTCTATTTACATTAGATGAAACCACGTACAGCCGTGAATTAGCACCACTTGCAGGCCACTACCCTTGCCTGAAACTTGGCCCTTCTTGGTGGTTCCACGATAGCCCTGAAGGCATGTTGCGCTTTAGACATCAAGTGACAGAAACCGCAGGTTTCTTCAATACTGTTGGTTTTAACGACGATACGCGCGCGTTCTTGTCTATTCCTGCACGTCATGATGTTGCCAGACGCATTGACTGTCGCTTCCTTGCACAGCTAGTTGTGGAGCACCGCATCAGCGAAACAGAAGCCGCCAGCATTGCAAGAAAACTCACTTATGATTTTGCTAAACAAGCGTACAAACTGGGGTAATCATGACAAAGCCGTTATCAATTTCAACGCTACCTCTTTTAAGTGACAGCGTAAGTAAACCAAATTACGACCTGGAAGCAACCGGTTGTGGCATTGTGCACATTGGTCCAGGCGCCTTTCACCGTGCGCACCAAGCGTATTATACCGAAAAGGCGCTGGCTTATGGCGGTGACTGGCGCATTCACGGTGTGTCAATGCGCAGCGCATCACTTAAAGAAGCGTTGAGTACACAAGACAATCTCTATGCGTTGTGTATTGTTGATAACGAGCCTGAAACCCACATTATCGGCGCAATTAAAACCCTTTCAACATTAGCACATGATCGTGAAGACATTGTTGCTGCGCTGGTAGACAAGCAAACTAAAATTGTGACGCTTACCGTGACAGAGAAGGGCTATTGCCTTAATGCACAAGGTCATCTAGATACTGATCATCCAGATATTAAAGCTGATTTAGTCACGCCAGAAACACCGGTAAGTGCAGTTGGTCTAATTGTGCAAGCACTAGCACAACGTAAGCAGGCAGGCTATGCAGATATTACCATTATCAGCTGTGACAACGTGTCAGACAACGGTAAAAAGCTGCAAAAAGCGGTGACCGAGTTCGCCAATAAAACGGATGAATCACTCGGCCAGTGGATAAGCGAGAGCATCGCCTTCCCCTGCACTATGGTTGACAGTATTACGCCAGCGACTGAAGACAGCTTTAAAGCCAACGTTGCCGCTGAGCTGGGTTTAACTGATAACTGGCCTATTCAGCGAGAGGCATTTACTCAATGGGTGGTTGAAGATAATTTTTCTGGCCCACGACCTGCTTGGGATAAAGTTGGCGTTACTTTTACTCATGATGTGAGCTTCTTTGAAAAAGCTAAGCTTCGCATTCTAAACGGCACACATTCAACACTGGCCTACATAGGGTTATTGCTTGGCAAGGAAACCGTATTCGACGCGATGCGTACCCCAGCCATAAAGCAACTGATTCAAACCATGTTGAAAGAAGAAATTGTTCCGTCTCTATCCAGTGATAACGAGAATGCCGATAACGGAACACAAGACTTCGACCTGAACGCTTACGCACAAGACATTGTTAAGCGCTATGAGAATAAGCATATTCGCCACCTGTTGTCGCAAATTGCTTGGGATGGGTCACAGAAAATCCCATTTCGAATTCTCGACACAGTACGCGATAACCTAAAAACAAAACGAAATATTGATTTGCTCTGCAGTGCCGTTGCGGCCTGGTGCCTATTTGTAAACAACAAGGCACGTTTAAACGAAACTATCACCGACCCGCTAGATAGTATGTTAAGGGCTACAGCAAAATCGGTAGACTTTCAGGCAATAGATCTTGCAAAAAAATTGCTCTCTCTTGAAACCATGTTCGCCGAACTGTCGGTAAACACTACGTTCAAAGAAAAAGTGCTCGAAAAAGTTGATCAGCTGCTTAACATTTTATCGCACGAAAACAGCAACGAAAGTCAGCAAGGTTCTGCTCCCACTACGTTAACAGAAAGTTCGCTAGATTCACTAAAAGGAACCGCGTGATGAAAAGTACCTTTTCCATGCTTAAAGGCGCCCCATTGCTTCCTATTATTCAGCCTAAATCTGTTGACGAGGGGCTTCACCTAGCAGAAGCAATTGCAAATAGCGGCCTGTGCAACATAGAAGTAGTGAAACGCAGCGACGCAGCATTTGAAGCCCTGTCAGCGATTAGAAAACAGTTTCCTGAACTCGTTGTGGGTATGGGCACATTGTTAAATCGCAACCACGTATTTGAAGCGTTGGATGCAGGCGCGCAATTTTTGATAACGCCCACAAGCTCAGAGACATTGCTCGATACTCTGATTGCGTCTAATGCCCCCTTTTTGCCGGGCGTCGCTACGCCTGCCGACATTCTTTTGGCGCACCAAAAAGGCATTCGCGAGATGAAGTTCTTTCCTGCGAGTCTTAGCGGCGGCCCCCCTTTTCTTAAAGCGATTTCAAGTGTATTTAGCGATGTTTGCTTCTGCCCTACCGGCGGCATTAATGGCGACAACGCGAATGAGTATCTCTCGCTTGGCAATGTTCGAGCAGTAGGCGGTACATGGATGATGCCGAAGGCAGCCATTGAAGCAAAAAATTGGCAAGCTATAACTTTGGCATGTCAACAAAGCCTAACATTGTTTGATGAGGCTGCGGCATGAGCATAGTTGATACCAACCAAAGAATGGTTATTTTTGGCGAGTGCATGGTAGAGCTTCGAAGCACTCAGCGTGAGTCATCAGTTAGTACGCGCGATGAAAACGCAGATAATAATCTGATGGCGAAAAGCTTTGCTGGCGACACGTACAACACTGCGGTTTATTTAAAACGCTGCTTGCCTTCATCTTCCATTAGTTACTTTACGGCGATCGGCGCAGACTTTTTAAGCGATGAGCTGCTGTTTAAAATGGGTGAGCACGAAATTAACACTGATTTAGTATTTCGCTCGTCGTCGCGCAACCTTGGCCTGTATATGATCCGCAACGACAACGAAGGTGAAAGAACCTTTGCATATTGGCGTAACCAATCTGCAGCAACACAGACGCTCAACATTATGGAGGGCGCTGAATTTGCTTGTGATTGGTTTTATTTGAGCGGTATCTCTATTGCCATTTTAGATGACGAACAGCGCGCTACACTTTTCGAACTGATTTCGTCCCTCAAGGCCAAAGGAAGTAAGATTGCCTTTGATCCTAATTATCGAGCTCGCCTTTGGTCATCTCAAGAAGATGCCAAGTACTGGACAGGTAAGGCTTATGCTGAAGCAGATTTAGCGTTCCCAGGTGCTGACGACCATTTAATGCTGTTTGGCCACACTAATGCTGATGAAATATTTAGCTATTTAGCCGACAAACAGATTGAAGAAATCGTTATGAAAAACGGGGCAGTCGGCGTTCATATACTCTGCCACAAAGAACAATGTATTGTACCTGTTGAGCGTGTTGAGCAAGTGGTTGATACAACAGCTGCTGGCGATGCATTCAATGGCGGTTATATGGCAGCTCGACTTGCAGGTAGAAAGCCTGTTGAAAGCGCGAGCTATGGAGCAAAAGTGGCAGCCACCGTAATAACCTACCCAGGTGCCATAATATCAAGTGATGCCTTTAATAATCACATACCGTCGCTATAGTCGGTATGTGACCCTCCCTTTTCTCTTTTGTCTTCCCTCCTCCTCACTAATCACTCATCACATACAAAATTGATAACGATGCGTCAGCAAGTTAGCTAAGATAGGTTGCAGTGCGTTAGTTTAAATAGGCGAGGCACACCACATATTGGCGCACCGCTTTGTTTAGTTTGATTTATAGAGTGTCTCGATAAACGTATTTTGCCAGCGGATGCGCTGTTGCTTTTAACTCTCGAACGAATATCTGCGCCATTTTTGCAGCACCAACTACGTTCAAGTGAGTGTCGTCGTTCTTACCTTCAGGATAGCGCGCATATAGGTCGGCGGGCACCTTAATGAAGTAATGGTTGCTGTTAGGCTCGCCTACCTGAGCAAGAAAATCACAGGTTAAAGCGTTCATAGGGATAAATGGCACGTTATTTTGTGCTGCCACTTTCTTCGCAGCATCGGAATACGCCAACAACGTGCGTTTCAAAACACCTTCCTCAGTGAAATGACGCCTGCAAATACTACTTGCGATAATCACTGATGCCCCTTTTGCTTCAACATCCTGAACAAACTGATTCAAGTAAGCTGGGTAAGCATTTTCCGGGTCGGCATAGCGAGCGGGGTCCGACAGCTTTTGATCGTTATGACCAAACTGAATTACCACAAAGTCACCTTCAGAGAGTTCGGATAACAGAAGCTGCCAACGCCCTTCGTCAACAAATCGCTTCGTGCTCCTGCCGTTAGCCGCGTGGTTTTTGATATTTAGATTTGGCAGCATGAATTCAGGAAGTAATTGCCCCCACCCACGCTCTGGATATGACAACATAGGCTTGTCTGACATGGTTGAGTCGCCGACCAGATGTAGGGTAACTGGCTTTTTGTGGGGTGGAGCTTTTACAGCCTCTTCACTGCCTTTATTAGTAGCGCTTTGGATTGAAGCACTATGGGAACCCGAACCGGTAAGTGCATAAGCGCTCGATTGGGCCGCGGAACTAATGTGAAGCGAACTCGAACCTTGTCGGTCCGCCACTGCAAAAGTACTCGTTACGGCAATAACGCTAGCAAGACTGTAGTACAGCGCGTTGAATATTTTTCCTGTGGTGGAGTTACTTGGATTTCTCACATACTTCTCCTTTTAAAGATGCCCACTGTTGCAATGCAAGTTGCATCAAAAGCCCTGCAGAAGAGTGTCGAAACCGGCCTAAGCCGCCTTTAATGCACATAAAAAAGGCCATCATTACGATGGCCAAACACACCCGTCTTCACGGAACACAACATTTAATTATTATCTTAGGCTCACCAATATGCTTGGTCAGTCTGTTATTTTACATAGTATAACGAGCGCCCAAGAAGAACTGACGACCCGTATGGTTGTACTCACGTACCAAATCCAATGAGCCATCACCCGTGGTAAACAAACGCTCGTACTCGTCAGTTAGGTTAATGACTTCAAAGGTTAACGTGAGTTCGTCGTTTACGTTATAAAATGACGAGAAATCTACCTGCGTTGGCCCTGTCGTGCCGTGTGCAACGTTACCATTGCTGCCAGTAAAGTCTGTCAGGTAATCGTCACGTTTGTTAACTGACACACGCGCGCCGTATTGGTCTGTTTCGTAATACACCGTAAAGTTGTACGATGTTTCACTCATACCTTCGATGTCGTCTGCGTTAACGTGAGTGTAGTTCGACACAATACCCATGTTTTCGAACAGGCCTGGTAAGAAACTTAACGGCTGCTGATAAATAAGCTCATAACCGCTTACACTTCTGTCCTCAGCGTTAATTGGGCTACTATGCTCGTATGGAATAGTACGAGGGTCTAGCGCAATTACAGGGTCAAACTGTGCATCGTTATCGATAAAGTCGTAGTAGGCACTATCAACTAGACGCTCTTCAGATGCGCGAACAATCCAGTTATCAATGTCTTTGTAGAACACTGTTGCTGCTAGTAGCGCTTCGTCGTCGAAGTACCATTCAACACCAAAATCCACGTTGTCTGAAGTGAACGGGTCAAGGAACGGGTTACCCACGCTTACCGAGCCGTTAATATAATCAAAGCTAGGGTTACCAGGGTTTAATGAGTTCAAGCTTGGGCGCGTCATTGACTGGGTTAGACCAAGGCGTACAACAACGTCATCAGTGGCCTCAAGTGCTAAGTTAACTGCCGGCAAAAAGTTATTGTAGTCATTTTCAATTTGTACCGTTTCGCCTTGAATAAAGCCTTCAGAGGTGGTGGTTGTTTTCACATAGCGTACACCGTAGTTAGCGCGAAGCAGCATATCGCCAATCTCATAACTCGTGTCCATCTCAATATAAGCAGCAGAAGTTTCTTCGCCTACTTGCCAGCTTTGTGCAGAGCGCGGTGTCCAGACTACGTCTAGAAGCTGACTATTTATTGCGTCAAAGTCAGCAACAAGAAATGGGTCTAGAGGACCATCAAAGCCACTACCAAAATCGTCTACCGGCATCATTTCAGCAAAGCCGACCGCCGAATCTTGATCTGGGAAGCCATTAATTTGCTCTTCACTGTAGGTTACTACGCGATCGTTATAAGCAAAGCCGGCCTTAATAGTGACTTCGTCGCCAAGGTAAGTGGCATCAAACTTAACCGTATCGTTTTCGCGCAATACATCAGTAGCACGTAAACGACCATCTGAAAGATTATAGTTACTTGCGTCGTTGACGTCATAACCGTAAGTGAGCTGAGGAGCGTTAATGTTATTACTAAAATCAAAACCGTAGCTAGTTTCTTCTAACAGCGTCATGTTGTAACGATACTGCTCTGAACGAGCATCAGATTCTGCAGTGCCGGCCATCATATCTAATTTAATATTTTCACCAATAAACCACTCGCCAGAAATCACAAATTGACTAAAGTCAGTGGTTGATTCCTGCAAACGACTCTCTATACGTGACTTGATACCGTCGTAACTTCCGGCTAGAACCTGCTTGCCATTAGGATGTACTGTAATAGAAGTGGGTGTAATCTCTGAAAACGTACTTCTAAACATATGGAAGAAATTGTACATAGTACGGGTGTTATCTAGTTTAGATACCAAACCGTCTAAGGTTAAAGTGAAATTATCAGTGGCAGCCCACTGGATAGAACCCGTAAAACCGGTACGCTCTTGGTCATTACCAAAGTAATCAGGTCGTGGAAGGCGTGGCGTCCACAAGCAGTTGATGGGATCAACAGATTCGCCTTGAAACTCGCAATTGCCCACGTCTGGCGTGCCGTTCACCACAGTATCAGACGTATCTGCAAAAATACCGCCGCCATCACGAACCGGTGTTGTCCAACGAACGGTACCGAAGCCTTCTTGCCTTACTGTGCGCTCTGAGAAAGCGGCCGAGAAAAGCACGCCCACCTTGTCGTCAGCGAAACGGTTACTGATCATGAAAGCTGCGCGAGGATCGGTCTCTTCAGTAATGCTGTTATAGCCACCTTGAAGGGACGATACGAATTTAAAGCCGTCATAATCGAACGGTTTTGCGGAGTACAAATCAACGGTACCTGCAATACCGCCTTCTTCCATTGAAGCTGTAGGCGACTTCTGAATATCTACACGATTAAACAGTTCAGAAGCGAAAATATTAAAATCAAAGCCACGTCCACCGTTTACGCCACCGCCTGAATCTGTTCCATCTGTACTTGCTGGTACTTCCATGCCATTAAGTGTTGTACGGGTAAATGATGGGCTTAAACCGCGCAAGGTAATTTGACGGCCTTCTCCACCCTCACGAGAAATCGCTACGCCTGGAACGCGCTGAATAGACTCTGCAATATTTAAGTCCGGGAATTTACCAATGTCTTGGGCAACGATAGATTCTTTACTGTTAACGGACGTTCGCTTTTCCATCAGTGATTTATTGAGCGACCCACGAAAGCCAGATACCTCTATGACCTCCATATTTTGCGCTTCGGTTTCACTAGTTTGTTCGTCTGTGGCTTCTTGCGCATGAATATGTGCGCCTGACAACGCTAACGTGACAAGAACAGCGAGTTGCTTTTTCTTTGGTAACATTGTTGTTTCTCCGGTTTTTATATTTATAAGCGACGCACATACTGAGAAAAAGTGAAGATGCTTCTGAAAAGTTTGTGAACCTTTCAAATTAACACAAATTCAACATTTACCGTATTTAACCATTTCACTTCCCTTTATGCCACCGGATAACATTTTGGAGGTCATTGCCGCCAATAATCTATATTAACCAATGGCACGCTTTGGCTGTTAAGAAAGTGAAGACGCGCCAATTCTATTTAATTCTCTACAGTGGTTTTGTAACCACCAAAACCATGAATAAGAAGCATTGCAGGGTACAGCTCTATTTTTTATCAACGCAAAACTTCCCTTCGGCAATAATGTAAACCCCGAAAAAAACACTCAAGCTTTACATTTGATTTACATCCTAATTAGTTATGCTACCGGTGGCAACTATTTTATTGAAAAAATTTATTATATGTATAAGTTCAGAAGATAATATTGATCGTAAAAGGCAATCTAGACTTCAGCCAAATGAAGAGAGAAAATTAGATTTAATCTTTTATATACATATGCTTAGTTAAAACTTGCAGCTTTTACTTGAAGTAAAATAAAAGTTAAAAAATATAAATAATTTCGTTGACATACAAGCAAATAAAAATCATTATGCTACCGGTAGCACAGAGTGTATTTACAATGTTATAAAAATAAGGGTTTGTTATGCTAAAAGGTATTCTACGCGCAGCTTCCGTTGTAGCTTGCACGGCGTTTGTTTCTTCCGCTGCTAATGCAAATGATTGGGTACAAATGCCTCTCGACAACACACAATCATGGTCTATGAGAATGATAGAGTCTGAGATGGTGCGTTTCCCAGAAGCTTGGCAAATCGACTGGGACGAGAAGCCCCAGTGGGATTACGTTCACGGTCTCAATCTCCTTGCCATAACGGAAGTCTATCAAGATACTAAAGATCCCCGTCTCCTGTCTTATGTAAAAGGTTACTACGACATGTTGGTTCAAGATGACGGAAGTATCAAAACCTATGATATCAACAAGTTCAATATTGATATGGTTAACCCGGGTAAGGTGTTATTTTTTCTTTATGAAGAAACTGGCAACCCTAAGTACAAAAAAGCCGCTGACCTACTTAGAACGCAGCTTACTACTCACCCACGTACCAAACAAGGCGGCTTTTGGCATAAGAAACGTTATCCAGACCAAATGTGGCTTGATGGCCTGTACATGGGAGCACCTTTTTATGCCGAGTACATTGTTAAGTACGGCGATATGAAAGAGCTAGACGACGTATTTTTGCAATTTGAACTCATTGAAGAGCACCTTTACGACGAAAAAACAGGCCTCCCCTTGCATGGCTGGGACGCATCTAAAAAGCAAAAGTGGGCTGATAAAGAAACAGGTCTTTCTCAACATCACTGGTCACGTTCGCTAGGTTGGTATGCTATGGCAATGGTGGATGTGCTAGAAGTTGTTCCTGCCGAACACCCAAAAACACCGTGGCTAAAAGCGCGCTTTAAAGCGTTTATCGACGCTACGCTTACCTATCAACATAATTCGGGCACTTGGTATCAGGTTACTGACTTGGGCAGTCGAGAAGGAAACTACCTTGAAGCATCAGGTACGGCAATGCTGACCTACGCTATGGCTAAAGGTTCAAGCCTTAAATTTCTTCCTGAAAAATACAAAACTTACGCAGAAAAAGGGTTTGCTGGACTTCTTGATCAAATGATTTCGGTTAATCCAGAAACTAACGTTATCAGCCTTGAACAAGTTTGCGCTGTTGCTGGTCTTGGTGGAAATCCATATAGAGATGGTTCATTCGACTACTACATGAGTGAGCCAATCAGAGCAAACGACGCGAAAGGTGTAGGTCCATTCATTCTGGCTGCACATTATTTGAATAAGTAAAAAGCGCTAAATCGTAAATATAAGGGGTATATGATGGTCCGACCTAACTCACCGAATGCCAGACGTCACTTTTTAAAGTCTGGCCTCGCCACCACTGTTGCAGCTTCTGGGGTGGCTTTAGGTGTTCCAGCATTCCTATCTGGATGTGCAAATGTGACCGAAATGGGAAGGACGCAACGCCAGTGGGACGCTGAGGCAAACCTTATTAAAGGGATGATAAAGCGCCCCACCTTTGCAAAGCGCGAAGCTAATGTTACCGACTATTTAAAAGAAAATGGTAGTGACTTTAAGCAAGCGTTACATGCAGCTATCGACCAAGTCGCACGCCAAGGTGGTGGCAAAGTGGTTGTGCCAAAAGGCGACTGGCTATGCAAAGGCCCTATTCACCTACAGTCGAATATAAACTTGCATATTGAGGCAGGCGCAACCATTCGATTTTCTACCCATACAGATGATTACAAACCATACGTTTTTACTCGCTGGGAAGGTATGGAGTTGATGGGTTACTCCCCTCTTATTTATGCGTTTGAGCAAACTAATATCGCAATTACCGGCAAAGGTACGCTTGACGGTAGCGCGGCGAAAGACAACTGGTGGCCATGGAAAGGTAAGTGGAAGGCTTCAACATGGGGTGACGACCCGGTTGAGAACCAAAAATATACCAGAGACACGCTGCAAGAAATGGTAGAAAAAGGGACACCCGTTAGTGACCGCGTTTTTGAAAATAATTACCTGCGCCCTCCGTTTATACAACCTTACGGCTGTGAAAATGTACTTATTGAGGGTGTAACCATTCTGCGCTCTCCATTTTGGCTGGTTAACCCTGTGCTTTGCAAGAACGTCACCGTTAACGACGTGTACTGTAAAAGTTTCGGCCCAAATTCGGACGGGTGCGACCCTGAAAGCTGCACGAACGTTCTTATCTCTAACTGTACATTTGATACAGGGGACGATTGCATCGCCATTAAATCTGGACGCAATGCAGACGGCAGAAGGGTCAATGTTCCCTGCAGCAATATTGTCATAGAACATTGCGAGATGAAGGCGGGGCATGGCGGTGTTGTAATAGGCAGTGAGATATCCGGTGGTGTAGAGAATCTCTATGCTCAGTATTGCACCATGAGTAGCCCTGATTTAGACCGCGGCATTAGAATTAAAACCAACAGTATTCGGGGTGGACACCTAAAAAATCTAAACTATCGCAATATCGATATTGGGACGGTGAAAGACGCTGTTGTCGTGAATTTCTTCTACGAAGAAGGTGATGCCGGTAAATTCCCTCCTCTACTGGAAGATATCACTATAGAGAACTTAAACGTTGCGTCAGCTAACCGGGCCTTTGTGCTTCGCGGGTATGATCATACGCCTATTTCTGGGTTGACGTTGAATAACATAACGATAAAACGTGCGCTTAAAGATGCCGTTATCGAAAACGTAGCGCATCTTTCAATAAACAATGTGTTTATTAATAGCCAACCATTTAACAAGCACGGGCTGTAGAAGAATAAATACTATGGAATTTAATAAAGCACGTGTCAGTCTTAGTTTAGCCTTTGTGTTGCTGGCAGGTATACTTTTCAGTGGATTAAGCGCGGCAATGCCAGCAACGACGGATGTAGTGGTAGCTAAATCACATGACAGTGACGTAAGTAAGGAAGCTTTACCTCATTTTAACTCTGTGTCCCAAGCTGTTGCTTATATCGAGTCTCACGAGCCACAAAAAGATAAAGTATGGACCGTCTTTATTAACGAAGGCATTTATCGAGAGCGTGTCGTCATTAACGCTGATAATATCCACTTGATAGGCCAGTCGCAAGAAACCACGACTGTCGTTTTCAATCGATATGCAGGTCAAGACGTCGCAGAGAACTCTGATGAAAAATGGGGAACTCGTCGCACTGCCACGGTAGAGATTTTAGGTGATAACATCACTGTCGAAAATATTACTATCACCAATGATTTCGATTATCCCGGTAACGAGGTCAAAGCAAAAGATGACCCTACTCGATTATCAGGCACGCAAGCAGTAGCGCTTAAAACCGACGTGAACTCAGATCGCACTTACCTTAAAAATGTCGCACTTTGGGGTTATCAAGACACCCTCTATTTAAAAGGTGACCGCGCTTTGATTGAAGGCGGAACAATAGCGGGACATATTGACTTCATTTTTGGTGAGGGCACCGCATTTTTTGAAAGCGTTTCTATTATCTCCCGAGCACGTCATTCAGGTGGTGACAGCGAAGGACTAACGGGCTACATAACCGCCCCAAGCACCCATTTACAGCGCCCATATGGACTTACTTTCAACAACTGTAGGCTTGAAAGAGAAAACGGCGTTCCAGATGAAAGCGTGGTACTGGGTAGACCGTGGCATCCAACAACCACCTTTTCAGATGGCCGATATGCAAACCCTTACGCTGTAGGTAAAACCACGTTTATAAACACCTATATGGCAGGTCATATCATCCAAAAGCGATGGACTACTATGGGTGGAACTACGCTATCAGGTATAAAGAGACCATTTAGTCCCCACACAGAAGCACGGTTTTCCGAATACCAATCTTTTGGAGATGGTGCACCTAAAACAGCCGCATCACCTGCAATTGACTCCCATTTTCTAAACGATAAAGAAGCAGAGTTTTACACTAAAGAAGCGGTATTGCGTGGCTGGGAGCCAAACCATTTTCCAAGCGATAATGAATAGGGTCACTTAAAAAAGTAATTTGCTCAGCACATTGCGTAACCACTTGGCATCTATTATCTTTTAGTTACCACTGTGCATTTCTTTACCTTATGTCCATACGTTTTCGATATATCGTTGCTTTAGCGCTAACAGCATCGCTAATTACCTTGTCTTTTTTAATTCTTTCAGGGTTAATTAAAGAACAAAAGCAGGATGGAGAAATTATTAATATTGCAGGCCAGCAGCGTATGCTGTCGCAACGCATAGCGATGCTGGCAGCTTCATCGACATTGTGTGGAAACAGCCAAGAATTAGGCTATTTAAAGCAAGATCTTACTAAATTCAAACAAAATCATAAGTATCTTGTTTCGTTGGAACACCTGCCTACTCAAACGTTTAACACTTATTTTCAACAAGGACAGCTTGATTCAAAAGTCAAAAACTTTGTCGATAGAGCTGAGACCTTGTTAACAAATGCACGTTGCGAAACGTCTCCCCTTATGCCGGTTGAAGAGCTTACCTCGCTTCTACAGCAGCTAGACAATGTTGTAAGCCAATTAGAACAAGACGCAATATCACGTGTAGATACAGTTCTTAGTATTGAAATGTACCTGTGGCTTGCAGCACTTGCTCTACTGAGTATAGAAGCCGCGCTTATTTTCTTTCCTATGGAGCGTCAGGTTAAACGCTCTATTAACGCGCTAGAGCACTCGAAAGAATTAGCACAAAATGCCGCAGAAAAAGCCGAGAAAGCCAGTAAAGCAAAATCAGAATTCCTCTCAAGCATGAGCCATGAGTTACGTACGCCTATGAATGGTTTATTTGGCATGATTGAGCTGGCAATAGATAACCCCGAAAAAAGTAACTTGTACTTAAAAAAGGCAAAAACAGCCGGCCGGCAGCTGTTAGTTTTGATTAATGACATTCTCGACATATCAAAGATTGAAGCGGGCAAAATAAAAATAGAGCAAGCCCCTGTTGATTTACTACAAGTACTAGACGATGTGGTGTCGTTACAACGGGTT
Organism: Alteromonas sp. ABD4_190; assembly: GCF_056160105.1. Taxonomy (NCBI): domain Bacteria; kingdom Pseudomonadati; phylum Pseudomonadota; class Gammaproteobacteria; order Alteromonadales; family Alteromonadaceae; genus Alteromonas; species Alteromonas sp. ABD4_190. Next base: position 336,049 of record NZ_JBSWWN010000001.1, read on the forward strand.
TATTGCCAACGCAAAGGGCTCGAATTTCACTATTTAAAAGACGCTGATCTTCCCCATGTTATCGAAGGAGATATAACGCGAATAGCGCAAATCTTACACAACCTGCTAAGCAACGCGATTAAGTTTACGGCTGAAGGCTCGGTAACGCTAAAAGTGACACACGCTAAAAATGAAAATGGCAATCGCCTTATCTTTGATGTTATCGATACAGGCATTGGCATACCCTCTTCTAAGCTAGAAAACATTTTTAAAAAATTTGAACAAGCTGACCAATCTACAACACGAGAATTTGGTGGCACAGGGCTAGGGCTTAGCATCGCAAAACAGCTAGCTAACTTAATGGGTGGCGATATAAATGTGGCCTCATTCTCAGGTCAAGGCAGTACATTTACCTTCACAATGCTGACAAGAGAAGCACAGCTGCCAGAAATCAATATTGTGCCTAGCGTTAACTTGCGTTGTGCAATCATTGACGACCTTCAAACCAGTCGCGAATACTTTGAGCACATCGTTGCGTCTATGTCGATTGAGCCCTGCAGCTATGAGAGTGCAAATGCATTTTTAGATGACAAACCGTTTAGTTTTGATGTCATAATTCTTGACCTCTCTATGCCAGAAATGAGCGGCGTAGATTTACTTAATAAGCTTCAAAGTTTAAAACCGCCTAAATTTCCTAAAGTAATATTAATTTCGGCTGAGCTAGAAAGACTGGAAGACGAACACGAAATACTTGAAAGTATTTGGAAGACTCATGCTAAGCCAATCAACAGACGTGAACTGGAAAACGATTTAAGTAAGTTAATTGAAGCAAAACCTGTTAGTCGCCAAGAGATTCAAGAAATCAACAAAAAGAAACGGATACTATTGGCCGAAGACAACGAAATTAATGCCGAGATTGTTAAAGCTATATTGCAAACAGAAGGCTATAAATTTTTGCATGTTAAAAATGGTCGCGATGCCGTTGAAGTAAGCAAACGACACAAGTTCGACCTGATACTTATGGACTGCAATATGCCAGTTATGGGCGGTATCGAAGCTTCAATAATTTTAAGAAAAACACTGGAAACTAACACTCCTATAATCGCACTAACTGCAAATGCATTTGCGGAAGATAAAGAAGAGTGCTTAGCTGCGGGCATGGACGATTTCCTCTCCAAGCCCTTAGACAAAGACACCCTAATTACCACGATTAAAAGATACATCAGTTAATAAAGACGCTTGTACTTGTGGGCTAGGTTTGCCGAACATCAATATTAACGCATGTAAACGGTCTCTAAGCTGTATAAGGCTCTTTCTCGCCTACATAGCCTGGGGCAATGGCAAGGTTATCAGTGTCTGCCAAACTCTGCTGATTTCTAAGCCAAAGCTGGTATTCGCCAGTGCGCAAACTCGCATGTTTTGTGCAGTCAACATTCCAGCGGCGGAGTAAATACCCTGCCATAGCCGCGCGTACCTCTAATTTGAGTACTCCTTCTTCCATAGCGTAATCAAGCTCTATTGCCGTAGAATATTTGATATTCTTCGGGTGAGGCACTATTTCAAGTGAGATAAGTCTTCCCCACTCTTCATCGTGTTCAATGCATTCGTGGGTTTCAGGCTCAGTTTTAACTGTAACCTTACTAATTCTTGTAAGCACAAAATCGCGAAAGCTTTGTGATTTTCTATCGAAGGCGCGCACATGCCAGCGCTGGCCGTTGTCAACAATACTATGCGGCACGAGTTCACGTGCGCCACTGCCACTAGACAGCGACGTGTAAATAACGCTCATCGCCTTTTTGTTGACTATGGCTTGTACTACTTTCGCTACCACAAAAATATCAGGCACGTTCAGGGAAGATGCACTTTCTACCGGGAAATGTACATCGCCAATAGCATCGAAACCGTCTGATATGTCGTTGGCAAGCTTTACGAGCGTGCGTTTAGCATCGTGCTCGAAAACTGGGATAAAACTTTCCGTTTGGAAATAACGCTTTTCCCTTGGATCATAAATTAAGTTATCCGGCGCTAATTCTTTGTATAGCGTAAAGTCGCGAGAGCCTGCCGATAGCCCTACCTCAAAACGATTTATTAAATCCTGCCGATGAATAGCTCCTTTAAACAAAAGGCAGAAATCGATATAAGCCAGTCGCTGGCGTTGAGAAAAAGAAATGGTTTCTAACATGGTACGCACTTATTGTATTTTTATTCAGTGTGGTTCATTTAAAGCCGCATGTAAATAGCAAAAGACATAAAAAAGCCCAGCACTTGGCTGGGCTCAAACTTTTGGCATTTAAGGTCTATGAATTCGCACGCTTACGAGCGAAAAATATACCACCTAAAGCCAGAAGCGATAGCGCGAATGTACCTGGTGCAGGTACTTGGGCGATTTCGAAGCTAGTGCCTCTGGGGGCCTCGAGGAGAAGGTTAAACCCAATGTTATTTGATAATTCAGCCTTAGCAAATGAAAGGTCTACCGTTCCGCTACTTAACGCCACTAAAACAAAGGAGAAAATGTCTACCTCAGTTTTGCCAGCTTGAAAAAGCTCCACAGGGCCAAAAGTAGCGCTACTTAATGACGCTGAATTAGATGAACTATCATTTGAGGGACCAAAAAGTGGCACCCCAATAGCACCTAGATCCGTAACCGTAGTTGGGTCAAAACTAACAAACAGCGAATCAAAAAAAACAGCTATATCATACCCGAAGAAATATGTCTGAGCGCCACTTTCTGACAACTCTGAAGCTCTCACCGTTGCTGTAATCGTCTCGCCAACATTGTAAGTATCTTTATCTGTTTTAATCGAAATCAGCGCTGCATTTGCATTGAAAGCTACTGTAGCCATTAATAGTAAAAAGAATTTTTTCATTGTTATTTTCCTTAAATTAAATTGCACAGTTAGCGCGTGTACACATCGCCATTAATGCCTGAATATCGAAGAAGCTAATTTGGCCGTCGCCGTTGAAATCGTAGTTTTCACCCTTGGCTTGCCCTTGTAAAAACAGTTGATAAAAGGCCATGATATCGTTGTAATCCACATCGTTATCACCATCAAAATCTCCAACTGTGACTTCTTCTGGGAAATTAAGCACTACCACTACTGGGTCGTGATCTGACGAGCGATAAGCATCAGCGCCGTAGTAACTAAAAAGCTGAGTTTCAGTCTTAAATTCAACGTTATAGTCGAATACGCGGGGTTCATCTGCATTAATGTGCCATACCGTTGCGTCTACCACATATTCAGTTAATGAAGGGCTTGATAAGGCATGATCTAGATAACCTATTTCGCCGCCGAAGCTATACGAATATGCACTATCGCCATCGAAGAAGTTAACCAAGTTGCTGTAGCCAGCCTCTTCAAGAGCTAGTATAGGCTCTTCTTTCGCATAGGCATTCAAATCCCCCATTACGATAACGCGGTCAGACAAGACGTCACTGTTTTGTTCAACAAGAGAAATTAGGCCTTGTGCTGCCTGGGTACGTAGTTCGTTCCAGCAGCCTTGACCATCACCTAAATCAGCATTGTTGCCTGTAGCACTGCCACAGCTTCCTTTCGACTTAAAGTGGTTTATTGCTAGGGTAAAGTCTTCGCCATTATTGTTCACGCTAAAGCTTTGTAGTAAAGGTTGACGGTTGCCATAGTCAAATGGTGCGTCAGATGAAGTCACAGGGTTACCCTGTAGCGAAACTACCGCAGGCTTATAGATAATACCTACAGCAATTTCATCACCGCCTAACAGAGACTCTAATGCAACGTAGTTGTACTCATCACTGCCTAGTTCAGCGTTCACGCTGTCTACTAATGTCGCAATTGCAGAATCGCTGCTATAACCATCGTTTTCAATTTCAACGAGGCCAAGTACGTCTGCATTCATTGCCACAATGGCAGATACTGTTTTCGCTTTCTGACGTTCAAATTCAGCAACTGAATCTGCGCCGCGAGAAGTTGGAAAGTCTGGACCGTTGAAATAGTTAAGCACGTTGAAGCTAGCAACTCTTACATCACCAATTGCGTTTAGCTGTGGTGCAGCAATCCGCGGATTAGTACGTACAGTTTGGATATCACCAACAGGGATAAGGTTGTAAGCACCAAAGGCATAATGTAATACACCTTCAAGGGCTTCTACACTGTCACCCAAACGCAGCGGATTATTATGCGATAAGCCACCAACAGGGAAAGGGATTCCATCCAAATTCTGTGAGGTAGCTCCATCCTCAACCAATAAAGTGTTTCGCGCATTAGTTTCCGCTAACGCCAGCGCTTCTTGTGAACCCGCTACAAACTGATTAGTAGGAATGAATAAGCGTTCTGACGACACGTTAAACTGCCCATAGCGCCCAAGATTGTAAATATCAGAGACTTTAAGGGTTTGCTCAAAACTAATATGCATGCCCTCTAGTGCTTCTAAATCAGTATCAAGGCTAAACGGCATAGCGATTGGTGTGTAAAGCACACTGCTACCAGTACCCGTAACCTCTACATCAGCAAACATGGATAATTGGGTTACACCAAAGCGCTCGCCTACTGTACCTGCTATACGCACCGTATCGCTTGCTTCAGGAAGGCTAAATGAACCTGCGTAAACAAATACACCTTCAGATGTTGCCGTATTACCGTCTGAATCATTCGCTTCTTCCTGAACGAAGAAACCACTCATAGCAGGCACAACTTTGGTTACTACTGCTTCAACAATCACATCCGTGCCGACAAGCGCTGATTCTTCACCGCTGCCTTGAATTGCACTAATAAGCACTACTTCAGCGATGGGGTCAGTAGGATCTGTTGGGTCAGTGGGGTCGGTAGGATCCGTTGGTTCACTCACAGAACCGTTGTGGCCGCCAAAATTACTAAGCGTATCTTTTGGAAAGCTATCCCACTCGTCAGTAGTAAACGCAGGGTTGCGGTTTGGGTTTCCGTTTGTTACTGAACTCTTACGCACTAGCGTAACATCTTTACCCCAGTCAGTATCAACCCCATAAGTACCCAATGCATCAACAACCTGGCCGTTGTATACCAACTCAACGTAATCGTCACCATTGAAGTTCATTACGAAACTGCTGATTGTAGAGCCAGCTGTAAGCAATGCATCAGCACTCCCGTGTGCAAACGTTGCCACACCACCGGCAGGAATTTCGCCTTCAAGCGCTAGTACTTTACGGTCGGCGTCGGCAGTATCACCGTTTGAAAGTAAAACTAATTCATAACCAGACAAGCTCACAGGCTGAGTCGAGCTATTAAAAAGCTCTATCGCTTTGTTAAAGCCACCACCCTCGATATACTCTGAGATGTAAACACTATTGGTTGACGGCCCATTATCACCATCGGTGTCTCCGCCGGTATCGACGCCTGTGTCACCTCCAGTATCACCGCCTGTGTCACCACCCGAGCCATCACAGCTTTCATTAAAGATAAGCGAAGCAAGTTCAGGCTTATCAATAAACGGGTTACGGTTCCCTTGGAATTCAAACACACGCTCGTTACGGCGACGCTCAAATTCATCTACTGGGTCGCTTTCATGCCACTGAAGCAGCACACAAAGCTTACCAAATGCTGCTTCATCAGTAGACGTTAGGCGATTTAGTAATACTAAATCTTCTTCGGTATCACCTACGGTGTTACCGTCGTAACGTACATCCATATAAAGCATAGAGCGTGCAACGTCGCCTTTTACTGCATCGCGCGGCTCGAAAGAATCGCTATCAACACGGTTTTCGGGTGCTTCGGCAAGTGCGCTATCGCTGAAGTCAAAGTCTAAATTACCGCGAGAGCTATTTACTGATATGTCTGTTGGGCGCAGGTGAAGGATATCTGTGTATGCCGTTAAGCTTGAACTTGAAAAGCCATGGCTTTTTGCCCATACGTGTTCGCGGTTCCAATTTTCTTGATTAGAGCTTTGGCTACCGCTTCCATTGGTGAACTTACCTTGTGATATCCCTTTGTAAAATAAGATAACATTGTCAGTATCTGCAGGGTCTTCATCGGTGTAGGTAAGCGCAGTCCACACCTCAGAGTATGATAATGTGCGATGACCGTTTTCAATGATGTTGTGTGTTGTTTCTCTCAGTGATTGTGCACTATCACCGCTAGCAATAGCTGCATCTAAAGCGGCATAGTAGTCCGATGCTACAAAATCACTCGCTAAATTGATTGCTTCTAAATCTGGGCAGTTAAAGCAAGTACCGCTTAAGAAAAGGAGTTCGTTAGAAGGCTCGCCCCCGTTATCAGGGTTATCACCGCCATTGCCTGTGCCATCAGAGGCACCGCTACCCGTCACCGAAATACTATCTAAATTTAAGTATTCTGTGCCTGCATTATTAGCCATGGCGACTTTCAATACTAACGTGCTTCCGCTACCAATTGTTTCATTTACCGTGGCATTACCGAAGTCATCTTGTACAGTATTTGATGCGCCTTCGGTAATTGTTATAAGCTCAAAAGCACCTCCATCAATTGAATAAAACACATCAATGTAGTCTGACGATTCAAATGTTCCGCTTTGAGTAAGTACTGCGTTGATAGTGACATCACCTGCACTAGCTATATCAATGGATTCACTCAACCAAACCACTTCGCCATCGACATCACGCGCTTGCATAGCGCCGTTTTCAACGCGAAACCAATCTGAGGTTGCAGTTAATGCTCCTGCGGAAACATCAATTGACCAACGTTCAACGCCTTCAAGATCTAGAACTGCTCCGCCGGGATTAGTACCTGTTGCGCCTTTGTCTTGTAGCTCGGCTGCTTCAAAGTCTTCTAGCCATAGCGTTTCTGCCAAAGCGTTTACTGATACCGCACCCAGTGACAATGCCCCTGCCAACAGTGCGTTTACAACTTTAGCTGATTTACTCAGCTTATACTTTTGTGTGTTACCCTCATTAACCATTTTTGCTTTCCGCTTTTTTGTATAAGGAAGGTATAAATTCTTATACATACGTATGCGCAGCAAGCACTTAACAAAAATAATAATAAAAACATCACACAACATATATTTCAATAACTTACAGCCTGAAAATAAGTTTATTTATTCATTAATTCGACTGAACTTCTGTACAGGGTAAGCTGATTTGTAACATTACTAAAATGTTTCAGTTTTGAAACATTTTCATGCTGTGACTTTGTGCATGTTACAATTTAAATGCACAAAAAAAGAGCGCTTATTAAGCACCCTTTAGTTATGTAATGGACATTTGACACTCTGACTTTACTTTGACTAATAATGCCTCTTTGTTGCTTACCAGTTTAAAGGAAAACAATTTTTACAGCGTTTTCTACGATTAATGGTTTTTCCTTCGAAAGGAAATTTAGAACCGATAGAGGCGCAATTGCATTTGCATGGTTTTTATTTGCTGCACTAACGCTTCACAATTATCAACGACCTCTTTAGCGTAGTTGGTATTGGCCCGGCCTACCTGCTGAATACTGCTTACCCCTCTATTTACATCGGCAGCAACTGTAGTTTGTCCTTCTGCCAGATTAGCGGCGTCTTCATTTAGCGCGGTGATTCTAGCGACAGCTTCTAGCGCTTGGTTTAACGACTCACCTGCGTGCTTAGTGGTTTCCACCGTCTTAAACGCGGTTTCCTTGTTCAGCTGCATTTTTTCAGAAGCAATACGGCTTCCTTGCTGTAGCCTTTCTATCATAATGCGAATTTCTTCCGTTGAAGCCTGCGTACGACTAGCTAGTGAACGCACCTCATCGGCAACCACAGCGAAGCCCCGACCCTGTTCGCCTGCTCTGGCCGCTTCAATTGCCGCATTTAGCGCAAGTAAATTGGTTTGTTCTGCAATGTTTCTAATAACTTCCATAACGCCACTAATTTCCTCGCTGGCCTGTGCCAATTCGGTTATTACTTGTACGGATGCGTCGACGTCATTTGCTTGCGATTGGATATCTTTGATAGTGTCAGACAAAACGCTTACGCTATTTCTTGTATCTGTATCAGCAGCACTAGCTGCGTCACTCGAGCTTCTTATAGTAGTAGAGACACTTTGCGCATTTTGCTGCATCAACGTGATCGCGTTGTCTATAGATTCGGTTTCTTGACTAAGCTTCGAAACGCTCTCCTTAGAACTCATTGCTGTAGTATTTAGCGCTTCTGATTTTGCCAACATATTATCAGTGGCTTCATCCACGCTTTGAAGTGTTTGTTGTAGTTGAGTAAGTAAACCATTAAAAGCGTTAGCCATGGTACCAAACTCGTCACTACGGTTTGCCTCGAAGCGAAAAGTAAGATCGCCCTCCCCCGTTGAAAGGTTGTTGACTACACCAATAAACTCATCAAGTGGTATTCCAACGATATATTTCACCAATAACCAAACAGTGAGCAAAATACCCGCGCTGGCCAACACAATTTTAAGCACTAAGGATATCACTGAATTGCTCACCATCGCTGCTTTCTCGGAAGCTGACGCAGCTAATATGATGTCATAGCCCCATTTAGAAAAAGGCACCACTTCCACAATCCAATCTTCGTTTTGATTTAACGCTTCTGTGACTTGTGCATCGTTAACATGCGATGAGTGCATACGAATGTTACCCTTAGCATCTCGTAACGCTACGAATCCATTCTCTAAAACATGGCTTTGTTTTATCGCTTGCTCTAGAACGTTAAGGTCTGCTGAATATCCCACATACCATATACCTATCACTTGTCCGCTTGCGTCGAACATAGGCTCATAACCTGTCAGATAGGGGCTACCTAGAATATCCACTGCACCGTAGTAAGCTTGCTGTTGATTTATTTTCTGAATCGCCTTTCCCGACGGCGCTAATTTAGTGCCAATTGCTCGCTCACCATTTTTAATGACGTTTGTGCTTACCCGAATATAATCATCACCGGTTTTGCTGAAAAGCGTTGCTGTACCTCCCATTAGTTTGGTCAGTCCGTCAACTAATTCAAAATCGTTCGCTTGCGGAACATTCCCCAGACTTAACTCTAGTGCCTGTGTTGCTTTTACAGTGATATAGTCGCCTTGATTGGGGATCCCCAAGGCTTCTCCTCGCTGCTTCAGAAGCGCCATACTGCTTTTCACTCGCTCAAGCATAATGGCGTCGGTCACGGTTAGAATGTTGACTAAGCGGTCGGCAGTGTTTTTCTTCTGCTCTTTAACAAGCTCAGAAATGGACGACGACGTAGTGACCACAGTGATAATTGCCACAATCAGTGCGAACAACGCAATGACTGCAGACACCGAGAACAGAAATTTTCTTTGAATGGACATGCAGCTTCTCAGGTTAACAGTTAGGTAATAACTCACTCCTTTGACTTTTGGTCCATACCCTACACGCTAGCCTTTTCGTTCTAACGGGCTCACGCGCTACTTTATAAATTTAGGCAATTTTTAAATTTAGGCAATTTTTGTGGCAGTGCAAATTGCCCAAACGATTAATTTTTGAAAAATTTCCGAAAAACAAAAATAGTAACTTACTTGTACGTTACGACACCTTTTTTGAAACCTTGTCACAATCTCACTTCATATGCACTTTACCGCCCACTATTTTAAGCGCGGGAGCGCCACGTATCATTGCACTCCTAGCAAACTGTGCATTACAGGAGGGGCAAATCCCTTCTTCATTTGTGTAGTCTTCAACAATGCGTTCTTTGAAGCATTTCACCAACGCGCCCTTTCCACCTTTTCGGTATTTAAGCAGTTGCTCCCGACATTTGGCACAAAATATCTGAACGGTTCTAACTGGTCCTTTTGCATTGGGTTTAGCCATAAGTGTATGTGTGCTCCTTATTGTAAAATTCATCTTTTGTTGAAGTGCGACAAATTACAAATCTTGGTTATAATTTAGGGAGGGTGATGTGCCCTATGGTAACCACGACTCTGCACTGGACTATAAATAAGCAGGTAAACTCAGTTTGCAGAGTGACGATTGAAGGTAATATTCAATGAAGATAATTGCAGCTCTGTTTTTTATTCTATCGGCACCACTTTATGCGGGTACCGCCGTAATCGTTAATGCCAGCAACAACACAGGTATAGATATCGACACAGTAAAAAAGATTTACTTAGGAAAAGCAAAATCGTTCCCCGACGGCACTCGTGCAATCCCACTGACATTTGAGCAAGGCAATACTGTTAGAGACGCTTTTAACAACAGTGTGTTAGGAAAATCAGAATCTCAATACTCTGCATTTTGGTCGAAGCTTGTGTTTACCGGCCGTGGCACCCCACCTGAAATGATTGCAACAGAAGACGAAATGTTAAAGTTAGTTGCGACTAATCCAAATACAATTGGCTTTATCGATGAGAGCAAAGTCGACGGCCAAGTTAAGGTTGTTGGTACATTTTAATTTCAACATCCCCATGAGCTTTTTTTAGTTCAGTGCGACATGACTTTTTGTCTGGCGCACTGAACAAAATAGCTAGTCGGGATAGCCAGATAGATAGTTAATATTTGCGAATGCCATTATAACGTCTTTTGCAAAGTCTACTCTAGGGTGTCGCAGCGCACCTTTCTTCCATACCAAGTAAATCTCGTTTTCAGGCCCACTTTTTCCAAGTGAGACGAGCTCACCTTTAGCAATCGCTTCTTTGCAAAGGTAATCAGGTAATACCGAATAGCCTATCCCTGCTTTGATAATGCTGCTAATCGCACGAATATCTGGACATATTGCAGCTACAGGTGACTCGCATGGTGCATTGAACACTTCTGAGAAATACCGGCGAATAAGCGGTAGTTGCTCGTCATAGCTCACAACTTTGTGCTGATTCAATAATGACGCCGTTATCTCTTTATCAGCAAGTAATTTACCTTGGACTCGGTTCATCACCAATATCAAACGCTCTTTATCTAACATCTGATATTCATACATAGCGTCTGTTGGCTCAGATGCGGTGATGGCAAGTTCAGCGATATCATCTTCCAACAATTGATAGGTGTTATTTTTATTTCCCGTATGAATAACCAAATTTACCTTGTCAGCTTGTAGTAAGTTTGCGAGCGCAGGGCCCGCAACAAAACTCAAATATTCCGCAGGCCCTGCTAGGTGTAAGGTGCCGTGATCCGTTGATGCTCGGCTTCGGATAGACGCTACTTTTTGTTCCAATGTATCTATGTGGCTAGCTACCTGTAGCGCTAAATCATCAGCAATCGCCGTTGGCTCTACGCCTCTCGCTTTTCGCACAAACAATTCTTTACCGACAATATGTTCCATTGCCTGAATATGTGAGGTTACTGCTGGCTGAGACATATGAAGCCGCGCTGCTGCACGTGTTATGTTGCCGCTTCGATAAACTTCTACAAAGGTTTTTAGCTGTGTTAGGTAAGACATAATTCTCCACCCATCAGATTTATGATGACTCACCATAATTTATCTGACTTCTGCTTTTAAACCAACAACTCTAAGATGCATACACTTTCAAATGCGACAGGAAAAGCACATGAAAAAATCATCATCAATTCTATCACTTGCCATTATCGCTGGGTTATCACAGTCGGCTTATGCCGCAGACGCTCTTTCATCAAAAGCAAGTAAAGGCGAAGTGCTTGTTTTACTTTCAAGCGAAAATGTAATGCAGTTGGCAAAGGGCAAAACAGAGCCTACAGGTTACTACCTTAACGAGTTTGGCGTGCCGGCAAAGGCATTGGTAGATGCCGGCTACAAGCTAGTATTGGCCACACCAAAAGGTAATGCGCCTGCAGTAGATAAAAAGTCTGTTATTCCACAATATTTTGATGGCAGCGAATCACAAATGCGAGATATTCAAACGTTTGTTGCGTCGATAGATGGTATTAACGACACATTGTCACTAAGCGAAGTTATTGCACAAGGGCTTGATGAATTTGAGGGTGTATTCATTCCAGGTGGGCACGCGCCACTTATCGACTTAGCAAACAACCCTCAAGTAGGCGAGATTTTGTACCACTTTCATAATGAAGGAAAACCCACTGCTGCAATCTGCCATGGACCAATCGCCCTACTTTCTGGGCAATCTAACCCAAAGGCATTCGAACTGGCATTGAAATCCGGTGAGCAAGCCACATCTGACAGTTGGATTTATGAAGGCTACAAAATGACAATCTTCTCGACACCGGAAGAAGAATATTTTGAAAGCACCTTAGATGATGCAGCTTTATTGTACTACCCAGCTGACGCAATGGCGCAAGCGGGTGGAAACTTGGAATACAAAGAGATGTGGGCGCCTAATGTAGTAGTAGACCGTGAACTGATTACAGGCCAAAACCCATTTTCCGATGAACTGCTGGCTGAAAAACTTTTACAGCAGCTAAACTCACAATCTAATTAAGGACAGGCAACGAAATGCTTAATTTTACATTTAAAAATCAAACCGAAATCTTATTCGGCAAAGGTCAACTAAGTGAAGTGTCTTCACGTTTGCCAGAACAAGCAAAAGTCCTCTTTCTATACGGCGGCGGTTCAATTAAGAAAAATGGTATTTACGACAAAGTAAATACCGCGCTAGAAGGCGCAGAAGTTATTGAGTTTCAGGGCGTTGAACCCAACCCAGAATTTGAAACGCTTATGAAAGCGGTGAGTGTAGCTCGCGAAAACAGTGTGAACTTTATTCTTGCTGTGGGCGGCGGAAGTGTTATCGACGGCGCTAAGTTTGTTGCTGCAGCCGCTAACTTTGAAGGCGATCCGTGGGACATACTTGTTAAAGGCGCCGCGTTTGAAAACCCGCTACCTATTGGCGCAGTGCTTACATTGCCAGCAACAGGCTCTGAGAGTAACGGCAACTCGGTAGTAAACAGAAAAGAGACGTCACAGAAACGCGCGTTTTCATCGGAAACAGTACAGCCTGTATTTGCTGTGCTCGACCCTGAGTTCACGTATTCACTACCGCCTCGTCAGGTTTCTAATGGTGTGGTCGATGCATTCGTACATGTCATTGAGCAGTACCTAACTTACCCAGTAAATGCGCCGCTTCAAGACCGTTTTGCAGAAGGTATTTTGCAAACCCTAATTCAAGAAGGACCTAAAGCCCTCGCAACACCTGAAGACTACGACGTTCGTGCAAATGTAATGTGGTCAGCAACTATGGCGCTTAACGGTTTAATCGGTAAAGGTGTACCACAAGACTGGGGTACTCACATGATTGGTCACGAACTAACAGCACTACATGGCTTAGATCACGCTGCAACTTTAGCCATTGTTTTGCCATCGTTGATGTTCGTGCAGCGCGACAAGAAGCAGGAAAAAATACTGCAGCTAGGCGAGCGCGTCTTCGGTATTCAAGAAGATGACAAAGAAAAGGCTATCGACTTGACCATTAAAGCCGTGCAGGACTTTTTTGAAACCATGCAGGTGAAAACCCGACTATCAGACTATGACATAGAAAAGTCTGCAATTGATGGGCTTATCGCCAACCTAGAGAGAAATGGCCTTACCGCATTGGGTGAGCATGGCGACATCGACCTTGCTAAGGCGCGCGAGATTCTTACGTTAGCGGCATAAGCCCAATCCCTCATGTGACCAGAAGCGCACATGCCTAAAAATAATAGCACCCAATGTTAGGTTGGGTGCTAGCTATTCTCAATGTTGAAAGAGAGAAATATGACTGCTTTATTTGAACAATTTTCTTTGAAAGACGTGACCCTTCGCAATCGTATTGCCGTGCCCCCTATGTGTCAGTACTCGGCCGAAGACGGTTTTACTAATCAGTGGCATGAAGCTAACTACCAATCATTTGCACGAGGTGGTGCAGGACTTGTCATTGTTGAAGCCACTGCCGTTTCACCAGAGGGTCGAATTACGCCAAACTGCCTTGGCATTTGGAAAGACGAACACGTAGACGGATTGAAAAACATCGCTGATCGCATAAAAAGCCAAGGCGCTGTAGCAGGTATTCAAATAGCTCATGCCGGTCGCAAAGCCAGTGCTAACCGCCCTTGGGAAGGCGATGATCATATCCAGCCTACCGAAGAAAACGGCTGGCAGCCTATAGGCCCTTCTGCTGAAGCATTTGGTGCACATTTACCTGTTACCCCAACGGAAATGTCTAAAGCCGATATTGAACGTGTTAAAGCTGACTTCGTTAAAGGCGCAGAGCGAGCCCTTGAAGCTGGCTATGAATGGCTTGAACTTCACTTTGCTCACGGTTATCTAGCTCAAAGCTTTTTCTCGAGACACGCCAACAAGCGCACCGACGAATACGGTGGCGACGCCCAAGGCCGCGGTCGCTTTTTGTTAGAAACACTCAATGCAGTGCGAGCAGTGTGGCCTGAAAATCTCCCGCTTACTATTCGCTTTGGCGTTATTGAGTACGATGGTAACGACGAACAGACGCTTAACGAATCTATTGAGCTTATAAAGCAGTTCAAAGAAATTGGCGCTGACTTTGTAAGTGTTAGCGTAGGTTTCAATACGCCCGATGCGAACATCCCATGGGGACCCGCTTTCCTAGCACCTATTGCTGAACGCGTTCGCGATGAAGCTGGTATTCCCGTAGCTACCGCTTGGGGTGTAGATACACCGGAACTTGCAAACGATACCGTTAAAAATGAACAGCTCGATGTAGTAATGGTAGGCAGAATGCACCTTACCAACCCACATTGGACTTACTTTGCTGCAAAACAGCTTGGCGTTGAGAAACCGTCTTGGGTAATGCCCGCGCCATACGCACACTGGTTGGAGCGCTACGCGCCGTCTGACGAGAGGTAGCCCCCCGATTTAGACAGTAAAACAGAGCGTTTTACTGTCTTTCTTTAACTCCATACATTATTCGCTCTAATTTACATCGTAATACATAGACTTATATACACTTGCTTTTTATAAGGTTAAGTTTAAAGTTGACATTCACTTACTTCAAAAACTTAGCGAATGAAGGCTGGCAAAATACTTTCCCCATCTTTAGACACAGATGACCTGATAACAATTAGAAGGCATCGCGTTACTCAAATAAGTACAGTGACATGCTTTGGGCTGTTTATCTCATTATTCGCTGCTAGAGACATCACCTTCGATATAATGCTCGTAGCGTTAGCAGCAATGTTTACTGCGGCAATACTCGCTTACAAACATTTTGTTGTCGCCAGCAGTTACCTACTTTTAGTCGCACTGTCGTCTATGCTGTTTGCCCTATCAGCAACAGGTGCAGGCACTTTCGATATCGCTATGCTTGGCTATCCAGCCATTATCATTTTTGCGGCTCTACTCGGCGGCATTGGGCTCTTTGGCACGGTGTTATCTCTCGTATTAGTGCAATGTATTATTCTTACATGGTTCGTTATGAAAGGCGTCATTACGCCCAATACGCCTAAATTAACGTGGTCTCATTTAACTTTTATTATGATCATTTTTGTGATCACAGGGTTCTGTGTGTTCATACTTGTGCAGGATATTCGTCGGCTTATGACATCACTGCAACTTGAATACACAAAGGTTAAGAAAAATAGAGAGCATATCCAGTACTTAGCTCACCATGACCCACTGACAAACTTACCCAATAGGCTCTTGGGAGAACGCTTATTTAACGAAAAACTAACGCAAAGCGAAGCTAATGGATTGCATTTGGCGCTAGCTTTTATCGACTTAGATAATTTCAAACCTGTAAATGATGCGCTAGGTCACTCCGCTGGAGACCGTTTCTTACAGCATATTTCTCAATTAATAAATGAGAAGCTTTCTGACGATGAATGTCTTATTCGATTCGGTGGTGACGAGTTTATTGTGCTTGCCGCAAACATTACTGACCGCAAGCACATAGAAACCTTGTGCGAGCGTTTAATTGAGTGGTGCTCTTCTGAGTTTGAAGTATTTCAAACTAACATAGTGGTTTCAGCCTCAATTGGCGTAGCAGTAGCACCAAAGGACGGAGCCAAGTTCAAACAGCTATGTAGAAAAGCAGATGTAGCCATGTATGAGGCCAAGCGAAATGGTAGAAACCGCTTTGAATTTTACGATGTGAAGTTTGACGAAGAAAGCGATGAAAAGTTTTCGCTGATTCAGCGGCTACGACCTGCTGTTCTTGCCAACCAATTTGAAGTGTATTACCAGCCCCTGATTGATTTAAAGTCTGGCCAGATTTGTTCGATTGAAGCATTAGTGCGCTGGCCACAAGAAGATGGGTCACTAGTGTTTCCCGATAAGTTTATTCCATTGGCAGAAAGTAGCGGGCTCATCAACCCATTAGGTGAATGGGTGCTAATTCAAGCATGCCTTTTCTGCGCTAAACTGCATCGCAATGGACACAGTGAAATATCGGTTGCCGTTAACTTGTCATTCGCACAGTTTAAAGACGGAACCCTTCCCAGCATTGTAAAGCGCGCACTAGATTTAACACAACTTAATCCCGAATTTTTAGAACTTGAGCTTACTGAATCAATTCTCGCTGACGAAAACGGAAGTATTCCTGAGCAGCTTGAGAAAATAAAAAATCTTGGTGTTCAATTTGCTATCGACGACTTTGGCACGGGTTATTCCAATTTAAATTACCTTCGTAAATTCAATGCGCACAAGCTTAAAATAGACCGAATTTTTATTAACACATTAGGTCTTGACGAGGACGATGTTCCATTGGTTTCAGCAATCATCAATATCGCGGAAAGTTTGGGAATGGTGACTGTTGCAGAAGGAATTGAACATGAAGCAGCGCTCAGAAAGTTAGAGGAAATGGGATGTGACGTTGGGCAAGGTTTCTATTGGAGTAAACCTGTTCCCGAAAAACAGATTGAAGCACTTATCGCATCGCAATCTTACGCTTTATAAGGCTTTGCCACACTTTGCTTCAATCACTGTTCTTTGCGCTTTAGCGACTTACATTAAAAATAAAAAGCCGTTTGAAAAACCATCAATTTGAAAAATTCATTGTTTAAAACCCGTGATACGTCACAAACTCTTCGTTATCGGCGCGGGTCGATCGAACGTCGTTTGCTGGAAAATCAGGGTCTGGATAGCCTAGTGCTATACAAATCATAATGGCTTCATCATCAGGGATGTTAGCGTACTTATGTACCACTTCTGACTGCATTATGCCCTGCCCATTTATTACGCAACCAAGCCCTAAATCCCACGCTGCGAGAACAATACCGTAGGCCAAAGAACCCAAGCCAAACTGTGTTATGCCCGCAGGCTCTAAAGACTTGTCGTAAGTAAGCACAAGAGATACCGGCGCATCAAATTGCCTAAAGCCTCGCATCATCCAATCCATACGCTTTTCTTTGTCTTCACGGGCTATGCCCATTACATCGAATAATTGTATAGCTACATCAATTTGACGCTGACGATGAATACCCTCGTAGTCCTCTTTATAAGGAAAGTCTCGAACGTGAGGCTTACCCTCCAATGTGTTTTTGGTGTTGCCCTCGCGAATCTTGTCTAACACGTCGCCTGTTACTGCGTGTATTTTCCATGTTTGCGTGTTATATGAAGAAGGCGCCCATTTGGCCGCATTAATTATTTTATCTACCGTTTCTTTGGTAACTGGTTGCTTTGTAAACCCGCGAACGCTTTTTCTTGATGCTGCAAACTCTGCAAAATTCATGAACTTCCTTAACACATTAAATAGCTCTCGAAATGTTAAAATAGAGTAAACAGGAGTAGTGCTCGCTTCAATAGACTTATCAACGAATTAGGATTGTTTGTTTTTATAGATATATATAGAAGTTTATAAACCCTTTCGGTCAGCAACCCGTAGCAACTGCAAGTCATGAGTCAGACGCGCATGGTGTTTATGGAAGTTTGGCTTTTAAAAGAAGCATGTGAAAGGAGTTTTAAAATGGCTAAGAAACCGCAGTTAACCACCTCGGCAGGTGCCCCTGTAGTAAGTAATGAGACCACAAAAACCGCAGGAGAGCGCGGCCCCGCACTCTTACAAGATTATCAACTCATTGAAAAGTTAGCCCACCAGAATCGTGAACGAATTCCAGAGCGCGTGGTACACGCCAAAGGCTGGGGAGCACAAGGCACATTTACGGTCACTCACGACATTACCGATTACACTTGCGCCGATTTATTTTCAGAAGTTGGTAAGCAAACAGAAGTACTTAGCCGCTGGTCTACGGTAGCGGGCGAGTCTGGTGCAGCTGATACCGAACGTGATGTACGCGGCTTTAGCCTGAAGTTTTACACTGAGCAAGGCAACTGGGACATGGTAGGTAACAACACCCCTATCTTCTTCATTCGCGATGGATACAAATTCCCTGACTTTATCCGCACGCAAAAACGTCACCCGAAAACAAATCTACGCTCGCCGGAAGCTATGTTCGACTTTTGGGCCGCACAGCCAGAAAGCGTTCATCAAGTCACTATTTTAATGTCTGATCGCGGCATTCCAGTGTCGCCAATGCACATGAATGGCTATGGCAGCCACACCTTTAGCATGTGGAATAAAGAAGGCAAACGTCACTGGGTGAAATTTCATTTTAAAACTCAACAAGGCATTAAAAATTACACCAATGAGACCTCTGAAAAGATCATTGGTAGTACCCGTGAGAAATATCAGGAAGAGCTGTACAACGCCATAGAAGAAGGTAACTTTCCTAAATGGAAGATGTACATTCAGGCTATGCCAGAAGAGGAAGCCGGACAGCAAAGCTATAACCCTTTTGACCTAACCAAGGTTTGGCCGCACGACGATTATCCGCTGATAGAAGTCGGCGAGTTAGAAATGAACAAAAACCCGGAAAACTATTTCCAGATGATTGAGAACGCGGCATTCAGCCCTTCGAATGTTGTGCCGGGCATTGGCTTTAGTCCCGACAAAATGCTTCAAGCACGTATTTTTTCGTATGCCGACGCACACCGCTACCGCTTGGGCACGCACTATGAAGCACTACCTGCTAATGCGCCCAAAAATAGCAAAGTAAACCACTATCATAAAGACGGCGCTATGCGCTTCTTTACCAATGATTTCGGTAACCCAGACGCTTATTATGAGCCAAACCAACATGAAGGCCCAGTCGCAGACTTTTCCGTAAAAGAGCCACCACTTCGTATTGATGGTGATGCCGACAGATATCATCAAGATGATGTTGATGTCGATTATGTGCAGCCGCGTAAGCTGTACGAGATGTTTTCTGATAAACAAAAAGAACGGCTTTATAAAAACTATGCTGCAGCTATGGGCCCATGCTCTGATAGCGTTAAAAAACGCTGGTACGCTGTGTTAGAAAAAGTTCATCCAGACTACGCTGCAGGCGTACAAAGTGCAGTAGAAAGCTTGGACACTGATGTAAACACGGTACCTATTACCGAAAA
Organism: Alteromonas sp. ABD4_190; assembly: GCF_056160105.1. Lineage (NCBI taxonomy): Bacteria > Pseudomonadati > Pseudomonadota > Gammaproteobacteria > Alteromonadales > Alteromonadaceae > Alteromonas > Alteromonas sp. ABD4_190. Next base: position 355,195 of record NZ_JBSWWN010000001.1, read on the forward strand.
TACACCTATTGAAGACAACTAAACCTGCTTCTAGTGATTTAAACTATATCTCCAAGTTGGTATCTATTGCGGGTATCAACTTGGTTCGCAGCCGGGCAATGTCAACAAACCTTTATTGGTTCAACCCTATCTCGCTAATCCAACAGCAGAGTTTTGTCAACAAATCCACACCATTCAACTTTAGAACAAATCTTATCTCGAAAATTTGCGATATTGTATTTTGTGGCTTACGTTTAAACCATACAATTGTTTTTAGCGCTGTGTATGTCGTTATTCAAAAAGTCAAAAATTGAACAAAACACCCCTCGTTTAGCCCCATGGAAAATAGCCATTATCGATGATGAAGAAGGCGTCCACGAAGTTACCAAATTAACGCTTCGCAAGTTTAGTTTTGAAAAGCGTGGTGTAGAGTTTTTATCAGCTCACAGTGGAGAAGAAGGCTTAGCGCTTTTGAAAGCTAATCCTGATATCGCACTTGCGTTTGTTGATGTAGTAATGGAAACCGACGATGCCGGCTTAAAGCTAGTAGATGCTATTCGCAACGATCTCAAAAATCACGTCACTCGATTAATATTGCGAACAGGCCAGCCAGGGCAAGCCCCTGAAGAGGATGTTATCAGACGTTATGACATTAATGACTATAAAGCCAAGACAGAACTCTCCTCGCTAAAGTTAAAATCATGCGTTTATACGGCGATTCGCTCTTATCGCGATATACAAACTATCGAAAAAGGCAAACGGGGTATGGAAGATGTACTGAAATCATCCTCCTCTGTTTTAGCAAGTCAGTCACTAGCGCAATTTGGTACCGCTGTTCTGAAACAAACGCTCACCCTTCTTAATTTAAACAACTCAGTGCTTTACCTTTCAACACAGCACACCGATTTATATGGCGACACCAGCATGACAGTTTTGGGTGCAAGCGGAGACCTTGTTGGACTGTGTGAACCTGGTATTTCCACCCGTATTCCCGAATCGATTGAAGAACAAGTTAAAAGCGTTCTGGCCAAAAAAGCGCACTTCCAAAGCGACAACGTATTTATTGGTTATTACCCCACTGGTGAAAACAGCCATAATATTTTATACGTTAAACTCGACCAGCCTCTAGATGAAATGCAACGAAAGACATTAGAAATGTTTGCATCTAACGTGGCGGTAATTTTCCAAAACCTTACACAAAAAGAAGATATACAAAAAACGCAGAAAGAACTGATCATGGTGCTTAGCGATGCCATTGAAATGCGCAGTAAAGAAACCGGGGGGCACGTAAGACGCGTTATCCTAATGACAGAGTTTCTTGCTGAAAAGCTGCATATGAGCAAAGAGTTTATTGAAACCATCCGCTACTCTGCAGCCCTTCATGATGTAGGTAAAATTAGCATACCCGAAACCATATTGCATAAACCTGGGAAACTCGACCCCGATGAGTGGGAAATTATGAAAACCCACGCTCAAAAAGGTTACGAACTACTTGCAGATTCTGACCGGATTGTCGCCAAAATGGGCGCAATTATTGCCAAAACGCACCACGAACGCTGGGACGGTAAAGGCTACCCTGACGGCTTGGCTGGCGACAATATACCAGTGGAAGGCCGTATTATGGCGATTGTTGACGTTGTCGACGCCCTTCTATCCAAACGATGCTACAAACCTGCATGGAGCGTTGATGAGGTTAAAGCTTATCTTCAGGAGAATGCAGGTAAACAATTCGACCCGTTAATTACCCATGTAATGCTAGAGCACTTCGACAGAATATTAGAAATCCGTGCAACAGAACCGGACGAAGATGAATGAAAGAGAAGTTAGAGTTAATTTTACTGCGCGTTAGCCAAAGCCCTGACATTGATAAAGGCGAACTGGATGTTGCTTCAAGACTTATTATCAACTCTATGTGCGAAGGCTTGGAAATTACTCGGGCAGGCATTTGGTTATATGACGAAAACCAAACGCTAGTGCAATGCACACTACTTATAGACAAAGGAAACGATCTCGATAACGAGAGCTTAGTGCTAACCCGAAAGGATTTTCCCCACTATTTTGAAGCGCTCGACTCAGGTAGAACAATTGCTGCCCACGATGCGATAACCGATGTTGCAACTTTTGAGTTTGCTGAAGTGTATTTAACGCCTCTGGGTATAAGCTCTATGCTGGATGTGCCTATTCGCCACCGCGGAAAGATGATTGGGATAATATGTTGTGAGCACCAGGGCAAGGCTCGACAATGGCTTGACGATGAAATGGTTTTTGCTGCATCGCTTGCCGATCTTTACGGGCGTGCGGTAAGTGCTAACGAGCGTGCTGATTATGAGCAACAGCTTATAGAAGCAAACCAGAATCTTGAACAAAAAGTCATAGATCGCACTGCCGAACTTGAGGCTGCCCAAGAAAAGCTTGTTGAATCAGAAAAAATGGCAGCCTTAGGCAACTTGGTAGCAGGTATTGCTCACGAAGTTAATACGCCATTGGGCATTGCACTGACCTCGGTAAGTAACTGCAAGGAAGAGCTCAAAAGTATTTATCAAGATTTCGAGAATGGCGAGTTAACAGAAGAGGGTTTTAAAGACTTTGAAGAGATATGTTCTGAGGGTTTATCACTAGCGGAAGCCAGCTTAATGCGGGCCGCAAACTTAGTACAAGATTTTAAGCGAACCTCTGCGGACCAAACCTCACTAGAAATTGAAGAAATCACGCTAGATGAATATATCCCTAGGGTTTGTAATCCATTGAAGCCTATGCTTCGCAAAGAGCAAATCGAGCTTAGCATTGATGTGCCCTCTGATTTAGTTATCACGACATGTCCGGGCATTATTGCTCAACTATTAACGAATTTAATATCGAACGCTCAGCGTCACGCCTTTGGCCCATCAGTAAATAATGAAGTGAATAAAGTTGCCGTAACCTGCGGCAAAAATGAAAAAGGTATTGTAATAAGCGTTCAAGACAACGGTAAAGGCATTCCTGCAGAACTTCATAAAAAAGTGTTTGAACCTTTTTATACAACGGCCCGCGATAAAGGTGGCACGGGTTTAGGCCTAAATATTTTATACAATCTTGTTCGACAGAAATTTAATGGTGAGATTGATTTGGTATCGTCGCCTGGTGAAGGAACCACGGTAAGAGTGTGTATACCCATTGAGAGTTAGTACTGCGCTAACCTTTCTCCCACCAATTTTCACCTTCACTTACTGACAAGCGCGACATAGTTTAAATGTCGCGCTTACGACAGACCTAAAGCTTCACAATGGGCAAGCTGAGTAAAAAAATTAAATAAGGCTTTTCGTGATGCAACTTTCACAATGGCGTAGCTCAGGCCAATTTCTAAACGTAAATGATCAGCAAATTTTCTACACTACCCAAGGCAAAGGGCCTGTGCTGTTGTTAATTCATGGGTACCCTACTGCGAGTTTCGACTGGGTTAAGTTATGGCCTGCACTTACAAAGAAATTTCACTGCGTAACACTCGATATGTTGGGGTTTGGTTTTAGCACCAAAGCCCCAAAAAAATACAAAGTAAAAGAACAAGCAGCGGTGATAGAAGCAGTAATGAAACATCTTCAAATTACGCATGCTCACGTTCTATCTCACGATTACGGTGATACCGTTGCGCAGGAGTTAATGGCCCGTCAGTTAGAGGGCAACCTCGTGTTTCGTATGGAGTCGCTGCATTTGCTAAATGGCGGCCTTTTTCCTGAAACCCATCAAGCATTGCTTATTCAAAAGCTATTACTTTCCTCTATTGGCGGGCTGCTTATTCCTTTTTTAAACAAAAACGCCATTCGAAAAAGCATGCACAATATCTTTGGCCCAAATACCCCCCCTTCAGACCAAGACATTAATGATTTTTGGTCCCTTATAACTGAAAACAATGGCCACAAATACATGCACTTGCTTTTGGACTATATGAAACAGCGCAAGCAATACAGAGAGCGTTGGGTAGGCGCACTTCAAAATGCCGACGTGCCGGTTCGACTAACCGCAGGCATGGCAGACCCAATTTCTGGTGCGCATATGGTAGAAAGATATAGGGAACTTATACCCAATGCTGACGTAGTTGAACTTGTTGATATAGGGCATTACCCGCAGATTGAATGTGCAGAATTGGTTTCAGAGTCTGTTTGGGAGTTTTTGAGAAAGTAATGTTATGCTAATGCTTTTTAGTTTAATGTAAAATTAAACACCGGTAAGATGGTAAGCAATGCAAAGTGACCGGTGCTATTTTAAGGCCTTTATGAACGCTTCTACCATGAAAAATATCATCCCTGCTGCAAGTTTTAAGCAGATTGATATCGCATTCGTAACGCCAATAAACGCCATTACCAGGTTTGTGCAATGCATCTGGATTGTCGATCTTCCCAAAGGCTCGCCCTCTATTCTGAATGAAAAATTTTACCCCGATGCGGGTGCTAGCCTGACTTTCTATATCGACCAAACTAGCTGTGAAGCAAAACTGTTTTACCACACCGAAGTTTGTGCCATGCCTTGGAAACTGTCCGGCAGGCAAATCAGCATAAGGTTTAAACCCGGCGCGTTAAAACGTCTGTTCGGATTTAAACTCGACGATAGTAAAAACTTGCAAATCGAGTTCGCTGAAGTTTTAGCAAAAGAGCTCGAATCTTATTTAAGCTTACAAGAATATCTAGTAGGAGAAACTATAGATAACCAGTGTTCAGCCATACAAAACTGGCTAGCACATATCATTGAAAACAGTGATACTCGCTTGCAGAAATGGGAGCGTATGCTTTATCAGTCAATAGACTTACTAGTACCCTCGCAGAGTCTTGCCAACCAATACGGTGTAAGTAGAAGAACGATTGAACGCCAATTTAGTGCGAACTTTGGTTTTTCGCCAAACAAACTATACCAGTTTGCACAAATACGCCGGGCTCGAACTATGCTCGGTATTGGCACCAGCCAACTAAGCGAAATTGCTTTAGCATGTGGTTATTTCGATCAAGCTCACTTTACACATGCCTTTCGCACCTTCGCATTAGAAACACCTCATCAATATAGAACGCGAAAGTTGTCGCAAATTTACAATTAGATAAAACTCCAAACGTTTATAGTTCTTCGAAATTTAAAGGAGAGCACTATGAATACTCGCATAAAACAATCTGAATTTTACTCTGACTACCCTCACATTCTTGAACATCTACAAGGTTTGGTTAAACCTTCCGCCGAAAGCGCTCTAAGCCATAAACTATTACACTTAGTCAGGCTGCGCGCGTCACAAATTAATCAATGCGGCTTCTGCCAACATATGCATGCCGACGAAGCGAGAAAATCTAATGAAGATCAGGCAAGGCTCGATGTGCTCTCAGCGTGGAAAGAACTGGATTGTTTTAATAACAAAGAGCGCGTTGCCCTTGCGTGGACAGAGGCATTAACGCTCATTCACTCCTCGCCCATCACTGAGGAGCTTTATAGCACTGTAGAAAATGTGTTTGGGAAACAAGGATTGATAGAATTGACGTCAGTCATACTTCAAATAAACAGTTGGAACCGTATTTCAGTAAGCCTGCAATTTCAACCGACTATCTGTTAATGGTTTTATATATTCTAATATTATTGGGGCAAAGGCTTGATTAACGTTGCACTGTATAAGGGTACGGAAAGGGTACACTTGAAAATAGGAAAGTATTAAAAAGTAGCGTAAGCTATTGAATGGGGTGGAATAAGTTGGTCGGTGTGAGAGGATTTGAACCTCCGACCCCTGACACCCCATGACAGTGCCATTAACACCACCCTACAACCCTTACTTCATGGGATTATCAGCATTTCATGACCCAAAAAGTGACCCGCAAGGTGACCCAGACTTCAGACTTAATCCTGCTCAAATATTTTTTTCATCAACTGGACTGACTGAACAAATATTCAACAACACTTAATACATTTGATAGTACTTCCGGTACTCCTGAACCAAGTCCTGTGATAACTCAAAGTCACCGCTAAGCGCACCTGTTACAGCCTGCTGGTACAACTGCTTTACCTTGGTGTCTTGGTTCACCGCATACGCTACCCAATCAGAGAAGTGGTCAACATCAGACACACCAAGTTCTTCCTCTGCGTATACCGCAAAGTCATCATAGAGTTGCTCAGTTAGTTGCTGCACTTCTCTTGCTGCTCGTTCTAGTGACACTACGTAAGTCTCACTCAGTTCTTGCAGTACATCAGGGCTAAGTTCTTCACCAGCTAACACAGCGGTTACTGACTCAAAGGTATCAGCAGCACCAATGACTTCTTCGATCTGGTTAGCAGTCTCTAGGACATCCGCTTGTGAATATGAGACATCCTCGGACTTGTCTGAGCCAGCCTGTGCGCTTGTCTCAATATCACTATATGAGCCGTTTAGAATGGATTCATCGACAAGACCAGCCTCAATCAAGTGCTGTACTTGTCCGGTAATTCCATTAACTTCAATGATTGAGTCCGGTTGTATTTCTGAGACATGAATTTTCATTCCTGAGCCAGACCGAATATCAGTCACAGCGTTGTCTCCAGAAGACTCAATATGGTTTTCTTGTTCCATCAGTTGTGCTACTTGTTGCTGAGTCTCTGGACATAGTTCTGAGTAATCAATGGTCATAAGTCCTCCATTAATCGGTTGAATTGGTAAAAGTAAACGACCTCCTGAGAGGCGATATAAGATCGTGTTTTAGTGGGTAATAGGATTGCCTTAGGTCAGGCCAGAAGTCTCCTCAGGAGATCGTACAGATCGTTATTTAGTGGCTTAAACTAGCAGAGTACAGGTTAACTACTTTATCAACAGACTGGTAGTTACCATGCAGAATGCCTAACAAAGCGTTATCGAGAATTTCATTCATTTCATCATCATGAAACGCTCGGGTTGAGAGCCACTCTGAGAGCGTGTTTGAATTGGTAGGCTGCACACCTTTAGTCACAGCGTATTCATCAAGCAGTTCTGTAAGGGTAGACAAGAAATCTACCTGAACGTTTAACATCTCGTATGCACTGAGTCCCATTTCATATTTCATGAAGTTTGCAACTTCAGCGTCAACACCACTCTCAATATCAAATAGGTGTGCTATCGGGCTTACAGACTTTGATGCTTTATACGCCGTCATCATCATTTCAATTGCGTTGTCGTTTTGCAGTAAAGGGTTGATAGTTGTGTCAGTCATAAAACGTTTCCTCCAATAATTGTTTCTGTGTAAGTCAGGGAGTGGTTAAGAAAAGTGTTAAGCAGCAGCTTCAGTCGCTAAGTTATCCGCAAGTTCATTGCCATAGATACCGCTATGACCTCGAACCCACTTAACGACAACCATAGGCTTCTCTTGCTTCAGCTTGTCGATACGTTGCCATAGGTCTTGATTGGCTACAGGCTTCTTACTGGCAGTCTTCCAGCCTTTCAGCTTCCACCCTTTGAGCCATTCGTTGTAGCCCTTAGCAATCATTTCGTTGTCTGTGTGGATGATGTCTTTAGGCTCTGCCAGTTCGAGAGCCTTGATGACTGCCAGCATTTCACAGCGGTTGTTCGTTGTTCTAGTTTCGCCTGATTCTGGCTCTACTCGTGCCTTGTAGGTCTCCAAGACCTCCTCTTGGTCATTCAACACGACAACGCCTAAGCCACCGTGTTTACATCCGTTCTGGTTGTTAGGCGCTGCACCGTCAGTAAAGATAAGTCGTGGTGTTTGTTTACTCATATGTATATTCCTCCGATTAATGGGTTAACTGTTTAGCTAGGGCTTGTTGAACCTTGGCTAGTTCTGCTTTGTGGTCGTCAAGACGTTTAAGGCCAACCTCTGCTGAACTGATTTGTCTGTTCATTTCGAGCAAGTGCTTCTGAATCTCACGCTTGAAGTAAGCTTGTGTCTCACTAACTTGCCGTTGTCGTTCAGACTCATTTAGTCCATCCTTGCGATTTATCTCAATAATCTGCTTGTCTCGCTCTCGCTCCATGCTTAAAGCGAAATCAGCTTTAGACTGGTTGCAGTGCTCAATGGTGTCGTTGTACTGAGTAGCGTTAGTTCTGTTAATTGAATCCAGTAACTCAGCACGACGATTAATAAGCTGGTCTACAGTCAGTTCAGGCACAATGTGTTGAGGACGTTCAGCGTTTTCAGGCAAGACTAGGCCACTTGTGATAGTGCTCCAGATGTCGTCTAGTTTCTCTTGACGTTCCTTGTCGTTCAGGAACACAAGAGTCCAGAAGTTAGCCTCAGCCATATCTCTGAAGTCAGCCTTAGCCGTGCTGAAGTTGTCTCGATGTTGTTTCGCTTTGGCTTCAGCTTCTCGACGTTCAATAGCCTCTTGTGTGTATTTAATGCGGTAGTCATCGAACTTAATGCGACCTTGTGCTTCGCTGTTGTACAAGTGACTCAGTAAGTCTTGGCAGATAGCCTCAGCAGCGTTAAGACGGTCTTGTAGTTCTCTAATGATGTCAGCTTGTTTGCTCATGGATTTATCCTCCTAAGTATTTTCGTTCAAGGGATTTAATGGTTTTAATTCGGTTAAGTTGTTTGGCGTGGAAAGGGTTCTTCTCGTGCTTCTCACTCATAACTCGCTTCTGGATGTTGGATAGGTTCAGCTTGTATGTGTAATGCCTAATCCAAAGGCCGAGGTTATTGATTGGCACATGCGATAACTCGAAGATAGGCTCAAGGATGTCTAGCATCTTCAAGGCTCTGTTAGCGTTCAGTCGATAACGCCTCTTTTTGCCTGTCCTTGTGATGTGCTGAGGCATGTTAATCATCCTCACAAGGCTCTTACGGCATACAAAGATTGCTAAGGTCTTCCTGTTAGGGAACAGGTCTTTCTTGAACCAAGCTGCGAGGTAGATACACAACCACTGTTTCATGGTCACATGCCTACCCACTGCTTCAACTGATGCCTTGAGCAGATACAGCAACTGAGAGCGAACTGGTAAATCACCTAGTCGTCTATAAGGTGATAGTGCTTTAAGCTTCTCTGCTTCATCTAGCAGACGACCAAAGGCTTTCTCATAGTGAGTTAAGTCAGCCTCTGAGTACCATTGCTTACCACCGTGAAACGCTTTAGTTAGCTCTTGGTTGTATGAAGCATAGCGCTTAGATAGTGCTGGTGGCTTAAACGTTGGATGACCGTTGTGCAGATTAGCTTCACGGTGTCGCTTACAGTACTTGCCGTACTTAGCGTTATCGATAGGACGAGAACAACCCCACACCTTGCATGTGGAAGTTGTCATAGCGTTAAACCTTGTCAGTTAAGTAATTATGGATACATTCATTCACGATACTGCTAGCGCTTACTTTCACGCCTCTAGTGTCTTGAAGTCGTGCTTGGTACTTCTGGACGGTCTCGAAGTTCTTGCTGGTTAAGTACACGTTGATGCAAGGCTGCGACACAACTTTGTGTGGTTTACCTAGTGCATTCATCGTTAGCCTCCAGCAACTACAGTACGTGATAGTAAGTGGTTAATGTCAGTCATAGTGTTTCTCCTAAAGTTGAAGTTTTGTGAAAATAAATGAATACAAAGACAAGAAGGCTCTCAGGCTGCATGTAGGTATCTTAGGGCTTACCTACAGAGAACCCTCTTGTGGTTGTATTCAGTGAGCGAAAGGGGGCCTAGGACAAGTGCTGGAGGTAGAGCACAAGTCCATAGGCTTAGAAGGATATGAGTAAACAAATCAAGTTAGACCATACACACATGAATCAATCCACATGAGTAAGGGATGACTAAGAGAGTCTTAAAGACTTGCCTCTAGTCCATTAACTAATTGGGTTAATCATTGATATATCCAGTAACGGACTGTCTTTAAGACTAACTAAGAGATACTGGTGTTGGTCTTAGATTTGATGACTTAGAGTTGCCCCCCTTACCCCCCACGTTATGTAGGTAGATAAGGGTGGAAACAATCATCTGTGAACCAGTATCAGCTAGTCCTAGCGTTGGTCTTGAGTTTGAATGACTGGTCACTTGCCCCTGAGCCGTAGCTCACCACCGTGAAGTTAGTGACCGAGTGTTTGTCTTCACGATGTCCTTTGGAATTATCTCTGTTCGTAACTCAGGGAGTTATGCCGTTAGGCACGCTTCCTTTTCTCTTACGTCAGGGAGTCAGCTGTTCAGTTTTTTTCTTCCATATGTCAGGGAGTCATTAACTGAACTTTTTCTTTCATAGGTCAGGGAGTCGTCTAAGCCTTGTTTTTATTGGCCTGACTCAACATTAGATAACACTAATAAATCTAAAGGAATTTAATGGTCATTAGGTCTAACCAAAGGACAAGCGAGAAGTCAGGATACAAAGCTTCATTACAGATCGACAGCGGCTCTTTACGGGCTTTTCTAGGTACAACTAATACGATTGCATTAGGTGGGATAAATCGATCTGAGAGAGCTGCACAGAGCCTCGAACAGTTAAGCGTGAGACTCCGTTATGATAGTGCTGAAGATGTCTTGTAGAGGAGTAGCAGACCACACGAACTATAAGTTTCAGTGATCGAATTAGCTAGGTTAATTACTCTGGTTTATGAACTCACTGATAATCTTATGCACCGCTCCCTTACTACAGCTTAATTCTTCAGCAATCTTAGCCATGCTCAAGCCTTCTTCTCGTAGCTGGTGGACTTTCTCACGGTCTACAGACTTCTTACGTCCAAACTTAACGCCTTTCTCTTGCGCCTTAGCAATACCTTCCATCTGTCTTTCGTAGCGTAGAGACAACTCGAACTCAGCTACAGCAGCAATCATGTGGAACATTAGCTTACCGTGTGGTGTTGTCGTGTCGATACCTTGGTCAATCACAATGAGACCTACGCCTTTATCATCGAGTAACTTCGAGATATTCGCTAGGTCAGCCACAGAACGACCCAAACGGTCTAACTTGGTCACAACAATAGCTTCACCTTCACGCACGTAATCAAGCATCTTCTCTAGTTCTGGACGGTCTGCTGTCTTACCTGAGCGCTTCTCTTGGTAAATCTTTGTGCAGCCTTTCGCCTTCAGTGCGTCTAACTGTACGTCTAGCTTCTGGCCTGTGGTTGATACTCGTGCGTAACCGATAAGTTGACCTGTCATGATAAATCCATCCTGTTCAATAAAGTCTAAAGGTTATATGAACGACATATTAATGAACGGTATTTGAACGGTCAATAGCTAAGTTTATTATCTTTTACTTTGGTGGACGATTACGAACCTGCAAATATCCAGTCTCGTATAGAAATGCAAAATTGCAGTACATGAATCAGAGACCTGTATCTTTAGGGTGATGTGGAAATATCCATAACGAACACAAATCAATCAAAGAACAAGATTGCGCTATGCCTTCGAGAACAACCACTCTTGAAATTTTCAGAGTGAGAATATTGAGCCACCAGCAGAACCTGTGCGTTGTCTTCGTGTTTGGTCAAGATGAACGTTGCGACTGGCTTGAAGATTGTCTTAGCGGTGTTCCTGTGGTGCGTAGAGGCACCCTATGGGGGGGAGTTGAGGCTTCATCATTATCGATTTGGCCTCACAGATTTTTGTGGCAAAACTAATTTGAACTTATAGGGTGGTAACGATTGAGCTTCCTATTAATTAACATATCAGGCGACAACATTGCTTCTAATGCTGGAATCTCGGTTAAAAGCTCTAGTCGTCTATATTGGTCTACCAACTGTTCAGACACCAGCTCCACTCCATTAATGTGCTGAACATAGTCTTTGTCATTATCATCGAACCAATCTTTCTGAAACTCATAGTTATCCCTATGCTGGTCTGTTTGCCACTGAGGTACGTGCACAAATTCTCTAAGCTTCTTATTCAAACGAATAAAAGATTTAAGCTCCGTCATGATTATGCTCTTCATTGGGCCAGTAAACCTAACGTCAGAAGTATTTTCTTCAACATCATGCTCAATACTGCCCAAATATAATACTAGTGCATGAGGTATTCTTCTTGCGCTGGCATGATATACCATTTCATTAATGGTGAATTCTTGTGTATCAAGTCGCTTTAGTAAATTTTGGAGCCGTTCAATATCCTTATTGTATTTCGGCTCAATCATTGGCTTGAGGAAAGCTATAAGCCCTGCCGCTGCGCCTATAAATACAAACACATCTTTTGCATTACTGGCTATTTCCTTTAGTACCACATCTATCTCCTTCATTTTCTTGTTTAGTGGCTAGCTATAAGCAATGTTAACACGTCTCTGGAGTTAACTGTTTTACACTCAAATACAAGAATCTAACTGACTACACAGAAAATTGGGTTATTCAGTTGGTTGATACTGTAACGACTTCAAGCAGTCAGCCTCGTGAATCCTCTCGACATATTGCCACAGTTCGTCCTTGTTCTTATACTTACTATACAAGTTATACGTCAAGGACAACTGCTTGTGCCCTGCTAGTTTCGTAGCGATGTCTTCAGGACAACCCACCTGCTCTAGCGCTGTCGCAAAGTGACCTCTAAACGAGTGTAAGCCTGTCTTGTAGCCTTCCACCTTAGCGAACCCTTTAGTTATCTTACCGAACTTCGACGAGATACTGTTAGCTGCACCTTCAGCACCTATTACAGCTTCACCGATTTCAGGGAACAACCAAGGGCTATCTCCTGCCCTGTCTAAGACCTGAAGCACAAGAGGCTTAATAGCTGGGGATACAGGCACAATACGTTGAGCATTGACTGTCTTACCTTCTCGCACCTCAAAGAACAAGCGTCCATCTACATCAACGAACTGTTCCTTCTGAGCTAGTGCTAGTTCACTTAGTCGTGTACCAAGGAAAGGTAATAAACGAGGTAGCATGTGTAAGGCATACGGATAAGCCCAAGTCGATGTATTAAGCTTCTTGAAGTCAGTCTCAGCGAGAATATGAGTCAGTTCTTCATCAGTAAAGTTACGGTAGTGTTCAGGCTTACTTTTCTTCTTGCTTGCCTCAACCTTACAGTTAAGCCAAGGGTTACCTCCTTGAGCCTTCTCACGACTCAAAGCCCATCGCCAGAGTTCTTGTAGCTTAGACTTGTAGTGTGTAACCGTGTTAGCTGATTTACCTGAACTAAGTAATCCATCAATGAACATTTGAGCCTGACCAGAGCTTACATTGGCTGGTAACTCGTCACGACCTAGGAACACTACAAGAGCCTTAACGTATGTAGCCATAGCTGAGACATACTTAGCGTTCTTCTTGTCCTCTGCCCACTGAGACCATTCTTCTGCAACCTCTTTGATTGTCGGTTGAAACTCTGAAGGAATATCTCCAGACATAGCAGCCTTCCAAGCGGCCTGAACTGCTGGATTAGCTTTGTCCTCTGGATTCTCAATGACAACTTCAAGGTCAGCTTCTTCCATCGGGTGATGGTCTGCACCTTCAACTTTTTCACCTTCACGCTCTACGCGTTCCTTTCTCCACGGTGTGTAGTAGTGAAAGAACTTAGCCTTGTCTGAGTCACCTCGTTTGACGTGTGCTAGTTGCATATCAATCTCAGCGTTAATCGCGTTACGCTTTAAGATTGCTTCGTGATAGCTGTGCGTGTTGAGAGAGTGTTGTATGTAGCTCGACTTGTACTTGTCTTTGAGTAGTACAGGAGTCTTTCGACGATACAACCACAAGCCTGAATCCTGTCTTTTGAGATACTTTTTATCCATCGCTTAAACCATTGCTCAAATAAACAACAACAGAAACTAAAAGTGACCCGAAAGGTGACCCTGTTGGTGACCCAGTTAGGTTACTTAGTTCGTTAATTCGTGGATATTTTTAGAGATGAAACGCTTGTAAGTCAAGCCACTCAAGGGTGAGAGAGAAGTTGGTCGGTGTGAGAGGATTTGAACCTCCGACCCCTGACACCCCATGACAGTGCGCTACCAGGCTGCGCTACACACCGACCGAAAGAGCGAGTAATACTACTCATATTTGTTCACAATGCAACGAGAATTAGCAATAAGCCTGTTTAAGCGCTCAATTGCTAACCATCTATGCAAATTTCTGCATTAAAACACCTAGTTGCACGCTAATTAACATCACGCCAAGGTAACGTAGCACACCGCAGTTACCACTAACGCCACTAGTACGTTCAGCATTATTCCTTCTCTTGCCATTGTTTTTATATCGAACTTTTCCGTTGAATAGGCGATGGCATTGGGTGCGGTTGCTACAGGCAACATAAAAGCACAACTTGCGCTAATTGCCGCAGGAATCATTAGTAACTTAGGGTCAACGCCCACTGCCAACCCCGCTGCCGCCAATATCGGCATTAGCAATGTAGAGGTTGCGGTATTAGAAGTAATTTCTGTTAGAAAAGTTACGAATAAGCAAATGCCTAGTACAAGTAGTAAAACAGGTAAGGTTGCAAGCCCTGTTAACCACGACCCCATCAGCACGCTTAAACCCGACGACATAAACGCTTTCGCAATACAAATCCCACCAGCAAACAGCAGCAGCATTCCCCAAGGAATATCGTTTGCCGTTTGCCAATCAAGCAACTTGTCGCGGTTGCCTTTTGCATCTACTTTGCCGTTATCATTGCCGCTATTGGTGAAAAACATAGCGGCAACACCAGCAACGGCTATGGTGCTATCACTAATAGTGGTCACGCCTATCCAAGCGGTCCAAAAAGGTCTGAAGATCCACGCCATTGCTACCGTACCGAAAATGGCAAGTACTCGCTTTTCGGCCTTCGTCCATGCACTAGGTACAGGCAAATCTATGTGGCCCACTTCTTTAATTCCGCGTGCCAACCACAAGGCCATAATAGGCACACCTAAAATGACTATCGGCACGCCAGTTTTCATCCATTCGATAAAGCTGTATTCAATACCTTGAGTCTCTTCATACACGCTCATAAAGATAATATTAGGCGGAGTGCCAATTGGCGTCCCTACCCCGCCTAAACTTGCTGAGTAAGCAATACCAAGAATAAGGGCCACGCCAAATCGGGGGTTATCGACAGCATTAATAATGGCAATGGCCATTGGCAACATCATTAACACCGTGGCGGTGTTACTAATCCACATACTAAGGACGGCGGTGGTGAGCATAAAGCCCAGTATCAGTTTAAGCGGGCTGCCGCTGCCCGTTACACGCAGCATATAAATAGCAAACCGCTTGTGTAAATTGGCGCGTTCCAACCCCTTTGAAAGCATAAAAGCAGCCATTAATAGAATAATAACGTGGCTTCCGAGAGCAGAGGCGGCTTCGCTGTGAGACAACACACCAAATAGCGGGAATAGCGCGAAGGGTAAAAGCGAGGTAGCGGGAATGGGGAGCGCTTCGGTTACCCAAAGTATTGCTACGAAAAGTGTAATCGAGGCGGTAAATATAATTTCGCTGGGCTGATTCACAGCCCACAAGCCCATACCGCTAAGAACAGAGGCGATAAACGCGAAAAGAATAATGCTGTTCTTACGTGTTGGCTGTCGTTGTAGGGTATCTGAAGAAGGTTCAGGGTTTGTGTGCATTGCGCTTCCCGTTACTAATCGCTTTATTATAAGTGCTAGGGCCTTCGCTTTAGGCCCTAATTATTGCTCTTATATTTTCTATCAGTAATTAGCGGGAAACGCACGAGGCTTTTCCAAAAAAGTTGATTTTAGGTTGTTTTACTTACTTTCGTCGTCTGACGAAATTCGGCTGGCTACTGCACCGGCTTGATCTTTATATTTCGCATCAACTCTGGCGTTATAAGGTTTTTCAGCTGGCGCTGATAGTACTTCAAAGCTTAGTGCCCCTATTTTCATTTTAGGGCGAAGCGCTAGGGGTAATTTACCGCTGTTGTAAAACTCAAGAACAATGTTGCCCGACCAACCTGGGTCGATTCTATGCGCCGTCACGTGCACCATTAAGCCTAAACGCGCAAGTGAAGAACGCCCATCTAACCAACCAACGATATTGTCTGGCAGCGTTACTGATTCGTAGGTTATAGCTAGTGCCAACTCGCCCGGGTGCAAGAAGAACGCTTTACCTTCTTCTAGTTCAATTTCGTCGCTCATTACGTGGTCCAGCGCTTCTTGTACTTGCGCTTTCGGCCCACTTAAATCGATAAACGGCGCTTGATGGTCTTCAAATACGCGAAATTTGTTACCAAGGCGAATATCTACTGTTACACCGCTAATCTGATCATAGTTAGGTGTAGGCTCAATTTTGATTTTTCCATCTTGCAGATGTTGGTAGATATCGCGGTCGCACAAGCGCATGGTGTATTCCTCATTTCGTTAGGCCGCTATTATGCGTATGTCACCGCATGCATTCAACTGCTCAAAGGCTTGTTTTATCTGCTTTTGCACAATTTTTATAAAGTTTATGACGAATTTGAATTTACGCGCCAAAACTTGCCTCTATTTTACCTTGGGTCAGCATCTTTAAACTGAACGTACATCACTATTATGCGTCACCTGTTATTACCTAACTCTACTCTTTCCCACCTTTCAATCTTTGCCAATAATGCCAATTGGGTTGCCTTTAATGTGTGTAACTGCCCCTTTTCGTGGCGCAACAGTAAGGGCCAATTGCATAGACAGTGCTCTAGCTGCCTCGCGGTAGCTTTCGCTTAAAGTACTGTCAGGCGAGGCCAGTAACAACGGAGTGCCGGCATCACCATGCTCGCGGATATGAATATCAAGGGGTAGCTGACCTAAAAGCGGAAGCCCATGGCGTTCGGCAAGCGCCTCCCCACCGTCTTTTGCAAATACATAGTCTTTGGTGCCGCAGGCTCTGCATTGGTAATAGCTCATGTTTTCGATAAGTCCAAGCACTGGCACATTGACTTTTTCAAACATGCTTATACCTTTTTGGGCGTCGGCTAGCGCTAAGTCCTGCGGCGTAGTAACTACCACAGATGCAGTTAGCGGAACTTGTTGCGCCATCGTAAGTTGAATATCGCCGGTACCTGGCGGCATATCTACAATCAAGTAATCGAGTACAGGCCACAGCGTTTCATCTAATAACTGCTTGAGCGCTCGGCTTGCCATAGGGCCGCGCCATACTGCCGCGTCTTCTTGCGGTACTAAATAACCGATAGAGTTTGCTACCAGCCCATGTGCCATAAGGGGCTGCATGTGCTTATTGTCTTCACTTTCAGGGTGTGCGTCAGGGTTCCCCAACATAATAGGAATAGACGGCCCGTAAATGTCGGCATCTAAAATACCTACTTTCGCGCCTTCCTGCATAAGCGCAAACGCAAGGTTGATACTGGTTGTAGACTTGCCCACACCACCTTTGCCCGAGGCTACCGCAATAATATTTTTGATATTAGTAACAGGGGCAATTTCAGTTTCGCCACTGGCTACGTTTTGTTTAAAAGTAAGCTTATCGGCATCTAGTTTCCCTTTTAGCTGGTTAAGCATTTCTTGTTTAAGCGTATCTAACTGTGTAGCAATGCAAAATGGCAAAGTAATTGTAACGCCTGCATCTTCATTTTCTGGCTGGTTAAAAGCACACCATGGCAAGGTATCTTCAACATCTAACGAGAAATACTTGGCCAAAATTACAGCAACTTTTTTAGTTAGCGGCTCTGCTTTGCGAGAAAAGAACATAAAATGCCTTACTAGTAGTAGAATTGTATGAATTACGTAATGCAAAAAACGCGGTTTTCCGCTAGTATTTGCAGCCATTTTGAAACGCAAAGAATCAATAACGTCATTATGTCAGAAAAACGCCGAATTCTGGTAACCAGTGCGTTGCCATACGCAAATGGCTCTATTCATTTAGGCCACTTGTTAGAACACATTCAAACCGACATCTGGACTCGTTTTCAGCGCCTTCGCGGAAACGAATGTTACAGTGTTTGCGCAGACGATGCACACGGTACGCCGGTTATGCTTAAAGCCCAAGAGCTAGGCATTACACCAGAAGAAATGGTGGCTAGAACCCGTGCTGAACATCACCAGGACCTTGTTGATTTTCACGTTGATTACGACAACTACTATGTAACCCATTCGCCAGAAAACAAGGCGCTGTGTGAAGAAATTTACACCCGTTTAGATAACGCAGGGTACATCAGCAAACGCACCATTAATCAGCTGTTCGACCCTGAAAAAGAAATGTTCTTACCAGACCGTTTCGTTAAGGGTACCTGCCCAAGCTGTGGCGCAGAAGACCAAAACGGCGATAGCTGTGACGTATGTGGCGCAACGTATAGCCCAACTGAAGTTAAAAACCCGCGTAGCGTGGTATCGGGTGCTACACCAGTACTACGTGAGTCTGAGCACTTCTTCTTTGATCTGCCAAAATTTGAAGGCATGTTAAAAGAGTGGATCCGTTCGGGTGCCCTTCAAGAAGAAATGGCTAACAAGCTGCAAGAATGGTTTACTGAAGGTCTTCAACAGTGGGACATCAGCCGTGATGCGCCTTACTTCGGCTTTGAAATTCCAGGTGCGCCGAACAAGTTCTTCTACGTGTGGGTAGATGCGCCTGTTGGCTACATGGCTAGTTTCAAAAACTTCTGCGACCAGAATAACCTAGAGTTTGACGACTTCTGGAAAGCCGATTCTGACGCTGAGCTGTACCACTTTATTGGTAAAGACATTACTTATTTCCACTGCCTATTCTGGCCTGCCATGCTAGAGGGCGCGGGATACCGTAAGCCTTCTGGCGTAAACATTCATGGTTTTGTAACGGTGAACGGTGCGAAGATGTCTAAGTCGCGCGGTACCTTTATTAAAGGCCGCACTTACCTTGACCACCTGAACCCAGAATATTTGCGTTACTACTTTGCGTCTAAGTTAGGCGACGGTGTTACCGACATCGACCTTAACTTTACTGACTTCGCACAAAAAGTGAATTCAGACCTGGTAGGTAAAGTGGTTAACATTGCAAGCCGCTGTGCAAGCTTTATCACCAAGCGTTTCGACGGCAAACTATCTGACAACGTGATTGAGCCAGAACTTATTGCTGAATTCCAAAATGCGTCAGAGACTATTGCTGCATTATTCGAGAAGCGCAAGTACCATCAAGCCGTGCGTGAAATCATGGCCCTTGCTGATAAGGCAAACCAGTTCATCGACAACAATGCACCTTGGGTAACCATTAAAGACGAGACGAAGCAGCAGCTCACACACGATGTGTGCTCGCTAGGTATTAACATGTTCCGTCTGTTGGTTATTTACTTGAAGCCTGTGCTACCTGTACTTGCAGAAAAAGCAGAAGAATTCCTAAACGACAAGTTCGACTGGAATTCACTGCAAACCTTATTAAAAGGCCACGCCATCAACAAATTTAAGCCGATGATGCAGCGTGTAGAAATGGAGAAAATCGACGCCATGGTTGATGATTCAAAAGAAAGCCTAGCGCCAGCTGCACCGGCTATCGACCCAGACAGCCCGCTAGCTAAAGACCCTATCAGCGACACTATTTCGTTTGATGATTTCGCCAAGGTTGATTTACGTATTGCACGTATCGCTAACGCAGAACATGTAGAAAAAGCAGACAAGCTTTTACGTTTAGAACTAGATTTAGGCGGCGAAACTAAGCAAGTTTTTGCTGGAATCAAGTCGGCCTACTCGCCGGAAGCTCTTATCGGTAAGCATACGGTAATGGTTGCGAACCTCGCCCCTCGTAAAATGCGTTTTGGCATGAGTGAAGGCATGGTGTTAGCCGCAGGACCTGGCGGTGACGAGCTATACATTCTTGAGCCGCACGAAGGTGCAAAGCCGGGCATGCGAGTTAAGTAAGCCACTAAAAATACGAACTAAGGTTTAGGACTGGTCTTCGGTCCTTCTTAACAACAAAGCCATGGTGGGACTCAACCTATCGTGGCTTTTTTGTGTGCTTCTTTTTCATGTCGCGAATTGTAAACCGGTTTTGAAGCGTGGTTTCGCGGCTTTCTTTCACTAGCTCGTACATTAAAAAATGACTAGCTTGAAAATTAGCGGCCTGAACGATTTACCGCAGACGTTCTTACACTAGCCCCTACCGCTGAAAAACGGGGCTTTAAATTGCGTTTAGGTTTTATGGCTGTCATAGGGATTACCCGCTTTTTCGCAAGTATTACATAGACCGCGCTGCACCACGGCAAGTACGAGGCTAAATAGTCTTGAAGCTTAACCGCCCCTTTCCACTTTTGTTGGAAAAAGAGTGTTGAAAACAAAACTTGGCGCTGTTCAACAATTTCAAAACCCAACAACTGAAGCCAATCTTTAATGCGATACGACGTAAAAAAGCGTGCATCATGCAAAATATTTCCGCGCTTCACGGGCAAGAACTTGGCGATACCGGCAAGACTTAACGGGTTAAAGCCACTAACAATGACGTAACCATTTTGCGTAATAGCACGGTCTACTTCTCTCAAAATCTCGTGAGGATCTTGAGCAAAATCTAGCTCGTTAGCCAATAGAAAGCCGTCAATACTATTTTCGGAGAAAGGTAAGGAATGCGACTGCCCTACAACGGTATTTTCTCTGCTAATAGTTGATTCGCGGCTTTCATCCTGCAATTGTGAAGATGCAACATGCTTGTCTGAGGTATAGTTAAATACTGTGTTATCGTCTAACTGGCAGCCAAATTGATTATCAATTGGCACTTGGTTGATATGGTGCCTAATAGGGCTAGTGTTTAGAGTAATCTCGGCACTTAAAGAGCCTAGCTTAGCGAAGTGGTACCCAAATATGCGCTCAGCATAATCGCTACACACTGTATTCACGGCATTGCGGATATGCTCGCCTGCGGGGAAATCATCCCAGCTTGTGGGGTAGCGAGGCGGTTTGACTCTAAAGGCCGATCTCATTAACACTGCGCGCTCTTAGGTTGCTCTGCTGTTCACAAGTCCCTATAGTAACGCATAATTCTACCTACACA
Source organism: Alteromonas sp. ABD4_190 (assembly GCF_056160105.1). NCBI lineage: Bacteria > Pseudomonadati > Pseudomonadota > Gammaproteobacteria > Alteromonadales > Alteromonadaceae > Alteromonas > Alteromonas sp. ABD4_190. The sequence goes on from NZ_JBSWWN010000001.1 coordinate 375,892, forward strand.
AGCAGGTACTCTTATGACGGCAGAAACGCTTCCTTCAGATGTAACAATTTATCCTATCCCCGCTTTTACTGACAACTACATTTGGTGCATTCACAATGGTAACAGCGCCATAGTCGTCGATCCGGGCGATGCTGAACCAGTATTGGCTTTTCTTAAAGCCAATAAATTAATGCTTAGTGCGGTTCTTATTACCCATCATCATAGAGATCATACTGGTGGCATTGCCAAGCTAGTATCTATCGTACCGGATTTACCGGTGATAGGCCCAAGAGGCAACCACATAAGAGGCATTACCAAATCGGTGGCTCAGGGCGATTCGGTTTCCCTTCCCGTGTTTAAAATGGCGCTGCAAGTTATGGAGGTACCGGGACATACACTTGATCACATTGCATTTTTTGGTCATGGTGTACTATTTTGCGGTGATACATTGTTTTCAGCGGGCTGCGGGCGTTTATTTGAAGGCTCGCCAGAGCAAATGCATCATTCTTTAAATAAATTAAAGCGACTTCCCGACACCACCAAGGTGTACTGTACTCACGAATATACACAGGCTAATGTTGCATTTGCATTAGCTGTTGAGCCCGATAACAAAGCACTTAACGACTATGCTGCGTGGGTAAAAGAGAAGCGAGAACAGAATCAACCTACTTTACCAAGTACCCTCAAAGAGCAAAAAAACATAAACCCATTTTTACGTGCCCATGAACTTTCAGTGAAAACTGCTGCCGAAACCTATTGCGAAAATAACCTGGCTGACGATGTAGCGGTGTTTGCTGCAGTTCGCCGCTGGAAAGATGAGTTTTGATGCATTTGTAAGCCAATTATCGTAATATTCCAGGTTTGCAGTGTTCCAAGAGGTTTCTTCATATATGCAGTTGAAGTTTTTTCCTCTATCGCCCTTGTTGTTGGCGATAGGTTTAACAGGTTGTCAGATAACCGAAAATAGTAGTAACAATGTACAACTAGAAAGTAACGAAACTGCTTCAATAGAAACGTGCAGTGAAATTTACAGCAACGAAGAAGCCATTTCAGATTGCGAACTTGCAAGAGACGGCGTTATTGATGTTGTTCACCCAAATGACGATACGCTAGAAGAAGGCGCTGAGCTTACCGATACACCGGATATGCATACGCAGGCCGTCGTTACTGACGTATGGCAACGTGCCAGTGCTAATTTCGCTTTACCAATACCCGACAATAAGCGCCTTAATGCGCAACGAAAGTGGTATTTAAAACACCCTGAATACATGGCTCGCGTGGTGAAGCGTGCTAAGCCGTTTCTTTATTACATTGCCGAAGAGATTGAAAAGCGTAACATGCCGATGGAGTTAATCCTCTTGCCCATCGTAGAAAGCGCATTCGACCCTTTCGCTTATTCTCACGGCCGTGCAGCCGGCATGTGGCAATTTATTCCTGGCACCGGAAAGCGATTTGGTATGGATCAAAATTGGTGGTACGACGGGCGTCGCGATATTGTAGCGTCGACTCAAGGAGCACTTGACTACCTTACTTACCTAAATGAAATGTTCGACGGAAATTGGCTTCATGCACTTGCGGCTTACAACAGTGGCGAAGGTCGTGTACAACGAGCGATTAAAGCTAATAAACGTGCAGGAAAGCCAACTGATTTTTGGAACTTGAATTTACCTAAAGAAACCCGTGCGTACGTGCCTAAGTTATTAGCGCTTGCCGATATTCTTAAGAATAAAGATGAATATGCGTACTCATGGCCAGAAGTAGAAAACGTAGCCGTTATCGAAGTGGTCGATATTGGCTCTCAAGTTGATTTAGCGTTTGCCGCCGAGCTTGCCGGTATGTCTTTAAAAGAACTTCACGGTTTAAACCCTGGGTTCAACCGCTGGGCCACATCTCCCGATGGCCCGCACCGCTTAGTACTTCCCCTTGATAAAGCTGCTGCGTTTTCGCAAGCCCTTGCTAAAATTGATCAAAAAGAGCGTCTTAACTGGGTACGCCACACAGTTAAGTCCGGTGACAGCTTAGGTAAGATTGCAAAGCAGTACCACACCACAGTGAAAGTGCTGAAACGAATAAATGAGTTAGACTCATCAATGATTCGAATAGGCCAGGCAATAATGGTACCAGTAGCACTTCAAGAATTAGACAGCTATACGTTATCGCAAGAGCAACGCTTAGCCAGTTTACAAAATAGCAACTCGTCTCAGCAAAAAGTGCATCACACCGTTAAATCCGGTGATACGCTTTGGGATATTGCGCGTAAGTACAAAGTAAGTACTAAGCAGTTAGCTAAATGGAACGGCATGGCGCCGGGTGATACGCTTCGCCCAGGAAAAGCTTTGATTATTTGGCAGAAAGGCAAAACGCAAGCCGGAGTCACCAAAAAACTAACCTACACGGTAAGAAACGGTGACTCGTTATCTCGAATCGCCAGCAAGTTCAATGTTAAGGTTAGTGACATCAGTAAGTGGAACTCGCTAAACACTAAGCGCTACCTGCAACCCGGTCAAAGACTTAAACTGTATGTAGACGTGACAAGACTGAACGCATCGAGCTAGTGACTCAACGTAAATTAGCATTAACGCGTTTCCCTAACAGCCGTTTTATCATGCGTTAAATCACGAAAAGGATATGGAAATGCTAAGAATTAACCGAGAAAATCTGCGAAACAGTCATGAAACGCCTTGGTTAATTTTAGACTTAGTCATGCTAGGTATACTGTTTGTAAATCTAGCGTGGCTTATTTTCGATGCGCTTTATGCTACAGACTTTGTATACGGTCTTTTAGGTACATACTTCCCCGCCTTTCTTAACGCTTACGACCCAATTCACGCCAACTTTTTGTTGGTCGATTTAGTTTTTATTGCCATATTCTTTACCGAGTTCTGTTTTCGTTGGGCTGTAGCCATTGTGCGTAAAGAACACTTACGTTGGTACTTCTTCCCGTTTTTACACTGGTACGACATTATTGGCTTAATACCAACTGGCCCTACTCGTCTGTTTCGCTTCTTGCGAATATTCTCCATACTACACCGCTTGCACAAATTCGAAATCATCGACTTAAACCAAACCGCCGTCTTTCGCTTTTTTGCCTTTTATTACGACGTGTTTGTTGAAGAACTTAGCGACCGAATTGTTGTTAAAGTGCTAAGCGATGCGCAAAAAGACATCTCAGCAGGTTCGCCTTTATTAGACGATATCAATGCACAGGTACTAGCGCCTCGTCGACCCGTCATAACGCAATGGATGGCTGGCGTTATCAACCATTTGGGGCAGTCAATTCAAAGCGAAGAACATGGTGAGGTGATTCGTGAGCATGTACGGAAAAGCGTGGGGAAAGCGGTGAGAAGCAATGCACAAGTATCCTCGCTGCATTACCTTCCTGTTATCGGCAAAACCATTGAAAATACATTAGAAGAGTCAGTCACCGATATCGTTACCACATCGCTGGTAAACCTGTTAAGCGACTTAGACGCAGAGCGCATCGACCATTTCATTTCAGTAGGTATGCATGACTATACCCCTACAGCCGATGCACTGGATAAAGAAGTACTTAACGTTGTAAATGAATGCTTAGAATTAGTGAAGGCACACGTTGCACAGCAGCGGTGGAAGTCACATTTAACCGAAAAAGAATCGGCAATACCCACTGGCAAGCCCGAAATTTAAGAGATGGCTGTGCCAAATAAGAAAGCCCGCAAATTGCGGGCTTTCTTACATCAAATAGCACAGGCTGCTAATTAGGCTTTTCGCCAGGTCGTGCCGCTTGGGCCATCTTCTAACACTACACCTTTTGCATTTATTGCATCACGTGCAGCATCTGCGGCTGCCCAGTCTTTCGCGGCACGAGCATCGTTGCGCTGTTTAATTAACGCTTCAATTTCAGCCGCTTCGTCGTCATTGCCCTCACCACCTTTAAGGTAAGTGTCTGGATCGCTTTGAAGCATACCCAAAATTGCGCCTAAACCTTTTAGCACCGCAGCCAGTTTACCCGCTTCTTCAGCGTTGTCTTTTTGGCGGTTAAGTTCACGTGCCACGTCGAACAACACAGAAAAGGCTTCAGGTACGTTTAAGTCGTCATTCATTGCCGCTTCGAAACGCGCTAAATAACCACCGTAGCTAATATCAGTACTTGCATCTACTTCAACACCACGCAGCGCAGTATACAAACGCTCTAGGGCCGCTTTTGCTTGAGTGATGTTGTCTTGCGAGTAGCTTAATTGGCTACGATAATGCGCCGACATTAAGAAGAAACGTAGCGTTTCTGAGTCATGCTCTTTCAGCACATCGCGCAAGGTAAAGAAGTTACCTAACGACTTAGACATCTTTTCATCATTAACCTGTACCATACCTGCGTGCATCCACACGTTTACATAAGGTGTGTCATACGCGCAGCACGATTGAGCTACTTCATTTTCGTGGTGTGGGAAGGTTAAATCTGAGCCACCGCCATGAATGTCAAAGTGGGCGCCAAGGTGCTTGTGGTTCATTGCAGAACACTCAATGTGCCAGCCCGGACGACCATCGCCCCATGGCGATTGCCATGCAGGCTCACCTGGCTTAGTGGTTTTCCATAATACAAAATCTAGCGGGTCGTCTTTACCTGCCGCTACTTCAACTCGGGCACCTGCTTTAAGTTGATCTAGGTCTTGCTTGCTCAACTTGCCGTAATCTTCATACTTGCTTACGTCAAATAGCACATCACCGCTTGCCGCTTGATAAGCATAACCTTTGTCCATCAGGCGCTGGATGATTTCAATGATCTCATCCATATGCCCACTTACTGTCGGCTCAACGTCAGGCTCTAGTAAGTTAATCGCCGCAAAGTCTTCATGCATCATGGCAATAGTGCGTGCAGTCAGCGCTTCAAAGCTTTCGCCATTTTCATTAGCGCGAGCAATAATTTTATCGTCGATATCCGTGATGTTACGTACGTACTTCACATCTAAACCAAGGTGTCGCATGTAACGTACCAAAACGTCGAAACTTAGGTAGGTACGGGCATGTCCCATGTGACTAAGGTCATAAACGGTAATACCACACACATACAAACCCACTTTCCCTTCTTGAAGCGGAACAAACTTCGCTTTTTCACGGGTTCGGGTATTGTAAAGATGTAGCATGTCTATATTTCCTATTTGTCATAATTTTGGGGCGCAAAGTTTAGCACTGTCACGATTTAAATGGTACAAGCCATTTGCAGCGATATTGCCGTCATTTGCCATAACCGTCACTTTGCGCTATCGACTCGTTTTGCGCTAAAATGCCCCCACTTTACATATACGCTAACACACAGGACAAACCACAATGGTTACGTTAAAAACAAATTTCGGTGACATCACCCTAGAGCTTTTCGAAGATAAAGCACCTAAAACAGTAGCTAACTTCCTTTCTTACGTAGAAGACGGCTTTTTTGACAACACTATCTTTCACCGTGTAATTAACAACTTTATGGTCCAAGGTGGCGGTTTTACACCTGATATGGAACAAAAAGATACTAAAGAGCCTATCGAAAACGAAGCAGACAACGGTGTTGCAAATGAAGTAGGTACCATCGCGATGGCGCGTACTCAAGACCCACACTCAGCTACTGCACAGTTTTTCATTAACGTGAACAACAACGACTTCCTTAACCACACTAGTAAGTCTGTAAACGGTTGGGGTTACTGTGCTTTCGGTAAAGTGGTTGAAGGTATGGACGTGGTAGAGAAGATCAAAGCGGTTAAAACCGGTAACAATGGCTACCACCAGGATGTACCTGTTGAGCCAGTGATCATTGAAAAAGCAGTTGTAGCGTAAATAACTGCTTAGATAACTGTCAAATAACTAACTAAATATTGGCTTGGCTGGCATGCTGTTCAAAACAAGCCTTTAGTTATATAAAAGCCGCGTGATCGTTAACGCGGCTTTTTAAACCACACTTAAGAAGATTTATGTCGTTCACCTACTTCATTGCTGATTTACACCTAAGTGCCGACCGCCCTGATATTACAGAATGCTTAATGCGCTTCTTAAAAGAAGACGCTATTAATTCTGATGCGCTCTATGTTCTTGGTGATTTGTTTGAAGTTTGGATTGGTGACGACAACGTCACCCCGTTTAACACAGCTATAGCGGCAGCCTTTAAAGAAGTGAGTCAGCACTGCCCCATTTACTTTATTCACGGTAATCGTGATTTCGCTATACGGGAAAAATGGCTATCAAAAGCTGGGATGACGCTATTAAACGAACAAGAGGTTATAGATCTTTACGGCACGCCTACCCTGCTGACCCATGGTGACGAGCTTTGTACACGTGACGTTGCTTATCAAAAGTTTCGCAAGAAATCCCGTGGATGGTGGTGGCCTCGATTAATGCTTGCCCTACCGTTATGGTATCGCCAGCGTGTTGCGGACAATGGCCGCGCAGAAAGCAAAGCTAAGCAACAAAACCTCAAACCAGACATTATGGATGTTACCCCTGAAGAAGTGGTGAAAGTAATGGAAAAATGGGGCGTGCAGCGCATGATCCACGGCCATACACACAGACCAAACGTCCACAGCCTTGGAGCTAATGGCAAACCTGCGACTCGGATTGTACTGGGTGATTGGTACGAGCAAGGTAGCGTTTTAAAGGTCACACCTTCAGAGGTTATGTTACAACATCACAATTTTAAGTAAGCAAATCTGACACTTACATATGGTCATACCACTTTTTTATTACTGTTAAGAAAATTTTAACTAAACTTCGCTTGTTACACCTCCCCCTTATAAACATTGCATATACCTTGAATTTGGACCTTCCTTCTTGCCGTAAACAAATACAGCTTTATGACAATTGTGACAATCTGGCAATATTAGTGTCAAAGAAGTGTCACCTTATCCCCATACGCTCTTTGTGATTTAAATGCATCGACACCCAACAAGAAATGACAATGGGTAGCGATCAAACATCTAGACAATACCACAACCAACATAAACAGAACGTTTAGGAAAAAATCATGAATCGTAACTGGAAAGTGGCATGCACCGCAGTTGCTCTAGCGGTTTCTGCTAGTCTTCAAGCGGCTGTGTTACCCGAACACCAAACTAACAGCGCTTGGTTTACTGATGCCCAAACCAAACTAACTGCAAAGCTACAAACCAACAATCAGTTTAAAGCAAAGAATGTTATTTTGTTTGTGGGCGATGGTATGGGTATTTCAACGCTCACCTCGGCAAGAATTCACAAAGGCCAACTAGCAGGTAACCCTGGTGAAGAAGGTTATTTAAGTTTCGAAAGCTTTCCTCATACGGCCTTGGTTAAAACCTACAATGTAGATGCGCAAACCCCGGATTCAGCAGGCACCATGACCGCAATGATGTCGGGCCTTAAAACTGACGTGGGTGTGATTGGTGTTGACGAAGATATTGAGCGCGGTGATTGCTCAACGGTTGCAGGCAACGAAGTTATTACCGCACTTGAGCTTGCTGAAATAAAAGGCTTGTCTACAGGTATTATTTCTACTGCTCGCATCACGCATGCGACTCCTGCGGCAACTTACGCCAAGTCTGCTGACCGTAACTGGGAAGATGTTTCTGATATGCCGGAAGCCGCTGTGACTGCTGGCTGTAGTGACATTGCTGACCAGCTCGTCAATTTTGAAAATTATCTAGAAGCACGCTACACCGGTGTTGATGTTGACGGCATTGATGTCGCTATGGGCGGTGGTCGCCGTCATTTCTTGCCAAAAGACGCCGCATTCAATAGCCCAGATGCAGTTAGTGACGTTGAGGGCGATAGAACCGACGGTCGCGACCTTACGGCTGAATGGCAGACGATGTATGAAAATGGTGTATACGTTTATGACCAAGCAGGGTTTGACGCAATAGACACTGAAAGCGTTGAACGTGTATTCGGCCTTTTCAATGAGTCGCATATGCAATACGAAGCAGACCGCGGAAATGACATCGCGGGCGAACCATCAGTTGCAGAGATGACAGAAACGGCAATCAGTATTCTTGATAACAACGAGAACGGCTTTTTCTTAATGGTTGAATCGGGCCGTATTGACCACGCTCACCATGCGGGCAACGCGGCGGGTGCACTTACCGACACTCTAGCATTTGAAGAAGCAGTAATGACTGCGGTTGAAAATACCGATCCTTCTGAAACATTAATCCTCGTTACTGCTGACCACGGACACGTGTTCACTATTGCAGGCTACCCGAAGCGCGGTAACCCCATTCTAGGCAAAGTGGTTAACGTGGGGTCAGACGAACCTGCAACAGCGTCTGATGGCACGCCATACACCACACTCGGTTATACCAACGGTCTAGGTTTCCGCAACCTAGGTGATGAGACAAATTCTGATGCCACGTACGCACTGGAAAACGCAGCAGGCCGCGTTGATATTACCAATATCGATACAACAACGCCTGGTTATCACCAAGAAGCACTTATTCCATTGAGTTCAGAAACACACTCTGGCGAAGACATTGCGCTACATGCAACAGGGCCTGGAAGCCAACTTGCGCAAGGCGTAATAGAGCAGAACGTTGTTTTCCACTTGATTAATCAAGCGCTTGGCCTTGTAAACGAGTAAGTAGAGATAAAAATATGAACTTTTTTAAATTAAGCATAATTGCAGTAGCAGTAGCAGGTCTTTCAGCGTGTAGCTTGGAAGGCGACGATGGTAACGATGGCGCACCTGGTGCTGATGGCGCTGACGGTCAAAACGGTTTAACAAGCCTTACCGTGCAAACGGAATTAGCGGTTGGCGATGCTAACTGCCCTAATTCGGGTGTTCGCATCGACTCAGGCTTAGATGCTGATGCTGACGGCACGCTTGGTGATTCTGAAATTACTTCGACAAGCTATGTTTGTGTTCCTGGCGTAAACAGCGTGAGCAATAGCGAACTACTCACTAGCCTCAATAATGAGTGGTTTGTCGCTGCTCAAAACGAAGTGGAAAGTAATAAAGCGGTTTGGATGAACGCAACATCGGGAGAAAGTGCAGCGTCATCGAACGCGTCTTTTACTGCCACTGTAAGCTCGCAAGAAGAATTGAAAGCCATGGTAGCGAACCTGCGCGGTAAAGCGAAAAACGTTATCTTGTTTGTCGGTGACGGCATGGGGGTTTCTACCGTTACAGCGGCGCGTATTCTAGATGGTCAGATGAACGGCCTAGCGGGCGAAGAAAACCAGCTTAGCTTTGACAAATTCCCATTCTCCGGGCTTTCAAAAACGTATAACGTTGATGCCCAAACACCAGATTCTGCAGGTACTATGACCGCAATGATGAGCGGCATAAAAACTGACGTTGGTGTTATCGGCGTAGACGAAGATATTGAACGCGGTGACTGTTCTACCGTTGCAGGTAACGAGTTAGTTACGGCGCTTGAGCTTGCAGAAATTGCAGGTAAGTCTACCGGCATTATTTCGACTGCCCGTATTACGCACGCAACACCTGCTGCAACTTACGCTAAATCTGCTGACCGCAATTGGGAAGACATTTCGGATATGCCAGAAGCAGCGGTTACAGCGGGCTGTTCTGACATTGCCGACCAGTTAGTTAATTTCGAAGCTAACTTAGAAGCAAACTTTGAAGGCCTAGACGTTGATGGCATTGAAGTAGTAATGGGGGGCGGACGTCGCCACTTCTTACCGCGTGACGAAGCATTTAACAGCCCAGACGCAGCAAGCAGTGTTGAAGGTGATCGTACAGATGGGCGTGACCTAACTGCTGAGTGGCAAGCCATGTACGAAAACGGCGTTTACATCTATGATCAGTCTGGTTTCGACGGACTAGATACTGAAACCACTGAAAGAGTCTTCGCACTTTTTAACGAATCACACATGCAATACGAAGCCGACCGCGGCAACGACATCGCCGGTGAACCATCTATCGCTGAAATGACTAGTGCAGCCATTAAAGTGCTAGATAACAATGAAGAAGGTTTCTTCCTTATGGTTGAGTCCGGTCGTATCGACCATGCTCACCACGCAGGTAATGCTTACGGTGCTCTTCACGACACTATCGCTTTTGCTGAAGCTATTGATGCTGCTGACAAGCTTACTGATGACGAAGATACTCTCATTATAGTAACCGCCGACCACGGTCACGTCTTTACCATTGCTGGCTATCCTAAGCGCGGTAACCCCATTTTGGGCAAAGTGGTAAACGTGGGTTCAGATGAAGCTGCTACAGCCGCTGACGGTACCCCATACACCACGCTTGGCTATACCAATGGTTTAGGCTTTAGAAACCTGGGAGACGTTACTAACTCGGATGCATCTTATTTAGAAGGACCTGATACAGGTCGTAAAGACATCACTGATGTCGACACCACAACACCAGGCTATCACCAAGAAGCTTTAATCCCAATGGGGTCGGAAACACACTCAGGTGAAGATGTAGGCATCTATGCCAAAGGCCCTGGCGCTTTCCTTGTCAACGGCACTAACGAGCAAAGCGTTATATTCCACGTAATGGATTTTGCGGGAGACTTTGTCTCTCAAGCAGAAAATGCAATGGAATAAATTTTAAAAAAGTATTGCAAAGGCGGCCTCTGGTCGCCTTTGCGTTTCAGTTAATAACATCATTCTCAGTAGGATAAATGAATGAAATTATTCAATGCATTTGCGCTTATTCTTTTTACAAGTGCAAGTACGTGTAGCTTAGCTCAAGTCGCTGAGTCTTCGTCAGTAGTTAACGTATCTAGTGAGCAGACGTGTAAGAAAGACAGTGGCAGCCTATTCGCTAATTATGAAATAAGCGCGACAAGCCCATCAAAAACCTCACGAACTACATCCCTTCATTTGTGGCGAAATGGCAACAAGGTTGCACATGAATACCCTGCAACCAATATGACTGAGTCATGGACGCTTGTTAGAAACAAATTTATAAAACCTACTCGCTTTTTCGATGCTCATCAGCGCGCTATTGAATACCAGCCTGGCGAAACCATTCACGGAAAAAAAGAGACCGACTTTTCGTACCGCTACCAACTCATTAGTGACAAACTTATTGATGCCATGACCCTAGATACAAGAGATGGTAAAGGTTGTAATACAGTTGAATACTATTCACTAGATAACAGTCAGGGCCACTTTAAATTGGCATGGCTTCCCCATCTAAAATTAATAGAATCTTTTAGCGTGGATAAAAGTGGGTATGTAAGAGAGTGGAAACTCAAAACCGTCGATTTCAATAAGAATACGAAAGACTTCTTTTCAAAAAGACAAAACTATCAAACTACAGATTATGCTGATATTGGCGATGACCACACAGACCCTTTTTTAACTAAAATGGTAACCCAAGGCTTTATTGAAGCAGGGGCTAGTGGCTACTACGATGAGCATGGTCACAGTATCGGTGAGGGCCACACACACTAAATGTTTAACACCGTTGTCTAAATGGCTGTGCCTGCGGCTCGGCCATTTAGGCACCGTGAAAAGGTTTTGTTACAAACTAGCCCAAAGTACATGTGTTGGGCACTGGCTTAATTTTTGTTCTGTGGTATAAAGAATAAAAGCAAGTTAGTCATCATGGACGGTGTAAATGACAGATGTTCTTCTTTCCCCTGCAAATTTCTGGTTTAGCATTGCGCTTATAGCCGTATTTTTCGTCTTTATCTTAGAGCTTGTAAGTACAATCTTTGGCGCAAGCCTTTTAGGGATTGGCGATGACTTTGCAGAGCTAGATGGCGATGGATTTCTCAATACCTCGTTTGCTAACTGGCTAAATATCAATAAGGTTCCCTTTTTAATTTACTTGATTGTATTGCTTACAATATTCGGGCTTGTTGGCCTAATCATAAATGGCATAACAGCAAGTGTATTTAGCTTTACGCTACCTGCGCTCATGTCTGTTCCCCTCGCCTTTTTTATTGGGCTACTGTTTACAGCAAAAACTGTAAAGATTATTGCAGGCGTATTGCCTAGTGTAGAGTCTAGTGCGGTGAACAGCGAGGATTTTATAGGCTCAGTAGCCGAAATCACCATTGGAAAAGCAAGCCGAGGCAATCCGGCAGAAGCTAAGTTTACCGACCATTATTCTCAGCCTCATTTTGTGTTAGTTGAACCATTCGAAGATGAAGAATTGTTCGCACAGGGAGAGCGCGTCATTTTAGTTCAAAAAAACCAACACTGCTGGTTAGCAACCCGCTACTTATAACCTAAAAGAGATAAAAGTATGGATACATTCCAACCATCTAGCTTGCCGTCAATACTCTTTATTGCCGGTGCTATTGTTGTAGGGCTTATCGTTATTGGCCTTATATTCGCTAAACTCTACACACGCGCTACTAAAGAAACGGCGTTCGTAAGAACCGGTCTAGGTGGCGAGAAAGTCATTAAGGACGGCGGCGCTTTGGTTCTTCCTGTTGTTCACGAAATTATTCCGGTGAACATGAATACCCTTCGTATAGAAGTAGAGAAAATTCAAAAAGACGCGCTAATCACCAAAGATCGCATGCGTGTGGACGTAAAAGCCGACTTCTACTTACGTGTAGCGCCGAATGCCAACGGCATCTCAATGGCTGCGCAAACGCTAGGTACTCGCACCACTCGCGCTGAAGAAGTTAAAAAATTAATGGAGTCGAAGTTTGTAGACGTACTGCGTGCTGTTGCTGCTGAAATGAGCATGACGGAAATGCACGAACAGCGCGCTGATTTCGTACAAAAAGTTCAGCAAAGTGTGGCTAACGACCTTGAGAAGAACGGTTTAGAACTTGAATCGGTCAGCTTAACTGGGTTCGACCAAACAGATCTGCAGTTCTTTAACGAAAACAATGCATTTGACGCCGAAGGTCGCGCTCGCCTGACCAAAATCATTGAAGAAAAACGCAAAGAAACTAACGACATCCAACAAGAAAACCGTATTTTCATTGAGCAGCGTAATCTAGCCGCCGAAAAACAATCTTTAGACGTAAAGCGCGATGAAGAAGAGGCCCGCCTTGCGCAAGAGCAGGTACTTGCTTTTAAACGCCAAGAGCAAAAAGCTGAAATTGCTAAACAGCGCGAAATGAAAGAACGAGAAGAGCGTGAAGCGGAAATTGCTAAAAACCGCGCTATTGAAGCAGCTGAAATTGAGAAATCTCGTGAAATAGAAACTCAAGAAATCGCCAAGCGCCAGGCGTTAGAACAAGCACGTATTCGCCAGCAGCAAGAAGTTGAGGTTTCAGAGCAAGTTAAACAAATTGCTGTTGCTACTAAGTCGGAAGAAGAGTCTGCAGCACGCGCTAAAGCCGCGGAAGCTGAAAAGCAAAAAGTGGAAAAAGAAGAAGCAGTGCTTACCGCTAAATCGGTAGCAGAAGCTGAACGTAAGAAGCAAATTGAAGTTATTGATGCGCGCAAAGAGGCTGAACGTGAGGCAGTGGGCATAACCGTTGAAGCACAGGCTAAGAAAGAAGCGGCTGAAAACTCTGCTGCCGCTATTCTTACGGAAGCCAAAGCTGCAGCCGATGCTAAAATGCTGCAAGCCGACGCTGACGAGAAAGTGCTTGCCGTTGAAGCGCAGGGTAAACAAGCCCTTTACGAAGCTGAGAATACGCTTAAGACCGAACAAATTGAGCTACAAAAAGCCCTTGCGATGCTTAAGATTCTACCTGAACTTGTTGAGCAAGCGGTTAAGCCTCTGGAAAACATTGAAGGTATTAAAATTCTTCAAGGATACGGTCAAGGTAGCGGCACTAATGGTGAACATACCCTTGCAACCTCGGGCAACGGCTTGGCTGAGCAAGTAACACAGGCAGCGCTAAATTATCGTGCTAACGCCCCTCTGGTAGACTCTATGCTGCGGGAAGTAGGTTTAGTTGATGCCGACAAAGGCTCTTTAGCCGACTTGGTTACCGGCAACAGCGATATACTGGCTAAAGCCGGTGCAGTTAAGCCTAAGCCCGTTGTAGCTGCACCAGAAAACCTAAATGGTCAAAAAGTGCAAGAAGAGCACCCTGCTGAGTAATTAATTACAAGGGCCTGTTAGTAAACTAGGATATATAGATACCTCAAGCCCTGTTATTCAACAGGGCTTTTTGTTTTGCCTCGTTTTTGCGAGTAAGATCTGGTTTGGCAGTTTCAATTCTAATCGCTTCTAGGTATCGTTAATTATTGCCAATATACTTAGCGCGCTGCATATTCTTAGAAAAAAGGTAAGGATAAATTTCATGGATTCGTTACCGGAAGAGCCGGAAAAACCATTAAGAGACGACTGTTGCGGCGGGGGTTCGTGCTGCCCTTGTATTTGGGATGTATACTATGAAAAGCTTGCTAAATGGAAAGAGGCAAAACGAGAGTTAGAGGAAGTTAACAACAGCAACACATCAAATAGTAGCGCTTAACACTTGTGCCAAAGCTGTTCTTCAAAACTCACAATGTTCACAACCAGCATAGACCGCACTTTAATTTTTAAAAAGCTAGCCATCGATAAGTAGCTCAAATGCAAAATCGACGTCAACTCCCCTTTAAGATAAGCTTTTCCTGTCTCATTTTTGAAACTTCTCATTTACAAATCACGTGTCTGCTGCTATCTTAACTTAATCGATTAAGTTATCAGTTTATCGTGATTCTTAATCAAACTTTATGAGTCTACGGTAAAAGATTAAGAATTAAGCTAAACCTGTTACATAGTTAACTATGAACCTATCAGACTGGTAGTGCTTAATTCGTAGTAATGTGTGCTCGCGAAACGAACAGCAGTACGAGCCAGCACATGCTGAATTTTGGAGAATTATCATGTCTATACGCAATGGCGTTCAACTCATTACCTATGCAGATCGACTGGGCGATGGCAACATCGAGAGCATGACAGCAATACTCGAAGGTCCATTGAACGGACTGTTCACTGGCGTTCACGTTTTACCCTTTTACTATCCATACGATGGCGAAGATGCGGGTTTCGACCCCATTGACCACACATCAGTTGATGAGCGCTTGGGCGATTGGAACAGCGTTAAAAAGCTTGGTGAGTCTGTAGATATTATGGCCGACCTCATTGTTAACCACATGTCTGGACAAAGCGAGGCCTTCAAAGACGTACTGAAAAATGGACGTGAGTCTACCTATTGGCCACTGTTTTTAACCAAGGAAGATATTTTTAAAGGTAATGACCAAGCGCAAATCGACGAACAAATAGCACGAGTCTTCCGCCCTCGTCCGACGCCATTTTTCAGCGAATATGAAGTAGGTACTGCAACTGATAAACCAGAAACTGTGCCGTTCTGGACTACCTTTACCTCTAATCAGATTGATATTGATGTTGAGTCGCAGTTAGGCCAAGAATACCTTTCTTCCATTCTTACGTCGTTTACGGAAAGCAACGTTGATCTTATTCGCTTAGACGCGGCAGGCTATGCCATTAAACGCGCAGGCTCAAACTGCTTCATGCTTGAAGAAACCTTTGAGTTTATTGAAGAGCTTTCTAATCGCTCGCGTGGTATGGGCATGCAGTGTCTAGTAGAGATACATAGTCACTATCAAACACAGATCGATATTGCTGCGCGTTGCGACAGTGTTTATGATTTTGCTTTACCGCCGCTTGTACTACATACATTATTTACTAAAAACGCAGAAGCACTGGCATACTGGCTTTCTATCTCGCCTCGTAACTGTTTTACCGTATTAGATACCCATGATGGCATTGGTATTGTTGATGTGGGCGCAAGTGGTGACAAGCCTGGTCTTCTTAATGCAGACGCCATCAACGCGCTAGTTGAACAAATTCATGTGAACTCTAACGGTGAATCTAAAAAAGCTACAGGAGCCGCGGCAAACAATGTAGACCTGTATCAAGTTAACTGTACATATTACGATGCATTGGGTAAGGATGATTTCGCCTACTTGGTTGCTCGTGCTATTCAGTTCTTTAGCCCTGGTATTCCCCAAGTCTACTACGGCGGTATGCTTGCTGCACACAATGATATGGAATTGCTTGCTCGGACTAATGTTGGCCGTGATATTAACCGCCCTTATTTGTCCTCTGCTATGGTCGAAGAGGCGGTTAAAAAGCCGGTAGTTAAAGGCTTGATGCAGTTAATAACGCTAAGAAACGAAAGCGATGCCTTTAATGGAACGTTTGATGTAAATTACAGCGGTAATGTTTTAGTACTGTCTTGGAAAAATGGCAGCAATGCAGCGTCACTGAGCGTAGACTTCAGCGTAATGGATGCGACTATTAAGACAGTTGCAGATGGTGAAGAAAGCGTATTGTCTATTGGTTCGTTAATCGCTTAAATCATAAAATACACGACTACTAAGGCGAGTACTGCTATCTGCTCAGTACTCGCCGTTCTTAGCTGTCCTTACCTAATTCATTGTTTAATGTTTCCATATTTTCAGCTAAAACACGTTTATTAGGCAGCCTAAGTCGCATTATCTGTAGTCGTCATTGTATGCCCTACCCCAATCACATAGCTGTCGTAGAGTGGGTTCCAACGTGCGACCTAACTCAGTAAGTGAGTACTCCACACGAGGTGGTACTTCAGCGTACACCTTCCGATTGACCAAACCATCACGCTCTAACTCTCTTAACTGCTGAGTAAGCATTTTTTGAGTAACGCCTTGCAAACGCCTTCGCAATTGACTGAAACGTAGTGTTTTATGACAGAGGTGCCACAAAATAACGCCCTTCCATTTACCACCGATAATCTCAAGGGATACCGCAACACCACAAATGTATTGCTTAGGGTCATTTGAGCTTTCACTAGAGCACTGTTTTGAATTCGCTGCTTTCCCTTCGACTTTAGTAATCGTATCGCACGGCTCTGTTTTTACACTTTTCAAATTTGTTGCCATTTCGCCCTCTTAGCTTAATCAAGCAAAAGATACTGCCTAGAGATCAGCTCGCCTTTTGCAAAAAACACAAAGCCAAAAGCCCAATATAACTCCAATAGTATCTTTTAGGGTACTACCCTACTAAAAAGTGCATACTTGCGCAAAGTTTATATATCATCACAATGGGTAGCGTAAATTTTCGACCAACGGAGACAGGTATGACATCGTTTAAGGCATTGCTTGTAGAAAAACAGGAAGACAAATCATTCACTCGTGGCATCACAGAGCGCTCACTGGATGATTTGCCAAACGGCTCACTACTCATCAAGGTTGAGTATTCATCACTCAACTATAAAGATGCCTTGTCTGCGACGGGTAACCCTGGTGTTAGTAGAAATTTTCCCCATACCCCTGGCATAGATGCAGCAGGCACTGTGGTGTCATGTGCTGACGGCCGGTTTAAAGAAGGAGATGAGGTTATTATCACAGGTTATGACCTTGGCATGAATACCTCCGGGGGCTTTGGCGAGTACATTCGTATACCCAGTGAATGGGCGGTACCTAAGCCAGATGGCCTTACGCTAAGGGAGTCAATGGTTATTGGCACTGCTGGCTTCACTGCTGGGCTATCAGTACAAGGGTTAGTAGAACACGGCATAACGCCTGATAAGGGTGACATCTTGGTAACAGGTGCTACAGGTGGTGTGGGCTCAGTGGCAGTTGCCCTTCTTGCCAAAGCTGGCTTTTCTGTAGTCGCATGTACCGGCAAAAAAGAACATGAGTCGTTTTTGAAAACCCTCGGCGCAAATAAAGTAATAACTCGTGACGAGCTGTTAGAAAGTAAAGAGCGCCCTATGTTGAAAGAGCAATACGCGGGCGCTGTCGATACTGTAGGCGGCGAATACTTAGCGCAGGCTATTAAAGCCACCGAATATGGTGGTTCGGTAACTTGTTGCGGACTGACTGCTTCTGCCAATCTTAATGTAAGTGTATTTCCTTTTATCTTACGCGGCGTGTCTTTGCTAGGTATCGATTCAGTACAATGTCCAATGCCGCCTAGATTGAGACTTTGGGATAAATTAGCTAGCGAATGGAAACTGGAGCGTCTTGACGACCTGACAAAAGAAGTCACCCTTACCGAGGTTAATGGAAAAATAGACGCAATATTGAAGGGGCAGGTTTCTGGGCGCACTTTGGTGAATATACAAAGCTAAGTTTTTCGTCGTTTTCTATCGCAGAACAAAAGATGATTAACACCCGCAGGTAGCATAGTTGCGCTGCCTGCAAGCAAAGACGATGAAATCGAAACCTTCAGAGACTATACAACAAGTTATACGCCATTTTTCATAAGACAAAAAAGTATCTACCTAGGCTCTCATTATGAATGTCACCTAGAAGCTTGCCGACTTATCATCCAAAAAAGGTTACTGCAATTGAGTTAGTTTGCTTTACGAAAACACAGCCTTATCACTGCTATGTTAGTATTATCTACATACCCGTTTATTCAAATAAATGAATAATTATTCATTTAAACGATTAAAATGCCGCATTTTACCATGTAATTAATCCTAAATTTCGAACCAACTACCGCACTTATTCAGGCAAATAATTCTTGAAAATATACAAATTTTTATACATTAGAGACAAATTTAATACGCTAACTGTCTATTTCGTCTTGACATTTACACCGTGAAACGACACTCTTTCAGAGATTTTTGGGAGGCCTTTGCGAAAGGCGGAATGTACCTGAGTGCGCTTGGCTTTTTTTGGGCAATATGCCGACTAAAAATAAGAATAAATCGAATATTTGATATTTCTAACTAGACATTCACTTCGGCTCACAATCATGTGACCCGACGTAGACCTGTATTCGATCATAACGATTCAAGGAAACGATCATAATGAAACGCACAATTGGCGCAACCTTATTTGGTGCCTTACTCAGCCTGCAAGCCGTTGCTGAAGTCGTTGTTGTAGTTCACCCTGATAATCAGGCGACAATAACTAAGCAGACGGTAAAACGCCTTTTTCTAGGCAAAGAAACCGCATTTCCTAACGGTAAAGCGGCAACGATAGTACAACAACCAGCAACCAACCAACAACGTTCGGAATTTGACAGCGATGTTTTAGGGCGAAGTTCTGCTCAAGTTTCAGCCATGTGGGCTAAATTGGTATTTACTGGACGTGGTATCGCACCTCAAGAATTTGATTCAGATGCGAAAGTAATCGAGTTTATCCAAAGCGACGAAAATGCTATTGGTTACATCGATTCAGCCTCAGTAACTGGCGACGTTAGTGTCGTAAACTTAGACTAAGGATTTTGTCATGAAAAAAGCACTATTAGCAACGGCACTAAGTGTCGCCCTTGTCAATACAGCCCAAGCTAACATAAGAATAAACGGGTTCGCTAACTTCGTTGGCGGTACTGCCAGTGAAGACAGAGTTATATCTCCAACGCAAGACCCTCTTTACGGCTATGACGATAAGATTAGCTTTCGTGAAGAGAGTTTGTTTGCACTTCAGGCAAGTGGTGATGTAAACGACCGCATGTCAGCGACTGTACAGGTACTTGCTCGCGGTGAAAACGATTTTGACGTTGACTTCGAGTGGGCGTACCTAACCTATCGTGTAACGAACAACTTAGCTATCTCTGCTGGGCGCTTCCGTAACCCGCTTTTCAGAATTTCAGACTCGTTGGACGTAGGCTATTCTCACCACTGGATTTCTGCTCCTCAGGCGGTTTATGACGTACCATTTAACGACTTAGATGGTTTCCGTTTAGACTACTCTGACTTCGCTGGGGATTGGGAATACAAACTAGGTGCAGCTTTCGGTACATTTGAAAACGAAATTTCAGCAGGTACCATCGAAGGTGACACTAGCTACATCTTTAGTGCAGAGATTGCTAACGAATGGCTAAACCTTCGTGCAGTATACGGTTCAACAAACGCTACGTTCGACCAGCCTGAGCTAAATGAACGAATTGAAAGCGAACTTCGCGGCGTTGCGCCGTCGCTAGCAGACTTCCTTCTTATGGAAGACGATACAGCTGAATTCTTGGGTATTGGTGTTCAGGTAGACACGTTTGATTGGTTTATTGGTGGTGAGTACACTGTCATTGATATCGAAGAATCTTACACACCGGAAGACATTGCTTGGTATGTAACAGCGGGCTTCCGCGCTGGTAAGTGGACTCCTTCTGTAACATTCCAGTCATTTGAAGGTGATGAAGTTAAGGGTCTTGACCAAGTAGCGGCATTGGGCGAACCTTTCCAAACTGCTATTACACCAAGCCTGTTGGAAGTGAACTCGATATTCGCTCAAAAATATACGGTTTCAGCTGCAACTATTCGTTACGATTACGACGCTAACATTGCCTTAAAAGCTGAAATTAGTCGTTACTCAGACGACTTAAACGAAGATAGAGATGCAACACTAGGACGCATCGCTATCAATTACGTTTTCTAAATTTGAAAACAATAGAGAGCCCACTCTTTAGTGGGCTTTTTTATCTTTAAGTCTTCTAGAGTTGTTAGAAAAAATAAGATTATAAATAACAGCTTATTTATGGCCCTTTTCTTTTGTATTATCTTAGGCCTATATTAACGAGGAATTGTCAATTTTATGGAAAGAGTGGTTCAACATGCAGCAAAGTATTTAGGCGCTGTGATTGGATTCTTGGTGATATTAGCACTGTATTTCTTTTTCAAAATGAATCAGTCTCTTTCAGCAGACCAATCTTATATAGATGAAATTGTAGAAGAGAATCAAACACTCGTCTCAAAGTCAGCTGAGCTAGAATCTAAGCTTTCTGCATTTTCAAAACAGGTTGCTGAGCTTGAAGAAGATCTTAGCAATAAAGTGTCTACCATCGAGCAAATTCAACAGCAAAATGGAGGTGATGATCTCATAGCAAAATGTTCATCCCTTCCTCCTTCAGACGAATTAGTTTCGATTAAAAACAAATTAGAGAAATCGCGTGAAAGACAGCAATCTTGTAGTATTTCGCTGGGCGAACGCGATGATGAAATTCGTTCTCTCAAGAGTTCCGTTAGAGAATTGCGTGATTCCAATAACTCATCAGAAGATATTGCAGCAGCTACACGTGCGTTAAGAGATGAACTTTCCCAATTACGTGAAGAAAATGAGCGTTTGATAACGCAGGTGAGCGATAATGAAGGCACATCTAAAGCATTAGAGGATGCAAAAGCACGTAATGACGAGTTGAATGCTCAACTCGAAGTACTTCAATCTGATATTGCTAATCTTAAACAAAATAACAGTGAGTCAGATCTTGAGTCCCAGCTAGCAAAAGCTAACGCCGAAAACGCGCGATTACAGAACTTGCTTACCAACTTACAAGGCGAACCTGAAGAAGAAGGTACAGGGCTGTCGAGCGAGTTACAGCTTGTTAAGTTCGAATCTAAGCCAAACTATTGTCGTATTACCTACCCAGACGGTTCTCGCTGCGTGGCCTCGGTCGACGTGGTTGCGACATTTAACTTTAGGCCTGGTGGATTTATCGCGATGAAGGCATCAGACCCTGATGGCAGTACCATTGATCGTCAATCTATTGCTGGCCGTACTGAGACCAAATTCACCATTGAATTCGACTCAGATGAACGCACAGTGCCGGGGGTATACTCAGTTGAACTTTCTAGCAACGATGTACTCAACCCATTAAAGGTTAGTGAAACCTTTACGATTGATTCGCTGTAATTTTTACTACCTATATCAAAAAACGTCACCAGGTTAAAACTTTTGGTGGCGTTTTTTCAATCCTACTCATGACTATCCTTCATCATAATAAGCGCTACAGGTACGCTTAAATTTCGAATAGAAATGATGAGTATCGTGATTTCACACATTTCATTCTCTTAGACTTTAAGCTGAGGGACTAGCTGCACTCATGGCTATCCGTAAAATGCAGCTATGTTCTATTAGTGGGAGAGTGGACAAGTGCTTTATACCAATCAGCATAGATACTAGGCCTAGTACTACCTTTGATGTCTACATAAAAAGCCTTACTTTATGTCGATGTTTCCCCACGGCTGGGCATTAGAAATAAAAAAGCGGAGTCATGACTCCGCTTTCTTGTATATATACATTATTGTCAAATGCGCTGTAATTGATCGTAAACCACTCGCAAACTCTTTTGCAGCCCTGTCTTAGTCGGGTACCATCTAATCAAGGCATTATCTAGCAAACCTTGACGGCAGTCATTCTCTAAGCTTTGCGCCAAATCAACCAAAGCGTCTGAATTTATTGAACGCGCAAGCTTCATCAGTGACTGAGACGTTGCAACAAGTGCAGGTAACTTCTCAGACTCTACAGCCTTATCACCTCTATCAATAAGCGACTCTAACTCAGTTAACAACTCATGCAATGAAGAAGATAATGTTGCGTCTTCCCCTTGAGCTGACCAATAGTAGTTAAGATCAAAAAATGCGGTAGCGTTTTCAGGTTTTGGCAATTCTTCGATATCAACTCTAACCGGATAGCCAACAGTTGAGGCGGCAGCAGGCTGGACACTCTCGGTTGAAGCTTGTTTTTCAGCAACTTCAAGCTCATCTTTAAGCCTCTGCTGTTCTTGCTTGAGCAAGTCTAGCTCTTGCTCAAACTGCTGCGCTCTTTCTTTCTGCTTTTCGAAGTTTGCTTCTGCATTCTGAGCTCTTTGCTGCTGCTCTTGAAGCTCATTCTGTACAGATTTATTAGCTAACTCTGCCTGCTTAAGACTGCTAATAGTTTCCTGTGCCTCTATCAACGCTTTTTGAAGCTCAGTCTTAGATGCTTCTAACTTTTGAAGCTTATCAGAGTGTTGAGCCGCGCTTTCTGAAGAACCTTTAACCTTTTCTTCTAACGCCGTAATTTCGTCTTTTGCAGCCTTAAGTGCAACCTCAACTTCATCAACATGATGTTGTTTATCTTTTTCTAGTTGTCGAAGCTGAACAACATTAGACTTCTCATCTGCCAACGCTTGTTCAAGCTCGGCTTTAGCCAATTCAAGCTGCTTTAACTTCTCTTCGTCTTGCGACTGTTTCTCTTCCTGGCCTTGTTTTAGCATAGCGACAGCGGCTTTTTCATCTGCCAACGCTTGTTCAAGCTCCGCTTTAGCCAATTCAAGCTGCTTTAACTGCTCTTCGTCTTGCGACTGCTTTTCTTCTTCGCTTTGTTTTAGCATAGCGACAGTGGCTTTTTCATCTGCCAACGCTTGTTCAAGCTCGGCTTTAGCCAATTCAAGCTGCTTTAACTGCTCTTCGCCTTGCGACTGCTTTTCTTCTTCGCTTTGTTTTAGCATAGCGACAGTGGCTTTTTCATCTGCCAACGCTTGTTCAAGCTCGGCTTTAGCCAATTCAAGTTGCTTTAACTGCTCTTCGCCTTGCGACTGCTTTTCTTCTTCGCTTTGTTTTAGCATAGCGACAGTGGCTTTTTCATCTGCCAACGCTTGCTCAAGCTCGGCTTTAACAACTTCGAGCTGCTTAACTTTTTCGTCAGCATGAGCAATTGCATCAGAATCGCCTTCAAGGCGAGACTGCAACGATGTATTCTCACTTTGAAGTTGCTGCAGTTGCTTATCCAAGTCTGCAACTTTGGCGTTCGCTGCATCAACGTCAGCTATTAACCTGGCTTCATTGTTACTTAAGTCGGTCTGCTGCTTTTCGGCATTCGCTTTTAACGATTCTATTTCGTTATTTAACGCTTCAACCTGTTCAATGAACTTGGTACGCTCGCCCTCTTTATCTTCAACACTTTGTTGAAGAGCAAACAATGCAGCTTGTGATGCTTCAAACTCTTCTTGGAGTTTGGCGTTTTTGTCGTCTATCTCTTTTGCTCTTGACCCTGCATCGTCAATCGCTACATTTTTTTGTTCAAGCTTTTCTTGTAAGGTTTTGTTTTCATCGCGTAACTCAGCTAACTCATTATTTAAATCAGTGAGTTTACCGTCCACATCCGACTGAGTAGATTTAAATTTATTCTCGCTTTCTTCTATTTGCTTAGCTTGTCTCGCTTTTTCATCCTCCAGGGACGTGATCTTAGCTTCAAGCTCTGCTATGAATTGGCTACTCTTCTCGTTTTCTGTCGCTTTACTTTCAGCCCTTTCGGTCGCTTCATTCAGTTCTTTTTGAAGTGCTTCAAGCTTTCCGTTTGCTTCTTCCAGATTACTCTTAAGTAAAGCCTGTTCTTGCTGCAACTCAGATTTTTCAGAATCAGACTGAGACTCAAGCGTTTTGATCTTGGCATCCAAAGTTGAAATAGCTTCTGCATGTGCTTTTTCTGCAGCGTCTAATTTATTTCGCTGAGTTTCGTCTGCTGCTTTTTCTTGTTGCTCCAACGAATCTTTGTATTCGGCTACCAACTTTTCGGTATTTTCAAACGCAACCTTTAACTCTGCTAATTCACTTTCAGACTTTGATAAGCTCGCTTCTTTATCCGTTACATTTGCTTTCAATGATTCAAGCTCAGAAGATAGTTTTACAGCCTCATTGGCTTTATCCGCTTTTTCGCTTTCTAGGGATTTTATTAACTTCTCTTTCTCTTTGATGTCGCTATTATATTTTTCTAACTGCGCTTTTGATTCGTCGAGCGATTTTGATTTTTTATCTAAAGATTTTTGTAGTTCAGATGAGTTCTTTTCAACGTTTTTATGCGCTTTGCTTAAGGACTCTAGCTCCTTCTCTTTTCCTGAAAGTTCTGTTTCTTTCTGTTCAAGTGATATTCTCAAAGCTTCGAGTTCTGATGACGAGGCCGTTAGCGCTTTCTTAGTCTGAGAGAGTTCATTCAGTAGTTTTACGTTTCTTCCAGAGTCACTGCCGATTTCGTGTTCTGCCGAGTGTAATGTAACGATTCGAAGTGACGACTTCGCTTGAACAATCGATTCACCAAAGCTTACAGATAGCTTTTCACGTGAACTTTGAAGTTTCGCATCTACAACGGCGTGGTCGCTTTTGTTAGCTTCTTGAAGCGCGGGTCTGTCTGCACTTGCGAAAAGAGAGGTGAAGTCCTTACTTAAAAGCTGGTCTTCAGTAGTATTAAATAGCGTAAGGGCTGTTTGGTTAGACGATATAACCTTCCCATTAGCATCTACATAGAGCGCTCCGGTATCGAAAGAGTCCAATATGCTATTGTGCGCTTTTCTTTCTTGCTCAAGCTTTAATGACTCAACCGCACTCAGATAGAACTGATAGAGAGGTACAATAAGAAGTACAATAACAATAAACAGTAACAGGTAAATTAATGCTGCTGCATTATTTGGATTACCTTTTACAAAGTCACTGAAAGCGAATGCGCCAGCGGAATAAAAAAACAAAAAACTAAAAATACTCGCTGCACGAAGTAATCGCGACGCTTTTAAGCGTAAATCCATTTATTAAGCCCTACACAATAAATGTACTAAAAGTATGATGCCGATAGCGATATCAGCTCCAAGATAAGCCTCTAATA
Source organism: Alteromonas sp. ABD4_190 (assembly GCF_056160105.1). Classification (NCBI taxonomy): domain Bacteria; kingdom Pseudomonadati; phylum Pseudomonadota; class Gammaproteobacteria; order Alteromonadales; family Alteromonadaceae; genus Alteromonas; species Alteromonas sp. ABD4_190. The sequence goes on from NZ_JBSWWN010000001.1 coordinate 401,041, forward strand.
TATCGAGATATTCGCACACCGTAAAGTATTCCAACGTTACAACGGGTACAGTCTTAGATACAGAGGAATAAAAACCCATTAGTAAAGCTAAAAAATAGGTAAAAAAGACGTCTATGAACTTTAGACGTCGATGTAAGCGTAGTTTATTGTGTTAGAAATTAGAAACCTTCTAGGACTAATTTTCCTATTGCCTGCCCTTCCTCCAATATCTTATGTGCTTGAATAAGATTTTCTGCACAGATCCTTCCTAGATGTTTACCAACTGTTGTCTTAATTTTGCTCTCGTCAATAAGCGACGCTACGTGAGAAAGCAGACGGCTTTGCCCAGCCATATCGTCAGTTTCAAACATTGAGCGAGTAAACATAAACTCCCAATGAAGTGATAGGCTCTTTTGTTTAAGTTTTGCTACATCTAAACTTTCCGGATCATCTATTAGCGCTAATTTTCCTTTTGGCTTCATAACTTCCACGTAGGTATCAATGTATTGGTGAGTATTATTTAAACTGGCCACGTGTGTCACTTCACCAATGTTTAGCCCTTTAATTTGCTCAGCCATGGGTTTACTGTGGTCGACCACGTAATCGGCGCCTAATTCCTGCACCCACTGTTTAGAGCTTTCACGCGATGCAGTAGCAATAACCGTGGCTCCCGTTAGCGTTTTAAGAAGCTGTAACATTATGGAGCCCACACCTCCTGCTGCGCCTACAACAAGTACCACTTCGTCGCTTTTTTCACTTTGCTGTTTTAATTCGAGATGATCGAATAACAGCTCGTAAGCAGTAATGGTAGTAAGCGGAAGTGCCGCAGCATCGCTGTCTGACAGAGACTTAGGCGCTTTACCGGCAATGCGTTCGTCGACCAGTTGAAATTCTGCGTTTGAACCAGCTCGAGTTAGATCGCCAGCATAGTAAACCCTGTCGCCTACCGTAAATTCGGTAACATCAGCGCCAATATCAACTACTTCACCTACTGCGTCCCAGCCTAGTATCTTGGGTTCTCCGCCCTCTGGGTTTACTCGCTGCCTAATTTTATAATCAACGGGATTAACCGCTATCGCACTAATTTTTACAAGCAAATCTCTACCTGAAGCACTAGGTTTATCGACTTCTAAGTCCATTAATACATCAGGTTCATTTATATCGAGCGAGCGGGTATAGCCAATAGCTTTCATCATTCGTTTCTCCTTTAAGTAATATTTCCATCATACCCTTGATTAAATTTGTATAAACAGCACAATATTAGAAACATTATCAAATGGTTTTTGAAAATCATGTTGCTCGATGACTTAACTGTTGTAATAAAAGTAGCCGAATTTAGAAACATTACCGCTGCAGCCACTCATTTAAATATGCGAACCGCAACGGCAAGTGCGGCGGTAAAACGCGTAGAGCAAGCGCTTGGCGCTGAATTGTTTGTTCGCACAACCCGTTCGCTTAGGCTTTCTTCTGCAGGTGAACGTTTTCTTCCGACGTGCGAACAAGCCATGTCGATGCTAACTACTGCTAAACAGAACTTAAAGGGTGATGCCGGCGTTATTGAAGGTGAACTAAGGCTTGGGTTATCGTCTGATCTGGGGCGCAATGTGATTGCCCCTTGGCTTGACGATTTTATGGAAGAGCATGAGAAAATAAGCGTTAAGCTTAATTTAAATGACAGTAATATCGACTTCTATCGCGACCCAATCGACTTAGCTCTACGTTACGGTTCGCCTGACGATGCGAGCGTTTACGGGTTTAAAATATGTGATGTGCCACGCTTACTTGTTGCCTCTCCGTCTTATATCAGCACTCATGGTACACCTAAAAACTTCGAAGACCTTCAAAGTCACAACGGCCTTTTTTATCAGCTGCACGATAAAGTGTATAACGAATGGGAATTCGTACATAACGATAACCCGATAAAGGTAAAAATGCAGGGCAACCGGACAGCTAATGACGGTGAAATGGTCAGAAGATGGGCTGTAGCAGGGAAAGGAGTCGCTGTTAAATCTAGTCTAGATACCTGCGACGACATATTAAATGGTCGGCTTGTTACCTTGTTGCCAGACTACCAACCGAAACCCACACAACTGTGGCTCATCTGCCCAAGCCGCCAGTCTATTACACCAGCGGTTAGGCTATTAAGAGATATGCTAAAAGTGCGCTGTGCCGAGTGTTTAGCAAAGCTCAAAAAAGCAGGCGTATACCTCTGACTATCTTTTATACATCGCAGGCGCACCTTTACTAGGTGTGCTTGTTTTAATGAATTCACGTAGGTCTTGGTTAGACTGCTTCAAGTCATCGCGACGCAGGTACATCATGTGCCCGCTGCGATAGCCCTTAAAGCTTAAACGGCCTTTTAGCGTGCCACTTTGATCTAGCTGCCACATGGTATATTTAGCATCGAAGTAATTCGTGGCACCGTCGTAATAGCCCGCTTGAATCATCACATTTAAATATGGATTTTGCGCCATGGCTAATCGCAAGTTCTGCCCCGTTTGATTGTTACTTCTATCCCAAGGGTGCACATTTCCGAACATGTTGTACTTAATATCGGTTTTGTAATTTAACTCTTCACGCAAATAGTAATTAATAGCAGGCGTGAACGAATGCAGCCACGAAGTAAGCTCCGCCCAATAGTCAGGGCGATCGCCACTTTGCTTGGCGTCTATGCCCAAATAGCGACTATCCAAACGGCCTAAGGTCTTCCCTTCGTCTCGCAATAAGTCTTTCCAGAAGAAAGCTGTGCTTACATCTAAGTTATTCTGTGCAATAGACGCTTCGCTTAAACCAGAATAACGCGCCACTTGTTTTAGCACATCACGCTTTTCAGTCTCTCCAATGAAGCCACCTTTAGCGAGTGCCGGAATAAGCGTGTTGATAGTGAAATCTTCGACTTCGGGTAACAATTCAGTTAAGTCTTTTTTTTGTAGTTCTGGTTCAAGCTTATTGTGATACCAAGCTGCGGCGGCAAAATAAGGAAGTCTATTAGCGGCTTTTACTGGCCCGTTGCGCTCAATGCCAATATCTGTTGGTGACACCAAAACGACGCCGTTTAAATACATCCACTGGCGGTTTTGAAGTTCTAATGCTAGGCCTGAAACTCGTGTTGTACCGTAACTTTCACCAATAAGATACTTCGGCGAACGCCAGCGATTATTTCGTGTTACAAAGGTATTCACCCAGTCGGCCAAATAGCTAATATCCGCGTTAACGCCAAAGAACATCTTCTTTTGTTCATCCTGCGACGGCATGCTGCCATCAGCTTTTGGTAACACACGGCTGTACCCCGTGTTTACTGGGTTAACAAACACTATGTCAGCCACATCCAAAATAGAGTATGGATTAGTTTGAACACCATAGGGCTGAACCGGGTAGCCCTCATCGTCAATATTAAGAATGCGAGGGCCTGTGTAAGCTACATGCATCCATACTGACGCAGAGCCTGGGCCACCATTAAAAGAAATTATAAGCGGGCGCTCGGTATTCTCTTTTACGTCAGTGCGCTGATAGTAAGTGTAAAACAACGTGGCAACCGCTTCGTCTTTACTGTTCCAAACCGGTTGAGTACCTGTGGTAGCGCTGTATTTTACACGCTTGCCAAGAATCTTGGTTTCATGCTCTGTTACTACACTACTATCAATTTTTATCGCACGAGCGTGGGAAGCCGAGCTCTCTTCTTGGGCTAAAGCACTAGCTGTCAAACTGACAAAAGTAATCATCACCGCCGTAAGCCATGCTAACGGGCGGAGGGGTGTTTTAGTAAGTGTTAGTAAATGGTGAAACTGTAATTTGTGTTTTGAGTTAACCTGACTACATAGCAGGCCTCTAGTATTTCTATTTGATGCGAGTTGATTTTTCATTTTTTCGTCTTTTGTGTGTCGTTAGTTTTTGGTTTTTTATTTGTTGAGCGCAAGCTAACCTGTTTTTCATACAGACCATCATTGCACTATACTTGAGACTCTATCAATCAAGACTATATCGCTGTTAATAAGTGAGCTTAGCAATCAACGATAGAACTACCAATTTCTTCGATACGTTTCTGTTATGGCGACTAACCCTTATTGATATTTTCAGGCCCCCTGTCCTTAATATGAGCGATGAGGTCTGGGAAAAATGTTAAAAATCTCGCTTCTATTTCCGTTTTATTCGCACTTATATCGTCTACCACGTGATGAAAAGAGTTCGCAAACCGAATTCGTTTAGCAACGACTGAAATGGCCCTCGCAATCCCCTCTTCTTTAGCATAATCTTCAAACCAATCGTGGGTTATCATGTGCCCTACGCTATGCTGCATTGCCCTTGGCATAGTGGGCAGTCTCTGCTCTAGCAAGGAAAAGCTTTGCTCTCGAAATTCGTTAAAGCTTTGCGACGTGAACGTCGACCAATGCTTTATCAGCAAGTGATCGAAGTAGATATCTAGCGCCACAGGCGCAAATCGCCGGCGGCTTTTATCAAACAGTTCTTTTGCAGCCAAAACACTGTCGTGACTATCCGTAAACTTATCCACTTCGTAGTGGTTTTTAAGACCTAGCTGTACTGCTTTTCCATATGTGCTTATATCAACGCCACGCCTGAAATCGCCAAGTAAATTACCAAAATGGGAGTCGGCAGTAGGGCGTGCTAAAAAAAGATGGGCAAGGTAATTCATTTTGTAATTTAATGGCCTCGATTTTAAGTTGTAACGGCTTGCGGGTATCAAGTAAAATTGACGCTCAGTTCAGAAGCATCGAATTTGGATAGCCTCAGTCTACAGCGCAGACAGCTGCCTTGCCGACACTACCGTTGAAAGTATGACAAATTCAAATGTAACTGAAAATTCGTAGCACTTAAAACCGAGTTTCAACATGTCTGTAATATCTTCCTCTGAAGTCACGTCTCTCCTGTCACCCGTCAATGATTTTTTACATTGCGAGACACCACAGTCATGGATAGACGAAGCGCAGAAAGAAGAAAACCTTCGGGTTATTCTTACCGATCACTTAATTTGCGAGCTTAAAGCAGCACAATCGGCTATGTACCTGCTTCGTCGCTATGTGGCTGATGAGGAAACGAGTAAAGTATTGCTTGGCTGGCTGAAGCCCTATGAAGACTTCACCTACCGCCATGAGGGCGATTGGCAATCACTAAATACTAAGCACCTGTCTAAAAGCGTGTTTAATGTTGAAGGTTTAGATCCGTTTAAAAAAGACATGTTAGATAAGATGGTTATGCTTATTAAAGAAGAGCTTCATCATTTTTATCAAGTACTCGAAATTATGCACGAGTTGGGCTTTGAATATAAATCGGTGACATCAAGCCGTTACGCCAATGGATTGCTACGTCACGTACGCACTTACGAACCTGAAAAGCTTGTCGACAAGCTCATTTGTGGTGCCTACATTGAAGCGCGCTCCTGTGAACGTTTTGCCAAACTTGCGCCGTATGTTTCCGAAGATTTAGGCAAGTTCTATGTGTCGCTGTTGCGCTCTGAGGCTAGACACTTTGAAGATTATCTTACCCTTGCCGAGCAAATCGCCAAAACCGATATTTCAGAGCGCGTCGCTCATTTTGGAAGCGTTGAAAAATCACTTATTGAAAGTGACGATAAGGAACTGCGTTTTCACTCCGGCGTTCCACAATCCAACTAGCACCTATAGCCGTTTATAAATTAATCAATTCTTATTGACGGCTTTGCTTTTCTGCTGCACACTCAGATTGTAAATATATTGTTAACGGCAGTGTTTGACGCCTTGCGTCGTGTTCGTGTTTTCTTGGTTTTACGGTTTGTCCGTGTATTTACCCTGCCCCACAACAATATTTTTTAAAATAATAACGTTGGTGAACAAGGCAGGACTTTATGATTTTGAACCATTTAATTGGTATTTACACTCACCCTAAAGAAGAGTGGCAAACCATTGATACCAAACACGAAACCTATTTTTACGCGCTTACCCACATTGCTTTTATTGCACTTATTCCTTCCCTCGTAGCCTATTATTCTAGTGCGCATACTGGGTGGAGTATTGGTGCTGGAGACATAATACGACTAAGTGAGAATACCGCCATTATGATGGGTATCGGTATGTATTTTGGCTTAATTGCCGGTGTTGTAGCGCTGGCAGTGTTAATTCATGAGTTGGCTAAAGCGTTTGATGCAACACCCACGTATACCCAGTCACTAGAACTTGCGGCCTATACGGCAACACCATTGTTCATGGTTGGCTTTGCCGGTCTTTATCCTGAACTTTGGGTAGTGATGACGGCACTGCTAGTGGGTATTAGCTACTCAGTTTACCTACTCTATTCCGGCGTACCTATTTTGATGCATATGCCAGAAGACAAAGGCTTTATTTACTCAAGCTCGGTAGTCACATGCGGGCTAGTTTTACTGGTTATTCTAATGACAGGCTCGGTATTAGTGTGGGGATTAACTGGCGGGCCAGTGTTCGTGCACTAGCGCTTCCAGTTCGATACAAGATGGATAAAGGAAAGCCGCTTTAAAGCGGCTTTTCTGGCTAACTATCAGCGTATTCCAAAGATGCTAATCAGCAGCATCAATGTTATGTACATCAAGGTTACTCAATTCAGCTTGCACCACAGGTGCTTTTCTTGCTGCCTCACCCCGTGACATATCAATGCGCTCAAGATACTCTTGGTTGATATCGGCAGTGATATAGTTACCGTCAAATACTGATGTTTCAAAACGCTGAATCGTATCATTCTCTTCGCGAACGGCTTCAACCAGGTCAGAAATATCTTGGAAAATAAGACCGTCTGCTTGAATAAGCTCTGCAATTTGATCGATTTCTCGTCCGTATGCAATTAACTCATTTGCCGAAGGCATATCGATACCGTATACATTCGGGAAGCGAATTTCCGGAGCCGCTGACGCAAAGTACACTTTCTTTGCACCAGACTCTCGGGCCATTTCAATGATCTGACCCGATGTAGTACCGCGCACAATAGAATCGTCAACAAGTAATACACTCTTGCCTTTAAACTCAGATGAGATGGCGTTTAGTTTACGACGCACTGACTTTTTACGCATGGTTTGGCCAGGCATAATAAAGGTTCTGCCAATATAGCGATTTTTAACAAATCCCTGACGATAAGGCAGTTCAAGTGTGTTCGCAATTTGCAGCGCTACATCCATCGACGTTTCAGGAATAGGAATAACTACGTCGATATCAAGATCTGCCCATTCACGCTTAATTTTTTCGCCTAGCTTGCGGCCCATGTTTACACGTGATGCATAAACTGAAATACCATCAATAAAGCTGTCTGGTCGAGCAAAGTAAACAAATTCAAAGATACACGGAGAGGTGACTGGGTTTTCGGCGCACTGTCTAGTATGCAATTGCCCTTCTTCCGTAATAAATACCGCTTCACCTGGCATTACATCGCGAACAAATTGGAAGCCAACTGCATCAAGTGCAACGCTTTCAGAGGCTACCATCCACTCTTCACCCAGTTCGCTCATACGCTTACCAAGCGCAAGCGGACGAATACCGTGGGGATCTCGAAACGCTACAATACCTTGGCCGATGATGGCCGCAACGACTGCGTAGGCACCACGAATTTTCTTATGAACTTTCGTTACCACTTCAAAAATGTGTTCGGCGCTTACGCTTAAACCCGCTACCTGCTGCAGTTCGTGAGCAAGAATATTAAGTAATAATTCTGAATCTGAGGTGGTGTTGATGTGGCGGCGTGCAATGCGGAACACCTCTTCCTGTAGCTCATGGGCGTTGGTAAGGTTGCCGTTGTGAGCAAAGGCAATACCAAATGGCGAGTTTACGTAAAACGGCTGTGCTTCTGCAGAGCTTGACGTACCCGCGGTTGGATAGCGAACATGACCAATACCCATGTTGCCCGATAACCTTTTCATATGACGCGTATGGAAAACATCTCGAACCAAGCCATTTGCCTTACGCAAATTAAACATATTTTGGTCGATAGTCATAATGCCTGCGGCATCCTGTCCACGGTGTTGAATAACCGTTAGACCGTCGTACAGTGACTGAGCTACGGGCGTTTTACCAACTATTCCGACTATACCACACATGTGCGTTACCTATTTCAAGCGGGATTTAAGAAACTGGAGGAGTCTTTCACATAACTGAAAAACCACTCAATGATGACACCAAACTCTGGAATGAGCACCGATGCTTGCCACCAATTAGAGGAAGCGGCGCCGGTGAAGGTATCCATAAAAAAGAGCAATGCGCTAACGATTAGCACGCCACGCAGAGCACCAAAAACTATACCAAGGGCCCTGTCTGTGCCAGACAACCCCGTTGCTTGTACCAATTGGCTTATGACGTAATTAATCATGCCGCCCAGAATGAGCGTTGTAATAAATAGCGCGGCGATTGCAGCGCCGTTTTTTAGATAAGGGTCGTCAATGGCTGTGAAGTAAACGGCAAGGTCAGCGTAGAAATTACTTGAAATAAAGAGTGCAGCAAACCACACCACTAACGAGATGGCTTCTTTAACAAACCCTCTAATAAGGCTTATTAAGGTAGATACCGCAATGATACCCAGTATGGAAAAGTCTACCCAGTTCATCGTCTCTTTATTGCGTTGATGTTGCTTTTTGTGACGAAGCAACGAGCCTTTGGCGAGATGGCGCGCATTCTAACAGAAGATAGAAATATTACTAGTCTGTAATGCAATCCGTGACACTTCCTTTCAGTAAGCGTGGTTCAACAAAGAAAGAATACGCCCTACTCAACTTTGAACGTGGTGACTTTCCCTTTAAGTTTGGTGAGCTCTTTCAAATGCGGTAGTGCCGATTCCAGCTTCTTCTTATCTAAATCTGGGCCAACAAAGACTTTATTGAGCGGGCCAGAGCTGGTTTGAATTTTGCGGCTAAAAGCTCTATACCCAGCCTTCTCAAGTTTGGCTAGCAGAGCTTTTACGTTTTTTTCATGACGAAAGCTGCCAAGCTGAATAACCCAGCCTGCGTCATCATCGGCAGTGGCACTTTTCGTATCAACAACCGTTTGGCTCGCTAACTTGTCCTCTTCTTCAAAGGCTTTTGGCACTGGCGCTTTAGCGGCTGTAGCTTCGTCAGTATTCGTGCTGTTACCTGTACTTGAAGCAACCAGCTCTTCATCTAACGCTGTTTCATCTTCAATCTCCACAGCCGGAACCGCAGCTTTCGCTACCCGCTCTGATGGAAAAGATTCAGGCTCTACGATGGGCTTTTTAGGCGGGTTTGCAGGAACAGAGACAAAAGGCTCTCTGTTCGTTTGCTTTTTGCCATCAAGAAAGTCTGGTAAAAAGATAACCGCTAGGGCGACAACAATAATTGTCCCCACCAGTCTATTCTTTAATGCCGATGTCACTGTGCTCTCCTGCTTGAATACACGGTTTTACCTACAATGCGCGCGTTAGTTTTGCTCAGCAAGCACGTCTGCAACGGTAACAAAAGAACCAAAAACGAGAATAAGTTCACCAGTTTGATAATCTGCAAGCGCACGTTGATATGCTGAAGTCACGTCTTGAAACGTATCTATATTCTCTATGGTTGTGCCGGCATTAACAAGTGCATTTTCAAGTACTTCTGCATTGCAACCCCGCGGTCCACTTGTTGAAGCTAAGTACCACTTGGCGTTAAGACCGGAAAGTGGTGCCAAGGTTTCAGCAATAGACTTATCTTTAAGCATACCCACAACAACACGCATTTGGCTAACATCGTAACGGTTTAGCCATTCTTGCATGGCAGAAGTAGCTTGTGGATTGTGAGCAACATCTACGACAACAAGAGGCGATTCACTAATAGTTTGTTGGCGACCCGGCATAGTGGTATTTTCGATAATGTCCCTAACCACACTTTCTTCGGGCAGCAAATCTAGTAGCTCCAGCGCGGCCAACGCTGTACTCGCATTTTGAAGTGGAACTTTAGGGTAAGGTAGCGACGCGTAGCTGTTACTCTTTCCTTTCCAGCTCCACTCGCTGTAATCACCTGCTACGACTGTGACGAAGTCCTGTGTAGCCCAACGTACGTTAGCTTGTAGTTCGTTTGCCACATCGTAAAGCGATGATGGAGGAAACAGCTCACCTACCACTGCATTACCGTTTTTGCGCATAATGCCCGCTTTTTCCCGAGCGATTTTTTCTCTTGTATTGCCAAGCCAATCCTGATGGTCGAGATCGATGGTGGTTATAACGGAAAGGTCAGGGTTTATAATATTCGTAGCGTCTAAACGCCCGCCGAGCCCCACTTCAAGAATAACTACATCGATCGCCCATGACTGCATCATTTTCATTGCAGCCAGTGTACCGAACTCAAAGTAAGTCAGGGTAATGGGTTCGCCACCCGTGCTCTTTCGCGCGCTTTCAACAAACTCAAAAGCATCGACAAATTCACTGGCAGGCGGTAATTCGCCGTTATAACGCACTCGTTCACGGTAATCGGTCAAATGAGGCGAGCTGTATACCGCAACACTTTTACCTTGCGATAGTATGGCCTGCTCGAGTAAGCGGCACGTTGTGCCCTTACCGTTTGTGCCTGCAACAGTAATAACCAAAGACTGGCTAAGTGAAAGTGCCATGGCATTGGCCACTTCTTTCACTCTGTCTAGCCCCATATCGATGGCGCTAGGATGAATAGATTCTAGGTAGGACAACCATTGGCTCAGGCTTTTTTTTGAAGCAGAAGGCGCCTTTGCGCCTTCTTTATTTGGCACTGAGCCAGGTTTTAAATTGTTTTCGTTATTCACTAATTCTTATAATGCAACTTAACCAACAGGCTGTGTAATCTATCACGCATATCTCTGCGGTCAACAATCATATCAATTGCACCTTTCTCAACAAGGAATTCACTGCGCTGGAAACCTTCAGGCAGCTTTTCTCTTACTGTTTGCTCGATTACGCGAGGGCCCGCGAAACCAATAAGCGCTTTTGGCTCGGCTACGTTTACGTCACCAAGCATTGCCAAGCTTGCAGATACACCACCCATTGTAGGGTCGGTCAGCACACTAATATAAGGCAGGCCTTTTTTGCTCATCTTAGCAAGGGCAGCCGATGTTTTAGCCATTTGCATTAATGACATAAGCGCTTCTTGCATACGCGCACCACCACTTGCACTGAAGCAAATTAGTGGCATATCATTTTCTAAGCATGCATTAACAGCGGCAACGAAACGTGCACCTACTACTGACGCCATTGAGCCGCCCATAAACGCAAATTCAAAACATGCAACGACTACAGGCATACCTTTTAACTTGCCCTGCATTACCACTAGAGCATCTTTTTCATTAGTCGACTTTTGCGCTGCAACAATACGGTCTTTGTAGCGTTTAGAATCTTTAAACTTAAGTACGTCTTGAGGCTCGTGTTCTGCACCTAACTCAACGCGATCGCCATCGTCTAAGAACGCATCGATGCGACGGCGTGCAGTAATGCGCATGTGGTGGTCGCACTTAGGGCAAACTTCCTGAAGTTTTTCCAGTTCGCTCTTATACAGCACGGCTTGGCATGAACCACACTTTGTCCAGATACCTTCTGGCACATTACCTTTGTGTGAAGTTTGCGTGCGAGGAAGAATTTTTTGAATCCAGCTCATGGAAATTGAATCCTTTGTTTTTGTTTGCCGACCATGACGATTAATGTTTATTCATACTTGTGGTCAACAACGCATTAAATTTTTAAGTTTCATACTGTATTACAAAGAGAAAATACGTAACACAATAGAACAGCTACCTAATATAGCGCGCTATTAGACCACAATACAACGAAATGGAAAAAACAAAACTGGTCTTAGAAGTTGGCAGTCGATATCAGTAATGCTCACCGCTGTTAGCTTTTACTTAAATTATCACTGGCAAAATTCATAGAATGCTGGTTTCACCGAGCACCGTGACATGTAAGTTTTGGAAACCGATTAACACCTGAGTGACGTTCTAGCGAAAGTTGCCGTTGTCCACTTTCGACAAAGTGCTTCAGCGCACTATCTATTTTATTTTTGAGAGAGTTTAAATCAGAACGAATAACAAACACTAAACGAACCCGGCTAACAATGTTAGGAGACTGATAGAATTCTGAAGAACAAAACACCTTGTTAAACATAACAGCACGCGCGTTGTGTTCATTCATTATCGTGAAGTCACAACGCCCTTTCGACATCATCATAGCCATTGTAAGTTGGCTACTTGAGTCAACCCTCTGAATGCTGTCTTCTTTTGTCCCAAAGAACTGCTGTAAAACGGGATAAGTAAAGCCGTATCTAGTACAGATACTAGAGGATAAGTTTTCCTCAGGTACAAATGGCCCTTCAAAATTTGAAGTTGAGTAGATATAGCTGTCATGCTTTATCAACTCTTCGCTAAACAGAAAGTCGTTCGGTTTACTTATCCAACTTTCAGAAGATAAAAACAAATCTATCGATGACGATTTTAATAAATCTTCGCTTCTAGCACGATTCGAGTCCAAATAAACGATACGAAACTGATTCGATAGCTCATCCGAGTTAAAAAAATCGACGACTATGCCTTCATAGCGTTTTGAGTTCTCATCATAATATAAATATGGGGCAGCACCTGGTGTGTTAACCGCGAAACGTATGCTAGGTTTTTTATCTTTTATATCAGCACCGCACTCTAATGCCGTTAAACACAATAACAAACCAAAAGTTTTTGATAAAAATTGAAACGTGGTCACAATACTTCCTTGTACACATCGACAGTGTTATGTGCAATCTGGCAGAAACAGTGGTCCCAAGGGCCCTTTAGGCAGGTTATGCTCTTCAGGATAAGTTACGTCTACCAGGTACAAACCATTTGGCTTCGCCGTGGCTGCCGATTTGCTTCTATCTTTTAAACTTAGCAGATGAGCAACCCAATTTACATCTTGCTCCCCCGCCCCAATTTCGACCAGCGCGCCAGTGATATTGCGAACCATGTGATGCAAGAACGCATTGGCACGAATATCAATAATCACATAGCGACCTTGGCGATACACACTTACATCGGTCACATTGCGAAACGGGGTTTTACTTTGGCACAATGCTGCGCGAAACGACGTAAAGTCCTGTTCACCCAATAGCGCTTGGGCGGCAAGGTCCATTTTCTTCTCGTCTAATTCACGGTGAATGTGGGTAACACCCGAGTTCAAAATTGCTGGGCGCATTTTTGCATTATGGATAACGTAGCGATAGCGGCGATGGGTAGCAGAAAAACGAGCATGAAAATCATCGCTTACGTTTTTCGCCCAGGTAACAGCAACAGAGTTTGGAAGATTTGCGTTAACCCCAAGCGTCCATGCGCGCTCTGACCGTGGAGCATCACAACTGAAGTGAACCACTTGTCCAGTCGCGTGCACACCTGCGTCGGTACGTCCAGCGCATTGCACTTCAATAGGTTGGTTGGCTACTGTCGATAGTGCCTTTTCAAGATGCTCTTGAACACTCGGTACTTCGCGCTGGCGTTGCCAACCGTAAACTGCAGCACCGTCGTATTCAATCCCTAAGGCAATTCGCCCCATATCAGTTTTACCCCGTCTCTTAAAAGGCGCTAAGTGTAGTCATCTCGCTTACAACATGCAATGCTGCTTATAATCAAAGCCCAGCCACTGCATGGCAAATAAATGCAAGTTGATGAAATCAAAAGCGGCCTGTATATCCTATCAATATACAGGCCGCTAAATACGACAATCAATGCAGGTTTACGCCTACTCCTACAAGCGAATTAGGTAATCTTTTGTAGAATTGAGGCCGCTTCCTGCTTTTGTTCTTCGCTGCCTTCTTTCATTACTTCTTCAAGCAACTCTTTCGCAGCATCTGCATCTTCCATTTCAATATATGCACGAGCCAAATCTAAATTCGCGTTTTGCCCCGCATCTTTATCAATATCAATTACCGTGTCATCGTCAGATACACCAGTAAAGTCAGATAAACTCACATCCAGGTCTAGCGCTTGGCTATCTGGATCAGTGGCATCTGAATCGTCGCCATCGTCCATCAGCGCTTCTACGTCAAGGAAATCTTCGGAAGATGTTGGAGAGTCACTATCAGCATCGACGTCGCTAAGTAAAGCAGCCAAATCTAAGTCAGGATTATCAAGCTTCAGCTCTTCCTCTTGTTCCTTTTCAGGCTCTGCTTTTTCTACATCCTGCTGGTCCTCTTCAATTTCCGTAGGCGTGGCGATATCTAAGTCCACATCATCTGGAATGTCGAGGTCGTCTAACGCTAGTTCAGAGTCATCGTCTTCAAGGGCGAAAGTTTCTTCTTCATTATCATCCTGCGCTGATTCTAGGTCGTCGCCATCATCTAACTCAAGAGTTTCGTCGTTTTCATCTATCTCGAAGGTATCATCGTTTTCCGTTGATTTAAGATTGTCATCGACATTCTCTTCCAACTCAAACGTAGCTTCGTCATCAGCTTCCTGTTCAGGTTCGAATGTATCTTCATCGCTCTCTGCGACTGATTCTTGTGTATCTTCATTTTCGATGTCGCTTGGATCTGCGGCATCGCCTGACTCAAGGCTCTGGAGAAGTTCATCAAACTCAGCACTGTCTAGGTCATCGAGTATCTCATTGTCGTCGACAGCATCATCGTCATCGGAGCTAGACAACCAATCGCCGAGGCCTGGCACGTCATCAAGTTCATTGAATTCTTGTTCTTTACTATTATCTGAGTCACTCTCGTTTAAGTCTGGCTCTTCGGGTTGCTGGTTACTTTCATCAACACCGTCGACTTCTTGCTCAAGCTCAAAACTATCTATTTCATCGAATGCTGCATCTAACAGACTGTCGTCGTACTCGTCGCCGTCTTCTTCTACTGATGGCTCTGATTCGTCGCTAGAGACATCGTCAATTGACGGCTTTTCGTCCGCAAATGGCTTCTCTTCCGCTGATGGCTTCTCTTCCGCTGATGGCTCCGTATCACCGAAAGAAGGAATGTCGTCCATCATTTGTTTCTCGAACGCTTCAATGGCGTCGTCTAATGGGTCGTCAGAATCGCCCTCGCCACTTTCGGGATCAAATTCCGGCTCGACCTCAGCTTCTTGTTCTTCTTCGAATTCCAGCTCTGATTCGGTCTCAGGCTGAAACTCTAACTCTGCCTCTAATTCAGGCTCTAGTTCTGACTCTATATCGGTATCTTGGTCAGGCTCTACTTCAGCACCCAACTCCGGTTGCGCATCTGGCTCTGGCTCTGGCTCTGGCTCTGGCTCTGGCTCTGGCTCTGGCTCTGGCTCTGGCTCTGGCTCTGGCTCTGGCTCTGGCTCTGGCTCTGCATTATCGTCATCAGCGTCAGCTTCCACCTCAACCTTATCTTCAGGTGCTAACTCTCCTTCTTCTGATTCCGTATTAAAGTCTAGTTCTGATTCAGGCTCAGGCTGAGATTCCAGCTCTGCTTCTAATACAGGCTCTAGTTCTGAACCTATGTCGGCATCTTGTTCGGGCTCTACTTCTGTGCCTAACTCTGGTTGTTCTTCTAGCGCTGGCTCTAATTCTTCAGGTTGTGCAATGATTTCGCTAGTAGCATCAAATACTGCGTCTGTATCACCTTCAGACTCTATTTCAGATTCAAGTTCAGAAAGTAATTCGTCTGTCAACTGGTCTACATCTTCGCTGGTTTTAGATTCCTCAGCTTCTAGTTCAGCGAGAAGCTCATCAGTTAGAGGGTCGCTTAAATCGTCTTCGCCTTCTTCGTTATCAGAAACCGTAAAGTCTGCATCTTCATCGTAAGCTTCAGGGTCAGCGCTTGGACTAACTTCTGGTTCCCCCTCCAGCTCGGCTTCAAGCTCAGCGAGCAACTCGTCGGTAAATGGGTCATCAAAGTCGCCATCGTCTTCTGCTTGAGAAGGTAATTCATTTGAAGTGTCTTCATCACGTTCTTCGAACTCATCTAATACTGAATCACTTACCTCTTGCGATTCTTGATCTGCTGAAAGTTCTTTCTCCGCTGAAGGCTCCTCACCATCTGAAGGCTCTTCCAAATATTCATCTTCCGCTTGGAGCTCAGCAATAAGGTCGTCGGATAGAGGGTCACTTAAATCAGCATCAGTTTCTATTTCGTCGGTGGCGATTTCATCTAAATCATCAGTAATGGGATCAAGGCTTTGAATTGACTGAGGTGACGGTGCCGCTGTAGTTATCTCACCTTCCAGGTCATCTTTGTCTTCATCATCTTCTTCGCCTAAACCACCCATCATTTCAATTTGCTCTATTTCGTTAAGCAAGTCGTCGGTGATTTTATCTATTTCTTTGTTTTGCTGATTTATCTCGTCGTCGAGCTTACTCAGCATGTCTTCATTGATAAGGTCGTCGTTGCTGTCTAACTCATCGGTTAGATCTGCATCAACACCATGCTCTTCAAGCAAATCGTCAATGCTTATTTCTGGCTTGTCGTCCTCATCTTCTACGCTTGGCAGAGATGCAGCACTTTCTTCCTCTTCTTCCGAGTCAGGCGCCGGATCTACCGAGCTTGCAAGCAAGGCGTCTATATCGTCTTCATCAACGTTTTCAGAATCGGCTGCCCCATTAACCTCAGCCAATACATCATCAGGGTCTACTTCATCGGATTCATCAGACTCAACACTTTCCGACTTATCAACGTCTTGGCTTTGCACATCGTCAAGCAAGTCATCAATATCGAAATCGTCGTCATCATCTGTCGCAACTTCCTCCGTGGCCGCTGCCTCTTGCTCGCCATCTTCAACAGCATCTTCATCAAAGATGTCGTCATCACCTGAAAGGTCAAAGCCTTCAAGATCATCTGCTTCTTTTTCATTTAATACCTTGTCTGACAAATCATCATCGTCAAACAAGCTATCTAATTCGCTCTGATCGAGTTCATCGGCTCCCGCTTCAAACAAATCATCGTTGTCATCGCCTGGCACCAACATGTCGTCTTCAAGATCGGCAAATGTTTCTAATTCATCATCTAAGCTTTCTTCCAAATCAGAGGTAAGGACGTCGTCAAGCAAGTCGTCATCATTGAACAAGTCATCATCTGATAACTCCGCTTTGTCATCTAAATCTGGAGCTAAGGCACTTGAAAGATCGTCAATGTCAGTATCTGGCACCGGAACTTCGTCGTTATCAGCTGTGATAGTGGGCCCAGTCGAGGGCGCTTCCTCAGGCTTACTGTTGCGTTTAAGCAGCCACATGATTAGGCCACCTACCAACAATAGCGACAGAATTGCAGAGCCAATGATCAAGCCTAACGGACTGGTAAGTGCGCTTAAAAACGAAGACTGTTTTTCTGCTTCGCGCTGAGCCTGCTCGGCTTTAATCATTTCGAGCAGTTCTTGCTGAAGTGCCACTTGCATATCGAGCTGGCTCTTAACATCGCCTTCAACCTGGCTACGCAAGGTTTCTAGCTCACCGTTTACGGCTTCAACGCGTTCATATAAACGTTTATTTTCATTCAATATTGCCTCAACGTTTTCTAGCGAAGCGGCAAATTGCATACGTAATTCATCGAATTGACGAGTCTGTTCCTGATCTAAGCGGTTGATCTTTTGCTCAATGTCAGTTTGTGTTTGAGTGAGGTCTTGCTGGTTGACTAACGGTGATACAGGCTTGATATTTTTTACGCTACTACCGGGCTTATTAAGCGCTTCAGCAAATGCCCTATCGTCTTGCTCTGCTCGCATTTGCGCTTTTTGTTTGTCGATTCTGGCAATATAACGCTCGGACGGCAGCTTCAAAACTGCGCCATCTACTAATAAGTTTAAGTTGCCATTTTCAAATGCATTGGGGTTGAGTTCATAAATAGCAGCCATAACCTGATAGACACTCAGGTTATTGTTTTGACGATAGCGCTCGGCAATACGCCAGAGGGTATCGTTAGCATCAATAGGTCCATACTCTAGACCAGAATATAGATCAGTTGCGTCTTTCGGACCTTTTAAGAAGGTAGCGCGTTCTTGTGCATCAACAGTGATTACAGGGCCAGACAAACATAATGTGAGTAAAAGTAAGCCCGTCAAATGCAATTTCATAGCAGTCCTATATGCCCTCAAGCGTCTTTACCACCCGGTTCGTGTGGGCGGATTTTTTAGCCAATCACCACAAAAGAATATATTGGCTTTTATTTTTATTCTTAAGCCACCTTGAAGCCATTAATCATCAAGCTAGCGTTTTACAGTCATTATGAACTTAGCAATAAGATTTGTTTGCGCTTTTTATAGTTATTACTGTTCGCCTAAGTGCCTGACTGACTATTGTTTTTAAGTTTGTTCTGTTCCTAACCTTACAAACTATAAACCAGTTATTAAGGGTGATCTAGTTAGACAGTAGTATTGGTCTAATCTAATGCTTGAAGTTTTGCTAAATGCTGCATATTTATTGACCTGAGATTTATCTTCTCATCGCGTTAAGCAAGCCAAATTCGCTATACGTTTTCTCTTTTACAATGCAACAGACGCATTCTTTTCATCGCAACAAACACCCTGCTTAGTTTGCGTATCGGCAAGCACAGAAAAATGTTTACCTTTTCCTGTGCTTATCCATTCAATCAGAGGAAGAGCCTCTGCTAAAGCCTTTACAAGTAATCGCGAATTAGCGTCTCAGCAATTTGGATGCTGTTTGTCGCTGCACCTTTGCGGATGTTGTCTGAAACCACCCATAAATTTAAGCCACAAGGGTGAGTAATGTCGTTTCTAATTCTACCCACGTGCACAATGTCGTTACCGCTTGCGCTGCTAACCTGAGTTGGGAACTGCTCATTTCCGTCGTACACGGTAACTCCTGGTGCATCGGCTAGAAGCTCTTTAACATGCTGCGCATCTATTGGCGAACGCGTTTCAAGGTGAATAGCTTCAGCATGACCATAGAAGACAGGTACACGCACAGCCGTCGCATTTACCAAAATACTTTGATCGCCCATAATTTTTTGGGTTTCCCACAGCATTTTCATTTCTTCTTTGGTGTAATCGTTGTCTTGGAATACGTCGATTTGAGGGATAACGTTAAAGGCAATTTGGCGACTAAACGATTCTGGCTTTACTTCACGTGCGTTTAGCAAACCTGCGGTTTGTTTAGCCAGCTCTTCCATAGCCTCTTTACCTGCACCAGAGACCGACTGGTACGTGCACACGTTAATACGGTCAATACCAACGGCGTCTTGAATAGGTTTAAGCGCAACCAACATTTGAATGGTTGAGCAATTTGGGTTTGCAATAATGTTTCTATTGCGAAACTCTGCCAGTGCATGAGCGTTAACTTCTGGCACCACAAGTGGGATATCTGGCTCATAACGAAACTCTGAAGTATTGTCGATAACAATACAGCCTTCCTCTGCGGCTAGCGGAGCAAATTTTGCTGAGATACTTCCACCGGCTGAGAAAAAGCCAAATTGCACTAATGACCAGTCGAAATCATCAGCATCTAATACTTCAATGTCTTCGCCTTTAAACGATACAGTACTACCAGCTGAACGTTTACTGGCAAGAGGATACAAACGATTTACCGGAAAGTCTCGCTCTTCTAATAGTTCAATCATGGTTTGGCCCACTAAACCAGTTGCGCCAAGTACCGCTACGTCAAACGCTTGCGACATAATGCTTTATGCTCCTAATAAGAAAATAACTAAACCAGACTAACGAAAAAGCCTAGCTTGGTGAAAGTGTTTTGAATTTGTTTACTGGTGTTCTTTGACAAGTGTAACGTATAGGCGCTGCACTCGCGACGTACTCTGTATTGCTTGCGCAGTGCAGAAAACGTATTTGCTAAGTCAGATTTCGCCTTTTCGTTATTTTTTGATGTTGATGGAAAAGCGTTTCGCGTTATTTCGTCATCAATAGCAACATCGTACACCTTGTGAAATACCGCAGTAAGATCTTCAACCGATAACCGAGATGCTTCTGGCGATGCTAACTCAGCGTTTATTGGGTTGGTCTTATCTAGAAAATCGCTGAGTTCTTTATCTAGAGCTGTGCCCGCTACCTCACAAATCTGCTCGTAAATCATTTGCGTACCGCGCACTTTGCCTTCTACAGAATGCCCCGCGATATGTGGTGTAACGAACCAAACATAGTCAAATAATGCTGTATTTATGGCAGGTTCATTATCGAACACATCGAGAACCACCGTTGGCGCCTGTTCTTGTTGAAGCAGGTTAAGTAGTGCCTCTTCATCTATAACTTCGCCCCGGCATGCATTTATAAGCAGCTGGTTTGACATTAATCCTTCCAGAAACGCTTCGTCTATCATCTGATATGTAGGATATTCGCCGCCTTTAATAAAAGGCACGTGAAGCGAGATAACATCGCACTTTGCTATTTGCGTTAGGTCTACAAATGACTGACCGTTATGCTCCTTCTTACCAGATTTTGCTAGCGCTTGCTGTAGCGGTGGGTCATACAGACAGTGGTTAACGCCAATTACCGTTAAAATTCTTGATAATGCAGTTCCCACATTACCAGCACCTACTATTCCCACTGTCGCATTATATAAATCGAGCTTTTGGGCTTTTTGCGCATGTAATAAAACACTTAACACGTACTCGGCAACCGCAACCGCATTACAGCCTGCTGCACTGCTATGCATAATACCCACGCTATCTAAATGCGTTTTATCTAGATGATTGGTTCCCGCTGTTGCCGTAGCAACAAACTTAAGCTTGTTAGCACTAGTCAGCAGTTCAGGGGTAACCTTGGTAGTAGAACGCAGCGCAAGAATATCTACATCGCGCAGCATTTCAGGCACAAGAGATTGCCATGCATAGGTTTCAACCTCACCTACGCTATTAAGGTAATCGGTGCCAAACGGAATGGTATCTTCAAGAAGTATTTTCATGGCGCTAAGTGTACCTCAAGTTAGGCTTTTAGTAACCCAGCGCCCCCGATTTATCTTGTCGGTGATTCGTTTAATTTACGTCATTATGATGCACGTTTAGCCGCCATATCAAAGAGGCGGCCGAAGTTTATACAATCTTTTAAACCGGGAACGCTTAAAGCGAAAGCGCTTTAGCTCGCGTTTTTTGTCCACCTCACCCTTTGCGATCGTGGTATTGGATAACGTTAACTTTAAATAGTTACTTATCGTATCCAGGGAAACGGCGTTCAACGCGTCGTTTAATACCCGGCCATGCTAACGAACCACCAGCCTGCCGGGTAACTTGATCGGCTTGTGTACGAATGCCATCTAGAATTGCAGAGTGAATTGGAATAAGCGGTTTGCCTGTGGCCTGCGCTTTTAACTGAATTTCACAGGCACGCTGCATGATAAACATAAACAAAAAGGCATCGGGAATATTGTCTGCACAGGTTAAAAGCCCGTGATTGCGCAAAATCATAAATTGGGTATCGCCTAGGTCGCGAACCAGCCGCGCTTTTTCTTCTGGATTTAACGCCACCCCTTCATAGGCATGATAAGAAAGGGACGCTAGTGGAAAAAGGGACTGCTGCGAGTAAGGCTGCAACCCTTCTTCTAAAATAGATACCGCCACGCCTTCTGCTGTATGCAAATGCAACACGCATTTGGCATCGTCACGTGCTTCATGAACAGCGCTGTGAATAGTAAAACCCGCAGGGTTAATGTCGTATTCGCTTTCCATCACCTTATTGCCGTTAAGGTCAACTTTTACTAGGCTGGATGCCGTAACTTCATCAAACATTAAACCGTATGGGTTAATTAAAAAATGATGTTCAGGCCCAGGAACACGGGCAGAAATGTGAGTGAAAATAAGGTCGTCCCAACCATACATAGCAACTGCGCGGTAACACGCGGCAAGGTCAACACGGGTTTGCCATTCTTCACTGCTAACTTTCGACTTTACTGAATCTGTCATAGCTTTACTCTTTTAACGTACAAATTAATTTCATTTGAGCCGGGTGAGCCTTAATTGAAAGGCTCGATACCACGAGCGCCTCAATGAAACTTCCATTTACTTTCTCTTACCGCCTACATTACGCGCAGTAATTGCTATACACTGTCGGATATACGACATTGTAAGACATTTGTTAAATGGAAAAATTTAAACCTGTTCTGACTAGCTCTACGTGGTTTAGCGAGATGCCGCCCTATTTACAGGAAGCCATGTTCGAAAAGATGCGTCTTAAGCATTTAAAAGCAGGGCAACAACTGCATGCCAAAGGTGAAGACGGTGTAGGTTTTTATGGTGTGTGCGAAGGCCGTTTAAGAGTTGTTACGGTAGGTGTAGATGGCCGCGAAATGCTATTCGCGTTACTTGGGCCCGGCACCTGGTTTGGTGAAATATCAATGTTTGACGACCTCCCCCGTACTCACGACAACTTCTGTGAGACAAACTCCGTCGTTGCTATAATTCAAAAAAACGCGTTTAAGGCATTACTTGAACAGTATCCAGAACTGTATCCGCATTTTACTCGTCTTTTATGCACGCGAGTACGCAGTGCATTTCAGTTTATTGACTCAAGTGCAGGGCTTAGCCTTAAGCACCAGCTGGTAAAAAGGCTATTGATGCTTACCACCAGCTATGGTCAGCATTTGCCTAAACACAACACGATTACGCTAACGCTTTCGCAAGAGTCTTTGGCGCAAATGATAAATAGTAGTAGGCAAACGGTTAATCAGCTTTTAGGTGAGCTTGAAAGTGAAGGTTTACTGAAACGACATTACGGGAAAATCACCATTCCCGAGCCAGATACTTTGTTTAGTCGTTACCAGTTTATTTGACCGAAATTTGTCGCTGAACTTCACTCGGTTCTAGAAAAAAAGATATTACCGGACCAATTATCCTTGTAGGCCATTCATTTGGCGGGTAAACATGCAACGCTACGCCCTCACCTATCCCGAATATATAGACGCTTTGGTGTTGGTAGACTCAGCCCATGAAGATCAGATTGATGAGATGCCTCAAACGAATTCTCTTCAACTATCCAACTCACAAAAAACATGCTCCATACATAAGGGAAAACCCCTATTTAGTATTACTTATTATTAATGTTTAATAAATTATACTTTATGATAACGTTTCGTTAACAGGTATTTAGCAAGCTGCAATTACCTGAATTAAATAAACGACTTTCCTTAAGGTTAAGTTTAGCTATCGAAGGTCTTGAACTGTAACGGAGAATTTATGACAAAAAGCAACCATGCAGAACAAGTAGACACGATTACCTCCTCACAGATACATGATCAATCCGATAGTGATGAAGAACACATTGTCGAGGCAGAAAACGTCGGACGAAGAAAATTTATTGGTTACATGCTCAAGGGCTCGAGTTTTGCCGTTGCGTTACATATAACCGGCGGTGCTCTTCGCCCTCAGGGTGCCAACGCCCAGTTGTTAGGAATACCTGAGCTTGCAGATGAACTGGATTTAACAGATCTGTTGCTTATCTCCGGTGACCCTTTCTACTACGATTATTTAATTAAGATAACGAGTGATAACCGCGTCCGTTTTGAGCTTCCACGAATGGAAGTGGGGCAAGGTATATTAACCGCTGCAATGATGATTCTTGCCGAAGAGCTGGACGTTGAAATGTCCTCCATTGATGCGACTTTATCTCCGGCAGAAATCAGACGAGCGACTGGTCAAATTACAGGAGGCTCTCACGCCGTAACCTCTCTTTGGGATCCGTTGCGCAAGGTCGCGGCAGCGCTGTTACATAAAATAAAATTGTCAGCCGCAGTGCATTTCGGGGTTTCTGTGAACGAAATTAGCACAAAAAATGGCTTTGCAATTGATAACGATGGCAGCCGCATTGCTTACTCTGAGCTCACCGCAGGTGTTGAGGGACGCAACGATGCAGCTCGACTGGCAAAGCCTAAAGACCCGTCTCAATACAAAATTATCGGTACGCCGCAAAAGCGGGCTGACGCGCGCGATATTGTTACCGGCAAACTAGATTTCGCGATGGATCTCGATATACCAGACGCGATGCCCACCGTGGTCGCTAGGCCACCCAGCTTAGGTGGTTGCGTGATCACGTTTGACGATTCTGAGGCAATAGGCCTGCCCGGTGTCCTTGCCATCAAAGAAGTTCCGTTGGATGTTGATGCAAATTCCTCTGGCGTGGCCGTTGTTGCGCGTTCCTTTGGCGAAGCTTTTCGGGCGCGTGATGCACTTAATATTACATGGAGTGCGGGTGCTGCCGAACATCTATCTGACGCGGAGGTCATAGAGCAGTTACGTGCGATAAACCTGCCAACCTTACCTAAAATCCCTCTGGCTACCGATTCGGTTGGCGGCGAGTTCATCTTTCCTTATTTGGCGCATGCCCCTATGGAAACCATGACAGCAGTTGCCGATGCAACCGGCTCAAAGATCAGGGTATGGACTGGCGCCAAGACGCCACTTGCAGCACAAGCCAAAATTGCGCGCGAACTTGGAGTCTTACCCACTGACGTCGAGGTGAATGTCATTCAGAGCGGCGGCTCATTTGGCCGTCGCTTATTTTTTGATGCAGCAGTTGAAGGCGCGCGTATTTCACAAATTGTAAACCGCCCCATCAAACTTATGTTTACCCGACAGGACGACACAAAGTTTGGCCGCGCACGACCGCTCAGCTTGCATAATGTAAAAGCGACTTACACTAGAGGTTTTTTATTCGGCAAAAAAGTGTTGTCGTTTGACCATCGAGCTGCGACCGCTGAATTGGATCTCGAACATGGCTTTGGCGACGGTATTACTGCATTGGGAGGGGAATTAGCGCCCGCTGCTTTCAGCCAGACAGTCTGGCACTCAACGCAACTAGTGCAATATAAGTTTGGTGTAACTTCCTTGCTGCTAAACGAAAAAAAATTCGTTGTGCCAACATCCTCTTGGCGCGGCATCTACTCCGGCACAGCTGCCGTCGCAAACGAGATAGTTGTTGACGAATTGGCACGCGCAATGAACATGGACGAATGCCAGTTCAGATTACAAATGCTTGATGATGAGCGTTCCAAAGCTGTTCTGCGGAAAGTTTCTCGAGAGGGCAAGTGGGGAAGGAGAATGAAAAAAGGACGTGCCCAGGGCCTCGGGTTACATAAAGAGTATAAGTCTCGAGCTGCCGTGCTTGTTGAATTACAAACGTTCAAAAATCCGGAGAAAGAAAGTAAAGTCACTAAGATTGTTGTTGCGCTGGATGTGAACCGAGTATTAAATCCCACCGGCCTTGAGGCGCAAGTTATCGGTGCGGCAACCGACGCCATTACCTACATGATTCGCACCAGTTTACACCTCGACAATGGCGCAATACGCGAGAGCAGTTACGGCGATTTTGAAATTGCTCGAATGCGCAACACGCCACCAAAGATCGAAGTGTATTTTATGCCGCCTAACGGAGAAACACCGGGAGGTGCAGGCGAGTTAGTAGTTCCTGCGGCGGCAGCGGCGATAGCCAACGCATTTGCCAGGGCGACGGGTATTGCACCACGTCGTTTTCCTCTTCGTGACTTCTATCCAGAGGGTTAATTCATGCCACAAATTACATTTAATGTTAACAATAACCCGGTTTCTATCGACGCTGAAAACGATGACGAGCTTCTGTATCTCTTGCGTGATCGACTTGGTATTACTGGCCCAAAATATGGTTGCGGCGTTGGCGTGTGTGGCGCTTGCACTATCTTTAAAGACGGGGAGCTAGTTCGCCCATGCATTGTTCCGATGGAAGAAGTGGAGGGTGCATCGCTAACCACTATTGAAGGGCTTGCGGTCGATGACATTCTGCATCCGGTGCAAGAAGCATGGATAAACGAAGATGTCGCTCAGTGTGGGTTTTGTCAGGCGGGACAAATTTTAACCGCCGTCAAACTATTGGAGTCTAATCCCAATCCCAACGATCGTGACATTGATGAAGCTATGAGTGACAATATCTGCCGCTGTGGTACCTATCATAGAATACGAAAAGCCATTAAACATGCTGCAGCTTTGATTCAGCAGACGACATAAGAGGCTAATAGATAATACTAATCCATTTAATAAAACTCTATTAAGGCCTAGCGCTTGAACATTTGTAAATTCGTAAGGGTAAAATTCTGTCCATTTCCCATGAGACATTGTGTACGCGGCATAAGTCAGCGGAAAAATGAGCCAATAGCCTAAGTTAGAGTATTGAAGCTGCGTTTTTTCCACAAAGAAAAACCAGTAGGAAAGTGTGATTACGGGTGTAACGGCATGGACTAATAAATCTGAAATACGTTCAAAAAATGAAAGTTTGAGCCATCCATAGATAAGGTAGTTAGCAATACCAACTGTAACTATATAAAAAGTAATTGCAGTAGTTACATTAGGGTTCTTTGCAAACTGAGCAATTGAATACTCAGGCCATAAAGTCAAAGCAGCGAACCAAATCAGGACAAGGAGGTTCGAAAGTGTTGTGTAATAGCTAAAATATTTCCAGACGACAACGCCTATGCTGTCGCTGCCTCGTTTCCTAATTTCTCTTATAAGGCTAATTATTAGAGCCAATGCTGTAATTAAAAAAAGAGTAAAATCCATTTAAAGTCCTTTCGAAGAATGAAGGTTCTAACAAATAAATAGGGCTCAAGTATTAAACTAATCGACCTCTAAAAAAAGAAAAACTGCTTTTTTAGACCAACTGATACTAAATTGCTTCGTCATAAAGTCAGTATAGTTTGCAAATGATAGGAAATAGCAACCGAGTCAAAATGAAAATTTCTCATCACCGTCTAAGCGACCATTATATTGCGACAGTCAAAGGTGACTTTTTTAGCTCACACGTTGGCGATATCCTATTCGAGCGCGATGTTCACGGTGAAGTATATGGCTTTAGGATATCTAACGGTCGTGTTCGGAATCTTTACTTTAGAAAGCTATAGACGAGAACAATAAAAAAAATAAAAAAGGGCGTAAACACAAACACCCACGGTGCTCAGTTTACGCCCTTTTTAGTTTAAAGCTTCTTAAATAAAGCTAAAGAGTTTACTGGTTCTAGCGGTTTTGTTTAACCGTTGAAACGCTGCATTACAAGCGTTGCGTTAGTGCCGCCAAAGCCAAAGCTGTTAGACATCACTGTGTTTAGCGTTGCTTCACGTGCTTCGGTAACAATATCTAAGCCTTGTGCTGCATCGTCCAGGGTGTCGATGTTAATTGATGGCGCGATAAAGTTATTTTCCATCATCAACAAGCTATAGATAGCTTCGTTTACACCCGCTGCACCTAGTGCGTGACCTGTCAGTGACTTTGTTGCACTAATAGGTACGCCCGCTTGGCCGAACACTTCTTGAATCGCCGCAAGTTCTTTAACATCACCTACAGGCGTAGACGTACCGTGAGTATTTAAGTAGTCGATTGGAGCATCGATATTTTGCATTGCCATCTTCATACAGCGAATTGCGCCTTCACCCGACGGTGCAACCATGTCGAAACCGTCTGATGTAGCGCCGTAACCTACAACTTCGCCGTAGATTTTTGCGCCGCGCGCTAGTGCGTGCTCAAGTTCTTCAACAACAACCATACCGCCGCCGCCAGAACTTACAAAGCCGTCGCGTGCTGCGTCATAAGTACGTGATGCCACCGCAGGATTGTCGTTGTATTTAGAGCTTAGTGCGCCCATAGCGTCGAATTGGCTTGATAGTGACCAATGTAGTTCTTCACCGCCACCGGCGAATACTACGTCTTGCTTACCAAGTTGAATAAGCTCTAGTGCGTTACCTATACAGTGGGCACTGGTTGCACATGCAGAGGCAATTGAATAGTTCACGCCGCGAATTTTAAACGGTGTCGCTAAGCAAGCTGATACCGTAGATGCCATACAACGAGGAACCATGTAGGGCCCAACACGCTTAACACCTTTTTCGCGAAGAATATCTGCAGAAAGCACTTGGTTTTCAGAAGATGCGCCACCTGAGCCTGCGATAATACCTGTTCGCTCGTTTGAAATGTCGCTTTCTTCTAGACCAGAGTCTGCAATGGCTTGCTGCATTGCCACGTACGCGTAGCCTGCTGCATCACCCATAAAACGCATTGCTTTACGGTCGATGTGCTCTTTTAAGTCGATATCGATGTCGCCCCAAACTTGGCTGCGAAGGCCCATTTCGGCGAACTGTTCTGAAAATGTAATTCCAGACTTACCCGCTTTTAGTGAAGCAAGTACGTCTTCTTTATTTACGCCGATACTTGATACGATACCAAGACCGGTGATAACTGCTCTTCTCATAGTTTACCCTTTGCGTTGTTGCGGCTTATGGTAACGATTTTGAATGGTAAAGTGGTCTGCTTTGCCATCTGCGCCACTCTAATTAGCTAAACTTCAGCGTTGCAGTACCTATTTCAATTCTGGGCTTATGTGTATAAACAGGTAGTTTCCACATCCCTTCTTTTTCGTTTTTGCCGTCTTCGTCTAAGCTTTTCTTTTCTGAATGTTTCCAATGTAGCACGAATGCACAGGGTCATGACCAGCGTTAATTTATACCTTCACAAAATGTTCAAAATAGCTTGAACATAAACTTTTGCGGAAAAACAAAAAGGCGACAGGTAGAATACGCGGTCAAACGTTCGAAATTTCGATAAAACTGAAGATTGCTGTGTTATTAAAAAAACCAAGAACCATTGCTCTACGCACTTTCCAACGTGCGGTACCCCGACTTTCTTTCGTGGTGGCGGCCTTTCTCATTGCTGTTGCAGCGACTGTCTCTGCAACAGCTGCGTCTATCGTCCTCCCCGCGCTACCAGAGCCAGTTTCAAACAATGCCGTAGCTTCTGTCACCATAAACGACACGCAATATGTAATTAGTTTTATGGGGCTGGACAAAGGAAAAACCCATAAAGATGTGCACAACCGTGCTTGGCAGCTTGTTATCAATAACAAAGATAAACCTTTACGGTGGCAGGCTCTTCCCCCAGTTCCATCCAGCCTTGCACTAAAAGGTCGCTTGGCTTCCGTGGCGGTAGGTGTTAACGATGCCGTTTACATTTTTGGTGGCTACACGGTGGATGAAGATCATAATGAAATTAGTACGCCAGATGTTTATAAATACTCGCCCACAACAGAGGAATATACGCTATTGGCGCCTATGCCTGTACCTGTTGATGATGCAACTGCACTGGTTTACCAAGACCGCTACGTTTACTTGGTTTCAGGCTGGCACAACGATGGCAACGTAAATCTTGTGCAAGTTTACGATACGCAAACCGAGCAATGGCAACAGGCGAGCCCTTTTCTTGGCAAACCGGTATTCGGGCAAGCTGGCGGCATCGTTAATAACACCATGGTAATTTGTGACGGCGTATCAGTAACACCGCACAGTGATAAACGCCGTAGCTTTGCTGCAGAAACCGCCTGTTTCAAAGGCGTAATTGATAAGCAAAACCCTTTAAAGATTGATTGGCGTACACTTAACCATCCAACAGGTACTGCGCGCTATCGCATGGCCGCAGCGGGCGATGAGGCCACCAGTAAAATCTATTTTGTAGGCGGCTCGACTAACCCGTACAACTACAATGGCATTGGCTATAACGGCGAGCCTTCAACTGCGGATGACGCTATATGGACCTTTGATATTGCACAAGAAACTTGGGGTATATCGAAAACAGAAGCTGAAGCGCCTACCATGGATCATCGCGGATTAATTAACGTTAACGGTTCTTGGAGCACCATTGGCGGTATGCTTGGGGCGCAGCGCGTGACCAGTAAAGTCACCACGCATTTTTCAACACCCGCAGAGGTGTCTTGTTTATCTAAAAGCCAAGCTATTTCTGATGTTTCAAAACAAGCATTGGATGGGCCAGCTATTGAAGTAGTGAAAACTGCTTCCAATTCAAAGTGCCAACAAAAAAACAACATCAACGGAGAAAAATAAACAGTGAAATCTAAGCATGCACAGGTTCATTTTAATGAGAGCGGTACACCTGTCGCCGACCATTTTGACGACGTTTATTTTTCAAACGACAGCGGAATAGATGAAACCCAACACGTTTTTGTAGCAGGCAACGACCTTGCTGAGCGCTGGCAACAGTGGCGCAATCCTACTTTTGTCATCGCCGAAACAGGTTTTGGTACTGGGCTGAACTTTTTGGTCGCCATGCGTGCCTTTAACGAATTTAGAGCAGCGAACCCTGATCATCCGTTAAAGCGCCTATATTTTATTACCACGGAAAAGTTTCCACTGCCTCAACAGGATATGAAGCGCGCACTAGAAGCTTTCCCTGCCCTTAAAGACGAAGCGCAAGCACTCGCAGCACTTTACCCTATGGGACTTGAAGGTTGTCATCGCTTACATTTCGATAAGCACTCAACCACGCTCGACCTGTGGATTGGTGATGTTCACGAGCTTTTACCTCAATGGCATTCCCCTGTAAATGGACTAATCGATGCCTGGTTTTTAGATGGTTTCGCACCAAGCAAAAACCCTGATATGTGGACCGATGCGCTATTTAGCCAAATGGCTCGCTTGTCAAAAACCGGCACTACCTTTGGAACCTTTACCGCCGCGGGCATCGTAAAACGTGGGCTTGCCGGCGTGGGTTTTACCATAAAAAAACGCAATGGTTTTGGCCGTAAGCGCGACATGCTGACCGGCGTTTTTAACCAAGACAACGAAAATGTGCAGCATAAACTTCGCCTGCCTGCTGGCCCCTATTACAGGTACGCTAACGACAGTTTAGATACAACAAGTAAAGTCGCAGTAGTAGGCTCCGGCCTTGCAGCATCTACGGCATGCCTGGCTTTAGTAAAACGCGGCATTAGCACTACTTTATATTTTGATGGTGACACTCTTGCAAGCGGCGCGTCCGGAAACCCGCAAGGCGGTTTTTATCCGCAGCTTCATAGCGAAGCAAGTATTGCCAGCCGCATTCAGGCGCACAGTTTTTTGTATGCTAGACAGGCCTACGATCACACTATTGATCATGCAAAAGCCTGTGGCCTAGCCAACGTTGCCCATGATTTCTGTGGCGTTATTCAACTAAGCTTTAACGACAAGGTAGCAGAACGCCAAAATAAATTGGCTGCTGCCGACGTATGGCCTGAAGCTTTGATTAAGCCCGTGGACAGCAAAGAAGTGAGCGATATCGCTAACCTAGCTCTTCCCTACTCTGGCTTATACATCGGCCTCGGCGGATGGATTTCTCCTCCGCAACTAGTTACTGCCATGATTGAAGAAGCACTTCAAAGTGGCAAACTCGAACTGAAATCCAATCATACCTATGTATCCCATAAAGTGATTGAGGGAGCGCCACACAATGAAGATAGGGGCGTTTCAACCGGTGCTCTTGATGCGGATGATGTGGATATAGCTAAAGGTGGCAGCGTAAACGGGTCAGCAACACAGAAAGTGCAAATTTGTTTTAACCTTGGTGAGCCTGAGAAATGTGCTAAGGGTGATCTTGATAGCAACACTTTCGATAGCGACTTACCGCAAGAAAACGTTATTGCCGATCACCTTATTCTTGCCCTTGGCGCAGGTGCGGTAAACGCTAGCGATTTTGACAGCCTTTCTCTTCGCCCTGTTCGAGGTCAGGTTGAAGCCATTCCCACCCAAATGCCAATTGAACAGCTCAAAACGGTATTGTGTCACAAAGGCTATATGACGCCTGCGCTCGACGATAGACACGCACTTGGCTCAACCTATGTGAAAAATGACTTAAGCACCGATGTGCGAAGCGATGAAACCGAAACGAACCTCGCCACACACGAACAGGCGCTGGCAAACACCAGTATAGTTCAGGCATTACAACACGACGGTAAAGCCAGAGCGGCTACGCGTTTAGGTTCACCCGACCACCAGCCTGTTGTCGGTGCACTGCATGATTTTAATGCGCTTAAAAAACACTACGATATGCTTGGCGTGGGCAAGCCGTTGACTAGCGCGCCAGTGTTGCCAAACAGCGTAGTTTCCACCCTTACTTGCTTAGGGTCACGAGGGTTAACCACAGCGCCTTTAATGGCAGAGGTCTTGGTGAGCAGTCTATGTAAGGAGCCGCTACCTTTAAGCAACGACTTGCTTAATGCCGTGAACACAAGCCGCTTTATGACTCGCGAGGCAATTAGAAGTCAGGGTTAATAAACGGAGAGGTCTTTGTGAAAATTCTCCTGTGCCTAGACACAAAAGATAAGATGTTTAGAGATTTTAAAGCGAATATGCAATGAGTTCGCTTTCGAAAACAGAGTGCAAAGGAAGTAAATGGCTAGTTTACGCTAGCCACTTTATTTAAATCCATCACGATAAACGCAGGAATGTATACGTTGGCGCTTGCCACCACTTGTTTATTTTCCAGCGACACGATACGGGCGTTTACGCGGACGCCTCTGTCATCTTCAATGATGGTGCCAGTTACAACATGGTCCATTTCAACCTGTTTAGCGAGTGCAGTACCATCTCGAGTAAGTACGAAATCGCCGACTGGCGTTACGGTAATGCCACCTGCAAGCTTAAAGTCGACAACCGCTAACCCAAAGTCTTGCAGCTCGGCTATTAAATATTCTGAAAGCTGATTACCTAACACGGTGCTGTCGCTCAAAGACTGATTAAGCCTAACAAAACTCGCCACACCCACCATATCTTGCTGCGTAAGACGAGTTGCATTGTCCATTAATTCCATCGCAAGCTGCGAGGCGTAATCATTTAAGCGCTTATGCGTTTGTGAAGGTGAATAGCCATGGTGTAGTGGGTCTTTATAGCCGGGTTCGACTTCCACGTGCTGTTGATATTGTCTATCGCGAGAATCTGGTGTGTACTCCAGTCCTGAACGGCTTGGTACAGGTACTGGCTCGGCGTGATGAGTAATTTCACCGTCTTCACCTAACCAAAACGAGCCAATAGACTCTGTGCTAGTGCACCCTGTCATACATACACTTAGCATTACGCCAACGGCTATCCAACTGCTTGGCACTAGCTTCTTTGTAAACACCATACTGAAACTCCTAGCCGCGACTTAGCTTAACGCCATCGCGCATGCCGTTTTGCTGGCTACCGTCACTTGGAATAAGTGCATCTACCACGTAGAAAGGCACTAACATTTGCGCAGTTGCCACCACTGCGCGCGACTCCATGCCTAAAATACGGGCGTTAACTAACACGCCACCTTGGTGCTTGGTCATCGTTCCGGTTAATACGTATTCAATAGGAAGGCTGCTGCTCAATTCTAAATAGTCTCGGCTTAATACAAAATCACCATCGTCAGTAATGCGAATATACTCGGTGGCTTTGAAGTCGATAACCGGCACGCGGAATTTATGCAGTTCGTGAACAAAAGACTCCGCCATCTGACGACCAAGCAAATCTGTTTTCTGCAAGTCAGTATCTAGCAGTGCGAAATGGGTGACACCAATAGGTGTTTTGTTATTCACATATTCCATATTGGCAATTAAGTCTTGCGCCATGTTCTTCACATAGTCGCCAATGTGCTTGGTTAGAGGTCGACCTTTATAAGCGCCCTGTACGCTCGAATACAAAGGAGGTTGACCGATAGCGCCGTATGCGTCCATACCCTGAGACTGGGTATCACTGGTATTTTCAACTGGCTTCGTAGGAGCGCGGTCGGCGGCAGTAATATCAATTACATTCATGGCTGGGCGCTGGGGCGCTTGTTCGGCTACCTCTTCTTCCCCCATCATCATAGAGCACCCGCTAACGCTTAGCAGTGAAGCACAAAGCGAAAGCGCCGCGTATTGATTTCGTCTTTTCATGGGGTTACCTCGTACCTTCAGTTCTGTATAACTTGCCGTTTCTGGTTGTTACTTGTTCTTCGCGCCAAAACAGTTCGGCAGGGAAAAAGCGTGTTGCTGCAGCGACAATGTTTTTATTTCTAGCGTTGATAATTCGAGCGTTAACCACCGCGCCAGACTCTTGATACACCATAGTGCCGGTTATATAAAAATCGACGCGCTCAATGTTGGAAAGCTGGTCGATATCGCGGGTTAATACTCTGTCGCTTTCGTTACTAACAATTATATCGTTCGAAAGCTTAAATTCTTGAGTAGAAAAGCCTCTTTTCGTGGCCTCAGTAATCATTCCCTGTTCAAGTTGATGGCCCAACAACATTAACGGGTGTTGATGGTCAGCACTGTATTTCATAGTATCGGCAGGTACAAAGCCGACTACCGCATAGCGAGACTGACGTGCTGGACCCACATCAGCAAAAAGTTCGTTTGCCAACATATAGGTATGGTATTCCACATTCCCCAATGCCGATACGTCGCTGGCATCGGTTTGCGCGAATTGGCTTTTAGGCTCGTCAGATGAAGAGCAACCAGAGAGTAAGCCCAAGAGAAGCGCGGTATATGCCAAGGCTTTCGCGACTAAGCGACCATTTTCTGTCGGCAAAGCGTGAGAGACAGGTTTTGTCATACTTTTCATTACACGTGTCCAGTGAAAAACGTCAAATTTCTATCGGAAAGAAGCAAAAACTCATCGAAAAACAGTGATCAGCTACTACGCAAACCGACATTTTCAGTGTCTTTAAACAGGCTTTTGCAAAATTCACACCAAAGAGAGACTACAAGTCGCATTGAGAACGCTACTTTTAAGCGTGTTACATAAGGCAGGTACTTTCAGGGGGATATAGTTTTTCAGTGCTGAAGGAATTTAATATTCAACGCCATACAATTCATAAAAAGCGGAGGTGACTTGCCGCCTCAGGACAGAAAGCTGCCGTTGTTTTAGGAATTACCTAATTCGGTAATGTGAAGTAGTTCGCCCGACGGGCCCCATAGATAGAAAACACTTCCCCAATGTTGTTGCTCAATTGATGAAATTTTCGTTTTATGTAAAGAGCGCGAACACAATTCAAAAGCGTCCTGAATGTCTGTCACACAGATTTGTAGCATAAAGTTATTCGCCAATTCAGGATTATAGAAGCGCTGAAGAAAGAATAGACAATCACCATTTTCAAACAGTGTTAGATCTTCATTTACGTATTCTGCATTAAATCCAATCTCAGAATAAAATGCTTTAGAAATGTCGTAGTTTTTGCTCGGAATA
Organism: Alteromonas sp. ABD4_190; assembly: GCF_056160105.1. Classification (NCBI taxonomy): domain Bacteria; kingdom Pseudomonadati; phylum Pseudomonadota; class Gammaproteobacteria; order Alteromonadales; family Alteromonadaceae; genus Alteromonas; species Alteromonas sp. ABD4_190. The sequence continues at coordinate 435,808 of NZ_JBSWWN010000001.1, forward strand.
AAAGTCTTAATATCTATGACGTCCATATCTTAAGATCCCTTAAGCTTCTCTGTTTTATTATTTTTAACCGTGGCTAAATGGCAATAACAGCAAGCATGTCTTCGCCATCTTCATCTAATCCCACCTCTGCGAAACCAAAACTTGAATAGAAGGTTTTGGCGACAGGATTCTTAGGGTTATAGCATATCTCAATAAATTTAAGCTCAGAAGTTTGCTTTATAAGCGTGATAGCTTGAGATAAAGCAACTCTGCCAATTCCTTTATTTTGACGGCTCTCATCAATCATAAAGCGCCAAATGGACACCTTAGTTGGCGTTTCCTGAACCCACATCAAGAATCCTACGGGCTGGTCGTTGCAATAAATGGCCTTGCAGGTATGGTTATCATTATAAAAAGACTCAACCAGCGACCACATATTGCACGCTACAAACGCTTGCTGATCATCCGCTACATCCAAGTCACAAACCTGCCCATAGTTAGATTTGTTTATTTCTTCCAGTGAAATTTTCATCCTGTTTTCTTTTACGCTCGTTTTATTTCAATACGCATGATACGCCGAACTTTATTCAATTAATCAACAAGCGATTATAGCCACGTCTAAAGTACGGGCCTTAGAACCAATGCCGAAAGGTACAACCCTAAGCCAAATACACCATGATTCAAAACGCTGTGTAGGCGAACAGCGTTAGCATCAGGCGTTTTCGACGCAGCAATTCCTGCGCCCATTCCAGGCTGCAATACGAAAAATGGTGCAACTACAGTGGCTATGCCTAGTGCTAAAGCTGGCCCTGCCGATGGTTGAAGCAACCAAGCCTCTCCAAATAAAAGAAAAAGTAACACAGCATAGCCAATACCGATCACGTAATGCGCTGTCCACCCTATGATCTTCTCACCACTCACAGCATCGGAGTTTGCAATAGAAGTATGGGAGAACCGCCCTTTTCTCATATGCCCTATCCAACGCCCTACCATTCCCCAATTTGTTGGAGCAATACCAAATAATTGTTGCCTTAGCAGCGCCCATAAATCCATCACTAGGGTAGCCCCAATACCAATTAGCACGATTAAAACAATATTCTGCATATTCACACTCAACAGCTAGTTACAATTAATTGGAGATGATAGCCTACAACTTCAAGTTAACTTTAAGTCAAGCATTCCTTTGGAAAAGTGTATGGAAATATCTCAAGTTGCCAAAAAATCCGGAGTTTCAGCATCCACGCTGCGGTTTTATGAAGAGAAAGGTCTTATCACTTCTATTGGTAGGCAAGGTATACGTCGCGTGTTTAGCCCGAATGTACTAGAGCGTCTTGAGTTAATAGCATTAGGTCGCGCTGCAGGTTTTTCTTTAGAAGAGATTGCGGGCATATTGGGGAACGAGGCAAAGCCTGAAATTGATCGTGAGCTACTACTGCGAAAGGCCAATGAACTAGACGGAACAATAAAGAAGCTCACCGCCATGCGTGATGGTCTGCAACATGCGGCAGCCTGCACAGCACCAAGCCACTTAGAATGCCCGAGATTTCGTCGTTTGATGAACCTTGCCGGTGCGGGGGCAATAAAAGGCTTAGCATCGAGTAAAAAGTAAAATGCCCGCATTGAGCGGGCATTTTGTTGTAATCTAAAACAATGTAACCGTAGTCGAAACATAGCACTTATTGGTTCAGACTATCGATAAAATCCTGTTGCGGTGACGTCTGCTTAGGAGGCAGCAACACAATTTTACCCACGTGCTTTTTCTCAGAGAAATCTTTTTGCGCTGTTACGATATCTTCTAGCGGATAGGTTTTAGCTAACATAGGTTTTATTTCACCTCGCTCAATATACGAAACTAGGTTTGAGAAAACCGGCTCGTCCCACGCAGTACAACCAATAAAGGTAAGATCTTTTAAGTAAAAGTTGCGCATATCAAGCGTGACTATTGGCCCTGCGATGGCGCCGGAAGAAGCGTAGCGACCACCGCGTTTCATAACCACGGACATTTGAGTGAATCCGTCACCTGCAACGTTATCGATAACTACATCTACCGACTTTTCTCCTAAAACATCAATTAAGTCACTGTTACGCTCGATAACGCGGTCTGCACCTATTTCCTTAAGCACGTCCATTTTATTTTTACCAACAACGGCGGTTACCGTGGCACCACGGCGTTTAGCTAACTGCACAACAGCAGAACCTACGCCACCTGAAGCCCCAGTCACCAAAACATGCTCCCCTTTAGAAACACCGGCTCGATGGACCATATTTTCAGCAGTGCCATAAGCGCATGGTATGGCTCCGAGTTCGGCATCCGACCAATCACACTCGACAGCGAACACTTCACTAGCGGTTATTTTTACATACTGTGCAAAAGCGCCATCGAAGTCTGACGCCATCCAAATATTCTCTAATGAGTCCCAGGAATCTTTTCGGATGCAAGAACGTATTAAAATTCGCTCTCCGATACGTGTAGGGTCTACGCCTTCTCCAACGGCTACGATTCGACCACAACAGTCAGTCCCTTGAATAAACGGAAAAGGAGTTTGTTCATTCCAACCACCGTCTAACTCTTCTGCTGCGCTCGATTTCTCTTCATCGTTCTCGTCTAACGCGTCAGTGCCTTGCGTGACTTTAGAAGAATACCAACCTAATCGAGTATTAATTTCTGTATTATTGACACCTGCTGCTAAAACCTGAACTAGCACCTCACCAGCGAGTGGTTTTGGCATGGGTACATCGGTGTAATTTAGCTGCTCATAACCACCGTTCGCCATGGTTACCACAGCCTTCATAGTCGTATCGTCAGGATTTACATCGAATCTTTGCTTATCGCCAAGCAAGCTAGTAATACTCATAATCTCTCTTACGTTTAGAATTAATAACAGTTTATACGCCCAAAATAACGTATGCCTGATGCTCATGCAAAGCAGCTACGTTATTACGGTTAACATTTAAACGGTTGCATAGTGCTTAAAGTTTACCGCAGTTAGGGCTTTCGCCAACGCGCCATGCTTTAGAAGCAAGTCTTCATTTAAGGCTTCCCTGTTACCTTGCTGAACTCTAGAGGAACAGAAGCATAGGCACTTTTCATTTGCTTTGCCTATATTTGCAAGAAATTAGAAAATCGCCGTAACTTTTAAAAAGTAGATATATTTGAAAGAGGTGTTAAATAGAATTTGTACGCTTCCATATCGTGTTTGCTCTAAGCGAAAATCATTCACCACTAGCAACTAATAAAAATCTATAGCGCCATTCACACAAACCAAGTATCGCTACAAATATGCACTCTGCACTAATAAATAGTAGTGCGAACACGCTCGCTTGTTCGTAATAAGTGAGAAGAATCCCCACGCATGTAATCGCCCAAAGAAAGTTGGCGATAGCTAAAGCTGCTACTTCGTTAAGTGATCTATTGCGTATAAAGGCAAGCCTTAATGCGTATATACCATAGCATACATTAGCACCCGCTAAGAATAGAATGAGCCCTTTCGGCAGTTGGTAGAAGTCGCTCGCTATATCTTGGAAAAGCAGAAGCAATAGGCCAACACTCGTTCCTGCGATACCATCAATGTGAAGTATGTATTTACCTAAAAAAGCTTTCATCTGTGCTGCAACGCTTAACCTATTTCAATGTGGCAAAGATATGGCTATCGTAAAAATGTCCATTTTTAAAAATGGCGCGTTTTAATATTGCTTCCTGTTTAAACCCTGCATCTAAAAGCAGCTTTTGCGAAGCAAAATTAGATGAAAATACGCAGGCGAAAATGCGTTCTATATTTGTGCTTGAAAAAGTAAGCGCAATAATTTGGCGCAGCGCATCGCGCATAATCCCTTTTCGCCAATGTGATGAACAAAGCCAATATCCAACTTCTCCAGACCTTTCGTATTCAAAATGACCGTGGTTAACACCAATACACCCTACTAACTCGCCCTCATACTCTACCGCTCTTATAAAACTTTCTTTGCTTCCCTCTTGAACCCACCACGTAGCATCTTCTTTTGTATAAGGGCTGGGAATTTTTGTCGACAGAAACTGCGTGACCGACGGTTGATTCAAAATATCTACCAGTCTACCTACATCGCTCATTTTAAAATCTCTGAGTGTTGCCATGCGCACAATTTGATTCCCTTAATTGGCCATTGAACGTGGCGCTAACTTTAAAATGCTAACTTACCAGCTGACTCCGTCTTCAGAAAGTCTTATTCACCATTGACAGGTAAACAGAAAACTTCACAATAGTTCTACTTCTTATCCACTCGCAATCATAATGCTGTATCTTTCAGAATTTCAAACAAAGCTTTCTAATCAATATATTACCCCTGCGTTTTCGTTAACGCTAAACGATGAAAAACCACCCTCGCATTACCTTATTGCAGGTAGGAATAGTAGCGGGAAGTCGCTCTTAATTTCATCACTAGCGGGTAACGGTAAAGTAGAAAGCGGTGTTCGCGAGAGTAGTTCTCTTGTAGCGGAAGTATCAGTATTTAAACAACAGGCGTTAATTGAAGAAGAAAAGCAAAAAGACAGTGCGGATATTTTAGATGTAATAGCCGAACCAACAAAAGTTCACGAGTTGTTCTTGCGTACAAATGAGGACTATCAAAATCATGCTTATTACAGCGAACTTACTTCTGCGCTGAGAATTGAACATATACTTGATAGTGCGTTTCTTTCGCTGTCGACGGGAGAAACTCGCAAGGTAATTATCATGCTGGCATGGTTGAGCGATGCTTCAATTATTTTGCTTGATGAACCTTTCGAAGGCTTAGATGTTGAAGCGATTGATGCATTTAGTCGCTTTCTTGTTACTCAACAGCAAGCCGCACTGGCGTTGACCGCCAACAAGCTTGCAGACATTCCTGAGGACCTTCATGCACAACTCATTGTTATGGATGATCTAGCTATTACGTGGAAATCTGACGGCACACTTAACTATGATGACTTGCGCTCAGAGTTAAGCACTTGGTTTGCGCTAGAGTCTGATGATATCGATGTACCCGCAGCGCTTAGCGCTAACGACCAAAATCATAATAAGCAGAACAGTGAACTTGATTCACTACCCCATACTTTAATCCAGCTGAATGACGGCTTTGTGCGTTTCGATGAACGTACTGTATTTGAAAAGCTTAACTTTACGCTTAATAAAAATGAGCATTGGCAGATAACGGGCCCGAACGGGTCAGGTAAAACTTGTTTGCTGCAAATGTTTACTGGTGATAATTCCCATTGTTATACCAACGACTTAACAATGTTTGGAATAAAACGAGGGACTGGCGAGAGCATATGGGATATTAAGAAGCACATTGGAATTATGTCAAATGCGCTGCACATTCAATACAAAGTAAACGCAAGTGTTGAACATGTAATTATTTCTGGCTTTCACGACAGCATTGGTCTATACACCCGCCCAACGTTGGCTGAGCGAAACGTAGCAGAACAATGGCTTGCTGTACTGGGCTTACAACCGAAGAAGAATACACCGTTTCAGTCGCTATCGTTTGGCGATCAGCGATTAGTGCTTATAGCGAGGTCTATGGTAAAACACCCTGCACTGCTTATATTAGATGAACCCTGTAACGGTTTAGACGACTTCAACCGCCAAAAGGCACTTAAGCTTATTGATATATTGGCAAAGGCTGGCACCAGCACGCTGCTGTATGTTAATCACAACCCAGAGGAATGCATTCCCAGCATTCGCAACACCCTGAATATGAAAGACTACAATGTTGCCAACTAAAACCTGAGAAGAAAAAAGCGCTATCACAAGGGAAAACTCATGGAAAATAAGTGATAGCGCCAAAGAAACGGTAGAGAAGTTTAATGAGCGCTTAAATGCTATATCTGGCTCTTAATCATTGCATTGCATTTCTGAAATTCACATTGGGTCTAAAGTAAGCAGCACACGTTGAGTATTTGGTTGCACTTTGCAAGACCGATGTACGGCGGCAAACTCTTCATGACCTTGCCAAGACTTTCCTTTGAGTAACCCCACATCAAAAGCACTCATTTGTTTAATGCTGCTTTCTTGGTAGCGCTGCCCTAGCCTATTCTTCGTAAGCCCTTGCGTATTCGCGTCGTTAAGGCCAATCATCGGGCTAGTTACCACACTTTCTTTAGGTAGCCACTCAGTACCTTCGCCTAAATAAGTATTTACCAATCGAACAGGAATATTGTCTACGTGAAAGCTGGGGCACATTGCCGAAGATAAGGGCACTAGTCTTACCCCTACACTGTCACAATCAAATAGTGTGGTAAGCATGTCAGAAAGCAGATAAATATCATCAATGGCGGCTTGTTTTCCAATACTGGTTTCTTCGCCTGGTAGAAGCGTGGCAATTTCCTTCCTTAGAGAAGCAACAGAAAACACACCACGAATACCCATTCCTAATGATTTAAAAACCTCGTCATAATATTGGGAGATGAGCGGCGCCTCGGGTCTATTCCATACCGTAACGCTAACTCCTTCTTCAAAAATATCGCCCAGAACCATAGCGTCGGCGCTTGAACGCCAAGAGTTGCTATGTTCAAAGGAAGTAATGTGGTCTTGTAACGCCTGCATACTAGTGCTCCCACGCAGGAAATGGGTCAGGCATTTCAGCCCAAACATGATGACCTTGAATAAGCTGTTCGTCTGTTAACAAGCAACTGTCTAAGCGCCTGATTATGTCCTCTTTATTAAGCCCTTGCCCAATAAATACTAGCTCTTGACGCATATCACCGAAAGGCTCCATCCATTGCTCTTCAATCGCTTTAAGATAGTCAGGGTCTTCAGGCCACTGCTCTTTGGGTACGGCTTTCCAAAACAATCCAGCGGCTCCGTATCTCGCCATACCGCCAGCCTGGCTCCAACTGCCTGCAAGCTGTGGGCGTGTTGCCAGCCAGAAGAAGCCTTTTGAACGAATTAACTTACCTGCAATGTCTTTACTATGAATAAAATCATAAAACTTCTGCGGGTCGAACGGACGTCTTGCTTCGTACGAAAAGCTGCTGATACCAAACTCTTCGGTTTCTGGCACGTGTTCGCCACGCATTTCTTTCAACCAACCCGGCGATTGCTGAGCACGTTCAAAGCTAAACCGACCTGTGTTTAATACCTTATCTAGAGGTACTTTCCCATGCTCAATAGGAACTTGAATAGCCTCGGTATTTAAAGTTTGAAGGATACTTTTAAGGCGGGCCAAATCTTCTTCAGAAACCAAATCAGTTTTGCTTATTAGCAAAATGTCAGCAAATTCCACCTGCTCGACCAATAGATCAGCAACGCTTCGCTCGTCTTCCTCACCCAAGCTCTCACCCACTTCGTTAAGAAACTTAGCTTCGTCATAGTCTTTAAGAAAATTCAATGCATCAACCACCGTGACCATGGTATCGAGGCGTGATATTTCCGATAAGCTTTTACCGTCTTCATCGGCAAAAGTAAAAGTCTCGGCCACTGGTAGCGGCTCCGATATGCCCGTAGACTCAATGACCAAATAATCGTACTTCCCTTCGTGCGCTAAACGCTCTATTTCTTCAAGTAAATCTTCTCGCAACGTACAACAAATACAACCGTTGCTCATTTCAACCAGCTTTTCTTCAGCTCGATTAAAACTAACCTCATTTTTGACAGTAGCGGCATCAATGTTGATTTCACTCATATCGTTAACTATAACCGCCACTTTCAATCCATCACGATTATTTAGAATATGGTTTAGAACCGTGGTCTTACCGGCGCCTAGAAAGCCCGATAGTACGGTAACGGGAAGCTGAGTTTGAATAGACATAACGACTCTCTAAGTTTCATTTTACATCTCGAATGAAACAAATGTTATAACATAACACTTAAAATAGAAATATCGATATGACTAATTTATTGCAAACGCTAGTAATACTGAGCGAGAACGAGTTGACAATAATGCTATCGAAGAAAGAGCCATTTCCTTTCAGGTCTGAAGTGCACTGCACTTATACAAATCGCAAAACCAAGGAAATAATAACACCTGTTACGATAAGCTGAACTAAGCAAAACCCCATTATATCTTTGGCTTTTAGGCCAGCTATGGCAAGTACGGGTAATGCCCAAAACGGCTGAATTAAGTTCGTCCAAGCGTCGCCCCACGCCACTGCCATTGCTACCCTATTAACTTCCGCACCCAGTTCTGCAGCAGCAGGTAAGATTACCGGAGCTTGCACTGCCCACTGCCCTCCTCCCGAAGGCACAAAAATGTTAACCACGCCTGCGCTAATAAAACTCCATACGGGCAACGACTCTGCAGATGCAAAACTAATTAGCCATTCTGACATAGTCTGCGCTAATCCAGATTGCACCATAACCGCCATGATACCAGCATAAAACGGAAACTGTATTACAATTCCGCTGCCGCCCTGAACCGCTTGCTGCAAGCTATGCAATACATTGCGTGGCGTGCCGTGAAGGACAATAGCAAGGAAAAGAAATAACGTATTAACGATGTTTAGGTTTAGCCCGCCGCCAGAAATAAAATAATTTGTAAGATAAGCAAGCCCAGCGAAACCGACAAGTAAACCAAGTGCTTTGCTGTTTTCAAGTTTATCAGCGGGTCTTTCGTTTTCTGCTGAAGGTAAAGCATCGTCTTGTAGCTTTGCGCTATCCACAATTACGCTTTCAGATTTAGGAGGTAGCATTAAGCGATTCACAAGGGGAACAACTACAAACATTATTGCCAACAACAGTAAGTTGAAGCCGCTAAAAATAGTCTCGCTGGTACCAATTACGCCTATTTGTGCCTCTGAAAAGTGCCCCGGTGTTGCAATGGTTAACGGTACAGAGCCCGCCAAGCCGCCATGCCATACGACAAAACCTGAATATGCGCTCGCCACCAATAGCCGATAATCTACCGACACTTTTCTTGCAAGTGCTTTGGCGAACAACGCACCTACCACTAGCCCGAAGCCCCAGTTTATCCAACTGGCTGTAAGCGACACTAAAGTAACCAGTACAATAGCGCTTCCTGAGCTTTTAGCTAGACCGGCGAGACTTTCTAGCAATGTCTTAACTAGCGGCGTGCATGCCAGCATAAACCCGGTTACTAAAACCAAGAGCATTTGCATTGAAAAGGTTAACAGTCCCCAGAAGCCGTCGCCCCACTGTTGAATTGTGGTAAGTGGCGATTGGCCTTGAATGACCACCGCAAAGACAAGCGTTATGAGCGTTAACAACAAAACGAAAAGATAGGGGTCGGGAAGATATCTTTCGACGAGTTTTACGAAGGGTTTTGATGCACGATTTAGCATTAACGCTCTCACAACTTGTTAAAAACTTGTTGCATATTAACGCGTTTACTTCCTCGTTGGCGATAGGCTAGTGAATTTTGCTAAGCCACTTCTGTAAGGTCGACGTTACTTTTTGGTGATCGATAGGCTTTGTTAGAAAGTCATCCATACCTGCTGCCATACACATATCTTTATCGCTCTGCATGGCATTGGCCGTCATCGCTATAATAGGCGTACTTTTATAGATATCTCCTGCCGCGCCTTCACGGATGCACTTCGTTGCTTCAAACCCATCCATTTCTGGCATTTGGCAATCCATAATAATTGCGCTGTATTGTGCTTCAAGCTTGCAGTTCTTCAACATATCTAACGCTACTAGTCCATTATCAGCTACATCTACCTGATAGCCTTCACTTTCGAGCGCATTAGTAGCAACCAGTTGATTTATCGCATTGTCTTCAACTAACAAAATCCGCGTTGCTTCGATATCAAGTAAGCGTCTCTTAGGTTCCTGCTCTGCTAGGTCTTCATCTAGATGTTGCTCTACAAAATCTGCAGTATCCATACTCAACTGACGTGAATGCACATCGTTTCGTGTGCTGGGCTTACCTCTTGTGCTTTCTATTATTCTTAGCAAGTCTGAAGTCGTTATGGGCTTAGGCAGACACTCATCAATGGGCAGCTCTCTAAACTCGCTATAGCTATCGACATCGCTTAATTTGGTCATAAGAATAGTACGACAGTGTTTCAATTTAGCCATATTCTTAAGGTTCAGTAATTGATTGTTTTGCTCGTTTTCATCAACCACTATTTCCAAAAACAAAATATCAATACTTAAAGGATTTTGTTCACTAATCTCATCAGCTAAGTAAAGCGCTGCAGCCTCTTCTAGTGAAGATGCAGTTAATGCATTCACACCCCACTGCCCAAGCTGATTTTGCAAGGTGTGCCTTGTTGATGCATTGTTATCCACTATTAAGCAACGCGTGTTTTCTTTAACAAGTTCAGGTTGCAGTTTCGTGCTTTCCTTCGAGCCCGTAACTTTGCATACAACGTTGAAGCAGCTTCCTTTGCCAAGCTCTGAAGTAACACTTATGTCACCACCCAATAAATGACACAAATTCTTAGTTATACTTAAACCAAGTCCAGTGCCGCCGAAGCGCCTCGTTGTAGACGCGTCTACTTGGGTGAAGACGTCGAACAAATGAGGAAGTTTGGATTCCGGAATACCTATACCCGTGTCTTTCACGGTTAAATGAAGCATAGCTTCATTTTCAACATCACATGGAAGCAACTTTGCAGCAATGTATATCTCACCCTGTTCAGTGAATTTAACGGCATTGCTTAAGAGGTTAGTCAGAATTTGTTGAATTCGGTTTGGATCTGAATATATCTTTGTTTCGCTGATTTCAGAGACATCAACGATTAGTTCTAGGTCTTTTTCTTGTGCTGAGTGCGCTACTGATAGTGCAACACTTTCCACTAACTCCCTTAAGTCAAAATCCACCGACTCTAGCTCAAGCTTGCCTGCCTCTATCTTTGAAAAGTCTAGAATGTCATTGATAAGCACAAGCAGTGAGTTGGCACTGGTTTTAGCAATACTCACGCGCTGGCTTTGTTCTGCTGTTAGATCACTTTTTTTCAACAGGCCAAGCATACCTATAACACCATTCATCGGTGTCCTAATTTCATGGCTCATATTGGCGAGAAATTCAGACTTCAACTTCGTGGCCTCTTCAGCACGTTCGAGCGCTTGTTTTAAATCGTTCGCCTGCGCTTTTAGCGACGCAGTCTTTTCAGATACCTGCTGCTCTAATGTTTGAACAAAGCGCTTTTGTTTAGTGATTTCGGTTTGCTGTAGGCGGGTGCGCAGATAAATCACCAAAACAACCATACCTATCAAAAGTAAACCGTAGATAGTATATGCCCACCAGCTTTTCCATGGTGCTACTGCCACATGTAAATTCAATGATAGGGTATTATCACCCCACTCACCATTGGGTTTCATGGCTTTTACGAGCAACCTGTAGTCGCCACCATTTAAGTTGGTAAACGACACCGAAGCATGATTTCCAATATCAATCCACTGCTCATCGTACCCTTCTAATTTGTAAGCAAAGCGGGCACGCTTAGGATCTGAAAAATCTAAAATCGCAAAATCTAACGAAAAAAAGTAATCTTCATAAGAAAGGTTGATATCAGTAACATAGGACAGTGGCTTATTAAGCTCTACTGACTCCCCCATTTTGTTAAAACCGGTAAGAACTATATTTGCGCTAACAGCATCGGTTTGCTCTTGATTATATTTGAAGTACTCTATCCCCCGCTGACTACTCGTAAAATAGGTATTCTCACCCGCTTTAATTAAGCTATCAGAGTAAAAGTTTTTGCCTGCCAAATCTGTATTACTGTTGTAGCTAATAACATTTTGTGTGTCGGGATTATAAAGAAAAACACCTTTGTTGGTGGTAAGCCACAGTCTGCCGTCCTCACCATCAGCGATAGCTCTGATTAAGGTGGTGGGCAGCCCATTCTTCTCACTAAAATGCTTAAAGGCTTTAGACTCTGCTAAGTATTGGTACAACCCCGTTTGCGTCGCTACCCATATTTCTCCATCATTCGTTTGGTGGATATCTTCCACAATGCTGTCAACCAAACTCCCCTGCTGGTCCTTTGCGCCACTAAAGAACGTGAAACTTTCACTATCGACTGACCACAAATTCACACCTCCGCCCGTACCTACCCACATATTGCCGCTGGTGTCTTTGTATAGGCTGTGAATTTCTGGGTGTGTTAAGCCGTCTTTAGTTGTGAGGTGCTTCAAATCCCCGGAAAGCTTGTTGTAAATGTAGATACCGTGCTTGTAGGTACCAATCCAAACGTTGCCATTATTGTCTAATTCAAGCGCTCTAAACTCTCGAAACTGGCGATAATTACTGTCAGTCTTAGGGTATTCAATGCGGCTTATTGCTTTAGTACGTCGGTCAACTCTGGCCACAAAATCGTCTTGTGCTACCCACAAAAACCCTTCTTGATCAGGCACTATAATGGGTCTTTCTATTACACCACGCTCTTTATAACCTTTAAGCTCTTTAAATACTGAGTCGTATTCTTTTTGCAAAAGCTCTTCTTTAACTTTCCATTTGAACACGTCGGCGTTTGCCGTAACAATGAGCACATCACCATTTTTATCGCTGTCATCAAGTGCTATATCAAGTGCAATACCACTTGGTGCGGTTAGTAATTCACTATTAATTTGTTTAATTTTTCCGCGAGGAGAAAATTTAAAAATTCCATGAACCTCACTGGTAATCCACTTGGTTTTGGTATGGTCTTCAAAAATTATGCGAAGGCCGTTTTCATAACCAAAGTCGACCTTTTCAACATAGTTCCCCTCTCCGGTATGACGATACAATCCCTCGGTAGTGACGAACCATATTTGACCATCATGGTCCTCAATCATTGAGTTTACTTGGCTTAGTGGCTCACCTTCTCGTGTCGTTTGAGGTAGAAAAACACCGGAGCTTGGAAAGAATAAGAAGGGCCCGTTTTGCGTAGCGACAAATAGCTGATGAGAAGATGTACGAAGTAAGCTGCGTATTTCATTTGCGCCCGTAGCCGTTTTGTTTTTTGGTTCGGGCAAAAAATGCTTGACGTTTAGCGTCTTTTTATCGAGCAAATTTATCCCATAGCTAGTTGCTACCCAGAGACTATCGGCATCATTATCAATAATGTCCCAAATGCGATTATGGGAGAGACTGTTTTTATCTCCTGGTATTTTTTGTACTCGCTGAAATCGCCCATTGCCTAAATAGCGATTAAGCCCTTTGTCGTAAGAGCCTAGCCAGATATCACCTGCGTTATCTTGAAAAAGTGACTGAATTCGGTTTGATGACAAAGAATTTGCATCGTTAGGCACGTTTGAGTAGCGTGTATATCGACCAGATGTAGGCTCGTATTTGTTGACACCACCGCCCCACGTTCCAACCCAAATGTTGCCCTCTACATCCAACATTAAGTTGCCCGCATCGTTATGAGAAAGACTTTGGTCGTCTTCGCTATTCGACTCAAAGAGCTTAACTTTGCGACCGTCAAAGCGCATGACGCCATTTTCTGCTGTGCCAAACCAAAGAAAGCCTTGGCGGTCTTGAACTATGGAATAGATTTCTGATGACACAAAGCCATCTTCAGCAGTTAACAGCTCGACCGCATATTCGTTCATTAACTTGTTCGAACCAGATGCGAGCGCAGCAGTAATAAACATTATATTTAGAAGAGCGATTGCAAACACGCGGAAGGGTGAGAGTATAAATTTTGTTGTGTTCACCAGAGAGGTATTCTTCAAATAAAGGGTCGAGTTACTAAGTTAAACTTGTGTAACTTTAGTGCATATTATCGGCGCTAGCCATTCTACAAAAGGCGCATTTGTCACCAACAAATAAACGCTTCTTGACCTGAATCATGACGTACAAAAGCTATAGGTATATGATTAACGATGACATTAACCAACAAGGCCAGTAGATAGTCTCTTTTTAAAAGATTTTATGCTGAAATAAAAAGAGACATTAAAGCCCGATTTTATTTGCGTCAGGAGAACACAATGACAAAGTCATATAAAGAAATTACCGATAGCTTAAATCCGTATCTAGCCGAGGTTAAAAAAGGCGTGCCAGAAGTCATGAAAGGGTTTTCTGATATGGCTAAGGCTGCGACCGCAGACGGTGCGTTGGATAAAAAAACGAAAGAACTTATTGCTCTTGCGATTGGTATTGCAACGCGATGCGATGGCTGCATAGGCTTTCATGCTAAAGCGTTAGTGCATTTAGGTGCTACCCGTGAAGAAATCGAAGAAGTGTGCGGTATGTCTGTTTACATGGGCGGAGGCCCATCGTTTATGTACGCTGCAGATGCTTTGCGTGCATTTGATGAGTTTAGTGAATAATTCTAAATAAAAAAGGGCCGAGAAATTTCTCGGCCCTTTCGCTTGCTTTGCAGTGTCGCCGATTACAATGAGTTCATACTCTGTACACTGACAGGTCCAAGTTCCGCTGCTTCAACATCTGCTTTGATTTTTTCGGCATCACCAATGATTATCCAAGTCAATTTATCCGGATGCAGCACCTCTTTCGCCGCACTACTTAAATCGTCTAAAGATAAGCCATTGTACTTTTCGACCAAAGACTCTGGATAATTATATTCTCTATTGAACCTCTTACTTGATACGAGGCTATACATTACCGCATTGGCCGTTTCGAATTGACCAGGCAACGAGCGGACTTCATCCAATCGCACTCTTTCCAATTCATTCGCCATCGGCGGCTTATCCCCTATATATGCATTGAGCTCTTTTTTGAGTTCAAGTAGAGACGGCCCTGTTTTATCGGTTTGCACTGGTGCATACACCATAAATGGGCGTTGACCTCTTGCGTCTTGAAGAAAGGTATACGCGCCATAAGACCAGCTTTTATCTTCGCGTAAATTCATATTCACGCGAGCAGTGAAAGCGCCACCTAGTGTTTGGTTCATAGCATTGATGGCTATATTGTTGTCTGCACCTGTTGGTGGCGCTAAATGCGCGGCCAGAATTAGCGACTGTTGCGCACCTGGGCGATCAATAATAATCGCTTGGCCTTGCTCAGGCATGGACGCTTCAGCTATTTGTTTCGTTCCTTTATTGCCTTCTACTTTCCATTTACCAAACTCTTTTTCAAGCATAGGTTTTATGACGTCTAACGTAGTGTCACCAACGACAAAAATTGTCGCATTATCAGGGCGTAGCCAAGTATCTTTAAAGCTAACTAGATCGCTTCGCGTCACTGCTTTCACGTCTTGCTCAGTTCCGGTACCGGTAAACGGAATGCCATAAGCATGGTCTTCACCATAAATAAGCGGTGGAAGTAAGGTTAGCGCAATACTTACAGGGCGTGTTTTTTGCTGTGCAATATTGCTTAAAATAAGGGCACGTTGACGTTCAATCTCTTCTTCTTTAAACGTGGGTGACTTCAAGATATCCCCCAAAAGTGCCAAAGAAGGCTTCATGTTTTCTGTCAACATCGACATGCTAACCGTGGTGGTATCTAGATTTGAGCCAGCATTTAAATTTGTTCCCAATTGCTCAAGCTCTGCCGCTAGTTCCAAGGCATCGTATTTCCCCGCCCCTTCGTCAAGCATTTGCGTAGTGAAACTGGCGAGCCCAAGTTTCCCCCCCGCATCAGCAGCGTACCCTGCGTCAAACTGTACCGCCACATTCACCAATGGAACCGTAGCACGTTGTGCAAACACCACATTCATACCGTTAGATAATGTGGTTTGCGTAACCTCTGGAAAGCTTAGCTGTGTCTCTGCATCAATTGACGGCAAACCTGAACTGCGATCAACGCTTTCAGTTGATGCTGTATGTTCAATAAACGGCACAACCGTGATTTGATGCCAGCCTTCTTTTAACCATTTATTCGCAGCCGCTTTAACACCTTTGGGCGTCGCCTCACCTAGCTCCTCTAATTCAGTTTTGAAATAGTTAGGGTCACCAGCAATAAACTCACCACTAGCAAGGGTGTCGGCTTTGCCGCCAAAGCCCCCTACTTCTTCGAGCCCTCGAATAATTGAAGCGCGTTGTTTCGTCGACACAAGCTTAACTTCGTCTTTGCTAGGGCCTTTACGCAAGAATTCGCTAATGACCTTATCAATCTCTTTTTCTACTTTTGCTACGTCAACGCCGTCTTTTACGTCAACCGTAACTCCAAAGATAGACGCCATTTGTAGCTCGTAATTAAATACCGAGGCATTAGTGGCAATTTGCTGGTCGTACACCAATTCTTTGTAAAGACGTGAATTTTTGCCATCGCCCATAACACTTGCAGCGATAAACAGGTCGGTTGCGGTCGAAGATGTATTCTCAGGTGACACCCAAAGGCGATAAATACGTGATTGAGGTACTTTATCTTGAATAATTTCACGGGTATTTGCGCTACGCTTCGGCACCCATGCTTGCCATTTAGACAATGCAGGGCCCGGTTCAATATCGCCAAAGTATTTATTAACCAAAGGTTTGGCTTCTTCTGCGTTAATATCCCCGCTCAGCACCAATATCGCGTTATTGGGGCCATAATATTGATTAAACCACCCCTTAACGTCGTCTAACGACGCTGAGTTGAGATCTTCCATAGAGCCTATTACCGTATGATGATAGGGATGACCTATGGGAAATAAGCCTTCAAAAATATGCGTGAATACGCTTCCGTAAGGCTGATCTTCGCCTTGGCGCTTTTCATTTTGAACAACGCCACGCTGTTCGTCTAACTTGTCTTGTGTTACCGCACCTAACAGGTGCCCCATACGGTCAGACTCCATCCACAGAATACGGTCTAGAGCCGGTGTTGGGACGGTTTGAAAATAGTTTGTACGGTCAAAGTTGGTGGTACCGTTTAGGCCTGTGGCCCCGGCTTCTTGAAGCGGCCCGAACCATTCATCATCATAGTTCTCTGTGCCATTGAACATGAGGTGTTCAAATAAATGCGCAAACCCAGATTTACCCTCTGGCTCATCTTTTGAACCCACTTTATACCACACCGCCACAGCAACCACTGGTGCTTTGCGGTCTTCGTGAACAATTACAGTTAACCCGTTATCGGTTGTAAACTTTTCGTAATCGATATTGATATCGTTCTTGGCAAACGCTGAGCTTATCAGCGTACTGCTTACAGCCAACACACCTACGCTTACCTTCAAGCGCTCGGTGAGATCCTTAAGTACAGTCATGTCGTCATCCTTAATCTTTTTATACCTAAATATGCCAGGCACCACAAAGCGGCTTTCCGCTAACATTAAACATAAACCAATCTGGCGGTTAATAAAGGATTTCGCAAATAAAACTGTAACGGATTGTGAACAAGGATAAACGAAGAATAGGGATATAGTTGTTGTAGATAGGAGAGAAGAAAGTCGCAATTACATTGCGACTAACCGTGCCCAAAGAGCTTTTACCTGCTTAGCATCTTCATTTTCTAATTCATTGTTAGCGAAAGCACTATTAAGGCTTTCGAGCATTTTGTCATTAAGCATCGCAACGGTAGCGCCTTCTTGCATCTCTAGTTGGCGAGCCTCAACGGCAAAATGGCCTTGCAAGTAGCTGGCAATAAATAATTCATCATCACTACCGTGATTGACCACGTCATCAAGCGATGCCTCAATATTTGCGATAGCTTTAACGACACTTTCGGGTGCTGCAGCAGGTGGTAACACGTCTTACTCCTTCCTGTTTCTAATTTCTGTTCTTTATTTCTAAATTTCTATTCTCAGTTCGAGATAATTAAATTTGGTTTTAAAAGCAATCAATCAGCCTGGTTATATTGGACTGAGTATTTAAACACTTTGGCAAAGCACTTTGTCTTTGTAGCCCGTAATTACTGTGAACGCGCCTGCTAATTCAGCGTCTAGCGCGGCATCGCTTGAATCTAAGCGAAGCGGTTTGCCGTTTAACGCCTGTAGTTTTTGCTTAGTGGCAACAACAAGCATATTTTGTTTGCCAATTTGACGAATAAACGCTGGGCTTAACTGCTGATTTCCACGCCCTAAGATGTGCCCTTGACCACCAATAACCGTCAAAATCACTTTGGTGGGTTTGTCTTTTGTCAGCGCAATTAGTTCACTGGCAGTCACGTCACTTGCGATTAACTCGCCTTGTTTAACCACGTCAACACCTAGCAAAGTATTGTCTAAGCCAAGGAACTCCATAACCGCACCTACGGTCGAGCCAGAGCCCATAACAAAATAAGTGTCAGGCTCATCGTCCATGATTTCGCTGACATAAGCAGCAATATCGTCAAGCACCAAGGCCTCGTCTTCTTTGCCGCCCATTTTTACAGCTTGAACGTAAGTGAGTTCAGCGGGTACGCGCATTTCACCATAATGCTTAGCAATCACCTTCCCATCGCGAAATGCATTCTCGTCAATATCACGTACTTCGGCGTCCATTTCACTCACAAGTTCGCCTGCGATCATCTGACTTACTACCTGTCCTGCCGCTGACGGCGACACGCAGTAAACGCCAGAGTGAATTTTACAGCCGGCGGGCACACCTAACACGGGGACTTGTGTGCCGACTACGCTACAGATATTGCGGGCTGTGCCGTCGCCGCCTGCAAACAGCAGCAAGTCGACGTTTGCCTCAACCATTGCTTTCGCTGCGCGCTCTGAATCTTCGCCCTCGGTTTGTGCCGCATCAGCTGTGTAGATGACTTCATAAGGAATACCTAGAGATTCACAGACT
The DNA here is from genome assembly GCF_056160105.1 of Alteromonas sp. ABD4_190. Taxonomy (NCBI): domain Bacteria; kingdom Pseudomonadati; phylum Pseudomonadota; class Gammaproteobacteria; order Alteromonadales; family Alteromonadaceae; genus Alteromonas; species Alteromonas sp. ABD4_190. The sequence continues at coordinate 454,287 of NZ_JBSWWN010000001.1, forward strand.
GTTTCGCCCATATCGCCCGACGCTGTCACTACGGTAAATTTCCCAGACAATGCTTCAAGAATACTGAGCGCTTTTGCCATTTTTTCATTGGCTTTCTTCTCTGCGCCCATGGCCAATGCTTTTTCTCGAATTTCAGCACCATCACTGCCTTTAAGTGCAAGCGCACCGCCTATACCAGCAAAAGGGTTTATAAGAACTCCAAGCTTAAAAAGGGCTGGGCGGTCAAAATCATCATTTCTCATGCTGCATCTGCTCCAGTGGCATCATCATGCTTCTTTTTGCAAAAAGTGGTTGCTAAAGCGTTGATAAAACGTTCTGCTCTAGGCGGAAAGCCATGGGCTTTATAAAGTGCTAGCTGTGCAGCAACATTTTTAGTAAAACCGTCTCTGTCGGGTTCCGCACCATTTAAATTATCCGTACTCACCTGAAACTTTCTGCCTGCGGCTTCGGTGAACGCCCATTCGATGGCTTGTGGCTTAATTTCTACTTTTTCAAAGTCTGCTTGCTGCTCTGCATTGCGGCCATCAGGGCAATACCAGTAACCGTAATCTTCTAAAAGTCTGCGCTTTTCGCCTGCAATGCACCAGTGCGCAATTTCATGTAAGGCACTTGAAAAGAACCCATGAGCAAAGACGATTTGATGATAAGGTTTTTCGTTACCCGCTGGGATGTAAATAGGCTCATCATCCCCCAAAACCAAGCGCGTATTGAAATCTTTAAACGTGCTATTAAATAGTGATATTAACGTGGGTACATCGCTGTCTTTTTCTAAGCCCGGGTACTGCTCACTAGCGGTCTCGTTGTTAAGGACATTGTTCAATGATGACTGACTACTTTGACTGTTCATTAAGTTTATTAAAAATCTAAATAAGCGGGCTAAACTAATGGCAGCAGAGTATACCAGTAAAACTTCGCCTTCTCACTTGAAAGGCACGCTTGCTTAGGTCAATCTAGGTTTACAACAGCGGATAAGCTACACTAGCTCAACAGGGAGTTCGTCATTTGGCGCAACAGATAATTAAACATATTCACCGGGTAAATGCCCTTCGTGATTTGGCCACTCAGTTGGGTGTAATGCCTATCATTCATCAGCTACAGCATTGGCAATGCGAACGCTTACTGGTCACGCACAACGATTTGGCGCAGCAAAAACGTTATCAAAAAGCCATGGCGTTTTTCGTAGATGAATTGTACGGGCCAAAAGATTTTAGCCAGCGCGACGCTGACTTAGTTCGCGTTATTCCTAAGCTTGCAAAAGTATTGCCCGACAAAGCCATGAACGCTATGGACGACGCTTTATCGTTAAATGCATTATCGTTCGATTTAGATATGGCAATGGCCCAGTACTTACAAAGTCATTTTCCTGGGGAACCCATCAACCGAGATAACTACGCCTTGGCTTATCGAAATGTGGGCAGGATGGAAGACAGAGCGCATCAAATCGACATAATTTCCCATTTGGGCGATCAACTCTCTGATGTGATAAAGATTCGTGGTATTGGTATGTTGATTTCTCTATCGAGGCGACCCGCAAAACTCGCAGGCTTGCTTGCTCTACACGAATTTTTAGAGCGTGGTTTTAATGCATTTAAAGCGCTAGGGGATGTTCAAAGCTTTATTCAGCCGGTGCTGGTACGTGAAAAGTCGATAATGCAGATGTTATTAAGTGACGATTTGACGTTACCTGAAGATAATCCTTTGCCTGTGGTATAAGTTGCAAAGAAAGAAATGCAAAAAAAGGCCTTCGTTAGCAACGGCGCTACACCGACGCTAAAGCAGCAGCTAGGGTATAAACAAGATATATGAATAAGGAAAAGGTTTGAGCAACCCGGCGCTTAATTGGATGTTAGACAACCCCTACGTGCAACAATGGCATATTGATGCAACACACATCGACCACTATCAGCATGTGAATAATGTAGCGTACCTGTCGCAGCTCGAAAGCTTAGCTTGGGCCCATTCAAACGCCCTTGGCTTGCAGTTTGCCGATTATCAGGCGCTAAACAGAGGTATGGTGATAAAGCGTCACGAACTTAACTATCATCTGCCAACTCATCTTGGAGATACGTTAGAATGCGCCACTTGGATAGTACACTGCGATAAAAAGCTAACCTTGAAACGCCAGTTTCAATTTATCTGCCCAAAGCGAAACAAAACCGTATTTGATGCTATAACCACATTCGTGTGCGTTAGCCTTGATACTGGCGCCCCTAAACGAATGCCTAAGCAATTTGTGGACGTCTATGGAAAGGCGTGTTTGAAACAATGAAAACATGGCTTGCTGTTCTGCTTACCCTGTTTCTATGTGTGTCGTTGGGCACCAATGTTTACCTATGGATTAGCTTAAAGCAGCATAATAACGGTGCTTATAAGTTAGAAACAGACTATGAGCATCACTTACAACATGAAGCAGCGCTAGAAAGTGAGACTCAGGCAAAGGGCAGTATAGAGCCCTTCAACAAAGAACGTGAATCCACCTCTTTTTCGAACGCTGACAGGGCTAACATACCGTCGAATGAGCGTGAAGATCTGCGCTTATCTTCACGACAAATTGACCAAAATGATATAGCAGCCTTAACTACTCTACTCAATGACGGACAGTATGCGTTACTCTCCACAGAACTAACGAACTACCTAAAAAATGATCCGCTCAACGAATCGCTACTGTTGCTAGAGGGCGAACTGATAGAGTTAACAAAGCCGCTTCCCACGGCGCTTGTCCACTATTATGATATAGCTGAGCTGCCTCTTTCACCTGAAACGCTCTCGTTTATCGACACTAAAATTGCCACTTTGTATCAACAAGCGCAAACGCAGTTAAGTCAAGACGAACAATGGGAACTGGTGGCTAGATTAAATGAGCCACTGTATCAACGCATACCTGACGCAAAACACTACACACTAAATTTGGCTGAAGCTTATGCTTACCAGCAAAAGCTTACGCTAATGGAAGATGTACTCGCTGCTCTGCCGTTAAACGATAGAGACGCCAATATCATTCGCGATAAAGCCTATGACATGCGCGATATGGCCAGCGCGGACACCGCGCCAAGCCACAGCGACCCCAAACCCACAAGCTCGGACGCTGCTCGGTATCAAACTCGAATAGCTTTGCAGCGTATTGGTGATCAATATCGTCTTGAAGCAAAAGCGCTTAACCAAAAAGCCAATATGATTTTAGATACCGGCGCCAGTACTACCGCGATATCATCGCGATTATTTGCTCGCTTGGGTCGTATGCGAAACCTCACGTTTATAGGTAACTTCAACGTGAGAACCGCCTCAGGAACTATTGAAGCACCACTAGTACAAATACCGCGATTTTACTTTGCTGGCTACGAGTTTAACGATGTTTCTGCCATCGTTCTCCCCGAAGAGGCATTACCCGATGCTGATGGATTGTTGGGAATGAATATTTTAGGTCAATTTGACTTTGCGATAATGCCTCAGTCTAGTGAATTGATTTTGACAGAGCGTGATTAATGTTGATTGCGCAATGGCAAGAGCTTTACGCCTCTCGCCTTTCACGCCCCTATAGCGCGGTGCATTAATTTTGCAGCTCAATTAAAGGAAACGTCTCAAACGCCACGCCTTCATGCCCTGTTTTCATAAAGTTGCGGATATTGGCGTGGTCGTTACCATCGGGGTTATTGAGTACGTCTTCACGATAAAAGCGCCCAAACAAAGCCAGTGTTTGTGCTTGGTTTAGGTTTAAATACTGACCCAGTGCAAGCAGCTTGCATGAGCCATTATTCTGGTTAGCTTCGTTTGTTACATCACCATTGGTGAACGCGGTTGGCGTGAAAGTAAACGCGCTATCAGCGAGCGCGATAACATCGTTAAACTCAATAGTCTCTGGTGAATTATTAACGGCTTGAACTAAGTCTTGAGTGTTGTTGAACGTCATGTTTATCTCATTGAAAAAAGGAATCGATAATAGCAGGTCTAGGTAACTTCAACAGGTTAAAACAGGTGTGGTTTCGGTATTTTCATAAAAACTACAGCTTTCGGCGGCTGGAAAAAATAAACCCCTCTGAAAAAAGAGGGGTTTATTATCAATCTTAAGTACCTCCTATTGAGGCACTTATATTTCTAACTGTTTTTTTGCGCTAGGTGATTAAACCGCAGCGCACACGCGCGTACCCTGGTCGATGGCACGTTTTGCATCTAGCTCTAATGCTTCGTATGCACCACCAATTAAGTGATAAGGCATGTTTAAGCCTTCAACAATATCACGCATCGGCTCTTGGCCTGCACAGATGATGATGTTATCTACCGGCAATACTTGGCTATTGCCTTCTACCGTAATGTGTAGCCCTTCATCATCAATTTTATCGTAGCTTACGCCAGGGATCATGGTCACGCCTTTGGCCAGCAGGCCTACTCTGTGCGCCCACCCCGTTGTTTTGCCTAAACCCGCGCCAACTTTTGTGGTCTTGCGCTGTAATAGGAAAATCTCTCTTGGCGATGGCTCTGGCTGCGGCTTAACGCCCTCAATACCCGCGCGAGCCGAAAAGGTCATATCAATGCCCCACTCTTTCATAAATGCAGGAATGTCTTGGCTTGGCGTTTCTTTGCCATGAGACAAATACTCAGCGGTATCAAAACCAATACCGCCAGCACCGATGATGGCCACTTTATTGCCAACGGGTTTCTTTTCTTTCAATACTTCGATATAGGTCAGCACTTTCTCGTGCTCAATGCCTTCAATCGCTGGCGTGCGTGGCTTAATACCCGTCGCAATCATAACTTCATCGAAACCTTCATCGTTTAGCGCAGCCGCATCAACATAAGTATTCAATTTGAGGGTAATATTTTTATGAAGCTCAATTTGGCGCTTGAAATAACGCAGCGTTTCATAGAATTCTTCTTTGCCAGGGATTTGTTTAGCAATATTAAACTGCCCACCAATTTCGCTAGATGCGTCATAAATCACAACGTCGTGACCACGCTCGGCCGAGGTCACTGCTGCTGCTAATCCCGCTGGACCTGCGCCTACAACCGCTACACGCTTTTTAGTCTCTGCTGGCTTAACGTTAATTTCAAGCTCGTGACACGCACGAGGATTTACCAAACAGCTGGTCATTTTGCCGTTAAATACGTGATCAAGACAGGCTTGGTTACAGCCAATACAGGTATTGATTTCATCGGCCTTATTTTGCTGTGCCTTGCGCACAAAGTCAGGGTCGGCCAAGAATGGGCGAGCCATTGATACCATGTCTGCATCACCGCGAGACAGCACTTCTTCAGCGACTTCAGGGGTGTTGATACGGTTCGATGTGATTACCGGAATCGAAAGTGCTTCACGGAATTTAGCGGTAACCCACGTAAATGCCGCTCGCGGTACTTTAGTGGCAATGGTTGGAATACGCGCTTCGTGCCAACCTATACCGGTGTTTATGATAGTGGCACCCGCTTTTTCGATTTCTTTGCCAAGCTGTACGACTTCTTCATAAGTAGAGCCGCCTTCAACAAGGTCAAGCATGGACAAACGATAGATAATGATAAAGTTCTTACCTACTGCCTCGCGCACGCGGCGCACTACTTCTATCGGCAGACGGATTCGGTTTTCGTATTCACCGCCCCATTCATCGTCACGGTGGTTAGTGCGTTTAGCAATAAACTGGTTAAGGAAATAGCCTTCAGAACCCATGATTTCAACGCCATCGTAGCCAGCGCGCTGAGCTTGAGTTGCGGCAGTGATGAAATCTTTAATTTGCTTTTCAATCTCGTCAGCTTCTAGCGCTTTTGGCTTAAACGGGTTAATTGGCGCTTGTACCGCAGAAGGTGCAACAAGCTTAGGACTATACGCATAGCGGCCTGTATGCAGAATTTGCATGCAAATTTTACCGCCAGCAATGTGCACTGCGTCAGTCACTTCTTTGTGGTTTTTCACTGCTTCGTCTGTATCTAAACGAAACGTTGACGGGTGAGTAGCGCCTTCTTCATTCGGCCCAATACCACCAGTAACGATAAGCCCTACGCCACCTCTGGCACGTTCGCCATAAAATGCTGCCATGCGTTTGTGGCCGTCAGGCAATTCTTCTAAGCCCGTGTGCATAGAGCCCATAAGGACACGGTTTTTAAGAGTAGTAAAACCTAAATCTAACGGACGAAATAAATGAGGGTAAACGGGATGATCGGTAACGGTCTGATTCATGATACATTCCTGAAAATGGTTTTGGCTTGGTAAAAGCCGTTAAAAAGCCTGTTCAAATAATCTTGTCTAATACGCCCTTTCTATGAAGGCGCTTTACAATTCAATTAATTACATTAACTTACGAATTCATTTTTTTAATCGCTGGGTGTAAAGGCGGGTATTCCGGCAGCGTTTTGGATTTTTGTGCTTCCATGGCTTTAAACACATCTTCCATTTGGAACATGCCCGCTTGCCATGTGGCCATATAGGTCAAGCTTTCTGCCACCGTGTGTTCTACCGAGTAATTAATCATAGTCTTAGTGCCTGAAACCGCTAGCGGCGAATTCATTGCAATCTGCTGCGCTATTTTCATCACCGCTTCTAGCATTAATTCCTGGTCGTCAAATACCTGATTCACAAAACCAAGTTGCTGCGCTTCTGCAGCACCAAAATTGCGACCGGTATACGCCAACTCTTTCACTATGCCAATGGGAATAAGCTTTGGCAGGCGCTGAAGCGTGCCGACGTCCGCCGTCATGCCTAATTGGGTTTCTTTGATAGTGAAAAAAGCATCTTGTGTGCAATAGCGCATGTCACATGCACTAAGTAAATCTACTGCACCACCAATTGCCCCGCCTTGCACGGCACCAATAACCGGCATACGTGCCTGCTCTATGGCAGTAAAGCTATCTTGAAGCAACATCACCATACGGCGCATACGCTCAGCTCTCCGCGATGGGTCGCCCTTAAAGTCTTCTTTCATATTCAGGAACACCGATAAATCCATACCGGCAGAGAAATGCTTACCTGTAGATGAAATAACGATTACCCGTGCTTTGGCTTCATCATCTATTTCACGAATGGCTGCCGGTAGCTCGGTCCAGAACTCTGGGATCATGCTGTTCATCGCTTCAGGGCGATTAAGTACTACGTGGGCGATATGGCCCTCTTGTTTTACTTCTAATGTAGAGTACTTCATGGTTTGCGCTGTCTCCTTGGGCTGTTCCTGTTAACAAATTTGCAAACTAGACAGCGTCAAGATAAAAGGCTATGTTGACACTGTCAAGATAAAACGTTATCTATTCGTCTCAATTTTGAAAATGGAAACATTGGATTTATGGCTAATGCAGTACAAAGCTACCATCACGGCGATTTACGCAGTGCCCTTATAGAGGCAGCAACAGCGCGTTTGTCGGAGCATGGCGTTGATAGTCTTTCGCTGAGAAAGCTGGCAGAAGATGCCGGGGTTTCACGTACTGCGCCGTATCATCACTTTAAAGATAAAAGTGCTTTGTTAAGTGCTATCGCGGCGAAAGGCTTTAGCGACTGGCATAGCGCAGCAAAACGAATCTTCGAACAAGAAGACAAAACGCCAAAAGCGCGCTTTCGTGAGTTTGTGCACGAATACATTGGCTACGCGGCCGACAACCCCGAGATGTATGAATTGATGTTTGGTCGCACTATTTGGCAAAATCAAGCGGCGACTAACGATTTGAAAGATGTTGCATTTCCTTGCTTTCAGTTTCAAGTGACGATGACGCGTTATTGGCAGGATAAAGGGCTACTTCCGAACAATCAGGATGCGCTGAGACTAGCACAGGTGACATGGGGTACGTTACACGGTATTGCGCGTTTACTTATTGACGGAATATACGCTGACAGCAGTCATATCGACGAAATGTGTGATTGTGCAGCGGATTTATTTATGCAAAAGCAGATGAATACTTAGAGCGGATGAATTGCCAGAGCGAGACGAGGGCTCGCTCTTAGCACCTTTTTAATTATGCCGATTCTGCTTTAGCCAAAGATACTGGCTGACCTTCGTGCGTCGCTTTAATAAACTCAGCAGCACGTTCGGCAATCATAACGGTGGGCGCATTGGTATTGCCACCGATTAAGCTTGGCATCACCGAAGCATCTACCACTCTAAGACCTGCTATGCCTCTTACCCGCAACTGAGTATCAACCACTGCCATCTCATCGTCATCACTGCCCATTTTGCAGGTACCAATCGGGTGATAGATGGTTTCAGCGCGCTCACGTAAAAACTCTAGTATTTCTTCATCTGTTTGTGCTTCTTCCCCAGGATATAGTTCACTGCCTTGGAACTTGTCGAAGTCTGGTGCAGATAGCAGCTTACGGGCAATGCGCACGCCTTCAATCATGACTTGCTGGTCTTCCTCTGCGGATAAGTAATTCGGGTCAATAAGCGCTTGATCGGCAGGATGGTTACTTTGAAGCGAAATAGTGCCGCGGCTTTTAGGATATAGACAACATACGTGCAGGCCATAACCGTAACCAAAGGCCAGCTGTCTTCCGTGATCGTTTAAAATTGCAGGTAAAAAGTGGAATTGAATATCAGGGCCCTGTGTCGCTAAGCTTGAACTAACAAAACCACCGGCTTCAGCGATATTTGAAGAAAGAATACCTTTGCGCTTAAACGCGTAGTCTGCGGTGGCTTTAACGTAAGAAGGCAGCGCTCCGAATGCCACGGCATAACCTTCTCTGGCTTTACAGGTATATTGCACGATGGCATCTAGGTGATCTTGTAGGTTTTGGCCCACACCTGGCAAGTCTTGCTGTACAAAAATCCCCTTTTCTTCTAGTTCTGCTCTGGGTCCAATACCCGAAAGCATTAGAAGTTGAGGTGAATTAATTGCGCCGCCGCAAAGAATCACTTCGCTTTTAGCGAAATAGCGGTTTACTACCCCTTTTTCACGTACTTGAACCCCTATAGCACGCCCTTCTTTTAATAACACCTTTTCAGCAGCGACTCTCGTAAGAACAGTTAAGTTGTTGCGGTGCTTTGCCTGCGTTAAGTACCCTTTTGCTGTTGAGCAGCGCTGGCCGTTGACTTGTGTAACATGGTAGTAACCAAGCCCTTCCCTATCGTCTCGGTTAAAGTCGTCGAGCTGTTGATAGCCGGCAATCGACGCAGAGTTCACAAAAGCATCGGACAGTACGCTTGTATGCCTAAGCTTGCTAACATTTAGCGGGCCACCTGTGCCGTGGTATTCATCAGCCCCTTCTTCAAAGTTCTCAGAGCGTTTGAAATAAGGCAGTACATCTTCAAATGACCAGCCCTCGGCCCCTTCTTCATTAGCCCAGCGGTCATAGTCTTCTTTTTGCCCTCGAATATAGCACATGGCGTTGACTGAACTGCTGCCGCCCAAGGTTTTACCGCGAGGCCAGAACAGCTCTCTGTCATACATTTCTTTTTGAGGTGCTGTGTGATAACCCCAGCCGATACCCTCAAACCTGCTGAGCAAAGATAAACCAAAAGGAATATGGATAAGTGGGTTGGTATCCTTTGAGCCAGCTTCCAATAGCAAAATATCTAATGCGGGGTTTTCTGATAAACGGGTGGCAAGCACCGCGCCCGCAGAACCGCCGCCTACAATAATGTAATCGTATTTGCTAAGTACTTCGCTCATTTCGCCAACTCCTTGAGGGCAAGACTTTTAAATGTTAATAAAACGTTGTGGTACGACCAGATTAGCAAACAATGTTTCATCAATAAAAGAATTAAATTGTAAGATTTAAAAAATCTAATAATCCTGATAACTTAACTGTTGTATCTGTATATGCATTACGTTAGACAATCTAGCAACAAGCCACTGCCTAGCAAAATTAGGCTAAGAATACACCTTGACCAATAACTTATCCTTGAAAGACAAATGCAAAGTGTACCTGGCACAATGGCTTGTGAAATGGGGAAAGCTAACGCACGACGACTTTACCAAAGCTGAGCTCCAAGACCTTATCAACGATAGCTTTCCTTACACCTTCACCTTCAACATCCCTATGGGAAGTGGCACTGTGACCGTGCTTGAAGGCAACATTGCATTAGATAATGCAAACAACCGTATTGTTCTTCAGTGCCTTACGGCACTTAATATTGTGGTAGCTTCTACCACCATTTACCGTGCTCACGTGGTGTTTACTGTGTCAGCATCGCCTCACTACGACAAAAATATGAGCACGCTTTACTTAACCGGCCTTTCCACTGATAGTGTCAGTTTAGTTAACGATGATTACGCGTTGATTAAAGACACACAGTTTTTGGTTTCGCGATTCTTTCCTAAAAGTGTAAACACTCTGCTTGGCGGCTCATTGAAGTCGGCACTATCGATTTTTAGCGCCGGGACATCTGATATTGCAGCAGACTATTTACAGGTCTATTTAACGGGCTCGAAACAAGCAGTATTGGAATACCACATTCCCCATATTAACGACGCTATTAAAAAACAAATTAACCAAGAAGACCTAAGCCATACTATGCGTGGTGACCACTGGCGCGAAGTGCTCTTCTCGAAACTAGGTCAAAACGTACGTGTAGAAGACAACGTACTGCGCTTCTATCTCATCGAATAGCACTTAGTCTGCAAGTTACGCATGCTAGTGATCTGACACAATAGAGACAGGCACGGTATCCACCTGCTCTCCAATATCGTCGATGTTTAGCCTTGGATCGTCCACGCTCGCTTCTAGCATATCGAACGCTTCTTTGACGTAGCGCGCTAACGGTTGTAACGATTCAATGTTCTTATTGCAGCACACCAAGCCCACATTTGCAGTGCCCGCGTAGGTCATAAGCGTAATATTTACTCCGCCCCCAGGCGTCATGGTAGAAATGGGGTAGCAGGCCAATAACTCCGCGTCTTTTAGATACCTTGTATCTTTGGGGCCAGGTACGTTTGAAATAAGAATATTTGCAATGGGTTTAACTACGCTAGATAGCTTTAACCATTCGAAGACCAGTGCAAGAGATTGAATTGCAATGGTATAGCCACTAAATGCCGCAGGGCGCGCATGCTGCGCTGCATTTTTAACAATACGATGGTTCACCACAATCTGGCGCAACCTAAGATAGGGGTCGTTTTCGCCATGTGCTAACTCCACCGGCACAATAGCTATTTTATTACCAGTGGTTTTCTCACCGGGTTTGCGCAAATTAATCGGCATATTGGTGAATAAGGCTTTTTTAAATACCTGGCCATGGTCTTGTAGTAACTTATGCACACCGATATCAAAGGCGCATAACAACACCTCATTTGCGGTAGAACGCGTGCGCCTTGCTAGCGCTTTCACCCGCTTAAAGTCTAAGTCCATAGTGGCCACAGCCCTACCTGCTTTTACTTGACCAGTCAGCACTGTTTTCGTACCAGTGAAAGGAATAGGCATATAGTGTGGGTTTACTCGCAGCGCTTTCATGAATATGCGAATAAAGATAATAAGCAAATCGAGCGCGGTTTTAAGCGCGTAACCCACGCCCACCAAACGTTTGTAAAAACTCACGGGCTCTCTGCCCTTATGACGAAGCCGTTTCACTGCCCATACTGGCGTAAACTCTGTTTCGTGAGAGTTGGAAACGTACCCAGCCTGAAACCAGCGTACCAGTGTCGCACCATCACCATACATATGATGGACACGAGCATAAATGGCGAATGTCTCGCTGTTATCATCAAAAATAAAATGATATTGCCAAAGGGGCTTGTCGGGATCTAACCGCGAAGCATGTAGTCTTGCTACAAATGCATCTAGCGCTTCGCGGTTTGTAACGTCAGCTACGCGATGAATTTGAACGTGGTAATCCATGTTGAGCTTTTTCACCGGCGCAAACCCCACCGGGTAACCCAATACCGTTTTTACCGCACAGTTGAACGGAGAAGTAGCACGGGCATAGCTTCTTATTTCTTGGAATAACTGGGGCACGTATTCGGTACTATTCGCCCCTTTAGGTATGGCAAGTAGCTGCAAACAAGCTACATGTTTTGGATTCTCGTCTGACTCGGTTATCCAAAATGACTTATCTAAGAAACTGAGCGTTTTTGCCATTACTATTCCTTTATGTTGCTTTACGCGAAGTCGAGTGGTGACGGGGTTGAGGCATTTCTCACAAAGTCATGAGAGAAGAGCATCTGTTCTAGCTGGTGCTTTTGTTCATCGGAAAGCGCCAACCTTGGCAAAACGCTTACCATCATTAGTGACAAAGCATGATAACGCTGCATCGTACTATCCATATGACTGTTTAATTCATCAAATTGACAAGACTGTGTGATGATCAAAGACATTAAATCCACCATAAGTGCCCTGTCTGCCTTTGAGGCAATAAGAATGTCGCGCTTTGATAATGATTCAAAAAGAAACGCTAATTGTTTATTTAAGCTAGATAATATGTGCTGTCTAGGGCGCACTATACTGGGATACTTTTCTGCTAGGTCGGCTGGGCTACGGTAGAAAAAGCGAAATACATGAATACTATCTATAAGCAAATACAGATAATACATAATTTCTTCAGGATGAAGTGTATCGAGTTTTTCTCGATTGAGTATCTTCTGCATTTGTTGTTCATGCATTTTCATCAGCGCACTAACGAGGCTGTCTTTACCTTTAAAGTGGTAATAAAGGTTTCCCGGACTAATATCCATCTCGACGGCGATATCCACACTGGTTACCGTGTTTTCGCCGTGCTCATTAAATAATGTTAGCGCGGTGAGTAGTATTTTCTGCGCGGTTTTCATAATTTAATCCGACCCCTTACCAACCCTGTGCGTTAGTTTTTACTTATGGAACACCTTACATAAACACCAGATAAAGTTGGGCAACACCAGCTACCATACCCAAAATAGCGCCTGTTACGATGAGTTTCCACTCATCCTGCTGATAAGCTGGGCGCAACACCCCTTCGAATTCTTCAACACTCAGCGCCTGCATGCGTTCACTCAAATCGTGCCCTATCTGCATCGCATTGTTGGCATAATCAAAGGCATAAAGTAAGTATTTATCTGAATTATCAAAGATTTGACGTACCGCTAGTGCCTTCATTTTATGATAATTTTCTGACCCAACACCTAACGCGAAATAAGGTTGCGCGATAGCCACATAGCGTTCAATAGCATCGTTGACATGAAGCTCAATGAGCTCCAAAAGCTGGGCTGAGCCTGAACCATGCAAGATTATATGGGTGATGTTTTTAGGTGTTATAAGTTTTTCTTCAATAATGTTTGAATAGACTTCAGACACTTCTTTTTGGCGTTTTAAAAACATACCTTGAATAGTAATAGGCCCCAGTTTTCTCGGGCGTTTGGGTTCGAAAATTATCTTGATGGCAATCCAGTTGGTGGCATAGCCCACAAGCAGTCCACCTAACGGTAGAATCCACCATGCTTGGTAGAAATACCAAAGCAACATGGTCGGTAAGCCGAATAGGAAACCGAAGTAAAAGCCAGAGCGCACTATGAACGGAAACTCCTTGCTGCCTGCCGTTAAAAAAATTTCATTAACGAGCTCAGGTGCATTAACCAGCTGCTCTACCACCAGCTCTTTTATATCTAGAATTTCTGAAACATTGTGCTGGAAGTCGTCCACCATTTTGTGGACCACATTAGGGATGTCGTTTTCAATGCGTTGGTAAACTAAATTTTTACCTTGCACAGGCAAAGCTGCCCAAAGTTGAGGCGCTGATTCGGCCATTACGTCATTGACAACTTTGCGTATAACTTGCCCTAAGCGGCGCTCAATAGCCTTCGTTAATTCATCTGCATCTAAGCGCTGGGCTAATTCTTCAACACTCAGTAATTTACCTAAAACTAGTTCAACCTCAATCTCTGCCATTTGGCGGCGCTTCGCGGGAATAAGCCCCTGCCACCCAAAGAAAGGTTTAATGCCAACGAACTCTATGGGGTAAAACATCATTTTTACCGCCAAATAGTTAGTCAGCCACCCGACAATGGCACTAATTAAAGGGATTGATAGCAGGCTTAGCGTTTGAAAATTCCATTCCATACTACAAAAAAGAGATCCACATTATTATTTTCTCTCTCAGGCTACTGAGTGCTTATGAAATGGTCAATGTAAAAAACAAAATTACTGCTAATTGTTGATTGAAAACAACCTTCTGAAAGCCTAACAATTAAAAGATACCGCCTTGAGTAACACGCTAAAAGCACCAAGCGGTTGATTTAGTAGAAGGGTTTAGGTAGTGGATTCTAAATTTACACAATAAACTCAGGTTAGCGTATAGACAGCTGTTATTGCGCAGAGGCTTACCACATGCTTTCCAGCAAATGTCGAGAAATTCGCCACTTAGTAAACAGCGTCCAAAATACGTATTTATCCTTTTGCTGGTGTTACCCGCGCTTGTTCGCTTGTCATACAAGAAAGGCAGCAGCGCTCATCAACTTAAATAGGTTATCGTTATGGCAGTATTCGATTTGCGGTTAAAAAAGCTTGAACATGAGATAGAGCATGCAAGCAGTTACGATGAATATGAGGCCGCATGCCTAGCACACGATGCGCTGTCTGGCGCTGACGAGTGGAAAGCAGAAGATGCCAGCGATGACTATGACTACAAGCTTATCCGAAAGCGTGTTCAACGCCTACAGCTTGCTAGAAGCAGAGGCGATTTACACGCGCTGATGTCCATACTGCACGAGGGACTGCACGGCAATTTAGGTAATATCGCCAACCCTATACTGCTTAGCCAGTGCAAAATTGGCACTAAATACCTTATTGAACAATTTATTGATGAAGTGATATTGGCGCTAGAACAGATCTATAACGCCGATGAACAAGACGTAGACTTCTATGAAAAGCTATCGTTTTTTGATGAAACCGCCCATGCCTTCGGCCGTAGTTGCCTCATGCTTTCAGGCGGCGCTGGCTTAGGCTTTTTCCACGCGGGCGTGGTTAAGTCGTTAAACGAAAAAAACTTACTGCCTACAGTAGTGTCTGGCTCGAGTGCAGGGTCAATCATCGCAGCCATGTTGGGCACGCGAACACACGATCAATTATTAGAAGCACTCAGCGCCGACTTTATTTATGAGACTTTTAAACATTGGCGGAGCTTTGCCGGTCTTGGAAAGAAAGGACTATTTGATAGCTCAGTGCTTGAAAACGCGCTGATTGAACTATTCGATCTTACTACCTTCGAAGAGGCTTTTAAAAAAACAGGGCGCCACATAACTGTCACCGTGTCCCCCGCTGACTTGCATCAGCATTCTCGACTTTTAAATGCCAAAACATCGCCCAATGCAATTATTACCCAAGCGGTACGTGCATCATGTGCTGTACCTGTTATTTTTAGCCCAGTGCAGCTAAGAGCGAAAACCCCAGCTGGAGAGATTGTCCCCTACATACCTAACCGACGTTTTGCCGACGGTTCGATAATGGCAGATCTCCCCTTCGAGCGCTTGGCTCGGTTATATGGCGTGAACCATAGTATTGTAAGCCAAACAAACCCTTTGGCGGTGCCGTTCATTTCATCAAACCGCATCGATCCTAACTCGCTATGGGATATGTCGGCCCGTCACATTGGACAACTTGCGAAAACCAATAGTATTTTCGCTATTGATATCATTGAACGTTTGACAGGAAATAAGAGCGCCAAGCTAGCAATTCACAAAGTTCGTTCTATTATTGATCAGCAGTACGTTGGCAATATCAATATTTTACCCAAGCGCCAAATAAGGAATTTATCCCAAGTATTGTCTAATCCAACCCGCGAAAGCATTAGCCAATTAATTGTGAGCGGGGAACGGGCATCATGGCCGCAACTACATGTTATTAAAAGAAATACCAAAATCAGTGAAAATTTACGGTATCATTTAGGTCAATTGAGAAAACGTGAGGCAGTAGAGCTCGGACATGAGGTTAAGTAACCTAGTGCAGCGCTGACCTGACCTGGATTACCCGACACAATACATAGGTAATTCGCAGCATCATTTGAAAGGACGACGGTGAGCGCACAAAGCCAAAACCCCGACAGTATTTACACGCAGCAAGTAAAGCAGCTTATCAACATGATTTATCCTAAAGACTCGGGCTACGGTTCGGTTTTTGAGGATGCCAGTCATTACTTTTCCCTCACTCCTTCTCTTGAGCAGCATATTGAAGAATTAAAAGCACAGCTTAAACGAATTGAAGGTAGTAAAAAGAAAGAACTATTAGCTGAACAGCTTGCCCAACAAATACACAATAGCTCAGAAAAACTTGAAGAAGAGCGCTTAGCGAGATTAGAGCGTTTGGACGCAGTAAGCACTAAAATAATTGAACTCTGTGAAGGCGACAACTGGCAGGAAACACAACAGCTAAGCGCCAAGTTGCTTGGAACACTAATGTTGCTCACCCGAGGGCCTGAAGGCAACTTTGCCAAGGTACACATGCGCTTCAAACCTCTCTACAAGGCTGTTTTAACGTTGCGTTTAGTCGATAGATTGTTAGAGCACGATACTATTGCCCACAGATATTTATCAAAGTATCGCGAAGCCGCCTCTCGCTTTCGCGGAAACCGCTATTGGCGAGACAAATGGAAAACTGAGTTAGGTCGCCCTCTTATCACCGCCGCCCTTCTGCAAGATATTGGTTTACAAAGTCCTGCTGCGCAAACCATATTAAAAGGTGAAAACGGCGACTTAGATGAGTTTCGTTTATTAGACGAATCGCAGCGAAAAGACCTGCTGAAGCTAAACTATCACTTCACGTTACGTTACTTATCTGATGGTTTAGGGCAGCCCAACTACGTAGGTAACAACAAAGAAGAAAGAGACCGTTTCAATCAAACTCACAAAGACGCTAATGAATTTTTGCTGAGTTTGGTTAAAGACGCCTTTGTGTCAAAAACCGGTTTGGGCGAGATTGTAAAGATCCCTCAAATTTACGTTTCCATTGTGCTTTCAACCAAGTCAGACTACTCACGAATGAGCTTACCCAAGGGGTATATGCTCATTGAACAACTTGCGAAGAAAGGTGGCCTAAATAAACAATTAGCACAGGACTTTGTTGAGCTGGTTGGCTACTTCCCGCAAGGTTTTGGTGTTACTTATATTCCTGTGAATGAAAAGGGCCAAGAGAAAGACCAATATGAATGCGCCATAGTGATTGGGCTGAACCCCGCGAACCCCGCAGAGCCTTTATGCAAAGTAGTAACAAGGAGCCAAAAATACATCACCAGCGGTGCGCAAGAAATTATTCCCAAAGGCAGAAACCTGTACTTCCCTGCGAACAGGAAAAAGTTAATGCGGGTGGGTCAAGACAGATTGGGCGAGATCATGAGCCAGCTGTCGAACAACTTTACGCCCGATGCCCTTGACGATTTAGTGCCGAGCTTCTGGGAACCCTATGACTTTTTCGGCTTTAAAAAACACCAGAATTTGTGGGCGAAGAATATTTAGCGGGTAATAGTAAGCTCTAGTTTCGTTCAATAATTATCTTTGAGCTCAGACAGAAAGATAACCTGAAGTGTGCCTATACGAAGCAGCGCCAAATATACGCGTATTTATTTGGCGCAACTACCAATAACTATCTTTATTGAACGTTTTTAGTCGTCGTTCTTAGTGCTTTCAGACGAACTAGATGTACTTTTAGCCGTGTTTTTGGCCGGTGTCGCTTTAGTACTAGCTGTTGTCTTACGCGCGGCACTCTTAGCTGTCGTCGACTTTGCCCCAGTTCGCTTGTTAGCTGTTCCAGTAGCGGCCTTTTTAGTCGAACTAGACAATGAAGTAACTGTTGTAGTGGCTGTTTTTGCTGTACTCGATTTGCGAGTGCCCGTAGTAGTTGATGAAGTCGTGGTCGACTCAGCTGAGGCACTTTTAGATGCTGCTCTTTTAGTGGCAGTAGCCTTGCTTGCAGTACTTGTCGCTTCGGCTTTTTTAGCCGCTTCTTTTGCAGCTAAAAGGGCTACTTGCTCGACGAGCAAATCTACTTTTGCACTCAACATTTCAAGCTGCTGTTCTTTCTTTTGACGTTTTTGACCACCTGATAATGCTGAAAATAGTGGCGTTGATGTCACCAATTTTTGTGCAGTATCGACGAAAGCAAATGGATTAAGTGTACGCCTAAGTTCACTTTCCACTTCAAGCCCTTTAACTTGCATGGCATTAATAGTTTCGTGAGTATCGTCGATTCTCTGGCTAACCACACCCGCAGCTTGGTCCAACTTTGCAGATAATAAGTCTGAACCCGCGAAAAGCCATCCAAACAAGGGTGACGATTTAAGAGGTGAAACAGTGGTGCCGTTTAACGAGGTTGAGTCTGTTTCGACAACAGGCACAGCTTCCGGGTTAGGAATATTTTTGTTGCTCATAACGCCTCCGATATGGAGATTTAGTAAGCATGGCAATGTAAGAGCTATTCAAAGCTTAGTGTCAGAACTTATTTTCAAAGCTTTGTATAAGAGCTTAATTTAAGATTGAACGTCCGGCTTTCATTGCCACTCAATTTCAATTTCTGTATGCCCCTTCTCAAGCGAAGGAGTCATCAAAAACTGTGTATTGGGTACCGCAAGCGGCACCCGATAAAGACTATCGCTTTATTTGCTTGCCGCCAGTTTAGCAACAGCTTCAGTTAGGGCATCGATTTTAGCTGAAAGCTCTTCGATACGTTGATCTGCAGGCTCAGAATCAAGACCCAGCTTTTTGCGAACGTCAGCCACGCGATTTTCTACATCGTTAGTGGTCGACTTAAATTTGCTCTTAGCATCGTCTTCTAGCGTTTCGCCTTTAGTAACTAGTTCGTCGAACATTTTGTTCGCTTCTTCGCTTAGTTTCTCGTAACGCCCTTGCGCCTCTTCAACGCTCTTACCATAAGCGCCTAGGCCTGCTAACCAAATTTTACGTGCCATTTCTTCGGCTTCGTTAATTTTGCCTTTAATTGTGTCAGTAGTAGTCATGTTCAGCTCCTATGAATGCTCAATTTGAGTGTGTTTCAACACCATACTTAAACTGTACGCTTAACAATTAGAATCCGCATACTAAAAACACAAAAAATTTAAAAAGCCCGAAAAGTGGCAACTTTTTCGGGCTTATAATCAAAGGCTAAATTCAAAATCTTAGCATCGAATTAAAGTGGTACACCTGCAAGATGCAAAACAAAGGCATATTCTAGGGCCGTTGATTCAAAACGCTTAAAGCGTCCTGACGCGCCACCGTGCCCTGCTTCCATGTCGGTTTTAAATAAAAGCAAGTTATCATCTGTTTTATACTCTCTAAGTTTCGCTACCCACTTCATAGGCTCAAAGTATTGCACTTGCGAATCATGCAACCCTGTGGTCACTAGCATGTGCGGATAATCTTTAGCTTCTATTTGATCGTAAGGCGAGTAAGACAACATATAGTCAAACTCATCTTTATTTGCTGGGTTACCCCATTCGGTATATTCACCTGTGGTCAATGGAATAGTCTCATCACTCATAGTGGTCACCACATCAACAAACGGCACGTGAGCACTTACCCCCTCGTAAAGTTCTGGAGCCATATTTACAACTGCGCCCATAAGCAAGCCACCTGCGCTGCCACCCATCGCGAATACGCGATCTTCATCAGCGTACTGCTCAGCAACCAAGCCTTTTGATACATCGATAAAATCAGTAAATGTATTCATTTTCTGGTGCATTTTGCCGCTCTCATACCATTCACGCCCTAGCATTTGGCCCCCGCGAATGTGTGCAATAGCAACAACAAAACCTCTGTCTATGAGTGAAAGCCAACTGCTTCTAAACGTCGGGTCAATAGTTGCGCCATACGAACCATAAGCATATTGATATAGGGGATTAGTGCCGTCTTTCTTAAATTTATCTTTGCGATAAACTAAAGAAACCGGAACTTGTGCACCATCTCTCGCTTCAATCATCACTCGCTCTGATGCGTAAGCGGATGAGTCGAAGGTCTCAGATACACGGGTTTGCTTCATCACTTCAGTTTCAAGCGTATCAAGGTTGATGTCTATGATAGAGCCTGGCGTAGTCAACGAGCTGTAATAAATTCTAAGCTTGTTAGTGTCCATTTCAGGGTTAGCATTAAAGTACGCTCCATAAATAGGGTCTTGAGTTGGTATAACCTTTTCTTCATTTGAAACAAGGTTATGCACAACCATGCGCAGCATACCGTTTTCTTTCTCTTTTACTACTAGGTGATTTTTCATCACTTCAATACTTTGAAGAAATACCTCTGGACGATGTGGGACTACTTCTTTCCATTTCGACACCTCACTTGTTGCATCTAATGGTGCCTTCATTACTTTGAAGTTTTTTGCATCAATGTTGGTAAGAACGTAATAACCGTCACTTGCTTTTGCTACGCTATATTCCTGACCGTCTTTAATAGGTAAGAAAACTTCTGAATCAGACGTGGGGTTATCTGCATCAATCAAGGTCACGCCAGTTTTGTCTGTGTTAGAGTGGTGAATATAAATGACGCTGTCGTCTTTGCTTTTACTTATGTAAGTATAAAACGTTGGGTCGCTTTCTTCGTAAACTAATACATCATCTTCCTGTGACGTACCCAACTTATGGCGATACACTTGATAGCCTAAAAGGGTTTGTGGGTCTTTTTTCACATAGAATAAATGTTCATTGTCGTTTGCCCATATCGCACTGCCTGATGTACCCTCTAGTACATCATTTAGCTGTTCGCCGCTATCCAGGTTTTTTACGTATACGGTATAAATTCGACGACTAAGCGTGTCTTCTGAGTACGCCATTAGCGTATTATTACTGCTAACCGCGTAACTACCAATGCTGAAATAATCATGCCCTTCAGACATAACATTCGCATCAAGCAACACTTGCGGTTCAGCATCAAGAGAAGATTTTCTTAGATAAACAGGATACTCGTTCTCTCCTGAATAGCGGGTGTAGTACCAGTAGCCGTTATCAAACACAGGTACTGTCGAGTCGTCTTTCTCTATACGAGAAACCAGCTCTTCATAAAGTGCCTCTCGGGTCTCTTTAAGCGGAGCTAGTACTGTTTCTACGTAGCTGTTCTCCTGCTCTAAGTGCGCCAATATCTCTTTATCGGTGCGTGAATCGTCGCGCATCCAATAATAATTATCGTTTCTGGTAACCCCATGCGCCGACATTTCGTAAGGCACCTTTTTCGCTACTGGTGCATTTACATTTTTATTTAACATAACTAATGGAGCCGTCTTGTCTAATTCTCGTTGAACGCTTTCCGTTTTATTCTCAAGGCTACAGCCTGACATCAGTCCGCCTGCAGCAAGCACTATCCATAAATATTTCATCAATTCTTCCTTTTAGAGGCTTTGCTAACGCTTTGTATTTACCAGCATTCAAAAATGCGCAACGAAACACTAAGCCGTGTTCTTTTATTTGAGTATATATAAATGAGATTGGGGTTCTAGCGTGAATGATAGCGAGTTTAAAATTAAATGTTACGAAATATTCTAGCTCTACTAAAAGTTGAATCCATCTAGCTCACATACAAAAACACCGCAGGTTCTTTAGAACATGCGGTGTTTTAAATCTAGCTCTCTTAACGACTACAGGTCGACTACAAGGCGCAGATTTGATGAACAGAATGAGAGTTCAGAACCTTTAATCTACTAAGTCGTTTGGCATTTCGTCACGAATAGCAAGCCAGACTTTACCACTCTCAATACCGTAGTTTCTTACCACTACTGGTACTTTTTCGTATTCGCCCTTTTCTGCCACTTCAAGCAAGTCTGCGTAGTACTTGTTTGCAACGTCCCGTGCTTGCTTGTGCGAGAAAAAGTAACCGCCGATGCGCGAGTAAAGCCCGCGAAACCCGTTCATCATCAAAACGAAAACGTTGTTATTAGAGGCAAGCGCTAAATCGTGAGTCATTTGATAATCGAATTGAGCAAACGCTAAGCCTTCTTGCTCGACATCTTTGTATCTAGCGATGATATCTGCAGACGCTTGAGGATTGTTACGGATAGCACCTCGAATGAAAACTGCACTTAAATTTGTACGCGCAGCAAGCAGATTATCGACCAATTCCGGAATGCCTTCTTGGTCCAAGCGAGCAAGTGTCTCGAGAATGTTGAGACCGCAGGTTTCCCAGAAGTTATTCACTTTGGTCGGCTTGCCGTGCTGAATGGTCAACCAACCATCACGTGCCAAACGCTGCAATACTTCCCGTAAAGTGGTTCGCGTTACACCAATTAACTCTGAAAGCTCTCTCTCCGCAGGCAAAATGGTGCCAGGTGGAAATCTTCCACTCCAGATAGACTCAACAATATATTCTTCGGCGAATCCGGCTGGACTCTGTGCCTTATAAATCATAACTAATCGCCTGCACGTTCTTGTTATTCTGCAACTGATTGTACCAGATGCTCTTTTATTATCACAATGAATTATGCTTAGTCCACAAAAGCTTTTAACAACTTGTTAAAATCTAAGTGTTATTTCAGAGCCATTTAAGCATTGATTGTTTACTTTATGTTCGAAATAGTCAGCATTTTCTATCTTAATGATAATTATCATCAAAAAAGTGATAATTATTCAGTGACTTTCACAAGGTGGGGTCTGTGAATTGCTTTCTCAAGGCGGTAATATCATGTACGCTTAATTTCCGACTATAATGACAGCTGCGAAACGGCGGTTAGACGAATTAATTCGTACAGCACCAGCAGTTTAAGTATGCAATAACCGGAACTACATAGTATAAAGATGCGCAAAATGCGTGCTTTGTTGTAAAAGGAACAGGAACTCATGCAAACCTCAATGATCGCGGCGATCTATAAGAATTTCCTGGGACATGCGCCCGACTGGTATAAAAAAACCATTATTGCCTTTCTCATTGTTAATCCCTTCATCTTCATGGTGGACCCATATATTGCTGGCTGGACGCTTGTCATTCAGTTTATTTTCACGCTAGCAATGGCGCTTAAATGTTACCCGCTTCAGCCAGGTGGGCTGCTTCTTATTGAAGCCATGTTTATCGGCATGACGACACCCGGTCATATGATGCATGAGATTGAAGTGAACTTAGAGGTTCTGCTACTGCTTGTATTTATGGTGGCTGGCATCTACTTCATGAAAGATTTACTTATGTACCTATTCACCAAATTGGTTATCAAGGTACGTAATAAGCTAATACTGTCGCTTTCATTTATTTTTGCCTCTGCATTTCTATCGGCTTTCCTAGATGCGCTAACGGTAGTGGCGGTAATCATCAGTGTCGGCTTGGGCTTTTACTCTATTTATCACAAAGTGGCGTCGGGCAAAGAGTTTCACTCAGATCACGACCACACCAGTGATGACGAATTAGGAAGTCACGACCTAGAAGACTTCAGAGCGTTTTTACGCAACCTTATGATGCACTCAGCGGTAGGTACAGCCCTTGGTGGTGTTATGACCATGGTAGGTGAACCACAAAACCTGATTATTGCAGACAAGGCCGGCTGGGACTTCGTTGAGTTCTTTATCCGCATGGCGCCTGTCACACTGCCAGTGTTTGTATTTGGCTTGTTAACTACCGTCGTGTTAGAAAAAACCGGAATGTTTTCTTACGGTGCAAAATTACCTGCAGCGGTAAGACAAATTTTGGTCGACTACAACGACCATATGGACAAAGGCCGCAGCAAGCGTGAAACCGCCAAATTAGTAGTACAAGCACTAATTGGTGTTTGGTTAATAATCGGCTTAGCTACACACATGGCGTCAGTGGGTCTTATCGGTCTGTCTGTTATTGTTCTTGCGACTTCGATGAGTGGCGTAATCGAAGAGCACGCGTTAGGAAAAGCATTCGAAGAAGCACTGCCCTTCGCAGCTCTACTTTGTGTTTTCTTTGGTGTAGTTGCGGTTATTATTGACCAAGGCCTATTCCAGCCAGTTATCCATTGGGTACTGTCGTTTGAAGGCGAAACGCAAATGGTCATGTTCTATCTTGCCAATGGCGTGCTTTCGATGGTGAGTGACAATGTATTCGTAGGCTCGGTGTATATCACTGAGGTAACGGCTGCGCTGCAAGCAGGTCAAATTACTCGCGACCAGTACGACATGCTTGCTGTAGCAATTAATACGGGTACCAACTTGCCAAGTGTTGCAACGCCAAATGGTCAAGCGGCATTCCTATTCTTGCTAACCTCAGCCATCGCACCTCTACTTCGTTTGTCATACGGCCGCATGGTTATGATGGCGTTGCCATATACGATAGTACTTACTATTGTTGGTCTGGTAGCGACCTATATTGGGCTTGCAGATGCTACTCAATGGCTATACGACATGCACCTTATTGAGCACCACACTGCAGCTGAAGCAGGCGCACAAGCGGTAGGCCATTAATCTATGCGCGGTATCATTCACGGCATAAGCCAGTGGGCAGAGCACAAGTCTTCGTGGCTTGTGCTTTTTGCTACATCACTAGCATTGGAAGTTGCCGCCCTGTACTTCCAATATGGCATGGGCTTGAAACCCTGCATTATGTGTATTTATCAGCGAACTGCTATGTACGGCATTGTGTTGTCGGCACTTATAGTGGTTTTAAAAAACAACGGATTCACCCGAATGCTTGGCTTTGCTGGTTGGGCGGTCTCTTCAGGCTGGGGCTATTTAATTGCCAAAGAGCATGTAGGCATTCTAAACGCTGCCAACCCGTTTTTTGCCAGCTGTGAAATAGTGCCTAACTTTCCTTCATGGTTACAGCTTCATGAGTGGCTGCCCGCAGTGTTTGCTGCTGAGGGTGACTGTTTAGAAGACACGTGGCAATTTTTGTCTATGGGAATGGCAGAGTGGATGCAAATCATCTTTGCTGCTTACTTCGCTGTATTTGCCGTTGTATTTACCTGCCGCTTACTGGATAAGAAACCCTTTTGATCGACTTATCCATTTTACCCTCTCGCCTGCCTCCTATTCAGTCGGAGCAAGGCCCAATTAGCATTCAGCGTATCGCAGAGAAACACTGCAATGCGCTGTGTGATGCGGGCCAACAATCTATTCACCATGTAAAGCCTTGGTTCGGCTCTGCGGTGTGCCCTGTCACGCCAGCATTGTCAAAGCTATGTATTAATAATATGGAGAAAGCCCGTCAGACGGGTTACGGTCTTACCTATTTGTTAATGCATGACGAAAAGTGTTTGGGCATGGGTATTATCAATCATATTCATCACACCCATTTAACCGCAAACCTCGGCTACTGGTTAAGACCCGACGCTTGCGGTAGAGGCTTAGCGACGGCGCTTTGTGAAGCGCTTAAAAAGCTCGCATTCTCGCAAATGAATCTGCACCGACTAGAGTGCTTTGTTGAACCAAACAATAAAGCGAGCATGCGTGTTGCCGAGCGAATTGGCGGTGTGAAAGAAGGACTGTGTAGAAAGCGCGTATTTGGAAGAGACGCGCTTCTTTATGCACTCACTATCTAACCTGCTTAAATGTGCAATCTAGCCACCAACAGCCCCAATATTTCCTGTTTATGTGGCAATGCTTTTCTATAATCTGTAAATACTCTTAGAAAGAGTACATTACCCCCGTATAGGCGTACATGGAATCGTCGGGGTATGCGCCAGTTTCTAACGCATCACCTTTAGCAAGGTATGCACCGCCTAGTTCGAATCTTAATGGTGCAGATGCTTGATATCGTAAGCGAAACTCTATTTGGTGCCCTAAAAAGTCCTCTTCACCTTCAGCCACCTTTTGAAGCCACAGTCCTTTGTACCCCAGCATCAGCGTGTTATCGTCATTTAGCTTTGTAACGCCTCTTAGCCCCGGTGCCAATATATTGCTACGAGGAAATGTTTGGTATACGTCCGTTGGGCCGAAATCAAACCGCCGTAAACCATAAAGAGAGTCAAAGGCTTTTATGGTGTCGTCAGTACTATCATTGTCACCACTTGCTGCATCAATTTCTGCTCTAATAAAAGTAGAAGCACTGATTTGTTTGCCGATGTGACTATGTACCATCCAAGCGGTAACGTCTTTATCATCTATGTCTGATGTTGATGTAGACTGCCTTGCCTGACCAGTTTGCCCTATCGCTTCTATGTTGTATTTCCAATCTTTTGAAAAGGTTTTCGAATAATCCACCGACAAGGTAAACAGGTCACGATTTTTTGTCGCTAGCTCTTTTGAGTCAGATTCTTTCAGCCAGTAACTGTGCACTTTCCAGGTGTTATCTTCTGATTCAGCATAAACGCCATAAAATTTTTGATTACTATAACTTTTATCAAAAGCGCGTTTATTACTATCGATTGAGGCCGAATCTAATGGAAAGCGAGTAAGTGGCAGCAAATAGAAACCACGAACATGCCATCCAGACCAAGTTGCATCAACTAATGCACCTTCAAAGCTATTCGTAGCGTTCCTAAATCGTGTGCGCCCCATCAGTCGGCGACTGCCGTGATCTAGTGTTACGCGTCCAAGAGTTAAGCTATTTATAGCCTCGCTAATACCCTTGTAAGTGATGTACAACTGTACTGGCTCAAGCGTATTCACCTGCGAAGATTTGAGAGTGGGATCATTCTCATCGAGATAAGCCCTGGAGTCCTCTATCTCAGCGACAGCACCCCAATTTCCATAGTTGGCTTCGCCTTTTAACCTAATTCGGGTTGAAAGGCGTTGATTCGTTTTAGCCCGAATGTTTTCGTCTGTAGGAAAGATTGGATTATTAAGCGTTTCAAAACGTACTCTAACCGAACCGCTGTAATTAATATCTAGGCTTTCTGCTTTTAATGATGTGCCTATACAAGTTGTGGCTACCAATAATATCGAAGCACTAGCCCTCAATTTACTCATCTTTAAGCCTTTGAATATCGGGTAAGAAAAGCGTAAGTATAAGCGAGTCAATCGCATTTCACTTGCGCTCTTTAGTCTAAAATCAAAATTAACAACGGTGAGGTGTTGAACTTGTATAGTCACAACTCGCAGGGTTTAATCTAAATCTTCTAACGGCCAAATGGCGATATAATCTTCAAAATTGTTGAGATCCACATCACTTTCAAACACCGTTTTGTTCCGTACCGACATACCCTTTGCGTGCATTACATTTTTCTTACCCTTGTTCAACAAGGGGTGCCATGAGGGTAAACCCCGCCCTTCATAAAGGCGTCGATAAGTGCAGCTATTGGGCATAAAGAAAATATCTTTGAGGTTTTCTTTAGTCAGCTTCACGCAATCTGGTACGAGCTCGGTGCGTCTTGCATATTGAGTACATTCACACTTTTTCGTATTCAAATACGTGCAAACAATATTGGTATAGTGAATCTTTTCATTATCATTAATATGATCGGTAACTTCGTATTCTTCTACCGCGTCATCATCAATAAACTTTTGCAGACAACATTTACCACAACCATCACAGAGAGACTCCCATTCCTGTTGGGTCATGTCTTCTAAAGATTTAGTTTCCCAAAATGCTACTGTCATTCAGCTATTACCTTTGTGCACACCGATAAAAGGCCTTCTAACGATGCCTCTACCCTATCTGCAGGGCTGAGTTTACCTACGCCTTTAGGCGTGCCCGTAAGGATCACATCGCCACTATCCAACGTAAATATAGATGACATATGGGCAATTAGCGGAATGATTTTGTGTAACATCAGCTGTGTACGCCCCTGCTGTCTTAACTCTTCATTTATGGTTAAGGTAAAGCGCAAGTCATCGAGGTTACCTACTTCACTGTACGGCACAAACCCTGAAAGCGGTGCACTGTTATCAAAAGACTTGGCCCTTTCCCATGGCTGCCCCTGCTTCTTCAGCTCGGCCTGCACTTCGCGAAGGGTTAAATCAAGTCCCAAACCAATTCCCCAAATGGCGTTTGTGACGTCATTCTCATTGGCATTTTTAAGCGGTGACTTTAGCAGTACTGACACTTCAAGCTCGTTGTGACACTCGCCTTTGTCAGTGGGAATAGCAATGGACTCATGCATATGGCACAACGCAGCCTTAGGTTTCATAAACAGCAGCGGTGCTTCAGACACCGTAGAGTTCATTTCTTGAATGTGATCAAGGTAGTTGCGACCTATACAAACCACTTTACTTGTAGGTAACGCTATTTCATTACCTTGAAAATCGATGTGACGATAAGTCATTAGTAACCTCGCTTTATCCGCTCTGATAAATACCCCACCGACACACCAAAGTATGATGAGCGGTTCCATTTCATCAGCGTGTGGAAATTGTTATACACCAAGTAGATTCGGCCTTTTTCACCATCCGGCATAATCAGTGACGCATCAACATTAGCTTTGGGAAGCTCGCTGCCGTTATAGCGTTTAACACCATTTTCTTGCCAAAACGTCAGTGGTTTCATATTCGATTTAGCTAACCCTGAAAACGGCACCTGTTTGGTCAATGTTACTTGACGTCCCCACGTCCCCTCACTATCCCATCCTTCAGAGGATAAGTAGTTGGCAATTGATGCAAACACATCAGCCTTGGTGCCCCAAATATCTTTTCTGCCGTCGCCGTCGTAATCTACCGCGTAGTTTAAAAAGGATATAGGCATAAACTGTGTTTGTCCCATCGCGCCGGCCCAAGAACCTTTAAAGGCCTTTACATCGATATGCCCTTCATCAAGTATGCGAAGTGCGGCAAAAAAATTATCTTTAAACAGCTTTTCTCTTCGCCCTTCATAGGCTAAAGATGCTAACGCAGACAACACGCTAAAATTGCCCTGAATTTTTCCAAAATTAGACTCATTACCCCACAATGCGACAATAAACCGAGCCTGAACCCCATATTTTTGGGCAATTTCTTCAAGCAGCTCTTTGTGTTCGTTGTACTGTCCAACCGCTTGCTTTACTTTCCAATCTGGCACTCGCGTTGCCAAATAGTCATCTAAAGTGATTTTTTTCTCTGGCTGACTTTTATCAGATTTAACAACGGTAGGTCTAAAAGTGATATCAGCGAACGCCTGCTCTAGCTTAGCTTTATCTATACCTTTTGCAGCTGCTTCGTTTTTAAGCTGAGCGATATAGCGTTTAAAGCCTTCTTCACTAAGCCCATTGTCACTACTCGGCTTGTTTTCAGCGTAAGCCGAAACCGAAAGGCTTAAGGAGATACTCGATATAAGCACGGCCACGTTGAGCGGCTTGGGCAGCAACCTGTAGCTACTACGCTTAGTGTGAACCGTCAGTCGAGCGACTAAGCGGTTTATCATTTTTACTAACATGAATATTTAAAACTTTTTATCCGGAGTTTTTGAAAGTCCAAGAGATTCGCGATGCTGCTCTAACAGGTTGTCTTCCTTAGGTGGCATCTGCAGGTAAAAACCTTTTTCAGTAAGCTCATTAATGAGCTTTTGCTTATCGACCATACCTAGTTTTTCTCGTTTTTCTAAAGCGATTATGGTCACTAACTCCGGGCGACCAAAGGTTTCCATCAGCGCTTCGGGTACATCTTCAAAATGATCTTTTTTGGGCACATATAAATACATGCCTTCTTTTTTTCGCGTTTTATAAACTGCGCATAACATAAATGATTTACTCGCTTAGTAATGAGTGCGGCCGTGAAATTTTTCACTTTTGCACGCCCACATTGTTTTGTAGAAGGTTACTGGGAAGGCGCGTCGCCTAACAGTCGGGTTACGTGAGGTCGAAACAATGGCTCACGCCAAGTAGATAGCACATCAGGCGTTAACCCTTGTACACGGGTCTCATCTACCGGAAACCAATACCATTTTAACAATTGATTTAACTGTTTTTTAGAGGCGACAACGTCGCTATTAACGTTGTTATCTTTTGCAATTTGATCACTAATTACTTTAAGTTCAGCAAGGGTTTTCTTGTATTTAGCAATATCGATGAGCCGCAGCACAACAGGTAACCGTAGCTTCTCTGGCGTTTGCGCATACTTCGCTCTTGCTTCTTCAATTAGTGTAATAATAGTATCGCCATAGCGACGTACCGATTGGTGATTCACGCCGTTAATGCGCGAAAGGCCAGATTTACTATCAATCAGACGCTGCGCCGCTTCAAATAAATGGCCTTCTTTGAAAACAAAGTTTAGCGCCAAGTCTTTCTTGCGTGCCGTATTTAAACGCCATGCGGCCAGCGCTTGTAATACTGTGAGCTGCTCGCTGTTTAATCGCCAGTTGTTCTTAATGCTTAGATAAGCAAAATCTTCAGGCATTTGGGCACGCTTTTTATCTACTAGCAACGCTATTTCTTGGTAAATCCAATGCACTTTGCCCGCTTCTTGCACTTTACTGGCTAGCTGTTGGTAACATGGCAATAAGTACAATACATCGTTTGCGGCATAACTCAGTTGCGATTCGCGAAGGGGTCTCGCTATCCAGTCTGTTCGCGACTCTCCTTTATCTAGCGTTATATCACATAGCAGCTCCACTAATTTTGCGTAACCAAGTGACGGCCCCATATCCAAAATACTACCCGCCAACTGTGTATCGAAAACGGGTGTTGGTACCGTGTCGAAGGCTGTGAGAAATGCCTCTATATCTTCTGAACACGAATGCAGTACTTTTACTACTTCAGTATTTTCCATAAGCTCGATAAACGGGCCCATGTTGTCGATGGCAAGCGGGTCGATAAGAACCAGTTGATGGCCGTCGTAAAGCTGAATCAGGCCTAAGTGAGGCGTAAGGGTACGGGTCCTTACAAATTCGGTGTCTAAGGCTACCGCCTCTTGACGCTGTGCTGCAGTGCACACTTTTTCAAGTTGTTCAGATGTTGTAATTAATTGATATTGCATATTTTTGCACAGTAATAAAAAAGCCGGCTTACGCCGGCTTTTACAAAACTATTTCTATGAAATTAGTCTCGAAGCTCCCGACGCAGTATTTTACCTACATTGGTTTTTGGTAAGTCGTCTTTGAAAACAACTTGCTTAGGCACTTTGTAACCCGTTAGGTGATTACGACAGTGCGCGATAACGTCTTTTTCAGTGAGTGAGTCGTCGTTTCGTACTACGAATAATTTCACCACTTCACCGCTGACCTCGTGAGGAACCCCAACTGCCGCAGCCTCAACAATGTTGTCATGCATTGCAGCTACTTCTTCAATTTCGTTAGGGAACACATTAAAGCCTGAGACTAGGATCATATCCTTTTTACGGTCAACAATATAGAAGTAACCTTCATCATCTACCGTAGCAATGTCACCTGTGGCTAACCAACCGTCTTTCAGAATTTCTTCTGTTGCTTCTGGACGATTCAAATACCCTTTCATCACCTGAGGGCCTTTCACCCACATTTCACCAGGCTCGCCTTTCTCAACTGGATTACCATCGTCATCGAGAAGCTTGATGTCTGTTGAAGGAACCGGCATTCCGATTGCGCCCTTATAGGCTTCAATCTGTGGAGGGTTTACCGCAACAACAGGTGAACACTCTGTCAGGCCGTAACCTTCAAGAAGAACGGTACCAGTAACCTTTTCCCATTTTTCGGCAACGGGGCGCTGAACTGCCATGCCGCCGCCTAGACCAAACTTAAACTTGCTAAAATCAAGCTCGCTGAACCCCGGCGTATTTAACAGGCCATTAAATAAGGTGTTCACGCCAGGCAAAATGGTAAACGGGTATTTGCTAAGCTCGTTTACAAAAGCCGGCATGTCGCGTGGATTGGTAATAAGTAAGTTCCGGCAACCGTATTTAACGAACATCAAGCAGTTCGCCAGAAGCGCAAAGATGTGATAGAGCGGAAGCGCAGTAACAACAAAGTCTTCGCCTTCTTCAATCACGGTTTCAAGAATACCTGACACTTGCTCTAGGTTGGCCACCATGTTGCGGTGAGTTAGCATAGCCCCTTTAGAAACACCGGTCGTTCCACCTGTGTATTGAAGGAAGGCTAAATCGCCACTGTCGATGTCCGGGCGCGTGTACTTGAGAGACTGACCTTTTTTAACCGCCGACATAAATGAAGTCGTTTCAGGCAGGTTGAATGAAGGAACCATCTTTTTAACGTACTTCACAACCGCGTTCACCACCCAACGCTTAGGAGCAGGCAACATATCACCCAATGCCGTTAAAAAGACTTCTTGTAGGTTAGTATCTCCGATAACCTCTTCAAGAGTGCAAGCAAAGTTCTCGACAATGACGATAGCTTTAGCGTTGGCATCGTTTAACTGATGTTTCAATTCGCGGGCGGTGTACAGCGGGTTAACGTTAACCACAACCATACCTGCACGCAATATCCCAAACATAGCCACAGGATACTGAAGGAGGTTAGGCATCATAATTGCCACAGCATCACCGCGTTTTAAGCCGCTAGACTGTAAGTATGCAGCAAACTGCGCTGATAAGGTATCTAGCTCCTCAAACGAAATTGAGTGCCCCATGTTAATGAAGGCTTCTTTGTTTTTAAACTTCTTAACCGACTGCTCGAAAATGTCTACTACAGATGCGTAACGATCGGCATCGATTTCTGCGGAAACGCGAGGGTCGTAATGCTTAAGCCAGGTTTTTTCCACCAAAACCTCCTCTACTTTATTCTTATACTATTTAATGAGCACTTTAGAAGACGTGCCCATGTAACTGGTCTGATAACTTGCGAATAGTATAGGAAGTGTAAAAAAAAATAAACGGCGCAATTTACAATTGCTCAACAAAATTGCGAATTAATAGCCCTACATCATCAGTATTTTCCATGTGAATATGATGACCGCCTACTAATTGTTCGTATTGTGCATTTAAAAACCACCCCTTCCTCTTTGGAAAGACTAACTCTAGATTTTTAAAGCTATTAGATGCACCGATAAAAAGTACAGGACATACAATAGCACGCATAAGAGATTCTGCCTGCTTTTCTGTAAGCCTTAGTGATGATTTTGTACGAAGTTTTGGGTCGCTCGCCCAGAAACAATGCCCTCCTGCATCTTGGGTTAAGTTTCGAGACAATATTGAACGCGCGTGATCTTCTGAAATGTCTGAAATTTTGCATCTCGCTTTTACGGCATCTTCTAAATCAACGATCCGCAACTTATTACGGGATTTGGCATGACGGCTGATAATAGACTCTCGCATTTGCGATGCGGTAGTCTCTTCACTTTCTGTAAGCGGGCCGCATGCGTCAATACTAATAACGGCAGAGACTTTATCTGGGAAGAGAGCTGCGAATAAGCTAGCAAGGATTCCCCCAAGTGAGTGCCCTAGTAGAATAACCTCTTCCCAATTTTGGGACTCAATTAAGGCGTACAAGTCTTGCAGGTAATCTGCTTGGTTGTAATGCGCGCCATGAACTCGATGAGATGAACGCCCATGCCCTGCTAAGTCAATTGCAACAAAGCGGTGGGTTTGTAGGTAAGGCGATAGCAGCCTTAAGCTTTCTGCGTTATCTAAGTACCCGTGCAAACCGATAACAACTTTGCCAGCACCTTGGTTGTCTAACGCAGCTAGGCGTAATGATCCAATATTGAACTCTGTTTCAATCATAAAACTCCATACAGGCAAATAGTTGCCGCCTCCTTTACACCCATCTTCCGCCGAAAATAAAAAAGCGGCAATTAGATGCCGCTCCGTTTCTTGATACTATTTTTGTTTATCAGCGCGCAAAGGCTGCGCTGTCGACTTTGTTCTGGAGTTACTCGCTCCTGAATTGCGCGATGGTAACTTAGCTTTGCTAGGCGCGTTTTGATAACGGATAACTCGAGTTCGATTAAAGTGCGGGTACATCCAAGGGCCATTGAAGCGATAAAATGGTGAGTACCAACCTGTATGGTAATTGAAGAAATAAGTGTTTACATCGTAAACCTCTTGTTTTCTCCACATATGATAGTCTTCAGCGATGATCGTCGGATAAATATAAGGTTGCTCCCCCACCATGCCAGCAGTTGGCGTGGTAAGTGTGCCTAGAAATGTAGCGGAACGTCCTTCTTCAAAAACAATAGGGTCAACAAAACCGTCTATTTGAACTTTGAATCGACCCGACGTTTCGCCGTTCGTAGAAGGTTTACCGTAGTGGTTCAAGGGGAAGTGAGCAAGTTCGATAAGAGTCTTATTAGGTTTATTTTCAACACCAACAATCATCCCTCCCCAACGCGCCTTTTGACCTTGCTCATTAGCACCCGAAGTGACCGCTTTAGAGTAGCTGACTAACTGGGTACCCTCTGGTACATCGATACTTTCTGGAACTATGGTACAGCCAGTAAACAACATGACCGTAAGTAAAACTAAATAACGAGACATTAAAGCGCTCCTGTGAACCCTAGAAAAATTTTGCGCTTGTATGGATTACAAATAAAACGCCAAGTGTTCCAAATGAAATCCACATGCGGCACTACATCTAAAAACTCTAATATACTTTTACGTATCTCTTTCAGTTACAAAGAAAAACCGCACTCCAGCACTTAAACATTAGCATTATTACGAAACGACAACCACTGTCGTTCAACTTATCTGTTTCATAAACAAGAAAGCGTGTAAATACAACACATAGATTAGAGCAGATATAATAGGAGTTTGTTCAACACTGTTTGTGAAATTTAACAATTCGCTAGAATTAGTTTGTAAGTAAAAAGCAATGGCCTGTGGAGAGTTATGCGTAGATATCTACGCCAAACATTGATTGGATAGATTCACGTTGCTGTTGTTTTTCAAAACTGGTGTAAGAGGCTATCGCATTTTGAGAATAGGTGTTGCCATCTTCACGGATAAATTGTTGGTACGCTTTGGCGTTATCCGTTCCCTGTTCGTCGGGCGCAACAACGATCGCCCTGAAAGACGACTCACTTTGCCCTTTACTTTGCTGTTCGGGGTCTTTGTTAATTTTAGCGACACGGCCTTGCGAAGGTTCGGAAGACGGTAATGCGAAATTATTATTGATAATCATACGAGATTGCTGAGGCAAAAAACGTACCATACAAGAGAAAACCGTCGTGTTGCGTTCGCTTTAATACGGTACGTTTTTTAGTGCTTCTACTCTCTTCCCGGTAACTTTTTCCACGTTACTTTATCGCGTAAATAAACAGGCTGTACATTCACGGCTTCAGACACTTCACCTAAGTCATAAGCATCGTGTGCAAGCTTTAGCATGAATTGCGCGTTTGGAAGTGTAACATCGCACGTTGTTTCACCAATGACTTCAGACTTCCATTGAGTAAGCTCATCATAAGCAGACCAGCCTGTGCCAACAGCAATCACAGCCGCGCTATTTTCTTCCCTTAGCATGTTTAGTTGGTCAATAGCCACTTCGGGCGGACAAACTCGCTCTTCTATAGTGAGAGAAACACCTTCTTCTGTCTGCCTATAAACAGCAAAATACACTTCACCCATACGCGCATCTGACGCAACAGCTATCATCGCCTCTCGGTTTTCAGCTTTATTCGCCACTTCAAACGCCATCGCCTCAAGGGTACTTACGCCGGCGACTTTTAACCCCGTTCCTAGCGCAAGTCCTTGGATCATACCCGTAGCTATACGAACTCCAGTAAAGCTGCCTGGACCTCGGCCAAAAGCCAATAAATCTAGGTCGCCCAGCGAAACTTTTGCTTCTTTTAACACCTCATCCACCATGGGTAGAAGACGCTGACTATGCTGCTGAGGGCATATTTCGAAACGCGTAATCACTGTGTCGTTGAACTGAAGCGCAACCGAACAGGCTTCGGTTGCGGTATCTATAGCTAAAATGTTCATGTTTATCTCTTATTTCATATAAGCTGAAAATGGGGTAATGGTGTAATACACGCTAACCGCTTTTTTCAGTGCTTTAACTTAGGCTTCATCAATGCCGGCTAAAAATTTTTCTACTTCGTCCAAGCTTCTTGTACGCTTCATATCCGGTAAGCTACCAACGAAGGTTTTGGCGTAAGGTTTTGTCACTAATCGATTATCACAAATTACCAGTACGCCCTTATCTGATGGATCTCGAATGAGTCGCCCAGCCCCCTGCTTTAACGTAATAACAGCTTGGGGAATTTGGATAACGCCAAATGGATTTGCGCCTCGTTTCTTTACATCTTCCATGCGCGCTTGAAGCAGCGGGTCATCGGGTGACGCAAACGGCAGCTTATCAATCATCACGCAAACCAAGTCGTTGCCGCGTACGTCGACCCCTTCCCAAAATGCGCCTGTGCCCATTAGTACGGCTTTTTCATCTGCAAGGTAGGCATCTAACAATGCTTGCTTGGTGGTAGTCCCTTGCACCAGTAGCGGATTGTCTATCTCATCTTCTAGCTTCTGCGCAATTTCCCTAAGCATGGCATGACTGGTAAACAGTAAGAAACATCTACCTCGACTTGCTTTGATTAGCCGCTTAGCTGTTTCTAACAAGGTTTCGCGCATAGCGTAACTATTGGGCTCGGGTAAATAACGGGGTACGCATAGCATGGCCTGTTCAGGATAATTAAACGGGCTATCCAAACCCAACGTTTCAGCATCTTCTAAGCCCATGCGGCGCTGAAAGTGATCAAAACCGCCGTTTACCATTAAGGTTGCCGAGGTAAAAATCCATCCTCGCGGCGGCGATGATACAAAACGCCTAAATTTAGCCGCAATCGATAATGGCGTTAAATGC
This sequence comes from Alteromonas sp. ABD4_190, assembly GCF_056160105.1. Taxonomy (NCBI): domain Bacteria; kingdom Pseudomonadati; phylum Pseudomonadota; class Gammaproteobacteria; order Alteromonadales; family Alteromonadaceae; genus Alteromonas; species Alteromonas sp. ABD4_190. Next base: position 490,587 of record NZ_JBSWWN010000001.1, read on the forward strand.
ATAATGAGGTGACGCTGAGTCGTTTCATACCACAAGCTCACATTTTCTTGCTTGTTATCGCTTAACGCATCTAACTGCTCTCTTGCAGCCACAACGCGTTCGTACATGTTGTCTAAATCTTTATCGCGGCCAATATGTAACTTGCACACCTCATGCAGTACACCTAGCGCTTCGGCCAGCTTGCCCACCTGCATGCGCACGTCGTCACGATCTAGCGCCTCAGCCCAGTTACCCCGCTCCGCAGTATCTGGGAACAATAACCGTAAATCAGAGGCAATCATTCTGCATTTGTCAGCCGCTTTATCTAGCTGCCCAGCATCTTTTAGCACTGTTCTGAACAACAGCGTGATATCTTTCGCAATGTCGTGAATTTGTCTTGTCGAAAGTGACTCACCAAAGTAATCACTCGCAATATCAGGAATTTGATGGGCTTCATCAAAAATAATCGCATCAGCTTCAGGGATGAGCTCGCCAAACCCTGTGTCTTTAAGTGCCATGTCTGCAAAGAAAAGGTGGTGATTAACTACGATAATATCTGCTTCCAGCGCCTTTCTGCGCGCTTTTACCAAGTAGCAATCTTCATAATCTGGGCAATCGCGGCCCAAGCAATTATCCACAGTAGAGGTAACCAGCGGTAAAACACGGGCATCTTCGGGAAGGGTTTTAAGCTCCCCCATATCACCTGTTTTCGTCGTACTAGACCAACGTTTCACTTCTGAAAGCTGACCCAATACCTCTTTTTCAACCAGCGTAGAGTTGCCGCTGTGCTGCGCGACCCGGTGAAGACAAAGATAGTTTGAACGGCCTTTTAACAGTGCCGTTTTTCGCTTGCTGCCCAAGGCCTTTTTTACCAGTGGTAAGTCGCGGTGAAATAGCTGCTCTTGTAAGTTTTTAGTCCCTGTAGAAACAATGGCTTTTCCGTCGCTCAACAATGCTGGCGCAAGATAGGCGAAAGTTTTTCCTGTTCCCGTTCCCGCTTCAACAATCAAACTACCCGTAGTATCAATAGCACGCTTAACCGCCTTTGCCATTTCAGTTTGAGCTTCGCGAGGTACAAACCCCTTGATAGCACCCGCAAGGAGGCCATCTGAAGAGAATACGTTATTTATTGTGGGCATGGTTTCAGCGCTGTCATTACTTTTCTACTTTAGGCCGCGCATTATGCCAAAAAGCCTTTAAAATGCCCATCAAAGGTTTACACTTTAGCGTGAGCCTAGCCCATTCACTTAAATCCTGAACTACCCAGATATCAAAAAAACTTCCCACCTTAACTATTCGCTTCCTGACACTTTAAGAGTCAAAAAAATTGCTAAATTTTTGATGAAAAGAATTTGTCTTCTAGAACAAAAAAATTAGCTTTTTAATAGTAAAACTTAGGCGCAATATCCAGCTCGTAAATATTTACACAACTATTTAACGAGGTAATTATGAAAGGTTTACGCTTTATAGGTTTAGGCTTAGTAGGTTTAAGCGCAATGGCGTTCTCTGTAATTGCAGCTGCATCAGAAGAAGCACCTGCGGAACTAGTAGCTGAACTAACTCAGTTCTGTAAAGAAATCGCTGAAGAAGAAGGCACAAAAGGCAAGTCAGAAGCCGCATTTGTATTGGAGTGCGTAAATGATGAGCTAGAAGCTGAAGGTTACCAAAAGCTGAAATCTTTAAACTAGTCTAACAAGCTAGTTTGCTGCTTCACGTTAACAAAATGAATAAGCGTGCCTCGCCAGAAATGGCGGGGCTTTTTTGTACTTTTCTTTTTTGTCTTTTCCTTTTTTGAGACGTGGTTTCGGGCTCTGGTCTTAGAAAAATTTTTCGCTGTTCAGTGTTTTTGACGGCGACGTATACCATAGCTGCTCAATATAAAAGTTAGCGCTCAAAAAACGCATCAACCAAATCGGCGAGTGATTCTTCTAACTCTTCTTCAAAAGTGTCGATATCAATGCCAAAGCTATCCATATATTTAGCCGCATTGTCACGGGAAAGTACGGCATTTTTTATCTGGAATTCAAGCTCGGGCAGTGTCTTGTCGTAGCGGGGCTTAATGGTCCATCGCAAACAATGACCATGGTTGTCTTTTAGCTTTTTTTTGGCAAATACACAAAACTCCTCGACGTAGTCAGCACCTTGCGGCCCAAGACACCCCGGTTCTATGCGGTACATTACCAGCAGTTTTTTGTATAGCGGAAGTCGCGTTTCCATCACATCTTCAATTAGTTTAAAGACTTGATTATCGGAAAATTTGGAGAATTTTGCCAGCCACGAAGAGGGTGAATACGAGAAATCTCATTTCCACCCTTTATCATTACTCTGCTAGTTCAGGATCTTTTATGAACAAAATATCCATGATGATTGCAGGATCCCACTCGCGCATCTCTGCTTCACATTTCAGTCGAATTTCGTCTAATTCACTGATCGTAGCAATTGAGAATGCATCATCCACAATGATGTGGACTAAAAGATAAACATCCCTACCCCGCTTACTAATTCGTACTTCTACATGTTCGTATGGTACGTCGGCCAATGTCTTTTTGAACTTTTTTTCAATTACTGCGGATATTGCTTCAGGAGGCGCCTTATTAATGACCTCGTTAAGACTTTCACGCAAAATCTTAAAAGGCACCGGCAACATTGCCGTGCCAAGAATAATCAATAAAACGGGGTCAACGTACGGCGACAGCCTTCTATATTCCGTCAACTCCAGCGCGTAGGCCAAAATAAAAGCGAACAAAATGGATGCACTTAGCACACCGTCTATCATCCAAGTGTGAGAATCCACTTTTACTAAGTCGGACAGTAAATGCTTACCTTTTACACGCATGTAGAGAGAGATACTAAAACAGCCAACTGTTGCCACAACACCGTAGACCATACCAATACCATATTCAGCTGCGTGACCACCTGCTAATAAACTCTGAACAGAGCTCGCGACGGCATATACACAAGTGGCAATGATAATAAGCGATTTAAACATGTTTAGCGTAGGCTCAATTGCCGTGTAACCAAAGTGGAACCGGTCATCATCAGGACGTTGAACCAAGTTAGCCACTTTTAACGTTAGCATTGACATAACAAAAGCAATTAACGAGTAAGCGGCATCAAATAAAATAGCGCCAGAACTTGTTAAAATGGCAAAACCAAGCGCAATAAAGACAAATGCGCCGGCAATATAAAAAGAAAGCGTTAATAAACGCTTTTCTTCAAGGTGATGGAAGCCAATGTCCATGAGAGTCACATCGAAATTAAGGTGCGCGGATTCTACTCCGTTATTTTAAAAAAAATAGTGCTTTGAACAAAAATATTGCTATTTTTTTAATCAATTCAGTGATACATAGCGCTTATATTATTTCTACTTAACGCAATGCGTTTTTAGCACTCATTTTAAACTATGAAAACCGTTACCCACCCTTCTATAAAAAGTTACTTTGATGCTGATGAAAGCCGGCAAGAAGTCGAGCAGGCATTCTCTCGAGGGCTTGCTTATGCGGGCCATTCCCTAATGGTGCCAGAGAAGTTTAGTTATCAAGTGCTTCCTCACTTTAACGACCGTTATGCGTTGTTTAATCAGGACGAGAATTATGAACTTATATCCAATGTTTGCTTACATCGACAAGCTCAACTTCTTGAAGGGCAAGGTCGAGCACGCAGCATTGTTTGTAAACTCCACTGCTGGGGCTATGACAACACAGGCCTGCTCAAAGGTACCCCCCACTTTAAGGGTGTACCTAATGGTCAGTTGAAAAAGGAATCGCTATCAGTGTGGAACGGTCTTCTATTTCGAGGGCGATCTCCTAATATGGACTTATCTGCCCTTGGGCTTGAGGACTATCTCGACTTTACCGATTACTTTTACGCCGGTTCTGAAACCACGGGATATCAATTTAACTGGAAGACATTTATCGAGATCTATCTAGAGAACTATCACGTGTACTCCATGCACCCTGGGCTTCGTCAGTTTGTTAAGCCCGATGATTTAGAGTGGTCCTTTGGCGATGATTTTTCAGTTCAAAAAGTTGGGCTAGGCGACCAGCTTACCAAGCGCACAACACCACGTTACAGAGAGTTCCAAGACGCATTATTGGCACGATTTGGGCAAACACTTCCTCGTTTTGGCGCAATATGGTGCTTTTTGTACCCTAATATTATGATTGAGTGGTACCCAGACATTATCGTTGTAAGCACGATTTATCCCAAGGGTGCGAACGCGTGTATAAACCACGTAGAATTTTATTATCCCGAAGCGCTATATAAAGATATGCCAGACTACTTTGCAGCAGAAAAAGCGGCCTATATGGAAACAGCGGTAGAAGATGAAGAAGCCTGCCTATCGTTAGAAAAAGGCCGAAGGGCACTTTATTTATCAGGCGAAGAAGAACACGGCCCCATTGAACCGTTTTTAGAAGCGGGCGTGGCGCATTTTTACGACTGGCTTGCTAGACGGTAGCTATCTTGGTGCTTTAAATAGTGTTATTTCACAAAAAAGGAGTTTTGATGAAAAATTACAAAGGGTCTTGTTTGTGCGGGTCGGTAACTTTTAAAATTGAGGGTGATTTTGACAGTTTTTATCTGTGCCACTGCAAACACTGTCAAAAGGATACAGGTTCGGCCTTCGCAGCCAACCTGTTTTCAAATTCGGCTATATTAACTTGGGCATCGGGTGTTGACGCTATAGTCAACTTCACGCTCGAGAACACGCGTCATAGCAAAAGTTTCTGTAAAATCTGTGGTTCAGCCCTTCCGTGTACTCAACTCGGTGACATTCTAGCGGTACCCGCTGGGTGTCTGGATACAAAACTACTGATTAAACCTACTGCACATATCTTCGGCGTAAGCAAAGCTGCGTGGGAAGAAAACTTAGAAGCCATTACAAAATTTGAACGTTTACCGTAACAAACATTGAATACTCATTAGAAACCTAATGGCATTATACTAAACAAAATTCGCTGCTTGAATAACGGCAGGTCGATTGTTGCTCGCATTCACAACATTCTCCGCTTAACGTGTTCCGTTTTTGTCAAAAATAGCGAGTAACTTTTTCAGAAAATTCTATAGTTCTCACAATTCCGCCTGTTGTCTCCCAACCTTTCAAAAAGCATAAACCAATGATCTAAAAACCTTTTATTGAAATGGCATATGCTGTGAATAACTCCATGTGAATACTCTCCTCCGTTTTTAAGCAGTATGGAGGCCGAAAAACCAAGGAGTTAGATATGAAAAAATTAACAATTGCTACACTAATCAGCGCCGCACTTTCTACTGCCACGTTTGCTGGCAATGGTATCGAAAAAATAGACACCACATTTGCCGATTTGGATAACGATGACAACGGCTATATTTCACGAGAAGAAGCTGACGACGATGAGATTTATGCGCACTTTTCCAAAATTGATACCAATTCAGACATGCAGCTTTCAATTAAAGAGTTCAATGCTCATGTAACGAAGCACCCTCAACATTTCGATGACGACGTGCTTGCAACGGTACAATCGATGAAAGAAAGCATGGGGGCAAAAGGTACAATGGAAACGAAGGTTAACGTTGATACCGATGTAGATGAAGTGGTTGCCGCGACAAAAGATAAAAGGCTCACTCACGAGTTAAGAGCTGAAACTGAGCTTAAAGCTAATGGAAACCTAGAAAAGACAAAAGTCGATAAAGTAGCCAAAGATACTGTTGTTCACGATAATACGGTTATCGCAGATGAAGCGGTCATTGCGCGCAGTAAATTTGAGATGATGGACGCTAACAGCGACGGTAAGCTTACTAAAGCTGAAGCCTCGCGAAGTGGCGTAACACGCAATTTCGACAAAATCGATTTAAATGATGATGAATTGATTACACGCACCGAATTTAAGCGTTATCAGCGCTCATCTGAAGGAAATTTAGACCGTAATACGGAAGAGTAATGCCTTAGCAAGACAAGGGCCGCTCGTGCGGCTCTTTTTATTGCTCAGATACTTTTTAGTAGACGTGCTATCGAGCCTGCACGTATCGATCTCCTTCCACACCACTTCATCGAATAAAGGATTTTTTATGTTAGCTTCCACAGGAATTAAAAGTTTACTCGCGTACCGAGCACTGCGAAAAATGAATGAGCCCGGTGCAGATGGAGCGCACAGTAAGGATAGCCTTATTACTTCTAGCAAGTTAAGTAATGCAACGACGCCACCATCAGTCGTCGCAATAACAGGTTCAGCCTATGCCGTATCAAAGATGACCGACGCTCCGAACATACAACGCTTCCTTCTAAAATCGACGTTATCAGCCTCAGTGGCTGGTCTACTTAATGCGGGCCTTAAGAGATTGATTGGACGAAAGCGTCCTAGAGCTGAGGTTGGCCCTGAAATAAAAGGCCCAGCATTAAAAGATAAATTTAATTCTATGCCATCAGGACATGCGGCAGCAGTAGCGGCAGTGGCAGGCTCAATACCTCGCACTTCCGGACCTTTACTATTAGCATCAGCGGCAGGCTTAGCTGCTACAGCAGTTATTGGAAAGTCGAGGACTAAGCGCGATGCACATCATTTATCAGATGTTTTGGTGGGAAGCTGTTTAGGCTTTGGCGTTGCCTACGCAGTGTCTAAAATTGAAAAGCCCGTTGAAAATGAAGTTGAAAACCTGAAGCAAAGCTCTCACCTGCAGAATCGTTTTAAATAATACTAATCACGGAAATACGAGTTAAGGCATGCTTCCTCACTTTTTTAGTGAGGGAACACACTTGCATAAGTTTATTGTTCATCATTTTATCTGAAACGAGCAACTACAGAGCTGAATGAGTTCTGATAGTGTCCAGTGTACGTAAAGCGGACACATAGTTTTTCCAGAAACTCAAAAAACATAGATTTGTGATTAAAATGAGTGTTACGTTAAACATAAATTTATGTGCACCCACAAGGAAGTGATATGAACAATAAGTATTTATTAATCAGCCTGCTGCTTTCTACATCAACGTTTGCAAACACTTTCAAAGCTGATGACTTTATCATCGAATATGATGCCGACGTCCCTATTACAGTAGTTGAGCAACTCGCATCAAGAGTCAGCGAAAACAAAAAAGTTGTAAAAGCTTATTTAAGCCAATCTGAAGAATATAATGGAACTCCAATTCAAGAAGACTTGGTAGTATTTATTTCCAAAAAGCGTCGTACTCCTTACCAAGATTGGAACACGATTCACATTCCAGAGAAAAGAGTTCTTTCGGCCTTCTCGTCAGCAGAGTCAGAAAACAGCGGTATGGCTGTCATCCACGAATTAACGCACGTGTATGCTGTCAGTGACTTTCGTAAAAAGAAGAAAAACGGCTATGAAGATCGTTTCTTTGATGATGGTCTTGCCGTGTTCTTACAACACAGATTTGGTGAATCTCCTGAATACCCTGATTTTAGTCAAGATTTGTATAGAGCAGTAGCAGAAACGTCGGTTAGCTACGGCGGATTAATACCTTTGACTGAAACAGAAAATGTAAGACACTCAGCAAAAACGGGAACAGGTAGGCGTTTGGCGTATTTACAAGAAGGTGCCTTTACGCAGTTCCTGATCGAAAATTATGGTTTAGACCAATATTTGAAAATTTATGCTGGAGAGAATATCCAAGCAGTTACTGGTAAGTCTTTTAGTGAGCTTGAAAACGATTGGGCTGCATTGATTAGTAGTTTTGCACCGTGACAAACGCAATCGGTCTTTAGCTATCGCTTGTGCGAGTATGTCCAGTGTTTGTCTCTTGATGCCTGTCGACAAAGCTTGTAGGTCGGCCAAGTACGTATAGCGGACTTCCAATTGTCTTTCCTCTGAAAACACGGGTCGTGGTTTTTTTGTGGGAAATGAGTGTTACTATAAGTTCATAAGTAATAAGCTGTTAGCTACCAAACAGAGGTTTATACATTGGAAGTAAAATCCGATCCTGCCGGCAGATTATGTGATTTGCTGCAAGAAGCACGTAAAAAGAATGAAAATTCTAAGGTCAGAACAGTATGGTCAACTGTCTTTAAAGTGGATGAGTCTGATACCGGAGCAATCCTTCGAATGTTGTCAGATATGATTCAAGTGTCTTATAAAACACAGGATAGAATCAAAGACCTAGAAAATATTGACCATGATCTATTTCTAAAACCATTCAAAAATATTGAGAAACTATTCTCGCAAATAAACTTAGAAGGCCCATGGCAAACAGGAAGACGACTGTTGGATGAACCAACGATTTATGGCCTACAGTTTTGTTCAGATCGGTTAAGCAGAGAAGTTACCGTTTCAACTATTAATCACGAAGAGATACAGCGAATTCAGAAAGTACTTTCTGAATTAACAGAGTCCGTATTAAGTTTGGACTTTGAGCCGAAGTTAAAAGCATTGCTCATTAGGAATTTAGAAGGACTAAGACAAGCAATAATTGGCTACAGAATAAGAGGCATAGAAGGAATTGAGGCAGAGTTAGAGGCTAGTTTCGGTTCCCTTGCTTTAAAGCGTGACATGGTTAAAAGTGCAGTTGAAAGGGACCCTGCGAAGAAAGGATTTTTTTCAAGATACGTACCTTTTTTAGATGGTATTAACAAAACTGTTACTACCGCGAAAAATATAGATGATGCATCAGGCAACTCGATTTCAAGGATGTTGGGGCTAGAAAGTGGCTGACAAATGCATTAGATCGTTCGCAAGCTCACCGGGAGACAAGGAAATTTACATGGAATTGTATGATCTGATAAAGGAGCGTCTAAAGGACTTCCTACCAGAGGTTAGGTCTATAGTTGGTGGAGAGCGGGTCCCACTAGGGCAAGCATCAGCGACAAATGTGCATGGTGTTTATATGCTGTATGACGAGACAGATAATGTTGTATACGTGGGGCAAGCGGCCGGGAGAGCTGGTTTAAAAGATCGTTTCGGAAAACATATTTCTGGTGATAGTTCACATGCTGCGCAAAGAGCACTTCTTGCTAAAATTCCAGAGAAACCTGAACGTAACAAGTACATTCGGGAAAAAATAAAAGTAAGCTGGGTAGAAGTAGCCGATAAAAAAAGAATAAGCGATTTAGAGCGGCTCTTGATTTGGCTGTACCAGCCTGAGTGGAACCGGGCCTGAGTGTATAACAAGCTTATTAATTTACGCGCCCATGACGCCGTGAGCGAGAAAAACTACACGCCGATTGTTGGGACGTTGAAGGTCCGCTCCTTGTCTATAGCTGACTGGCAGATTATGTCAGAATAGCCTAGTACACGTCAGTATCTCTTAGTAATCACACCAATAGACCTAATGTGTTACACATTAGGTCTATGAGGCATAGATTCAAATTTCCGGTGTAGAATTAATCACTTGCGCTATTTCACTGTTACCACTCAAGCGGGCGAGATCGATAAGATAACCTTTTTCTAGCTTATCTAATGCGTGGCCTTTAAGACGCGCTTTTACCTCTTCAACATCACCATTGGCAATAGAAGTTTTAAGCGCTGCATGATTATTTAACGAGCGGTCTTCTGTTTTTTCAGCTGAATCATTCGCAGTCATCGTTCATCCTTAATTTTCACTTAGTAAAAAAACATTAGTGCTTTTTACCTTTTGTAGTTAAAAATGACACTAAACGATCACAGCGTTATGCCACCCATATCTCGAACTGCCAAGGTGCGAGTTTACACATGGAATCAGCGCCAAAAGTTTTATTTTCGTCACGCTTCCAGTGCGTATACTCACCTTCAAACAATGGTTCTTCAAACGTTACATCAAGCTGCTCATTTGAAAAGTTAATAAAAACAAACACTTTTTCCCGCTCGTTATGACGTACAAAGCTAAAAACCTTGTCCATTTTCGAGTTCGGGACCTGAATCATTCTTGACCCGTATTCTCCATTTCCTAGCACGGCTTTGGATTTTTTAAGAGCAATTAGCTTGCGATACAAGTTGCCTATTTCATGTTCTTGCCAGTGTATAGGGTCGCGCTCAAAAAACGCTAAACGCTTGGTTTCCCCAGCTTCTTGCCCGTTGTGAATTAGGGGCATGCCTTCACCTATTACCGATAAAGCAATGCAGGCTTCAAGCGCATCACCAAATTGTTCGCGCTGGGTGCCATCCCAGGCATTTTTGTCGTGATTACTAACGAAGGTCATTCTGTAAGCACAGTGAGGCCAGCTTCGTTCGTTCCACGAATAATATTTACGCAACCTATCTAGTGAACACTTTCCGTGAGCGAGCTCATGAAGTGTTTCATTCCAGCTCCATGCGTAAGTCATATTGAACGCATTTTCGTGAAGGTCGCGATTCTCCCACTCAGCCAACATGAAGACAGGCCTGATTGCGCTTAGCGTTTGCACTGCTTGCTGCCAAAAATCGTTGGGGACATACCCAGCTACGTCACAGCGAAAGCCATCGATATCAAACTTTTCCACCCAGTAACACAATGCGTTAATCATGTATTTGCGTAGACCAATTTGCTCATAATCGAATTCAATAATATCGCTCCAATCCCACCACGGCGAGGGACGAAAATCGCCCTTGTAATCTTTGGCGTACCATTCGGGATGTTGTTCAACCAGTGGATTATCCCATGCGCTGTGATTTGGCACCCAGTCTATAATGACTTTCAGCGAAAGTCGGTGGGCTTCTTCCACCAGCGCCTTAAAGTCTTCTTCGCTACCAAATTCTGGATTAATGGCCAAATAGTCTTTAATGGCATAGGGGCTGCCAAGCTCGCCTTTTCTGTTTTTTTCACCAATAGGATGTACCGGCATAAGCCAAACAATATCCGCGCCTAGGGATTTAATATGCGCAAGACCCTTCCTTACTCCTTCAAAAGTTCCTTCTTCTGAAAATTGTCGGGTGTTGACCTGATAAATAACCGCATGAGATGACCATTTAGGCTGAAGCACGTTATAGCGTTTCTGGGGAACAGGATTGATATCCATATTATCTTTCCTTATCGAGATAAGCGTTTAGAAGAAGGACCTTAATAGTGAGCGTTACCATGCACTATGTTACTTTTAGGCTTTAAATTGCAGCAAGCTGGACTGCTAACTATGGCAAGTTCATGACTTAAATAGGTAAACTTGTAACTCCTAAAATTAGTACCCAGATACCGAAAAAAAGTTTTAGACGCTGAACAGAAAATGCCAAAACTACATATTTGGCAATCACTCCACCTATTATAGCGCCCGCGCCAGCAAACAAAACGACCTGCCACACCACTGATTCGCCAATAAAAGCATGGTATGGCAACGCAGACCACACGGTAAACGCAGATAAAATAACCGCTACCGCGATAGACATGGTGACATTAAACCCACGAATAATGAGGTAAACCGCCACTAACTCACCCACTCCCACCGAAAGCCAAGCTGTAATAACGCCCCCGACAAAACCAATGAAAGGTAAAAACACTAAATCCTTTGTTTGTAAATCCTTATCAAAATGAGTGCGTTTCATTAATGGAACAGACGCAAAAATGGCAATGGCTAATAAAATAGAAAACCCGCCGAAGGCAATGTGAAGGTTATTGGCACCACCCCATAATTGCGCTAACAACAATTGGCTTTGCGACGAATATTGCGCGAACCCTATGCCACAAATAGATGAAGGAACGGTTAGCATGAGAGCGCTCGGCAATGCATTCCAGTAGTCATCATGTTTGTGCTGTTTTTTATAATACGCTGCCCAAGTCAATGCCCCCGCAGTCATGCCGCAGCATTGAATAGCAAAGCTGGTTGCCACTACGCTTTGAGGAGAAAACGATAGATAGTTAAAAAATGGGACAAATACCACGCCACCACCGGCGCCTGTAGCGTTTGCAAATATAGCGCCTATCACACCTAATCCGGTGAAAAGTCCAAATTCCTTAACAAGATCAATAGGTGCGGGCTGCGCTAACAAAAGACTGCACCAGATAAGGGGAAATAAAACAATAATTGATTTGCCAGTTTGGCGCTTTAAATAAGAGATCACATACGTCCTTACGACAAAACAATGATAATTGTTAGAAAATAAATTCGCTTGATACGTTAATCATTAGCATTAGTACATTTTTCAAACTATTGTTAGCTCAAAACGTATAAGGTTTTACTTACACAATTATCATATACAGCACTTTGTAAAATATGGTTGAAGTATCTACATTTGAGCGACAGGTGCAACTGCATCTTTCGCCAAACCGCTCAGCAACATGGCGCCAGACTAAATACTTAATCATGGCGTTTGCTTTGTTTATTGGTCTGATCGCTATCGCGTGGTCAATAGCGGGGGCCTGGGTCATTCTCCCTTTTGCGGGATTAGAAGTGGGGTTGCTCGCGCTAGTTATGTACTTGGTGTCTAAAGCCACCTATCGATGGGAAACCATTTTAATTTCGGCTGACCGCATCCTTATATCCTGCTCGAACGGCACTAGCTTATGCTTTCCTCGTCCAGACACGTCCTTGCTCTATCATAAAGACACAAGCCTAAAGCGGATGTCACGACTAATTCTACAATCCTCATTGCAGCAGTTTGAGTTAGGCGCTTTTTTAAACTCGGAAGATAAAAAGCTAGTACACGATAATTTGCACAAGGCCGGGATCATGGTATGCACTAATAAATGGTGGTAAAGCTCGTTGTCTTATTTTGCTTCTGACAAACTCTCTTCTGTTCCCTTTTTCTAGGTACTGATGATTGATGGTGAGAACCTTTATGACACAAAATTAATGATCATTGTGGCCGTTTTCGACTAATTAGATATAAGGCGCAGCCAAAGTTAGCTGCGACCTAACGAGGGCTATTTTATGAATTTATATATTGAATCATTAGAAGGTGGTAACTACCTTGCTGCTACGGGAATGGGTGCATCACGCAATTTAGTTAGAGACAAAAAGTCGCAACCTAAAACATTTCACTGCCTGAATGAAATTAGAGAACATTTCGATTCGCAAGCATTTGAACACGTATGGCTTCGCCAAAGCACCCCCTATGAGGAGATGGTAGGTCAAACTGATCATCCCGGTGCGCTAGAGCTTGAAATAGAATGGTGAATGCTGACTGTTAGCGAACCCAACTTGGGCTAAAATTAATAGCACGAAGCCACCGATCCACCATAGGCGCCTACTATTTTATATATGCATGCTCCACTTAGCACATTTTTTGCGTACAACTCATGTAACGTAAATAAAAACGGTATTTTGTTGAATTAAACGCGTTAGAAAATGTCTTTTATCGCAAGTAATAAAATACCTACATGCTAAGGAGAATTGCATGAAGATTAGTAAGTTAGTGATTAAGTCTGTATTTTTTTCTGCTGTTTTGGCTTTAACAGCTTGCGCCTCTATGGGCGATGGTACTGTTGCTGAAAAGCAACAGGCGATTTTAGATATGCAAGAAAATGCGCTTACGCGCCTTTATACAGAGAAGCCAGACACGCGCTCGCAAATAAGGGACGCAGCAGGCTATGCCGTATTCACTAACGCCAACATTAACGTGTTTTTCGTGGCCGCAGGCACCGGCTACGGTGTGGTAAACAATAACGTTACCGGCGCAAAAACATATATGAATATGGCTGAAGGCGGTGTTGGTTTAGGATTAGGCGCTAAAGATTATCGCATTGTTATGGTCTTCCATACTCAAAAAGCGATTAATCATTTCATTGAAAATGGTTGGACCGTCGGTGGTAACGCAGATGTGGCAGCGAAAGCAGGCAATAAAGGCGCGTCTGCAGAAGGCGAAGGTTATCTTGGTAATGTTACGGTTTACACCATGACTGAAAGCGGCCTTACATTGCAGGCCACTGTAAAAGGCACGAAATTTTGGGTAGATAAAGAACTAAACTAACTCAGCCCTAACTATTCCTAATCAAATTAGCGATTAGCGCTCCAACTCACCGAAGGTCTCTTGAATGCAAGAGGCCTTTGCATTCTCGCAGTGGGCTTTACTGAGTGCGAGAAGGTTTAACAAACACCGTACTCTTTGCAAATAGCATCAGGTAACGAACTGGCAAGAGGAATGAGGTTACCATAAAGCGCCCTCTTCTTCTTGCCTTGATTCAGCCAAGCTATTTACGTTGCTCCTGTTGTTTTTCCTCAATTCTCATCCACTGCGCGCGCGTGCAGTTTTCAAGCAGTTCAAACGCTTCAACAACGACATCTTGACCTTGGACAAAGGCATGTTTTTCATTACTTTCCCGGTTACTTAAGGCTTCAAGCTTTTCTCTTGTTCCGGCACGCCCAGGATGGTTCGATAAAAAAACATCAATATTTTGATCTTTTATTAATCGTTTCATCGTCATGGCTGAGTCGGTATAAGACTGAATACGCGAGACATCAGGTCCGTAATTGAGCCCAGTACCGCCCCATAACACAGCCCGATGTTTTTCGCTTCCGTCAATTACGGGAAAAACGACCGTTAACGTTCCTGGCGTATGGCCCGGCGTAACATAAAGCGTTAACTCAGTACCGTTCACACTCAATTTTTCACCATCGGCTACCGCCACATCTCGGCTTGGCTTTTTACCCCAACGATAACTGGCGAATTTATCGTTTTCGAGGTAATCCCACTCTACATTACTCATAACTATGCGAGGATTATATGTTGACTTGATAACTTCAAACCCACCGTAGTGATCGCCATGGCCATGAGAAATAATGAGGTGAGATATGGGCTTGTTGCCTAACCCGAGCGCAGAAAGACCATCAATTATGTACTGTTGAGCTTGCTCGTCATTATTCAACGCATCCACCAGAACAATGCTTTCGCCAGTATCTATTGCCCAACTTGCAACGTTGCCTGCCCCTACATAATAAAGGTTATCAAAGACCTGCTGGGGCGGTATTTGACGCCGCCCATTGCCTTTGCGGTCGGGCTTGCTTCCATTTTCGGCACGCTTAGGTCGTTCTCGTCGTTTTTCATCGAGTTTGAACATATTTCTAGGTGGAGCACTAATATCACATAGGTTTGCCAAACCAGGAAAATGGTCAGCGCTCTCTAGGCCCTTCCGAGCGTAATCCTGAGCAGTTAGCGATGAGCTAGCAGTGCAGCTAGCGCACAGACAAACAGCCCATGCAATAACCGCTATTTTTAGAACGTCCAATTTAAGCCTAGCCACAATCTTCTTCCGTCTTCAACATACCCAAACTCTTCGTATCGCATTGTTTTATCTAATGCATTGTAGAGCCCCGTTTGCAATTTAACATTACGCGTAAGCTTGGTGTTGTAACCTATGTCAAACAAACCAACCCCTGGGGACAGAATAGAACGTGAAGATACTGACGTTAACGCCGTTTCTTCCCCTCTTACTGTCCACCTAGACCAGATTTCGCTTTCTTGAGATAGGCGATATGTGGTGTTTAGCGTGAACAAATGTTTAGGCTGTTGAACCAAAGGTAGGCCTTCATTTGAACCGGTTTTTTGTTCTGAACGCGTGTAGCTGTATGCACCGTTAAATGACCAGTTTCCAACGTTATACTTTGCAGCGAATTCTGCACCGTAAGATTCAGCTTCATCGATATTGATATTGTAGCGGTCCGTTTCATCCAAACAGACTGATAATTCACATGATGCAATGGCAATTTTATCATCGAAATCATTATGGAAGACGGTAATACTGTACTCCAAGCCGGCATCACCGGAATAGTAAAGCGCGAGTTCTTTGTTTAATGTAGTTTCGGGCGACAAGTCCGGATTACCGTAAACATCTCCCCCTCGGCTTTCTTGAATCCAACCATCAGCCATTTCTCGAAGCTCAGGTGTACGATAGCCGGTAGAGACACCTCCTTTCACTACCCAATTATCATTGAGGTTGTACACCGCATACGCACGAGGGCTAACTTGGGAACTAAACTGTTCATTGTCATCAAGACGAATACCTAGCGTGAAGGCCAACCTATCGTTAACACGCCATTCATCTTCGCCATATAAAGACCATTGACTGTTTTCAATATTGGTCGCCTCGCCGCCGTTTGTATCAAAATCATCCAGTGACTCTTCAAGAAACTCTGTGCCAACCGTAAGCATGTGGCTATCGCTTGCAGCCCAAGACCATTGAGAATTAAAGACCAGATTATCAATAGTGATATCTCGCCCTACGTTTTCAACCGACTCTTGCTGAATGTAACTTCGAGCAGTCACATCATCATACTTCCCTTCGTGAGTCAGCGCATATGAATGTCTCTCGCTTTCAGTCTCTGATAAGGAATTTCTTTCTGGCAAAGACTTGCCGGGTGTGGATATACGTGTCTGATCTTGGAAGATGTACTCAAACGTGAGTGTATCTGTAGTATTTGGTGTTAAGTGAAACGCTGTACGAATGTTGCTTAGATCTTTTTCTGCGTAGCCACGTTCAATATCGTCCTCTTCTCGCTTTTGATAAAGGCCGCTGGCTGTAATGCTCAACAAATTCTCGATTAACGGCCCAGAAAACGCCAGCTGAACTTGACTATCTGAGCCACTGTCTGAATTTTCTTGAATTTTTGTTTCTGCGCGAAGGTTACCACTCCATTTTCTGAAGTTTTTTCGCGTAATGATATTGATCACCCCACCCATTGCGTCAGAACCATATAAGGTAGACATAGGCCCGCGCACAATTTCAATACGTTCTATGCTGTCCAAAGGCGGCAACCAATCTTGTTCATACCCGCCGCTGCCATTTGGCTGGGACTCTCTACCTGTTTGTTTTTTACCATCAACAAGTATAGATGTATATTGTGCAGGTAGGCCTCGAACGCTGATATCTTGGCGGTACCCGCCCCCCGTTACAGTAACCCCCGGCACGTCTCGAAGTGCGTCTGTGATGTCTTTGTACGCTCGCTGCGCCAATTGTTTTCTATCGATGATGCTCACTGACGCGGGTGCTTGAGACAAAAGCTGTTCAAAGCCAGAGGCTGTAACAGTAATGCTCTCCATATCATCTTGCTCGTTAGATTGAGCAAGAACATTCTGAGTGAACAGTGAATACAGTGAAATTGCCAGTAAAGTGGGAGTAAAACGCATACTTAATCGATTAATATAAAATAATACTCCAATGATAATCATTATCATTAATATGTAAAGTTGAATTTCATTTTTATCGTCACGCTTAGGTATTTTTACAAAGAGCAAACGATCAAAATAAAAACAATACTTTGCATCCACAATCGTGTTTGGGCATATTTTAGTCAATTGATGTGTTCAATAACCGTTTCAACATAGGGATTGCGTATGATTGTCGTGGTATTTAATCAAAAAGGTGGGGTGGGTAAATCAACGATTAGTACCAATTTAGCCGCCCAAAGCGCGAAATTGGGTCACAAAACGTTATTAGTGGATCTGGATGCTCAAGGTAACAGTACTTACTACGCGGGGTATAACCCCAACGAGAAAAGCCTTTCTGTTGCTGATATGTTCAAACAAGTGGTGGGAATATTCAGAACGGCTAAAAAACCTGCTGAGTTTGTTCATTCAACCCCTTTTGAAAACCTTTACGTCATGCCGTCTTCACCAGCCTTAGCTGATGTAGAGCGAGAACTCGAATCTCGGTACAAGATTTTTAAGCTTAAAGATGCACTAAAGGAGTTGAAAGGCGAATTCGACCATATTTTTATTGATACGCCACCAAATTTTAATTTCTATTCAAAAGCGGCTCTTATTGCAGCAGATGGCTTTTGTGTTCCCTTTGATTGCGATGATTTCTCAGCACAAGCTATAGAGCACTTGCTCTACAATGCAGAAGAGCTCAAAGAGGACCATAACCCAAAACTTAAGCTATTGGGTATTGTAGTCAATCAATATAATAGTCAGGCTAAACTGCCTTCAGAACTGGTACAATCGCTCAAGCAAAAAGGTTTACCCGTGCTAGAAAGCTACATAGGTGCTACGGTGAAGGTGAAAGAGTCTCATTCTAAACGGAAGCCACTGCCGTTCTATTTGCCAAAGCACAAAGTCACAAAGCAAATCGAAGGGTTATTTGAAGAGCTTTTTGCAAATAAAACCTAGTGCTAAAAAGACATCTTAAACATCAATATCAATGTGCTTAAGCCCACCGCCGCTATTGCTTCGCTCTTTGTCTTTCGTGTTCTCTACTGACGCATCAACCACTTCGGTGCGTTTTATGTCTTGATAGTTGTCGCGATCGTCTTCACTAAGATGCTCAGACTTCTTTGTCTTCTGCACTTTTTTCACCCGCTCATCAGGTTCAATCGGCACTTTGGTGTTACGAGGCAAAATGGGAAACAGTAAATCGTTGCTCATACGCCCTCCTAAAATGTGTATCTGTTTTATAATTTATCGGCAGAAAAGCGCTCAAAATTACGGTTCACAACTAATTCATAACAAATAGTTTTATTATATGTATATTAATTTAGAGTTAATGTAATAAAAGAGTTCACTTTTGCCTTGCAAATCGAAGCTCAAACCGCTAATGTTTCAGCCGTTCGAAATTAGGAATTAGATTCACCAAAATGATTAACTGCGCGGCGAAACATCACCATCACCACAAAGCATAACCTTTCAGGTTCGTGCTGGAAGGTCTATATTTCCTTCCAACGGCGCAGATAGAAAAATTCTCGACCCTCGGAAGGAAACTTCCGGGGGTTTTTCGTTTTAGGCGCAATCAAAAGTTAAAACACAACGTGTAAGGAACGTTTCAATGAGTAACAGCAACAGACTTCGAATTGCCGTACAAAAATCAGGTCGCTTAAGTGATGACAGCATCTCACTTCTTAAAGCTATCGGCATTAAATTGAACATTCGTGATCGCCTGCTGATTGCGCACTCAACAAACGAGCCAATTGATTTACTTCGCGTACGTGACGACGATATTCCAGGTCTTGTTATGGACGGCGTTTGCGACCTTGGTTTCATTGGCGAAAATGAGCTTGAAGAAAAAATGCTTGAACGCAAAGCGGCAGGCAAGCCGTTTGAGTATGAAGTATTGCGTCGTCTAGACTACGGCGGCTGTCGCTTATCAATTGCCGTACCTAATGAGATGGATTACGACGGTATTAAGTCTTTAGAAGGCAAAAAAGTAGCAACCACTTACCCTTACCTTCTTGAGCGCTACTTCAAAGACCAGGGTATTAACGCGAAAGCCGTAATGCTACAGGGCTCAGTAGAAGTTGCGCCGCGTGCTGGTGTCGCTGACGCAATTTGTGACCTGGTATCTACAGGCGCAACCCTTGAAGCAAATGGCCTTGTAGAAAAAGATGTCATCTTCCGCAGTAAAGCAGTACTTATAAAGCGTACTGACAGCGAACTTAGTGACGAAAAAGTAACACTGGTTAACCGTCTCATGCCTCGTGTCGATGGTGTATTACTGGCAAAGGAAAGCAAATACATCATGCTACACGCGCCTAAAGCGTATCTAGAACAGGTTAAGAGCCTACTTCCAGGTGCTGAAAATCCAACGGTACTTCCATTAGCTGGAAATGAAGAGCAAGTTGCTATTCACGTTGTTTCTACAGAAACCTTATTCTGGGAAACCATGGAAAAGCTAAAAGCCCTTGGTTGTAGTTCTATTCTTGTAATGCCAATCGAAAAAATGATGGGCTAAAAGGCAGACAATTATGATTACTTGGTCATCTCTCTCGGCAAATGAGAAAAAACAGGCGCTAGCCCGCCCGGCTATGGCCAATAGCCAACAGTTAAAGCAAACCGTGGGCGAGATAATCGCCCGCGTTGAAGCAGATGGTGATCCGGCAGTACTTGATTACACACGGAAATTTGACTGCCCGGATCTAAAAAGCCTTGTGCTTTCGCAAGAGAATATCGATGCCCTTGCAGCTAAGGTAACACCTGAAGTCGCAAACGCTATCGACACAGCGTTTAACAATATAAAGACCTTTCACGAAGCGCAAATGCCCAGTGATATTGCGCTGACCACAACGCCTGGCGTCAAATGTGAGCTCCGCTTCACTGCCCTTGACGCAGTAGGTCTGTATATTCCAGGGGGCAGTGCTCCACTTCCCTCAACTGTGCTAATGCTTGGTGTACCCGCGCTAGTGGCAGGTTGTGAAAATAAACTCCTGTGCACACCGCCAAATAAAGAACAACTTATTGCGCCTGAAATTGCCTATGCGGCAAGAAAATGCGGCATTGATAAAATCTTCTTGTGTGGGGGCGCTCAAGCGGTTGCAGCCATGGCATTGGGTACTGAAACGATTCCTCAGGTCGATAAAATCTTCGGCCCTGGCAATAGCTTTGTTACCGAAGCTAAACAGCAAGTTAGCCAACGTGCTGATGGTGCTGCTATTGATATGCCGGCGGGTCCATCAGAAGTATTGGTACTTGCTGATGAATTTGCAAACCCTGAATTTGTGGCTGCAGACTTACTTTCCCAAGCCGAACACGGCCCAGATTCACAGGCCATTTTGGTATCCAACAGCGCCACGCTTATTGAAGAGGCAAAAGCCGCGGTTGAACGTCAATTAGCTACGCTGTCTCGCGCTGAAATTGCACGCCCTGCTATGGAAAATGCACGTTATATCTTGGCCGATTCAATTGAACAAGCCATAGAGGCAAGCAATGCCTACGCGGCTGAACACTTAATTGTGCAGATTGAGAATGCCCGCGATTATTTACCAAAGATTAAATATGCAGGCTCCATTTTCTTAGGTCCCTGGTCACCTGAATCTGCCGGTGACTATGCGTCCGGCACTAACCATGTACTGCCCACATACGGCTATGCTAAGAATTATTCTAGTCTTGGCCTGTTAGACTTTATGCGCCGCTACACAATTCAAGAGTTAAGCGAAGATGGTATGCGTAATTTAGGCCCTGCGATTATGGCATTAGCAGCCGCCGAGGGCTTAGACGCCCACGAACAGGCTGTTGCACTTCGTATGCAGGCACTTAAGCAGGGAGACGCCTAATGTCGGCACTTATCGATAACCTAATTAACGAAAACCTAGTGCCGTTAAAGCCTTACGAGTCGGCGCGCCGTTTGTTTTCAGGCGGTCAAGATTGGCTTAACGCTAACGAGTCACCTTATGCCAACGAATATAATGTAGATAGCGGTAACTTTAACCGCTATCCATCGTGCCAGCCTGAAGCGGTAGTGAGTGGCTACGCAAACTACGCAGGGCTTGATAAGTCGCAGCTTATCGTTAC
Source organism: Alteromonas sp. ABD4_190 (assembly GCF_056160105.1). NCBI lineage: Bacteria > Pseudomonadati > Pseudomonadota > Gammaproteobacteria > Alteromonadales > Alteromonadaceae > Alteromonas > Alteromonas sp. ABD4_190. Next base: position 511,593 of record NZ_JBSWWN010000001.1, read on the forward strand.
TCGCGGTGCAGATGAGGGCATTGAACTGCTTATCCGTACCTTCTGCACGCCGGGTAAAGACAGCATTCTAATATGCCCACCTACTTACGGTATGTATGCCATCAGTGCTGAAACCTGTGATGTGGGCATTAAGAAAGTGCCGCTTAACGACGACTTTAGCCTTAATGTGAATGCAGTTTGCGCAGAAGAAGACGTTAACGTGATTTTCATCTGCGCGCCAAATAATCCAACCGGTACCCCGGTTGCTCGCGAAGATATCAAAGCCGTGCTTAATCACTTTGCCGATAAAGCACTGGTTGTTGTAGATGAAGCGTATATTGAGTTTGATGCCGACAATACATGGGCAAATGAAATAAACAACTACCCGAACTTAGTGGTACTTCGTACGCTGTCTAAAGCGTTTGCACTTGCCGGTCTTCGCTGTGGTTTTACCCTTGCTCAAGCACCTGTAATTCAAGCTCTGCTTAAAGTGATAGCGCCCTACCCCATTCCAGAGCCAGTAGCGCAGATTGCTGCACAAGCATTGTCGGCTGAGTCGCTAACGTTACTTGAGCTTCAGGTGGCTACCATTAACCGCGAAAAAGAAGCATTAGCTGAAGCATTAGAAGCGGTTGAAGACTTTGAATTAGTGGGTGATAGACGAGCAAACTTTATCTTATTCCGCTACGCAAAAGCGCAAGCCCTAATGCAGTACTTGGTAAGCCAAGGCATGCTTATTCGCGATCAATCAAAACAGCTTAACTTACAAAACTGTTTACGCGTAAGCATAGGCACTGAAGAACAAAATCAGCGTTTAATGCAGTTGATTAACGAATTTAAAAATAGTGAGGATGCGGCATGAGTCAGCAAGCCATTTTATTTATCGACCGCGACGGTACACTTGTTGAAGAGCCGCCAGTAGATAAGCAATTAGATAGTCTAGAGAAGCTGGTTTTCGAGCCAAACGTAATTCCTGTGCTACTTAAACTAAAGGCAGCTGGGTTTAAGCTCGTGATGGTAAGTAACCAAGACGGCTTGGGTACAGACAGTTTCCCGCAAGAAGACTTCGACAAGCCACACAATGCCATGATGGCCATTTTTGAAAGCCAGGGTGTAGTGTTTGACGACGTGCTTATTTGCCCGCACTTCGATGCTGATAACTGCACATGTCGCAAACCAAAGCTTGGTCTAGTGCAAGAATACTTGCAGCAAGGGAAAGTAGACTTTACCCGTTCATTTGTAATTGGTGACAGAATTACTGACGTACAGCTTGCTGAAAACATGGGTATTCGTAGCTTTCAGTACAATCGCGAAAGCTTAAACTGGAATGATATTCAGAAAAGCTTACTGGCATCTTCACGCATTGCAGAAGTGGTACGTACCACCTCTGAAACAGATATTCGTGTTCGCGTTGATCTTGATTCTCAGGCCAAGTCGACTATCCAGACCGGCATGGGCTTTTTTGACCACATGCTTGACCAGATTGCTACACACGGCGGTTTTGAATTAAACCTGACTACAGATGGCGATTTGCACATTGACGATCACCACAGTGTAGAAGACACCGCGCTTGCATTAGGAGAGGCACTTAAAAAAGCACTTGGCGACAAACGCGGTATTGGTCGTTTTGGTTTTGCCTTGCCAATGGATGAGTGCCGTGCTGAATGTATTATGGACATTTCTAACCGCCCACACCTTAAGTTTGACGCTGAATTTAGCCGCGACCAGGTAGGTGAAATGGCAACAGAAATGGTGCCGCACTTCTTCTATTCGCTTGCACAAAGCATGGGACTATCGCTGCACCTTTCCACCAGCGAAGGTAACGCTCACCACCAGGTAGAAAGCCTGTTTAAAGTATTTGGTCGTGCCCTTCGCCAAGCCATTACGCGCCAGGGTGATGCATTGCCAAGCAGTAAAGGAGCACTGTAATGTCAGTGGTAAACACTAGCCAGCGACAAAAAATAGTAATAGTGAATACCGGCTGCGCCAACATCTCATCGGTACGCTTTGCCCTTGAACGCTTGGGCGTTGAAGTGGAAGTATCTGACGATGTAAACGTGATTAAAAGCGCTCACAAAGTGTTTTTACCCGGCGTAGGTACAGCAGCAGCGGCTATGACAAGCGTTAAGCAAAAAGCGTTAGTGGAAACCCTAAAGTCGCTTACCCAACCTGTGCTTGGTGTATGTTTGGGCATGCAGCTTATGGTTGAAACTAGCGCTGAAGGTGGTTTTCAAGGCACAGGTAACATCGACTGTTTAAACCTTATGCCAGGTCACGTGGCGCGGATGGAATCTAAAGGCGTGCGCTTACCTCATATGGGTTGGAACACTGTCTCACACAACAGCGAAAGTCTGTTCAAAGGCATTCCACAAGATACCTACTTTTACTTTGTGCACAGTTTTGCCGTGCCTGAATACGAGCATACGCTTGCCAGCTGTACTTATGGCAATGCATTTTCAGCCGCCATTAATAATGACAATTTTTACGGGGTGCAATTTCACCCAGAACGTTCTGGCGAGGCCGGAGCACAACTACTGACTAACTTTGTGAACCTATAATGATTATTCCAGCGATTGATCTTATTGAAGGACATGTAGTCCGCTTATATCAAGGTGACTACGAGCAAAAAACCCAATACGAACTGGACCCTGTTGACGTGGTTCACGACTATGCTGACCAAGGCGCAACCTGGCTGCACATTGTTGACCTTACCGGCGCGAAAGACACCAGTAAGCGTCAGCTTTCGCTTATCAAGTCTATGGTCGACACAAAGCGCATGAAGTTTCAAGCGGGCGGCGGCATTCGTAGCGAAGAAGAAGTGGCACAGTTACTTGAAACTGGCGTAAGCCGTGTAGTAATTGGTTCTTTGGCTGTAAAACAACCCGAGCTTGTAAAGTCTTGGGTAGAAAAATACGGCCCAGAGCACATTGTACTGGCCCTTGATATTAATATTAGCGAGAGCGGTGAAAAGCTTATTGCCACACACGGCTGGCAAGAGAACTCAGGCGTAGCCCTTGAAGGCTTGCTTGAAGACTTCGCTACAGTAGGCGCAAAGCATGTGCTGTGTACCGACATTAGCCGCGACGGCACGCTACAAGGTGCGAACACTGAGCTGTATCAAGAAATGGCAGCCCGTTTCCCACACGTTAGCTGGCAAGCGTCTGGCGGTATTGGCAGCATCGCTGATATCGAAGCGCTAAAACCCACAAACGTTGGCGGCGTTATTTTAGGGCGCGCACTACTTGAAGGTAAGTTTACGGTGAAGGAGGCTATCGCATGCTGGCAAAACGCATAATACCGTGCCTAGACGTACGCGACGGCAAAGTTGTTAAGGGCGTTCAGTTTAGAAACCACGAAATTATTGGTGATATTGTACCTCTTGCTGAGCAATATGCGAAAGCAGGTGCCGACGAACTAGTATTCTATGATATTACCGCCAGCTCTGATGCCCGCGTAGTAGATAAAAGCTGGGTTAGCCGTATTGCACAGGTTATTGATATCCCTTTTTGTGTTGCTGGCGGCATTAAGAGTATTGAAGATGCTGGGCGCATTTTGGAAATGGGTGCAGATAAGATTTCGATTAACTCCCCTGCCCTTAATAATCCAGACCTTATTAACCAGTTGCACGACGTTTATGGACAACAGTGCGTCGTGATTGGTATCGACAGTTTCTATAACGAAGCAACCGACCAATACGAAGTGTATAAATTCACCGGCGATGAAGCGCGTACGCAAAAAAGCCAGTGGCAAACCATCGACTGGATTAAAGAAGTACAGTCACGTGGTGCAGGTGAAATTGTACTGAACTGTATGAACCAAGACGGCGTGCGCAAAGGCTATGATGTGAAGCAATTAAAGGCCGTGCGCGATGTCTGTGAAGTGCCGCTAATTGCATCGGGTGGTGCAGGTGAAATTGCCCACTTTACGGATGTGTTTCAACAGGCTGACGTAGATGGCGCGCTTGCAGCATCAGTATTTCACAAGGGCATCATCAATATTGATGAGTTAAAAGCAGAGTTAACCAGCAATGGCGTTGCCATGCGTAAGCGTCACGGATTAACGGCGCAAGCAGAAGGAGTAAACCCGTGATCATTACTAACGAAAACAGCAATATACTGGCTTGGGACAAAATGGATAACCTACTACCTGCCATTGTGCAAGATGCACTATCAGGCAAGGTATTAATGCAGGGTTATATGGACCAAGATGCCCTAGCGAAAACCCTTGAAACGGGTAAAGTGACCTTTTTCAGCCGTTCAAAACAACGTCTTTGGACCAAGGGTGAAACGTCTGGTAACACGCTAGATTTAGTGAGCGTTGCCTGCGATTGCGACCAAGATTCACTGTTAGTACTTGCCAACCCTAACGGCCCAACATGTCACACTGGTGTTGAAAGCTGTTGGTTTGATGGCAACACGCCAGCGTTTACCTTTCTTGCAGACTTAGAGCGAGTATTGGCGGCCCGCAAAGATGCCGACCCCAAAAGCAGCTATACCGCCAGCCTTTACAATAAAGGCATTAAACGCATAGCCCAAAAGGTAGGTGAAGAAGGAGTAGAAACCGCGCTAGCAGCTACTGTGCACGACAAAGAAGAGCTTAAAAACGAAGCCGCTGATTTGTTGTATCACCTAACGGTTCTTCTTCAGGCAAGCGATATGTCGCTAAACGATGCGCTAGATGTACTTCGCGAGCGTCATAAGTAATCAACGCACGTACTAATATATTAAAATACTCTGACCCTCAATATTTAAATGTTGAATTATCGAGGGTCGCTTTCTTCTCAGTAAAACACCTAATAATTAGTCAAACCTGTTAAATTGACGCTCACATGGAATACCATCGTCATCACCATCCATTTTCGTATTAGGGCAATTTTTTAGAAAGTATTTTGCTTCTTCATACGACGTCATTTGACTGCAATATTGTCGTCCGTCGCACTTAAAAGAATTGCGCTCAGTTTGAGCAAAATGCTCTTGAGTAAGTAGCTCTTGAGTTGAAAGTTGATTTAGGTCCTGCTGATTATCTAAGTATTGGTGGCTGTTGTTTTCGAAATAAAGTTTCGCGCCAAAAGCAACGACTAAGATAAGTAATAGTTTATTCAACATAGTGTTTTTCGTCCCTGAATGATTCGCTTGCCTACTTATTTTGTTCTAAAAAGCGTGAACACTTTCATGCACTAATGACCGCTATTATTAACTAGGCATTTACTAAAATTGTGCAAAACGCTTAAGTCTACAGCTTTGAAATCCAATAGCCAATAGTGAAACTCAATCTTCTATCTCTCGTACTACCTGCCCATAAGCTAATAGTGCGAACAGTCCTGTTCCGCCAACGATATTACCCATCAGAGTTGCGCCTATTAACGCAGCCGTTTCGGCAATACTGATTTGCCCTTGCAGAGCCAATAGAAATAGTTCAGTCGAGCCCGCTATCACGTGCGTGAAATTTCCAATCGCAATTAAATAGGTGAAAATAACGATCATCAATATTTGAGAATGCTTAACCGAAGGCTTCATCCACACAATAGCGGCAATGATAAAACCAGACGTAATGCCGTATGAGAAAGCGTCTGACGGTGATAATTTAGCGTAGTGCTCAGATATGGCAGTCATTCCTTCAACGAGGTTGGGTGGAACTGCTTGCAAGCTATAGCTGAAAAACGCAGCCAAAAAGGTGCCGAACATATTGGCGGCGAAAACAATAAGCCACAAACGCGCAATGCAGGAGCCCATGTGTAAAGACGGCTTGCTTAACAACGGAAGAATGACCGAAAGCGTATTTTCAGTAAATAACTGTAAGCGACCAACAATCACCAGCACGAAACCAACCGTATAGCCCAAATTCTCAATAACAAACTGATTGGGGGTGTTTACAAAAAGCTGATGCAGAATGCCCTCAGCTAAAATAGAAAGCGAAATACCAATACCTGCTGCAACACCAGACCACCACAATGACATCATAGGACGCTGAAGTTCTTCTAACCCTTCCCTGTGGACAATCGCATACAAAGAAACTGAGTTTAAACTCTGATTATCTCTTACGTCTTTCTCTTCGGTATGACTAAGCGCCACGTCTTTACGTCGATCACCTGCTTCACTCTTTTTATCCGGCATCAGATTTGTCCCGCCCTTTAAATTGCTTACACATATTATTTCTACCAATAACTACGAAATTCACCGGTGCTTCCGGTCACATTCACACCAAAAAGGTATAAGATAAAATACCTGTGTATTTATGAAAAAACGCGTCATTGCATTCTTTACATAAGGTTTTACGTATAATAAGTGAGCATAATTATCAAAACATCCTACACTTAAGATCATTACGCTTTATAGAATTCTATGGAAAACGAATCCGCTAAAGCGTTCACATAAACGTTCCGCCATATGCGGGCTGCACATATTTTAGCTAAGTTATTATTCATGAAAAAAAGCTACTCCTTGTCGTCTAAACTCATGTCTGTCGTAGGCATACTCTTTATCTTGCTTGCTACGGTTTTTATTGGCGTAAGCTATGCGTTACTTAAAAGTACAGAGCGTAAGATTGATCAACATGTTAATTCAGAAGTTGTCGAACAAATAGAGAGGACAGTATCAGCAAAGGCGGCACAGTTTGCGGCACAAACAGAGGCCCTGCTCAACAGTGCCCACTACTTGCCAACTGCGCTTGCAACCCAGTTAACCTCGAGTATTGAAGCAAGCGACGAATTATCGTTAAGTAGAGAGCAGGCAGAGAGACTGGTTAAAAGTGTGCTAACAACGAATGTGACATCAAGTATGTACGCTCAGTTCGAGGCTAATTTGTTTGATGGCAAGGCAGCAGAAAACAGCAGCGGAAAGACCCATTCGACTCCCGGCATGGGAAGCTTTGAAGTCTATTTCATTCGCGGCGCTAACAATAAACCCGAACAGGTTTTGATTACCGACCCAACGCTTAAACATGACACTACCTTAGATGAATTTGGCTTCAGGGCTGCAGAGTGGTACTTGTGTAATAAGGAGACGCTCACACCGTGTGTATCTAACCCTTATAAATACGAAATCCGTGAAGGCTACAGCGAACTAATGACAAGCCTTACGGTTCCCGTCGTTGCTAATAATCGTTTTCGTGGAGTGGTAGGCACTGACTTAAACCTCCCTATTATCCAAAAACGAGCTGAAAGTCTAAAGGCATCGCTGTACAACGGTAATGCTGAAGTTTACGTTGTAAGCCAAAATGGATTAGTGGTTGCAGCAACGAGCGCAAAGAGTAAGTTAGCTCGTCCATTTTCTGAAGTATTTAGCGATGAAGCGAAATCAAGTCGCCTACTCAATGCCGACCAACAATCAGGGCTCTATGAAAGTGACGGTATGCTATATGTTTCACAAGACATATCGCTTAATGTGGCAAAGGTGAAATGGAAAATGATCGTTGGCGTTAATAAAACGAGTGCGCTGGCGCCAATCACTTCACTAGAGGCGATGATATCTTCGTCAGTAACCTCATTATTAACCACCCAACTAATTGTAGCGATAATATGTACCGCAATTGCTCTTGCTCTGGTTTTCGTGTTCACAAAAAGCATTATTCAGCCAGTGCGACAGGTCGCTCAAAGAATGGAAGAGCTTGCTGGTCAAGGTGGTGATCTGACCCAAGACATTCACGTGGACTCTCATGCTGAACTTATTCAGTTAAGCGAAGCGTTCAACTTATTTAAAGAAAGAGTACGTGAGTTGCTTGAGCAAGCAAAACAGTCGTGCGCTCAAGTTATAGCGCAAAGCGAACAAACACAAAGCCACACACAGAGCACGAATTCTTTAATTCAAGTACAACAAGCTGAAATTGATAGCGTTGTCACCGCTATTACTGAAATGTCGCAAACTGCTCAAGAGGTAGCGCGAACCGCCGCCGACGCCGCAAATAATGCGGATAACGCGACAAATTCTGTAAAACAAACGGAAAGTGAAATTTCTCAATCAACACATTCAGTAATAGAACTGTCGAGTGAAATGCAAAACGCATCGGACGCTGTACAAGCAGTCTCTCAACGAAGCGCTGACATCAAAAAGATCCTTGACGTCATTGGCGCGATAGCTGACCAGACCAACCTCTTGGCACTAAACGCAGCTATTGAAGCAGCACGTGCAGGAGAAAATGGAAGAGGATTCAGTGTCGTTGCTGACGAGGTGCGCTCTCTTGCTTCTAAGACAGCAGAATCGGTAGGTGAAATTGGTAGGGTGATTACAGCATTACAAAGCGAAGTTGATCACACGGTAACAACCATACACACTGGCAGTCAGAAAGCCGAAGGTGCAGCACAGCTTTCCCAGTCAGCCCTTGAAAAAATGCAAACCACGGTACTTCAAATAGGAGAAATCAGCGAGCGCATGACGCAAATGGCGGCAGCCGCTGAAGAACAGAGCCAAGTAAGTGAGGAGCTCAACAGAAACATGGTAGTAATAGGCAACGCTACATCTGAAGTATCCAGCAACTCACAGGCATCGGCAGAGAGTTCGAAGGCCATCTTTACCGCCGTTAGCACTTTGGAGCAGCTTTTGGCTAAACTGAAAACACAGTAGTACCCAGCGTTGATAGAACAACTAGCCTTGATGAGTGTTGGTTTCTGCGTTGAGCTGTAGCAAGTACAGCTTTAAAAAATATGCATAAAGGGCTAGCACTGTTTGGTGCGGGCCCTTTCTTTTGCATTCTATTTAGTAGGTTAGTTGAGGCAAGGTGAACAGCCTCTGTTCCGCTTACCCTTTTATTCCGATCGCCCTTTATTCCTGCTCAGCATTTAGCAGTATCGGCTTCCCGAGTCCAAGAGCCTCCAGACGTTCAAACTGCGTAGCTTTATCCCCAACAATTAAATAAATCATCTTATCTGGATGCACATAATCACGATATAAGCGTTTTATCTCATCAACTGTCAGCGCCTTCACCTCTGCTTCTTGCTTTAATACATAATCACTAGCAAAGCCAAAGTCACTGATTTCACCCACCATGTCTAGTTTGGCTCCAAGTGTTTCAAACGCACGGGCAGCTGATTTGAGAGTAAACCCCTTTGTAACAGCTAGATCTTCACTAGAATAACCTTTGTCGAACGACCTCAATATATCCATAACCGCTTGTGTCGCTTCAAGAGTCACATTTGAACGTACTGAGCTTCTGATAGTAAATTCACCTGAATACTGATCACTAGAGAAGGACGAACGAATACCATAGGTATACCCTTTATTTTCGCGAAGTTCTTGCATCATTTGAGAGGCAAAGCCTCCCCCGCCCAAACGATAGTTCATGACGCTGACCTTGTAGGCATCTTGATGGTTAACGCTGGGAGCTGAATGGCCAAAATACAGCACAGACTGTTTAGCATTAGGAACGTCGTAGAAAAACAGTTGCGCTTTTTTAGGTAGATCTGGCTCAGAAACCGCGGGTAACACTACTTTTTTACGTTCCCAACTATTGTTGAGCTTTGATAGTGCAGCGATAACGTCTTGCTGTTGAATGTCTCCTGCAACCCGCAGTTTCGCAACAGACGGAGACACGTTTTTGCGATAAAACACTTTCACGTCGTCGAGCACAATATTATTAACCGACTCAATGTCGCCGAGTGTGGTTTGAGCAAATGGGTGGTCTTTTCCGTAGAGCAGTGCTTTAAACTCAACTGAAGCTATTGCGTTGGGGTTTGCTTTGATTTGTGCAATCTGGTTTATCACATCGTCTTTCGCAAGATAAAACTCTTCTTCGTCAAAACGAGGGGAAAGCAACACTTCAGAAACCAACTCCATTAGCTTACCGTAGTGTTTAGAAAGTACGGTTCCTCTAATTGTAATATCAGTTTCAGAAGCGCTGGCCTCCAAAGTCGCGCCTAATAGTTCGATTTCCTGTTCAAGCTGTTGAGCTGTTTTGTTTGCAGTACCTTTAAGTAGCGTTTCGGCTACTAAGTTTGCTGTCCCCGTTTTATTTTCCGGGTCAAGCAGCATTCCACCTTCCAGCTTCAATTCGAAAGATACGAGAGGCACTTCGCTATTAGAGATACCTGTAATCTCAATTCCCGAGGATAACTCGCTTTGCCAAACTCTTGGTGGAGTAACATCTATGCTATCACCATAGTTAGGTTCCTGCGTGCGATCAAAAGTTGAGGGTGTCCGTTCAAATTCAGCGGCAATAGAAGCATCGAAGTTCTCTTCTGCGCCCGCCACAATCTGCTCTTCAACAACGTTGGCTTTTGTCGAACCGCTCAACACTAAATCCTGCTCACCTTGAGGTACAAAGCTTGTCGCAACAAAAGGTTTATCTTTAATGTAGGCGTTATACACACGCATTACGTCTTGCTGCGTAACCCCTAATATTTTTTGAACGTCTTGGCTTATAAACTCTGCACCACCTGCAAAAATTTCGTATTGTGCTAACTGAAAGCCTTTACCTAATACGCTTGAGAGTCCCTGATAAAATCCCGTTTCCTGCCCAGCTTTTATTCGCGCTAAATCATCTAAAGAAATACCCTCTTTTTCAAATACTGCAAACGCTTCGCTTATGCTCTGTGCAACATCATCTAAATTCACGCCGTCAAACGCCATAACTTGCAGTTGCAATTGGCCCGCTATCTCCGCGTCATACCCGTAAAGATAAACATTACTGGTAAGTTTCTTTTCATCAATAAGTACTCTGTTCAGCGGCGCATTCTTGCCCTCGCTTAGGTATTGAGAAAGGACTTGTAAGGCGTAATAGTCATTATGATATTCGGGTACGGTAGGCCACACCATGGTGAGCAGTGGTGCCTGTGCAAAGTTATCAACATGAAACCGTTTTATCGTGTCTGTAAGCTTTGCGGGTTGCGGCGGTAGTTTATCGATCCGCTGACCTGCGGGTATTTCATCAAAGTACTTTTTGACCCATGTCTTTGTTTGAGTAACATCAATGTCGCCAGCGATAGTTAGGACCACATTATTAGGCACGTACCACGTGTTAAAAAACGCTTTTACATCGGCAAGCGTTGCACTCTGTAAGTCTTCAAGTGAACCGATAACTTGCCAACTATAGGGGTGCCCTTCAGGGTAAAGGTTCTTATCAATAACATATTGGTTGTGCCCGTAGGGGCGATTATCAACCCCCTGGCGTTTTTCGTTTTTTACAACCTGCTTTTCTTTAGCAAGTACGGGCTCGGTTACTGTGTTAATGAAGAAGCCCAGTTTGTCAGCCTCTGCCCAAATCATTTTCTCTAATGCATCTGCAGGTACTGTTTGGTAATAATTGGTGCTGTCGCGACTAGTAGAACCATTTGCACCTGAGCCCCCAATTCTGGCGCTCAATTTATCTAACCCGCCTTTCCCCAAGTTCTCTGATTCAAGAAAAAGCAGGTGTTCAAATAGATGGGCAAAACCTGTTCGGCCTTGTATTTCTCGAGCAGAGCCAACATGGGCAGTCAATGCGACAGCCACCACGGGGTCTGACTTATCGACGTGAAGCAATACGGTAAGTCCGTTATCTAATGTAAATCGTTCATAGTCGACGTTGAATGAAGAAGCGCTCTGAGATTCAGCATTAGTTGCTTCAACGGAAACTGGCTGATTTTTATCTAAGTTGCGAGCGGTGTAGGTACATCCTATCGACATTGCACTTAGTGCACTCACAGCAACTGCAGCATATATTCGTTTTCTATTTTTTATTCTTGAACGCATCGTTCTTATTTCTTCACTAACCAAAAGTGTAAGAAATAGCATAAGTGCGCTGGCAGTGCACGAGATTAGGATAAGCCCGAACGCGATAACAAGGTAAATCGTAACCGCGACGCTTTTATAGAACACTCATGAAAACTAATTAAGCACATGATTTAATGAAATATTTATTTAGAACATTGAATAAAAAATATAGAAATTGATCTCAGTTTAACCATTCAAAGACACAGTTAGTTACATTTTCCAAATCGTGAAGTGGAACAAACGGGCTTGAATGCCCTCTACACAAAAAGAAAAGTAACACTTAAAAAGCCTTTGAATAAATCTGCGAGTTATGAACAGCGAGAGCCCGATTTTGAAACACATTAAACAAAGCGTGAAAAACAATCTGCCTTTTATTTTATTTATCGTTTTGCTTTTTTCTTTTAGAAGCAGCGTAGCCGACTGGTATCATGTTCCCAGCGGCTCTATGGAGCCAACTATAAAGGTTGGGGACCGAGTGGTTGTCGATAAATCGGCATACACACTAGAACTTCCTTTTACCGATGTTGTAATTGCGCAAACTGGCGATATCAAACGCGGCGATATCGTTATTATCGACAGCAATGCAGCTAGTACAAGGCTCATTAAGCGAGTCATTGCTGTTGAGGGTGATAAGGTTGAACTAAAAAATAACCTCCTTTTTATAAATGATGAAAAAGCAGAATTAACCCTGACAAAGGGCCAGATTTATTCCGAGTACATCCTTGGGCACAACCGCACTATTGCGCTTAATCCAATACCGAGCGCTGCAAAAAGTTTTAATGTAGTTACTGTGCCGAAAGCGCATGTTCTTGCTATGGGTGACAACAGAAACAACAGCGTAGATTCTCGCTACTACGGTTTTATTCCAATTAAAGAGATTCAAGGTAAAGCGACGTCTGTGGCGTTTTCTGTAGATAAAAACAACATGTATTTACCCAGAAAAGATAGGTTTTTTACTGCGCTGAAATAGGCCGGTTGGGTGCATCTATCCTAATTTTTATTATCTGACGACCTTTACTTGCGTTCAATTTAGCATCACCAACAAGCTGGTCAGATCTGTAAATACAACTAAGTTCGCGCATATAAAGATAAATGTAGACTTATTGGATAACCTTTAAATTATTACAAATCATAAGCCTGTGTTGGCGTATTCCTCTGCAATTAAGAAAAGCCTTATGCAAGGCCAAAAAGCTTATAATTCAAAGTTTAGGTGCTATTTCACCTTCACTTCCCTCATCTGAAATTGCACAAAATTAACGCAAAAAGTAAGTCTTCCTTTACACACTTTGTAACTAAGTGTCACATCTTTCGCAACTTCCCCTATTGCAACTTTAGTATTAGGAGTGCTATTCATAAAATTGCAACATGTTATGTTGCAAAAACACACAGCAAGTAAAATGGACAATAAGGAAATAACAATGAAACAAGGTCGTAAAGTAAGTGCAATTGCAGTGGGATTAGCACTTTCAGGAATAACCTCTCTTTCTCCTGCGTATGCACAGCAAGCTGACGAAGAAGCAGCCAACCTTGAACGAATTGCAGTTACCGGTTCTCGTATCAAGCGCACAGATATGGAAGGCCCCTCACCTATTCAATCAATTGATGCAACTATGATTGAAGGCATGGGTTATGAAAACCTACAGCAACTACTGGAGCGCATGCCCGCTACCGGCGCAGGAACCTTTTCAACGCGTAACAATAGCCAAGACTCAACCGCAAATGGTGCGGCAGCAGTTTCGCTTCGCGGCATGGGCCCTGACGCGACACTGGTGCTAATTAACGGTCGCCGGGTGGCAATCAGCGCGTTCGCAGAAAGTATCACTAATTCATTTGTTGATATTAACTCTATCCCAGTATCTGCTATCGAACGTATCGATATCCTAAAGGATGGTGCATCGGCTATTTATGGCTCTGATGCGGTAGCAGGTGTAGTTAACGTTGTGCTTAAAAAAGACTATGAAGGTCTTGAAATCAACGCGGGCTATGGCGGCACCACAGGCCCAAGCTATGATGAGACCACAGCGAGCATCCTATGGGGTTCTCAAAGCGAAAAAAGTAGTGCCACAGTAATCATCGACTACTTTAACAACAGCACGCTTGGTGCTGACGAAATGGGTCGTTTCGGTACGGCTAATCAGTCACCGTATGGCGGAATGGATTTTCGTTCATCACGAGGCTATCCAGGATACTTTTATGTAGACGGTGTTAAAACAATCGATCCAGACTGCCCAGAAGATAGCGCAACCGCATCTGGCAGCTGCTTGTTTGACTATGGACCTTTCGGTCTTACTATCCCCGCTTCTGAGCGTGTAGGCTTTATCGGCCAGTTTGATTACAAAATTGGCGATGAAACCACCGCGTTTATGGAAGTGGCTATGCAGCACAACACCTCTGAGGCAGGCGGTGCGGCAACGCCTCTTGACGAAGACGCAGGCCTAACCGTTCCAGGTACTCACCCAGATAACCCGTTTGGACAAGACATTGAAATTGGTCGCTACCGCCCTGTTGACGCTGGCGCTCGCCGTTGGGATATCGAGTCTGACACCCTTCGTTTGGTAGCAGGCCTTCGCGGTACATTCAATGACTATGATTGGGAAGCATCGGTACAAAAAGGCCGTAGCCGTTCAGAGCAAAGTGGTGACCAATCACAGGGCTGGGTTCGCGTTGATTGGTTACAAGAACAAATCGATCTTGGTAACTACAATCCGTTTGGCGGTGTAACCAATCCGCAAAGCGTTATTGATGAAATTACCACCAGCCTAGTGCGTCGTGGTGAATCTCGCATGACGAGTGTAGATGCACACATTACGGGCGAAGCCTTTGATTTTGGTGACGACGTAGTCATGATGGCGGCAGGCGTTGAATATCGCGAAGAGCAGGTATCTGACGTTCCTGATGTACAGTTCCAACGCGGCTTAATTTTTGGGACGGAGTCAGTATCAGCTTCAGCAGAACGCGACCAGTACGCGGCATATTTGGAGCTTTCTATTCCTTTGGCTGACGAGCTAGAACTTCAATTAGCTGGCCGCTATGACCACTACAGTGACTTTGGCAGCACCACCAATCCTAAAATTGCGCTGCGTTGGGCGCCAAGCGATGAAGTAACAGTACGCGGTTCATGGGCACAAGGGTTTAGAGCCCCTTCTCTTGCACAAGTTGGTCTTGGTCCATCGCAGAAAAGTGTATTCTTTGTAGACCAATATCGCTGTGAAGCAACTGGCCAAGATTGTGAATCGCTAGACTACAATATCGAGTTTGCGGGTAACCCTAACCTAGATGCCGAAGAGTCAGAATCGTGGAACGTGGGTGTTATCTACGCACCTATTCAAGAGCTCGGTTTGAGTATTGACGTTTGGAGCATCACCCAAGACAACAAAATTGACGAACAGCAGTTCGGTCTTGTTTACGATGCAGAATGTAATAACCAAGACAGCACGATATGTGTTCGTTTAGATCCACAGCAAGGTGAGTCGCTAGGTGTTATTCAGAAAATTTTTAATACTTATCAGAACGTATCGTCACAAGAGGCGTCGGGTGTAGACTTCAGTGCAAACTACAGCATGGAGCTTCAAGAGTACGGTAACGTGCGCTTTAACCTAGATTGGTCTTACATGAACGAGTTTGAAAAAGACGGCCTAGAATACACAGGCGAGTACGGTTATCCAGAGCATCGTTGGTTGTTCGGTACAACATGGTCAAAAGGCGCGTTTGATGCGAACCTAAACATCAGCTTTATTGGTGAGTTTGAAGATACGCCGGACATCAATTTCGACGGTGTACTAGATTTTGAAGAAAATACGTCTAGAACAGTAGATTCTCAAATGCTGGTTGATTTGCAATTTGGTTATAATTACAGCGACAATCTTCGCTTAGTTATTGGTTCAAATAACCTGCTAGATGAAGAGCCACCATTTGCTATTGGTGATGGTGATAGCGATCTTTACGGTTACGTAGGTAGCGTACATAACCCGCGTGGTCGCTTTGTTTACTCGAAGTTAACTTACCGCTTCTAAAAGTAGTTTAAAAGATAAGGCGCTCGCTGCATTTTTTGCCACGAGCGCTTTTTTATCTGCTGCTCAGTAAAACAGAAACCCACAGAGAGCCGTAGTAAGCCACGCAAGAATAACAGGCAAAGCGATCATCACGTATACCAGTATCTCGGAGCCTAATGTTTCGGCTTGCCAAGCATCCATCATCTTTACGTTGAATCTTAGCTTTTAACATTATTATTTACCCCCACTCTCTAGCTCTGTCCTTGCCTAGAAAGCATCGGTCATTGTGAACCTCTGTTTTCCTATTAGGATTACTCGTCAGTAGTTTCTTCGTACTGAGAATCAACAGCGTTGCCTATCGCACCACCGCCGGCTATAGCCGCGCCATAAACGCCTCCAACGGCTCCTGCGAAAGCACCTATAAGATTAGCAATCCATGATCCGCTGGCCTGTTCTAGCTCGTCTTGTGAAAGCTCGTAATCATTTAAATTAATGTCTCTTTCCGTGATTTTTCCTTGCAGTTGTTATGTTAAAGCTCTACCAACACAACCATTCTCTTGAAATGCAAATGCGTTGACTAAAACACTATATCTATAAACATTAGAAAAAAGACCTGTTCTCTATACCTGATTATCAGACATTTTTTGACTATGCGTTTGTATTAAAAACTCCAACCTCAGTCTACTTAATATTTTCCATAAAAAATGCCAGCTTTTAGCTGGCATTTGTATAAACGAATCTGCGGCAGATATTGAACTTACATACCAAAGTGAATAAGCACTAGGTTACCAATAGCTGCACATAGCATAGAAAGGAAAGTCAGTATCATACCCGCGAAGCGCTGCCAACTTACGCCAGAGTGGCGGCCCAGGCCGTAAGCATGTAAAACGCGACCAAATAGTAAAGCACTTCCTAAAGCATGAACAGCCCATATCTGGCCCGTATTGGCTTCAAAGCAAGCAATCATGATAAGCGTAATAGGTACGTACTCACTGAAATTACCGTGGGCTCTCGCTAAACGACCAAGATCTTCGTGACCACCATCGCCGATACTCACTTGGTGACGACGTCTCGCACCAATAACTAAAAACGACAGATACAGGTAACAAATACCCAATAGGCTGGCATAAAACGCCGTGATTGGTAAAACCATGGTCTACTCCACATGTTATAGTTATAGCGCGTAATTTTAATCAGTTATTACATCGTACGTTCATTAGAAGCTATTAAACGTTATCCGCTATTAAGTTACAAGCAACAAAAAAGGCCGCCTAAGCGACCTTTTGTTGACGTAGTTGGCAATTAACCTAAACGTTCAGCAAGTTCAGCACTCACTTCTTCAACTGGGCGTGTACCGTCAAGCTTGTGGTACTCACAGTTTCCAGCTTCCGCTTCAGCGCTGTAGTAGTTCACAAGCGGCTTGGTTTGCTCATGGTAAATTGCAAGGCGTTTGCGAACAGTTTCTTCTTTGTCGTCGTCACGAACAATTAGATCATCACCTGTTTCATTGTCTTTACCTTCCACCTTAGGCGGATTGTAAACGACGTGATAAACGCGGCCTGATGCTGGGTGTACGCGACGACCGCCCATACGCTCAACAATTACGTCATCAGGGACGTCAAACTCAATACAGTGATCAACAGAAACACCTGCTTCTTTCATTGCATCGGCTTGCGGAATAGTACGAGGGAAACCGTCTAGCAAGAAACCGTCTTTGCAGTCATCTTGTGCTATACGCTCTTTTACAAGGCCGATGATAATCTCATCAGACACTAGTTTACCTTCATCCATTACACGCTTAGCTTCTAGACCTAGCTCTGTACCTGCTTTAATCGCAGCACGAAGCATATCGCCTGTTGAAATTTGTGGAATGCCGTATTTGCCCATCAAGAACTGAGCTTGTGTGCCCTTACCCGCGCCAGGAGCGCCGAGAAGAATGATTCGCATGAGTGCGTTCTCCGCTTATGATTTTTGAACTTTTTACTTCGGGCACTTTACACATTCAACACTGTAGTGACAAGTGTAAGGAGTACCGTAAAGTTAATCTTAAGACTAATGGCGAATATATGTTCAGCTTATAGGCACTTTTATAAATTCCAGCCTATGTCTGTTGGCCAGATGCCCCGCGATTCGTCTTTTTAAGAATGTGAATTCTAAGAGTCTTAAGTGATTAACTTGAAAACTTAAACTGCCAAAATATAGCACATTAAAGTGGACAAACTTACTTTTGTTATGGGTAGTAACAAAAAAACGGGCGATACGCCCGTTTTTAAGTATAAACCCGCTGTCTACCTGCTTATTTTGCCAATTTCATTAGCAATGTGTTCAAGTTCTGAACAAACGTAGATGGGTCTTTCAAACTGCCCTGCTCTGACAATGCAGCTTGGTCGAACAATACACCAACCCATTGATTGAATAGCTCTTCATCTTGCGTGTCGGCAAGCAGTTTAACTAAGCTATGTTCTGGGTTCAGTTCAAAGTGATACTTCACGTCTGGCACGGTCTGGCCAGCCGCCTGCATCAACTTCATCATCTGTGTAGTCATGCCATTGTCGTCGGCAACAATAACAGCAGGAGAGTCAGTAAGACGGTGCGTAAACTTAACGTCTACAACTTTGTCACCTAGTGCTGTTTTCGCTCGCTCTAGTACGCCTTCTACTTCTTTTTCTGCTTCTTCTTGTGCTTTTTTAGACTCTTCGTCTTCTAAATCGCCTAAGTCTAAGTTTCCTTTCGCGATAGAAACAAATTGTTTCTCGTTAAACTCAGTTAGGTGAGACATTAACCACTCGTCAATGCGCTCGCCCATTAGCAATACTTCGATTCCCTTCTTGCGGAAAATTTCAAGATGCGGGCTAGACTTCGCCGCTTGAAGGCTGTCTGCGGTCACGTAGTAAATCTTATCCTGACGTTCTTTCATTCGCTCAATATAATCAGCTAATGAAACTGTTTGTGCGTCAGATTCTCCGTGGGTAGATGCAAAGCGCAATAGACCAGCGATCTTCTCACGGTTACTGAAGTCTTCCGCTGGACCTTCTTTTAGTACATTACCAAACTCATTCCAGAACGACTGATACTTTTCACTGTCATTCTTCGCCATTTTCTCAAGCATTTGTAGAACGCGCTTGGTACAACCTTGACGTAGTGCTTGGGTAATCTTGTTGTCTTGGAGAATTTCACGAGACACGTTTAGCGGAAGGTCGTTGCTATCAAGCAAACCTTTAACAAAACGCAGGTAGGTCGGCATAAACTGCTCTGCGTCATCCATAATGAAAACGCGTTGAACGTAAAGTTTAAGACCGTGGTTTTGGTCGCGATTCCACATGTCGAAGGGCGCTTTAGAAGGAATGTAAAGTAAGCTGGTATATTCAGTTTTACCTTCTACTTTGTTGTGCGCCCAAGCTAGCGGATCTGCAAAGTCGTGAGAAATGTGCTTGTAAAACTCGTTGTATTCTTCATCACTAATATCAGACTTTTCACGAGTCCACAGCGCGGTAGCTTTGTTAACCACTTCCCACTCACCAGGCTGAGCTTCGATTTTCTCGCCATCCGGACCTTCACTCTCAGGCACTTCATCTTTCCACATTTGTACAGGAATGCTGATGTGGTCTGAGTATTTGCTTACAATTGAGCGTAGACGCCATGTATCGGCAAATTCTTTTTCGTCTTCGCGAAGGTGAAGCGTAATTTCTGTACCGCGAGTAGGCTTGTTGATTTCGGCGATAGTGAACTCACCTTCACCGTCTGAAACCCATTCAACACCAGTAGATGCATCGGCACCAGCCGCACGAGTGCGAACAGTAACTTTGTCTGCAACAATAAATGCTGAGTAGAAACCTACGCCGAACTGACCAATAAGCTGGGAGTCTTTCGCGCTATCGCCAGAAAGCTTGCTAAAGAAATCTTTAGTACCAGATTTTGCAATGGTACCTAAGTTGGCAATGACTTCATCACGAGTCATACCAATACCGTTATCGGTAATCGTAACTGTGTTCGCTTCTTTATCAACGCTAAGTTTGACGTTTAATTCACCATCGTTTTCATAAAGGCTGTCATTTTCTAATGCGCGAAAGCGCAATTTGTCCGCGGCGTCTGCTGCGTTAGAGACAAGCTCGCGTAGAAAAATTTCTTTGTTTGAATACAAAGAGTGAATCATCAGTTGAAGAAGCTGTTTTACTTCTGTTTGAAAACCGTGGGTTTCTTTGTGGGCTGCTTCAGCCATAATCCAATATCTCCTCGTTGAATGGATCACGTTTGATGTTAAACAGGTAAGGTCACTCAACGCACTTTTCAACATTTAGAACGAAAATTTATTTTCTATTCGCAAACTTTTTCGAGAAAAGGTATACACCGCTTATTTAACGAGCGAATTGGCAGGAATTAAATTGGAAATGGATGAGCGATTTTAAGAAAAAGAGCGTTTTGTGTGCTCAAAACGCTCGATATGTTACTCACAGCTTGCGGCGACCCGAAAAAGCGTGGGTAAGTGTATTACCGTCAATGTATTCAAGTTCTCCACCAACCGGTACACCATGGGCAATACGAGAGGCGTCGACATTGTGACTTGTACATAGCTGAGCAATGTAGTGCGCCGTAGCTTCACCTTCTACGGTGGGGTTTGTAGCTAAAATAACTTCATTTATCCCACCAGCAGCTAAGCGTGTTTCAAGCTCGGTTAAACCAATTTCCTCGGGGCCTACGCCATCAATAGGCGACAAATGCCCCATTAATACAAAATACTGGCCTTTGTAACTGAGCGTTTGCTCTATTGCTAAAACGTCTTGAGGGCTTTCTACGATACACAACAGCCCGCTAGCTTCTCTTTCTGGGTGACGGCAAATATCGCATAGTTCATCTTCGGTGAATGTTCTGCAGCGTTTACAATGGTGAATGTGCTCCATGGCATTGTGCAATACGTTGCTTAAATCGATAGCGCCTGTGCGATTTCGCTCTAATAGGTGAAATGCCATTCGCTGAGCGCTTTTGTTTCCAACACCGGGAAGGCAGGTTAATGCCTGTATTAGTTCTGAGAGTAGCGGGCTGAACTTCATAATATTTACTGCTTAGGTACTTGTTCGGTTTGTTTCGGGCTTTCGCGATATTTAATCACGTTACGCTTCACTTGGTCGAGTTTAACTTCGTATACATTGCCGCCGAATAGGCCTTTGTATTCTTCGTCAGTGAACACGAGGGTGTTGTCATCATAGAAAGTGACCGCCTCTTTTTGTGTTACCACACCGAGATCGATACGAGATACATCGCCACTAAAAAAGTTATCGCCTTCAAAGTTTTCAAAAAGCCACAAGCTTGTTGAATCTAACAATACAAGCTTTGTTCTATCAGGACTGATTGCAGCAGAGGTGATCCAGCATAGCTTCTCTAGGGTAGTGCAGGTTTTGAACTCACCTACTAGCTGTGCATCGAAGTTGGCAGCATGATCGCCCACTTTGTAAAGCTTCGTAATGCCATCAAAAGGCTTAGTTCTATTTTTAGTGAATAAATACAAATTACGTTTGTACTCTACAAAGGCTTCGAGATCGTAGTTTTTGTCTTTGGGCTTCACTTTGCCTTTACCCATTTCTGGATAGGTGAACTTTATAATCTCTGCTTCAGTGGTATCACCTTCAATGTCAATGGGGTTTTCGATTTTATAGATAGTGAGCCAGCGGCGTTTATTGTCGTTGTTGCCAAAGTCTCCTAGAAAAAAATGACCAAAACTATTTTGCGTCATGTCTTCCCAATCAACGTTTTTCGCGTTTGAAACCGTCACCTCTCTTTCGATGCTGCCATCTTTGTTCAGCATGTATAGGATCGGACCGTCGCCACTATCGTTGATAGCCCATAGCCTTTTGTACTTGTCGAACTCTATTCCGGAAATTTCCTTGAGTTTTGGATCTACCGTGACCGTTTTCATTTTAAACAGTTCGTGAACACTCATAAAAAACAGCACGGCTGCGATAGGAAGCAAAAGAACCGTGGTGATAACTAAGCCTTTCCTTAGCACTACAAACCTCTATTTGGGGTGATTGGTTTTCCGTCATCCCTGCACATTTTTTAGGATGAAGCCTGTCTGAACGCTGCAGGGAATAAGAATCAATAATATAACGAACCAGGTCAGATTAAGGACCACTTCTAAGCGAATGAATATTTTAGTGCGATAGATACACTTCTGTCGACGTAAAATAGTGCTTGAAACACCTTTAGCGTTAACAAATATCAAAGAAACGTAGAATGTTACAGAAGAGAAACAAAAATAGCTGTACTTGCTCAACTAAACGCTTTTATCATTCCTATTCGGCGGAAGCGCTAATTTCAACATACGGCGAAGCATGTGCTGCTTGCAGATACTCCATTAGGCCAACCAAGCTCAAAGGCTTAGTGAAGTAATACCCTTGCATCGCTTTGGCGCCAATCTTTTTGGCAAAGGATACCTGTTCAACGGTCTCTAACCCTTCTAATGTGCATGGCATACCTAGTTTCACGCACATCGACACCACATTTTCGATAATCAACGCCCTGCGTTTTTCTTGGTTACTTTGCAGTGGAAAAGCGGGTAGTAGCGAGCGGTCAATTTTTATCGCATCATACGTTTCATCCGCCAACTCTGATATGCAAGAAAAGCCTGTCCCAAAGTCATCGATGGAAACGCTGACGCCAAGCGCTTTAATTTTGGCAAGCACCTCTCTTGCCTTTGAACTTTGCAGCGTAGATTCAGTGATTTCTATAACTATTCGTCCAGGGTCAATGTTATGAAAGGCAAAACGTTCAGCAAACAGTTCTATGACACCATCATTCTGTAACTGCACCGCTGACATATTTAAATTGAATTTTACCTTTGAAAAACCCCATCCGCTTAGTGCTTTGAGAGCGAAACAGACTTCATCAAGCATCAGTAACCCGATATCGTGAATGTGCTTGGTACGCTCTGCTATAGGTATAAACTTGTCGGGGCTTATTGGCCCATGGCTGGGAATGTGCCAGCGCGCTAAGGCCTCTACTGCTAAAATTTCACCTTTTTCACCAACTATAGGTTGAAAGAAAGCTGAGATTTGTTTGCTTTGAATTGCGCTTTTGAGACCTTGTTGAATGAAAAGCCTATACTCGATATTCTTCGAAAGATCATCGCTGAATGTGACAATACTATTTTTACCGCCTTGTTTTGCTGAAAACATTGCAATATCGGCATTTTTTAGTAGCTCTGTTGGCGACATACTTTCGGTAGATGAAGCAAGGCCAATACTTGCGGTAATTTGAAAGTCACCTGATGTTGTATTAAAAACTTTTTTCAAAGATGTAGATAACCGCGATGTCATTTTACTTAAAAGCTTATGACAGGTAGTGCTCGTTACAACAACGAACTCGTCACCGCCAAACCTAATAACGGTATCACCGTCTCTTAGCGCAGCCTTAAACCGGCTTGCGCATGCTCTTAATATTTCGTCACCCACCTCATGCCCATGGGTATCATTTATAAGCTTAAATTCGTCGATATCTATAAAAATAATTGAGCAGGGCTCACATGATTCACTATAAGTCTCAACAATGTTGTTTAGTAGGTTTCGATTTCCCGCGCCTGTTAGCGCGTCTGTAAATGCCAGGTACTTAAGTTGACTTTCAGACGACTTTAGTTCTGAAACATCTGTGAGAATGGCAACAAAGTGAGTTTCACCAATATCTATATTAAATGACGTTACCGACATGGTTAGATGAAACCTTCGTCCTTCACTTACAATAGTGAGCTCTGTCCTTAAACCGTCTATCAGATAGTCTGGGCGAGGATCGTGTTTTCGCGCTTTAGGAAATACATTGTTAATGTGAGTAGATATTAAATGCTCGGCTTGGGTACCTAGCATCTCACATAAGGATTGGTTAGCCTTTATTATTAACCCATCCGCATCACATACTAATACGCCTTCTTTAATTTCACTTACAATCTTATCTGCAACACTCAGGTTTGACTGAGTGCTCTGTAGGATTGTTATATCTTGTATGGCGCCAATTTGAATATAGTCTTCGCCCCACCCTACATCGGAAAGGACAACCTGAAACCATTTAGCGGCTTGACCTTCAATTTTCAGCTGCAAAGTTGTGAGGTAATTCGACTTTAAATGGATCGCCTTTTTTAACTCAATTTCCTTTTCTTCGGGAAACAACGAAAGGAATTTGGATATTGGCATTTTGCGTGGAAAATCAAAAAGGTTCTCGACGCTTTCAATGACCACAGACTGCGTAGAGGTGTCGACTTCTAACACGGCTAGCTTCGCAATCTCTGATGCCATTGCGAAACGCCTATTAGACGAGGCTAGCGCTTTTTCCGTTTTTTTTCTTTCAAGCGCAACTTGAATAGTAGTAGTGAGCGAAAGCAGACCGTACGGCTTTACTAAATATCCATACGGGGAAACTGCGAGCGCATTAGAAATTGTCGAGTCATCACAGTAAGAGGTACTAAACACAACTGGCACTTCAAACCTTTCTGTAATGCTTTTCGCAATTCCAATACCAGAATCTGAACCACCCAAATCGATGTCCATCAAAATGAGATCTGGAACACGCTTATCAATTAACGCATACAATTCACTTTCCGTCTTTGCTATGCCTAACACCTGCATATCTGCTTCGGTCAGCGCATTTTTAACGTTCATCGCTTCAACTAAATTGTCTTCAACAACAAGTATCACAGGGTTAGTATTGGTAATCACGGGTTTACACCTTAAAACCAAAAGCTTCGATAGAGCGCTTTAATAATGTTGTGTCGACAGGTTTGGTTAGTATATCCACATCAGAGAGTTCGTCTGGCAACTCTATTGCCGCTCCGTAACCCGTAATAAAAAGAAAAGGTATTGATAATTTCTGTATTTCGATACCTAACTGAAAAGTATTTTCATTCCCCAGATGAACGTCTAAAAACATCATCGAAGGTTTAACTTTGGCCAATGCCGCCCTTGCTGAGCTGATATCACCAAAGATATCAACCTTATCAATGCCCAATTGTTTAAGGTGTTTTTTGAGGTCTAGTGAAATAAGTAGATTATCTTCCACAATGAAGGCGCTTGTGAGGACTTTCTCAGTTTTAGTTGTAGTGGCCGCTTGAGGCTTTTCGCCATGAGTTGAATGCTGAGAGCTTGTTTGGCTAGTACCAAACTCTACATATTTACGAGGAATGAGAAACTCTGCATTGAGTCCGGTAATTTTAGTGCTCAATGACGCCTTTCCTTTGAGTTCATGAGGAATAACTGATTTTATAACCGTCATACCAAACCCTTCCTCGCCTAAGCCATGTAAGGGGGGGCCTCCTAGCTCTTCCCATTTAATAGTGAAGCCTTTTTCATCTAAGCCCCAAGTTATCGCCACCCTGCCATCATTACTTGTAGCGCTTAAGGCTCCATATTTCGCTGCATTGGTAATCATCTCGTGAAAAACTAGTACAATTGGCGTAACGGCATAGGGCACAAGATATATGTCAGGCCCCTCTATTTTAAAAGACGACTCTTTGATCATATAAGCTTTAAGCTCGTTATGAAGAAGATCCTTGAATCTCACGCTGTTGTATGAGGCATGCGTAAGTTGGTCATGGCCCAGAGCAAGTGCAGATATTCTTGACGATAAAGAGACCACAAATTCATCGATATCTTTCTTGTTCTGTGATGTCTGCCCGATAATTGCGCTCACTAAATTTAAAATATTGCGAACACGGTGGTTTAGTTCACCAATCAGTAACTCGAGTCTTTTTTTCGCCTCACGCTGTAGTTGCTCTTTCTCGTGCAGGTGGCGAATGGTCAATTCCATTACTCCAAGTCTGATGGATTTAGCGCGTTCAATATCCAATGTAGTCCACGGAGTTGCAGTCGATTCGTTGGTTTCTATCCATTTATCAAAGCTTGCCCTTGGTGTAAGTATCTCTTTACCTTCTTTCAACTCAACGCGCTTTGCAGGATTACCCGCCCAAGACACTTCCTTAACCACTGAATTTCTGAAAAGAAAAATATAGTCCATTGGCTGACTAGAAATTTTTAACGCCAAAACGCCAGCCACATTTTCATCAGCCAAGTCATCATCAATCGTAGCTAGATTGTCAAACTGATGGATTTCTTCATCAGGTAATTCAGCGAGTATCTCTTTAAACCGTTTAATTTTTCGTGAGCTAAACGCAGAGCCCGCCTTTGAATATTCACTACTAAAAATACAACCTATTCCATCTATATCAATAAGGCTTTTCAATAATGGAAGCTGTTCTACTATGGCATTATTTAATGAGCTACCCAGTGATAAATTACTAAGCACGCGCGCAAATGTTGAGTTCGCTTTTTCGCTTACCCTTATACGCTCGTTCACTAGCCGTTTTGACAATTCCAGTGAAAACATCTCCGAAAAAAGTTCTAGCTGAGAAACTAACCGACTCGGGATGGTTTTTTTGGTATTATGATGGCATGCGATCAAACCCCATAGTTCACCATCAACAATGAGCGATATCGACATAGAAGCGCCGACTTTCATATTTTTAAGGTATTGAATATGTACTTCAGACACAGCCCTTAGGCGTGAGAGTGAAAGGTCTATGAGGGATGTATCCTCACTATCTTTTCCAATAATACGGTGTGTTTCACCGTTAACGTCAGTGATGGTTCTAACAAGGTTCTTTTTATAGAGTTGCCTTGCTTGTCGGGGGATATCAGACGCTGGGTAGCGCAACCCCAAAAATGGATCCATGTCGCTAGATGTTGACTCTGCAACCACCTCACCTGAGCCGTCTGCTAGAAACTGGTATAGCATTACCCTGTCATGGCCCGTCGCCGTTCTTACGCTTTCAACTAAACCTTGATAAAGATCTTCAAGCTCAGGGAACATCGATATCTGAGCCATTAATGCTGTGATAACCCCTTCGTACTTTCCCGAACTCTCTAATTTTTCAAATTCAAGGATAAGGTGTTCGGCACTTTGATGAATGCACAGGTCGAATGTGTCTTTACTATGCGGTATTGATACAGAATGAAGGTAGGCTGCTTTGCCAAGGATCACTGCCTGGCTTTGCGCGCCACGTATAGCGTGCACAAGTTTGCGATCAAGTAAATCCCACAATGTATAACCGAGAAGTTTATCGCCGGATACATCAGCAAAACTATCTAGATTTTCGGAAAAATGGGTAACCCCCCCCGCTTTATCGACGATAATCATGAATCCATGGCTTTGTATCCGACCTAGAAGATGAATCGGTTCTTTATCGCATTGAGTGACTAATGATGAAAGTTCGCTAGTTTGGTCGTGCATTATTCTTGTTCCAACCACTTTCTTTGGATGACTGTTACTAAGGGCTAAAGGCCATCTAGTTTATGAAAACGCCTTAAAGAAAATCTTAAAAAGATGCTTTTGATAAAATATAGACTAGTAACTGGTTAATCCAAACCTTTTATGCGCATTTATTTATATTTACTTAGATACCATCAAACGCATGTTTTTGAGATTTTAAACCAAGGCTGTCGAGTGAAGTCGGTTTCGGCTAACTGCTGATGCGCAATAAACTTTGTAAGAGGCCACTTAAATTCATTAAGCTATCCGATTGCAGAATGTGTGTCAGCGCTCCGGTACACCATACTGACTGTGTTAGAAGTGAAATAGGTCCAACTGATTAATATCTAGGAAAATGTAAGTGACTCAAAGCCACTTACATTCTATTTGGTTTGAAAGCGACCCCCGCTCTACTCGCCCGCACTTTTTTTGCTGAATATTTTATTTTTCAACCAGTACAACGGCAGTAATATTACAAACCAGAACTTTTTAAGAAATACTAGAGCCAGTGCTAAAAAGCCTGTTTTGGCTAGTACCTTACCTGCTATAAGCCCTCCTATGCCATAGGCTGCAACTTTGTCTATATCAGGGTCGAATTCGCTATATTTGTGACCATCATTAAAACTGACCATTGCGAGTACTTCGTCACGTGCTGAGTTAACTTCTTCTAGTTGCCCCATGTCGGCAATGAAATTCATTACCAAATAGCCTTGTCGTCCCAAGGCTCGAACATTGTAGTTCAAGGTATGCATTTCATTTTCGCCGAAAATAAGCTCTTTAGCCCAATACAACTTATGTGTATTCGCATCATAGTATGGCTGCTCAGCCCAGCCAACTAACTCAATGCTGGGGTAGCCTTGTTCCGAGCGTCTTTCAGACTCTTCAGCTGTATCTCTTTTCATTTCTTTTAAGAGCTCGTCGTAATTTATATCTACCGCATCTTCATCAGAAACATAACCATCTTCTGCATACTCTATGGTTACGCCCCACGAGGCAGCGTCAAGTACGCGATACTCTTGAGGGAATAGCATTCCTAGCATGGGTTCTCCTTCGGGGTTACCCCATGCTTCTTCTAGTACTCGCTTAGTGTCTTGAGGAGAGAGATAATAGTAATCTTCGGGCACATTAAGTGTTGCTTTACCACCTGGCAGCGTAATTTTTCCGGTTTTATAAGTAAGTGAGGCCTCAAACTCTTCCGCCCACTTAAGGTATTCCTGCTGTTTAATTTCATCTTCAGATAGTGCATCGGATACCGACCCTACAACATCATTAGACGACTCAGTTTCTAAAACTTGCCCATATAAAGCAGCGGAAAAAAAGAGCATTTGGCCAAGCCCGAATGCGAGGAAAGACTTTTTCATTGAACATCCCTGTTAATTTACATATGAATTTGGAGTATAAGTAGATTTAACGCTATTTACTATCTGCATACCAGCTTAACTTCTTGGCTGGTTATAGTCATTATTTCTCAAGCTATTCTTAACAAATTGACTGCTGATAGCAACTAACAAGTCTTAGGCTCTTTTAAAAGCAGGCATGCTAGTTAGTATGCAGACAACACGCTGCAGCTAATTAGGAAAGCATAGCTGTCTTCTCTTACGGATTGTCAATGCGAAAAAGAAACAGATTAAGCAGTAGCAAGTATTTGCCTTGTTTAAAAGAAGAATCATCGAAGGTTTCAAATAAAAAAGCTCGGACAAATACCGAGCTTTAATCTTGAGTTTTTCCCTATTTCCCGCCCTAGCTTTTCACAAAGCCAGAGACCAATGAATACGGGGCTTTTTGCTTAAAACGGCATTTTGAAGCCAGGAGGTAGTGGCATTCCGCCAGTTACATCACCCATCTTCTCTTTGCTAGTTTCTTGAACGCGACGTACCGCGTCGTTAAATGCTGCAGCAACCAAGTCTTCAACCATATCTTTGTCATCGTCCATTAATGACTCATCAATGTCCACACGGCGTACGTTGTGGTTACACGTCATGGTCACTTTGACCATGCCTGCACCCGCTTCACCGGTTACTTCTAGTTTAGCTAGGTCGTCTTGTACTTTTTGCATGCGCTCTTGCATTTGCTGCGCCTGCTTCATGATATTGCCCATTCCACCTTTAAACATAATTTTTGTCTCGCTTCGTTTTGGTGTTAATAATTCTGCTATCGCGCTTTAACCGAATCGGTTAGCACTGACGCATCGAAAGTCGATAGCAATGCTTGAATTGTATCGTCGGTTTTAATTACCGAGTGTGCATGCGCATGGCGCATGGCATGAATCTCTTGTTGTAACGCAAAAGGTGTAGATGCTGGTTCACCTAACGTGATATTTACTTCAACGTTTTCACCCAACCCATGATGGATTGCATCAACTAATTGCTTTTTCGCACTGTCATTTAATAAATGCGTCTGACTGTGGTCAATTTCAAGGGACACTTGATTGCCATCTCGAGAAAATGATGCGTGCAGTACTAATTGTTTAAGTAAACCAGCAACCGGCATTTGCTCAACCAAGTTGCTCCACTCGTCAATTTGACTGGCGTGAGTTAGTTTGTTTCCATCATTTAAATAAGGTTTTAACGGCCCGTCATAGGTACTGCTCAGCGGCGTATCAAAATCTAGTGCATCCCGAGCAAACGATCGTTCGCCCGCACTTCCCATCTGCTCTGGGGCACTGTCGTAATTCGGGCTTCTATCAGAGGGCGCTTCAACATAGTCAGCACCTTCAATGTGTTGAGGCGGTTGATTATCATAATCAGTAGACCAAGGAGGCATATCCTCAACAGGTGTTTCCGAGTTTGACTGCGCCTCAGGTTCGTCATTTGAAAAAGGCATATCCTCTTCAAATTCATCAAGCGAGAAATCGCCCGTGTTGTTTGAGCTGGAATGATTACTTTCTGACTCGCTAGTTTGCATAGTGTCAGTAGAGTGCGAGTGAGTAATGCCGAAAGACGAGCCTGAATTTGTACTATCCAGTTGAGGATTGTCATCACGTGCAATGCTATTGTCTTTATATTCTGAGCTGCTATCTATAGGCTCAGGGCTGTTATCTTCAAGTTCAGGGTTATGACCTTTAAGCTCTGGGGTATGATCTTGCAACTCAAGGCTATCGTCATGCCCAACGGGGTTTAAATCACCACTCTTGATTTCGTTATCAGCACTAGCCTGCCCTGAACTGTTATCGTTACCCTTGTTAACTCCATGTGCAGTTTGTTCAGTACTCAAAGCCTCGGCTTTACTTCTGGTAAAGCGCGCTTGAATATCACTTGCACTTTCGGTCTTAGCATTTGCTGCGCTGGTACTTTTTGCCTCTGCGTCTTGTGCTTTTCTTTGCTTTAACTTTTGACGAAGTGCCAACATATCAGCCGTAGAAGTAAGCTGCTCTTCGGCGGTTAATGAGGACGCTTCGTTCTCGTGCACCAACGGCTCGCTGTTTTTATCAGAGCCTTTAGCGTCATAAAAGCCCTTAGCGTTATGAGAGCCCTCAGCGTCATGAAAGCCCTCAGCGTCATGAAAGCCCTCAGCGTCATGAAAACCTTCAGCGGTATGAAATCCATCAAAACCTAACGACCCATCATCTTCTGACGGAGGTGGCATATCGTCCATGTACACATCTAACGGAGGTCCATCGAAATGCTGCTCTGCTTCGCTAGGGAGCGCACTGACTTCACTTGGCGTTGGTTCAAGCTCTGCAGCAACGCTTTCTGTTTGTACCACGGTGTTTTCTACGGGTAGTTCTTCATTAGACGAAGTTGGTGCTAACTTTACGGGTTCATCGTCATGTGAAGCATCACGCTCAAGTGCTGTTGTTTGAGTTGTCGTTGCACCTGACTCTGCATGAGAAAGCGCCGACAGAGTATCACTTCCACTCAACTCGCTTTCATCAGCGGCTGCATTTTCCTGCTCTTGCTGTGATTCAAATGGAGACGTCGATTGTTCTTGCTGCTCTTTTTCGATTATTGATGGAGCGAGTGCATCAGGGGTAGATGGCGCACTTTCTAACGACGGTTCAGAGGTAGATTCAACCGATAGATGTGAAGGCGTCTCCTCCTGCACATTGGTTGCAGAAGTTTCGCTTAACGGCGCTTCCTCCTGCTTACCGACGTTTCCCGGGCCACCACTGGAAGAAGCATGATCTACAGGTAAACTATGCTCACTCCTCCCGTTTTCAATTTCACTTGCCGTGTCGTCGATGGGGGGGTTTGGAGCAAACGACATCATTCGCATCAATGTCATTTCAAACGCACTTTTTCCATCAGCCGCAAACGGTAAGTCTTTTCTTCCTTGCAGTGCAACCTGATAAAGCAGCTGCACTTGCTCCGCTGGAATAGTTTTCGCTAATTGAAATATCGCTTTAGCCGATGTGGTTTCTAGCTTACATGCTTCAGGCACCCATTGCGTTAACGCTATTTGGTGCAGCAGGCTAGCCAATTCGCTGTGTACGTTGTCATAATCGGGGGCTTGCTCTGCGATGTCATTGACCAACTGCAATACATCAACAGGACTTTTACTTACCACAGCATGAACCACTTTAAGCAACTGGTTTTTGTCCATCAGCCCCAGCATATCGGTTACCACCGATGCCAGCACTTGATTTCCACCCTGTGCAATCGCTTGGTCAGTTAAACTCAGCGCATCACGCATACTGCCTTGGGCGGCTCTTGCCAAAAGCGCTAGCGCTTGTGGCTCAAAAGGCAGCTGTTCATGCTCTAAAATATGCTGCAGCTGTCCAACAATCTGCTCCCGAGACATAGCTTTCAAGTTAAACTGCAAGCAACGGGATAAGATGGTTATCGGAAGCTTTTGAGGATCGGTGGTCGCCAGTAAGAACTTAACGTGTGGAGGTGGCTCTTCCAGCGTTTTTAACAGCGCATTAAAGCTGTGTTTTGAAAGCATGTGTACCTCATCGATAAGGTACACTTTATAGCGTCCGCGAGTTGGCTTGTATTGCACGTTATCAAGAAGTTCGCGAGTATCCTCGACCTTAGTTCTTGATGCAGCGTCAATCTCTAACAAATCAACGTAGTTGCCCTGCTCTATTTCTTTACAGGTATTACATTGACCGCAAGGGTTGGCCCCTTGCCCTTCTTCGCAGTTAAGGCTTTTCGAAAAAATACGTGCAATAGTGGTTTTACCTACACCTCGTGTGCCTGTAAACAGATAAGCGTGGTGTAGACGATCGTTATCCAAAGCATTTGAAATGGCAGAGACTACATGTTCTTGACCCACAAGCTCGCTGAACTTGCCTGGTCGCCACTTCCTTGCTAGTACCTGATAACTCATTATTACGTATTTTGCCTTGTGCTAGTTATGCTTTATAGCGATTAATCGCCTTCAAACTCACAAATAGAGTAGCTTTCGATATCAAGCGCACTCAATTTCTTCTCGCCACCTAGGTCTGGTAAATTAATCACAAAACCTGCGTGATTTATTTCACCGCCCAATGAACGAATTAGTTTTGCAGAAGCGGCTATCGTTCCACCAGTTGCAAGTAAATCATCAATAAGAAGGACTTTATCACCTGGCTCAATGGCATCTTTATGGATTTCCAATGTATCCATGCCATATTCAAGCTCGTAGCTCTCGCTAACGACTTCGCGAGGAAGTTTGTTGGGTTTTCTCACCGGAACAAAACCAATGCCCATTTCGATGGCCAATGGCGCACCAAAAAGGAACCCGCGTGCTTCAGTACCTGCTATCTTGGTAAATCCCATACCTTGATACTTTTCTACAAGTAACGAGATACAGCTACTAAATGCTTTGTGATCTTCTAAAACGCTGGTCACATCTCTAAATAAAATACCTGGCTTTGGATAGTCAGGTACGGTTTTCACTACTGATTTAATATATTCTGCAGTCACAATTATGCCTTGAATGTCTGCGTTATAACCAGAAGGTGAACCAGCCGGCGATGATATGCATCAACGGGAACGCGATTAGAGTTACTAGCGATGCTAGAAAGTACCACTTGTTATAGACTTCTTTGAAATCTGAATTGTCAGCCATTTGCACTACCTAAACAATTTTGTGAACAAAAAAATGGTGCTAAATGTTAATCGAAAGCAAGCCCGATTGACAGCGCTAATATGATCGATCGCTCACTTTCAGACCAGATCCTGGCGAAAGTTTAATATAAAGCAGGTAAATAGTAATGGTTACTTAGGATACTGGAAGCAGTATTCCTTTTTGTAACATGTCAGTGAGTGTCTGGTTCATACCATTTACAAGCACGTTTGAAGGAATTTGAGGAAGTTGTTGGCACAACGACTCAGCTAATTGTTCTATTTCCATCCCCAGTTCATTTTGTTCCAGCGTGTTGACTAAAATAGCCGTAACCGGATTAACATGAGTAAATTGAACGTCAAACTCACGGTCTCTGTAAACAACGTAGAACTGCTGTTCTTGGGCAGGTTGCTCTGGGATATAATCCTCTCCAATTAAATGGACTTCAAACTGATATGCCGCCAACGAGGCATACGGTGACACCCTGATAGCGGTAACATTGTTTCCTTGTTGATAAAATTCAATGTCGTCTTCGTTTTTTCTGATACTGACGTCAAGCTCAAGCCACTCATAGTGAGCAAGTTCCGCAGCAAAGTCGGGCAGAGTAATATCGAAGATTGGCTCTGTTGAAAGGTACTCAACGAACTCTTTACTTATTTCAGCAAAATAAGGAGAGCGGCATTCGTGCTCAATAAAAAATTGACGCACAATACTTTCCCACCCTTTTTCACCATACTGTTTTACCACAATAGATTTTAAAACTGGAAAACCGGTACTAACGAAATTATCGATGTTGTTAAAAAACAGGGATTGATAGATTTTCATCCGGCGAATGTGATCAGCGTCGGTATCACGAAATGTCTGTGGATCTTTGATCGCATCAACGAACGTTTTTTGAGTGGTTTGAAACGACTGAGTCACGCGACACTTCCTTTAATCCTTGACGCTATTGCAGCTTCGCATTTTGCTTGAATTTGCTTAATTTTCTTCACTTCCGCTAATAATTCGCTTAGCGGGGGAATATTAAAATCACGCTCTAGCAAAGTCGGAAATACGCCGTGAGTAAGGTAAGCGTGCTCCAACAGCGCCCAAACTGGCTCAATCACATCAGCCCCGTGAGTATCAACTTTCAAATCCTCTGCTTCATCATAATGACCTGCAATATGGCCATACACAATTTTGTCTGAGGGCAAGCCGTTAATGAACGCTTTCGCATCGTATTTATGGTTTATACTATTCACGTAAACATTGTTTACGTCGAGAAGCATTTTGCAACCCGATTCTTTTAATATGCTCTTGGTAAATTCAAGCTCATCCATCTCTTGGCCTGGCGCAATGTAATAAGAGACATTTTCTAAGACCAGCGGTCGTTCGATGATATCTTGAACTTGAACAATTCGAGATACTACGTGCTTAATTGCGTCTTCAGTAAAAGGAATAGGCATCAGATCGTACATATGTCCATTGCCGGAACAAAAGCTCAAGTGCTCGCTGTACAATGCAATATTATTTGCATCCAAGAATCGTTTAACGGTTTTCACAAACTCGACATCTAGTTTGTCGCTACTTCCGATAGACAAAGATAAGCCATGAGTTGTAAAAGGAGCTTGTGAAGACGCTCGCTGAAATTGCTCTTGGTACTTTCCACCAAGTGGGATCCAATTTTCAGGGGCTACTTCCCAAAAATCGACCTCAGATGGCAATGTAGGTAAAAGCTCTTTAAGCATTTCCCGACGAAAACCAAGTCCTGCGCCACAGATGTTATTCATATCTTCCCCTTTTACCGCATGGGATTGCACAATAGCAACGTATATTGTCAGACAAAAATGGCCATCATTCGACAGCCATTTATTGCTAAGCGTAACTCGTGTAGCGTTCTTATGTTTCAAGCTACACGATGTTTTTTGAATGGCGGTTACATGCTACCGCATTTGCCTTCGCCGCACTTGCCTTCTTTTGCAGCTTTCTTGTCGCCGCCGCATTTACCTTCGCCACACTTGCCTTCTTTAGAAGCTTTCTTGTCGCCGCCGCACTTACCTTCGCCACACTTGCCTTCTTTAGAAGCTTTCTTATCGCCGCCACATTTGCCTTCGCCGCATTTGCCTTCTTTGTGAGCTTTCTTATCGCCGCCACATTTGCCTTCGCCGCACTTGCCTTCTTTCTCTGCTTTGTCACCGCCACATTTACCTTCGCCGCACTTGCCTTCTGCAGCGAATTGGCTGTAACCGGATTCTAGTACTTGCATACCAAATGGATTTACATCTGCTACTGCAACCGTTGACGCCAAAGAGCCAATTACAACAGCACCCAACGCTGTCGCTACTGATGATTTTTTGATTTGTTTCATTGATGTACCCTCAATAATATTATTCATGTTTGACGTACAGTAAGCACGTGTATTTAACAAGACCTTCCTACCAGCAACGAAATTTCATAAAAAATTAACTTTTTTTCAAGTAACCTCTATATCAATGATTTTGTTTGAATTTATTACGGTTCACAAAAGCGCTCACTAGTACTCGTCACTTACAAAGTAACTTCCCTCTTACTTATTCATAGTTTGAATTTGTTCTATCACCGTACTACTTTTTGAAAGCTTAAATAGACCTGTTAGTTTTTCCAATAACTCAGCTTTCTTTTTACTCTTGTTAGATACAGCAAAGAAAGTTGGAATGTCACGACGCATTGATACAGTTAAGCCACTGATATTATCGGTTACACGTTCTATGTGATAGAGGTAAGGTGCTTCGTAAGTTACCAAGTGCGTTGTGCGACCGAATTGAAACAGTTGAATAGCGTCAGTACTATTAGGCATATCAAAGAATATAAAGTTGGCTTCTGCAAGTTCCTGTCTTAAACCTACATAATCGTAACCTCTTATTGCAGCGACAGTCTTGTTGCTCTCTAGGCGTGTATTTGTCAATAATACTAGGGATAGGTAGCTAAACGGCTTTTCCACAAAAGTTACATGGTTTTCTAACGCTTTGGTACTTTTAACGTTAAGAGTTATGTCTACTTTACCTTGTCGAATTCGCTTAAAAAGGCGAGCAGGAGGCGGGCACTCTACAACCACTTTATACCCTACTAACTCAAGTATTGTCCTAGTAATAGTTACAGCATCACCGTGACAGCCAAACCCTTCATTATCTTTGATAACCAAGGGAGGAAACTCAACCACCCCGAGTATGATGGTATTATCTTTAACTAACGGCTTGCTTACTTCTTGCCCATTTACAACACTAGCCAGAAACAATAAGACAACAGCAAAACTAATTTTTAAGTACATTGAAAGACACTATTTAAAAGTTGAAGTCTTTTCTATCGTGAAACTCTTTATATAAAAACTAGTGAATAAAAGATAGGAGAGCAAAAAACCCATGCACGCTAGCAGGTATCAAATACTTTACGGTTCAGTTTCGAACTCTAAATAGTGGGGTCAGAGTACATTTCAAAGGTTGGGGTCAGAGTACTTTTAAAAAAATAACGCTTTAATGTACTCTGACCCCATTTTTTCTTTCTTCCAAACGCAAAAAACCCGCCATTAGGCGGGTTTTTCTTAATGGGACCTGGCAGTGTCCTACTCTCACATGGGGAAACCCCACACTACCATCGGCGCTAATACGTTTCACTTCTGAGTTCGGAATGGAGTCAGGTGGTACCGTATCGCTATGGCTGCCAGGAAAAACTTTTAGTGCAGAATCATGACGTTTTTTTTGTCATGACTTCTGCGCAAGGAGGACTAACAGTACTCTCAGGAGTATGTTTAATCATCGTTGCTTAATAACTAACAAATCGGAAAGTTTGATATTAATTCAATCAGTGAGTAACTACTTTTCACTCTACTTACTTTAGCTTGTCTACAACACTCAAAAGCCTAAAGCTTCTTGGGCGTTGTATGGTTAAGCCTCTCGGGCAATTAGTACAGGTTAGCTTAACGCCTTACAACGCTTCCACACCCTGCCTATCAACGTCATCGTCTATAACAACCCTTCCAGAACTTAAAGTTCAGGGATGACTCATCTTTGGGCCGGCTTCCCGCTTAGATGCTTTCAGCGGTTATCCGTTCCGAACATAGCTACCGGGCAATGCGATTGGCATCACAACCCGAACACCAGCGGTTCGTCCACTCCGGTCCTCTCGTACTAGGAGCAGCTCCCATCAATCATCCAACGCCCACACCAGATAGGGACCGAACTGTCTCACGACGTTCTAAACCCAGCTCGCGTACCACTTTAAATGGCGAACAGCCATACCC
Organism: Alteromonas sp. ABD4_190; assembly: GCF_056160105.1. NCBI lineage: Bacteria > Pseudomonadati > Pseudomonadota > Gammaproteobacteria > Alteromonadales > Alteromonadaceae > Alteromonas > Alteromonas sp. ABD4_190. The sequence goes on from NZ_JBSWWN010000001.1 coordinate 548,771, forward strand.
TTGGGACCGACTTCAGCCCCAGGATGTGATGAGCCGACATCGAGGTGCCAAACACCGCCGTCGATATGAACTCTTGGGCGGTATCAGCCTGTTATCCCCGGAGTACCTTTTATCCGTTGAGCGATGGCCCTTCCATACAGAACCACCGGATCACTATGACCTACTTTCGTACCTGCTCGACGTGTCTGTCTCGCAGTTAAGCTAGCTTATGCCATTGCACTAACCTCACGATGTCCGACCGTGATTAGCTAACCTTCGTGCTCCTCCGTTACTATTTGGGAGGAGACCGCCCCAGTCAAACTACCCACCAGACACTGTCCACAATCCCGATAAGGGACCAATGTTAGAACATCAAACATACAAGGGTGGTATTTCAAGGACGGCTCCACACAATCTAGCGACTGTGCTTCAAAGCCTCCCACCTATCCTACACATGTAGGTTCAATGTTCAGTGCCAAGCTGTAGTAAAGGTTCACGGGGTCTTTCCGTCTAGGTGCGGGTACACAGCATCTTCACTGCGATTTCAATTTCACTGAGTCTCGGGTGGAGACAGCGTGGCCATGGTTACACCATTCGTGCAGGTCGGAACTTACCCGACAAGGAATTTCGCTACCTTAGGACCGTTATAGTTACGGCCGCCGTTTACCGGGGCTTCGATCAAGAGCTTCGTCCGAAAACTAACCCCATCAATTAACCTTCCGGCACCGGGCAGGTGTCACACCCTATACGTCCTCTTACGAGTTTGCAGAGTGCTGTGTTTTTAATAAACAGTCCCAGCCACCTGGTCACTGCGGCCTCCATTTGCTTACCACGCGAAGTGTTCACAAACAGAGGCGTACCTTCTCCCGAAGTTACGGTACAATTTTGCCGAGTTCCTTCACCCGAGTTCTCTCAAGCGCCTTAGTATTCTCTACCTGACCACCTGTGTCGGTTTGGGGTACGGTTCATATAATCATAAGTTTAGAAGCTTTTCCTGGAAGCAGGGCATCAACAACTTCACTCCCTTGGGAGCTCGTCTCGTGTCTCGGCCTTGAAAACCCGGATTTACCTAAGTTTTCAGCCTACGCACTTTCACTTGGACAACCAACGCCAAGCTTGCCTAGCCTTCTCCGTCCCTCCATCACTGATTATATAAGTACGGGAATATTAACCCGTTTCCCATCGACTACGCATTTCTGCCTCGCCTTAGGGGCCGACTTACCCTGCCCTGATTAGCATGGGACAGGAAACCTTGGTCTTCCGGCGTGGGAGTTTTTCACTCCCATTATCGTTACTCATGTCAGCATTCGCACTTGTGATATGTCCAGCAAGCTTTACAACTCACCTTCATCCACTTACACAACGCTCCCCTACCCAGCATGTAAACATGCTGCCGCAGCTTCGGTATATTGCTTAGCCCCGTTACATCTTCCGCGCAGGCCGACTCGACTAGTGAGCTATTACGCTTTCTTTAAAGGGTGGCTGCTTCTAAGCCAACCTCCTAGCTGTCTATGCCTTCCCACATCGTTTCCCACTTAGCAATATTTTGGGACCTTAGCTGGCGGTCTGGGTTGTTTCCCTCTCCACGACGGACGTTAGCACCCGCCGTGTGTCTCCCGGATAGTTCTCATTGGTATTCGGAGTTTGCAAAGGGTTGGTAAGTCGGGATGACCCCCTAGCCTTAACAGTGCTCTACCCCCAATGGAATTCGTCCGAGGCTCTACCTAAATAGATTTCGGGGAGAACCAGCTATCTCCCGGTTTGATTGGCCTTTCACCCCCAGCCACAAGTCATCCCCTAACTTTTCAACGTTAGTGGGTTCGGTCCTCCAGTTGATGTTACTCAACCTTCAACCTGCTCATGGCTAGATCACCGGGTTTCGGGTCTATACCTAGCAACTAAACGCGCAGTTAACACTCGCTTTCGCTACGGCTCCGCTATTCGCTTAACCTTGCTACTAAATATAAGTCGCTGACCCATTATACAAAAGGTACGCAGTCACCCCGAAGGGCTCCCACTGCTTGTACGTATACGGTTTCAGGTTCTATTTCACTCCCCTCACAGGGGTTCTTTTCGCCTTTCCCTCACGGTACTGGTTCACTATCGGTCAGTTAGGAGTATTTAGCCTTGGAGGATGGTCCCCCCATATTCAGTCAAGATAACACGTGTCCCGACCTACTCGATTTCACTGTAAAGATTGCGTCGTGTACAGGGCTATCACCTTGTATCGCTCCTCTTCCCAAAGGATTCCACTACATTCAATACAGCTTAAGGGCTGTTCCCCGTTCGCTCGCCGCTACTAGGGGAATCTCAATTGATTTCTTTTCCTAAGGGTACTTAGATGTTTCAGTTCCCCTCGTTCGCCTCGTTACACTATGTATTCATGTAACGATACCTGTAAACAGGTGGGTTTCCCCATTCGGACATCTGTGGCTCAAATGCATTTTGTCGGCTCACCACAGCTTTTCGCAGACTTACACGTCCTTCATCGCCTCTAACTGCCAAGGCATCCACCGTATACGCTTCGTCACTTAACCATACAACCCCAAACAGCCTTTTGACTTCTGTCTAAGTTATGTCGTATGCATGACAAGCTAATCGGAAGAATTGCCTTGCTATCAATAAATTGATAACAAGCAATTCAGTCAAGTAGAGTAAAAAGTTCATCTTTCGATTTCTCAGTTACTCAATTTTGATTGATTACTATTAATATCAGCTTTCCAAATTGTTAAAGAACATTCGATATTTCCTGCAAAAGCAGTACTTTCATCTTTAGAGTAAAAAACCCTAATCAATGCTTACTGAAACAGTAAATATTCATTAGGATTTCGGGTCCAACGTGACACGTTTCTATCTTTTCACCTTCCTTTATTAAAGTAAGGAAATGGTAGGCTTGGGCAGACTTGAACTGCCGACCTCACCCTTATCAGGGGTGCGCTCTAACCAGCTGAGCTACAAGCCTTCAGTAAACTTCGCTTATGCAAGCTCAGTGTCAAGTAGATGGTGGAGCTAAGCAGGATCGAACTGCTGACCTCCTGAATGCAAATCAGGCGCTCTCCCAGCTGAGCTATAGCCCCATAAACTTGTGTCGTTCTTCATTTTAAACAAGACTATCTGTGTAGGCACTGCATCAAGGCGTCTTTCGACGTAATGGTAAGGAGGTGATCCAACCCCAGGTTCCCCTAGGGTTACCTTGTTACGACTTCACCCCAGTCATGAAACACAAAGTGGTAATCGTCCTCCCGAAGGTTAGACTAACTACTTCTTTTGCATCCCACTCCCATGGTGTGACGGGCGGTGTGTACAAGGCCCGGGAACGTATTCACCGCAGTATTCTGACCTGCGATTACTAGCGATTCCGACTTCATGGAGTCGAGTTGCAGACTCCAATCCGGACTACGACATTCTTTAAGGGGTCCGCTCCACATCACTGTCTCGCTTCCCTCTGTAAATGCCATTGTAGCACGTGTGTAGCCCTACACGTAAGGGCCATGATGACTTGACGTCGTCCCCACCTTCCTCCGGTTTGTCACCGGCAGTCTCCTTAGAGTGCCCAACTTAATGCTGGCAACTAAGGACAAGGGTTGCGCTCGTTGCGGGACTTAACCCAACATCTCACGACACGAGCTGACGACAGCCATGCAGCACCTGTGTCAGAGTTCCCGAAGGCACCAATCTATCTCTAGAAAGTTCTCTGCATGTCAAGTGTAGGTAAGGTTCTTCGCGTTGCATCGAATTAAACCACATGCTCCACCGCTTGTGCGGGCCCCCGTCAATTCATTTGAGTTTTAACCTTGCGGCCGTACTCCCCAGGCGGTCTACTTAGCGCGTTAGCTTCGCTACTCACGACTTAAAGTCACAAACAGCTAGTAGACAGCGTTTACGGTGTGGACTACCAGGGTATCTAATCCTGTTCGCTACCCACACTTTCGCACATGAGCGTCAGTCTTTGGCCAGGGAGTCGCCTTCGCCACTGATGTTCCTCCAGATATCTACGCATTTCACCGCTACACCTGGAATTCCACTCCCCTCTCCAAGACTCTAGTCTGCCAGTTCTAAATGACCATCCCAGGTTGAGCCCGGGGCTTTCACATCTAGCTTAACAAACCGCCTGCGTGCGCTTTACGCCCAGTAATTCCGATTAACGCTCGCACCCTCCGTATTACCGCGGCTGCTGGCACGGAGTTAGCCGGTGCTTCTTCTGTTGTTAACGTCACGGCTAGCAGGTATTAACTACTAACTTTTCCTCACAACTGAAAGTGCTTTACAACCCGAAGGCCTTCTTCACACACGCGGCATGGCTGCATCAGGGTTTCCCCCATTGTGCAATATTCCCCACTGCTGCCTCCCGTAGGAGTCTGGGCCGTGTCTCAGTCCCAGTGTGGCTGATCTTCCTCTCAGAACAGCTAGAGATCGTCGCCTTGGTAAGCCTTTACCTTACCAACTAGCTAATCTCACTTGGGCCTCTCTTTGCGCCGGAGCCGAAGCCCCGTTTGGTCCGTAGACATTATGCGGTATTAGCAGTCGTTTCCAACTGTTATCCCCCTCGCAAAGGCAAGTTCCCAAGCATTACTCACCCGTCCGCCACTCGTCATCTTCTAGCAAGCTAGAAATGTTACCGTTCGACTTGCATGTGTTAGGCCTGCCGCCAGCGTTCAATCTGAGCCATGATCAAACTCTTCAATTAAATATATCGAAATATGAATCGTCGTTGTGACACTCTTAACGAGTGCCCACACAGATTGTCTTGTCTAAATTTTTAAAGAACGTTGCTAGTTTTTCTAGCTGCCTCTCCCGAAGCGGATGCGTATCTTACAGCGCATCTTTTTTTTGTCAACAACTTTTGTTTATTTATTTTTAAACTTGGTTTTTGACATCCTCATCAGTTGTTAGCGTTTTGCTGTTCCCTGTTGAGGAGGCGCGCATTCTACGCATTCCTGACACATCGTCAACACCCTTTTTTAAATAAATATAAAAAAAAGCGACCGTTCGGTCGCTTTTTAACCTATTCGTGCATTTAGTATGCGTTTAAGCCTGAATATCCTTCGTCTATCAGTTCAAAAAGGCATTTCCTTTATACTATTGAACGAAGACATCTAATTACTACTACGTAATTATTCCTGCTTATTGTCTACACTTTCGTTGCTTTTCTTTTTATCAACGTTGAAGTCCGCGTCTTCTTCGTGATCGCCTACCACGTCATCTAAAGTCACTTTCTCTACCGTGCGGAATGTATTGATAGGCCCTGCCAGTGCATACAAAGCAAATACTAAAAACAGTACAAGCGCTGGCTCTGTTGCAACAACAACGAATATTAAAAGCACTAATAGAAGGCCAACGAATGGAACCTTGCCATGCCAGTTAACTTCTTTAAAAGAATTATACTTAAAGTTACTCACCATAAGTAAGCCAGCTAAACCAGTTACCGCGGCCACAATTAATCCGTAGTCAGTCCCTACTGCATCATACTCGACGCCAACCCAAACGAGACCGGATACAACGGCCGCTGCTGCTGGACTAGCAAGACCTTGGAAGAAGCGCTTATCAGCGATCCCAACCTGCGTATTGAAGCGAGCTAGTCGCAATGCAGCACCGGCAACATAGACAAATGCCGCTAACCAGCCCAACTTGCCTAGTTCGGTTAAGCCCCAATTATAAGCAACAAGTGCAGGTGCCATACCAAATGAAACCATATCGGCCATTGAATCATATTCAGCGCCGAAGTCACTCTGCGTATTTGTCATTCGTGCTACGCGCCCATCCAAACCATCAAATATCATTGCCACAAAAATTGCGACAGCGGCTGCTTCAAAGCGGCCGTTCATTGATGATACAACAGCAAAGAAACCAGAAAACAAACCTGCTGTTGTTAATAAATTGGGAAGTAAGTATATCCCTTTACGTTTTTGTTCAGACATATGTCCTCGTACTTCTACATATACAATTGTGGTAATTATTTCATAGATATGCGTGAACGCATAGCAAAGTAAAAATACAGCCAGCTTCCACACATTAATTTCTGCGATATCACATTCAAAAAGCTATGCAATACATTTAGATGAGTCCACTTTATCAAATGAGGACAACGCACAAAGGTTAACAATTTAGAACCTGCTTCCTTAAGTACCTCACCAATCAGTAATAACTAGGTATACGGCCACATACCTTAAACAGGTCACCGTTCATATATCATACAACCCCATGTTGTAATTAAGTACTTCCCCAAAAAGTGTGTGCATATAGATAGTACAACGCTTGGAAGGTTTGTACTTGAAGCGCTATGCGCTTTTTATATAGGAAAGTAATTATGCGATTACTAGACAAAACCTTTTCTTCCAAGACCTTGCTATTACTTTCGATGGCGCTGGTATCGACGCTGAGCGCCAATTCAGCATTTGCCACCAATTATAAAAAGCATGATTACTCCTACTGCGGCTTATCGGGTGGCAGCAACACCCAGAGTAAGCAGTGTAACTCTCCGCTTGGTGAGTATACCTATGATCTAGTCGACGATGGTGTTTACAATAGTGTTAACCCTGATAACTCTCCTGTGGAGATTGATGGCGTAAACATTTCTTTGTCTGCATTTTCAGATACTAATAATGTGACTGGCGAAACAGTGGTTGCCGCTAGCCTACAAAAAATCTCAAATACTTGGGCTTATGGAGTTACCAATAATGACGAAGCTTACTACAACGGTAGTTCTGACCATGCTATCGACAACCTAAACTATTATTATGAAGGTAGTAAGGCTGCTTATAAAAGCGGAGTGACCAATGTTGAGCGTGATTATGACTTCGTACTGCTTTCATTTGACTCTGCAGTAACACTAACTGGCGCGAGCTTTTCATGGCTATATAGTAGTAACGATAGTCAAGTTTCAGTAGCTGCCTTAAATGACACCTCTACTTTGACCTCTGGTGTAAATACATGGAGTGATATTGTTGCAGATGCGCTTACTTCGGCATCTTACGATATCGAGAACTGTGACTACCTAGAACACCGTGCAGATTTTGCATTCACTGAATCTGCGCAATATTGGCTCGTAGGGGCATACAACACAGTATTTGGCAATATTGGTGGATACATTGGCAACGATGCTTTCAAACTTGCTAATGTTGGTTTCTCAATTACCGAAACGACAGGAACACCGGATACTACAGAAGTGTCTGAGCCTGGTACTATCGGCTTATTAATGGCTTGCTCTCTATTCGCCATATGGCGCCGTAAAAAAGCCATTTAAGACAATTAGACTTTAGATCACTGGTAGGTGGTACAACCTGTCAGTTTTTTTTACTAAGACTAACTCATATGTATTGCATTTAAAAAAAAACGAATAAAAATCAACTACATAAAATGTGGCACAAAAATCGCTAGGTACTCGGTAATTTTATGAAGCAAATTCAGGTTCGGTAGTAATCCATATGAAGTTTTTAGGTTTAGCGACAGTTTTTCTTGTATTTTCTGGAAACGTATTAGGAAGTGACAGCAGTTTAGATGAAGGAACTTACTCGTTGGTGAATAACGGCATTTCATATTCACTGATCGGTGATTCTGCAAACGGAACCGCCGTTACTACGGTTGACGGAAAAACAGTTTATGTTGGGCTTACTGCTTGGTCTGATACAGGTTATTACGACAGTCGGTATGATTCATATACCTCTTCGCGTTACCTTGATGAAAACGATGACTTGGTTAGAAATCAGGGCAATCTCGATGGCTGGATAAACTCGAGCAACAACGCGGTAGGTTATGGACTTATAAATAAAGATTCTACGAACCAGAGTAACTATGAAACTTCTAGTGACTACGGAGATGCTCATACAATAGACAATAAAAGAACAGGCGATAGAGGAAAACAAGACTTCGACATGGTTTTGCTGTCCTTCAGTGAAAAAGTTACTTTAACGTCTGGTTCATTTTCTTCGATCTACCGTTATAGAGGACGATCTTCTAAAGAAGTAACTGTGGTAGGTCTGGACGATATTGAAAAATTTGAAAGTGGCGGAAACTTTACATGGAGTGATATTGCTTCTACTAGCGCTATAGAAGCTGCAACGCGTCACTATTCTGTTGGAAGTCAAGTGGGCAACTATTATCAATCTGAATTTACAGGCTTGAGTGCCGCCCAATACTGGTTAGTGGGTGCATACAATACCATTTTCGATAACAATGCGTCTCAAGACAGTGACTTTGGCTTCAAATTGTCAGCACTTGGATTTTCGATCGACAATGGTCCTGATACACCTCCTACCCAAGTAAGCGAGCCAGGTGCCCTTGCACTAATGAGTTTGGGTTTGGGGCTTGTACTTTACAGACGTAAACGTCGCGTTTAATAGTTTAAAAACGCTTAGAAAACACGTATCTTTATAAGGTGGCTTAGGCCACCTTTTTTTATGCTATTTTTAAGCCAGCAGCTTGGCTATGTATTGAAGGTTAATATGGATTTTTTTAATAATAAAAAGCGTGTTGTAAAACGCACTATTGTCTCTGCAGTTGCCTCTTCATTAATCGCTTTCAACAGTTTTGCTACTACGTCAGAGGACTATGAAAAAGCACTTACTGCGTTTAATCAAAACGAATACGACGAAGCCTATATTCACCTTAAAAATAGCTTACAGAAAGACCCACAGAACCTCGCAGCCAAAATTTTGATGGGCGAGATACTACTTATTAATGGCTACCTTACTGCGGCTGAGATGGAGTTTGTTGAAGCTCTGGAGATGGGTGCTGATATCAACCTTTTAGCTGAACCTCTTGGCAACACATGGCTTTTTCTAAACAGATATCAAGAGATTGTAGACTTTGGTGATTTGAACAAGCTATCGGGTGATGCAGAGCGCGAGTGGTTGATGATCCGTGCAACAGCTTGTATCAGATTGGAAGACGAGCAATGCGCCTTAAGCGACTACAACACTATCGTTTCCCGTACGCCAGACTTCGTGCCTGCCATTAATGGTCTCGCCTCTATTGCCCTTCAAAATGAAGATTTAGCCAAAGCAACGTCTCTTATCAACAAAGCCATGTCGTTAGAACCAGAAAACGCTATCACATGGCGTTTGAAAGGACAGCTCGCATATCGACAAGGAGATACTGATGCGGCAACTGCACATTTACAAAAAGCCCTGACGTTTAACCGAGACGACCCTATTGCCCTGCGTAATCTTGTAGATTTGTATTTAGAAGCGAAAGACTACGATACAGCAAAGCTATTCGTAGATGAGATCATTGAAGACACACCTAATGATCCTTTGGCCATTTTACTTAATAGTTGGTTGCAAAGCAGAGACAACCAACAAGCTATTGATAACGAGAAGCTAAAAGAGCTTAATGATTTTATGGCACAGCTTGACCCTGAGCTCATAACTTCACAACCTATGTTGCTCTACATAAGCGGTTTAACAAACTTCTTTAATAACAACATGGAAACGGCCGCAAAAGACTTTAATGGCTATTTGCAACAGGAGCCTGATGACTTACAGGCTGTATTGATGCTAAGCCAGGTCTATATGGCGACACAGCAAGATAAACAAGCGCTTGCTCTGCTTGAACGCCATCAAGATGCGTTGATGGAAGACCCTGACTCGGCACTTCTTCTAGGTGACTTATTTATTCGCCAAAACAAAGCGTTTAAAGCTGAACGCTTATTGCAAAACCTCGAATATAAGTACCCGAATGAAAATAAGCTTCAGCTTTTTAAAATTAAACTGATGGCAGCGAGGGGGAAACAGGACGAAGCGCTATCGATTCTTGAAAAGAATCTGCCGACCTACAAAGATAACGCGGGTTTTCTATTCACTTATTCACTTATGAATTTACAAGCGCAGCAATTCGATAACGCGCTGAAGGGTGCAAATTTACTAAGTAAGCTTTTTCCTGATGAAGCTGAAGTCTACAACCTAAAAGCCGGCATTCTGATTAGGCAAGGTCAATTGGCGGAAGCTAAAGACAACATCGAGAAAGCGTTAGCGCAAAACCCTACCCTCTTTCCAGCAAAATTCAATTTAGCAGCTACAGAGAGTCGTTTAGGAAATGTAGAAAAATCTAACCAACTTGTAGAAGAGCTACTTGACTTGTCCCCTCAGCATAACGAAACATTAATGCTTAAGGCGTTTAATTTAACCAAAGCGGGCAACGTAGAAGACGCGAAGCAAATTTATCTTGATATACTAACGCTCAATCCTTCGAATATCGGTGCTAGAGAGCGCATTTCATCTTTATACCAGCAACAAGGCGACATTAAGAACGCACTGTATCATTTAGATTTGCTTATAAAAGATGATTTCGACAATGCTGACTACCTTCTTCGTAAAGCTGCGCTTCAGCTATCAAATAATCAGCGTGCAGATGCCGAAAAAACGCTAAGCATTGTAAGAAACTTTATTAACGACGATGCTGGAAAGCTTATCGCTTATGCTGACCAAGCTCGCAATCTAGGAAACAACGAAAGCGCCCTAGATGCTATGGCTCGCGCGCACGAGATAGCCAATACAAGTACGTTTGTTACTTTGCGCTATACCAGCTTATTGTTAGATTTGCAGAAAAACGATAAAGCACTGTCGCTGTTAGCGACGATTCCTGCAAACCAGCAACAAAACCCGGTCTACCACTTTCTGAAGGGAAGATTAGCTGCGAATAAAGGTAATAACGAAAGCGCGATTAACGCTTTCCAAAAAGCGCTAGAAGTCGACGCTTCCTTTGCACAGGCATTTATTGCGATCTACAACTACGCATTAAACGAGCAGTTTGTTGATGTATTTTTAAATACTGCCCGCAAATTGGTGAACGAAAATGAAAACAATTTGCTGGCGAAAAATCTATTAGCACAATATTTATTTTTTATTCAAGAATTCGACGAATCAACAGTACTCTATAAAGAGCTTATTGAAGAGCCAAACTTATTGAACCCTGCTGAGGCCTTCAACCGCTTAGCTATCATGCATATTGAAAAATCGCTAATTACCGCGAAAAACTATGCGCGACAAGCTTACGAACTGCAGCCTAATTCTTCGAAAATACTAGACACATTTGGGCACATCAAAGCGCTACAGGGAGATTATGAGGGTAGTCTTAAAATGCTTAGAGACGCTTTCGCAAGGGACGCGAATGACCCTAACATTCGCTATCACCTTGGCTACACGCTTGCAAAACTCAATAGAATTGAGGAAGCGAAAAAAGAGCTAGAGTATGCAGTAAATGTAGAGCGACCTTTCTTTAGACGTCCGCAGGCTAGAGCATTATTAGAGAGCCTGTAAGGCTCTCTACGCATAGATTCAAAGACAGCACGAACAGTTGCGTTTGTGCTTTTCCATCTTACCAATGCCTGGGTTAAAAGTATTGGTAGGGTCTAGCTTTCTGTAAAACTGCTGTAGAGTACTCTCCGCTGTATACAAATGACCAACGTTATGCTCGGCAGGATATTTAGCGCCACGGCTGTCTAATAGTGCCAACATGTCTGCTTTTACTTTTTTGGCATCACTGCCCTTTTTAAGTATGTAGTCTTGATGAAAGACATGGCAAAAGAAATGGCCGTAATAAAGCGGCTTTTCTACATGTTTGGCTATGTGCTCAGGCAACTCCTCTACCCAAAACTCGTCATTGCGGCGCAACGCAATATCTAACGCTAAAATATCTCCGACTTGTTTGTCATGCATAATTTGATAGCGCACCGCAGCTCCCGCAGCGGCGAAACGTAGTAAAAAGGCTTTAGATGCTTCCTCTTCATTACAGGTAAGGTAGTCACCATCTAGCTTCTCTTCAGTAAACAGTTTAGCTAAAAGTGTTTTTGCCTCTTCAATACCGCCATCACTCATCTTAAGAATAAGATGATGTTCGTATTTGTCGCGGTAGGTTCTCAAACTTGTAGGAATTTGGTCAGAGAAAAACTTACTCCCAAACTGCATAACTCTGTCGCTTAAATAGCGAGGCATAAAAGGCAGCTTGTTAAGCACAGCATCCACTCGCCCTTTAAATGCAAACATTTTAGGTAGTGAATCTGTACCCAAACGTTCAATACTTAATATGGTATCTTTGCCATACACATCTGCAATATCAAACATTTCTCTATGCAGGTATTCACCTACTTCGGGAACGTTTTCAAACGTCGACAAAACATCTTTGCGAATACGGGTAAGTACACCAGCATCGTTTGAACCGATATAAAACGTTTGCTCTTTTTTAGGTACTTCGAACGTGTCTAAGCGTACGGCAAAAACGGCGATTTTACCCGCGCAACCGCTGGCTTCATATAGCCTTGTAGGGTCGGCATTGAAGCGACTGGGGGTATCAGCACTGACATCTCGAACTATACGCTCGTAATCACTGGCTGACGCTTTCATACTGGTTTCAGGTGGAGATTTTGGAAAGTTGCCTGAAGCGAGATTACCGATAATTTCTTCAGGTGTTTCACCCAAGTCTATCCCTAAATGATTAACCAACTTTAGTTCACCGTTAGAACCTATTTGAGCGAATAACGACAACTCCGTATAAGCGGGGCCTCGTTTAACCAATGCGCCGCCAGAATTATTAGCTACACCACCCACAATAGACGCCCCCAAACACGACGATCCAATCACCGAATGTGGCGCGCGGCCAAGGGGCTTTAACATTTTTTCAAGCTTAAACAAGGTTGCCCCAGGAAAACTCAACACTTGGTTACCGTCGTTTATTAAAACGATATCATCCATGGCTAAGGTGTTAATTACCACCACCGGCCTATCATAATCATCACCGTTCGGGGTAGAACCTTCGGTCAAACCGGTTTTTGCAGCCTGCATAATGATGATGCAGTTGTATTCAACGCAAACCTTAAGCACTTCCCAATATTGCATTAGCGTATTTGGAAACAGTACGGCCAATGCCTCACCTTCACCCGAGCGCCACCCTTTTCGGTAGTGCTCAGTTTGACGTTTTCCAACGGCAAGGTTGCTTTCCCCGAGTACGCGTTTAAATGCGTTAACAATTGGGGCTGTTTCCATGTATGACTCCTAACACTCACGCTGAAATTTCTCTAGCAGGTAAACTAAAGGAAAACACAGTGCCAAGGCAATAATAAAGCAATAAAAAAGGCACTGTTTCTAGTGCCTTTGAATTAAAGATTTGGTTTGCTGATTAACCGCTTACTACAAATAGACCGCTTTCGTCAGCATCAATGCGAATAGTGGACTCGGGTATTAGTTCACCCGCTAGCAGTTGCTGTGCGAGTGGATTTTCAACCTGCACTTGTATCGCTCGCTTAAGCGGACGTGCGCCAAACACGGGGTCGAAACCTGCATCGGCTAACTTGTCCATAGCTGCGGCAGACAAAGTAAGTTTGTAACCTTTTTCCGCCAATCGTGCTCTTAAGGAAGCAAGCTGAATTTTAGCAATAGACTTAATTTGCTCTTTACCCAACGGATGGAATACCACAATATCATCCACACGGTTGATGAACTCGGGCCTGAAGTGCTGCCCTACTACGCTCATTACCGATGCTTTCATATCGTCATACTGACTTTCGTTGTGCTTATCTTGAATGATGTCCGAACCCAAATTAGATGTCATGATCACAACCGTATTTTTGAAATCTACGGTGCGCCCTTGTCCATCAGTCAGTCTGCCGTCATCCAGCACCTGAAGTAAAATGTTGAATACATCAGGATGTGCCTTTTCAACCTCGTCCAATAAAATGACCGAGTAAGGCTTGCGACGCACCGCTTCGGTTAAGTAGCCACCTTCCTCATAGCCAACATAGCCAGGAGGTGCGCCCACTAAGCGTGCTACCGAGTGTTTTTCCATAAACTCAGACATATCGATACGCACCATGGCGTCTTCAGTGTCGAACATGAAGCCGGCCAAAGCTTTGCACAGCTCAGTTTTACCCACGCCAGTTGGCCCTAAAAATAGGAATGAGCCAATTGGACGGTTTGGATCGGCAAGCCCCGCACGTGAACGGCGAATAGCATTTGATACTGCTTCAACGGCTTCTTCTTGCCCTACTACACGTTTATGAAGGACATCTTCCATACGCAACAGCTTCTCGCGCTCGCCTTCAAGCATTCTCGCTACAGGAATACCTGTCCATCGCGAGAGCACATCTGCAATTTCAATATCCGTTACTTTATTTTTAAGAAGCGTGGTCTCACGGGTTTCATTTTCAGCCGCCTGTTCGAGCTTGGCTTCAAGCTCTGGAATACGGCCGTACTGAAGTTCCGACATACGATTCAAATCAGATGCGCGACGGGCAATTTCTAAATCTAGCTTTGCTTGTTCAAGCTCCCCTTTGATGGTTTGGGTACCCTGCATGGCATCTTTTTCATCTAGCCATACTTTTTCTAGCTCTGCATACTTGGTTTCAGCCTGCTCGCGCTCTAGTTCAATCATTTCAAGGCGTTTATGGCTAGCATCATCGGTTTCTTTAGCAAGGGCTTGCTCTTCCAACTTAAGCTGGATAATTCTGCGCTCTAAACGGTCCATATCTTCTGGCTTTGAGTCTATTTGCAGACGTATGCTAGAGGCCGCTTCATCAATAAGATCGATGGCTTTATCCGGCAATTGACGGTCACTAATATAACGATGTGACAAACTCGCCGCTGCAACGATGGCAGGATCCGTGATGTCTACCGAGTGGTGAAGCTCATAACGCTCTTTTAAGCCTCGAAGAATAGCAATAGTGTCCTCTACGCTTGGCTCTTCAACCAATACTTTCTGAAAACGACGCTCTAGCGCAGCGTCTTTTTCAATATACTGACGATATTCATCTAGCGTGGTTGCCCCCACACAGTGAAGTTCACCGCGTGCCAGCGCCGGTTTAAGCATATTCCCAGCATCCATGGCGCCATCGCCCTTCCCTGCACCTACCATGGTGTGCAGTTCGTCAACGAATAGAATGACGCGGCCTTCTTCTTTAGCCAATTCGTTAAGAACGGCCTTTAAACGTTCTTCAAACTCACCGCGGTATTTAGCCCCGGCCACTAACGCGCCCATATCTAGGGCAAGAACGCGCTTGTTCTTTAAGCCTTCAGGTACTTCGCCGTTAATGATGCGCTGCGCTAATCCCTCAACGATGGCGGTTTTACCCACACCAGGCTCACCAATAAGTACGGGGTTGTTTTTGGTTCTGCGCTGCAGAACTTGAACGGTACGACGAATTTCGTCATCACGCCCAATCACTGGGTCAAGCTTGCCTTGTTCCGCTCGCTCGGTTAAGTCTGTAGTGTACTTTTCAAGGGCCTGGCGCACATCTTCAGCGTTAGGGTCTGTCACCTTCTGTCCGCCACGCATATCATCGATAGCGCCTTCAATGGTGTCTTTGGTGATATTCAAACTTTTAAGGATCTCACCCAATCGCCCTTTATCTTCAAGGGCTGCTAACACGAAGATCTCCGACGTTATATATTCGTCTTTTCGTTGCTGAGCAATCTTGTCGCAAAGGTTAAGTAAAATGCCACTGTCTTTGCTTAATTGAACATCACCACCAATACCTTCAATTCTAGGTAAACGTTCAATAGCCTGACTCAAAGCAGAACGAAGCGCATTAACATTAATGTTTGCTTGGTCAAGTAGCGGGCGTACTGAACCACCCTGCTGGTTTAGCATGGCAGTCATTAAGTGGACAGGTTCAATATATTGATGATCTCGCCCCAATGCGAGTGATTGAGCATCGGATATTGCGAGCTGAAATTTACTGGTAAATCTATCTAGTCTCATAATCTCAACCTAATAAGTGAACAACTATACCTGCGGTAACACACCGCGATTACGAACATTTTAACTCTCGCTGAGTGGGTAATGATCTATGCGGACTGGTATTGCTTATGTTCTAGTTATGTAGGCTGCGCAATTGCGATTCAAGTATGAGATTGAAAAGTTAGCCAAAAAGATAACAAATACTGTAGAAACTTTGATTTAGCGCAAATAAATGAAGGGGCTAAGAACTAATGCCCATAGGATTAGATATCTAAAGCATACCTATTACGCTGACCATGCGCCCAGTTGTGCGTTTGTTTTGATGAGTGGCTCTCCGATGCGAATAGAAGCGTCCCTCGTCAGTGTAAGTACACAGGTTACTTTGCGTAATATCTCCAACGCCAGCTTGCTGCAATTGCATCTGTGCAACTAAAGGTAAATCTAAAAGGTATTTACCCTCATTACTACTATTGGCAACGGCGCCGGCTACATGGCGAAATTTACTCGCCAGTTGAGCATCCACTTCATAGCAAGCGCCGCTAATTGCAGGGCCTATCCAAGCCATGATTTTGTTTGCATCGCAGTTAAATTGCCCAACCGCATTTCTAATAATATTAGTCTCAAGCCCTTTCCACCCCGCATGAACTGCTGCCACCTCTTGCCCACTCTCATCACATAATAGGATGGGCACACAGTCAGCAGTCATTACTGCACAAAAGTGTGACTTGGAAGAAGAGTACGCTGCATCCGCAGTAGTATCCACGCTTGGCAGTGACACCACGCGATTGCTGTGTATTTGCTCTAGCCACGTTATCTTTTCGCTGTGTGGGATCAGGCTTCTATTGGCTTTAACTAATAAAAGGTCATCCCCCACGTGAGCCCCAACGTTCAAGCCTGCGAAATCACCTAGGCTCGTGCCTCCTTTTCTTGTCGTTGTATAAGCGACAATATTAGAGGGGCATGACCACGCTGGAGTAATCAAATCCAGCGTAGATGAAATAGGTGAATTTGCATCTGACAATGTCATAATACCTACTCCCTAGTTAGAGCATATCTTGCGGATTGTCCGTTGTGTCTTTTTTGACTGCTTTAAGCAAGTCCTGCATATCTTGAGGAAGCGGCGCTTTCCAAGTCATCCACTCTTCAGTTTCGGGGTGAAATAGTGAAAGCTGAGCTGCGTGCAATGCCTGACGCTGGAACCCTCGAAGCGCTGTAATAAACTCCTCAGACGCACCTTTAGGCAAACGCGGACGCCCGCCATAAACCTGATCGCCCAACAGTGGATGTTTTATATGCGCCATGTGCACGCGAATTTGGTGCGTACGACCAGTTTCAAGCTTCAAACGCAAGTGAGTATAAGCACGGAACTTTTCAATAACGCGATAATGCGTTACTGCAGGTTTACCCATTTCGCGAACTGCCATATGCGTGCGCTTTGTGGCATGCCTGCCAATAGGCTCATCTACAATCCCACCCGCAACCATAGTACCTAAAGCGATGGCTTCATATTCACGGCTCATCTCGCGGCGCTGTAGCTGATCAACAAGGTGCGTTTGCGCAGGTATTGTTTTTGCCACTACCATCAGGCCCGTAGTGTCTTTGTCGAGACGGTGGACAATGCCTGCACGTGGAACTTTGTCAATTTCGGGATAGTGATTTAGCAATGCATTAAGCACTGTACCGCTCGGGTTTCCCGCGCCAGGATGCACGACTAAATCAGCAGGTTTATTTATTACCAAGATGTGCTCATCTTCGTAAACAATATCTAGCGCAATATCTTGCGCAACACTTGTTACCTGCACATCCATTTCGGCTTGTACAGTAATGAGTTCATCCATTTGCATTTTGTGTCGAGGGACAGTGATTACTTCACCATTTACCGCAACATTTCCGTCCTGAATCCAAGTTTTTAACTTAGAACGAGAATATTCAGGGAACAAATCAGCCAAAACCTGATCTAAGCGTAAACCAAAATGCGCAGCTTCCGTTGAAGCTTCTAGTTGTATTGTGTTCGGCGACTGTGTCATAACACCATTGATTACGTCTAAAAAAGGGTATTATAACAAGTATTCACGCTGTACACTGCCTTGTTTACGTTTTTGTATGGTTTTTCTCGTCGTTAGTACGTTAGAATGCAATTAAAGTGTTGTTGTTTAACACATGAGCTTAGACAGCGAAGTATTAAACTGTTTAGCAGGAAAATAGAATTATTATGAAATCATTTCGTCTACTGGCTCCCGTTTTATTGGGTGCTATGGTATCTGTCGCAGGATGTAGTTCTTCAGATAAAGAAGAGAAAGCCGTTTTAGCTAACATGGGTGCACAGCAACTGTATGACAGAGCAAAGCAAAGCATGGAAGTTGGTAACTTTAGCGCTGCTGCTCAAACGTTAAGTGCGCTAGATTCCCGTTACCCGTTTGGTCCACTTTCTCACCAAGTACAGCTAGATCTTATTTACAGCTACTATAAGTCGGGTAAGAACGAAGAAACACTTGCCACTATCGACAGATTTATCCGTCTTAATCCTAATCACTCTGATGTTGACTACGCGTATTACATGCGTGGCTTAACTAACATGGAATCAGACAGCAACCTATTCCAAGAGTTAATGAACATCGATCGTACGGATAGAGACCCATCAAAATCCCGCGCAGCGTTTGAAGACTTTCGCAGGCTTATCCAGCAGTATCCAGACAGCAAGTATGCGGCTGACGCGAAGCAGCGTATGGTTCATATTAAAGACCGCTTGGCGCGTTATGAAATTGCTATTGCACGCTTCTACATGAGACGGGAGGCGTATGTTGCTGCTGCCAACCGTGGCCGCTATGTTATAGAGCACTTCCCGAATACTACGCAGGTACAGCAAGCCCTAGAAATTATGGTTTCAAGCTACGAACAGCTTGGTCTTACAGAGCTTCGTGATAATGCAATGAAGACACTTAGACTTAACTATCCGGACAGCGAGTTTATTAGCTAGTCGAAGAGAGTTTGAAACGCGAACGACTATAGAACATTAATAGTTAAAACGAAAAAACGCACTTAAGTGCGTTTTTTGTTATTTAGCGATTGTAAGCACAGTAGCTGATAAGCAATCGTTTTAAACTTTAGCGGAAGAAAAGATGGCTAAATGGATTTAATAGTCTCGCTAAGCCTGAAGTAAAGTGTAGTGGCTGATCTACAATGCTAAATACTAAGCAACCGTCTTTTCCTTCAGCCTTGGGCGTATGGGTCTTCTCACCATCCATGAAAATAAAGTCGCCGGTATCGTAACGGCTGAGCCCGTCACTGAACTCGCCATCGATAACTAGGGTGTATTCGGTTCCTCTATGAGTATGCTCTGGCACACTCCCGCCACTACCCATAAATATAAAATTGGCTACGCCCTGATTACCTAAATCAACCGGGGCTTGCCATAGCTTACCGACTAAACTTGACCAGTTTCCAGTCTTGTCGATATATCGGTGAAGGGTTCTAGGCAAAGCAAACGCTCTCCCATCCAACTCAATAGTACTTAATTTTTCTGATTTGGATGGTACACGGGGCTTGTTCAAAGTTTCTCGATATTCAGAAACACTAGCAGCCTTAAAACTGCCGTCAGGGGTTTGAGGGAGTTGTGTAATTTGTGAAAACATATCGCCAAACTGGAGCGAAGCATCAGAACTGGCGAAAGCATTTTCGCTCACAGATGACACCATTTGTGCGGCTAAGCTTTCAGTCTCTATCTCTACAAATCGTTGGCATTTCGGACACATATCACAATGTGCTGAAACCA
The DNA here is from genome assembly GCF_056160105.1 of Alteromonas sp. ABD4_190. NCBI lineage: Bacteria > Pseudomonadati > Pseudomonadota > Gammaproteobacteria > Alteromonadales > Alteromonadaceae > Alteromonas > Alteromonas sp. ABD4_190. Next base: position 568,188 of record NZ_JBSWWN010000001.1, read on the forward strand.
TTAAAGATATAGCAGGTGACAGCGTGCCCTCAACGAAATATTTAAGTTGCTGGGCACTGGGATGAAACCTAATCATTATCGTTTAACATGACCTTTAATCGTTGAAGCGCCAAACGCGTACGGGACTTTACCGTACCTAACGGAATAGAAAGTTCGTCGGCAACTTCTTGTTGAGACTTGCCATCAATGTAGATAGCTTCAACTACCGCTTTTTGTTTTACCGGCAGTGATTCAAATAAGTGACCAATTTGCTCTAAAGTAACTTGTTCGTCAAGCGGCGCTTCATTAGCATCCGCAGTTTGCTCACAAAGCACTGGCCACAAGTCATCAGAGCATACGTCTTCTTTTCGGTTCTGCAGCTTACGCAACATGTCAAAACGTATGTTACGCGCAATTGTAAAAATCCATGTCGATGGAGACCCTTTCTCGGCATTAAAAAGATGTGCTTTTTGCCAAACGTTTGACATGGTGTCTTGAACAAGCTCCATCGCTAACGCCTCATTTCCCATTTGTTTCAAAGCATATGAGCGCAAGCGAGGTGCGAAATAGTTAAATACTCTAGCAAAGGATCGTTTGCATCTGGCGTCAGCAACCGCCACAAGGTAATCAGACATTTCAGTAGCACATTCTTTAGGTTTGATTGTGCTGTTACTTTGTTCCAAAGGAATTCCAACTAACATAAGATTCGTCCGCTTTTCCGTTTTGGTTGTATCATTCTACGACGTTCTGACTTAAAACGTTTGCGAAAAATGCAAATGTTGGATTACGAATTTGTAATGTCAATTTAACTCTCAATATTAAGCGATTAGTGCAGAGAGATAATTTAGCAAACTAGTACATTCTCTTTGCGCTAAAAAATGCTGCTTTTGCGAGCCATCGACTGGCAATAACTCTAACCATCGATTTAATACCCAGTTGGGACAATTAAACTTCGGTGATTCATACAACGACGCCAGTTCTTCGTAATTTCCAAATATTTCTTTAAGCCGCTCGTCCATAGGCGCTATTTGTTGAGGGGCCAAATCGCATTTCCAAGGTTCTAACACCTTACAACTTCCAGTGCGAAGACCATCTTTTTCAACTTCAATGCTACTTACCTCAACTAAATGAGAACCAGCAACCTTTATGCCAAGCAAACCATCGTCGAGCATATCAAAGTCGACAACCTGTGCGTATGTCCCTATTTTATGGATGTGTTCGTTTGAGCCTTTGTCTCCATTCGCGTTTAGCATACACATCACAAAGCCTTTATTTTCGGCGCATGCCTGCTTAACCATACGCACATATCTAGGTTCAAAAATACGCAATGCCATTCTGCCTTCAGGCAAAAGGTGCGCAGATAGAGGAAATAAGGGAAAACGTTCTACTCTCATACTCGACACTTCCGAAAACACGAAAATATTTACGCGACTGAGTACAAATAGGATCGAATGGGAAAATTTTTCACGGATAAACGAAGAAACATGATCTTAAGCTCGGCAATTAATGTAATTTAGTTTTTGTATAAAAATACTAACGAATTTGAGATCAGAGACTTGTAGTCAATAATTATAAAAATTTTTGCAAGTTTTAGAGAAAATCATAATTGAATGATTAGCCTGTACTCAATATTTTAAAGTAAAGGAAGTTGTATGGATGTCATCGAGCGCTTTTGTAAAATTTACACAGATATATGTCAGATATCCCCAGATGACTTGGAAGACATCTATGCCAGTAATATTAAATTTATAGACCCCATCACTATGCATAGCGGGATAGACGAAGTTAAAAGTTATTTTTCTAACCTGCTTACACAAGCCGAAACGTGCAAGTTTGATATAGCAGACATTCTCTACTGTTCGCAACAAGTTGCCCATAGTCAATCCAAGGTGACTCACGTTGTAAATTGGACGATGACCCTCGTACTAAAAAACAATGCCAAAAAGATCACGCTAGACGGTACAACACAACTTGGTGTTGACGGTGACATCATCATCTACCACAAAGATTATTATGATTTGGGCGAAATGGTTTACGAACACGTACCTATCTTAGGTTTTATAATCAAAAAGATAAAAGGGAAGCTGGCAAAATGAAGAGTATCTTAATTACTGGCGCAACATCTGGAATAGGTAAGGCATTAGCAATCAAGTGTGCCGATAGGGGGTATAGTGTCATTGCTTGTGGAAGAAACAAAGAAGCCCTTGATGAACTTAGCAAATATAGCAATATTAGCGGTTGTCAGTTTGATGTGTCAGACCTAGAAGATACAAAGCGAGCATTAGCAAGTGTTAAGTTCGATATTGCTGTACTCAATGCTGGTACTTGTGAATATGTAGACCTTGAGGATTTCGAGCCAGACATGTTCCGCCGCGTTTTCGAGCCTAACTTCTTTGGCGTAGTTCACTGTGTTAACGCGCTTCTTCCACGACTAAAAGATGGCGACAAGTTGGTCATAGTCGACAGTATGGCTCGTCTATTACCTTTCACACGCACTCAGGCCTACGGCCCTAGTAAAGCTGCCCTTCACTACTTCACGAAGTCCTTAGAAGTCGATCTTCACCATAAAGGCGTGAAAGTACAGGCAGTATCACCAGGGTTCGTTGAAACACCTTTGACTGACAAAAACGACTTCGAAATGCCAATGAAAATTAGTGCAGAAGAAGCTGCCGAGGCTATGCTTAAAGGGATAGAAAGCAACAAGCAGACCGTTTTCTTCCCTCGTTTCTTTGGGTTTATCCTGCGCTTTATGCACATATTGCCTACACCAATTCAGAAGCGTTTATCCTTGGCCATGAGAGAAAAACAATAAGAGAAGTAAAAATGAATAACAAGATTGCCATCATAGGCACAGGTATTTCAGGGTTAACCTGCGCACACCTTTTAAATCGACAGAACAACATCACAGTATACGAAGCGAATGACTACATTGGTGGTCATACGGCAACAAAGAAAATAGACGATAATGGCCAGACTCATCACATTGATACCGGCTTTATCGTTTTCAATGACTGGACCTACCCTAACTTTATCAAGCTTATTACTCAGCTAAACGTTGATTACCAACCAACCGAGATGAGCTTCTCTGTGATGAGCAAAAAAGCGAACCTTGAGTACAATGGCAATAACTTAAACAGTTTATTCGCCCAGAGACGCAATATTCTTCGGCCTAAATTTTGGCGCATCGTTAAAGACATTCTGACATTTAACAAAGCGTGTAAAGCCATGGTGGCTGAAAAGCGCGACACGTCTTCATTGACGCTGGAAGATATTATTAAAGAACTAGGGCTAAGCGATGACTTCGCGCGCTACTATATACTGCCTATGTGCGCCGCTATTTGGTCTAGTAGCCTAGAACAAACGAGAAAATTTCCATTAACTTTCTTCCTTCAATTCTTCAATAATCACGGCCTGCTCAATATTACTGACCGGCCACAGTGGTACACGATTAAAGGTGGATCTAGCCAATATATTCCACCACTTGTTGCGCCATTTGAGTCTAAAATTAAATTATCTACAGCTGTAGTTTCTGTGGCCAAAAGCGATGACAAGTGGAAAGTTACCGATTCAACTGGTGCAGTTGCGACGTTTGATCATGTCGTATTTGCATGTCACAGCGACCAAGCGTTAAAAATGATTCATTCCCCTACGTCGCTGCACAAAGATGTTCTTGGCAATATTCCTTATGCGGAAAATGATGTAGTCATGCACAAAGACATAAGCCAATTACCTAAAAGGAAGTTGGCGTGGGCAAGTTGGAACTATAGCTTAAAGGAGGATGCAAGCGAGGAAGCCCGCCCCGCCTCTGTCACCTACAATATGAACATTCTCCAGCGATTAGAAGCGGAGAATACGTATTGTGTAACGCTCAATAATACGCCTGAAATTAATGAAAAGAGTATTTTGCGAAGCTATAAATATGCGCACCCTCAGTACAGTGCCAGCATGGTGAAAGCGCAGTCACGTAGAAGTGAGATTTGCGGCGTAGATAATTTACACTTTTGTGGGGCCTACTGGTACAACGGTTTTCATGAAGATGGCGTTACCAGTGCACTAGACGTTTGTGCTCGTTTTGGTGAAACACTGTGACAGAAAGCGCGATATATAAAGGCAAGGTATACCATCAACGTTTCAAGCCTACCCAACACAAGTTTGACTACGACATTTATCTGTTTTGGTTAAAACTCGAAAGTGAGGAACTGAACGTGCTATCGGATACGCTGAAGTATTTTAGCGCGCACACTAAAGCACGAGTTCGATTCAAGCGAGAAGACTATCTAGGTGACCCTTCTATTTCTTTGAAACAAGCCGTGCTGCAAAGAATGACCGAATTAAATGATGGTAAAGCGCTAAGCGGCGACGTTTTTATGCTAGGTCAGTTACGCATGTGGGGTCTGTATTTCAGCCCAGTTAACTTTTATTACCTTCGCAACGCTGAGGGTAAATATACTCATATGCTTGCTGAGGTTAGCAATACTCCTTGGAATGAGCGCCACCACTATCTGGTAAATCTAGACATCCAAGCCGATACAGCAAAGGCTTTTCACGTGTCGCCTTTTAATCCTATGGATATGACCTATAAATGGTCGATTTCTCAGCCTTCATCTAGACTTTCTTTAGCCATGGATTGCGTAAGAGAAGACAAAGAATTTAGCGCTGGGATTAATTTGAGTAAATTTACTTTAGATAATGCGAATCTATCTGCCGCACTTAAACGTATACCCAGTATGACGATAAAAACCGTGGCCGGAATTTATTGGCACGCGCTTAAGCTATTGCTGAAACGAACGCCACTATATACACACCCAGAAAAGAGTCAGGAACAATAACAATGTCTTTCGGTGAATCTGTACTACTGACCACCTCAGAGGTCTCTTTTGTAGATAAAACTTGTAGAACACTATTTTTGAAGTGTTTAAATCAGCTTCCATTTGGTCGCTTAACTATTCAAGAAAACGGCGATGTCGTTGCGCGTTTCGGCACAGACGAAAGTGACTTGCGCGCTACGGTAAATATCAAAAATGTGCAAGCCTACCGACAGTTGTTACTTGGCGGCAGTGTGGGCGCTGGCGAGGCGTACATGGATGGGTTGTGGGACAGTGACGATGTAACAGCCGTAGTAAGGATTTTCGCACGGAACTTGCCCACCCTTGATGAGTGGGAAAATAAGTTTAAGTGGCTAACCATGCCCATCAATAAGATTCAGCATTTTGCGCGTCGAAATACAAAAGACCAAGCTAAAAAGAACATTGAAGCGCATTATGATTTGGGCAATAAGCTTTATACACGCTTTCTCGACCCAACAATGATGTATTCATCAGCTATATACCCAGATGCAAACGCAACACTAAACGACGCGCAGAATTACAAACTAAAAGCTATTTGTGACAAATTACAACTGTCTGAAGTAGACCACCTTTTAGAAATAGGCACTGGCTGGGGCGGCCTTGCGGTTTATGCTGCGAAACATTATGGCTGCAGTGTCACCACCACTACTATTTCAGAAGAGCAGCACGCATGGGCGAAAGATTGGATTGAACGGGAAGGACTAGAAAGTAAAATTACCTTACTTAAAAAAGATTATCGCTTGCTTGAGGGTAAATACGACAAGCTGGTTTCCATCGAAATGATTGAGGCGGTTGGCAAAGAGTATTTAGGTAACTTTTTCGAAAAATGTGCTTCTCTTTTAAAAGACGACGGTCTTATGTTACTTCAGTCAATAACCATTGACGATAGACGTTATGACAGCTACTCAAACAGCGTAGACTTCATACAAAAATACATTTTCCCGGGTGGTTTTTTACCATCGCAATACCAGCTAAATGCACACCTTAAAAAGTACACGAATATGATGATCCGTGACTTACACGACATTGGTGTGGACTATGCAAAAACGCTAAACCATTGGTATGAAGCGTTTATTTCGGCTAAAGATGAATTATTGAGTGATGGTTACGACGAGCGCTTTATGCGTATGTGGACCTATTACCTCAAATATTGCGAAGGTGGTTTTTTAGAAAGAACCATTAGCACTGTACAACTTGTTATATCAAAACCTCAGTACAGAGAGGAATTAGCCAGAATTTGATAAACGTTTTTTGTTTGTAAACAAATACAAGTTGGCGTTTTAAAACTAAAAAGCGGTGCTCATTATTTGAAGGCACCGCTTTTTTATGCGTACTTAGTTTAGAAAATGTTGACGCTTAATCATCTACCACTGATATGGGTTTGGATATCATTGGTTTACCTTGGTTAATATTGATTTCTACTCGGCGATTCTTAGCTCTATCACTCGCGGTCGTGGCATTCTCAACGATAGGATTAGTATCAGCTTTGCCAACCACAGACATGCGACTTTCATCAAACCCAGGCGCTGAGCGCATGGCTTCGGCCACCGCAACGGCACGTTGTGACGACAAATCCCAGTTAGAACGATAGAGCTCATTGGCAATATGCTGTCCATCACTATGGCCCGAAATCTCGATTTCTCCAGGCACATCCGCTAACAATGAACCAATTTTTCTTAATACGGGCTGAAATTGTGGCTGCAAGAAAGCAGACCCAGCGGAAAACGAGCCATTTTCTCTAATTCGAATGGTAAGCTGCTGTCCCAGCGACTCCATTTCTACAGACCCATCTAAAATTTGCTTTTCTAATTGTTGGGCCACTTTTTTCATCAACTCAGCCATTTGAGATTGGTCAGTGCTTTGCTCAGCGGATGAAGATGACTCAGTAGCTGTTTGTTGAGACTGACCGCCCCGTTGTTCGCCACGCTGTTTTTGCCTGCCGCCGGCGGAGTCCTCATTTCCCGCTTGAAATTCTAGCATTTGCTGAGTCATTTCGTTGGTTTGCTGCTGAATAGATTCAATTGGCGTGGGATCAGGCTTGCCAGGTCGAAACTCCATAGCAATAACACTGGTCCCTTTAGGAATATCTTTTACTTCAATTTTGTTTTGCACACCGAATGCAAACTTCATTGAGCCCGCTATTTGCTTAAATTTCAGTACGTCCATTTCGGAGAATGAAAGCAGAAGTACAAAAAAGCACATAAGCAGTGACATTAAGTCTGCGAAGGTTCCCATCCAAGCTGGAAGCCCCTCGGGGGGGCATTTTGGGCATTCTTCTTCGGCCATTACTCTTCCTCTGCGCTTCCACGCTTACTTGCAGCAAGGTAGTTTTTCAGTACGCCTTCAATAACTCGAGGGTTTTGACCGTCAGCGATACCGACAATACCGTCAAGAACAAGGCTTTGATTGAGCTTTTCTTCCCCTGCTCGCACAGAAAGTTTGAATGCTATAGGCAAACAGATAACATTGGCGAAAAAAGCGCCATAAAGAGTGGTAAGTAGTGCTACCGCCATTGCCGGACCGATAGCTTTCGGGTCATCCATGTTTGACAGCATGGCAACCAAACCAATCAAGGTACCGATCATACCCATGGCGGGTGCAATATCGCCCATACCTTTAAAAAACGAGGCGCCAAAATCATGTCGTTCTGACGTCATAGAAATATCTTTAGCAAGTGTCTCTCTGACCACTTCAATATCGTGGCCATCAACCAACATGTCGACGCCTTTCTGCATAAATTCGTTCGAGATTTCCGCTTCCTCTAAAGCCAAAAAGCCGCCTTTTCGCGCCGCATCCGCCATCTCTACGATCTTCTCAATAAGCTCTTCTGGCGATTCAATCTTAAACATGAAGGCTTTACCAGCAATCTTACCCGCACCGAAGAACTGACCTAAAGTAAATTGAGACAAGACAACAAACAAAGTCCCACCAAACACGATCAATATCGATTGGACGTCGATGAACATGCCTAAGCTGCCGCCTAGAATCATAGCCATAACTATGAAACCAATGGCGCCCAACATACCTATGACGGTTGCTAAATCCACTCACTCTTCCCCATTTATGCGCAGTCAGTGCTGTTAATGTACAAATATTCTATCGGCAACGGATAAAAATACTAAAACGACATTATTGAAAAATATCATATTTATTTGTTTTTTATTAAGTGTGACTTTAAAAAAACGTTGTTCAAAGGTCTTCTATATATCGACCATGCTTATAGCGTTCGCCTACCTATCAGAACACGCATGCATTCTTTTATTTAAAGTAATGTAGCCACTTATTTCGAATATAGCACAATATCTTCATATTCAACGTGGTCAACTGCATGAAAAAAAAGCTATATTGCTGTGATATAGGCGATATACGGACAAACCATTTGACCCTTGTGCGGCCCTCGGTTAATGTGCGCGGTACACGTATTTTGGCCAATGTATTGAGTGTTTTTATGACGACAGAAAAAGCATCAGCGTCTTTTGAAGAAACTTTATCAGAACTAGAAGCTATCGTTAACGAAATGGAAAACGGTGATCTGCCTCTTAATAAAGCACTGGAAAAATTTGAACGAGGCATAGCGTTATCTCGTCAAGGCCAGCAATCGCTTGAAAACGCCGAGCAAAAAGTAAAAATATTGCTTAGTGAACAAGGCGAAGAAACGCTTCAGACTCTTCCTGAAAGTGAACAGCCGTAAAACGTTCATTTTTAACTTACAGGCGACCTATGAATTTTTCTGCTTTGCATCAGCAAGTGAAACAGCAAACTGATGCATCCCTTCTTACCTTAATTGATGATTTACCCGATTACGCACCGCGCCTTAAAGATGCAATGCGTCACGCATTGCTTGCAGGTGGCAAGCGCATGCGCCCTCTACTAGTGCAGGTTGTAGGAAACACGTTAGACGTGCCCAAAAAAGATCAGATGGCTATAAGCATGGCTATTGAGTGCGTGCACGCCTACTCGTTAGTTCATGATGATTTACCAGCCATGGACGATGATGATTTACGTCGCGGAATGCCAACGTGTCATATTGCCTTTGATGAAGCTACGGCTATTTTAGCGGGAGATGCCCTGCAGTCTCTTGCATTTACTGTACTAGCTGATGCTCCTTTAAGCGTATTTGCCGAAACCAAACGCGGGCAGCTTTTGTCTGTACTGGCTAAAAGTGCCGGCTACGTAGGCATGTGTGGTGGTCAGGCTATCGACTTAGCCAGTACGGGTGAAACCATCTCATTAGAAGAATTAAAGCAGCTCCATAGACTCAAAACCGGAGCTTTGCTTAAGGCCTGTGTTGAAATGGTTGCTATTGTCAGTGAAGGCTTACTGCCAGAAACTAAAACTGACTTGATGGCCTATGCCGCAGATATTGGACTGGCTTTCCAAGTTCAAGACGATATCTTAGACGTTGAGGGTAGCAGCGAGAAGTTAGGAAAACCCGCAGGGTCTGACGAAGCATTGGGGAAAAACACCTTTCCCGCCAAGCTTGGTATAGCTGGCGCTAAGCAAGAATTAGAAATGCTTCACGATAATGCACTTCAAGCATTGGCGCGTTTACCCTACAATACAGACAGTTTAATTGCGTTTAGCGAGCTTTTGGTAAAACGCGACCATTAGCCACGCGCCATGTTGAAAAAGATAATAAGTACATGAGTTTAGATCTCCAACATTACCCAACGCTTGCGCTTGCGCAAACACCTGAAAAATTGAGGCAGCTGCCTCAAGAAAAATTACGCGAGCTTGCCGATGAATTACGTGAGTACTTACTTAATAGCGTAAGCCAAACCAGTGGCCACTTTGCCTCGGGTTTAGGCACGGTAGAGTTAACTGTGGCACTGCACTATGTGTACAACACGCCGTTCGACCGTTTGCTGTGGGACGTAGGCCATCAAGCCTATCCTCATAAAATCCTTACCGGTCGCGCAGAGCGCATGAGCACCATTCGCCAAAAGAATGGTCTGCACCCTTTCCCATGGCCGCCTGAGAGCGACTACGACACCTTTGCTGTTGGGCACTCATCCACGTCGATAAGTGCTGCACTGGGAATGGCCGTAGCGGCAGAAAAAGAAGGTAAAGACCGTAAAGTAGTGGCCGTCATTGGCGACGGCGCAATGACCGCAGGTATGGCGTTTGAAGCCCTTAACCATGCTGGTGACATCAAAAAAGATATGGTTGTCGTACTTAACGACAACGAAATGTCTATTTCTGAAAACGTGGGTGCGTTGAACAGCCACCTAGCCCGTTTGCTCACCGGTAATTTTTTCAACTCTATACGCGACGGTGGTAAAAAGCTGTTAAGCAATGTGCCTCCAATTAAAGAGTTTGCCAGCCGTGCAGAAGAGCACATTAAAGGCATGGTTGTCCCGGGCACCATATTTGAAGAGCTTGGCTTTAACTACATTGGCCCTATCGACGGCCACGACGTTAATGGTGTTGTCGATACGCTACGCAATATGCGCAAGTTTGATGGACCACAGCTACTGCACGTAGTCACCAAGAAAGGTAAAGGCTATGCGGTTGCAGAAGAAGACCCAATCAAGTTTCACGCGGTACCTAAATTTAACCCGGCAGATAACGCCTTACCCAAGTCTAAGCCTTCAGCCCCTACCTACTCGGCAATTTTTGGAAAATGGCTGTGTGATATGGCCGCACAAGACCCTAAGCTAATGGCGGTAACGCCAGCCATGCGCGAAGGTTCAGGCATGGTTGAGTTTTCTCAACGCTTTCCTGAGCAGTATTTCGATGTTGCGATTGCCGAGCAGCATGCAGTGACGTTTGGCGCGGGGCTTGCCAAAGACGGGATGAATGCGGTTGTTGCAATTTATTCATCGTTTCTTCAGCGCGCTTACGATCAGCTTATCCACGATGTGGCAATTCAAGACCTGCCGGTATTATTTGCTATAGACAGAGCGGGTATTGTGGGCGCCGACGGCCCTACTCACCAAGGGGCGTTTGATATCGCTTTCCTTCGCTGTATTCCGAATATGGTGGTTATGGCTCCTTCAGACGAAAATGAATGTCGCCAAATGCTCTACACTGGCCATAAACTGCAAAAACCAGCGGCAGTTCGCTACCCTCGTGGTGCAGGCATGGGGATTACGCCAGATGAGGCGATGACGGAACTTGAAATAGGTAAATCACGTACCTGTCGAGAAACCTCGAAAGGTAAGACTGAAAGCGTTGCTATTTTGAATTTCGGCTGCTTACTGCCCTTTGCGCTTGAAGCTGCAGAAGCCATTGATGCCACCGTCATCGACATGCGCTTCATTAAGCCGTTAGACGGCGATGCCGTTTTAAAAGCAGCCAGTGAACATAACGCACTTATTACGCTAGAAGACGGCTGTATTATGGGCGGTGCTGGTAGTGCTGTACTAGAACACTTGCAGCAAAACGGCGTACTAAAGGCAGTCAAAATGTTAGGTCTGCCTGATAGCTTTATCCTGCAAGGTACACAACAGGAAATGTATAAAGAGCATGGCTTAGATGCTGAAGGAATTATTGCTGCAGCAAATAGTTTTATAGCCAATTAGCTATAAAGCTAGCTTTGTAAGAGCGACTATTATACTTTTCGTTTAAGTTAGAGATTAAAAAGCCCGCAAACTGCGGGCTTTTTCGTGATGCATTTCGCTATTATCTGTCTTTTTATTGCCTAGCTCTTTATTTCCTATTTTTTCATTGCCTAACTTCTCTCAGTAGCCAATCTATGAGAACGGCCTTGAATCTTCACTTTTAGCTAGAACAACGCCAGGGCTGCTGGCCAAAACACCATTAATAAATGTAAACAGCCGCATGCCATAGCACCAGCAAGAGTATCATCCAGCATAATGCCTGTACCGCCGTGTAAGCGCTTGTCGATAATACCTATTGGCCAAGGCTTTAAGATGTCGAAAAGTCTGAAAAGAACAAAGCCCACGAGTAAAGATGACGCTGAGATAGGTACAAATAGAAAGGTGATAAACATGCCCGCTATTTCATCCCACACAATAGAACCGTGATCGTGTACCTGCATATCGTCTGCAGTCTTGCCACACAGATAGATACCTACCACTGAAAATATCAGAGTAAGTGCGATGAAGGAAACCACCGAGATCTGGCTGCACGCTACAAGCAGCGGTAGTGCAGCAAGAGAGCCAAATGTACCTGGCATAAAAGGAACAAGCCCGCTACCAAAACCGAGTGCGAGAAAATGAACTGGATTTTTCATACTCACTCTAGCGCGATATTCCGCCTGCATGCTTCTTCCTTTATTTACTATTGTAAGATGTTGATTGCCTAAAAGGCGTGCTCATAGCCAGAAGCATTAGCTGGCGTATACTTTTCGTTATCTTTTAGCAACGAAAGTGAACCGCTATGCCCGGTTAATTGGCCAATACACGTGGCTTTTACATTCGTACTTGCCAACGAAGTTTCAAGGCTTCCGCGCTGCTCTTCACTTACAGTAAAAATAAGTTCGTAGTCATCACCAGCAGATAACGCATATTCAATGGCTTGCTCAGGTGTGACTGCACTAGTTAGTGCTCGTGATAGTGGTAGTCGATCTACGTGAACATTCGCACCGCAATTAGACGCTTTTAAAATGTGCCCTAAATCTGAAATTAAGCCATCAGAGATATCAATGCACGACGTTGCAATACGACGTATCGCCGTCCCCACCGCAACACGAGGCGTTGGGAAGTAATGGCGATTAACCAAAACGTCTTTCGCTTCACCACTTACGCTGAGATTTTTTTGCAGAATATCTAAGCCCGCTCCTGCATCACCTAGTGTTCCAGTAACGTAAAGCCAATCGCCCGGCTTCGCGCCGCTGCGCGTTAGTTCGGAACCCGGCGGAATAAAACCTTGTGCAGTAATAGTAAACGCCATAGGGCCTTTTACTGTATCGCCACCGATAAGCTGGACTGAATAGTACTGAGTAAGCTCGTACAATCCAGATACAAAGTCATCTAACCAGGCTTCATCTACTTCAGGCAGTGACAAAGACAAGCTGACCCATGCGGGCTCAGCCCCCATAGCGGCAAGGTCACTTAAGTTAACAGCAACGGTTTTGTAGGCTACAGACTTGGCCGGTGCATCTTTTAAAAAGTGCACGCCTGCGACAAGGGTATCTGTAGTAACGGCAAGTTGTTGGTTTTCAGGAACCGTTGTTACAGCACAGTCATCACCAATACCAATAACAACGTCTTTGCGTTTGTGGCCACTGTTTGAAAAATAGCGGCCGATAAGATCAAATTCTTTCACGGTAATTTTTAAACCCTTTTAGCGGCAATCCATGCCGCCACGGTAAGGTTAGTCGCGCTCGTCTTTGCGCAACGTGCGCACTGCTTTATCCAGTGCACCATTAATGAACTTATGGCTTTCTTCAGCACCAAATGCCTTAGCTAGCTCAATCGCTTCATTAATAATTACGCGGTAAGGTACGTCGATGCGTTCAGTGAGTTCCAGCGTCGCAATGCGCAAGATGGCTTTTTCGATAGCGTCTAACTCTTCTGGCAAACGGCCAAGGTAAGGTTTAATGGTTGCATCAAGGTTGCTTGCGTTGTGTGCAACGCCGCGAAGCAAGGCTTGGAAATACGCCATGTCTACCTTTTGCATGTCGTTACTGGTGGCTAGCGCCAGTTCAACCTGCTGAATATCGTTGTGACTCATTTGCCATGAATACACACCTTGAAGGGCGAGTTCACGGGCTTTACGACGAGCTGAAACTTTCACTTAATGTTTACCTTAAAGCTTTTCAACAGCATCGATAACGTTAACCATTTCTAGCGCGCCTAGTGCTGCTTCTGCACCCTTGTTGCCCGCTTTGGTTCCAGAACGCTCGATAGCTTGTTCAATTGAATCTGTTGTAATTACGCCAAATGATACAGGTACGCCGTATTCAAGAGATACTTGCGCAAGACCTTTGTTGCTCTCGCCTGCTACGAAATCAAAGTGTGGCGTGCCGCCACGAATAACTGCACCAAGAGCGATGATGGCGTCAAATGACTTCTTCTCAGCTAATTTCTTAGCAATAACAGGTAACTCGTAAGCACCAGGTACACGTACTACCGTGATATCGTCATCGCTTACTTCACCGTGACGCTCTAGTGTGTCTAACGCACCTTCTAGTAAGCTTTCAACAACAAAGCTATTAAAGCGTGATACAACGATAGCAAACTTCTTACCGGTTGCTCTGATATTACCTTCAATTACCTGCATGGATTCATTCCTCGAGAAAAAACGGCGCGAAGTATACCACAACTGCGCCTAAACTAAATCGATTGTTTCTTTAACTTCAACTATTCGTAAACAGCCATTTTATGCTTAGCCAAATGTGGGGAGGGAATGCTGGTCGCAAACCCTCCACCGCATGGATGCGGTGGCGGAGCGTACAGGGATGTATTCACCGCGTGTTTGCGACCAGCATCCCCTTTCCACTTTCACTGTGGCCTAAACCCAAGTGCTAGTCGTGCACGTACTCTACAACTTCAAGGCCGTAACCTGAAAGTGCGTGATATTTAATTGGCTTACTAAGAAGACGCATTTTGTGAACGCCCATTGATGCAAGAATTTGACTACCTACACCGATAGTGCGTGACGACCCCTGCCAGTCGGCGCCAGCTGGGCGTTCGCCTCTGTCTTCTGCGGCAAAGCGGCGTACCTGACTTTCAATATGCTCTTCTTTACCTAATAGCACCAATACGCCACCGTCTTCTGAAATTTTGCGCATGCCATCTGCAAGCGTCATCGAGCGATGAATACCGCGCGTCGAGCCAAGAAGATCACTAAACGTATTGTGAAGGTGTACACGTACGAGTGTCGGCTCATCTTCTTTAATTTCGCCTTTTTTAAGTGCGAAATGAAGTTGGTTGTCGATGCTGTCTTTAAACGTGTGAAGCTCAAAGTCACCATACTCGGTTGGCATATTGCACTGAGCAACCTTCTGTATGGTGGTTTCATTGAGATTGCGATATTCAATTAAATCAGCAATGGTGCCGATTTTAAGGTTGTGTTTTGCCGCAAACTTTTCTAGCTCAGGGCGGCGAGCCATAGTGCCGTCTTCATTGAGAATTTCTACAATAACCCCAGCTGGCTCTAAACCAGCCAAACGCGGTAAATCGACACCCGCTTCAGTATGACCTGCGCGATTCAGTACGCCGCCGTCTTTCGCAATTAAAGGAAAAATATGACCTGGCTGCACAATATCTGTCGCTTTCGCGTCTTTCGCTACAGCAGCCTTGATTGTCGTCGCACGGTCGGCCGCTGAGATACCGGTTGTCACGCCAGTTGCTGCTTCAATAGAAACCGTGAAGTTGGTAGAAAACTGCGCTTCGTTTTTATCAACCATTAAAGGAAGATTAAGCGTGCGGCAGCGCTCTTGAGTCATAGGTAAGCACACCAAGCCGCGAGCGTGAGTAACCATAAAGTTTATGGCTTCAGGCGTGACATGCTCAGCCGCCATGATTAAATCACCTTCGTTTTCCCTATCTTCATCATCCATCAAGATAACCATTTTACCTTGGCGAATGTCTTCAATTATTTCTTGTGTAGTGTTAAATGCCATGTTGTGTGCTTCTTGTAGGGTTATTTTCTTAAAAATCCGTTCTCGGCAAGAAATGCCATGTCGATGCCTTTGCTTGTAGGCTCGGCGGCTTTATCGCCTAGCATTAATCGCTCTAAATAGCGCGCAATAACATCAACCTCTAGGTTTACCGCTGTGCCCACTTTATAGCTTCCCATAATCGTTTCTTGCAACGTATGAGGAATGATCCAAAGCATGAATTCCGCGCCGTTGACTTCGTTAACGGTTAAGCTGATGCCATCAACGGTGATACTGCCTTTGTGCGCAATGTATTTCGCTAGTGCTTCAGGTGCTTTTACCCAGAACTCTACATAGTCTGAGTGCTTGATAATTTGCGTAACCTCGCCCACGCCGTCCACGTGACCTGACACAATATGACCGCCTAAACGGTCGCTAGGACGCATAGCTTTTTCAAGGTTAACGGTTGAGCCTGCACTATAATGTGCAAACCCAGTCAATTTGATGGTTTCGGCCGATACATCCGCGCAGTAATAATCGGCGCCCATATCAGTCACTGTTAAGCAAACACCATTGGTCGCGATACTGTCACCAAGTGCGACATCAGACATATCAAGCGTAGGTGACGCAACGGTCAGGCGAATATCATTGCCACGGTTATCAAGCTTTTTAATAGTACCTAGCGCTTGAATAATTCCAGTAAACATAAAGTTCCTCTTTAATCGCGTTAACCACGAGTGTTGCTAACATCAGGGCGAAAGATAAGCTTAATATCGTTACCTACCTGACGATTTTCAATAAGCGAAAGCGAAATACATTCATCTAATGACGTAAACGCTGGCAAATTAACCATACTTATTCCCTTTTCACCTAAAAGCTTAGGGGCTTGGTAGCAAATTAGCTCATCCACCAGCCCTTCTTGCAATAACGCACCAGCAAGACCTGGACCCGCTTCCACCCATACTTCATTATACTGCTTATCGCCTAACGCCGACATTAATGAATGTAAGTTAAGCTTACCGTCTTTTTCATCTACCGAAAGATAGTGCTGCGTTGCTGTATCTGGATGGGACTGCGAAGTAGCCGTTAAGGTAATATTGCCGTCGTTAAACAACACGTAGTCTCGACTGAGCTTGCTTTTGCCATCAACGACAACTCGAGCAGGCTGTCGAATGTGTTCTAGAGGATAATCAGTGAACTGTGCCTCTTGTTCTCTAACCAACAGACTAGGGTTATCAGCTTTTACCGTACCCGAGCCTGTAAGTACCACGCAACTTTGCGCGCGATAGCGCTGCACATCCCGTCTAGCCTCTGCACCAGTAATCCACTGGCTTACGCCATTTTGAAGGGCTATCTTTCCGTCTAGGCTAATGCCTAACTTCACGCGAACAAAGGGCTTACCGGTAAGCATACGCTTAATAAACCCGGGGTTTAATGCTGCGGCCTCCGCAGCCATCACGTCGCTAACCACTTCAATACCCGCTTCTTGCAGGATACTAATACCGTTACCACAGACGTTTGGATTAGGGTCGGTCATAGCAATAACAACACGCACCACCTTCGCTTCGACTAAAGCCACCGCACAAGGCGGTGTGCGGCCAAAATGACTGCATGGCTCAAGGGTAACGTAAGCTGTCGCGCCTTTTGCGCCTTGCGCTCGTGCGTTAGATGCTTGTCTTAATGCGTGTACTTCGGCGTGAGGAGTGCCAGCTTGGATATGATATCCCTGACCTATTAGCTGATTGTTTTCGTCAACAATTACGCAACCAACGCGAGGATTAGGAGAAGTGGTATAGCGCCCTTGTTGGGCAAGTTGAATGGCTTTTGCCATCCAATGATAATCGTTTTTAACCGTATCGTGGTTCACTTGGATTCCTGTTGTAGCCCTAAGTGCCTGAGGTTTTGGGTGTGCCCGACCTAGTCCCCTAATCGCGCTATTTCTTCTCCAAATTCACGAATGTCTTCGAAGGAACGATAAACAGAGGCGAACCTGACATAGGCAACTTTGTCGAGTTCTTTTAGGGCTTTCATTATGAGGTTGCCGAGCAATTCGCTACTCACCTCACGTTCCCCCGTTGCACGCAACTGTGACTTCAGTGAAAGGATGCACTGTTCAACTTTTTCAGTGCTAACAGGGCGCTTTTCAAGTGCGCGTTGCAAGCCTGCACGAAGTTTATCTTCATTGAACGGTTCACGTGAACCATCGCGTTTAATAACGCGGGGCATCACTAGCTCAGCACTTTCAAAGGTAGTGAATCGCTCGTGACACACCATACATTCACGGCGTCTACGCACCTGTTGCCCTTCTGCAACCAAACGAGAATCAATAACTTTTGTTTCTTGTTCTGAACAAAACGGGCAAAACATGAATAATCCTTAAATATTGCGCACTTAGGTATCTAAATTGAACCTAGACTAGTTAGTCCAGCATTAGTACCAAAGTACGCAATAAAACACAAACCTATTTATTTATAAACAGGGAATTGTGCGCAAAGTGCAACCACTTCGTCTTGAACGCGTTTGATAACAGACTCATCGCCCATGTTATCTAGAATGTCGCAAATCCAAGTAGCAACTTGCTTAGCTTGTTCTTCTTTGAAACCTCGGCGAGTGATCGCTGGGCTACCGATACGAAGGCCGCTGGTTACAAACGGTGAACGAGGGTCATTTGGAACCGAGTTTTTGTTAACGGTGATGTTTGCTGCACCCAATGCTGCGTCTGCATCTTTACCGGTAATGTCCTTGTCGATAAGGTCAAGGAGGAACAAGTGGTTGTCAGTACCGCCAGAAACGATGTTATAACCGCGCTCTTGCATTACAGAAACCATCGCCTTCGCATTTGCAACAACCTGCTGCTGATAGACTTTAAATTCTGGCTGTAGTGCCTCTTTGAAAGCAACCGCTTTAGCTGCAATCACGTGGCAAAGAGGGCCACCTTGGTTACCTGGGAATACTGAGCTGTTAAGCTTTTTGTAAATCGCTTCGTCGCCACATGAAGATAGGATAAGGCCACTACGTGGACCCGCTAGCGTTTTATGGGTGGTCGTCGTTACCACGTGTGCGTGAGGCAGTGGGTTTGGATAAACGCCCGCTGCTACAAGACCTGCTACGTGGGCCATATCTACGAGCAAGTACGCGCCAACGCTGTCAGCGATTTCACGGAATTTCGCCCAATCAACAATGCCAGAATACGCAGAGAAGCCACCGATAATCATTTTAGGCTTGTGCTCTTTCGCAAGTGCCTCAACCTGAGCGTAATCGATTTCACCGGTTTCTTTGTTCAAACCGTACTGCACAGCGTTGTAAGTTTTACCAGAGAAGTTTACGTGCGAGCCGTGAGTCAGGTGACCACCTTCAGAAAGGCTCATACCTAATACCGTATCGCCTGCGTCAAGTAATGCCATGAAAACAGCAGAGTTTGCTTGCGAACCAGCGTGTGGCTGAACGTTTGCGTAGTCTGCACCAAATAGCGCTTTTGCACGGTCGATAGCTAGTTGCTCAACAACGTCTACGTGCTCACAACCACCGTAGTAACGCTTGCCTGGATAGCCTTCAGCGTATTTGTTAGTAAGCTGCGACCCCTGTGCTTCCATTACACGTGGGCTACAGTAGTTCTCAGAGGCAATAAGCTCAATGTGATGTTCTTGACGCTCAACCTCTTTAGACATTGCATCGGCTAATTCAGGATCGAAGTCGGCTATATTCATTTCGCGAGAAAACATGGGGGCTCCTTAACTGCGGTTTTTATATGGCGTTACGCACTGATTGCTCAAATTCGAGCCATATTCTAGTCATTTTCGGTTACTTGTATACCGCTTTATGACCAAATTAATATAAATGGCGCAGGTTTAACGTAATACCTGCGCCAGCGCGAGATCAGACCTGTTTTTCAAGCGCTTTAACACGGTCAAATAAACTACCAATTTTGGCAAGTCGAACCGTATTTTTGCGCCAATCACGGTTTGTTTGTGCTGGCTGGCCTGAAGAATAAACGCCTGGTTCAGTGATATCTTGTACAATCATGGTATAACCAGTCACCTGAACATTATCACAAATGCTAATGTGACCGTTGATACCAACTCCACCACCGATAATAACGTGTTTGCCAATATGACAACTGCCGGCGATACCTGTAGCGCCGCAAATACATGAATGATCACCGATAATACAGTTGTGGCCAATTTGTACTTGGTTATCAATAATAACGTTGGTGCCTAAAATCGTATCTTCCATAGCGCCGCGGTCGATGCTGCTGCTCGCTCCAATTTGACTGTCGTCACCAATGCGAACTGACCCGGTTTGTGGAATAGGAATCCATACGCCTTTATCGTTTGCGTAACCAAAGCCTGCTGCACCAATCACCGTTTGACTGTGAATGGTCACGCGCTTACCAATCACAACGTCATGATAGATAGTCACGTTCGGGTGAATAGTACAGCCTTCACCAATATGGGTACCTCTACGGATAACGGTATTAGCGCCAACCGTGACTCTATCGCCCAGCACCACATTATCTTCAATAATAACGTTGTGTCCTAGCGACACACCACTGCCGATACGTGCAGACGGCGCAATAACCGCTGACTCAGCAATGCCTGTAGCAACCGCTGGCGTGGTATCGAATAATTGAGCGATAAGCGCAAAGGCTGCATGAGGGTTTGCCACAACTAAAGCAGGCACTGGGCTGTCACCTTTAAGGCTCTCGTGCAGAATAACTGCACCAGCATTTGTATCTTTCAACTGCGGTTTATATTTAGGGTTGGTCAGAAACGAAATTTGATGCGATGCTGCACCAGAGAGTGTGCCAACCGCAGAAATAGTGATATTGCCATCACCCTGCACTTCCCCACCTACATGCTTGGCGAGCTCATCCAGACTATATATGCGTTTATTCATAGCGGTCATCTTAATTGCCTGTTCAGAAATATGAATAGTATTGAGTCTATCGCTTTGGGTTATTTGTTGCTGCTTGCTTGCTCACCCTAAAGGCCATTTTTACTCATGCTTATAAAAAGCAAGTTTACCTTAAATCAACTCGCCAACCGATGCATAAATCGATCTTTTTGGTATGAGTGATTAAAATATCGTCAAGCGTAAATATACCGAGCGTAAGTAACTGGCACAAACTACCCTGTTACGAGTAGAATACAGCACAACGACTTTTTTATTTTTCACCGCTTTTTCAGCGAGGATAGAGCATGGCGCAATACGTTTACAGTATGCATCGCGTGGGCAAAATCGTCCCACCTAATAGACACATTCTAAAAAATATCTCACTTAGCTTTTTCCCAGGCGCCAAAATTGGTGTGCTAGGTCTAAACGGTGCAGGTAAATCTACCTTACTTCGCATTATGGCTGGCGTAGATACCGATATTGAAGGTGAAGCACGTCCTCAACCAGGTTTAAAGGTGGGCTATCTTCCACAGGAACCTCAGCTTGATGAAACCAAAGATGTTCGTGGCAATATCGAAGAAGCCGTAGCCGATGTTAAGCATGCGCTGACTCGCCTTGATGAAGTGTATGCCGCTTACGCTGAAGCAGACGCTGATTTCGACGCGCTTGCTAAAGAGCAAGGTGAGCTAGAAGCTATCATTCAAGCGAAAGATGGCCACAATTTAGAAAATGCCCTAGAGCGTGCTGCAGATGCCCTTCGCCTGCCAGCGTGGGATGCGGACGTAAGCAAACTATCTGGTGGTGAGCGTCGCCGTGTTGCGCTTTGCCGCTTACTTTTAGAAAAGCCTGAAATGTTGCTTCTTGACGAGCCGACTAACCACTTGGACGCGGAATCAGTCGCATGGCTAGAGCGCTTCCTTCACGATTATGAAGGTACAGTGGTCGCTATTACCCACGATAGATATTTCCTTGATAACGTTGCGGGTTGGATTTTAGAGCTTGACCGAGGTGAAGGTATTCCATGGGAAGGAAACTACTCTTCGTGGTTGGAGCAAAAAGAAAACCGTCTAGAGCAAGAAGAGCGTACCGAAACGGCGCGTATGAAGAGCATGAAACAGGAGCTTGAGTGGGTACGCTCGAATCCAAAAGGTCGTCATGCTAAAAGTAAAGCCCGTATGGCACGTTTTGAAGAACTATCTACAAGCGATTATCAAAAGCGTAACGAAACAAACGAGCTTTTCATTCCACCAGGTGAGCGCTTAGGTGACAAGGTTATCGAAGTTAGCAACCTTAAAAAGTCCTATGGTGATCGTGTACTTATCGACGACTTAACGTTTAAAGTACCAAAGGGTGCCATTGTAGGCATTGTTGGCCCTAACGGTGCGGGTAAATCAACCTTGTTCAGAATGCTTACCGGTGCTGAGCAACCTGACTCAGGCACCATCGATTTAGGTGAAACCGTTCAAATTGCTGCGGTAGAACAGTTCCGCGACCACATGAACGAAAACAACACGGTGTGGAAAGAAATTTCTGACGAACAAGACATTATTCGCATTGGTAACTTTGAAATTAACAGCCGCGCCTACTGCAGCCGTTTTAACTTTAAAGGCACCGACCAGCAGAAGTTCATCAAAGACCTGTCAGGTGGTGAGCGAAACCGTGTTCACCTTGCGAAACTGCTTAAAGCAGGCGGTAACGTATTGCTACTGGATGAGCCAACCAACGACCTAGACGTAGAAACACTTCGCGCCTTGGAAAACGCGTTGTTGGAGTTCCCAGGCTGTGCCATGGTTATCTCGCACGACCGTTGGTTCCTAGACCGCGTAGCAACACACATTATGGATTACCGCGATGAAGGTAACATCAACTTCTTCGAAGGTAACTACTCAGACTACGAAAGCTGGTTGAAGCAAGAATTTGGACAAGATGTGGTTGAACCGCACCGCCTTAAATATAAGCGTATGTCTAAATAATACGAAACCAGAGATAAAGAGTGTTATAGCTCTAAGCTGACATCAAGAGCCGCTATGATCGATAGCGGCTTTTTTTATTTGTTTGCTTTTCATTGCGAACCCACGCAAATTAGCCAATACTGACAGCGAGAACGAATATAGGTATTTGAGTAATGACAGATAAGCGTCAATTCCAGCGAGTATCACTTAATGTAAATGGCACACTGGCCCACAATGACGTTAGCATTGATGTGGTAGTCAGCGACGTATCGCTTCAAGGCATTAAACTTCAAGCTACCGAAACGGCGTTATCACACTTACCTTTCGACAGCCATGAGCCTTATGTTGCTACCTTCCAAGCCAACGAAGACAGCCCCGTCATTACCCTTTCAATATCGCAGTTATATCGCCACGCGGACAGCAGACAGGAGCTTGTTTCGTTGGGATGTAAAGTAGAGCAAATGGATGTGGACAGCATAAGCGCTCTTCGCCGTTTAATCTTACTAAACAGCGATGATGCTAGTATTGAAGAGAAAGATCTTAATGCGCTGGTAAATGCGGTTTATCAAGCGCCAAACTAGAACATAAAAATACTACAAGTCTTCGTAAGGTTTCAAAAAGCCTGCCCCCTTTAACTGCGCAAAAAGCCGTATTCGTTGGTCTTCTTGCGCGTTTCCGACAGCTTTAATATTAATGCATTCCGCTTTATTCCAAAGCATCTAATGCTTCAGAAAGCCGAGCCACGGGCACGACTTTCATGCCATTAATAGCTTGTTTCGGCGCGTTGGCTTTAGGCACAATAGCTCGTTTAAAGCCATGCTTTGCCGCTTCAATAATGCGCTCTGTTCCATTGGGAACCGGACGAATTTCACCTGCAAGACCTACTTCACCAAACACAATCAAGTCGCGCGGTAATGAACGGTTTCGGAAGCTGGAAATCATCGCCAGTAATAGAGCTAAGTCTGCACTGGTTTCAGAGACGCGTACACCGCCAACCACGTTCACAAATACGTCTTGATCGTTCATTTGTACATTGCCATGGCGATGCAAAACCGCAAGCAGCATAGACAAACGGTTCTGATCTAGCCCTACAGCGATTCGCCTTGGGTTCGACATCTGCGAATAGTCTACCAACGCCTGTATTTCTACAAGTAGTGGGCGAGTACCTTCCCATATAACCATAACGCTAGACCCTGGCGTTTCGTTGTCTCCTCGACTTAAAAAGATGGCCGAAGGGTTGCTCACCTCTTTCAGCCCCTTTTCTGTCATGGCAAATACACCAAGCTCATTTACCGCACCAAAACGATTTTTATGACTTCGAAGGGTGCGGTAGCGACCGTCACTTTCTCCTTCCAACATCATAGAGCTGTCGATACAGTGCTCGAGAACTTTCGGACCCGCTAAGTTACCGTCTTTCGTTACGTGGCCAACAATAAACATGGCAATATGATTTTGTTTAGCAAAGCGCGTTAAATAGGCTGCACTTTCTCGTACTTGCGACACACTGCCCGGCGCAGATTGAACATCTGACACATGCATAACCTGAATAGAGTCGATAACCATAATTTTAGGTTTTTTGGTCAGCGCCAAATCACAGATGGTTTCCACATTAGTTTCGGCTAGCATCATCAACTTGTCGTCGGGTAGGTTTAAACGCTTAGCTCGCATGGCCACCTGTTGAAGCGACTCTTCCCCAGTGACATAGAGGGCAGCTTCGCTTTTTGCCATCTGACACATTACTTGAAGTAAAAGCGTACTTTTACCTGCACCTGGTGACCCACCGATTAGCATAGCTGCACCAGGGACGATCCCACCACCTAGCACTCTATCCAACTCTTTAAACGTTGAAGAAAAACGTGGAAGCGATTCCAAATCTATTGCGTTTAAGGTTTCGATTTTGGCAGCGGTTTGCCCTGCATAACCTGATGTGGTTTGGCGCGCGACACTTTTAGCACTTGCAACCACAAACTCACTTATTGTGTTCCACGCTTTACACTCCGAACACTGTCCCTGCCATCGAGGAAACTCGGCCCCGCAGTCAGAACACACATAAGCAGTTTTACGTTTTGCCATATTCCAGTTTTATCCATAGCTTAAAAAGAGTATTCTAACACTTAATAACGGTGAATTAAGCACAAACCTACAGTCAGTTTTTATTCAGAAATATGCCCCAAAAGTATAAAATTTAACGGGTTAATGAGTTTTGCTGATTTGCCGATAACAACTAAAATAATTGATACTTAACAACAAAGTTGCGCATTCATGAGTCAAGATTTAAAGCAATACGCTGACATTATTGAACAGCTAAAGCCTATGGTTAACGAGCCTGAATTTAACCAGGTATTGCTTCAAACAGCTTCTGACGTGCCAAAAGAAAAACGCTTTCTAATTAAAATGGAAGTAAAGCGTTTAGCTAAACCTTGTATGCGTACCATAGATTTGCGCGGCCATGTCGACGGAAAGTGCAAAAAGTATGTGCACGAAGGTAGAAGCCACTACATGGATGAGGTGGCCGTTGATAAGTTTGAAGAACAACTGCGCGTGTTTGGTCGATACACTTATGGTGTGTACGAGGCCGTTCAAAACACTGAGAATAACTTCCGCCTAATGCGCGAAAAAGAGCTTGCTCAACAGCGCGCAGATAAAGAAAACCCCGAAGCTAAAAAACGTTCAGCAGTTTTAGAACAATTCAAAGTTCCCACTGTAAACCTTCTCGACTATAGACAGCGTAATACAGAGCGCATGAATTTTGCGGTTGCCGTAGAAATATTCAACAGTGCCAATCAATCAATGCGTGGATTAAGTGTAGATATTTCTCTTGAAGGCCTGCAAGTAAAATTGTCTAAAGACTCGTTTTTCGAAAAGGATGAAACGCTCTTTATTTACTTCAGAGGGCTCGAAAGCGAGTTTGCCATGGATAAGAAAAATGGCATTGCTTACAAACTAGTAAAGATAATTACCAAAAATGACATTAACTATTTAGCCCTACAGCGCGATAAAACTCACCCAAACCCCGCATTCGATAAGTTTTTAGAAAGCTTTATCCACGGCAACAAACGCCGTTACAAAGTGAATATGACGAACACCATCGAAGCGATAACCAGTAAGACCTGCGAGCAGTATTTCTCTCCTCGTAGCCCCACTCTTCCAATATTTATTGATGTTGTTAACGAAACCTTGGTTCCACGCTATGCAATGGTAAATGAAGTAAACCGAGAAACCGTTCAATACTGGCAAGATGAAGAAGAGAACTGTCGTTTGAATTTCTTGCTATCGCAAGAAAGACTTATTCGATTACTAAACAAATCTGACGAAGTTCGTGAAATATTTGTCTTCAGCTTTACCCATTTGCACACAGATAAAGTTTATTTTTACTCAGCTTCTTATGAAGAGTTACTGCAGAAAGAGGTCTTATCCCGTGTATTTTTGGGTTTTGGCTCAAGAAAAGCGAGTTGGCGAGTTTTTAAAATAACCCTGACAGACATGGACCCAGAGCAAGCGCATATTCCGCTTTCTATCCCTGACTCTGTTGGTAATAAAGTTAAAAAGCTCAATACACCGCCTTCTGCTCGCTTGATGTCAAAACTTAAAAACCTGCGTTATCTCGCTCATGTTACAGACGTGACCTCAGTAACAGGGCAAGAGACGTACAACGAACTTAAGTTTAATCGCGACAACCTTGCGCATTTAAGGATTTTCGGTCACCCAAGGAATCGTGCAGCATCTAACATTCACATTGTACGTTTTAAGTACGAAGAGCAGCGCATTGAAAGCCGTTACCAGCTAAGAACACAAATTGAAGCGAAGTTTAATGGCGAGTCGACGGTCCACCGAGGCATCAGCGAAGATATCTCAGTTCACGGATTAGGTCTTCGGGTCGAGCTGGCAAAAGATTATAAAGGTAGTTTGGAGGGAAGAGTAGAAGTTGCCTTTCCTCGGCTTCAGGAAATAGCGAACAACTTCGACGTTATGCACCTTCAGTATGAAATTATTTATCATAACGTCGAGAAGAATATCCTTCATCTGAAGACGGCAACTGGCGACGCGGGCAAAAGCGCTCGCAACTTTTTTGAAGAATTAATCAAAAAGAACAAGGCCAATCTTAAAGTCGATAACGATGAAGAAGAAGTAGAGGGAATGGGGCAAGCTCTGCGTTGTATAAATGCAAGAAACGCGACCTCCTTATCTTTTCTGATGAGTAAAGAAGGTGTTCGATATACTCCGCAGGCGTGTATCGTTGGAAAACAAGACGAACGCATCACTACCCTTACCACGCAATACGCAGAGCGCGGTAAAGTAAATTTGGAGTTTTTATTTAGAGATAGAAAGCAAGATTCTCCTTTCGTACAAAGTGGTATCAAAGCAGTTAAGCTTGAGAATATGCCCTTAAGACAAGAGCTATTCATATCTTTCGATGCGTCTCAAAAAGAGCCGCGAATGGCGATCATTCCTCGTTACTCACATAAGTTTGAAAGCAATGAACAACGCCGTGCATTTATCAGAGAAGCCATGGTGCGCGGTCAGTTTGTCGCTATACACGTTATGCTAACCACAACTGGCAAGCCTGACTTGACCATGCTGCAAACAGAAATTAACTACGTCACCATGTACGCCATGCACAGAGCTCGTGAGTTAGAAAAGAAAATGTGGAGTATTGCCGCCTGTTCCCACCTTGTCGACGTCACTGATGAGGTTCTCATAAGATACGGCTTTACTATGGAAGACATTACGGCGAATAAAACGTTAAAAAGCGCTGTACAACCTAAAGCCATGGTTACCAACGCTTAAGTAAGAGACAATATTTTAATGTACATATTCAGGTCTGCGCTTAGAAAAAACTAAGCACAAATCTCAAATTTGTTTAAGCGCCAATTATTTTAACAACTGGCGCTTGTATACAAGTCCGCACAGATAATTGTCCACTCCAAAGGCGCTGGCAAGTTTCCTAGCAAAGCGTGGGAAAGCAGGAATAGCTGTTTCCTTTCAAATTCCTTTAGCGTCTATTTATCTAAGAAATAAAGAAGGCTGTGCAGACTACCAATGCGTACGGCTACGTCCGCTTTCTCATTCACTAGAGGTTTACCGTGACATGCAACGCCTAAGGCTGATTCAGCCATCATCACCAAGTCGTTCGCCCCATCGCCCATAGCAACGGTTTGGCTCGATGGTATTTGCCACTTTTCAGACAGCACTTTCACCGTGCGAGCTTTCACATCAGCATTAATAATTTCGCCTTCCACTTTACCTGTTAAGTGCCCGTCTTTAGCCGAAAGCGTGTTTGATATCGCATAGTCCAGTCCCAGCCTTGCTTTTAAATGGTCAGCAAAGAACGTAAAGCCACCCGATGCAATAGCGAGTTTCCAGTTATTCGCTTTTAAATGCTTAAGCAGAGTCTGAATACCAGGCATAATAGGAATGCTGTCGCGTATTTGATTAAGGTGGTCAATGGGTACCCCCTCTAAACACGCCACTCTATGCGTTAAGCTATCGTTAAAGGCAATTTCTCCACGCATTGCTCTTGCGGTCACTTCGGCAACCTGTTCACCAACACCAGCCAGTTTTGCTATTTCATCAATACATTCTATGGCAATAACCGTGCTGTCCATATCCATAACCAGAAGACCAGGTTCAGACAAAGACGGTCGCGAGGTTTGCAGCCCAACATCAAGGTGGTAAGCATCACTGACATCACCAAGTAAAGACTTTATTTGCTCAGGCTTTGCGTTAATTACCTGCCCTCTTATTTCGATAGCATCATCTCCCATTTGCTGATGCAAATGATGAAACGCAGCACTTACTGGCGAAAATACGTTTTTGAGTTTATCTAGTACGCCTCTTAATAAATATGGGGTTATAGCTTGTCCGATTACAGTTAGCGTATGAGAAAACGCTTGCGTATTGTGCTCAGCGCTGACAATGTTTGCCAGGTATGAAGCTAAATGAATATCGTCATTATTGATTTCGATGGTGAATATGTCTTTCATAACGCACACAGAGACTGTGGTAATTGGCAAATGATGCGCTAATGCTAACCAATTAGGCTAACTAATAAAATATCCCCTTTAAAATTATTTAGATTTCCCCTACTGTTAGGCAAATCATAGCAATTATGGAATTACGCATTGTTAAACGTGCTGAGCAAAGCCCCTTCACAATCAAAAAGCAATTCGCACTCACTTTACACAGCGTTAAAAAGACTATTTCACACGCTGATTGTAAGTACGGTGTTTGCGCTGGTGATTGTATTGATACTTTTGCTGCAGCAATACCAAAGTGATTGGCTAACGGTGCAAACTCGTTTTTCTGGGGAGAGCATCGCAAGGCAGTACGCTAAACTACTTCGCCCCGCATTTGAAGCTGAGCAAGCAGCTAATCAAGTAAGCGAAGAAGGTTCTGACTCTTCACTATCGAGTACCCTTGCCCAACGAAACTACATTGAAAGTGTAGCCACCGTTTTAGTTAACGAGCCACATATTCTTGCTCTATCAGTGTTTGATAAAGACGGAAGGTACATTGCGCCTTTACCTCAAATTGAAAGTGTTGTGTCGATGAGCCAGTCTCAAGGTGTGACGCCGCTCACCTATGTCGGGGTGATCACCGACAACAATGATAATGTATTAGGCTATGTGAACATTCATATGGATACGCAGACAATATTAGAAAGTCCCCTTGCCCTGCGTTATCAATTGGCGTTAATTGCGTGTATTTTAGTGTTTTTGGCTTTAATGTTAGGCATTTACCTGACGCGGGCGTTTTATAAATCTCGCCCTTGGTTTATACAAGCCATCGAGTCGATGAGAAAGAAAAGCGAACCGTAGGCGGGTACCCACACTTTTTTACACTACAGCGCAATTCTATTCTGCTTTAAACAAGCGAAAATAGTTTTGTGTTGTAATGGATATTGCTTGTTTAGGCGATATAGCGAAAAGTTTGTGTATTACATCAACCACATCAGATAGATACTGTGGTTGATTAGGGGCTCCCTGTCTGCCGTACATGGGCATATCTGGGGCATCAGTCTCTAGCAGTATTTTATCGAAGTGGTGCTCTAGCAGGTACTTAAGGGTATCTCGCGTTTTTTGTGCTCTTTCATAGGTTATCGTGCCACCTATTCCTAAGTAAAAGCCTCGCTCAATATAGGCTTTGGCCGCTTCCACACTACCCGAAAAAGCATGGACTACCCCAATACCTTGATACTTAGCTTGCTTAAAGGCTTCAAGTAATAAGTGATGGCTTTTTCGGTGATGCAAAATAACAGGCAGCGCTTTTCTATCAGCGAGTTTTAAATGGGCGTGTAGCACTTTCTTTTGAAGCGTCAATGGCACATCAATGTGCCCATCAATACCGGTTTCCCCCACTGCTTTTACCGAAGGATGCAGAGTGGCAGCAGCCGCTTCAAGCTGTTCGAGATTTTCATCAATTGCATGCTCAGGTACGTCAGTGGTAGAACCTGTATTATCTTGATTGCTATCGGTCAAAAAATAAGGATGAAGACCTAGCGCGGTATCAATAGGCAAAAGTTTGCTGTGCTGCTCACTAAGCGCTTGAATTGCTTCCCAAGAACATGGGTTAATACTTGGTGCCATTATGCGAGTGAGGCCTCCAGCTTTGGCACTTTCCAGCGCAGTATGAAGATCTACTTTTGATGCAAGTAAGTCGAGGTGGCAATGACTATCAATCATGGTGTTGCTCGCTTTACGCTTTACGCTTTACGCTTTACGCTTTACGCTTTACGCTCAATCAAATACTAAGTGCTTAAAATGTCTAGCCATTGTAAAAGACTAGTTACCCTATGCATTCAATATGAGCTTTTAAGGCATTAAGCGCTGTGTTGCCCATGCGCCATCTTCGGTTTTGTTATACTCAAAACGGTCGTGAAGCCTATCTTCTCCACCTTGCCAAAATTCAATTTGATGAGGCACAATACGAAAGCCTCCCCAAAAGTCCGGCACAGGTAGCTCTTTGTTCGCAAACTTATCTTTTAACTGCCTAAATTGGGTAAGCAAAAGCTCTCTACTGCCAATTGGCTTGCTTTGTTTAGACGCATAGGCCGCCAATTGACTGTCTTTAGGGCGAGAGAAGAAATAAGCTGCATTTTCAGAAACAGAAAGCTTTTCAACGCTGCCACATACGCGAACTTGGCGCTCCATAAAGAACCATGGGAAGTGACAGGATACTTTTGGGTTAACCGAGAGTTCTTGCGCTTTTCGACTGCCAAGATTTGTAAAAAACACAAAGCCTTTTTCACTGACATCTTTTAACAAAACAATACGTTGAGAAGGTTGCCCATTAGCGTCAACAGTGGCAACCGTCATCGCCGTAGGATCGGGAATACCAGCATCAATAGCGTCTTTCAGCCATTTATCGAACAAAATAAACGGACTTGAAGTAATATCTGCCTCACTCAAACTGCCTTTCGAGTACTGCCTGCGCATATCTGAAATTGCCATATACCGCTCCTGAGAAGAGATTACTATGATTAATAATGCTTATTATAGATGTTTGTGCATACCTTTACGCGAATGCTTCTGGCTTCACGTTTATCAAGAGCACTTGAGAATGTAGCGCTAGTTAGCATTAGAACAAGGCTCAACGTACTAATGCTAACAACGATTTAGGCTAAAAGTTGCTGTCGTCACCGTAGCCTAGTGAACGTAAAGCACGCTCATCGTCTGCCCAGCCTTGTTTCACTTTAACCCAAAGCTCCAAAAACACCTTATTGTCGAACAAGTTTTCCATATCTTTACGCGCTTGCTCGCCAATGGTTTTCAAATGCTTACCGCCTTTACCGATGATCATGCGTTTTTGCGTTTCGCGCTCAACCAAAATTAAGCCACTAATACGATAAACACCATTGTCAGCCATTTTGAACTGCTCAATTTCTACCGTAGTAGAGTAAGGCAACTCATCGCCAGTGAAACGCATCAGTTTTTCACGGATGATTTCAGCAGCCATAAAACGACTTGAACGGTCAGTGATATAGTCTTCTGGGAAGAAAAACTCACTCTTAGGTAACGACTTAGCTACTAAGTCTCTAATATCTTCTACCATTTTGCCCTGTTTAGCGCTGATAGGGATCATGTGCTCAAATGGGTGTTTCTCGCCAAGGTTTTGAAGGTGAACCATAAAGTTTTCTTTATCTTCGACCTTATCCATCTTATTTACGATGAGGTAGCAAGGAAGGTTTGCTTGTTTAACCTTACTTAATACCATTTCATCTTCGGCGTTGAATCTATCGCCTTCCACGACAAACAGCACAAGGCCAACTTCAGCTAATGAGCTAGACGCGGCGCGATTCATGTAGCGATTAATCGCGCGTTTTTCGTCTTGGTGAAGCCCTGGTGTATCGACGTAAATCGCTTGATAGTCGCCGTCAGTATCTATACCTAGAATACGGTGACGGGTGGTCTGAGGTTTACGTGAGGTAATACTTACTTTTTGACCCAGCAAACGGTTAAGCAGCGTTGACTTGCCCACGTTAGGGCGCCCTACTATGGCTACTAAGCCACAGCGAGTTTGTATATCTGGCATCTCTGGCATTTCGGGCAACTTTGACTCATCATGCGTTGTCATCAAGCTTCTCCAATGTTAAACGAGCAGCTTCTTGTTCTGCTTTACGACGGCTATTGCCAGACGCCACGACTGCTTTTGGTAGACTTTCTACTTTGCAGCTTACTTCGAAAGTTTGCGCATGGTCTTTACCGGAAATAGACAGCACCTCGTACGTTGGCAATGGCTGCTTGCGACCTTGCAGGAATTCCTGAAGACGTGTTTTACTGTCTTTAGGGTGGGCGTTAGGGTCGAGCTTGTTTATGCGAGTCTCCCACAAACGGTCGATAACGCCACGCACTTCATCCATACCTGAATCGAGATAAATAGCACCTAAGATAGCTTCAACTGCATCAGCCAAAATCGAACTTCTGCGATGACCGCCACTTTTAAGCTCACCTGGCCCTAAGTTGAGTAATTCACCCACGCTGGCTTCTTTAGCGAGTTCAGCTAACGTCTCGCCTTTAACTAATGTGGAGCGCATGCGGGTAAGCTTGCCTTCAGGTACTGTTGGAAAACGCTTAAACAGTGTTTCCCCCACAATCATGCCTAAAATAGCATCGCCCAAAAACTCTAAGCGTTCATTGTGTTGTTTGGCTGCACTGCGGTGAGTAAGCGCTTGCTCTAATAACGCCTCATTGGTAAATGTGTAGCCTATCGCCTTGTAAAGACGACGATATTTATCAATTCCCTGCATTAATGAATGCCACCTGCACGCTCGAATCGAATACCTGTTGGAACCCACGTAGGAAGAAAGTCTGAAGGGCTACGCTCGAACTCAAAAGAAATCCAAATTGCTACGGCTTTTCCAACCAAGTTTGCATCTGGAACAAAACCCCAGAAACGGCTATCGCGGCTATTATCACGGTTATCGCCCAGTACGAAATACTGACCTTCTGGCACTATCCACTCGTTACTTCGGGTTCCCGGTTGAGTGTAGAAATTAACTGGTGAAATTTCGCGAACGGGGTGGCGTAGAATATCATGCTCTACTGTGCCTAAATCTTCGGTGTAACGCATAAGTTGCGCCATGTCTTGTACAAACTCACCGCGCTCTTGGAACGTTAACGGCACTGCTTTTAACTTTGGACAATTGCTACCAGATTCACACTTAGGTTTGATGTAAACCTGCTTATTTTGATAAACCACGGTATCGCCCGGTAAACCGATTACGCGCTTGATGTAGTCTATTGACGGTTCTTCAGGGTATTTGAAAACCACTACATCACCGCGTTCTGGCACACCCGTTTCAATTAACTTACTTCTGAAAACAGGGTCTTTTACTCCGTACGCAAACTTCTCAACTAAAATGAAGTCACCCACCAATAACGTGGGCATCATTGAACCTGATGGAATCTGGAACGGCTCATATAAAAAGGAGCGCAATACCAAAACGAAAGCTATAACAGGGAATATCTGTTGTGAAGTATCGACCAAGTACGGCAGCTGAGGGTCTTCTCCATAGCCCGCACCCTCTGCAGTCGCTGCAGCCTGTAAACGCGCTTTTCGCTTTGGCGCAAACACTAGGCTATCCACTAGCCAGACTAGTCCTGTTATTAAGGTGAGTGCCACCAAAATTAAGGAGAAATAATTTGCCATTATTTGCCCACCTTAAGTACTGCAAGGAACGCATCTTGTGGCAATTCAACATTACCCACTTGCTTCATTCGCTTTTTACCTTCTTTTTGCTTTTGAAGTAGTTTCTTCTTACGACTTACGTCACCGCCGTAACACTTCGCGATTACGTTTTTGCGCAGCTGCTTCACCGTACTTCTTGCAACAATATGGTTACCGATAGCCGCCTGAATAGCGATATCGAACATCTGGCGTGGGATAAGCTCGCGAAGCTTCTCTACCAATTCACGACCACGTCCCTGAGAGTTTTCTCTGTGCGTAATTACCGCTAGTGCATCCACACGCTCGCCATTAATTAGAATATCTACGCGTACCATATCTGAGCTTTGGAAGCGCTTGAAGTTGTAATCAAGCGACGCAAAGCCACGGCTGGTAGATTTCAAACGGTCAAAGAAATCAAGCACTACTTCAGCCATTGGCAGCTCGTACGTTACCGCCACTTGTTTACCGTGGTATGTCATGTTGGTTTGCATACCGCGCTTCTCAACACAAAGCGTAATAACGTTGCCTAGGTATTCTTGAGGTACAAGAATGTTGGCTTCAACCATAGGCTCACGAATTTCAGCGATATCGTTTACTGGCGGCAGTTTAGCCGGGCTATCTACGGTAAGCGTCTCGCCCTTGGTCGTTTCGACTTCGTAAATTACCGTAGGTGCTGTGGTAATGAGACCAAGGTCATATTCGCGTTCTAAACGCTCTTGAATAATTTCCATGTGCAGCATGCCAAGGAATCCAATACGAAACCCAAAGCCAAGCGCTGCTGAGCTTTCTGGCTCATAGAATAGTGAAGCGTCGTTCAGACTTAGTTTAGCAAGGGCATCGCGGAAGTCTTCGTAGTCATCTGAGCTTATCGGGAAAATACCCGCATAAACCTGAGGTTTAACCTTCTTAAAGCCCGGCAGCATAGCTTCAGCAGGCTCGCGAGCCAAGGTAATAGTATCACCCACTGGTGCACCTTGAATGTCTTTAATACCGGCAATGATGAAACCAACTTCACCGGCTCTTAAGGTACCCGTATCTAGTGGTTTAGGTGTAAACACACCAATCTTATCCACTTGGTGAGTTTGTCCGTTAGACATTATCTGGATTTTGTCTTTCTTGCTAAGCTGACCTTCCACGATTCTTACCAATGAAACAACACCTTGGTAATTGTCAAACCACGAATCGATAATCAATGCTTTAAGTGGCGCTTCACGATCGCCTTCTGGTGGAGGGATCTTATTTACAATAACTTCAAGCACATCCTCAATACCAATACCTGTTTTCGCTGAGCAGCGAACAGCGTCAAGTGCATCAATACCGACAATGTCTTCAATTTCTTCTGCAACACGGTCTGGTTCAGCCTGCGGCAGGTCAATTTTATTCAATACAGGTACCACTTCCATATCCATCTCGATAGCGGTGTAGCAGTTTGCTAGCGTCTGTGCTTCAACGCCCTGGCCGGCATCAACAACAAGTAGTGCACCTTCACAGGCTGCTAATGAACGAGATACTTCATAAGTGAAGTCAACGTGTCCTGGTGTATCGATGAAGTTAAGCTGATAGGTTTCACCGTCGCGTGCTTCGTAGTTCAGCGTCACGCTTTGCGCTTTAATAGTAATACCGCGCTCTTTTTCCAGGTCCATTGAGTCGAGAACCTGTTCGGCCATTTCGCGATCGGTTAGCCCTCCACAGTGCTGAATTAGACGGTCTGACAGCGTAGACTTACCGTGGTCAATGTGGGCGATAATACTGAAGTTACGAATGTGCGATTGTTGCATAATGCTGGAAATTACCTGCAGAAAAATTCATTAAACAAAATATGCTGCTTGCCTTGCTTCAAGGCTTATACGCAGCGCGTGCGGATTTTACCCATTTCTGGCGCGAAAAGCGAATTGGCATAGCGGAAATTTTAATGCCCATGCACGCAAAGCGTATAAAAGTGGCAACTTGGCGTGGCTTTACCCGCATGCCTTGAAATTTGAAGCATGTAAAGCACTGCTAATTTGGGGCTCTACAGCGTATATGAGCAAATAAAAAGAGCTAAACCTACTTATGAGCAGGTGCTTCGTTCAGTTCAGGCCTTGCTGGCCTAATAAAACGGGTTGATATTTCGTGCGCTCAACTCGGTGTAACTTGTAAGCAATGAGCTTGTAAGTCAGGAAAGTCGCCAAAGCGCTTGGACCCAGCGCCCATAATTCATGGTTAAAACTTGTGGAGCTAAGCAGTGATATAAAAGCTGAATACGCGCCAATGAAAGCAATTAGCGGTAACAAATATAAGAAAGCCGACGCACTTAAAATACCCGCTTCGGGTATGCCCACAGTCACCTGCTGACCGACCCGTACTGGCATAGGCGTACGTAAAGTTAATTGCTGAGTCTTAGGTGCAATAGCACGAGAAATGACACCGGTACCACAATCACTTTGGGCCTGGCATGCATTACAGGTGGATTTAATTGCCGCTTCAACTGTTACCGTATCACCATCAACGGCAACTACAGTGGCGGTTTCTTTAATCATATTCGCTCTTTATTACCGTATTAAAGCACTGCTAAACCCTAGCTCTCTATTGCCCTGCATTGGCAACAGGTCGTAAAGACGTAGCAATAGCATTAGCAGTCTGTAGTGGAATATCCCCTACTACCGTCACTTGGGCTTTCCCGTCGGTCAGCGTTAAAAAGGTGCTGACTTCGTTTCGTAACGCAAGGGTTTCGCCGAGCGCATCTTCGGCTGGTTGAACATAAACAGATACGTCCACTAGGCCATCCGAAAAGAGTTTATATTCTACTACTTGACCTGTTAAGGCTAGGCGTCTTGTATCTTGCTTTATTTCTCGCATGCCCGAAGGTAAATATGTGACATCCCATTTGTGTGCTCGGCTTGGGGTATTACTCAAAGCCATAGGCGCTGGCAATGATGCTGAGTTTATTCGCGAGAAATATTCCGCAGGTTCAGGCGATATGGCAAAGGCGGTAACTTGAATTTGCTCTAATAACGCCCCTTGCAAATCAAGCATATTAAGCTTCAGCAACATACCAGAGGACTCATCGAGCCATAGTTGATAGCCAAACCGTGTGTTATCTCGGCTGACAATACGAATTTGCTGTGCTGAACGCCCTGCCACCCGCGCTCTTCCAACAGCGACAAACTCATAGGCTGAACTGAGTTGCTCTGGGTGGTAGAGCAATGCACTAGGTATTGGACCATTTATATGCTTTGACCGTAGGCTGTAAGGTTGAACGTCGGGTTCAAATACGCTCACTACGTCATTAACGCGAATAAGCTCGCGACCAGGCCCATTTTGAAGGTTTAATTGCTCTAGTTCAGAACCATCCCCCATTATCCCATGCCGCCACAGATAAGGAACCGTTTCCTTTCCTGCGACAGTCTGCACAAAAGACACCTGGAAATTGGCATTGGTAATAATATTTTTAAGTTCAGCCAGCCACTGACTTGCCGACTGAAGCTGAGGCGTGGGTGAAGCAGACGCGTTTTCCTCGTTGAGACTTTGTTCAGTTTGCCTTTGAAGCCCTTCTCCCTGCTGAACACCCTCCCCTTGGGGAACGTTTGTGCTGGTATTGGGATTATCTTCTGATTTAGCATCGCTAACACTATTTGCTTGAACTCTTGTAACAGAAGAATTCGCCACCTCGCTGGGTGTCGTTGCATGGGCAAACGTGGCATTGATAGCCCCGCCCGAAATGAAAAAAAGTGCAAGGATAGAACTACAGCGCATTATTCCCGCCTTAAAACAAACATACCAGCAGTATATGCTGGTATGATTAAAATATAAAATGCATCTTCATCGCACTTGGGAACGAAGTGCACATTTTAACTCATTTTGACTCGCTCAACGATAATCTATGGACGCTCTGATCCGCTTGTCTCGTTTTCACTCTCTTCTTCCTGCGCTTGCTTAAGTTTTATTTGCTGCTCATGGTCAGCAATTAGCGCATTTATTTTACGCTTTTTCTCAAGCATTTCGTTCATATCGTTGCGCGGTAAGGTTCGGGTTTGCTCCAAACTCACTGGAGACAATCCGCCTTGAGGTGCAATTGTTGGCGCTGTCATAAATGGCTCGGTTGGTGCTTCTTTATTGGTGTACTGAACACCAAAAATAACTGCCACTGCCACAGATGCAGCCACTGCAAACTGACCTGACTGCTTCGCAAAAGGAACGACACTGCCAACGAGTGGTATTGACTGCCAGCGCGAGCGTTTAGGTGCGACTATGGCTGGCTCGTTTTCAAGCGCAGCTGCTACGCTTGCGGTAATGTCCAACTGAGGAGCAACGCTTGCCTCTTTTCGCATTGCACCGCGATACACATGGTAACGTTGCCATTTGGCCTGAAGCGCTTCATCGTGCTTAATTGCATCGATGATGTCATTGCCTTCTATCTCACCATCCATGAATGCGGACAATTTTTCTTGCTGTTGCGTCATATATTCATTTCCAGATCAAAGTGATCGTTAACTACCCTAACACAGCTGTTAGTCATCGTGGAAAAAAGAAAGTTCATCTTTTTTTGATTTTATTTCTTTTTAGTTTTCTAACAACGGTTGAATAACTTTATCAATCGCCTCACGGGCCCTAAAAATACGGGATCTGACCGTACCCACAGGACACGACATTACATTCGCGATTTCTTCATAGCTCAACCCCTCAATCTCACGCAGTGTAATTGCCATGCGTAAATCGTCCGGCAGCTTTTCAACTACCTTAAACAGGGTTTCTTCAATTTCCTCAGATAACAGGCTCCGCTCTGGTGTTGATTGCTCTTTTAAAGCATCGCTACCTTCGTAAAAGTCAGCTTCGTCGGCGTCAACATCGCTTGCAGGCGGCTTACGCCCCTGAGATACAAGATAGTTCTTGGCGCTGTTTACCGCAATCCGATAAAGCCAAGTATAAAATGCACTGTCGCCACGAAAATTAGGTAAGGCACGGTATGCTTTAATGAACGCTTCTTGCGTTACATCAGCAACGTCACCGGTATTTTTCACATAGCGAGAAACAAGATGCATCACTTTATGTTGATAACGAGTTACCAATAAGTTGAACGCATTTTTATCGCCACGCTGTACTTTTTCGACCAGTTGTTGGTCGGTTATCTGCTCGCTCATTCGAGCCATTACTCCCTACTTCAACTACACCATAGCTCTAACAAGCATGTGTATAGACGCGTTCTTTTTACAAAAGTTCTGTATAAGCATTAAATATTTTAAAAAATGCTCAAGTCAGGGGGCAAGAATGATTGTGTTTTGCTACTCATCCTTTAGACTTGCCAAACCTTTGCTCGTTTGAATTGATATAAAAATACATGAAATCTGTATCGTCTTCACTAACTTCCACATCAAATGCAATAGAACATCGTTGTGACGTATTGATTATTGGGAGTGGCGCAGCAGGATTGAGCTTAGCGCTTAAGCTTGCCGACCATTGTCAGGTTATTGTACTTAGTAAAAGTGACCGCAATGAAGGTTCTACCCGCTATGCACAAGGCGGTATTGCCGCAGTATTCGATGAACAAGACTCTATAGACGCACACGTAAAAGATACGCTTGCCGCAGGCGCAGGACTATGCGAAGAGCCTGCTGTGAGATTTACCGCAGAACGCGCAAAGGCTTCTCTTGAGTGGCTCATCGGCTACGGTGTGCCATTTGATACAGAGAAAAGTGAATCCGGTGAGGAACGCTTTCACCTTACCCGCGAAGGTGGGCACAGCCACCGCCGAATTCTTCATGCCGCTGACGCCACAGGTGAAGCACTTCAGATTACATTGAATGACGCGGTATCGACTCACCCAAACATTCACGTTTTTGAGCGTTATAACGCCATTGATCTTATCCCTTCAAAAGAGGAAAAAAACAGTGTTGTAGGTGCCTACGTTTGGAATAGACAACAAGAACACGTGGAAGTGATACGCGCGCCTTTCGTAGCCTTGGCTACTGGCGGTGGAAGCAAAGTTTATCAATATACATCTAACCCTGACGTATCAAGTGGTGACGGCATCGCCATGGCATGGCGCGCAGGCTGCCGTGTAGCTAACATGGAATTTAACCAATTCCACCCTACCTGCTTATTCCACCCGCAGGCTCGTAATTTCTTAATTACTGAAGCGCTGCGCGGAGAAGGCGCAAATCTCTGCCACGCCGATGGCACCCGCTTTATGCACAAATTTGATAAACGAGGCGACCTAGCGCCCCGTGATGTAGTCGCCCGCGCTATTGACTATGAAATGAAGCGATTAGGCGCTGACTGTATGTATTTAGATATTAGTCACAAGCCTGCTGATTTTATCGTTAAGCACTTCCCTAATATTTATCGTAAGTGCCGCTCTCTTGGTATCGATATTACCCGTGAACCTATTCCAGTAGTACCTGCTGCACATTATAGCTGTGGCGGGGTAATGACCGACTTCAATGCTAAAACCGATTTAAATAATGTGTATGCAATCGGGGAAGTCGCTTACACGGGTCTACATGGTGCTAACCGTATGGCGTCTAACTCTTTACTTGAATGTGTAGTGTTCGCCAGTGCCGCTGCAGACGATATAATTAGAAACCTTAACAAGGCAGACTGTGAAGAGGCTATTGCGCCGTGGGATGAAAGCCAAGTATCAAACTCAGACGAAGAAGTTATTATTCAGCATAACTGGCACGAACTTAGACTATTTATGTGGGATTACGTAGGTATTGTACGCACTGATAAGCGCCTTGAACGAGCAATGCGCCGTATTAAACTTTTAGAGCAAGAAATTACTGAGTACTACTCACACTTCAGAGTAAGTAATAACCTACTAGAGCTTAGAAACTTAGTAACTGTTGCTGAGTTAATCGTAAGATGTGCAATGGAGCGAAAGGAAAGCAGAGGCCTACATTTCAATCTGGACCACCCTGAACAATTAGATAATCCGGTTCCCACGATTCTTACTCCAAGAAAGCAATTGTCGGGCTCTGACGTAGGTTTATTAATTACTCAAGACAGCTTTTCTGGCGCCGACTAGCATATAGCGATACACGCTTGCTAGTGTAGGGTTATTTAGGGCTTACGTTTAAATTAAAAACGCCACCCAAAGCGGCGAATAGATGCTGCAAGAATGCAGTACTTGCATGCAAACAGTGCTATTGAAAAACGCCCCAAAAAAAGAGAGCATATTTGTATGCTCTCTCATTCACTCTTTCTGATGCCTTTTCTTAACCCTGGATTTGATATTCAGTTCAGGGCTATCACCCTTTTAGAGTTTTTCTTGATTAAACGCCACGCTCGCTGATAAATGTACAAGGCTATCGTCACTATCGGTTACGTCTAACAGCGCACTAGTATCCGTTTTACAGTGTTGTTGAATATGAATGTTATTAGGCAAGAAGACAGGCTTTTTAAAGCGACAATTTACTTCTTTCACGGTGATGGATTGACTGTACTCTTGGTGAGTAACAAACGCTGACACTGCACGAGATAAAGTCCACATCCCATGAGCTATGGGCTGTTTGAAGCCAAAGGCTTTGGCAGATATGGCAGACAAGTGAATAGGGTTGTAGTCGCCCGAAAGCTTAGCGTAGCGTCGCCCCGTATTTGCCGATGCATTAATTTCAGCAATTAACCCTCTATCTTCTAGGTTACATTCGTCGTTTAGGTCGGTTTTTGGGCCAAGTGGCGCTACATGAACGGCTTTAACTTTCACCAAATAGCTACTTATGGCCCGATAGACCAGATTCCCCGACTGAAGTGCTTCTAACATAACATCCACTTCCCACCCGCGGCTATGGGGTCTCACGTCGTGAAAACGCACACGACATTCAAATGGCTCGCTTAAATCACAATGCTCTAGCACAAACACTTTGTTCGCAGCATGAATAAGACCTAGTAAAGGAAATGGGCTTTGTTTGTCTAGCAAGCATTGCATCTGTAACGGTAACGAAAGCATCTGCAAATAAAGAGGATGAGCATGCTCATTCGCCGGCCAATCGACTTCTTGACAAAAAGAAGCATAGTGCACGTTATCGACATTGAGCGTTTTTGTGTATATGCGCTGCGGCAACGTAGGCGGCTTAAACTGCATAAGTTGCCTTGCGTCAACGCGTTTGAATAACGCTTTAGTATACTCACGAAACATCTGTTAAATTCCTTTAAGGCGTCGCTTTTCTTGCGAAAATAATGGCTCTTGCCAACCTGCGGTAGTCTGCCTCACAGCACTCACCTTTTAAGACCCACGTCAAATGGTTATGACCTTTTTCAAACCAATGCCGTTTATGACGCAACACGTTAATGCACATTCCCCAAGTAAATAACTGGGAAGACTGATGAATCTTCATCGATGTGCCATCGGATAAAGCATCGGCTAACACACTGGGCATGGTCGTGCTTCTTGGTTCCAAAGGGAGCGTACTATCGTCAATAGCGCGAATAATACCATCGCTGGTCAAAGAGAGTGCATATTGAGTAGTAGAAATATTGTTACTAAACGCATCATAAAGACGCCAGACTATCATTAACGTAGCCACGGCAACTATGCACACTAATTCTGCGGTGAAACTCAGCCAAGACCATAGGTATTGAGGAAGACTGCATAGTGCCGCCATAAGGCAAACGGCCACGCATAATTCCCCAAATACTTTTCTAAATCTATTATGCTTTATGCTAACTCTATACTTTGACACGGTTAACAATAGTCGCCACCATGGCGGCTAATTCAGGGTCTTCGCACTTTTGATGCCCCATTATCCAAGCAAACAAATCCGGGTCATCACTAGTAAGTAAACGTTCAAATGTTTCTTGGTCTTCGTAACTTAGTGAGTCAAAGGCTTCTTCTACAAAAGGAAGCAATAGTACATCTAACTCTAGCATGCCTCTGCGGCACGCCCACTTTAATCGGGCTAGTCTTTTGGGCTCAAACATATGTCTTTTATACCGTTTTTTATTCGCCATCAATAATACCATGTCCTACGGCTGGGGATCACTGCTCTTTTGGTCGGATAGACAAACTAAATAGAACTTAATCTGTTTACATTAGTGCGTATTACCCTTGAATATTGCTGGTTTTACCATACCTTGAGTACATACAGCGAACTTTACAGTGGTGAATATGACATCTATCGCAGCATTACAAAATCTTCCTCAAGAATTTATGGTCAAGCTTTCGAACACCATGATAATTTCT
Source organism: Alteromonas sp. ABD4_190 (assembly GCF_056160105.1). NCBI lineage: Bacteria > Pseudomonadati > Pseudomonadota > Gammaproteobacteria > Alteromonadales > Alteromonadaceae > Alteromonas > Alteromonas sp. ABD4_190. The sequence goes on from NZ_JBSWWN010000001.1 coordinate 610,692, forward strand.
TTGGAAGGAGAACAGGCCGACAGTTACCTTCAGGGGCAAATTACGGTCAACATTAATAAGCTAGACGAAAACACTGCCAGGCATTTTGCGCATTGTGACAACAAAGGCAAGACGTGGTCTACGGGGTACGTGACCCGACACTTAAGCAAGTTATTGATGCTGACAAATGATGATGCGGGCAGCCATTCGTTAGCCCAGCTAAATAAGTATGGCGTGTTTTCTAAGGTCGATATCGTTGACGACTCGCAGGCTTACAGCACTTACTTCATTTCACTCGATGCTGCAAAGTCTGATGAGGTAAACGCCCTATTAGGACAACTGTTTTCAAGCGATGAAGTCGCACAACTTGTTGAGGGCGATACCGCAGATAAAGTTATGCTGCCGAAAATAGAAAGCGAGCATGGCGTGGCATTTGTCGCCAACACTACTCGCAAAGGCATTGTTGTTCTTTTAGATGAAACCGGCACAAAGCAATTAAACACGTTAATTGAGACAAAAACTGTAGCTTGTTATTCCCACGTTGTGTTTGACGCCATTCAGATTGAAAGCGTGCACGCCTTAGTACAGGGTGAAGCGGTAGCGGAATACGTGCCACAAATGATTAATGTGCAGGCGCTTAACGGTATCGACTTCGATAAAGGCTGTTACATGGGGCAAGAAGTGGTTGCGCGAACACGATTTTTGGGTAAAAACAAACGTGCTGCCTACAGCTTTAATCTTGAAGAACAAGTAGATATCAAACCTGGTGACAGTCTTGAAAAGCAATTAGGCGAAAATTGGCGTATAGCGGGTAAAGTACTGAATGTTGCGTCGCTCGATAACGAAACCTGGTTTATTGCCGTGTTAAATAACGACACTACCACCGAAGATTTACACAGACTGGCTGATAACCACGCCATTACCTGTTACCCTAATAGCTTGCCGTACAGTATTGAGCAACAAGCAAGCAATATTGTGAAAAAACGTCGATAAGCAGTTTACTGCTGCATTAAATTTATTGCCCTTTTTTTATCATAGGGCCAAGATAGGATTTGTTATGACAATTACTTCTGACAGCGTTGTAACGCTACACTACACCGTATCTACCGAAGACGGCACAACGCTAGACTCTTCAGAAGGTAAATCGCCGCTAGTTGTACTTTTAGGCCGTCGCTTCTTAATTGAAGGATTAGAAGATGCACTTATTGGTAAATCAAAAGATGACAGCTTCAACGTTTCTGTAAACCCTGAGAAGGCTTACGGTGAACGTTCTGATGAACTTGTTCAAACCGTACCTCGTTCAATGTTCGACGGTATGGATGTTGAAGTTGGTATGTCTTTCCGTGCCACTACCCCGCAGGGTGAGCAATCTGTGATCATTATCGAAACAACTGACGAAGAAGTTGTTGTTGACGGTAACCACCCGCTAGCAGGTATTCCGTTGACGTTCGATGTAACGGTTGTAGACGTGCGTGAAGCTACGCAAGAAGAGCTTGAGCACGGTCATGTGCACAGCGAAGGCGGTTGTGGTCACGACCACTAAGCCACTTCCCCTTTATTTTCAATTAATATTGAATCTGTATAAAAAAGGAGCCAGCGGCTCCTTTTTCATTTGTGAAGTAATTAACCAAATCGTTAAATTGCGTCTTCGTTTTGCTCACCGGTACGAATACGCACAGCACTTTCAACGCTATAAACGAAAATTTTGCCGTCACCTATTTTGCCCGTTTTAGCAGATGACTGAATGGCTTCTACCGCTTGTTCAACGCGGTCATCATCTAGCACAAGCTCAATTTTGATTTTAGGTAGGAAGTCAACTTGGTATTCAGCACCGCGATAAAGCTCGGTATGACCTTTTTGGCGTCCGAACCCTTTCACTTCTGACACTGTCATCCCTGCGATACCGACTTCAGCTAGCGCTTCCCTAACATCGTCCATTTTGAACGGTTTAATGATAGCTTCAATTTTTTTCATGACTACAACTCATCGTAAATTGTTGGAATTGGTACACGTTTATGTTGTGTACGCTCATAAATATAGAGCAATTTCTCTTCCACTTCTGCAGAAACAGGCTTGCCTTCTAAAAAGTCATCGATTTGGTCGTAAGACATGCCTAGCGCTTGCTCATCAGCTTTTTGTGGCGACAAGCTTTCTAAGTCAGCGGTTGGCGCTTTAGTGATTACATTATGCGGTGCACCTAAATGGGCTGCCACTGCACGGACTTGGCGCTTACTAAGCCCAAATAACGGGGCTAAATCACACGCTCCATCACCATACTTGGTATAAAACCCTGTAATATTTTCAGCCGAATGGTCTGTACCTAAAACAAGCCCATCAACCATCCCAGCAATTTCGTACTGGATAACCATACGGGTACGTGCTTTAACATTTCCTTTCACAAAGTCCTGCTTCGCATCACTTTCAGGAAGAAGGTTGGCGTTAGCGAGGGCTTGTGAAGTTGAGGCATGAATTGCGTCTGCGCCTGGCTTAACATTCACTGCAAGAGAATGAGAGGGCTGAATAAACTCGATAGATTTCTGTGCATCTTCTTCATCAGCTTGCGTATCATACGGCAAGCGTACGGCTATAAACTGGTAGTTTTCGTGATGTTCATCGTTTAACTCATTCACAGCCAATTGAGCTAAACGCCCCAACGTACATGAATCAATTCCCCCACTAATACCCAGCACCAGTGAATTCAAACCAGAGGTAAGCAACTGCTTTTTGATAAACGATACTCGACGTGCAACTTCATATTCCACATCGATTTCAGGCAGCACTTTCATTTCATCAATAACTGCTTGTTTTTGCATTGTAATATCCACGTATTGTTGAGGAGTTCAATTAGTTAATAGTACGACAATCTGAGCTCAGATGTTAGTACTATCCTGCCTTATTACTTTTCTATATCGCGATTCTTGATGGCACAAATCGCACTTAGGCTATAGCTGTTATGTATGTTCAGTAATGCTTATTCACGCAATGAGATACGATCATAAACTATCTTTTAGTTTAACGTAAAAAGATAACCATTGATGCATCTTCGCCCACCATGTAAATTACAAGAATGACAGGAAGTTAAACGCGAATACTGAACGAGCCTCACCAAAGATGAGGAATTCGCACATATAAAAGAGATTTAAGCAAATAATGCGCAAAAATAGACTTAACAAGAAATCAAACTATATCAATAATCAGCGAGGCTTCACCCTTCTAGAGCTACTTGTAGCTGTGGCCATAGTCGCAATCTTAGTGACAGCCGTTGGGCCTAGCATTCAAAGTATTATCATCAAAAATAGAATCACTGCTGACATAAACAGTTTAAGTGCTGTAGCTCAACGTGCACGCTTTACTGCAGTGGATGAGCAAACTGAGGTTATCCTTTGCCCCACGGCTGACTATGAAGACTGTGAAACTGACTGGTCAAATGCCAAAATGGCATTTATAGATAGAAATATAAATGGTTCCCGAGACAGTGACGAAACCATACTTTTTACCAGCGACCCTATAAACAGCGCCAACCTCATATATGGTATATCAGGTAGCATAGCTTTTGACGAGCAGGGCGCTATAGACACCGCAGCGACTATCACAATTTGTCCTAAAGACAATGATGCTACTTATGCATCTGCTGTCATCCTTTCCCTTTTCGGCAGAATTTCTGTCGCAATTGATGGCGATGGAGATGGAACAAAGGAAGACCTATCAGGTTCAGCGCTCTCTTGTAGTTAAGCTGATGTGCTACCAGCATTGCTCTGGCCAGCGTTTGGCTTCGCTAATGCTAAGTGCCCTGCACTTACTTCCCTCTTCCATAAACATTAAGTTAACTGTAAAACTGTAGTCTTCAGAGGTTAAGTAATCTTGCTTAACCTCTGTTTCATCTAATTCCAATACAGGCATATCAATAAGCGAAAGATAACTCCCTTTTCGCAACCACTGCCTTGATTGTATAGACTGCAGTTTGAGTAGGTAGCTTTTAGCACTCATCTTTGAAGATAGTTGAACTATTGAACGATACCCCGCCGTTGCTATATTCGATAATATTGCCACCAACGCAAGTGCAACTAGTAACTCTATCAGTGTAATCCCCTTTGAGGCGCTAATCCCCCACACTTTCTTATTTAAAATCCCTTCCATCGTACAGCTTCCCTGTGAGTAGTTTGTAGATACATTAACAGTACCAACTAACCGATTACCTAATAACCGGACTAAAGCATGGTTTTAAAAGATAACAAATATAGTTGCCGGCAAACATGGGGCCTTAGCAATGGATACACCATTCTAGAAGTCATGCTGGTTATAGCCATAATGAGCATTGTCTCTTTATCTGCTGCACCTTCCTTTAAAGCCTGGCACGAACAAACTCAGTTTAAGCAAGCTTTAGTAGAAGTAGCAGAGCTCACTAAGAGTGCACGTATCAGCGCACTTATTCACAAAACTCCAGTTCATGTTAGCGCAATGGGAGGTAGTAACAATTGTATTTCAGTGAGTAGGCTACCAAGCTGCCGTTGTAATGACACGACAACCTGCGATGGCGATACCGACTTTACCGTACTCAAATTGAACTCAAGCCGAGTGACGCTAGAAACCTCAAGTAAGAAGGAAAAAAGCACAACATTCACTCCCCTCGGCACATTAGATTTCGGTGGAGCTACTACGCTATTCATTTCTTCAAAACATTACACCGGGAAAACCGTGATAAGTACTTTGGGTCGCGTAAGAACATGTTCTGACAGTCATATCAGCGGGGTGGCACCGTGCTGAGAAGTAAAAACCAAGGAATACTGTCGACATCAAAAACTATTATGGGGTTTACTCTCGTTGAGCTAATGGTCGCGAGTTCTCTTTCTATGCTGCTAGTGTCTCTTGCTATATCATTTTTATCTCGCCTACATACGACTAATGCTCAATTACAACTTTCTAGTATGATTGAAGATGATATGAGAGCTATTCAGAGTGTGCTAACACAATCCATTTCAAAAGCAAACTACACTGCCCTTACATCACTTGATTTAACTAGCAAACCAATACCGCCTGTCGATACGATTAATCTCTCAGCATATCCCAAAGAAATGCATAACAGCTGTATCACGTTCGGCTACGATAAAAATCATGACGGAACTATTAATGCTGAAGACAAAGAGTTCCTAGGCTATCGACTAAGAGACAATGCCATAGAATATCGCGTTGAAGCAAAAGCGTGTTCTGAGCCAGGCTGGTTTGATTTAACTGACGTGAAAACCATGAGCATAAACCATTTATCCTTCTCTAGAGTTAAATCAACAAGTTGGGGAACATTATTGCGGGTAGAAATTATCGCAACGCCAAAAACACTTGCTGGCACAGAAATTACACGTACTTTCTCTGTAGGAGTACCCAATGCAATATAAAACAATACATAAACATCACGCAGAAGCTTTTCAATACGGAGGAATAGCGCTAGCCGTAGTCTGCATACTCCTCTTAACCTCAACGCTTGTCGTTGTCGGTAGTGCAAAAAGTGTTGACCAATTTTACCAAATTGAAAAATTTAACAGGAGGGAGCAAGAGCTTAGACTAGAAGTAAAAAAGAAAATGAAAGACGTTGTCGAATCTCTTCGCACGCTTGGTCCGGAAGAAACAGAAAAGAGATTTTCTACAGTTGATGAGACTTTGACAATAAATCAGACTGCATTAAGAGGTGAAAAGAACCAGCAAGTCACTCTATTCGATATAACGCTAAGAAAAGGTAAACTAAACTTTTCCGTGTTAACAGTACGCTACCCCGCATTACTTCAGCGGTTAAGCGATCACCAAATAAACCAAGCTTCCGCAGACATAAGCCAAACTCTTTTTAATAGAAAATGGTTTGAAATTTCGCCAAACTATTTTGCTGATATATCTGTTCACACAGATTGTAGTGACCTTCCTATATCAACTGTGTACTGGATAAATGGTGATTGCGCTATTGAGAAACATGCTGTTTCACACGGGAGTGCAAGCTCTCCCATTTTGCTTATTGTTAAAAATGGGGATTTTAGGTTGCGCTCAGATGCTAAATTTTACGGCTTAATTCTGGTTATCAACAATGGCGAAACACATGAATTTCGCATTGATAACGCGGCCACCCTCAACGGTGCTTATGCGTCTCTCGATACTTTAACAGAACGAATAGACGGCGATTTGCTTTACAGTGAAGAAATACTTTTAAGTCTGCAGCAACACCCGAACTTAGCAAAGACAATGATAGTACCGAGTTCATGGATACAACAATAGAGGTGTAAATGAAAAAGCTTAAAGCAATAAAAAGAACACAAAGAGTAGCTAAAATTGCAAGTATAGGCCAACGAGGCAGTTCTTTTTTTGAAGTGCTCACCATACTATTTATTCTAAGCACTTCTAGTACATTTCTGCTAGACAGTTATATTCAAAGCACTTTACTTTGGCAGGCGATAATTGAGAGTAAGTCTGACCACAATAAAAGATTAACTAAAGAAGAGGCCCACTTACTCGATATGAAATATGAGCAAGTATGGGCCGATATTCAACATCTAGGCGAATTGACGCCGTTGTAACGAAGTTTTAGCAGGACCAGCAGTACTCATCTGAGCCTGGAGCACCACCACTGTTGTTTTTATCCCACGCCTTACGGCCATCACTAAAATAAAACAGCGTACCATCTCCAGCTTGTGAGCTTCCACTCACAGGTACAGCTCTTATTTCGTAAGCACCAGCAGTTGCTGCAGAAATTTCTAAATTATAGCGTTTATTTGCCGCAGGTTCAGAAGAGGGAGAGTAAGTGGCGAATATCGCTGGCTCTCCTGTGTCTGAACCGCCACTTGCAGCCCCTTTGTAACTAAAGGTGCCGCTATTGTGACGCTCCATGGCAGACGCAAGAGCAAGCAAGTCTGCCTGCGCCGTTCCTCTATAACCATCTACGACAACGCCTTTGTATGACGGGTAACCAATAGCAATTATAATACCCACCACTGCAACGGCTATCATAAGCTCTATAAGGGTAAAGCCTTGGTGGCGTTTACTTCGCATTATTACTCTCGCTCCGTACTAGAATTCCAACTTCCGCGTTTAATACGCTCGAACCGACCAAATATATTTTCAGCAAGACAAGCAAACTGCCCTACGCATGCACTTGGCGGCGTAGTGCCCGGAGGCGCGTCTGGATCAGGCTCTTCAGTGTCAGTAATAACTGCAGATGCACACTCCGTTCCCAGACAAACCACGGGGTTAGTAATATCTTGAATTAGAATACGGGCATCGGGTGCAATACCAGTTTGATTAAGTTCAGCCGATCTATCGTTGGCGTCTACAACATTATTTCTGTTGATATCAGCAACAGCATTGCCGTTGAACATGCTCACTAAATACGCCCTACTATTACCAGTGGGCGGAGCACAGGCACTCTCACTACTGACCGCCGGCACATAACTGGTGAAAAACACCTTGTAATCGATTATCAACGGAGAACCAAGGATTTTTTCACCGCCGGTAGACATATTTATAAACCAACCGTCTTTGTTAGCGAACTCTGCTGCAGCTAATTCTCGCTCACTGCTGTCATCACTCGTAAGCGCATGGTTAGTAGCGTTGAAAAGATCACTTTCAGTAATGGTTTCCAATGGAAATGTAAATTTGCCGTCGCTATCACGCTTAAATACCCCTTCATCTTTTACCATGTAGAAGTTGTCGTTTACTACAGTGTCCAGCGGCGAAGCACGCCAACCACTTCCAATAGCCACTGCGTAGTAGAGTTCGTCAGCTAACGCTATCTCAGTTACATCGGGAGCATAATAGAAACGACGGTTAGTTTCAGCGGTATCACCATTGAAGTCGGCTATTAACTGCCCTTTTACTAGGTTTGACACTGACTCTCCGTTGTATATATCTAACCTAAATAATTGCCCGCCTGTGTCGGTCACGTACATATGGTCTGCATAACGATCGTTGTCTCTATCGATAACAGAAATTCTGGCAGGAATACTGTATTCCATATCGGCAATATTCAAATTAGCATCAGTATTACTCGCCTTCCACAAGAGAGCACCAGTGTCTGCATCAAACATAAATACGGCATTTCCGACAGCGTCTGAACCTCTGACGACTCTGCCATCCTGATCCTCGTCGTAACCTCCCCCAATAATCATGACGTTTTTATCTGTAGCGCCAATTTTTACTTTGGTAAATATAGGGCGAGACCAACTTTGACCAAGCTTTTCTAAACCGGCAGTACCGCCTTCAATCATGAATTTAAGCGAAGGAGATGTTTTATTAGTAATATCAAAGACGTAGTAATTACGACCACCTCGACGCATTCCCACATAAAGATACTTATTTGGGCCGTCTATTCTCAACACTAGGTCACCATCTAGTCCATAAGTATGATCGCGTGTTGAAATGTTGTCATAAAAATCGCCAATATTAGACAGCAGGGATTTAGGCATAACGCCATAAAGTTCTTCACCCGTCTCGCTGTCAAAAGCGTGCAGCATACCATGGTTCGTTGCTATGAAAATGACCGACTCTGAACCGTAATCAACGATAATAGGCTGCGAATGGATAGGGTCGCCCATTTGCAGTCTAACATCTGTGTTATCACCGTCACCGTCGCTATCTTTGACATCTACTCCTCGAGCCCATTTTAGATAAGCTTCTCTAAGCGCTACAGCATCGGTAACACTGTCTATACCTAAATCTACAGGCGTAATCAACACGTTGTCTTCATGAATAGCGTTTGCAGTGGTCTTAATGGCACCTGGACCATCAAAGAAATAAACGTTGCGAGTAACACTCATCTTGCTCGCCGCGCCGCCCATGGCAACATCATTACCATCTTCTAGTGTTGACCAATAACTGTGTGAACCTTCATCGAAGTAACCTGTATCGCTATCAACGGCAACATCATCATTTTTATCAACAATAGCCTGACCGTCCAATCTATATCGCTTCAAGTTTCCTGGCCATAGGGCTCCTTCGCTTGGTTTGAACAACGCAAAATAGAGTTCATCGTTGTGAGTCAATCGGTTTAACTGATTAACCGCAACACCAGGCGCTACAAAGGTAGTATTGACCTTTTTAACTGAACTTAGAATTGACTTAAACGCCTCTAAAAGTTGAGTACTATCATCTGCTGGATGAAAACCACCGCCACTTTGAGTAGCTAGTTTTGTTAAATAAGAATCTGCACTGCTGCTTGAGGCAAAACCAATCGTATGTGTAATAACCTTAGGCCCAATAACAGACGTATCGGTACTGCTTATGTTTCGAACTAAATCTACGCCACAGCGCTCTCCCCCTGTGAAACCACTGGTCTCACAAGATGTACCTAATAAACTCTCGATTTCATCGACACTGTGGTTGTTGTTTGCTACCCCGTCTGACAATAATACAATGTGGTTGTTTACTTGACACTGAAGGTCAGTAACAGGTGAAACATACCGCGCACCACTTGGAATGTACTCATCTTCGCAGGCTTCGCTAGATAAATTATCGGCCGAACAGCCAGAAGGGAGTACAGAATCTAAGCCCACATAAGAGTCGCGATGGCTGACACGCGTAGGTTGTCTTACGTTGCTCGGTACCCATCTACTTCCGCGCTGCAACCCATAGTAAACCGGTAGTCCACCGTAGTAACTTGCTGCTTCATATAAGGTGTCAACTATAGGCGTCCAACCATTAGCGGACAGCTCATCTACTTTGCTCTTTATATGCTGTCTTACGGTAGAAGATGCACCAGGTACAGCATTACCACGAAATTTCACAATTAATTTTGCAGCACCACCAGGTGAACCTTGATATGACTCTACCCCACGTTGTCCTGAGAAGCTGTCGAATACGAAAGCGATGTTGTTACCTGCGTCCCAACCAGGTTTATCTACTATTGTTTTCACCAGCGACGATATGTCGGGTGTACGATAGGAAAGTTTATTCGTGAATGCTGGCATAGACCAAGTTATCGAGCCTGTTTTAGGAAGATCTCTTAGGTTATCCTCACGACTACTTCTATAGTGAAGCGAACGAGCATCGTCTTCATTCACCACGCGAATACGCGTACTGGCTGTACCAGACCACCCCCCGCGAGCCGTGAACTCAATATATGCTTCTTCTATCTCAGCGCCTTGCGCTATTTTGACGTCGTTGAACCGAACGCCAATATAGTTATTTCTATCAGAAGAAAAGTCCAATCTATCACCGGTATTTCCTTCACCATCATCGTCTTCTTCATAGTTTTCATCTTGGCTGGCTACCTGATAAATATAGTCGCCTAACATGCAGCCTGTTGCCGTAGACTCGTCATATTCTACGACTAACTGAGGGGCTCCTAACCCTGCATCAAATGCCCAAGCTTCACGGCTTGCAGCTGCACTCGCCCCCACACCATCAATGAGTATGTTTAGCTTGTTTCCGCCACACCAATCAGCCTGATCGACAACCTCTTGAATGACGGATGAAATATCAGGTGAAAGTACTAGCTCACCATATTCAGGAAATGTATTATCACCGGCCCATTCAACTTGAGCAGTCGTTTTTGTTCTTGAGCTCAAATTGCTTGAGCTATCAGTAAAGGCCGCTGACGAAGCATCCGCTTCGGCAGATATCGTTAATGTAGTGGATGAAATATCAAATTCTTCAGATGTAAAACGCAATTTTGCACTGGTTATTACGGCGCCTTGCGGAATAGGTACATCAGAGAAACGTAAACCAGTGGTAACGGTGTCGATGCCGTCGCTGAGCAATAGCGTATTAGAATCTAGCGATACCGAGCCTCCCACTTCGTAGGCATCGTCATCTCCGCCTGTGATAGTTGCGACCAAAGCTGCATTGATAGGGCTGTCAATATCACGAACAGGGAACAGCACAGGCCCACCATCGTCAGAAAAACGCATTAAGCCAGCGTTAATGTTTGTGGCTCCGTCTAATGCTTCTTTTAATGCTTCTTGAACCCTTAACAACCTTGATTTGCCGGTTCCATCCGTACTGCCCATACTGCCTGATGTATCCATGATGAACAAAACATTCGGTTTATAGGTAACCGTGCTACTTGAACTTCCCAAATAAATATCTAGGTCATCGCCAACAGCTGAAAATCCTATGCAGCTGAATACCGTTATTGATGCAAGGTAACTTGTTAATTTTTTCACTTTTCTTTACCTACTGATTTGCTGGAGCAAACACAGACGCTGCCAAACTATTGGCGACTACCGTCGGCTTCCCTTCCACTTTTCCACAACCGCGTATTTGAAATACGTGACAGTTGATATTACTTCCACCTATTACATTGCTAGACCCGCGACAGGCCTGCTCGCGAATAAAAGCTGTTCTAGACCAGCTCTTTGATGATACTTCGGTTTGATATGTACCGTCGGTATCATGCATAGTGTTCCAACCAAGGCCCGCATTAGTTACGTAACGATCCGTCCATTCAGCCTCATCAAAGCAGCTCATTGTTTCTACTTCCGGGTCTAGAATCTTGCCCTGCCTTGCTTCAGACAACGGATCTGTCTTTGTAGGGTCAGTTAACAGTGATTCGTCTTCTGATTCAAAGAAAACGCCTGCAATACCGGCCTCAGCAGCATCGAACGCAAGACCGCTTTGCTGCATTGACACCGCCATCTTAGATTGGGAAAGACTGCTAGTAACAGCGCTAACACCAAGAACAGTAATTGAAAGCAATACAAGCAGTGCAAATACCATAACCAAGCCATGCTGCTTCATATTGACCCCCTTACAAAGTTTTTCATATTTCGCAGTGCTAATGTTTTTGAAAATACTTGATAGTAATGACCCGTATCCATTGTTCGAGAGTCTTCATTTAACAGTGCGAATTCCTGAGGTGTTGAAAGGCGCGCCTCATTTTCGTAGCTCTTAAGCAACACAGCCCACCGCAACGAAACAACCTGTTGATTTGCGTCTCTCAACGCTTCAACTTGACCTGCCGTAACATAAATAACGGCTTGTCCGCTCGATGTGTCAGTTCTTGTAGCCACGCCAAATTGCACTTGAAAACTCTCAACATTGTCAAGAAGCGTTACTGAGTTAGGTGAAACGGTTTGCGCTTTTAGACCGCGCAATACCCTGCCATCGTATCCGGTACATTTTAACTCGTTGTTCACCACATAATAGTGATTGACCGCGTGGAATTCATCGCCAGCGGCATAACCATGGGAGTTCCCTGTACAATCTTCTAATGCCAAAAGACTAACCACCAAATCATCATTACCTCCCGAGGCTGCTTGAACACTGCCTAAGGTTACCTCACTAACAAAATCGCCAGGTACTGCAATAGGGTTGTTATGAACAAAGGCTGCTTCACTTATAATGTCTACTGAATCATCTATTGTTGCGGATACGGTGTCATACCTTCCGACCTCGTAGAATTCAGCGGTTAATCGAGCCATGATGTAGCGACCAGACTCTTGAACCTGAGCTACCGCTTGGTTAAATGTATTGGTTACGCTGCTACTCACTAAAACTTGGATAATAGCGCCAGATATTACTAAACCAAGTACCAAGGTAATCATTAACTCAACTAGCGTAAACCCGCTAACTTTATTACATTTTTTAAATTGAGCAGTCCTTCTCATAACGTAATATCCTTAAATACACAGGCATTGCTGTCAGATGTACTCTCATTACACCGGGCGTTCAAGGTATACTTTGTATTACCGGAAGAAGTTACCGGCCAAGTAAGTAACACTTCAATACGCGAACCAGCACTGCAGCTGTAAATATCCGCGCCGTCATTGTCATCACAATTTACAGCGACTTTGGTCTCAGGATTAGTTTGAACGGCGGCGCAAGATAACGCCCAACCATCATAATTTGCGATTTCAGTCTCTGTACAGGTATTGCCTTCACAGTTCGGAACTGACGCAGGTCTCGTCAAACAGAAGCATTTGTAAAGGTTGCCACTACAGCCAGAGAGCGTAGAAAAGTTGTAAGTATCGTCGTTAAAATAGGCATTATTCACAACCATACCATCGCTTGTGGTAGAGGGGCGCGCAGCTGCTCGCAAGCGCTCAGCAACTTGTGCAGCAACCATTTCCGCTTGCGTTCTACTAATGGCGTCTTTATTTGCGAATGAACCAGTAAACTGTAGTGCCGCAACGCCAAGTAAACCAATTGCAAGAATGAATAATGTTATGAGGACTTCAATAAGTCCAGCACCTCGCTGCTCTAGAAAGCGGTTTTCCTTAACTAGCATCATCGTAACTTTTGTATCCTCATTACTTAATGATTACCCATTTGCAGTTATTGGCAATTCCGCCAATTTTGTACTATCTATTTAATAGTACAATAAAGGCATAGAGCCTAGGGTATCCCTTGTTATTAAAACGTATAATTTAAATGAGAAGCGACATTGAATGAAAAAGCAGTCTGCGTACCTATGTTCCCTTGGTGCGCGATATTGTTGATTTCAACGGAACTTCCTTTTTACGTATTATTATGTATCCGTAAGCCTTTGAATTTAAGTAGACAAAAGCATAAAAAAACACCGCATTATTATGCGGTGCTTTTAACATATCAGCAAACTTTTTATAAAGCTAGACTACTTGTTTAACGCGTAACTCTTTAGGAACGGCAAATTCCACGTTCTCTTCGCGCCCAGCACGCTCAGAAGCTGAAACCGCGCCCCACGCTTTGAGCTTGTTTACCACACCTTGCACTAACACTTCAGGTGCAGATGCGCCTGCAGTAACGCCAATATGCTCTACACCTTCTAGCCACTCTTCTTGGATACAATTAGCGTCGGCAATCAAATAGGCTTTAGCGCCAATTTTTTCAGCTAATTCTCGAAGACGGTTCGAGTTTGAGCTATTCTGTGCCCCAACAACCAACAGAACCTGACAGTCTTGTGATAAGTCGCGCACAGCGTCTTGGCGATTCTGCGTGGCATAGCAAATATCGTCTTTTCTCGGACCGTTTATTTTGGGGAACTTAGCGCGAAGGGCGTCGATTACATCGGCGGTGTCATCAACAGATAACGTAGTTTGGCTGCAATAATAAAGGTTGGTCGGATCTTTAACTTCAAGCGTTGCCACATCAGCTTCAGATTCAACTAAATAAATACCGCCCTCTTCATTGCTGTACTGACCCATGGTGCCCTCCACTTCAGGGTGACCAGCGTGACCAATCAAGATGCATTCAGTGCCCGTTTTGCTAGCGCGGGTCACTTCCATATGCACCTTTGTAACCAGCGGGCAGGTTGCGTCGAACACCTTAAGACCGCGATTATCTGCTTCTTTTCTTACCGCTTGCGACACACCGTGCGCCGAGAAAATTACGATACTGTCGTCTGGCACTTCATGCAGCTCATCCACAAACAGCGCACCGCGCTCGCGCAGCCCGTCTACAACGAACTTGTTGTGTACCACTTCGTGGCGCACATAAATTGGCGGTTCGAACATTTCTAGCGCACGCTCAACTATGGTAATAGCTCTGTCTACGCCCGCACAGAAGCCGCGAGGGTTAGCTAAATGAATTTGCATAACTAATTTCCACCTTGTGCTGACACGCCAGGTTTAACATCAATAATTTCCACATCGAAGATAACCGTTTGCCCTGCTAGCGGATGATTGAAATCTACCGTAACAGAGTCCCCAGCAGCACTTCGGATTATACCCGGAATCTCTGAACCATCAGGCTGAGCAAACGCTAAAATCATGCCTTCCTCAACTTGTAAGTCTGCACCAAAGCGGCTTCTATCCATATAGTGAATATTATTCGGATCAGACTGACCGAATGCATCTTCAGGGCCTAATTTAAATGACTTTTTGTCACCTTTTTTAAGCCCAAGCAGACACGCTTCAAAGTTCGGCGTAAGGCTACCATCACCCATCACCATTTTGGCAGGTTTGTTGTTTACACGAGTACTGTCAGCGGCAGAGCCATCTTCTAGCTTTAAATCAAAGTGAAGAATAACTTCGTTGTCAGCACCAATTATCAATGAGTCTGTCATAACCTTTCCGAATACTACTTAATGGTTTCGCTACTGTCTGCGGCACTTGTTTGCGCGTCTGCACCGTTGCCTTCGCTTTTTCTATCGCCATTTTTAAACATGTCGATAATCAGTAAAGCCGCACCTATAAATATGGCGCTGTCGGCAATGTTAAACGCTGGCCAGTGATAACTATTTACGTAAAAATCTAAAAAGTCGATGACATAACCATGGACTAAACGGTCGTAAACATTACCTAGTGCACCGCCTAGAATAAAGGCGAATGCGACGGGCAGCATTTTTTGAGAACGGGGGGACTGCTTCAGCCACCACAAAATTACTACACTTACCAAAACCGCTATAGCGGTGAAGAACCAGCGCTGCCAACCACCTGCATTTTCTAGAAAGCTAAATGCGGCGCCGTAATTGTGTACGTAAGTAAAGTTAAAAAACGGCAGTACCTGTATAGACTGATACAGTGACATACTGTCGATAACCGTGTACTTACTCCATTGGTCGAGGATAAACGCAATCGCGCTTATCCATAAGAAACGCAACCCCGTTTCGCGAAAAAGCTTAGGCATAGTGGCGCTCTTCTCCATCACCGTCAATGTTTGTCACACAGCGGCCGCAAAGCTCTTCGTGACCGTCATGCGAGCCTACATCTTCACGGTGATGCCAGCAGCGAACACACTTTTCACCGCTTGCTTTATCAACGCTCAACCATAAACCTTCAACGTCTGTGGCTTTCGCATCAGACGGTGCGCTGTCAACTTTAGTTAGCGTAACGCCAGACGTAATAAGTACGAAGCGTAGCTCGTCTTCTAGTTTAGCGAGTACGTTGTAAAGAGACTCTGTAGCATAAAGCGAAATGCTCGCTTCTAGTGAGCCACCTAGCTCGCCATCTTTACGCGCCTGTTCCATTGCTTGGTTTGCCGCGTCTTTTACGCTTAGCACTTGATGCCATAGAGCATCGTTAAACGTATCGCTTTGCGTGAAGTTATTAAACCCTTCATACCAGGTTTCAGTAAATACGAAGTCGCTGCGTTCACCTGGTAGCGTTTCCCAGATTTCCTGTGCAGTAAAGCTGGTAATAGGCGCCATCCAGCGAACCAATGCTTCAATGATATGATACATGGCCGTTTGGCATGAACGACGGGCTAGCCCATCTGATTTTGCCGTGTACTGGCGGTCTTTAATAACGTCTAAATAGAATGAACCCAGTTCAATTGAACAGAAGTGCGTAAGCTTCTGTGACACTACCAGCAAGTCGTAGTTGTCATACGCTTCGATAAGCTCTTCTTGAAGTGCCTTGGCGCGAGCAACAATCCAGCGGTCAAGGGCGACCATATCGTCTTCTGCAACGGCGTCTTTAACGTCAAAGCCATTAAGGTTAGCAAGCAGGAAACGTGCGGTGTTACGTACGCGGCGATAGCCATCTGCAGCACGCTTTAAAATTTCATCCGATACCGCGATTTCACCGCGATAATCAGTAGATGCCACCCATAGGCGAAGGATGTCTGCGCCTAGTTTGTTAGTAACTTCCTGCGGTGCGACAACGTTACCTACCGACTTCGACATTTTTCTGCCGTGGGCATCTACCGTAAAGCCGTGTGTTAGCACTTCTTTGTAAGGCGCGTGACCGTGCATGGCAGTTGATGACATAAGTGAAGACATAAACCAACCGCGATGCTGGTCGGAACCTTCAAGATATAAATCGGCAGAGGCCGGAATGTCATCGCGACGGTCTACGACGAAGTAGTGAGTTACACCTGAGTCAAACCAAACGTCTAGGGTATCGGTCACTTTTTCATAGTTGTCTAATTCGCTACCAAGCAGGGCTGCGTCATCGAGATCCCACCACGCTTGAATGCCTTTAGCTTCAACTTCTTGTGCCACCTTTTCCATTAACGCCGCAGACTCTGGGTGAATTTCACCGGTAAGTTTATGCACATACAAAGGAATAGGCACGCCCCACGTACGTTGACGTGAGATACACCAGTCTGGGCGACCTTCAACCATTTTTTCAATGCGGTTTTGCCCCCAGTCTGGGATCCACTTGGTTTGCTTAATTTGTTCAAGTGATTCAGCGCGAAGGCCTTTTTTATCCATGCTTACAAACCACTGAGGCGTAGCGCGGAAAATAATTGGCGTTTTGTGGCGCCAGCAGTGCGGGTAGCTGTGCTCGTATTTTACGTTTAGGACAAGGTTGCCCTTTTCTTTTACCGTTTCGATAATTTCATCGTTGGCTTTAAATACAAACTTGCCTGCAAATAACGGTGTGTTTTCGAGGTACACACCATTGTTACCTACCGGATTATAAACTTCGATATCGTATTGCTTGCCCACGTTGAAGTCGTCAACACCATGGGCTGGCGCTGTGTGTACACAACCTGTACCAGAATCAGTTGTAACGTGGTCGCCTAGAATTAACGGAACTTCAAGGTCTAAGAATGGGTGATTAACTTTTAGCTTATCAAGCGCAGCACCAGTACAGGTTGCCACTTCGCGGAAATCCTCAACGCCGTAGCGGCTCATGCAGCTTTCAAGCAGGTCCTGCGCTACCACTAGCCATTCGTTTGAAGGCTGAACTTCAACAATTGCATAAGTAAGTTCAGGGTGTAAGCTGATTGCACGGTTGGCCGGCAGTGTCCACGGAGTGGTGGTCCAAATTACAACGCCCGCTTTGTGTGTGGTTAAGTCGCTTTCAGACACGCCAAACGCTTCTGCAATAGCCGCCACATCAGCCACTGGGAACTTAACGTCGATTGCCGGTGATACTTTGTCTTTATATTCAACTTCTGCTTCAGCAAGTGCCGAACCACAATCTGTACACCAGTGAACAGGTTTGAAGCCCTTTTCTAAGTGACCAGAGTCTACAATTTTACTTAATGCACGAATGATGTCGGCTTCAGATTTGAAGTCCATTGTTTTGTATGGGTTATCCCATTCACCAAACACACCTAAGCGTTTAAAGTCAGCCATTTGGCCGTCAATTTGCTTTTGCGCATATTCGCGACACTTTTGACGAAATTCGGCCGCCGTAACTTTCTTACCTGGCTTACCTACTTTCTTTTCTACCATCAATTCAATCGGCAAACCGTGACAGTCCCACCCAGGAACGTACGGAGAATCGAAGTCAGAAAGGTTTTTCGACTTTACAATAATATCTTTAAGAATTTTGTTAACCGCGTGACCAATGTGAATATCGCCATTCGCATAAGGAGGACCATCGTGAAGAATAAATGGCTTTTTGCCTTTTTTCGCTTCACGAATTTTGCTGTATACCCCTTTTTCCTGCCAGTCTTTAAGCATTTTCGGCTCGCGCTGAGCAAGGTTACCGCGCATAGGAAACGCAGTTTCTGGAAGGTTCAGTGTGGCTTTGTAATCACTCATAAAATTGTATTATCCGGTTACCTTAATTTTCACCCAATGCACTAACACATTGTGAAGGCGATATTCATTTTGCGATGTTCAAATTAAAACGCTGAATGTAAAAGGTTCAACGTAAAACTGTGTGTCGTTCTTACTAGCGCAAGGCTGACGTTATATGTTCTAGCACAGTGACTTACTAACGCGTTACGCGAACAAGGATCCACGTTAAAAAAATCGAGTTCAATAAAACTGATACGCGCAAAAACTTTTCGTGACTTTATCACGTTTAACTATGCTAATAACAGACGCGCTTGTGCTGCATCTGCTTGAATTTGATCTTTCAACGCCTCAAAAGAATCAAATTTAATTTCATCTCTTATTTTTGCCATCGGTAACACCGTAATGGGCTTGCCGTAAAGGTCAGATGACAAATCAAAAATATGGACTTCTAACTGGTTTCTTACCCCGTTAACAGTAGGACGGGTACCAATGTTCGCAACGCCGTTATAGTGTTTTCCATCTACGTCGACACGAACTGCGAACACGCCGTGAATTGGCGTTTTTTGGCGTTTTAGCATGACATTCGCGGTGGGAAAACCAATGGTGCGACCTTTTTTCTCGCCGTGAACCACCCTACCGTGAATAGCAAACGGGCGCCCTAGCATTTCGGTAGACAGACCAAAGTCGCTGTCAGCCAACGCTTCTCGCACCGCGGTAGAGCTTATTCGATGGGCATGCATGGTAAAACTGTGGGTGCTTACTACTTCGAAACCGTATTGGCGACCTGCCGCCTCAAGCATTTCGAAATCCCCTTTGCGGCCATTGCCAAAACGGAAATCGTCGCCAACAACAAGAAATTTAACACCCAGTTTGTCCACCAATAAATCGTGGACGAAGGTATCGGCGCTTTGCTTAGCAAACTCAGCGTTAAATCGCACAGCAAGCAGTCTGTCCACACCTTGTTGGCGCAGCAATTCGTACTTTTCGCGAAGAGGGCTTATACGCGCTGGCGCTTTATCAGGCATAAAGACTTCTTCAGGCTGCGGTTCGAACACCATTACGGTGGCAGGAAGTGATAGCGATTTCGCTTTTTCAAGCACGTTAGCCAACACAGCTTGATGACCACGGTGTACGCCGTCGAACTTGCCAATAGTGAGCACACACCCTTTATGGTGCGGTTTTACATTGTTTAGCCCGCGGATAAATTCCACTGTTAGCCACTACCTTTTAACTGCTAGAAAATCAAAGCTCGCGATTATAGCCGACCGCGAGCACAATACCAAGCACACGGGCCATTCTGGCTCCATGCTCTATTTCGCATCTATTGAATACTAATCGCCGCCGCTTCTGAAATGTCTGGGTCGCATGCCCAGCACCACCATGGTAGTCATAAACAGTATGACCGACAGCGAAATCGTTATTCCTACTTCTATCATTTGGGCGGAAAGCGATAAATCAAAGAAGGCTAAGCCTTGATCGCGATAATAAATAAGCCCGCCCATGGCAGCACTTGCAATTACCACCCGCGCTATAAACAGAACCGATGTGCGGCTTAACGCGAATACACCTTGTTTATGCAGCGTAATATAAAGCAAAGCCGCGTTGAGTGTAGCTGACATACTAGTAGCAACAGCAAGCCCTATGTAACCAAACGGAACCGCTAAAATAAGGTTGAATACCATGTTAGCGACCATACACCAAATACCGAATTTCACTGGTGTTTTGGTGTCTTGACGGGAATAAAACCCTGGCGCGAGAATTTTTACCAGCATAAAGCTAAGCAAGCCAAACGAGTATGCTGTTAGCGAGTAAGACGCCATAATGGCGGTTTCTGCGGTAAACGCGCCGCGCTGAAAAATAACCGTTAAAATAGGTCTTGCCATTACGCCAAGCCCTACCGCCGCAGGAATGCCCAATAAACACACCATACGAAACGCCCAATCGATATTCGCGGCAAACGCTTTGGGGTTATTGCTTACATGATTTCTAGACAGCGTAGGTAAAATTACTGTCGCAATGGCAATACCAAACAGTCCTAAAGGAAATTCAAGCAGCCTGTCAGAATAGTACAACCAGCTTATTGAACCAGTAACTAAAAAGCTGGCGATGAAGGTATCAAACAACAAATTGATTTGCCCTACTGATACACCGAACAAGGCTGGGATCATTAAAGTACGCACTTTTACTACGTTTTCATCATGCCAGCCCCACTTTGGCTTTACTAGAAGCCCAGCCCTGAACAGGAACGGCAGTTGAAACAAAAACTGTACAATACCGCCGATAAACACGCCCCACGCTAGGGCGTATGCGGGTTGCTCCAGCGTAGGAGCTAAATATATTGCGCAAGCAATAATACACACGTTAAGTAAAACCGGAGTGAAGGCTGCAACCGCAAATTTGTTGAGGGTATTGAGTATTGCCCCAGCCAATCCTGTTAGAGAGATAAATGCTAAATAAGGAAAGGTAATTTTCAACATGGTCGAGGCGAGCACAAACTTATCTCCCGCCTCATCGCCTTCGAGCCACGCCACAAACCACCCTGTTCCAAATAAAGCCGCTAAAACAGGAGATGCAATAACCCCTATAATCGATACCACAAAAACAATAGCGCCTAACGTACCGCTGACTTTTGCTACAAACTCTCTAAGTTGCTTTCTATCGTCGTTCTCGTGGACTTCGGTTAATACCGGAATAAACGCTTGCGCAAATGCACCTTCAGCGAATAGGCGACGAAGGAAATTAGGAATTTTGTTAGCAAAGAAAAATACGTCAGCAGCTGCCCCATCGCCCATAAGCTTGGCAACAACAACATCACGCACCAGGCCTAATACTCGCGAGACCAAGGTCATAATACTGACGATAAGACCAGATTTTATTAACTTCCGTGACACGTCACACTTCCAATAAGAGATTAAGAATAGGCTGAATAGCAAACGCTTTTTATAAGTAACTAAAGACGTCTACAAGGCGTAAAGAGGCAACAACAGGTTGCGAGCGAGCCATAATAGCGAAAGCCCATGGTCTACGAAACGATTTATTCAAAATAGTTGTGCACCTTTATGAACTTTCTTGCTATAATCCGCGCCCGATATGGGGTGCTGTTGTTTATGCATGTCTATCGCTTAAATGTCTTGAAAGAATATCATTATGAATCTCTTTCAAAAAATGTCGCAGAGAAATGTCGCAAAGAATGTGCAACGTGTTGAGCATACTTTGTGTTCAATAGCTTGCGCGTTTTAACGCGAAACGATTTAAGTTTTAAATCGTTTGACATTTGGGCGTTTGGTAGGCACAATCCGCACCCTCGTTTTTGACATGAATTTATTTTGGGAGTTACACCTTGGCTAACATTAAGTCTGCTAAGAAGCGTGCAATCCAAGCCGAAAAGCGTCGTCAGCACAACGCTAGCCGTCGTTCAATGACTCGTACAAGCATCAAGAAAGTTATCGCTGCAATTGCAAGCGGTGACAAAGAAGCGGCACAAGCTGCACTTACTGCTGCTACTCCAGTACTTGACAGAATGGCTACTAAAGGCTTGATTCACAAGAACAAAGCTGCTCGTCATAAGAGCCGTCTAGCTGCACAAATCAAAGCACTAGGTTAATCTTTACGATTAGTAGTTAAAAAAGCGCCCTTCGGCGCTTTTTTTGTATCTGTTCAACGTATATTTATTGTTTCCGAATAAGCCTAGACTTACAAGTATAAAGCCCGCCATTAGACGAGCTCTAACTAGCTGAAAAGTATTTGCGGTGTGTTCAAACTCTAGCTATACGCTTATCAACTCATCTTCCTTATTGAGCTTGCCGGTGCAATACGCATGATCCAGTGAAGGATGGCCCAAGGCCAGCTTGGCACAAAGGCGTTCGCCTTCTCTTTATTAATTGCGTTCACCATCGCCCGACAGCCCACATCGGTATCAACGATAAAAGGTACCTTCTCTACTTTTTCGTTTATTTCGCTGCGGATGAAACCCGGGTGAATGCAGGTGACCTTAATTGGCGTATTCATTACATCCATTCGAATGCCTTCGGTCATAGACGTAAGCCCTGCTTTCGTTGCCGCATATACGGTCATAGCACGTCTAAAGCCGCGCACCGCACTTATAGATGAAATCGTTACTAGATGACCACTATTTTGCGCCCTGAAGATGGCCAGTGCCGCCTCGCATTGCGCTAGCGCCGACACAAAGTTAGTCACCGCCGTTTGCTTGTTAGCGTGAAAATACCCAGTACCAATAGACGCGCCCTTGCCCATTCCTGCGTTCACAATGACTCTATCAAGGGTCCCCATGTCGGCTTTGAATGCGTCGAACACTTCAAAAACCGCATCGTGATCATTGACATCTAGCGAGCGAATATACACATCAATGTTTGGGTTGATTGAGAGTAACTCTTCTTTTAATTTTTCTAAGTTCTCAAAGCGTCTTGCACATAGCGCTAAGTTACACCCCTGCTTGGCAAATTCAATCGCCATTCCCTTGCCTAAGCCGGAACTCGCGCCCGTGATCAGAATATTGCGTCTTGTTGTCATTATCGTTTTCCTGATGCTTTTATGGCCTTATTGCAGCGCCACATTAAGTAATGAATGAAGATCCAAAAGTTTTTAAAAGCTGGATTATTGGTTTGCTTGTGGTGATAGCGATAGTAAATTTGCTGGGCAATACCGGCTAAACGGAAAAGTCCGTAAACCTCATAGAAAGCAAAATCTTCTACATCTATCTCCATTTCTTTGCAGTAATACGCCACAACTTGTTTACGAGTGAGCATTCCCGGTAGGTGAGTTGGCTGACGACGCGTTGATTGCGCTAAAAAGTCATCATCAGCTTGCACCCAATACGCCAAGGTATTGCCTAAGTCCATAAGCGGGTCACCTAAGGTGGCTAGCTCCCAATCTAACACACCGATAATTTGCGTATAATTATCTGGCTTTAACACCACGTTGTCGAACCGGAAGTCGTTGTGCGTTATACAAATGCGTTCATTCGCAGGCATGTTGTTCTCTAGCCAGCGCATAATTTTTTTACCCGAGGGTACATTCCAGGTTTTCGCTTTACTATAACGCTCACTCCACCCGCTAATTTGCCGCTCTATGTACCCAGCACCTTTCCCCAAGTGCTCAAGCCCCGCTTTTTTATAATCCACTTTATGAAGTTCAATTAAACTATCGAGTACATTAGTGCAAAGCTGCTTGGTTTGCTGCTCTGTTGTCTCTAGACCTCTGGGTAAGTTCTTTCGGGGTATCACACCAGTAAACTTTTCCATTACGTAGAACTCAGTGCCTAATACGCTTTCATCTTCACAAAGCCCAAGCATTTCTGGCACATACCGGTACACAGGCTTTAGCGCGTGCTGTAATCGATACTCTCGCCCCATATCGTGAGCCCCTTTGGCTTTTGTACCTGCTGGTGCCCTACGCAAAATTAATGACGCTTGTTCGCTCTGGTTTTGTTTACTGCCTTGATAGTCCAAGCAGTACGTCCAATTAGAAGCGCCCCCAGAATACTGGGTGACTTTAGGCAAAGCCTCGCTGCTTTGTATAACCGCTGCCAAGGTTGGATTAGATACATTAATATGTTCTTTAAGCCAATTGTGTACAGCGCCGACGTCTAGCTCTTCCCCTGCTCGCACGCTATCCGCTTTATCTACTACCTGTTGTTGCATATATCGTTCTTCTTTATTTTTGTACTAAACGCTTATTCAAACCTAGTTATTGGTAAGCATTTATTCGAAACTAATTTTGTCATTCGCAACTCATCACCTAACTCATACTAGCGAGTGGTAATAAGGTTTCTGGCTATAAGGCGCTAACAAAAAGCCTATTTTTATTCTTTAATTGTGCTTTTCCATTGCTCGTTTCATCGTTTTAGTTTGATTGAGCATATTGCTTATATAGCGCTGCGTGGGTAACAGCTTTTTCAATAAGAACGCACGTTTGCCTAACTTGTGAGTGAGAATAAGGAACTTCCTTTGACTGACTTGTTGATATATTGACTCTGCCACTTCTTCTTTGGTCATGTCTGCCTTAGCGAAAAATTTGTTGATCATCTTATGCGAGGCAGGATTACTACTTCGCATCGACTCATCTAAATTTGTTTTGAAGAAGCTAGGGCAAACCACACTAACGTTTATATTGTCTGGTGCTAGTTCCAACTTCATAGTTTCAGAAAACGACACGACTGCGGCTTTAACTGCGTTGTAACTTCCCATATAAGGAATAGGCGTTAGCCCTGCTTGCGAAGCAACATTAATAAAGTAACCACTGCCTTGCTTTCGCATTAACGGTAATAGCGCACGACTTACTCTTACCATGCCTAACACGTTAATATCGAATACCCACTGCCACTGATCGATAGTTTCGTCTAAAAGACTCCCCCCCGTAGCGACCCCAGCGTTATTAAACACATAGTCAACGCTGCCCCATCGAGTTTCGATAGTTTGCGCTAGCGCTTTAACGTCATTGTCAGAGGTTATATCGCAGTGAACATAAAACGCATTTGCACCTTGTGCAGAAAGCATATCTACCGTTTCAACACCCCGTTCTTGATTAATATCGGCAATGCAAATATTTATATTTTTATCGTTGTTTATCCATTTTTCCGCCCACTTAAGAGCAATGGCTTGACCTAAGCCGGTAGCGCCACCGGTAATCAATATGCGCATGGTGTATTTCCTACTTATTATTATTTCACGAGTATTTTGGGGGTAGCTTTGACTGCTATTCTGGCATTCCGTTTTGCCCACAGAGCTAATAATGCGGGCCCGATGTACATTGCTATGCCGTACACGCCGGGAGCGATGGCGTAGTCAGGCGCTTGTAAAAAGGTAATGCATACCAGCATGGCAAGCGCTGCGTTTTGCACGCCTATTTCAATGGCCAGCGTGAGCGAGTCTTTAAATACTAGGTTTGAAAGCTTAGCAAGCCCGAGGCCTAACAATACCGATAATAAATTTAACGTTAAACATATCAAAAACGCGCTTTCAAAGGACGCGGCTAAATTATTTCTTTCAGAAACCAGAACGCCGACAATCATAAGCAACATGAAATACATAGAAAACTGCCGAAAAAAGCTCTCTGTTTTCTTGGCAAACACCAGATAAAATCGACGAATTGTCATGCCAATAACGACCGGTAGAATCGACACGCCGACGAGCCCTATAACGGTTTGGATAATAGAAAATTCTGGCGCGTTTTCTTTTACAAAGTGATCAATCGCAAATTGGATAATAAACGGCGTGGTAAATACACAAGCAATAGTAGAAATAGCGGTTAGGCTAACTGAAAGGGCTAGGTTGGCTTTTGCAATATGGCTGATTAAATTACTGGTAGTACCGCCAGGGCATGCAGCCAAAACCATTACGCCAACAGCAATATAGTCGGGCACCCCAAACGCAATACATAAACCTAAAGCTAGCAAAGGCAACAAGATAATTTGACCTATAAAGCCGGTTACGACCGCCTTAGGCGCTTTAATCAATCGGGCAAAGTCAGCAAGGGTTAGGGTTAGCCCCATGCCAAACATCACAAATGCCAACGCTAGAGGTAACAACACCTCGGTAAGTACAGATGCCTGCATGCACACGCCCCTTACAAAAGAAACCTTTTATTAACATTTAACACAGTGTACTCTGTTCAACAATAAATAGAAATGATGCCTTATTATGGAAACCCATAAATAATATGCATGGAAAAATAGATTTTAATTTGTTCGTGGTGCTACGTGCAGTCTATGAGCACGGCAGCATTACTAGAGCAGCCAATGCGCTGCATATTACTCAGCCTGCGGTAAGTCATGCGCTCAGTAGGCTACGAGAAAAATTTGATGATCCGCTATTTATTCGTCATGGGCGACAAGTCGTGCCTACCCCGTTCTGCCAAGGCATCATTACATCGGTCGTGACATCAATTGAAACCCTTGAAAATACTTTAAAAGGCAAGGTGGAGTTCGACATAGGTGATAAACCACGTACGGTTAACCTTGGGCTGCGCGATATTCTAGAATCTATATTTTTTCCGACGTTAATTCCTGAACTTGTTCTAAACACCCCCAATATCACGGTAAATAGTAGACAGGTAACTTGGCCCGAACTAGCGCCTGCTCTTTCTAACAAAGAAATTGATATCGTAATTGATGCTCTTGTTCCCACCAGCAGTGAGATACGTTCTCAGTTTATCTGCGAGGAAACCTTTGTGGTAGTATGCGCACCAACAAATAGCTACCTAGACAATCCCAGTATTGAGCACTACTCAGCGGCACAGCATGCGCTCGTGTCTTTGAAAGATTCCAAGCTGGACACTGTTGATCTCGCCCTTGCCCAACACAATTTACATCGAAAAATATCCCTTCAATGTGAGCACTACTTTGCCGCTGTTAATGTGGTGAGTCAGTGCGACCTTTTGCTGACAATGCCAACGCGATTTGCTCAACAATTCAGTAATAAATTCGATATTGAAATCTTGCCCCTTCCGTTTGAGGTACCGCCACTCCCCGTACACATGTACTGGCATAAAAATGCCGATGATGATTTAGTCAATATATGGATGCGAGAGAAGCTTTCAGAAGTGGCGAATAAGTTGGGGCTATAGAAAAGCGCTTGCGTTTCTGTAACACAATGGTCAAGCAAGCGTCACGGTAGTGTCAATTTGCGGGCCTATAGTGACGGTCCAAGGCATCGCTTTGGGAAACCGCTATGAAAAAGACACACTATCGTACGCTTTGGCTTTCAGATATCCATTTGGGAAATCGCGACTGCAAAGCTGAATACTTACTTTCCTTTCTGGATAGCATCACCGTAGACACCTTGTATTTGGTGGGCGACATTGTTGATATGTGGCAAATGACTAAACAATTTCGCTGGCCAAAAGCGCACAATCAAGTCATGCATAAATTCATGCAAATGAGCCAGGAAGGCACGCGTGTTGTGTACTTACCAGGAAACCATGACGAACCAATCCAGTCTTATTCTGGTATGGCCTTTGGCGATATTGAAATAGAGCGAGAGTTGGTACACACCACCGCACAAGGGAAGCGCTATTTAGTCTTACATGGCGATCAGTTCGATGGCGATGTAACCATGGGTAAATTCCATGCTTGGATTGGCGATAAAGGCTACGACCTATTGCTTTTTTTAAATCGCGAGTTTAACCGGTTGAGGGCGTGGCGAAAACGTGAATACTGGTCACTGGCTGGCTACATTAAAAAGCACATTAAAGGAGCAAATGAAGCCATTGCTCGATATCGCGAAGCATGCTGCAAGCGCGCCGATGAAATGGGACTTGATGGTGTAGTGTGTGGTCATATTCATCACCCTGAAAGTAGTTTTGAAAACGGCATTCACTATATTAATGATGGCGACTGGATAGAGAACTGTAGCGCTCTCGCTGAAGACATGTATGGTAATTTATCTCTTATTCATTACCTCGATTCACTAGAATCAGCTACGGTAACTTCAATCACAACCAAAACCTCTCGGTCAAAAGCTGCGTAGTTACTGCTACTTTTCAGGGGGGCTTACAGGCCCCCTGTTACTGCTTTTGTTTAACGCTTCTAGGCGAAATAAACTTGTCGAGCCAGCATCAATAACATCTTTTTAACACTGTCAAATAACTGCCATCAAACTGTGTAAAAAGCGTCACATTGTCCTGCTATTGTTCGCCAAAACCGAAAGAGAAACAGGTTCTATGTTTACTGTAAACGACGTACTGAACAAGCATTACCCTCAAGTAGCGAACAATCCTATTCTGTTTAAATCGCTGTCTTTCGTATTAAGACACCTTCTTCACGAACGTGAAATTACCGAGTTTGGTGAAACCTACCCGCACTATGAAGACATCGATTTTGTTGAACAAGTGTTGGAGTACTTCAATATCAGCTACTCCACCCGTGATGTGGAAAAAGAACGTATTCCAAGCGAAGGCAAAGTGGTAATTATCGCGAACCACCCTATTGGCTCTCTCGATGCCCTTGCGCTAATTAAACTAGTTAGTGAAGTGCGGCACGACTTAAAAGTAGTGGCCAATGAAATGCTCATGGCTATCGAGCCTCTTCACGATATGTTGCTACCAGTAAATAATATGCAGGGTGGTACACCGAAGCAGCATTTATCGGCTATCCAAAAACACCTCAAAAGCGACGGTGCCATATTGATTTTCCCTGCCGGTGAAGTCTCTAGATTACGCCCGCAAGGTGTTCGCGACACGCGGTGGCACACAGGTTTTTTGCGTATTGCAAAGCAAGCTAAAGCGCCGATATTACCGGTTTATATTGACGCTAAAAACAGCCCCCTTTTTTACAGCGTGTCTATGGTATATAAACCACTCGCCACCGCACTGCTGGTTAAAGAAATGTTCAAACAGCGCAAAAAGCACTTACCTATGCGCATTGGCGAACTTATTCCTTTTGAAGCATACCAGCAAACTAATATACCGCTAAAAGAGCAGGTAAAGCTGTTTAAGCGCCACTTGTATCGTATTGGCAGCAACAAAAAAGGCGTATTTGAAACGCAGGCGTCTATTGCTATGCCCGAAGACAGGAAAGAACTCGCTCGTGCAATTCGAGAGTGCGAACATTTGGGTGAAACTGGCGACGGAAAGTCTATCTACCTTTACCAACACAAAAGCTGCTCACCGATTATGCGAGAGATTGGCCGCTTGCGAGAAGTGGCATTTCGCGCCGTGGGAGAAGGCACCAATAAACGTAGAGATATTGATCAATACGACTCTTATTATTATCACCTTGTGCTATGGGACGACAGCGACTTGGAAATTGTAGGCGCCTATCGCTTTGGTGATGCAGAACTTTTGACCACAGAAGACCACCCTACCGGGCTCTACTCTGCTACCTTGTTTAACTATGGTAAGAACAATGAAAAACTATTTAAGCAAGGCTTAGAGTTAGGACGAAGCTTTGTTCAGCCTCGCTACTGGGGCAAACGCAGTTTAGATTACTTGTGGTTTGGTATTGGCGCATTTTTAAGTCGTTATCCCAAATATCGTTATCTATTTGGTGCAGTGTCACTTAGTAATGCCTATCCAGAACCAGCTAAAGACCTATTGGTACAATTTTACTCCACGTATTTTCCTGCAAAGTTTGGTGAAGCAACCTGTAAACGCCCTTATCAAATGGCTAACGATGCGCTACATCAATTCAAAGGTAACGATTACAAAGCCGAATTTACCGAGCTAAAGGATTTATTGGCTAATATGGGCGTTAACGTGCCTACGCTTTATAAGCAATACTCTGAACTGTCCAAAGACGGTGGTGTGGCGTTCCTTGGATTCAATGTCGACCCAGATTTTAACGACTGTATTGATGGCTTGGTAGTGGTTGATATGCAAAGCCTTACCGAGAAGAAACGCAAACGCTATTTAACTGACATTCAGCTTAAAGCCACTGCCTAATGTTTTAGGAAAGAACACGTCTTTTATAAAGCCTACGCAAAAGCTAAAAAGGGAGCGCCTAATTGACGCTCCCTTTTCATTTTTACTAGAAATATCAAATGTAATTATCGACCGCCAATATTTTTAAGAATATCCGTATAGATATCTTCAAGTGTAAGTAAATCCGATAAGTGAATGTGTTCGTTTACCTGATGGATAGTGGTGTTGGGCACACCGACTTCGACAACCTGTGTGTGCTCACTTGAGAAGAAGCGCCCATCTGACGTGCCGCCGGACGTACTAACTACAGGATAACGACCTGTGGCGGCTTTAATGGCTTTCTCAACGCAAGCTATTAGGCAACACTCTGCATTACTATTAGGCTTGCTTAAGTATGCTTCACAGGGCCTTGAAAAGCTGACTTCGGCTTCTACATCAACGGTATTGATGATATTGCGTAGTAAAGCAGATAAGCGCTCTTGATCAAACTGCCACGAGTATCTTACATTAAACTCTATACGAACAGCACTAGGCACTATGTTATCGGTGAAGCTTCCTGTATCCATATGTGTTATTTGAAGCGTGGTGCCAGGAAAGTCATCACTTCCTGTATCAAATGGATGTTGAGTTAGTGCATTAACCACTCTACTCGCTTTGTGAATAGCGTTCACCGCTGTCTTTGGGTAGGCCACATGGCCTTGCTTTCCTGCAATATGGATAGTGCCTGAAAGTGAGCCTCTGCGACCAATCTTTATCGTATCGCCAGTTTTAGAAGATGCCGAAGGTTCGCCTACTAGGCACATATCAAGCTGTACATTTTTAGATGCTAAATATTCGGCTATCCATTTAGAGCCCCACTCCGCTTCCCCCTCTTCATCACTGGTGATTAGCCACCAGAAAGACATTTTATCAGGTTCTAAAGAGGCAATAGTTCGCTCTGTCGCTGCTAGCATAGCTGCAATGCCCGTTTTCATGTCGGCAGCACCGCGTCCGTAAAGTTTATTTTTGCTTATAACCGGGCTGAAAGGGGGAGATTTCCACTTATCGAGAGGGCCAGGAGGCACGACATCTGTATGGCCGCTAAATGCTAAGTGAACAGGCCCTTGACCCCATCTGGCGATGAGGTTCTTGACCCCATTAATCTTATGCTTTTCACATGAAAAACCAAGCTTTTCAAGCTTATAGATTAGGTAGCTTTGACAACCCGCATCTATTGGAGTGATAGACTCTCTAGCCATTAAAACTTCGGCAAAGTGAATACTGCGCGCCGGCGCTAAAGAAGGTAAAGGCTGAATTGACATTCATGTACCCCAATTTAGAAACATGGGTCTATTACACAAATTTAAAGTGACACACTAATAACAGATTTGCGACAAAGTCATGACAACAAAGCCAAGGCTTTTTAGGCGTGAATGGTAGCAAATGAGAATACTGCAGGCATATGGAAGTTTCGGCCGGCCTCCCTAATATTTGTCTATAGCTCCACACATTGTTATAAATAGGCCACAACTTATAAGAAGGCAGTACTGTGTTAAAAATAATTGTTTTAATACCCCTTATCTTGTCATTACTTTGGTTTGGTTATTTGCAAGCCAATAAATATACTCTTGAACAAGGCAAGCAGGGGTTTCTTTACATATTCGTGCTATCCGGAGTTATTGCCGCGTTTTATACACTCATGCTGTTTTTAACGAATTAGCTCTTTTTTGCCATAAAGTCTATCTCTTCGCACTAACCCTATACAGCCTGAGAGATTAGCAAGTAGATTTACCGCAGCATTGATTACGCCGCAGCACTAATTAAATAACCATTAGCCAAAAAGTTAGGCGATAAAAAAAGCCAGCTCTTATTAGAAGCTGGCTTTTTACTATTTCTTATTGTTGCCACCCTACCATCGAGTGGGTGAAGTTGCTTACAATGACTCTGAAATAGTCACGTCAGCATTTGCGCGAAGCGCATCGATATACTGCTGGTAAACGCGTTGACCTTGCACTTGAGCAAGACGCTGTTTCAGGCTTTCACCTAGCTCGTTTTCAAGTTCAGGAGCAGCATTTACGCCTTCTAGCATTACAACTGCAACATCGCCGTTAACTGTTGTTGCTACGTCAACTTTATCTTCACCTTCAAGACCCAGTGAGAAAAGCGTGTCAACCAATGCACGAGCCAGTGTACCACCTGATCTTGGCACCGCTGCAGCCGTTTCCCAAGCTACAGATTTTTCTGCTAGTTCGCTTTCAACATTTTCTTCTGCGCGTACTTTTTGTGCGATGTCAAAGGCCCAAGCTTCTGCAGCTTCTTTCGCTTTTTCCGCTTTTACTGATGCTTCAATTCCCTCGCGAACTTCATCTAGCGACTGAGTGCGTTGTGGTTGATGTTCGATAACACGTGCAACAATTACCGTCTCGTCATCAAGTTCAACGATGTCGCTGTTAAGGCCTTCTTCAACTAACTCTGATGAGAAAGCAACATCCAGCAAGCCGGGGAAGCTTAGTTCCGCAGGCGCCGTATTTCGGCTGAAAAGCACAGACTCTTGTATAGGTAGATCTACAGCATTAGCTGCATCTTCAAGCGTATCTGGCACCTCAAACGCAATTTCAGCTAAGGTATTTTGAAGCTCAAAATACTTCTCCATTGCCGCATCGTAAAGAAGGGTATCGCGAATTTCGCTAGCCACTTCATCGAATGATTTTACTTGCGCTTCTTTTAAATCTGTTAGCTTAATGATGTGAAAGCCAAACTCGGTCTCAACAACGTCAGATACATCACCGACGTTTTCTAAAGCAAACGCAGCTTCATCGAACGCTGGGTCCATAATTTCAGGTGTAATGAAGTCTAGGTCACCGCCGTTCTCAGCTGAGAATGTATCGTCAGAGTTTTCTTCAGCGAGCACTGCAAAGTCGGCACCGTTATCAAGCTCAGTTTTCAATGACTCTGCTTTTGCTTTCGCAGCGTCTTGGTCATCACCTGCTTCGATAAGGATGTGTGAAACTCGGCGTTCCTCTTCAGTTCCATAGCTTCCCAGATTATTGTCGTAATAAGTACGTACTGCTTCTTCATCGACAGAAACGCGACCTTTTAGATCTTCAACGCTTAGTTTTACATAAGCCAGTTTCACCTGCTCTTCAGTATCGAAAGAGGCAATATTGTTATTGTAGAAAGCTTCTACATCAGCGTCCGTAACGTCGATAGAACCGGCAAATTCGTCAGAGCTTACTAATATGTATTTCGCATCACGAGTCTGACGTTGAAGGGCATTAGCCTGCTGCACTTCGCCATCTAGAGAAAATGAAGAATTCGTTAACGCTGCGGCCAACTGATTCTGCGTCATCTGCGTTCTTAAATAATCTCGGAAGTCTGCAACTTGAAAACCATTTTGACGGAGAATAGCTTGGAAACGCTCGTTATCAAACTGACCACCAAACTGAAACTCAGGCATTTGCACTATCGTTTCACGAATTTGTTCATCGCTTACGCGCAAGCCCATATCGGTAGCTTGTTGCTGAATCAGTTTTTCAGCAATAAGTCTGTCCAGTACATTTTTTCTAAAATCTGCGAGATATTGTTCGCTAGAGAAAAGCTGCGCGATGCTTTCGCCGTACTGTGATTCCATTTGTGCACGCTGGTTTTGGTATGCACGTTCTAGTTCTTGTGCCGAAATTTCTTCGCCGTTAACAGTTGCTACTGCTGTAGTACCTGATGATGTTAGGTAACTACCTACACCTGCGAATACGAAACTTAAAACGATAAGCGCAATAATCGCCATCGCCCAAGGGCCTTGAGAACCTTCTCTGATTCTTTCTAGCATGATTGTTCTTCAACTCCGTTGCTTACTACAATTACCCTAAACCATCACCTGCTCGCGGTGACGAGGTAAATTACGCGCTGATTATAACCCAATGCAGCCGAATATAAACGCCAAAACACACTATTTGTGCTGTCTTTCGTTAAGTTAAGACGTTTCACTGACATGAATGAAAATTGGCATGCCTAAAGGGGAAATTCTTACTCTTGAAATATTGGGGTCAGAGTCGTTACTCTGACCCCATTATTGAATACTTTGCTTTAGAAATAAAAAAGGCGATGGACTAGCCATCGCCTTTTTCTATAATTTTTTGCTTAGTTACAAGCGTCTTTCAGTGCTTTACCAGCTTTGAAAGAAGGAACTTTCGCCGCTGAAATCTGAATAGTCTCACCAGTTTGTGGGTTGCGGCCACTGCGAGCTGAGCGTTCGCGAACTGAGAAAGTACCAAAGCCTACTAGTGCAACTTGGTCGCCGTCTTTAAGCGCCGCAGTTACTGAGTCAGTGAATGCGTCAAGAGCGCGGCCAGCAGCTGCTTTAGAAATGTCTGCACCAGCAGCGATTTGGTCGATAAGTTGAGACTTGTTCACAATTAGATCCCCTTCGATTGTTATTATACTGTTGTCCAAAACGATTTTGCTTGAACGTTATAGCAAGCTTGATCGTTAACATCAAGCTTCAGTCACAAATAATTAACTTTTAAATGAACCGCTGCAATCCCTTTTGTGGCAAGGCTTCAAGCGATAACCACTTAAAGGTAACACAACTTTTACGACATGAAAGCCCTATTTTTAAAAAAAATGTGGTTTTCTTTCGTTATGTGCGCATAATTTAGTCAATTATTGCATTTTTATAGAAAAAACAAGGTCGCACGCCTTTAAAAATAAAGGTATGCAGCTAAACGCGTAAGTTACTTTTTAACCACTTCGAAACTTTCAACAGGTTCCTGAAGCGCAATATCAAGAACATCATCAATCCATTTAACCGGGTGAATTGATAAATCTTTCTTCACATTGTCTGGAATTTCTTCCAAATCACGCTCGTTATCCTTTGGGATAACCACGGTTTTGATGCCGCCACGGTGTGCTGCAAGTAACTTTTCTTTTAGACCACCAATAGCCAGTACTTCACCACGAAGAGTAATCTCGCCTGTCATGGCAACATCACACTTCACAGGGTTACCGGTTAGTGAAGATACTAATGCGGTACACATTGCAATACCTGCGCTTGGGCCATCTTTTGGTGTTGCACCTTCGGGAACGTGCACATGAATATCACGCTTCTCATAAAAGTCATCATTAATGCGAAGCTTTTCAGCGCGACTTCTTACCACTGTCATCGCCGCCTTGATAGACTCTTGCATAACATCGCCTAGAGAACCGGTCGAAGTCATTTTACCTTTGCCAGGGACAGACGTGGTTTCGATGGTCAGTAAGTCACCACCTACTTGTGTCCACGCTAAACCAGTAACCTGACCGATTTGGTTGTCTTTGTCGGCTTTGCCATAGTCAAAGCGCTGAACACCAAGATAGTCTTTAAGATTATCTTGAGTAACAACCACCTTATCTTTGCTTTTCGTAAGTAAGATATCTTTAACCGCTTTACGGCATACCTTAGACACTTCGCGCTCTAAGCTTCTAACACCCGCTTCACGCGTGTAGTAACGAATCATGCCAATAACAGCAGAATCTGTAATCTCAAGCTCTTTTGCTTTAAGGCCATTGCGCTCCATTTGCTTACCAATCAAATGGTTCTTCGCAATGTTAAGCTTTTCGTCTTCGGTATAACCAGACAGTCGAATTACTTCCATACGGTCAAGCAAAGGACCAGGGATATTCATACTGTTAGAGGTTGCGACGAACATAACGTCAGATAGATCGTAATCAACTTCTAAATAATGGTCGCTAAAGCTGTTGTTCTGCTCAGGGTCAAGCACCTCTAGCAAGGCTGACGCTGGGTCTCCTCGCATGTCTGATGACATCTTATCTATTTCATCAAGCAAGAATAGTGGGTTTTTAACCCCGACTTTCGCCATTTTTTGAACGAGTTTACCCGGCAGTGAGCCTATGTACGTACGACGGTGACCACGTATCTCGGCCTCGTCTCGCACGCCGCCCAAGGCCATACGGACATATTTACGTCCCGTCGCTTTAGCGACAGACTGGCCAAGCGAGGTTTTACCTACACCAGGAGGCCCCACAAGACATAGAATTGGGCCTTTAAGCTTTTTAACACGCTGCTGAACCGCTAGGTATTCAAGAATACGTTCTTTTACCTTTTCTAGGCCGTAATGGTCTTCGTTAAGCACATCTTCAGCCCGTGAAAGATCTTTCTTCACCGGCGAGCGCTTATTCCAAGGAACACTAGTAAGCCAATCAATGTAGCTTCGAAGAACAGTAGCTTCTGCTGACATCGGTGACATCATTTTTAACTTTTGAAGTTCAGCTTTCGCCTTATCTTCTGCCTCTTTCGGCATTTTCGCGTCGGCAATCTTTTTAGATAGTGCCTCGAACTCATCGGGCGCATCGTCTAACTCACCCAATTCTTTTTGAATGGCTTTCATTTGCTCATTCAAATAATATTCGCGCTGGCTTTTTTCCATTTGCTTTTTAACGCGGGTGCGAATTTTCTTTTCCACCTGCAGCAAATCAATTTCGCCTTCCATCAGTGCCATCAAATACTCAAGGCGCTCATTAACACCCTGCATTTCTAGCACTTTTTGCTTTTCAGTAAGCTTTAGAGGCATGTGCGCAGCCATGGTATCTGCTAGACGCGCCGCATCTTCGATCCCATTAAGTGAAGTCAGTACTTCTGGCGGGATTTTCTTATTCAGTTTCACGTAGCCTTCAAACTGTGAGACTGCAGAGCGAATCAAGACTTCTTGCTCACTCTCATCAATGCCTTCATCTTCTAACTTATCAACGTTAGCGACAAAGAAAGGCTCTGATTGTTTATAGCTTTCGATTGCACCACGTACGCTACCCTCTACAAGTACCTTTACCGTACCGTCAGGAAGCTTTAAAAGCTGTAGGATAGTAGCAATGGTACCTACAGTGTAAATGTCATCTGCTTCAGGCTCATCAACGCCCGCGTCTTTTTGTGCTACTAGAAAAATTTGTTTGTCATTATCCATTGCCGCTTCAAGGCAACGGATTGATTTCTCACGCCCAACAAATAGGGGTATGACCATATGCGGGTAAACAACCACGTCCCGCAAGGCAAGCACAGGAATTTCAATGCGATTTTCACGCTCAACTGTCATACTTGTTCTCAATTAGTTTGCAATGTCATTTTTATATGGGGATGCAAGAGCAAAGTTCAATCGAAACTTATTAAAGTGTGTTAATTC
This sequence comes from Alteromonas sp. ABD4_190, assembly GCF_056160105.1. Taxonomy (NCBI): domain Bacteria; kingdom Pseudomonadati; phylum Pseudomonadota; class Gammaproteobacteria; order Alteromonadales; family Alteromonadaceae; genus Alteromonas; species Alteromonas sp. ABD4_190. The sequence goes on from NZ_JBSWWN010000001.1 coordinate 647,502, forward strand.
CTTAACCTTACCTTCCCTGCTCTAAGGCCTGTCGACCTTAATATAACCATTATCGATTTTGCACCGAATGGCAATACAAAACTAAAAATTCTAGTAGAAAGGATAGCATTACTACCCTTATTCGCTTAAATATCAACCACCTTCGATATTACTTCATCAGTTACTGTCAGTTATCAAGAAGTTACTTACGACCAATTATCAACCTTTAGAAACAAAAAAAGGTCCCGCAGGACCTTTTTTGAATCAAGCTGACATCTATTCAGATGCGGCCTTTTTTTCATTACTGTCGTAAATCAAAATGGGCTTTGATTCACCGCGAATTACCGTTTCATCGATAACCACTTTGCTAACATCTTCCATTGAAGGAAGGTCATACATTGTATCAAGCAAAACAGCTTCAACAATTGAACGAAGGCCTCGAGCACCTGTCTTGCGATCCATTGCCTTTTTAGCAATAGCGTTAAGTGCATCGTCACGGAACTCAAGTTCAACGTCTTCCATAGAGAACAACGCACCATACTGTTTGGTGATTGCATTCTTAGGTTCACGTAAAATTTGAATTAGCGCCTCTTCGTTCAACTCTTCAAGGCTGGTAACCACAGGAAGACGACCGATGAATTCTGGAATTAATCCGTATTTCACTAAGTCTTCAGGTTCAACCTGTTTGAACAGTTCGCTAATTTGCTTACTGTTGTCTTTAGACTTAACAGTAGCACCAAACCCAATACCTGTGTCTTTCTGAGCACGCTGCTCGATAACTTTATCGAGGCCCGCAAATGCACCACCACAGATAAACAGTATTTTAGAAGTATCAACTTGCAAAAACTCTTGCTGAGGATGCTTACGCCCACCTTGCGGAGGAACCGACGCAACTGTACCTTCAATCAGCTTAAGAAGCGCTTGCTGAACACCTTCACCCGATACGTCACGGGTAATTGATGGATTGTCAGACTTACGAGAAATTTTGTCGATTTCGTCAATATAAACAATACCGCGCTGCGCTTTCTCAACGTCGTAATCACACTTCTGAAGTAGTTTTTGAATAATATTCTCAACATCTTCACCCACGTAGCCCGCTTCCGTCAGCGTGGTTGCGTCAGCCATTGTGAATGGCACGTCAAGTAAACGTGCAAGTGTTTCTGCTAATAGAGTTTTACCACTACCGGTAGGGCCAATTAACAGAATGTTACTTTTGCCTAATTCTACGCCTTCGTGAACATCGCCATTGCGCAAACGCTTGTAGTGGTTATAAACCGCTACTGACAACACCTTCTTTGCATGTTCTTGGCCGATAACGTAATCGTCAAGATGCGCATGAATTTCAGTTGGTTTAGGTAAAGCGTCCTGCTTTTGCTTAGGCGCGATTTCCTTAATTTCTTCGCGAATGATATCGTTACATAACTCAACACACTCGTCGCAAATAAATACCGACGGGCCTGCTATTAACTTTCTTACTTCGTGTTGGCTTTTGCCACAAAACGAACAGTACAGTAGCTTGTTATCACCGTCACCGCTTTGCTTATCACTCATTACTTTTGCCTCTGCCTTACCCGAGCCGAAAACCAAATTCGTGCTATGCACTGGCTCGGGTCATCTATAACTATACTACTTAGTTCCGGCTACGTCAGATCGATTTGCTAAAACTTGGTCAACTAGGCCGTAATCTTTTGCCTCGGTTGCACTTAAAAAGTTATCACGGTCTGTGTCGCGCGCGACTTTTTCATAGTCTTGACCGGTATGGTCTGCCATTAGGCGATTCAACTTCTCTTTAATAGACAGAATTTCTTTCGCATGTATTTCAAAATCAGACGCCTGGCCTTGGAAACCACCAAGAGGTTGGTGAATCATAACGCGCGAGTTAGGTAGACAATAACGCTTACCTTTTGCTCCTGCAGAGAGTAGAAATGCGCCCATGCTTGCAGCTTGGCCCATACACACTGTGCTCACGTCTGGCTTAATGAATCTCATCGTGTCATAGATTGCCATACCAGCAGTCACAGAGCCGCCAGGAGAGTTAATGTATAAGAAAATATCTTTCTCTGGGTTTTCAGCTTCTAAGAACAACATTTGAGCAACGATGAGGTTGGCCATGTGATCTTCAACTTGTCCAACTAAGAAAATTACGTTTTCTTTTAGAAGACGAGAGTAAATGTCGTATGAGCGCTCACCTTTTGAGGTTTGCTCAACAACCATAGGAACAAGTGCATTCATTGGGTCAAACGGGGTATTAGTCATAGCTACCTTGATTATCTAGCGTTAAAAACAAAAATGCTCGGAAGGCTCCGAGCATTTAAGCAGTTGCTGACAAGTATTGTCAATCAGACAGTAAAAAATTACGCCTGTTTGTTCATAACCTCGTCAAAAGCTTTAGTTACTTCAGTAACTTTTGCTTGCTCAAGAACCCACTCAATCGCTTGTTCTTCTAGCGCAACGTTTTGCATTTGCTGCATAAGCTCTTGATTGTTGTTGTAGTAGTCAACAACTTCTTGTGGATCTTCATACGCAGAAGCTGCCGTTTCGATCATCTCGTTAACTTTAGCTTCGTCTGCTTTTAGCTCGTTTTCTTTGATTACTTCACCTAGAAGTAGACCAATAGATACGCGACGCTTAGCGTTGTCAGTAAACAGCTCCGCAGGAAGGTCTGGAAGGTTCTGACCACCGCCTTGTTGGCTGAAACGTTGCTTCGCTTGCTCGCGTAGCGCGTTTACTTCTTGATCGATAAGCGCTTGAGGAATATCAATCTCGTTAGCTTCAACAAGTTTAGAAATTACGTCTTCTTTAACTTGTGCTTTAAGCGTTTGGTCTAGCTCACGCTGCATGTTCTTACGAACTTCAGCTTTAAGTGCGTCAACGCCGCCTTCTTCAACACCGAAAAGTTTCGCAAACTCTTCGTCAACTTTTGGAAGGTCTAGACCTTCTACTTTCTTAACGGTAGTTTGGAAAACAGCGTCTTTACCTTTTAGGTTTTCAGCGTGGTAATCTTCTGGGAAAGTCACTTCGATAGTTACTTCTTCACCTGCTTTTGCGCCAACTAGTGGCTTCTCGAAACCAGGGATCATACGGTCTTTGCCAAGCTCTAGTGCGAAATCTTCTGCTTTTCCGCCTTCGAACTCTTCACCGTCGATAGAGCCAACGAAGTCGATGATAACTTTGTCGTCTTTCTTCGCTTTACGCTTAACTTCTTTCCAAGATGCGTGCTGCTTCTGAAGGGTTTCCATCATGTTATCAAGATCTTTGTCAGTAATTTCTACTACTGGCTTTTCGATTTCGATATCGCTAACACCTTTCACTTCTACTTCTGGGTAAACTTCGAAAGATGCTACAAATTCTAGGTCCTGACCGTCTTCGTCTTTGGTCAGTTCAAACTTTGGCATACCAGCAGGCTGAATTTTTTCTTGAATGACTGCTTGGTAGAAGTTTTGCTGCATAACATCGCCAGCAACTTCTTGGCGAACTGCCTGGCCGAAACGCTTTTTGATTACGCTTACAGGAACTTTACCTGGACGGAAGCCGTTGATGCGCTGTGTTTTTGCCAACTGCTGTAGGCGTGACTTAACTGCTGAATCAACCGTGTCAGATGGAACGGTGATAGTAAGACGGCGTTCTAAACCCTGGGTCGTCTCGACTGAAACTTGCATTATGTTACCTCAACTATACGCCTCTATAGGCGTTTTGTTCTCAATCCCCTCTCCCGTCATGCATTAATTGCATATGACTCCGGGGTAGAAGGTCGTTATTCGACGTTTATAAAATCAAAGTTAGGACACAAAATCGTGCCACAAAGCCAACCTGAAACAAACGTACTGGTTAAAAAAAGACGCGGTAGTATACAGCCGCACACCACAAGAGTCGAGAGGGAAACACAAGTTTGTAACAACCAATCGAACGCATTTTAAGCAAATTGCGAAACTAGTAAGAGAAATAGATTGAAAAACGACTTTGACTAGCGGTTTGGGACGCTATTTGAAGAGGACAAAAGAAAAAATAAGAAATAATGGTCGGTGAGACAGGATTTGAACCTGCGACCCCTTGTACCCAAAACAAGTGCGCTACCAAGCTGCGCCACTCACCGATATAGATATCTCTTTATCGACTCTTGAAGAGTCTCAAGGATATGGTGCGGAAGGAGAGACTTGAACTCTCACGCCGTGAAGCACTGGAACCTAAATCCAGCGTGTCTACCAATTCCACCACTTCCGCGAAAAAGTGGGGTGGACGATGGGACTTGAACCCACGACAACCGGAATCACAATCCGGGGCTCTACCAACTGAGCTACGCCCACCACAGTAATCCTGTGTTTGTCTACGTGTGAATTGATAAACACGTAAACACCTATCGAACTGTCAGGATCCTATTTTGCTGCTCGATAGTCTGGTTTGACTTTAATTCAGCACTCTTTGATTTACTCGCTGAGCTATTTATTTTTGCCAAGTCAAATAAGCATAAATGGTCGGTGAGACAGGATTTGAACCTGCGACCCCTTGTACCCAAAACAAGTGCGCTACCAAGCTGCGCCACTCACCGATAGGAATGCTTAATTTAAGCTTTTAAAAAAGCTTGAAAATATGGTGCGGAAGGAGAGACTTGAACTCTCACGCCGTGAAGCACTGGAACCTAAATCCAGCGTGTCTACCAATTCCACCACTTCCGCTAAAAGTGGGGTGGACGATGGGACTTGAACCCACGACAACCGGAATCACAATCCGGGGCTCTACCAACTGAGCTACGCCCACCATAGGGTGTGTTGCAGTCTACAAAACTTATACTAGCAGTGTAGATACAAAAATTCAGCCTTGCTATCAGGACCTACCTGACTCGCATGGCGCGCCCGGCAGGATTCGAACCTGCGACCCACGGCTTAGAAGGCCGTTGCTCTATCCAGCTGAGCTACGGGCGCTTGGCGAATCTTCGCTGCAAAAAGTGGTCGGTGAGACAGGATTTGAACCTGCGACCCCTTGTACCCAAAACAAGTGCGCTACCAAGCTGCGCCACTCACCGACTGTCGTATCGACCAAGACGCATAAGCCTCTGTGCCGTTACGGGGTGCGAATATTACTGACATCCCCCCACCTCGTCAAACACTTTTTTAAATAAAATCGCCAACCGCTCACAAAGCACTCATTATCATGTTTTTTTGTACAATTCCGCTTCTATTTCGCTACTTTTAACCACGCTGAGCAACCCGTAAACGAGTTTGTCGTATTGATATTACGAGAAAAGTTATTTGTTCAACTTATTGATGTTCGATGGCAACCAATAACTACTATCTAATAATTGCTAGAGTATTCCCCCTGTTTTATGAAACAATATAGGGCACTTGTTGACCACCCAACCATATAAGAATCGTACAAGACTATGACCGCCCATCTTATTGACGGCAAATTAATTGCCAAGCAAGTTCGCCAACACGTAACATCCTATGTTGAATCACTTACTCAGGCAGGTAAAAGACAGCCAGGTCTTGCCGTTGTCCTCGTAGGCAGTGATGCCGCTTCTCAAGTTTATGTTTCAAATAAGCGTAAAGCCTGTGAAGAAGTAGGATTCGTTTCTCGCTCTTTCGACCTTCCTTCCGACACTACGGAAGAAACCTTGCTTAACTTAGTGGACGAGCTAAACGAAGATAAAGAGATAGACGGTATTCTAGTGCAACTTCCACTACCGGCCGGTCTCAACGCAGAAAAAGTACTAGAGCGTATTCACCCGCATAAAGATGTCGATGGTTTCCACCCCTATAACATTGGTCGTCTTGCACAGCGTATTCCTGCGCTACGCCCTTGTACGCCAAAAGGCATCATGACCATGATTGAGTCTACTAAACGCCCTGTTAAGGGTTTAGATGCGGTTATTGTGGGTGCGTCGAATATTGTGGGCCGCCCTATGAGTCTTGAATTATTGTTGGCCGGCTGTACTGTTACTACCTGCCACAAGTTTACCCAAGACCTTAAAAGCCATGTTCAGCGTGCAGACTTACTCGTTGTAGCTGTCGGTAAACCTAACTTTATACCTGGCGACTGGGTTAAGCCTGGGGCGATTGTGATTGACGTGGGCATTAATCGTCTTAATGATGGCTCATTAATAGGCGATGTTGATTTTGAAAAAGCCAAAGAGCGTGCAGGCTGGATAACACCTGTACCTGGCGGTGTTGGCCCTATGACAGTGGCAAGTTTGATAGAAAACACGCTTGAGGCGTACGTTAAGTTTCATTCTTAAAGCACTAGGGCTTAATCAAATTTTAGAGGCAGAAATTAAATTTCTGCCTTTTTGCTTTACACTCCCCTCTCATTGAATGAAGACCTAAATTGAATAACTTCTCTATGGCAGAACCAACATCTCCGTTGTGCGAACAACACGTAATTGATGCAACGCTTAAGTGGGTTGATGATATTGTGATAAAGCATAATTTTTGCCCCTTTGCACGCTATGTAAGAACGCCAAATCAAATTCGCTGTAAAGTAATAGCGGGGGATGCAGGGGACGTTATTCAATCTCTGTACGATGAACTTCACCATTTGGAAGAGAATGAGAGCACCGCTACCACGCTAATTGCACTGACACACCCGAGCCTTGCTGACTTTGAAGAGTACCTCGATGTGCTAGCTATTGGCGATAATATGTTGCATGACTGGGGATACAGTGGCACCTATCAACTCGCGAGCTTTCACCCTGACTATGTGTTTGACGGTAGCGATTTTAACGATGCTGAAAATTACACGAATCGTTCCCCCTACCCGCTCTTGCATTTAATCCGCGAAGCTGACATTACTCGTTATATGAAGAAAGAAGAGGACGCGGAAAAGATATTCAGTCATAACATTGATAAGGTGCGGGCACTAGGCTGCCCTTATTTTAAGAACGCATTGGAAACAATGAAAAAAGATAAGCCTGCGCAGTAAAACACAAGTGTTTTTATTTGCTCTGCTATGCACACAAGTTTTGTAAACTGGAGCTAGAAAAAGTCCTAGTGCAATAACTGTTCAGGCCCAAAATGCTGGATTAATCCAGGGAACCCAAATAAACATCCCATTCGTGAACCGAAAAAATGCTGTATTTGGTTCAAGTTTTCACTTGCACTGTTACATTACCAGTTAAGTATGAGAGTAATATGACAGCAAGAATCATTTTCAATTAGGTTAAAGCAGACCCGTGACTCCCCCAACTTCATTTACTGTATCGACAATCGCAACTATCGCTACGCCTTTCAAACAAAAGTTTGCCATCCCAAGGCAACCTAACTTAGCAAAAGCTCATGGGGTAATTGCGTTTGAAGAAGGGTTTAACGATATCCACATGCTAAAGGGGATAGAAAGTTATAGTCATCTGTGGCTGCTTTTTATCTTTCATCAGAATATTGAGCGCGGTTGGAAAAATACAGTAAAGGCGCCTCGGCTAGGCGGCAATGCCACTATGGGTGTATTAGCGACTCGCAGCACGCATCGGCCGAACAGCATTGGTATGTCTGTCGTGAGAAATAAGGGACTAGTGCACGATAACGGCAAAACGCATTTACTTGTAGAAGGCGTGGATTTAGTAGACGGTACGCCGCTTATCGATATCAAACCTTACATTAGTTATGCAGATAGTGTTCAAAACGCAAGCGACAAGCTTGACGACATTAGCCCTATTCCCCAGCGCCATGTCGAATTTTTAGATACGCTCAGGCCAACGCTTTCTGAAATAGACAAGAAATACAGCGACTTTACCTCTTTAGTTAAGGCGGTACTGGCGCAAGACCCACGTCCAGCGTATAAACAAAAGTTGGATGATGACGAAAAAACCTATCGCGTTACCCTTTACGATATAGATGTTGGCTTTAAAGTAACAAACAGTGTGGTATGGGTAACTGAGCTCGTTCATTTAGGATAATTACACTTTTAGTGTCAACAGTCTGTGGCGAAATGGCTCGCAGTTAATTAGAATACCGCCAAAACGTGTGATGCCCATTCTTTGGTTAAAGCATTTAGCAACAATTCCACAAATTGCATAATGTGTACAACTTATTGCAGAAGGCCAGAACACAAACAGTCTTAATACATTGAAAACAGGATACCTGCTTTACATGCGCACTAGTCAATATTTGCTTGCCACGCAGAAAGAAACACCTGCTGATGCAGAGGTTATCAGCCACCAGCTTATGCTGAGAGCTGGTATGATCAGAAAGCTTGCCTCAGGTCTTTACACATGGCTGCCGTCAGGTCTTCGTGTACTGAATAAAGTAGCCAATATTGTTCGTGAAGAAATGAACAAAGCAGGCGCTATTGAAGTGCTAATGCCTGTTGTACAGCCGGCTGACCTTTGGGAAGAGTCAGGACGCTGGGAAGAATATGGCCCAGAACTGCTTCGCGTAAAAGACCGCCACCAGCGCGACTTCGTATTGGGCCCAACTCACGAAGAAGTGATCACTGCCCTTGTACGCAATGAAATTAGTAGCTACAAACAATTACCACTGAACCTTTATCAAATTCAGACCAAATTCCGCGACGAAGTACGTCCTCGTTTCGGCATTATGCGCGGTCGTGAATTTACCATGAAAGATGCGTACAGCTTCCATTTAGAAGATAGCTGTTTAGAAGAAACGTATCAAAAAATGTACGATGCTTACTGCAATATATTCTCGCGTATGGGCCTAGACTTCAGGGCGGTAATTGCTGATTCAGGCTCAATCGGTGGGAATCATTCTCATGAGTTTCACGTGCTAGCTGACTCTGGTGAAGACGCCATTGCATTCTCTTCAGGCAGCGACTACGCGGCTAACGTTGAAATGGCTGTTGCTGTGGCACCTGAAAAGGCGGTTGCTTCTGGTGCGGCCGTTGAAACTAAAGACGCCAAAGGCAAAGATTTCGAAAAAATACTTAAGAGTATCGATGCCGATATAACAAATGCCGTGAAAGTCGTTGTGGTAAAAGCGGCGAACGCTACTGATGACAAAGGCGAAGAAGTACACGCAGACAACTGGGTTGCATTAGTACTACGTGCTGACCACGAACTAAATGATGTTAAAGCAGAGAAAATTGAAGGTGTTGCTACCCCGCTGGTTGAAGCGTCATTCGACAAAGCGAAAGAAGTGCTTGGTGTAGTACCCTATTTTGCAGACGCAACTAACCTTCCAATCCCAACTTACGTGGATGCTAGTGCTGCAGCCCTAGCAGATTTTACAACAGGCGCTGGCGCTGGCGGTAAAATGAACATCAACGTAAATTGGTCTGATGATATTACTGGTATAGATATTCGCAATGTCGTCGCTGGCGATGCGGCTCCAGACGGTAAAGGCACACTTGATATCAAGCGCGGTATTGAAGTGGGTCATATCTTCCAACTTGGTAGCAAATATTCAGAAGCCATGAATTGCGGTGTACTAAGCGAGACTGGTAAACACCAAACCCTTACTATGGGTTGTTACGGAATTGGAGTGTCTCGAATTGTTGCAGCCGCTATCGAACAAAACCACGATAAATTCGGCATAAAGTGGCCAGATCCTATTGCGCCGTTTAAAATTGCATTAATACCTATGAATATGCATAAGTCTCACCGCATAAAAGAAGCAGCAGAAGCGCTTTACGAAGAGCTAATTGCCCTTGGCGTAGAAGTGTTATTTGACGATAGAAAAGAGCGCCCAGGTGTTATGTTCAATGATATGGAATTAATTGGCATACCTCACAGCATTGTCATTGGTGAAAGAAACCTAGATAATCAACAGGTTGAATATAAGAATAGAAACACTGGCGAGAAACAGTTATTAGATCTTAGCGCAGCAAAAGACTTTGTAGCCGCTCTCTAAAACTTGAACTTGCCCATTTGATAAGTAGATGAGGGCGTATGCGGTTAACATTTTATGGCGTAAGAGGATCAATTCCCACTCCAGGGGCAGCTTACGTTCGTTATGGTGGCAACACCGCATGCGTTCACATTGAGCTCGAGGATGGTACAGATATCATTCTCGACTCAGGCACAGGCATCCGTTTGCTTGGCGATCGCCTGATTAAGAAAACAACGCCAATTCACCTTTTGTTAAGTCACAACCACTGGGACCATATTCAAGGTTTTCCCTTTTTTGCGCCCATTTACCAAGAGTCACGTGAAATAAACATTTATCCAGGCCTTACACAGCTCAACGAGCCAGATCAAATCTTGAAGCAAATGGAAGGGTCATTGTTCCCCGTTCCGAAAAGTGCGTTAAAATCATCCATAAGCCTTATTGAGTTTCCTGTAACAGAGAATACATTTACCATCGGAAGTGCAACTATTACCCGCTTAGCTATGAATCACCCAGGTAGCGGTAGTGCATATTGTATTGAGGCCGACGGTGCCAAAATTGCTTATATCACCGATAACGAGCTCTACCCCCCTTATAAAAAAGAAACAGATTTTCTAGATTTTGCTAAGTTCGCTGATAATGCAGACTTGCTTATTCACGACGCACAGTACATGTCATCTGACATGCCGGCAAAAAATGGTTGGGGTCATTCCGTTGCAGAGGAAGCGGTAAAACTGGCTATGGCCAGTCATGTAAAACAATTAGCGTTATATAGTCATGATCCAGAACGTACTGATGACGATATAGATGATGTCGTAACCCACTGTAATGACTATGTCACAGTGGCAGAGTCTACTTTACACGTATTTGCATCTTCAGAAGGCCAAACGCTGGACTTCAGTTAAGCATAATAACAACCCCTTGCAACGGAGAATTAAAGGTGTCTGTTTTAAAGCCTTTTATAATATTGGCAGCGTTTGCTGCCTGCACGTCAGTATGCGCTCAAGAATCACAAGAAGCGGTAAGCGAACAACCGTCATCTATCGAGAACAGCGAACAGGAAAGCGTTGTTGAAAAGGCAGATGAGCAGCGGCCTCAAGAAGAAAGCGGTATTGAAGTTATTGACATCATTAAACGTGATACGACTACAGAGAGCGCATTAGACAACCGCTTAGAAGGTGATAAAGAAGCACTGGATAACGTTTTTGCTATTACCCAACATAGACAAAACTATTTACTTCCTATTACTTACGTTTCTAACCCTAATACATTCGGTAATGAAGAATTAACGGAAGAAAACATAGATAATAAAGAAGCTAAGTTTCAGGTAAGTGCCAAGCTACCACTATACCTAGAAGATACTGGTTTCGACGGCTTATACTTCGGCTTTACGGTAACTTCTTTCTGGCAGCTTTATAATAGTGAAGCGTCGAAGCCCTTTCGTGAAACCAATTACGAGCCAGAAGTTTTCTGGCAAGAAACTGCTGACTATTCGGTACTTGGTTACAAATTTAATACTTTCCAGGTCGGTTTCAATCATATGTCGAACGGCCAAAGCGGTTTGCGCTCTCGCAGTTGGAACCGCCTTTTCGCATCTATAGTATTCAGTGACAACGACGATATTTACTACTTTAAGACTTGGTATCGTATTCCTGAAGATGAAAAAGCAGACCCGCTTGACCCGACAGGAGACGATAACCCAGACATTCAGGATTACTACGGCCGAATGGAATTTGGTTACGGCAGAAAAATTGGTGCTTTCAAGGTACTGGCGTTACTGAGAAACAATCTGGATTTTGACGAAAACAGAGGCAGTATTCAGTTAGATTTCACCTACCCTATATCTGATCGTTATGAATTGCTGCTTCAGTACTTTAATGGCTACGGCGACTCGCTTATTGACTACAACCGCTCACAAGAGCGCATTGGCCTTGGTTTTCAGCTGCACTTTTTGTAAAACAGATATTCATGCTTAATAAATAAGCGCGCTGCAAACACCCCGTTTGAGCGCGTTTTTTTAAACTGCTACTCGCCTCAGCTAATCAATTATACCTGCCGCCCGATAAAGCTGAATATGCACATCCACCAGCGCGGTAATATCCCTTTGATATCCACCACCTATGACCGCTGCAATTGGAACACCTAAACGGTCAGCGAGGGCAAATACTGCCTTGTCTCTTTCATAAACACCTTGGGTAGATACATGTAAGTGGCCTAGATCGTCGTTTACATGTACATCAACGCCTGCGTCATAGATGATGGCATCGGGTTGAAACTGTCTCATCACCATGGTTAGCGCTTGTTCTAGCGTGGTTAAATACTCGTCGTCTTCGGTGCCCTTATCGAGCCCTATATCAATATCGGAACGCTGTTTTCTGTGCGGAAAGTTTTTCTCGCCGTGAATGGATAAGGTGAATATATCCCGATTGTTTTCGGCAAGTTTAGCGGTACCATCCCCCTGATGTACGTCTAAATCGACAATAAGCACATTTTCAACTGACGGGGCTTGCTGCATGGTTTTCGCTGCCAAATACAAGTCGTTGAACAAACAAAACCCTGAGCCAAAGTCAGCGAAGGCGTGATGATAGCCGCCAGTCAAATTCAAGGCTTTCCCATGCTCTAGCGCGAGTTTGGCTGTTAAACAGGTACCAGCAACAGCTGTGCGGGTACGCTCAATCAACTGTTGCGACCACGGAAATCCTATGCGGCGCATGGCTTTTTTATCTAGTGCGCCGGTAGTGAGTGCACTAACATAGTCCGAGTCGTAATAGGCCGTAAGAAAGGATAAATCTATAGGTGACGGGGTAATAAAACGCGCTTTATCGACACCGCGTTTTACAAGTTCATCTCGAATACCCACATATTTTTCGATAGGAAAGCGGTGTCGCTCGGGAAGGTCTAATTGGCTATAAATAGGGTGAAATACGAGTGGTGTAGTCATTATTATCAGTACTAGTTTATGGGCGCATGAAATCGGTAACAGAAAAAATAAAAGGAGCGCGATTTATTTATGCACTCCTTTGTTTGTTTTCACGTTATACCAACCCGAATAGATAATTGCTCGCTGAGTAGGTTGTTATCTTTGCGTTCTAGTACTAATACTGACAAAGCACAGTTAGCGGGTCAAACTGTTCACCACCTTTTCAACGTTTTCTGACATACTTTTCATTGAACGAGACATGTCATCACGCTGCGCAAGTTGATGGTATTTTTCAGATGATGTCACCACGTTGCTAATTATTGTTTCTACTTGCTGAAGTACAGCCTCTTGCTCGTCCGCCGCTTCGTTTAGCGCAACAACTACGCTCGCGGTTTCTTGAATATCTCTCACCACATTATTGAGGGTTTCGAGTGCCGTAGCTGCCTCTGCCGCGTTGGTATCAGATAGCTGCTTGCCAGAGGACATAGCAGCAACTGCACCTTTTGCTTCCGCTTCAAAGCTGCTCAAAATATCGTTTATTTCTTTGGTCGACTGCTGCGTTTTAGCTGCTAGTGCCCGAACTTCATCGGCCACTACCGCAAAACCACGGCCATGCTCTCCTGCCCTAGCCGCTTCAATTGCTGCATTTAACGCTAACAGATTGGTTTGATCGGCAATTTCATTAATGACGTTCACCACTTTTAGAATATTGGTACTGCGGCTTTGCAGTTCTGACACGATATTACTTGATTCCGTTACCGTTTTAGCTAGCTGCTTAAAGCCTGCATTAGCGCTTTCGAACGTGGCATAGCAACTCGCCACGTTCTTTTCAGAGTTATTCGTAGCAACAGCAACCTGGTCAGTAATGGCCACTAAATTTTGTACAATCTCTTTCAGTTTATCTGTGCTGCTATCAAGCGAGCGCGATGCATCGCGCTGTCCATTTGCTCCCTCCATAATAGACTGGCTGACGTTACCAAGGGTGCCAAACGCCTTTTCCATTTCTCGCTCTGCCTGTTGAAGCTGTGCAACCGAATCTTTTAACTTATATTGCAAAGCTCGTGCGGAATCAGCCAACATACCCAGTTCGTGCTCACTTGTGTAAGTTAATTCATAGTCATAGCGGCTATTAGCTAAGTTCGATATACACGCAGCAACAGCCTTCGTTGGCTTGATAACTTGAGAGCGCAAGCGAGCAATAACATACACAACTGAAAGTACTGACAATGCAATAGCTGCCAAAAGAATTATCCAAAGCATAGTGCGCGTATTGGCTTTAAGCTCAGCTATTGCGTTTGCAGAATCTGCTGCAATTTCTGATGCAATGCTTGATAAAAGCTTAGCGGGCTCCCTATCAATACCGCGCACAAAGCTATCGCCAACTTTAGGGTCAAAACCTGAGTTAACAAATGCGTTGTAGCCTTCTCGGTATTTTTCGGCCATGACAGCGTGCGCTTTTTGAAACTGCCTGATATCGGACTTCACGCTATCACTCACCACATCGCTTGATAGCATCATGTCGAACTGCCGAGTAATATCAGCTTCACGCTGTTTAAATCGCTCCCAGTACTTTTCTCTATCTTCTTTTTTATGGCCACGCAGCAATACATTTTTCCATTCTTGGACTTGGGTTTTGAATGCACCAAGCGTGGAATTAACGTCACGCTCCGACTGAACTAGTGTGTTTTCTAACTCATCGAATGAATTAAGTAACGAGAAAGACTTTAGAATTGAGGCACCGTTTAATAGTACAAGAATGAAAAAGCTGGCGAGAACAGGCGTCATCACCAAACGGCTGATGCTTGTGTAATTGAACACGGCTTAACCTTTAGTATAAATTTAAAGAGGACGTAGCCATTAGATGATATTTTTATGACGATAAGGTTACACCTTTGGTATTAATCAACATACCAATATATACAAAAACATACACTCGCGAGTGCAAGTCCGAAGTGCACCACTCACTAAATTGGGCCGCTCTGCGTATTTTATTAAGGACGACTTCAGGAGTTTTATAACCAAGGCACTTCATCGGTCTCATTAATGGGGAAGTGGACAGAAGCATTGACTCTTTTCAGGTGTTTTCCAATTTCTCGATAACTGAAACCATCGCGTAAGTAGGCCTCTATTTGTTATCTTTGTCCTTCGATGAACTACTTGTAACTTATGGCAATACTTTTATTAGTTTGGCTACCATAGAATACAATCAACAGGCAATTGATCGCCTCATCACCGTTTAACCATGAGTGGTGCACTTATTATCTTAATTTGCGTAAGAACGATTTTCGCGAAATACATCAGGTTCATAGCTATTACAGATAATTAAAGGCCGAATATATGACAGCGACACTGTCCCTGTTATCTAGATGATAAACCTTGCAATACAGGAGAAGAGCATATATGAATTCTGGTGTGATTATGAAAGCAATTAATTTATTTTACCTCGTTTTGGAAAAACCCAAAAATTTAACAAAACAAAAGTTACTACAGGTGTGAAAAACACTATTCCTACTAATGCATACATAGGGTCTATTAAAATTACCTCATCAACCATAAAGACAAATGATGCATTTAAAACTAATCCAATTAGACTTGAACTTATAAATTTCGTAAATGATCCAAAGCTTGCTTCATTTTCCCTACCTGTGAACGTCCAATTCATTTGAAAATAATACGAAAAAAGTACAGCAACCAAGTAACCCGCCAAATTCGAAAATTGTGCTTCAATATTAAAAGAATACACACCTAAAGCATATACAAATGCATGGATTACTGTAGACATTAAACCAACAGATGCGAATTTTGACAGAGTTCCAACATCTCTAATTTTCATCAGAATCAAAACCAACCTTATCCATCACCAAGTATATTGGTCTCTTTTTGGATTCAATAAAAATCCTAGCCAAATATTCACCAATCACGCCAAGACATAAAAGAATTAGACCACTCATGAAGAGGAGTACAACCATTAAAGAGGCATAGCCAGGTGTATCGATTCCTAGAATGAGTGTCTTAAATATAAGATATATACCAAAAACGAAGGCCCCAAGCGCAACAGTTGCGCCTATATAGGACCATATTTTTAGTGGTAACGAAGTAAAAGAAATTATACCTTCAAGTGCTAATTTATATAACTTCCAATAGTTCCATTTTGTTTCACCAGCGGCTCTTGGTGCACGGACATAATCTACCACAGTCTCTTTAAAACCCAGACTCGCCAGTAATCCCTTCATAAAACGGGACTTTTCTCTATATTGCGACAGTGCAAAAACTACCTTTTTATCCATCAAACGAAAATCACCAACATTCGATGGAATATGGACATCTGAAACTTTATCAATTAACTTGTAGAACAAGCTTGATGTGCAACGTTTGAGAAACGAATCTGAACTTCTATCAACTCGCCTTGCCAAGACAACATCAAAACCTTCTTTCCATTTTTCGATTAGTTGAGGAATAATTTCTATCGGATCTTGTAAGTCACAATCTATAGGGATCGCTGCATCACCCGATACATGGTCTAAGCCAGCAGTAAGAGCAATTTCCTTTCCATAATTCTTCGACAAATTTACAATTTTAACTCGCGAATTCTTTTCTGATATTACTTTTAAAGACTCGTAAGTACTGTCAATACTGCCGTCGTTAACACAGATCACCTCGTAGTCATAATCAATGCGAGAGAAACACACCTCAACTGCATTAAAAAACATATCGATTACTTCAGACTCATTGTACATTGGAGCAACAAGAGAAATTTTTTCATTTACACTCATTAAAACCATCCGTAACTTTTGATTTTTTAAGATAAAGAACGTCTTCATTAAATTTAATAAAGCTAATATAGTGTTCGTCAATAAAGTTGGCTAACTTAAGATTGAATAACTCAGGGAGTGAAATATTTTCACTATTGATAATAAAGTCAGGCATATTTTTGTGTAAATCTCTTAGCAAAACACTAGCGATATAATGTTCAGCATCTCTTGAATCTCTTAAATTAACCGTGGTCGTGAAACGTGAAGCTGAGGGTAAATCCAGTTGGTTATAATAAAGCGGCTTATATGGCACAACATACATATAACTATTGGAACTAGATAAATATTCTATACATTGAACTATCGTATTTACTTCTCTTGATGGAATTTCATGAGACATTAATGCGGGAAAAACCGACCACTTGAAGTCTTTTAACGCTTGAAGACTTATTAGATACATTGAAGAAAAGAGAAAAAAAACTGATATTAGACGTAAATTTTTATTAAAAATAACATATCCTACGAGTGCAGATATAGATGCAAATGACAGCATAAAATAATGACCGTACAACCTCCCTCCTGCCACCACTCCCAAAACGTCGCTGAGTGCCCAACCGAAAATCAGAATAAACGTCGTTGTGTTTTCTCTAGCATTGCTACTTCTCCTGAACATCAGAATCAATGAGAAAGTAAATCCATAGACCAAAAACCAAACCATTAGTTTGGTAACTTCAACTCTTTCTTCTAATGTGACAAGAAATTCTGAGATACTCGATATGGAATTTACAGAATATTGAAATGGATAATAAAAAGAAACTCTTACTAATTCATAAAAATCTTCATGGGTAAAAAAAATGGCTATCCAGAAGCTTACAAAACCGACAAGAAAAACCAAAACAGAAAGCATTATTCCTTTTTTCCGCTTAAAAAATATAATCTCTATAAAAATATAAATCGGAATCACAAGGATAAGTGAAGCTCCGTTTAACTTGAAAAATGTGGAGATTGCTACACAAAAACCGGAAAAAAATCGAGAGCTTATTACAGTGAAATTTGTAAATAAGAATATTGACAAAACCATAAAAAAAACAACATATAATTCGGTTAGGTTACCTCCTTCATTATATTGGTGTAATGCAGATAGCATTGAAAAAAAATACACAGAGCAGTATGCACAAATTGTATTTGTACCGGATAACACTATTTTAAATAATAAGATCGATGTTATTATCAGTAGGAAAAACTCTGTTACTGCGTGGGGAGCAAAAGAATGCGGCGAAATGTAGTTTAAAGCTGCGTTTACGTAGAAAATTCCGGGAGGCTTAATGTCCCAAATATCTTTATAGATTTTATCGCCATTTAGCAGTCTTTCGCCGAAGTAGTCAAATAGCTGAGCGTCCGCATGCCCAGTGTTAACATAAGTATTCATTCTACCTATAGCAATAATCAGTGTAATTCCCAAGTAAAGAATGAACTTTGTGCGCTTTAAGTTTAATAAAGAACTAATATCTTGATTGAAATGTTCCTTAGCTATATTCATCGATTTCCACAATTTTTTAGTACAAAACAGCTTACAAACTGCTATTTTATTAGGCTATTCATAAAAGCAGAAGATCATTGAAATTTTATTAGAACGCCCACTTGACTTCTTCCAATGTTGCAAGAATAAACATGCTGTTTTGAACATTTGGTTTACGTTAATATATCCGGCTTCATTGTGAAGTTTTTGACTTCGAGCTTAGACGGCATTCGTTCTTATCATCCTTATCGTTAACAATACATACGCCCTATTGTTTTTCGGTATGTAGTTTTACTTGGTTGTCATTACACTATTATTTATTCTCCGATCCTTCAGTGTTTTTGGTTCTTTTTCTTCAAACCTCCATCACCGAATTTAAGCCTTTATGTTCAATAACTGATAGGGTGATTAAGAACCATGAAATTCAATTATTGGCATAGTTACCATTTCGATTCAAGCTTAACTTCTATTTTAGAATGTGCCTCCGCCTTCGTCATGACAATAGCGGAAGCAAGCGTTGATAGTCGTTTGTTTGTTAGTAATGGTAGCGTTTTTGATACCAGCTTTTTCACTGCAACGTATGAACGTATAGTCCTGCAAACTGCGTCTGTCCACACTATTTAAGCGATTACCAGCACACAGCAACAGATTTAAATGCTTTAAGTGACGACTTATAAGGTAGTGCCTGCCTTTACTAAGTAACCCAAATTCAAGATGTCGTTGCATATGCTCTAAGCAAAGCTCAACAATGTCGACAACTATAATAGAGCACACTTTTTTACCAGAATTAACCATGGACGTTATATCAGCCCATTTGCTCTTTGCACGAGCAATGAAACTTTGTAGCTTATTAGTGCGCAAGCTTTCACGATAATAAGAGCCTTCGCCACGTATATGAATACAAAACAGCCACACGTCTTTGATTTGCTTGGTTCTGAGAACTATTGCTTCGCCATCTGGGATATCGTGGCGTTCAATTATACCAATAGGATTGGATTTACGAGATTTAGCCATGCACTGCCTTTGGTACCTTTTGATGCGCAATAGCCAGCATAATTTGTTAATATGCAGTTTTGTAAAAAGTACAAAGCCTTGTATCACAAGGCTTTCAAGGTTTGACAGCTACAATTAATAAATTAAAAGCTTATATGCTTGGTGATTTATTCCCACTCAATTGTAGCAGGTGGCTTACCAGAAATGTCGTATACTACGCGGCTAATGCCGTCAATTTCATTGATAATGCGATTCGACACTTTACCTAGGAAGTCGTATGGCAAATGTGCCCAGTGAGCCGTCATAAAGTCGATAGTCTCAACTGCACGAAGGCTTACTACCCAGTCGTATTTGCGCGCATCACCCATTACGCCTACTGAGCGCACTGGAAGGAATACGGTAAACGCTTGGCTTACTTTTTGGTATAGGTCAGCTGCATATAGCTCTTCAATAAAGATAGCGTCAGCACGACGCAGTAAGTCGCAATATTCTTTCTTAATTTCACCCAGTACACGAACACCTAAGCCCGGACCAGGGAATGGATGACGGTAAAGCATGTCGTACGGTAAACCTAGCTCTAGGCCGATTTTGCGTACTTCGTCTTTAAAGAGTTCACGCAGTGGCTCAACAAGACCTAGCTCCATATCTTCCGGAAGGCCGCCAACGTTATGGTGCGACTTAATTACGTGCGCCTTACCGGTTGCTGAACCGGCTGACTCAATCACGTCTGGGTAGATAGTCCCCTGAGCTAGCCATTTAGCGTTCTCGAGCTTGCTCGCCTCTTCATCAAATACACGAACAAATTCATTACCGATAGCTTTACGCTTAAGCTCAGGGTCTTCAATGCCTTTCAAGCGGTCAAGGAAACGGCCTTCAGCATCGACACGGATAATGTTTAGGCCAAAATGGTCACCAAACATTTCCATAACCTGATCAGCTTCATTTAAACGAAGCAGGCCATTGTCCACAAACACACAAGTAAGTTTGTCACCTATCGCGCGGTGAAGCAGCATTGCTGTTACTGAAGAATCTACGCCGCCTGAAAGGCCAAGGATGACTTCTTCATCACCCACTTTCTCTTTTATACGCTCAATGGCATCGTCAATAATGGCGCCAGCTGTCCACAGTTTTTCACACTTACAGATGTCCATCACAAAGTGAGTTAATAAACGCATTCCTTGGCGAGTGTGAGTCACTTCAGGGTGAAACTGAACGCCATAGAATTGCTTCTCTGCGTTATACATTGCAGCATGTGGGCATGAAGCAGTTTGCGCGATGGTTTCAAAACCTTCAGGAATAGCAGCCACTTTATCGCCGTGGCTCATCCATACGTCAAGCAGCGCAGCACCGTTATCACCTATAGCATCTTCAATTTTATCTAGCAGCGGGCTTGGCTTAATCACTTCTACTTGTGCATAACCAAATTCACGCTTGTCAGAACCCAGTACGCCACCACCTAGCTGTTGTGCCATGGTTTGCATGCCATAGCACACGCCTAGCACTGGCACGCCGGCTTCAAATACGTACTCTGGCGCACGTGGTGAGCCTTCTTCGGTTACTGACTCTGGGCCACCTGACAGAATAATCCCTTGTGGATTAAACTCGCGGATTTGCTCTTCAGTTACATCCCAAGCCCAAAGCTCACAGTAAACGCCAATTTCGCGAACACGACGTGCTATCAACTGCGTGTATTGCGAGCCAAAATCCAAAATAAGTATGCGTTGGTCGTGGATATTTGTGGTCATGTTTTATTTTTACCCGTTAAATAAAAGAACAAAGGCTGGTGTAGTACCAGCCTCGCAGTCGTCGGTCGCCTTAACCTAAACGGTAGTTTGGCGCTTCTTTGGTAATGCTTACATCATGCACGTGACTCTCGCCCATTCCGGCTGAAGTTACGCGCACAAATTGAGCCTTGGTATTGAGCTCTTCAATGGTGGCGCAGCCCGTTAAGCCCATGGCTGAGCGCAAGCCGCCCATTTGCTGATGGATAATATTAGCAATTGGACCTTTGTACGCTACGCGACCTTCAATACCTTCCGGTACGAGTTTTTCTGCGTTATCAGAATCTTGGAAGTAACGGTCTGATGAACCGTGGCTTTGATCCATAGCGCCTAGTGAGCCCATGCCGCGATAAGACTTGTAGTAACGACCTTGGAAAAGTTCAACTTCCCCTGGCGCTTCTTCGGTACCCGCTAGCATGCTGCCAACCATCACGCAGCTTGCGCCAGCAGCTAATGCCTTAGCAATGTCACCAGAAAAACGAATACCGCCGTCAGCAATAACTGGGATATCTGTATCTTTTAATGCTTCTACTGCATCTGATACCGCTGTAATTTGAGGCACACCGCAACCGGTTACGATACGGGTAGTACAAATTGAACCAGGGCCAATACCCACTTTAACAGCATCTACGCCGGCATCGGCAAGTGCTTTCGCGCCATCGCCCGTGGCTACGTTACCCGCAATAATTTGTACATCTGGATAGTCTGCACGTACCTTTTTCACGCGATCAATAACGCCTTGTGAGTGACCGTGAGAGGTATCGATAAGTAGAACGTCAACGCCTGCATCTACAAGTAGTGCAATACGTTCGTCAGTACCTGGGCCAACGCTTACCGCAGCACCAACACGTAGGCGACCTAGCGAGTCTTTACACGCATTAGGCTTGTTTTCTGCTTTTTGGAAATCTTTAACGGTGATAAGGCCTGTAAGCTTGAACGCATCGTCAACAACAAGAATTTTTTCAATGCGGTGTTCATGCATTAAATCTAGCACTACGTCAGAGCTTGCACCTTCTTTAACAGTAACCAGATCATCCTTACCGGTCATCACGTTGCTAATAGGTAGCTCTAGGCGCTTTTCGAAGCGAAGATCACGACCTGTCACAATACCAATAAGATTATTGTCTTTATCTGTTACAGGGAAACCAGAGTAGCCAAGGCGTTTAGAAAGCGCGATAACTTCACCAATGGTCGCATTCTCTTCAACCGTTACCGGGTCAGATACCACACCACTTTCGTATTTCTTAACTTCACGTACGTGTTTGGCTTGCTCTTCGGGCTTCATGTTTTTATGAATGAAACCAATACCACCCTCTTGGGCTAGCGCAATGGCTAAACGGGCTTCAGAAACCGTGTCCATGGCAGCAGACACCATTGGAATATTTAACGTTACTCCACGCGTAAGGCGTGTTTGTAGGTTGGCTGTGTGAGGGAGGACGGTCGAGTGGCCGGGAACCAGCAACACATCGTCGAACGTCAGGGCTTCTTGGATGATACGTAGCATGCAACAACACCTATTCAGTTGAGGGTTAATTGCGGCGCAATTGTAGTGTTTTTTAGTTTTCAGGTAAACTCTAAATGTATTAAACCCAGTGATTTTTTTTATGTTTACAAATTCGCCATCTACGTCTCGACAAATTTTAACAGTTACCAAGCTAAATCGCTTAGCCAGAACCGTACTGGAAGGCGAAATTGGCCTTATTTGGCTATCGGCTGAAATATCCAACTTTGTGGCAGCCGCCTCAGGGCATTGGTATTTCACGCTGAAAGACAACAAAGCCCAAGTTCGCGCGGCCATGTTCAAGGGTTCAAACCGCAATGTTCGCATTCGCCCTAAAGAAGGCGACAAAATTTTAGTGCGAGCGTCGGTTGGCCTTTACGAAGCACGCGGCGACTATCAACTGGTCGTTGAGCATATGGAAAGCGATGGTGAAGGTGCGCTTAAGCAAGCGTTCGAAGCCTTAAAGTTCAAACTCAACAATGACGGCTTGTTCGATACTGCTAACAAGCGTGCGCTACCTGAACGTATTAACCGCATCGGCGTAATAACCTCATCAAGTGGCGCTGCGCTTCACGATGTATTGAGTGTATTAAAACGAAGAAGCCCGCAAACTGAAGTCGTTGTTTACCCTTCAATGGTTCAGGGTGAAACGGCACCACTACAGCTTATAAACGCACTGAGAACGGCTAACAGGCGGGCCGAAGTCGATGTACTTTTACTTACACGAGGCGGTGGTTCATTAGAAGACTTATGGTGTTTTAATGATGAGAGCCTAGCAAGAGAAGTTGCCGCCAGTTCCCTACCCATTGTTAGCGCCGTAGGGCACGAAGTAGATTTTACCATTAGTGACTTTGTAGCGGATGTGCGTGCCCCCACCCCTTCTGCTGCAGCCGAGATCTTAAGCCAAGACTCGACAGCTCTTAATCAAACCTTGCGTCAGCAAAAACAACGCTTAGCACGCGCAATACATCAATATCTTCAAGCTAGCAAACAGCAACTCGTTTTAAAGAAACAGCGGTTAAACGCTTTGCACCCACAGAGCCGTATACAGTCGCAGTGGCAAACGTTAGACCGGCTACAGCTGCGGTTGACCCATAAAATGCAAAGTGATTTAGCAAAAGCAGAAAAGCAACTGCATACGCTAGCGTCTAGATTAAACCATCAATCACCGTCGGCAAAGGTAGCGCGTGCAAAAGATAAACTTAACTACGCGAATACCAAGCTTATTACAGGTATAAATGCACTTATTAAAGGTAAGAAAAGTGAACTTGGCAATAAAGTAGGTCTCTTACAATCCGTAAGTCCTCTTTCAACACTAGCCCGTGGTTACAGCATTACGCTTACCGAAAAAGCAGCGATAAATAGCGTGGAAAAAGTTGAAATAGGTGATGAAATAAAAACACGAGTGACTGACGGTGAAATAACCAGTACAGTGACGAACATTCAGCGGCAATAGGCGGCTTTTAATATTATGCCCGTTAGTGCAAAAATCTTTTCATTTTACGCTTTTCAGCTGCGGGCTCGTGTGTTGTTTTGCAAACTATTTCAAGGCGTTGCTAAGCCAGTATCTACGCTGCCTATTTGCTTATTTATAGCAGTCTATTTTTCTAATCACGCTTGGGCAGCTTCAGTCAACCAAGGCGTTGCTGTTTTCTCTACCTACCCAAGCGAAGATTTACTTGAAACCTGCAATGAACAGCGAGAAACAAATAGCCTCAGACCTAATTTCGTAAGCGACAGCACTTTATGCCAAGAAGATGCTATTTCTCCAGAGAATTTCATCAAAGAACTCATTGAATCCGGGAAGTTTGACAATCTTTTACCCTATACAGAGGGAAATGACTACGAACTGCTTATCGCTAATGTGGGTGCTGCGCTGGGTGTGCACAAACAAAATGCGAAACAATTTGCGGAATTTACGCTACAATGGCGGGGCATTGAAATTGATTCTTCGGCGTTTGAAATCACAGTAGAAAACAGTGATACAAATTTAAATGAGAAACAAGATACTGAGAATAATGCACGTTTGCTGGTATCTCGCTGGTTTGAACACGTAAAGCATAAACAAATATTTACCAGCGAGTTCTTGTTTGATGCCCTTGAAGCAAGTAATTATAGCTCGGCGATGCAAGTTCCGGAAACCGTCGGTGACTTTACTAAACTAGACACACAGCTTTTTTCAGACCCATTTAGCGGTGCAATTACTCGTTATATACACCCAAACTTCGAAGACGCTTTGGTCGACGTGACGGTCTACCCATTTTTGGCGCAGCTTTCTTCAGAGGAAAGCGAACTATTGCCACAGGAATTAGAAAGCGACTTAAAGAAAGCATCAGCTACAGCAGAATTACAGCACTTAATTCTATCTGAAGTCAGTCCAGCTTCTCCTTATGCAGTAAACGATAAGCTTTCTGGCTGGAGACTGGGTTTAAGTGCAAATTCAGAAACATCACCAACAATCTTCGCAACTACCTATGTATTCAGACAACAAGACAAGATAGTTAAAGTGTCTACCACCTTCCCTCCTGATTTCTCAGACACTATCGTCAATCAGCTCATCGTTAAGGTTGAAGTACCGCGAGAATCTGAAATGATGAAAAAGGTTCGAACCCTGCTTTTGGAAGGTCAGCGCTAGGCTTTTTTCACTCTGTTACGTTTAGTAAACGATAAATTCCGTTTTGGTCTTTTTTCTATTTCACTATTAAGGATATAGACTTTTTGCTGTTCCTGAGGTTTGTATCTGTCAAACCAGTTGTATATTTGATTTTTTTGAAGTGGTGCGGAGCTTTTAAATAACTTTTCTACTGACAAAATGACGTCCAAATACAATTAATTACAGTGCGTTTTCCCTAAATCGAATTGCAAATCATTGCAAAAATGACTCCAACACCTACCAACGAAAGAAAACTTCGTTTTTAAAGGGGCGAAGCGTTGTTATGAGAGAAGAAGTGGGACGTTGAATAGTAAAGGACAGCGTAAAGTCTACAACTAAATTGTAATTATGACTTAGCTAAAGGGAGAGGAAGAGAGAATCAAGACGCTATTTCAATTGAACGAGAAATAGCGCCTAAATTTTTAGAGGTGCTTGTGAGGTTTACTTTTTGTCTTTGTAGTAAGACATCATACGGCGGCGTTTGCGTTGCTGCGCCAATGTCAGGTTAGCTTTTTTACCTTCAAACGGATTATTCCCCTCCCTGAACTCTATTTTGATAGGCGTGCCCATAATCTCTAGCGCTCTTCTGAAATAATTCATTAAGAAACGTTTGTAAGAGCTTGGCAAGTCATCAACCTGATTGCCGTGAATAACAATAACAGGCGGGTTATAGCCACCTGCATGAGCATACTTCATTTTCACCCGACGACCGCGCACCAACGGTGGCTGATGGTCGTCCTGTGCCATTTCCATAATTTGAGTAAGCAACGCAGTGTTGATCCGCTTAGTCGCACTCATATAGGCTTCTTGCACAGATTCGAATAGGTTGCCCACACCCGAGCCATGAAGCGCCGAAATAAAATGAATACGGGCAAAGTCGACAAAGCCCAAGCGGCGGTCCATTTCACGCTTTATATCGTCTTTTACGTCTGTGCTAAGCCCATCCCACTTATTTACAGCAACAACTAGCGAGCGCCCTGAATTCAAAACAAAACCCAGTAAGCTTAAATCTTGATCAGTAATACCTTCTCTGGCATCGATGACTAATAACACCACGTTTGCTTCTTCAATTGCTTGAAGGGTTTTTACAATAGAAAACTTCTCTACGGCTTCACTAATCTTTCTGCGCTTTCTTACGCCTGCAGTGTCTATAAGGATGTATTCACGCTCGTCCCTTTCCATAGGGATATAAACGCTATCACGGGTTGTACCCGGCATGTCATACACAACAACTCGCTCTTCACCTAAGATGCGGTTTGTTAGTGTTGATTTACCTACGTTTGGCTTTCCTACAATAGCTAGCTTAATAGGCAAGTCTTGCAAACGCTGACGCTGAGCTTCGGCATCTTCTTCTTCCTCTGGCTCTTCGTCGACGATTTCCATGTCTGGAAAATCGGCTTCCAGTGGCTTCAGCGCGTCCTGTAGTAACTGGCTAACGCCACGGCCATGGGCCGCTGCAATTTGCTTTATCTCGCCTAAACCTAAAGAGTAAAATTCTGCGCTTTCACTATCGCCGTCGATACCGTCAACTTTGTTCGCTACAACAAACACTTTTTTGTTTATACGTCTTAGGTGATCAGCAATGCCTTGGTCCGCCGGTAACATACCTGCTCTTGCATCGACTAAAAAAAGCACCACATCAGCCTCTTCAATAGCGAGTAAAGACTGCTGTGCCATTTCAGCATCAATACCTTCTTCATCACCTGTAATACCGCCGGTATCAACAACAATGAACTGGCGCTTTTCAAACTTCGCTTGGCCGTATTTACGGTCGCGAGTTAACCCAGGGTAGTCTGCAACAAGTGCATCACGGGTATTAGTAAGGCGATTAAACAAGGTTGATTTGCCAACATTAGGGCGGCCAACCAAAGCAACAACGGGTAACATTTATCAGATCCTAAGGGTCATGAAAGCTAAAAAAGCACAAGCCACATCCACCATGTAATCAAGCAACGTTTGGGAAGTTTATGCTCTAACGATTAAGAATTTGTGATGAGGCTTTTAAGAATGGGCGCATTATACCTTGTTCACTACCTAATACCAATCCGCATAGATAATTGCCCACTCAGCGAGAATTAAAATGTTCGTAATCGCGGCGTGTTACCGCAGGTATAGTGGTTCTACATCAAAGTAAAGATGTTCATGCCAAACTACGAATAAAATAATAAATAAAAAGGGCGTTTTAGGTCACACCTAAAACGCCCTTAAAAGGATGTATTAAATTATGAGGTACTAGTTTGGCGCGCGTACCGAGACTACTTCACCATTTCTGGTTACAGCAATAATATTACCGTCAACATTCAGCGGCGCTGCGAAAATAGCGTCATCTTCGTCGTCGCCGCCCACATCTAATCGAGCCACCACTTCACCAGATTCTTGTTCTATCCAGTGTAAGAAGCCCCAATTATCACCTACTACAATATGCTCGCCCACTGGGGTCGCTGCAGTTAGCGAACGCTGTTTAAGCAGCCCTTGAGACCATAGCTCTACGCCATTTCGTCTATCAAGGGCATAAACGTTAGAGTTGTTATCTACAACAAAAATACGGTTGCCATCGATATTCAGGTTGCGGAATGATGCATATTCACGCTTCCAAATAACGCGACCTGAACGAAGCTCTACAGCGGCCAATGTGCCGTTATAAGAAACGGTATAAATAGTTCCGCCGAAAAGCACTGGGGTAGTATCAATATCGACAATACGTTCAAGTTCTGTCGCGCCAGAAGGCGTTCCAATGACCGTTTCCCACGCGAGCACACCAGTTTCAATAAGGTTTACTTGAATTTTACCGGTCGGGGTACCCACGATAGCGCCGCCGTTTGAAGCAATGGGGCCAGAGATACCGCGAAGCGTTAATGGAGGTGTATCACCTTCGTGTCTCCACATTTGCTCGCCAGTTCGGGTATTAAAGCCAAACAAACTTCCAGCGCCTGTGTTGACTACAAGGATCCCTTCATCGGCAGCAGGGGCTGCAAGAATTTCTCCAGGTACTGTCGCTTCCCACACAAGCTCACCTGTTTCTGCGTCCATTGCCGCTACATAGCCATTTTCAGTACCGATGAATACATGTCTATCTGCAACAGAAATACCGCCAATACGGGCTGTTTCACCACTTTGCCATAGCTTAGTGATTGAACTCATCATGCCTTCAGAACGAAACTGTGCGAAGTCTTTTTCCCACAACACCTTTCCTGTATCAGGCTCCATCGCGACAACAGTGCCATGACGATCAGCAGCAAAAAGCTTGTCATAAGCATATACAGGGCGCAGACGTGAGAAGTAATGGTCTACACCATCACCAATATCACGGTTCCACACTAATTCAGGAGTAAATTTGGCTTCAATCGGCTTTAAACGACGAATTTCCAATTCTTCTTCATCTGCAAACCAGTCTGAAATCGTAGAGCAGCCAGACATTGTGATAGACACTGCCAGTGCCATACCTATCGTGCGAGCAAATCGACCTTTACGGCCACACGTGTTGTGAAACAAATTGCGTACCTCTTTATTATTTACACCAGCCCAGTGGGCATCGCTTACTGTGCAGCAGAAACCGACAGGTTATCTAACTTCATTTGTAAAAGCGGATTGTTGGCATTTTTTTCTAACGCATTTGAATAAGCTAAACGAGCATCGTCAAACTTGCCTTGTTTTTGATACACGTCGCCTTTTAGTTCAGAAACCTCTGCTGCAAATGCGTCGTTAGTAACATTGCTAAGCGTAGACAACGCCGCATCAAGCTGGTTCATTTCAATTTGCACCCGAGATAAACGAAGCGACGCTAGCACCTTCATTTCATCGTTTTCAGCAAAGGTAACAACGCTATTTAGGTGCGAAGCAGCAGAGTCTAAATCGCCAGCTTCTACCGCTTGCTTAGCCGCAAGAAGACTGGCAATGCTAGCATAACCACTATCTTTATTTTCTTCGATGAAGGCCTTAACTTTTGCGTCACTTCCTTCAGTACCAAATGTTTCTACCGCATTTTGATACGCAACCGATGCAGCTTCTTTATTTTCAATTTGCGCTTCAGAATACGCTCTCCAGCCCCATAGGCCGCCTAAACCTAGCGCAGCGCCGACGATGATAGCTGTACCGTGCTCTTTCCAAAAACGCTTAATCGCTTCTACTTGTTGTTCTTCTGTTGCGAACTGTTCCATGATGTCCTCTATTTATTTTGCGCTCAGCATCTCTGCAACCTTATCTGATAAGGTATCGAAGCTGACTGTAACTTGTTCTTGACCATCGCGCAGTGGCTTAACACCTACTTCGCGAGACTGCATTTCATCATTACCTAAAAGCAGCGCTAGACGTGCACCTGTTTTATCTGCACGCTTTAGTTGTTTTTTAAAGTTGCCGCCGCCACAGTGCATCATTATGCGTGTATCAGGAAGCGTATTTCGAAGATGTTCTGCTACCTCAATTGCGTAAGACTGTGCTTCTTCACCCATCGCCGTTACGTAAACATCCGCAAAGCTCGAGTCCTGACCTTCTTCGGTTAACGTGGTTAGCAACAGTACCAAACGTTCGATACCCATGGCAAAGCCTACAGCAGGTGTGGCTTTGCCGCCTAACTGCTCAACTAAGCCATCGTAACGACCGCCAGCACATACTGTACCTTGTGCACCTAGGCTGTCGGTAACCCATTCAAACACTGTACGGTTGTAGTAATCTAACCCACGTACTAGACGAGGGTTTATTTCGAACTCGATGCCTGCTTGGGTTAAGCGCGAACACAGCGTATCAAAGTGTGCTTTAGATTCTTCATCTAGGTGGTCGATTAGCGCTGGCGCACCGGCAATAGCAGCTTGAACATTAGGGTTCTTGGAGTCGAGTACGCGAAGTGGGTTTGTTTCAAGTCGACGCAATGAATCTTCGTCTAGTTGGTCTGCGCGCTCTTTTAAAAATTCAACCAGCGTATCGCGATAGGCCGCACGCGCCTCGTTTGAACCTAAGGTATTTATTTGCAGCTTAACATGCTGTTCGATACCGAACGCTTTCCAAAAACGTGCGCTAAGAAGAATAACTTCTAAATCGATGTCAGGCCCATCCATGCCATAGGTTTCTACACCAAACTGATGGAACTGACGATAGCGACCTTTTTGCGGGCGTTCGTGTCTGAACATGGGCCCCATGTACCACAAGCGCTGCTGCTGGTTGTACAATAAACCGTGTTCATTGCCTGCACGCACACAACTGGCCGTCCCTTCAGGACGCAGCGTTAAACTGTCGCCATTTCTATCTTCGAAGGTATACATTTCTTTCTCAACGATATCGGTCACTTCTCCGATAGAACGTTTGAATAAGTCGGTGCTTTCAACGATGGGTGTGCGTATTTCTTGGTAACCGTAACTCGCCACCGTTTGACGAAGTACAGATTCTACCTTCTGCCATGTACCGGAAATCTCCGGTAGGCAGTCATTCATGCCTCGAATTGCCTGAATAGTCTTAGCCACGTGAAATTCTCATACTGCTAAATAGTGAAAAGCCCCGCATTATAGGGGCTTTGGGAGTAAACAACAATGAACAAAAAATGCCTTAGTCTTTGACTGATACCTGAATTTTATTTTGTTCACTCATACGCGATGCCTTGGCGCGAATTTTAGCTTCTAGCTTATCGACCAAATCA
Organism: Alteromonas sp. ABD4_190; assembly: GCF_056160105.1. Lineage (NCBI taxonomy): Bacteria > Pseudomonadati > Pseudomonadota > Gammaproteobacteria > Alteromonadales > Alteromonadaceae > Alteromonas > Alteromonas sp. ABD4_190. Next base: position 677,999 of record NZ_JBSWWN010000001.1, read on the forward strand.
TCGTTTGGAAGGCGCTCTTTTACGCGCTTTCCGTCTTCGTAGAGACCACTCATATTGCGCGCACCTGTAAGTCCCAGATCAGACACTTCTGCTTCGCCTGGACCATTAACAACGCAACCAATGATAGACACGTCCATTGGGGTAAGAATATCTTCTAATCGTTGCTCTAGTGCATTTACAGTGCCGATAACATCGAACTCTTGTCTAGAACAGCTCGGGCACGCTATAAAATTAATACCTCGCGAACGAATTCGCAGTGACTTCAAAATATCAAAGCCTACTTTTATCTCTTCTACTGGATCGGCCGCTAGTGAAACACGAAGCGTATCGCCTATACCTTCAGCCAGAAGCATACCAAGACCCACTGCACTTTTAACCGCTCCAGCACGTTGGCCACCAGCTTCAGTAATACCAAGGTGAAGCGGCTGGTCGATTTCTTTTGCGAGCAAGCGGTATGCACCAACAGCAAGAAAAACGTCAGATGCTTTAACACTTACTTTAAACTGGTCGAAATTAAGCTTATCGAGGATGTCTACATGACGCATTGCAGATTCAACCAGCGCCTCTGGCGTGGGCTCACCGTACTTCTCTTGTAGATCTTTTTCTAAAGAACCGCCATTGACACCAATTCGGATAGGAATGTTTTTATCTTTTGCGCAATCGACCACAGAGCGCACACGCTCCATATTACCGATATTGCCAGGATTAATACGCAGGCAATCAACGCCGTATTCAGCAACCTTCAGTGCAATGCGGTAGTCAAAGTGTATATCGGCCACAAGTGGGACATTCACCTGCTTTTTAATTTCTTTAAACGCTTCAGCTGCTTCCATGGTGGGAACAGATACACGAACAATTTCGCCACCCACTGCAACAATACGGTTTATTTGGTCAACAGTCGCCGCAACATCTGTAGTGCGGGTATTTGTCATTGACTGGACAGCAATGGGCGCACCATCACCAATGGGAACGTTACCTACATTTATGCGCGTAGACTTTCTGCGCTTAATAGGGCTTTCTGCAAACATCTAATTACCTATAAAGGAAGTACAAAGCGAGCTGTTCTGCCATTTTGATATGGAGAAATATCAACAGCGTCGCCATTAACTGATATGCGCACATTATCCGGTGCGCCGAGCGTAACTTCAACAGGAGGTGTACCTTGAATTTCCATTACACGTCCTTTTTGCTTTACCCCGTAAGCAATGGCTTCACCAGCCCCGTCTTTAATATTAACCCAGCAGTCATCTTCAAAGGTGAAAATCATTGATATCGGCGCCGCGTTAGCTGGAGTGTTTAGCCCTGTTTCGGCTAACGAATCATTATCGCTTCCTGACCCATTTAACAAAGCAGTTAGGTTGTTACTGTCATCAACTGCACTGTCAGGAGCAGAAATAGCCCCATCGTCCAGGTCACCGCCTTGGGTAAAACCATTATTCTGGTCACTGACATCACTGTTTGCAGCTGCTAATGCAGCGTCATCGAAGCCTGTATTTGAGGCATTATTTATTTTAGGTGAGCCCTGCTCTGCGCCCCCCGTAAGAGGTTTGTCGGACGATTCGCTTTGGAAAGAGTTCGCACCGTCTAAATTTCCGTTTGCTGTGTCATTTTCTGAAGAAATTGATGTGTTTGCTGCCTCTCTCTTTACAGCCTCATTTAAAGGTAGTTCAGAAACTGCATCGTCACTTGGCTGTTGATACCACCAAACGACAACGCCAGCGATGATGAGAAGTAAGATTGCATAAGTCACCATCATCCAACGGTCATCGTGTGTCTGTTTTGCGACACGTTTTGAAAAACTTTGTAGCTTTTCAGATGAAGGCACGGATGTTTGATTGTGAAAGCGTTCAAATGCCTCAATAACCTCATGGGAATTCATACCCAATTGTTTGGCATAATTTCTCACATATCCTTTTGTAAAAGTAACCGATGAGTTAGCATCTATCACATCACTTTCTAACTCATTGATTTGCTTAACCTTTAAAAATAGTTTATCGGCAATATCTTGTTGAGACAAACCTAGCGTTTCACGGCGCGCTTTAAGCATTGCCCCTGGACTTGGCGTGTTTTCTTGTTGTTGCGAAGTAACTTCTTGATTCGCGTTTTCTTCTGACACCATTAAACCTTATTCCTCCTGCATACTTGGTGGTACTAACCAAAGTTTCTGACCAGCAATAATAGCGCCAGTATCGCTTAGGTTATTCCACTTCTGCAGTATCGACATTCTGATATTGTACGATGTAGAAATACGATATAAGTTTTCTCCCTCTTTTACTACATGGAATTTGTCACCGTTTAAAGATAATTCAGTACTCTGTTTTTTATCCTCAGCGGTGACAGACTCAATAAGTGGCTTCTCGCCTCCAGTAGTATCGCCTTGAGTTTGCGTATCGTTTTTATCAGCAGTGCTAGGCTCGTTTGCCATAGAATTCATTTGCTGTTGAGTTGCTGTTTGGCTGCGTTGCTCGACCGGTTTTTGGTTACTGCTCATATCGCCCATAGAAGAAGCTTTAACTGTTTTAACGACCTTACGTTGTGTATTTTCTTGCTGAGCAACATAGCGTTTCGTTAATGCACTCTCAGGAAATAGCGAAACCATCATTTCGCCATATCCCGATGCCTTTGCAATATCCCCTTGGCCTTTAGCTATTTCATAGGCCAACCATAAAGAATCTGGCGTAACTTTAGCAACACGCTCATATTTTCGAAGAGTTGACTCAGCTTGTGCCCACTCGCCAGAAGTCGCGTACAACTCGCTAAGTAGGAATAAGCTCTTGCCACGGGCAGGTTGATGCTTTAATGCGTCTTGAAAATATTTTATAGCTTCTTCAATTTTACCTTGGCTTTGCGCACACAATGCAAGGTTTTCGTAAGTCTGCGCCGCATTTGAGTAAAGGCGATTATTAATAGCATCGAAGAAATGCTCTTTTGCTTTTTCGTATTCACCATTTTGACACTTGAACGCACCATAGCTATTGGCAATGTCACCATTGTTTGGGGCTAGGTCGATGGCAGTTTCGTAATACTCTTCGGCTCTGCGAATGTCACCTACTAATTGATAGTAATAAGCTACCGCAAACTGAACATCGGCCGACCGCGGGTTTAACGCTAATGCTTTGTCGAGGTTCTGTTTAGCCTGCGTGTAGTTATTGTTTTGAAGATAGGTGAGGCCAAGAGACATACGTGTCTTGGCGGCATCTTCATGATCAAAGTTGCCACCATACTGCCCAGACTGACTGTTACTGACACACCCAGTAACTAACACTACCGCGGTTAATAAACTAACCCTAATTGAAATACGCAATCCCTCTATCATTGTCTTACCCTAATATCTTAATGATTATTGGGCTATTTTTACTGAAATTGCTTCTCCCTTCACCTGTTTTTTTAACAATCTTTTCGTTCTGTCTACTACATCGCCCACTAATTGGCCACATGCCGCGTCAATGTCATCGCCACGGGTTTTACGCACAACGGTTGTAAACCCATATTCCATAAGCACTTTTGCGAATCTGTCGATGCGCGAGTTACTAGAACATGTGTATGGCGAGCCCGGATATGGGTTAAAAGGTATTAAATTTATCTTACTAGGAGTATCTTTTAATACCTTAGCCAGCTGGTGCGCCTGCTCAGTGCTGTCATTAATATTCGAAAGCATCACATATTCAACGGTTACGCGGCCCTGGTTAGCTTTAGACTTAGCCAGGTAACGACGTACGCCTGCCAAGAACGCTTCGATATTGTATTTCTTATTAACCGGTACAATTTCATTACGCAGTTCGTCGGTGGGCGCGTGCAGCGAAATAGCGAGTGCCACATCAATCTGATCGCCTAGCATATCAAGTGCAGGCACAACGCCAGATGTACTTAGCGTAACGCGGCGCTTAGATAGACCGAAGCCAAAATCATCTAGCATGATATCCATGGCCGGCACTACGTTTTTAAGATTAAGCAGAGGCTCACCCATGCCCATCATTACTACATTGGTGATTGGGCGTTTGCTTGAGTCTTTAGAAAGACCAAGGAAAGTAGCTACGCGCCATACCTGCCCAATAATTTCACTAACACTTAGGTTACGGTTAAACCCCTGTTGCGCTGTTGAACAGAAAGTACATTCTAAGGCACAACCTACTTGTGACGATACGCATAAAGTCGCACGATCAGTTTCAGGGATCCAGACAGATTCAACTTCCTGACCGCCTTCAAGGGTAAGTGCGAACTTGATAGTACCGTCGCTCGCTTCTTGGAAGTAAGCGATTTCAGGGGCTTTAATCTCACAATTTTCAATCAGCATCGCGCGAAGGTTTTTGTTGAGGTTACTCATTTCCTCGAAATCGCTAACACCGTGCTGGTAAATCCATTTCATTACCTGGTCGGCACGAAATGGTTTCTCGCCCATTTCTTTAAAGAAATTGCGCAAACCTTCGCGATTTAAGTTTAATAAGTTAGTTTTTGCCATGAATAAGATGACCCTTTTACCTTCGAGGGATGCCCCTCTAACTGCTGAATATGGTGTATAAACCAGCGATTCGATTATGTCTTGAGCGACATTTAAGAAAAAGAATTGCGCTGATTAAAATTTGCGCGGATTTTACCACAGATGAGATACGAGAAAAAGTCGATTTAACGCAGAGAAAAGTTAAGTTTGGCAGTGCGCAAGAAGCGTGGTTTAGCTTGCCTAAATGAGCGCCGAGCAAAGCAGCATAAAGCGTGCTCAGACGTTCAGAAACAAAAAACGGGGCTTATAGCCCCGTTAATTCTACCTACGTAATCTTAGCGAGTACGTGGGCAGATTTCTTCTTCAGAGAAGAAGTAAGCAATTTCACGTGCTGCTGACTCAGGTGCGTCAGAACCGTGAACTGCGTTTTCGTCGATTGACGCAGCATAGTCTGAACGTAGTGTACCTGCAGCTGCATCAGCTGGGTTAGTTGCGCCCATGATTTCACGGTTAGCTAGAACAGCGTTTTCGCCTTCTAGTACTTGAACCATAACAGGACCAGACGTCATAAAGTCTACAAGTGCGCCGAAGAAAGGACGCTCTTTGTGTTCTGCATAGAAGCCTTCTGCTTGCTCTTTGCTCATGTGGATCATCTTAGATGCCACAATGCGAAGACCTGCAGATTCGAAACGGTTGTAAATTGCACCGATTACGTTTTTAGCTACCGCATCAGGCTTGATAATCGAAAAAGTACGCTCAAGAGCCATGTTCTCTCTCCAAACAAATTGTGTATGTATCTTTAAATTTTGGCCGCGAATTATAGGCAATTAATAACGGCTTGACCAGCGCCTTTTTAAATCCGGCGTAACGTATTGTTTTTACTTGCAATGTAGCATCAGATTAACCCGCTAGCTGTGACAATATGATGACAGTGTATACATTATTGTGCGAAGGCAGATATTTTAAAGCAATAATATCTGCACTGGCGATAGCTGCAACCGGTGGTTTACGTGAAGTTGGCTAACTGACCCAGCAATAAGGTGCTAGGCGTTAGCTTTTGCAAGCTCTTGAATTTTACCCACGATAGCGCGTAAGCCATTGCCTCGGGTCGGAGTAATATGACGCTCAAGATCTAACGCTTCAAAATAGCCGTCGATATCAAACGCCAAAATATCCTTTGGCGTTTTGTCGTTGTAGGCGGCAAGTACTAACGCTAGTAACCCTTGAACAATAACGGCGTCACTGTCCACATCAAAGTTGATTTTATTACCGTCGTAAGACTCTACCAACCACACGCTACTTTGACATCCTTTTACTAATCGCTCAGGCGTCTTAGCATCTTCTGGTAAACCCGGAATAGATTTTCCTAAGTCAATGATGTACTGATAACGCTGTTCCCAATCGTCGAAGAACGCTAAATCATCAATAATTTCGTCACTGCTAGGTAGTTGCATTGCTATTTCCGTAATTGTGTAAAAAGAATTATAGGTAGGCGGTATATTAACCGCTTAAAAGAACAAACCCGCTTCAAGCTGTGCTTCTTCGCTCATCATATCTCGTGACCAAGCTGGGTCGAAAACCAACTCCACCTTCACGGTTTTAACATGAGGCACCATAGCTACGCGATACTCCACATCACCGACTAAAACTGGCCCCATACCACAGCCCGGTGCTGTAAGCGTCATATCAATATTTACGGCACCTGATGCTTGATCAATATCCACCTTATAGATAAGACCGAGCGATACAAGGTTGATGGGGATTTCAGGGTCATAGATAGTTTCTAAAGCATCCCACACTTGCTGCTCACTGATGTTCCCATCTTCGGGCGCGTCAAAGCTTAGCGTCATGGCTTTACGGCCAATAGCACCAGCATCTGTACCATCAATTCGATACATATTACCACGCCAAGTCACGGTGTAGTTACCACCTAGCTCTTGCGTGATATTAACAAACTCACCTTCGGGTATAACGGTGGGATTGCCTGCAGGAACCAAACGTGCTTTACATTCACGCTCGGTGGTCACCATTTTTTGCTTCATAAACGACTTTGTACTCTTGGTAATACTCGTTGTGGGCTATGAACGCAAGCGTTAGCCTACGTTGAAGCTCTCGCCACACCCACATTCATCAACCACGTTAGGGTTGTTGTACTTGATGATGCCATTCACACCTTCAGTCACGTAATCGATTTCTGTATTACGCAAAAGGTCTGTTGCATCGGCTGCGACAGCCACATTTACAATAGGAGAAATCTCTACAATTTCATCCCCTGCTTGTGCGCCATCAGCGAAGTCAAGCACGTATGCATAACCGGTGCAGCCGCTTACTTTTGTTGATAAACGAATTAACTGACCAGGCTTGTCTTTAAGCTTACTTTCGAAATGCTTAACGGCACTGTCAGTTAGCGTAATGAGCTTTGTACTAGGTACGAAAGTTTCAACACTCATAATGCCTCCTTAGGCCAACATCATTTTTGCTTTCTTAAGCGCAGCAAATAAGCTGTCCACTTCTTCAAGCGTATTATAAATTGAGAACGACGCACGGGCAGTACCCGGAATACCAAAGCGTTTCATTAGCGGTTGTGCACAGTTATCGCCGGTACGAATTGCCACGCCTTGTCTATCCAGAATAAAGCCTACGTCCGCAGGGTGCGCACCTTCAAGTAGGAAGCTCAGCACCCCTACTTTATTAGGAGCAGTACCGATGATACGCATGCCGTCAAGCGCTTCTGCTTGCTCGGTAGCGTAGGCAAGTAGCTTCTGCTCGTGCTCGTGTAATGCTTTTACATCAAGGGCACTAAACCAATCTACCGCAGCGCCCATACCAATGGCACCTGCAATGTTTGGCGTACCGGCTTCTAAGCGATTTGGCAACGCGCCCCATGTAGCTTCATGGTACGTGACATCTTTTATCATCTCGCCGCCAACCTGCCATACCGGCCAGGTTTCTAGCACCTCTTTTTTGCCCCACAAGCAGCCTATACCCGTTGGCCCGAAAAGTTTGTGCCCTGAAAACGCGTAAAAATCACAACCAATATCTTGTACGTCAACGCCGCCGTGAGCAATGCCCTGAGCACCATCGACTAGCACCCATGCGCCAACTGCTTTCGCTTTTTGGGTAAGTGTCTTAATTGGATTAACCGTGCCTAACGCATTAGATACATGAGGAAAAGCCACCAGCTTAGTGTTTTCAGATAGCAATCTGTCGAACGCTTCAACATCAAGCTCACCACTATCGAAAATAGGCACAACGTTTAACGTTGCCCCCGAGCGGCGGCAAGCTTGCTGCCAAGTCACTAAGTTAGCGTGGTGCTCCAACTCGGTCACCATCACTTCATCGCCTTCAGTAAGTAGCTGACTTAAACCATTAGCGACAATATTAATAGCTTCAGTGGTACCGGCAGTCCAAATGACTTCTTCGCGAACGTTAGCGTTAATAAACGTAGCAACGCTGGTACGTGCATTTTCGTAGCGGCGCGTGGCTTCATCGGATAAATGATGCGCTCCGCGGTGCACGTTTGCGTTCGTACCCGTGTAAAAATCTACCAAGGCGTCAATCACCGCCTGTGGTTTTTGTGTTGTTGCCGCGTTATCGAGGTATACTAGCGGTTTGCCGTCTACCGTTTTCGATAAAATAGGAAACTGGGCACGAAGTGCTGCAACGTCTAAACTCATTTCACCTCCATCTGGGCAAAACGCTCGCTCAAGATAGGCGCAAGCCACTCACGTACTGCTACGTTTGGCACATCGTTGATAAGCTCTTGGATAAAACCGAAGTTCAGCATAACTAGTGCTTTACTACGCGAAATACCACGAGTAAGCATGTAATACAGCGCTTCTTCTTCAATCTCTGCCACAGTCGCACCATGGGCACATTTCACGTCGTCAGCATAAATCTCTAGTTCAGGCTTGGTGTTAATGACGCCTCGGCGAGATAGCAATAGATTGCGGTTGTTAAGCTCAGCAAGTGTTTTTTGCGCGTCACGATGAATATGAATGCGACCATTGAACACGGCACGTGCTTTATCGCCTACTATCCCGCGCGCGTTTTCTTCTGTTGTACCATTAGGCATCGCGTGCTCAATGGTTGAGTGAAGGTCGAATAGCTCACCTTCTGCAAGAAGATAAATAGCGTTCATTTTCGCGTCAGCGAACTCACCTGCGTGGTGAATATCTACGTCTAAACGAGATAACTCACTGCCATAGCCCACCATAGTGCTGTTAAGCGTAGTGCGGTTATGAAGCTTAAAGTGGCTGCCGCCTAACTGCTTGGCTTTGCCAGTAAACATGGCAAAACGATAGTGCTCTAGGTGTGCATCATCAGCAAGGTCATATTCAGCAAACGCTGTGGTTAAACTTTCCGTATCGCCAAAACCTTGCTCGATAACAGTAGCACTTGCGCCTTCTGCCACCTTCACTACCACGCGTGTATGAGCGTCTACATTTTGTGAAGCCATGTTCACGATGCGTACCGGCGTGTCGATTTTTACGCCTGCTTCAACACTGATAAATATACCGTGTTGGCAAAGCGCGTCGTTAACCAAACCAAACATATGACGGGTTGGCTTAACTTGACCGTAAACACTGCTGATCGCTTGCTGCGTAGACGAATCATCGGTATTGAGCGACGTAATTGTCATGCCAGCAGGCACGTTCAAGGTGTTTACTTGCGTTACCAATACACCATCAACAAAAATCAAGTCGATAGCATTCAAGTTTTCTATTGCTGGAACTGGCAGGCTGTCTGCTTGAACAGCTTGTTTCGCTTCACGCTTTTCTACAGGCGTGAGCGGCGTAAAACGCCAGCTCTCGCTTCTGCGCGCTGGCCAGCCGTCAGCTTTTAACTGTGTTAAGGCCTGTTGACGCACGGGCGATAGATAATCGTCGCGCTGTGCGCTATCAATGACCTGTTCTAGCCATTGACTCATGCCTCAGCCTCCTCGTACGCCTTACCTAAAAATGCATAACCGCTCTTCTCTACTTCTAGTGCAAGTGAAGCGTCGCCGCTTTTCACGATTTTGCCGTCAGCAAGAATGTGCACAAAGTCAGGCTTAATGTAGTCAAGAAGACGCTGATAGTGGGTCACCACGATGAAACTACGCTCGCCGTCGCGTTGGCTGTTAACGCCATCAGCAACAACCTGCAATGCATCAACGTCAAGACCTGAATCAGATTCATCTAGAATGCAAAGCTTTGGCTCTAACAAAATCATTTGCATGATTTCGTTACGCTTCTTCTCACCACCAGAGAAACCTTCGTTCACACCACGCTTTAGGAAGTCTAGTGGAAGCTGAACTTGCTTACAGGCTTCTTTAGCTTTTTTAAGGAACTCAGCAGCCGATAGTGGCTCTTCGCCACGCTCTTCGCGCATAGCGTTTACCGACTCTTTCATGAATTCCATATTGCTTACACCAGGAATTTCAACTGGGTATTGGAACGCAAGGAAAAGACCTTCACGAGCACGCTCTTCCACTTCAAGTTCAAGCAAGTCTTTGCCGTTTAGCGACGCTTCGCCTTCGCTAACTTCATAACCGTCACGGCCAGATAGCACGTAACCTAGTGTACTTTTACCGGCTCCGTTGGGGCCCATGATAGCGTGTACTTCACCAGGTTTAACTTCAAGGTTAAGACCTTTAATGATGTTTTTCTCTTCCACGCTGGCATGTAAATTCTTGATACTAAGCATTGATTACCCCACTGAACCTTCAAGACTAATTTCGAGCAGCTTGCCGGCTTCTACGGCAAATTCCATTGGCAGCTCTTTGAATACTTCTTTACAGAAACCGTTAACGATCATAGAAACGGCTTTCTCTGTGTCTAAACCACGTTGCTGACACAAAAATAATTGTTCGTCGCTCACCTTCGATGTTGTTGCTTCGTGCTCAACAATAGCGGAAGGGTTACGGCTTTCGATATACGGGAATGTGTGAGCACCACATTTATCACCGATAAGTAACGAGTCACACTCGGTGAAGTTACGTGCACCGTCTGCACGCGGGCCCATTTGGACTAAACCACGATAGGCGTTATTGCTGTTACCCGCTGAAATACCTTTAGAGATGATGGTCGACTTAGTATTTTTACCCACGTGAATCATCTTAGTACCGGTATCAGCCTGCTGACGACCGCGAGTTAGCGCTACTGAGTAGAATTCACCTACACTGTTGTCGCCTTTAAGTACACAGCTTGGGTACTTCCACGTAACCGCAGAGCCGGTTTCAACCTGTGTCCAAGATATTTTTGCATTGGTATGTGCTACACCACGTTTAGTCACGAAGTTGTAGATACCGCCTTTACCGTTCTCGTCGCCTGGATACCAGTTTTGTACCGTTGAGTACTTAATTTGGGCATCGTCCATCGCAACAAGCTCTACCACTGCCGCGTGCAGCTGGTTCTCATCGCGTTGCGGAGCAGTACAACCTTCAAGGTAGCTTACGTAGCTGCCTTCATCAGCAACAATCAAGGTACGCTCGAACTGACCCGTGTTCATTTCGTTTATTCGGAAATAAGTAGAAAGCTCCATTGGGCAACGTGTGCCTTTTGGAATATAAACAAATGAACCATCAGTAAATACGGCGCTATTAAGCGCAGCAAAATAGTTGTCTGTGCGCGGCACTACCGAGCCAATGTATTTTTTAACAAGGTCTGGATATTTCTGAACTGCTTCAGAAATTGGGCAGAAAATAACACCCGCTTCTTCAAGCTTTTCGCGGAACGTCGTAACAACCGATACAGAATCGAATACTGCATCTACCGCAACGCCTGCCAGCATCTCCTGCTCATGCAGTGGAATACCCAATTTTTCATAGGTACGAAGTAGCTCAGGATCCACTTCATCTAGCGACTTAGGCTTGTCTTTCATACTCTTTGGTGCCGAGTAATAAGAAATGGCCTGATAATCGATTTTTGGATAGTCGACATGCGCCCAATCTGGCTCTTCCATTTCTAGCCATGCATGATAAGACTTCAAACGCCATTCAAGCATCCATTCAGGCTCGTTTTTCATTGCTGATATGCGGCGGATAACCGACTCGTCCAGGCCGCTTTCAAACGTTTCTGATTCGATTTCTGAATAGAAACCTGCATCATACTTTCTTTCTAACGCCTGTTCGATCTGTTCACTCATGTTGGGATCTCACTTGTTTGCCTGCATTTGCTGCCACTATTCTTTCTACTCAACCGGCGAATAAATTACCCCACGGTCTTGGTAATTTAAGTAAATCTTCAACTTCAACAACTTTATTTAGTTGGGTTTATCCCCCACAAAATTGTTGAAACTGCCAGTTACATGCGGACAGCCTAAAATTTTTGGTGCCGTAGTATATAATACCCGACTATTTCACTCAAATATTCAGCCACTAATTTATGGCTACTAGGGGGTTTTAAACGTTACTTAACGCTTATTTCGCGTTAACTATTCATTAATTTTCGTCCACACTCACTACACTCACAGAATGCTTTTACGAAAAGCGTATTCAGCGTCCTAGAAAAATGAATACTTACGCTTAAACTAAACCCCATTTCCAAACGCAAAATTCAGCGTTTAAGCAACGACCGCTTTTCGCAGTCGCATGGTTACATCAACCACTTTTTCTACTACGTAATCAACGTCTTCTTGGGTCGTAAAACGCCCAACGCTAAAACGTATACCTGCATGAGCCAGCTCATTACTGCGGCCAATGGCTTTTAGCACATATGAGGGTTCTAAACTCGCTGACGTACACGCCGAGCCTGAAGATACAGCAATGTCGTTTAGCCCCATCATCAAGCTTTCGCCATCTACACCCGCGAAGCTCACATTTAGAATGCCTGGAATACGCTGAGTGGCATGCCCGTTTAAATAGATATCATCAAGTTGTTGAAGGCCCTGCCACAGCGATTCACGCAGCTTTAATATGCGCGCACTGTCCTCTTCCATTTTTGACGACGCCATTGCAATGGCTTCACCCATTCCCACAATTTGATGGGTGGCTAAGGTACCTGAACGCATGCCGCGCTCGTGTCCACCGCCATGAATCTGTGCCACCAAATTGATTTTAGGGCGACGACGCACATATAAGGCCCCCATTCCTTTCGGACCATAAATCTTATGGGCGGATATAGACAGTAAATCTACCGGAAGCTCTGCCAAATCAATCGCTATCTTGCCAACACTCTGCGCGCCATCTACGTGAAAAAACACGCCCTTGTCGCGACAAAGTTGTCCAATGGCTTCGATGTCTTGGATAACGCCTAACTCGTTGTTCACGTGCATGACCGATACTAAGATAGTGTCGTCGCGCAGCGCATTTTCGAGCGCGTTTAAATCAATTAACCCGTTTGACTGTACTTCAAGATAGGTAACATCAAAGCCCTGCTTTTCTAAGTATTCACAGGTATCCAATACCGCTTTGTGCTCGGTGTTTACTGTAATAATATGCTTGCCTTTGTCGGCATAACCTTGGGCAATACCCTTAATAGCAAGGTTGTTTGACTCAGTTGCGCCTGAGGTAAAAACAATCTCTCTGGGGTCGCAATTCAGCGCGTCGCTAATTTGATTTCTTGCAACATCTACCGCTTCTTCTGCCATCCAGCCGAAGCGGTAGCTACGAGAAGCCGGGTTACCAAAGTTGCCATCCATTGTTAGGCATTTTGCCATTGCCTCGGCCACATTTGGGTCTACTGGTGTTGTTGCTGCGTAATCTAAGTAAATGGGTGTTGATAAAGCCATGTGTTGCTCAATACCAATTTAAAGTTGGATGCTGACTTCGATATCTTTGGTGATATGACGAAGTGATGTGTTACCGTCCTGACGACCAGCCACCTCTTGCACATCGCGTTTTGCCATTAATTCGCCTAGGGTGATTGAATTTAAAAATGCAGCAATTCGGTCACTTAAGTCTTGCCATAAGCTATGCGTGAGACAGCGATCACCGCCTTGGCAGTCTGCTTGTCCTTGGCAGCGTGTCGCATCAATAGACTCGTCGACGGCGCGAATAACTTCGCCTATCGCAATATCACTTGCTTCCCGGCCCAGCAAATAACCGCCACCGGGCCCGCGAACACTGTCTACCAGTTGTTCTTTACGCAATCGAGAAAACAGCTGTTCAAGGTAAGATAAAGAAATTTCTTGTCGTTCTGAAATGTCGGCAAGAGGCACTGGACCACGCTTTGAATGCAAAGCGACATCAAGCATTGCGGTAACCGCATAGCGCCCTTTAGAAGTGAGTTTCATTGGATTCTCCCGCCGTTTTGTAGTGCGGGAATTCTCACATACCCGACTAAAATGGTCAAGTATAAGACCTAGTAGATTAGTCAGGTATTGTAGTTTCCATTCCAAAGCTGGAATGGTTTCTAACGAGTCTGGAATGCACAAGCAGAATGGACGTGGCATCTAACTATGGTGATTTTTTAAGCTTCGTATTTTTTCTAACAAAGCGGCTAGTATAGCCAAACAACGGACGTTTATCGCCTGCATTTGCGGCTGACTTGGAGCGCAGCGGAAAACCAGTCCGATAACATGCGCTTGTTACGCTTGTTCATCAAAAAGCTCATGCTCTTGCGTATCAATTATGTCTCCATTATCTGGGTCTAGCTCTATATAAGAATCTTCAATATATACTTCGTTTAGTACTGTATTGACAGCTAAACCATCCTCGAAGTCTATCCATGCATAAGCTTTACAAGTAACTGTATCTCGAACTTTCCTGCTCGTTTGAGCCGTAAAGATATATTTCTTATCTTCGGAGTCCCAGATTGAGCGATCGTAATCAGTCAACCTATGCCAAGCTTCGACCGTAAACTTTACGGTTAACGAAAACTCTGCGTACTCTCTATCTGCCTTAATAATATTGGTATCAACTATCTCTAAATCCAATGCATTAACATCAGTAACCTCATCGTCAATATCATAGCCTGATGTCGAATATTCGATATCATTAATACTTTCTTCAAGGCTACTTTTTATCTCACCTAAGCACTCACCGAATCTTTCTGTCGCGAATTTTGCTAGATCTTTGAGCTCTTCTTCATTATTAAGGACTAAGCTAATAAAACCGTCTAGGTCTGAGACTGCCTCGAGCCAACCTCCAGAGGTATTACAGAAGCTAACCATGTCCCCATCGTTACTCAAAATGTAAACGCGAGTGTGCTTTTGCTTTGCCCACTCTAGTAAGGAAATGAGCATTAAGGCATCTGGGAATTCATCTTTTTTCTTGTCACTAAATGGAGGCGTTTTCTGGAAATAATGATTAGTGACGACCGATGGTTTAGCAAGGTCAATATCCACCCACTCGTAAACAGCTTCATCTTTAAATTCTTCATACTTTTCTAAGAGAAGCCGTTCAGTATCATTTTTTGTTAATTCATCGAAGATTCCATGGTGCTTTAGTTCAGGAAGGTTCCTAAGAATCTTGATTGTCTTCTTAAACTCTTTGACATGCTTTGCAGCTTCATGGGCTTTCTCAGTAAGATGGGAAATTATTTCACCGTCAACTACAGGGCTAATTAATAAGTAGAGCTTGTGCTCATTACATAAATCTTTGAACCTGCCGAGTGCGTGCTGGTGAAACTGATAGTTCTTGCTCTCATACATTGAGGTATCAACAAACACATATCTTGTTTCTAATTCTTCTGGCACTCATGCCTCCTTGAAACGTAACAGCTTATTACTGAGACTTCATAGTAACATCCGTTTCCCCTGAAAAACCATAATTTGTGTTTTCAGGGGGAAGGCCAAATGTCTGCTGTACGTTGCCGCCCCACAAGAATAGTTGACGGGCATCAATAGACAAAGTGCGGACGGTCAACGCCCAAAGGAGAGCGCAGCTTTAGCTGTCTGCTGCCTTTGTTTGTTATGTTTAGTCTCCAAGCAAGTCATCCAAAATATCGTCTATTCCAGAAGCCTGCTCTCTAGCTGTGTTAAATAAATCTAGTAATGCGGGAGAATATTCGTTTACCTCCCAAACAACGCGGCCGTAACCATCAACAATGCAAAAGCCTATGCTCTCTGACCAATAGAAATCATGCTCATCATAGAAACTCTTGATGCGTACGTCATATACCCCCAAGTTTTTACCTTTGTATTCAGTTTGAAGGTACAGCGGAACCGATTGCTCGGTATCATGATTTAAAGCTCTTGGTGCATCATAGACTTTCCACTGGACATTGCCCTTTGCTGTTTCTCTAATAAGCTTTGTGATTAATTGTGCAGTTTTACTTTCAGTGCTCATAGTCAGTCCCACTTAGAATCTTTTGCCAACTGCTGAAGAGAAGTGACGAGTCCACTCAACTCGGTGTATAGCTCCCATGCAGAATCTTCATTTAGCTCAGATATTGAGCTTTTAATGATTAAGTATTTTTTGGGTTGAAGTCTAATAAGATAATTCTCTACTTTGCGCTTTTCATCAGAAGGCAGCTTGGGGCTAATATTCTCAAGCAGCGCTTTTACCTTCGAAAATGTCTCTAGCGCTGGTGTCTTGTCTGTATCCCATTTTTTTAAACTTTCTGAGATTTCAGAAGTAACCTTTGTGAGTTCTTTATTTACCTCAGGCAGTCTTACTCTGCGCAGAAAGGAATTTCTTATTTTTCTCGCCTCAAGAAACAAGAATACGGTAACAATAAGCCCTGCTATTGAACTTATCGATCCCAACTTGTTTATATCTGTCAGCCAATCAGGCATTTATTTGATTCCTTTGTGCTCTCGAAAAACATAACAGCTTATTACTGAGACTTCATAGTAACACTCGTTTTCCCTGAAAAACCATAATCTGTGTTTTTAGAGGAAAGAATATAAGGCGTCCGCATTAAGTACGGAGCCGCCTAACCACGAAAGCTGACAGGCACCAATAGACAACATGCGGACGGCCAGATTGAGTGATAGGAATGAAGCATTTGTGCGTAAAATGGACTTTCACTCAATAAACTTCCATCTTCAAGAACAGTAGATTAACACGAAGAACGCGTGGACACCGAGACGCCGAAAATTTGGTGAGTAAACCATTACTAGGTGAGATTATTAATCATTTTTTTGCTTAAACCCATCAATGATCCAAACAAACATTTTCATCATTAACGGAGGTATTATATATAAAAGTACGGGAGCTATTAGAAATCCAGCAACCTCGTCTATGCTGTTATTTACATCATCTACATATCTATCCCATCCGCCGTTAAACAGTATCATTGCGATGCTGAAGCCGACATACCATAAGATTAGTATGAGTGGGCCTACTCTTGATATGACCCAAATGATACGTCTAAAACCTTCCTCAATATTCATTGATAATATTCCTTTAAATAATTTAGCTCAGTTTGTAACTATTTATTTTTATAAGTAGTTTTTATTTAATACTTGAGTATAAGGCCTTTTACGCGTTTATAGTGGCAAACTAGGCCCGAACATCGTTTTAAGTAATAGCATTATGTAATTAAAAATCAGATGAACCAACTTCCGCTTCACGTACTTTTCAGTCCCACAGTATGGGGGCATCTTGAGACAAACAGGAGACGGTCAACGCCGCAATTTTCGGCGAGCGTCAGCAAGTCCGGGCGCGATAGCGCCGAACAATATTGCCTTGCTATATTTTGAGTGAATCAAACACCTTAGATAGATCTCTAGTGTAATAATCAGCATTCTTTTCAACAAAATCTTGAAGAGTATCATCACCAAAAAAATACTGACCTTGCGTTTTTAGCTCGGCAATAGCAATTTCGTAATATTCAGCGATACACTCATAAGCAATCTTTAAGTCTGGAACAGTAACACTATCAATTGGATCAATGTGTGCCACGCGAAAATCTCTGAAGTCCTTTAACGACTTCCAGTGAGAATCCCAATCTGCATCAGTCATATATAGTCTATCCATAATCTTAGACTTGAAGCTGTCAGGATTGCTTAAAACATTTCTAAAGTGAAGATCGTCCTTTTTATTGCCAAACAAATGAGCCCAATTAAGTAACGCAATGTCAAAGAAGTTATTGCATATCAGAATGGGCAGAGTTCCCTCTGCATCTTCGTACTTTAACGATTCAAGCCAACAAAACCGTTGCCTTGAAAACTCCTTGGCTACCATCGCCACTCTTTTTAACTTACTAGAATCCACTACGAAAGTCCTTTAAAAATATAACGCCTCATTCAGAGGCAATAAAACAGCTGTTTTTTGTCCTGCTGAAATGACTTGTTATGCATAATTGAATTCCACATGTTTCGCTAGTGTGGGTATATCAAGGTACTCATAAGCAGCATTTACCTTTTTAATAAAATGCTCATCGTTGGATAAGAGAATATTACAAAATGATGCTATTGATGCATGACTATTATCACTCGTTGCTGCAATGAACCGTCTTTCTTTGTGTACTTTTGAATCTGGATAATACCCCAAAGTGTTTAGCATATTATAAATGCCCGTCACTTTTTGGTGCTTAAAATATGACTACTCTGGATAAATAGGATTCTTTTTTAGTTGAAAAAAGTCATCTATATCCATGTTTACTCGGCTATAAGCTTGAAGTGCTCTTAATTTATCAAAAATTTTGACAAGTACATTTGGCGGTTTAATATTACTAAGTTGTTTGGGACCAATTCCAACCTGTGAACGAAAATCTTTAATACCATCCCAATTTTTATCATCTTCAATGTTCTCAAGTATCATGCTTTCAGTTTTTTCTAACGTTACTTTGTACAGAGACGTCATTTTCTTAGTATAGATTTGTAATTGTCTTCGGGCTTCTTCGGGTAACTCATCAGAGTTTTCCATTATTGAATCCATTAGATCCGAGAATACGGAGATTTGTTCGTTATGAATATCATTTAAACTATCGCCTTTTCTTCCTCCAGAAAATTTGAACAACCATTGCTGCATTGCATGTTCCATGTCGACACCATCGTCACTATTTTCACAATACTCTTTATATACATCAAAAGGATCGCGTATGCTTATTGTCGCCTTGTCCGTAATTGTAAAGTGAGGTTGCTCAACGATTAGTTTTAAATAGTTAGCTTTAAGCTCCTTAAGCACGTTAAGGAAGCTTTCTTCAAAACCTTTAGAGCGACGAATTTCTTTGAGCGTTTCATCTGAGTACAATACTTGATAATCATTTATAAGTATTTGCCCGAACTCGCCTAATCCTTGTTTAGTAAAAAAATCTAAAACATTTTGATCAAGATAAACAGTAGGCTTTCCTTCGTATGGTGGAATCGACTCCATTGCTTAATCCTTTATGCATAACAATTTAATACAGCGCAATTTGCGCGTTTTTCTGCGAACCATCACTCTCGCCACGGCGGACCAACTAAATTGTCGAGGTGTGGTAATAAGCCCCTAGTCGACTAGAGACTTCGTAGGGTGGTAATCAGTTGGAGTGGCCTCGCCCCAATGCTTTTGCAGGAACGCGTGGAGAACCTCGACACGGGCAGATATTCGCTCATTGATGACGCCATCTTCTCATGGAGCTTATGTCCGGAACACGCACGTTTCAGCCCCACAGCGTCATCAGTACCTTGAGACAAGGAGCGGACCTTCAGTTTTTACGCTTAAACTTCCGAGTTGTGCCAAAAGCTGCCGCTCACAAGCAGGTATAAAAACGGCGCATTTGTAATAAATATGATCATTCAACCTACTTTATTTGAATTAAAATAACTTATGTTATGTGCTCGTTGCATACGAACATTGCGCATGAGTAATTAGATGATTACCGCTTTACGCTCTCATCAGCTATTAGTAATAGTCGCCCGGAGACTGTAACTAATTTTGTTTCAACTCAATATTCGAGGTTGTAAGTATGCATATGAACCCGTGCATCTCAATTTTTGTTGTCTTGTTCGCGCAGTGCCTTATAGTTTTTTAACACATTCTCTATACTATCCGTATTTTCCTTTCGATTGAGCGGCGCTTTTCTTTGAGTCTTTACCGCTTTCAATTTTGTTGAGGGAGGTGTTTCTGATGTCTTCACCTGCCCAGAATGATATTTATCAATGTTTTTGGCAGAACCTACCTCACCATTAATGACGCGTTGAATATAAGACTTATTTCTATCCGCTAGCATCTTTTGATTAAACTTACCTTGAATATAATCATTCAGCATTTTCCAATTTGAACCAAAATATTTGGTTGGGTGTCGAGGAACTTTAACACCCATCTTTTTTTGTCTCTTTAATATGCTTGCATAAGCTCCATCATCCAACTTAACTTCCTTGCCTAATATATATAGCATTTCAGCCATCACAGAAGTAAAACGATTGAGACTTATTTCAATATCATCTGAAATAAGAATTTCCTGTTCTTCATAGGGCTTTGTTTTGGTAGGTTCTTCACTCTTGGAACGCGGTTCATTGCCATTATTAGCGGTAGCCATAACTGCACGGGTAATGGTCGCCCATGATACTTGATAATAACGTGTTGGGTTTTCTGGAGTATTTACACTGTTAGTTCTTGAATATTCTTTTACTCGATCTTCAGTGATTAAACTCTCTTTTTTCATGGATTCTGACAAGTAAGCAATATAGTCCTCATAGATAAGATAAACACTCCCTTCCTCATCATCACTCCATTCGTCCTTGATGACATTTGGTGCACCAAAAAGGTAATCAATCAGTACCTCCTCAATTGTGCGTCCTGAACGACACTTTAAAGATAATACTGGCGAATCAATTTGGCTGATATTAACAACACCAAAACCTACTGCTTTTAGTAACTCGAAATACAGAAAGTTTTGATTATTTAAATATCCATCCATAAATGAATCACCGGTATTTCTGACATTTTCAATGTCAGTATCATCCAGTAAGAGTTTTTTATAACGGTCCAAATACTTTGATTTAAGCCAGTAATGACGTTCTAAGTAATCAAGATGAGGAATATCTGATGCAAGTAAATTGCATTCAGAGCATGCCCTTACCAACGTTTTAGTTATGTGCTGATGATCTTCCGGAATGGCGCAATTTAGTGCAGGAACATGATCCCACTGTAAACCCAATCCTACCCTCGCTTCCCGGCCACAATAATGACAAAAAGTATCATCCTTGCCTTCCGACATAGGGTAGATCTTTTTATAACCAACATTATTGATGATCCTATGACTCATGTGCGCACCTATGTTTTTTGAATATTATTGCCCTGATTTATTTCGCTTGTGGAAACTTCCATATCTTGCTTTGATTATAAACGTCCTATGTACTAATTAATAATATCTTCAGCTATAGACCTGCTAGAATCAGGTAATACGTATTTATCAGACGGTAATTTGATCAATAACTAGCGCTGTAATTAGACTTTTATTAAGCATTCCGGTGTCTAGTTCCGATAATAACAAGGTGTATATTTATAACACGCGCCACAAGTGAAGAGGTCTAGAAAAACCATTCCAAGCAGATTGTTAAACGTCCTTGTCTGAAGCGGAGTAGCGCAAAAGTTATGTCCAATGTCCGCTCAACGTACTTTACTGCCATTGCTCTACTGGACGATAAAAGCCAGCTTTGGCACAGAGCGGACATTGGTTATTTCAGTAATAACTCTCGAGCCAGCAAACATCCCAAGAGAAATTTTTAAATTCCTTCTCCGGGTTGAAAGGTAAATGAACATCTAAATCGTCCTTGCACAGCGCGGAGCGAAGTTTTCTATAAGAGAAAAGATCTAGGCTTAAAGTCTGACTTAATAAAATAAAGTTCGGGAAACTTATGTAAGTCTCATTGAACACCATAGTGCGTGTAATCATAGGTTCAATTATCTTTAAAGCTTCCTTATAAGACTGAATGTTCCCCCCTACTACACCTTCTCTGTCTAATTCCTTTCTTACTTCTTCTTTTAGCTTTTTCCAATCAATATTATACTTTTCAACATCTTCTTCAAATAAGTCCATTGCGGCGGCACGCGTTGGGTATTTCCTCAACCAAGAAATAAACATAATATCGTTTGATATTTGTTCACCTATTTCAAATTCTGACGCGACGAGGCTAACAAAAAAGTCAAAAGATGGGATATTTTCTTGAACATCAATTGTTTTGACTATATCCAATTCTTGCTGGTCCTCAGTCTCATCATCTATGTCGTGTGGAGAGAAAGTCAGATGTTCTAAAAGCAGATTCGCTATAATGCGTTTTGAAGGTTTATTTTTAACTTTTAATATGGGGGACTTTATTAGATCAGGGTCTTTTATTCCAAACCCAAGCATAGATAGCAGCCTTTCTAATGATGGTTTGGTAGAAGATTCTTTTAAATGATTGTCAGTATTACGATCAGAGATTTCTGAGTTCACTAATACCGACTTGTATCGCCTCATGTATCTCGCTTTAAGCCACAAATGTCGTTCTAGATAATCCAAATGAGGAATGTCTGATGCAAGCAGATTACACTCCGAACATGCTCTTACTAGTGTCCGCTTTACGTCAAACGCAATACCATACTCTTCTGGGATTTTTACATTTAATGCAGGCACGTGATCCCAATGAAGAGCTAGATTGGCAGATGCCGAACGGCCACAATATTGACAGAAGGTATCGTCGCCACTAAAAGACATAGGGTAAATTTTCTTATAGCCTACATTATTAACTTTTCGATGATCCATTTATACGTATTCCCTCTTTTCCCTTGACCTCCAGAAACTAACATAATCTCTACACATTATCGCGAAATCATGAAAATCCAGCATACAGAGGCACAATTTAGCCTTGGTTCTATGTATTTTGAAGGCGCGGTCACGCATAAAGATGATAGACAAGCCTTTGCTTGGTATCAAAAGGCTGCTGACCAAGGACTTGTGGTGGCTCAACGGTATCGCCGCATTTTGCATGATAATGGTACTGAGAAACAGCCGCCCGCGAGATAAAGTACCAACGGCAGCTGTTGACACAGGCTGTGTGAAAACTATATTAGAGACAACTTTTCGCTGAAAATTGACGAAAACACGCGAGCTACGTTGAAATCTGACCGTGCATTCGCACCAAGTTTTTCTGTTTTTC
This sequence comes from Alteromonas sp. ABD4_190, assembly GCF_056160105.1. Taxonomy (NCBI): domain Bacteria; kingdom Pseudomonadati; phylum Pseudomonadota; class Gammaproteobacteria; order Alteromonadales; family Alteromonadaceae; genus Alteromonas; species Alteromonas sp. ABD4_190. The sequence continues at coordinate 700,374 of NZ_JBSWWN010000001.1, forward strand.
ACGTAGGATCACTTAGTTACATCGGCGAAAAGAGTTTTCACACAGTCTGGACACTTAGCCGCCATTCAATCCCTTAAGCGCTAACACCACTAAACGGGCCGCTAGGGCGGAATAGCTTAAGAGAGACTGATATGTACTTTATAAAGTTATTGGCTCTTCATAAATTCAACCTTGCGCAATTAATGTTGTATCTAGGTCATGTTCTTGTATCAGTTCAATTACATGCTCTGGCTCGACAGCGAAAAACTCTTTACGTCGATTCACCAAATTCACGCGCTGCTGTTCTAGTTGGTTATGAATGTCTGACTCTAACCGTGGTGCATCTTCACAATAGAAGAACGCATGAACATCAAACGTATCAGGGACAGACGCATCCCCCAGTTCTCTTACTCGTTGATTTGGTTCAGCCCGACGCGTCATGCCCACTTTGACCATCCTTTCACTGAAAGAATTAGCATTTGATATGACGTAAACAAAACCCGCTCTTGTTTGCTGCGCCATGGACATCGCCCGCTGCTCTTTAGCACGTAGTGCCTCCAACTCCTGCTGGTGCGCTTTAAGTTCATCACGCTGCTCATCTGTCAACTTGTCTAGCTTGGCCAGCTCCTGCGCAACTAATCTCTCCATGCGTGCCCTGTCTTTTTGTGCTTTCTCCGCCGCCGCTTTTATTTTGGCCTCCTCTCTTTGAGCTTCTCGCTCTAGGCGACGCGCCTCCCGCTCCTCTTCCTTTTTTAGCGACTTTAACTGGGCGATTTCAAAAGTCAGGTTTAATTCTCGTAACTTAGTAGTGAGATAGTCGGTGGTAATAAAAGTTTTTACCAAGTCTCCACTTTTATTGATATCTGAAAACGCTTTTTTCACACGTTCATTGAGTCTGTCGATATTGTTCCAGTCCGCTAACGCAATGGCGGCTTTTACTTCGTTGTCGAAGCACCTTAAGCGCAGCTTGATTTCTCTATTAAAGAGCTTTTTGGCGCCAGCCCTTTTTCCATTCACAACAAAATCATCACCCATTGTGCAAATACACGCATCTTTGTTTCTAACCATGCCCTTCGTACTTTCTTTTATCTTTAACAACTGGCCTTCAAGCTTTTCAATATCGTCAATAGAGTGGCTTATTTTGACTAGCTTTTCATCTACTGTTCCTACCCCTAGCTCGTGTTGGTTAATTATGGCCTTGCTCTCCTCCAATTCTTTTTTTGATGCACTGTAATGTCGTTGTAATAAAGAATATTCCATTTTTACTGCCTCCATTTCTTGTTCTGCCGCATCGACATCAACGAACTGTGCTTGAAAGTCATTCGCTGTAGCACGAAGTGATGCCGCTTTACTGTGGTAGTAAAAGGCGAAACCAAACGTAGCGCTCACTAGTAGAGCAGCAATTGTAATTAGGTACATCTCCTCCATCATATCGCCTCCGGTAATTCCATTTCTTCCGATTTCGTTTTGGCTTGTTGTAATGCTTTACGCATCAGCAACGACTCATTGTATTCTCTAGCCTCTGCGGTCATGTACCAGTCGGTATCTATGCCAAACGATTCCATAGCGGCTTTGACAGCTTCCGGGTCAACACGGAAAAACTCTTTTCGCACATTTTCCGTGTTGACGCGTTGCTCATGAAATTTGTCGTGCAAGGCCCTCTCTATCTTTGGTGCGTCTTCAACGAAGGCGAGCGCATGGACATCAAAGCGGAACGGGACTGACGCATCTCCTAACTCCGTGACACGATCCATTGGTTCCAGACGACGAGTCATACCAATCTTCACGACTCTCTCACCAAAACTCCCTTGATTGGAAATTACATAAATATAACCGGCTCGGGTAATTTGAGCTTGGGAGGTAGCTCGAAAAAACTTCTCTTCGAGGCGTGCTTTTTCAGCTTTGATTTTTTCTATTTGTTTTTCCAGTTTGACGCGTTCGCCACCAGCCAATTGTTCCGCTCTCTTTCTGGCCTTAAATAGCTCACTGTCCCGCTCTGCGATTTCATCGTCCAAATGTTCGATATCGGTACCGGCTTGTTTCTGCTGTTCACGCAGCAAAGCACGCTGTTTCTTTTGCTCCTGCTTCAGCTCCTCACGATGAGCCAGTTCAGCATTCCAATGTTGTAGCTCCTCCACTTTCAGTTTTATGTATTCACCGGAAATGTGAACACCTGTTGTCTCGCCCAATCTAGCTAACTGTTCCGCCAACTTAATTAACTTCTCGCCAGCTTTTTCAAAGGTTGACGCACGCATTTGTCGGCGGATTACTTCAAACTCCGCGTTAAAAGCTTTGAGCAGTAATAATCGATACCCCTCTACCATTTGCTGACCGTCTGCTCGGCTGCCAAACCACTCCCAATTAGTATGAGACTGAGTAGCCCCGCCAGCACTGATACATTCATACTGCTTTTCGCGGCTTGCGTTCACGTTGTTTTTCAGTGTTTCACTATCATCAAAGCTAAAGGTGGGTGGTGATAGCCCTACATTGATGCGCTTTACTTTTCTTTTGTACTCCTTCAGCAAAGCGTTCAACTTTGATAGAAAAAGTTGGCCCGTGGCTACTTTTTCAGAGAATGCAGCTATTTGCTCTTTCTTTTGGGAAAGTACTTCATCTATCGATTTGTTGTTTAGCAATCGTCGTCGCGACTCTATGTACTCAAGACGGGTGCGGTATTTTCTCCGCTTTATGAAGCCATATGTAAGAAAGGTAATGACTAGAAAGCCACTCACGAAAAAAATAGCTGGAATTAAATCGCTCAAACGCTGCTCTCCTTAGCCTTGCAAAAAATCTGTGCATGCTGACTGAATTACCACCAGCTTATCAGACACGACATAGGCTTCGTTTGCAATATCAGAAAACCATGAAGAGCAACCGCTATCTGTTTTTTTGCGCCTTTTGATAGGTAGTGAGCGGATAGCAGCTTTTTGCACGAAGAAGGTACGCACCATAAATGCTTGGTAATTGGGTAGCTAGATTTTAATGAGTGACTAAATGAAACTACGCAAAGCCGCCTGCCTTTTTGGCATCTATAAAATTTTTGATGGCATCGATAACGGTCCCCTCATCCTGTTTGTCTAATTCTGCCCGTGTTAGTCCCAAAAAAAGTTCACTCTGAAGGACAAATGCAATAACATATCGGTAATTTTATTCAAAACCACCTAACTGTTTAGACTTAACAAATAACAAAAGCGCATCAATCCCATCAGAGCTATGTTCTCGGACAATCTCGGCTGGAGCTTTTCCACCAAAACCAGAGATGGAACTTGAGACAAACCATCTCCATAAATCATTTGGGCAATCAAACCACTGCTCTACGCTTGATAGTAATTCAGCGACAGCGTTTACCTTTTTATTTCTCAAGATTTCAGTTCGACTTTTAACCTCGTAGTCACTCACACCGAGGGCCTCATGAAACTCAATTTCACTGATTCCCAGCGAAGCAATGAATCTGTCGATTTGATGTCTGTTTTGTAAGCTCAATTTGTCTTCTGCCAAAAAAACAATATTTATGAAGTATAGCCGCTAGACTAAATTGCTCGAAAAATATGTATTCCTTCGCAAAATCTATCCTGTAAAGCGCGTAAGACATTTTGATTCATCAAGCAAATCTCTTGCTCTTCTGGATTAATGTATAGGTGCAAAACTTGACCAGCTTTCCCGAGTAGGCACTCATTGGCTCATTTTATCTACGTCCGTACGACCTAGCCACGAAAAAAGTGTGTTCATATTTGCCTCAACACAATCATCGATTACATAATCATTCTCACGTCATGTAATGCATTTCACTATTACCAAACTGACTTATGTAGATATAGTGCGGCATTATTTTATTGAGCAAAATCAGAGCCGCGTTAAAGCACTTGAAACTTTCCTTTGCATTGCCGCTTTTGTGTAAAGAAACGTTGATTTGCAAAATCTAACATCAGGTACAGTAGTATTCTTTGAGCACGTTTTTTATCCTTTTTGAAAACAAGAGTTAATAGGATTAAAAAATGACAGTCAGTAGAAAACAGATTTTGATAGAGCAAGCAGAAGTACTTTTGAGCAATCTGGTTGCATTGCAGCAGCCAATAGAAAATGAATTTTCAATACCTCACGACGATGTTGTCGTTTCCATTCAAACAGCTGTGAAGTTACTACGGGATGCCCAAGAGCACTACTGACCAAAATTTGGCACTACCTTTTTTGTATCGTTTTCAGTATTCAAAACAAAGAGTTTTTGTTGTAAGAGCATGTAGCCAATCATTAGCTCGTTACCCATAGAGGTAACATCGAGTTTTTAGCTATTGCGCACAACCTGTTCACTTTTCATCCAATATTTTTGATGAAACGCTTGACTTACAGAAAAATCAGGTCAAATAATAACCAACTCGCTTACAGGGACGCAGACGATGAATTTTAAGAAAGTCATTCTTTTCTTATTCTTACTCAATTTAACTTCCGTTAAATCTTTTGCTGTTCCAGCTTGCGAGTTACTGAGTGATGGCAGCAAGGACTTCGTTCAATGCAATTACACGTTTTACAAGACAATCAATTACTGTCCTTTTAATTTACCATTGGTGTCTTGGGTAGGACTTACGAAGGACGTGGGTGACGCAGATACGTCAAGTCGAAATTATAAAATAGACCCCAGTGCAGCTGCACTTAACTGTCAGCAAACGTCAGACAAAAATTATAATCCCGTCGAATCGGGATTTGACGTGGGGCACCTAACAGCAATCGATCATCTCGACAATGATAAAGCAGCTGCGCTTGAAACTAACTTTATGACAAACCTTGTGCCTCAAGTCGCCTCTTTGAATCGACATGGCGCATGGAGAAAAAGTGAGAGGCTAACAGAGTGTTATAGAGAAGAATATCGACGAACAACCGTCTACTCTGGTGTCATTGTTGGCAACAATTCTGATAATGACCACTTTATCGCTAGCCACGGATTAGTCAAAACACCAGATAGGTTTTGGAAGCTAATTAAGTTTTTGGATGAACAAAATCAAACTTTCTATACGGCATGGATATTCGAAAACTCGGTCGAAGGTGCATATCAATCTTTAACGGAAAATACGTTATCAAAAGTGGACTTGCTGACACTATTAAATTTGGAAGTTGACACTTACAAGCCTGTAATTGAGCTTCTCAATCGTGAGCTACCCGAGAATGCTCAATCTGTACGGTTGTCTATTAACCGTAAATGCCACTCAAGAAACGGATAGAGGGATGGGTCAATGAACATGAAAAACTTTTGGGGAATCAGTCTGGCCTTGTTTGTGTTCGGTGGTATAGCAAGTTTGATGGGCGCATCGATATTTAAAATCAATCTCTATCAGATTTCCGAAAACGTCATTCTCGCCAACATGATTTATATCACTTTTGTCATTATCGTCATTGAGCGAGTTCTTGAATCTTACAACTCCACATTGAGAAAACCACTTCGACAGAAGCTAATAAGTCATATCGAAGAGCTCTCTGCGAAGCGAGACCGGAAAATCACAGAGAAAGAAGAACTGGCAAAGCAATTACCTAATGTCACCGCAAACGCTGACTACCAAACCTTAATTAGAGACATAGAATCACTGGACTCGCAGGTACTAGCAAAACGTGCTGAGCTACAAGATTTTAAACAAGAAACACGAACAACATTGCTTAGGATTTCTGTATTGATGGGGGGGGTGCTTTCAGCGCTTGGCTGTCTTAACGCTTTCTCCCCCTTTGTTGATGACACTTTGTTTATTGGCACTCAATCTGAAGGTCTTCATCGTGCGTTGTTTGATGGGCTATGTGTTGTCATTTCGGCGTGGATTGTCGCTGGGGGATCTGAAGGCTGGAATAGCGTAACTAAATTTGTTGAGAGCAGTATTAACCCGTCTAAGACGTAGTTTTTAAACCAAAGTAGTACCGAATACTCTAGGATAAAATATGGAAAAGCCGATTGTTTTAGCAATTCACGGTATGGGAACTCATAAACCCGGCAATATAACAGATGAAATCAAAAAGGGACTCACAGAGTGTTGCAGTTTTTTTGATGAAGACTCTTTCGATGCTGATAATGAATTTGAGTTTCGAGAGTTCAATTATTCCGACTATTTGGACGAAGTCCGCAAGGAGTGGAGTGATGAAGCGAAAGCCATTTCCGACTTTATTGGAGCAGGTCCAGTAATTGTTCAAAAAATTTATGCGCTTCAAAGCAAACTGAATGACGGTAGTTTTCTTTATACCCATTGGCTTGACGTAGTGACATACTGCTTGCTAGGGACACTTAGAGAAACAATACTATCAAGATGCATTGAGACCATTCTGGCTACCGTAAAAGAGGCTAGAGATGACCCTGAAAATCTTCGTGAAGTCATCTTACTCGGGCATAGTTTGGGTACTGCGGTATTACATGACTCTATTACTAAACTATATGCCAAGCGTGATGAGCCTGATACTGGTACCAAAATAAAATTCACGAATTACCCCATATCTGGTTTGTGGACGATAGCCAATGTCTCTCGTATGACGCAGTTATTGACAAGGCTTGAAGATCCAAATCACTCTATTGCAAGAGATGATGACTATCCACAATTTGAGGGAATGAGCTACCAGTTTTACCCTGTCTATAACCAATACGACCCTTTCACTGTATTTAAACGCTTCGCCCTTGACCCACAATGGGGAGACTTAATTCGTACAAACGAAATACGAGACCTAGGCGATGGTGATTTTCCATTCAACCCACATAGCTTGGTTGAGTATCTAGCCGATCCTGAGGTTGGTGGAGTCTTTTTATCACAATTTTCAACACTCAATTTTTCCACTTCGCAAATGCAGGAAGCTAAGAAAAAATACAAAAAAACGACGGTTAGCGGTCCAATCTCAGATGCGTTAGACGAAGTTAAAGCTGCTATGCGAGAACTTGCCAAGCAAACAGGTAACACGGCAACACTTTTGACGGCAGTGACTAAGATAATTGAGTTGTATGAGCTTATCAAAAAAGCGTACGACATAATGAAAGACGGAAAAGGGAAAGGATGATATGAGTCGTTCAATTTTTTTGCTGTTAACCATGCTCAGCATTCAGTTTTCAGTGAGTGCTGATACCAGTAAGTTAGATTGCAATGAGGAATTTACCAGACCTAAAGAAATACTCATTCCACTCTATCTGGACGTAGTTTCTTTCGCTCGCGATACATGTCAATCACTTAAAAGTGATGAGTTGAGAGCGCTGACAGACTTTGAATATCTTACTGGGAACAAGTCAGATGGCTCGCGTGATTCTTTAGTCGATTTTTACGAGAAAGCCTTTGACCCTAATGTGTTCCCAGATGTAACAATGGCCATTGAAGCTTGGTCTAAGAACGAAGTCTTTCAAAACAGATTAGTCGAGTACAATGAAAATTCTGAACTGGATACAAGACTATTTGAGCTAACCGCTGCATATTCGTCTGGTCAAAGATTCGGCTTTCATGGGCCAGAACGAAGCCGAATTGGTATTAAAAATCCAACACAAGACATGGAACAAGCATGCTCTGATTACGGGTACGAAAACTGCAAATCGTTTTTTGCTGATATCGACCGTGTCACCACTATTCAAAATAGCTACATAAAGAAGCACTACTCGGACGAAACACTCTCAAATGTAAGACAAATTCGAGATGACTGGACAAAGTTCAGTGATGAGTCTCGATTTCAAACACCGTTAGATATTATGTTCACATCTTGGATTTATCGCGATGAGCTTTCTGATGGGAAAACATTAGTACCACCACCAAGTGCCCAATATTTCTTACTTCGCCCAAGTGTTGTTGTCGATCATTTCTCTGATTCATCGAGGGGGGACCGAGACGAGCTTGGGCTTGCCGTTGAATGGTTAGGCTTTAATCGGTGGGATGATAAGATCCCTTGGGGTATTTCTATAACGTCTGTTTATGCAGACCGACAGGATGGAAAAAGCATAGGCCATGGATTGATGTTTCATGTAAATAACACGCTCAGCTTTGGATTTGCTAACCGAGGAGGCGGAGAAAACAGCATTTACGTCAGTATTGAATTAATGGACTGGTTCAGCGATAAGAAAGACAAGTATAAAGCTTATGTGAAGTAGCTATTTTTTGACTTTGTTCGGAAATTTAGATAATGAATTTGCGTTCCCTGAACTTATTTACCTCAATAAAAAGAATGTGGCGAATGATGCAAAACCATCAAAAGTTTCACAATATTGTTGTCTCATTTGCCCTTGTTATTGCAGGTTTTTGGGCCGTCATTGAATTTATCATAACAACACAGCCTTCTATCGTGATAGACACCAAATGTGAAGCGTTCATGCTCGATGACTCAAGAACGTTTTTACGCATTTATGCAACTATCTCGAATGTGGGTAACGCAGATAAACACTACGATAATGACTCAGAGCTCTACGTTACTGTGAGGGATTTGCAACCCTCATATGAAATAGTGCCAGATGAAGTATTAGGCTCCATAGACTTTGCAGACTCCGCTCAATTTGGTGTTTTTCCGTTACTCGGGGAAGGTTCTCAATCGATGGCCTTCTATCCGATCATCAAACCAAAAGAAAAACAGCCTTATCAGTTCTCCTTTTTCATAGCTCCTTGGGCTTCAGATGTCTCGGTATATTCGTCAGTGCGAAAGAAGTCCTCAGAAAACAATCGAGAGATCGCAGCCAAAATTATTCACAAAGGCTCTTATGAAACTTGCACGCTCCTGCCAGAAGGTTTGGACCTTGATTTTGATAATTTCACGGAGTTCAAAGAACACAAGGTCAGCCTGAGAACATCTATGGAGAGAGAAGACTTTTGCATAACTCAGCCACAACAGCAACAATTGATGACTGTTAATCAAGAAAAAATTGATGAGATACGTTCTAAATTGGGGATCCAACAATGTTGATTTGCGTTCACATACATCTCATAAAAGGATAACAAATGGAGCTCTTTTCACTAGGTTTAGGACTAGTCTCAGTTATTATATCGATTGGCGGAATCTGGTATGCTTTTAATTCAGCACGAGACCTTCGAAATGATTTAAGCACAAAATACATTGGATCCTTCCCCGCTCATATCTCAGATATTGTTACTGAAATAAAAAAGGCGAGAAAAACTATAAAAATAGTAGTGGATTCACCAGCCTATGGATCGTTTTCAGCTCCAAGACTATTTACTAAGTATAAAGTCGCGCTCACAAATAAATGTCTTGATGAAACAGCTGGTATAGAGGCTAAGGTAATTGTTAACTCGCCGAAATTTCAAACTGGGAAAGATTTATCTCAAGTGACGCATTACATCTCGAAAAATCCAGAACTTAAATCAGAATACATTGCATTTAGTAAGCTTCCAGCAGGCTTATCGAATAAAGATTTGATGAACCACCTTTTCAAGCGAGATTCTGATTTGGTAAATATGTTAAACCAAAAAATGCACAGTGATGTGTTTAACACAATCGAACCCAACGATTTCCCAAATGTTATGTGTTGGATTTTCGATGATTTAAGAGCCATTTTCGTTATTCCAAATCACAGTGATATAGCAGAGCAAGCTTTTTTTACGCGAGAACCAAAGTTAGTGAAGGCGCTAGTCGGGATTTTTGAGGAAGCTGAAAAATCAGCAAAACCTTGTAAACCAAGTGAATTTAGCCTAAATAAAAAAGTATTATAAGCTAGATAAGGCTTATGTGCCGCTGCTCAGTTCTTTTATGACACTTTTGTCCAGAAACTTTGGTTTAACTTCATCGGCAGATATTGACAAGCAGCTGACGCTCAGATTTTTGTTTAGTTACTTCCAGTTTGTGCCATTAGCTGTCGTTCGAATATTTGTAATTAAACGGCAGAAAAGTACGTGAAGCGGACATTTTACCTTTTCCATGAAAACATAGAATATGGTTTTTCATGGAAAACGGGTGTTATTATGAAGTCTCATCAATAGACTGAGCGTTGAGACCAGCATCCGCATGGACTTTAAGGGTTATTTGATCAATAACGCCATGATGGCCGCCTAACGAAATCGCGTAAAAGACAAAGTTTAGTTTTAACTCAGTTGATTATTCAATAGAAACTATGCGAAGGAATCATTCATGTTAGACAAACGCAATGAGAAAATGCCAATTGATCCAATGATGCTCATTTTGGGGATTATCTATAACTTCCCTAAAATATTGCTTGTCTTACTTTATGGAATAATTATTTTTATTATCTTCCAATCAATATTATTCCTAACATCATTTCTATTCTTTACTGACGGTAAGAGCTGGCTTGACTTTACCTGCTCATTTCCAGCAATACCGTTTGTCTTTGACCAATGCAACATAGCGGAGCGTATTCGCTACAATGCCAACTGGGTAAATCTAAGTGTTAATTTCTTAGTGAGTATTTATTTCTTGAAGATGCTACTAGCAATAAATAAAGATATTCTTGATTGGAAAGGAATACATTATGTAAGAGAGGGAATAAAATCCGATAGCGTAGAGAACTTCGAAGCGGCTATTTTCGTCATGTTTTGCGCAGTTTTTAGTAGTTTGCATTTTGGTTTAGTAGTATTAAATATAAGTGAACTTACAAACATCATTGAAATCCCTAAATCATTGAAAGAATTATCATATTCACAAGCAATTTTTTCGTGGAGTATTGTTGGTCTGGATATGATTTTCCAACCTTTACTATTGTCGATACCCAGAGATCTGGGATTACAATCAGAGACTATAAAGCCCGCTAGTCTTTTTGGTTCGTTTGTTCTGATCATTTATAGATTAACAATCGAATTAGTTATTGTAAAAGTTGTACTAACAACTGCTACTGTTGGTATGAATTCAGATTAACGCAACACTGTCAAAACACTCTAACGTGTGAATCGCCCTTAGTTTCCTAGATACCTCTCAATTAGATTTATTCTCTGTGGTAGAGAACATTCTGTGAGGTGAAAAATGTCCGTTGTTTGTCTGAAGCGGTCTCGCGAGTTAGAAATACCCAATGTCCGTTTTACGCTTATAGCTGCCTGTCAGGTAGAGTCTAAACCTATTCATCGAAACTGTCAGATCAGATATGAGCTACTACATTTAAAGTTAGGTTGCAGCTAATCCAAGCTATACTCACACTATGAAATTAACTAGCTCACTAAGCTTTCATTCTTATCCCACCAACCCAATACATGAAGATCTCTTGCTCTCGAGCAGAACAATCAAAAGCCGCGAAAGTCACCGAATTTAGAATCTGTTCTTTCTCTTCTTCGTTGAGGTTTTCTAACGCAGAGTCGTATCGCTTTCGCAGTTTTAACTCAAGATCATCACCTGAAAGCCAATCAGTGCCAAGAAGAGTGTAGCCAAGACTGAGTTTGGTCAACGTTCCAAACTTCATCTTGGCTGTTGCCTCATTTCTTAAGTTAAAAAATCGCGTACGATTTATAAATTGTTTTACAGATCGTGGTTTAGCTTCAAAATGAACGAGCCTATTCATACAGTCTCTCAACTCGTTTTGAAACTCTGGCTCATCTATGACTACAAGTTCACGCATTTGCAACCGTCGTTTGTAAAACACATAAATTGCAATGAAAACGAAAAATAGAAATAAAACACTAAGCACAAACAAGCGTATGTTTACATCGCTTGATTTTGAGTCTAGCGCATCAATTATCAGCAACTCGGTGTTATAGCTTTGCAACTCTTTTCTGTCGGGCGGGGAGGAATTCTTTGTAGTTTCTTGCGATGATAAATCAAAATTAACGTTTTCTAAAAGACCGGGATTAATAACAAATACTGAAAGTATAAATACAAATAACAGTGCGCAAAAAATCGGAAAATATACGCCCATCGTCGGCTTCTCACCTGCGTCAGGGCTCTGACTTCCCGCTAGTTCTGCAATTTCATCTGGCGTAGAACTGGGAACTTCAATGGAAATATTTATAATTTTCTCTAAATAATCTTTGGAAAATCCCACTAAATTATCTCTAAACTCTTCTACATTTGCGAAAACATCGTCTGCAAACCTTTTATGGAAATGATTTCCTATTGCTCGAACAACGGGCTCTTCTGCCATACCTATAATCACGTAGCAATCACCAGAGGAGGCCAAGAAGTTTACTGTTTCCAGTACCTCCATAATCCGGTCTTCTGAACACCTATCCAAGTCATCGATAAATAGGATTAACTTGTTTTCTCCCAGAGCACAACATATGTCGTTAAACTCTGATGCAAATTTGTGCCTAATCCCAGTATTGGAGTCTAAATTTAAGTCCAGTTTAGCTAATGCAATAAGGTTTCCTTGAGCTTGTTTTAAAAATCGCGAAAGTTTTTGTTTGGATAAGCCATACACAGATAAAACGGGGATAGCTGCACTCACGAAAGGAGATATAGCCTGTAACAGCAAAGCGAAACCAACTGTATCAAAATTTAAATCACCATTAATTATTTTATCGATTCCATCTTCGCCAAATGGCAAAAGCTTGTAAGTAACTGGAAAGGAAGAAAAAAACAAAAACGCTATAAAGAAACGATTCCAATATGAGAGTCGACCAAATCTTATCTGCATAAGCTTTAGGCGGAAAAAAATTCCTTGCACGGTCAACGTATCAGGAATAACGGAGCCACGCATGACGGACATTACGCCATATAGAAACTGCTCTTCGTTTTGATGATGCCATGCATTAAGCCAGACAGGTCTTGCGCCTACTTTTTCTAGATCGGAAAAAACCATTTTCATTAAACTACTTTTTCCTTTCCCCCACGGCCCATTAACAGAGAGTGTTAAAGGAGCGGTTGTAAAAGCATGCCGCAAGAATTTCGAAATGGATTGTGCTAGTTCACTAAAGCCTAAACGGTCTTGGTGAGCAGAATTAATTGGTTTATCTGATGCAAAAAAGTCTTTTTTCGAATATCGTTCTTGCTGTATAGCTATTCTCTTAATCACATAGAAATAGATAACCACTGCCCACAAAAGTGGCGCCAGAAACGTCAATAGTGAAGGGTAGACGTAGTAGTAATCGTTCAATTCGGGAGAATCATTGCTCGCGCCTAACTTCCCGACTGGCGCAGATGTTGTTCTTTCTTGTTGTGCTTTTGATTGCTCTTGTTGTTCTTGTGGTTGTTCTTGTTGCTGTCTACGCTGTATTGAAAGCCGATTATCGTCCAATAAGGAAACCGATATTGGCAAGTCACTCGAGTTTATCAACTCTAATGCATAGTTCACTTCTACGGCTATGATTTGGTTATCTTGATTAACTAGCAAGTTGTTTACAACACGAACTTGCTGGTCTTTTGTTAACTCATTGAGCCGTTCACTAAAGAAAACATGCTCATCTTGTGTTTCCTCCTTTATAAAAGATGACGAGGGCTCAGTTGGGCTAATAACGTCCTCTAATCTTTGTTTAGCAGGCAACTTGAGCATTGGTAAACGCAGCAGAGGAAGGTTCTCATTACGAAACACCCAGTTAATACTCATCTCTGTGCTATATGTTTGCGTTTGCTCGTTTAAATATATTGGTTTTATAGAATTGCTCAGGAAAACAACCGTCAACAGGAAAGCCGTGAATATTATTACACGAGAATCTCTAATAACTTGTTGAAAAATAATTAGGAATTGGTTTAGACGACCTTTTTCAATTTTTTCGGATTTATCTTCAGGTGCAAACCCCTTATCCCTTCTATAGCTACTCGTATCTGACATGCGTCCACTCCCTGACTTTAACCCTCCAAATAGATTATTTTTTAGACAACCACATTTTTAGTTTTTAGTCCAGCAATGCATGTAATTAAGATATTTTTTTCCCTTTATATTAGCTTCAATACGAATTGAAAATTAGTTGATAAGCCAAACTTAGCAGTTGCGTCCGTTCAATATGTAGACGAATGATGAGGATTCCATGACTTAAACTAATCAACTTATGTTTTTATAAACATAAAAGAAACGCTAAACGTTAGTAACTGAAGACTCTAGTGTTCTCTTCTCTTCTGGACAAGAACGATGCTCAGCTTTTATTATTTAGCGCCATTTCAAGGGACATTTAGAACTACTTTACCTACGCTGACAACACTTTTTAAGCCCCACTGTCGAGTAACAGGATTAAACCGCGTTATTACAAAAGAATTCAGAGCACTGCCCCCTATTATCTTAGTAAACACTTTATGATTACCGCCAGTAAACAAGTCACTCACAACAATTTGTGGTTACTTTTGGTAATCAGTTTATGTTTACCGCCGACAATCAGCAGAGTGATAGTTTGTCTGTGGTGAGCAAAATCGTTTTATGTCTTCGAATAATCTTAATACCTGTTTACTCTCAAAAGCCTCAGCAATTGCCCAACTATCTACATTTTGTTGAGCATTCTCACTGTAATAGCTTTTCCATAGCTCTCCCTTATGGTTGAGCATTTTCTTGACGAGTTCGACCTCATCCAGTTCCACCGCCAGCATCAACGGGGTGTAACCAATTATTGGAGATGTATGACTTGCATTGACATCAGCTCCAGCATCGATAAGTGTCAGAGCGATTGCTCTCAGGTTATCAAGAGAGGCGTGCCTAATCGTAGAATAGCTACTATGACGAATGAGAGTCTCGTAAATTTTGTCAATTTTTCTGTTTGAACGACCAGACATCACGTATCTTTGCTGATGAGCCAACGTGAACCCGGTCATGCCGGGATTATATCGCCGAATAGAGTCTAACGCCTCTGGAGTGATAGGCATGTTTACCTGTTGATGAATATATTTCTCACTGTTTTTCAATATACCAATGATTTTGATACAGATATTAAGAGGAGTTTGAAAGTCCGTATCACCTCGTTGGTTTACATTTGCGCCCATGTTAATGAGTGTATCTACTATATCTGGCCTGCCAGATTTAATTGCTTCAATTAGCGGTAAGAGGCGTCGTTTTGACGTGAGCGTGTTCACCGTTTCAACTTTATGGGCGCATTCAGCAAGTAGACGAAAACATCTGTCGTCCAGCGATTGCGCTGGGAAAGCTGTCACGTCCAACTTCGAGAGAGCAATAAGAAGCGCTGACTCATTTGAGCTACTCACACTATCGACTTTTGCACCTTTATCCAGTAACTTTTTTACCACCTTGACGTTATTCAAATATACGAACCAAGCTAATTGTGGCCATACCTTTTTAATACGACCGCGACGCACCTTTATTCTTCGGTTCGGATATCGGAAGTCAGGCTGATACTTTTCTAACTCCTCGGGTGTTAGACCCAATGTGCCAATAGTTTTTTCTACTATAAGTTTTTTGCTGCTCTCAAATAATCCGGAGACAGGAAATATGACATGAAAAGATGAACGCCAGTTGTCCACCTCCCAATTTTCAATAACATCACTAACTTTATTTGAAGCTTTATCTGACGGCACTGAAGAAATATCGTAGTTGAAGGTCAGACTCGCAAATTTCAACTTTTTTAAGAAGATCTTATCAGGAGAGGCTAAACTCGATGCAACAACTATCGCTTCCTCGATAATATTTTGCTGTTGGAAACCTGCGCGATAAAGGCTCTGCGCAAGCGCGTCTTTATAGACTTGATTTGCCTCTTCCAACCTCCCGTCAAAAACAAGATATCGTGCCTTCAACCAGTTCGCCCAGTAGTCCATGTGGTAATCTTTTAGACTGTGACAATCTAATTCAGACAGCATCGATGCCAGCTTTACTTTATCCCCCTCTTTTTTTGGGGTTGTGCGCAAGAGTTTGTGCTGAAGCTCCCCTACGAGCGGCTTCAACTCAGTTTTATTAGCCCAGTAGAGATCCTGTAAACTCTTAACGCTGTCTTCTAAAGAGTGCCTTACTGACATGCCGTATAATACTAATCTGCACTCTTCAATAATGAGCTTTCCTATTGACTCGTTTGATAACCTGTCTATCGCTGCACTGATAAATAGTAACGTTTGAGCTGTTATAGGCGCTAATTCTTCAACTGCTTTCTTTCTTGACCATGATGTAACACGAAACAAAGACAGGGTATCAGGGATATGCTCTCCATTTATCCAAGCTTTTACTTTCGCTTTATTTTCCTTGCTTAAACTTGATACAAATATCTCCCACTTTTGGTCATTCTTCGTAAGCCAATTAAGAAGAAGTGGGGTAGCTTTTCCCGGTGAACTGAAAAAAAGAATTGGTGAAGGATATGTTTCAGTGTTCTTCTCAAGTAACGTCATTACTAAATCGAGGATCGCATCTCGAGCTAAGGTTTCAGAAAGGAGTTTACTCATTTGAGCACGAGTCACACCATCAGCAGGTGTGACAGCAACCAACCTGACATATTTGCGAAGAAAGCAATCAAAATGACTCTTGCAGTTTTCTTTTATAGCTTCTGAAGTATAGGAACCTATCTTTTTAATCAAAGCATTTCTTAAATCTCTAATTATCCGAGGGTCTATAGCTTTATCTAACGCTTTGTCATCCAATTCTTTGTCCGCTCCTTTGATACCGAGCACTTTCGCACAAGCTCTGATGACCTCAACGAACGTTGGATATGGGAAATTAATCACGAGCCACTCCACTGTTTGCCACCGCGTTAAAAGCCATTGAAGAGTTTCTATAAGAGCGCAAATCACTCGAGGAGGAGGGAACAGCGTGTTTTATCCCGTTCTGAGCATGAATTAGCACATGCTTCTTTCGCTTTAAATAAGTCCAATCGACCTTGCATAGAGAAGCTTTCAAGAGATTAATGTCCTTATCACTACTGTATTTTCTCATTATGTCTCCGACAAAGTGCGGTAATTACCGCACTCTGTTAGTCAGAAACGTACTACTTTTTACTTGGGGTGGCATTTCCCCGGTTACCTCCGGACTTTTCTCCCGTTGTACTCGGCCAGTTTCCACCCGGTCCGGGGTGCGAAGAGGCACCACGGCCTTTTCCAGAAGATGATTTAGACATTGTTAGCAAATTCATATTTTTATTCCTGTATAAGTACCCAACATTGGGTAGACGAACAATAATAAAAATATGATGGCAGTGCGGTAATCTGTCTGGCGAAAAATTTTTTAAATTTACAGTTGTAAAATTTATAGCTTTTTTTCATATACTTAAACAAAAGATAGTTAACTCGTTTATTTCAACTTATTTCTAGTGACCTCTCCTATTTTTCATTTATATCTGAACGTATATCACTCAAAGCATTTTCTAGTTAACATCTTTTCAATAATATCGATTAAAAACAAACTAAAACTAAAAATAAATCCATCAATCGATTCGTAGCGACCCCAAGCTGTTTATATTTTATTCAAATAAGGTCGCGACTACTGATTATTTTTCGTTCTATAGAGCAAAAATAGAATTACACATAAAAAAGATAAAACCAAGTAAAGAAAAACAAGATAAAATTATATATTTCAACCACTTAAATACATCAAATTAAGCAAAAATGTCATATTTTGACAGTTTATCTTTATTTTGCACATTAAAGCCTGAAAATAATCACTTTATTTCTAGACAATCGATTCCAAAATGTTAGATCTAGATCCGAAAATTAGATCTAAACTGATCTTCGTGATCGATAATTTTGGAGCAAAACATGAAAGACATTTACCGTAAAGAGCATATGCGACGTATGCTTGGTAGATACAGCAAGTTCAACATCAGTGGACTTTTTAAAACACGAAAAGGGAAGTTTGGAGAAAATTGGCTTTTCTTTGAATCTTATCTTGAAAACGCCTTTTTTAATCAATATGAGTTCGACTCAAGCATTGTCACAATTGAAAGCCAGCCATTATCAATCTCTTACTATTTCAAGGGCAAAAAGCGCTTCTATACTCCTGATATCGGGTTAGTACAGTGCTCTGATAACGGGCTAAAAGCGAAGTTTAAGGAGGTAAAACACAGCTCTTCAATGGCGGATAAAACGACGCGTAATAAATACAAAAGAATTCGTCGCGTCTTTAAAAGACTGGGCTACGAATTTGAGGTCGTCACAGAAGAAAACCTCAAGTCGGAACAGGCTCTTAGAAACCTAGAAATCATCTACAAATCGGTGGGAAACATTACCAGTAATTCACCACTGATTGACGATGCGCTCTCATGTATACCAAGCTGCACGACCTTGGGGGAAGCCACGACGGCCCTCAAAGCGCTGCAAATCGATCCCTGTGTTCTTTACTACCTGCTTTACAAGCAGCTCTATCAATTCGACCTGAATCAGCCACTGCGCTCTTACACCCGACTAACCCGCAATATCCATTAACAATGTGAGGAGAAATGACTATGCAAGCCAACATATTTAAAACTGACACCCCGTTTAGAGTGGGTGATGAATACTACATCATTCAAGCCGTACACCCCGGTCAGACTGATACTGAGCTGTTCTGTAAGCCGTACGACCAAGACACAGGGAAGCCAAAAAGTACACGCAACGCGCCTATTTTTAGTGCTTCAGAACTTAAACGCATGATTTTTAGCGAGGAAGCCTGCCTGCTCGATCCTTATTTTCATCGGCATACCACTATGAGTCTGACGGACAAGCAAGTCCAGCAACAAGAAATGTGGCTCGAGTTTATTTATTTTCATATTGACCGGTGCAAGGGAACCAGACTACAAGCCGATGATTTGGTAGACGAATCAATAGAATTATTCAATTGGAATGCATATGGCTTCAGCCCCTACGGACGAAGTACCTGCCAAGCGAAAATATCAGCGTTTGTGCATTCTGAACAAGACCCTCGCTCTCTCGTTAATTGGGGTGGCGCGAGTGATAAGGGCCAGAGTCGACTGCCGGAGGCCGTAGAACTCGTCATTCTAGAATGTATTGTAGAAAAATACCTCGTTCGCAAAGACGAGAAAGAAAACTCAAAAAACAAAGTTGCTGATATTATTATTGCCCGCCTGAGAGAATTAAAAGCATGCGACCCAAGTAAATACAGCGTCGTTCCCTCGAAAGCCACTATCTACAACCGTTTTGACACTCTAGAGCCCCTCATGGCGGCCCAGAAACAGCTAAGTAAGCAAGAACAGAAGCGATTACGAAGAAAGCTAAAAGGCGAGCTTGTTGGCAATTATCCACTGGAGCGGGTAGAGATGGATGCTATTTATGTCGCCATTGGCTTGCTTGACGACGATGGCAAAACGTTTCTGGGGAGCGCCGTAGTTATGGTTGCTATCGACACTTTTACGCGAGCGGTAGTCGGCTACTCTTTAGACGTAGGCGAAAAAGCCAGCGAATCCGCAGATTTAGCAGTTGAATGCATTAAAAATGCGGTTTACGAAAAGGAGAATCCAAACTGGCCGATGTTTGGTCTTATGACCAAGATTATGCACGACGCGAGCACCTCTATCACCAGTAATTTATTTAAAAGAACCGCATTTGATTTGGGGGCGCATCCAGTAACAGTGCGCTCACATGAACCATGGGCAAAACCGTTTATTGAGCGTTTTTTCCTTACCTTGCGCATCGAGTTTTTGTCTGAACTTCCCGGCTATCTGGGCTCAAAAATCTTTAGAAGTACACGTCACCTTAATTCTGATGACACACTTAAGAATCACGCGACACTCACCGTTTCTGAATTTAGAGAAAAATTTGAAGAATTCATAACAGATTATTACCACGAGTCTGGGCACGCGGGTCTGAATTATCGCAGCCCAAATGATGTTTGGAATGAACAAATTGCAAATAAGTTTGTGCCTTCATTGCCAAATATCAGTAACGATATGGATAGTTACCGGGGTATACAGGTATCTGAGCGAACGCTCTATGAGCTGGGTTACGTCAAAATTGAAAATGAGATTTATCGAGACGACGCGCTCAAGAGTCTGTGGTTGAAAGGTGTTAGAAAGGTCACCGTTCAATATAGCAGAATTGGGGCCTCTTCTGTTGTTATCCCGGTCACCAAGGCCGCACATCAAAAAGCACTCGGCAAATCATTCATTATCGCCGAACGCCGTGATACCTCATATCAACCTTTAACGTCGCTTCGCTCCTCGTTAAATGCTGCTCGTGAGGGCGTAAACAGCCATCTCGAGAGGAAAGGTAAAGTGCGCTACACATTCGCTGGAGGTGTTAAAAACATATCTAAAAAATCTACAACCACAGAGGATACCACTAATTCCGATCAATCGACGAAGAGCAATCCTAGCACGTTTGATAATGCACAAGTCATCGATACAGACGCCCCCGATGCTAAGGGCCAGCTAGATAAGGCAACTCAAAATTGGGCATCCCAGACAACGGAGAATTTGACTGACACAGTGTCAGAATCCACACGAACTGAGGTGTCAATCAGGGTGGGAGAAGAACTATGAGCAACATTAATACCATGCTAACTGCCATCAAAGAATTACCACATCGCACGGTAAGTACAGGCACCCTAGTCGATGACATTACGAACATTCTGAATGATGCGGAAGATACGATTATTACACAGTGCGGTGCTTGTGCTGTTATTTCTGGGGACTCAGGAACAGGCAAAACGGTGTTGCTTGAAAAAGTCGTAGAGCGGTTCAATGCAATGTATCAGTCTTCAGAAGTTCCAAACAAAGGAGTTTATGTTCGTTCGCCCTCGAACATGAAACCTTTGGATTTACTGCGTAAAATCCTTTCTGCTTTTGGCGAACCCGGCAGAATCCGAGGAACCGAAGATGAAATGCGTCACCGTATTTCACAGCAAATTACAAACAAGAACATCAAACTGATCGTATTTGATGAATTCCAACAAGTGGTCGAAAAATTACGTGAAAAATCAGTTAGGCAACAAGCTGATTATCTTAAAGAATTACTCGATGACTACGATGTATTCATGGTATTTGCTGGAACACCGCGCGTGACTGAAATTCTCGATGCCAATGAACAATTTAAGTCGCGCTGCAACCGCGTTATCTACAAATCGTTAATGTCGGTCAGTACGCCAGAAAGTTACTCGACACTGGCTAGCTACCTTACTACTCTACAGAGCGTTCATAAAATTGCTGGCACTGATTTGTCTCATGCGTCGATAGTGCTACCCATACAACATGCGACAAATGGAGATTTACGCGGCATAACACGTACTCTGGTGAAAGCGTGCCAGCATGCCCGCCGTGCCAACCGTGATAAGCTTATCAAAGATGACTTTCAGGCCAGTTGGGTGCCCTCATCAAGCGCTGGAAAGAAACAAGTTGTAAACCCTTTTCGCCGCCAGCTTAGCGTGTTGAAAAAAGATATGGGGGTGAACTATGAGCTCTAATCAAACCTCCTCGCAGACGACTCCTTGGGGCGTATGCGCGGCGATTGCGGATTTTTATGGCTTTACATCCCCGGCTCGATTGCTTTCCAACCTAGGTATCAATGCGCCTAAAAAATGGTATGCGTATTCGCAGGAAACTGTTGATTTATTGCTTTCCAATAAAACCATTGCTCTCGAGATGGAGATGAGTGGGCTGCTCAAAGATGTGCATTACGCTTCGGTGTATGACAAAAATGCTCACTCTCAGTCATTGAAAGTGTGCAAACATTGTCTCAAGGAAGGGGTACTTCACCACTTTGGCTGGCAAGCGGTGGAATCAACGGTGTGTATCAAACACTGTGCTCCCCTGACTGTTAGTTGCTCACACATGTACGCTGATGACAGTTGGAGTGACTCCATTCAATGCAAAGCCTGTCGTACATCTCTGCCAATAACAGAATCGATACCAAAGTACGAATGTTATCTCGAGAGTCTTGGCAGCGATGCAGAGAAAATAGCGTTCACGTCCGCGTTAAAAGCGCTGGCAGAACGTATGGTCAGGCCCTTTGACTTTATCACAACGTCTATCCGATGGAACAAGCTTGCCCCGTCGCAAGTCAGCAAGCTACTGGAAGATGCTTTCTATCTTGGCGGAAGTCCTAATTTGTTAGCCCTATGGCAACATCTCATTGGGCAACATCGCAGTGAAGTAGCAGTGCTCGGACAGACTGCCTTGAACATTGAGATGACATCTTTGCAATCGGTCATCAAAAAGTTTTGCTGGCAAAGTTGTAATTTAGAAGGCGATAAAGCTAGTCCGGAGGCTTTATTATTGAACTATCATATGTCGCCCATCCCCAAAGAGGCGATTACTGAGCAATTACGTTATAAGTATTGCCAGCAACCTGAGGAGTTTAGCTTCCTGATATCTGGTGTAATGGCTGCTAAACTATTGGGTGTGTCCCCAAAGACAATTACCGAACTTTTGAAATCAGGCACGCTAGAAGGGGTTCATGTTTGTCAGCAACCAGACAAGCAATTATTCGATATTAGAGAATTAAAGCAGTTACTGTCAGGGCATAACGTTGATGGCTCGCCCCAGAACAACGACTATATTGATGTAAATGACATCCCAAATGTCATTTACGAGCTCTATGACTTTACGCCTGAAACACTGGTCAACAAAGCACTGACCGGTGATGTGAAATCGCAGATTCGCGTCAACTCAACCATTCACTACATTAACAGTCTTCAAGTTTCTTCGGAAAGTCTTAAAGCGCTGCTGAAGAAGGCATGGGATGACTTGCAAGATTGTCCGAAAGCAAAAGCAGCTAAGATACTGCGGACAAACATTCAAATTGTGAACGACTTAGTCAAGCAAGGTTTCTTGTGTGTAAAACCAAGTAACCCTGAACTGATAGACGCCGACTCGATTCGTAAGTTCGTTGATGAATATCTGTTGGTCAACCGGAAAGCAACATTTAGTCGTTCACGAAACATAGCGCAGAAAATTGCATCATGTTGCAATGTAAAACCCATACTTTCTGCATATATGAACCCTACCAAAACCGATTTTGTCGTTTTCAAAAAATCAGATCTGTCGCCCTGTTGCATGCAACATGTCCCAAAAAGATTCGCACACTTTGCAACAAATCGGGTCGACTTATCTAAAAACGTTCGATTACTGTTCAACAATTTTTCAGGAGATGGCAATGGGCACCGGTACAACTAAATACCTTATAGCGACAACTGCATGTCAGAAATCTCAGCAATCGCTGTTGGATTGGATGAATACGCTGGGAGAAGTTGCATATGAAAGGTTTATGATGGCCGAAAATAAAGCAACGGGCTACTTAACCATTGTATTCACATGGAGCACTGGCACAGAAGACGAAAAGCAAGCCAGTGCATTTAAAAAATACCTAAGCGACGTTATTGAGCTTATAGAAGGAATGCAACAGGCCGATGGAAAAAATCCAGTTTCAATGAATTTTTTATGCTGTGAAAACAATCAATTAGTAATGGTGAATCCGTATCATCAAACTTCACCGGGATAGAATCGGCAATTTAAAAATAAGATGCTTAAAACAACAGCCACATTTCACTAATCAAATTTTGTTCAACTCGAACTTAAGTTCGCTTATCTGCCGCTGAGACAATTCAGCAAAAATTGCTGAATTTTGTTGACCACCTCAAAAAAATCAACTTTGCATACAAGCCGCCATCGATATATATTGAAGGATAGCGACGCCTGTTCTCACATCCCGTGAGCGTAGGGTTGAGCTGATTTTAAGTGCTATATCTTCATTCCACTTCAGTTCTGGAGAAATGACTTCGTTCCAGTCTTTTTCTAGAAACTTTTGAAGAGGGCTATTAGAAACTCGCCCTCAACTTTCCGTGAACACAAGAAGCCGCATTCCAGCTTTGGACTGGAAACGACAATTATTGATTAGGCTAATAGTAAAACTCTATCTACGTAATAGTGTGTGCAGCGTCCTCTGGTCGAAGTAGCTTTTTGAGTCTATATCATTGTTCTTATTAAAAATCATGATTGCCTGGTACAGGTCTTCTGATAACTTTCCATCTGCAGGACCTTTAAACAATCCTAATTCTAGAAGGGACTTCTGGACTTCTACCACTACTTGCTTGTAAACATTAACAGTAGCACCGTTTACATTCACCTCTTCTGCGCCAACAAATTCTTTTACACGATTATTGAAAAGCTCATTAAGCATTTGTGTTGATGCTTGAAAATAGCTCAACTTTTGGTTTTTTCCGCAGTAGTGATAAATATAATTCGAGAGTGTTTCTACCGTTTCCCACGATGAAACATCGAAGGTTTCTGGCCAATGCTGGTTTTGACCTGTGATATAACCGTTCAGCCATCCTGCAAATAAATATTTCTGCGACTCGTTATTTTCAATAGCCTCTCTGAAGGTTTCACAAGAGGTATTACCCACGCCTTTTACCGCAAACTTTCCGTTTTTATCTATAGCGATAGACTCACCTGAGAACAAGAAAAGCAACAAAATAAATGCACTATACTTCATATTAAATCCCTTTTATAAATAAGCCGCCGATATAGTTCGACGGCTGCTCTAGTCGATAAAAACTTTATTTACGCGCTTTTACTTTTCTACGAACTAAGAACAATCCAGATATTAGAAATAGTGCTAACATCTGCGGTTCATCAACTCCAGTTGTTGGAAGAGAGTCTACTGTTAAGGCAGTCATCAGCAACTCGGTTGCGTCACCGTCCCAGTCTAAAAACAAAGGAAACGCTGTGGCAAAATCAGGGTCTTCAACATCGAGGAAGCGATCTAAACCTACTATACTAAATTCAGAAACAGCAAACCCTAGCGAAGAGAAGTCAAATAACTCTCCTGGGCTTAAAACTTCTACAACACTACCGGCTACTACAAGTTCGATGTCACCGAAACCCAGCGATTCACTGGGTGCTTGCAGGCTCGTAAAAGCAGCGCTTCCAGCCAGTTCATATTCGAAGCCATAAGCGTATGGTGGATCGAACCAGCGGCCTGGCTCTGGTGAAGTAAAAACAAATTCACCTGGTGCAGGTACAAAAGGCAATACAGGATTATTTTCATTAGCACCAGGCTCTATACCGCCAACGCCACCAAAGCCAAATAAAAATGTGGCAGGTAAACCTTCATCAGCAGAACCGGCTTGCTGACCTAACGAATAGACGTCAGCATTTAAAAGATCTAATGCTGCAATGGCAGCCTCTTCGCCAGCCGCACTTCCATAGAAGATGTTAAATGTACGTGCACCACCCGCCTCAATTTCACCAAAAGCGAAATCAAAAACAGAACCGTGATCAGCAGGTCCGTTGTCCACAAAATCTACATTTATAGTACTTGAATCTATAAAGCTTGCGGCAACTAGAGGATCCACATCTGCGAAACCGTTATCGCTAGCAAACCTTACGTTACCACCGTTCGACTCCAAATTAGCTTCAACACCAACGTGGGTAACATATTCGTTAAATTCAGTGGGTGGAATATCCCAATCCATAGCGCGACGGTAAACAACATCGTTTAGTACGCTGCCTGTATTATTTGTTATGGTAATTGAAGCTTGAAACACGCCTTCAGCAAGAGACCTGCCATATGCATGCTGCACACTAACTGCTGCGTCACTTAGATCTACCGATGAAGTAATTGCGAAATCAGTTGCTCCAAATGTTCCTCCAGTCAAGCCACCAATACCGCCGTTGTCGACGCTCGCCCATCCAGATACACGATTGTCAAATGTGGTTACTGCTACCCCCCACCCTTCGCATAGACAACCTGGCGCCGTCGCATCACCTAAACCATCTCGCCATAAACCAACAGGCTCCCCACCAAATTCAGCAAGGAATTCATCAGACAAGCCATCTACGTCTGAAGGATAGACATTTAAGTGGCCCTCAGTATTGACGCCTAAATAGGTATCGCCGTATTTTATAATAGCTGAAGCATTAGCTATAGACGCACTCAAACAAGATGAGATTATAGCCATACCCAGCAGCGTTTTACTGCCTCTGAGAAATTTCATATGTTAATCCTTTTTTAATATAAAAATTACAGGTAAGGACTTCATTAAATGAAGTATAAGCTGCACTGCATAATACAGACCACATGTTAAGACCATGTAAACATTGATTTTTCTAAAGACACTATGAAAAAAAGTAAAGAAAATTGACAGCACTAATATAGAGATACCTCAAACTACATATTTCTTTTTTTAGGGGTTAGGTACTCAAGTTTATATCTCAAGGCCAAAAGTCCCTGTGGGTGTTATTGAAAAGGAAATAATTTCTCTTGAAATATGACATCAATAAGGGTCACGTATTACCTTACGATGGATAAGCAACACTTAATTAACTGTATTCAGATCTTAAGAAGCCAATGACACCAACTAGCTAGCTAAACTTGAGAGCAGGGTCGTCTACACGACCTTTGCGAAAAATCTTCACATCTTCTGCATAATTGAACGACATCGACCAGGGAAAATGCATGCCTTGCCGAGGTAACTTATCTAATGAACGCTGAATATATCCTGCACCAAAGTTTAGCAACGGCTGTGTTTCCATATTCGGGTCTGCAACAGGGGTACACTGCGTGAAGCCATGCTTTTCCATATGATTGAGCAATCGCGTGAAATGTTCACATAGAAGGCCAATTTTTAGTGTCCACGATGAGGCTGTATAGCCCACCGCAATGGCAAAGTTGGGCACACCACTGAGTAACATACCTTTATAAGTGACGCATTCTGGTAGCGAAATAGCTTCACCATCAATTCTTGGTACTATCCCTCCTAAAGGCAAAAGGTTTAGTCCAGTGGCTGTTACTACAATATCTGCTTCAATATGCTGGCCCGAAACAAGTTTAATGCCTGTTTCAGTAAACGTATCTATAGTATCCGTTGCAACCGAGGCCTTCCCTCCAGAGATGGATTCAAACAAGTCTCCGCCAGGAACTGCGCAAAGTCTCTGCTCCCAGGGATTATAAGGCGGGTTGAAGTGCTTATCGACGGGATACCCCTCAGGCAGCATTTTGATGTTTAAGCTACGTATGATTTTTCGCGCTCGTTTCGGGAAGCGCTGACAAAATGCGTATACCCAGCGCTGTTTCGCAATGTTGAACCGTCTGGCTGCATTAAATGCGATATCGTCGTTAAACAACGCGCGTAAATGCTTTGCGATAGGATCTTCTACAGGCACAGGCAATACGTAAGACGGCGTTCTTTGAAGCATTGTCACGTGAGAGGCTGTTTTTGCAATTGCAGGCACCAGTGTTACCGCGGTGGCGCCGCTTCCTATTACAACTACTCGTTTATTTTCGTATTCCAGATCTTCGGGCCAATGCTGGGGATGAACGATCTGACCTTTGAAGCGGGATTGCCCTGAAAATTCTGGCGTGTAGCCTTTGTCATAACGATAATAGCCTGATGCATTAAAGATCCATCTTGCAGCTACTTGTTCACCTTGCCCGCTTTGTTCTGATTCAAGCGTTACCAGCCAATACTGTTTGTCAGTTTGCCAATTTATATCAACCACACGGGTTAAAAAACGTATGTGCTCTTTAATTCCGCTTTCTACCGCCGTCTCTTTTATATAAGCTTTTATTGAGCGTCCATCTGCAATGGCTTTTTTCTCTTTCCACGGTTTAAAGTCGTAACCAAAGGTAAATAAATCGGAATCTGACCGTATTCCCGGGTACTTAAATAAATCCCAAGTGCCACCGAGGTCGCCTCGTGCCTCAATAATCGAATAGGACAAGTCAGGACATTTCTTTTGAATGTGATAAGCACAGCCAATTCCGGAAATTCCCGCGCCAACAATCAATACATCTAAAAATGGCACTGTATTTTGCATGCTCGACCTGAAATGATAACCAACATTTCACATCACTGTATGTTTTGGTCGGGAAGTAGTCAATGAAGACTGTTAATTTGAGGTTAACGCAACTTGATGGCTCATTGATGTTGCGCTAGAACTTAGTTTAATATTCGCCCTTCACACCAAAAAGCGTGTCTCAGTGTTTATATTGCGGGGTCAAAAGAAGAATGAGCCTTCTCTCGCTCTTGGGTTTCCGTTAGGTCGAAACCCGTTTCTGCGAAATCTTCAGCGCTAATATTGTGTAAATTATCGGTACATACATCGCCACCTAGTGACTGTATGACCTTGCACATCTCTTCCACTTTGATGTCCATTTGGTGCATATGCTCTAGCATTATGCCCATCGCATTGGCCACAGGATCAGGGTTATCTGGCGCGACAGCATAGGCATCAAAACCATATTTCTGGGCAATTTTATCTCGCTCGGGGTTTACCGTGGCATTCGACTCTTTTTGCTTAGTAATAATAATTCGACCGGGAATGCCAACTGCTGTAGCGCCGTCTGGAATATCTTTAACAACTACAGAATTAGACCCTACTTTGGCGTTTGCACCAATGGTAATCGGCCCTAATACTTTAGCCCCCGCTCCCACGACTGCGCCGTTTTTAAGGGTTGGATGGCGCTTGCCAGCTTTCCAGCTAGTACCACCAAGAGTCACCCCATGGTAAAGAGTAACATCATTGCCAATTTCTGCAGTTTCTCCGATAACGACGCCCATACCGTGGTCGATAAATACCCGTCGTCCCAACGTTGCCCCTGGATGAATTTCAATGCCCGTAAGCCAACGACTAAACGTTGATAAGGTACGTGCCAACCATTTCCATTCTGCCTTCCACAATTTGTGGCTAATTCGATGTAGCCACACAGCATGAAGGCCAGGATAGTTGGTTAGTACTTCAAAGGTATTTCTAGCCGCAGGGTCGCGGTGAAAAACACCTTGAATATCATCTTTTATACGGGCGAACATAGTGTTTACTCTTTTTCTTCTATCGTTGGTGCAGGGTCTGCATCGCCTGAGTTAGCATTCTTCACCGATTTGTCGATAGACGCCAATATTCCGCGCAAAATATTAAGCTCTTGAGATTCAGGACGTGCGCGGTTAAACAAGCGGCGTAGCTTAGTCATTACCACACCTGGATGACTTTTGCGAATGAACGACGTGCCTTCCAGCGTGGTTTCCAAATGCGTATAAAAACGCTCTAAATCGTCATTTAGCGGGTATTCTTCTTCAACGCTTGGATAAGTTTCGCGATTTAAATACGCCATGCGAATTTCATAACACAGTGTTTGAACTGCAGCCGCTAGGTTAAGCGAGCTATATTCAGGGTTAGCTGGAATGCACATATGGAAGTGACATTGCTGCAATTCTTCGTTAGTTAAACCACTGTTCTCACGGCCAAAAACCAAGGCTACTGGGTACTTTTCTACTTCCTGTACAAGCTTCTCGCCGCAGTCGCGCGGGCCAAGCATAGGCCACGAGTGAGTACGCGAACGCGCTGACGTTCCTACCACTAAGCCACAGTCTTTAACAGCTTCTTCCAATGTACCTACTATTTTAGCATTTGCCAGCACATCGCCCGCACCTGCAGCTAGGGCACTCGCTTGACCATCGGGTTCGTTTACTGGGTCAACAAGATAAAGGCTACTCAAGCCCATGGTCTTCATAGCACGCGCTGTTGAGCCGATGTTTCCCGTGTGAGACGTGTTAACTAAAATAATGCGAATATTCTCGAGCATGCGTGTAATACCTACGTACTTATTTGGATAGCGTCTTTAATTCGATAATTCGCGATCTTGGCGCACTATCTTATAGACTTTAATAGTGTGAAGTTTAACACAGCGGCAGTATAGATGGCTATTCACGCTATTGTGCTGGGATTTCATTTGCATCGCGCATAGATTCTGGTAGACTCCGCCCGTTTTCGTAAACAACTAGCTATTTTTTATACAGCTGGTTTGTTTCATTGGTCTTTTACAATTGGTGGTTTATCTATGCATCCTATGCTGAATATTGCGGTGCGCGCTGCGCGTGCGGCTGGAACAGTTATTGTTCGTGGTTTTGAAAAACATAATGAAGTAGCAACAGAGTCAAAAGGTTTAAACGACTTCGTTACTCAAGTTGATAAAGAAGCAGAACAAGCGATTATTGCCAAAATTCAGCAGTCTTACCCGAACCATTGCTTCCTAGGTGAAGAAGCGGGTGAAGTTCTAGGTACAGAAACTGACTATCAGTGGATTATCGATCCGCTAGATGGCACCACTAATTTTGTAAAAGGCATTCCTCACTTTGCCGTTTCGATTGCACTTCTTCACAAAGGTCGTCTAGACCAAGCGGTTGTTTTCGACCCAATTCGCAGCGAATTATTTACCGCAAGCCGTGGTCAAGGCGCACAGCTAAATGGCTATCGTATTCGTGCTTCTAAGCCTCGTGACCTTTCTGAAACCATTATTGCTACTGGCTTACCGTTTAAGAACAAATCTCAATTTGGCGAGTACGCATTAAGCCTTAACAAGATTTTCCACGAAGTGGGTGACATTCGCCGTGCAGGTAGCGCAGCGCTAGACCTTGCTTACGTTGCAGCTGGCCGCCACGACGGTTACTGGGAGCGCGGCATTAAATCTTGGGATATCGCAGCAGGTGAGCTTATTGTTCGAGAAGCTGGCGGTTTGGTAACAGATTTTAAAGGCGGTAACGACCCACTTCACAAAGGCGAAATTGTTGCTGGTAGCGTGAAGGTTGTTCAAGGCCTAGTTAAGCATCTTAAGTAAGAAGTACCTTGAGTAAGCTCAACACCTTACATAGCTGAGTAGAGCCCTAAGGAAATTATTGAAGGAAGGCGCTATTAATGGCGCCTTTTTTGTAGCCATTTGGCATAAAAAAACCGCATCATAGATGCGGTTTTTTGTACGTATCACGAAGATAGGACTAAGGCATAGGATCTAAGTCTGCGCCTTCCTTTTCCACTTGTGGTGGCATTAGGTCTTCTTTACTAATACCCAATGCAAGTGCTACTGAACTCGCAATATAAACTGACGAGTAAGTACCTACTACCACACCAAATAACAATGCAGTGGCAAATCCGTGAATAAGCGCCCCCCCCTTGTAGAATAACGCAACCAATACCAACACCGTGGTTAATGAGGTGATGATAGTACGGTTTAGGGTTTGCGTAAGCGAGATGTTGATAATCTCAACTGGCTCACCTTTGCGAATTTTGCGAAAGTTCTCACGAATACGGTCAGATACAACAATGGTATCATTAAGTGAATAACCAATTACCGCAAGCACCGCTGCTAGTACCGTTAAGTCGAACTCAATTTGAAGTACAGAGAATAGACCCAGTGTGAGGATCACATCGTGCATTAGCGCCGAAACCGACCCTAAAGCGAAACGCCATTCAAATCTCATAGCGACATAAACCAAAATACACAAGAGTGCGACTAGCATCGCAAGACCGCCCTGCTCGGTAAGCTCTTCCCCTACGTTGGGGCCTACGAATTCGATACGACGCATATCAACCGCAGTACCGTCAGCTCGCAGCGCTGCTAGCACCTGCTCACCAATAGTCACGGCTTTCACGCCATCACGAGGAGCAATGCGGATAAGTACATCTTGGCTGCTGCCAAAATTCTGCACTATAGCATCTTCAAAATTTGATTCGTTGAACTGTAGGCGAATCGCCTCTAGATCAGCCGAATCTTCGTAGCCAACTTCAATCAGCGTCCCGCCCGTGAAGTCCAACCCCCAATTAAGGCTATTTACACCCAAAGAAACAAATGAGCCGATAATAAGGATAGTCGACAGCACCATCGCAGGAATGCGAAGTCGCATGAAATTAACGGTTTCGGATAATTTTAATAACTGCATTTTACGCTCCTTAAATCGCTAATTTCTCAAGACGTTTACCACCCCATACTGCGTTAACAATAACGCGAGTAACCAAAATAGCGGTAAACATAGAGGTTGCGATACCAATCATTAGCGTAATAGAGAAGCCTTTAATTGGGCCGGTACCTACTGCAAACAGAATAAGACCAGCAATGAAAGTCGTGATGTTTGCATCCAATATGGTTGAGAACGCGCTGTCGTAACCTTGGTGAATAGCCTGCTGTGGGCTTCGGCCGTCGCGCATTTCTTCTCGAATACGCTCGAAAATAAGCACGTTTGCATCTACCGCCATACCAACCGTTAGTACAATACCTGCCATCCCCGGAAGCGTAAGTGTCGCACCAGGGATCATAGACATAATGCCAACAATCATGACTAGGTTAGTAATAAGAGCGATGTTGGCTACCACGCCAAACGCTTTGTAGTAAATCAACATGAAAACAAGTACCGCTGCCAGACCATAC
The DNA here is from genome assembly GCF_056160105.1 of Alteromonas sp. ABD4_190. Lineage (NCBI taxonomy): Bacteria > Pseudomonadati > Pseudomonadota > Gammaproteobacteria > Alteromonadales > Alteromonadaceae > Alteromonas > Alteromonas sp. ABD4_190. The sequence goes on from NZ_JBSWWN010000001.1 coordinate 732,210, forward strand.
ATAATCGCCTGCATACCCAGTTCAATGTTTTCTTTACCTAAGCTAGGTCCAACCGTACGCTCTTCAACAATTTGAATTGGCGCAATTAGTGCACCAGCACGAAGTAGCAAAGCTAGGTCACGGGCTTCTTTTGGTGAATCAAGACCTGTGATTTGGAACTTACTGCCAAGTTGCGCACGAATGGTGGCAACTGAGATGACTTGCTCATGCTTTTCGAACACAAGTTTACCGTCATCATTTCGCTCACCGGTAGATTTGTACTCGATAAAGACCGTAGCCATTGGCTTACCAATGTTGCCGCGGGTTGAGCGAGACATCTTGTTACCGCCTTCAGAATCTAGCGAGATGTTTACGTTCGGAAGCCCGTACTCATCAACACCGCTGTTCGCATCAATAATGTGGCTACCAGTAAGCATAATGCGCTTTTCAAGCAGCTGTGGAATGCCTTGCTGATCTTCTATCACCTGAGAGCCAGGAGGAACGCGGCCGTTCAATGCATCACGGATGTCGTTCTTCTGGTCCACCATGCGGAATTCTAGGGTCGCCGTCGCGTTTAGTATTTCTTTCGCACGAGCGGTGTCTTGAATACCTGGAAGCTGTACAACAATGCGGTCAGCACCTTGCTTTTGAACAAGCGGTTCAGCAACACCAAGTTGGTTAACACGGTTACGAATGATAGTGATGTTTTGCTTAACTGCGTTGTCGCGAATTTCTTGAAGCTTACTTTCAGCAAAAATAGCGCGAAGCGTTAAGTCGTCCACCTGGTTAAAGGTAAGGTCGCGACTTTGGTTACGCAAAAAGAACTCAGCCTTGTCTAGCGCATCTTCATCACGGAAAGTAATGTCGATATGATCGTCAACCTGTTTTACACCGCGATAACGAATGCCCTCTTCACGCAGTGAAGTACGGAAACCACCCTCTGCGTCTTCTAGCGACTTAGCAATCACTTCGGTCATATCCACTTCCATTAAGAAGTGAACACCACCGCGAAGGTCAAGACCTAGCTTCATTGGCGCGCCACCTAAACCTTCAAGCCACTCTGGCGTGTCCGGAGCAAGGTTCATAGCAACGTAATAATCATCGCCAAGGGCTTTTTCTAATGTTTCGCGAGTAACTAGCTGGGTGTCTGAGTCAGAAACGCGAACTAAAATTTGTTCACCTTCAAATTCAACACGCTTTGGAGAGATGTTTTTTTCACTTAGCGCGGCTTTTACTTGTTCCACAGTGGCATCTGTCACCACGGCATCACGGCCTGCTGAGATTTGTACGGCGTGGTCTTCACCGTAAATGTTAGGAAGCGCATAAAGTGCACACACTGCAACCACAATGAGTGCACTCAGTACTTTCCAAATAGAGTTTTTGTTTAGCACTGGATAATCCTTTCGTGCCAAAACCGGGAAGCGTCCCGGCCCCGGCTTTTGTTACTTACAGTGACTTCATCGTGCCTTTAGGCAGCACAGCAGTTACTGAAGACTTCTGAACAACGATGTTGTTTGATTCGTTAAGTGCAACTTCAATGAAGTCTTTTTCTTCTGACACTTTAGTGATCTTTCCTACCAAACCACCTTGTGTTAACACTTCATCACCTTTGCTTAGTGAAGATACTAGGTTTTTATGTTCTTTTACGCGCTTAGCCTGTGGACGGTAAAGCAAGAAGTAAAAAATTAAACCGAATACAGCTAGCATGATGATCATTTCCATGCCGCCACCTTGCGGTGCACCAGCAGACTGTGCGTAAGCGTTCGAGATAAATAGGCTCATAAAATTCCCCAAATATTATCGTTGTTATAGTGCCGGAACCGGCAACCCTTTTTGTTCATAAAATTCTTGTACAAACTCATCAAGCGTACCTGCGTCAATCGCATCGCGAAGGCCCTGCATAACACGCTGATAGTAACGAAGGTTATGGATGGTGTTTAAGCGCGCACCCAGTATTTCGTTACACTTGTCCAAATGATGTAGATAAGAGCGAGAATAGTTTTTACAAGTGTAGCAATCGCAATTCTCATCTAATGGTGAAGTGTCATTTCTGTGCTTCGCGTTGCGAATTTTGATAACGCCTTCTGTCACAAATAGGTGACCATTTCGCGCATTACGCGTAGGCATAACACAGTCAAACATATCGATACCACGACGCACAGACTCTACCAAATCTTCTGGCTTGCCCACACCCATTAGATAGCGAGGCTTATCTTCTGGAATTTTTGGCGCAGTATGGTCAATAATGCGGATCATGTCTTCTTTTGGCTCGCCTACTGAAAGGCCGCCAATGGCATAGCCGTCAAAGCCAATCGCTTCAAGACCAGCAAGTGAAACGTCACGCAGACCTTCGTACATACCGCCTTGAATGATACCAAACAGTGCCGCTGGGTTATCGCCGTGGGCTTCTTTACTGCGCTTAGCCCAGCGCAGCGACATTTCCATAGAGACCCTCGCTTCTTGTTCAGTAGCAGGGTACGGCGTGCACTCGTCAAAAATCATTACGATGTCAGAACCCAAATCGCGCTGAACTTCCATCGACTTTTCAGGCGTAAGCAAAATCTTTTCGCCATTAATTGGAGAGCGGAACGTTACGCCTTCTTCGGTAATTTTACGCAAGTCACCCAAACTAAATACTTGGAAGCCGCCCGAGTCAGTGAGGATCGGCTTGTCCCAATTCATAAAGTCGTGCAGATCGCCGTGCTGGCGAATAATGCCAGTACCAGGGCGCAACATTAGGTGAAAGGTATTTCCAAGACAGATGTGTGCACCGCTGTCTTTTAATTCTTCAGGGGTCATTCCCTTAACAGTACCGTAAGTACCTACTGGCATGAACGCTGGAGTTTCAACAACACCGCGTTCAAACACCAAACGACCGCGTCGTGCTCGGCCTTCGGTTTTTAACAACTCAAATTGCATGTGAAAGCATTCCCACTTTTGTGCGCTTTTGCGCTGGGTATAAAAATAAATTGGCGGCGATTATACCAGTAATTTGGCTGAGATCATGCCCCGTATCTATGTTTATCTGTAACTAAGCTGGAAAGGCCTGCAAAACACCAATTTACACGCCTTGTATCGTAGTCGACAGCGCTCAGGCGCGCTCAATAAACATTGAATCACCGTAGCTAAAGAATCGATACTCTTTCTCTATCGCTTCTTGGTAGGCATTCATCACATTGTCTTTACCGGCAAATGCACTAATTAGCATCATTAGCGTAGATTCTGGAAGGTGAAAGTTAGTGAACATGGCGTCTACTACTTTGAACTCGAAGCCTGGATAAATAAAGATTTCTGTGTCTTCGTTAAATGGCGCAATTACCTCCCCGTCACCGCGTTCTGCACTTGCTTTTGCCGCTGACTCCAGAGAGCGTACAGAGGTTGTACCCACTGCAATAACACGCTTTCCATTAGCTTTTGTAGCCAACACAGCATCAACGACTTCTTGGGGGACTTCTGCAAACTCCGCGTGCATTTTGTGCTCAAGAATATTGTCAACACGCACGGGTTGGAAGGTACCCGCACCCACGTGCAAGGTTACAAAAGCCAAATTCACACCCTTCTCTTTAAGCGCTTCTAAGATAGCGTCGTCAAAGTGAAGCCCTGCGGTTGGTGCTGCAACAGCGCCTGGCTTTTGATTGTAAACGGTTTGATAGCGCTCTTTGTCCGAGTTTTCGTCTGGGCGGTCAATATAAGGAGGTAGCGGCATGTGGCCATGCGCTTCCAGCAGCGTTAGTACGGTTTCATCGTGGTCAAACTGTAAAACAAATAGCGCATCGTCTCGCCCTGTCACCGTCACATTCACTTTCTCTTCAAGAATAAGCTTAGTTCCTGGCTTAGGTGCCTTGCTCGCGCGAACATGCGCCAAGGCAGTATTGTCTGAGGTAATGCGTTCAATCAGCACTTCTACCTGACCGCCCGTTTCTTTTTTACCTAAAAGTCGTGCGGGAATAACTCGGGTATTATTAAAAACCAGCAAGTCGCCTTCATCTAAAAGCTCGACCATATCAGCAAACATACTATGGCGAACGTCACCCGATTTGCCGTCCAGCTGCAAAAGGCGACTGGCTGAACGGTTTTCGGTGGGATATTTTGCAATTAGGCTTTCCGGAAGCGAAAAGCTGAATTCAGATAGTTTCATAGATAATAGATTCTTAATTTAAACGCAATTTACGTTGCTTTCTTTATGGTTTAACACAATATCAAGAGGAGGTAATTATACTAAAGTTGCGAAATTTCACAGAAATCAATGTCGACCAAAGTCTTAGAAATCCTACCTCTCAGCCTATAAGTATAGCTATTAATACCCACTTATCGCTCAAAATACGCACTAGCTGAATTTTGTACTAGCAGGCAAATACTTAAACGATTAACATCTGCTCCAGATAGTGATGATGTTCTCCCATAACATTCCTTATCGTTCGTACCCGGCATGTGCCGGGTACTTTTTTATCTGCCCTATTCTACTCTTTCGAAACGCTAAGATCAGTTAAGATTTCTTCTAAAAGCGCGGCATCTAAAGGTCGAGCTTTAAGCACGTATAAAATCTGAAGCAATAAATCGGCCCCCATAATACCTTTATTCACTTTATTCCTTAGATTGTCAGCGCTTTGATCCACGCCAATTTCTTCGAGCCTTTGGCTTAGTGCTTGATATTTTACGCCGCGCACAGACATTTCAGATTTCACGACTCTTGCCACCGTTTGTCGCCATGCATTCTTTGCTCTTTGCGTATTTCCTGTGTTCACACAGCCTCCAAAACCACACAAATGTGATGTATATTTTACAAAAAAACACTTTTTTACACTTATAGCATGCATTTATTGTTGACGATTATGGCACAATAGGTCTACACTGCAAGTCAAGATATTGGCGAAGACGTAAATAGTCGTTACAGTAACTGCGGTTGTTCTTTTGGTAATGCTAGGTTTTAGGTTTTGTGTTTCAACACGGTTTTAAGCTAAGCAATGCGTTACAAAGCACCACGCATACGACATTCGTTTTCAACATTATCGCTTTAATAACTAAAGGAGAAAGGTATGAGCTGGGAACTGGAAAGCATCGAAGCCTTATTTAAAGAGCACGATGACTTTGTGGTAACACATGAGGAAAACTGCTTACTTATTGCTAATCAAGACGGCATTGATGCATGGCTTGCAATTAGCGGTGAGCAAATTTTGGTAGAAAGTCTCTTGTTCGCCGCGTCGGAAGTAAAAGATAAGCCTGCGCTTGACCATGAAATACTGTCTACTCACATGGTGTTTCCTCTTACCACGGTAGGTATTTCTAATATTGGTGGCGAAGAATATTACACCGCCTTTGGTGCATTAAGTGCCCAGTCGAAAGCCGAAAGTATTGTTATTGAAGTGGAAACCTTGTTTCAAAATGTTGCATCTTTCTTAGATGCCTACGAAACACACCTTAACTAAAATTTACTTCTTAAGGAGAAGCGAATGTCAGTGTGGAAAAAACTAATTACTGCAGTAAAAGGTGGTGCTACCGAAGCTGCGCAGTCTGTTGCAGACAGTCAGGCGATTCGAATTTTGGAACAAGAAATCAGAGAAGCCAAAGAAGAACTACGTAAGTCTGATCATGCACGAACGCAGATTTTGGCGAAATGTAAACTTTCACAACAAAAAGTAGATAGCTTTAACTCGTCAATAGCTGAGTATGAGGAGCATGCGCGTAAAGCGATAGATAACGATCGTCAGCTTGCTCTTGACTGTGCACAGAAAGTGTCAGAGCTGAAAGAAGAACGTGAACAAGAACAAACCTACCTTGATCAGTTCAAACAGTCTGAAAAGCAGTTGGCCCATAACATCCAGCAAGCTAAAGCGAATTTGCGCCGCTTAGAGCAGCAAGTGGATATGGTAAAAGCCACTGAAAGCGTTCAAAAAGCACAAGTAGCGGTTTCTTCACGCCACATGGGCGCGAACAGCAAAATGAAGACAGCTACTGAGTCTTTGTCTCGCATTCAGGATAAGCAAAAGATGCGCAACGCAGAACTTCAAGCAGCCGAGGAACTGGCTAGCGAAGAGTCGAGCAGCGATTTAGAAAAACGCCTAGCAGAAGCGGGCATTAAAGGGGGTAAAACCTCAGCCGATGACGAGCTAGCTCGAATTCTAGGCAAGTAAGTTAAAGGATGGGAGCCAAGCGCTCCCATTTTTAATTCTTGTTACAATAATTCCTTGCATTAATCGCCAGATAGCATCGACCTAATCTAGACAAATCAAGTACTTCAAGGCAGAGTAAGGGCACGCATAACAAGGGCTGTTTGTTTTATGTCTCCATGGATTAAACTGCGAAAAATCATGCTGCAATACTTTGCAGAGTCTCGCTGGTACACCATTGTCGGTGCGACCGCGTTTTACGCAGTAACAAGCTATTGGCTTCTTTTCGCTGCAGGCGAACACGACTTAATTGCTAAAACCGATTTTGTCTACTGGTTAGCGGTCACTGCTTCAACGGTAGGTTATGGCGATTTGTCTCCCGTCACACCAGCGGGAAAATTAGTTGTTGCGCTTTATGTCATACCGCTTGGTTTGAGTATTTTCGCCATGGTGATTGGCCGAATTGCAGCTTGGGTTTCTTTAACGTGGAAGAAAGGATTATTGGGTATGAATAGCTTGATGCTTAATGAACATATCTTGGTGATTGGTTGGAATGAGCAGCGCACCATGATGCTGCTTGACTTAATTCTTCAAGAACGAGATGCAATGTCTGAACGTCCTGACATTGTACTTTGCGTAAAAGCTGATATTACCAACCCGATGCCTGGCGTCATTGAATTTGTAAAAGTCGATTCGTTCAACAAAGACGAAGATATGGACCGCGCTTGTGTAAGCTCTGCCAAAACTATTGTTATCGATAATCCGCAAGATGATGTCACCATGACTACTGCGCTTTATTGTACCAAGCGCAACCCTGATGCTCATCAAGTGGCTTATTTCGACGATGACAGCTTAGTTAGTTTGCTTCAGGACCACTGCCCTAAAGTGGAATGCACACCTAGTGTTGCAATAGAAATGCTGGTTAAAGCTGCATTTGATCCAGGGTCAAGTATGCTTCATCACGATTTGCTAAGTATTGATGAAGGGCAAGCCCAATTTTCAGTAAAAATACCGCAAAGTTGCCAAGCGATTTCCGTTGCCAAGTTATTTATCAATTTAAAGCGTAAACACGACGCTATCTTTATTGGTTATGCACCGAATGGTCTTGTGAAAGAAATGGTGGTAAACCCGCCGTTAGACGCTACGTTAAACCCAGGTGACACCTTGTTTTACATCGCTGAGCGACGCATTAATGCAATAAACTGGTCGTCACTGGACGCTGATTAAGAGGCGTAAACATGTTTAGTAAACTATTTAAAAAATCAGAGCCTAAAAAACCTAAGTCGCCAGAAATAATGGGGCTTTACTTAGGTGGTTCTTTCGAATTAGATAACTTAAAACTTTCCCTACTAGAGCCCGAGTTAACCATTGAAGGCGCAGCACGTTCGCAGTTAATTCAAGCGGTAGGTGAAGCTCCTTTGGATACTGGCGGCACCCTGCTTCGTTTTTACACTGACGATGATGGCTTTTTACAGGTGGTGACCGATGGTGGTCTATCAGAAAACCACATTACTGACGTGAAACTTTGGCACTTTTATGAAACTAAAACCATTGGCAATACAGCTCAGTGGAATGAATGTTTAAAGAGCGTAATCAGTCAGCCTACCTACGAGCTTGAGGGTAAGGTCTATACCCGCGTGTGGGGTGCTGTGGGCGACGAATCGCCACCTGTTGCGGTTACCGAAACAACCTACGAAGAAGACGGTGATGTCAGTAAAACAGATCAGTTTATGATGTTATACGAACGCCCTATCAGTAACGATAGAGTTGAGACCTTGCTTGTTGTTGGTGAAGAAAAGCAAGTAGGTAATAATTTAGATAGATGCTTAGTGATTTCTACAGGCTTCGATGTTGAGCCTGCGGACATCACGATAAACGGTTAAAAAAAGGAATAACTATGGACACCATTATGCACTCTTTGGCCGGCCTGGATAACTTTGCGCTGTACTTCGGCCTATCGATTGTTTTCTTGTTTATCTTCAAATTGGTGTACGCCTTGGTTACACCTCACGATGAATGGAAACTGGTAAAAGAAGAAAAGAATGTTGCAGCAGCCATCGGCTTTGGTGGCGCTATAATCGGTTTTGCTATCGCCCTTGGTAGTGCAGCTTCAAACTCTGTTGCTGTGGTGGATTTTGCTATTTGGGCGCTTGTTGCTGTGATTGCCCAATCCCTAGCGTTTGCCATTTTGCGTTTCAGCTTTATGCCGAAAATTGCTGAGCGCATAAACAATAACGAAGTTTCTGCGGGTGTTATGCTTGCCAGCATGTCTATTGCCGTAGGCCTACTCAATGCCGCTTGCATGACCTATTAAGGGGGCAGCGATGACAGATAAAAGTAACCTAAAACGTCAAAGTGTTGATAACCAGCAAAGTGAGCGACCTGTTATGAAGCGCACCAAGCACATCAACCTTGACAGTATGCGCAAAGGTTTTAACATAAAGCCTTTAGCGTTAGGCGTGGCTAGCGTCATCCTTAGTGGTTGTGGCGGTGAAAAAGAGGACGCCACCATTTACACCTCGCTAGAAGACTGTAAACAGGATTTTCCTGATGCAGTAGAGCGTTGTGAAGCTGCCTACCAGACAGCGGTCGACGAGGCTATGCGCACCAGTCCGCGCTTTAGCTCTGAGTACGACTGCGAACATGAATTTGGCCCTAATCAGTGCCAATATGTGAACAATAGTAGCGGCAGCTTTTTTATGCCATTCATGGCTGGCTACATGGTGAGTTCTCTGCTATCGCCAAATCGCTACTACTCGCAACCCTTATATACTTCCTATTCATACAATTCACCATTTCGTTCACGCTGGATAACGGCAGACGGCTATGTGTTCGACGGCGATATTCGAAAAAGAAATTACCGTGTAAATAAAAGTGTATACAAACCTAAGCCTACGGTGAACCGCACCATGAAACGAGGCGGGTTTGGCAGCAGTGTGCGCGCTAAATCGTCTTGGGGTAGCAGCAGCCGTAAAGGCGGCTGGGGCGGATAAATATGTTTAGAATGCCTTGCCAGCCTCGCAAGGGCTGGCAGCAGTTGGCCAATGAGTTTGGTTTCCATTTTCACACCATGTACGGCGAACCGTACTGGGACGAAAGTGCCTACTACCAATTCACGCTAGCGCAAATTGAAAACGACATTGAAGACCCTACTGCCGAGTTACATCAAATGTGCTTGGCAGTGACTGAAGATGTGGTGAATAGTGAGGAATTACTTACTCGCTTTTGCATCCCCGAGCAGCACTGGGATTTAGTGCGCAATAGCTGGAACGAAAGAGACCCAAGTTTGTACTCTCGCCTTGACCTTGTTTACAGCGGTAAAGGGCCGGCAAAACTTCTTGAGAATAATGCAGATACGCCAACCAGCTTGTACGAATCCGGCTTATGGCAATGGTTGTGGCTTTCTCAAAATGTTGATGCAGGTAAACTTGCTCTGCATGCCGACCAGTTTAACAGCCTGCAAGAAAAATTAGTCCATCGCTTTCGTGAAATTGCGCTGCACTACAATATAAATCAACTGCATATGACGTGCTGTAAAGATACCGTTGAAGACCGCGGTACCGTGCAATACCTTCAAGACTGCGCTAAAGAAGCTGGGCTTATGGCTGACTTTGTGTTTATCGAAGATATTGGACTAGCAGACACAGGCGTTTTTACTGACCTTCAAGACGCGCCAATTACAGACTGCTTCAAGCTTTACCCTTGGGAATTTATGCTGCGCGAAGAGTTTGGCGATGTGTTAGAAGACGCCCAAGTTAATTGGTTAGAGCCCGCGTGGAAATCAATTATTTCAAATAAAGCGCTGCTTCCCCAGCTTTGGAAAAAGTTTGAAGGTCACCCCAACCTGCTTCCCGCTTATTTTTCAGATGAAATAAATGCAAATAGCCTGTCCGGCAAGTGGATTAAAAAGCCCCTCTTTTCCAGAGAGGGAGCCAACGTATCAATTATCGAAAGCGGTGTTGAGAACGTTTTGAGTGACGGGCCTTACGGTGAAGAAGGTTTTATTGTTCAAGCTTTTGAACCATTGCCCGTTTTTGAAGGTAATCATACGCTTATAGGTAGCTGGTTAGTGGATGACATGCCGGCGGGCATTTCGGTTAGAGAAGATGCCTCAGCGATCACCCAAGACCTTTCTCGCTACCTTCCCCATATTATTTTGTAATCTATCTAAGGGGCCTTTATATGAAGCCGCTTTCATTTCAAATTCGCGTATTGCTGACGTTAGGTGCACTATTAATCGTCATAGAAGTAGCTAACTTACTCACTGGTAATGCATTAAATCAGTTTGGTGTGGTGCCCCGCACGCTATCAAGTTTGCCTTACATTTTTACTGCACCTTTTCTTCACGGAACGCCGACGCACTTAATGGCAAACCTCGTCCCCCTTTTGCTATTTATGTGGCTTACCATGCAATGGGGAAAACGCACATTCCTCATTGCTACTTTAAGCGCATTGCTGATAGGTGGCTTAGGTGTATGGCTGTTCGGCAGAACCGCTACGCATATTGGCGCAAGCGGCATGGTATATGGTTATTTCGGTTTCCTCGTGCTGGCAGGTTTTAGAAGTAACAAAGTGCGGTATTTGCTTATTTCACTAGTAGTTGCAGCGCTATATGGAGGGATGCTGGTTGGTGTGCTTCCCACATCAAAATTTATTTCCTTTGAATATCATCTGTTTGGCTTTATTGGCGGCTTATTTGCTGCATGGCACTGGGCACGCTAATTACTTTCCGTATAATTGGCTTTAAGATAAGACGTTAATAAAAGATATGTCAGCAGTACAAGAACCTACACAAAAGAATCAAGGCTTTTTCGGCAACCTCGCGTTTAACATTGTTATTCCCGTGGTGTTAATGAGTTATGCGAGTTCAGAAGATTACCTAGGGCCGGCTTGGAGTATCGTAGCCGCACTTAGCTTCCCCATTGGCTATGGTTTATGGGACCTGAAAGAATCAGGAAAGGTAAACGGTTTTTCTGTTCTTGGCATTATCAGCGTGTTACTTACTGGTGGGTTTAGCTTGCTTAAACTGCCAGCAGAGTATATTGCGATTAAAGAAGCGGCCATTCCGGGCATTATCGGTATAGCGGTGTTAGTGACCCAGTACACGAACAAACCCTTGGTCAAAATGCTTATTCTTAACGACCAGATCATCAACTGGCCTCACCTCAATCAGGTACTAGATGCCAAAGGAAAGCAGCCAGAGTTTAAAAAGAAGGTGGCGGTAAGCTCTTATATTGTCGCGAGCTCGTTTTTCCTCTCTTCAGCGCTTAATTATATTTTGGCCAAGATGATATTGGTCAGTGAGCCGGGTACAACGGCTTACACAGAAGAGTTAGGGCGAATGACTGCGCTTAGCTACCCTGTCATTGTGATCCCGAGCATGATTTTACTTATTGCAGCGCTCTGGTATTTATTTGCACAAATCAAGAAAATCACTGGCGAAGAACTCGATAACTTCATCAACCAGTAAAGAACTCGCGAAGGGGCTTAACGCCCCTTTTTAAATCCGAAATACTTCTGCCCTGTAGCATATTCAAGCATCGCTGACTTTAGATATCCCACACTCAGGAAACACGCAAGACACCCAAAATTTCTATAGCGCATTCGCACTTGGAATTTCCTCATCGCTTTTTAACCAAAATGCGCAGGTCTTACGTATACTTTCAATAATAAAAATAACCCGTTCCATCAGGGCATGTTGGATTTTATACCAGTCCCCATAGCTTTTGTTTTAAGCCATGCTTAAAACAACATCTTTAGACCAAAACGCCGACCTATGCTGACATTAAAAGAGTTAAAAAAATCGTTTTCAGAGGCGGGAGCCCCGCTTATAAACAACCTTAACCTGACTGTAAACCCAGGCGAATCTGTGAGCATACAAGGTGCCTCTGGGTGTGGTAAATCTACTTTGCTATCGCTCATTGCTGGGTTTGAGACCCCAGATAGCGGAGATATTGCGGTAAATGGGTTAGCAATTGCTAATGTTGGCAAAACTGGCAATAACACTCAGGCTAGAGACATTGATAATTTTCGTAAACAGCATTTAGGCATTGTATTTCAAAGCTTTAACCTGTTTGACTGCTTTAATGTATGGGATAACATCGCGTTTACCGCAAGGCTAAAAGGTAATTTTGATAAAGACTATCAATTAGCATTAATGGAACAGCTTGGAATATTACCCTTAGCGCAAAAGCCGCTAAGCCAATTATCTGGAGGCGAACAGCAGCGCTGTGCCATAGCCCGAGCGCTCGTACATCGCCCCTCGCTTATTTTAGCCGACGAGCCCACCGGCAATTTAGACGAGACCACCAGCGAAACCGTATCTGACTTACTTTTTCAAACCTGCAAGCAAGCTAATACCTCCCTTGTTGTGGTTACTCATAGTCAAGACGTAGCGGTAAAAGCGGATTCTGTTTTGCGACTACATAAAGGTGTATTAGAAGATGCCAGGCTTGGAAGCATAGAGTCTGCAAATGTAATAAATGGCACAGTTTCACCACCATTTTACGCAAAGGACCGTAATGGTGAAGATATTTAGCAATATGAATCTTTTTACAAACACGTCGTTAAAGAGTGAGAAGCTGCTTTGCTGCGCACATTACTGCTGAGTATCTCTAGTCTTCTTGCTATGGCAAGGCATAGGCCGTGGGAACCCTTGCTCATTATGGTCGCAATAGTATTGGCCAATGCCGGGCTTGTTACCGTTTTACTGATAAACGAGGGCGCGACACAAGGTGAGCTTCTCCAATCTAATAAAGGTCTTTTTACCGGTAGTATCATTACACCAGTCTACAGCGGAGTACAATCTGAACCAGGGAGTCTCTTGCAAGGCAGCGTTAAAAATGAGTACTCACAAGAGCGATCTGATCATGAGCGCTCTGTACAAGAACAGACCACACATGAACACTTTACTCGTGAAGGCTTCACGAAGGAAGATTATGCCAACCTTCGCAGGCACGGCTTTACCCAGCTTATAGCTATATCTGAACGCAGTATTACCCTCTCATGCAGCAATGAGAAAGCAACACCAATTACTCTCAAGTTGCTTGGCGTTGATACTCAGCCTCTTTTAGGAAGTACATTTCAAACAGGTGACGAAGACTTCTCGCTCTCGTCTCTTTTTTTAAGGACTAAAGAAAGTAACCAGGCTTCTGCTGCTCGAATATTGCTCGCCGAACTTCCTGAGACATTTTCAGTAAACGGACTGCTTCACCCTGTTACAAATGCCAAACTCACTTGTCACAATACGCTAAGTGGAAATGATAGTACGACGACAACACGCCCCTATTGGCCTGCAGCGGTCAATGCTTATGTAAGCAATCTGGTACCGCAAGATACGATTTTGGTCTCTATTGATGACTTTTACAAAGGAGGGATAAGCCCTAGCAGCAATAATAATACCTTCAGCAAAGCTAATACCAACAGCAAGGATAACACCCAGCCCGGCGCTAACCATATTTCAAAGCAGCAAAAAAGTTTTGTACCGCTTACTGGCCTAATAGCTCTCTCGACGCTTTCCGAACAAGACCTTGAGTCAATAGAAGCATTACTTGGGTTAGCGGTTAAACAAACAAGTAACGGCGATGACAATGATACCGGCTCGTTACCAGATAGCTTTCGATTGAACCTGTGGGCAATGAGCGCGCTTATGGGCGTGGTTTCACTTTTCATAGTGCTGAACGCGCTAAACTTAATGTACCGTACACGGCTACCCAACGTTATACGGCTTCGCCAACTTGGCATATCTAAGCGTGTATTAAGTGGCGCGCTTTTTACTGAACTGCTGGTTTACTGCCTAATAAGTACACCAATTGGCATCTTCATAGGTTTTCAAGCCGCGTCATGGTTATCACCGGTTATAAGCGGTACCTTTACATCTTTGTTTAACGCCGCATTCATTACCCCTGACGTCAACCTGCTTTTTATTTTCGGATTCACGTTAATAACGACTTTTACGTCATTAGTCGTATTCGCCTTAGCTTCTATAGTTAAGCTTTCAAATGCATTAACGGTGCGCCCTGCCAAAGAGAAAATCATGCGGCAATGGGCTGTAGGGCTTATATCATCAGCTGCCTTGGTTTTGCTGTTTATTGCTGAAGCCTATGTTACCTCTCCGGCATCTGCACTATTCTTTGTCGCATTATTACTACTCACAAGCTGCGTACTCGTGCTTCTGTGGCTACCAATCGTAGCTAAGCTACTCGCTTTGTTTGTGCCAAGGCAATGGCCAGTATTTCATTACGTGATTGCTAATATGCATTTACTGTCTAGTAAAACACGCCTTGCTGTTTGTGCGTTTTTCATCGCGTTAACGGCTAATATCGGTATGAATACCATGACCGACAGCTTTAGAAGCGCGACTGAACAATGGTTAGAACAAAGACTTTACGCGCCTTTCTACCTATACACAGACGCACCACTCAGTAATGTAGAATCACTATCAGCCAATTCACTATCACCGCTGGCAGTGACGCCTTTGCTAAAAGCTGACGGTGACGTAATAAGTTTATTCGGCACAGAAAAAATAGATGAAGTAATAACCCCCACGCCAACTTACGTTTCTATTAGTAGTTACCCTGTTCATAAAAATGGTAAAGAGGGTCTGGTCCTCGATAACGTAATAAACAACGACCATAGTGCAGCTTGGCGTGCGTTCAAGGAAGGGAAAGGGGTATTTATTAATCAGCAATTAGCCTTCGCGCTTAATGCTGAATTAGGCGAGACGCTAAGTGTAGCTAATATTAGGTTTCGAAAAGGGATAAATGGAAGTAGTTCGAACGTTACCCTATCCACAAACCCAACAACCGTTCAAGCTGAGGGGGCGAAAGCCAGTTCTGCCAACAACTTGCCAAGCAGGCCTTCAAATACACGTATTTTTTCAACACAACCTGAATGGAAAGTGCTTGGAATATACCCTGATTATGGCAACCTTAATGGGCAGATATTAGCGCCTCTCCCTCTATTCAACCAAAACAACATTACAGTGAGAAATAGCTTATTTTCCGGCGTACTGGCTATATACCCAAAGCTAAACGACAGCCAAGGTACAACAGCGGGTCGCGAGGTTACTTTCGCAAAAGAAACGCTCGAACAACAGCTAACAGCTCACATTGGAGATGAAGCCGACATAACCCTGTATAGCAGGCAGGCGCTTCTAAATACCTCCATGGATACGTTTGACCGCACCTTTGTGTTGACCGATGGCCTGAATATTACGACTTTGCTTGTGGCAGGCATTGCCTTCGCGGTGTCTCTTACCGTTTTGACGATAGGTAGTTCACCACAACTGTCTGTGCTAAGAGCACTTGGGGTTAGCCAGCTTAAAGTTAAAGCATCGTTATTTATGCAATACCTACTGCTCTGCTTTGTTTCAGCATTGCTCGCCATTCCCTTTGGCATTTACTTAGCCTACGTCTTTATAAATTTAGTCAACCGATACGCCTTTAACTGGGTTTACCCTCTTTCAATTGAAGTAAACGTCATTCTTTCTAGTGTGGGCCTTTCTCTGCTTATCGTTTCACTGGTGCTTTTATTACCTTTAGGGAAACTCAAACCCAAAATTGATTTAAGACAGGAAGTGCAGCTATGAGGTATAGATTAAATCGCAATAGCCACTATTCTCCTTGGGCTTTCAGCAAATTTAGCTGTTTATTGCTTTTTCTCACTTGCTCATTCTTGTCTGCCTGTAATGACAGTTCAAATACAAACGAGCAAAGCAAGAGTAGTGAGTCCTCAAAAGCTTCTTCACCTCGTGGTTTCTTTGGCGAGATGCAATCGAGCGACGCCTTTATTTCAGTAGAAAGAAACACGTATGTTGAGCTTCCTGAAGATCATAAAAGCCACCCCGACTTCCAATTAGAATGGTGGTACCTAACCTTTGTATTAAGTGGCGAAGACGGTCAGGAATTCGGTTTGCAGTATACGCTTTTTCGATTCAATACTGATACGGCCGCCAATATGAGTACTGATAAACCAGTCGTGCGAAATTGGGCTAACGGACAGCAATGGATGGGGCACGCCTCACTACACACCCTAAATCATCACTATTTTGAAGAGCGATTTGCGAGTGGCGGCGTAGGTAACGCATACGTAAAACAAAGCCCCTTCACTACTGTCATAGATGATTGGGTTTGGAAGGCAGCACAACCAATGTCGGAAGCCGCAGCCAAAGTAGAAAGTAAAGCTATGTTTCCCTCCACGTTAACCTTTGCTTTTGGTAAACAACATACGCGCGATACAAATCAGCCGCCTAATGCAACCTCCAAATCTCCTGAAGGTGCGCTACCTAGAAGCGATGAAGCTCAAAATGGTGCTGTAAATAGAGCTTCACCTGCAGATACACAGTTGAGCAATGAAGAAACACCAATGCATAAAGCCATTAAGGTTGCGCTTAACTTAGACTCTTCGGGCCCTTTTATAAAGCAAGGCGATAATGGCTATAGCAAAAAAACGCAAGACGAACGACTTCGCTCTTACTATTACAGCCAGCCCTTTATAAACGCCCGAGGAACAATAAATATAGAGGGCAATAACATAAAGGTTAAGGGTAAAGGCTGGTTTGATCACGAATGGACGAGCCACTTGGCCAACAGCGAGGCGTTGGGGTGGGACTGGTTTTCACTGCATTTAAACGACGGAAGCAAACTTATGGCGTTTCGAATGCATACGAATACTGACAGCGAAGAGAAAAGTAAAACTCAAAACGCGGAAGTATTCACAACGGCCAGCTTCATAAGTAAAGCTGGAATGAAAGAGACCATCAAGCAAGACAGCCTATCTATTACGCCAGCAGGCTATGAGCCAATTCAAGTAGAAAACAAAGTAGAAGGTGAACAAGGCAGCTCAGTCCGTTCCGTTCCCACAGCTTGGCGCATACAGTTACCGACAAAAAACATCGATGTCTCCGTTAGCGCGTTTAAAGAAAAACAGTGGAATAACAGTTTATTTCCCTACTATGAGGGACGAGTTGAAGTAGAGGGCTCCCACTCGGGGAGCGGCTTCATGGAATTGACGGGCTACTAAGGCCTGTTGACACCGATATACAGCAAAGCGCAATAGGCCCTAATAAATAGACCAGTTAATGCGCTCGCTCAGCGAGGTCAAAGCCGCTACGCCTAGCTGAGAATTACCCACGCTATTAAGCGCTGGGGAAAATACGCAAATGGTAAATCGACCAGGGACGACCGCAACAATACCGCCGCCTACCCCGCTTTTACCCGGCAGACCCACTTTAAAAGCGAAGCTGCCCGCTTCGTCATACATTCCGCTGGTTGCAAGTAATGCGTTCACTTGTTTAGTTTGGTAAGGCGTTAGGACTTGTTCATTGGCGCAGGTTGAAAAGCCGGCGTTAGCGAGAAAGCTGGTTGAACGTGCTAAGTCCTCACAACTCATTTCTAACGCACAATTGTGAAAGTAATTGCGAAGCACATCCTCCACTTCATTTTCAAAATTTCCGTAAGCCTTCATCAAATATGCCATTGCTGCATTGCGAGAGCGATGTTCGTATTCAGAATCTGCCACGACCTTGTTGACCACGATATTGCCATTACAGCTTAAGCGCCTTACAAAGTCTCTCATGGCAATAAAAGGTGATGCAAAGCGCGATTGCACCATATCGCTTACCACCAAAGCACCTGCATTAATAAAAGGGTTACGTGGAATACCATTTTCATACTCCAGCTGTACAAGAGAGTTAAACGGCAGGCCAGAAGGCTCACACCCTACTCGCTCCCACATGGTTTCACCGTAGTGATTGATAGCTAAAACAAGGTTAAAGACTTTTGAGATACTTTGTATTGAAAACGGCACGCTAGCGTCACCAATAGACGTGATGTGCCCATTGATATCACAAATAGAAATACCAAACTGACGAGGATTAACCGTTGCTAACGCTGGGATATAGTCTGCAACTTTACCCATGCCAAGCATAGGCTCGACTTCGTCATAAATATCCTGCAGTAACGATAGCATTTCGTTTTCCATTCTCTGGCTTGACCTCTTTTTTGCTAATATTTTTTCTGCTAATAAAAGAAAAGCGCCTGTTAAAAAAACGTCGGCGCTTCCATTTTAGTTAAGTTCTATCGGCTATGTGTTGCTTCAATAATGCAACTTGCTACAAAAGCCTTAGCCCGCCCGTATAGCTGACGCTTAGTTGCAGCGCCAGTCTTCTTTAAAGTCGCATAAGCCGTCATCATCTTCGTCTGACGTAAGCTCAATATTGGTGGTCACCTTTCTTGATACTTCATTTGCGTCATTATCGATTTTTATTGGCTGTTTTTTATCAATAAAACTAAAAATAGTCTTCGCAATATCGGTATTATCGATTTGCCCCATAAATGACTGGTGGCCCGCACCAAAAGCAAACACTTCAACATCTACACCAGTATGACCGCCTGTAGTCCAACCTGTATTTGTTTTAGCATCCAGGAAGGTTTTTACTGCCATAAAGCGCGTTTTATCATCTTGATTCGATACACTATTTAACGTAGCTAGCTCTTCTTCGCTTAACGATAGCCCGAGCTTCTGCGCCACATACTCGCCAGGGTTTTCTTCATTCGCCATATTAAGCGCGATCGTCATTACCGAGGCTGACATTGATTTTAAATGTTCAGGGCTCCAGCGATAGTCGCCATTTGCACCAATAGTCAAACCGCCGGTGCTATGGTCAGCAGTTAGTACAACCAGTGTGTCCGGGTTAGCTTTAACATAGTCGCGCAGATATTCCATGGTTAACGCCAAATCGTGCATTTCAGCCATAGCAGAAGCGATATCATTTGCGTGACCCGCCCAATCTACCTGGCTTGCTTCAACTAAAAGGAAAAACCCATTGTCGTTTTCTAAGTGCTTGATAGCATGTTGAGTTAAGTACTCAAGACGGTTTTTACGCTTATCATCCAGCACTGCAGGCAGCGCCACAGGCGCAAACAGGCCAAGCACATTACTTCCTGCAGGTACAGAAGCTAGGCGATTATATGTGTCGGCATATTCGTAGCCCGCATCAATGAACTGCGCCAGAATATCTCTGTCTTCGCGTTCAAAGTAAGAGGTGCCACCGCCTAACATTACGTCTGCCACAAACTCGCCGTTTGCGCGCACATCAAAGAAATCCTCAGCAATTTCGTTGTAGTTCTTGCGGCTTTCGTTGTGCGCTATGTATGACGCAGGTGTTGCGTGAACAATTTGCGATGTAACCGCCAAGCCAGTTCGCATACCTTTGCTTTTAGCTTGGTACATAACCGAGTTTACTGGCTGCTTATCAACATCTACACCTATTGCACCATTGTATGACTTCACGCCGGTAGCAAGTGCTGTTGCAGCAGCGGCTGAATCGGTAACATAACCCGATACACGAGCGGGGTAAGTTGACGCATTGCCTACTAAAATATCATCAAATACAACCGTCTCTACTTCCGGTGTTGACGGATCATCTAAATAATTACGGTAAGCGGTTGTGTA
Source organism: Alteromonas sp. ABD4_190 (assembly GCF_056160105.1). Lineage (NCBI taxonomy): Bacteria > Pseudomonadati > Pseudomonadota > Gammaproteobacteria > Alteromonadales > Alteromonadaceae > Alteromonas > Alteromonas sp. ABD4_190. The sequence continues at coordinate 751,751 of NZ_JBSWWN010000001.1, forward strand.
GGCAGGCCCCATACCGTCGGCAACAACCATAATGATATTTTTCGGCACACCTTTGATTTGACTACTGTTTACGTTTGCTGATTCGGTCTTAGATTCAGTGATACCACAGCTTGCAAGAACAGCAATAGACGCACAACTTAGCAATGATGTGCGAACAAATTGTTTAATCATTTAAACTTCCCTGAGTAAGTAAAGATACCTGCTGACGTTATAAGCCGCAGTTACTGCAAAATCGATATTATCGCGAATGAAACGTTGATATTAGTAAAGCGATAAAAGGCAATAGTGTAAAACAGGCAAGCAAGATGCTCAAAGCTTTTGGATAAAATATGCTTGTGGTGAGATGACCGTTTAGTCATCTCGTCTAAATGGAGTATTTCTAGAAAAGAAAAGCCTATTTGCTTTGAGCTGCGAGGTATTCACGCATACGCTGCTGCGCCACGTCTACAAGCATATCGGGCTGAAATTTAGAGATAAATCTATTACAACCCACTTTTTCAACCATGGCATCGTTAAAGCTACCGCTTAATGAGGTGTTGAGTGCAATGAACAGATTGCTCATACGCGGGTCGTTACGCACCTCTGAGGTAAGCCGATAACCGTCCATTTCTGGCATTTCTGCGTCAGTAAACATAAGCAAAATTTCGTCGGTAGGATTTTTCCCTTCGTCAGCCCATTGTTTTAGTAGCGCCAACGCTTCTGCGCCGTTTTTTCGCTCAATAATACTGATACCTAGCTGCTCTAAAGTGTCTTTTATTTGTCTTCTTGCCGTGCTGGAATCATCAACAATCAACACTTTTTTACCGAGAAAGTGATTAACGATATCTTGATCTAACACTTCCTCAGAAATAGATGTATCGTAGTCGATGATTTCCGCGAGCACTTTTTCAACATCTATTATCTCAACAAGCTCTTGTTTACCCTCAACATTCACCTGAGTTATGGCGGTTAAATAATTAGATTTACCAATTCCGCTTGGGGGCGGTTGTATAGTCCCCCAAGAGGTATTCACGATATTTTTAACTTCGCCAATAATAAAGCCCTGCACGCTTCGGTTGTATTCGGTGATAATAACGTTTTTCGCAGTAGCTTCTGTGGCTGCTCCGCGCATTTTGATCGCCTGACGCAAGTCAATAATTGGAATAGAGCTGCCGCGGTAATTCATTACGCCTTTAAGATTATTATGGGAACCAGGCATAATGTTAAGCTTGGGTACATTGATAACTTCTTTGATTTTAAAGACATTCATGGCAAAAATGTGACGAGTTCCAAGCTGAAACATCAAAAGCTCAAGCCTGTTCTCGCCAACAAGTTTGGTTCGCTGATCAACCGACGATAATACACTGTTACTCATAACGCCCACTTATTCAATTTACAATCAAAGACCTAAAGCCAATTTAATACCGTCATACCAATTAGCCAAGCTACAATAACTTACCGTTAAAGTTAGCTTGACCGTCATTACAAAGCTATTACCCTTTTAGCTAATGGACAGCTGAAAAAAGCAACATAATTAATGTTTTACCAGTAAAGCAACCTTTGCAATAGCCCCAAACCTTGCGAACTTTACTCACTAGCATTAGCCATTTCTATTGATAACTCATTCAAATGCGTTAAAGCGTGTTTTGCTTTAACGAAAATACACACGTTAGGCATCGTCATTACGCAAAGGTAGTTTCAATATAGGCTAACAAGGCTAAACATGCCTCTCTCCATTCATATTACTATCGAACCTATAAATCCCCTCTATGCCGTTTAACGATAAACGGATAAGTTCGCTATCCCATATTATCTAAGCGTATAGCGAACATCTTCTAACTTAGCTAGAAATTTGTCGACACAGCGCATTAGCAACGCAGCGACAAAGCATTCACAAGATGAATGGCGGCAATGCGAAATATATATTTTTATTATTATCAAACTCGCACTAGGATGGAATGGAATCAACGGGAACGCCCTACAGCGTGAACACAAACAACGTAAAGAATTTTAATTATAGTCGGGAGAGACGCTCATGTCGCAATATCAACAAGACATTGATAACTTCGCCACATTAAAGGCAGCACAAAACGGAGCTTGGGAAGGTATCAACCCAGAGTTCGCTGCACGTATGAAGGTTCAAAACCGCTTTAAAACAGGTTTAGACATTGCTCGCTATACAGCAAGCATCATGCGCAAAGACATGGCTGAATACGACGCAGATTCGTCTCAGTACACACAGTCTCTAGGCTGCTGGCACGGCTTTGTAGGTCAACAAAAAATGCTTTCAGTTAAGAAGCATCAAGGCACAACGAATAAAAGCTACCTATACCTTTCAGGTTGGATGGTAGCAGCGCTTCGCTCTGAGTTTGGTCCTCTTCCTGACCAATCGATGCACGAAAAAACGTCAGTATCTGCACTTATTGAAGAGCTTTACACTTTCCTTCGTCAAGCAGACGCACGTGAACTGGGTGATCTTTTCCACAAACTAGACGACGCGAAGAAAAACGGTGGTGATGTAGCTGCGATTCAAGCTGAAATCGACAACTACGAAACTCACGTAGTTCCAATCATCGCTGATATCGATGCGGGCTTTGGTAACGAAGAAGCAACGTACCTACTTGCAAAGCAAATGATCGAAGCGGGTGCATGCTGTATCCAAATCGAAAACCAAGTATCAGATGCGAAGCAATGTGGTCACCAAGACGGTAAAGTAACCGTGCCACATGAAGATTTCCTGGCGAAAATCAACGCAGTACGCTATGCATTCCTTGAATTAGGTGTTGATGAAGGTGTTATCGTTGCGCGTACTGACTCACTAGGTGCTGGCCTTACTCAAAAGATCCCAGTATCTACATCAGAAGGTGACCTAGCGGCTCAGTACAACGCTTTCCTTAAAACGACTGAAGTTGCTGGCGTAGACGACCTAACTGAAGGTGACCTAGTTCTTAAGCAAGGTGGCAAACTTGTTAAGCCAGAGCGTTTACCAAACGGTTTATTCCGCTTTAAAGACAACACAGGTTTTGACCGTGTAGTACTTGACTGTGTAACGTCGCTTAAGCACGGTGCTGACCTACTGTGGATTGAGACTGAAAAGCCTCACGTTGGTCAGATCGCTGAAATGGTTAACGCTATTCGCGAACAGGTTCCAAACGCAAAGCTGGTTTACAACAACTCTCCATCGTTCAACTGGACGCTTAACTTCCGTCAGCAAGTATTTGATGCTTGGACAGAAGAAGGCAAAGACGTTTCTGGCTACGACCGCGCGAAACTTATGTCTGCTGACTATGACGACAGCGAACTTGCAGCAGCGGCTGACGAGAAGATTAAGAGCTTCCAAGCTGATGCAGCACGTGAAGCGGGCATCTTCCACCACCTTATCACGCTACCTACTTACCACACTGCAGCACTGTCTACTGACAACCTTGCTAAAGGTTACTTCGGTGAAGAAGGTATGCTTGCTTATGTACGCGGTGTTCAGCGTCAAGAAATTCGTCAAGGTCTAGCGTGCGTTAAGCACCAGGCGATGGCAGGTTCGGACCTAGGTGACACGCACAAAGAGTACTTCTCTGGTGAAGGTGCACTTAAAGCGTCTGGTGAAGATAACACCATGAACCAGTTCGACGTATAACGCGAACAGGCAACAAGTTAAACGGAAAGTATCCCAACCTTTCCTACAGGGCACCTTCGGGTGCCCTTTTTTGTGCACGCTATTCATTTCATTTATGTTTTCTACAAAAAATAAAAAAAGCCATACTTTTTAAAATTCCATAAAAAATCTATATACATACTATTTTTCAATTACTTATTGGTATAAAAGTGAGCAAGGTAAGACTAAACGCTTATCTGACATTGAAATAAAAAAGCTTTATAATAGCTACGTTTAATTAGGTTTAAAAAGAGCATTAGAATAATGAATATAGCTAAGGTCGACCTGAATTTATTGGTTTATTTAGATGTGCTGTTGCGCGAAGGAAGTGTAACGAAAGCTGCAAACCAGCTAAGCATTACTCAGCCCGCTATGAGTAACGGCCTGAAACGTCTTCGTGATCTATTCAAAGATCCGCTTTTAGTTCGTACCAGCGATGGGATGACCCCCACTAAGCGCGCGCTTGAACTGCAACCTATTATTCGCGATGTACTTAGTCGATTAGAAAGTTCTATTCAGCCCGAAGTTGATTTCGACCCTTTAACTAGCGACAGAACTTTCCGCATTATGACCAGTGACTATGCAGAAAGTACCTTGTTACTTGAACTCGTTGGAAGACTGGCCGATTTAGCACCCAATATAACACTTGACCTTATCACGCCAAGTGACGTGACGTTCCACGACGTAGAGCAAGGTAAAGTGGATATGGCAATTAACCGATTCGATGAACTGCCGTTGTCGTTTCACCAAAAAGTTATTTGGTATGACACCTTTAGCTGCGTAATGAGTGCGGACCATCCGCTGGTAGAAAAATGTGACCTTGAAGGCTATTTAGGTGCCCAGCACATTTGGGTGAGTAAAACCGGCTTTGGTGTTGGCGTTGGCATTGACCCGAATGAAGTTCAAAAATTAGGTTGGGTGGACGCTGAGCTAACAAAGATCGGCAAACAGCGTGCAATTCGAGTTTTTACTCGTCATTACCACGCGGCTCTGCAAATTGCGAAAAAGCAGAAACTTATCGCCACATTGCCAAGCAAAGCGGCCCGTTTATTTAAACACGACCCTGATGTAATGATTAAAGAGCCACCTTTTGACATACCACCTATTGCGTTAAAAATGGCCTGGAGTGCCCTACTTCATCACGACGCGGGTCACATTTGGTTACGCCGATTGATAAGCGACGTTGCCAGCGAAATGAACGCGGGTTAAACATTCACAAAATATATGGCAAAAATACAAACCATAAATTAAAAAACTATCTCTATACACACTACACTGGGTGAACAGACTAATGTATAGAGGTAGTTATGCAAGGATATATTACTAGAGGCCGACTACAGGTTGCCGAACAACTCGATAACTTTATTAATGAACAGGCACTTCCTGGCACAGGCGTAGATAAAGACATCTTTTGGCAAGGTGCAGAAACCCTCTTCGAAAAATTCATTCCTCAAAATCGCGCGCTATTAGAAAAGCGAGAACAGCTTCAGCGGGCTATCGACGATTATCACAAGGCTGGCAACCCGGTATATGGAAACGAGTATACCGACTTCCTAAAAAGCATCGGTTACCTTGTTAAGCAGCCTTCACAAGTTAGTGCACAAACACAAAATGTAGACGCTGAAATAGCGACTATGGCAGGCCCTCAGCTAGTAGTGCCAATCAATAACGCTCGCTATGCACTTAACGCGGTAAACGCCCGTTGGGGAAGCCTTTACGACGCACTTTATGGCACTGACGTTATCAGTAATGAAGGTGGCGCCGAGCCAGGCAAGAGCTACAACCCCGTACGTGGCGCCAAAGTTGTTGCCAAAGCGAAAAGCTACTTAGATAACATGATACCGCTAGCAAAAGGCAGCCACGCTGACGTCACTGAATACAAAATCGAATCAGGCAAACTGGCCATTACGCTTGCTGATGGCGATGAAACTACTCTTGCAAACACTGAGCAATGGCAAGGATATCAAGGTGACATTAGCGCACCTTCAAGCCTGCTTTTTGCCCACAACGGTCTGCATTTTGAAATTCAACTAGACCCGACTCATCCTATTGGCGAGAGCGATGCAGCAAACGTAAAAGACGTACTTGTTGAAGCCGCACTAACTACCATTATGGACTGCGAAGATTCTGTAGCTGCTGTTGACGCTGAAGATAAAACCTTGGTGTACAGCAACTGGTTAGGCTTGATGAAAGGCTCATTAAGCATTGAAATGACAAAGGGCGGCAAGCAGCTTGTTCGCGCTATGCATGATGACAGAAGCTATCAGCCGTCTAAACACGCGTCACAAGACGAGCTAAAAGACGGCAAACTAGTACTTACTGGTCGAAGTCTTATGTTTGTTAGAAACGTAGGCCACCTTATGACTAACAATGCTATGCTCTTTGACGGCGAAGAAGTGCCAGAAGGGATCATGGACGGGTTAGTGACTTCACTTATCGCAAAGCATGACCTTTTAGGAAACAGTAAATTTAAAAACAGCCGCGAGGGCAGTATTTATATTGTTAAACCTAAAATGCACGGGCCAGAAGAAGTAGCATTCTCTAACGCATTGTTTGGTGCGATTGAAGCAATAATCGATGTTCCAGCCAACACCCTTAAGATGGGTATAATGGATGAAGAACGCCGCACAAGTATCAACCTTCAGGCTTGTATTGCTGAAGCTACCTCCCGGGTTGTATTCATTAATACCGGCTTCTTAGACAGAACCGGTGATGAAATTCATACCTCAATGCTTGCTGGGCCTTTTGCAGAAAAAGCCGCGCTTAAGTCTATGGCTTGGATTAAAGCCTATGAAACCGCAAATGTGGCTGTAGGTCTTCGTTGCGGCCTTTCTGGCAAAGCGCAAATTGGTAAAGGTATGTGGCCAATTCCTGATGAAATGCAAAACATGATGACCGCGAAGATTGGTCACCCTAAAGCTGGTGCTAATACAGCGTGGGTGCCTTCACCTACTGCCGCGACACTTCACGCACTTCATTATCACGACGTAAACGTGTTTGACATACAGAAGTCTCTTGATGAGAACTTTGATGGGTTAAGCGATATTCTCACCATTCCATTGCTAGAAGATGCCTCTACTTTGACTCGTGACAGTATTAAGCGTGAAATCGACAATAACGTTCAAGGTATCCTAGGCTATGTTGTGCGCTGGGTTCACCAAGGCGTAGGCTGTTCGAAGGTTCCCGATATCAACAATGTGGGCTTGATGGAAGACCGCGCAACACTGCGAATTTCATCGCAACATATTGCCAATTGGCTTGAGCACGGCATCGTGAGTGTTGACCAAGTCAAGGAGTCTTTGGCTCGTATGGCTGTGTTAGTAGATGAGCAAAATGCGGGAGACCCTGAGTACATTCCGATGGCACCTGATTTAGACAGTTCAATCGGCTTCTTAGCCGCAAGCGACCTTATCTTCAAAGGTAAAGAGCAACCTAGCGGTTATACTGAACCTTTATTGCACGCTCGCCGACGCGAGATGAAAGCGAAGCTTGCTGAGAGTTAATTCCCAATGTGTATTTATTGGTTAGAAACTCAGGTTTATAACCATATTCACAAAGCGCGTTAGCAACACATTCGCATACTAACTAGGCTCACTCTGTTGATTCAGAAGTGAGCTTTTTTTGGGGTCTTTTCCACGTTGTTCAAATAATTGCAAAGTGTGAAGGGTCAGTTGACCTTGCTGTTAAGGGTATAAAACATCATTCAATGTAGCGATATAGCTACACCTTATACTAAAGATATCTTTCTTCTCACCTCTCATATTTTGCTGATACTTCACCCGTAAACTACGCTTTTATTGTGAGGTAGTGCATTTCGTTTTATGGCCTAAGTTAAAACAGTTTGCGCGAGGCCACCTTAGTTTGGAGTATGCACATGCAGATAGCCTCATCGGCAATACCGAATAAACTTTTACGAGACGATGTATCGCAAATTGTACCCATCTTTTCAGGCGGAGGTACCCGCTTGAGCGCCCATATCGGCATTATTAAAGCACTGCAGGATATGAATGTAGGCTTCGACACCTTAGTGGGTGTATCAGGTGGCTCTATTATCGCGTCACTTTATGCCAAAGGTTACACAGTAGAACAAATGCGAGAGCTCGCACTAGTTACTGATTTTAAACAATTTACTGAGTTTTCGCTGGTAAGGTTGCTTCGCGAAGGCGGGCTTTCATCTGGTGACGTGTTCCAACGATGGATTGACGAACAGTTGGAGGGCGCGGTGTTCGCCGACCTCCCTCTTGACCTACATATTCTGGCTACCGACGTAAACGGCGGCGGACCAGTTTTGTTCAACAAACAAACCTCTCCAGATATGAAGGTGTCAGAAGCAGTGCGATATTCTATGTCGATTCCGCTTATCTTCTCATTTAAGCCCTTTAAAGAGCACTTGCTAGTAGACGGCGCTATATTGTCTGAAGATGCGTTGTTTGAAGATTGGCGAGGCGATGGCACGCCATCAGTATGCTTCAGACTGCAAAGCACCGAACAAAAACGCAAGGCTATTAAAAAGAACTTACTTCAACTGCCGCAATACGTCAGCATGCTTATTCGCACGTTTATGACGGCAATATCCAGGGAGTATGTTAATGCGAAGTATTGGCACAATACGGTGGTGGTGAATACCGGAGAGATTTCCGCGGTAGATTTTTCGCTTACACCTGAAATTAAGAACACACTTTTTGAACTCGGTTATGCAACCACGAAAGAATTTTTGCCCAAAAAGTGTGCGGGGTTTATGAATAGCAGTGTAATTTAACCTTGTTTAAAAGCACTCATACGCCGCTAACGTTTACACTTTATAAAAATCGCGGTACCAGCTGACAAACGCTTTTACGCCTTTTTTAACATCGGTAGATGGCTGGTAACCGGTATCTGCAACTAGCGATGAAACATCAGCATAAGTATCTGGAACGTCGCCTGGCTGCATAGGAAGCAGGTTTTTCTGTGCTTCTATGCCCAACTCACTCTCTAAGGTTTCTATGAACGTTAATAAATGAACAGGCGTTTGCGCACCAATGTTATATACTCTGTAAGGTGCACGACTACTGCTAGGGTCTGAATTCGCTCCATCCCAGTCTTGGTTTGATTTCGCTACATTATCCAACGCACGAACCACGCCTTCAACAATATCGTCTATGTAAGTAAAATCTCGACGGTGGTTTCCGTAGTTGTAAACATCGATTGACTTGCCAGCCAAAATTGCCTTAGTAAATTTCATTGGGGCCATATCAGGTCGCCCCCAAGGCCCATAAACAGTAAAGAAACGCAAGCCAGTAGTAGGTAGATTGTACAAATGGCTATATGTATGGGCCATCAATTCGTTGGCTTTTTTACTTGCTGCGTAGAGCGAAACAGGATGATCTACATTATCTTTCTCTGAAAACGGCATTTTTTCATTTGCGCCGTAAACAGAGCTTGATGATGCATACACTAAATGTTGAACATTGTTGTGCCGACAGCCTTCTAGTACATTAACAAAACCCACGATATTGGCGTCTACATACGCATTCGGGTTTTCAATCGAATAACGCACCCCTGCTTGTGCAGCCAGATGAACAACTTTATCAAATTGTTGCTCTGAAAAGAGCGCTGCCATACCATCGCGATCTTCTACACCTAGCTTGATAAAGCTAAAGTTTACTGAGTTTTTGTGTGAACCTATAGCTTTCAACCTAGCTTCTTTCAGCGAAACATCGTAATAATCGTTAAGGTTATCAATTCCCACTACGACATCGCCACGCTCTAACAGTGATAATGCGACGTGAGAGCCGATGAATCCTGCAGCTCCAGTTACCAATACTTTCATCTTAAATCCTTAAAGACGCATATCTACTGCGTTTTTATCAAACATATACTTTAAATCGAAAATCACTGCATTTGGCTTACAAAGCGCTCGAAGCTCATCCTTGCTCCAAGACTTGAACTCACTATGGGCAACTGCTGCAATAACAGCATCGTACTTGCCTGTTACAGGCCTATCAATCAGCGAAAGACCGTATTCATGTTTCACTTCTTGTGGTTTTGCCCATGGGTCATAAATATCCAAATCAACTTGGTAGTTGCCAAGCTCTTCAGCGATATCGACTACTTTCGTGTTTCGGATGTCCGGGCAATTTTCTTTGAACGTGATTCCTAACAGCAGAATACTTGAGCCGTTGACCATAATCTGACGACTTAGCATATTTTTAACTAGTCGAGATACAACATATTCACCCATGCGATCATTCACGCGGCGCCCAGCTAAAATCACATCTGGATGATGGCCTAATGCTTCAGCTTTGTGAGTGAGATAATACGGATCAACTCCAATACAGTGGCCGCCCACTAGACCTGGTCTAAACGGTAAAAAGTTCCACTTGCTGCCAGCCGCATCAAGAACCTCTTCAGTATCAATCCCTACCCGAGCAAAAATCATGGCAAGTTCGTTTATCAATGCAATGTTTAGATCTCGCTGGGCGTTTTCTATAACCTTAGCCGCTTCAGCTACTTTAATTGAAGATGCTTTGTGCGTACCCGCGGTAATGATTGTTCGGTAAAGCGCATCAACTTTATCGGCAACTTCAGGTGTGCTTCCGGATGTTACTTTTACAATTGTTTCTAAACGGTTCTTTTTATCGCCAGGATTAATACGCTCTGGTGAGTAACCAGCAAAAAAGTCTTTATTAAAAGTAAGGCCCGATACTTCTTCAAGAATGGGAATACAGACTTCTTCCGTTGCCCCTGGGTAAACCGTTGACTCATAGATAACCGTCATGTTCGGCTGTAGAACGCTACCAATCATTCGACTCGCCTTCTGTAACGGAGTCATGTCTGGCTGCTTATTTTTGTCAATTGGTGTAGGGACCGTAACGATAACGAATTCGCAAGATTTAATATCTTGCGAATCGCTAGTAAAAGTAAGATTTGAAGCGTTAGTCAACTCTTCTTTTGTAACCTCTAGCGTATAGTCTTCACCGGCCTTCAATTCATCAACTCGTGATTGGTTTATGTCAAAACCAATCGTTTGAAAATATCTACCGAAAGAGACTGCTAGTGGCAACCCTACGTAGCCTAGACCAATTATTGCTATCTTCTTATTGTTATCCATGGAGCCCGTTGTATACCTTTAAATGTACCGTCCTAATGAACGAGATGTTGGCATATTTTGCCTTATTAACAAAGCGCTAATTTAAGGAAAGGAACCTGCATAAAGCTTGCTATAACGCAATGCCATGCTTAGCAGCTAATTCATATACTTCACTTACAGGTATAGCATAAGTTATGCCACTTGGTTTCTCGATTGCAGCTTCTTTGGTTTCTTTCACAAAGACTTTATTAACAATGGCAAAAACAGCCCCATTGCTTGATAAATACACTGGGCTTCCGCTGTTACCCGGATAAGCTGTTAAATCGAGTTGATAAATCATAGCCGGGGCCTCGGCGCGTGCTAAGAAGCGCTGAGATAACTGTGAGCTGTGTTGAGCCGGAATGACGTCTGGTGTGAATGCAGCAACAATTCCAGCATGAGTTGCAGGATACAATCCTAGAACCGCACCTATCGGAAAGCCGGTAATTGCCACGCTTGAGCCATCATCTATAACGTCGTTAGTAGCCACAAGTTTTAATGCCGGAAGCGCTGTTTCTAGCTCTACAATAGCGATGTCGCGATGCTTGCTTTTGAAAATCTGCTTAATTGGGAGAACTTTCGATGAAACCCCATGTGGAACAAAAACAACACGCTGAGACTTTATACCCTCTTCAAGTTTAGAGTCTATAACATGCTTGTTAGTTACAACGTATTTGCCGTTTCCAACGACAAAGCCTGTGCCCTGTAGTTGATTACTTACTGTCGCTAACGGAGCGTGCACACCGACACCGACCACTGAAGGCTTTACGTCTTTTACTACGTCAACAAACCCTTTTTCCGAAGCAGCTATCGTAACAAAAGGAAATAAAAGTAAAAAATAAAGAAAGTAACGTCGCATAGGGCAAAGACTTGAGTTTTTAATTTTACTGAATTGTAACTAAATTACGCTTTAAGACCAGTTTGAACTTCAACTATATTTTTAAACTCAAGCGATTGCAAAGTGTCACAAAACCTGTGCTATATTAAAATATCTAAAGCCTGTTGCATAATTTATAAAAAAAGGTTAACCAGTGAATTCAGACGACTCAAAAAAACCTGAAGCAAAGCCGTTTTCTATGGTTAAACCTATTAATTCGGTTGTCAGTCGAGTCAAAAAGGCAATGTCTGGCTATAGCAAGTTAAAAGAAGCTAAACAAATTTCTAAACACTTTTCCGATTACTTGAGTCCAGTCGTTGCCGCTTCCGAAGAAAACAAATTAACTGTATATAATATAAGACACCAAGTTTATTGTGAGGAACTTGCTTTTGAGCCTGTAAAACAAAACGAGCAAGAAAGAGATGAATTTGATGAATTTTCTATCCACGCAATGATTCAACATCTTCAAACAGGAAATTATGCTGGAACGGTAAGAGTAGTTCACCCTACAGACGAGTCTCAGCAACTTCCCATCGAAAAATATTGTTTGCATAGCATTACAGACGAAGCACTCAGGCCTTCAAATTTTTCACGCCATGATATCTGTGAGATTAGTAGGCTTGCCGTTCCAGAGAGATTTCGTCGAAGAAAGTCGGACTCCTTCGACGGAGCCGCAACCGGTGCGATAAACACTACATCTTATTCCGAGCAAGAATTGCGATGCTTTCCGTTTATCGCAATTGGCCTTTATATGTCTGCCGCGTCTATAGTAATAATGAAAAATATTCCACACACCTATGTGATGATGGAGCCAAGGCTTGCTCGCAGCATGAGTTTTTTAGGCATAAAATTCCATAAAATAGGCCCAACAGTTGATTATCACGGAATGCGAGCACCGTATTACATAAACCCGTCGTTGCTCATGGAAAGTCTGACACCAGCATTTAAAAAAATGTTACACGATATACAAGCCTCAATCGAATCACAAAAACATTTACTTGATAACGAAAGAGAATAGCATGTTTAAATATCACGACGCTTTTTCACGCAACATAGGCTGGGTTTCAGAATCTGAACAAGAGCAGTTGCGCAAAAAGTGCGTGGCAATCGCCGGTGCTGGCGGTGTTGGAAGCCTACATATGCTAACCTTAGCCAGGCTCGGAATTGGTAACTTTAAAATCTCTGACTTTGATGACTATGAAGTTCACAATTTCAACCGTCAGTTTGGCGCTACACTTTCAACTGTTGGCCACGGTAAAATGGAAACCATGGCAAAGATGGTTGCTGATATAAACCCAGAAGCATCTATCACAACGTTTGATGGTGGTATCAACGAAGGAAACGTTGACGATTTTCTGAGGAATGTCGACGTATACGTTGATAGCTTGGACTTTTTTGCACTGAATGCGCGTAAATTAGTTTTTCAAAGATGCTACGAGCTTCGCATCCCTGTAGTCACTGCTGCACCATTAGGAATGGGCTCAGCCTTACTCTGCTTTCTTCCTGACCAAATGTCGTTTGAAGACTATTTTCGCTTTGAAGCCAAAAAGAGTGAAGAAGAGCAACTTATTCAATTTCTAATTGGACTCTCTCCAGCCATGCTACAACGAACTTATCTCGCTGACCAAACACGTGTAAGTTTTAAACAGCAAAAAGGACCTTCAACTGTTATGGCTGTTAACTTATGTGCGGGTATTGCGGGAACTTATGTTCTAAAGATTTTACTGGGGCGCGGTGAGGTGTTGGCCGCTCCTTACGGTTTGCATTTTGACGCTTACCGCAACAAGCTAGTAAAAACCTGGAGGCCGTTCGGCAACGCCGGGGTACTTCAGAGGATTATGTTCAAAGTGGCGAAAAAAATTGTTTCAGAAACGTAAAGTTTTACTGTCAGCAATTTTAACAACTTCTACCTCTCCCATTTTCAAAAGTTTATTTTTTAACCTATTTTCATGAGGTTAAAAAGATGGCACACCGAATGCACTTCTGGTTTGACTGAACAATGATGTCACGTTTTACCCAAGGAATCATTATGAAAAAATTAAAGTTAGTAGTTGCATCTATCGCATTAAGCGTTTCGGGCGCGTCGTCCGCACTGCCTCTAATTGAAGAATGGGGGTTTGTTAATGAAGCTGGTTTCGATGACCCGACACCAGATGGGGCAATCATCGAGTCTGGCACCTCCACCGACCCAAGTGTGAATGGTGGAGTTTCTATTTTATCAACAGGTGCACTACCGAATAACATTTGTTGGGGTACTCCCTCACCAAATCAAAGCTGTTTAGGCATTTTTAGCCCTGTGTCTGAGATGTCTGAGCAAAGGTGGGATGAAGATGGAAATCTTGTTGACATAGTTGACGGTATGCCTGGCCCACAGGGCATGGCGACGACTGTTGACATCGGTGTAGCCAATTATTTTGATTTCTTTTCACAAGGTACTGCAATTCGTCACGAAAACTTCGCTATAACAGGAACCTTCCTTGACACTGTGAAGATAGTAGACGGGTTGAAGCTAACTTCAACCTCGCCAGGGCTATCTTTTACAGCTCCAGAGTTGGAGTTTATGATTGACTTCACAGAAACGCCTAACGGCAGTGCGGGCGACAGTTGTACATACGGTGACGATCCAGTGGGCACGCCAGGAAGCGTTAACGTAAACGGTTGTGCAGACGCATTTGCAATCGCTGGTTTTGCAGGCGGTAACGTTATTGCTCAATCTGTTGATTTTATTGACTTCGCGGTATCATTCGTTGTGAATACTGGTGGGCTTTACCACGAACATTATGAAATCATAACTCGCTTAAGCGGCTTGGAAGTTTTTGACGACGGTACAAAACAGGGCTTCCTTACACCAGAAGCAGGTGTAAGCGTGCTTGACGCGCAGTTTGTTATCCGCGCAATTGAAGCGCCAGAGCCTACATCTATAGCAATGTTCGGTCTTGGTCTTTTGGGTTTGGCTGGCTTTTCAAGAAAGAAAAACAAACAAGCTTAAAGGCAAACAACTTAAAAAACCCTCTCGAGATGTTTCTTGTGAGGGTTTTTTTTTATATGATTTCAAACAGATAAACGTGCGTGATTGGAAAAAGGCAAATTTGAAAAGTAGATACATTAAATACCTAACAACTTTAGTAAAACAGCCCCGTTTACTGTGTAACTACCGAAACATTGTTTTGCTCAGTCACATGCGTTCCAACTCAAGTCTGACAGGACATCTTATAGGCAGCCACCCTGAAATTAACGGCTACTATGAAATTCAGCAAGACTATCTCACAAACAGTGACTTTATGTTGCAAAAAATAAAGTATGCCATGGCTAATAATGTAAAGCCTAATAGCCGCTTTTTTTTCGACAAATTGTTACATAATGGTGTGAATATAGACTGTGATTTAATGATACAAAGGAATGCTATAGTATTCATATCGTTACGAGACGTGAATGCCACTATTCCAAGTATTGTAAAATTAGCGAAACGAGAAAACTGGCGCGAACAATCTGAAGAATACGCTACACGTTATTTATCAAGAAGGTTAGATGACTTAGCAAACTATGCTCAGCAGTTAAAAGGGAAATATGCTTACTTCGACGCCGACTTGCTGCGCGACAATAGTGAAGAAACCCTAAACTTTATAACCAACGTAGTTGGGCTAGAAACGCCAATCCCTTCTGAATACAATGTTCAATCACTCACGGGTATTGGCGGTGCCGGTGACACCTCTGATGCTATAAAGTCTGGTAAGATTATACCGAATCAAAGTATTTCAAAAGGTAACGCGTTCGTTTCCGACCTAGCAATTCAGGATAAGTTTAATGACGTGCGTGCGTTATTAATTAATAATAGCCACTCTAGTTTGACTTATTGATAAACTTTCTTGTGACAACTAATAAGAAGTAATGATGTCTCAGCTTCACAATAGCTCCACTAAATCTGCTGTTTTGTTCATGTTTCATTGTTCTGATGACGCAGGTTTTGCTATATCCAAATTACAGCAAGTTTTTCACAAGGCGGCTTTGCACGCGGGAAGATCAGAAGAACACATATTATTCAGTTATAAAAATGTGTCGGTAAATCAATGCAACAAGTATCAAATTGATTACGAGCTAACGTCAGACTTAGAAAACCTACAGCAGCTAGTGAAAAAACATAACGTTAGAACGGTATTAGCGTTTGATTTGAATTTCCCCTCGCCAATAGCTGCGACACTGCGAAACAGCGGCGTTAGTAACATTGTGTCTTATTGGGGGGCATCAATAAGCGGCCTGCAACCTTGGTGGAAGTTAATCTTAAAACGGTTAGATTGGATATTACGCAAACGCTATGCAGCCGATCATTTTATCTTCGAATCAGAGGCTATGAGGCTTACCGCTACCCATGGTCGTGGCATTCCCGAAAAACACACGTCAGTTATTCATTTAGGTGTTGATACTAATACTTACCTTCCTGTAAACGGCAAGAAGTCATTATTAGCAGAATTTGGTATAGCTGACTCAGACATTATTGTTTTTTATTCTGGTCACTTCGAAGAACGCAAAGGCGTTCGTACCATTGTAAAGGCAGCGAATGAATTAGCACTGCGCGACAATATTGATGGCATCCATTTTTTATTGTGTGGAAATAAAGGTAATGAAGCCAACACCTATAAACAAGAATTAACGAATGATAAAGCAAGGCAAAGAGTGATATTCGCAGGATATAGAGATGACGTACCTCACTTGATGCGAAATAGTGATATTGGTGTTATTGCATCAACAGGGTGGGATTCGTTTACCCGATCAAGTGTTGAAATGTTAAGTTCGGGTTTGCCACTCATTGTTTCTAAACTTGGCGGCTTACCAGAATCGACCCAGCATGGTGTGACCGGATTTCACATTACGCCCGGTAACTATACCGAGCTGGCAAATAGAATATTAGAATTAAAAAATTCGAATGAACTGCGGTCTAAATTCGCTCATAACGCTCGTTCATTGGTACAAGAGCAATTCACCGAGCAAAAGCAAATAAACGCTATTGCGGAATTAATACAAATAAGTAAATAGAGACTAGCATGTTAGATAACTTTAAATCGCTGTTAAGAATGCTTGATAGCATGCAAAAAGCAAAACTCGTTACATTGCAAATTCTATTTTTTGTGTCAGCAATTCTACAAATTGGTAGTATTGGATCGATTGCACCGTTTATCGCACTTCTATCTAGTGAAGATTATTTGACCTCAAATAAAGCGTTTAAGTTTGCCTATGAGTTCCTCGGTGAACCGGGATACTACAACTTTATTATTTATTACTCTGTGCTGGTTTGTATCGTGATATTGGTCGCGAATCTGAGTGCGTCATTTGTACTATGGTTATCGACTAAATACTCTATTGATGTGGGTAGCGAATTGCAAAGTCGACTTTACACTTCATACTTACGCAATGATTACATCTTCTTTTTGCGCGAGAATTCGAGTCATTTAATCTCAAATATTACAATGCAAATTCCTCGGATGGTTTACAACGTTTTACAGCAGTTCTTATTGTTGGTATCGCAACTGCTCATTTTGATTTTAATCGTTCTGGCCTTGATAGTCGTTAACCCGATACTTGCTCTCATTGCGGCAGTGATAGTTACCGCTGTGTATGGCTTAATCTTCGCGACAGTTCGCCAGAAAACAGTAGCCTCTGGTTCAATTGTTACAAAAGTGAATCGCAAAAAACTCGAACTTTTACACGAGAGTATTCGGGGGATTAGAGAAATAAAGCTACTTGGAGTAGAGCCTTGGTATTCTAATGAAGTAAACCAAACGACTAAGCGCGGACTTTCTGCGGCAGCCTTTATCGCCTTAGCTGGAGATTTACCCCGCTTTATTGTAGAAACAGTGATCTTTTCCGCCATCATAGTACTCGGTATTTATTTAATTTCTACAGCTGATAACAAGGAGCAAGTGGTCACTACACTGAGTTTCTATGCCATGGCTGGATATAAACTACTACCAGCAGCGCAAACTATATACAAATCACTGACATTGGTTAAAGCCAACGGTGGTGTTATACCCGAAATTGAAGACGAGCTTGCGAAAGCAAGCAAAAATGCGCGAGCGTTTTCCGATGAATCAGAACTTCCCCCCATGTTTACTGATGAACCTTTGCGTGAAGTAATTCTAAAAAATGTAAACTATCGGTACCCAGAAACTGATAATGATGTTTTAAGTAATATCAACCTGCGCCTTAACGGTAATTCTTTAGTTGCTTTTGTCGGTGGCAGCGGTGCAGGTAAAACAACGGTAGCCAATATAGTTGCAGGTTTAATTACCGCAACGGAAGGTGAAGTACTTGTTAATCAGCAAGCTATAAATGTTGATAATCGCATAATGTGGCAGCGCAACATTGGTTATGTTCCGCAGTCGGTATTTGTGCTGGACGATACTGTTTTGAAAAACATTTGCTTTGGCGCTAAAAATAGAAATGTGGATCTCCAACGGGCTAAACTAGCGGCGAAGAAAGCAAATATACACGACTTCATAATGTCGCAGCCCGAGGGGTACGACTTCCGAGTAGGAGAAAATGGCGACAGGCTAAGCGGAGGGCAGCGACAGCGCCTAGCTATTGCTCGCGCATTGTACAACAACCCTAAAGTCCTTATTCTAGATGAAGCAACCAGTGCGCTAGATAACATCACCGAACGCGCTGTGTTAAAAGAAATAACCTTATTAGCCGAAGATATGTTGGTTATTATGATTGCTCACCGGCTGTCTACAATAGAGAATTGTGATGAAATATTCCTTATGGATTCAGGGCAGATAACCCAATCAGGCACGTATAGTGAGCTTTTAGAGCAGTCAGAATACTTCAGAGAGTTAGCGATTGGGGAAATGTCTAATGAGCAAACCAGCGAACAGTAACCTGCTAATTTCAATTGTTCTTTGCACATACAACAATGCTGATTCGCTGTATAAAACGCTACAGGACATTGCAGCTAATGTCGTTGATAGTGGCTTAGTTGAACTTATTGTTATAAACAACAATTCACCAGATCATACAGCTCAGGTGGTACAAGAACTAAAGCCAACTTTCAAGTTTCCGTGTCGATATTATGTTGAAAGCAATCAAGGGTTGTCACATGCAAGGAACCTAGGCCTAGCCAAAGCACAGGGGGAATATATTCTTTTCACCGACGACGATGCAATTATTAACAACAATTGGCTATCGATCTATATTGATAAGATTCATAAGTTAAGTCCTGACTGCATCTTCAGTAAGATCATTGTCGACTGGCAAGGGCGTAAACCTGAATGGTTTCTCCCAAATTATACCCCTTTCTTTGCCGCAATCGATTATGGAGAAGAAGAGTTACAAATTACCGACAGGGAACATGAGTTTTACGGTAAGAACTTTTGTATACGACAACAACTTCTCCACGATTTTGGCGGTTTCGACCCAAGGTTAGGGCGCTGTGGCGACAAATTAGTTGCAGGTGAAGAAACTATTATTTACTCAAAGTTAATCAATAGTAAGGCTAAAGTCATCTATACGCCTAACGCCGGAGTTTTACACCGACTGAAAGAACGTGAATTTCAGTTCGATAACATTAAAAAAATGTTTGTCGATTCGGCCTATACGGTTTTTAATCTGTCGAAATTGTCTTCTGGCAAAAAGTTATTTAACCGCCCTACTTATCCTTTAAAAGTAGCAGTTGAGGATTTTTTTGAAAGCGTTTCGGCTTTCATCAAAGGGTCAATAACTGACGATAGCAACCTGCTTCGCTATGCTTTATTAAAGATACTTAAAGCTAAAGAATTGATTTCGGTATGGTGCAAGAACCCATAGAATCAATCTGATAAACATTTTTGTTTATTTTATAAAAAACTTTATTGGATACTCAACATGTCAAACATACCAAAAGTTATTTGGAGTTTCTGGGAGCAAGGTTGGGACAGTGCGCCTCCTATCGCGTTAAAATCTGTCGATTCTTGGAAAATGAATCAACCAGATTGGGAAGTCCGATTATTAGACAAGTCAAACTTGCATGAATACATTCCATTAGAGCAAGAGTTACCTGATTTTTGGGAAAGAAAACCTATACAAGGCCGAAGCGATTTAATTCGGATCAATTTATTGGTTAAGTATGGTGGCGTTTGGATAGACTCCAGCCTTTTTTTAACTCAACCATTCGAACAGTGGCTATTCCCCAGAATGAGAAATGGATTCTATGCATTTTCTAGACCTGGACCAGATCGAATGTTAACGAGCGGTTTTCTAGCAGCAACTCCTAATCATTACTTGTGTAAGCAATGGCGAGACGCGAGTCATCAATATTGGCAAGATAGAAGTTTCGCAACAGACTACTTTTGGTTTCACTATTGTTTTGAGCATCTATATTCAGAAGATACAAGATTCAGAGCTATATGGGACGAGGTTGAATCCATCAGTTCGGATACGATTCACCTTCTCGTTCACCGTCTTGTAGCTAAGGAGAAATTTAATAAACTTCCCTTCTTTAATGACTCGGGGCCAGTATTTGGTAAGGCGTTTGGGCCATGGCGCTTTGAGTCTCTTGCTCGATTTCTGAAGCGACTTGGCCTATTCAAAAAGCGAAACGATCTTGCACAACAAATATCGAACAAATTAGTATATTACATGCGCCGACTTGGTGTTGCTGAGCGAGTAGTATGGTCTTCAAGGATGCCTTCTGACATCCAGCAAAGAGTTGAAAACAAAGAGGATCCGATTTATAAATTGGACTACTATGCTAAACACCAAGCAATCGAGGTTGGCGGTGTTATGCACAAGTTATATTCTCGTCTTACCTCTTAGAAAGAAATTTATAGGGTAGATCTGTGCGGAAATGGACAAACATCGAGTAACCGCTTCGCCACAGTTCGGGTGTCATACACGTTTTTAGTTGATTGGATATAAGCGCACATA
The DNA here is from genome assembly GCF_056160105.1 of Alteromonas sp. ABD4_190. Taxonomy (NCBI): domain Bacteria; kingdom Pseudomonadati; phylum Pseudomonadota; class Gammaproteobacteria; order Alteromonadales; family Alteromonadaceae; genus Alteromonas; species Alteromonas sp. ABD4_190. The sequence continues at coordinate 772,259 of NZ_JBSWWN010000001.1, forward strand.
TCATCGACTCCCATCCTATGGGCATTGTTCAAACACACGGGGTTGAACTCACCTACCGACGCGTAGTGATCCTTAAATTTAATTCCGTCACCTCCTAATTTAGAGTCGAACGATGCCCACGCTGAAGGGATGTCGTATGCATTGGATAGAATCAAACCGTGCAGGGAACTACTCAAAATCATTTCACACTCTAGCATAGTGTCGATTATCTCTTCGATTGGGTACCTGACATCGATCACCTTCACACCATCCTCACTGAACAGCTGCGTAATTCGATGGAAGTCGGTAAAATGAGGAATAACCCCCAAACGATACTTCTTCTTAACCGTCGGCTGGTAGAGCAAGGGCAAAACAAGCCCTGGATCGCCATAGGTTTCAGGGCATGTAATACCTAACTGAGTACAACGTTCATGCGAATAAGGCCCTCGCACAGCAGTTATCTCATAGGGTTTTGGAAATTCAACAGTTCTGCTAATAATACCTGAGCCCCAAACAATGCAATTTTCTTTTGCTAACGACAATATGCTGCCTGCCCCCATAAAAACGGTACTCAATTCAAAGGATGAGGGTGATTTAAACCAAGCATCTTGATTCGCTAGTTTCTTGTAGATATAAGGGCCTAACCAGTCGCCAAAGTTAAATGGGTAATACACCGACCAAAAAAGAAATCTATCATTTTGTTTCCGAAGTGGTTTTAATGCTGCGCTAATACTTGAAGCTATTTGCTCTTTCACTTATTCACCTGAAACCATTTTTATTAAGTCACTCCAACCGTTTTGGCCAAAACACTTCACTGTACAATTTATACTTATCAATAACATTGCCATAAAACTCTGCACCAGCAATTGTATGATGCCCATAATCGTAAAAGAGCTTAGTCCCATCTGAACTTATCGCAATGCACAAATCTTCGGGACAGACATACTTTAAGCGATCTAACACCGAGACCTGGTTAAGGCTCTTCGCAAGCTGACGCAATTTATTATTTTTTGCCTCTTCAGCGCTATTATAACGCCGAGAATTAAAATCATCAGTATAGGCTTTGTTTACCGCCAAAATGAATTCTTGAGCTTTGTGATGTTCTTTACCTCGCTCAATTAACACTAAATCCGCTAAGTTATATTCGCCAGTTTCAGAATCTGTAAAGCTGTGAATTTGCTCAACTAATACAACCCGTTTACCGTCACGGATTAAGCGCTCAAGAACCACAGGAAGTAACTTTAAGTCGTTATCGCTGTACTTCGATGCGAATAAAACTAGATTCGCCCGCTGATAATTAGGCGATGCGTAGAACGCGTCTTTAATATCTTCTATCTGAATACCGTAACGACTTAATGCGAAACGAGAGGCAATAGACTTCGCATTATATAAAACATTAAACATATCTTTTGCATGAGAGTTACCAACTATGAGTAAGTGTTCATTCGCTTCGCTGCCCACAGACCAAGCTCGTTTATCGAACCTGTTATCGACAACTGCATAACCGGGATCTGAAGATATTTCTCTTAGGATTTGCCAACTTTGTTGCTGTAACTTTTTATTGTCTAGTTGGTAGCGCTCTAACTGCAATTTATCCAGGTGCTGCTGCAGCACCTCTATATGCGCAATTTTACGCTGTGGATAGCCGTCTGTGAAATGAATCGCGAACCCAATCGCGGCAATGGCAAACAAGCCCATTAGTGAAAATATGAAAATTTGAGTGCGACTTGTTTTATGTTTATCTCTGAACGGTTTTTCTACCCAACGCCAGCTGATATAGGCCAATAAAAAAGTGACAACACAGAATACTAATGCGTGCACAACGGGTAATTCGCCATAAAGCCTATGACGCACGAGTGCAAACAATGGCTGATGCCACAAATAAGCACTATATGATACCAACCCAATAGATACTAAAGCGCGATTACTCAAAACACTATAAATAAAAGTACCGGGCGTTGTGTACAAGATTATTAAACATGTACCAAGGGTTGGTGCTAATGCAAAACGCCCAGGAAACGGTGTTTCCTTGTTGAATAAAACAATACTCGCAACAATTAATAGAAGACCAGTGAGACTTAGGAACTGATTAACATAGAGGTTTGCACTGTGACTGTGGTGGTACAGATAAAATGCAGTAAACGAGCCTAACAAAAGTTCCCATGCGCGAGATGGTAACAGATAAAAATTTGTCGATGGCGCCGAATGGGAAAGATGTTCAGAAAGAATGAAACTAGTTATCGCAATAACAACTAAACCTAAAATTGCTTTGCGTTTCGCCGTTAACCACAATGCCATCATGATCAGTGGAAAGGCAATGTAATACTGTTCTTCTACCGCCAATGACCACGTATGTAGAAGAGGTTTAAGTTCAGATACTGTTGCAAAGTAGTTACTATTAATCCAAAAAAAAATATTAGATGCAAACGTTGCAACAGCAACTAAACTTTGACCAAACTCAAGCAAATCGTTTTGTCGAAGCCATAGCCACGCAAATGGTAAACAAGCTGATAATACAAAAAATAAAGCGGGCAAAATTCTTCTAGCCCTACGCTCATAAAACTCAACTAAACTGAACGAGCCTCTATCTAGTTCTTTAATAATTATCGAAGTAATTAAATAGCCGCTGATGACAAAAAAAATATCAACGCCAACAAATCCACCCGAGAAGCCTTGGAACCCAGCATGAAAAAGAATCACAGGGACAACTGCTAGTGCACGGAGGCCATCGATTTCTGGGCGATACTTCATTTTAGACGCGTTCACTTATTGGTTGTGCTGGTAACTTTTTGGTATATTTCAAACAATTTTTCAGCGTAGGATTCTGCACTTAATGTACCCGTTAGCGCCATGCCATTGGTAACAAATAGCTGTTGAAGTTCCGGTGACCGCGCTATCGTAAGTATTTTGCTCGCTAAATCACTTGGGTTCAGAGGGTCGGCTATCAATCCATTTTCGCCATCTCTAACCAGTTCAGGGCCGGCGCCGTAACAAGACGCTACTATGGGAACCCGATTAAGCATTGCTTCAGTGATCACCAAACCAAAGGGCTCAGGTTCGATAGAACAATGCACGACAAGATCGCACAACTGGTAATATAAATCAGTCTCTTTCGTGTAACCTATGAACTGTACAATGTCAGCTAAGTTTTTTTTCACTACTTTATCAACCAAGCATTCCTTATAACCACCAAACTCAGAATCGTCGCCAATCATCAGTAGTTTAACATTAGGAAGAGCGTTAGCGACTATTTCAATTGCGTCAATACATTCAGCTTGGCCTTTCCAGTTAATTAAGCGTCCAAAAACACATATTACATAGCAACTTTGCAGCCCGAGTTCACTGCGTTTTTCAGCTAGTGCATGATCGTCGTATTGCTGAACGGCTTGTTGTACCGGATTTAACAACGTTGAAATTTTATCCTCAGCTATCCACCCGTGCGCCATTACGGTTTTATAGACGAAATTAGAAATAGAGATGTAATGAGCGCATTTTTGCAATGAATACCGAGTCATGCGGCTGTTGTCGTAAAAACAACCATGGAAATGCCAAACTATAGGTACGTTCAACCGCCTGGCAACACCATTACTGTCTAAACAATTATTATTGTGTATGACCTCAATATTCTTAGACTTTATGATTCTTGCAACATTACGCCGATAAGTGGAATTTTTGATCCATTCATAAATGGAAAAGCACCGTGACCATAGCGTGCGTGCTATTTTACTTTTGAAAGACTTAATTTTTGCATTGAAATCCAACCTATGTTTATAGGTAACCCCTTTTTGTAATTGGATAACTTCTGTGGTAGGTGAAAAATGATGCAAAATCAGCTCTGGATTAACGGGGGTGACAATAGTACACGTATGCCCCATAGCTTCTAGAGCGCGTGACGCACGGGCAGCAACCACCAGCGAACCACCGAACGAAAGGCCAATATCTATAAACAGAATCTGCAAAGGCTGCATGAGTTTACAACTTCCAAATATCAGACATATCTCTCTCAAGCATTAAAGAGGTTCGTTTGATGATATCTTCGTAGGCCTCTCGTTGCTGTTGCAGGGTTGCAGTAATAAACTGCTCTTGTGATGCAGGATCCACTTCTTTTATAGCTAACCCACGTAACTTCGATTTCACTGATTTGGGTATAACTTTAGCAAGAACCGACCACAGACCGGAATATGACAACTTGTGCATTAACCCATTACCTGCCGCTGACATCACTTTTTCTGGTCTTGTGTTGAGTTTGTTCTCAACCACTGAGTAATCGAACTCTGCAGTTAAATTCAAAAACGCGAAGATTTTATTTAGCTCAGCTTTGGGGTCTGCAATTAAGTCTTCAAAAATAGTGAAATGGATATTGTTACGCCCAAACAAACCAATAAATGGTTCGATTTGCATTGGATAATCAGAAAATGACTTATAACCTTCAAATTCCGCAAATGCTATGTCAAAGTTTTTTGTTTGACCATCGGTGACTTGAGGACGTCTTGTATGCCAATAGTGACTAATAGTTCGTTTCCAGGGGTTACGAAGTACATAGATGATTTTGGCTTCTGGAGAAAAATCCTTAATTCGCTCAGTCACTCTTTCATACTGAGGAATTTTAGCGTAATCCGTCGAGCCCTCTCCTACATACAAATGCGCTTCATTAGCCCCGGCAAACAATTCTAAATAAGCCAGCCATTCGTCCTCAGAGCGATTCGACAGCTTAAAAAAACCCGGTTCTTTAGGCTCACTCATAAACATTTGCGGATGAGTACTTAAGTAATGGTGAAGCGATGTAGTTCCCGACTTCATAGCACCAATAATAAAAAGATTAGGCTTTTTCACTATACTGTTTGCCTTTCTGACATTTATATTTTCCTTTTCGATTACACCAGTCTGCCCTCTAGGGTAAGAAGGTAGGTTTACTATCCCACAATTGCCAGCCCAACAAATAGAAATCGGTCTGCTCGTTATAGCCGCTGTTTGACCAGCCCATTACATAGCCCTTATCAAAGGAATTGTTTACTTCATCAAATACAAGTAGCGTCATATTACTAAAAATTAACGCCCACTCTTCGCCCTCAACACGTTTCCAAATTCGGTAGCCACCTGTTTTATCTTGAATATGAGCCGAGCGTTTTCGCTCAACAACAAATTCCACAACCTTGCCATTGTCTGCGGGGTCAAAACATATGGCTTTTTGATTGTCATTAATCTTATTTTTAATATAACCGATACCCTCATGCGAGCCAGAACGGTTGATTGTTGGGCGACAGTATGACACGCCTAATTCACCGCCAAAACCTGGTGGAATGGCTTTAGTTTCTAATGTCATACCCGCATTGGAGTACTGCCCTTGCCACTGAGTCGATAGCTTATTGTTTGATGGCTGCCCCTTGCTATCAATAGGCTCAAACGACACGCCGCTGCGCTGATTTGTTATTATCCGCCCAGCGCCCCAGTTTTGATCATAACGATGTTCATTGTCCGCAATGAATAAACGCTCCCCATCAAGTTTAGCGACTATCCCTCGAACCCCTTTATCTGTTATAACTTTATCACCAGGCAGCCACTCATTTCTGCTCAGTGCGTATGGCGCAATGAGGAGGACAGATTCTCTGTGGTAGAAGTTTACAGGTTGGCGAAAGACTAAATACTCCCAGCTATGCTCAAGAGGCTGGTAAATGGTATATCTAAATTCGCTGGTTGAGTCCCGATCAATATCTGTAGCTTTATACCTAAACCTTACGCCTTGCAATTCAGAGTTGGGAACTTGAACTATACCGCCGTGGCTACCTGACCAATCAACCACTCCTTCATTGACTTCAAATAAGTTGTTTACTTGAAAGTCAATGGCAGTCAAAGGAGTGGAAGATGCAGTTTTAGGCGTTGATGTTTCACATTCATGCCCGTGAACATATGCGGCAGTAACAAGCAGTGCAGTCGCAGCAAGTAGATAGTTTAGCCTAGTTGGCTTGCGTAATTTTTTTGGCATAATTTTTTGAAATAACATTAGAGTCGTACCTATTTTTTATAAGTGTACGTGCCTTACTACCAACACGCTCAGAGAAATTTACGTTGTCGATAATTGATGCTACAACAGAGCAAATTTGTTCAGCTGTTTCAGTTATGAACCCGCTTACACCATCTTCAACAGCTATCCCTTCAAATGCGATCTCGGTCCCAATAACAGGTAAACCGTGATTCATCGCATCAAGAACTTTTAACTTTGTTCCTCCCCCATCTCGCAAGGGGCATAAAAACGCTTGTGCGTTGGCATACATAAGTTCGATATCGTCTACGTAGCCATGTAGCTCTACAAAGTTGAAAGCGTTTGCTTTCTCTACAATTTCAGCCGAAGGATTTTTGCCTACAATATCAATGTGCACCTTTGCGCTCAGGGAGTTTAAACGTGGGCAGACCTCATCAAGCAGAAATAATATAGCATCTGTATTTGGGTACCAGTCTAAACCACCTACAAACAATAAGCGACCTACGGCTGGCTGTCGTTTCGGCGCTGGTAAGTAACTAACGCCGTTCGGCACAACCTCTATTGCTAGGCTGGGTTCAAGTTCCTTCAAGCTATGCTCATCTTTTTGGCTACAAACAATATGCGATTTGACTACTTGCATGTAGTAGCTGTCAAATTGCGCTATTTTTTTACTCTCAAGCTGATAATACAAACGCTTTAACCAGTTAGACTCTTTACTTGCTCTACGCGCCATCATAACGTGTTCGGCGTTATGGTGATTAACCGTGACTTTTGTACCGTGTTTCACCTCAGGGACCATTGCCATTAACCCCATCGTATCTACATGCACGTAGTCAAATGATTCAGAGCCTAGTGCTTTCAAGCGCGCTGCAAGTTTTGGCGAATGCAGCCAGCGTACCGAGTAAGGCTTGCGCGAAAATAGAGAAGTGAATGCTACTTGGAGCCTTGAGAAGCGGCTTTTCTCAGACGGCATTTCAAAAAATTCTATATTCACGCCTTGGCTCTGATAAAAGCTTTTTGCCTCTTTTAGCCCCGACTCTAAATCTTTAAAGTACGGTTTTATTAACCGTGGTTGTACCACACATAGAAGCGTTACGTCATGTTCTTGAACCACAGTGCTGAGTAACCCATGGGTTCTTATTAACAGTCCGCCTTTCGCTGGGTAAGGAACAAAATGATTTATCCAAAGCACGCGTTTTCTGGTGTTCGAATTTTTTCCTGTCATAAGAAGCTCTCAAAATACTGACGCTTTTTTAATTGTTCTGAAAATTTGCTGGTGTAGGTTAAGGAGTAGCTCAAATCATCAGCAAAGTATTTCTGCATTTCTTCGCCAATTAAGTTTTCAAGTTCAGGCGATGGCACACTCTCAAGCACAATATTGACGTGACCAAGCTTATGCTGTTCTACTTTGTAATTAACTAAAATATGATGTTCTAACGCTAAATTTTTAAACACATAGTAAAAGGTTAGCGCAGGATATTCTTTTGCATTCCCTTTGATAGAGGTACCCTTTCGGCCCAGTATTTCATCTAAAACTAGATGCTGTCGACCACAAGAACACATGTCTTCGCTTAGCTTTACGCAATCTCCCAGTCGATAGCGGATAATCGGAAAAGACAACGAAGCCAGATTCGTCACTAAAATTTCACTATTATCATCAACTTCAACGATAACCGTTTCCATACAGATGTGTTGGCTGCCATGCGGGCATTCAAAAGCGATAAGGCCTGACTCAGCTGCGCCATACTCACTGATCATTTTTTTACCGAACGCTTTCTCGATATTCGGTTGATAAGCATCTAAAATCATCTCAGACGTACCCTTTACCATCTTTATGCCTTCAATTTTTAGGCCCAAGTCATTTACTTTCTTGGCTATCTGATAAATCATTGATGAATAGCCAGACAAAAATTTTGCCCCGTTCAATTGTTTAGCGAAATGACTTATTGAGGCATCGTCGTACCGAAATATACGCATGCGATTTTGCAACCAATCCAATACTTTAATTTTAAAGGCTTTGGTTTGGTCGATGTTATAGCCCCAAAAATAACCGTTCTTATCCCAAACATTTACGTTGTACCAAGCATAGCTGCGCATAACGTTGGCTCGGTTGGTCGAGTCCCACTCTTCATTTCGATAAAACGCCAAAGATTCCCCACTGGTTCCAGAGGTTTCCGCAAGCATTCGCTTCTTAAACGGAAAAGCGGTATGTATCTCGGCGTTGTGCGTAATAAGAGTAGACTTATCAATGGTTGGAAAACGTTTAAGATCATCCAAGGTTTGTATATCGCTAGGCAGTAAACCATGCGTTATCATTTGCTGCCGGTAGTAAGGGCTATATTGATACGCCAATTCAATGAGTTTTTTTAGTTTTTTCAACTGCAGCGCATGTAATTCGTCTCTAGATAGTGACTCAGTGCCCTTAAGTTCTTTGAGTATGCTACGCAGAGACGGGTTGCGCTTGCTAGCACCTAACCAAAATATTACTTTTGCAAATGGAGACCACATAACTAATTAAACTCGTAAGCGCTGGGGTTTAGGCGAAAATCTAATGTAAGATATTTAGTTAACACTTCTAGCACCGAATAAGCATCAACATTATTTACTGCGGCACGTTGTACAAAAGCATGCATGGCCGTTTTATCCCACATATCATCCACCAGCAAATCTATGTATTCATGGAATGTGTCGTAACTAAAGAGAAAATCAAAATTGTTCCACCCCAACCCTTTCAATACTTTTCCTGATATTGTATTACTCGCCTTCTCATAAGAAATTCTTGCGAAACGCGAAAGCTCTTGCATTAAAATTGGCCGCTCAGCATTAACCAAAGTTGCCGCCATAGGAACTTTCAATAGCTTCGGAGCTCGTCGTTTCACAAGGTTTTGACTCACTTTGTAATTAACTCGGTGCCTGAATTTTAGTTGTAAGACCAGCTCTGCCAATCGTGAATCTGCATAGGGGTGGTGATAACCCATAAAGTTTTCGGCGGTCTTAGTTTGCAATGCAAAAAATTGCCGACTTGAGTGTTCCAACCGATAGCGTTCACTTAACTCATGCAGCCCCGACGTTTTGTGCTGCGTGTAATTCTGTAAAACTTGCTCAACATCGCGATTAAAATCTGCCCGTAAAGTGGCGGAATCAATTTCTTTTATCCAACACCAGGGATGCTTAACAAACCCTTTGCTTAACAATGGGGTTAGCAGTGTAATCGCTTCGTCGTTACCAATTTTGTCATACACATTCGGTCGCAAAATTGTATTAAAAAACGCTACCAAGCGGGAGTGGTTGTTACCTAAACTATTGTAACCGTAGTGGCCCGATATATGCTCGACTACTAAACCTGCACTAAGAGGAGCTTCTGAGCTTGAGTCCTGCATACTACTGGCGTAGTACCAGTGTGGAAACAACGCGCAGCCCAACTGCGCTAGCATTTCCAGCACTTGATTTCGACCAAATGGGGTGTTTTCAAGAGGTACAAAAGACATCGACTTTTGTAACGGCGCACCCAATTGAAATGCGATAGCAATTTCGCGGCTAGCGAGATGCCCATGTGTGTAGGTGTGAACTATTCGCTCTGGGTTCGAAGACAGCAACAAACGTGAATCCCAACCCGCGGAAAGCATTAAGGAAGTATGCGGGCTATTACACAATACGTGGTTTAAACGTTCGTCTACTGCATCTAGAGCCGATTCCACATTCGCTTCATTATCGCTCTGCCAATAGTCAAGGTTCGTTCTTTCTAACCTTTCCGCGGCGGCGGAATAAGTTACTCGTTGCAAAGGGCGCAGCAAGAAAACGTGTTTTAGCAGAGAACGTTCCCCAACAGTGTACGCATCGTTTATAAAGGTGAAGACACCGGCCCAGTCGCGCTCAAAGTCGCCGTAACGCACGAAGTTCTCAATACGATTTGACACCCACAGTGCCCCACCTTTTAAACCGTAAAACAAAGGCTCACTGCCTAAAAAGTCCGACTGTATGTTCAGCAAACCACGCGGAGCGTCAAAACTAATCAAGGTTCCCGTATGCTGTGTTGGCGACCACTGTTCTTGTATACACGTGTAAGCAGAATCGTCACTACCTAAATGACGGTCACCTAGATAGAGATTGAAAGCAGTCTCAGTGAATTCTAAATGCCTATTTTTAGAGCCTTGGTCAAAGTACAACCCGGCTTCGTTGTAGCGCTTACTCGTTTGAAAACTAGACGAAAGCTCGGGCGACCTTGCTTTCCCCCCGATGATGATCAAAAATCCTTTATCGACGCACGGCATTCCTTTTACCCTTATCGGCTATACGATTATTAATGATTAAAAATAAAGACGTTTGAAATGCAATGGAAATCCACAAAAACGGATAGTAACCAATAGTGACGAACTGACCGGCAATTGCAAAACCAAATATCCCAAGACGCAATCCTTTCCAAATTGAGAATAGCAATAACTCATCTGGTTTGGTTTCATCTAATTTAACTTTTAACCTTCGCGTAAGCGCAAGGGCAATAATAGCCATGTAAAACAACAACCCCGTAAAGCCGGCATCTGTCCCTACCTGAACGAAGATATTATGCGGTAGTTGCGCAGTCCCATAGAGCCTATCGTTAGGATAATGTACGTTGTAATATGGAATAAAATTATAAAAGCCAACCCCCAAAATGGGGTGTTCCGTCATCATTTCCCAACCATTTTTCCAGTACAACGTTCTTTGAAGTGATGATTTATCTTCACCGATAGACGTAAACCGTTCTTTTTGCTCATCTGGCAACAATGTGAGCACACCATAGGTCAAAACAGCTACGGAAATAAGTACTTTTAAATTAAAGATTTTGCGCCAAAATAGGAATATGAGTTGTAACGCCAATGCCACTTGGGAGCCACGGCTACTGCTGCCCAAAATCGTTAGAATAGGACAGACAAATCCAGCAATTAAAATCCACTTTTCCCAAGTTTTACACGAGTCTTTGTGGTCAAGATAAAGGTAAATTGCTAAAGGGAAAAGCACAACCATCAATACCGCTAATTCGCCAGAGTTTTGAAAATAACCTTGTGGCCCCATGAGCCCCCACTGCGTGAAAGAAAAACCACGCATAACCCAAATGCGCGCCGTTCCAGCTGCAATTTTAAGAGCACAGAAAAACAGGATAAGAAAAAAGATAAAAAAACGTTCTCGGGTGGTTACTATCCAACAAATAAGGAAGTAAATAACAATCCATTGTATGAAGAAAATATAGTAACGCTGCGACCACTCGATGCTATACGCCACCAAGAAAGACGCATGCACGGCAAAACTGAAAAGCAAAACATAAATATGCATTGGATCCATGCGGAATTTTGCTTTTGGATCTGAAAATGCGGCAAGGAACGCTCCGGTAAGGAACACTTGAGCCCAAGGTATAAAATCTAAAAATGGGAATATTGCTTGCGGACGAAAGTATTCGACAAACAAGTACAAACAAACACATTTGAATGCAAAAGACTCAGCTTTAAAAAATTGCCAACTGTTTTTGATTTTTACAAAAAAAAATTGTTCCACTAACGAGGCAGGCGCTTTCACATCACTCACGGTTTATCCTATTTAAATTCTCAACGGCGTCGTGAATTATTCCTAAGCAGTGCTCAAAGAATATATCGTTCGTATTATACGGGTCATGAAGATAAACCGTAGAAGGTTTGGCGAAACTTCCAATAAACTGGGTTTCAACACCTAAATTTAGTGCTTGTAATTGAAGTAAATGAGAAGGTTCCATTACCAGCATGAGGTCACCGGTTTGAGGCTCATATAGGCTGATGTGCTGTGAAAGATGGCCCGATAAATCAAGCCCGCGTTTTGCAGCATAAGCGACCGCACGTTCATTTGCAGGGTCACCGCCTCGGCAATGCAAACCAAAAGAAATAGATTCAACACCTAGAGACCGAGCGACAACTTCTCCGTAAGGTGAACGACAGATATTACCACTGCACAAGAAAATAAGTCTTTTAAATGGTTGGCGAGAACGACTGTTCGTTTTATAAGCGCCAAACAAGGCTTTTGCGTTGAATTGACAGTATCTCAACAACCCCGTTTTAGAGCCGTAGTTATCGGCAATCCACTCTGTAAACATGTTATGCTTCTTTTTTTAAGTTCAAGAGCTGCATATAAGTATCCAAATATTGCGTCAACATGGCGTGTTCAGAAAAGTTCTCTTCTACCCGTATTCTACCTGCAGTATTTACTGTATGCCCAGCTCTAATGTTTGTCACTAGCCTATTTAACCCTGTAACGAACGCATCGGTATTGCAGTCAACCAGCTCGCCCTGTTGTGAGTCGCTAATTATTTCCTCAGGACCGCCGCAGCGCGTAGCTAATAGTGGTAAACCACTTGCCATTGCTTCAATGGTGCTAATGGAAAACCCTTCAGAGTCGGACGATAGCAAGAATCCGTCTAGACTCGACAAGTAACTCGACGTATTCTCAATGAACCCCAAAAAATGGCAGTCTCTAATTTCATTTTCTGCTATCAACGAATCTAGCTTAGATTTTATAGACGGTCGCGGATCTCCACCAATAACGAGGGCAGCATCAACTCCCGCTGCTTGAAGCTTACCAAAGGCTTCAACCATAATGTCGTAGCGTTTAGCTGGTCTCAGATTTCCAAGTGCGCCAAGTACTATTGTACTTTTTGACAATCCTAATCGACTGCGCAAATCACTATCTCGCTTTAGGGTGTAATCCTCAAGGCGAATACCGTTGTAAATTGTACGTGTTTTTTCTTTTACAAGCAGACCAGATGTAAACACCTTATCAAATAAGGAATTGCTAACCACCACAAATTGACTAATACCTTTGCGCATAAACCAAAGCTTAAGTCGCTTAAACTTTTCATTTGGCGCAATATCAACCATACCATGATATGTGGCAACCACGGGCACGCCCGTTAACAACCCTACTATTGCCGCGTAAACGTTAGAACCAAGTAAATGCGACTGGATGATAGTAATGTTGTGCTTTCGAACTAAACGCATTAGCTGCCATACTAATTTGACGTTAAAACTTCCGCCAGCAGGAATAATCTCGGTTTTAACATTGCGCTTCTGCAGTTGATCGTTTACGTATCCTTTTCCTTTTAAAACGGCCAAATTAAATTCAGCAGTGTTCTGTAACTTACTAGCGAGCGAGATAAAAACATCCTCTGCTCCGCCAGGACCAGTAGTATCAATTAAATGGAGAATTCTTAAGGTCATTAGGGTTTAACAAGAAAGCGAATGACTAAAACATTGTTCTATAGAATAACAAGCATTAAGCTTGGAGCAAGAAATCATTTTAGTCGCAGAAATATGGAACCAAAAGTAGTACTTGTATTGGATGCAAATCAACGCAGCGCTTTGGCAGCTACGCGTGCTATAGGTTGTCACACTCAATACACTGTAATTACCGCCGACGCCTCAAATAAGGCACTTGCAGGCCACTCAAAGTACAGTTCTGACTACATCACTTACCCTGACCCAGCTGTTAGCATTGAACCTTTCATTGCTTGGCTGATTCAGGCAATTAAAAAATTCAATATTGATTTTTTAATGCCCGTGACTGAAATCACAAGCCGTACTATATTAGAAAATAAACACGCACTACCGACCTGTCATTTGCCTTTTGCTCAATATAAAACGGTTCTTAACATTAGCAACAAGTCAGCTCTGACAAAGCGCGCTGCTGCGTTAGGAGTACCGATACCATACTCTGAGCATTTCACTTCGACAGCTGATGTTGATGTGTCGACGATAGCTTACCCTGTAGTTGTAAAACCTTCTTTGTCGCGCATTAAGGTTGACGACCAATGGCTTAATACTACGGTAACCGTTGCACGTAATGAGGCCGAATTAAGGCAAATTTTTTTAGAACACGATTATTTAGAACGACAAAGTTTTATGCTCCAAGAATTCATTGATGGTTTTGGAGCTGGGTTGTTTTGTTACTATCATAAAGGCCATCCAATCGCATTTTTTGCTCACCGACGAATTAGAGAAAAACCGCCTTCAGGTGGCGTAAGTGTGCTCAGCGAAAGCATCTCTGTTAGAGAAGATATGAAACGCTACGCAACTATGATCTTAGACGATGCAAAGTGGCACGGTGTGGCAATGGTAGAATTTCGAGTTGACGCAAAAAACACACCGCACTTAATGGAAATAAATACCCGCTTGTGGGGCTCATTACAGCTATCCGTTGATAGTGGGGTTAATTTTCCTATGCTGCTATTAGAGGGTGAGCTTAACGAACACCTGTCTGCTGTAAATAGCTTTAAAACCGGGCAACAACTGCGCTGGTTTTTAGGTGATGTCGATAATTTGTATTTACAATTGAAAGATAGGAACAAAAACACCTCGGAAAAACTACAAGCCGTGTTACGATTCCTGACACCTCGAATGAGCAATAGGAAACATGAAGTTAACCGCTTGGGTGACCTTGGACCAGCCTGGTACGAATTAAAACAATATTTTAAGTGATAGCGTTTACGTGAACTTTCTAAAACAATTAATAAAAACGTGTTTGGTCTGGGTAGCGGGCTCGGTAGGCTGGCATTTTGCAACAAATAAACCCGGGCGTTTAATTATTCTGATGTATCATAGAGTTCTGCCTGCTGACGACCATCGAACTCGATTCGAAGAGCCAGGAATGATCGTGACTCCTGATACATTTGCATTGCATTTAGCTACATTGCAGCAAAGTAACCTTGAAGTTGTAGATTTAACTGATTGGGTAAAGAACCGCGACAACTATGCACAGCAAACTTGTGTTGCTATTACATTCGATGACGGTTGGCGCGATAACTTTGAATTTGCGTTTCCGTTATTGCAGGAAAAACGAATTCCAGCAACTATTTTTGCAGTTGAAGAACATATCGGTAAAGGCGTTCAGTTTTGGCCGAATAGAGTAGCTAAGCTTCTGCTATCAGACCACAGAAATGAGGCTTTTCTCGATATCTTACAACAACAGCTTGGACGGCTTCCCAACGAATTTAATCGCGAATCAGTCAGCGCTTTGATTCAAGAACTCAAAAAGTTTAACGATGATCAGATTTATTCTTGGCTTGCCAGTATAGATGATACAGGCGATTCACCGCGTGAAATGATGAACGAAGAAGAGTTCGAACAGTCACTCAACAAAGCGAACATCGCAATAGGTAGTCATACTTTAAGTCATTGCCGTCTTAATGACTTTACCGAAGATAGTGTCCTACACAATGAAGTCGTGATGAGCAAAAAACGGCTTGAAGCTAGGTTTGGTAATGAAATAGAGCTGTTTTGCTTCCCCAATGGTGACTATTCAGCCAGTGCTCTGAATTTGGTCGCGCAACACTATAAAGCAGCGGTGACAACCAAGCGCGGTCACGTAGATGAATTTACCCCACACGAATTAAAGCGTATTGGTGTACACAATGACATTAGCGATACCAAGATTAAGTTTAAAGCTCGCATGTCTGGATGGATTTAAACTAAAGGCACTATTTTGAGTATCACAACGCAAACTAAAGCTGCCAACCGGTTTGAATCTATAGACTCTTTTCGTGGAATTGCGGCGCTACTGGTAGTTCTTTATCACTTAAGTGGAAGTTTAGAAAAACAACTCGACCCGTTATTGTTTGACTGGTTAAACACGTTTATGGACTTTGGTTTTGTTGGCGTCCCTATCTTCTTCGTTATAAGTGGGTTTGCAATTGCCTACAGCCTTAAAAACATCCGCATGACATCTCGTAATGTAGGTGTCTTTTTCTTGCGGCGCAGTATTCGATTAGATTTTACTTATTGGGTATGCATAGCGCTGAGTATCTTACTCTTGGTCGCAAAGAACCTGGTCACTAGTGAAAATGAAGCGCTTCCGTCGGTTTCTGATGTACTTTTTCACATGTTTTACATTCAAGATCTGGCTCAAATAGACTACTCCATCTCAGTGGTATATTGGACGTTGTGCTTGGAAATCCAATTCTACTTATTCTTCGTTGTTTGCTTGGCTGCCTGTAGAGCCATCTCGAGAACCCACAATACGGAACTTATGGTATTACTGCTGCTTATCACCGGGTTTTGGTCATTGCTGGTCGACTACAAATTCATTGACAATTTATTACCCGGACTGTTTGTGCCATTCTGGCACTACTTTGTTTTTGGCGTTTTATTTGCAAACATCGTCCTAAATCGTCCACTTGCGAAGTTAATGTTTATTTTGTGGTCGACAATAGAATGCGTGTTCCTACTCTTCATCCATGTAAAATACTTTGCCCTTGCGGGTACGGGCTTTGCGCTAGCTTTATATGTTTTATGGTACTGCAATGCTCTGCAGACTATTCATTCAAAGTCACTCGCATATCTAGCTGCAATTAGTTATCCACTATATTTATTGCACCCTGATTTCGGATGGAAAACTATTGCGGTGTTAGAGAGATTGTTGCCTATTAAGAATAGTCCGCTTTTGACCCTAATGATCTTTGCTATGGGCATTGTAGCTAGCATCATTTCAGCGCACGTCGTACATAAATTTATCGAGGCGCCCAGTCAGCGTTTGAGCAAAAAATTCAGTATGCAAAAAGCATTCTGAACATTATAGCTCTCGCTGAGCAGGTAATTACCTATACGGAATGGTATTATTTGTTGAGCAGTTGTTTGTACAATTTCAGCATTGATACGGCGTTATTCTTTGCTGAGTACTGCATACTAAAAAGAGGTCTAGTTTTTTGTTGCAGCACGTCTAGCAACCTTTCAGCGTAAGCATCAGCATTGTGTTCTGCAACAAGCCCACTTGGGAAATTTGCGGTTAATAGATGGACCAAGCCCCCCGTACGATGCGCAACTATCGGCACACCCAATGCACAGCATTCGAGCGCGGTCATTGGAAGCCCCTCGTGATCAGAAGGCATTAACACAGCATCCATTTTAGCCATACAAGCGACAATGTCACTCCTGTGACCATAAAACTCAACACTCGCTAAGATACCTAGCTCAGCAGCCATTTTTTTCGCTGTGGAAAGTTCACTACCATCGCCAAACACGTGAAACCTGTATGCAGAGTCACCTTTATTCTCACCAACTAACTGTTTTGCCACCGCTAAAAACAAGTCTATGCGTTTTACTGGCTCAACTCGTCCAACAAAACCTATATTAAGTTTGCTTGGTGATGCTAACTTAAACTCACTTACACTCAATGCCTGATGAACTTCAGAAGGGTCTATTCCATTTTCAATCACGTGAATGTGTGAAAGCTTAAAATCGTGGTTTAACTTGTTAGCCAGATCGCTCGATACTGCGATAACGGCAGATTGAAGCCTACTACCACAAAAGTTATCTAATTTATGTTGAATAGTTTGTTTCCAATTGCGCTTAAACTCCGGTGCACCGTGCACTGTACGCACACAGACTGCATCCCGCACAAAAAAGCTCGCTAGGCTACCAAGGATATTTTCTTTTTGCCGATGTGTGTGCACTATATTAGGTTTAAGCAGCGTTAAATGACGCCTTATTTTGCGAAATAAATCAGCAAAACTAAATTTAGTTTCGTCAAAAACAGCTACATCGATACCTTTCTGTTTCAATCGCTGCTCAAGGTCGCCAGTGTTGAGCACAATCACGTGAACATCTTCTGTAAGCGCTTGATTCGAGGCTAAAGTTAACAACTGAACTTCTGCACCGGCCCATTTATCCCCTGAAGCAATATGCACAATTCGCATTATTTGCCCACTTGTACAGAAATCGAGTACAACATGTCAGCGTAGAATTCGAGTTCGGCCTGAGATACTGTTTTATCGCATTGTCTATTACAGTCAATATGAAGAACGAGTGCAGATGATGGCACACCCTTAAGCGAATGTTTTAACTGCAACAGCTTAGTTTGTAAGTCACCTGTAGCTGTGTCTTCAGCTACTTTAAATACCCACAATACATAACCGCCAGTTTTGCGTTTTTGGGCAATGTTAACAGGGCCCAACTCACCACTTATAACTGTTACATTCTCTAATTCATTACCGACAGTGTTAGCAAAGTAAATCAACTCTTTGCCTTGAGCTTGGTTCATATAGCTAGACACAAATAGCGTTGCCGCTGATTGACTCAACGGTTTTAAATAAACGGCATTGAAGTCGCTGCCAATGAAACTAACGCCTTTGTCAGAAAACCAGTCGTTTGACTGCACAGCAAAACCGTCGGGAACATTAACTTGAAATTCTTCTACAACTAAAGATTTATTGGCTTGGACGCTTTTGTACAGGGGAAAAAGAACTAAGGTAAAAACGGCCAGAGCCAGAGCAACATAATTGCGTGCGGTAAACTGCTTTAATTTAGGAGTCTCAGCCTCAGGTGAGTTATTGGCATATTTACGCGTGAACCACTCCATCAGAAAGAAGTATATGGCTAGGAGTATAGCGAACGTAACCCAGCCAAAGAAGCCGTGTTCATGTACTAGGCTACTTTGCATTTCTGAATAGTAGCCAATCATTATCAGCAGATATACACGTATCCAATTTCCAATTAATGCAAATACTGCGATTAACAACAAGGCGAATACCTTGTGGCGCCACGTTTGCAAGTTTAAATATCCGTAAAAAACGCCCATACAAACGCCTGCCAGCATGTAATTTAAGCCTGCACAACCATCTGCAATGCGCATTACACCGTAAGGTAAATGAATATCATAACCATCGATAAACGCGGTGATACCAGATAAACGGACGAAAATAGATACAATGAAAGTAGTTAAGTCTTGCAAAGGATCGAGAAAAAAATCAGCTACAGGAATTGCAAGAAACAAAGAAAACACGGGAACTGCTGCTTTCAACGCATTTCTAAACCCTACAATCGAAATCAGTAAATAGAAAAGAATGAAGGGAACAAGCATCTGTTGTGCTAGGCGCACTTGAACACTCACCGCGGCAAACCAAACCGCGCCAATAGCAAGCCCAAATAGGCAAACCAAAAAAGATGGGGAAGGAACTAACCAGCGTCGGTCTATATACAACGCATAGAGCGAGAAAGCCAATAGTACGTAGCCATGTGAATACGTATGGTTATTCTCAGTCCAAATATTGTGTAGTGACAGAAACGTTTCCTGATAGGCCCAACTAACTACACCTAAACAAAGAAATACGACCAATCCAAAGGCCCAACGATTAAAGGGCATAAACCTGTTTTCCTTTCCATATCATTTGTGAACAAATTCCAGTTTTGGCTACATTAAATCAAACTTATAGCCCTTGATCTACGTACTTTTTCAGATAATTCATTGCATGGCTGATTCATGGTATTGTAAAGTGCTAGCGAAAACATAAAACTCAGGTGCAGAACTGCATGGAACTCGTATTTTGGCTACTAGCGCTTCTCTCGGTGTTTAGTTACTTTGTTTATCCATTAATAATTAAAACTTTAGTACTCGCTTACCCGTCTGCCAAATCTGCAGATAAAAACAGTGAATTGCCGCCGTTAACGTTAATTATTACTGCTCACAACGAAGCACATAGAATTGGCGAAAAACTTGATAACACAATGCTGCTCGAGTATCCCCAAGAAAAGCTCACTATTATCGTAGCGTCTGACAACAGTACTGATGAAACAGACAGTATTGTAAGTTCGTTTGCTGAGCGAGGTGTTCAGCTAGTCAGAGCCACTGAGCGTCTAGGTAAAGAAAACGCACAGCTACAAGCAATAAAAACCGTTGGTGAGGGTATTATTGTATTTTCTGATGTAGCCACAAAAATAGAGCCTGACGGTTTGACCAAACTTGCTCATTACTTTGATGATAGCGAAATAGGTGCTATTTCCAGTGAAGATCGCTTCATTAGCAAAGAGGGAAAGGTCGCTGGCGAAGGTGCTTATGTTAAATACGAGATGTGGCTGCGCAAACAAGAATCCCAACTGGCTGGGTTAGTTGGTTTAAGTGGATCCTTCTTTGCTGCTCGCCATGAAGTATGTCAGAAATGGGATATTCACTCACCTAGCGATTTTAATACAGCGTTGAACAGCGCTTCTCTGGGGCTAAAGGCAGTCACTGCACCAGACGTGTTGGGTTATTACACAGATTTGGCAGATCCCACCAAGGAATACAACCGAAAAATCCGAACGGTAATAAGAGGTATGACAGCTTTAAAAAGGCATCCTGAAGTATTAAATCCGTTTAAATACGGCTGGTTTGCATTTCAGGTAGTGAGCCACAAACTATTACGCTGGACTGTGCCTTGGTCACTAATAGCTCTCTTTATTATCACGCCTTTCTGTATGCAAACAGGCCATACCGTTTATACGTTAGCCTTTGTCGCACAAATTGCATTTTATGGAACAGCATTACTGGCTCATTGGCTGCCAAAATTGCAGGACATTGGCGTTATCAAAATTATTTATTTTTTCACACAAGTCAACATTGCGTTGTTTGAAGCCGGTATTAAATTTTTATCCGGAAAGCGCATGACTGTATGGCAGCCTTCGGCACGATGAATTGGCGTCAGTTACCTCCGGTTGGAACACCTGTCAGGTACGCATTAGAACAACCTATATCTGATAAAACAGTATTTCATGTTCCTGGTTTTCATTGTGACTATTATCAATCTGGCACTGCTGCATTAGCTAAAGCCATCGCAATGTCGATTGCAGTACAAACAGAGCCAACAAGGCGTGACGTAATACTTCCGGGTTATGGGTGCCCAGATTTAGTTGCAGCAGTTGTTTACGCTGGTGCAAACCCTGTGATTATTGATCTCACTCAAGAGAAATACAGCTTCAATCTAGCTCATGTGAAAGCGTGCGCAGAAAAAGCAGTAGCAATAATCTGCCCTGCCCTGCTTGGTATTTCTATGCCAATTGGCGAAATTAAAGCCGTTCTACCTAAGCATGTTAAAATTATAGAAGATGATGCGCAGTGGTTTCCCGAAGCGACAACCGCTCACAGCCGGCAGTCCAATCTCACCAATATAGGAAATTACCAACTTCCAGTTGAATGTTCTTACAGCGATTTTATAGTGACCTCTTTTGGGCGCGGTAAGCCCGTCAACTTGATGGGTGGAGGTATGTTGTTATCACGAACATCGCAAGGATTTAGCGACACCAATGTACCAGTATCAACACCGCTTGGTTTTCGGGCAAAAAGTGCCCTTTTTAATGCACTAATGCAGCCTTTTCTATACGGGGCGCTAACTCGAGTGCCTGGTTTAGATATAGGCTCTACTGTGTATCACCAATTAGATAGTATTGAACGAATTGAGAGTTTTAAACGCTCGCTGGTAACCCCTGCCATCATAAACTATTTAAAATCACCGTTAGCAACCGCAACTAGTTACAGTGAAATAGGCCCGTGTGCTTGGTCTGATCAGGCACAACGCTTATTGCGTTTGCCGCTCTTGGTCGACAATATCAAGAGCCGTGATTTGCTTGTTGCCAAGTGTATCAATCAGGGAATAACTGCAACCGCTATGTATAAGCGCGCACTTTATGATATACCAGGTATTGCTGCAATATCTGAACGACCTATGCCAACACCAGTTAGTGACCGCTTGGCGGAAACCTTAGTAACCTTACCTACCCACTCAGGCGTTAAAGAAAAACATAAAGTTATAATGCACCGTGTTCTAGCGCAATTTAAAGATAAGCTGACAGAACGAGTTTCGCTATGACACCGAGTGAGATCAAACGCAAATTAAAACAGGTCAAGGTACAAAAAGGCACTATTTCTAAACAGTTCAAGTGTGTCATAAAAGGAAGTCCTGAACACAATAATCTTCTTGAAAAAATGCAAGAAATCAGTTGTCAGGTGAGGTCATTAGAAGAAAAGTTAAAAGCATTAAGCAAGACACCAGAACAAAATAGCGAAGAAAAAAAGATGGCGCCTCAATTTACGGCGCCAACAAAAACATATACTGGCGCAATTAGCGTATGTATCGCTAATGCTGAGCAGTTAGCTTTATTCTGGGATTGGCAAAAGACTCAAGAGCGTTCGAGCATCTATCATACTCAACCTATTTTTAATTGGCTCGGACAACCTTCTACTAATGAAACAAAACTACTGCTTGCACTTAACGAATCTGGGCAAATTCTTGGAGGTTTACCAATAACCGTAATGCGTACGCGGCTATTCGGTCATTTTGCGATTTCACAACCTTATTTTAACTACGGCGGGCCGTTGACTGATTACTCAAATGTGTTTGAACGCCTGCTTACCTTTGGTGAGCAAGTCGTTAAAGACATGTCTCTCAAATATGCGGAAATACGGACTCTAACTCAAGTTAAAAAGCGACCAAGCAACTGTAAAAAAGTATCAATGGTGTTGCCACTACCGCACTCAGAAGCATTGTTACGTCAGTCTTTCGGCGCAAAAGTACGCGCACAGGTCAATAAAGCCAACGAGTTTGCCCCTTCAGTTGTTTTTGGTGGTAGCGAGCTATTGGATGATTTTTATCATGTGCTATCGACCAATATGCGAGACCTCGGTACGCCTTTGTATGAAAAAGCTTGGTTTGAGTCTCTGATTGAAGCTATCCCCGCCCACGCATATTTGTGTGTTGTTTACCTCGCTGAACGGCCCGTTGCAACTGGCTTTTTAATTCAAAATAACAGCGTAATGGAGATCCCTTGGGCTTCAACGTTAAAAAAGGTCAACCATATGAATATAAATATGTGGATGTATGACCAGATATTGGCATTTGCTGTAACAAAGGGCTGCTCGTGGTTTGATTTTGGGCGCTCTACCTATAACGAAGGCACCTACCGATTTAAAAAGCAATGGGGTTCGAAACCAATTCAACACTATTGGTATACGATAGGAAAAGACGATACTAATGCAGATGGTGGTTTGAATCCCGACAATCCCAAATTCAAGCTCGCTATTGCGACTTGGCAGCGTCTACCAGTTTGGGTAACACGCTTAATAGGGCCGTTTGTCGCTAAACAATTACCATGAACAACCAATTTTCAACAAAAATAAGCGTTGGTATACAGTCACTTACCGAACTAAAAAATGATTGGATAGCGTTAGAGAAATTGGCCAACAGCCACCCTTTCGATAGTTTTTTCTGGTGCTTAAATCAGGCTCATTTGCATACGGAAAAAGGCAGGACTGTAATTGTTGTGTGCGTTTACGATCTTGATCGCTGCGTCGCCATATTACCTCTTGTGCAACAAAACATGAGCCGTAAGCTGAAGATTCCATGTCTACAGCATTTATGCAGTGCATTTACCGATTATCAAAATTTCACTTTCGCACCATCAGAAGATTCATACACTCTCTTCCAACGCTGCATATCCAAATTAGCCGAGTCAGAATACGCAAATTTGCCATTGATATTTAACTATCCTAGCTCAGTGTTGCGGCAATGCTGCCTATCCGCTAAACGCTATTTTCGCGAGCATATAGCCTTCAACCACTGGCACCATTCGCAGTACAAGAGTGATGCAGCTCCGCTAAACAGTAAAGTATTGCGCGAAGCAAAACGACGCCGAAAAAAATTGGCGCAACACGCCAATTACGAGATTTTAATTAATACTGCATATGATGAAAAATTGATTGATTGGATACTCGACCAAAACGCAAAACGTTTTGGCCCAAACCAACTGACTGCAGCAAAAAACCGCACTTCGGTAAAGCGCCTACTACGTACTTATCAGTCATCACTCCACCTTTCTGTAGTGACAATTGACGGTTTGCCCGCTGCGGCGCATTTAGGCTTTTTACGCGATTCGACGTTACAATATTATTTACTCGCAAACGATGACAATTTCCGACAGTTTTCGGTAGGTATAATTCTTTTAAATGAAATTATTGCGGTACATAGTAACCCTAGCAATATTGACTTCCTGCGGGGTGACGAAGAATACAAAAAGGATTGGTCAAACACTGTAAATATCGAGAATGGGTTAATATGCTTACCTCGTAAAATCAACATTATTACGGCTTGGTTAATCAAAATTTACGCAAAACGCAATCAATAGTCGCCGTTAGCCACGCATTCCCATTTACCATAGTGAGGATGTTCTGCACCCAAATACGCATCCTGCATAGTTGTCCATTCATACCGATCACAAAGTTTCTTCAGCTTTTGCAAAGCACTAGATTGATTTACGCGATGACGAAAATTGGATTTAAGACTACTGGCTATTCGCGGTTGTTCGGGGTCAAACTCCCACGGGTGAGTATAAAAGTTGGCTACAGCCTGATGGTCTGAGTTTTTGAATAACATGTCGAATAGTACAAATGGTAATAAACGGAAGTAGCCACCGCCCCCCGCAGGAAATACTTTGTTTCGCCAAGTACAAGTTGTCACCGGTATTTCAAGTAGGCCATTCACAAGCCAATAAGGTGACTTAGGAGCTTTCGGTACGCCATACAAATCGTGTTTAATGGGGTAACTACTGGAACTGTATATGTAGCCAGCTTCGGCAATAACATCATGCGCCCAATTATTCTCTGCCGAAATAGAAAAACACGGAGCTCTGTAACCTTTAATAGCAACGCCTGAAATATCCTCTAACGTTTTTTTAGCGCGTACAATATCATTCGAAAAACTCACCTTGTCTTGTTTAGAAATATGCTGATGCATAAACCCATGACTCGCTAACTCGTGGCCTCCTTCTACAATTTTGGCAATAATTTGGGGGTGTTTTTTCGCAATCCAACCGAGTGTAAAGAAGGTCGCCTTCACATTTTTTTCGGCAAATACCGTCAATAACGACTCCATTTGGAAGTGCAATCTAGACTCATAAGAAGCCCAAGTGTCTATAGACACGTCATTTGCAAACGCTTCGACCTGAAAGTACTCTTCCACATCTACTGTCATCGCGTTAAGTTTTGCCATATCATCTACTTTTTAATTACCAATTGAGTTACGATTACTAAAACAAGGTAGCATGGGCGCTTAACTCTTTGAATATCATTTCGCTGAAAGAGAAAAGGAAAAACTAGTTCGCAAGCTCAAAGGCTAGGTTAAATTAGGTAACGGTATTACAAGGACATATTATGCACGTTCGAACCATTGGTGTATTGTTTTTTTTGTTTTCTTTAGCAGGATGCAAACCTCCGCTCGATATCGAAGCGTCATTAGCCGAAGTCAACGCTGCAATAGATGCAGGTAAAACTGAAGAAGCAAGAATAGAGCTAAGAAATCTATTGGTTGAATATCCTGACAACCTTACTGCACGAACACTTCTAGGACAGCAATTTACCAAGACAGGTAACTTCCCTGCTGCCAAAAAAGAGCTTGAGTATGCACTTCGATTGGGGGCTACAACCCCAGACCTTACCCTTGACTTAATGGCTGTTTATTTGCGCCTAGCAGAATATGAATCAGTTCTTGAAATGTCCGTTAATGAGTCTAAGTTAAGTGATGCTCAACTGTCTCGATTCTTAGTTTATAAAGGGATAGCGTTCAGTGCACTAAATCGAATGGAAGAGAGCAAAAGCACTTTTGCAAAGGCAACAGAAATAGGCAATGAGTTGGCATTTTCCCGATTGAGTGATGCCTATCTGGAAACTCTGCAAGAAAACAACAGTGAAGCTATTGCGCTACTAGAAGAGTTGTTAACGCTTCAACCTGACTTTGCCGAAGCGCTGTTATTGCAAGGACAGTTAGCATTAACGGCGGGAGATTTTACGACAGCTGAAACGGTATTTAAGCAGTATGTTGAGTCTCTTCCAGATTCAAATGAAGCTCAACTTCTTTTGGCTAGTACACTGATCAGAGCAGGAAAATATTCAGAGGCGCGCCCAATAGTATTAAAGCTACTACAAATAACTCGCCAACACGGTTACCTCAATCAGCTTCTAAGCGTAATAGAATTTCAAGAGCGTAATTATGAAAGTGCAAAGCGATACGGCGACGTAGCGGTTAGGAGCGGCCTTAAAACTGAAGTTTTACAGGTAGTTCTCGGTATTAGCAATTACCAATTAGGACTTTATGAGCAGTCGTACCGAAATTTGAAGAGCGTCGCTAAATCGCTCCCCTCAGATCACCCTGCTTTAAGGTTACTCATCCTGACACAATTGCACCTTGGCTACACTGTTGAAGCGCACTCTACCCTCGCAAATATTACGCAACTTAAAAATACTGATGCCGAACTGTTAACCTCTTTAGGGATTTTATTAAGTCAAGACAACCAAGAGGAGAAAGCACAAGATGTTCTCCAAAAGCTTGCTAGTTTACCCCAGTCAAATCCAGAAATTCTTGCCGATATTGGCATGCTAAAAATAGAGCTGGGTGATCTCACTGGAGTGAAGGATCTTGAGCAAGCAATAGAAAACAGAGATTTGTCTTCCAATGAAGTTATGACAATCATCGAAAGCTATTTAGTATCTCAAGACTACGACGGATTACGCTCACTAGGAAGCAAGCTCATTGACCGTAACAAAGAACTCGCTGTTTTAGGCTACAATGCGATTGGATTGGCAGAGTCACGTTTAGGGAACGTTAAAGCCGCGCTTGAAAGCTATGAATCTTCACTAACTATCGACCCTTTGAACGCGGCAGCGTTAATGTACAAAGCTCAATTTGAGCTACAACAAGGAAATAGTGAGGAAGCAAAAAGATTACTAATTCCACTCGCCAATCAAAAGCCTGAATACCAAGAAGGCGTAACCTTACTATTTTCTGTATATGCAACTAATGATGGCTTGGCAGATGGTATACAATTTTTGGATACCCTTGTCTCTAGTAATCCAGAAATTGATGATTTGAAAATCACCTTAGCAATGGCATTGTTAAAGTATATGCCTGACCAACTGAGACGAGTTCCAGAATTGCTAAATAAAATAACGGATGAAAGCGTCAAACGTTCTGACTACTACTTAACGTTATCCGAGTCTCAACTGCGCTTAGGTATGCTCACCGAAGCAGAGAAAACCTTGTTAGAATGGCATCGGAGAGAATCCAAAAACGAAACTGCCACACTCGCTCTTTTGGGGTTTTATGACACGTTAGGCAACACTGAAAGGTATTCGCAAACACTCAAAGACGCCTTGTTGAAATACCCAGAACAGATAAGCATTCGAGCATTGGAAGTGAAGCGTTTAGTGGAACTGGAAAGTGTATCTCGTGCTCAATTTGAACTAAACCAACTGCCCAAGAGTTTTCGAAACTCTATATCAGGGTTGGGGTTGCAGGCCCACATTGATATTATGAAAAATCGATGTAAACAGGCGATTCAACCTTTGCTAAATTATTATGAAATAATTCCGAATAAGTTTAATTCAAACGGTGTAATTAGGTGCCTGCGCGACCTAAATCGACAAAAAGAATTACAGTCCTTTATGGTGCAGCGTGTCACTGATTATCCTAGAGATGTTTATACGCGCAACCTATTGGCTAACATTGTATTCTACTCAGACCCCAAATTAGCTATGGCGCAGTATGAGGGAGTTTTACAATATGACCCTACAAATTTAATTGCTGCTAACAATTATGCTTGGCTGCTTTTCGAAGCAGGAGATTTGAGCAAAGCGGAAAACGTGGCTAGGTCAGCGCTTACTCTTGATGCTAATATCCCGGCAATTATTGATACGCTTGCGCATATTGTTGAGCGCAAAGGGAACAGTAAAGAAGCCCTAGAGCTCATGACCCGTGCCTATTCACTAGATGATTCACCAGAAATCGCTATACATTATGCTAATCTACTGATTGAGAGTCGTAATCTTGAAGAAGCAAAACGAATCATAGATGATATTAAGCCAGCAAACGAGCGGCAACAAGCTGAACTCCAACACCTGTTGGTCGAGGTGTCTAGTGGCTCATAGCGACATCGAGTGACGATATGTTTTCAAATAGGATTTTAAACCGTTTCGTTAGCTCAATTTGTGGTGCGAAGCTTACTATTTTTACTTTACACAGGTTGGAAGGCGATCATGGCTTAACCGGCTTTAATCTTGAGCTAATCCTACGCACTATCGAGCGGCTTAAAAGCGCTGGTGTCGAGTTTGTTTATTTAGACGAGGTATTAGAGTTACGAAAAAAACTCTCTACATCAAAGAACTATGTTTGCATCACAATAGATGATGGCTATAGAGATCAAGCCGACTTTTTGATACCTAAATTGCTTGAGTTAGGCGCAAAACCTACTTTGTTTGTAGTAACGAGCCTTATTGATTCCAAGCTACTTCCTTGGGATGCTAGACTAGCCTCGGGCCTAAACCAACTTAGAGGTCATTATACCGATTTAAACGCGCTTAAATTAAAGGGTGTTGGTATAGTTGACGACAACAATAGGCGCTCTGTTCGACACGCCTTGTCTGCTCATGCGAAACGATTATCGAAGACGGAACGCCTCTCTTTCCTTTCAAAATTTGAACAGTTGGTTAAAGAATTCGGTGCCATTGAAAAAACTAATGGCTTTGAAGCAAGCGATTGGGACAGCCTACGAGCGTTAGAAAAGAGAGGTCTTAGAATTGGTTCCCACTCAGTGAGTCATCAACCACTCTCAACGCTTTCAGAAGCTGATATACTATTCGAAGCTGAGTCCAGCATTAGAACGCTTAAGAAGCACCTTGCAAATCCATCAGATATATTCTGTTACCCTGTTGGCCTGCCTGAAGACATTCAACCAGCAGCTAAAAATATTCTTCAGGAGTGTAATTATGCTGGCGCGGTAACCGCATCCCCAGGTTATGTTGGACCAAACACCGATCCATTTTATTTACCAAGAATCGGAATGCCACACTCTGAATCTTTGTGCGTTAGATATACATCTTGGTTTGAAAAAATTCGGTAAGGGCCTAGCGCCCTTTTCCGAATAGAACAACTTCCACCGTACGCACTAAGATTAACATATCAAGCAGCAAACTTTGATGTTTGACGTAGTAAAGATCAAATTTTAGTTTTTCCATTGAATCATCTACGCTAGCGCCGTAAGGGTAGTTAAGCTGAGCCCAACCTGCTAAGCCAGGTTTAACATTGTGTCGTTGGTTATAATAAGGCACTTCACGCACAAGTTGCTCTACGAACTGCGGTCTTTCTGGTCTTGGACCAATAAATGCCATTTCACCTTTAAATACATTCAAAAGCTGAGGTAATTCATCAATTCGATATTTTCTAATGAAGTAACCAATCCGAGTAACACGATCATCGTTTTTGCTCGCCCATTTTGCCCCATCTTTTTCTGCATCAGGGCGCATACTTCTGAACTTGATTATCTTGAAGAGCTTACCATTAAGACCTACCCGCTCTTGCTTATAGAAAACAGAAACGCCAGTTCGACGACCGTCATCAAGATAAATGGTCAATGCTGTCACGAGCATTATTGGCCAGACGAAGAGGAAGATGAAGAATGCTAGTATCGCATTAAGCGTATAATCCAAAGCATCTCTTAAGTAGTTTTGACTTTGGAAACCGTTGGAATAGATAACCCAACTAGGGTACATCAGGTTAACCACAATTTGACCCGTTTCACGTTCCATGAAATCTAATAGCTCAGTGACTTCAATGCCTCTCAGTCTACAATCAAAAAGCACTTCTACAGGTAGCGTTCCTCGTCTTTGGTCACAAGCAATAACGATTTCTTCTATTTCATTATCAACAATAAACTGTTGAAAATTATCATCGATTCTAAGGTGAATTACTTTTTCTTTCTTAATTCCGTCTTCACGATTGTCGCCGGGAATTGGGATAAACCCAACGAGATCAAACCCGATTCGATCGACGTCTCTACGCATGCGCTTTTCGATAATTGAAGCACGCTCACCTGCACCAAGTACCAATATACGCACCTTCCCCAAGCCTAATAACCCTAATCGATTGGTAAAGTACCGAAACACCACTAAAGTTATAATTATTGAACATACCGAAGCAGGTAAGAAGTACGAGTCCATGACTAAGTCATCGAAAAAAGCGCGACTTAAAACTTCTACTAAAAAGTAGCTAAGACCCACACTCACAAAAATGCGACGAATAATACCGCGAAAAGTTTCTCGTAACTTGGCTTCGTATAGGCCGACAGACAATGAGCAAAGCAATATTGAAACTGTAAGCATTCCAACATTTATAATGAGCTTTTCAACCGAAGCGTTTGGCGACATTCCGATTTGCACGAGTATAAAGTGAGAAATATAGCCCATGTAAGCAATGAGCAGCGCTTCTGTTATCACCAGTATGTTTGAGCGTTTATTTTGATTGCGCTTGTTTACTGCCACCCTTGGCTCCCTAAAACTGTGGCGTTTTTCCCATAATAAAGGGATTTATTCCAATAGACTACAATTGATATTGGCATTATAGTTACATTTCCCGTAGGGTAAACGACAAAAGCCATATATTAACCATAATGAGTGTAGGATGATCTCTTATGTTTCGCTTCAAAACGCTAATCACATGCTGTGCCCCTATTTTAATTGTTGGTCTTAACGGTTGTAGTAATACATCGGCGTTGCCCGAAGCAACCACTCGCCCATCTTTAACAACAGACGTAAATAACTACCAGTACCTTATTGGTCCCGGCGATTCTTTAACAATTTTCGTCTGGCGTAATCCAGAGGTTTCAGGCAACTATATTGTGCGCCCTGACGGAAAAGTAACCACTTCATTGGTCGAAGATATTGATGTCGCGGGCCGCACACCGACAATGCTCGCCCGAGAAATTGAAGAGCAACTGTCTACTTATATAAACAGTCCAAGAGTTACAGTTAGCGTAAACAATTTTACTGGTCCATTAAGTGAACAGGTTCGCGTAATAGGAGAGGCTACAAATCCTAGCGCGGTGAGTTATTCTGAACATATGACTCTGCTTGACTTGATGATAGCCGTGGGTGGGCTTACTGAGTTTGCCGACGGAAACAGTGCTAAACTTGTGAGAGTTGTTGATGGTGCGCAAAAGACTTTTGAAGTCGACATAGACGACCTTATAAGAGACGGTGACATCTCTAAAAATGTCGATATGCTGCCGGGCGATATAGTGATTATTCCAGAAGCCTGGTTCTAGTTGTAGAGTAGTAAACGGACTAAATAATAACATGCAGGACTTACAACAAACGCTAATTCAACTTCTTGATCATATTAAAGGAGTTTGGATTAAGAAGCGCTATGTGATTATTTTATCATGGCTCATTTGCCCTATTGGCTTTTTATATGTCGCGAGCCTACCGGACGTCTATTCATCAAAAGCACAGGTATTTGTTGACACTCGTTCAGTATTGCAGCCTTTACTTCGCGGACTTGCAATAGAAAGTAATCCGAATCAAGAAATAGAAATGATGGCTAAGACATTACTCAGTAGGAGTAATGTGGAGAAGATTGCAAGGGAAAGTGATCTTGATATCACAACAAAAACCGAAGATGAATTTGAATCTTTAGTTACTACTCTGACAAAAGACATCAAACTATCTTGGACGGGAAAAGACAACATATACAACATTTCGTTCTCTCACGAAATGCCTTCTGTTGCGCAAAAAGTAGTGCAAGAAACACTAGACTTATTTGTGGAAGGCTCGCTTGGAAGTAACAGAAAAGATACGGATACTGCAGGGCGTTTCTTGGATGAGCAAATTGCTGAATATGAGTCTCGCCTTTCGGAAGCCGAACGGCGCCTTGCGAACTTCAAACGCCAGTACAATGACATTCTGCCTCTCGCAGGTTCATATTACGTAAATTTGCAAAAACTGAATGACGAGCTTGGCGCCACTCGCCTTGAAATAAAGCAAACTCAGCAACAGGTCGAAACGCTTAAAAAGCAAATTAGTGGAGTTAAGCGCAGTGATAGTTTTGGCGTGACTAACCAAGATGAACCAGTGCTTCGCACTCGCTATGACGACCGTATTCGAGCGCTAGAAGAAGAGCTCGACAGGCTTTCCTTACGCTTTACGAAATTACACCCTGACGTTGTTGAAACTAAAGCACTTTTAAAAAGTCTGGAAGAGTCTAGAGATGAAGAAATAGCGGCATTTCTTAGTTCAGAAAAGGATGAAAAAAATCAACCTCTATCTGAATTGAACCGCGAAATTAAACTTGAGGTTAGCCGTTTTGAAAGTCAAATAGCGTCTCTTCAGGTAAAAGAAACAGATCTACTACGGAAAATTTCTGAGCTAGAAAGCAAAGTCGACTTAATTCCTCAAATTGAAGCTGAATCAGCTTCGCTTAATCGAGAGTACGGGGTTACAAAGCAAAAGTACGAAGAACTGCTTTCTCGCCGTGAATCTGCAGACTTATCACGAAGAGCCGATGTGTCAGCCGAAGACTTGCAGTTCAGAATTATAGAGCCGCCGCTTTTACCGAAGCGCCCTTCTGGTCCAAACAGGCTTATTTTTTACACCGCTGTTTTATTATTAGGTTTTGGTGCAGGAATTGCTGTCGCATATTTCGTTAGTCAACTTAACCCGATTTTAATAAGGCCAAATCAGTTGCTTAACGTTTCAGATTACCCTATTTGGGGTACGGTAACACATTTAAACATTGAACAGATTCGCAAGACTAATAGAAACCGCCTTTTAGTGTTTCTTCTTTCAAGCGGTACTATTTTAGTAATGTATGGCGTCTTAATCGCAGCTGAAATCATAAATGTAGATTTACTAGATTTGATTGGAGGTCTCTTTTAATGAAGAACACTATTGAAAAGGCACTTCAAAAACAAAAAGAAGCAACGCAAAACAGTACTGTTGAAGATAAGGTCAAAGATGCAAAGCCTTCGAGCGTTGCTAGTGAGTCCAACGTTTCAACTGAAATACCAGAATCTGAGGGGCTTTCAGTTGATAGGGTTGTTGCTGAAGAAAATAAAATTGCTAGTAAAAAATCTCCCCACGACGAGTTCGTCATAGACTTTACACGTTTGGAAAAGAATGGACATATCTCGCTAAACGGAGAGAGAAATCAAATAAATGAAGAATACCGCGAGATTAAACGTAAGCTTTTAGCAAACGCTTTTGGTGCGCTTTCAAAAACGCTGCATAACCCTAATATTATAATGGTAAGCAGTAGTCGCCCTTCGGAGGGAAAAACGTTTACTGCAACCAACCTTGCGATGAGTATAGCGTCAGAGCAAGATAAAACTGTTCTTCTTGTTGACGCTGATGTTCTAAGACCAAATGTTCTCAATACTCTAGGATTAGAACGTCGCAAAGGGTTGATGGAATATTTAACAGGTGATGTTGAGAATATTTCAGATGTACTTTATCCAACCAACATCGACAAGCTCAAAATAATTCCCGCTGGAAAGTCGCACCATTTATCTACAGAGTTGCTTGCAAGTCAAAAGATGCATGACACCGTAAATGAATTTGCTAATAGATACCCTGATCGCATTATAATTTTCGATACTCCCCCTCTTATTGGTATTAATGAGAGTGCGATTTTGGCTAATTTCGCGGGCCAAGCTGTTGTTGTCGTAGAAGAAGGTAAAGCGAAAATGGGCGATATTAGAATGTCTGTGGAGCGATTGAATCCAGAAATGGCCATAGGATTTGTAGTGAACAAATCTGTACACAATGACACCGATGGAAGCGGATATTATGGGTACTATTACTCAGAACGGAAAGATTAAGTATCGCTGTGCCATAAAGCCGCTATGCGGTGTTATTGGCACGTTACTACTTGGAAGCGGCACTTCAGTACATGCGAAGTTGGACATTACAGCAAATGCCTCCGCAGAGAGCATTTTTCAAGACGTAGAATCTGAAGAAAACGGAACCATTTCGTTTACCACACTTTCGGTTACCCCTAGTGTCAACGCAGCTTACCAATCGCGCACGTTTAATGGGTTATGGCAGGGAAAGTTGACCCATCTTGAGCGTGACAACAATGACCTTAGTCGCGAAGACACTTATGGAGAATACAGTTACTCTTCAAACTGGGCTCCATTTGACGAAGCATTAGCTTTTCAAGCCTCTGGGGCGCTTAGTTACCAGAACGCGCAGGCGAGTAACTTTTTAGTCTCAGACTTTTTTACCAACGCTGACGCGCTTGTCAAAACCCGTTCAAATAGAATTGGCGTATCTACTTCACTAGCTCAGGGAGACTGGATACGTGGAACTGGCCAGGCGTCTTATTCTGATGTTGCATCAGAAAGAAACGCCTTGAATGACGGTTTTGCCCTGGATAATGATACTTACCAACTGTCTGGTAGTTTGTTTAACGGCGATCAAGCCAAGTACTTAATTTGGAATGTATCGGGCAGTTTTCAAGACACCGATAGAGCATCGGCGTCTCAAGGCGACTTTATATCGCGAAATGCCTCTGGCTTTTTAGACATCCACTTTATTGAAAACTGGGCGCTGAGAGTTACTGGCAATCACGAGGGTAACCAAGTATCAGACAGAAATGACACTGCCAGCTTAGTGCGCAAATTCAATTCTTATGGCGCTGGTTTAACGTATAGGCAAAGCGCTAACAGATACATATCTATTACTGCTAACACTACCGATTCAGATATAGAAAGCGATGACGGCGAAACCTTTATGGGTTTGGAATTACAGTGGGCTTTGAGCCCACGCACAAGCGTTGAAGCTAATTATGGTCGACGCTTTTTTGGTGAAACTGCTGGTGCCAATATAACTTACAACTCTAAGTACCTTAGAACATCGTTTGGTTATTCAGAAGACGTAACGAATACAAGCAGGCTATTGGCAAACCCAGAGAATTTAGGCGTATTTGTTTGCCCTGTAAACTCTTCTGGCATATCTAGCTGCTACCAGCCGAACAGTTTAAGTTACGTGCCGAACGCTGATGAACAGTTTGTACAGTTTACCACGCAAAACCTTGAATTTAATGACGACATCATTGTTCGTAAAAGCAGTAACTTTCAAATTGGATACGATTTTTCAAGGGTTACTTTGGCAATGTCGTGGCGCTACTCTGAAGATGACGCGCTTGACCAAGACCGTCTTACCCGAACCTATTCTTTGGGATCATCTTTGGCGTACAAAATTGGTAGCTACACCAATTTAAACGCAAGTGTTAACTATGCCAATATCGCACAGCGTTCCGAAACCTTTAACAATGGTGAGAGCGACAATTGGAATGCTACAATAGGTGTCGATCGTACTTTTGGACGCTCATTAGAAGTAAGTGCCAGCCTTAATTACGTAGACAGAAGCGGCGATCTCATAAGCGGTAGTGGGGTTGGTAATGTGAATGGCTTTTTCGGAGCCAACTATACCAACAGACAAATAACCTTAGGAATTACATATACCTACCAATAAAAAAGCGCCTCAGATTTGCAGGCGCTCTCTTATTATCTATAGAGTTACTTCGACCACACCATTGTTAGGTATTATCATCACTTTTAAGCCGCACGTAAGTCTTAAACTTTTTCTTCATTAGTTTATCTACATACTGAGTCATTTTCACCTTCTGAGAGATCGCGTCATCTAGAGCGTCTACTAGCTCAGTTAACATATCCAAGTAGTACTTGGTATCGCGAATAACATTGCCTTTAGGCGTCATAATGGCTTCGTTTTCCGAGCGAGCGCCAAAATCCAGGGGTTTAGCTACTTCTTCGCCCCTCGTTTCGGGCTCGAACATCTCGGCTTTCACTTCTTCAATTACTTCGTTCACCGCATTGGAGTCAAAACTTTCTAGTTCCTCTAAGAAGCCATAAAGCATTACCCTATCCATTAGAGTATTAATTTTTCGGGGAATACCGCGAGAGAACATGTGAATAGATTCTAGTGCGTCATCGCTAAATAACGCGGAGCCTTTCCACCCCGCATTGTGTAAACGATATTCAATATACTCTTTGCACTCTTCTAACGAGAGTGGAGCAAGATGGCATGACGCTACAATACGCTGCCTAAACTGCTCCATATTGGGCGCTTTTAGGATAGGTTGCAGCTCTTCTTGCCCCAGCAAAAAGCTTTGAATTAGTGGCTTACCGTTTAGCTGAAAATTGCTCAGCATTCTTAGTTCTTCTATAGTCTCTAGCGGCAGGTTTTGCGCTTCATCAACAAGTAATAGGGCACGGCGCCCCGCTTTATTCAAGTCGTATAGGAAAATTTCAAGGGCTTTAAGAATGTCCGCTTTCGAACGCCCTTCGGTCGGTACATCGAATTTAGCTGCGACCATTTTTACAAGTTCATCTGGAGACAGCTTGGGCGTAACAATTTGCGCAGCCGCAATATCATCTTCAATTTCTTCAAGCAAGCTGTTTGCAACAGTGGTTTTACCCGTACCTATTCCACCGGTAATCACAATAAACCCTTCAGCTTGAGACAGGCCATACTGCAAATAAGACATAGCCCTTTTGTGCCATTTGCTTGCGAAGAAAAATTTAGGATCTGGGGTTAACTGAAACGGTTTCGAGTTAAGTCCATAGTAACTTTCGTACATGCTATTTGCCGTTATTCCATTAAAAGTATGTGTTCTAAACCTACGCTCAAAGTCTTTTTAAAATTGCGCGCTAGTTTTTCCTAATCTGTTAGCCTATATGGTAACCAACAACGCGCTTTTATCGAAGTATTATATTTTCTAGAAACAACCGCCGACTTAACGTAACTTATTTTGTGTTATGCGCTCTATAATACCGGTAGTAGATACGCCATCTTCAAAGGTGAGCACTTTAACCTCACCGCCATTTTCCAAAACGTCCGTGCCACCTGCAATCTCTTCAATTTTGTAATCGCCGCCTTTTACTAATACATCTGGCAGCAATCGGGCAATAACTCGCTGAGGCGTATCTTCTTCAAAAGGTACTACCCAATCGACTGCGCTCAAGCCTGCTAGTACCGCCATGCGCCTACTAACGTTATTAACTGGGCGACCAGGTCCTTTTAGTTTGGTCACAGACGCATCAGTGTTCACCGCAACTATTAGACGGTCGCCTAATTGTGCAGCTTCTTCAAGATAAGCAACATGACCAGAGTGCAGAATATCAAAACAACCGTTGGTCATTACTATCCGCTCCCCTCGAGCTTTAGCAGCTTGAAGCGCTATTTCTAGCTGATCTTCATTCATCACGCCGCCATCTAAATGCACCGACTGTTCGCCTAACGCTAATGCTAGCTCTGTGTTCGTTACAGTGGAGGTTCCCAGCTTTCCAACTACAACACTAGCGGCTAAATTGGCAAGCACGCAAGCTGCTTGCAGCGGTAGCTTGCAGGCTATAGCAACCGCTAACGTTGAGACAACCGTATCCCCTGCCCCGGTTACGTCATAGACCTCTTTCGCTTTTGCTGGCAAATGAAACTCACTGTCGTCACCGTCAAACAATGTCATGCCGTCTTCTGAACGCGTAACAAGAAGTGCACTTAAATTCAGCGATTCTTTTAATGACAGCGCTTTTTCCACCAGCACTTGTTCACTATCTATCTTGCCGACAATACCCCGAAGCTCGTCCATATTCGGCGTAACTAACGTAGCACCAGCGTATTTATCAAAATCACTGCCCTTGGGATCAACTACCACACGCTTATTTTTGCTGCGTGCTTTTTCTATAAGTGCTTGGGGGTTGCTTAAACAACCTTTTGCGTAGTCGCTTAGAATAACAACGTCAGCATTGTCTAGCGCTTTATCGAAAGCTAATTCCAATGCTGATTTGTCAGCCTCCTCAAAACTCTTCTCAAAATCTAAGCGCAGAAGCTGCTGATTTCTACTCATTACTCTAAGCTTTGTAATAGTATCGAAGCCATCAACTTCGAAGAACTCACAATAAATACCGTGAGTTTCTAATCGCTCTTTTAATATGTTGGCGTTTTCGTCTTTACCGCACATGCCCAACAAGGTTACCTCAGCACCCAACGTAGCCACATTTACCGCAACATTGGCCGCGCCGCCGGCTCTATCTTCAGAACTGTTAACGTTTACAACAGGGACTGGCGCTTCTGGAGATATACGGCCAGTACCACCGCTCCAGTAGCGGTCTAACATTAAGTCGCCAACAATAAGCACTTTCGCTTTGCTAAAATCTGGTAATATCATGCTAATAGTAACTTTTTAGACATTGAGTACATTGGCACAGAGTATAACAGCCAACACAGGTAATACCCACCAATCAAACGCAAATCCCCCTTGGTACCTCTACATGGTCGAGAACAAACTTGGGCAAATTTATACGGGTATTACTACCGACCCTAAACGTCGAATAGCTCAGCACAGGGGCGAAATTAAAGGTGGCGCAAAGGCCCTTAAAGGTAAGTCTCCGTTAACCTTAAGGGCTGTTTTTGAAGTTGCCGACAAAGCGCAGGCGGCAAAACTCGAACATGCGGTTAAACAAATGAGCCGCCCTCAAAAAAACGGCATCATTCAAAAAAAGCAGCTCAATGATTTGTTGTGTATAAAATCAGCGTTTGAAGAATGAGTATTCGGCGACAGATTTGTCGCCAAACACCCTTTAATTAGTGCGCTAAAGGTTTAAAGTTTTGAGAACTAAGTTTGTGAAAAGCCCCCAAGTTGTTTAGTTAGCCACCTAAAACACCATTGATGATCATAGCGTTACCAATGCTTAACGTGAAACCCAAAGCAGCTACACCCACGTTGTGTTGATGGTCCACTTCTTGTCGAAAATTCATACCAAAAAGAATGATTTTTTTATTCACTAGAACCAACAAGTGAAGTGCGATAGCCAAACCTACACTCACAATCAACCACCCCGTTACATTACTCACATAGCCTGATGGATTGTAGATAAGTAAGTTCTTCGCTGCTGAAACAATCATAGCTGTGCCAAGCAGATTACCGCTATGCTCGATAGCGAGCGCTAACTGCCCTTTTTCTAGTGCCCCCTGGAACGAGTCATTTTGATTATCCCGAGCGTATCTGAACTCTAAAATCCGCGTCATCACTAGTAGCATGGTCAGGACTACGGTAAAACCCGTTACAATGGCAATCAGCGCATTCATGTCGCTGCCATCAACCCATATCATAATATTGCGCAATACTATTGCACTGGCTACTAGGCTCGCAGCATCGACGAGCGCCACACTCACGCTTCGTTCGGCTATCATTGTGTGGGTGTCTAATTTGTTAAGTACTAGTTTATCGTGAGCAAAGCGCCCAAATTTCACTAGCATAATCCCCACAAAACCAAAAGTCACCATGCCAATGGCTGCTTCTTGGTAACCTATGCCTATATGCCGTCCTACTACTGAACTCAGTACAATACATAAAGACAACATGCCACCGGCAATGCTAATGCCAAAAGCAAAGTTATCTTTAACACCCAACTCTTCGGTTACTGAGTACTTTCTGAATGCGCCAGTCAGCCATTTCATAATCATCAGTAGCACTAACGCTATTGCCACATCCATGGCAAGGTAAATTAATAGTTCCTGCGTTAGAGGTACTAGTTTTAATAAGGCTTCCACGTTATCTTTGCTCCTTGAACATACGAAGTTCCTTGCTGATAGCCCTCCTGTAACCATTGTTGTCATAGTAATAACAATTGGGGCAGCAGCATCCATCCTTGCTAAATGGTTACAAGGATGACAGCGAACTTGTTCAGATTTATTTTAATAAGGGCCTGAAAAGTCATCGTTATTATCCAATAAGGTAAAACCCAGCAGGCTATGAACACTTTCAATAAAAATGTAAGTATTCATTATTTTACACAAATGTTATCTCTTAAGATGCGAGCATTATGCCAATAGACAACGAAAATAGCATGACAAACGTAGAGCAAGCCGGAAAATTATGGCAGCAGTTGCTAGATTCACCCGCCTTAACCGAAACCGATCAAGTCATTGCAGAAAACTATCGCGAAGCCCTTTTAAGCGCTTTTGCTCGCTCCGCTTTCCTCGCTGAAACACTGGTACAAAAGCCTGCGTTTATCTCCAGAGTCGTAGAGCCTGTGTCGGATTTAACTATGTCTGACTCAACCATTACTCACTTCAGCACTGAATTAAAAACAAAGCTTGATACACTCAAAAGCGAAGAAGAATTACTTAAAGAACTTCGTGAATACCGCAATCAAGAAATGGCGCGTATAACCTTCTTGGATGTACTCAACAAACAGGATATAGAAGCTTCGCTTGCACAAGTTTCGGCATTGGCGGATGCGCTGATAACTAGTGCTTATCATTGGATTTACCAGCACTTAGCTCACCGATATGGAACGCCAAAGAGCAACAAGCAAGATATGCACATGTACATTCTTGGTATGGGCAAGCTGGGTGGGCGAGAACTCAACTTTTCGTCAGACATTGACTTGATATTCACTTACCCAGAAAAAGGCGAAACTAGCGGCGGCAAGAAAGCCTTGGAGCATCAACAGTTTTTTACCAAACTGGCTCAAAAACTCATACAAGCACTAAATAAAGTTACTAACGATGGGCAAGTATACCGCGTTGATATGCGCTTACGTCCGTTTGGGGATTCCGGCCCCCTTGT
This sequence comes from Alteromonas sp. ABD4_190, assembly GCF_056160105.1. Classification (NCBI taxonomy): domain Bacteria; kingdom Pseudomonadati; phylum Pseudomonadota; class Gammaproteobacteria; order Alteromonadales; family Alteromonadaceae; genus Alteromonas; species Alteromonas sp. ABD4_190. The sequence continues at coordinate 812,428 of NZ_JBSWWN010000001.1, forward strand.
AATGCATTTCGCTGCCCTTGAGGACTACTATCAGGACCAGGGCAGGCACTGGGAACGCTTTGCCATGGTCAAAGCTCGAGTTATTAATGATGATCATTCAGATAATGCTTCGTGGCTAAAAGGCATTCTTCACCCGTTTACGTTTAGGCGTTATTTAGATTTCACCACACTTGATGCGCTGCGCAACATGAAAAAGCTTATAGCTACCGAAATTCGCAGGCGACGCTTAAGCAACAATATCAAGCTAGGTGCTGGCGGTATTCGAGAGGTAGAGTTTTTTGCCCAGAGTTTTCAACTAATCCACGGCGGTCGAGAGCCCGCATTACAAAGTAAGTCCTTACTTCGAACTTTAGATGTTTTGAGCGAATTGGATATTGTAGAAAGCGACGTAACAAAGCAGCTTAAGCAAGACTATTTGTTCTTGCGAAAAGTAGAGCACACGTTACAACAAAGCCAAGACCGCCAAACTCAAACACTGCCTGACGAGCCGTGGCAGCAAAGTGCACTGATTGATGTTATGGGCTTTGCCGCTTATGGCGACTTTTTAACCCATTTAGACGAAGTCATGGCACGTATTCACGGTCACTTCAACGAATTAGTTGAGGAGTGCCATGATACCCACTCAGATGAAGATCAGCTTTTTATTGCATGCCAAGATGCATGGCGCCTTTCATTGCAAGAAGATGAGTTTACTGAAACGTTTAGCGACCACCTTTCCAGTAAGGAGAGTAATCAAATCTTCACCATTCTCGTCGCCTTTAAAGATAAACAAAGAAACTACCGCATAGGTCAAAGAGGTGAAGATACGCTTAACAAACTTCTTCCAGAAATTTTATATGTATTAATTAAGCAGCACCCTAATCACACAGCGCAGGTGTTGAGCCGATTATTAGGCGTGATTGAAGCCATTACCGGCCGCACAACCTATCTTGACCTTTTACTTGAAAACCCAGATGTGCTTAAGCAGTTAGTTAGGCTTTGCGAGAGAAGCGACTGGATAGCCCAAGAAATTAGGCGATTCCCACTCTTATTAGATGAGCTACTTACCCCACTCTATTTAGGGCAGCAAAACACAGACATCAAAACCGGTAAGCAGGAATACCAGCTCGAGCTGCGCGAGACTATGCTGCGTATAGAGCAAGATGACGTTGAAATGCTGATGGATGGGCTTAGACAGTTCAAACTTTGTCAGCAGCTTCGTATCGCGGCCAGCGACATCAGTGAATCCCTGCCCATTAATAATGTAAGCGATAAACTAACTGTTTTAGCAGAAGTTATTTTAGAGCATGTCGTTAACGCAGCATGGGTGCAAATGAGACAGCGCTTTGGTGTACCTTCCCACCTTGAGGGTAATGACAAGGGCTTTGCCGTTATTGGTTACGGTAAATTGGGCGGCTATGAGCTGGGGTATGGATCGGATTTAGATTTGGTTTTTATACACAATGCACCCCGTTCAAGTAGTACAGACGGCAAAAAATCGATTGAGGCTCAACAGTTTTACATAAAATTGGCTCAACGTATTATGCACTTGCTTAATACGAAAACACTGTTCGGACAGCTATACGAAACCGACTTACGTTTGCGCCCTTCTGGCAATGCTGGGCTATTGTGCTGTCACATAAACGGGTTCGAGAAATACCAAATAGAGGAAGCCTGGACATGGGAACACCAAGCGCTGGTGAGAGCAAGAGCTATCTGCGGCGACGCATCGCTTTTGGATGACTTTGCACAGGTAAGACATTCAATTCTCAGTCAATCTAGAGATCCCCAGACACTGTCGCAAGATGTCTGCAAAATGCGCATAAAAATGCGTGAACACCTACTGGCTAAAGATAATGAAAAAGTAGATTTAAAGCAGTGTGAAGGCGGTATTACTGACATTGAGTTTATGGCGCAATATCTTGTATTAGCACACGCTTGCACTGTGAAAGCAATGACCGAGTACCCAGATAATCTTAGAATTTTCGATGTTGCAGCCAGCGCGAACATCGTTGACACGCCAACAGCACAAAAACTACAAAAAGCGTACCTGCGGCTTCGTGAGCAATATCACCACCTCACGCTGGCAGATACCAAGTACGCTGACCAAACTGAAGAGTTGGATATTATACGTGAGCAAGTGAGGCAACACTGGGATACATTATTTGGCAGGCTCAGTGAGTAATTCTGGAAAAGTGCTACCCGCGTACACGGCGACATTGGCTTTTAAGGAAGTCGGTTTCTTGAGCCGTGACAACTAAAGTACGCTGCTCTGCACATAGATAAGCTTGAACTTCGCCTTCAAAGCTACTGTCAATGGCGCTTGCAATCTTAGCTAAAGAACCGGCAACTGTATTGTCTAATTGAAATTGATGCTTGATAACGAAGTCTTGTTCAAGGTTCCAAATTAACTGCATACCTTCGGCTTGGGCATACTGTGCAATTGCCTCGCGAAGCGTATTACCTTCTGCGAACGTCCTATATTTGTGTTCACCGGTCCAATTTTTTTCAACAGGACGTGTTTGACTGGACATCTTTGCTAGCTTGCTATCTAGATTAGGATCGACACCGGCAATATCAAGCACGAAATCACTCTGCTCACCTTCTAGTGGGTCCGTTGAAGACATACGAAAGTCGCGATAAAACTCGCTAAGGCCCTTGGAAACAGATTTTTCTTCTTTTTGTGACGCGGGTGTGGGTGATTCTTCGTGTGTCTGTAACATATAAATCAAAACGCCCGCAGCGATAACAAGTACCACAGCGATAGCAATTTGCTTTGCCCAAAATGAAGAGCTTGAATAACTCGTCTGTCCCATAATCTACCAATCTGTAATCACGCTAGCATTCGAGCGGAGTTACTATCTCTAATCGAATTCGTCCTAATATTTGTATTTTAGCCGAAGCGGCTACAATACGCCTTTATCCTATTTATCTATTTTGACAAGAGCAAACTGGTTGTAACCAGTTACGGTATACACAACGGTTATTCCCTTTATCCACTTTTTGCCGTTTAGAAAGTTTTATCTTCTGCGAATTGCTGGCAGCTCGGTCACTCTAATCGTGGTTAACTGCTGTATACCCTTTCCGTTAGAGTGGCGTTTAATTTACCGTTTACAGTGATTTATAAAGCGATTCTGGATTACTCTCAGGGCGCGTCTTGAAACGCTTATGCATCCATAAGTAGCTCTCTGGTTGCTCTTTCACTGCCCTATCAACGTGCTGGTTTAAAAGTGTTAGAGCCTCTGCATCTTCCAATGCACCAAGTTCAGAAAGTGGTGGGTATATCTTTATTTTATAGCCACGCTTAGTGTATTGCGAAGTTATGAGCATAGGTTCCGAATTTGTGCGCCTAATAAACATTAGCGTCGCCGTTGTTGTAGCTGTCTCTTTCACGCCACCAAATGGCACAAAAATACTTTGTCTGGGGCCGTAATCTTGGTCAGGCAAGTACAAACATAGCTCTTTATCATCAAGTGCTGCGATAAGTGCCTTGGCATTGCGCTTATCAATCATGTATTTGTTAGAGCGGTTGCGCCCGTGATACTGAAGGTAATCGATTAGCGGGTTGTTGTGTTTTCTGTAAAAGGCAATACTTGGATGGTAAAAGCCAATGCCACGACACGCAAACTCTAAGTTCATATTATGAAGCGCCATACCAAAAACGCCTTTACCGTGAGCAAGGGCAGCTTCTACGTGCTCAGTACCTTCGATTTTAATAGCGCGCTTAACTCGCCAATCAGGCCACCACCACCCCATGGCGGTTTCGAACAGTGCCATACCCGTTCGACGTATATTTTCTTTGTACAGCGCTTCAACTTCACTTTCTGACAAAGACGGGTTCCAAAGCTGTAAATTTCGCTTCGCAACTTTCGCTCGCTTAGGAACCGCTAACGCAATCAGCTTTCCTGCGCCGCCTCCTATGGTGCGGATAACAGGTAAAGGTAGCCAAGTAATTGTGTATAGGACAAAAACGCCCAACCAAACAGGCCAGAATTTAGGGCCAATAAATGCCAATTTAAACTTAGGAGCTTTAATTGCCGCAGCCAATGTATCTTTCCTTTAAAGTTAATTGGGCGGCATTGTAGCAGAACGCTTTTAGCGGGGCTAATTGAGCCAGTCAATCGGCAAGAGTATTACGAAAAAAGGAAAAAGCAAGAAAGTAAGGCCGACGGCCGTATGCCGTGGCCACGATGAACAACCGACTGTTATGCTAGTCTACAAAACTATCTATTACCCGCCGGTTTTAAAGAAACCGCCGAGTAATAAGTATCAATAGTCTTTATCGATTTGCTTAAGTTTTTTCTCAAAAGACTCGTACTGTTCTTTTGAATCATAATCAAAATGGTACTGGTTATGAAAGCCAAACTGAAGCTTTACGTTGACATCTTCAATGAACAGCGTGTAACCGTCGTGGTCTGTAAACGCTGTTATCCCATTGAGCTTATACTGCTCGTTTTCTTGTGCGCCATGTTGGCGAATTTTATCGAAAACCTGTAGTAAAAACTTGCTGTCTAATTCGTTTTTCATTGTAAATCCGTCGTAATGAATTTACTTATGTTTACAAGTTTACCCATGTTTTGGATTAAAAAACGAATCTCAATCGAAGTTATATCTAAAACCGACATTCAGCATGTTGGTAGAAAAGCTGTCTTCACCTGTCATATGAACATACTCCATACGAACCATAGATCTTAACCCAACATAATAATCGAACCCTATACCTACGAGCCCTGCTGCCAGACTTTCCGAAACGCCACAACGAATGGATACATCATTTTCTATGCATTCTGAAGTTACATCAGCATCAACTCTAGCAACGCCGAGTTTATAAAATAATTCACCTTTGCTGCTACTTGCTTTTCCTAACACGGCAAGATATAGCGCGTCACCATTGGCTTTAGTTTCATTATCTGAATAATCAAAAAGGCTAATGTACCCTGCTTCAGCATACCACTGACGGTGAACCTGTCTACCAACGGCCAGACTGTAAGCAAACTCTTTATCGCTTACGCTTGAGGCATCGAAGTTATTATAACCAACTGTTGCTAATCCATAATTTTTAGGCGCTGCATGGGCTTGAGAAAATCCAAAAACCATTACACCTAATGTCCATAAAAACCGATTCATCTACTCTTCACCTTAAAAATAGTACTCTAATGAAAACTTAATGTGATCATCCCTTCTCAAAAAAAAGAAAGGGTCATCCTGATCATCAGATGAGAAAAAGTACCCATCTAATGTCCATCGCCAATTTGCCGATAGTCTACTACTTGCCTCTATATAAGCAGAGTACGTAGATGTTGTATCTAGATCTTGTACAAACCCAACAAGTATCTCGCTTCCTGCTATGTCGTTTGCTATCACTCGTAATCCAAGCATCATATCATTTTGAGCTATTGCAAAAAAATTATTTTCTCGCTCATCATATTGATATTCCGCCAAATACCCCAAACCGTATCGGCTGCCGAATACACCTTCTCGAGTGTACTCGAAGCCCGCCACTAAAGCTGCAAAATTTTTTGACTGTCCTTTTCTATAAATGCTTTCCATTTTAAACAGCCAAGCTCCACTTACTTTTAACAAATCTAAACCTACCTGGTCTATCTGCGCGTAAAAAGGGTTTATGGACAATGCCCCAGACTCTGAAATTTCAGTAACTAGCTCAGGTTCTCTTGTAGTTCCTGAAAAGTACGATAGCCCAACTTCCCAATCCCCGATAGACGACTGCCACCTTACTGCATAATCAACATTACTCTTTCCCTCAGAGGATTCATAAATAGCATTAGAAATAGCCAAAGGCGGGCGAAGACGCCCCTTATCACTTTGAAAGGTTCGCTCGCGGAAGTACGGCAAAACGAAAAGCGAAAAACTTCCGTAGTCTGTAAAATATGAAAAATTCACCATAGGTTGGCCTAATTTGGCTTCACCATCAACAGACTCTACAGCATCGGTTTGATTTATGATGTCCACGAGGTGCACAGATTCAGTTTGCCCCCAGAACACTCTACCTACGCCTACTTTAGCTTCCCAATTGTCTTGATAATGCGCCCACTGTAACTCTCTAATATCGCCATGAGTGCGCTCATTATCATGCTCATCTAGTCGATAGAAAGGGCTAAAAATTAACGTATTTTGTCCCTCATTGAATTCTGCATAAATTTCAGGCGCAATGTAAGTAGAGAGGTATGCTCGCTCTTGCTGCGGATACAAAGAATCTTGCAAATAATACTGTAAATCAATTCCCGCTGAGCCTGTGAACTCTACGGCGTTGCTAAAAGCAGTAAAACTGACAAGAACTAAAAGAGCAGCAGCCTGGTTAATCATCGGGCTCTCTTTAAGCTGTTTTTGTTGAAATCGCTTTCATCCAAATCTGTGTCGAACGTCAATTCTTCAGTAATCAGAGACGTCGATTTGTTGGTCTGCATGTTTTGCATCAAACTTTTCATAGGCCGCCAAAATTTGTTTTTGTATTGCTTATATTCTGATAAATAGAGTGTTTTTAACAACGACTCTTTGCGGTCATAATACTCAACTTTCTGAACGCGGTAATGTGATTTGTCTATCCAGACTTTTTGAAAAGAATACCCTGAGAAATCGTATTCTGGGACTTGCTTTAAAACGAAACAGGCCTCACCATTTACTTCTTCTTCTCCCAAAAAAGTATACGAAAACTTTTCCACCTCGTACGAGGTCATATCTTCAAAGGCAAACTCACTACCGACGAAAGGGCCACTTTTGCTTTGCGACGATATGCGTTTTACACGCTTCAACGCTGGCAAAAATATCCATTGTTCATCAGCCTCAAGTGCATGAGAAAAGCTTAGAAATGCTGTACCCTTTACATCCCTAGGAGACTCAAAAACCGTAAGTGCCTTATCTCCGTCATCTGCTACTTCCAATGACTTAACTTCAAGTTTTCTCGTCGCCTCTTTTCCCTGAGAGTTTTTCAAGAGCATTAGAACTTTTGCTTCGTTTGCTCCCCACCCCGTATCTCTGGCCTTTCGCTCTTTAGCTATGGCGATGGCCTGTTCATCACCTTTTATTTCGGAAGCCAAACCGTACTTAACAGTGCAACTTAATGCTGTAATCAACACTATTCGCAAGAAAAAATTCATATTAAGACTCCTTCTGAGCTGTTTTAGTATTTTCTAGCCATGCGAGCAGCGCTGGCAGGAAGATGAAATCAACAATTAATGCGGCCACAATAATAATGATTGTCAGCATACCCATATGTGCGTTCAAGACAAAGCTTGATGATGCTAATACGGCGAAACCTATCGTAAGGACAATTGTCGTTGTCGTTAAGGCCATTCCTACCGTTTCGAAAGCATAAACAACACTTTCTTTTGCGCTCGAACCCTGCGATTTAGCGGCTTGATACTTTGTCAAAAAGTGAACAGTATCATCTACTATTATTCCCATCGTCATGCTGATGACGACAGAAAGCGCCATATTTATTTCGCCTGAGATAATTCCCCACACCCCGAATCCTATTGCTGCAGGCAGTAGGTTTGTAATTAAGCTTATGCCACCAAGTTTTATCGACCTCAAAGCAAATAGAATAAGTATGGAAATTAAAACAAGTGCGAACACACTTCCCCACACCATATTTTTCATATTTCTCTCACCAATGTGGGCAAACATTAGTGGTGGGCTTGCAGCTTCAATTCGATAATCGTCTGACAAGCTCGCAAAGTAGGCTTTTGCCTCCCTTTCTAATGTCGTTATATCGCGACTTCCCAAGTTTTCCGTGAGTGCGATTATACGAAGTGCTGACTTGTCTATATCAATTTGGTTTCCAAGGTCTAACCCGAATGGTAAAGACATTTCATACAGCAATAAATATTGAGATGCGAGCTCGCCGTCTGTAGGTATAACATTAAAACTTGGATCATCGCCGTTCATGTTTCGATTCAAGCGTTTAAGCGTATCGGTAAAAGTTAAAACGTGGTTGACTTCACTTCGTGCCCGTAGCCAATTAGAAAACTTCTCTATCTGCTGTAGAAAGTTGGGGTTAGTGACGCCGTATGATTGGTCCGTATAAATGACAAAGTCAATATTCGACATCCCACCAAGCTTATCTTCGTTTACTTCTACCGCTTGTCGGAATGAACTACGTTCATCGAAATATTTAACCGCAACATCGTTTAAAACATTATTGGTTGCAAACAGGCTGACCCCCACAATGATGATAAGCGATGTAGGCAGTAGTACCCTGTGGCGACGATTTACCCAAGCGGCCCATTTAGAAAACAATGAATTGTTAACTGCAACGGTGGCTTTAAGAGGGAGAAGTGTCAGAAATGACGGTAATACTGTGAGGGAAAAAACACAGGCCAGCATAACGCCTAACGCCGTCATGTTACCTAAGTGAGAAAGTATAGGTACCGCTGAGAAGTTCAACATAACAAAGCCTATAGCGGTTGTTATGCTAGTAATGAGTATCGGTTTTTTATTTACCTCAATACTCTTTTTAATCGCATCTTTGTTGGCTAACCCATGGTTAAGGTAGTACTTCACTCCAACGATAATATGAATGCAATCAGCAACTGCAAGCGTTGTAATCATAGTTGGCGCATTCACTGTAGCCGTACTTAAATACACACCAAGCCAGCCCGTAAAACCCAAAGTGATTGCTACAGAAAAAATCACTATAAATAATGTAAAAACTGCCGCCCAAAGTGATTTTACAATTAAGGCCATCGCAACAAAGATGAGTAAAAACATTAAGGGTATTAATATTTCGGCATCTTGCTGTGCTGCTACAGCAAATGCGTCATTCATTATTACCATTCCATTTAAGTAAATTTTATGGTCTGGATATTTACTCTCAAAATGAGCTTTAATTTGTTTCGCTGCTTCAGCTATTTCAATTACTTGCTGGGTTTGGTCGCCATCAGGTAACTGAATCGTCGTATCAATAATGGTAACGTCTTTGGTTCTTGAAATGAGTCGCCCGTAAACTTCTGGGCTGCGAGAAAGTACTTGAGCGATGTTCGCAATACCTTCTTTAGAGAGCTTCTCTGCAGTAATTAAATCTTCAACAATTAAATCGCCATCGTCATCGAAGGTATTTTGATAATTCGATATTGATTCGACCCTTGTAGACAAAGGTAATTGCCATGCAGCTTCTGTTAATTCTTTCACTAGCGTAAGCGTAGAAGATTTTAATACTTGACCGTCGCTAGGCACCACCATAAAGGCAACATTTTCGCTTTTATTGAAAATGTTCTGCATTTCTTCAAATGCTAATCGTTGTGGATCGTCAGGTTCGAAAAATACCTTATAGTCCCCGCGGAAATATAAGTTTTGAGCTCCGATAAGAGAAATGGCTGTGACCACTAGGACTAATATTAGCGTTATAACAGGGAATCTTATCGCTATTGGCGCGTTGCTAGATGTGTGACTCATCACAATATCCTTGGATCTGTATAACGAAATTTTACATTGAAAACAGCAATTAACATAACTCACACAAAAATTTAATCATCAAAAAAGATCACGCGTACGTATATTTTCTTGATACATAGTCTATAACCTTAATTGCTAAGCCTATGAAATAATGAAACATTAACACTAATTAACGTTTAGATTAGTGATTTTTTTTGATCTTTTGTAAATAAGGTGTAGTATTAACTAAAACAACTGGTCAGATGAGCGGATGAGTTAATTATGAGTATCAGAACTAGCTTAAAGAAAGTATTACCCCCAATTTCAGTCACAGAACAAGAAGCCCTAGACGCGGGCGACGTATGGATTGAATCTTCTATTTATCAGGGTAAGCCTGACATGCAGGCATTGCGCGATATACCTCAGGCAAAACTGAGCGCGGATGAGCAAGCATTCATGGATGGTCCAGTAGCTGAATTATTGAATATGATCGATGATTTCGAGCTTGGTAACGGTAAGCACATCCCTCAAGAAGTTTTAGACTTCCTTGGTAAGAACCGTTTCTTCTCTATGATCATTCCAAAGAAATTTGGTGGTCTTGAATTCAGTCCTTATGCAAACTCTACTATTGTTGCAACAATCGCTGCGAAAAGCGGTGCAATTGCGGTAACTGTAATGGTACCTAACTCGTTAGGCCCGGGTGAGCTTCTAATGCACTACGGAACAAACGAGCAGCAAGACTACTGGCTACCTCGCCTTGCGGATGGTCGCGACATTCCATGTTTCGCGCTAACAAGCCCAGAGGCAGGTTCAGATGCAGGTGCGATTCCCGATGCGGCTATCGTTACTAAAGGCGAATACAATGGCGAAGAAGTACTTGGTCTTCGAGTAAGCTGGGACAAGCGCTATATAACGCTTGCGCCAATTGCGACTGTACTTGGTCTTGCATTTAAAGTATTCGACCCAGACCAACTACTTGGCGACAAGCTGGAGCTAGGCATTACTTGTGCCCTTCTTCCTAAGTCGCACCCAGGTGTTGAGCTAGGTAACCGTCATGATCCTATGGGCGTACGTTTCTACAACGGTACTACTCGTGGTCAAGACGTTTTTATTCCTATGGACTTCATTATTGGTGGTCAAAAGAACATTGGCCGTGGCTGGCAGATGCTAGTTAGCTGCCTAGGCGCAGGTCGTGGTATTTCACTTCCGGCAATGGGCGTGGCAACTGCACAGTCTGCATTTAAAGGTACGGTAGAATATTCGTTCGTTCGTGAGCAGTTTGGCCTTCCAATCGGTCGCTTCGAAGGTATTCAAGAGAAAATGGCTGACATCGCGGGTAAGACATTCTTACTTGAAGCCATGCGTGTTCTAACGACTGAAGGTCTTGGTCTAGGCGTTAAGCCATCGGTAGTGACAGCAATTGCTAAGTACCACATGACTGAGCTAGGTCGCGACGTTATGAACTCTGCGATGGATATCCAAGCAGGTAAAGCGATTCAGCGCGGTCCTCAGAATACATTGGCGGGTGGTTATGCTGCACTTCCTATCGCAATTACGGTAGAAGGCGCGAACATTCTTACTCGTAACCTAATGATCTTTGGTCAAGGTGCAATGCGTTGTCACCCTTACCTTAAGGACATGGTTGACCTAATCCACAGCAACGAAAGTTCGGCGGATGCAGAGTTTAACAAAGTACTTCGTAAAACTGTTGGCTTTAGTGTTAAAAATGCGTTCCGCAGCCTAGGTAAAGGCTACCTTCCGTTCCTACGTGAAAGCGAGTCTGCGCTACCTGAGGTTCGCAAGTACGAGAAGCGTGTAAACAGCATATCTGCAAAACTAGCGCCACTAGCTGACCTTTCGCTTGCAGTACTAGGTGGTGACCTTAAGAAAGCTGAGCTTCTATCGGCGCGTCTTGGTGACGTTATGAGCTACCTGTACGGTGCGATGGCAGCAATTCGTTTCTACGAGCAGCGCATCGAAGATAGAAAGCTTGCGCTTCCGTACTTTGAGTACGCAATGCAGTGGTCTTTACAGCAAGCTGATCAGGCAATTGTTAATTTCATCAACAATTTCCCGAACACAGCAACACGAGGTCTAATGCGTCTTCTTACTAATACTTACACCAACAGTGTTGCGGGTATTAGCGACGACCTAGTACGTGAGTTATCAATTGCATCTATGCAAGACAACAGTGTGAAAGAGCAGCTTACGCATCTTGTGCGTGTTAGCCCAGGTGATGGTAACGACATTAACGAGCAGGCGTTTAAAGCGAAACACGCAGTTGCGCACCTTCTTGGTAAAGTGCAAAAAGCACTTCGCAAAGAGCCTGTAGTGCCGTTCATCTCATTTGAACACGCGCTTAACAAGCTTCAAGAAAAAGGCGTAGTTACAGCTGATGAAGCAGCTAAGCTTCACGACTACAACGAGAAGCGCAAGCTAGCAGTACGTGTAGACGAGTACACGTTCGATATGGAACTTGTTCCAGCGTCACAAACGCTTAAAGCAATTGATGGCGGTCAAAACGCTGCGTAAAACAACCATGCGGTTATATTGACACAAAGCCCTGCCACTCTTCTGGTGACAGGGCTTTTTTATGCGCTCAAATCTGAGGCTCGTTTCCTTTCTATTGTTTAATTCGTGCTCTATCCTTTAGTTAATCTCATCTCTTAACGAAAGGATCTGTGCTGTGATAAAGGCGCTAGTTTTAATAAATAAAAGCGTTTCCTCTCTCTTTTTAGTTTTATCGTTATCTTTGTCGTTTTGTACCTTGGCGCATGATAATGGACAAAATTTCATCGTCGGAGAACTCAACCACCCTCGCGTGGCTGCTTTCTATAAACCGTTAATACAACGCGCTTATCGTGATATTGGTATAGAAGTTACATTTGAAAAAGTTGGTGGTGAACGAGGGCTTCGACTTTTAAATGAAGGAATGACGGATGCAGATGTTATTCGCTACGACGTGGTGTCACAACCTGATAATAATATTATTATTGTCCCACCTGCCCTCTCCCATGGTGCATCTTTTTTGCTGTGTATTAGAGGGGCACAGTGCGATAAAAGCGTGATTCAAGCCCCAGATAAAGCAATAGCCGTGACCACGCGTTTTTTCTTCAATATGCATGTGAACCCAGATGAGCTTAGCGCTAATATCTTCGAGTTCGATGACTTCAATCATGTTATCAGTTTATTATTAAACGGCAGGTTTGATTACGCAATTTTACCCAGTGACTATTCAGAAAAAGCTATTTTTGAGCAATCAGGAATAGAATATATCCCGCTTGTAGAGCACGAGTTAGTTCATGTTATCCATAAAAAACACGCCCATTTATTAGACCGTCTTTCCGGCGCTATAGCCAAACAACTCGAACTAAAAAAGAATAACAACAAATGATACAAATAAAAACGCCCACTTCAGTATCAAGTGGGCGTTTTAAGACTTTGAAATTTAACGTGATATATATATCCTACCTAGGCAAAATATTTTTATATTACGCGTTAATTTACCTAGCTTTAGTCAAACATATACTTAAGTGAAAGTACTGTTGTACGACCGTTCAGAGGACGAGCACGTACATAGCTACCTACTGCAGCAGAACCTTCTTCTGATTCAGTAATGATAAACTCATCAGTCGCATTGTTCATGTTAAGTGACACTGAGAACTGGTCGTTTACCCAATAGGTAGCAAATAAGTTTACAAGCGTGTAGCCATCTTGTTTCAGGTCATTATTGTCTTGTACGAAGTACTCAGTAGAGCCTTGTAGTGAAGCACCAACAGACCATGTGTCGGTAACGTACTCTGGAGTAATAGTCCAGATCCAATCCGCTTGACGGCGAGGCGTATTGCCTTCTAATGCAGGGTTATTAACGTCATCGCTAATTTCTGCATCAGTCCACGTTAAGTTACCTGACATAACAAAGTTGTCAGTTGCATTCCAACGACCTTCTAGCTCAAGACCTGTTGCTTCGTACTCACGCATGAAAGTTAGACCGCTTGTTACTTCTGCTTGCGTATCTTCAGTAACAGTATCAAACAAAGTAGCGTTAACCATTAGGTCTTTAGTACCGTACTTGTAACCAATTTCGAACTGTTTGGTTGTGTCGTAACCTGAAGTTGTGCTTGTTAGGCTACCATCCGCGTTCAACGTACCGCCAATTTGAAGTAGGCGGTCAGCAATGGCACGGCCACCTTTAGAGTAACGAGCGAAGAACGTTTGGCTATCGCTCAATAGGTATGAGCCACCAATTGAGTAAGACGTGTTATTTGCACTGTAATCTACGATTTGAGAAGCCGCACCAGCACGGTTTAGGTTGATTACACCACCGCGAATAAAGCCGCTATTAGTTGCAGAAGCATCTTCAATTTGCTCAATTACACCGTTACCGTTTAGGTCGAAATCAGCATTACCACCACAGCAAGAGCTAATAAGCTCGCCAGAAGCTTCAGTGGTATCGTGACGTACCGACGCATCAATGAGAATGTTGTCCGATAACTCAAAGCCAACGTTCATGTAAGGTGCTTTAGTCACATAGTTAAGATCCCATTCCCAAGAAAGGAAGCTTGCCGATAGTAAACCATCAGACACTAGCTCAACACCGTCTGCATCTGTGATAGTAAGCAACTGAGAATTGTCACCATCAAGTGTTTGGATAAACGTCTGCCAGCTTGACCAGCTTGTAGCGATGTCTTGATTTGAGTAGTAGTAACCTACTGTTAGGTCGATACCGTTATCAAACTCTTTACGCAAGCTAAAATCGTTTATCATGTTGCCAAGGTCGTTAATTCGCGTATCAAACTGAAGATTTGTAAATGCTTGACCTGTATATACTTCACCTGCGCCAGGACCGTTGGCCAATACTACGCTAGTGCTATCACAGTTAAGGGCATTGCCGTCACCGTCTGTCGCGCCAGAACATAGTGCTGATGCAAAGTTAGATACATCACCTGGGCCTGCTGGGAAACCGTCAGTGAACGGCGCGATGAAGCCACCAGAAATATCTGAAATACGGAATTTGTTTAATAAGAACAAATTCTCAGCTACTTCCAAGTCAACTTCTACACCAAATGAGTTTACTTTTGACTCGATACCGTCGCGAACGTCACGGTTTTCCGGATTACCGAAGCTGTCGAAAGTAGAAATGTTTGTGTTATACGCAGAATTCAGCGCTTGTGAACTGGCATCATAGCCTGGAACTGGGCCGTATTCGCCGTCACCTTTAACGAGTACTGGTGAAGGAAGGTACGTAGACACTTTGTCATCTAAGTTCTTGTAGAAGAAGCGAATGTGACCATTATCAAGCATCTTCGTGATATTAAATTTAACCTGACCGCCTTGGTCGCCATTGTAACCAGTTTCACGAGGACCTTCGCCGCCACGAGCAAAACCTGCAATGTGATAATATAGGTCATCAGTGATTTCGCCACCGTAGCGGAAATCTAAACGGAACTCTTCATAGTCAACACCGAATGATGTACCAATAGCACCACCACCTACTTCACCCGTGTTGCTGATCATGTTGATAACACCGCCTGGCGAGTTACTTGCAAACGTTGATGCTGAACCACCACGTACTGCTTCAACATTCGCCACCGACCAATCGTAACGTAGGAAGTTATCTGCGTTACCAAAGTTAATGTCACCATATTCTAGTACTGGTAAACCGTCTTCATGAAGCTGAAGAAACTTAGAGCCGCCTGTCGCTAGCGGAATACCACGAATTGTAATGTTTGCGTTACCGCCACCACCTGATGATTCAGCACGAATACCCGGCAAAGCTCGGAATACTTCAGCTGTTGAGCGAGGCGCTAGCTTAAGAATATCTTCCTCATCAAAAGCGCTAACTGAAACACTCGCTTCCTGCATTGTTGCGCCACCTGGCGCTGCAGTAACAACGATTTGCTCGAACTTCTCTTTAGATTTTGCTTCAGTCTCTGGTGTCGCAGATTCTTGAGCGAAAGCCGTGCCAGAAAGTGCTGTACAAACGGCTAATGTTAGTGCGTTGAGTGTGTGATGTTTTTTCATATTTTCTCCGGTAATGTGTTGGAGTTGTTAAATCCTAAGTAGCCGCTACCCTAACTACTAGGGTTGGTGGCAACACAAACATACTTAATCGATTAAGAATGTATAACAAAAAATCAACATTGTAAACAACCTGTGAAAAAAATTACTTCGAAAGTATTACCTGACCTTTCAAAAGTGTTAATACTTAAGTTCCTTGTGGTTAAACACAGAGAACAAATACGACGGTAAAAAACTAAATATCGATTAAGAAAGGGAATGCAATTTGAACGGCATGGAAAGCAAATTGGTTAATGATTTCATTCAAAATCTAACAAACCGATAGCGTGATAATTGCTCTGTGATAAATTAAAATATAGTGTAAAAATTAAAAAAGTGCCCAGAAAGAAACACTATAGTTTGATAGTCTGGGTTTCATCGGACGCGCTTAAGGCATCAAATTGTTAAAAGGTTTTTCTCGTTGAATATAGATCAAGAGTCAATATCGCAAATTGAGATAGAGCGAGATACAACTGATATGCTCATTGGCAACAGTTTCATTGGTTTTCTGATGACCATGTTTGCTTTTTCTGGTTTATTGTTTTTCTTCGAAAGTGACTCTCCTTCAATATTCGTTCAGAAATTTCAGGTTTGGATGGTAATGATGGGCGTGTCGATAGTGCGTCTTTTAGATGCTATTTTCTGGCGTTTTAAACTTGTAGGCACTCACTATAACCCTAGACCAGTTTTGTTAAGATTCTCAATTGGCTTGTTTACCACAGGGAGTATTTGGGGGCTGTACTCTGTTTTGTTTTATCCAACCATGGCAACAATTGAGCTTGCAGCGACCATGGTGGTACTTTCAGCTATGTCCGGCGGAGCAGGAACCGTATTATCACCCAATAAATACCTTGTTGGCTTTTACTCGACCGCGCTTCTTATTCCTATGTCTTTGTGCGCTATCTTCGATAAAAATGGCGAGTTTATTGTTTTAGGTGTGCTCGGGCTTGTATTTTGGTTTGGTATTTTTACTAGTGCGTTTCGCTACCACAAGTTTTTTATCAACACCTTATACATCAAGGCTAAAAATAATAAGCTAATGGAGCAAATGAAAATAGAGAGAAATGAAACAGAGAAAGTAAACCAATTGCTTATCGCTTCAAACCAAAAGCTAGATGCCTCTAATTTAAATCTGGAAGCAGAAGTCGAGCGAAGAACCGCGGAATTATATCGCCTTTCGAACAGAGACCCTCTTACAGACCTGCCCAACAGAAATGGTTTCTTAAAGCATTTAAACAATCTTCTGGATACAACGCGCGCCCTTGATAACTCCCTTGCAGTTCTGTTTATCGACTTGGACGGCTTCAAACAAGTGAATGACAGCCTTGGACATAAGATTGGCGATATTGTACTGGCCGAAATTGCTAAAAGACTTCGTAACTACACAGAAGATAATCACTTAGGCCGCTGGGGGGGAGATGAGTTCGTTGCTGTCATACCCTACGCGAATATTGATACGGCCAAAGCCGTAGCGCACGCTATGCGAAGTGGGGTCACTATTCCTATTTTTGCGGATGACAACCAAATTACCCTAGATGCCACAATAGGGATTGCAATGTTTCCTTCGCACGGTGATGCTGCTCTTGAACTAATTCAACACGCCGATCTAACCATGTACGACCAGAAGCGCAAACAGCGTGGGTCGGTAAGCGTGTTTAACGAAGCCCTCCATGCAGAAATAAAGATTGAGCAAAAATTATGTGAAAGGCTTCGCACAGCCATCGAAGCCGGTGAATTGAGCGTTTTCTATCAGCCAATTATTGATGTGAATACGAATACCGTGTTCACTGTTGAAGCGCTGTTAAGGTGGAAGTGTGAAGACGACTATATATCCCCCTCCGTGTTTATCCCACTTGCAGAAAAAAGTGGCTTAATGCCTGAAATAGGAGCATGGGTATTAAACAGAGCCCTTATTGACCTTTCTCACTGGTCGTTTGGTAACGAAATATCCATTTCAGTAAACGTGTCAGTAGCGCAAATGTTAGACGACGGTTTCTCCAAAATTTTAGACAGAGCGCTTAAATCGACACAAATAGCCCCAACGCAACTGCACCTAGAAATTACTGAAAGTGTATTTGCGATAGATAAAAAACTCATAGGTCAGAGAGTGAGTGAACTGGTTGATAGAAACGTGAAAATATCTATTGATGACTTCGGAACCGGCTACTCCTCACTAAGCAGACTCCAGTCAATACCATTCGACTTTATCAAGATTGACCGCTCTTTTATACAGAATAGAACTGAGGAGAGTGATACCATAATAAGGGCAACCATATTAATGGCAAAAGAGTTTGGCTGTAAAACTATTGCAGAAGGCATTGAAACTGCAGAACAAAAAGCACATGTTTCAGCGCTCGGTGCAGATTACTTGCAAGGTTTTTATTATGCGAAACCTATGGATGCTAATAACCTTATTTCTTGGTACAACGAAAATTATTAATCACCATGGCTCAACTTTATTTTTACTATTCTGCGATGAATGCAGGAAAATCCACCTCTCTTCTTCAATCAGCCTATAATTATCGCGAGCGAGGCATGCACTCTATTATTTACACTGCGGCCCTTGATGACCGCTATGGTGTGGGTAAAGTTACCTCAAGAATTGGATTGCAAGCAGACGCTAAGCTCTACAACAAAGAAGATGATTTATTCTTATCAATACGCCAAGACTGCGAAGAACGAAAGCCTGACTGTGTATTCATCGACGAAGCCCAATTTCTTACTAAAGCGCAGGCTCGGCAGCTGGTTGAAGTAGTAGACGAATTGGACGTTCCGGTGCTTGCCTATGGTTTACGAACGGACTTTTTGGGAGAAACCTTTGAAGGCAGTCATTATCTGCTCGCATGGGCAGATAAGCTTTTCGAACTTAAAACAGTGTGCCACTGCGGCAGAAAAGCTAACTTCGTAGTTAGGCTAGATGAAAGTGGAAACGCGGTTAAAAATGGAGACCAGGTACAAATTGGCGGGAATGACCGTTATGAATCAATGTGCCGAAAACATTTTAAAGCGCTTGTTTGGGATGATCAGGCTTAACTTGGCCTAATAGATTCTGAACAGTAAATTCACTGCAAACATCAGGCTCTAGCTATTAGCCCATTTAATAGCATCTGTACTTTTAATATAGACCATTTTAGTAACGACATCCTAACACTAGGTTTCTTCCGATACTGTTAACATTTCTTTTGAAACTCTATATTTGGATGGTTATAGCCATAGCCAATTTTAAAAGGCATCTTAAATAATTAAGATGCTTTAACTTCTAAATTCACTAGTGTGAAAGTTGCAAAGTTGTGAACGGAAAAAACATTAGCTATGAAAGGGGGAACCTAGCCGACACAAATACTTAATTAAATTTGCACCCGCTGTTTGTTCCCTCGTTTACTAAAAACATTTGAAAATAGACGCCCTTTCAAAGCAGAATTTTTCAAAGACAAAGCGTCTTACTAAACCGTTTCGCCTAAACGTACTTCAAACGGCAGCGTATTTTTAGTTTTAACGTGATCTAAAAGCGATTTTGCAGCTTCTACGCCTTTTTGAGAGCTAGATTGACATACCGTTGTTAAACTTGGTCGCGCTCTCTCGGCTTCTTCGATGCCGTCGAAGCCAGTGATCTTTAATTCTTGTGGAACCTTTATGCCCATCTCAAGTGCCATATGCAACAGCTCCAACGCTATGATGTCACTCATGCAAATTACAACGTTAGGTCTAGGGGAGCTTGTAAGCACTTCTTTTGCAGCTTGTCGCGCGAAGTGCCTATCACTTTCTGGTAGATGCCAAATGGCTTCTTTCGTTACAACCACATTTTTATCTTCAGCAGCCCTTAAGTAGCCATCTAAGCGTCGGTGAGCAATAGAGGTTTCAACATCAATAAGAGGGCTATCATAAATACGGCACGTTGCAGGAGAGTCAATAAGTCGTAACCCTAGAATTGCGACTGAATCGCCTTCATTTAAAGCATGACTAGCCACCTGATAAGCCGCTTCTTCATTATCAATATTGATTGAGGGCTTATTATCAATATCAAAATCGACAGTAACTACAGGTTTAAGTGAGGCAGCCAGTTCTCTTATAAGATTTACATTACGAGGTTGACCATAACAAATAAATCCATCAACGAAGTCTACAACATCAGCAATACTATTCGAGTCGCCTGCATAGAGAAGCAAGTGTTTACCACTTTCCTGTAACGCAGAAGAAGCGCCTTTTATGAAGGTACTTGCTACAGGATCACTAACCATATAGGAAATGCTGTCTGCCAGTACTAAAGCTACAATATTTGAAGTTCCCTTCCTCAGAATTTGCGCGGCTTTGTTTGGACCGCTGTATCCAATCTTTTTGCACTGCAATAAAATTTCTTCACGCTTCGCTTTGGATAATTGATCTGGACGATTAAACGCATTTGAAATGGTAGCCGTTGATACGCCTAACTGCTCAGCAACATCTTTAAGGGTTAGTTTTGTTTTGTTCATTAATTTTTAACTCATTTAACGAAGCTGAGTGCCCTACGCTAAAACAAAGAAGGGCAGTCAGCACGCACTGTGACCACCCCTCGATTGTAACACCTTCTTAAACGTTTAACTCAATAATTTTAACGTTTAAAACAGTACCTGATTTAACAAACCTTTGAACAACTTAATCTAAAGATATTAATATCGCTATCTAGTTCCGAAGATTTTATCACCTGCGTCGCCTAATCCAGGCAATATATAGCCCTTTTCATTCAACCTTTCATCAATAGCAGCTGTGAATATATCGACATCGGGGTGAGCATCAACTACGGCTTTGATGCCTTCAGGTGCGGCAACAAGAAACAACCCCATAATTCTGCGGCAGCCTTTCTTTTTGAGTAGATCAATAGTTGCGATTAGAGTTCCGCCTGTGGCAAGCATGGGGTCCACAATAAGTGCAGTACGCTCATCGATATTTTTAACTACCTTATCAAAGTAAGCTACCGGCTGAAGGGTTTCTTCGTCGCGATAAAGCCCAACCACACTAATTTTCGCATTTGGAATTAGCTCTAATACGCCTTCTAACATCCCCAATCCGGCGCGAAGGATTGGCACTACCGTTATTTTTTTCCCTTTAATTTGTCTTACTTCTACTTCGTCACCCGACCAGCTTTTTATAGTAGCGCGTTCTGTAGGCAGAGTTCGCGTTGCTTCATAGGTCAGCAAATTTCCCACTTCTGAGGCAAGCTCTCGAAAATCTTTGCTACTAATTTTGGCATTTCGCATAAGCCCTAGTTTATGCGCAATAAGCGGATGGGTAATTTCGTGAACGGCCATGTAAGACTCCTTGTAATCGAATTCACTATATTTTAACCCAGCCGTGCCTTAGTTAAAGGGATTGGTCGTAAAAATATATTTATTCAATGCTTACTTAGGACAAGCTAAGCTGATTTCACAAAAACTAGCTTGTTAACCGAGTTCTGTCTTTGCTAATTATTCGACTGCTTTTGAATTTATTCACGGTGTGTATGAGATGAACCAGCCTACCCTACTTGCAAAGTAGCGCCATCAGGCATAGTTACTTCAATTTTCATGTTCCCGCCAACAGCAGCTAAATAAGCAGCAGCACGTTGAAGAGACACGTCCTGGATACGCTTTGATTCCAACTTGCTTACGCCTGACGCCGTCACTGATAACGCCATTGCTACGACTTCTTGTTTAACTCTGTGCTGTTTTCTAATGTCGCCTAGTGTGATTTCTTTCATTGTCTTTTACCGAGAATTTCGGGCATTAAAAAAGCCCAGATGGTGATACCTTCTGGGCTTTTGCAAAACGTTTTTACCTGCAGTGCCCAGAAGCCAATACTTGCCCCTGAACACCGACGGTCAGGTGCAATCAGTAATTAAAATTATAAAAATAACCAGTTGAAACGTTTCGCATAATAATTCTCTTTTTACAATGTACATGTACAAACGGCATTCTGCCGAGACTAAGTGAAATAGTTGGGCTAATGGTTGTTCTGTGAAAACAGTAGCCGCCTCGTGTCACTTATCCTTAACCATACCATGTAGATAAGCAATAGCAATGACTTTCCAAAAAGGAAAGTCTGCAAAACAAGTTGAAAGCAGCCGTTTTAGGAAACAGACGAGCTTAAGCAAGTAACGTCAGAACCAACCTTTGATTGTTTAAGAGAAGCAAGAAAGCGTGGTACAAGATCGCTCCCCTCTTCAGGAGACCAGCTTGCAAAACCTTTGTCATCCGTCACTTCATACGGCCCTTGCTTGACTTCCATAAATACCACTGGGCTAGAGCACACAGTTGCATGCCAGGTATTAGGTGGAATTTCAATGCCTGAGGTTTCTCCACCTGCCGTTAACGTTACTTTTTCTTTTACCACGCCGTCGTCGTTGAAAAAAAGAATCTCCAACTCACCTTCCACAACCATGAAAAACTCCCATTTGTGAGGCTGCGCGTGTCGATGGGGCCGAACGTAGGAGTCTGGCATCATGGCAATAAAAAGACGCTGAACCATATCAGTATAAGATTTGTGAACGTTAAAGTTAGCTCGTCGGCGAGGACTCTCTGCCGCTTTATGTTTTAACTCACTAAACAGTGCTTTATCAAAGTACTTAATATTGTCCAACCTCATTTCCTAACTAAAGCTTGGGTATTGTATTAAAGCCTATCGCTTCTTCATTCGAGTCCGCAAGCATCAAAAGTAATCATTTATTTTTCTTCATTCTGCGGCTTTGTTCTTGACGCTTCTCTTCTCGTTTTTCTTTCCTATCTTTCTTATCTGGCGTCAACGAGCCTGTTTTGAATTTTGCTTTACGCTTGGCTTTCGCTTCAGCTTTTTTCGCCGCTTCAAGTGCCATTTCTTCTTTTTCGACTTCCAGCATTTCTGGAGTCTCTAGCGTAATTCGTCCCAACTTACCCGACTGCAGTTCTTTAAGCAGGATCTCGCATATTTTATGAAGATTTACGCGACCACCCGCTTGAATTGCTCCGCGCGTTTTAGCGGCGGCTTCCAAAAACTCAATTTCAGTATCTGGCAATTCGGTTAGCTTATAGCGCTCCTTCATTACTTCTGGATACGCTTTAATGAGGTAATCTGCCGCAAAAAAACCGACATCGTCGTATTCCATGGCAGTATTTTTAACAGCACCTGATGAAGCCAGCCGATAAATGGAATGTGGGTTTTCAAGCTTAGGCCACAGTACTCCCGGTGTATCAAACAAGATAATACCGCTGCCCAAGTTAATTCGTTGCTGGCTCTTCGTTACAGCAGGCTCGTTACCGGTTTTCGCAATGATTCGCTCGGCCAAAATATTAATTAGCGTCGATTTTCCCACGTTAGGTATACCCGTGATCATGGCTTTAATCGCTTTAGGCTGGCCTTCTTTATACGAACAAATACTTTTAACCAGCTGCATAATTTGCTTGCTGTTGCCTGGGTTATCGCTAGAGGTCGTAATCGTCTTTACGCCGCGCTCTTTCTCTAAGCTCTCCTGCCAGCGCGCGGTAATTTCTGGGTCTGCCAAATCGTACTTATTAAGAATTTTTATACAGGGCTTATCGCCGCGAATTTTTGCAATTTCAGGGTTTTCACTGGAATACGGAATACGTGCGTCAAGCACCTCAATAAGAATGTCTACTTGATTAAGCGACTCTTTAATTTCTTTCAGGGCTTTGTGCATATGCCCTGGAAACCATTGTAATGCCATGGTTGTTTCCTATCGTAATCGAGTTGAGGGAAGGTACTTAACGGGTTAATTCATAAGCGCAGATATTCACAGCGCTGGCTAAGTTTAACGAGTCAATTTTACCGCTTCCCGCAATGGTATACGCCGTTGCGTTTAGCCGTGATAGTGCGTCAACAGGCACGCCACGGGCTTCGTTACCAAACAGATAACACTGATAATCACCAAAGGTGTTAGAGGTAATATTACTACCATTCATATCTAGGAAGGCGAAACGTTCGAACCGCTCGCCTAGGCTTTCTAGCGCTACATTTAATTCCATGTTCACATGGAAAATAGCCCCCATACTTGAGCGTACAACTTTCGAGTTGTAAGGGTCCACACTGTTAGGGCTTAGTAATAGCGTAAAATCACCAAACCACGCTAGCGTTCTTAGTATGGTGCCTAAGTTGCCGGGGTCTTGAACTTCATACAAATAAATGTACTTTTCGGTACTGCATTTGTTTATAGAAATATTGGTTTGTGACCGCTGTGAATTCAACGCGGAGTTAGGAAGTGGAACGCGAGCAATAATACCTTGAGGTGACTTAGTATCACTGAGTTGCTGCATTTGTTGCGACGATACCATTTCTACTTTCATTTTAGAGGCTGAAGAATCAAGTCTTTCTTTCACCCACGCCTCATAGTCAGCTGTCACATAAAGGGTGATATCACCTAATGTACTGCTGTCATGCTGAGCAACGTTAATTAACTCTAAAACTAAGTGCTCTCCTTCCACCAAATAGAATCCGAACTGCGTTCTAAATTTCTTTTGATGAAGCTTTTTCACGTCACTTAGTTTCATTTGCACTGCCCTTTTCGTTACTTTCGGCGCAAGTGTAAGGTATGAAACCCAAAACGCAAAGCGGCAAGTCTCAATAGTGAAACAAATAGTAAGAGAAAAAGATTGTAGTGGGGAAATACGAGATAAAGGATAGTATTAAAAAGGGCGTTCCAAATAACTTGTAAACGCCTTTTTAATTATCGAGATACCAAGACACCTAGAGCGTTCCAACGTTTGCGTGACTCACCAATTGGAATACACAAGCAGGCTTCTTCTTTTTCACTTGGCAAAATCTGACATACAACATTTGCACTTTCAAACTCGTGGGCAAGTTCTGTTGCAAATGTTTCCGTCACACCTTCCACCAGCACAAACTCGTTTTGCTTCTTCAACGCTGCAGCTAACTCTTCTACCGCTTTAAGTGAAAACGGCCATAAAGTACGTAATACTCTTAACGATGCAACTGAGGTGGTATCTCCACCTTGAATTTGTACTTTAAACATTAAATTACTCGTCTAATGTTGTGGCTTCTTTCGTATCATCACTCGTTGACGTCAGCGATGAACCAGCAGCAAACCCACCTGCGCCAGCCAAACCAACACCAACTGCACCAATTCCAATTTCACCGAGCGTTGCAGCGCCTGCGAGAGCAATGGGCACTGTTGCTAGCCCTGCTGTGCCCACAATAGCAATGCCCAAACCAATCATGGCAATTCCAACGCCTAGTTGCTCCCAACCATCAAAACCGCCGGACACCATTTCAAGTTCACTTGTATTTAACTCTTTCATTTACATTTCCTTGTTTCAGTAAGCTTCCATTCGAAGCCAAAAACAGGGTAAAAAATGAAGTCAAAAATAGAAACTGTGCAATGGGCGGGTTTTAAAACACAGAAGAGCTAAAGCACCAACCAAACTGGTTTGGTTCTTGTTTCCTAATGCTATTCAGCAACAACATAAATGTCACCGTCGTAAATACCTTGTACGGTAAGCTTCTGGCTTGCCAATGCCTGAAGGTAATCAATATGCGCTTGTTCCACTTTCTGTCCAGGAACAATAAGCGGAATACCAGGCGGATACGGTGTAATTAAACCTGCTGCAGTGCGTCCAACACTGTTTTGCCATGGAATGGCTTCCCTAGGGCTGAAAAACGCTTTTGACGGAAGGTCATCTAAATGAATTGGCGGAATGTCTGCCGGTAACGGGCTTTTGCTCTTGCGCTTGCTTAGATTAACGGCGCCGTCATCAAGACGTTTCAATGCGTTGTACAGCCTTACAATTTTAGAGCGCATTCCGCCTAGCGTAAGCAGTACTAGAATAGTGCTATGAGTAAACTTCTCGATTTCTAAACCAACCTCGTCCATCAAGAAACGATGTATTTCTTGGTTTGAATAATCAAGCGCCGATACGTCTATTAAGATTTTAAGCGGATCATGCCCAATGTTATCGCTTTCGAAATGAGAAAACATATTCGCAAAGTCACTAGGCGAAAGTATTTTAAGTCGCTTGAACTTGGCCATTTGCGATTTGAGTTCGGCAACATTGCTTAGCAGCTCATTAAGGATTTTGTAGCCTTCCATCTCCAGCTGTTGTCGACATACATCAAGCGAAGCAATTAACTGATACTTAGGCGAGGTACTGGTGTGAATTGCAAACACTTCTTTAAAGAAGTCTTTATCGAAATCGGGATCGTTTACATGAATAAAAGATGCTTGCGAGAACGCCGACACCACTTTGTGCGCAGAGTGAGTTATATAGTCTGCCCCAGCTGCGATAGCCGAGTAGTCGCGTAATACAGGATGGAACAAGGAATACGCAAACCACGCTTCATCAATAAACACTTTAATGCCATGTTCATGGGCTAAATTCACCACCTGCTTGAGGTCGGTAAGTAACCCATCATAAGTACAGCCCGTCAGTACGATAAGTTTAGCATCAGTATTTTCTTCAATAAGCTGCTTAATTTGCGCCATCCTAGGCGGTGAAAAAATACCGTATTCAGGGTTAAATACACTGTCTAAATACACTGGCATGGCTCGCGCCTGAATAATGCCGTAGTGCACTGACTTGTGGCAGTTTCTGTCGGCAATTACTTTATCGCCCTCACGCAACAGCGTCTGCAAAATAATTTTGTTTGATGTAGAAGAGCCGTTCGTGACGAAATAGGAATGGCGAACCTCAAAAGTATTCGCAACAGCGGCTTGCGCTTTACCAATAGCGTGAGTGCCATCTGATAGTGAGCCCAGTGAGTCAACGCTAACAGACAAATCGCTGACGAACACGTTACGACCGAAGAAACGATAAAAATCACTAATATAGGGTGAGTTTCTAAAGCTTGCGCCACCGCTGTGACCTGGCGTATGCCACGAGTCATTAGACTCTACCACATAGTCTTTGTATTCAGTCCAAAACGGCGTTTCGTTTCTATCATCAAAGTCATTGATGATATAACCCAAAATGGATTCTGGGTCTGAAATAATGTCGTTACGATAGAAGAATGATTCAATGCCATTGGCTTGGTTTACAATATCCAATCCTTTTACTGCATCGCCTAAAACATACACGGGAAGTTCAGGGCGAATGCGTTTAATAGCGTCGATAACTCTGGCGTTATTATCAATCACTGCGTTGCGTGCAGACGACTTTTCGCTTGTGGTTTTCTCGTTCGCGTTTTGTGAACTAGCGCTTTCGGCCGCGGGGCTCGTATTTTCATTAAGTACGCCATTTAAAGGCACTACGTCTGTTAGCTCTTTAACCTTCGCTACCACATCCCAGCTAAATACCACAGCCTGAATGTCACCGTCTTCACGAACAAATTGTAGTGCCTTTGCAACGGAGTTTGCCTCTAGCAGGCTTATTTCCAAATCACTTCGGTCAAAGTAAGCAATGGTGTTGCCTATGCTCGACGTAATTTGTTCCAACAGATCAACAGCATCTTCTATAACAAGAATTTTTAAATGAGGGCGCATTAACCAACCATGTAATTAATAGTGAGCATTTAGCACTAGGCTAAAACTCATAAAAGTAAGAATTAAACAACCAAACTTGAAAACTAAAAATAGTGTAACTCTGAATTTCACTGGTGTCGTGTAAACTCTTGCTATGTCGTAATAATAGTGCCTAAACGAATTGGACCGGGGCTAAACCACTCATGCACACACCTTCCCTTCAAAACCAATTCCCACACGCTTATCTTTCAAAATCAACAAAGCACAAAAGTAACCTACGGGAATTTCTACACTACGCGAAAAACGTGCTCCCTTCTATTGCTTCAACAAAGAAAAACGTCTGGCCAATACACCATGACCACTGTTTTATTCGGGTGATTTTAGACAATATTGTCGGCTGTGCTCGGTATGAGGTCATTCCCTCACCAGCCTATAAAAACCTGACCGACAAACAAGCCAGCGCAGCATTATGCCTTGCCAAGAAAATAGCCACTGAAAGTGTCTCGCTTTATGAACTCAACCAACGCTCGAAACAATGGCGCAATAAGCAGCTAAAGTTGGAGTTTTAGTATGACAAAACGCACATCCCTCAATGATGCAGTATTGATTCAAGACGGCCAAGACCTAGAGCGTATTGTGAAAGATAAACGCGCGCAATGGAGGGCGAATAACGCAAAGGCGCGACGCAGACAACGTCGATACAAAAAGAAGCTTATTGCAGAGCTTCCGCGAGTTATCACCGATATTCATAGCACATATCCCGAAGATGATGCGTAAAGCACTATCATAATAGATATCAATTACCTACAATCACTACTAGAAAGTTGCCCTTATCAGAGTGCGACGTACATTATTTTTACACAGCATCCCTACACATAAAGTTACAGGACATACCATGGCGTTTAATCTAGCTATTAATAACGATATTGCAGTAATCACCTTTGACGACGGTAAAGTTAACGCCGTAGGCTTTGAGCTTATTCAGCAGTTCAATGACGCCTTAGATGAAGCTGAGCAAAACGCTAAAGCGGTTGTATTACACGGCGGAGAGGGCAAGTTTTGCGGCGGGTTCGATTTATCAGTAATGAAAGCCGACGATAAAGCAAAACAACACGAGTTAGTGTCAAAAGGCGCTGAGTTAATCGTACGTCTTTATAGCTTCCCACTACCTGTTGTCGTTGCTGCAGAAGGTCACAGTATTGCCATGGGCGCTATTATGCTTATGGCTGCCGACTTACGTATTGGTAAAGATGCCGACACTAAATATGGTCTTAATGAAACCGCCATTGGCATGGTGCTGCCGCCATTCGGTATGGAGCTAGCCAAAGCCAGACTTGCCAATACAAGCCAAACTGAAGCCTTGCTCTTCTCGCGCATCTATCAAGGCAGTGAAGCCGTTAAAGCAGGCTTTTTAGATGCAGCAGTACCTCAGGAGCAAGTACTAGCAACGGCCATGGGTTATGCTGAAAAGCTGAAGATGTTGCCTAGACAGTCTTTTGCTGAGTCTAAACTTCAGCTGCGTAAAGAAACGATAGAGAAGATGAAAGCTTAACTCTCAAGTTATAACAACGCGTTGAAACTGGTTGTTTCAACGCGCTGCCTAAAGTAATTACTTTACGGGTCCAGAGCGGCGTTCAATCTCTTCTTTAAGTGCACTTCTAAGGCCCAATTCAAAACTCAATTCAGCAAGCACAAAGAGTGGTCCTATCGCCAGCCCCATTATGTCGTCGACAAAAGCAGGCTTTTTACCCTCATAGTGATGACCAATAAACTGTAGCACCCAACCACCAATAAAAATGCCAAGTGAGATAGCAAGCCATGTTCCCATTTCATTCTGTGCGATAGGTTGAGCGAAATAGACCATAGCCCCCGTGATAAGCGTCATCACTATGCCAAGCTTTATATCTAACTTAATGTAGAACGCATTACCAATTGCCCAAACAAATAGCGCTGGGCTTATGTTCATATCCCCAAAGGTTGGCGCGTTCACTAGAAACGCAGGCTTACTTAGTAGACAGAAAACCGAGAAAACAATTAGCGGAATACCGACATAATGGGTGTATATGTTTCTTTGATCTCTGTGGTACTTGGCGTACTCACTTAAGTGCTGTTCTAAATTTTTCATACTGCGCCAACGTATTATTTGTATTGTGGTAGTTAGTTTACTCTTTGCGAACACATACAAACTGTCGGCTTGACGACAAACATATTAAAACCGACTATGCATTTCCGATTTTTAAGTGAGTAATATTGCTGAACTTAGTTGTGAAAAGCGACTCCTACCGCTATTGATGAATAATAAGTGGAGTTTTCATGAATAAAAGGAAGTACCTTTTAACTTTAGCTGTGCCTGCATTTCTCTCCTTAACGGCTTGTAGTTCAGTTTCTTCAATGTATTCAACTGATGAGCAAGAACAAAATAGTGAAGAGAACAAGCTTGCGCTTTCAGGTAGCCATTGGCAGGTCGAAAGCATAAATCAAGCAGGTATTATCGACTTTAGCCACGTTACGCTTAATGTAAATGTAAGCGGGGATATTAGCAGAATAAGCGGAAGCACAGGCTGTAATCAGTATACAGGGGCGCTCGACGTTGCTAATGCCAATAAAGCTTTCAGTAAAGACAGCAATACTCAACCCTTTTCTGCCGATAAAATTGTACTTACCAGAAAGGTGTGTGCGCCAGCGCTTATGAAACAAGAGCAAGGTTTTGTTGATGCTTTAGCTTCATCGAAAACTTATGCAATATTGGATAACACGTGGCTAGTCCTGTATGACAGTAATGACAATGAAACAGTTAAAGCAATAATCTCATCCCCTTCACAAGGTTCCAATACCGGTAATGCAGGTAAACCCGGGGCAGGAGTTAACAAAAAGCAGGATATTGCCAACAGTTCTACGCAAGCCAATAGCAGAACCTACAAGTGTGAGACGCCAAACGCCAGTATCACAGAGTTGCACGTTAATACGCTTGGCCCAGATACAAAAGCACTCTCACTCAACAATGCACATCATATCGTGCAGCTATCACGCTCTGCATCAGGTGCAAAATATACCAATAACAAAGGTGTGGTGTATTGGAATAAAGGTGATGTTGCCACCGTTTCTATAAACTCTGGCTACTACCATTGTACGATCAACCATTAAATTTCAGGCGGCAGTATTAACCTGTAACACTGCCGCCGCAATTTATTTAAAAAGTTTCAGTAATATTCATGTCATGCTTTGGCGTTTTAGATAGAGTGCCGAGGCCACCACTACTCTCTGTCGAATAGTTTCAATTAAACACTTTTTAATGCTCCATCCTGTTCGAACTAAAAGCTTTAACACAGAGTTCGCGCTTTATTTATATATTTAATGTTAGGCCTTTAATCACTATAAATCAGGCATTTAAGCTGTAAACACACGCACTTAACATCCTTATCACTTGCCGTTAAATATGCTTCGACGTTGAAACAATAGTTAGAACACTATACAATTTATTTTTATTGAACAGCCAATTAAAATAAAAACACTACTAAAGCGCATTTAAATTAACTCCTATAAAGCCTGCAGAAACGCGGCTTAGATAGAGGTGAGGTAAAGAAAGCTAAAGTGGTGTTTATTAAGCGAAGAGCGATTAGTTCGTACGTTTCAAATGCTTAGTGAGAAAAATAGTTTCAACACTATTCATCGTATTGAAACCAAATATGTGTATTAGCTTGTACGTATTTATTTTTCACGCAAAGAGCGCGCTAATTGGCGAGCGTTGTCAGCACTATTAAAAGTAGGAGTTTATGCATGTCATTACCGACTTATCAGAATTTCATTCACGGCAAGCCGATGGCAAACAAAAGCAAAGAGACCTTTGCAGTCACCAACCCCGCAACCGGTGAGGTAATTTACCACGTAGAAGTGGCTGATGAGTTTATTCAACAAGAAGCGATCAAGAGTTCTAAAGAAGGATTTGCGGTATGGTCAGCAATGATGCCTATAGAAAGAACTCGCATTCTTAACAAGGCGGTTGCACTGCTTCGCGAACGTAATGATGAACTCGCTAAATTTGAAGTACTTGATACCGGTAAGCCTATTCAAGAAGCCGATTGTGTAGACATTGAAACTGGCGCTGATGTTATTGAGTATTATGCAGGCCTGGCTCCTACTCAACTAGGTACCCAGCAACCTGTTGGTGGCGACTTCTTTTACACGCGTAAAGAAGCGTTAGGTATCTGCGCTGGTATTGGCGCATGGAACTACCCTATTCAAATTGCTTGTTGGAAATCAGGCCCAGCGCTTGCCGCAGGTAATGCGTTTATATTTAAGCCGTCAGAAGAAACGCCTATGGGTGCGCTTAAGTTGGCTGAAATTTTCACTGAAGCTGGCGTACCTGCTGGCGTATTTAATGTGGTTCAAGGCGCAGCGCAAGTTGGTCAATGGCTTACAAATAGCTCAGACATTGAAAAAGTATCGTTTACCGGTGAAGTGGGCACGGGTAAGAAAGTGATGCAAAGCGCCGCTGCGTCGAACTTAAAAGACGTGACGATGGAGCTTGGCGGCAAGTCTCCGCTAGTAGTATTTGAAGATGCTGACATTAGCCAGGCTATCAGCGCCGCTATGCTAGGCAATTTTTACACTCAAGGTGAAATCTGCACTAACTGTACCCGTGTTTACGTTCAGCGCTCTGTATATCAAGCCTTTATTGATGAACTTAAAGCCCGTACCGAAAAAAATATCATTATGGGTGACCCGCTAGACCCTAATGTAAACCTAGGCGCACTTATTTCTAAAAAGCACCAAGAGCTAGTGCTTAGCTATATTGCGAAAGGAAAAGAAGAAGGCGCAACGCTATTAACCGGTGGTAACGCAGCCTCTCCAGCGTCTGCGCCTAACGGCTATTTTGTTGAACCAACAATTTTCACAGATTGCACCGACGATATGACTATCGTTAAGGAAGAGATCTTTGGGCCAGTAATGAGCGTGTTGGTATTCGATGATGAAGACGAAGTGATCGCACGCGCGAATGATACCGAGCTAGGTTTGGCAGCGGGCGTATTTAGTAAAGATATCCAGCGCGCGCACCGCGTTATCCACCAGTTACAAGCTGGTATTTGCTGGATAAACGCATATGGAAATTCTCCAGCAGAAATGCCTGTAGGCGGCTACAAGCAATCTGGCATTGGGCGGGAAAACGGTGTTGAAACGCTTAATAGCTACACGCAAACCAAGTCGGTTTATGTAGGTATGAACCAAATTGAAAGCCCGTTTTAAATCGCAGTAGGAGTACATATGCAGACATTTGATTACATTATTGTTGGAGCAGGTTCTGCTGGCTGTGTGCTAGCGAACCGCTTATCAGAAAACCCAAAGCACAAGGTGTTGCTACTGGAAACCGGTGGCTCAGATAAAAGCATTTTCATCAAGATGCCAACGGCACTGTCTATTCCTATGAATACCGACAAGTATGCGTGGCAATTCAACACTGAAAAAGAGCCCTATTTAAACAACCGTGAAATGCATTGTCCCCGCGGTAAAGTGTTGGGCGGCTCGTCGTCTATTAACGGAATGGTATACGTACGCGGCCACGCTAAGGACTTTGATGAATGGGAAGCTCACGGCGCAGAGGGCTGGAATTATCAGGCGTGCCTACCCTATTTCCAAAAAGCAGAAACCTGGTACAAGGGTAACGATGCTTATCGTGGTGGCAATGGTGAACTTGGCGTTAACAACGGCAATGAAATGAAAAACCCGCTTTATACCGCCTTTATTAAAGCCGGTGAACAGGCGGGCTACGACATTACAAGCGATTATAACGGTAAGCAACAAGAAGGCTTCGGGTCTATGCATATGACCGTAAAAGACGGTGTGCGCAGCTCAGCAAGTCGTGAATATCTTGACCCGGTAAAGTCGCGTAAGAATTTAACCATAGTGACTGGCGCGCTGGTGACTAAAGTTGTTCTTGATAACAAAGTCGCAAAAGGCGTTGAGTATGTGGTTAATGGCAAAACCGAAACCGCCAATACGTCTAACGAAGTTATCTTAAGTGCAGGCTCTATTGGCTCGCCTCATATTCTGCAACTTTCAGGCATTGGCGATAAAGAGATTCTTGAAAAAGCAGGTATCGATGTTAAACACCACCTGCCGGGTGTGGGCCAAAACCTGCAAGATCACTTGGAGTTCTATTTCCAGTACAAGTGTAAACAACCGATCACGCTAAACCGCAGACTGGGCTTAATTTCAAAAGGCTTGATAGGCGCCCGCTGGTTACTTAACCGTTCTGGTTTAGGCGCAACGAATCACTTTGAATCTTGTGCGTTTATTCGCTCGAAAGCTGATGTAGAGTGGCCGGATATTCAGTACCACTTCTTGCCCGCCGCCATCCGCTATGACGGTAAGTCAGCCTTCGATGGTGACGGTTTTCAAGTACACGTAGGTCACAACAAACCTAAAAGTAGAGGTAGCGTAACCATTCAATCGGCCGACCCGACAGTGCCTCCTAAAATCTTGTTTAACTACTTGCAGCATCAAGATGACATTGAAGGGTTTAGAGCTTGCGTCAGGCTAACGAGAGAAATCATCGCACAGTCAGCTTTCGACGACTTCAGAGACGGCGAAATTCAGCCTGGCGAGCACATTCAGACGGATGAAGAAATAGATGCTTTTGTGCGCGAAGCCGTTGAAAGTGCTTACCACCCGTCGTGTTCATGCAAAATGGGCGAAGACGACATGGCAGTAGTAGATTCTCAAACCAAGGTACATGGCATTAAAGGTCTACGTGTGGTGGATTCATCTATATTCCCCACTATTCCAAATGGAAACCTAAATGCACCTACCATAATGGTAGCAGAAAAAGCGGCAGACAAAATTTTGGGTAAACCCGCTCTACCACCACAAAATGTAGCGGTAGACATACACCCTAATTGGCAAACCGAGCAACGTTAAAGCGATTTCGCACCAGTGTGCTTGTTTTTGCAACAAGCGCACCTTCCACAGTGCCTATATGCCGCCGATTAAGGTGACGATGCATGTAGCTGGGTGGTCTGTTTAATAACGAAAAGAAGGAAAAAACATGTTTCAATTTTATCAATACTGGGAGGGTGATAATGACAGTATGGCTTAGTGCAGGCATTATTTTCACTCTACTTTCTGTAGCTTATATTTTGTTTAAATGGGGCAACATGAAAGTGGTCGGTGTAACGCCAGTAAGAACCTTCACCTTTATTGCTATTCTTTTTACCTCAGGTTTGGACGTGGGTCTTATTATGTTCCCGCTTACTGAATTTGCTGGTTATGCTGACATAAGCGCAAGTCCTGAATATGCCTTCACCAATCCGCTCGCCATTGAGTTTGGGTTTTGGGGGTTCTTAATTTGGGGATTCTACTTCCTTACTTGTTTTTATTTCTGCGTAATCGAACCGAAAGTAAAGTTCTTCGAGCTTCCTATTGTTAAGTTCGTAAACAACATTATTATCATCGGAACCTGTGCTTTTACAGCTTTCTTACTGCTTTCAAACCTTCCATGGTACCTGCCGTCAGTAGGCGACGGTGAATCAGTCGTGCCAGCGTTCTATCTTATTGTGTTCGCAGCTATTGCCTTTGCTGTGTACTCAAGCACAAGTATTAAGTACGTGCGCATTTTAAGCCTGACCACTACATGGGTATTTATCGCCCTCATTGTTGGCATGTGGGCTGCGGCATTTGTGTTTGGCGAAAGTGAAATAACGGCATACTTTAGAAACCTAGGACTTATTGGTGGATATTTTGCGAATATTGATAACTTCGTATTACCCATCAATGATTACCATGAGTTTTATCTATTCTGGTGGTTCAGCTGGAGCATTATGATAGGTCAGTTTACGTCTCGTTTCGTGGGCGGCCTTAAAACCTACCAAGTTATGCTGGCTATGATGGTTATCCCATCTATCCCTATCGCTGCATGGTTTTCGGTATTGTATCACTACCACAGCGCCGGTATTCCAACGGAAGGGATCACGAATATGGCAATGGTATTTGTAGGTATTGTTTTTGTAATCAACTCACTTGATTCACTAATCAGACTTTATACCGACAACCTTAACATGACCGTTGAGCGCATTGGCAAAGGTAATTATATTGCCCTTAACATCGTGGCACTATCGCTGCTTACGCTCTTATTCAAACTAGACTTCTTGCAAATTCAGTGGGTAGGTGCGCTGGTTATAGCCGTCTTCTTTAGCTGCTTTGCGTTCATTTTGAGTCAGAAGTTCAAATCGGTGACGGCTATCAAAACGTCCCCGAAAGAGAACAAAATTGACTTCACAAAAATAGAAAACCTTAACTAAAACATTTCATATTTGTTTATTACCCCTCTTCTTCACTGGCTCAATTTGAGCCGGTGAAGTTAAAGAGTGTCCACTATTTAAAGGGCGTCGATTAAATAAACAACTATGATATACACAACAATGATAAAAACGGGTGTTTAACATGAAAAAATCAAACGTATTTTTACCGTCTGCACGCATACTTGCTGCCATTATTGCGACATTCTATGCTTCGGCATCTCTTGCTGACTGGAGCGCCAACATTTCCGCAGTATCAGACTATACATTCAATGGCGTTAGTCAGACACAAAATGACCCAGCTCTTCAGGGAGGTGTTGACAAAGCCTTCGAAAATGGCACGTACGCTGGAACGTGGGCTTCCAACGTAGATTTCGGCGGTGATACTAATCTTGAATGGGACTTCTACGTAGGTCGTTATCAAATGCTAACCGATGCGGTAAGTATCGACTACGGTATCGCCTATTACTCTTATCACGGCGGCGACGATTCAAGTAACGGGAATTACCCGGAAGTGTACACCAAATTCGGTTATGCTAGTGACTACGGTAGCTCAGAACTGAACTTCTGGTACACGTGGGATTACTTTGGAACAGGCGCTAAACACGCCATCGCGATGGTTACTCATACCTTTGAACTCGCACCCAACCACAATTTACGTGCAAGCTTTGATGTATCAAACTCGTTAGATAGCGATAAGTGGCTATGGAATGGTGATGACACCTCTTTTTACCACTACCGTTTGGCTTACCAAACAAGCTACGAAGGGTTCGATTTCGAAATTGCAGCTGAAAACACCAATCTCGATTTTGATACCGCCGATGAACGCATCGTGTTTGGTGTATCGAAAA
Organism: Alteromonas sp. ABD4_190; assembly: GCF_056160105.1. NCBI lineage: Bacteria > Pseudomonadati > Pseudomonadota > Gammaproteobacteria > Alteromonadales > Alteromonadaceae > Alteromonas > Alteromonas sp. ABD4_190. Next base: position 848,415 of record NZ_JBSWWN010000001.1, read on the forward strand.
CCTTTAGCTTCTAAACGTTGACTTGGAAAGTGGTTCTTCAGAACAAGAACCACTTTCCTTAGCTAGTACTATGCGTGCTCGCATTACGCTGCATCAACTGTATTCGGTCAATTTAACTTAGCTATAAGTCGGTTAAAAAGTCCACGCAACAAAGCGGCTCAATTTACTCCCCTGCCCCATATCAACCACTTTACACTGCGCAGCACCGTAATAATCAATACTGGTTTTAATTGGTTTCAAATGGGCACTCTTCGACACCAAGCAGGTGAACCATTCTACATTGTCTTTCACAGAAACACTTTCTTGAACCATGCGCTGAATGAAGGCAAGTTCCCCCCCTTCGCACCAAAGTTCATTCGCTTGGCCCGCAAAATTCAAGTTTGCGTCCTTACCTTGGTAAGCGGCATTTTTACCTTGCAGCTTGGGTGTACGATCTCCTAAACCTTGATCTCGATTACCGGTGAACTTTGCACCACTTCGTTTCTGCTTATTGCGAGTTAAATTAGATGTTTTCCTTCGCGTGCCAGACAGGGCATCTTGGGCAGACTTATGAAACGGCGGGTTGCACATAGTAAAAGTGAACCGTTCGTTCTCTTCAATGACACCTTTAAAAATGTGCGCACTATTGGTTTGTTTACGCACTTGGAATTTATCGGCTAACAGACTATTTTTACTCGCAATGACATTAGCGTTCTTTACAGCAGCTTCATCAACATCGCTACCCATAAACGACCAGTCGTAGGACGCAATACCAATAATAGGATAGATAGCATTAGCGCCCACGCCGATATCTAACCCACGTATATCTCGCCCACGCTCATTTTTTAAATTAGACCTTGCTGATTTTAATAAGTCAGCAATACCGTGGATATAATCTGCTCTTCCAGGTACAGGGGGGCATAAGTAGCCTTCAGGAATATCCCAATACTCAAGTCGATAATAGTGGCGAAGCAAGGCAGCATTAAGTATCTTCACCGCTTGTGGATTAGTGAAATCTATACTGATATTGCCACTTTTAGCTTTAACGAGAAAAGGCTTAAGCGCAGGGTATGACTGGCACAGCGCATCCATTGGATAGCCGTTTATATGGAGATTTTTAGGGTGCATGAAGCGCTACTTTTTGTGTGAAACTAAAAACTGAGACTGAACATTTTCATCAAGCAATTGGGCGCCACTTCCTTGGGCAGCTACTTTATCGTCGGTATTGTAAAGCCTACAGCGGTCTAATGACAAACACCCACAGCCAATACAGCCTTCTAACGACGTCTTCAAACTGGTCAGCGCCGCAATTTTTGCTTCGATATGCTGATTAAACACCGTACTTAATTTTGCCCAATCAGCTTGTGTTGGCGTTCTGTTGTCAGGAAGTGTAAACAAAAGATTCTTTATATCAGCAAGGGAATACCCCATATTTTGCGCAATCAAAATAAAGGAAACTCTGCGAATGACAGAACGAGGGAATGCTCTATTTCCGCCATTTGTGCGCACAGAAGGAATAAGCCCTTCGTTGGCATAATAGCGAATTAATGAAACAGCATTGCCAGTACGTTTAGCAATAAAGCCAATGCTTACCATAGGTTCTGGTGCCATAACGCCCCTTTTCCAATTTCGAAATAGCGGTAAAAAACGCTTGATCTAAAGTTAGCTTTAGATATTAAGCTGTTTTTCGTTGATTATCTACACAAGGAAAAACACATGACAACTGCATACTTAGAGCACACAAATATCACCGTTGAAAACCCAGATGAACTAGCCACCTTACTTTGTACACTATTTGGTTGGAAAGTACGTTGGAGCGGAGGCGCTAAAAACGATGGCTATACGGTGCACGTGGGAAACGATAAAGACTACCTAGCGCTGTACAGACCTAAAACTATTAATGAGATAGAGAGTGATTATAAAACCTTGGCCAACGTTAACCATGTCGGCATTGTAGTTCAAAATTTAGACGAAACAGAACAGCAGGTTTTAGCGCAAAATTTTAAAACCTACAGCCACGGTGATTACGAGCCAGGTAGACGCTTTTACTTTATGGCGCAGCAAAATATAGAAATTGAGGTAGTTTCTTACTGCTAATTTATAAAGCTTATCCCCCCCTCTGGGCCATTCAGAAAGGCATAATAAGATCATATTTTTGATACAGCTGCGCGAGCACATCTTGCTTGCGCAAAGCTTCTAATCGTTCATCAAATGCGGTTTTAAGTGCCAAACCATGTTCAGTGAGAGCGAAAGACCAATACAATTTAAAACTACCTAACTCAGAGATTTCATATTCAGCGCGGTCGTCACGCTCATTTAAAGCAAGTTGCACCAAACTATCTGCTCCAACATAGAAGTCGATTTTCTTCATTGCTAGCAGAGTTAATCCCTTATACGAATCTTCAACTTCCAGTCCCATCGTCGCCTTTTCTAAATAGGGATAGAACACCATATCTTCATAACCAGAACGATAAGCGCCGAGTTTATTATCAAGAGAGTCTCGCCTTAGGGCATCTTCTGCACGGCTTACCATAACTACGGTGTCAATAAGCACTGGGCGCTCAGAATGGTAAAGCCTTTCGGTCTTGTGCATAGCCCCTGTCATATCAATATTACCTTGCAACACGTTATTTACTGTACGCTTCCAAGGGTAATAGTGAATATCTATTGTGTACTCTGGTTCTGGAAAAATTTTATGCACTAGCTCGTTATAAAAGCCGCTTCCGTCGTAGTTTGTGTAGTCTTGCCAATAGTCAGTGCCCCATTTAATAGACGTTTGCGCAACCGAGTGAAAGCTCATAAACATAAAAAGTAGCAAACAAGAATAAAGAGAAGATTTCATCAAGATATCCATTCAGTTGATTTATATATACATAGCGTAGTTAAAGTGATAACGGTATAAAGAATAGCCAATAATTACCAAAACAACGGAATGCATATGAAAAAAATTATATTTCTTCTACTCACCCTTTTTGGTTTCAGTGTACAAGCCAGTTCTGTGCTTTCAATGAAAGAAAGAAGTGCCCTAATCGATAGCATTCTTGAACAACGCTTCAGTGATGTACTTCCCCACATTATGGAGCGGGAAGGCATCGACATGTGGGTGTTGATGTCACGGGAATACAACGAAGACCCGGTTTTAAAAACGATGCTGCCTTCTACTTGGGTTTCTGCAAGACGTCACACCATGTTAGTCATTTATAACCCAGGCAATGGTCAACCACTCGAACGTTTGACCGTAGCAAGATACGCGGTAGGCTCGCTATTTAAAAAAGCGTGGGATAAGGAAGCACAACCTGATCAGTGGAAAGCCTTGAAACACATCATAGGAGCCCGTAACCCCGCGAAAATAGCCATAAATACGTCAAATGCATTTGCTCTTGCAGATGGCATGACTGCTACGGAACACGAAAAATTTATAGGCGTACTTTCTAATGAACTAAAAAGCCGAGTAGTGAGTGGTGAAAGGCTTGCTATAGGCTGGTTAGAAACGCGCAGTGACCTGGAAATGCAGTATTATCCCGTACTCACTCAAATAGGTCACTCGCTGATAGCGACAGCATTTTCAAATGAAGTCATCACACCTAACGTAACCACTACAGACGATGTTGTTTGGTGGCTTCGGGATCAAACTCGAGCCTTAGGGCTCACCAATTGGTTTCATCCTACGGTTTCCATCCAAAGACAAGACAATGAAGTGTTTGATCAAATCAGTGCTTTCAGCAAACGTCCCGGAGAGAACATCATACGACCGGGCGACCTGATACACGTTGATTTTGGCATTACCTACTTGCGACTTAACACGGATCAACAGCAGCATGCCTACGTATTAAAACCTGGAGAAAAAGACGCGCCAGCGTCACTTAAAAAAGCACTTGAAGCGGGTAATAAGCTGCAAGACATTTTGACCAGTAATTTTAAAGTAGGCAGAACGGGCAATACTATTTTGAGTATGTCGCGACAGCAGGCTATCGAACAAGGGATCACGCCCGCTATTTATACTCACCCGCTTGGTTTTCACGGGCACGCGGCAGGCCCAACAATAGGAATGTGGGATGCTCAAGAAGGCGTACCAATTAAAGGGGATTACCCGATGTTTGCACAAACGGCCTATTCTATAGAGCTCAATGCGGCCAGCTTTATTGAAGAGTGGAACAAAGAAATTAGAATTATGCTGGAAGAAGATGCATTTTTTGACGGTAAGTCAGTAACCTATTTAGATGGTAGGCAAGCTGAGTTTCATTTGATTCAGTCTGATGAAAATCAATAACTACAGGTGGATACATTACCCCTATTTTGAGGCCTTTACATAATGAAAAAACTGAACTGTGTGGCTAAAGGTTAGCCGATGAGGAAAGACTTACGTGAAATTAAATCGAGCGAAGCGTAAAGTGTCAGGCCTTTCACCCTTTCAAGCGAAAGGCCATGAAACTGTACTAAATATTAGCAGTAGGTTGCTATCCTAAAACGCAGTCTTATTCAGCAGCAGTGCGAACAACTACATTCTCTGCACTGTATTCACGAACAAAATCAGACATTGTTTTGTGGTTACAGATAATGTTTTCACCTTCCAAACCAAACTTGGCTAGCGCGGCTTCTTTACCTACTGAAAGCGCTTCTAAACACGCTTGTGATGCTACATCTTGGTTCTTAGCAACAAGTGCTACCGTTTTCGCGTTTTCAGTCGCCTTGTTGTTTTTGTACATGTAAGCAAAGGTGCGAAGTGATTCGCCGTTACAACGTACAGATGCACTGAACTCTTCTGCATTAAAACCTTTTGAACGGATAAGACGCAATGCAGGGCCAAAACCATCTTTAGCCGCAGTTAAACACGCTTGTGTTTCGATGTTGTCGTTAATTGGCTTTAGTACTACATCTTTTGCGAAAGATTGAGTAGCAGCAACAGATAGTGTTAGAGCAGTAGCGAAAGTAGACAGTTTCATTTTTGAATTCCTATTTTGTAACTAAATTAGATATCACTTAAGTGATGTGTACATTATGAACAACACTTTCGAAAAATAAAGCACTTTTCGTAATTAAATTACAGAAAAATGGAATTAAACATACAGATCACGTCAAAAATGAAAGTTATTTACAAAAAATAACATCATTTATATAAAAATTTACATATAAGTCTTTCTAGTTACAGGTGTAGGGTCGCAGACGCACAAAAAAGCGCGCATGAAATTGCTTTTCAGCGCGCTTGGTTTTGTAAATGACAATAAATAAAATCGAGTAGCAAAGTAATCTTTAAAGTTTAAATCTATAGGATGAGATCGTGCATCCAGTTAAGTGAAGGTAACTGCTGTTCTGGTTGGTAGAAAAGTCGGTTGAGTCTGCCCAGTAAATTAACAGAACGACTGGGGTCGTGCGCTTTCACCCTGTGCTCGCTTTCAGTAAGCATGAACTCCCATGGCTGAAGATTGAGGTTATCTACTTCTTGTTGCGTGACGCCCAGTGACTGCAGCGTTGACAAAATTCGCTCCGTTTTGCTTTCTGCAATTGGAATAATTTTTTTACCATAGAGAGCATCGAGTGGCTCATTGATGGCTTCTAACGTGTGATTTATTGCTGCCCAAACTTCATCGTGATCAAACGCCCAGCCTCGTGGAGCATAGTAACCCTCTATTTCCCATTCAAATTCAGCGTTGCTAACCGCAATAGAACTTTCGGCCTCTGGAGAATAGGCCAAATCTGGCTTAGCGCCGATATTATAAGCATCTACGCTCATGGCGATACAAATAATCAACTCGCCGCAGTGTTGCTTATTTGTATAAAGCGCTTCAAATGCCGCACGCTTAACGCCCATCCAACCATGCACTTTTGAAGGTTGTTCAACAAAGTGCCTGACATCATCGGGTAAGTCTTCGCCATACGCGTTTATGAGCAAAGGCAGCGGATTTTGATCTGGCGCTTCTTCTGGCATCCAGACTTCGTATTCTTGACGGTTATCAGCTTTTCCGCGACTTTTTATTCCATAGGACAAATTCACAGGACGACAAATGCTTCTGTCTTCGTCCACTTTATGAAAATACTCAGAGCGCATACGTTTGATAAACGGAGCATCTAGACCTGCTAACGCTGCTGTTGGATAGCGATAGCCTATTTCGCTATGTTCAACCATGTGCAACGTTGAAATGGCTTGTGTTAGCTTATTTTTAAGCCCTGCCAGTGCGTTCACTTTTGGAAGAACAATGCTTCTTTCAGGCTCTATAGTAAGCCTGCTTCCATCTTCGGTTACGAACTTTGGGGTTTTATGAAATTCAAAGTCTGAAAACCCTAATCTATCTACCGCAGCGTTTCTATATTGAGAAAGCTCACTGAAAAGCGCGGTATGATTACGAATATGTTTAAACAACGGTCTTGATGCGGTCATATTTACTTCCATTTCAGCTGCTTCCGTTTTAATTCAGCGTTTACTCACCTAACTTTGGTTTAAAAAGCGAAGCCATATCTGTGCGCCCATATCATCGTATTTTTTTACAAGGTTACGGTAACGCTCACGCATTGCTACATCTACAAATGGTGTTGGTAGCAAAGGGTCAAACACCAAGTGGTATAACGATCTATCTCCTATCACATAAGATTCTTTGGTTGCTTCTTCAAGGGGTAAAGACGGTAATCGAGCAAGAGATTTCTCTATTGCACTACATCCGTTTTTGTATAGCGACGCTAAGTTTAAGTGGCGCCACAGCCCCATCGCCTTGCCTTGTGTCTTACTGTCAAAGTCTTTAGCGTTAAACACTAGCGTCTTACTCGATAGGCCAAGTGAATAGAGTTTGTCTCTTACTTCGCCTGCTCCGCCTGAAAAATTGTTGGGTCTAAGATAAATATCGTTTGCCAGCTTTCTCATGCCCATAAGCCTGAGTGCGCGTTCGTTAGTTCTTTGCTGCTTTTTATCACTTTTAGGAATAGTACTGGTTTGAGCGACAACCCAATCGTTTTGCCAAGGCACAAGCTCATTCTCATCTTCTCGCCACTGGTGTATTTCTTTAGCAAAACGAATGCCTTCGTCGCCTAGTTTGTAATAACCGCGTTCAACCAAGGTGATTAGCTGAGCAGACTGCAAGCGGGTTAGCGTTACTCGAATATTGTTTTCAGAAATACCAAACAATGCCCCCACGCGAACGGCTGCACTAGCATTCATTTGAATATTGTCACGGGAACCCAGCAGCTTTAGCAGTAGCTTTCGTGCGACGGGCTTTTTCTCTTTTTCTAGCAGCAAGTTCTATTTACTTCTTTGTTTAAGATAGGACCTAAATACTTAATCAAGCCTCAATTCAGTTGATTACATAAACCATTTGAGGCCAACCACGTAACTTCCATCATTATATAAACACACGCAAGGCACAAACATTACATTATTTGTTAATTAATGACTATTTATGTAATATTTGATGTAGAGACACAGTACAAAGATAGATTTTGTGTATTCACTAAGTGGAAATGTCATGACTTTATCAAATCGATTTGTAACGCACACTGTAGAAAACCAGCCCACCATTGCCGCCCCCTACAACGTATGGCGTGATGATGCGTTGCTGCGTGTATTTGTAAACCAGCATTTGCCACCATCCCACCAGCATGACGAAGGGTTACTAGATAAATATGGTCAACTTGCAGGTGATACACTTATGAACCATGGAGAACTCGCTAACAAAAATAAGCCCGTTCTTCATACATTTGATCGCTACGGCCGCCGTACAGACAATGTAGAGTTTCATCCTAGTTATCACGTACTTATGGATAGTGCGATGCAGCATAATGTACATAACTATTCGTGGAAGTATGAAGGTGTAGAAGGAGCCCACACTATACGCGCAGCACTAATGTATATGCACTATCAAGCTGAGTCTGGTACATCTTGCCCACTGACCATGACACACGCAGCGATCCCCGCCATGCGGTATGGAAACAACTTACCACCTTACTACCTAGATAAAGTTATCAACGGCGAGTACGACCCTCGTTCCCTACCAGCTAGCCAAAAACACGGGCTGACTATTGGTATGGGGATGACTGAAAAACAAGGAGGTTCAGATGTTAGGCGTAATACAACTAAAGCGACTAAGCAGGCTGATGGCAGTTACCACATTGTAGGGCATAAGTTCTTTTTCTCTGCCCCCATGTGCGATGCACATCTTATTCTTGCGCAAGCCGAAGGCGGACTAAGCTGCTTTTTACTACCAAGAATGCTTGAAAACGGTGAACTTAATAACGTGCGCATTCAGCGTTTGAAAGACAAGCTAGGCGACTGGAGCAATGCATCATCTGAAGTTGAATTCCAAGAAGCCACGGCATACTTGATTGGCGAAGAAGGCCGGGGCGTGCCAGTGATCATCGATATGGTGTCGCTTACCCGACTGGATTGCATGATTGGATCATCAGCACTTATGCGCCAATCACTGGTTCACGCATTACACCACGTAAGCCACCGCGATGCCTTCGGGAAAACCTTAGTCAATCAGCCACTAATGCAAAATGTGTTGGCAGATCTCACCATTGAGTGTGCTGCTGCTACCGCGCTTACTATGCGCGTTGCAAAGGCAGTAGATAGTGCAAAGAGTGATAGCCATGAAGCAGCACTGGCAAGGCTGGCCACCGCAATTGGAAAGTACTGGATTTGTAAGCGCACACCTATGTTTGTAAACGAAGCGCAAGAGTGTTTAGGTGGCATTGGTTACGTGGAAGAAAATCCTATGCCCCGTTATTACCGTCAAGCTCCGCTCAATTCTATTTGGGAAGGCAGTGGAAACGTTCAATGTTTGGATGTACTGCGCGCACTCGCCAAAGAGCCCAACGTGAAAGAGGCCTTGTTTGCCGAACTCAAAACTCAAGCAGGCCAAAACAAATACTACGATATTTACCTTAGTAAGTTATTTGACGAGCTATCAAATACGCAGAATATGGAATCGCGAAGCCGCTATTTAACCGAACAGATGGCGCTCGCGCTTCAAGCATGTGCGTTACTTGCTACGGCACTCGACAACAATGATGCCATTATCGATATTGCCCACACGTTCTGTGAATCGAGGCTTGGCAACGCGAGTGGCTTTGCTTTTGGTACATTACCCGACACCACACCATTTGAGAAAATTATTGCGCTTGGGCAGATTTCAACTAACTAGTCTATTTTAAGGGGTTACGCTAAAGGCTCTGTGAAATTGGGGGTATGAACCTAAAGCGGCAGCTATTTACTTTAAGATGCCTATGGGCTCGTAGGTCTTCTGTTTACGTAAAGCAAAAGGTCGAATTTTGATTAAGCGCAGTGTTTCGAGTGACGCTAAACTGCTCGTTTAACTAAGTGCTCCGGGCTATCAGAAAAACAAACACTCACTACTCAATTGGCAAACTTAGTCAATATTTGCCATGATTTGCGAATGGTGAACATTCGGAAATAGACAATGGCAACTTTAAATGTGTCACTTCCTGACGAAATGCGTAAGTGAATTGATGAACAAGTAAAAACTGGCAAATTTGCTAATGCTAGTGATTATATTCGCGATTTAGTACGTCGCAATCAGAGTGAGCGAGAGGCAATTAGCTTAGCTCTCATAGAAGGTGAATTGAGTGGGAAAAGTGAAAAGAATGTTTTGGATATTATTCAAGCTAAGAAATCTCAAGCCTTAAAATGAATAATTACACCCTCTCTAAAAAAGCAGAGGAAGATATCTCCGGGATTTACGATTATTCAGCCAATATACATGGCGTAACTCAAGCTGAAGCCTAACTTGTTGCCCTACACGAAGCTCTAGTTGTTCTGGCGGAAACCCCTAATGTAGGTACTTCAGCGGAGGACATTAGAAAGAATTACCTACAACTCCCAGCTCATAGGCATATGGTCTTCTATAAAAAAGTCTATGACGGCATTTTCGTCATTAGGGTGCTTCATCAACAAATGAAATACGCTATGCATCTTTCTGATTGAAACACACAGGAAGGTCCAAGTATTGTTACGAAAGTGCCAAGTCAAATAGAGAAACAAACTAATCATTAAATGTCTGCTTTTTGTCTATTGGTGCCCGCCAACGCTCGCCGCTAGGCAGATACACAAACCGGACGTCTAATCGCATTTCCCCTAAAAACACTGGCCGTGTTTTTTTGGGAGATGAGTATTACTATGAAGTCTCAGTAATAAGCTTTTAGATTGACATTCAGCCATGGCTATTTTTAAAGGAATAAAATTTTTGGGTAAGCTTTATAAAGTTATACATAGCAAAGAGAGTAAAACTGGTGTTGCCATTCAAATTTTTGGCGTAATTTGTTTTTTTGCTGCAATGGCGCTTCTTTTCACATCAACTAAATCAAACTCGCCTGCTCTATACTTATTTTTTGCGGGCTTTTTTTCGTTCTCAATTCTTCTATGGGTGATTGGCGCTTATCAGAAGCGGAAATTTTCTAAACTGGGTAAAACTCCGTTAACACTGACCCCGTCAGTCTGCACAATTGGCGAGGAATTTAAAGGCTCTATTGAAATTGTAAAGCCAAATTTTAATAGAGTTAAAGAGGTATCAATTACTCTCTGGCACCGCACAATGAGAGGGGACGACAGCCGAAAAGATATAGTTTGGGAATCAACCACAACAACAAAAATTAATTATGTAGGCGGTAAAACAATCTTAGAATTCAGTTTTGTTATCCCGCATGGTAAGCAGCCGACAAACAAAGCGTTTATTTCAGAAAACAAATATTTTTGGGAGGCTAGTTTCGAGTTCGTCGAATCAATGCAAAATATTAAAAGAACTTGGGAAATCCCAGTAAAACTAACACAGGCAAGTCAATAGGCTTAGAACATTGGGAGCTGAGCGCATGCCTAGATGGTGCATCTATCTTGAAGCTTGTTATTTAGGTAGTGAATCTCAATCGACTACCGTGAGGAATAAGCACATATTGACATGACATTCTTAGGTAAAGAAACCCGTATTGGCAGCGCACGTTCAGTAGCGCTAATTTTGATTTGGTCGATTTTACTTTGCAGATCCAAGGCTTTTCACACATTTTGAGTAGGTAATGGTTAAGTATAAAAAACTCTATACAGCGTGCTTGTTCCTTAATTTGTTTCTTTTACCATTATCTACATATGGGATGTTGGTAAGTATTACTTCTTACTTTTGGAACGAAACTAAAGGGGTAATTGTTTCGACTAATAGAGTTAAAGTAAGGGTTGGAAATGGTTACATTGAAGAAGCAATGATTGAGTTCACGTACAGCGTTGATAACGTTGAGTACGTTTCAGATATAGTTTCACTCGGACCGAGGATAAGGTTAAAAAACAGAACGTTTGCTTTGGATTACCTCAAACAATATTGGACTGGGAAAGAGGTACGCATTTTTTACCCAGTTTTTTTTCCGAGTTTTGGAACGTTAGAAAGAGGTATAAAGTTAAGCACATTTTTTTGCTTCTTTATTGCAATAGTATTGCTATTTTCTGGAAGAGCTTTTAAACGCAAAGTTACTACAGCAAATAAATTTACGTAGATTGAAAGTGATGTTGATTAATCTCACTTCTAGAGCGTTTTTTGGTCTGAGTTAACTATGCCTTGAACATAACGAAACTTGCCACTAGGGAAAGAGCTAGCAAACCTGATAGTCGCATGTGTGCCTTAAACAGCCGACCACCTTATGTTTCCGCATAAGCCAATATGCTCTTAACAACATAATCCTTACGCATACCAAACAACCTAAAAAGGATTAACAGAATACCCTTTTTGCGCCAAGCGCGCGTGGGCGGTCATGGCTGACAGGTCCATTTTAACACCTTCAATCAAGGCAATTTTTTCAACGCCATGGGCTGCAGCCGACTGGCCACACACTATCACTTCAACGCCTTGCTCCATCAGTGCAGAAAGTAACATTTCGTTACCATTAGGTTGGCCTTTGCGCTGTTTGAAGTTTGCCGTCTTAAGCATTTCTTCGGTAGCAGAGCCGTGCACCACAAGCGCGAGCGAGAGGTTTTCCTGTTTTACGCCGTTAGCTACGTGCATATTAATAAACCGCGCCAGCGACTCAAACTTGCGGTTAACCTCACCGGGGTTTGCCGCTTTGGCAACATCAAATGCAATCTTGAATGTCTGATTTTCAGGAAAGCTTACACTATCGACTGACGCATGCTTCCCAAAGTTGCTAAACACTGGGCCATATTCAAAATCTGATTTTGCTGTGGCATGCCCTGCGAAGAAGAGTAAAGCCGCCAAACCGAATGATGCCTTACCTGTTTCTTTAATCATGCTCATGTCCTGTTCCTTAACTATTACCCTAACTTTAACGCGCAGGTAGCGCTGTTTTATAAACTTCAAACGTTATATTGCTTACATCACTACCCGCATCTTGTATTTTGCTGTTCGTATAGTAAAGCGAACCGTTATAAATACTAAAGGTATCAGCCCAGTTCACAACATCACCTTTTACTAGGGTGCGAAGGTCGAGACTTGGCGTAAGGTACTGCACTTCTTGCTTTTCTAAGTCAGCTAAATAGACGTTGCCCTCGTGATAAATCATGCCATCTGGCGCACCGGTTGTTGCGACTTTGCGCACTTTTTTAGCCAATACCTCATTTGAGGCTTTCTTTATATCTGAGGTATTAATGGCATACAGTGAATAACCTGACAAAGCATGGAAATATAATGTGTCGTTCAACGTATCTAACGCGATGCCGTCTGATTGAACAGTCATATTGAAAGGCTTACCTTGAATACTTAAAGACTCTACCTCAGCTTTTGTCGTTTCATGATTATCTAAAATGCGATAGCTGGTATTGTCATCGAGGTTATACACCACTAAGCCCGCATGAGCCGAATCCGTCATGTATATGCGATTTGTGTCTTCGTCTACGCGTAAATCGTTAATGTAAGAATCAGAGTGATAAGCATCTTCACTGAGGATCAAGGTTCCTTCGATTTCATTTGAAGCTAAATCCACGACAAACAAACGAGGCGCATCCACTACCCCGTTGAATTTTGGGTTGCGGGTGTCCAACACATACAGTTTATCTTTGTGGGCAACCACTGACTGCACGGCCAAAAAGCAATCCTTTCTTACCTCGCTTTGCGCTACGCACTCGTTTGCTTCATTATTAGGATATGCAACAAACTCTCCGTTATCGGTAACCTGAGCCACAGAAAACCCTACGCCGTCTCGCCAATTGGGCGCGTTTACAAATACTCGCCCATCGTTACTTACCGTCACGCCAGTAATTTGTGTGCCTTTAATGTCGCCGACCAATTCAACTTGAGAATCATATGCTTCGTGTGCTGCTGCATTAATAGAAAAAACGGCCGCTATCGCAGTAGCTGTTAACGTGCGTTTAATATGCATACCCTTTACCTTCAAACCTTTTCTTAAGACATAGCCGCTCGCCTACCGTAAACTTCTACGCGTACGCTTTAGCATGCGTATTAGAAAGTAGGTAAGCAACTTTAGATAACTAAGCATACGGTTTAAACACCGTGGCAGAGCACAATTCGACGAAGAGTGACGACAATTCAGCGAATTATGCTCAGTGAGCAAAAGGCTGTGGCCTTTTGTTACCACATTTACTGTTAATTCAGATCTAAAACAGGGTATTGTGTCGTTAAAGTTAGCAATCGTTAAACATTTCTGCTGACAGAGCATCCTTTTAACAGCAGCAATTTAGAGGGAAATTATTATGGGAAGTAGCACTTCAACAGAATGTCATAAAAGTTTTTGGCAACAGAAGTATGGTATTAAGTCAGCCTTGTTGTCGTTTTTAAGTTTAGCGTTAGTTGTTGGGTGCGCTAGCAAACCTCAAGTAAGCGTAGATGACACGCAAAACTTTGCTGACATTAAAACCTTTTACATTCAATCGCCGTTGAATCCTATTAATGAAACTCTTGCTAACCATTTGTCTTCAACCATAACCGAGCGCCTGGTTACAAAAGGTTTAACGCCAACAACAGAGAACGAGGCCGATGTGTCAGTAGGTTACCTTCCTTCCACCACAACTAAAGAAGATGGAACCACGTTAAATTTAGGGTTGGGTACAGGCACCTTTGGGCGCTCTGGTGGCATTTCTCTCGGAAGTATATTCAGCATACCTGTGGGCGAGCAAACCTCTTTCCAACAAGGTCTTCAAATAGATATCGTGAAAGATGGGAAGTTTATCTATAGCGCTTCAGGTAGTGTTGAACTTGAATCGAAAGACAGCATTAGTATTCAAAACAAGCTTGATGAACTAGTAACAAGCTTACTTGAACAATATCCAGCAAGAATTAATAAGGACTAGCGAAACACATTTATCAAGCTTGAGAACCATGCTGTTCTTTTAAAAAATGCTGACAACACAATAACGTTGTAGCAAAAAGCGCCATAAAGGCGCTTTTTACTGATTAAACGTGGTATGAATTAGCTGTGCTGACGCTGCTTTTTGCCGCGTTTCTTTTTCATATTATCGAACTTTTCAAGTTGCTCATCGGTTAAAATATCCGCTACTTTCATGCGAAGCTCGGCACGTTTAAGAAAACGCGCTTTTACTTTTTCCGCTTTTTGCTCTGCAATCGCATTTACCTTTTCTTGATAGTTCGCGTCGTCTGGGTTTAGGCCCGCTAGTGCATTCATTTTTCTGCGCTTACCTTCTTCACCCATTTCAGCTCTTTTAGCCTGACGCTCAGCTTTAAGCTTCTCTTTCAATGCCTCAAACTGCACTATTTGCTCGTCAGTTAGATCAAGTACTCTTTCCATTTTATGCAAAGGTAAGAAATCTCCACCTCTACGTTCATCTGAATTCTTACCGCCTGCGTAAGCAGTGGTTGCGATACATGCACTTAATAAAACACCGGTAATTAATTTTTTCATCTTAATCTTCCTACTTGTTTTGCCATGTTTATGCATGACGTTAAAAAATAATGTTGTTTCATCAACGGAATTAAGTATGCGTGAATCAATCGATAAGTAGGGTTAAGCTAGTGTAAAGTTCGGTAAAGTTGAAAAACACTGTAGTTAATAGGGGTAATATTCGGGGCATGGAAAATGAAAAAATAAACGTTTTACTCGTCGACGATGACAAAGACTTGTGCGCCTTACTTAAAGAATTTCTAGAAGGGGATGGCTTTCGTGTAGATGCTATTCACAGCGGCGATGAAGCAATAAAAACACTACTCAACACCGATCAGTACGACACCGTAGTGCTGGATATTATGATGCCCGGTATGTCGGGCCTTGATGTGTTGAAATCAGTAAGGGCCGAAAAGCAAACCCCTATTCTTATGCTGACAGGTCGTGGCGATGACATAGACCGAATTGTAGGCCTTGAGCTGGGTGCTGATGATTACTTACCTAAGCCTTGTAACCCAAGAGAACTTGGCGCCCGTATCCGCGCTATCATTCGAAGAACACAATACCTGAAGGCCACGCCCTCAGCTTCGTCAAGTGAATTGCATGGAATACACCTAGATCTAGGTGCACGGCAAGCAACCGTTAATGGCAAAGCTCTTACGCTAACTGGCGCTGAATTCAATGCACTCAGCTATCTCATGGAGCGTGTAGGACAAACTATATCGAAGCAAGAAATGACGCAGGAAGTATTAAAACGTCCATTAGAAGCTTATGACAGAGCGATGGATGTCCACGTAAGCCGAATTCGTCAAAAGCTGTCAGCAGTCGGTGTTTCGAACGTCATTCAATCTGTTCGCGGCGTGGGCTATCAAATGCTTACTGCTCCTCAGGAATCGGAATAGAAGACAAAGGCAATGGCCAGTAACGTTAAATGGGCAGATATAAAAACTAACTTGGGATTCAAGCGCTTATTCTGGCGAATTTTTGTCGCTTTTTGGGTAGCTAGCCTTGTGGTAATGGCGGCTACCAGTTACGTGTTAGTTAACGACTATACTGCAAGTAGCTACAACAAGCGTTTTCTTGATGATGCGACGAATCAGGCTGAAAGGATTGTATGGCGATACGAACACGAAGCGTTCACAAACGGTAGAGCTAAAAGTGAGATTAGAGAATGGGCTAAAAGACGAAATGGGCGAGAAAACGAGCTAATCCCCATGCTTATTTCAACGCCTGATAATGAAGTCGTTTATCACTATCGACTGAACAAAGTGCCTGAAGAGCACAGGATCACGCGTGAAATATACGGGCCATCAAACAACCGCTATGTCGCTCAATTTAGGCAACCGCAAACGCCACGAATTTACAAACAGGTGCTTAATCGCTTTCAGACTATACAATTTGTCTTTATATTTTTAGCCTCAGCTCTGGTGAGTGCTCTGCTTAGTTGGAGCATCGTTAAACCCATAAAATATCTAGGGGCTTTTAGCCGAAAATACGCCAACGACCAAACTGCGACACCAGTGCCCTCTCAACTTCTTACTCGTGGCGACGAGTTAAGCGACCTCGCAGCCGATATTAACTTTATGGTTAGCAAAACTGCTGATGCGATAGGTGCCCAACAAAGGTTATTACATGATGTCTCTCATGAGTTGCGCGCCCCTCTAGCTCGGCTTCAAGCATCTGCCGCAATCATCGGACAGCATCAACCTGAAAACAAACACGTACTACAAATACACAATGACTGCCAACGAATGGACCAGCTCATTCAACAAATTTTAAACTTTTCGACACTGGAACAGACGCCCCAGAAAGCTGAGCCATGTGACATTATTGCGTTATGTAACCGTGTATTAGATGACATGGCAGTAAACTACCCGGGTATTCCTACCACATTAACCTTCGACCAATCACGTAAAGACAACACGATTATTAACGCCTTTCCCGAAGCTCTACATCAAGCGTTAGACAATATAGTGGGTAACGCTTGCAAATACTCAAATAAAGGCCAGCCTGTTGCTATAGACGTTGCATCTAGTACTAATAGCGTTGTTATTGTTGTTAAGGATAACGGTATTGGCGTAGACAACGCTGAGATTGAAAAGTTAATGCAGCCTTTTTACCGAGCCGGAAATCAGATGCACACTGAAGGCTTTGGTCTAGGCTTAACCATTGCGCTAAAAGCAGTAGAAAAGCACGCAGGAACACTTGTAATGCAAAGCCCAGAAGAAGGTGGTCTTCGTGTTGAAATTACGTTGCCTAAAAACGCATCTATTTAATTGCGACACGCTTTTTTAGAGGGATGCAGCATATATAACGAGAGGTTAGTATTCCTGATTGGGTAAAGTATTTTCTTACTACAAACAATCACTAACGCGACAAACTTTTTGTCGTTATCGAAAATAGAGGAAGTTAATGCCAATTAGCGTTATGCTTTGCGCCATGAAGAAGTACAGATTAATGTAATGGCTGCGCATCCGTCGCTTTCCGTTCAGCAAAACCTCACCATCAGGTTATTGCGTGTATTAAGATATAACAAAGCCCGTATTGAGCGCGCGCTTACTCTTATGCCTGAACATCAAGGGCCTCTTTTTCACGTACTTCCATTTCTTGTTCACGTTAATCACGAAACACTTCCGGGTTATGTGGAACCATCTCCTTCAGGCGAAGTCGTGCCTTTTGGTATTAATAACTATTCTTTTAGGGCTGATATTCAAAAAGCCCTACTAAAGTGCTTTCCGTCTGAAAGTCATTTGTTTTCTGATGTTAAGCAAATTTGGCCCAGGCAAAGGGTTATAGAGTCACTACTTTTAATGGGTAGTGTGGGCACTATCGCGCAAACTGATGACTCAGATTTTGATTTTTGGGTATGTATAGAAGGTAATCGCTTTTCAGATACAGAAATTTCCTTACTTCAACAAAAGTTAAGAGCTATTGAAAAATGGGCGGACAATACTTTTGAGATTGAAGTACATTTCTTTTTGTCTGAATTAGATAAAGTTAGGCAGAATGACTTCGGTATTGCTGACGGTGAAAGCGCCGGCTCAGCGCAAGCATTGTTTTTAAAAGCCGAGTTTTATAACACCAATATCGTAGTGGCAGGCAAAGCCCCCTTTTGGTGGCTTACCCCAGAAAAGACCAACGAAAAGCAATACCAAGCCATTTATAACAATCTCAAAAAAGGCGGCTCGCCAGATTTAGATTGGTTTATGGACTTAGGTAACTTAGAAAAGCTGGACGCCAGCGAACTGTTTGGCGCAGCTATTTGGCAGCTCGGAAAAGCCATGGATTCTCCGTTCAAATCCGTTTTAAAAATGGCAAAGCTGGAAGTTTACTTAGCCAACATTTCACATGGACAGCCGCTTTGTAACATACTTAAAAAACATGTTCATCGCGGCGCTGAAGCGCCAGGTCATGTGGCTGATATAGACCCTTACGCGTTAATGTTCGACGAACTCATTTCTCACTACAAAATAAATGGGCAGCCCGAAGACATAGAGGTCCTTCAGCAATGCTTGTATTTCAAATGTGCATGCCCATTAAGTCAGCCTCTTTTTGAGGGAGAAAAACCAAATTTTAAGCGTAGAGTCTTAGCTTCTTACGCTAGGCAATGGGGATGGAGCCGGAAACACATCCATCATCTCGATAATCAACAAGATTGGACGTTTAGCGAACGCGTACAACTTAGCCGCCGAGTGCACAGTTTCCTATTGAAGTGTTATAGACGTATCTCTAAAGAACTGAGCCACTACCCGCAAGTAATGGATGAAAAAGACATGACGGTGTTAGGTAGGCGCCTCAGTACTTATTACGCTAAAAAAGAGGATAAAATTGAGTTTCTGAGGCGTGCATTCGACGAGAGTCTGTATTGCGAGAAAATCACTATTGCCATGCGCCAGCTGAAAAACGGTACAGAGGTATGGTCGGCCTATGCAGGTGACTTATTAAGTAAATCAGGCATTATCGATGAAGCCCAGAAAATATCTCAAGCACCTAGTGCGATTGCGTTAATGGTATGGTTAGTTTCAAGTAAGATAATTGATACCCGTAGTAAAATCCATCTAGATTACAACTATGGCGAAGTAAGTGAATTAGACCTTCACGACCTTCTTAAGCATTTGTGCAAATATTTTCCGCCGGTTAAAGTCTCATCGCTCCCCCGTAACGATTTACTTGCGCCGGAGCGTATAACCGCATGTTTTGCGGTCGTGAATTTTCCTACCTTACGCCAAAAAGCCACGGTTGAAGATGTCGCTATCATCTACAAAACATCTTGGGGTGAGACATTTTTGAAATTCGGTGATGAAGTACTGGATACCTTGTGGTACGAGTTACAAGAGATCCCCCCTCGGCCAGCGTGCTATGTCATGGTACCAAGAGGAAATCAACAATCTCGTATTTTGGGCGAGTTCTTGGAATCGACCGACCTTAACTTCAATGTGCTTTATTAAAAGGACCGGCGCCGCTCTTACTGTTTCTTTCAAATGAGAAAACGTGAGCCAAACTTTCATTTTCACAATTTTAAATTGCGCTTTGGGTCGACGTTAATCGTTGAATACATTAACCCATTCCCTTCCTCATTTAAGATATAAAGAATCTTTTTGTATTAAAAACACACAGAAAATGCTTGCACTATAGAATTACAAGTGTAATCTAAATACATCGACTACAACTGTAATCAATAAAAGTAGGTTTCGTCCTTATGAGCAAAATGTCTGACAAACCCGAAATTTCGAACGCCGAATTTGAAGTACTAGACGTACTGTGGGACGACCACCCCGCTACATCAAGTGAAGTGGTTTCACGGTTAAATGATAAGAAAGACTGGCACGAAAAAACCGTAAAAACACTGTTGGGTCGCTTGGTAAAAAAGGAGGTATTAGGCTTTGAAAAGCAGCAGCGCCAGTACCTTTATTACCCACTGATTGCGCGCGAAGACTATACGAAAAAAGAAGCAGCGAGCTTCGTTAGTCGCCTGTTTAAAGGGAAAGTCGCGCCTATGGTCGCCGGGTTTGCAAATCAAAACACGCTATCTAAGCAAGATGTCAACGAGCTTAAAGCGCTTATAAAAGAGTGGGAAGAAAATAATGATTGATTGGATTATCGCTCAACAAGGCATTTTGTCGCTCGGTCTCATTTTACTCATTGTTTCCGAGCACTTTTTCACGTCTAGGTTAGGTGCCTCATTAATGTATAAGCTATGGGCGTTGATACCAGGCAGTCTGATAGTTAATAACCTTCCGCTGTCGATGGTTAGTATCCCGTCAAATAACTTTGCTCGCTATGTAGTGGGTGTTAAACCTACAGTGAATACCGTTGCATTCGAAACTTGGTTTACTCTTTGGGCCATAGGCGCAAGCATTATCACTGCCTATGTTTTAGTACATCATATTACAACATGGACATCGATAGGGAAGCGACGTGCTATCCACACCAATGCCTATTATTCAAGCAAAGCAGCCACCCCTATGTTATTTGGTTTCATCGCGCCCAAAGTGCTTATTCCCTTTTCGTTTAAAAGCACGTTTTCAAAACAGCAACAAGCGCTGGTATTGGAACATGAAAACGTTCATCGCAAACATTATGACCACCTGTGGAATACGCTAGCACTCACTATCGCCATTCTATTTTGGTTTAACCCACTAGTTTGGCTTGCGCTTAAGTCTTTCAGAATAAACCAAGAGCTGGCTTGTGATCATACTGTACTAAAAAACAAGACAGAGAAGGAAAAACTCACCTATGCAAAAGCACTCGTGCAGTGTGCCGAGCATTGTTCAAGCACTATAACTTTGTACCCAACCTTTGGAGAAAAGACGACTATGATCAAACGTTTAAATGCTATAAAACAACCTATGCGCAGCAATAAAGTACTGGCAGCGAGCGTACTTTCTGTTGCAGCTTTACTGACTATTAATACCGCATTGGCTAATGTGCCTCCGCCACCGCCAAAAGCTGAAGCTAACATGGATAAATCAAAAGTTAATGAAGCATCACCAGTTAAACGCATTCCACCCATCTACCCAGAAAAAGCAGAGCAAAATGAACTTGAAGGTTTTGTCGTTCTGTCTTTCGATATCACTGAAACAGGCGCAACGGATAATGTAAAAGTGGTTAAATCTCAGCCGGCGGGCGTGTTTGATAAAAGTGCTAAAGTGGCATTAAAACAGTGGGAATATAAACCACGCATTCAAGCTGGCAAAGGCGTCAGACAAACTGGGCTTCTCGTCCAATTAGACTATCAACTTGGCTCGCAACTCGATACAACGAATGCTGAAAAGAACGCTTCCCCAGATGTAGAGCGTATAATCATTCCGCCAGAGACAAAGTAAGCAAGGCCAAAAATCAGTCAGAATATTAAAAGGAGCACACCGCTCCTTTTAGTGTTTTGTCTAATTGACTTAATTTTTCGTTGATCCAAACTAGCCTAGATCTCACTATTGCGTACTACCTAGCTCCACTTCAATTGAGTAAAAGTGTAAAGCACCTTTACATTTCACATGAAGAAAACACCGCTTTTCTAAGGTAGAATGTAAGTAATCACATACCTTAATACTTCTAACTTATGGAAGGTTTAGATAATCGATAGCTAATAACTACGATTATTTGCAATCGCTCAACGCCATTAGGGCTTTTACTTTTTTGGCGTACAACAAGGAAACTTACTATGAACCGTTTCGCTTTAGCACCTGCTGTGCTTGCTCTTACAGTCTTTACAACAAACGCAAACGCCAATATCGACCAGCTTAAAGGCCTTTTAGGCGATAAGAAAGCTGACTCGACTGTTACTACTAGTAGCCTAACTGAAATGGCAACAAGTGCTGCGTCTGGTATCGACCTATCTAGCTTGATAGGTACAGTTTCTGACAATCTCAATGTATCTGAAACGCAGTCAGAAGGCGGCATTGCCTCTATTATGAACTATGTTCAAGGTAACCTATCTAGCGGTGACTACGCGCAGCTGGCAAACAGTATTCCTGGCATTGATGGCCTACTTGAAAATGTGCCTTCACTTAGCAGCAATACGGCAGCAAGTTCTAGCTCATCACTATCAGGCCTGCTCAATAAAGCCTCTGAATATAGCTCTACACTTAAATCTGTAAATGACTTGAAACAACAGTTTGAAGCGCTTGGCTTATCAACTGATATGATTGCCAGCTTTGCCACGCAAATTAGCTCATACTTAAATGTAAATGCCGACGAAGAAACACAAGCACTCTTCAAATCTGGCCTAGATAATTTGCTAGCGGCTCTGTAATCTATCGAAAGCGTATTGAGATGTGCTGCTTGGCAAAAACTAATACGCTTTAAACCTTTTTTGCAAGGTTGTATTTTTCTAATAGCAACCTTGCTCATCTTTTCATACTCAATTACGCAGCCTAATCGCCTATGCAAAATGCAACATCTTGGTTTTCAGCGAAACCAAAGTGGTTTCGAGTTTCTACCTACCTTGTCCTTTTCTATCTTACTTATGCTCTTCTTTTAGGCGTAGTGACCCCTGCGGTGCTAGAGGCAAAATTACCTAACCTAATAAAAGAAAATACAGGTCGAAATGCCACGGTAAAAGATATTGCGATAAACCCTTTTCTATTGAAGGCAGGCATTACTGATTTTGTCATCTATTCAGAATTTAAGCCATCAACCACCAGTGACAGTAACGAGCAGAGTAAAAATAGCAGTGAAAGCGATACCAAGAATAAGGCGTCAAACGAGCGTTTTTTTAGTGTCGGTAATTTTTCTTTAGACATTGGCTTTTGGCAATCGCTGTTTACTCTTACTCCTGCAATTGAGTCATTAACTATCGATTCGCCATATGCAAAAGTGGCACGTTTAAATACCGATAACGACACACAAACATTTAACTTTTCCGATATTCTCGCTCACCTTGAGAATCGCAGTACAAATGAGAAAGAGGTATCTGACGGGCAGATCCCTAGAATAACATTAGGTCAATTTAAACTAAGTAACGGC
Organism: Alteromonas sp. ABD4_190; assembly: GCF_056160105.1. Classification (NCBI taxonomy): domain Bacteria; kingdom Pseudomonadati; phylum Pseudomonadota; class Gammaproteobacteria; order Alteromonadales; family Alteromonadaceae; genus Alteromonas; species Alteromonas sp. ABD4_190. The sequence continues at coordinate 871,149 of NZ_JBSWWN010000001.1, forward strand.
CATATAGTTTTAGAAGACGAAGTTACCGATACCCTGCTTGATTACCCGGAATTGGACGTTGTACTGCAAGACCTAGATACGCATGCTGTAATTAGTGTTAGTGACAATAGCCAAGCTGCGTTTAATCAATACCAGTTTGATTTGCTTACCGCCGAAAAAGGCAAAATCTCGATTAAAGGTGAGTTCCAACTGTCTCCCTTTAAAGTTGCTACAGACGTTGCGATAAGTGACGTTGCTTTGGTACCGCTTTGGTCGCTATCGAAAGATTTGGTAGAAGCGAAACTAGTAGACGGTACGGTTAACTTAAGCCTTCAGGCGCAGGCTTTTGAAGAGGAAGATGCGTTTCAGTTTTTACTGGAAGGCGGTGAATTTGCCGTCAACAACTTGGTGTTTAATTCCACTGCATCATCACCCACATCAGCAGCCGCGCCATCAAGCTCGCCAGATAGTGTCAGTACCTCGAAAGAGATCCTCGCCATCCCTTCATTTGCCGTTCACAACATAAATGTAAACGGCGCAAAGCAACAGGTAAATATTGCTAAAGTTGCGCTAGACGATGTCAGAGTGTCGGGCTTGTTTGACGAGACGGGGCTCGATTTACAACGCCTGTTTACACCTAAAAGCCTGACCGCCGCTGCTACTCAAGCAAGCGCCAAAGCGAACACAGATTCGCCTTCTGGGTCCGAAGAAAAGGACAAGAGCCTTCAGCTTAAAGAACAAATAACACCTCAGCTAGAAGGTGAAATATCACCTGAAACCGACAACAGCGTTGATGCAGAGACCGTTTCGCCAGAATCAACAGGCGAAGAGATGCAAACAGCAGCCCAAACTAAAAATGGCTCACCGGAACTAGAGCAAGAGACGACATGGAAAGTAGCGCTACAAAAGTTTGCATTCAATAACGGCACCGTTGATATGCTAGAGCGCAGCATAAGTAATGGCACCTACTATAGAATTAGTCGATTGGATATTGAAAGCGGTGAAATCACCACTGATTTCTCTAAACCCATTTCTTACACCACAAGCCTACAAGTCTCTGCCGACACCCAGGCCTTTAGCAATACATCAAAAGGTACCCTGACAAGTAGCGGAAGCCTATTTATTGCAGAACAAGAGGTGCAAGGCAAAGCAGCCATTGAGCAACTAGCACTTAATCAGTTTCAGCAATATGTTTCACCCTACGCTAACGTCACCCTTGAAAAAGGCCTTTTCAATCTGAATGTTGAGTTTGACGCTGCAATGGGTGATAAGGGAACTGAAACATTAAACGTTAAGGCAAATACGAAGGTGTCTGACTTAAGTGTTCTAGATGACGCCAAAGAGCCGTTGTTGCAATGGCAATCTTTAATAGTGGACGATATTGATTTTAACCACGCTTTAAACCAGCTAAGCGTAGACAATATTCAGTTACAATCTCCCTTCGCTCGACTCATTATTGACGAAGCCAAGCAAACCAATGTGAGCAAGCTAGTTGTTTCCTCAAAAGAAAACAACAATGAAGAGCAGCCCGCTAAGAATGATATCGCTAGCAAACCTAGCAGCATGAGCTCAACAAATTCGATAACATCTGAAACTCGTGAAAAGACGTCTTCAAACGCTGAAGAGCTTGCTATTGTTGTGAATGCCATATCAATTGAGAACGGTAAAGCCTACTTTGCTGATCACTCATTAACACCGAAGTTCGCGTCGGCCATAGAAAGCCTAAATGGCAAAGTAACAGGCATAGACTCGCGTTCAGATACGCCGGCCAATGTGGATATCACTGGAAAAATAGATAACTATGCACCGGTAATACTAGCGGGCTTCATTCACCCTTTAAAAAGTGACCTTGACCTAGATTTAAATTTCTCTGTAAAAGGCGCTGAACTTACTTCAGTTAACCCCTACTCTGGCACCTACATGGGCTATTACATTGACAAAGGCTTGTTGTCATTAGCCGTGCAATACAAGCTTAATGGGAAAGCGCTGGAAGGTAAGAATCATGTAGTTATCGACCAGCTAACCTTAGGTAAAAAATCTAATTCTGACCAAGCGCTAAGTTTGCCACTTGGGCTCGCTATCGCGCTGCTAGAGGATAGCAACGGCGTTATAGATTTAGGTTTAGATGTATCTGGAGACGTAGACAGCCCAGATTTTAGCTTTGGCTCTATAATCCTTAATGCTATTGGCAATATCATTACCAAGGCTGTGACCGCGCCGTTTTCGCTACTAGCAAATCTGGTTGGCAGCGATGACGAGCTAGACAGCGTTGAGTTTGAATTTGGAGAACATTCACTCGGCGCGGATGCACAGGAAAAGCTGAACACCTTAGCAGAGGCGTTAGAAAAACGCCCAGGGCTTAGAGTGAACATTGAAGGATCGGTAAATGCGGTATCAGATTCAAGTACGCTGGCACAACGCCAGTTAAATGCCACGCTATTCGCAAAAAGTGGGCTTGTTGATTCCACTACTACCTCCGGCAGTTCAAGTACGAACGGGAATACTTCTGCAGGTGATGACATTGAAAATCTCAGCGACAGTGGAAGTTCGCAAGATGAGCCATTAACCGGCAGCCGTATTCCATTGGAAGGTCCATTGGCCGACGCCCTTATTTCTCACTATGTAGAGATGTTTGCGCCCGACCTTGATCAAGAATATAAGAAGATGGTGGCTAAGTTATACCCTGAGTTAACAAGTGAAGATGAAGGTCAAAATAGTAGTGATAACACTATTGATACGATTAACGAAGAGGACGTAAAAAGAGCGCTGACGATTGCCCGTTACAACAAGCTTCGCAATAGTATCGACATTTCAGAAAGCGCGTTAATTGAACTTGCCGACTTGCGCAGTAAAGCGGTAAAAAGCTATTTAGCCAACGAAGGTAAAATTGAAGCAAACCGTTTATTTTTGCTTAATACTCAGCACGACTTACATACTGAAGTTAGCGGCGTTGAGCTAACTTTGGAAGCGAACTAGAAAAAAAGGGTAGCCGATTTAACTGGGCTACCCTTTCCATTAACACTATTTTTGAAATTTTCGGCTAGCTAAACGCTGCGAGCAACACGTAAGAGCCTTCAAAATCTCTAAGCTACTTCTTCAAATGCGGCGCACAAGTTTCAGCAACTTTTGATGCATCAAAAATCTCAATCCAATAGCCGTCTGGGTCTTTAATAAATGCGATGCCTTTCATAGAGCCATCATTGAGGCCTTTTTGAAAAGGAACGTCTAGAGATTCGAATCTGGCGCAGGCAGCTTCTGCATCAGGTACATGAAAACCAATGTGACCAAAGCCCTTAGGCTCGGCATTGCCGTTGTGGTAGCTGACGGTTTCTGGCGTATCGCCCCAATTATGAGTTAATTCAAGCATAGCTGGGCGACCAAAAGTCTGCTGGGTACGCTTTTCAACATCGTCGGAAATATCAGAAAAATCATCTCCGGCCGCCAAAAAGTACAGGCTAAACTCCATTTCTTCGAAATCTAAACGCTTAATCAGCGTCATGCCCATCACTCGTGTGTAAAAATCTAATGAGCGCTTAGGGTCTGCAATGCGTAGCATGGTTTGGTTAAACACAAAGCCTTTCGTCGCGTCGTCTTTGTTTTCATAAAGGCCTTCGGCCTTATCGAAATGTCTGCTCATAATTTTTCCTTTACTCTATTAAAATGAAATTAGTTATTTCCCTTTTTAACTTCTCTTACAAAGTTAACTACTTTTGAGACAAATTCGTTAGTATCAAATACCGGATCGCCATGGCGCTTACCTTCAGCAAGAAACAACTCATTTGGCACGCCAAATTGGTCTAGGCGGCGACTTAATAATTCGCTTTGCGAAGCGGGTACTACACCATCATCAAGTCCATGAAAAATAATAAAAGGCGGCGTTTCACTATCTATATAAGTGGTTGGCGAGGCTTCTCTCGCTAGGGCTTCGTTGGCCAGTGGAGATTCACCCAAAAATTGAGCTTCTGCGGCATCAGGCGCGTCGTGATCCACTTTGCCGCTGTTGCCCCGCAAAGCCATAAGATCAGAAGGCCCAAAAAAGTCGACCATACCAATAACGCGATAGCGCGGCTTTGCATCAAGAAATGGAGCGTCGTCGTTGTTTGATGTGGTCAAAAGCGAGGCCAGATGCCCTCCCGCTGAGCGCCCCATCATGATCACGTGATCAGCGCTTAGTTTAAGATTATCGCTATTATCAACTAAAAAATTAATCGCATCGTTTATGTCATTGGGGGCTGCAGGAAAAATAGCCTCACCGCTAAGTCGATAATTTACTGCGGCAACCGCCACACCTTCATTGAGCAAAGAAGCGACTAAATTACCATTTTTGGACAGGGTCTCGTTTTTACTCCCCCTCATCCAGGCACCACCATGAACCCATACGACGAGTGTGGGGGCAGTTCCGAAGGAAGTTGGCATGTATAGATCCAACGCTAAACCTTTGCCATTCACTGTCTTGTAAACTATCGACTGGGGTATAATGTCGTCTACATTAACGTATGGCGTTTCGGCCTTTTCACTCTCTGTTTCCCTTTTATCGCTTTTCGTCGTACCGCACCCTACTAGCATGATTGCTATACCTAGAAGCGTAGCAAGCCCAAAAGTAAACCGCATAAATGAAAACTCCATCCTATGTTGATTGAAGTTAGTAAGCCTAACAAGCTCTCAAGCACTGGCAAATGGAAGTCATCTAGCGGTGAACTTTATTCACCGCTTTTTAGCAGGTAGCTCGCCCCACACAGATGCATTATGTTGCTTTTTGGCCTTTTGCATTTCATTGTTAGCACTTTGGCTAACTGAGCGCTTAGACTTGTTAGTTACCGACGATGTAACTCCTGGCTTGTTAGTATGAGTATTATTCCCGTTCAGTTTACCTTTAACGCGTTTACTATCGTTTGGCCGATTCTCGTTTGGCACTTTAGGGGCTGGCTTTTGAAGACCTGTTTGCGCACTGCGGCCGGTACCTGATGAATCAGGTCGATATTTTTTCACCATGCCTTGCAACAAGTTACGAACCACTTGGTCGCCAGCGTGTTTATAATTGCGGTGGTCTGGCTTTCTAAAAAGTGCAGAAAGCTCACTTTTGCTAATTCGAAAGCCAGCCAGTTGAAGTACTTCAATCATATCTTCATCTTTGTAACTCATTGCTATACGGATTTTGCGAAGTACTTCGTTATTACTTAATCGCTCTTTTGGCCCAAGCTCTTTGGGTGCTTGCCCTTCTTGTCGACCTCGGTTTTTTATGATCAATCCATCAAGAAACAGCGCAATAATCTTATCACGACACGGCAAATAGCCAGCTTCATCTTCTCGCTTCATTACGGCATGTAAATAGTCAATTTCCATATCGTAGTTAACCAATTTGAAAATGCTAATAGCAGCGGTATCGTTTATAGCTAACGCATAACGAAGGCGACGTAGAACATCGTTGTGAATCATGTAAGTGGGCCTGAAAGGTGGAGTAGCCAATAATTGGTATGGATTAAAGTGTAGCGCAATTCGCGCATTTTTTAATTTTACACTACTTGGCCATTCGCATCTATCACGGGCTTTTATGTGCAAGTCTTCCCCATCACTATGGATAAGATAATCGCCGGTAAAAACTGAGCAACAAAAGCGGCCTAACGAGGCCGCTTCACTTCTAACTACTTCAAATGGCTGTCAAAAAAGTCTAACGTTCTGTTCCACGCTAGCTCAGCGTCCTTTGGGCTGTAACGACTTGTCGAATCGTTGTGAAAGCCGTGCTGTGCTTTGGCATAAGTAAAAGCCTCATACTCAGCGTCTTTTGTCTCCAAAACTACTTTGTAGTCTTCCCATGTGGCATTCACTCGCTTATCGTTCTCGGCAAAGTGAATCAATAAAGGGCCTTTTACGTGGTCAACTAGAGGCTGCTTTGCTGGTGTACCGTAGAAAGGAACGGCAGCGTCCAACTCGTCAGGTATGCTGGCCGCTAGGAAATTAGCAATATATCCACCAAAGCAAAAACCTACAACGCCAAGCTTACCTGTTGTCTTTTCATGATCTTTTAACCATAGCGCTGCCGCTACCATATCTTGCTCTATCTTGTCTCTATCAAGACTCTTTTGCATAGCGCGGCCGTCATCATCATTTCCTGGATAACCGCCTAGCGGAAACAGGGCATCTGGCGCAAATGCTACGTAGCCTTGCATAGCAAGTCTTCTAGCTACGTCTTTTATATAAGGGTTTAACCCGCGATTTTCGTGAACCACTAGAACGCAAGGCGCTACGCCGGATTCTGGTAAGCTAGTGGGCTGCACTAAGTACCCACCGCCCTCTCCATGCCCTTTGGGCGATGAAAAAACTTCGTAGGTAGCTTTAATTGCGGGGTCGTTAAACGAAACCTGTTCCGCTTTTGCATAGTCAGGGATCAGTGCGCCACCAATAGCGCTCACGGTCAAACCTGCAACAGAAAGCGAAGCAAGACGAGTTAAAAACGTGCGACGGTCTATATCTCCATGGGCGTATTCATCGTACCAATCGAACGCCTCTTGAGGGATGTTAAGTTCTTTTTGTTGCGATAGTTTTTGCGGTTTTGGGGTGTTATTTTGCTTCATTTATTGAAACCTTAAGTTTACACCGCTCAGCATTGATAATTGCCCCTCACTGGGTAAGGATCTTTGCTGAGTGGTATTAAGTGGTAGCACAAACACCGTGCCCCGAAAAATGTCGATAATATCTACTGTACGTGGGATAGCCAAAGAAGCAAGGCACGATTCCCTTTTAAGGCAATAACCCTCATGTCACATAAACTTAGCAACTTATTGCCACCAAGACGCGGCGACTTGAATTGGAGAAGGGTCGTTAGCATAGGAAACCCAAATAGCCAGGGCGCGTTTTGTGGTTTCTACATGCGTATTGCTAGGCAAAGATAAGCTTGTCTCATATTGAAATGCGCGAGCATTGTCAGTTTCGCTATTTAACACCGCTTTTTTGTAATCTAGCACTACAAAATCATGAGTTAGCTTACGCCCTGCGTTCTCACCTCGCTTTACCGATGTTTCTATGCCAAAACCAAGTAATGCCACGTGAACCGTTAGCGAAGGATTATCCTTGCTGGCGTTTATTTTATTGAACGTCACGTCTATGTTGTCGTTGCCTATCGAAGCATTGAGTACGCCAGACAAAGGGGCGGTGTTGTTCGGTAACGGCTGCCCGCGAAACCAACCGTTCCAAGCGCGGCCATTTAAGGCAAAACCGGGCGTGGCGATAGTGTTGGCTTTACCTACACGCTTGTAGTCTCGTTGCCTTTTACTAAAAGCACTGTCAGCGAAAGGATCTTTCCAACCCAAATAATCCCAGTAGTCCACGTGAAAGTTAATGGGAACCAACTCAGTCCATAATTTTTTGCTATCTACAAACCCTGAAATCCATTTTTCAGCCGGTGGGCAGCTGCTGCAACCTTGGGATGTATAAAGCTCCAAGACGGTTGTTTTATTAGGCGTACTGGTAAGTATGAAAGGCGCGTCTGTTTTTTCGTTGGATGATAAGTTTGTTGTTAGCAACGGCGCAGATAACGGCGCTAATTCAGACGCTGGAGCATTTGCTAAACCTGCAGTTTTGCTCTCATTAGAATGCAGAGTGCGGAAAGCTTTAACTATGGGGTTCTTTGCGGTTTGGCTCGAAGCATTATCTACGTCGCTATTTATAGATGTTGAAACCTTCGATTTTTCCGGCTGTACATTAATATGCCAGTCGTAATCAATAAAGCGAAGCTTGTAGTTGGCAGGGATTGGTTGCTCAATATATAGGTTAATGTACTGGGGCAAATCTTTGGCTTTGCCCGACGCAACAAAGTCCTCTGTGTAGAAGTCTAATATTTCTGATACATACACTCGTTTGCGTTTATCATCCAAATAGAAGTGCTTTGGCTTGTTGAAAAATTCATAGGTAAGCTGTTCTAGTGTTTCATTTAATGACTCTGGGTAAAATGGCGTTTTAGGGAGTCGTGGACAATCTTTCACCATGCAGTTAAGGGCGAAGTGTATTCTTGGTTCGTTAAGCGGCCTTATCACATCATTTTCATAGTCGTATAGATTAGTGACCTTCCCGCCAATCACCACATCCCGAAACTTAAAAAAAGCGGCGCGAGAGAAGAAACTTGTAAAGCTATCCGGAATACCTTTTTCAATCACGCCAAACATTGCCAATGCATTGTAACTATTGATGTGATAGTTCATTACTTCTTCTGGCGAAGTGAATAATTCAGGTGTTGCGGTTGGGCTAGCAAAGCCAATAAAGGTTACAACATTTTCGAGCGGCGCAATATCCTCAGACAAGCCTTTAAAATTAGTTCGCCCTTCTTCATCAACATAATTTGCTAATACATACTCCCAGTCTTGAGTCGCTTGTTTGTAAGCTTGCTTCAGCATAAAAAGCGCTTGGGTTTCAACGTTAGCAGTCATTGAACTTATTTCATTTGGCTTTTCGCTTGCACTTACACTTTGTACGAAAAACAACAAGAAAAACGCTAAAGCCCATGAAACAAACGCCCGTAAAGCGTCACCGAAAGCGCTGTTAAACTTTAGCGAATTAGAATACTGCATGGCTTTTTCCTTATCCTATTTCTGAAGTTTGTTGATTTAAGGGAATGCTATTTGGTCTAGCGCCAAGATCGTTTTTCACCCCGTGAGCTGACTTGTGAGTTAGCTCCTGGTTTAGATCGCTAACTGGCTTACTGATTGATTCATTCGATGACCTTTCGTTGGGTTCGTGAATCGGCTTATCATCGGCAAGCAGTCGTATAGGGATTACGTTATCCTCTCGATAACGCTCTCCCAATGGCTGGTATTGCTTTACCTGCCCGCGATGGTTGGTGTACGAAAGTGGTTTCAATATATGTTCGTCGCGCTCGGCGTTGTGTTTACACATTGATACAGGGCCGTCTGCTGTCATTACCATGAATGAACACGCATCAATTCTGTCCTGCTGCAGCGCACTGGCATCCATAAAGTTTTGAACGAAAAACGACAGCTTGTGCATTCGCCCGCGACTTTTAATTAAACTACTGCGCATTTCTAACAGCTTTAACGATGTTGCTTTGGCGAGCTTCCAAACCCACTGTGGGCGAGCAAGCAGCGCTTTACTGTAATCCCATATAATCTTTGCGGTGCCGTGCTGCCGGGTTGTTTGTATATGCTTAAAGTCTTCAAGAAATTGCGCAAACAATTGCGCGTCATCAACGACAGAATAGACTTGATTATCGGCAACTAAAGTGGGCATGTAGCTGTGGCAATCACTATGGCCGATACGTACCTTTTCCCACGGCAACGCTTTGGAAATTGTTTTCTCAATGGCCGCTTTAACGGTAAGCGGGTCGACCACATCCGTTCGGGCGCCCCACTCTCCTCGGCCGGTTTCAGCTTGTAGCTGAAAAGAGGCAAAACTTACCGCATCTGCGTGCTGTACAAAAAAATCCACCAGCATGGGCAGTTCTTTGAAATTGTCGGTATGTACCGTGGTGTTAAAGATAACCATAAGGCCCAGGCCTTTGGCTCGCTCTAGGTACTCTTCACGAATAGCATTTAACGAATGCTCATCATCATAACCTTTGCGCTCTTGGGTGGTGTCTACGTGAAATGCAACGTCGTTAAGCCCAGCTTCGGCAAGCTCAGTGAGCAGGCCCCTAGTGGCAGCAATACCGTTTGTAAATAGCGCCGTATGTAGGCCAAGTTGATTTGCATAGGCAACAATATCGATAAGCTCGCTGCGTTTTCTTAACGTAGGGTCGCCCCCAGTAATTTGCACGCTGGTTCCAGGCCCGTAGTGTTTAAGCACATTGTCTAATCGCTTGAACACTTCTTGAATGGGAATATCACGAACTGCTTGCGAATGCTCTGACAAATAGCATAAGGTGCAATCAAGATTACATTTTTGCGTGATTTCAACAGCAACACAGCCAATGGTATGCGTTCGCCCCAAAAGTTGATTGGGAGTAAAATGTTCGCCCATTCGCTTTCGTGTAAAGGCAAGTTGTTGATTTCTTGTGGTACCAGGGGAGCACGTCATTTCAATGTGTCTTTTTCAAACTACTCAGTATCAACAAAGACCTTTTACACTTAAAAATACTTTCAAGGCATGGCGCTTTTTTGCACTAGCCACATTGTTTTATTGTGTAATAAGTCATGCAGAAGTTAGTGAAGCAAAGCTCGGTTTAGCTGCGCCATTGAGTGCGTTCGAAGAAGTTAAAAGCCTTGTTTTTTCTGACCCTTACTCAAACCTTCCGCAATATGAGGTGTCGCGTAAACACTTTGATGTTAACGGCGAAAATGTACTGTTGAAACACGCTCAAAGAACCCTTTCATCAAACGCAAATTTTATCGAATTAGACACCAAACATAAGCTACTTCAAGCCAACGGAATTTGCTTTGGCGGTATTTGGAAGGTGAATCAAAACAGCCCTTACTCTGGCCTTTTTCAAGCGGGTACAGAGGTTCCTATTATTGTTAGGGCTTCAGTCAGTTTAAGCGGAACAAAACAGCAAGATAAGCGTGCTTTTGGTATGGCAATTAAGCTCTTCCCCAATGCCCATAGTGCACTTACTGAGAACATATTTCTTATGCACTCCCTTGGCGGTACAAAAACAAAGCATGTTGCAAACCTGCCTATGACTAACGAACCAGCGCTTGGTGAGCTGCCGCCCTTTAGCCAATTGCTTACCGCCTATCGACTGGAAAGCGATCTTGAGAAAGCCGATAAAGCGTTTAGCGGTAAAAAAGCCAATGCGCGGTTTAGACCCGTTTCTCATTTAGCCGCGGTAAAGGTTGGTGATGCACATCTAAGGCCGGCGCAGCATACAAAAGAAAGTACGTCAGAACTGAGCATTTCAGCGCCAATTACTTCTAAAGAAATCAACATAAAGCGCGAGCTTGAAGTAAAAAGCAAAGCTGATACACAAACCGAAATACAAGGACCTCACTGGCTAAGAGCTGCATTAAGGTCAGATACACCGCTGGTAGACGAAGATGATTTCAGAGATGAGTTATCGTTACAACATTACCCCAATAAGACACTGACTTGGAATATTTTTGCCGCCGAGTTTAATAATGCAGGAATAGACAAAGCGCATTGGCAAGAAATTGGCGAAATTATATTAACCGAGTCGGTTGTTTCGCTTACCTGCGATACAAAGCTTCACTTTAATCACCCCGCAATCAAATGACGTTGGATAATTCCGTTTAAACAGATAAACCTCACGCTAGACGGTTTTTACTGCCTGTCGAGATTACCGTATAGTATGCGGTGTATTTAACGTTTTGTTTTAAGTGTTGTTTCATGTCCGCTTCCTTTCGCAAAAACAGTCGCAAGTACAGTCGCAGTATTCACTTGTGGCTGTCGCTGGTTATTTTTATCCCTGTGATCATTGTTATCGCTAGCGGCTTGTTATTGCAGGTTAAAAAAGAATTCGACTGGATCCAACCGCCTACGCAAAAAGTGCAAAAAGGCCAAAATAGTGCGCCAACGCTGCCCTTTGAGGGAGTGCTTGATGCTGTAAAACAGGTGCCTCAGGTTAACTTTAATACGTGGGACGATATCGACCGTTTAGATGTTCGTCCCGGAAAAGGCATCATAAAAGTACGCGGCAAGAACCATTGGGAAGTGCAGCTTGATGCCCAAAGCGGTGATGTGCTTCAGGTTGCCTACCGACGCACAGACACTATCGAAGCCATTCATGACGGCAGCTGGTTTTTTGAAGGCGCCAAACTATGGCTATTTCTACCCGCTGCCCTTCTACTTTTTGTGCTGTGGGTAACCGGCCTTGTCATGTTGTACACCACCCTGAAAAGCAAATATCGAAAAAAGAAATACCGCCAGCCACTTAATAACTCATAGTTGGTAAGTGATGGCTAGCTGTACACTTTCCCCTTGAGCGAACGCGGCTTTGTCATCAGCGCTGGTGTAATAGTGTTGGTTAGTGAGGTTACTCCAGCTTGCTTGAAGTTGCATATCCTCACCTAACTGCCAGTTCGCGCCAATATCTAGGGTAAAAACGTCGCTAAGGGCTCGTTCGCCGTCTGCAATGTCTGACTTACTAGCCCGATAGCTTAGTACCGTAAAAAAGCGCGTGGCTTGCCAATTAACACCTACATCCAGGCGCTGATTGTTTGCCGGTATATCTGCAATGGTGTTGCCCAAGTTATCTTCACCGCTAATCCACATGCCACTAAGTCGAGCATCTAAGATGCTGTCTTGTGATTGCCAGCTAACCTGATAGCTTGCGCCTTCTATGGTTGCACTATCTAAATTAGCGTATTGAAGTACATCTTCAGCAACTGTAGTACGTTCAATATAGTTATCAATTTGCTGATGAAACACTTCAATTGAGCCCTGAATATGCCTTGCGCTATAGGCCAGGGTTAGCTGTTTATTAAGGGCTTGTTCGGTTTCAAGCTGAGTACTACCCAGCACCGTACCTCGAGGCGTTTCCCCAGCAAAGAAACGCTCAGTTAATGATGGGTTTCTAAATGCACTAGAAACATACACGCTAGCCGACCAATAGGGAGAGAGCTGATAATTTGCGCCCAAATAGCCACTCAAATTTGTGGTTGATTGCGACCTACTAGGCTGGGCATTATTAGGCTGGGTTGGGCTGGCACCTGAATCATCAGACTGTCGCTGCCAATCAATCCTTGCCCCCATGGCAACGGACCAGCGTTGCCATTGATGTGAAGCATCAACAACGGCTGCAGTATTAATCTCGCTAGCGTCCAGAGTACGCACTTCATAGGCAAGTTCTGATTCAAATGCGTTTGTTATCAAGCTGGGCAATGAAGAGTTAAGCGATGCGCTTTCGACTGGGGTTAAAGTGAATTCTCTCTCATCTGCCACCACACCTTCACGACCGGATAACTGAAACTGCCAGTTTAAATCCCAACCTTTGAATTGCGTAACTGTATTGATATTGAAACCATAATCAAACGCTCTGTTTTCGCTGTCATTTATCCTGCTTTCTGGTCGCAACACCGAGGTATCTAAGCTTGATTTATGCCACCAAATATTCCCAGCAAATAGTTTATCTTCAAACGCTATTTTGCCAAGCCAATGGGTATTATTTGGGTAGGTTGTTATTCTGCTTTCAGGATAATCACTGCTGGATTTACCAATGTCGTTGTTGTTTGAATATAGTGTCCAGGCTTCTTTTATAATGCTATTTTCAGGTCTGTGCCTAAGAAACAACCCTGTTTGTTCAAATTGATCAAACAGCGGGTTTCCGTTCGCATCCTCACCGTTATTCGCGCTTCTGTATGAGATATTCCAATCTGTAATGCCTGAATTGTCTGTGCCGTTTGCGCCATTTTTGCTGCTATCGGCAGCACTGGTTCCGACATAACTCACGGCTTTCATCTGCTGATTACTGCTGTAACCTACTCTCAAATAGGACTCTTTGAGTGATTCGAGCTGTAAGTTCACCGCGCCGCCAATAGCGCCCGAGCCTAGATAAGTGGAAGCTGCGCCCGGTAATACGGTGGCTGACGAAATAAAGTCAGGCGGAATAAAGCCTACACTTGAACCTGCGCGCCTATCGCTAACAATAGGCACGCCATCAAGCAAGGTTTGAATTCGCCATCGCGAATACCCTCGCACACTAATACTTTGTATCTGTCCGCCCTGCCCGTTTAACGATACTGACGGCGATTGAAGCAGCACATCATTGGCATGCAAAGGCGAAACAAGACTACTTTTATCAAAATCATATTGTGGAAATATGCGTGAGAGCGCTTCGTCATAATAGGGGCGTGTGGCCGTTACCGTATAGCGTTCAACGCTATTGGAGGGTTCGCTTTGAGCAAAACTCGGTGTCGATAAAAGCGATAGCAAAAACGCTGCAAAAAAACGCGGCGAGCATATAAAAGGCGAAGTCATAGATGCAGGTAAACCTGATGAAATTTCAAAAAACATTGAAGAACGTGGAGCTGGAAAAAAAGAAAACAATAAAGGTCTCACTAACCGATACGTACGAATGATAGGAGTACGGACCGAAAAATTTGGTTAAAAATGAAAAGAAAGGCGCGGCAGTAATGCTACTGCCGCGTGCTAAGCCCAACTAGACTAACAATTAGACTGAAAATCAGGCTAGTCGGCCGCTATTTAGCGATTACAGGAAGACCTGTTGTCCACGGTCCCCCAGCATCAACCACAGCTTGTTGCAGCTTAGGTACAGCGGTATTTTGTAAAGTACTGATGCGTGTAACTACGCTATCTAGGCTATCTTGAGCATAACCGAGCTGGTCTTTGTGTTGCTGTGTAGGACCATAAGATGAACCTAACGCAGAACGAGCATAGCGCAGGCGACTCATGATATTCGCTGGCTTAATGCCCATTTTATCGCGTGATTTAAGACCGTAAAACGCTCTGTTCACTTCGTTTAACTCGTCTTGAATCGCAGCAAATTGGGCTTCAAGTTTTGCCACATCATTTGGCGTGCGGTCAATAGCTGTGCGCAATAGAGCCATTGTATCTTTAAGCTGCGTCAGCACTGTCGTTGAAGAAAGTGCACGTTTTTGCGCTGTGCTTACCTTATCTGAATAAGCAGCAATTTCTTCATAAGTAGCACCTTCAAGCGCCCCCTGAACAATAGGCTTAAGTTCAAACGATACAGGCTCAGAAAGTGTCGTTACCGTAGCACCAACACGCTTTAACAAGGTAGCGGTATAGGTACCTGGCAGCGCCATCAAACCTCTATCTTTACTTTCTTTATCCGTTAGCGGACTCGTCGATGTATGCTTCATATCCCAGGTGATGCGATGCAAGCCTTTCTTTGCTTTACCCTCGACGCGCTTAATAACGTCTCCGTCGCTGTCGCGTACCTCAACATAGACTGCTGGCGCTGCTTCTTGGTTCTCTGCTTCCACAGCTTCCCAGCTAGGGTATTTAGGGTACTTCTTATCCTCTATTAACTTCTTCTCAGCTTCTTGGCGTTTTTCTTTTGCCGTAAGCAAGCTGTCTTTCAGATAATAGGTGAAGGTTGCACCATGCTCAGGGTTTTCGGCAACAAAGCGGTCGTCGCCGTCAGAGTCTGTGTGATTTTCATCTAGCTGGAACCATTTAACTGGGCGGCTAGGGCCAAACAAAATGGCGTCTTGTTGCATAGACTTTTCAGTTAATGAACGCAGCGGCGCGTAGTCATCAAGAATATAAATACCCCGACCAAAAGTACCAACCACAAGGTCATTCTCTCTGCGCTGTATTTTTACGTCGCGGGTTGAAATGGTCGGCATACCACCGTCTAACTCAACCCAGTCTTTACCGCCATCTACCGAGAAAAACACACCAAACTCTGTACCTATAAAGAGCAAGTCTTTGTTCACATGGTCTTGCACAATACGCCAAACTAGGTGCTTCTCAGGCAAGTCTTCAGCAAGTGATGTCCAGCTTTTACCCAAGTTAGTTGATTTAATAAGATAAGGCTTGTAGTCACCATATTTGTGGTTATCCAGCGCCACATATACGGTATTTGGGTCGAACAAGTCAGCGCGAATATCATTCACATAGGAATTGGCAGGAATGCCTCTGATATCGTCTAACTCAATCTTTTTCCACGATTTGCCGCCGTTGGTTGTAACTTGAATAATCCCGTCATCTGTACCCGCCCACAAAATATTCTCATCTACCGGGCTTTCAGCAAAGTTGGCGATGGTGTGGAATTCGGTCATGGCATATAAGTCCCAACCGGCCTCTACTGACCACGTGCGCCCCATTAATGGCGAGTGCATACGATTGCCGTTTTTCGTTAAATCGCCTGATACTGGTGTCCAGCTGTCACCGCGATCATCACTTCTCCAAACTCGCTGCGAAGCAAAGTAAATACGAGCAGGGTCGTGAGCTGAAACATTTATCGGCGCGTCCCAGTTGTATCGTTCTGCCGGGTCGCCTGGAAGTGGCTGAGGCTTAATGTATACGCCTTCACGGGTTTTCATATCAACGCGGGTCAAGTTACCCTGCTGCCACTGAGAGTACATAATATCAGGGTTGCCTGGTTCTACCGCTGGGCCGTGTCCGTCACCACCTAAGGTCAAGAACCAATCTTTATTCTTAATCCCTTCTTCTCGCATAGTGCGTGAAGGTCCACCTTGGGTAGAGTTATCCTGTGCACCTGCGTAAATTTTGTAAAAAGGCTTTGAATCATCTGGCGCAACTTTATAGAACTGGGTCAACGGCAAATTAGCCATAAAGCGCCAGTTCGCCATTCTGTCGTGAGACATATAAATACCGCCATCAGACCCCATTAAAACAAAATCCGGATCGGTAGGGTGGAACGCCATGGCGTGGTCGTCCACGTGCTTGCGCTTAGTATTAATAGGCGTCCAAGTTTTACCGCCGTCGTCTGACACTTTACTGTAGTTGCTGGCGATATAAACACGGTCAAACTGATGCTGGTCCGCGAAAATTTCTTGATAATAGTGAGGGCCAGTACCGCCACCTACTTCATCAGACATTTTAGTCCAGCTAGCGCCCTGATCAGCTGAGCGATAAAAGCCCCCGCCGCGATTATCAGTTTCAATGGTGGCATAAATAACATCTGGGTTCATGGGCGAAATAGCCATGCCAATTTTACCCATGTTACCTTCGGGTAAACCTGTTTTAAGTTCGGTCCAGGTTTCGCCACCATCGTTAGAAGTATGAATACCTGCACCTTCGTTTGTGCCCACGTAAGCGCCAATTGAACGCTGACGTGCCCACGTTGCTGCATAAAGTTTATCTGGATTGCGCGGGTCGATAAGTAAAGATGTTACGCCCGTCCATTTATCAGCAGGCTTAAGCACTTGCTTCCAGGTTTCTCCCCCGTCGGTCGTTTTATACAAGCCGCGCTCGCCGCCGCCACTCCACAATGGCCCTTGGGCAGATACCCATACAATATCTGGATTTGTAGGGTGAATAATAATGTCAGAAACGTGCTCTGACTTCTTCAGACCCATATTCTTCCAGGTTTGACCGCCATCTAGCGATTTATATACACCGTCGCCAAAGCTAATATGACGTCCACCATTATTTTCGCCCGTTCCCACCCAAATGATATTTGAGTTACTTGGCGCAATGGTCACGTCACCAATGGAATAAACAGGCTGGTCATCAAAAATAGGCTCCCAGGTTGTGCCAGCGTTGGTAGTTTTCCACACGCCGCCAGAACCTACAGCGGTGTACCAAGTAGATGGGTCGTTCTGGTCAATTGCAATATCGGCTATTCGGCCCGACATATAAGCAGGTCCAATGTTTCTAAGCTCCATTGCCTTAAACGTTGAACTGCTGAAGACTTCATTCTTGTCGTTTTTATCTGCGTAGGTGGGTGAGCATGAAAGTGCAATTGACACCGCAACAGCCGCTTTAAGAAGCTTTTTCATTATTGTTATCCAGTGTGTTTGATAGGGCTCAAAACCCTTTTTTAATTTGTAGTACTATCACTCTATAGCATTACTAACAAATGCTTAAAGTTACAATGTAACATACGACCAACTGCCCATTACAAAAGTTGAAAATATTGTGCACAGACTTAACATTACTTAATATTTTGTTGGTCATTAGCCAGTGCATTTTTCAAAAGTAGTTTAGTCCTACCGACTCAACCTGTACATTTATTCAACAAATCGTATATTATCCAATCTGGAAGTTTGTTTTACTATTCAGGGCGTCAGCCTAAGAATACTAATACTGATTCACAGGATTCAAATAGACACGAAAAAGCTTAAAGGCTCGAAGGGAATACATAAAAATAATATGCGGATTAGACATCTAACAATTTTACTCGTCGTTGCCAGCGTTCTACTTAGTGCCTGCACACCTTCACAATCTACAAACAAAATTCTGATCAGTGGTCCTTTTGAACCAGTCAATAACGATCCGGCAAGTACTGGCTACATGTTTACACGAATGCAAATTCTGGAAACTCTCATAGACGTGGATAACCAAGGTCAGCTTATCCCAGGACTTGCTAGCTCATGGTCAAATGATGAGGACTTTACTGTTTGGACATTTAATTTACGTCCTGATGTGTATTTTCATGACGGCACATTAATGACCGCCGACGCCGTCTACAAAAGCCTTTCGGTCGCGTTTGGTAAACCAACGCCATTTTCAAAAGATATGATCGCCAACATGGAGGTGCTATCAGAATATTCTATCAAGTTCACCTTGAACCAAAGTTACCGTCCTTTCCCTTCCCTGTTAAGTAATTATGCAACTGCGATCGTGGCACCTGCAACCTTCGGCAAGTTCAATCGAATTAAAACCTTAATAGGTACAGGCCCCTATCAGATTACGCACTTTGAACCACCCCACAATATTACAACCACACGCTTCGACAATTATTGGGGCGAGCCCGCTGTTATTGAAAACGTTGAGTACGTAACGGGACACCGCTCTGAAACGCGGGCGCTTATGGTACGAACGGGGCAAGCAGATATTGTGTACAACCTCGACCCTGCCGCGGTTAGCATGTTGCGCACTGACTCTAACGTAAACGTGTTTAGCGACAGGATCCCTCGCACCACTTTAGTTAAGTTAAATAGCGGCCATCCTATCCTCTTAGATGTAAAAGTAAGGCAAGCATTGAGTTTAGCGATTGACAGAAAAGGCATTGCATCTGGCGTAATGCGTATATCGAATATCTCTGCTGATCAGCTATTTGGCCCAAATATTCGAGACTGGCATATTCGTTCTACTACAGATATTGCTACCAATACTATTTCAATGAGTGACGCTGACAATAACCCAACAATTAATAATAGTGTTGAAAATGGCGACTTATTATTTAACAGGAAAAAAGCGGAACAACTGCTAACCGACGCAGGATGGTTAGTAGGTGAGAATGGAGTGCGCTACAAAGATGGCTCACCTTTAACGCTGGATATGATTACCTATGCCAATCGCCCAGAACTCATTACCATTGCCACGGCAATTCAAGAGCAGTGGGCTAGCATTGGAGTGAAGCTCTCTGTCCATATGGAAAATGTAAGTGCCATTCCTTCAGGGCATGCTGATGGTACATTGCAGACTGCACTTATGGCGCGTAACTTTGCTAACATCCCAGACCCTCTCGGTATAATGCTGGCTGACTTTTCTTCAAAAGAAGGCGGAGATTGGGGGCCAATGAACTGGCAAAATGAAAAAGTGTTTAGTGATTTAAAAACCTTAAGTCATACCACGGATGAACACGCTTACAAATCGTTGATATCATCAATTATGCAAGAAGTCCAAAAAGACGTTCCTCTCATCCCCGTTATGTACTATGTACAGCAAACGGCTACATCTAGGCGACTTAGAAACTTCAGCTTCGACCCTTACGAGCGCTCTTTTCGTGTATCTCAAATGAGAATAACCCCATAATAATGAGAAAGATCCTACTTCAACGGCTGCTTCAAGCTGTACTGATGGCGTGGAGTGTAGGCACACTCACATTTATTATAACCCGTTCACTACCTGGAGATATGGCTTACAAAATAGCGGCTGGCCGCTACGGTGACGATGCGGTAAGCACAAGCGCCGCTAACGCCGTAGCAGAAGAACTTGATCTGCACAGAAGCGCTTTCGAACAGTACGTAAGCTGGATGACTGATTTAGCCTCTCTGGATTTAGGCAAAAGCTTGGTCACGGGTGCCCCCATTGTTGTTGAGCTACAAAATCAGCTTTCTTACACCCTTGTTCTCGCTGGACTCGCTATTCTGGTATCCGCATTAATTGCGTTTCCTCTGGGAATTTATAGCGGCATCAGAAGCGCTCGAAAAAGTGAAAATACTCCTAAAAGCCGTGCTTCTCTTTTTGATAAAACAACATTAGTGTTCTCCACGTTCGTGCGCTCTCAACCGGTCTTTTGCTTGGGGCTAATTCTCATCTTTATTTTTGCTCTAGAGCTCAACTGGCTACCGGTTGCGGGCTCTTCTGGCTTTGTCTATACCATATTACCTGTAATGACCTTAGGGTTAAGCCTGGCCGCTATATCAAACCGCGTAATTCGCAACAGTACTGTTAATGCGGTTCAGTCGGGTTATTTCCATTTCGCCAAGATCAAAGGGTTAAGCGCTCTAGAGGCGTTTAGGTGCCATGCGCTTCCAAACATTGTTATACCTGCTCTAGCCTTCATGGGCATTCAGCTTATTGGGTTGATTGAAGGCGTAATTATGATTGAAAGCCTTTTTGCTTGGCCCGGCATAGGACACGGACTTTCCCATGCTGTCTTTGCCCGCGACATCACTATGTTACAAGGCACTGCTTTGATAATGGGCATGTTATTCGTATTGGTCAACACACTTGTCGATTTAAGTCAGTATGCACTCGACCCAAGGGTGAGGGAAAATCGAGGACATGGCCAATGAAGACACCCGCCTTACCTGTTGAAAAAGTGATTGGCTTTTCACTTTTGATGCTGCTCTTATTACTTGCGTTGGGCGAGCCTGTTCTATTGGGAACAAACGGTAATCAACAAAATTTAAAGCAAGTGCTCGAAGCCCCAAGTGCGCAACATTGGTTAGGTACAGATCAGTTCGGACGCGACATGTTAGCCAGAATCTCAGAGGGTCTGCGCATATCACTTTCTCTCGCTGCACTGTGTGTACTAAGTTCATCAATCATTGGCGTGCTAACGGGCGTAATTGCAGCGTGGTGTAGAGGTTGGGTAGATACGACGTTGAATTTCATTGCCAATACAATATTGGCGCTCCCCGGACTGGTACTTATTCTTCTTTTCGCGGCGCTATTACCCGGCTCTTTCATTATGCTGTATTTAGCCATTTCCTTAGTACTGGCCGTCGAGTACTTCAGGCTGGTACGTGCTATCACTCTACCAGTAGTGACAGGCCCTGCACTCGAAAACTCTGCGCTAATGGGTTTTCCAAAACGTTATTTATTTAGTAAGCATATATGGCCCGCCATTCGACTAGACGTGTTATCACTTGCTGCTTTTGGTGCCTCATCCTCAATTATCGCCATGGCATCGGTGGGCTTCGTTTATGTTGGTTTAAAACCACCCAGCCCTGAGCTCGGGCTGATGATAGTTGAGCTTTTTCCATACTATCACGAAGCACCTTGGCTGCTCGCACAACCTATTTTCACCCTATTCGTTCTCGTACTGAGCTTTCACTTACTTTCTGCGAAGAGTGACAAAACACCTCGTTTAAATAAGTTCATTTTTGACAGCAGTAGACTATCAAAGAGTGATGCATTGGAGCGCAAACTGTGAGCCAATACATTGCTATTGAACATTTATCAATTTACGCGCAAGACACCATTATTGTAGAGGATCTATCACTTAACCTTGAACAAGGCGAGACACTGACTATATTGGGTGAAACCGGGGCAGGTAAAAGTCTGCTAGCGCAAGCAATTATGGGCGACTTACCGTCTGCACTGAAGGTTACGGGAAATGTTCTGGTAAACGGTGTTGATATGCTTCGTGCGAACCGACGTGAATGTGAACAATTGTGGGGGCGAGACATTGTTATGCTGCCGCAAGAGCCATGGCATTCTCTAAGCCCAATGATGAAAATTCGCCAGCAAGTCGCCGAAGTTTTTCGGTTTACATTAGGTAACGGTGCTCGCGAAGCACAAAAGAGTGCGAAGACACAGCTAGACAACCTGGCTCTTAAAGACGACAGTGATAAGGTCCCTTCTCAACTTTCCGGTGGAATGGCACAGCGTGTTGCTTTTGCCTGTGCATCAGCGACTAATGCACCTTTATTTCTAGCCGATGAACCCACAAAAGGGCTAGATCCTGGACGCAAACATCATATTATTGAGCAACTAAAGCAAAAAGCTAACGACGGTACGCTACTTACCATTACGCACGATGTTTCAGTGGCAGAGGCACTGGGTGGTAAATGTATGGTGCTCAAAAACGGGAAACTGGTTGAAACAGGTGATACCCGCAAGATACTGTCCTCCCCGTCTTCAAACTATACCAAAACCCTTATTGCGTCGGCTCCGCAACACTGGACGGCTACAACAAAAAAAACGCATAGGTTTGCACCGCTGGTATCGGTGAATGACCTCACAATTGTGAGAGGTAACCATACACTATTTACTGGCCTTAGTTTTTCTTTAGGGGAAGGCGAAATTGTCGGGCTTTGTGGTGATAGCGGCAGTGGAAAAACGTCTCTAGGTGATGCTCTACTTGGGCTTCTACCCTATCAAGGCAATATTGCGTTTCATACGCTTTTACACCGTTATCAAACCCTAAAGCTATATCAAGATCCCCCCAGTTCATTTGCCGATCACACTACGCTTAAATCATTGATTGATGACGTAATAAAGCTTCACAATGTGTCTAAAAAGCGTGCTGATTTGCTTTCAGCTCAACTAGGCCTTAACCAGCAATTGTTTGAGCGCAGCGCCTCTGAAGTAAGTGGAGGTGAGCTTCAACGCATTGCATTGCTGCGCGCGCTGCTACTAAGGCCCAAGCTACTTATAGCTGACGAGCCAACATCTAGGCTAGACCCCATTACAAGTAAGGCAATTACTCACTTACTTGTCGATCAATGCAGAGAAGAAAATTGCACGGTGCTCTTTATCAGCCACGACAGAACACAGCTAGAAAAAGCCTGTGACCGCGTCATAGACCTTCAGACTCTCACAACATCAAAAGCCGTTATATAACGGCTTTTGGAAGACAAGATTCAGGGCACTTTCGTGTATTTATACGCAAACCGTAGCCGCGAATGAACTAAAAAGTCACGATTTCATCATCAATAAGATGACCTACAGACTGACTCTGCTCAGCATCGACAAATGCGCTATCAATCGCGCTAAAGCGCGCCGTAGTAACTTTTCGATAATTCGGGTGTGTATAAATATAAGTTTGCTCTGACTGAAGCGCCTCTATCACGCGCTCAGCTAGCACAGAGGCATCGATTCCCGACTCTACAGCTTTAGTGGCTGCTTGAGCGCCTGCTTTGAGTTTCTCTTTATCAATGCGTTTTTCAGCGGCTACTGCGTATTTTTGTTGCCTATTTCTATACGACTCGTGAATGCGGGTTTTCACAAATGCTGGACACAATACAGAAGTATGGATTTCAAAAGGTTTCAGTTCTGGTACCCAGCTTTCTGTCATAGAGACAACCGCAGCCTTTGATGCGCAATAAGCCCCCGCATACGGCATTCCCATCATTCCTGCCATCGACGCCACGTTTAGCACCCAGCCTCCTTCTCCGTGCTCTTTAATAGCTGGCACGCATGCTTGTGCGCCATAGAGTACGCCCATAACGTTAACGTCCATAACCCAGCGCCAGGTCTCATGCTCCGAATCTTCAACTTTCCCCGGCGTACCGCCAACACCAGCATTATTGATGACCATATGAACCCTGCCAAACTTCTCTTTGGCATTAGCTACGATATCTTCCCACTGTGCGTAATCGGTAACATCAAGGGCACAGGTTAGTACGTCAAAACCTTTCTCTCGTAAATCATTACCCGACTCTGTCAAAGCTACGTTATCAATATCGCCCATGACGATATTCATACCCTGCCTTGCCAATGCCTCTGCCAGCGCTAACCCTATGCCGCCAGCGGCGCCAGAAATAATAGCAGTCTTACCCTTAAATTCGTTAGACATCTTACTCTCCTGTTATTGTTATTGCGCCGCGGGCCCTTAGGAAAAGCCATTTCAATGAGGAATTAGAAATCGCCTATCTCACTCAATTAGCGCTTATCTACACACCTAGATTAGGGGTAACAGGAGGGGGAAAATACTTTATTTGGCTAATTTGGATAGCTTCATGAAATTAATAAGGCAGGTTAAAAATAGTAGAGGGGCAAACACAAAAGGACAGTGACTAACCCTGCCCTTTGCTTGAATAGACTATCTCTTGCCCGTGGTCAGTTCGTTTACTTCGCCGGCATAACATAAACCTCGCGAACACAGGCTGACTCTTCTGCGCTTAGGGCAAATAATACCGATTTTGCGATATCCGCTGGCTGAAGTTTATCTTCCTTGGGCTCGTCAAAAAATGGCGTGTTTACCATGCCGGGGCAGATTGTAGTGCATCGACCGCCCCACTCACGCATTTCCTCAGCAAGATTTTGACCAAAGCCGTAGGCGAACCACTTGCTAGCACCGTAAACAGAACCCTTAAGGGCTATTCTGCCGGCAACAGAGCTAGTGATAATAAAATGCCCCTTCGTTTTTCGAAGAAAAGGTAAACTTGCTTTAGCGGTATAAAGTAGACCGTTGACGTTAGCGCCTAACATCCCGTCCCAGTCTTCTACATCACCTTTTTCAATACCAGCCGCTTTGGCGCCACGCCCAGCGTTGGCAAATACGCCATCTAGACGACCAAAGTGCTTATGTGCTTGCTCAAATGCGCGGTTCACTTGGTCGAAGTTGCTCACATCAGCCTTAATAGCGCGTGCATTGTCTTCGCCCAATTCGTTAACTAACTCGGTTAACTTATCTTCACTTCGCGCGATAAGCGCAACTTTGTAACCTTTATCAACTAGCTGCTTTGCTGTTTCTTTGCCTATACCGCTAGAAGCACCGGTAATCGCAATAACCTTGTCGCTCGGTGTAGAATCTGACATATCATCTCCCATTTTTAACTCATAGAAATTATCGTAAGTCTGCTTCTCTCACAGCTTCGCAATGTGAAGAGAAGCTAAAGTTTGGAAAGACACTATGCAATCATCTTACTAATTTGATCGACAAAGGCTGGGATATCGTCAGGATTTCGGCTTGTAACCAACTTATCATCGGTTACCACTTCTTTATCTACCCAATTCGCACCTGCGTTTTTCAAATCCGTTTGAATACTAGGGAATGAAGTAAGTGTTGCACCTTTCGCTAAACCCGATTCCACTAATAGCCACGGGCCGTGACAAATGGCGCCTACGGCTTTGATGCTGTCAGTACAGTTTGCTTCCTTTATAAAGTTTACCGCATCTTCGTTAGTACGAAGTACGTCTGGGTTTATCTGACCGCCGGGAAGTACAAGCGCGTCGTAATCGCTAAGTTTTGCCGACTTAACTTGCAAATCAACCTTAATGTTTTTACCCCAATCGTCTTCATCCCATGCTTTAATAGAGGTTTGATCTTCAATGGATAAAATATCTACCTGTGCACCACGCTCAGTAAGCATCTCTTTAGGCTGAACCAGCTCACTTTGCTCAAAACCATTGGTTGCCAAAATGGCAATTTTTTTACCCTGAAGATTTTGCATGTTGCTCATACTAGTTACTCCTTTTGAACGTTCTATCGAATTTCCGAAGCCCTACAGACGCTAGAACGATTATCTAGGGCTACGCTTATCAATTTGGTAAAAAGTTGACTGCAAATTACAAACCACCATCTCCAACAACACGTAACCCATTATTTAAATTCATTTTTTTCATTAATGTTCAAATTGAGCTTTATTGAAGGCTTTATCAATTATTCGCACGCTCCATGAATGATTTACAGATCTTATTAAGCCGTCTTCTTCATTTTGATGTATACAAGAATACGAACGCGTACTTATCGAAAAGATTCGAGGAACCATGAGAAAGGGACGATTCACGCACGCAAAATCTGCATTCGAGCTTTCACTAAAAAGCTGGTGGAGCATAGTAAAGCGTATATTCACCAGCCTTCAAAAAGACAATATTCCCCTTATTGCTGCGGGTGTTGCTTTCTACTGTTTACTTGCGATATTCCCTTTACTCGGTGCAACTATCGCCCTATACGGTCTTATGGTTTCACCAGAAGAATTACAAACCCATATGTCGTTACTTGTTAACGTAGTGCCAGCCGATAGCCGGTATATTATTGAAGAGCAGCTTACCAATTTGACCGAAAAATCAAGCTCGGCCCTCGGCTGGGGCTTTTTATTTACCCTTTTGCTCTCACTTTGGAGCAGTAGCAAAGGCGCTAATGCACTTATAAAAGCCTGTAATATCACGTACAGTGAATCGGAAGGGCGAGGATTTTTAAGAGGGATACTGGCTCGTGTGACCTGCACGATATTCATGATCTTAACTGTAATAGTCGCCTTAGCCTGCATTACCATTTTACCAGAAGCGATAGTCTGGATAACGGCAAAGTCTATTAGCGTAGAGCAAGCTACATGGATAACCTGGCCCATCATGCTTGGCTTGTTCAATCTAGCTTTGTCAGCGTTGTACCGCTATGCGCCACACCGCCGTGAAGCCCAATGGCGTTGGGTGACACCAGGTTCACTGTTCGCCACCATACTATGGCTAGTAGCATCCTATGCGTTTTCTTTCTACCTGAATGAGTTTGCAAGTTATAACAAAACCTATGGCTCTGTGGGCGGCATTATCATCTTACTCATGTGGCTGTATATAAGTGCCTACATCATCCTTATCGGTGCAGAGGTCAATTCGGCAATAGAGCTTCAAACAACAGCCGATAGTACCAAAGGCGAAGACAAGCCTATGGGCGAAAGGAATGCTTTTGTAGCTGACCATACTCCAGATGACGTGAAACATTAGCGGTTACAAATCAAGCATGGCGCGGTAAGATTAAAGGCTAATTTTACGGAAAAATAAGTGAGTCGCGTTATCAGCGCAACTTAAAAACTATACTTCTATTCAGTTAAATTCAGTCAGCGTTTTGTATACCTTTTCTCTTACCCAATGTTGGGTAAATTCATAAAAGGAATTATACAATGCAAGAATTAAGTTTTACTGATATCGAGAATGTTTCCGGCGGCTGTGAAGAGCACTGCTGGGGTGATTTTAGTTGGGGAGGCTTTTGGGCCTCAGTAGGAGCTGGCGCCATAGGTGGAGCTGCTGCTGGCTTGGGCGGCGCTGCATTGGGCGGCTTATCTAGCGGTTTAGGTTACGCTGGTGGCAAAATAGGCGACAAAATGTCAGAACGCACTACTGAAACTGACGAATAAAAAACGGAGGCTTTTTGCCTCCTCTTCAAGGAACTTCTTAATGAATATCTCAGTCCTGCAAATAGTTAAATACATTGCTTATATGCTCTCAATTATTGTTTTAACCGTTTTTTCGCTTAACACTGCCACACATTATTTCAGTTTCAATGGACGTACAGAAATAGTCGTGACATCAATAGTTGTTTTCATTATTTCACTGCTTTGTACTATCGTAGCGAAAAAGCTAAATGTCTTCCCTTCCCCTACAATTAAGCGCTAGCCTGAAAACAACTGCATCTGTATGTAACGTGTTTTTTGGCTAACGCTTTCTAAACGTGGGTAGTTTTTCGCTGCTATTTTTCGCAGCTTTTTCGCTAGAGCAGTTCATTTGAAGTTAACGTGTTTAAATGTTGTGCTTCGCGAATGCACTGAACGGTAAGTGGGAAACACACTTTCGCCATTTTTCTTCACCACCTCGCCATAATAACTGTTCATAATTCGCCCTATTCTGGGCGTTTAATAATAAGCATCGTCACTTAAAGCGAGCTTATTCAATGCTATTTACCAAAACACCCAAGCGTGACTACATTACCCCTAGTCGCACACATAGGCCCTTGTTTCGCGAGCGGCAACACGCGCCAAAGTCTCGCAGCCATACCATGTTAATACTTATTTCATTTCTGTGTTTCTTGCTTGGTGTGGCGGTAAGCCCATTAAGTCGCGCAGAGTCAGGTGAGCTCATGATGCAGAGCAAGGGTGGAGAACCGTCACCCGCCTTATTACACTCTACTCACGTTGAGCTGCAAGTTAACGGCATGATTGCTCACGTCACCTATTCTCAAACGTTTACCAATGATAGCGATGAATGGAAACATGGTGTGTATACCTTTCCGCTTAATGAAAACGCGGCGATAAATAGTATGGAAATGCTTATTGGCGATAGAGTTATCGTCGGGAAAATAAAGCCGAAAGCTCAAGCTAAAGAAGCGTTTGATGCAGCAAAAAAAGCGGGAAAGAAAGCCAGCTTAACGCAACAACAGCGCCCGAACTTATTCACTCAACATTTAGCAAATATAGCTCCACATGAACAGATCACAGTTAAGTTACAGTACATACAGCAGGTTGCGTATGATAATGGAGAGTTTAGCTTCCACCTTCCTACCACCCTTACTCCTCGCTATATCCCTGGCATTCCTACAAGAAACTTAAGCGATGCCGATTTAAATGAACATGCTTACCCTGGCAACACTGGCGCAAACAATCACAAAGAAGAAAATTTCAATGACGCGTCCAGCGACGACGCTGAAAGTAGAAGAAAGCGAGCCCCGCAAAGCACAGATCATGGCAGCAGTCGTTTAACGAGCAATAACACATTTGTTTCAGGCTGGGCGCTACCCACAAATGAAGTCAGTGACGCCGATAAAATAACACCGTTTATGGCGCCAGCTCAGCCCGATAGTAATACGAATCAGCTTTCTTTTAATGCAACAATAAACGCGGGAGTGCCGCTTGATTCTATCAATAGCACAGGCCATCAACTTAACTGGCATGCTATTGAAAACGCTAAATATCAATACCGCGCTTGGATTGATGATAAACACGTAACCATGAATAAAGATGTGTGGTTGCGGTGGCGCCCATCGAAGGACGCTACTCCACAAGCAGCCTATTTCGCTGAAGATATAGATTCAGATCACTATGCGCTAGTTATGCTAACACCACCTCAAGTTAACCCTGACGATCTTCAAGACTTTCCGCGCGACATTACTTTTATCATAGATACATCGGGTTCGATGGGCGGACGTCCGATTAAAGATGCCAAAGCCGCGTTGAAGCTAGCGATTGAAAGACTTGGCGCAAAGGACAGGTTCAATATTGTGGCATTCAATTCAAGCTACACAAAACTATTCAGTCAACCTGCCAATACTAAGCCACATAATATAAAAACGGCCCTATCTTTTATCTCTGAGCTACACGCAAACGGTGGGACCGAAATGGCGGGCGCCCTTTTAGAAGCGCTAAGCGCACAGCCAAAAGAAAACTACATTAAACAGGTTGTATTTATCACTGATGGCGCCGTCGGAAATGAAGCTGCACTCTTTTCAATGATTCAACAACAGCTAGGTAGCGCAAGGCTTTTTACGGTAGGAATTGGCAGCGCACCTAACAGCTATTTTATGACCCGCGCAGCACAATTCGGTCGGGGTAGTTACGTGTTTATCAACAACCCAAATAACATTCAAAAAGAAATGCAGCGCTTGTTTAGCAAGCTAGAGAGCCCAGTGTTAAGCAATCTTTCTTTAACTCTACCTAAGAATATGCGGCATAGAGATGACATTGAAGTTTATCCAAAACGACTGCCTGATTTGTACGCTGGCGAGCCACTGCTCATTAATTTAAAAGTGCCCGATTATACCCACGAAAAGCGTAATAATGGTAATGAAAAGGATGAACACAACGAAGACAACAGCCTATTACTAAGCGGTACGTTAACCGACAAAGAGGGCAATACCCATCAGTGGCAACGCAGTATACAAGCTCGTTATTTAGCAGCTGAGCGTAATAACAACGTAAGCGATAATTCGGCTAATGCTAAACCATCACACTCAACTCAACGCAATGGTATCGCTACCGCATGGGCACGTAAAAAAATTGCGGCGCTAATGGATGAAAAGGCTCTTGGTAGAGAAGAAAACGAGGTTAAAAACGACATTATTAACGTAGCCCTAGCCCACAATCTAATTACGGCATATACCAGCTTTGTTGCTATTGAAGAGGTAGTATCAAGACCTGAATCGGCAAACGTTCAATCACAAAACATAAAAAACCTAATGCCGCAGGGTACACAAATGCGTACCGTTAGCTATCCGCAAACTTCTGCAGGAATTAACTTTTACCTCGCTATTGGTGCGTTTTCACTCCTCTTTTTGGTACTGCTTTACACGAGGGAAACTCAAGGTTTTCTTTTAAGGCAATGCCGTATTTTTATAAAAGACGAAAGAGTAACGCACAATGGTTAAGCTCAAAATACTTATAAGTGTGTTGCTTATTGCAGCTGTAACCTTTGGGTTTGGCAATGTTGCGTGGATATCGATAAAAGCAGAGTTAGCCCAAGTACTGATTGAAAAAGCTTGGGCAGAAACCTTACAAACGGGCGCTGAAGTTAAGCCGTGGCAATGGGCAGACACGTGGCCCGTCGGGCGGTTAGTACATCCCAAAAGCGATACCGACTTATATATTCTAGAAGGTGCCCAGGGTAATGCGTTGGCCTTTGGCCCAGGAAGACATATCAATGCTGGAGAGCTGGCCAGTGAAACCAGCGTTATTGGAGGCCACAAAGACACCCATTTCGCCTTTCTTGAAAAGGTGAATATTGGTGATGCGCTACAACTTCAAACGTCTGATGGGATATGGCACCCCTATCGAATTTTAGCCAAGCGCATTGTTGATATAAAAAACCAAACGCTGAATGTTCAGCTCAATCAAAAAAGACTGTATTTAGTCACCTGTTACCCATTTCATACCATCGCCCAAGACAACCATTTAAGGCTAGTTGTCGAGCTCAAGCCTTCATAAAACTGAAGTTGTGGGGTCAGTGTCGTTACTCTGACCCCACTTTCTTTACGAGTGCGGCTTTCTCACTTTCGCTTAAAAACGCTATTTCTAAGGCGTTTTTCTGCGCTTGTTTAATATGAGAAGCAGTCAAGCCCGCTTGCTTGGCCGCGATATCAAATTCATGATCTAGCTCTATACCTTGAACGGCTGGATCGTCGGTATTTAGGCAGGCTAATATGCCGTGTTCTAAAAAGGTTTTTAACGGGTGTTCTGGCAATGAAGTTACCGTGTTTGTGAGTATGTTACTGGTTAAACAACTTTCTATGCCAATGCGCTTATCGCGCAAATAGTCCATAAGCTTACTATCATGAATGGCATTAACACCGTGCCCTATTCGCATAGCACCTAAGTCATTGATAGCCTGCCATATACTCTGAGGGCCCACCGCCTCACCCGCGTGCACTGTGATAGCTAACTCTTCACGCTGCACTTGTTTAAAGTGCTCTACGAACAAGTCACCAGGAAAGCCTTTTTCATCGCCCGCTAAATCGATAGCAGTAATATGGGTTTTGCATGCCAGTATTGCATCTAACTCCTGCTGACACGCTTTTGCGCCATAAGAGCGCGACAATATACCTATCAAGTTAACCTTAACATCGTACTCTTCGACTGCGCTTTTTACACCATCTATAACCGCTTCAACCACACCTTGTGTAGGCAAACCGTGGCTTTCTGCCATAAAGTAAGGGCTAAAGCGCAGCTCTGCGTAATCGATGCCCTGCTTTGCCGCATCCTCAACGTTTTCAATAGCCACACGTCTACAAGCATCAAGATTACCTAAAACCTTAACGCCCCATGTTAGCTTATTTAAAAATGACAACAAATCCGGCGCGATTTTCATTACTTGAACATGTGGTCGCAGCTCCTCTATCGAGTTAGCGGGCAGATTAATATTAAACTGCTGCCCAAGCTCAAGAATAGTTTGCGGGCGCACATTACCATCTAGGTGGCGGTGTAAATCTAGAAGCGGAAGTGTGTTATTAATCATGGGAATACGATTTGAATAAAAGCACTCTCAAGTATAACACCTACCGCATTAAACCTCGCTTTCTGCCCGAAAATAACTTTTTTATAGCGGGACAAAACTGTACTTTTTTTGAAACGAAATTTGTTTTAAGTTTCACCTATCGTGTCGACGCCATACTTGTCGATGCTTCTTTGCAGTTTTTCAAAGCTACATTCTCCCATTTTTTGATGTGGGCTTTTTACATAAACTGTTTTCAACTTAAGACTAACCAGTCATCTCCCCTTATAACTTAAATAACAGGAGCACAGTTATGTGCGGAAAGTGTATAGAAGGCTGCTATTTAGCAGGCTGGCGTAATGGTGCGTATTCATTCGAACACATGCAAGAAGACCCCGAGTTTATGGGACTAGATGTGATGTCCGCCCATGGGTTTGTCGAAATAGTTTGTTCGCCAGGTACGTCAATTGAAGATATAAAAGCGCTCGGCCTAAATTCATCGCCAATGATGGCATGGGCAGGATATGTTTATTCGACAAGTTCGCCCCACGCTTCTGTCAATTTGGCCTGCTATGACTGTTACCTAGAAAGCCAAAAAGCGAAACGTTGTTCAACAGACAGCGAATGGGTAGAGCTTAATGCTCGCTACCCAATAGTTGCGCTATTTTTAGATAACTTAACGTTGCAGCACATCGGAAACTATTCGGATTCAGCTCTTCTAAATGAGATAGAATCGTTACTGCTTGCCATTCATGGCGATGGCTATTACACCTTTGAATTTGTGACGTCGATGTTTGCTGCTGAAGGCGTGTTCCCGATAGTTGAATTAAGTAAACACGCTAAGCCTTGTTTATTTGTCGAGCACGCACTAGAGATCTTTTTACTTACCGAACACCTATTGCACTACCGACCGTTAAGTTGGGCGCTTCAAGCGGCACTCAGCGTTGACCTAACGTGCGATTTTGACAGCTACCACATGTCATGGCGCCGCTATACGGCAAATCGCGTTTTACAAAATTTGAATATTGACGATATGAAAACGTTGGGAGGTACACTAGCGCTCAATACTATTCACGCGGTCTGTCAGCGCAATGTAAAAAATAAACCGCTGCTTAAAGCACTATTGAACGTAGTAAAAGACTGTAAGGGCGATACCTACATTGCCCCTAAAAAACTAGCATCGCAAATCGCAACTCTACTTGCCGTTTAAGTGCTGGCGACTTTTTAAGTGGTGGTGGCGATAGCTTATCAAGGCTCAAGGACTGCGCCTTGATAAGGCTTGCACAAGTCATTACATCTCTTTTTTAAGGGTTTTCGCTACCGCTAATACCAATTCTGCCGAAGGGCGAACTTTGTAGTCTGGGTTCACATAACTAAATAAAACCTTCCCTTTTTTATCTAGCAAAAAAATAAACGCGTACTTACATGTGATATAGGCCTCTTAGCTACAGCAGGCAACGCATTTTACTGGTAATATAGCGTCAAAATTTGCTGTAGCGTTTGTTCGCATGGCACACGAGTTTTTTCGAAAGCCTTAATAAACACAAAGCAGGGACACCATGGCTCTTAAAGCGACCATTTTTAAAGCTGACATATCAATTACAGATATGGATCGTAACTACTACAACGATCACAACCTTACTATTGCCCGGCATCCATCTGAAAATGACGAGCGCATGATGCTCCGCATTATCGCCTTTATTGTTAATGCTCACGAGCGTTTGGAGTTTACCAAAGGGCTCTCTGATGACGACGTGCCTGATTTGTGGCAGAAGAGCTTTAGCGATGAAGTCGAGTTGTGGATTGAGTTAGGTCAACCGTCAGAACAGCGCATCAAAAAGGGCTGTAATCAAAGTCAACAGATGATGATTTATTCATACGCTGACAATAGCTTTGATGCCTGGTGGAAGAAAGAGCAAAACAAGTTACAGACAAGAAAAAACCTATCAGTTTTTACTTTGCCAGAGCCGCTAGCTGCTACGTTGGCGAAAGCAGTTCATCGCTCTATGCAAATACAGGTTACCATTCAAGACGGGCAAGTTTGGTTAACCATTGAAGGTGCCGACGTGACCGAAAGCGTTGAAGTAGCTATCGAGAAACACCTGTAATGAAAAAGCTCTCTGCCGTTCAGCTTAAACAACAAGCACTGGTTTTCAGTGTAGCCGATAGCTTGGAAGCACAAGGAATTGAAGAACTTGAAGGTATGCAACAATGCTGGTTCGACGTTCAATATCATCAATTCCCCGGCTCTTTACTGCTAAGATTTCAATTCGAAAGTGAAGAGACGCTATCACGGGCCGAGCCTGAATTAAAAAAATGGCAGCGAAGGTTAAGCGCAGCGCTACTTAAAAAAGGTGTAGTGTTGAAAGACATGCGTCGACATCTTGTATTCACTACGCAAGGTCCAGAAGATTAACGCGCGTAGTGCATCACAAAACCACGTCTTGCGATGCACACATATTCTATAAATCGCATAAATTTTGTTATAAACCTTTCATTTTTCCGCATAAAGTCTACTTACACTTTACTAGATAAGTAGGCTAGACTGGATTAGTTGAATATTCAGCTTGCCAAATATTGATATTAAATGGCTAGTACCACTTAGCCTTATGCTGCATGTTCGAACACCATGTTGATCGGTTATAAAAATAGCCACTATCCCAGTAAAAGGAGCTTCATAATGAAAACTAAAGCAATGGCGTTAGCACTACTACTGTCTTTAATGGGCTGTACAGAATCTAGCGAAGAAACAAAAAGCGAAGTAAGCAAAGAGATGGAAAAGGCAGGCGAGACAACTTCTGAAGCCTATGAAGAGGCGAAAAAAGGCGCGGCAGATTCTTGGGATGAAACCAAAGACGCAACATCTGATGCCTTTGATGACGGTAAGAAAATGGCTTCTGATGCCTATGAAGATGGCAAAGAGATGGCTTCAGACGCATATGAAGACGGCAAAGATATGGCCTCTGACGCGTATGACGCAACTGCAGAAAAAGCAGGTGAGTTTAAAGATGCAGCAGCGAAGAAAGCACATGAAGCTTGCGTGAAAATGAAAGAGCAAATGGGCGGCGACGTTAGCGAGTGCGACGATTAAGTTAACCGCGCTATAAAAAATAGAGAGCGAGCCTTCGGGTTCGCTTTTTTGTTTGCGTTTGATAAAACAGGTGTTTTTAATTAAGGCTATTCACACCCCGCTAAAATCACAGAATCGGACGTTATCGTTAAGGGGGCAACCCTTAATAAGGTATTAATGCCTAAAATATTATTGCCTTTCGGAAGCACAGCGACCTCCACCGGCCCAACTTCACAAGTGTTACCAATGCGAACAGAATTTAACTGATACTGAGATATCTTGACGATCTTTCCGTTCGCCATTCTTGCGGCCGAGGTTCGCGTGGCAAGCAGCTTTTGGTTGCGTGTTAAAGCATCAAAGGTGGCTTGATTTAAGGTCAGCAGGCTTGAACCCGTATCCAATAAAAATGAGGCATTCACATTCGATTCCAAGGTTGCCTCTAAATAAAGCGTGCCGCCTTTGCTTTGGGAAAGTGGAATACTTTGTTCTATCGCCGACACTGTCGATGCAAAAGCGAATAATAAAGCTGATAGCGCCAAAGACGGCGCCTTAAATTTTAACTTCACCGCAAGTGTACCTTGTGCCGTTTCTTAATAGGTATTAGGTAACAGCAAGATAAAGACCAAAGGGTAAGTGATTGATTTAGCCAGCAGTCTTTAAAACCACGTAGCGCTATGGCACCACAACGGTGCATTCACTCATTTTTCCTGCACTATGATTAATCACCCAATGTCCATCGTGAACCGTTATCGCTTTATTCCTCGCGATCTTCTTGATTGTTAAAATTTTCTATAAGCAGTTAAGTGATAGTAAATGGCTATCACCAATCGCCATTGTTTAGAACTTTTTTGGTCATACAATAGACTAAAGTAGCAATTCAATGAGAGGACACAACATGAAATTACGCTATGTATTGGGTTCGTTAATTACCGCTGTTTCACTTGGCTTTTCTGCAAATGCAGCACAGGCAATGTCCGCATCAAGCGATGAAACAGTTGATGTGCAAGTTGTTGATTATTCAGGTAAGCCACCGTTTAAACGCAAAATCGTAAGCTTGTCGATTAACGATGTTGCACAACTAGAGTCGGTAGGACAAGACGCCATCGAGTATGTAGAAGTGAAAGACGTCATTATGCGCGGCAAGCCCCCATTTCGTAGAGTGACAAAAATGATGCCGGTTTACGACGTAGCTCAACTTGAGGTACTCGAAGAGCAAGCTGACACACAAAAACGAGGCACGCGCCCGCCGTTCAAGCGTAACTAATCGTTGCTTGCAACTTCCAACCGATTGCACCAAAGCGATTCACTTTTGCCTGAGTGAATCGCTTTTTTATTGTGCATACATAATCACGTAACCTGGTATTTTGCTCTGCACTACAACATTTGTTTTGCCCGTTTTATTTTTAATAACGCGTCAGAAGCGATAAAGTAATAGAAAACAAATAAGAGAAAGTAAATGCAGCCTCACGACCATTCACCACTCAACGATTTTATTGAATATCCTAAAGAGCAAATGCTTGCTCGCAGCGAAGAATTCTTGAAAACCATGCAGCGTCGCCACAGCATTCGACACTTTAGCGACCGCTCCGTTGATAAAGCAGTAATTGAAAACTGTATTTTGACCGCTGGCACTGCACCTAGTGGAGCGAATCATCAGCCTTGGCATTTTGCCGCAATACAGTCGCGTGAAGTAAAACAACAAATACGCGAACAGGCTGAAGCGCATGAGCGCGGTTTTTATAATGGGCGTGCTGGGCAACAATGGCTAGATGACCTTAAGCCGTTAGGCACTGACGCATGTAAACCGTATCTGGAAACCGCGCCTTGGCTTATTGCCGTATTCAGTCAAAAATTTGGTGAAACAGAAACGGGTGAAAAAAGCCAAAACTACTATGTGCACGAATCGGTGGGTATCGCGGTGGGTATGCTTATTACTTCGCTTCACAACGCAAGTTTAGCAACCTTGACCCACACACCAAAACCAATGAACTTTTTAACCGAAGTCTGTCAGCGGCCTGATAACGAGCGCGCTTACATGCTTATTATTGCAGGTTATCCGGCGGATAACGCCACAATTCCTGCACACGCCATGAAGAAAAAGTCGCTTAGCGAAATTGCGAGCTTTCTTTAAATCTACAACGCGCTATGGGCCTAGCGCATGAAGTAAACTAAGTATTTAAAACGGTATAACTAATAAAAGCTTTGTCATAGACATGAGATACGCAGCACTTATAATGCGCCCTCGTTATTAAGGGCTGCGACCTTTTCTTTACGAATTTCGGTCAACCACGTTTAACAGTCCCTCGGAGCTCGTATCCTCATGTCATCGCGTCACGCATTCTCTCCACAACTTCCTTTTTTACTGTTAAGTCTATTAACTGGCCTAACATCGTCGTTTGTTACGCCACTCATGAGCTACTTTCTCATTGATGAGATCAATGTTGAGCCTATTTATATCAGTATATATATGGTGTCTGTGACGTTATCAGGTTTAGTGATCAGTCAATACTTAGGTCACTTGGCAGACAAAGGTTTTAACGCAAATCGTCTTTACGGGCTCACCATGATTTGCGTGGGTATAGCCATGGTCGCGTTTATATTCAGCAAACAGTTTTGGCACGTTTTTCTAGCAGGCGTATTGTTTATGTCCGTCGGTGCCGGGGCCGTGTCTCAGATGTTGACCGTTTCGGGATTATGGGCAAAAAACCAAGACATCGACTTAGCCGCCTTTAACTCAAAAGTTCGCGCTGCTATCTCTCTCGCTTGGGTAGTAGGTCCGCCGCTAGCATTTACGCTGGTTGCCAATTTTGGCTTCGCAGCGTCCTTCTCGGTGGCCATCGCGTGCGTGGCTGTTGCAACGCTTTTCGTAGTGAATGTTGTGCCGCCTCAAAAAGCCAACCAACAGTCACTCAATACAAGCCTCAAAGGCTCGCTATCGCTGCCTTTTTGGCTAGTTGGGTTGGCCATACTTGCCGGAATGGCAGGCAATGTCATGTATTTATCATCCATGCCTTTGTACGTAATGAATGAACTGGGGTTGCCGGAAAATTTGCCAGGGCTAATGATGGGCGTAGTGGCTGCGCTTGAAATACCTACTATGTTACTCGCGGCCAAGCTGGCTCGACGCTTCCCTCCTGCGAGTATCATGGCAGTAGCATTTATTTTCGGCTGTTGCTTTTACGTTGGCGTGTACTTTTCTCAGTCAAGTTGGGAGCTGTTAACACTTCAAATATTAAACGCACTGTTCTACGGTTTATATGCCGGTATTGGGCTGACACTACTGCAACAACAAGCACCCGATTTAACAGGGTTCACATCAGCGTTTTATTCAAATGCCACCCGTGTGGGTATGATGTTAGGCACCATTGGCGCGGGCACTGTGGCCCAATTCTTTAGTTTTAGAGATGCCACCATAGGGTCGCTGTGCATTGCCATATTCGGCTTAAACGTGATGTTAGTGTTCATGTTTGTAAAGCACCGGGTAGGTCGCTAGAAGCCTGCCTTTTTTTGCGCGTACTTTCTTTATGCTTTAGTACACCCAGACTATTTTAATCGTAGCTCCATCTGCACATCACATCTCGCGTAAGGCGATGACGCCCCCTTAATATGCTTAAACCCTATCTTTTCGTATAAACGTATTGCGGGCTTAAGTACCGAATTGCTCTCTAAATAAAGCTGCTTTAACCCCATCAGTTTCGCTCTTTCGACAATACTTTTACCTAACAGCAGCCCTACCCCTTTACCTTGAGCTTTGGGAGACACCGCCATTTTGGCAAGTTCAAACGTATCGTCAGTTTGTTTGATAAGTGCACAGCAGCCTATGGGTTCGCCCTTATCTAACGCGATCAATATCACACCCGACTGATTCAAAATGTAGCCTTCAGGGTCGTCGAGCGCTTTGAAGTCGGGCTCTTCGAGCTCCCAATATTTGCTTATCCATTCTACATTGAGCGATTTAAATGCCTCGCGATACTTTGGCGCATAGTCGACTACCTTAATATCAGGCGAGTCACCGTCCACTCTTGCACTTATGGGGCGATATCGAAGATGCCTTTCAACTACGCTCACCGCTTCCCATAAATCGATACCCGTTTCATCTTTTAGCTCGCGCATGGCAGCGTCTATGGCATCGCACTGCTTTTCCATTTGGGGCACCATCGCTTTCGCTTTATCGTTTAAAGCCACCAGCGTAACCCGCGAGTCGTCGCTCGATTTATAACTTTCAATAAGGTCGCGTGCTTTCATTTCTTTTACGATTTTACTCACCGATACGTGAGAATGATTTATCTCTTTAGCGATATTCACGACAGAATCAGCACCTTTTGACGCGAGCACGTAAAATACTGGAAACCACTTTGGCTCTATCGCAAATCCAAATTTCGCATAAGTATTTTCCGCATCCTTTGACACCTGCGCGGCTAACTGACGTAAGGCAGTACCTAATGCAATATGCCCCAATTCATTAAATGACTTCATTTCACAAAAATCCGTAACCAGTTACGGATATAATTAATCGTAATTGGAGACAAGTCAAACAGATTATTATTTGATCATCAAAAAACGGGGATGTGGTTCACTTCGCCTGGCACTGGCTACACCAATAAAGACGTCGTCCATTGTACGTTTGGCGTTCTATTGGAGTGGCGCAGACTCTACAAGGCTGCTCTTCCCTGTCGAACACCATAAACCGCGTACCTTCAAAGTTAACGCCTTTTGCTTCAAGCACTTCACGTAGTTCTGTGTACACGGTATAGCCACCAGTTTCATAGCTGCGTTTGCATATTGCCAAGGTGTGATGTGCCAAGCTGCGCAGCTGCTCATCATCTAACTGAGAAGGTTTGAGTGAAGGATGAACACCTGCTGCAAACAATATTTCGCTGCGAAGGTAGTTGCCCAGACCTGCCATAAAGCGTTGGTCCAGATATAAACCGCTTAGTGCGCGGTTATAAAAAGCTTTTGAACGTAAACGTTCTAATACCATTTCTTCTGTCACCGAATTGTTGAGTACATCGGGTCCAACTCTTTGTAAAAAAGGGTGTTCATGAATGGTTTGTGTTGGCCAAATACTTATATCAGACGCGCTATACAAAATAGCACTGTGTGTTGCGGTATGAAGCCCTACTCGTAGCTGACGGGTAGTCTCGGGCATTTCGTTGCGTTTACAGGTATGCCACACGCCATAAAGCTGATTGTGTGAATACATAGAGAGCGCATTGCTAAAATGGGTAATTAGCGCCTTGCCACGGGTTTCCATGCGCAAGACTTTTTCGCCTTCTAGCTGTTTAACATAAGGTTTTAGCTGAGCTAATCCAAACTCTACTTTTTCTAGGGGGATATCTTTTATCACCGCTTCGACTTTATCTGCAGCGCGACGAATCTCTGGGCCTTCAGGCATGCTGTCT
This sequence comes from Alteromonas sp. ABD4_190, assembly GCF_056160105.1. NCBI lineage: Bacteria > Pseudomonadati > Pseudomonadota > Gammaproteobacteria > Alteromonadales > Alteromonadaceae > Alteromonas > Alteromonas sp. ABD4_190. Next base: position 910,989 of record NZ_JBSWWN010000001.1, read on the forward strand.
TAAATACCTTTATCTCGGTTACTGTTTACTGATTACTGATTACTGATTACTGATTACTTCGCATCATTTTCAGCATCTTTGCAGCTATATGATAACGAATACAAAAAAGGCCTGTAGCCCTTTAATGTACTTTAAACCGAAGTTAGTACATCAAAGATCAACAGACCCTTTTATGAATCAAAGTTAAACTAAATTTGCCGTATTTTAACGTTTGGCTGATTAACCCTTGTTTGGCACAATCAAATATTTAGTGCCGGTCTTCTTCGCATTGTACAGAGCCACATTCTCTGGCTGAAGCGCTTCTTCAAGACTCAACTCTTTGCTGTAGGACGACGCAAACGTTGTGTTAATTTCCATAGCCACTTTTTGATAAAGTTCGCCTACACGCTTCTTATCAAGCTTGCCTAAGAAGCGCATTAGCAACCAACCACCAATGCTCCACGTCATACCATAAGCACGGTTCAAAATAGTCGGTGAGAAGTCTAAGCCACCGTAGATATACACTTGTTTATTGCTGTCCGAGCCATAGGTATTGAACCCTTTTGCATCTTTACTGCCCGATGCTTCCATCATGGTAAGGATATCGCTAACTAACTCACCGCCACCAATGGCGTCGAACGCAAGTGTAGCGCCAGTGCTGTCGATGGCTTGGTAAAGTTCAGCTTTAAAATTCTCGCTGCTGGAATCAAGCACAATTTTCGCGCCAATACCTTTAAGCAAATCCACCTGCTCCTGGCTACGAACAATGTTTACAAGCTCTACTCCCTGCTCTAAACAAATCTTGTTCAGCATTTGCCCAAGGTTAGACGCCGCTGCAGTGTGAACCAAGGCTTTATGCCCTTCCATACGCATGGTTTCGACCATACCAAGTGCAGTAAGCGGATTAACAAATGAAGACGCGGCTTGTTGCGGCGTAGTGCTATCTATATGAGGTAAACATGCCTGCACAGGCACACACGCAAACTCGGTGTACGCTGCGCCGGTAAGAATAGATACGGTCTTGCCCATTAAAGCCTGCGCTTCAGGGCTGTCGCCCGCGGCAACTACAGTCCCCGCACCTTCGTTTCCAATAGGCAAAGTTTGGTCAAGACGAGACTTAATACGACCTAGCAAAGGCTTGTGTACCGGCGCAACCAATGCGTTCTTATCAGCATCGAAAGTGGCTTTATCAAGACTTGCCGGGCCAAACATAGGCCACATATCTGAAGGGTTTATCGGAGAGGCTTCCATGCGCACAATCACCTCATGCGGCTTTGGCTCTGGAACATCAACCTCTTTTAGCGATACCTGAAGCTCACCTTCTGATGTAATTAGCGTAAATAGTTGTTTAGATTTATTCATATTGACTCTTGTGCCCTAAAAATTAAACGCTCTATGTATTGTTAAGCTAACACGCCAAAACTATCAGCAATATTTATATTTCGAATACATATGCGTTTCGATGGTTTATACACCACAAAAAAGGGGTCAGAGTACATTTCCCCGCTACCTCAGATAGACACCCCTCAAAATTAATGGGGTCAGAGTATATTTTCACGAGCTTTTCCGCGAAGCGACCTAACGGCTTCACCAAGTGATACGGCCAATATCCTAATAACACATCACATCATGACCTTTATCAATAAAATACTCTGACCCCATTACTCAGATGGGTTACACTGCTAAGCCTGTATCAACTTGCTATGATGAATTAAGAAATGAAAAAGTATTGTGCGTACGTCTTACTTGGGCTTGCTGTAATAAGCAATGCTGCGCTTGCTAAAAAGGCACCGTTGGTCTCGATTCCTACTCACGATGCATTTTTTAATGCGATAAAGGCCCACTGCGGTAAAGCATTTCAGGGAAAAGTTAGCGAAGATAATGTAGGTAATACCTTCGGTGATGCAGAACTTGTTATGCACATACGAAAGTGTACAGACTCAGAAATTCAGATACCTTTTCATGTGGGTGAAGATGCGTCCCGCACCTGGATATTAACAAAGACTGGCGCTGGTCTTATGTTAAAACACGACCACAGAAATAAAGATGGCAGTTTCCACTCTTCAACCATGTACGGCGGGCACACTGTAGATGAAGGGTTCCCCCAAGTGCAGTCGTTTCCTGCAGATGTATATTCAAAAGCGTTATTTATAGAATCGGGAATTGCAGCATCAACGGATAACGTCTGGCAGATGATGATCTACCCAAGTCGCTTTAGCTATCGACTAATTCGCCCTGCCCGCGAAGTACAGGTAGACTTTGATCTCGAAAATCCCATAGCAACGCCAAGCGCCCCCTGGGGATATGAATAATGGGGTCAGAGTACATTTTCTAATTTAGGAGAGCCAAACAAGCCATTCATTTCATTCTTCCAGCTTGCCCGTTAGACCAGTTTTGATAGGTACAGGGTTGTAGCCTTTTCTCAATTCACTCATTTTAGTAGAAAGAATATAGAAAGGAATTTGGTGAAATTATGGCAAGGAAACCTCGTTTGGCTCCCGCAGGCTATCCTCAACACGTCATCCAAAGAGGTAACAATCGCTCAATATGTTTTAAGTGTGAAAACGACTACATTGCCTATATTAGCTGGCTTAAAAAGTTCTCTGCAAAATTTGATGTAGGCATACATGCTTGGGTATTGATGACCAATCATGTTCATTTACTTTGCACTCCTAAGCTTGATAACCTTGGCGTAAGCAAGATGATGCAAGCGCTTGGCCGCATGTATGTGAGGTACTTTAACCACAAATATGAACGCTCTGGGACGTTGTGGGAAGGAAGATTTCATTCCAGTCTGGTCTCTAACGACGAATATCTTCTCACGGTTTATAGATATATCGAGCTGAACCCTGTAAGAGCGAACATGGTCGAAAAGCCGGTTGAATATAAATGGTCAAGCTACAGAATAAATGCGTTAGGTACACCTTCGTCACTGTACAGTCCTCATCCTGTATACCTAAATTTAGGAGCTTCAGAAAACCAGCGTCTTGCCGCTTACCGCGCTCTGTTCGATGATGAACTTTCTGAAACTGTCATAGATAAAATTCAAAGCGGTACTCGAAGAGGACTAGTACTGGGAAGCGATACATTTAAACAGCAAATTGAAAGCCTGACTGGGCACCGCTTAAAACACGAAGCGTTGGGTAGGCCACCGCAAATCAGTGAGCAGTTAGCCGCTGATTCCTCGGAAATAGCTTAATGTACTCTGACCCCTTTATTTTTAAAAACGTCGCGTTGGCTCAACTAGCTCAAACCTGCGAACACTTAACCACAAACTGTTTGGAAATAAGTTAATGTACTCTGACCCCATTTTTTATATCGCGACTTGGAAGCTTATTAATGTACTCTGACCCCAATATTTTGCAGCAGCTGTTTGGTTTTTCGGCGTTTCGCGAGGGACAGAAGGAGGCAGTGGAATCACTGCTTGGTGGAAATTCAACGTTAGCGATTTTTCCCACTGGCTCGGGCAAATCATTGTGCTATCAGTTTGTTGCTACGCAATTGCCACACTTGACCTTGGTAGTGTCTCCACTACTAGCGCTGATGAAAGATCAGCTAGAATTTTTGCATAGCAAAGGTATTGCGGCAGCTAGCATCGATTCCACGTTAACACCTGAGCAAAACAAACAAGTGATGAACGACGTGCGTTCAGGGCAGTGTAAAATTTTAATGGTGTCAGTGGAGCGTTTTAAGAATGAGCGCTTTAGGCAGTTTATTGAATCCGTTCAGGTCAGTATGTTGGTGGTCGATGAAGCGCACTGTATTTCTGAGTGGGGCCATAACTTTCGCCCTGATTACCTTAAGCTTCCCGCCTACCAAAAAGAGCTTAAAATCCCACTGGTATTGCTACTTACAGCAACGGCCACTAAAAAAGTAAAAGAAGATATGTCGGCCCGCTTTGATATTGCGCCGAACAATATGATTCAAACGGGGTTTTATCGACCTAACTTAAATTTATATGTGCGGCCTGTTCTCGAGCCCCATAAAAACCAAGCATTGATTGAAGAAATTCAAAAACAACAAGGTGCTGGGATTGTTTACGTTACATTACAAAATAGCGCAGAGGAAGTAGCGCGCTTTTTGCAGCAGCAAGGGTTTGCTGCGAAGGCCTACCACGCTGGCCTCGACAGTGAAATAAGGCAAAGTATTCAGCAAGACTTCATGCACAATAAGCTTCAAGTGGTTGTAGCTACTATTGCCTTTGGTATGGGCATAGATAAGTCGGATATTCGTTTTGTAATTCATTACGACCTGCCCAAATCTATCGAAAACTACAGCCAAGAAATCGGCAGGGGTGGACGGGATGGAGAAGCAGCAAACTGTACCGTACTCGCGAACTTAGATGGGCTTGTTACCATAGAAAACTTTGTTTACGGCGACACGCCAGATAAAAGCGCTATTGAACGCGTTATTAACGACATTAAGTCGCAAGCCCCTGCGATGCAAAAAACAGTAACGCAAGGTGGAGCGATGCAAGGTGCAGTTAACCAAATCAACCCATCAATTAGCAATGAAGCAAGCGTATACCAATGGGAAACACAGATAAACAGCTTATCAAGTGCGAGTAATATTCGTCAGCTCCCTCTTAAAACGCTGTTGGTACAGCTTGAGCTCGCGAACGTTATACGCCCGTTATATGCCTATTTCGCAGAATACAAATTCCGCTTCATTACAGATAAAGCCACTATATTAAGTCTGTTTTCAGAAGAGCGCGCGCGCTTTTTAGATGCTGTATTCACGCACTCAAACATGAAGAAAGTATGGGGTGTAGTCGACTTTGACAGTATTTATCAGCACTACGGCGCAGAGCGTTCTAGAGTAGTGGCTGCCTTAGAATACTTGCACGAGCACAATCATATAGAGCTTGCATCTCGCTTAATTACAGATGTATACCGTGTTAACAACGAACTACTGCAAGACGGCGATTTAGCAAATAAACTAGCCCACTATTTTGCGGAAAACGAGCGTAAAGAGGTTGAGCGCATCGCCGCACTTGTAAGATTTTTCGAACAAGGCACCTGCTTAAGCCATAATTTATCTGCATATTTTGATGATACTCAAGCACCGAATACGTGTGGACATTGCAGTGTATGTAAAGGCGATGTGGCGAAGCTTAGCTATTCATCACCAATATCAACACCAGATAGTGAACAAATATCTGAAGCTATGACAGCGCTAAAAGCGCATCTAAGCGATAAGTTCGAAGGCACTATCACCCCTTCTATTTATTGTCGCTTTCTAACTGGCATGACAATGCCTTTATTTAGCCGCTTAAAAATAAGACAAGTTAAAGGATTTGGCAGTTTTGAACACTGCCGATATGCAGACGTTCTAGAAGAAGTGAACGCAGTTTTATACCCATGACTCGCTGTTACTGATTACTGGCTGGCCGATAACTAGCCAGTATTTAATTGAGCCAGTGCCTTTTTACTAAAAGAGGTAAGAATACGCTAGCGTTCAGGCTTACTATCAGCCGGTTGCATGAACTATGTTTATTGAACGTTTAGCAAGTTGTTTTATCAATTAACGGCGAATCATGCCATATTATCAATCTGCTTTAGAATGCTACCGAAGGCACGGCTACCAACACTTTGAATCTGTTTATCGAAGTAAAGGCTTCCCAAAAGAAAAATAGTGATATGCCCTTTTGAGCGCCACGTCACGAGCGTTTTTCCATCTTCTTCTTTCAGTGTTATTTCACCTAACTGATGATCGTATGGTAAAGGCTTCGACTTCACCACTTTGTAGCCTAGTTTATAAGGCGGCTCGTAAGCCACTATCTCTTCGTGAAGGTTCGAGCCCCCAGAAATAATCTCGCGCACTGCACCTAGCCCATTTGGTTCATTACTACCCTTTACCAGTAAATTCGACTGCTCAATAGCTTTAAACTGCGCATAATTAGCATGGTCACTTAATATGGAAAAAACCTCTTTAATAGGTTTATTTATGGTTCGCTCTACATGAATTGAGAACACGCTTTAATCCTTTTTATACATTCTTATTAGCGATATTTTTCGATAATAGCCTAAACACTATAAAACCTTTACTTAATAAAACTTATCGTTAATCCGCAAACCTGTGAATATAGCAAAAACCTTAATTCTCATTTATAGTGGCTAAATAACAGTGTCGTAGACGGTTTAGGATGCAATGGACACCACTAAAAAAGGATCGCTAGTTGTGGTCGGCACAGGTATTAGCGTTGCAGGGCAAATGACCATTGCCGCTAGAAGCCACATTGAAAATGCCGACATCGTGTTTATGGGCATCATGAACAAAATTGGCGAGCATGTGGTAACTAAGCTTAATCCAAATAGTGTATCGCTAGACGACCTTTATGAAGAAGGTAAATCCCGCGCCCTCACCTACTCTCAAATGGCCGATAGAATTGTAGATTCTGTAGTAGAAGGCAATAAAGTTTGCGTTGCTTTTTATGGTCACCCTGGTGTTTTTGTTACTCCCTCTCATGAAGCTGTCCGCCGTGTTCAACAGATGAACTTGGAAGCAAAAATGTTACCCGGTGTATCGGCAGAAGACTGCTTAATTGCCGATTTAGGCATAGACCCCTCACGCTTTGGCTGTCAGTCTTACGAAGCCACCCAGTTTCTGTTTCGCGATTACCGCATCGACCCACATATGACGCAAATAATCTGGCAAATTGGTTTGGCGGGGGAAGCCACGTTGAGCGTTTTAGACGCAAATCATAGCCAATCAGGGCTGGCCATGTTGGCAGATATATTGGCGGAGCATTATCCTGCGGATCACGAACTTATTATTTATGAAGCAGCAACACTGCCACTTTGCGAACCAAAAATAGAAAAAGTTCTGCTCCGTGAACTTGAATACGTAAAACCCACTTTAATCTCGACTCTCGTTGTTCCTTCCAAAGGAATGCCAGCGTATAGGCGGGACCGATTAGCAAAGCTAGGGCTAACAGAAAAACAAGTGACTAACTATAGAAACCCGACTGTAAATTAAAAAGGATAATAAAAATGGCAAAATCTATTCAAGATTTCATGGTTGAACTAGATACCAACAGTAAGCTTATGGACGCCTACAAAAGCGACCCTGTTGCAACAGCAAAGAAATACGGCTTATCTGCCGATGAAGTAAAAATTATTGCCGATCAAAACTGGGACGAGTTATCTAAGCGCTTTGACGACACCAGTAAAACCATTCGTGTTGTTAGCTACTAACTCATAGTAAGCGAATTATGAAGCGCTTTGTCTTGTGCATTATTAGTGTCATTGCCCTAATGACACTGCCTGCGCGCGCTCTCGCTGCGCCGCAAGACAAGGCATCCTCTGCCGTACATCAGCTTTCTGAGCTTAGAGCTCGAATTCAAGAGAACGACCCGAACGTTCAAAGTACGTTTACAGAATTGCATGCTTTTTTTGCAGCTCAGCCAGATGCTTTCGAACATGCACAATTCTTAAACATTAAATCGTATTTTTATGTTTTAAAACAGGATTATGCGTCGGCCTACGAAGCATTACTTGAAGCCCGAAAGTATGCGAATTCATCAGAAAATCTGCGGGCGCTTGCAGAATCGTATCGTTTAGAGGGCTTAATTCTAGACTTTTCAGGCGAGCATGCCAGCGCACTAGAAGCCATGCACCAAGCGCTAGATTTTTACAATGAAGTAGGAAGCGACCGCGTTCTTTTGGTGTATAGCGCCATGGGCAACGTTTACATGTCGCTAAAAAATTATGAACTGATGCTGACATTTGCGCATCAATATTTGGCTGCAGCGCAACGTTTTAATAATAAAGAGGGAGAAGGAACCGCATACTTTTTCCAAGGGTATGCACAGCGTGCGTTAGGCGAATATCAAAATGCGAAAGTAAGCCTATTGTTAGCTGAAAATTTACTTCGCGAAGCTAACTACCCTTTCATAGGCATTGTACACAGCGCCATGGTAGAGCTTCACATTGCACAAGGGAATTTAAGCGAAGCATTAAAGAAACTGAATCAAGCAGCAGAAGCCGACCGTAAGGTTGGGTTTCGCTATAACGAAGGCTCACATCTTCTTCACCTTGTAGACATCTATAAGCAACAGGGTGAAATTGAGCTTGCTATCAGCGAACTTGAAGCTGGACTCGAAAAAGACATCATTAAAAATGACAAAGTATTGGTTACTGACCTTTTAAACCAACTTATCGAGCTTCACGAGGAAAACGGCAACCTGGAAGCCGCACTTAGCTATTCCAAGCAACATCAACAAGCATTCAAGAAAAGTTTTAATGAGCAACAGTCAAGGCTGATGGCGCTACACCGTGTGCGATTAGCTGTGTCTGAAAAAGAAGAAACAATAAAGCTTCTGGAAAAAGATAACCAGCTAAAAGAACAGCGAAACCTGATCCAACAGAAAAAGAACACTCAGCAACTTTATTTTATTGGCTTTGTAATCCTTTCATTAGGTTTAGTAGTCGGGCTTTGGCTTAGAACCCGACTACAGCGAAAAGCCCTTAATACGCTGACGCAGGACTTACGCAAAGCGACCAAAGCAAAGTCAGATTTCTTGGCCCGTATGAGCCATGAAATTCGAACACCGCTAAACGCAATTATAGGCCTTACCAAGCTTTCTCAACGCGCTGCAGAAGACAAAGATCAGCAAACCAATTTGATTCAGATTGAAGGCGCATCGCAAACGCTACTCAGTATAATCAACGACATTCTCGATTTTTCTAAAATTGAAGCTGGCAAGCTGGATATCGAGTCTACGCAATTCAATTTGGATTCCCTAGTAAATCAAACTATAAGACTTCACCTAACACGCGCACAAGAAAAGCACATAGAACTTATACAACATATTTCTCGAGACGTGCCGCTAAACTTAATTGGCGACCCGTTGCGTATACAGCAGGTGCTTAACAACCTACTAAGTAACGCGCTTAAATTCACTGAAGATGGTCTTATCTCAGTAAGCGTTAGATGCACACAAACCGCAGACGATATTCAACTTGAGTTTGAAGTGAAAGATTCAGGCGTTGGCTTAAGTAGCGCCCATCAAGCCCAACTTTTCCAACCTTTTAATCAAGGTGACGAATCCATTTCAAGGCGCTACGGTGGCACAGGTTTAGGCCTAGCAATTTGTAAACAGCTCACCGCTTTAATGGGCGGCGAAATTTGGGTAGAGAGCCAGCTAGGAAAAGGCTCTATTTTCCACTTTACCGTAAGAGTGAAACAGGACGCTTCTCAACAAATTATTTCGCCATCTAAGCAGCTTTCTGCATTGAAAGTACTTATCGCAGACGATATTGAAGCATCGCGAGACGCAATTTCTGAAGCCCTTTCAATGGCCAACATTCAAGCTGATATCGCCTCTGGCGGAAAAGATGCGGTTGTAAAAATGCGCGCTGCATTAGCCGCATCATCACCCTACGATGTCCTCATTTTAGATTGGAATATGCCAGATATAGATGGCCTCGAAGTAGCGGCGATAATGAGCCAAGAGTTTTCAATTAAGCAGCCAAAAGTGGTCATGCTTTATGCATTTGAATCGCTACGAATGAGAGAACAGGCGAACCAACTTGGCATACGTAACTTTATTAAGAAACCATTTAGTACTAGTGAGCTGGTAGATGAGTTGCAAGAGCTTTGTCTTAACGTAAAAACTAAAGCCTTGCCTAAAGACAAACCAGCAGTGCCTAATTTAAAAGGTACACGTATTCTTTTTGCTGAAGACAATGCACTCAACCAAAAAGTAACGATTGGCCTTTTAGCTGAAACCAAAGCCTCAATTGAAGTTGCCAATAATGGTTTAGAAGCAATAAGCATACTGCGTAAAGACAGCGCATTCGACGTAGTATTGATGGATATTCAGATGCCGGTAATGGATGGTTTAACGGCTGCCAAACACATTAGAGAAGAGTTGAAGTTAACTTTACCTATCATCGCCACAACCGCTCATGCCATGCAACAAGACATTGATAAAAGCCTAGCGGCTGGCATGGATGGTCATATAAATAAACCTGTCGACCCTAATCGCTTTTTTGATGTATTGGTTGAGGTTTTAGATAAAAGAAGGTCTTCGGCTACTTTAGAAGTAACCAATGAAACAGCGGTAACAAGTTCATCACTTACATTTATCGACAAACCCAAAGCACTACACGCATTGCTCGGCGATGAGGCGCTTTATACAAACCTACTTAATGACTTTATCGCTTTAGAAGATGAATTCAACGCGCTACACAAGGCTATTGATACCCAAGACTATCCATCCATTGCGCGCATAGCGCATATTTTCACAACGGCACTTCGATATATTGGTGCGTTTACACTAGCAGAATTAGCTAGCTCGATAGAGTTAAGCGTAAAGCGTGGTGAGCACGAAAATGCGAAAGATTTCAGTGCGAAATTAGACCTTTTTTATAAGTCGCTCAAAAAGATGAGAGTACAGCTAAACGAAACAGCATAGCGCAATCCATCTTCATACTCTTTAAAGTCTCTCAATTAACAGGTGCTTCATAACACGCGCCACATGCCTGATTATCGGTGACTTTTTGGCTAACTTTAGCCTTCAACATTTTAGGATTTGATGTATTATTGTTTAGCTTTTTTTAACAATTAAGCGCTTTTAACCGCTCTCTTTACAATAACGCCCAATAAAGAGAGTTTTTCAAATGGGCAAGGAAAAAAAATGAATAAATTAAAAACTATACTACTGCTTGGTGTTTCACTTTTAGCCACTGGCTGCGCAAACAAAGTACATACCTATGCCACTTCTACTGAAAACACAATTGCTTTAAGAGCCTTGTCGAAGCAAGACGTTCAAGCCAATATTGGTGAGTTTACCGACTCAGGTAAAAACGAGTCGAAGGTAATGTGCCGCCTGTCTTCTCCAGTGGGAACACCAGAAGGTAGAACTTTTGCAACGTACATCAGAGATGCAATTTTAGCTGAAATGGTTGTTGCAGACCTATATGAAGACCAATCTTCAACAGTTTTAACCGCAAACCTTAACGATATTTATGGCAGCACCGTAATCGGTAATGCGTTTTGGGAATTCGATTTATCTTTAGCCTCAAGCAACGGTAAAAACCTAAACATTAAATCACGTTATGATTACGAGTCGAGCTATCTAGCGACGTCAGCCTGCTCTGAAATGCAGCGTTCTTTTGTACCTGCGGTACAGAAGCTAAATACTGAGATTTTCTCTCACCCAGACTTTCCGGCTTTACTTAAATAAAGCTTGAGCTAGAAGATGCTTTTTCACTCAAAAGCATCTTCTATTTTCTTTATACCAATCACTACTCGCACGTAAAAATCAATCTCTAACCTACTTTTACGTTTCATGAAGCGAGCAATACTTGCTATTCACTAGATTCTTGCGACGCATACTCATTTTTCATCAGCCACGCGTAAGCGGTAGTGAATGCTGTTTCTTGAAATTGCTTTAACCCCGTTTCAGAGAACGGAACCGCTAGTGGGTTTCTGCGAAGCGACTCTTTAATATCTGTTGGGCTAAATATAATAACTTCTAACCCATCAATTAACTCAATAGCGGCCTCTAGCTTAAAGCCAATTGCGCTTCCTGCAAATTTGCCTTTGCTCTGGCGTTGGCGAATGATTACCGCATCAATTTTGTAGTCTTCGACAAGCTTCGCGAAGGTGCTTTGAAAGCTTTTCAAACCCTTAGCACTGGTATCAGCAAGGGTTAAACGACGCGTACGGCAGTCGGGCAAGTGAAACAAGCCGTCAGCTAGCGACACTAAACTAATAATTGCTTCGTTACCTTTTAAATCTATACCACAGACTTTCATATTTATTCCTAATTACGTTTGCCTGCCATTATAACCCGTTTCGCGGCTGTTATTCACTTGCATCACTTTTCTTTACTCACTATCAAAATCTTTAGCTACCGTACTCACCCGCCCGACAAACTCAATTTAGCACAGACTTAATAGTCTCTTTGGACAAGGGTTTTACAAAGTGCTCGTCGAACCCAGCTGATTTAGAGTCTTCTACGTATTTTTCTGACCCCCACCCGCTTTGAGAATAAAATTTCGTATTCTCCGCTTCAGGTAACGCCTTAAGCATTTTAACTAACTCGTAACCGTCTATATCTGGCATGCCGATATCTAGAAATGCATAGTCAGGTTTGAAGGTTTTAAATGCGTCAACAGCTTCCTTAGGCGAGGTAATGCCCAGAGCGGTAACCCCCATCGATTCAGTCAGCAAACAATAAGCGTCGATAAGGTCTGCGTTATCATCAACAAACATCACTTTACCTTTGCTTTGAACAGAAGACTCCAGTTCTGTACTTTCTGTCTGTTCGTAAGCGGTTTTGGAAATAGGTAGCCTTACTTCAAAGGTACTGCCTTGGTCAACGCCATCACTCATTACAGAGACTTCACCGTGATGTAAAGCCACAAGCTTACTCACCAGAGTTAGACCAATGCCAAGACCGCCTTTTGTATGCGTAGAATGGGCTTCAATTTGAGTGAACATGTTAAACACGTCTTTTAGCCTGTCTTCAGGGATACCCATTCCGTTGTCTTTCACAGAAACGACGATCATCACGCCTTCTTTTTTGATCTCGACTGCTATCTTTCCTGAATCTTTCGTATATTTAGCCGCATTATGGATAATGTTAGAGAAGATCTGGCTTAAACGCGCTTTGTCGCCGTAAACGGTCACATCTTCTTCAAGACAATTAACCGTTATGTCGTGTTTCTTCGCTTTAACCTGCTGTTCCACAATTTCTAACGAATCAGAAAGTACATCTCGAATGCTTAACCTTTCAAACTCTAGCTTAACCTTTCCTCGAGTTATACGTGAAACGTCCATTAGGTCATTGATAAGCTTTGACATGTACTCGGCTTGTCGATTAATAATAGCCGTTACCCTTTTGCGGGTTTTATCATCATCAACGCTCTCTAAAATACTCGCGCCCGACATGATTGGGCCCAATGGGTTTCGCAACTCATGCGCCAAGGTAGCAAGAAATTCATTTCTGTAGTTATCCTGCTTTTCAAGTTCCTGGATACTGATATGCATACGTTCTTGCACATCAAGCGCATAAACCAAAAACATCCTGTTTAATCGGTTGGCAGTTTCAACGTCAGTTTTATCAAACGTTGTTGAACGCCCTTCAATTGTGCGGGTATGGATAGTAAACGCCGAACGAGGTTTAAGACGTTCTGCTTTTGGCGCATCTTCAGATTTTTCATCTTCAGCGCCAATCCACTTTTGAACGCGATGGGTTTCTTTTCTAAACCAAGCGGTAAAGTACTGCTTTTTCTCAAACAGCGGAATGATCATAACACCCGCTATCCCATACTCTCGCGCTTCAGGATAATCATCATAAAGTGAATCGTTAGTGTAAGGGAAACCGCCTTCGCCGCTCGCTTTAGAAAAGATATCTTTGATAAGTTCTATTGGTAAGCTCTCTCCAAGCGTAATGGTTTCATACTGCGAATAGTACACAAACCCAGAGCTATTAAGCGCATCTAAAAACGCCCGTTCACCGCTTTTCACCACGCGACTGATAGGATTTGCTGGCCCTATTTTGTCTAGCATGGCATCCACGGCTTCGTCGGTGACATATTTTTTGTGCTTGGCAATTTCTTCTTCTTTTGCCAACAAATGCCAGCTAAACAACTGGCTTAAGTTTTCGCACTGCAACCTTACATTTTGAGGGATATAACAGGGCTCGCGATGATGACAAGAAATAAGCCCATATAACTCTCCGTCTGTAACTAAAGAGATGGAGAACGAAGCGCGTAACCCTTGGTTTCTAATATATTGAAGGTGAATAGGCGAGAAAGTGCGCAACAGCGAACGAGTGAGATCTAACCGCTCTCTTCCAACCTCCTCGACAGGAGGCACCAATCTAGCTGGGGGCAATTCTGTATCAGGCGTTAACCTTACCCAATTTGTTTTGTAGAGCTCCCTGGCTTGTTTTGGTATGTCTGAAGCGGGAAAGTACAAATCTTGATAAGACTCCATATCTTCAGCCTTAGCTTCCGCGATAACCTTACCTGAGAAGTCATCGTTGAACTTGTAAAGCACCACTCTATCCATGTTAGTGAGATATTTAATGGTCGACACCATCTCTTGCGCCATCTCACCGAGAGATGTCATTTCTTTGAAGCGTGGCGCGATAGACATTGAATAAAGCTTAATGAATTGCTCTGCGCTGTAGGCATCTCTAAATTCTGTAGCAGGCTCAAGCTCGACCACATAATGATGACCTGAATCGTAAACAACCGCTAAATAATCTCTTGCTTCCCCCTCTACTAAAAGCGACGAATTTAAAATCAGCTTTATGGGCAGCCGTATTTTGCTCTTCGACACTCTATCGAAGGTTTCTTCAAGAAACGCGCGCTCATTAGTATCAGAGGAGAGAATATCTAAAAAGTTTTTACCTATGATCTTCTCAGCAAATATCGTTTCGCAGTTTTCACTAACAATTGAAATATTTAAATCGTCGTAGCTAAACGCGATAAGAAACCCATAACTTTGTACACTTTCGGGAATGTGTATTGGCTCGTCTTCACAACGTTCAAAGTTAAAGTTTTGAGGAGATTGATTCATAGAGTTCCTAAAGTTTGTATCCGTCCGTTATAAGCGAGAATGAATCGAAAACTATCACATCGACAAGCCAAATAATAACGCGCTTACGTTTTATTGGCTTAATTTAATCAAACGCCCACCTTCCTTATCTTCAAGCACATAGATATTACCCATGCTGTCTTGCTCGACTTCGCGTACGCGTTTACCCCATTCGTAACGCTCTGCTTCTTCAATCTTCCACTTACCTTCATCATCTTTTTTGAAGGCAACACGAACCAGCGCTTTTGAAGATAAACCACCGATGAAACCGTTACCTTTCCAGTCGCTAAACTTATCACCTTTATAAATAATAAAACCGGCAGGGCTGATAGCAGGCACCCACGCTAACTCGGGCGATTTAAAAATAGGAATATCTTCGTGTTTAGGAATTTTTACGCCCGAATAATGGTCGCCTTGCGACACAGTGGGATAACCGTAGTTGCGAGCTTTTTCGATAAGGTTAAGTTCATCGCCATGGCGCGGCCCCATTTCGTGAACCCATAAATTACCTTGCTCATCGAAGTCGATACCTAAAGGGTTGCGATGACCTAATGTCCAGATTTGTTCGGTTACGCTGCCCTGACCATAAAACGGATTATCTTCTGGCACACTTCCATCGTCATTCAAGCGCACAACTTTGCCCAAATTCATTGCCATGTTTTGGGCTGGGGTGAATTTTTGACGCTCGCCAGAGGTAATAAACAAGTGTCCGTCAGGTGAAAACGCCATGCGATGAGAGTAATGGCCATTACCGGTCACCTTAGGCGATTGACGCCAAATTAGCTTTCTATCAGATAGCTTCGCACCGCTATCAGAAATGGTAAGCGTGGCGCGCTCAATTACTGCGCCGCTAAACGCATCGTCTTTTTCATCTCGTTCAATGAAGGAAATATAAATAGTGTTGTTTGACGCAAAGTCAGGGTGAATAATGACATCACCCAAACCGCCCTGCCCGCGGGCAGTAACGCTTGGCAGATTACTAACTTCGAAACGCTTCTGCTGGTTTTCATCAAGCAACCATAATGTGCCGGCTTTCTCCGTTACCAAACTATGCCCATCTGGCAAAAAAGTCATGGCCCAGGGGCTATCGAAGGATGCCAATACATTACCCGTTACTGAAGTGCCCATACTGCCCTTCATTTCGATTTGTTCAAATGAGTTTGACTGGGCAAACGTAAAAAAAGAGGTAGCAGCAAGCATAACCAATAGTGCAGCTTTTCGGCTCATGCTGTTTTTGTGCGAATTTGTTGTGTTCATCGACGTTCTAACCTTTTTCGAGAGTTTGCGTATTGCTAGTTACACGGTGAAGCGTTTATTACACATCAACGGGTGGCGCATAGGGTTTTAGTTAACATTGGTTACGGAGATTTAATTAAAGAGGTTTATATTATCGACTTGGTTTAATTATTCGTATTTTTGAGTTAAGCGCGCTCTTCCTAAACTTTCTTTAATGCTGCAATACTTTACTTGAATACTGCCTATGTTAATTTCAAAAAAGTTTTAGCAACGAATGTAAGGAGGTGATCATATGTCGAGAGTTAAGGTATTCGAACAGGCAGCTATGAGTGAGGCTCGTTCTAGCTAACCCCTTTAACGTAATTGCTCTAGAAGGCTGTCTTTCAGCCCAGCTCGGAAAGCCGCATCACGTTGCTGATTGCGGCTTTTTTTGTTTCTAAAAAGATATACAACAAAAAAACTATATTTTCAGTTCGATTCATTCCAAAATATGTACATTTGTTGAAAAATGTAGGATCTAAAATAGGTTTAGCTCGCTACAGAGTGAGTTTTAGTAAGGTTTTGCCAAGGAGTAAGACGTTGGTCAGGGTTGGACTATTTATATCTTTAATAACATTTGCTAGTGCAAATGCAGCCGACATCGGTGATCAAAAAAACGCATTCGCTTTCCACGCTGACAATGCGTTTCTAACTGAACGAGTAAATCTGGACGACCAGCCTTTTTCAACCTCGGTCGATACAGTACAAATGCTAGTTGATGAGCTAGGGTATAAAGAACCTGTTCTTCATGTTCCCCTTGTCCGTTCCTTCGCGTATATGCAACACGGCGAAAACATTTGCGTACTCAATAAAATTAAAGCCCCTGATCGTGAAAAAAATCACCTATATTCATTACCACTAAGCTTCTTTCAAACACAACGTTTTTATCAACTAGCATCAATGCCACCAATAGATGAAAACCTTTTAAATAAGGACGGTCAGCTATTAAGTGTATCTAAGGTAATTGAAGCCTACTCCGACGGTTTCATTGTACTGCCTGAATATTACTCATTCGGTGAAAAGATTGACCAAGATTTGAAGCAAGTTAGTCGAGAGAAAATTCTTCGTGTAGCAAATGATATTTATTACACTCGCTTTATGGAGATGTTTGCAAAGGGAAAGTCTAATTTTGCACTTATCTATCCTGCCAGTGTTTACCTAAGCTATGGAGATAAAATACCTGTTGAAGTACGCAGTTATTCCATTGCGGGTAACCCAAGCCACGTATCAGGACATGTTATATGCCCCAAAACGCCACAAGGGGCAAAGCACATAGCGCGCTTAAACGCAGCAATAAAACGCATGTATTCAAAAGCTGAATTTATTACTGCACATACCCGATATTTACCTGAGCAGGACAGGCAAAATTTGAAGGCCTTTATTAAGCAAACGGTTCGAGAGTTAATGCTGGGCGAGTGATAACGTGTTAAATGCATTCCCTTGTTTAGTTACGTTAATACCCCACAAACCATTCGGTCTACGCTTTATGAACATCTATAATATAAAGCATTGTAAATTGGAGGAATAATAATAGGAACGTACTCTGGTACGTTCACTCGTAATGGAATACACATAATGAAAACAAATAAGCTCTTCGCCTCTTTAGCACTTTCGCTTTGTTTTACTTCGTTGTTAGGCTGCACAGAGCCTGAAACCCTGCCCGCCTCTCCCTCTGCTGGCGCAGAATTTAAAGAAGCTGACCTTTTAAAAACTGGACTGGCTGAACGCATTCGAATTGAAGGGCAAAAGGTTGATTACCAATCTTTAGAGCAAAGACAAGCGCATTATGATGTGCCCGATGTGTCTGTCGCGTTTATGAGACATGGGCAAATAGCTTGGACCATGCAAAGCGGCGTTAAAGATTTAGCCACTGAATTGGCTGTTGATGAAAAAACGGTGTTCCAAGCAGGCAGTATTTCAAAACCCGCATTTGCAGCAGTATTGATGAAATATCGCGAAGATAACCCGCTAGATCTAGATGCAGATGTTAATACCTTACTCACCAGCTGGCAGTTACCTGAACATGAGTGGACTGGGCAAGACGCTGTTTCTTTACGCAGATTATTAAGCCACACGGCAGGCACCACAATACATGGCTTTCCTGGTTACGCAACTGGCGAACCAGTACCTACTTTGCAGCAGGTGCTAGAAGGTGCATTTCCCGCCAATACCGATGCCGTTGTTGTTGATATTCAACCTGGCACGCAAATGCGTTATTCCGGTGGCGGCACTACGCTCGCTCAACTTACCTTGCAAGACGTAGCTAATGAGCCCTTGCCAACCATGTCGCAACGGCTATTGTTTAAACCTTTAGGCATGACTCGTTCTGGCTTCGAACAACCCATATCGACCAACTTATCAAATAATATGGCTACGCCGTATGACGGTGACGGCTCGCCAATTAAAGGTGGCGCCCATACCTACGCCACATCAGCAGCGGCAGGCATGTGGAGTACGCCATCAGACATGTTGAAATTGGCAAGGGGCGTTCGTAACGCGTATTTAGGGCAGAAAACCGACTGGATATCGCAAGCCACCGCGCAAGAAATGTTAACCAACAATACGCCAAGTGCTGAGCCGCCTAATGTAGGAATAGGCTTTTTTATCAATATGGATGATAACGGTGAAATTTTAGGCTTTGGTCACGGCGGCGCAGATGCTGGGTTTATGTCGCAGCTATATATTGAGCTAGGAACGGGCAACGGCTACGCCATTATGACGAACGGCAACAACGGTGGCAGTTAATAACTGAACTAGAAATACGCTTAAAAGAAGTGTTAAACGTAGGTTACTCGGAAGCTGAGGTTAGGAAGTTAGTACCCATAAGGCAAAAGGAACTGAGTAAATACATTGGAACCTATGTGGTGACTAAACCTGTTAACGTTAATGTGGTGCTAGAAAAAACAACCAATGGCTTTGTGCTTAACGCCTTACCTTATGTTGAAAACGAAGAATATTTTTATGAGGGTGGCGGACGATTTTTTGCGAAGAACGGCAGTAGTATTCGTTTTGAGATGGATGATGAAAATGGGCTGGTTGAGGCGCTTGTTATGGATGGGAATATTCGGGGTGTTAGGAAAGAGTAGTTGATTGAGTGCGAATTATTAATTTGCCTGATACTTTTTTGTGCCAGTTGCCGCCGTTAATATATTCGAAGCCAGACGGCTGCTAGGTACGTGAAGCAGACCTTGGAGCAATGAGTTTCCATTCTCAACAGCCAGTAGACTAACCATAAAAGAATCTGTACTCAGAACTACTAATCCTTACCTAGGGCACCATTAACAGCTATTCACACATATGTCTATAAACGACAAACGCAAAAAGCAAACCAAGACGAGGGCGGTAACGTTCTTTTCGCGTTTTTGAAGTGCACTAAACTTGAATAATCGCTTCCATATAGTCTTCCTCGAGGGCGTTATTACAAAAGAGTGGGGGCAAACCATTAGCGAAGCATGGCGCGGGTACTGAGGCTTAAACGTGAATTTTACACTGCCAAAGTGAGAAGCGTGTGAAAAACTAATGTAAGAATCATTGCCTGCATTACCGAGCCCGAAATTAACTATAAGATTTTGGCGCCCCCTAACAAACAGACTTTTCCTGATCAAAGTTGATGCTTTTGTACAGCGATTTGGAGCCATACGGGACGTTACTAAATGCAGCGACTATATAATTCATCGCTATTTCTATTTTGCCATCTGAAACGCAAAAACAACTCACCACCTGAACATAAAAATATTGAAATGAGGGCTGACGCAGTGGGTAATACAGGTCGTTGATACCCTCAATACTCTAATTCAACATAGACTATTAAATCTTTCTTATTTCAGCGCTTTTTTGGCAACATGAATAAAGAAATTTTGCAATTGCATCCTCGTAGTTTAGTACTTCCTTACAATAAATATTGTTTTCGTTCCAAGCTTCTTCAGTTTCATCACTTCTGTTTTTCTTAAAGGAGATCCCTATGTAAGGTGAACTTCTGGTTCTCTTATCATGTGCAGTTAATCGTTGAAACAATCTTAGCAAATTAAGGTCATCCTCACCTAGCCCAACAAAAATTGGAGTTGAAGTTATTAATCGTTCCAATATCAAAATATCCCACTCACTATCTGTATTTGCGAAGATTTTAATATAGTCAGCGCGAGTTAAAACAATTTCGTCTGGCTTAGACACTTCGTTTTTTATATTGTAAGGGACAAATCCATGAGGATGATAAACATATACGTCAGCGTCTTCTTTGACTAGACATCCTGGATAAATACTTTGAACAATAAGGCCATGAAACCTCAAGAAGGTTTCTATTACATCATCATAGTTGAGAGTTACGATGACTTGTGCACTGGCTCTCTTCGCTGAGGCTATTGTAGCATAAATAGAATTAAGCGTATGACTGCCCCTTAGTTTTCCAAAGTCATCTTCATACTCTTTGTATATTGCTCTATGGAGTACATCAATAAAGTCTTTGCCTTGGGAAGTGATTTCTTTTTTTATCTTACTTGCACTCTTCAACAGATCTTTCTTATCGTAATCTATAGCGCACTCTGTAGCCATATTACTAATCAACCCATCCCAATTTGGCAACTTAAAGTCATATGAAGCGCCTGCTCCAAGGAAAATAGTAATATTCCCTGCTGCAATCTTCTCACCCAAAAAGTCGATCTGATTAGATTCTAATTCCCAATCATCCGCTGAAAGAAATGAACTCATAATAGGTCCTCAACTACAAAGCCATGCTGCATAAGTATCGATAGAATTTGGTTTATGTAATAAAAGTTGGATGGTGAAATGTCTGACAAAAGTATTTTACCATTATTCCTTATTGTCAGATTGACACTTTTATTATCAGTAAAGTCTAACGTAACCGAAGTGTAAAAGGATACGTTTATCGTCTCTCTGAAAATCTTAGATGTAACTAAGTCTTTCCCTGATAATGAAATCGAATCAAGATCATGGCCAATCTCTTTTATTTGTGCCTCAGTTTTTAGCACCTTTACACTTAAAACGTCACTTTTATTTTCAGGCTCAGACAGGAAGGCACTATATTTTTCACTATAAAATTTTACAAAGTCATCAACTTTATAGTGAACTGAGTTAGCAGCTCTACAAACCTTTGAAAATGGTGATATTTCTTTTAATTTTTCCAACACAACTGCATATTGTGAAACAATTACCATTCTATTATTTTCTGAAATAGATATTGCAAACATGTACTCATATGGCGCGGCTTTATCTGTCTTATCTCGCAAAAGAAGAGGCTCTGAAGAGATGTAAGTGTAGATTCGCCAAGAAGAGGATACGCGACTCTCTTTTTTTATCTTTTTTGATTTGAGAAAGTCTTCGCCTTCGAATTCTTTTTGATTTTTTTTTGGAACCCAATAGACATTACCAGTCCACATCGCTAAGCCTCCAAGCAAAAAGCTAAGCAGGTCAATATATAATATGACTCGACATCAACTGTTTTATTGTTTGTCATTGCAAAATTAATAAAATCAATTGAGTTAGGTATTTTCTTCTGACCTAGAACTAATTTAGGATAATCCGATTTATTGATTACATCTTTTGGATAAAAATCCCTATATTTACTATCGTACAAGATAAATCTACAGATCTTTATTATAGGAATGAGAGAAGTTACTGTTACAACTATTTGCTCCCATTGAGCTTCAATTATTTTTTTTGCCTCGTCAATATAACCAAAGTCGTCGTCTTTTACTGACTCTAACTCCCTAAGAAGGGTGGCTTTAATGTCTTCAAAACTATTTTTGCCATGGCTTGCTAATTTAGCACTTATTAAAGCGCTTACTGTTCTAGTCAAATATTCTTCTATTTTATTGAAGGCATCAGGAACTACTGCCCAAGTACTCCATATACCTCTAATGTACCTCTTTTCATCACCGGCGTAGAATATTAAATAATCGAGTATGTGCACTAAAATTTCTTCAATGTCCTTACTTTCATATTCAATGATATCTATAAGCTCTTCGATAGTGTTCACACTAGCATATTGATAGCGCTCTTTTCCATTCCCAATAGATTTACTTGGTGTTTTTTGGTGGTAACCAACTATAGACTTCAAGAAAACCTCACGAATACGGCTCAATAGGTCATTATTTTTACCTTGCTGCTCTATTAACTCCCATGCATCGTCATATCCATATTCAAACTCATCAATATCGAAGTCTTTAATTGGTAAAAGCACTGAAAGCGGCCCTTTCATTGCTATATGACATAGTTCATGGGTCAGTGTAAGCAAACTCCATTTTTCATTTGCACATTTATTAATTGTTTTTAAAGGCGCACTAATGAAGTTGTGTTCGCTCAGAAAGCCATCACGGCCTGAATAGTATGGTAACGTAGTCAGATGTGACGATTCACTAGTTTTTAGAGTTAGTTGGCTAGATGTTTCTTCCCAAAATGGGATTTTTGAGTTTTCTTTCCTTGTTAAATCAGGTGCATTTTTGCCAGTCAGTTTTGCAGCAGCGATTAGTTTCGATGACAAGCTGTTTTCAGTTAACACTGAGTCTATTTCACTTACAAAATTAAAAAGGCCATAGTTTGCTAAGCCAGTACCTAAAAGTGAATGACACCAAAAATGACATTCCGTATGTGGAATTGGGAAGGTTCCCGAAAATGTTTGAGAAGCAAAACGCGAAAGCGCTGCATTTGCCTTGGTTAGGTAATTGTTCACGGATTCGACCGAGTTTTCAGCCAAACCTGATAGCACCTCTGCTTCAACCATTTTTATTAGTTTTGTCAATGAAGCAAAAATATCTTTGCGATAAATACTCGCTCTGTTAATCGCAGAAGCAGCCAAAGCAGTAAATTCTGATAACTCAACACTGACTTCATTACCGACACTTCGCCGATAAAGACCAGAAAGTAATTCATTTATCGAAGACGTTTCTACATCGTGACCTAGGGAGTGTATTATACTCGATGTAGGATAATAACCACTATCGGCCTTCCACCTCTCAAAACCCACATTGTTAAACTCTAAAAAAACCTCAATCTGCTCTAGCAGTCGCTCATCGTTTGTAGTTACGATACAGTTGTATATGCCATAGGTCAGATAGAAATCCGTATCTTCAGATAGTGGTACGTGCTGGAAGAGTTTTGGGGGATAAATTGGGCCAGCAAATAGAATAAATTTCTTGAATTGAACGGGAAATTCCGCGCCCGCTGAGGTTTCCGTGTACCAAAAAATCGGTGATACACGAGTAGACGAATTCCAACTATTTATTATTTCATCGAAATTTTCATCAAGCTCTAGTTCTACGTCGCCCGCAGATTTTAAGCGAAGCCTTAAATAGCCCATTTGGGCGTTTTTTAAATCCATTTAAAATAGTTCTAGTATTATTCCAAACCAACGTAATAGCTAAAGCGTACTCTTTTTTCTTCCTGTTGGCTATCAGAACTGTTCGCACGACGTGTTCTACGGTCACCAGAACCGATAAAGTTGTCAGAATTCCTAGGGTTTCCTCTCCTCTTGGAACCGTAATTTTTATCTAGCTTAGCGCTTTTAACTATATCTTTAACGAGAGCCATTGGACTTGTCCTATCTAAAAGCAGGTCGCGCATTATGCACAAATAATATACAATATGCAACACAATAAATTAGTGGGATACTATAAGTCAACCAACAACCGTACCTCGCCACTTGCTACCCGTACCAGTAAAGACCAGGCTAGACCCCATCAGCGTGCCGCCTGAATCGAATCCCCCCTTCTATGTCGGTTAATTACAATTTTTCTCGCTGCTTTCACTTAATTATAATCACAGTTAAATTTTGGTAAATGTCACCAATTAGTTGCTGGAGTGACGAGTATCTCCTGCGCGTGTACCAATACTACTTATTACTTTGTTTTTTGTAGCAGTACCTATCGTCTAGCTGCCGTATTTGGCATTAATTTTGTTCAAGTACTACACTAGCGCCGGGGTGTCTTCTTTATCGGTGGGCTGTTAAAGCTGTAAATAGGCTTTCTCAACTATTTCTACAGTCACTACCCCGCATATGCAAAACAGCCCCCCGCTCACAGCTGAATTCAAGAAGTAATATTCTTGTCATAAAAAAGGCGAGCCTAAGCTCGCCTCTGGGTATACATTGGAATCGTTAACGTCAATTGAAATTAACAACTTCAATTGTCATATTCAACCACCCTACTCCTCAACATAGCTCTCGATGCTGGGGCAAGAACAGATCAGGTTACGGTCGCCATACACGTCATCAATACGGTTAACCGTTGGCCAGAACTTGTTTCTGTGTACTTCTGGCGCTGGGTACGCAGCTAACATACGGTCGTAGCTGCGGTTCCAGTCGCTGTCACAGATGTCAGCTAGTGTGTGCGGTGCGTTGTGTAGCGGGTTATCAGTTGCATCCCACTCACCGCTTTCTACTTTCGCAATTTCTTGGCGAATGCTAACCATGGCGTTAATGAAACGGTCTAGTTCGTACTTCGCTTCCGACTCGGTTGGTTCAATCATAAGCGTACCCGCTACTGGGAAGCTCATGGTTGGCGCATGGAAGCCGTAGTCGTTTAAGCGCTTCGCGATATCTAGCTCGGTCACACCGCTTGCTTCTTTAAGCGGGCGAAGGTCAATAATACATTCGTGCGCTACGCGGCCATTGTTGCCTTTGTAAAGCACTGGGAAGTGCCCTTCTAGCTTTTTAGCCACATAGTTAGCGTTAAGAATAGCTACTTCGGTTGCACGGCGAAGGCCTGCGCTACCCATCATTTTAATGTACATGTAGCTAATAGGCAGAATTGATGCACTGCCCCATGGCGCTGCCGATACCGCACCACAGTCTTTGCCCGCCGTTTCTACGTTAACAACCGTGTGGTTTGGTAGGAATGGCGCAAGGTGCGACTTAACACCAATTGGCCCCATACCTGGGCCACCGCCACCGTGTGGAATACAGAAGGTTTTGTGTAGGTTAAGGTGCGACACGTCTGAACCAATGAAACCAGGTGACGTAATGCCTACCTGCGCGTTCATGTTCGCGCCGTCCATGTAAACCTGACCGCCGTATTGGTGAACAATGTCACAAATCTCGCGTACGGTTTCTTCATATACACCGTGAGTAGACGGGTATGTGATCATGGCGCACGATAGGTTATCGCCCACTTCTTCCGCTTTTTTGCGAAGGTCGTTAAGGTCTACGTTACCTTTGCTATCACACGCTACTACTACCACTTTAAGGCTAACCATTTGCGCAGACGCAGGGTTGGTACCGTGGGCAGAGCTTGGAATTAGACACACGTTTCTGTGACCTTCGCCACGGCTTTCGTGGTAACGCTGAATAGCCAATAGGCCTGCGTATTCACCTTGCGCACCCGAGTTAGGCTGCATTGAAAGGGCGTCGTAGCCCGTTACGTTAATTAGCCACTCGCTAAGCTCGGCAATCATTTCTTGATAGCCTACTGCTTGATCTAGCGGCGCGAACGGGTGAAGCTGACCGAATTCAGCCCATGTTACAGGGATCATTTCAGCCGTTGCGTTTAGCTTCATGGTGCACGAACCCAATGAAATCATTGAGTGGTTAAGCGCCAAGTCTTTGTTTTCAAGGCTCTTGATGTAGCGAAGCATCTCTGTTTCAGAGTGATACTTGTTAAACACTTCGTTGGTTAGGAAGTCGCTAGTACGTACTAAACCTTCAGGAATAGATTTAACCTCTTGCGTGGTTACTTCTGCATCCAGACCTTCGACTGTTAAGCCGTGCTCTTCACCAAGCAGTACGTCGAATAGCGCAACAATGTCTTCACGTGTTGTGGTTTCGTCTAGCGACACACCTACCGCACCTTCAAGGTCAGCACGTAGGTTCATGCCTTTTGCGTAGGCTTTTGCTAGTACTTCTTCTTTGTTGTCTACCATTACGGTTAGCGTGTCGAAGTACGTGCTGTGCTTAAGGGCTATACCTTTCTGGTTCAAACCAGTAGCCAGGATGTCGGCGAAGCGGTGAATGCGCTCAGCAATAGTTTTAAGGCCTTGCGGGCCGTGGTACACCGCGTAGAAGCTTGCCATGTTGGCTAGCAGCACCTGTGCTGTACAAATGTTCGAGTTCGCTTTTTCGCGGCGAATGTGCTGTTCACGAGTTTGTAGCGCCATACGAAGTGCTGGGCGACCACGAGTGTCTTTACTTACACCAATAATACGGCCAGGTAGTGAACGCTTGTAGCTGTCGCGTGTAGCAAAGAATGCCGCGTGTGGACCACCATAGCCCATTGGTACACCAAAGCGCTGTGCACTACCAAGTGCAACGTCTGCACCTAGCTCGCCAGGCGACTTAAGCATTACCAAGCTCATAAGGTCAGCGGCTACTGCCACAATCCCTTTTTTCGCTTGTACCGCAGCAATGATGTCGCTGATGTCTTTTACTTCACCAGTAGAGGTTGGATATTGAAGTAGCGCACCGAATACGTCGTGTTCTGCTGCTTCTTCTGCCGCACCTTTGATGATTTCAAAACCAAACATTTCAGCGCGAGTTTCAACCACGTCAACCGTTTGCGGGTGAACGTCGTTAGCAATGAAGAACGCATTCGCTTTTTTGTTCTTAGACACACGCTTAGCAAGGCCCATGGCTTCTGCTGCCGCTGTACCTTCATCAAGTAATGACGCCGATGCTAGCTCTAGGCCCGTAAGGTCAATGGTTACTTGTTGGTAGTTTAGAATAGCTTCCAAACGACCCTGGGCAATTTCTGGCTGGTAAGGCGTGTACGCTGTGTACCAACCTGGGTTTTCTAGTACGTTGCGAAGAATAACGTTGGGTACGTGCGTATCGTAGTAACCCATACCAATGAAAGAACGGTTAATTTTGTTCTTTTGTGCAACGGCTTTAAGTTCACTTAATGCTTCAACTTCTGTCGCCCCTTCACCACATTTTAGTGGCTCTGGTAGCGCAATACCTGCCGGTACAGTTTGCTCAATTAAATCGTCTAGTGAGCTTGCACCAATAGCAGACAGCATTTCTTCAATTTCGCCTTTACCCGGGCCAATGTGACGGCGGATAAATGTATCTTTTTGCTCTAGTTGAGCCAATGTAGGGGAAGTATTCGACATAACGTTGTTAAGCACTCGTAATGGTTGCCGCAAGGGCGCGTTAAATCTTTAAGTTAAAAAGGGGCTGAATTATCTTCATGCCCCTTTTCAAATTATGGTTCTTTTAAAACTGCGTAACGAATTACTCTTCGTCGATGCTGTTTTCGTAGCCTTCAGCGTCTAGTAGACCTTCTACTTCTGCCGCATCGTCAGCTTTAATTTTGAATAGCCAACCGTCGCCGTACGGGTCAGAGTTAACTAGTTCTGGTGAATCTTCTAGGTCTTCGTTAATAGCTACAATTTCACCTGAAATTGGCGCGTAAACGTCAGACGCTGCTTTTACCGATTCAGCAACACATACGTCGTCGCCAGTGCTTACTGCGTCGCCAACATCTGGCAAATCAACGAAAACCATGTCGCCAAGTAAGCCTTGTGCGTGCTCAGAAATACCTACAGTGAAAACACCGTCTCCATCAGGGCGAACCCATTCGTGCGTAGCGGCATAGCGTAAATCAGTTGGGATGTTGCTCATAATCGTTCCTGTTATTCTCTGTTAACTTATAAAACACTTTTTCCATTGCGAACAAAGGAGGGCTTAACCACTTTTACTGTAACCCACTTTTTGCGCATTTCCACTTCTACTGTTTCACCAACATCACTTGGTACTCGTGCCATCGCAATTGAGTGACCTAGAGTTGGAGAGAAGGTACCTGAAGTGATAACGCCTTCGCCGCTTTCTGTTTTCACTTTAAGGCCGTGACGCAGCACGCCTTTTTCAGTCATTACCAAGCCTACTAGCTTGTCGGTACCCGCTTCGCGCTGCGCTTCTAGTGCTTTACGCCCTACGAAATCACGTTCTGCCGGTTCCCATGTAATTGTCCAGCCCATGTTGGCGGCTAGTGGTGATACGGTTTCATCCATATCTTGGCCGTATAGGTTCATGCCTGCTTCTAGGCGAAGTGTGTCGCGAGCACCCAGGCCGCATGGCTTAACACCCGCGTCTAGTAGTGCTTGCCAGAAGCTTTCCGCTTGTTCAGCTGGCACCATAATTTCATAGCCTGCTTCACCGGTGTAACCTGTGGTAGCGATGAACAAGTCTTCTGCTTGTACACCAAAGAATGGCTTCATGCCCGCTACCGCTTCTTTTTGCGCTGCGCTGAACAGGCTGGCGGCTTTTTCTTTTGCGTTAGGGCCTTGTACGGCAATCATGGCAAATTCAGGGCGCTCGGTGATGGTTACGTCAAAGCCTTCAGCTTTGCTCATTAACCAGTTCATGTCTTTTTCGCGCGTTGCTGAGTTAACCACTAAGCGATAGTTAGTTTCGTCGAAGTGGTAAACGATAAGGTCGTCTACAACACCGCCTTCTTCATTAAGCATGCCACTGTATAGCGCTTTGCCTTTGTCTTTTAATTTTGCCACGTCGTTGGCTAAAAGGTACTGAAGATACGCTTTGGCTTGCGCGCCTTTTACGTCAACAATGGTCATGTGAGACACATCAAACATACCGGCGTCTTGACGCACAGCGTGATGCTCTTCAATTTGTGAACCATAGTTAATTGGCATATCCCAGCCGAAGAAATCGACCATTTTCGCACCGGCTTCTAGGTGCTTTGCGTGTAGGGCGGTGGTACTAGACATTCCACTTACTCTTTTTAATTTGAAAGGTAGAAAACGAGATTGAGTATAGTGAGCTAGCGTTTATGCAACAAATTGGAAATTTTTATCAATACATTTAAAAAGCAAATGTATTCGAACAACTGGATTAGATATACAAATGTAAAAAGCCCCGTATTCAAGTCGGTAACGGGGCTTTTGATCAGAGCGGACACACCAATTTTTATTATCGCTTTATCGTTTCCATAAGCGCTTGCGCATCTTCGATTGGTGTTTCAGGGGTATATTGCGTTGGAATTTCCGTTTGATTTATCCAATCACGCTCCCAGTTTATCAGCGCTTCCTGCAGCGCAGCATCGTCAAACGGAGTTTGAGCTTCCTGTGCGATGCGGTACGCAGATAAGTACATTTTCCAGCGAGGCAAATAATAGTCTTTGTACATACCCTGCCACGCTTTAGATGCATAATCTTTCAGTTTTGGTCCACCCCATTGCGTTACTTGCAGGCGCGCATTATTTACGTAATAAGCAGACTCTTGCGCAGTCTCACCATAAGCTGAGGCGTCACTTAACCACGTGTGCAGGCTTTCTTGATGAAACCCTAGCAAGTTGTCTAGCTTAGTGATGGCAACGTCAATTGAGGCCATAAGTTCGTCGCCACGTTCGAAGTCTTTTGATGAATACGCGTTAACCACCTCTTGCAGCATAAGGTCAACATGCAAAGACACTGCATGCTTCACAAAATCGACAATATCGTACTGATATAGGTACGCATTATCCATCAACGGTGCCAGTTCAATTAGCTGTGAGATACCATCGTCTAAGGCCATTAAATTACCCGGGTGCCCATCAAAGTTTACAATGTCGATTGTTGGGCGCTTAAACAGCAAGTACGCGCCAGCTGAGCCTTCCCACCAGCGGCTTTTCCAATAGCTAACAGAGAACACTCCTTTTATCACCTTTTCCCATGCTGCGATAAGTTCGGGTGAAGTCTTTCCATAGCGCGCTTTAGTATAATTTGCTAGCCACTTTTTCATATCGGGCTTGGCGTTCCAAGGCAAATCGAACAGAAATTCATAGGCCACAGAATTGTTATGGATCCCTTCGGGAAATACACCAAACCCGGTTAGCACGCCTTTTTTATCAGAGTTTGTCACCACGTCTAGCTGCTCGACATAGTCTGCGAAGCCAGCATAAACAGGATCTGAACCTCCATAGTTGTGAATGAAGCCAAACACCCATGGCTTGCCTTTGAAACCTTCCGTTCGCTGCCACACGTGATATCTGTCATTTCCGATATCGTGGATCATAGCTTTTTGATCAGGAACATCTTTTAAGAACGCTTCGATAGACGCGAGGTCCCAGAATTCTTCGTCTGCGCCAAACATCCATCCTTGCATTACCCACACAGCATCAGGTGCAACCTGCGCAATAGATTCGTAGATGCGTTTTCCATAGGATGCGAGCTCAGCGTGTCGGTTTTCTTCAGAAACCGGCGGTAGCATTTCGTTAAATGCGTCTGATAGGTAATAGTCCTGTACACCATAAATTTCGGTATAAAGCTCAATAAATCGCTTAGCCACTGTTTTAAAGAGGGGGTCAGCAGGGTCTAACCAATAGGTAGCATTTTCAAATCCAGTCCAGCGTGGCATTTCATAAACCTTGGCGTCGGGAAAACGCTCAACAAACGCTTTAGGTACGTAGCCACTAAACGCAGGTACAACGGGCTGCATACCCAACGCTTTCATGCGCTTGAGGATTTGTTTTTGCAGTTGATGTTTTTTGTTTATCCAACTTTGCGGCAGAGGCCCCTCGTGCCCTTCGATATTCCCCATGCGTTGCCATGGCGTGAATGCTGGACCAGAAAAGTAATCGGCTAGTTCTTTATCGGTAACGTCGAAATCCTTCCATAATGCTTGCCATACAAATTCTTGCCCTTCCATTGCTACAGGATTGTTTACTCCGTGAAGCGCCATCCAGTCTATTTCTTTCTCCCAACGCTCCCAGTCCCACCACGGTGTTGTATAACCGTAAGCACAAACATTCAGATAAGTACGTTGTTCGAATGGGGTTGTTGTTTTTGCACCATCAAAGTCTTCAAACACGTCAGGGAACGCAACGCGCTTTCCTTCCCAACTTACTGACAAAGCGCCCTGTTCTCGTAAGTATTGATAAGCGCCATACGCTAGTGCGGTACGACTATTTGCCAGCACTTCCGCTTGCCCATCAATTACATTTACTTCAAACCACTCAGGCTCTTTATCAGTTACTTTAATCGTTGATATATTTTTTACTTGCCCCTGTGTAACTCGCTCTAGAACAGCGCTCACCTGAGGGTCTAACGGTTTAGATGCAACTTCTGAGACTTCTTGCTGCTGTTCGCAGCCAGCTAATACAGCAGATAAGCTTAGGCACAATGCGCTTATCGAGAGTGACCACGTTTTCTTCATTGCTTAATATCCTGATAAAATCGTAAAAAAATGCTGCGGTTGCCCGCAGCATAATTGTCTTAAAATGAGTAAACCGCACTCAGATAAAAGCTAGTGCCTATAATACTTGTCGTTTGCCACACCGGCTTCTCTTCTGTGAAATAGGCTTCTTCGTTGTTACCATTGATATTCAGTGCTCCAAAACGAAGGTTAAGTGCTTCAGTAACGTTATAGCTCAATAGAATATCAACCTGATTTCTACCGTCGACTACCCTTCCCTCGCGTGCAAAGAATGCATCAGTGTTATCTTGAACGTAAGGGCTACGGTTGTTCACTGCGACCCTTGCACTAAAGGTGTCGTTCTCCCAATATCCGATGAAATTCCATGTTTCTTCTGACGAATTGGTTAGCACAAAGTCTTCGCTATCTTCCGCATCGATGAAGGTATAGTTTGCTGAGAAACCGAAACCATCGATAGGTAACAATGCATCAAGGCTCTGGTTCCAACCTAGTTCATACCCTTTGATAGTCGTACCACTATCATCGTTATAGGTGCTGGTGATTTCATAGATGTTACCTTCTGTGTCCACACAATCTTCCGGCGTTCCACTTAGCGCAACGTCATTGTAGCTATCAGGGCAAACAAACTCAGAAACCGACCCGTTCTTAATTTCTTTCCAAAAAAGAGTGAGTGCTAAGCTATTACCCTCGCCGTAGTACCACTCTAGCCCTAAGTCGGCTTGATCGGCAGTCAGCGCTTTCATGTTAGGCTGGCCAAGATCTACAGTGTAAGTACGCGTACCGAAAGAATTATTTACCGACGTTTCAGAGGCAGCAATTTGTGTGCGCGATGTCAGTAATGGACGGACTAGCACCTTGGCAGCAGCAAATCGCGCTTGTACTTCGTCTGTCAATTCGAGCACAAGGTTTACGCTAGGTAAAAAATTGTTGTAATCGTAGTCAAATGCCGTTTCGCCAATCACTAAACTGATTTCAGAGTTAATCGGGTTATCTTCACCGGTCAGATAGGTATTGATCGTCCTGTCGGTAGTTTCATAACGACCACCAATATTTCCTCTCAACGTCATTTCACCGATGTAACTTTCGAAATCAACTTTTCCGTAAACCGATAGGATATCTCGCTCTATTGAATATGAAGATTGAGCAGCGAATAAAGTGGGAACTGTTACCCCTTCGGCCACAAGCGCATCTCGGTAAGCTTGAATATCTGGCGCGACCCAGCCATGCTCTATGGACATTTGGTTGTCCAAGAAGTCAGTTACCATATAGTTAAAGTCACTCATTAACGGAAGGTCGCTTGGATCAGCTTCACCAATGGCGAATCTATCCGTACGAAAAACGTCTCTATTGAATTCTTCTTTACGGAATTTTCCTCCAAAAGCAAAACCAGTGAAGAAGTCGCCTTCAAGCACGCGAATTGCGTCAAATTGAAGTGCACTTTCAGAAGAATCCATATATCGAGTTGCACCATTCGGGTACTCGTTTCTTGGCATATCAGCAGGGTATAAAGACGGGTCGGTTAGATCCTCATCTACATTGAAGATAACGTTATTGCGATCTGATATATCCATGTTCGCAGATACCGTAGTCGCTAAGATTACCGCCTCTTCTGCATGCACAGCCTCGCCTTTCGTGTAATGAGCTACACCGACTAAAGTCCAGTTTTCTGTCTCGTACTTTGACTCAAGCGTAAACGCTTTACTGGTAGCCTGTTTGTCCTCAGCTTGGCGATTATTTTCAAGAGTAAAGTCGTCAATACGCACTTGGTTATAAACGCCATTTACCGGCTCACCAAGTAGCGTGATATCGTCGCGATCGAACAAGAAAACCTGCTGGTTCAAATCTTGTACCGTGTCGTCATCAGCATAAATTGCGGTAAACGTTGTTTCGAAATTATCGCTAGGACGCCACTGTACTGCGCCGTTCATCAAATAGCGTTTGGTTTCGCGGTCAATACGGCGGTAACGCGGACGTCGAGGAATATCATTACCTTCATCATCGCTGAACCACCTACCCATCCAGAAGTTATCTACCCTGTCGTCAAGTTCCTGATAACCTGCGTTTAAAAATAATCCTACTGTGTCATCAGCAAATTGGTCGATATAGGTGATATTACCTTTGGGGGTCACATCATCTGTGGGTGAGAATTCCGAATATTGCCCCTTAACCGAAGCTACAACTTTACGCTCACTGTAGGAAAGTGGCTTCGTAGTATCGATATTAATAGTACCTGACAAACCACCAGTATCCATGTCTGCACTGGGAGATTTAATTACTGAAATACTTGAAGCTAGCTCAGACTGTATAATGTCGTAACGAAAGCCACCAGTAAAATCCGCACTCGCCATAGTTTGGCCATTCACGGTAGTTCTGGCATATTGGGAGCCTAAACCGCGAACACTGATTGTAGAACCTCTACCGTTAATATTTGATATCTGTACGCCAGGGATTCGCTGGATTGCTTCAGCAATGTTCTCGGTAGGAAACTTTCCGATATCTTCTGATGTAATAATGTCTGCAACTTTCGTTTCATCGCGTTTTAGTGCCGCAGCTTGGACCAAACTAGAACGATAAGTAACGTCAATACGTTCAACTTCACTATCACTTACGTCTGAGGCAGCTTGAGCAAAAACCAGTGCAGGAGAGCTAAGAATGCCTACGATAGCACTGGCGAGTAACGTTTTCTTTGGACGAGCGTTATTCATGATGTGGTTCCCATCTTCTTTGTAGT
This sequence comes from Alteromonas sp. ABD4_190, assembly GCF_056160105.1. Classification (NCBI taxonomy): domain Bacteria; kingdom Pseudomonadati; phylum Pseudomonadota; class Gammaproteobacteria; order Alteromonadales; family Alteromonadaceae; genus Alteromonas; species Alteromonas sp. ABD4_190. The sequence continues at coordinate 944,627 of NZ_JBSWWN010000001.1, forward strand.
GGTTGTTGTTCAGCTTTAGGCAACCAGCTGATTAATTTTATTTCTTATTATTAACGATGATTTTTTCATCACCTGCCATTGACGCTACCAACCAATGTCAACGTTGTCAACAAAAAATAAGGAATTATTACTACGATATTGGGTAGACCAAAATATGAACTTTCAGTAAGACGAAAACGCTAAACTACGCTTTCAAGCGAATAATTAGAAGCCGAGTCTCTTACAACTACATCAAGAGAAAACCCTTTTGAATCAACAGCATGAATATCATTGGATTTCATCATTTCAATAACCATTGCTGCAGCTGTTGCTGCAATATCAAAGTTAGGCTGGTCGATCGTAGTAAGATGAGGCCACGTTTGCATGGCGAAGGGACTGTTTTCGAAACCAACAATCGAGATGTCTTCTGGAACTTTAAGGTTGTTAAGACGCGCCATAAATACAGCTCCCGCTGCAATTTCATCGTTACATGCAAAAATGGCGGAAGGTCGTTTGGGCATGGCAAGTACTTGTTTAGTCATATCCATGCCGGATTCGAAAGTAAACTCCCCATCAATGATTAAATTTTTATCAAAAGGCAATTTTGCTGCTTCATGTGCCTTTTTAAAACCTCTTACTCTCCCTAAACTAGACTCATGCGAGGCATGAAAACCAAGAAAAGCAATATCTCTGTGGCCTAAATCCAGCAAATACTGCGTTATTTTAAATCCCGCATCCACGTCGTCTACATGCAACACCGGGGCTAGATTATCAGGGGGTTGCTCGCCAGATAAGATCCTAACTACTTTAGCATCTCTACTGAGTAAAAATGTAACAAGCTCTTTATTTTCGGACAATGGCGGGGTGAGAATAATTCCGCCAATCTGATTTGAACCAATCATAGCCGCAAGTTCATTCCCTACCTCATCAGAATGAGAATCGGTGGGGTGAATAACTAACTCAAACCCTTTTTTTCTGCATTCAGAAATAATTCCATTTTGCATTTCAATCACATAATGGCTGTTGGGATTGTCATAAACAAACGCAAGAGAAAACGGTGCTTTACGCATTACCCTTGCTGTGTGGTTAGGCTGATAGTTCAACTGCTTTATTGACTCAAGCACTTTTTCCTTTACCGACTCACTAACATTTGGTTCTTGGTTAACCACTCGCGAAACCGTTTTAAACGATACTCCCGCTAATTTCGCGACATCCTTAATAGTTGGCTTTTTCATGAAACTCTTTTTCGGTGAAAGGTATTGAGTGTTAGAGAGAATAAAGTGAACCCCCTGTTTAAGCAAATTTCTTGGCCTTCGTTAACCAATGAATAACTAATACAATTTCATCAAGGTTAAAAAAAACAACAATGACAACGTTGACATAGATTAAAGAAAAGGGTTAGGGTTAAACAACTGAATATAAAAAAAGCAAGAAACATGACAACAAACACGACATCTTCACGACTTCTGTCTCTCGATGTATTTCGAGGGCTCACCATAATCGCAATGATTGTAGTAAACAGTCCGAATACTTATGGAGAACTCGCGCACGCACATTGGATAGGCATCAACTTTGCCGATTTAGTGTTTCCTTTTTTCATTCTCATTGTGGGTGTAGCAATTAGTTTGGGGTTCAAGAATATTGATTCATCTTCACCACAATTGACCAGTATTTTGAAAAAAGTGTGGAGAAGAGGCTTTACGCTCATTGGGATCGGGCTCATTGTTAATTTGTTCTATACCCACTTCGAACAAATAAGGTTACTAGGCGTATTACAGCGAATTGGCATTGTTTATATTGCCTGCTGTTATTTAGCAATTTACTGCAAACCAAAGAGCGTGGTTAAAGTGGGCATTGGTATCTTGTTTCTGTACTGGGTATTTATTCTATTGGTTCCTGCCCCGGGCCTCCCTAGCGGGCATCTTGCTCGTGGAGAGAACATTATAAACTGGTTCGATCAATTTGTACCGGGTATGCTGTGGCGTGGTACTTGGGATCCCGAAGGTCTGCTAAGTACTTTTCCTGCCATTGTTACCGGTATTATGGGTATGCTCATTGGCCAGATTATAGTTAAAGGCAAGGACGACTTACCTACCACGGTGATGAATTTATTTGTATTCGGCTTTGTTACTTTTTCTCTAGGATGTATTTGGAGCCTAGGTTTTCCTTTCATCAAACAGGCGTGGACCAGCTCATTTGTATTAGCCACCGGCGGCATAGGCGCCATGATATTGGCCTGTATGATGTGGTACACCGATATTAAAGGCTTCAGAAACGGTACTCAAATAGCCACCATCTTTGGGGCTAACGCGATCACCGCATATATCCTGCACGTAATCATAGAGAAGCTACTTGATTGGGAAATCGCCGGTGTATCCGTTCACAACAGCTACACCACATTTATGTCTGATATGGGAGCAAGTGATTTTATAAGTGCAACGTTGTGGGTCATTCTGTTTCTCAGCGTTTGTTTTATTCCTGTATATGTCCTCTATCGCAAACAAATTTTCGTAAAGATTTAAGGTGGAATCTGTGACTCAGAATTACTTTGTAGGCGTTGATGGCGGTGGCACTAAATGCAAAGCGCGACTTGAAAACGAACAAGGCGAATTGCTTGGCGAAGGATTGTCAGGTCCATGCAACCCTGCTCAATCAGCCGACACCGCGTTCGCTTCAATTATCGAAGCTACGACACTGGCATTAGAGGCAGCCTCAATGTCAGCGACGAAAATAAGCAATCTTAATGTTTGTCTAGGTCTTGCAGGTGTAAACGTTACGCGTTATCGAGAAATTGCACAGAGTTGGATATTTCCATTTAAACGTACACACATAACCACCGATCTACACATTGCTTGTTTAGGCGCTCATGCAGGTCAAGACGGCGCAATTATAATAACTGGAACCGGTAGTTCAGCACTTGCAAGCTTGAGTGGCAACTTAACAAGTATCGGTGGCCACGGTTTCCCTTTAGGCGACAAAGCGGGAGGCGCATGGCTTGGCCTGCAGGCCTTGCAATACACCCTTGAAGCACTCGATTCCTTGGTACCTTCCTCTCGGCTCGTTACTGATATGTGCGAAGCTCTTGGTACAAACGACCCTCAGGCGATAGTTGGTAAGTCGCTGCACTTCAAGTCGAGTGATTTCGGTAAGTTTGCGCCAATTGTTGCGAAATGTGCTAACGGCAGTGACCCCGTTGCTCTTAGTATTGTGAACGAAGGAAAGCAGTACCTTTCAGGTGTCGTTTCTCAACTCGAGGAACTCGGCGCTAAACGCATATCAATGATTGGTGGCTTGTCTTCGCAATGGGCTGAGTGGCTACCTGACAATATTCAACAACGTTTACAACCCGCAAAGTGTTCACCTGAATTTGGTGCAATTTCATTGATAAAAGATCTGGTAAAGGAGTGTTAATATGGCTTATGTGACCAAAATGGCGTCTGAAGCAGCAGAAACGCCGCAAGTGCTGAAACGACAACTAAACAACAATAGCCATATATATAACAAATTATCTGAAGCGATAGAAAAACACGATCCAGAGTTTGTGTATATTATTGGTCGCGGCACCTCAGACCATGCCGGCGTGTTTGGAAAATATTTGATTGAAACTGAAATGGGGCTGCCCGTTGCTTCTGCCGCGCCATCGGTAAACAGCGTTTTCGGCAAGTCCCTTCGATTAAATAGAGCACTGGTTTTTATCATTTCTCAATCGGGCAGAAGTCCAGATATACTTGCACAAGCCAAAATGGCAAAGGAAAAAGGTGCGCTGTGTGTTGCGCTGGTAAATGATGAGTCATCACCAGTTAAAGATATTGTAGATATATTTATACCACTTTGTGCCGGGCCAGAAATTGCCGTTGCCGCCACCAAAAGCTATCTGGCGACCTTGTATGCGTTATTAAGCATTGTTGCAAATTTCACTAAACTCAACGATCTTCACGAAGCTTTACTTGCCCTACCTACACAATTAGAGTCGGTAATAAGTTCCCCCTTTGTACTTACCGCAGAGCACTTAGCTCCGCTTGAACGATGCGTTGTACTAGGCCGCGCTTTCGGTTACGCCATATCCAGAGAAATAGCGCTTAAAATGAAAGAAGTCTGTGGAATACAGGCTGAGGCTTTCAGTAGCGCGGAATTTCTTCACGGGCCCATATCCCTTCTAAACCGCAAAACAGCTATTATCGATGCCCATATTCCTGACGCTTCAAGTGCTGTACATAAGTCACAAATTGAAGAAGTGATCCACAGAGGAGCACAAGTTTTCCCTTTATTTGAGGTACCATTGGACGTGCATCCTCTCACATCGGCGCTCATTGTTATGCAACGTTTTTACTTAGATATTGAAAAAGCTGCGCGCGATATGGATATGGATCCAGACAGCCCTATAGGACTTAAAAAAGTAACGGAAACCCTCTAGCAATGAAATCTTATTTTGCCAAACTCCTTTTTGACGGCTTTTCATTTCATTCGAACGTGCGCTTTGAAGTGATTAACAACCGAGTGTCCGCTTTCTGCGCAGGCAGCGTGGATGATAGCAATGCTGAGGTCATCCATGAGCTAGTCATACCCGCCATGGTAGATGTTCAGGTAAACGGTGGAGGCGGCGTTCAGTTTAACGAAACGCCCACACTGTCTACGCTTCAGCAAATGGCAGAGGCCTTTTTAAAAGTGGGTACGGGCAGCTTAATGCCAACCATTATTACTGACGACATCGGCGTTATGAATAAAGGCGCTGACGCTATAGCGTTAGGTCACAAATGGGATCCAGGCGCTATCCCGGGTGTCCACTTTGAAGGGCCTCACCTCAGCACAACCAAAAAGGGCATGCATAGTTCGAAGCACATCCGATCACTGAGCGACAAAGAGTTGGCCTTATTTACTCGAAATGATCTAGGTAAAGTAATTGTCACGCTAGCACCAGAAGCGGTCTCGCCCTCAGATATTAAGACCCTAACCAATGCAGGCGTAATTGTGTCTATAGGTCACACTAACGCCACCTCCGACGATTGCTTTGCCGCTTTTGATGCGGGGGCTACCGGTGCTACACATCTTTTCAATGCCATGTCACCGTTTACCAGCAGAGAGCCTGGTGTGGTTGGGGCCTCACTTTACAGAGATGACGTCTATTGCGGACTAATCGTTGACCATCATCATGTTCATCCTGTGTCAGCAAAGCTAGCGATAAAGCTTAAAGGTGATGAACGCTTAATGCTGGTAACCGATGCTATGGCACCGGCAGCAAGTAACGTCGACCACTTCGTTTATCAAGGCGTAAAAGTCATACGTAAAAATAATGCACTTCGTCTTAACGACGGTACCTTGGCGGGTTCGCTATTAACGATGGAAGAGGCCATCCAGCATACGCATTTCGACCTGAGTATTGACCTGCAAGCAACATTGAAAATGGCAACATCGACCCCTGCTTCATTTATAAAAAGCGACGCGAACATTGGAACGTTACGCACAGGTTCTTTCGCTAACTTCATAACGCTAAATAAAGACTTAAGGGTGACACGCTGTTGGCGCAACGGCGAAGTCGTCCGGTAGGTATGCAGCTAATATGCATAGCCCGGTATTCTTTTGAACAATAGATAATACGTACTCACAAAAAATTAAAATATTAAGTAAGCAATACAGTGAAATAAAAACATTATAAGAAGGTAACGTGATGCAAACTGCAGTTAAATCCCCCCCGTCGACGATACTCCCTATGGCAATAATCGGCACATTGTTTTTCGTTTTTGGTTTTATCACATGGTTAAATGGAGCACTCATCCCCTTCTTGCAAATTGTTTGCAATTTGAACGGAACAGAAGCACTGCTAATCGCGTTTAGTTTTTATATCGCATATGTTGTTATGGCACTTCCTATGTCATTCGTGCTCAATAAATTGGGCTATAAAAACGCCATGACTTTCGGGCTTTTACTGATTGCTGCAGGGTGCTGTTTATTTGTTCCTGCCGCTAAAACGCAAACATTCATATTATTTATTACAGCTCAGTTCATCGTCGGTTCCGGTTTAACTATTTTACAAACCGCATCAAACCCATATTTAGTAAAAATTGGGCCGTCAGAAAGTGCGGCAGCACGAATATCAATTATGGGGCTACTGAATAAAGGAGCTGGCTGGCTCGCACCAATGGTGTTTATTGCTCTTGTACTCGGTGACTTATCAGGTATCACCGAACAAAGTATCGCTGCATTGCCAGAAGCTGAGCGTAGTGCACAAATACAGCAATTAGCACAAAGCCTTGTATTGCCCTACTTAGGTATGGCCGCAGCGTTAGTATTACTTGCTGTTGCGCTAAGTTTTTCTGGCTTGCCTGAATTGGACCTTGATGTTGAGGATAAAAAACTCGCTGAATACGGAAAAGGTAAAGGCTCAGTATTACAATTCCCTCAGCTAGTATTAGGTGTAATTGCACTTTTTTGTTATGTAGGCGTAGAAGTTGTTGCCGGAGATACCATTGGCCTAGCGGGCTCGCAACTTGGCGTTCCGGGAGCACTAGGGCTCACGTCATACACCATGTTTTTTATGGTCATTGGGTACAGCCTTGGTTTAGTGCTTGTGCCCCGAATTTGCACTCAGCACCAATTACTTACTCTCTCTTCAGTTTTAGGTATTGTTTTGTCAATCGGTATACCGTTCACTAACGCTGAAAGCCACGTCTTTGCAAGTTTTCTGTGGGGTTGGACAGGTATTGCAACGCTTCCTGATCCTATTACTCTTATTGCACTTTTGGGACTTGCTAACGCCATTGTTTGGCCTGCAGTTTGGCCTCTAGCATTAGAGGGGCTAGGTAAATTCACTGCTCGCGGTTCTGCACTCTTGATAATGGGTATAGCTGGAGGAGCAATTATTCCGTTACTATTCGGATTTGCGGCTGACCACTTCGGCGTTTTAAATGCTTATTGGACAACGATACCTTGCTATGCCTTTATTCTTTTCTATGCGCTGAAAGGGTGGCGTCTAAGAGAATGGTAATTTAGGCGACGACTTGATGGGTTTAACATACGCATAAGTGGTATTCTTGATTGATGTGTTTAATAATGGTGATATCGGAACCCATCTTTAACAATGAAGCAGCTTTCTCTAGATACTTTACGCACCTTTGTTAGCGTTATTGAACTTGGTGGCTATGCAAAGGCGGGCGACTTTTTAGGTCGTTCTCAGCCTGCTATTAGTTTGCAAATCAAAAAGCTTGAATCGCAGCTAGACCGAAAGCTATTTACTAAAGTGGGTCAGCGCCATGTACCTAGCGCCGATGGAAACTGGTTGTACCCAAAAGCGAAAGAACTGTTAGAACTTAACGACAACATTTTTAGAAGCCTCACTCCTGCACCACTTAGCGGCAGATTACGTTTAGGCATCCCCAACGAGTTTGCCTCTACGCTACTGCCTGGCCTAATTGGTGAGTTTTCAAAGCGCTACCCTGATGTATCGTTAGAGGTAACGTCTGCGCTAAGTCGCGATCTGCTTCATCCGTCTCAACGAGATCACTTCGATTTAATTCTGGCACTTGTTAATCCAGATGAAGAAACTGAGGGCGAAGTTGTTTTAGAAGATGACGTGGTGTGGGTTGGTGATACGTCTCACCCGTTAGTGGGGAATAACATTCCACTAGTGCTAGCGCCAGATGGCTGCATGTATAGAAGCCGAGTAATCGAACAGCTAAAGCAGCAAACGTTTGCTTGGAAAATCAGCTACACCAACGCCGACTTAGGCGGTTTGGTTGCCGCCATTCAGCAAGGGCTTGGTGTTACAGCATTAGCAAAATCGAGCCTACCGGCTAATTTAGCCGTACTGAACCACCCGCATCTGCCTAAGTTGGGAAAGGTCAATATTTGCTTATTTAACCAAGACACCCAGCATCCGGTAATAAGTAAAACCCTCGCCGAATTCTTTAAAGTGCGGCTAACCCAGTAAAAAAGGGGTCAGAGTACTTTTTCTGCCCCTCCACCCGTATGCTAATTTGCGTTAGCCGTCGCTTGTGATGGTGTCGATAATCTCAGCAAGCACAGTCTCTGCTTTGCTGGTTTCAACTTGGCACGTGCCTGCGTTCATATGACCGCCGCCACCGTACTTCAAACATAACTCACCAACATTTGTTTTTGAACTGCGGTTAGTAATAGACTTACCAATCGCGAAAACCACGTTCTGCTTTTTAAGCCCCCACATTTTGTGAATAGAGATATTGCAGTCGGGGTACATTGCGTAAATAACAAAACGGTTTGTAGCGTAAATGGTTTCTTGATCTGTTAAGTCGAGCACAACGAGGTTGTCGTGTACGGTGGAGCACTTAGCAATTTGTGCCTTCGCCATTTCGTTGTGCTCGTGATACAAACTTACGCGCTCAGCAACATCTTCCATTTGCAGTATTTCTTCAATACTGTGGTCTTTACAAGCATCTATTAGCTTCATCATTAGCTGGTAGTTAGAGATCTTAAAATCTCTGAAACGGCCAAGCCCAGTACGCGCGTCCATAATGAAATTCATAAGCACCCAGTCGGTAGGCTCTAAAATTTCTTCTTTTGAAAACTGCGCAGAATCACCTTTATCTACCGCGTCCATCATATCTACTGAGATATTAGGAAATTTATCTGCACCTCCGTAATAGTCGTAAACAACACGGGCAGCAGACGGCGCTTCTGGATCGATAATATGATTTTCGATATCGCTGTCGTTTCGTACGGTTTCGCTAAGGTGATGGTCAAAGGCTAGATAGCAGCCTGCAACGTAAGGTAAGTTGGTGGTAATGTCGTTCTCGGTGATGTCTATTTTGCCGTCTTGCATGTCTTTAGGGTGCACAAACAAAATATCATCAATTATGTCTAAGTCTTTCAGTAATACTGCACATACTAGCCCGTCAAAATCACTTCGGGTAACTAATCTAAACTTTCGTTCTGACATCACGTGTTTCCTTTATTAACGATTATCAAGTAAGTGTAACAGCTAGTAAAAATTTTGAGAGATTACCTATATAGATTTTGATTACAAAGTCGTAAAACGCGACGAAAGTATAACTAAAGGCCTGACTCCTCAAATGTTTACTTACTTCACTATTCCAAAAGGCTATTAGAAGATAAGCGATTGGCCTTGTGTTGCTAGTATAAAATTAAAGCCTAGTTTGTTAGCCTGCTCTAGCTCTTTTGATATGACAGAACGCGGGTTTTCTCCTGCTTTTAAACTGTACTTGATATGGCTTATCACAATATTTATGTCTGGAACCTGGCTTTTATCTTCAACTAGTTCGTAGAAGCGAGTAAGTTCTTGCATCAACCACTTAGGCGTAAGGTGTCCGAACAGTAGATTGTCAGGGCGACTGTTATCAAAAGACACTTCAATAACCATGCCTCTTAGCGTTTTGTTTCGCATTTGCTGTGCAAGATAGCGCCATATTTCGGCTAACTTGCCTTCTTTCTCGACATCGTCCGGGCCAGTATCACCAAAGTAAACAAACATATCGTTGTCACTTTCAATAACGAAAGCCGTCGACTCTAAAGGGTGGCTTAAACTAAAAGGCGTGACAGTTAAATTCGTGCCTTTAATTGAAGTGGTTTGTTGCGGAGCCAGATCGATAACATCGTACTTGTTCAGCTTTGGCTCTACACCTCGATTGGTAAAGTTTGCCCATGCCTGCCAATTAAAGTAGGTTGCCTCCATGGTGTCGTTTACTGACTTTAGGGCATAGATGGGTTTATTGTTGTCATCTGGTGAAGCTATGAGTAACCCGGCTACATGATCTAGGTGACCATGGCTAATCAGATATGCAGCAACGTGATTATGCAGTACGTTGCCGTTAGCTCGCAGGTTTTCGTCGGGCTTACTTTTTAAGCCGCTAAAAGCCCCTTCTTTCAACGCAACATCAATACCGTTAACTATGCTTCCTGCGTCTAGCGCAACATAGCGCTCCTCTTCTAAACTTCGCAGTAAAAATGCGCTCAAATTACCGTCTTTAATACCGCCAGTATCGCCCAATGTAACAAGTTGAAATGCCGGTTCTACATCGCTTTTTTTTGTTTCAACAGTAACGTTATATTCCGTTTCCCTATCACTCACTGAAGCAGTGCTGCAAGCGCTTAACGCTGAGAAAATTAAAAGACCCAATAGATGTTTCAAAATTTTTTTATTCCCATTAAAAATATCTGTTTCTTACCTTTTTAAAGCTAAGCAAAAAACAAGAAAGACAAGCTACATAACATCAAGCCCACATCACCATAATAGCCGCAACGCCAATTAACAGCAGCCCAATAATTTCGCGTTTTGTAACCGTGTTTTTTAGCCAATAATGTGAGAGTACTAAAGTGAGCAACACCTCTAGTTGCCCCAGTGTTTTCACCAACGCCACATGCTGTAGCGCCATAGCTGTAAACCAGCATATTGAGCCTAAACAGCTTACTGTACTTATCGCTAGCACCTGTTTCTTAGCGCTCACTAGTTGCTTAAACACGAAGGGTTTGGTTAATGCTATGTATGAACTTAAAGCAACCGTCTGAACGCAGAGCACCCATAATAAGACCCATGCTGCGGCTACTGTATGCTGAATATTAAGCATGTGGCTAGCTTCACGCACTAGAAGTGATGTCAGCGCAAAGCAAGTACCGCAAGCTAGACCGATAGCCATGGTTTTCACACTAATACCATGAAGTCGGTTACCGCTGCTTAGCACAAATACAGCTATTCCACCTATGACTATGCCTGCCCACCCAAGGGGTGTTAGGTAACTACCAAAAAACAGCATGCCTACCACACCCGCCACTAAAGCTTCACTTTTAGCCAAGCCTGCTCCAATAGCAAAGTTCTTTTGCTTAAACAAAATCACCATTAAAGAAGTGGCCGCTATTTGAAGCAGTGAAGCACACAAGATCACTGTGATAAATGGGCCCGTAAATTGCGGTATTTGGCTGGCACTAGTGCTGTAGAGCGTAAGCAAATAAATAAGGGCTATGGGCGGAGCCAAGATAAAACGAGATAGCGTAACGCCCGAGGTGTTAACTGAACCACTTAGTCTGCTTTGCAGCGCATTACGCACGGTTTGCATGATAACCGCGCCCAATGTAAATAAAACCCAACTCATTAGCGTTGCTTTACCTTTAAAGTCATTTTACTAGCTGCCGTTCAAGCGTGTTTTATTTAGCGTTAGTTTCGCTACCAGATAACGCCTGTAGACGCTTTGCTTTGAAGTCACTTTCGCGCTTCCAATAAGGCCATACATCACCTTGAGCATAATGAGTAAGCATGGTTCCAATAAGAGATAGGTCTTGTTTTACGCCACCTAATGTCCAGCTTGGAAGATAATCGTCATCTGCTTTGTGATAGCGTTTAGCGATAAAGCTTGGGTCGGTATCACCTAAGCTCATGAACAAAATAGAGGGCACGCCCTGTTTTGCGAGTGCGAAATGATCAGAGCGGAAGAACAGACCATTTTGAGGGCGCGGGTCCATTTTAACCGTTCGACCTTGTAGTGAAGCAGCCTTTGCCAAATCCTCTTCAATAGATAAATAACCTTCACCGTACTGCAAGATGTAATCAACATCATCGTTTACATTCATGCCGTCGATATTTAAAAAGGCTACCATGTTCTTGGTAGGTACAGGTGGGTTATTTGCAAAATAATCAGCACCCAACAGCCCTGTTTCCTCTGCGGTAAATGCGCTAAACATTAGCGTACGCGCAAAGCCTTCTTTGTGCTTTGAGAGCGCATCTGCCAGCGTTAGCACTCCAGCTGTGCCAGACGCATTATCCACCGCACCATTGTAAATAGTGGTTTTGCCATTCTTCTCTACCTTACCAAGGTGGTCCCAATGCGCGTGCAGCATTACCCACTCTTCTGGCTTTGAGGTGCCTTCTAAAATACCGGCAACATTCTGCGATTCAGCATGCTCGATAGAGTTAGCGAAACTTAACGATGCTGTTGTGTTTAACGGGATAGGCGTAAAGCCGGGCGTAGATGCTTTTCTTTTAATCTCGCCGTAATCTAAACCTGCTTTTTCGAAAAGCTGCCTAGCGGCATTTAGATGAAGCCACCCCATTACGCCTACTTGCGACGCATTGTTGTTGTCATCGACTAGGCTAAACTTAGTATTAGAATTCGAGTTTTCGACAACGCCCCAGCCGTAGCCAGCGGGCATAGTTTCGTGAACAATGAAAACAGCTTCTGCGCCTTGCCTAGCGGCTTCTTCGTATTTATAAGTCCAACGGCCATAGTAGGTCATGGCATTGCCTTGAAACAGCGCTGGATCTTTAGAAGCAAAACCCGGGTCGTTTACCAGCATTACCACCGTCTTTCCTTTTACATCAAGGCCGGCGTAATCATTCCAATTGTACTCGGGCGCATTTATACCGTACCCCACGAAAATCACGTCACTTTCAGTTAGTGAGTATTCATTTACTATACGTTGTGTTCGTGCAGTAAACTCACTGCCCGCTTCAAAAGAAAGGTCGCCAATGTTTAATGTGCTCATGTTGCTGGGCGTAATTTTTGCGAGCGGCACAGCTTGCGTATAGCTGTCACCAAAAGCCGGCTTCAGCCCTAACTTCTTATACTCTGCTACCAAATAGTCTACGGTTTTCTTCTCGCCTTTTGATAACGGCCCTCGCCCTTCGAACTCGTCACTAGCCAATGTTTTAACGTGCTGACGATACACTTCTAAATCGATAGAAGCGTTACTCAGCGACATCTGTGCATTTTTTGCTTTAGTCGACGAAGGCTCAACCGAGGTCAAACTGGAAGTAGTGACGTCAGCATTCGCTGAACCAGTAAGTAAAGTAGAAGTAAGTAGAGACGCTGCGCATGCAAAGGAAAAGGCGCGATAAGGTTTGCACAAGAAAGTAAACATAAGCCATTGCAAGAAATAAAAAAAGGATACCGAAGAGTATCCTTTACCTCTGACTATCTCAATGCCGAAACGACTAAACCACAAGAATGGGGTCAGAGTACATTTATTCGGTTTTGTAATAGGGAAAGCCAATAATGTACTCTGACCCCACTATTCGAAAAAGTACTCTGACCCCATTATTTTTGGGTTTATAGGCCCATGGCGTGGCTGACGAAGGCGTTTTTAATGCTGCTGAGTTTGTCTGTAGCTGAAAGTCCTATACCGCGTACTAGTTTTTTTATAGGGTCGTTGCCGTCGAATAGGAATTTGAAGCCGTCCATTGCTGCTATCATTTTCGTAGCTTCTGTTTTCCGGCTTCGCTCGTAGCTGCGCAGGTGCTTGTACAAACCTATGTCTTTGCCCGACACCTTTAAGTCATTTAGAGTTTCCGCCAGCGCTAGCGCATCTTGCATTCCCAAATTAGCGCCCTGCCCTGCTAGCGGATGAATGGTATGCGCTGCATCGCCCACCAGCACCACCCCATCTTTGGCCCATTGCCTTGCATAGCGCATGGTTAGTGGAAATGCGGCGCGGTCGGTTTCTAGCGAAATAGTGCCAAGCACGCTATTACTTGCGGCAGTTAAAGCGTGGCAAAAAGCGTGGTCATCCAGTGCCATTAATGAGCTTGCTTGATCTGGCGTCTGAGACCACACAATTGAACAGACGTTTGGTTCTGCCATTGGAAGTAGCGCAAGTGGGCCTGTGGGCGCAAACGCTTGGCGCGCCACATTGCTGTGTGGCTCTTCGGTTTTGATATTAGCGACTATGGCCGTATGCTCATAATCTTTGAAGGTAATTGGCAGGCCGGCCTGCTTTCTTACAAAAGAGTTAGCGCCGTCTGCGCCAACAAGCAACCTGCAGCTTAGCACGTCGTCGTTGTCTAGCATTAGCATGGTTTGATTAGGGCCAGCAAGTACCCTTTCAATACCCGCAGTGACTAGATGCGCGTTAGGCTGTGCCTCTACTGACTTAGCAAGCGCATTCACTAAGGCTTGATTCTCTACGATTACCCCTAGGGTATCGCTTCCCATTTCATCACATGAAAAATGTATATCACCAAAACTGTCTTTGTCCCACACATGCATTTCAGTATAAGGGTTGGCGCGGTCCTGCTGTAAATGAGGCCACACATCAAACTGTTGCAGCGCTTTAATATTAGCCTGATTGATTGCGCTAACACGCGCCGTTGGCTTATCTGCAAGCACCTGATAACAGGGTAACTTGTCAATAACCGCTATATTCAGTTCACTGTCTTTTAGCGCTGCGGCTAGGGTTAACCCTACAATTCCACTGCCCACTATTGCTATATCAACATGCTGCATTGTTATCTCTATTTTCGTGTGGTGTTACACCATAACCTGTTGTGTGCTTTACGAAGGTTTTCTTCGCTTGCGGCATCATACTTAATGCAAGTAAGGAAACGTTTCGGCCTATGACGGTAGGAAAATACTGGTTGGAGAAAGTTCGCACTAAGGTATCGGTAAGCGCAATCGTGTTATCTCGGTCTTTCTTACGTTCGTTCGCATATCGCTGAACGATATTGAATGCCCCAGCATCAAAGTGGTCAGCACCAGCTTTCGTTTGCGTTTCTTGACTGCTCTCTTGCTTCGAAATTGGCGACATAGAATGCTTAGGTACAGCACTTTTAAATACAGATTCTTTTTTCAGTACAGAAACGAGTGCACTCAAATCTCGCAAACCCAAATTGAACCCCTGCCCCGCTATAGGGTGTAGCGCCTGCGCAGCGTTCCCCACCACTACCGTTCGGTGACTGGTAACTTGCTGGGCTTTAGTCAGCGCTAAGGGATAGCTAGCGGTATCACTCACCCTTAATACTTTGCCCTGACGATAGCCGAAGGCTTGTTGAAGCGCGTTAATAAACGACGCTTTATCCATTTCCATAAGTGCTTGAGCGGCTTGCGTTTCTAGCGTCCATACCACTGAAAAACCATTGCCATTTGCCTTTACGCCGTCAATTTCACTATCAAAGGGGAGAAAAGCAAGAGGGCCAGAATCGGTAAAGCGTTCGTACGCTTTATTTTCATGAGGCATTTGCGTATGCACGTTAAATACAATGGCAGTTTGGTGATAGTCACTAACTGTTTTAGCAATACCCACCTGCTCGGCCAAACCCGAACGCCCGCCATCTGCAAGTATTAGCAGCTTAGTGGTTATCACATCCCCGCTATCTAGCAACACGTCTACATTGTCACGGTGCTGCTCAACACCGGTCACTTTTGCTGGTGCTATGTGCTGATACGCAGTACTCGCATTTGCTGCTAAGCGCGTTAGCGCGCTTAAACTTACCACCTGGCCAAACGCGTCGATGTGATAATCTTTACTGTGCAGATTTAAAAGGCCAAGATGGCCCTTATCGCTCACTTCTATCTGCTTTATTTTAGGAGGTAGTTCGCCGTTGTGCTGCTTGGCTAAGTCGTCAAGGCTTAAACCAACATCGGCTAGTTCGTTAACGGTACGTCTTGCTAACGCAATAACTCGTGTATCGGTAAATGGGTTGAAATCATTGTGAGAGGGTGTCGTTTCTTTTGGGTCTGCAGCGTCAATAAGTGCAACACTTAATCCGCGCTTTTCACCCTCGGAATTTTCGAGAGATATGTTTTCAGAAAGTGCTTTAGCAAGCACGGTTCCTACAATCCCACCACCGATAATAACTACATCAACCGTTGCCGATTCCACTATATTTGTCTTCCCGTCGCTCTAGCTTTAGCGCTTTTTATTGTTTTAGTTTTTCGCCATTAGTGATTCGATTTCGTCAATTTCTTTAGGCACGTCAGATGTCAAAATTTCCACACCCGATGCAGTAATGACCACGTCATCTTCTATGCGAACACCTATACCCTTGTACTTATCAGGAGCTTCACTGTCTTGACTGATATAAATACCCGGCTCTACCGTTATAACCATTCCAGGTTTTAATGGGCGGTCTTGGCCGTCTATTTTGTAGTTACCTACGTCGTGCACATCTAGCCCTAAGAAGTGACCTAACCCGTGCATATAAAACTGGCGCCAGCTTTCGCTCTCGAGGTTTTCTGCCACACTACCTTCTAAAACACCAAGGTCAACTAAACCTTCAGTAATAATTTCTGCGCTGTGTAGCATTGCTTCAGAAAGCGTTACGCCGGGCACTAGCATATCCAATACGCTTTTTTGCGCCTTCAATACAACACTGTAAATTTCACGCTGAGCGTGACTAAACTTACCGTTTGCAGGAAATGTTCGGGTAATGTCTGCAGCATAACCTTGATATTCTGCGCCTGCGTCGATCAAGATCAAATCTCCATCATTTACCTGAGCGTTATTTTGCGTGTAATGCAAAATACAGGCGTTATCACCGCTTCCTACAATAGTGCTGTACGCAGGCGAACGCGCGCCAGCCATAGCAAACTCATGGTGAATTTCAGCTTCCAGTTGATATTCAAAACAGCCAGGAGAGGAAAACTGCATAGCCCGTTTGTGAGCTCGGGCACTGATTTCCCCTGCCGCTTTCATCATTGCTACTTCGCAGGCTGATTTAAACAATCGCATTTCATGCAGCTGTGGGCGCAAATCGTGTATCGCGCCAGGCGCTAATGATTCTTTTGGCGCTTCACGCAAAGTATTTAGGGCTTCGGTAAATAATCGGTCATGAGGCTTGCTGTGTCCTAAGGCGAAGTACACATTATCTTGCCCTTGAATGGACGCCAACAAGGCTTCTTCTAACTCATGTGTTTCAAACGCTTCATCTAGGCTGAACCGTGATAGCGCAGCTTCAGCACCAAGGCGCTTACCGTGCCAAATTTCAGCGCTTTTGTCTTTTTCCTGAACTACCATTGCGCGATAGCTCTCGCCGTAGCGAGGGTGATTAGACAATATCAACCATGCATCAGGCTCTTCAAAACCCGTTAAATACCAAAAGTCGCTATCTTGCCTAAAGGTATACTCGGTATCTCGGCTTCGCGTTACCAGCCCAGCGGCAGGTACTATACATACACTGTTTGGTTGGCACTGTGCAAGAAGCCTGTCTTGCCTAGCAATAAACTCTTGAGCGCTAATCATAAACTAGAAAACCTTAACTAATTCACTGAAAAGTAGGCCGTTTAAACAGCTACTACTTTCAATTTTCCCTATGTACTAGTGTACGGACGGCGTGTCTTGTTGATCATCAAGAAGTGATTGACCAAGTTCGCTGAAGCATAAAATAGCTGAGATTTTCACGTACTCCTCCACCTCGAAAAGTGCTTTTTCAGATTCTTCATCGGCATCCATTGGCTCTTCCATACGAGAGATATCTGAGAAGTCTTCAAGGGCTTCTTTAACATCGTCAGAACACTGCACAAGGTCCTGCTGGTGTAAACCGAAACCAAGCATAAAACCCTGCACCCAGTTGATAAGCGCAGCGCCGCGGTCGTTAATAGGCGCTTGGTCTTCTGGAAGCAACAAGCTAAGCGCAAATTCAGGCTCTAATAACTGCTGACAGGTTTGATTGAAAAGCGTATTGAGAAGGTGTTGAGTTTGGTCGCTGAACGCATCACCTTGGTTGATGGTTTCGCTAAGGGCTTCAAGCCACTTTTGGTCGGTAAGCGACATGCCACCACAAAGCATTCCGGTTAGAATGCCGTGTACTTCTGCCGCATCAACAATGATACCTTGCTGTGACAATTTATTAGTTACGCTATCGTATTCGAGCTGTTTTTCCACGATTCGTTCTCTTTATTTAAGATGAGTTGAGTTTTCACAGCCCTTTTTGATTTCGGCCGTTACTCCGTGATGGCGTTAATACTAGCAAAAATCAATATACAAAGCCCACTTTTGGCAATTTAGCGTGCAGTGTTTAAACAGCGCATTCATAGTAAAGATTATACTTTGTACAACAAACTCATACATTGTTTACTGACTGTTCAAACAACCGCGAATTGACGTTAATTTAACGAAATGAGCGCTGCTATCCCTAGCAACGAACGCATAATTAATCTAAGATCCTCGTTGTTGGATACGGAATTCCTCTCGCAGCAGTATTTAAAAGACTTTTAAGTTTGTAACTAAATTACGTGTTTGGTTATTATTGAGCTTATCTTATATGCGTGTATAATTGCTGACCAATTGGTCAAGAAAATATTATTTTTTTACCGCTTTTATATTCACCACGCAAAAATAGTTATAAAGCGCGTTAGGTGATCCTCTTCACTGGATCTCGCGTTTGTTATACCCTGTTGCGTTAATACAACAACAATGTTTCCTGGGATGTTTGCTAGTTCATTCATGTCCCTGGCCGATGCTTTAAACCAAGGAAGTTGAAACAGCTGCTATTGTGCAAGCTCGGCGCGTATCGAGAAGCCTACGGCAATTGTGATACTTCCGCCCTGAACTTTTCGGTTCACGGGCGAAACATGGACAGCGGCATTCTGGGAAGCGCCCTCTTTCGACGGAAGAAGAAATGGCAATAATAAATTTTGGCTCTATAAATATTGACCACGTTTATCAGGTAGACCACTTTGTGCAGCCTGGGGAAACGTTGGCCTCAACCCATTACCAAACCTTGTTAGGTGGTAAGGGTGCAAACCAATCTATTGCTCTAGCGCAAGCAGGTGCAGACGTAAGGCACGTTGGCAGCATTCACGAAAACGACGCCTCATTTAAACAAGCTCTTATTAAAAAGGGTGTTGATTGTCGTGGTGTAAAGTGTTCAGAAGTTCCTTCAGGTCACGCCATCATCCAAGTTACCCCAAGCGGTGAAAACGCCATCGTATTATTTGGTGGTGCTAACCAAACTATTACCGCAAAAACCGTAATGCAAGCGCTAGACGATACGCGCCCTTCGGACTGGGTATTAACGCAGAACGAAACCAGCTGCATTGAAGAAGTACTTCGCCAAGCGAAAGAAAAACAGCTAAAAGTAGCCTTCAACCCAGCGCCTATGAGCGAGTCGGTTAAACAGCTTCCGCTAGACTGTGTAGATTTACTTATTGTAAACGAAACCGAAGCTGCTGCGATTACCGGTAAAGAAGAACTTGAAGATATTGTGACAGTTTTCAAAGAGCAGTGGTCACACTGCGAAGTTATTATTACACTGGGTAAAGCCGGTGTAATGATGCTGCGCCAAAATGAAGTTGTAGAAGTAAAAGCATTCTCTGTTGACGCGGTAGATACCACCGCAGCCGGTGACACCTTTATCGGTTATTTCTTGTCTGCATACAGCAACCACACCGATGCTAAGCAAGCATTGCGTCGAGGGTGTGCAGCTTCGGCCATTGCGGTAACCCGCGAAGGCGCAGCACAGAGTATTCCAACACAAAAAGAAGTGGATCGTTTCTTAGCGAAACACGCCAACTAGCAAGACGTACTGAGAAAATTTGATGGCACATAAGATCATATTAGATACAGATCCGGGGATTGATGATGCAATGGCGATCTTTTTCGCTTTCCAATCTCCAGACATTGAAGTACTTGGTTTAACCACAGTTTACGGGAACGTCCCGGTAACAATGGCTGCGCAAAATGCGCTAACCCTTTGTGAAATTGCCGGTAAAGACATTCCTGTAACCAAAGGCGTAGGCATGCCGTGGGTAGGGCCTGAGTCTACCTATGCACACTTTGTGCACGGCGAACACGGTTTTGGTCATATGAAACCTGAAGCGCCTAAGACGGAACTAGACCCTCGCAGCTCTGCGCAGTTTATCGTAGACATGGCGCGTAAGTACCCAGGCGAAATTACATTAGTGGCAATTGGTCCATTGGGGAACTTAGCCCTAGCCCTTCGTCTAGAGCCAGAACTACCTAAGTTGGTTAAAGGTGTTAGCATTATGGGTGGCGCTGCGTTTGTACCTGGCAACGTTACGCCTGTAGCAGAAGCAAACATTTGGAATGACGCCCACGCAGCAGAAATCGTATTTGCGGCAGATTGGGAATTGACTATGTTTGGTTTGGACGTGACGAACTTCACGCCATTCTCGCCAGCTTTTGTTGAAAAGCTAGAAGAGAAAAACAATACGCTTGGCGGCTTTGTGAAAGAAAGCGCCCAGTTCTACATGGACTTTTACTCACAAAACCGTGAAGACCGCGTGTGCTTCTTCCACGATGCATTCCCTATTGCTCACCTTCGTCACCCAGAGCTATTTGAACTGACTGAAGGTCACGTTCGCGTTGGTACAGGTACACTTGATAGAGGCCAAACGGTGGTTGCGCCAACTGGTACAACACCTAGCCCGCTATGGAATGAAGCAAATACCATAAAGGTAGCGACTAAAGTTGACCATCAAAAACTGGAACAACTATTCATAGACACCTACGCTTTGTGATATGTTTAAGGGATTGTTAATGAACAATCCCTTTTTTATTTCAGCGTTAGGTTCAATCAATGCAATCAGCCCCAATCCCCGTTGATGAGGAAGAGCGTCTTGCCGAGTTGCTCAGTTACGACGTACTTGATACCGAAGCTGAACAGCTGTTTGATGACCTAACAGCGCTGGCCTCGCAAATTTGCGAAACCCCTATTGCACTTATTAGCTTAATTGACCCTGACCGCCAGTGGTTTAAGTCACGAGTGGGTTTGGATGCTGAAGAGACGTCCCGTGAAATTGCTTTTTGCTCTCATGCAATTTTGCAAGAAGAAGTGTTTGAAATATCTAACGCTACGATAGACCCTCGATTTCATGACAACCCTTTGGTAACAGGTGCCCCTGATATTCGCTTCTATGCCGGTGCACCACTCATAACACCTTCAGGTCACGCAATCGGCACACTTTGCGCCATTGACCGTAAACCCAAAACACTGACAGAAGCGCAGAAAGCATCACTTCAAACCCTAAGCAAATCGGTAGTAGCGCATTTAGAGCTAAAACGTAAAAACCGAGAACTAGAGCGCACCAGTCAATTTAAATCAGACTTTCTGTCTTACATAAGTCACGAAATCAGAACGCCACTTAACGCGATAAACACCTTTAGCCAGCTGCTTGAAGGCGAAGCTCAAAAGTTAAATTTACCCTCGTCATTTACTACACCACTTTCCCATGTGAGCCAAAGCGGTGAAAGGCTTTTAGAAATAGTAAACTCTGTTTTAGACATTAAGCAGATAGAAGCGGGAAAAATGCGCGTAATGCCGCGCGCTGTAAACACCAAAGATTTTTTCACCCACTTGTTTTCATTAACGAAGATCCGTGCTGAAGACAGCGGTATCATATTTTCTACAAATATTGATGACGCCGTGCCCGATACGCTGCTTTTTGACGACACCAAATTTGGACAAGTCGCGCTTAATTTGCTGTCCAATGCAATTAAGTTTACTGGTCGCGGTAAATCTGTGAAGGCGCAGGTAAAATATAAAAACGGTCAGGTAATATTTAATGTCATTGACCAAGGCATTGGTATTAGCGATGAAGACCAAAAGCGTCTTTTCACGCCTTTCGAGCGTATGGGAAATGCGCACCAAATTGATGGAACGGGTTTAGGCTTAAACATATCTCGACGCTTGCTCGAGCTTATGGATGGCACTATCAAAGTAAGCAGTAAATTAAACCAAGGTACGCGAATTAGCGTGACTTTACCTGCTGATGCTTTAAATGCTAACCAATTTGTTGAGGCTGAACCACGCAGTTTTGTGGCCCAAGTCAACGTTAGCAAATCCACCAATGTTTTAGTGGTCGAAGACCATTATATAAACCAAGTGGTTATTCAAACCTTATTCGAAAAACTTGGCGTGTCCCTTTCTGTAGTGAGCACTGGCGAAGAAGGTGTTGAATACGCCAAGTCTAATCCTGTGGATTTAGTTCTTATGGATCTTAACCTTCCTGGCATTCAAGGCGATGAAGCCACAGCTAAAATAAAAGGTTTCAAGCCAAATTTGCCTATTGTTGCATTAACGGCCGATGTGATAACCCAGCCAGAATATTTGCGTGAGCAAGGTCTTGATGATGTCTTGACCAAACCCATTGAGAGTAGTGAATTGGTTCGTGTACTTAATCAATATTTAGGTGAATCTGATCGTTAACTTTCTGGTTTAAAGCGAGTAAGGCCGTCAATCATGCAAATATACGTTTCACAGGAAAGCATGCAAGCTCGTGCTCAGTTGCGGAAAAAACTTCGCAATGCACGTCGTAAACTATCCTATGAACAACATGAGGATGCTGCTAAACGCATAGCATCACAACTTAATGTCCTGCCTTTACTCAACACCAGCACAACAATTGCGGGTTATTTAGTTAATGATGGCGAAGTCAATTTAAAGTACTACATCGATTGTGTTTGGCAAGCTTCAAGCAAAAAAAGATTCGCACTTCCTGTACTACACCCTGTATGCAGAGGGCACTTACTTTTCTTATGTTACAACCCAAACACCCAGCTTATTTGTAACAAATACAACATTGAAGAACCCGTGCTGGCTTGTGAAAACGTTATTCCTGTTACGCAGTGTGACGTTATTCTTATGCCCCTTGTAGGCTTTGATAGCAAGGGTAATCGTTTGGGTATGGGTGGTGGTTATTACGATCGCACATTGAGCTTCACTCAACACAAAACTGGTTTCCATTCGCCTTCAGAAAAACGTGCGCCAAAGTTGGTAGGCATTGCCCACGACATTCAAGAAGTAGATGCCCTACCTATTGCACCGTGGGATGTGCCGCTCGATGCTATCGTAACACCCACGCGCACTCTGCAATTTACTAAATCGTGATAGTCGCTATAACAAATTGAGCATACGAATTTGTGGGTTCATGTGCGCTTATACGTTACACTTGCGAACACGATAATTCGGAGAGTCACCATGGATCAGAACGCAAAAAAGCAAGCCGTAGCCAAAGCAGCCATCGAATATGTTGAAGCAGATAGCATTGTCGGTGTGGGTACTGGTTCTACCGTAAATTTCTTTATTGAAGAACTCGGTAACATTAAACACAAAATTGAAGGCGCAGTATCAAGCTCAGAAGCATCTACCGAGCGTTTAAAAGCCCTAGGCATTGAAGTGTTCGAGTTAAACGAAGTCAGCAACCTTTCGGTTTATATCGATGGGGCTGATGAGGTTACTGAACACAAGCATATGATTAAAGGCGGCGGCGCAGCTCTGACCCGCGAGAAGATTGTAGCCGGTGCCGCTACCACGTTCGTTTGTATTGTAGATGAAAGTAAGCGCGTGCCTGTTTTAGGTGACTTCCCACTTCCTGTAGAAGTTATTCCTATGGCTCGCTCTTTTGTAGCCCGTGAACTGGTAAAACTTGGTGGCGATCCTGAATACCGACAGGGAGTAGTGACAGATAACGGTAACGTTATTTTAGATGTACACAACCTTGAGATTCTTAATCCGCGCGAACTGGAACAAAAAATAAATAATATTCCGGGCGTAGTGACTAACGGTATCTTTGCGCTAAGAGGAGCGGATATTGTACTAAGTGCCACAGAAAGTGGTGTCGAAACCTTTAAGTGATACCTCTTAAAAAATGCTAAGTACAGCCAATGGCATAACAGAACAACCAGTATGCACGCGCCTTGGTGTTGCATTACAAAAAGTGTTACTTCTAAATAACGTATTCAATGAGTATAAACGGAACAGGCATTTTAGCCGTGGGTATCAAAGCGTTTTGGTGAAAAGCTACGCAAAATACTGCTTTTAACTTAGCGTGTTTTCTGTTAATTTCCGTTTAGACGTCTAGATGTCTTAAGTGATAGGTGTTTTTGCGGCTAGATGTATATATTGCTTAAGGTTGAAAACCTTTTTTATTAAAGCAAATAGCGTAATTAAAAACGCTAGACAGCAGGCGCCAGACCAGGCTCTATTGCAAAGAAAGTAGTGCATATTTAGATTATTCACTACTGAGAAAATCACAAGAGTCTATGGTTCGCACTGCCAGCAACCCAAATTAAATCAGCGAGAGATAGCGAGTTCATGAGCAAAGTTTCATTAGAGAAGGATAAAATCCGAATTTTGTTGTTGGAAGGTGTTCACCAAAGTGCTTTGGAAACACTACAAAGCAATGGGTATAGCAACATTGAATTTCTCAAAACCTCTCTTCCTGAAGATGAGTTGATAGAGAAAATCAAAGACGCCCACTTTGTTGGCATTCGTTCACGCACTCAAATTACTGAAAAAGTAGTTGATGCAGCACAAAAACTTGTTGCCATCGGCTGTTTCTGCATTGGTACCAACCAGGTTAACCTTGAAGCCACACAACGTCGTGGCATCCCGGTATTTAACGCCCCGTTTTCTAACACACGCTCTGTTGCAGAACTTGTTCTTGGGCAAATTATTCTTTTGCTTCGCCAAGTGCCTAGCAAAAACGCTAAGGCGCACCGCGGTGAGTGGGAGAAAACCGCAGTAGGCTCTTATGAAGCTCGCGGAAAAACCTTAGGTATAATTGGCTATGGTCACATTGGTACTCAGCTAAGTATTCTTGCTGAACATTTAGGCATGCGCGTTCAATTTTTCGATATCGAAGACAAGTTAGTGTTAGGTAATTCTGCTCAGGTGAAGTCGCTTGAAAAGCTACTTAATACCTCTGATGTGGTATCACTACACGTTCCCGAAACGCCGCAAACCCAAGATATGATTGGCGAGAAAGAACTGTCTCAAATGAAAAAAGGCAGCATTCTTATTAACGCATCACGCGGTACCGTAGTTGATATTGACGCACTGGCTAAGGCACTGGAAAGTGGCCACCTTAACGGCGCTGCCATCGATGTGTTCCCAGTAGAGCCTAAGTCTAACACTGAAGAGTTTGAGTCACCGCTTCGCGCGTTCGACAATGTTATTCTTACGCCACACGTAGGCGGAAGCACACAAGAAGCGCAGGAAAACATCGGAATTGAGGTGGCTGGAAAGCTAGCGAAATACAGCGACAACGGCTCTACGTTGTCAGCGGTTAACTTCCCTGAAGTATCGCTGCCCGAGCACACCGGTCGTTCACGACTTCTTCACGTACATAAAAACCAACCGGGTATTCTTACCCAAATTAACCAAGCGTTTGCAGAAAAAGGCATTAACATTGAAGCCCAGTATCTACAGACTAACGCGGAAATTGGTTACGTGGTTGTGGATGTTAAAGAAGACCGTGGCTATGAGGCATTGGCAGAGCTTCAACAAATTGATGGTACGATCAAGACTCGCATTCTTCACTAAAAAGCGCTTTTCTTCATTAGGCTTTTTTGAAGAACATGGAATAAAAAAACGCTGCAACATTGCAGCGTTTTTTGTATCTGTACTTTTGTTTTACTCAGCAATGCACTGGTTCTAGCGCCTATTCCAACAACACTATGGCATCAGTGTATAAAGGAATTACCTAGGTAAAACATTAAACCGCCTCACCGCACAACCGAGCAGTCAAGGCGCTTCAGTAAAGTTTAGAAGAAGTTGTAAACTAGGCTTACAGCAGTTTCAGTATCAAGCTTCTCTACATCGTCATCAACGTTGGTGTTGTGATCTAACTTAAATGAAAGACGCATAGAAAGGTTACCGCTAATGGTAGCAGTTAGGGCTGACTCAGCACGTGACTTAGTGTTGTCAGAACCCACTTCTGTACTCACTGTTTGAGTAAATTTAGCAGTATCAGAAATCTTCCAAGAATATGCTGATGATGCACGAACAATCATGCTATCAAGGTTTTCACCGTCTTGAGTTTCAATGAAAGAATAACCCGGACCGATTGAATATTCTAAGGTATGGCGCTTGTTTTGAAGAACCTTTTGGTTCCAACCCGCAGCTACAGTAGCCTGGTAGTTAAAGTTACTGAATCTGTCGTCTTCATAAGATGCGAAACCGAATAAACGGTTATCTGGGTTGGCAAGTTTGTAGTTACCCTGCGCTGAACCGAAGAACTTTTGTGCAGAAGTAAATTCAACATCTTCCCCGTCATCGCCTTCTACCGTCTCTTTCTTGTAAAGACCTTTAAGAATGTAGTCGTTACTCCACTTCTCGAGCTCTTGATGCGCTTGAATACCTGCGCTGATAGATGTTGTTTCAGTGTTACCTGACGTAGAGATGAAACCTAGTTCACCTTCCATTGTAAAAGGCTTAACTTCATCGTCTTGAGCGAATACAGCAGGAGAAAGGGAAATTGCAACTAGAGATGCAAGCGCTTGCTTTTTCATTGAACAATCCTATTGATTAACGGTCCATTCGTTGTACACGACACCTTTTGAACTACAAGGCGGTACAACACGAGTTTTAAAAGAAGTCTTTTCAGTAATGCCGCAAGGAAGACGACACTACAAACAATGGTGCGCAGTGTACATTTTCAAGCCTCTCAGTCAATGCGAACACGTTAAAAAGCCCTATTTAGACCGTTAATTTACACTAATTGACTAAAAGAATTGATAGACTAAGGCTACTGACGTTTCAGTACTTAACGCCGCAACGTCTTCAGGCGTGTCGGTTTCATGGTTCAATATAAAAGATAGCTTCATCGCTAAAGAGCCAAATACATTAGCTGAAAGCGAGGTTTCAGAACGGGACTTGGTATTTTCTTCACCAGCTTCTGTGCTCAGAAATTGACGCAGTTTGGCACCCGAGCTCCAGTGATATTTGTACTCGGCTGATGCGCGTACTATTACCCCGTCGTTAACAAGATTATCGCTGTCTTCTTCTGCTTCGATAAAGGTGTAACCTGGCCCTACACTATAACGAAACTCACTGTCTTCGTTTCGCCAAACGCGTTGTGACCAACCCGCGGCTAATGAAGCCCTGTGCTCATACCCTGTAAATTTATCGTCTTCGTAATCGCCATACATGAAAAGGCGGCGGCCAGGCGTAAGCAGTTTATAGTCGAATTGTGCGCTGGTAAAAAAGCGCTGTGCGCTTATGTCGCGCTGCGTGGTAGGCGTACCGCTTTCTTTGTACAGCAGCTCAGCAAAATAAATGCTGCTCCAGTTTTCAGTTTCATGGTCGGCATTCACTGCCGCTTTCACGCTGGCTGCAGATGTGTTGCCGGTATTAATTAAAACACCGAGCTCTCCGTCTAATGTAAAACGCGGTATTTCATCATCGGCATCGGGAGTGAAGTCTGCATGATAAAGCGTTTCAATGAGATCCCTCGCGTTTGCAGATAAACACACGCCAATACAAATGGCACCTACAACAACACGTGGCCGGAAGAGTTTTCTGAACATAATCTGGTTTTACGTCGAGCTTTATAGTTATTAGATTACGTCTAATTGAGACGCTTAAAATACCAATCCTATGGCGGAGCTTTGCTATGTTCTGCGATGTAGAGTACCTTACCGCATTAGTGCACTGAAAGCTCAGTGAATAAGCGACACAATTTTTGCTGTTTCTTGTTCAGCATATTCAATTGAGTTACTTATCACTTCCATGTCGAGACTTACTGTATTGGCTATTTCTGGTGTAAAAAGTTCAATGTCAGCATAATTTTCTTTATCAAGTTGACTAAGCGTTATACGACTAGCAATTGCAAGAACACATATATCAACATCAGAAGTATATTTTGCTTCATCGTTCATAAATGATACGGGATAAAAAAGACCAATAGGTAAGTGCCATTTTTCAAGTATGATACCGCTGCAATGCGCAAACGTAAAACCGAAATGAGCCAGTTGTTCAATATGTGGCAAGTCGCTCTTTTTCGCATTGCGGTAATCGTCATAAAGCTTAGGCTCTTTCTTCGCAACTATGAGTTCGCTCAGGTTTTGCAAAATACCCATCACGAAAAAGCGTTCGGCGCCACGTACATTCAGCCGCATGGCTAGACTCTTCGCCACCATCCCGCAATAAACAGAAGCATGCCAATGCTTGTCTAAATCAATTAGCAGTGTATCGAAGTGCTTAAAGGCAGTGGTTGCAGTTTCAGCAATAACCAAATTATAAAGGGCCTCGCCACCAATCACATTTATGGCTTTTGTTACAGATTCAATTTGAGAGGGGAAACGAAAAAGCGAACTATTGGCCAGGCGTAACACCTTAGCAGTTAGAGAGGGGTCGGCACTAACTAATACAGCAATCTCTTCGATACTAGAACGAGGATCATCTAGCGTTGAACGCAAGCGAACGCATATATCGGGTAACGTAAACGATTTCGCAGCATATGAAACATACTTATCTAACGGCATCAAAAAATTCTCTAACTTTTTTAACTTCTTTCAGGCGGCTCATTGAAAAGAGAAAACTGTTCGGTTGACTCTTCACTTTTAAGCTCTTGCGCTTTGCGTAACTTCGCCATTACTGCTTTTTCACGTCTTACACACGCACTGATTATTTTTCGTTTTGTCGCATCATCAACTTTAAGCCAATAGAGGCGTTCATCTCGACTTCTGTAACAGCCTTTACAAAACCCTCTTGGACCCGACTCGCAGACACCAATACATGGGCTTGGAATCTCGAAAAACTCAAGCTGTTGGGACTGCGCTTTAGGGTCCTTCATTCCAGGCTTGCCACCTTAATCATTAAGCGTTAAGCGCTGAAGTACTCAGCACTTCTTTAAATTAAAACGTATACCCGCAAATCTAGCCACTAGACATTAGCAGTAATATAATACATAAAGTGCACAAATGCGTGAATTTGCCGTGTCTACATGGCGGTCTTAGCATAGCATGAATATCAATCTACAAGAGTATATTCGATGGTAGAAACCACGCGCACTTTCTTTATGTGTGGATGATGACCGTCGCGACTAGAAATACTGAACTGCCCTTGGTTAGCGCGCTTAATTTTGCCCAACGTACTTTTTGAATCTTTGGCAAATTTTTCCGCAACCTCTCTCGCATTGAGCGTCGCTTCTTCTATCATTTCCGGCTTTACTTCGTTTAAGCGGGTAAATACATAGTCGGGCTGAGCGCGATAGCTTTGATCTGATAATACAATACCAGTTTTAATTAACTCCCCAATTTGCTGCATAAGCGCTCGCACCTTTTCAACATCATTTGAAAAGACAGTAACGGTTTGAATGGCACTGTAGCGAAATGGCGCTTTTTCACTACTTCCATATTGTTGCGCCAATTTGTCATTTATTTCAGGCTTTCCAATAGTAATGCTTTCTGCTGAAATACCCTTCTCTTCTAAAAAGTTAGCCACCTGAAGGCTATTCTTTTCGATATGTTCATACAGTTGAGGTAAGTCATTGCCCGCGTCGACAAATTGAATAGGCCAAATAACCTGATCAGCAATGTATTCTCGCTCTGACAATCCTTTTACGGTTACTACTCTATCCCACGTTTGCATATCGTTCATGGCAGAAGACACCTGAACACCAAGCAAAGACACAGCAACCACCATGCCCATTGCCATTACTATCGCCGCACCTAATTTCATTCGAATCTCCATTCTGTCTGTTTTCAACAGGATACAAGCGAATATAAGCTTTTCGGTTTCACAAAACGACACAAATGCTGACCAAAGGTGGCAAAAAAAAGGCCACTCAAATGAGTGGCCTAAAGAGCCCCTTAAGAGGGCAACGCTTGGGTAGACGGGAGAGTTAACCTTTACGTTTTAGCAAATAGTAAAATACGGGAGTAAGAATTAAGCCGAAGAAAGTGACGCCTATCATTCCAGAGAATACGGCCACGCCCATGGCTTGACGCATTTCTGCACCCGCGCCAGTAGAGATAACCATAGGTAATACCCCCATGATAAAGGCAATTGATGTCATCAAAATCGGACGTAAACGTAAGCGGCTTGCCTCTTTAATTGCCGCAAGCGCATCCATGCCGCTGTCCTGCAGCTCTTTAGCAAACTCGACAATAAGGATGGCGTTCTTTGTAGCAAGGCCGACCAATACAATTAGACCAATTTGGGTGAAGATATTGTTGTCACCACCGTAAATCTGAACACCAATAAGGGCGCTCAATAAGGTCATAGGAACTATCAGTATAATTGCCAGTGGTAAACGAAGGCTTTCATACTGTGCAGCTAGTACTAAGAACACAAGAAGCACAACCAGTGGAAATACAAACGCTGATGCATTACCGGCTAATATTTGCTGGTAGGTCAACTCTGTCCACTCGTAGGTCATGCCAAGTGGCAAGGTTTCAGCCAATATCTCTTCGATAGCCGCTTTCGCTTGGTCTGACGAATAGCCAGGCGCAGGAGCACCGTTAATTTCGGCGGTAACGTAGCCATTGTAGTGCATCACTCGGTCTGGACCGGCGCTATGTTGAACGTCTAGGAATGAACCTAACGGTATCATTTCACCTTGGCTATTTCTGATTTTGAACTGGGTTATGTCCCCTATCTCTTGACGATATTGAGCATCAGCCTGCACGTTCACTTGGTATGTTCTGCCAAACAAGTTGAAGTCATTTACATAAAGGGAACCCAAGTAAGCTTGCATCGTGGTAAATAACGTATCGATGTTTACCCCTTGGCTTACTGCTTTTTCACGATCTACGTCTACATCAAGTTGTGGCACGGCTACGGTGAAGCTTGTAAATGAACCTGTTAGCGCTGGGTGCGCCCAGGCTTTACCAATCACTTCTTGGGTTACACGCTCTAGCTCTTCAAAACCTAAATTCCCTCTATCTTCCACTTGCAAGCGGAAGCCACCAATAGTGCCTAGCCCCATCACCGGAGGCGGCGGGAAAATAGCGACATAAGCCCCTTTGATCGAACCAAACTGCTGATTGAGTTTTGCAGCAATAGCGCCAGCAGATAACTCTGGTGACTGTCTTTCACTAAAAGGCTTAAGCGGCGTAAATAAAATTCCAGAACTTGGACTATTAGTAAAACCGTTAATATTTAAGCCAGGAAACGCTACGGCATCTGACACGCCTGGGTGTTCCATCGCAATGCGAGACATTTCACGGATCACCTCTTCCGTTCTGTCTAAACTCGCTGCATTAGGAAGTTGCGCAAAAGCCACCAAATACTGCTTATCTTGACCTGGAACATAACCCGTAGGTGTAGTGGCAAACTGGTTATAAGTAAGCGCAATAAGGCCTGCATATAACACCAGTACAATGCCGCTTTTGCGAATTAAGCCGCCAACCGCACCTGTGTATTGTTTCGAACCACGATCAAATACCCGGTTAAATGGCGCAAATACAAAGCGACCAAACACCTTATCCATACCGCGAGTAAGCCAATCATTTGCTTTACCGTGAGGCTTCAATAGTAGAGCAGATAAAGCAGGGCTTAATGTTAACGAGTTAATTGCAGATATTACCGTTGAAATAGTGATAGTAAGTGCAAACTGTTTATAGAATTGCCCGGTTAAGCCGCTCATGAAAGCCGTTGGTATAAATACGGCAGCCAAAACCAGCGTGGTAGCAATAATCGGCCCCGTCACTTCTTTCATTGCTTGGACAGTAGCGTCAAATGGCGATTTACCTTCAGCAATATTTCGCTCTACGTTTTCCACTACAACGATGGCATCGTCTACAACAATACCAATAGCTAACACTAAGCCAAATAAAGACAGCGCATTAAGAGAAAAACCCATTAACTGCATAAAGGCGAATGTTCCTACCAGTGAAATAGGTACTGCCACTAGTGGAATAATGGATGCTCGCCAAGTTTGAAGAAATAGCACAACCACTAGAACAACAAGTAATACCGCTTCTAAAAGCGTGTTTACCACGGCTTCAATCGAGCCTCTTACAAACACGGTAGGATCGTAAACAATGTCGTACTCTAAGCCATCGGGAAACATCTTTGAAAGCTCTGCCATGCGCGCTCTTACATCATCCGATATTTGAATAGCGTTTGAGCCTGGGGCTTGGAATATTGGAATTGCCGCAGCTGGGTTATTATTTAATAGCGAACGTAACGCATAATTGTTCGCCCCTAGCTCAACGCGAGCCACGTCTTTAAGTCGGGTAATCTCGCCATTTTCGCCAGACTTAACGATGATATTTTCAAATTCGGCTTCGTCTTTTAGACGACCACGAACATTAATAAGTAGCTGAAATTCACTGCTGCCTGTTGGCTGCGCACCAAGGCTACCTGCCGCAGCCTGCTGGTTCTGATCGGCAATAGCCGCTGCTACATCACCAGGGTTTAATTGAAGCGATGCAAGCTTGTTAGGGTCTAGCCATACTCGCATGCTGAACTCGCCTGCACCGAACAGGCGTACCTGCCCCACTCCATTTATGCGAGCTAATTCGTCTTTAACAAACTGATCGGCATAGTTTGAAAGATACAGCATGTCATAACGTTTATCAGGCGACGTTAAATGCACCACCATGGTTAAATCTGGCGAGGACTTTTCGGTAACCACACCTAGGCGCTGCACTTCTTGAGGTAAACGTGGCGTAGCGCGATTAACACGGTTTTGTACCAGCGTTGTAGCTTCGTCTGGGTCTGTACCAATCGCGAAGGTAACAGTTAGCGTCATACGCCCATCACTGGTAGCTTGAGAAGACATATACAGCATATCTTCAACACCGTTAATTTCTTGTTCTAACGGCGTGGCGACTGTTTCAGCAATAACTTCAGGGTTTGCACCAGGATAATTCGCAGTTACCACCACGGTAGGCGGCACTACTTCAGGGTATTCAGTGATAGGCAGTTGCCAAACAGCGATGGCACCACCGATAAAAATAAGTAGGGAAAGCACGCCCGCAAAAATCGGGCGGCTAATGAAAAACTGCGAGATATTCATTACTTAAGACCTGCTGTTGCTGTACCTGAGGTAAATGAACCACCAGATAAAACATCTTCAACCTGCGCCATGCTTTGGGTTATTTGAGTAGCGTTATCGACCTTTGATTGCCAATCAGATAGGTTTGCAAGTGCATCTTCATCACCCATGGGGACTTTATTTGCGGCAACTTGTGCACCAGGGCGCACACGCTGTAGGCCATCAACCACAATAGTGTCGTTAGCGTTTAGGCCACTTGTAATAATGCGCATGCTGCCCACTTTGTCACCCAGCTTCACTGCGCGATATTCCACTTTACTTTCGTCGTTTACAACCAGTACAAACTTATTATTCAGATCTGTGCCAATAGCTTTTTCTTTAATAAGAATGCCCTGTTCTTCGGTGTCACCTGCTAATTTTAAATGTGCAAATAAGCCAGGAATTAAACGCCCTTCTTCGTTATTAAACACAGCTCGAACGCGAAGCGTGCCAGTGCTACCGTTAACTTGGTTGTCGATAAAATCGATTTGCCCCCAGTGGTTGTAGTCAGACTCGTTAGCAAGGCGCATCGCTACTGGCTGGTCGCTTACCGCCCTCGAGGCGCTTTTATCGCTATTAACGTAATTCAGGTAAGTCTGCTCATCTATATCGAAATAAGCATATAAACGGTCAGTGGAGACAATACGGGTTAGTTCTGTTTGCCCTGCAGTCACAAAGTTACCCTCTGTAATATTGGCACGGGATACACGTCCAGAGATTGGCGCTTCAACACGGGCGAAACCGCGATTTAAGCGAGCTACTTCAAGTGCGGCTTGTGTTTGGTTTAAGCTTGCTAGTGCTTGATTTTTTTCTGCTAGGCGAGCGTCAAGCACTTCTTCAGATACCGCTTGTGTTTTGCGCAGTTTGAATGCGCGGCTGTAGTTTTGCTCCGCCAACTGAACGCGACTTTTGGCTTCTTCAAGTTGAGCAGTTAAGCGGTTCACTTCAGCTTTAAATGCACGGTTATCGATTAAGAATAAGGTTTGCCCTTGTTCAACGTATTCACCTTCATCAAACGCGACAAAATCGATATAGCCCGACACGCGAGGTCGAAGTGCAACGATGTGCGGCGATTCTAAACGCCCTGTGAAATTATCCCACTCGGTTAAACGCTGAGTCACCACGGTAGCCACATCAACTGGAACACCGGCATTTGAACCAGCGCTCATTGATTGACTTGGATCCTGCTCGTCACCTCCGCATGCAGCGACTAGCGCAGTTAGGCTGACTATTGCCAATAAACGGGTAAAAGTTTTCATCGCAAGATTCTCTAAAAAGTTAGACTAAAGTTTGATGCCGCGCATTATGCACACCCTCAAACAATAAAAATAATTATCTTTTTATATGAAACACATCACATTATGTTATATATTTAAATTTGAGCTTATTAAGAAAAAAGCGGAGAGAACGATGCGTCCACATGATTTAAATTTATTAATGATTTTTGATGCCATCATGACTGAGGGTGCCATTACCCGAGCAGCTGACAGGTTATCAATGACGCAACCTGCGGTCTCTAATGCATTGTCTCGCATGCGCACTGCCTGGAACGACGAGCTATTCGTGAAAGACGGCCGTGGTATTCAGCCTACCTCTTTTGCTAAAAACTTGTGGAGTCAGATTCAAGGCCCGTTAGGCGAACTTGAAGTTGCCGTAAACCCGACTGACTTTAACCCCGCAACGGCAAAGCGGACTTTTCGTATTGCAGCCACAGACAGCATTGTATCTATGGTATGGGGGCCGCTTCGCAAAGTCATTGAGAATGAGGCTCCTGGTATTAATATCCATGCTATTCCTAATTACGATATGGAAACGGATAAAATACTTAAAGATGCTGAAGCTGAACTGACCTTCTCTAAACACCAAGAGCCTGGCTCTGTAATTCGCTCTGAACATGTGCTTGACCCTAGCTGGGTGGTGGTAATGCGTCCCGATCATCCATTGGCAAAATCACAATTATCGTTGGAAGACTTCGTAGCAGCAGATCACTTGCTAGTGTCAGTGACAGGCGATGTGACAGGCCCAACAGATCAGGCGCTCGCTAATTTGGGCCTCAAGCGCCGCGTTGCCATGTCAGTAAACCAATTTTACAACGCTACCCCGCTATTAAAAGAGAGTAACCTTATTTGTGTTGCGCCTTCATTGGTCATGGAAAAGGAAATTTTCTCGGGTGAGTTAGCGGTATTTGAAACGCCTGTGGAAATTATTAGCTCACCTTTGTCTATAATGTGGCATAAACGCCAAGACCAAGACGCTGGCTTGCAGTGGCTTAGGAGCTTAGTTGTTAAATTTGTTCGTGAGCGTGTTCAGCGCCACGAGATGCTGCTGTCTCAGTGCTGCCGCAAAGCATATTGTGCCGATACGGTTAAACGCTTTATGGACCAGCGTAATATGGATTGTGAAGAGTTCACGCCTGCGCACTTAAAAACACCGAGCAACGATGAAGAAGCAAAAATCATAGCAGGAAAAGAAACAGCATAATTGAAAGAGCTGTATTACCAGAAGTTCTATCTCTACATTGATTGGTAAGAAATAATACAAACGCTATCGATAGATAGCGTTTGTATTGTAATGTCTAACTTTATTTTTTCA
This sequence comes from Alteromonas sp. ABD4_190, assembly GCF_056160105.1. NCBI lineage: Bacteria > Pseudomonadati > Pseudomonadota > Gammaproteobacteria > Alteromonadales > Alteromonadaceae > Alteromonas > Alteromonas sp. ABD4_190. Next base: position 979,618 of record NZ_JBSWWN010000001.1, read on the forward strand.
GTTTGAAACGACGTGTTAGTGCTAACAAACAAAGTCCAAATAAACCTATTGAAGACGGTGTAGGAACAGTTGTCGAATCATCATCATCCGGTAAGTCTATAGTAGCCAAAGAACCCGCCATTACATAAGCATAGTCAACAGACACACTTTCACCAGCCAACAAATCACCCAAATTGAAAGCGATTCCGATTCCATCATCACCGGTTGAACTATCGCCCAAGTTTCCACCAGCAAGGTAGGTAAGGGGATCAAAAACACTACAACATGCGCCTACGATACCTGTATTTTGTGTAAACGAGGTGTTTGCAAACAAGCCCAGAGGGGTGCCACTAACAGAACCTAAAGAACCAACAAAGTTCTCTACGGCCACATCACCAGAATCAAGCGCATCACCATCGTTGTTATTGTCGATGCCACGTTGATTGTTAGTCGCTGACGTTCCATGCGCCCTTGAATCAGGATCCGGGTCGATTGCACGAGCGAACAACAGGTCGGTAATATCAACAAGCGCTTCAATCGTAGTTTTGATATTCACTCGTTCTTCATCATCGTTAAAGAAAAAGTCGTGTACGATATTGATTACGCTATTAGTACCACTCCAACGAACGTGATTATCAAAAGAAGAGCCGGGAGTCATGTCCGTAAGCGAGACGAGAGAAAAATCATCACCACTTGTAACATCACCAGAAGCTGAGTTGCTATTACCTAGTAACCCAGAAGAGCCGGCTACAGTATTGTAGCGAATACCAAAAGCTTCGTGGGGAGTGCCTGGCGCTAAGTAGTCAAAATTCGAATCAAAATTACCTAGCCCTGTACTATCATAAACAAGCCCAGGGTTGAAGCCGCGATTACCTAGGGTACCATCATTACTTACTTGAGTAAGAACATAATCTCCCGTCATGATTATGTTCGCCGATGCGGTGCCGGTAACGGCTAAAGCTACCCCTAAACTGCTTGCTAACAAAATATTTTTCATAATTTACGTCCTCACTGTCTTAAATTTACTGCCTTGTTAAATACTTTAAGATTTTTTGTTAGCAAAAAAAGCGCCACTCCCCCAATCCATTGATACTAAAACAAAAAACCAGAGAGGAAATAAAAAAACACTGGCAAGTGTAAGAAATTTGGACACCTACTCATCTGTATCTAGCGAGCAACCAAGCGCATCTAACCATGCGAGAGCATCATCTTCAGAATCACTGAAATAGCATGCTAAGTTCGCGGCTGCATATATGCGTTCAAACTGACTTTTAACCAAAGCGGGTATGTCAGCATTGCTAGTAACAAAAGCACAAGCTTGCAAGCCATATTGTTTTCTAAGGCGCACAGATTCAATTAAAGCTTTTTCAGCATCTGGCGTTAAAATACCGACACCTTGTACGAAAATCAAAAATCCCCAAGGCTGTCCACCTAGAGGTAAAGCGAGTTTTTTGACATCTTCGTGATAGTGTTGAAAAAGCGCTTTTGTTACTACTCCCTTTCCGTCTAGGCGAATTATGTTTCCCTTAAGTTCAACGCTGTATTCACCAAACTTCGATTGTACTTTGATTGGATCTTTAATCTTTACTGACATCTACCACCACTTCGAAATTCCTGCGCCTAACTTATATTTTCGAATTGAGCTTTGAAGTAAAAGTGTAGTACAAAAAACCCGCTTAAAAAGCGGGTTTTTAAAGTGACTTAAAAAGAAGCTAGCTTACTTCTTTTTCTTCGCTTTCGGGTTTGGCAGGTCAGTTATACTTCCTTCGAAGATTTCAGACGCAAGACCAATAGACTCGTTAAGCGTTGGGTGAGCATGGATAGTCAATGCTACGTCTTCAGCATCAGCACCCATCTCAATAGCTAGGCCGATTTCGCCAAGCATTTCGCCCGCGTTGGTACCTACCATAGCACCACCGATTACGCGGCCCGTTTCTTTTTCGAAAATCATCTTAGTCATACCGTTAGTGGCATCAGATGCAATTGCACGGCCTGAAGCAGCCCATGGGAAGGTGGCTGTTTCATAGCTTACGCCCTGCTCTTTCGCTTCTTTTTCAGTTAGACCAACCCAAGCAACTTCTGGCTCAGTGTACGCTACTGAAGGAATAGCACGTGGGTCGAAGTAATGCTTCTGTCCAGCAATAACTTCTGCTGCAACGTGACCTTCGTGAACCGCTTTGTGCGCAAGCATTGGCTGACCTACAAGGTCACCGATTGCGAAGATGTGGTCAACGTTAGTACGCATTTGCTTATCAACGTTGATGAAGCCACGCTCGTCAACGTTTACGCCAGCCGCATCTGCGCCAACTAGCTTACCGTTTGGCTTACGACCAACAGCGACAAGTACTTTGTCGTAGCGTACTGGCTCAGCAGGTGCGTTCTTGCCTTCAAACGTTACGTACAAGCCATCGTCTTTAGCTTCAACCGCAGTCACTTTGGTTTCAAGCATAATGTTAAACTTGTCTTTGTAGTCTTTCATGAATACTTTCATGATGTCTTTGTCAGCTGCTGGAATTAGCTGATCTAAGAATTCAACTACATCGATGTTCGAACCAAGTGCTTCGTACACAGTACCCATTTCTAGACCAATGATACCACCGCCTAGTACTAGCATTTTCTCTGGAATGTCTTTCATTTCCAGTGCGCCAGTTGAGTCAATTACGCGGTCATCTTCTGGGATGAACGGTAGGCTTACTGGCTCAGAACCCGCAGCAATAATCGCTTTTTCAAAAGTAATAGTAGTAACGTCGTCACCATTTTTTACTTCTAGGGTGTTTGCGCCTGTAAATTTACCAAAGCCTTGTACATGCTTGGTTTTACGCATTTTAGACATGCCGCTAAGGCCATTTGTTAATTGCTTAACAACGCCGTCTTTGTATTCGCGGATTTTATCTAAATCGATGGTAGGCTCGCCAAACGATACACCGTGGCTAGCAAGGTGCTTCGCTTCTTTCATCACTTTAGCAACGTGAAGAAGGGCTTTTGAAGGGATACAACCAACGTTAAGACAAACACCACCAAGCGTGTCGCGTGAGTCTACGATAACTGTTTCAATACCTAAGTCAGCCGCACGGAATGCTGCTGAATAACCGCCAGGGCCGCCGCCCAGTACCACCAATTGCGTTTTAATTTCGCTCATTGTGAACCTCAATCCTGTTCTTGTAGGGTCATGCTATTACTTTTGTGTAATAGCATAACCTAAATGCCACCAAATGGGCTTATAAAATCGTCGAAAATGTTACTGATATTGTAAACTTTTTCGACCTTTTATTTAAAGTATGATTCTGCGTAAGTCAGTTAGGTTTGCAGCAACCTCAGTAGAGAATCTTGCACCTACCGCACCATCGATTACTCGGTGGTCGTATGACAGGCTCAGCGGCACCATTAAGCGCGGCTCAAACTCTTTACCATTCCACTTAGGCTTCATCTCAGACTTAGATACACCTAATATGGCGACTTCTGGTGCATTTACAATAGGCGTAAACGCCGTACCGCCGATACCACCTAGGCTAGAGATTGTAAACGTACCGCCCTGCATGTCAGCCGCTTTAAGCTTGCCTTCACGGGCTTTCTTAGATGTTTCGATAAGCTCGCGAGAAAGCTCTTCAATACCTTTCTTATTCACGTCACGAATAACAGGTACAACAAGACCTCCCGGAGTTTCAACCGCAATACCAATGTTGATGAACTTCTTGATGATTAAGCTTTCGCCGTCGTCAGACAGTGATGAATTAAATACTTCGTATTTCTCAAGGGCTTTCGCTACCGCTTTCATTACGAATACTAATGGCGTGATCTTAAGACCAGACTTAATTTTCGCGTGGTAAGCGTTTTGCTCTTTACGGAAGTCTTCAACTTCAGTGATATCTGCTTCGTCGAACTGCGTAACGTGCGGGATAGTCGCCCAGTTACGGTGTAAGAACGGTCCAGAGATCTTTTGAATTCTAGAAAGCTTTTGCTCTTCAATCTCACCAAACTTGCTGTGGTCAACAAGTTTAACTGGCACGATTTGAAGTACGTTGTCGCCTACTGGCGCACTGCCTGAAGCTGCAGCCGTGCGAGGTTTCGCAAGCTCAGCTTTCACGTAGGCCTGAACGTCTTCTTTCAAGATACGGTTTTTAGGACCAGAGCCGCTAACTTGAGTCAGGTCTACACCGAACTCGCGAGCAATCCGGCGAACCGAAGGAGAAGCATGTGCTTTACCTGTGTTCTTGGCTTCTGGCGCTGGCGGCACAGGAGAACGGCCTTGAGAGGCTTCTTGCTGTGACGCTTGTTTGGTTTCTTGTTGCTTAGGTGCTTCTTGCTTAGGTGCTTCAGCAGGCTTTTCAGCTGCACTTGAAGACGAACCGCCGCTGGTCTCAAGCTTAACAACCAATGTACCTTGCTTAACCTTATCACCCGTCTTGATAAAGACTTCCTTGATAGTACCTGCGTGGGTTGAAGGTACATCCATGGTGGCTTTATCAGTTTCTAGCGTAATTAAGCCGTCTTCTTTCTCAACGCTATCGCCAGCTGATACAAGTACGTCGATAACGTCAACTTCACCGTCTTCACCGATATCAGGCACAGTTACTTCAATGGTTTCGCTACTTGCAGACGTCGCAGGAGCAGACTCTTGCTTTTCGCTTTCCTGCGCAGCCGGTGCAGATGCTTCTGAAGACTCGCTTGACGCCGAGCCTGAGCCCGCTACTTCAAGTTTAATAACAACTGTTCCTTCTTTCACTTTATCGCCAGTGCTGATGAATACTTCTTTCACCGTACCTGCATGTGTTGAAGGAACGTCCATGGTCGCTTTATCGGTTTCAAGCGTAATTAGTCCATCTTCTTTTTCGATGGAGTCACCCACTGAAACCAATACGTCGATTACGTCAACTTCGTCGTCAGAACCGATATCCGGTACTGCGACTTCAATGACTTCGCTACCGCCAGACGCAGCTGGTGCTGCCTCTGACTTGCTTTCTGCTTTCGGTGCTTCATCTTGCTTAGGCGCTTCTTCTTGTGAAGCGTCCTCTGAAGATGATTCTTCAGCGGTGCTCTCATCAGAACTTTTACCACCTGCAACTTTCATTTCACCAATCACATCGCCTTCTTTGATTTTATCGCCTACTGATACAGACAGGCTTACAATCTCACCTTCAAATGGTGCTGGGATGTCCATTGACGCCTTGTCACTTTCAACAGTAACAACGCCTTCATCGGCTTCAATGTTGTCGCCTACGGCAACACATAGCTCGATAACTTCAACTTCGTCACCGCCTACGTCGGGTACGATAATCTTTTGAATATCTGACATATGTAAAATACCTTATCTGGCTTACGCGTAAAGTGGGTTAAGTTTTTCAGCGTTAATATCAAAACGCTTAATGGCTTCTGCTACCACTTTCTTCTCAACGTCACCGCGCTGAGCCAATTCGTAAAGTGATGCAACCACAATGTATGACGCATTAACTTCAAAGTGAGTACGCAAGTTTTCACGGCTATCGCTTCGACCGAAACCGTCTGTACCTAGGCATCGGTATTCAGTTTCAATGAACGCGCGTACTTGGTCTGAGTAGTTCTTCACATAGTCAGTGGCAGAAATCGCAGGACCTGCATCTTTCGTAATGACCTGACCAATGTAAGGTACTTTTTGCTCAGCTTCAGGGTTTAGCATGTTCCAACGAGTTACGTCTTGACCTTCACGGGCTAGCTCGTTGAATGAAGTCACAGAGTAAACGTCAGAAGATACGTTGTAGTCTTCACACAGAATCTGTGCCGCTTTACGCACTTCGTTCAAGATAGTACCAGAGCCCATTAGCTGTACGTTAAGCTTAGACTTGTCGTTTTCAACGCGCTCAAGCTTGTAAATACCTTTAATGATTTGCTCAGCAACATCATCACCTTCTGGCATTGCAGGGTGCTGATAGTTCTCGTTCATCAACGTTAGGTAATAGAAGATATTTTCATTGTTACCATACATGCGACGCAGACCGTCTTGAACAATAACCGCTACTTCGTAACCGTACGTTGGATCGTAAGTAATACAGTTAGGAATTAGGTTCGCCTGAACGTGTGAATGACCGTCTTGGTGCTGTAGACCTTCACCATTAAGCGTAGTTCTACCCGCTGTTGCACCTAGTAAGAAACCACGTGCTTGACTATCACCCGCTGCCCATGCAAGGTCACCAACACGTTGGAAACCAAACATTGAGTAGTAAATGTAGAACGGAATAGTGGTAGCGTTACATGTTGAGTACGACGTACCTGACGCTACCCACGATGCCATTGCACCTAGTTCGTTAATACCTTCTTGCAGTACCTGACCTTTCTTATCTTCGCGATAGTAAGCGACTTGGTCGGCATCTTGAGGTACGTATTTCTGGCCTTCATTGGCGTAAATACCTACCTGACGGAACAAGCCTTCCATACCGAATGTACGGGCTTCATCAGGAATAATTGGCACAATACGCTTACCAATTTTCTTATCTTTCAATAGCGCGTTAAGTACACGCACAAAGGTCATTGTTGATGAAACTTGACGGTCACCAGAACCTTTTAAGATAGCGTCGAATGCACTTAGCTCAGGAATTTCAAGCTGTTCTTCAGCCTGTTCACGGCGAGAAGGTAAATAACCACCTAACGCTTCACGACGTGCGCGAAGGTACTTCATTTCTTCGCTGTCTTCGTCGAACTTGAAGTAAGGCAGGTCAGCAATCTTGTCGTCTGCTACTGGAATATTGAAACGGTCGCGGAACGCTTTGATGGAATCAACGTCCATTTTCTTAACGTTGTGCGCTACGTTTTGTGCTTCGCCTGATGCACCAAGACCGAAACCTTTAACCGTTTTAGCAAGAATTACTGTTGGACGACCTTTCGTATCGATTGCTTTTTGGTAAGCCGCGAATACTTTAACTGGATCGTGACCACCACGGTTTAAGCGCCAGATGTCATCATCAGACATATTTGCTACAAGCGCCGCTGTTTCAGGGTACTTGTTGAAGAAGTTCTCACGAGTGTACTTACCGCCTTTGGCTTTACAGTTCTGGTATTCACCGTCTACCGTTTCACCCATAAGCTGAATTAGCTTGCCAGATTTATCACGAGCTAATAGCTCATCCCAGTAGCTACCCCAGATTACTTTCACTACTTCCCAGCCTGCGCCACGGAACGTACCTTCAAGTTCTTGGATAATTTTGCCATTACCACGTACCGGCCCGTCTAGGCGCTGCAGGTTACAGTTGATAACGAACGTTAGGTTATCTAGGCCTTCACGAGATGCTAGACCGATTGCACCCAAGCTCTCTGGCTCATCACACTCACCGTCACCCATGTAGCAGTATACGCGCTGACCTGAACAGTCTTTAATACCACGGTTAGTTAGGTACTTAAGGAAGCGCGCTGTGTAGATAGCTTGAAGTGGACCAAGACCCATAGATACGGTTGGGAACTGCCAATAATCTTTCATCAAGTGAGGGTGTGGGTAAGACGACAGACCATCGCCAGCACACTCTTGACGGAAGTTGTTTAACTGCTCTTCAGTTAGGTTGCCTTCCATGAAAGAACGCGCATAGATACCCGGAGAAATATGGCCCTGTGCAAAAATAAAATCGCCGCCTTGATTCTCGTTAGGCGCTTTAAAGAAGTGGTTAAAGCCTACATCGTAAAGCATAGCCGATGATGCGAAACTACCAATGTGGCCACCAAGCTCTAGGTCTTTTTTCGATGCACGCAATACAATCATCAATGCGTTCCAACGAATCGCTGCACGGATGCGCGCTTCGATGGTCAAGTCACCAGGCATTTTTGGTTCTTGTGCTGCAGGGATAGTATTGATGTAGGCAGTAGTAGCGTCATACGGTAAATGCGCTCCGCTGCGACGTGCTTTATCAATAAGCTTTTCGAGTAAATAGTGGGCGCGTTCTACGCCTTCCTCTTCTAAAACCGACTCAAGCGCATCAATCCACTCTTTAGTTTCTTGAGGATCTACATCTTGGTGCATCATATCAGACATGGTGCCATCCTATTTTTTGCTTATATAGAAAATCCTCCCTTAGCATTGCCTTTGTCTTAAAGGCGCTAAAAGAAGGAAAACTAAATTACGTTGTACTCACAGTGACCCAATCTGGCTCACCTGCTTTTGCAGTGGCACAGGAAAAACCTGACCAGCCTCTGCGAATGAATAGCTATCTCGCCCTTTTACTAAATAATCCAAGGCGAAAAAACTAAATCTCTAATCGTCGCAATGCGCGTTGTACACGGGTATCACGTTGATTAATGGTTAATAGCGTTTTTTCAATAAACGCCAAATGCGTATTACATGCCTGACGCGCAGCTTCAGGATCGCGAGAAGCTATAGCTTCTACAATTTCACGACGCTGCTTCGCAATGTCTTCCACCGCTTCAGGGTGCGCTGCCAGCATGTCAAAGTTTCGTTCAATATTGTCCACCAGCATGCTTTGCATGGTGCTCATTACGTGCAACAACACCATATTGTGTGATGCTCTTGCCATAATGATATAAAACTGCCCTAGCGCTTCTGCTTGGGCACGTTTGCTTTCGTGCGCTTTGGGCGTAGGCACATTGTTTAATGCTTGCTTTAATGCATCGTAGTCTTCAGGTTGACCACGAAGTGCCGCGTAGTACGCCGCCATCCCTTCAAGGGCATGACGAAATTCAAGCAAATCAAATTGAGTTTCAGGACGCTGGCTAACTAAGTCCATTAGGGGGTCTGTCATGGCAGAATTAAGGTTGCGATTTACAAATGTGCCGCCGCCTTGTTTACGCTCTACCAACCCACGCGCCTGCAAATTACCAATGGCTTCCCTAAGTGAAGGACGTGATACATCAAACTCAAGCGCAAGCTCTCTTTCTGGCGGTAATTTTTGGCCAGCCAATAGCGTACCGTCGAGTATCATCGACTCGAGTTGCTCGGTAATTACATCAGAGAGTTTTTTTCGCTGCTGACGCATGCGTTGCACTTATCCTTTAATTTAAACCAGCGCTGTTATAACAGCAGTGAATGTAAAAAATAATCAGAGATAATTATTTTACATTCGCAATTGGTAATACCATTTTACCTATCTAGTTTAAGGCAGATCGATTTCGAGGTAAATACTCTCAAGCATAGCAAAGACAGTGGGAATTGCCGCGTGTTAAGCTTTATTATTGAATTTGTTAAGAAAAGTGTTTATGTCCGAACTGGTCTGATGAGAAGCAAGGTGGGATATTAGTTATGCGAAGCGTCTGATCTACATACAATTAATAAATAGACCAAACGCCTTTCTAAACCATGTAGCTTAGTAAATGTTAAAAATATTGATTATGCCAAGCTGCCTACAAGGGTTAGCGCTGCCGTTATAACAAGTAGAAAAATAACATTACGTTTTGCTAACTTTACTAGCACTTGGGGTTCAACTGCTGCATTTTCAGCCTGCAACTGCTGTTCATCAGGGGTTAACACCTCGGCTTTAGCAGAAATTTGTGTCAGCACGTCGTAGGCAGGTACATCGAACTGGAGCGCGTGTTTTAACCATTCAGGTAACGCTCTTGAGAAGTGACCCATCATCAGCATGCCGAAAGCGGTCACGCGAACAGGAACATAGTCGAGAGCGAACATCAACCTACCAGCAGCCGCTTTTAAAGGGTGATTAGCGTTACACAAAGCCTCAGTGGTGCTTCTACTTAGGCAGTAAAACAGTGCGCCTGGGGCGCCGAATGCAATAAACCACAGCATAACTGCAGCGTAGTGCTGGTAGTTAAGCCAAGTAAGGTGCTGGCCAAAACTTTTACCTTCAGTACCTGCACTGCCGTCGCTTTCAGTTTGACTTGCACAATGCCCCAGCTGATCGGTATACATACTACAGGCTTGCAGGTCTCCTCGGTCGGCGGCATTCAGGAAGTTTTTATAAATACTTCTTAATATCGGACAGCCAATGCATATGAACAGCACTAAACTTTGCTCTAAAAAGGTAAGGAATGCGCCAAGCAACCAGTACTCAATTATTCCTAATAGCACCGCGGGAAGTAAAAGATAGAAATAAAGTGTTGTAGATGAGACTTTTTTACTCTCCTCCTCTCCTTCATTTCCTTCTTGAAACTTAATCAACCCTTTGTCTTGAAGAAAAGCTCGATACTGAGCGGCATACTTTTCGATATGCCAATTAGATGTTTTTGTTATCAACCGTTCAAGACTTAGAACTAATAGCAAGCTCATTAACATCATAGATATTGTGTTTCCCTTTTTTATTCAGTGCGAGATAAAACAATTATTTAACTCTGGCGACGCACTTTCTGTATCTTGCCCAATCGAAAGCAACACCAGGGTCAGTTTTACGCCCCGGCGCTATATCATTATGACCTACGATACGCCCTAAAGTGATCCGAGGATAGTGTCGCGTTATGAAATCAGTGAGTTCGCCTAGTGCTTTATACTGTGCGTTCGTATAAGGCAGCGTATCAGTGCCTTCCAGTTCAATACCAATTGCATAGTCGTTACAGCGACTGCGGCCTTGACAGGTTGAAACGCCTGCATGCCATGCTCTCTGTTCAAAAGGCACAAACTGCTCTACTTCACCGGTTCGATAAATCACGCAATGGGCAGAGACCCGTAATCCCGCAATCTCTTTATAAAAAGGATGCTCATCAGGATTGAGGGTGCCGGTAAACAATTGGCGAATACCCGGCGTACCAAACTGTGAAGGCGGCAGTGAAATATTATGTATTACTAAAAGACTGACATCGGTATCGTCAGGGCGAGCATCATAATGCGGACTTGGGGTGTACTTCGCTTTGTTATAAAGCACCATAGTATTTGCTTCAGTAATTGATTTTCTGATTCATAGCCTACATTGTATATGGATATAAGTGTATAGGGCTATACATGGCATTCTAGTAAGCCAATCAGCACGTTAGCACTTTTCTTAAGAGATTACGCCAAGTAGTAAGCGACATGAAAAACGGTGCAGCACTATTATAAGAAAGGTAGAAACATGAATGAACAACAAGACCCGACAGCATCAACGGGTAAATGGATGGTAGCGCTTGCTTGGATTTGCGGCTTCGGATTACTCGTATTCGTATTCTCTGACCTATTAGAAAAACAAATAAACCCTAATAGTGAACCCACATCAGAGCGTATTGGCTCACAAACAGAAGTACGCCTTAAACAAAATCGCCAAGGGCATTATGTGACAACAGGCTATATCAACGGCGAGGAAGTGGTGTTTCTTGTGGATACGGGCGCGACAGACGTAGCTGTGCCTGCCCATTTGGCAAATAAGCTACAACTGAAGGCTGGACGTGAGGGGCTAGCCAGCACCGCCAATGGCGTAGTAAAGGTGGCCGAATCAACAATTGATACCTTGCGTATTGGCGAAATAGTGGTGCGTAATGTAGACGCAAACTTAAACCCCGGTATGCAAGATGACCATATATTGCTTGGAATGAGTGTTCTTCGCCAATTAGAGTTTACTCAGCGCGGAGATTGGTTAATATTGCGTACCCTTTAAGTAGACCATAACACAGATCATAGCGATGAAGATGACATCACCAGACATGCAAGCAATTCGAGAGCAAGTATCCAACGCGCTTGTTGAAGATCTTGGCGGCGAATTAAATGCCGCAAACGACATTACCGCGAACCTGATAGATGAAAGCGTTAATGCAAAAGCTACTATTATTACCCGCGAGCCTTGCGTGGTTTGTGGAATAGCGTGGGCAAACCAAGCGTTTGCGCTTATTGACGAGTCTGTGTCATTAACTTGGCATGTAAAAGATGGCGACAAGGTTGAGGCTGACACGGTATTAGTTAGTTTAGAAGGTTCTGCGCGCGCAATATTGACTGCCGAGCGTACCGCACTTAACTTCCTACAAACCTTGTCAGCGACCGCTACCGTTACTGCATTTTACGCCAAGTGTTTAGCGAGCTCTAACACCAAAATTTTAGACACCCGCAAAACTTTACCCGGTCTGCGCTATGCACAGAAATACGCGGTGCGTTGCGGTGGTGGCCAAAACCATCGTGTAGGTTTGTTCGATGCATTCTTAATTAAAGAAAACCACATTTTTTCGTGCGGAAGTATTGAGAAAGCCGTTAGCCGCGCAAAAGCCATGATGCCGGGCAAGCCAGTTGAAGTAGAAGTTGAAAATATTGCAGAATTTGAACAAGCGCTTTCAGCAGGCGCCGACATCGTCATGCTAGACAACTTTTCTAACGAACAGATCCAACAGGCAGTAGCGCTTAATAAAGGCCAATGTAAACTGGAAGTATCAGGAAACATTACTGATGAACGACTAACCAGTTTAAGTACGTTAGGCGTAGATTATATTTCATCAGGCGCTCTGACCAAGCATGTTCAAGCAATAGATTTATCTTTACGCATTGAATTAAAACCCTAGAACTACTGTGAAAATGGGGAAGTTTGGTCCAAGCATGAGTTGAAATTCTGATAAGTTGCAAACGAATTCTGTCTTCCCACAGATTAATAACCTGTGTATAGTAGTTGATACGTTGATAAGTGACTAACTTTTATACCAAAGTTCAACTAACAAGAACTGCCAACCCCTACAGGAACGTGGCATAATAAAGAAGTCAGACCTAGGTATACTTTTAGATACTTGTTAGCGACAGAGAAAATTCTATAATAATTCTCGAGTACCAGGGGCGTTTTAAGGACGACTCGGGTATAAACGTAAACTTAAATTATTTTTAAACTTAACGTGATATACACGTCCCGGAGTTAAACCATGATGAACATGAAAAATAACAACCAAAAGGGTTTCACCCTTATCGAACTAATGATTGTTGTAGCAATCATCGGTATTCTTGCTGCAATTGCATTGCCTGCATATCAGACTTACACGAAGAAGTCTAAGTTTGCCGAAGTAGTGATGGCGACGACAACATTCAAATCTGCATTTGAAGTAGGCGCTCAAACTGGTGAAATTACTGCTCTTACCGATGCAAACGTTAAAGTGAACGGATTTCCAGACAAAGTTGACAATTCTGCTAACGCAGATAGCATCGCCAAAGAAGTCACAATCGTAAATGGTGTTATAACTGCGACTGGGAGCGCTGAGGTTGACGGTTTAACATACACGCTTACACCCAACGGTGTTACACCACCTATCACTTGGGCTAAAGGCGGTACTTGTGTAGCCGCAGGAGTGTGTTAACGAGAGATCGTATCATCTTTAAGGGAAGTGCGAATGCACTTCCCTTTTTCAGTCAAGGAGTATAAAAAGTGAAAGCTGCAACAGTTTTTGAATGGCAGGGAAAAGACAGTAAAGGGTCTAGCCGGAAAGGGGAAATTTCAGCACAGAATCTGTCTGAAGCAAGGTCAATGCTTCGCAAACAAGGGTTTTCTGTAAAAAAAGTAAAAAAGCAACAAAAATCCCTTTTTGGTGGCAGACAAAAAATTAACGCCGCCGATATTTCGGTTTTTTCAAGGCAAATTGCTACCATGCTCGCGGCGGGCGTTACCCTAATTCAATCTCTTGAAATGATTGGTCAAGGGCATGCTAAAGCACCTATGCGCAAGCTTCTAGCTGAAATTGCTAACGAAGTGAAATCGGGTAACCCGTTATCGTCTTCTCTTCGCAAGCACCCTCAATATTTTGACAGTCTTTACTGCGATTTGGTCTACACAGGCGAACAATCTGGCGCACTAGAAACTATTTATGATCGAATTGCTACTTATAAAGAAAAGGCGGAAGCATTAAAGTCGAAAATTAAAAAGGCAATGTTTTATCCCATTGCCGTAGTCGTTGTGGCGTTTATAGTTACAACCATTTTGCTAGTGTTTGTTGTGCCTCAATTCGAAGATATTTTTAACGGGTTTGGCGCTGAATTACCTGCATTCACACTATTCGTTCTAGGTATTTCGAACTTCATTCGTGACTACGGCCCCTATATTGCAATTTCTCTTGGTATAGCAGGTTTCTTATTTGTACGAGCTTACAAAAAGAGTCAACTATTAAGAGATAAATGTGACGCGCTTACCTTAAAAATACCAGTTATTGGTGAAATTCTTAAGAAAGCAAGTATCGCTCGTTTTACACGAACTCTCTCTACTACGTTTGCAGCAGGTGTGCCATTAATTGGGTCATTAGACTCAGCTGCAGGGGCTTCTGGTAATGCGGTTTATCGTGATGCGATATTGTTCATTAAAAAAGAAGTGGCAGGGGGTATTCCCATGCACGTTGCAATGCGCGCCACTAACGTGTTTCCAGATATGGTGACGCAGATGGTTTCAATAGGCGAAGAATCAGGCTCTGTGGATGAGATGCTTAGTAAGATAGCCACCATTTACGAAGCAGAAGTTGACGATATGGTAGACGGACTAACCAGTCTGTTAGAGCCGATGATAATGGCCGTGTTAGGTGTTGTTATCGGTGGTTTGATCATTGCCATGTACTTGCCAATCTTTCAAATGGGCAGCGTTGTTGGTTAAATTTAAGTGTAATTTGAGTAATTACGTTCAATAATTTTTTGCAAGCTGCTCTCGACGACTAGTCTTTCTTATAAAGAAACCGTAAGGAATACCACCCCGACAAGCACTTGCAACTGCCTACCATTTTCTACAACGAGTCAACGCCTATATGGACGCCCTAATTACCCTTTGCCAAAGCCACCCTGCTATATTCTATACCCTTGTTTTTATTGTAAGCTTGATGATAGGCAGTTTTTTAAACGTGGTCATTTATCGCCTGCCTATAATGATGGAACGTAGTTGGCAACAAGAATACGAAAGTTATTTTAGCGCCGACGGCAATGATTCAAGCGCATCACATGCCACCGAAGAGCAGACCTTAGCGAATAGCGAAACATTTAATTTAGTTAAACCCGACAGTACTTGCCCTTCTTGCGGCCATAAAATAAGAGCATGGGAAAACATTCCCGTTATTAGCTACCTTTTGCTGAAAGGCAAATGCGCCGGCTGTAAAACACCTATCTCTGCCCGCTACCCGTTCGTAGAGTTATTTACGGCGTTAAGCTGTACTTTTGCCGCTTATCAGTTTGGCCCAACGTCACAGGGACTATGGGTAGTATTGCTTACCTATGTACTCATTGCACTTTTGTTTATTGATTTAGACAAAATGTTACTGCCAGACCAGCTTACCTTACCTCTGTTGTGGTTAGGGTTGTTATTAAGCACCCAATCGGTATTTGTTACCACCACAGACGCCATTTTAGGTGCGGCCTTTGGTTACTTAAGTCTATGGTCGGTTTACTGGCTATTTAAGCTTGTTACCGGAAAGGAAGGCATGGGTTACGGCGACTTTAAATTACTTGCAGCACTTGGGGCATTTACCGGTTGGCAAGGCCTACCAGTTATCATACTGCTTTCGTCTTTAGTGGGCGCAGTGGCGGGCATTACCATTATGGTGGTTCAAAACAAAGGTAAGTCTCTAGCTATTCCCTTTGGCCCGTATTTAGCAATTGCAGGCTGGCTTACACTGCTTTTTAAAGATGAAATTATTACTACCTATCTTGATTACGTGCTTTAGCAGCAAGGTACAAAGGACATGAGTAAACAACAGGTGTTTGTGGTGGGTCTTACCGGCGGAATAGGCAGCGGTAAATCTGCCGCTTCGGCTATTTTTGCAAGCCTTGGTATTGATATCGTCGACGCTGATGAAGTCGCGCGGGACGTAGTCGAAATAGGCTCGGAAGGCTTACGTAAAATCACAGAGCATTTTGGCGAAACTATTTTGCTTGAAGATGGAAGCCTAAATCGCGCCGCCCTTCGCGAAAAGGTGTTTGCGGCCAAAGAAGAAAAGCTTTGGTTAAACGCCTTGCTTCACCCCCTTATTCGCTCTCGTATGCAGCAGCTTATTAGTGAATCTACTTCTGCTTACTGCATTTTATCTGTGCCCTTGCTCGTTGAAAACAAGTTAACGGAAATGTGCAACCATGTGGTAGTGGTAGACTGCCCTGAAGCACTGCAGCTGGAACGCGCATTAAAACGGGACGGTAGCTCAGAGCAAACCATAAAAAGTATTATGGCTTCGCAAGCTTCACGTGATGAACGCGTTAATGCGGCAAACGATGTGCTGGATAACAGCACAACGTTGGAAGCGCTTTCCAGTCAAGTGTCAGCTTTACACCAGAAATTATTAACGCTTGCTTCAGCATAAGTGTATATGCATTGCGCAATAGCAAACTGGTTTTCATCTAATGTTCTTATGTACCGTTCCTGCCTGCTCTTTCTGGCTTGCCATCATTTTTTCATAACAAGTTATTTCGGCCGTCAAAGCTAGATTTTGAAACTTTTTTGACCAATTAGCGTCTAATTATACGTTTGTCTAACAAGTAGACTTGGCTTAAATGCCTTGATGCTTTAGGCTTGCTGTAATTCGCCGTACTACAAGGTTGTAGTGCCGTTTCTCTAAGTCTATGTGTTTTAAGGGGTTCCATGGGTAGCGCTGTATTCGAGTTTCCACTAAAGGAAAAAGTACGTAACTATTTACGTGTTGAGCAGCTGCTTGGGCAACTTAAAATCATCGCGAAATCAGAACATACTCATCTTCAGCTGGTGTTCTTTGAACAACTTTTTGAACTACTTGATCTCATTGAAAGACTAGATCTTCGTTCAGATTTAACCAAAGACCTTGAAGCGCATGAAAAGAATCTCGTGTACTGGTCAAAACACCCTAAAATAGACAGCACCGCCTTAGAGCAAGCGCTAAAAACCGTGCTTACCTTAAAGCAAAAGCTGAAAACAGACCGCCGTTTTGGTAGCGCGCTTAAAGATGACAAACTACTTAGCGCTATAAGACAAAGATTTGCCATACCCGGCGGCGCATGTAGTTTCGACCTTCCTAATTTGCACTTTTGGTTACAACAGCCGCTTGAACAGCGTCAAAACGAAATTGCACAATGGTTAGAGACTTTAGGGCTTCTTGACGATGCAATTGCGGTTAGCCTGTCGTTTATCCGCGAGCGAGGTCAGTTTGTAAATGCAGTGGCCGAGAACGGCTTTTACCAAGGCGCTGCGGAAGATAAAAACGAACTGATACGCGTAAAATGCAGTGTAGATGACGGCTACTACCCAACCTTAAGTGGCAACAAATACCGCTACGCCCTGCGCTTTATGTTGTTTTCCCCGCAAGAAGGCCAAAATAGTGCAGTAGAAAACAATATTCAGTTTCGACTAGCGGCCTGCTAAACTTCGCCTCTATTCAATAATTTTCGTCTTAGGTGCTGTCTTTTTCATATTTCATAGATTGTGCCGCAAAGACGTATTTCACTGGAGTCTATTATGGAAGTGAAATGCCCTATTTGTGCCAAACAGGTTGTTTGGGCACCAACTAGCGAATATCGCCCTTTTTGCAGCAAGAAATGTCAACTTATTGATTTAGGCGAATGGGCTGCAGAAGACCGAAAAATTGCGGGAAAACCAGCGGAAGACGTAACACCAAAACACATCGATGTGGAAGAAATAGAGGCAATGTTAGCACAGCAATCTGACGACTTTTTCAAACATTAATTTTGTAGCCGCATTTTCACACTAGTAAAAAGGAATAATAATGTTTAACTCTATCGCACTTGTTGGTGGTACTCATGGCAATGAGACCAGTGGTATTCAGCTTATTCGAAACTGGCAGCAACTTGGGCTACCTTCGCGATTTAATGAGCTAAATATATCGTTGAACATTGCCAATGAAGCGGCCCTTGATGCGAACGTGCGTTTTGTAGAAGAAGATTTAAACCGTCAGTTTACCTTTGAGCGATTATCAGATAACAGCACCGCTAAAGAAGCCGTACTTGCAAAATCACTAAATGAGAAATTCGGCCCAAAGGGCAAGTCAAACACCGATTTTGTCATTGATATTCATAATACCACCAGCGAAATGGGCGCCACGCTAATCATTTTAGAAGCGGATGAGTTTCACATTCAGCTAGCACGGTTCGTTAAGCAACAAATGCCCGAAGCAAATATTTTAGTGGAAGACGAAAAGCCTTATCTGGAGCACGGTTATTTATGTACCACTGGTAAGAAAGGCGTAATGATTGAAGTGGGTGGTCAGCCACAGGGGGTGCTGAGAGAGGATGTTTACCTTCTAACGCAAACCATGGCCGAGGCTATTTTAGATTTTTGTGTAGCCTATAATAAACAGGAAATAAAAACAGATGCATTGCCAACGTGCGAAGCATTTCGTTTAGGGGAAAACGTAAGTTTTCCTTTAGATGAAAATGGCAAGCGCACCGCTATGGTTCACCACTCATTGCAAGACAATGATTTTAAACCCTTGCTACCAGGTTCTCCCATGTTTAGAACCTTTGATGGAAAAGATATCCCGTGGGATGGAGAAAAAGAGACCTACCCGCATTTTATAAATGAAGCCGCGTACTTTAAGCTGGACGTTGCGTTTGCTACATCTGAGCGTATCACCCTTTAGGCAATACAGGTTGGTTACTCTGCAACTTTCAAAAGTTAACGCCGAAACCAACTGGCGATATCAAAAAAAACGCTGAAAGCATTAAATAGAAAAATGCCGGTCAGAGACCGACTGGCACTTTTGTTGTAAGGTAGGCTTTCTCGCCCGTCAGCCTAAGTTTCACGGCTCGCTCAACTTAAAGAAATGAACGTAGGCGGCACCTGAGTCAGAGTATATTAAAAAAGCTCTATCTTAGGCTCTCGCGCCTCTTCAAACTCATTTTTTTCTTCCGGCGATGATTCATTAATATCGAAATGAATTTTACGCTGGTCTTCCATTACATACTTTTCAAACATTTCTTTGGTGCTTAAATTAAACGAATCATCAAAATGCTCTCTGTTATTAATGTATGACGAAAACTGCCCAAATAAACTTACAATAGCGTCTTGCTCTAGTTTCACATGCTCGGTGCGCTGGCGAATAATGTCTTGGAACTGAATTTTCGCGATGGCACCGCTTACTTTTACCGCAACGTCGGTGGCGCTTTGCGAGAAGCACGCCAGCATTTTAGGGTTTAGTTCTTCAAGCACACGATAGTGTTGCGTTATATTTTCAAGCGAATCAGAAAACCCAGTTAATAATTCACACGTATCGTTCGCACGTGTTGAATTAAGCATTTTTTCACCTTGAATATGTGCAGCGTCCAGCGCTGATTTTATGCCCGACTCTATTTTTTCAGCCGCTTCTGAAGACTGTGACGATAATATACGTACCTGTTCGGCTACCACGGCAAACCCGCGCCCATATTCGCCAGCACGCGCCGCTTCAATTGCCGCATTGAGCGCTAACAAGTTGGTTTGGGACGCAATATTTTTGACAAGTTCGGTAAGCTCTTTAAGATTTTCAACCTCACGCATTACCCCTTGAATAGCTTCAGTATCTGCAATTTGTTGCGCTCGCTGCGTGCTGATCATTTCTTTTATATTGGTGAGGCGCTGAGCTGCAATTTCAAATTCGTCCGCACTTTTTTCTTTACAGCTAATGGCATTTTTCTGACCTAATTCAACATTATCTATACTGTCTTGAATACTGCTTTCAATTTCATACAGCGCTTTCATCAACTCCATTGAGGCGTCTTCGGTAATAGCGCTTATGCCGTCCATTTGCCCTTTGAGGATGGCTACATATTCGCTGACTTGAGTATGTGTTTCGTTGAGCTGCTCAGACGTTTCCTGTAAATAACTCTCCTGTTTATTCAGGCTAACGTTAAATACGTTTGTTTGCCTGTGCGAATACCACGTAATAAAACTCAAGAAACCCAGAATTGTGGCAACAGTACCAGCTTGCCCATTTAGTAGTTGTGGCGATATGTTCAAGGAGATTGCCATTCCCAATGTAGACACACCAATCAAACCGCTCCAAAGTAAAAGTGAGTCCTGAACCTTTTTCATCTTATCCTTAAGCACTTTAAACTTCTCAGCGAGTACCAACTCATAATACTGCTTTGTTTTTTCAAGTACTTTCATGTTTTAACCTTATGCAGTTGGGACCAACTGCTTTACTACACCTAACAATTGCTCTGGCTCGACGGGTTTGACAAGCCAACCTGTAGCACCTGCCGCTTTCGCTTCTTCTCGACGACTTTGCTGCGATTCCGTAGTTAACATCAACATGGGGGTAAATCTAAATTTCGATTGCTGCTTTAATGTTTTTATTAGCTCGATACCATTCATACCTGGCATGTTTAGGTCAGTAATAATCAACTTGGGCGATATTGATTCAAGCGCTGTCATAGCCGCCTCCGCACTTTCTGACTTTGTTACCGTATAGCCTGCCCGCTTTAGCAGCATTTCCATACTCATCAGCATTGTTGCTGAATCATCTACTAAGTGTATTGCGCTCATTGCATTACCTCTTGTTTATAGCCGATTAACTGTTTACACAATTCAGTATAGTCTCGAGCTCCACGACTGTGAGGCGCATAAGCAAATACCGGCTTATTTTTTGCGAATGCTTCGGCTAATGTTATGTTTTTATGTATTGGACTAAGCACTTTTTTTCGACCATAGCGGCCGTACCAGCTGCTCAACTCTTGGCGATGTAGCTTTAAATTTTGCTCTACCATTACCGGTAAAATGGTTAAGCTTGTCGCTCTAAACTTGCGCTCTGCCATGGCCTTGCGACACGCATTTAACAGCTTTTGTACACCGTCGCTTGCAAGTGGCATTGGCGTAGCAGGTATAATGATATCCGTAGCGGCGGACAGTGCTGCCATTAGCTGAGGGCTTAACGTTGGCGGCGTGTCGATAATAACGATATCGAAATACGGCGATACTTGGTCGCTATCGCACCACAAACGGATAGCGTCTAACGCAATATCATCGTTAGTGTTTGCGCGCGTGGTGTCGACATTGGTGGCGTATATTTTTTCACTACATTTAACAATCGAAGTAAAAAAGCCTTTAAGAGGCATGGTGGTTATGATGTTTTGCGACTCAGTGCCAAGCGCCGTCAAGCCTTGCATCACGTGCCCTTGATTATCTAAATCCAGAACTAAAACACGGTTGCCATGTTGCGCCAAACCAAAAGCAAGATTGACCACTGTAGTAGTCTTTGCTGTCCCACCTTTGCGATTTGCAACCGTGATCACTCTCATTCACACCACACTTTATTGTTGTCTGATTGAAGCATTTCTACTATCCAATATAGTTCTGACGATTCGGGCTGTACACTAACCTTTGGTCGTAAGCAAAGTAGCACTTGGAAAACCGCAGTATGTGCCGTTGTTAACGTCTTCAAGTTCAACTGTCGCGAGGCGTCCTCTGTCAGCCAACTAAATAGGGTTTCGGCCTCTTCAATTTCACAATGCCCAGTAAGCACTGCTACTTTTTTCTTGTACGTTACAGGCATGTGGATAAAACCTCCTGCACATTAATTATGAGTAATACCCTTCCATCTCCAAGCAATGCTGTACCTGAGAAATGGGAGTAGCCAGCAAGGACGCCTTCAAGGGGTTTTTGAATAACGTCAATACCTTCATGAAACTTATCAATAATAAGTCCAAACTCGCCCTGCGGCGTTGACACAACTAATACCGAGTGTTCCTCTTTACCGTCGTCAGGTTCGAACCCGAGCGCATTTCGCAAATTACAAAGCGGTATTAATTTATCGCGTATCACCAACACGTTTTCATTGCGAATTCGCTGAATGTCCTGCGTAGGAACTTTCACCGTCTCTACTACCGCATCCATACTTACGCCAAACATTTGATCGTTTACTTCAAACATCATGACGCGATTCACTGACATAGTCTGAGGAAGAAGCAACTTGAACGTAGAGCCTACGCCAACCTCACTATGCATTTCTATAGTACCGCCTGCCTGACTTACCATGGTTTTTACTGCATCCATGCCCACCCCACGACCGGACAGGTCCGACACTTGTTCACTGGTAGAAAACCCTGCGGCGAAAATCAGCTGAAGTGCCTCATTATCGTCTATGCTCTCAAGCTGAGATTCCGTTATTACGCCTTTCTGAAAAGCGAGAAGCTTAATTTTATGGGGATCAATGCCCTTTCCATCGTCACGTATTTCAATAATGACACTGTCATCAAGGGGAGTAGCAATTAAATCAATACGCCCAGTTTCAGGCTTTCCCGCCTCTATTCTGTCTTCGGGTGATTCAATACCATGGTCAATGCTATTGCGCAGTAGATGAATGAGAGGCTCAGATAAAGACTCAATTAAATTTTTATCGAACTCGGTGTCTTCACCCTGCATACAAAGTTCGATTTTTTTGTCGAGTTTTCTCGATAAATCTCTGACCAACCTTGGATAGCGCTGGAAAACATGAGAAACCGGCACCATTCGTATCTGCAATACTGCACTTTGCAATGACTCGGTTAAACGATTAACAATTGAAAAATGCGCTTTTATCTGTTTGCTAAGCTTTTTACTTCCACCTTCTTCTTCAGCTTGCTTCGCCAAATAAGGAAGTGAATTTTTTGCAACCGTTAGTTCGCCGACTATGTCCATTAAATAGTCAATTTTGCTTTGGTCGACTTTGAGCATCTTGACGGCTTGTCGTTCAGCTTTAGCCGGTTGAGAATTCTCTTCTTCTGCTGTCTGCGTCTCTATTTCGTTTGTCGTGTCGGTAGTTTCAACAACAATGTCCTGCTCTTCAGCGGTGTCGTTTGACGCGTCTTCTAACGCAACATTAATTGCGCTTATTAGCTCCGCTTCATCGCTGAATGTTTGCTTTAGCACATTGCCGACAAGCATCGAAATTGAAGGAAACATAAATTCTGCGCTATAGCCTTCAGAGTTGATCAATGCTAATTGTTGCGTTAATAACTCTTTTTCATGTGGTAATAAGCCCTCTTTACCAGGCTCAATAGCACAGCTGGCCGGGTCGTCCACAGAGTCCTCTGGACCGCCGGCTTGTTTGTCGTCATCAAGAAACGTAAGATCGTTATCAGATGATAGAAATGACAACACCGCTTTTGTTGGCATAGCGTGTGTTTGCGACGCTAGTAAAAGCCCAGCGGTCGACTGCAGCATATTGGTATCACCAGTCTCACGAGCCGTTTTTAAAGCCTCATTGAGCGCTTCATCATTAAGCTGCACCACGCTATCGAGAATCTTGTCTTTACAGCGATATTTAAGCGCCTGCTGAGTAAGCTTATGTAATGTGTACTGACCTTCATAATAGGCCATATGCGTCACAACAGCGTCTTCGCTTGCCTCGCCAAGGGCCGTTATTTTTAAAACACATTGATAAACATCGGCATCAGCGGCCATCGCGGGCGCGTTGATTTCGAACGCGCGCAACCCCGGCAGCGCCAGTGCGACATTCACAGGGTCCTCACCGCGAAAAAAGCAACCTTCATCAGGCGTATATTCCATGACATACAGTTCCGATGATGCGCTTTTCGATAATAACGCTATATCCGCATTGTCATCGAATGCTTCAAGCGCAGTGGCTACTGAATCAACGATTTCGTTGGCACTGCTATCAGCGTGAGTGACAGTGTCTTGCTTAGCTGTATTTGCACCAGCTTGAGATGGGTCGATGAAGGCTCTCAGTTGTGCACTTAAATCGCCAGAGATTGGCTGCCATTCAGCGAGCTTTTGAGTTCCATTTTCTAGCTCATCAAACCACATAGATATCTGGTCTAGCGCCTCGAGAAGTAGGTCACCAATTTCGTCGTTGTAATCAACCTCTTTAGCTCGCACGCTGTCTAGCAAATCTTCCGCGGCATGAGCCAAACGCGTTAGTGGTTTTATATCGAATAAGTCTGACGAACCTTTGATAGTGTGTAAATCTCTGAAGATTTTGTCCACTTTGTCCGATGATGGTCCAGAAGCCTGAATCTCAATAAGTTCTTGGCTTGCAGACTCTAGGTTCTCGCGAGACTCACCGATAAATACGTCGAGTAGTTCACTCATTAGCTACCTCCTAATACCGCGCTAACCACAGACTTAAGTGAGTCAGCGTCCACAGGCTTAGTCATGTAGAAATTTGCACCGCATTGATAGGCTCGTTGCGCGTCTTGAGTCGCAGACTCTGTACTTATCATGATGATGGGAACAGCGCGTAAAAGCTCGTTTTGCCGTATTTCTTTACAGAGTCGGTAACCGTCCATTTTCGGCATATTTACATCGACCAAAAACAAATCGATGGGTGTGCCAATGGCTTTTTCCAGCGCTTCCACACCATTTTCAGCTTCTTCTACGACGCGTTCGTCCGAAGATACCAGCATTTTATGAAACATTCTGACTGTAGACGCATCGTCAACTATCATTACTGTTTTCATGTTACGCCCCTCCTGCAAGTGGCTTTTGGTAGGCAATAACATCACCGAACTTACGCACTTTAAACATAGACGATATACGGCTCATCGACTCACTATGACCTAAAAAGATGTAGCCGCCCGGCTTCATCGCATCAAACAAAACATGTGCTGCTTTTTTACGCGACTCATCGTCAAAATAAATGAGCAGATTTCGGCAAAATACCAAGTCAAAATGTCGAAACCCCTTCATGTTTGTACCTGATAGAATATTGGCTAGCGAAAATGAAACCGATTCTCTTATGTCGTCACATAGCTGAAATTGGCCGTTGGTCTCTATGAAGTACTTTTTTACCAACGCGGTTGGAATGTTCTGCACCGAGCGCTTTGAATAAAGCCCTTTTTTAGCAGACGCTAGAACATTGCTGTCAATATCTGAAGACGCAATCTCTACATCTCGATGAGCTAGCCCTTTCCAGTTTTCTATAAGATGAATTGCTATAGAGTACGGCTCTTCGCCCGTACTTGAAGGCACCGACCAAATCCGTAAGTCTTCTCCAGGTGGGCGATAACTATCGAGTTCATCCATGATATAGCGTGTCATTGCATCAAATTGGTACTCTTCGCGGAAAAAGTAGGTTTCATTCACTGTCATTGCGTTGACTAGGTTTTGAAACTCTTCACCCGACGCTTGGAAACGCATAAAGGTAAAATAACTTTTGAAGTTAGTGTGCCCCGTAGCTTTCATTCGCTCGTGTAGACGTTTATCAACAAAATAACGTTTCGAATTTTCAAAATGGATCCCGGTTTTTCGGTAAAACATCGACCGAAAGCGCTCGAAATCAGCAACAGCAATTTTTTCCAACGTTTCTGGAGTCATTACGCACTCCCTAATTGATTTCGAATTAGGCTAATGACAAAAGAAATGTAGGCATGATTAGGAAAACGGCTTTCTACAGTTTGCAATATTTCATGGGTAGAGCTATCAGATACTTCTGCAAGCTTGTCTAAAGCTGTACCCACAACATTTTCATTGTCGTCATTAAGTGCAATATGATGCAGCCAATTTAACGCATCGGGGTGTGCTACTGCGCCAATAATGTCAACACAAAAAATACGCGTATCTGGGTCATCATCTTGCATAAGTTTATGCACATTGTGTGCGAACAAATCAGGGTTTTGCTGCATAATTTCAATAGCACCGTTACGCAATTGTACTTGTTCGCTCTTCAACATGCCTATTAGTTGAGATGCATCGGCATCCGTCATATTGTGCTCAAGCGCACTAAATAATGCTTCGATAACGGTAGGGTCATTTTCTGCCGGTAGTCGCGCTAAAAAGGCCTTGTGCGCATTTTCTTCACCGCTTAAATCCCGCACTGCCCAGCGCCTTACGCTGCTGTCTGGTGAGGCTAAATCGGCTACCAGCTGCTGTGGCGTTCGTTGAGCACTGCGCTTTTCTTCTTGTTGAATTACTATGTCGTCACTGGCATTTGATTTCTTTTTTAAACCCATAACACTTGCTCCTGTTATCGACAAAGTGCATTCAACTTTGACACTATTTTAGGACTGTCTAATACATGACTAGCGCAGCCGGCCTCTATCAGTTCTTTTGGCATACCGAATACAATGGAAGTCGCTTCACTCTCGGCAATTGTTGTAGCACCACCTTTGTATGCTTTACTCATTGCAGCTACACCATCGCTGCCCATTCCAGTTAGCTGAACACATAACATAGCGAGTGGTTCGTAACAATTCAGTGCGCTATCGACCATACGATCGACACTGGGGTGCCATAAAAAGCTGGGACTTGCAGGTACGGGGCGAACGTGAATATCTGCACCCGCTTTGGAAAAAGCTAAATCAGCATCGCCCTTCGCCAAGTAAATTTTGCCCGCCTCGAGAGTCATTCTTGAGTCAACTTCGACAACTGTTAGCGGACTTAAGCCATCGAGTCGCTTGGCCAATGCTTGGGTAAACGAAGCTGGCATATGCTGCGAAATCACAATGGGTGCTGGAAATGTGGGCGATATATTCGTTACTAGGTGTTCCAGCTTTCGCGGCCCGCCAGTTGAGACGCCTATCATTACAATTTCAAAGGGCGTGCTTTTATTGTTCCTCACCACACGCTGCTTCACTACAGGAGGCGCTTTGATAGTGGGGCGCTGTGCCTTTCCCGTCTTTGCTAACGCATTTATTTTGTTGACTAACGGCGTTTCGATGTCGGAAATGTCTCGGCTGACAGTGCCCCCTGTTTTCAGTACAAAGTCACTGGCGCCAAGTGCTAATGCCTCAAGGGTAATAGCCGCACCTTTTTGCGTTAGCGAAGAAACCATAATAATAGGACATGGATACAAGTTTCTTAATAAAGCCAAACATGTCATACCGTCCATCACAGGCATATTTATATCAAGCGTAATACAATCAGGTTTGAACTCGACCGCTTTAGAAAGCGCTTCTTCACCGTTTCTTGCAACCTGGACAATGAACCCCTCTTTTTCAAACAATTGAGTAAAGAGTTTGCGCATTAACGCAGAGTCATCCACCGCAAGTACCTTTACCGACATAGCTTCTCCTATTAATCAACCAAGTAAGATAGCCTACTTAACTAGCATTGCGTCTGCGCTTGAGCCACGGCGTTATCATTTAACAAAACATTGGGCTCTATAATTTGAATAATGCGCTTTTCGTCGTTTAATTTTATTAATCGACTTAAAAATTCAGACTGCATTTCTGACAACGAAGGCGCTGTTTCAATGGTTTGTTTGACCACAGTTTTTACTTCTGCAACGCCATCAACAATAAAGCCTGTACGCTGCTTATCCTTCGTTAGCACAACAATTCGCTGTCGTTCAGATGATTCACTGCTTGGAATGCCTAGACGACTTCTTAAGTCGATGACAGGTAGCACCGTGCCACGCAGATTTACAATCCCTTTTAAGTAATCAGGGGTACTTGGAATGCTCTCTAGCTTTTCAGGTACACGGGTTATTTCTTGGGTGTCATCAATGCTTACGCCATATTCCTGACCATTAATCCAAAATATGACGTATTGCTCGCAATCATCTTCATTGATGGCGCCCTCGTTATTCTCGCTCATCTGTGACTCCTGCTTTATGTCTTCATCCAGCGAACTCAACGCTGTCATGAGCGCTCGGCTGTAGACATTATTTAGGTTTATTATCGACACAAGACGCTTTCCACCGTCACTTCTGTACACTGCTTCAAGAACCCCTGACTCAGCGCCGTCATTACAGACAGAAGGCACGGCCTCTAGCTCGCTTTCAGAAATGGAAACCACATTGCTTACTTTGGCAACAACAAACCCTACGCTGCCGAAGTCGCTGTTCTGAGCAATGACAATACGTGAGGCCTCATTAATTTCCGTATGAACCATGCCAATGCAGTTTGCTAAATCGACGATGGGAATTATTCGACCTCGCAAATTCACTAGCCCTAGCACTGATGGTGCACTTTCTGGTAGTTGAGAAATTTCAGTGGGTACACGAACAATTTCTTCTACATCTTGTAAATGAAATGCGAACTCTTGATCTTCAAGAGAAAAGCAAACCAGTTGCTGCTGGCTATGGTCATCTGATTCAACAATCTCGTCGTCACTGTCTATGTGATGCATTCCCGACAGTTGCATCGTATTACCATCCTGCTTTGTTACCGCTTGTGCTCTGGCTAAAGACGAAACATCGAGTATTTGTTCTACTGGCTGGTCATCTTGCTTGATAATGCCCTGCATGTATTCATAGGCGATAGATTCGGTCATCGATTTTTTATCAATTACCGTATCATTGGGCACCCCAAATACTTTCAGTACTCGGTCAACCATAAACCCAACGCTACCCAACTCAGATTCCACAACAACTACGCGAGTCACATCGGTAATTTGTGAGCTTAAACCCAGCAAAATCATGCTTAGATCATATACAGGTAAAACATTGCCTCTTAGGTTGGCTAACCCAATCATTTGAGCAGGTCCAAGTGGCACCGACACCACGGTAGGAACCCGTATTATTTCGCCTACAGAGTGCATCGGAAAAGTAAAACGCTCTTCATTCACAAGAAAGGAAACGAATTGCTGTTCACCGTCACTCGTGTCGTCCTGAAGATTTTCAGTACTTTCTACATTTGAAACATCAGTCATAAGAAAGACTCCTCTGACAAGGTGAACCGTTAGCCGTTTTGCATTTCATCTGCTACCGAGGCAATTTCTTCGATAGATTTTGCAAGGATCTCCATGCCTTTACTCTGTTGCTCAGCTGCATTCAGTGCTTGCTGACAGTTGCTGCTTGCCTGCTCGTTGGCAGCGGCTATCTGTTCGAGGCCTTTTTGCGCTTGTGTAACACCTGCGGCAATTTCCTCACCGCGATCCTTCATCGCTTGGTTATACTCCACTACCTCTGAAATATCGGCGGCTATCCTTTCAACGTCTTTGGTTGTTTGTACCGCCTTCATCACTTCTCGTGATGCGCTTTCAGCTACGTTGGTAAGGTCCGTTTTAACACTAACCGTTTGGTCTTGAATGGCTTTTATGAGGTCTTTGATTTGTTCTACATTTTCGGCTGCTTCGTCGGCTAAGCTTTGAATGTCAGCTGAAACAACCGCAAAACCTTTACCATACTCACCCGCTCTCGCTGCCTCGACAGCGCCATTTACCGCGAGCATGCTGGTTTTAACCGAAACCGTTGTAATGGTATCGATGACCTTGTCAATTTGGCGAGTCATGGATTCCATCTCGTTAATTGCACTTACATTCTCTTTACTGGTTTCAAGTGCTAAGTTGATACCACCTACCATGCCTTCGATAAGGGCACGGTTCTCTTTTAATAGCTCGGTTATTGCAATACCTTTCTCTAACGCAACATCGCACTGAGATGACGCCTTATCAACGCCCTCTCGCAATAAGTCAATATTACCGACGGCTTGATCTACCGAACTCGCTGCTTGTTGCGACCCATTGTTCACCTGAGTTAGCGCTGTCATAATCTCGCCAGAAGAGCGATTAATCTCTTCTAGCGTCGCCGATAATTCCTCTGCAGAAGATGCCACTTCTTCAGCGCTTTTATTTATATCGGTGCTATTTTTTAACTCTTCGGTTATAAGTTCTAACGACTGAGCTGCTTGTTCTGCCTGCGATAATGCAACGCTCTGTTCAGATACGTTGGAAGATACCTCTTGAGCTGCCGTAGATTGTTCATCCGCTGCGCAAGAGATAGTTTCAGAGCCTTGTTGAATTTCTTTGGCTGCGCCATCCATCGATTTAACTTGTGCTTGAAGCTCTTCAGCTCCATCAGCAATCGATTTCATATCATCTTTGATAGTGACTAATTGCTCGGTAACAGCTTCACCTTTAGTAACCTCTTCAAGTGCGGCTTCTGATGAAGACTTAACAGCATCAGATACTAGATTTGATTGTTCCTGAATTTTTTCAATTTGCTTAGCGATGTCGGCAGCGCTTTTGTCAGACACCTCAGCGAGGGCACGCACCGTGTCAGCCACTACAGCAAAGCCCTTACCATGCTTACCGGCACGACCGGCTTCGATAGCAGCATTAAGCGCAAGAAGATTGGTTTGATCAGCAATGCGCGTTACTTGTTTAACGGCCTCGCCAATGTTAGAAGCCTGTTGTTCTAACTCGCTCATCATCACGACCGAACGAGATTGATGTTCTGAAGCCGTCTTAACACTGGTCATCATAGTGCCCAGATCTCCGACTACACGTTCTAAAAACGTTTGTAGTTCATTGGTTTTATCCATGGTTGCGCCTGCAAGCTCAAGCTGCGCGACTAAGCCGCCTGATATCTGCGTGACAGCCGCTAAGCTTTCTTGACTGGCACTGCTTGATTCTTCGGCACCCGCTGCAATTTCATTTACAGCCGTGGATAGCTGGTCTGTTGCGCTAGAGGCTTGATTCACACCGCTAACTAATTCGGTAGTAGCCGACGCCACGCGCTCGGCGGCTTGTTGTTGCCTTGCTAGCGTTCGAGCTTTTCGGCGCTGATCTTCAGCTTCTTTTCTCATTTTCGCATCCACGTGAACTGTGGGTGCGGCTACTGGGTCAGATGATTTTTTGAGCGCCATAATTAACCTCGATATATAAATGGCTGTTAATGCACCTTTTAAATATCGTTTAAATCTTATCCCCTTAAAGTATGAATCCGGATACGTTTATATAAAAACAAGCACCCAACGCACAAATTCTCGTGCCCCAACCCCAAAATGTCATTAAAGTCACAAATGGCGCTTTTTAATATTGCTATATAAAAACAAAAACTTATATATTAGGCGTTATGCAAGGTGAGAATGGCGATTTTGTCAAAGTACAAAAGTCTAATAACGTGGTTAGAGGTGTGTTTTTTTTGAAAAGAAAATGTTCGAAAATGAGTAGTTTATACTTAGGTATAATAAAAAAGCGGCCATTGGCCGCTTTGATTTGTAGCTATTTAGATCGCATTCACCGCAGTGCGCTAATAATAGGAACGTTAGCTTCTGGAAAGTCAGAGGCGTTAAGTGCTTTCACATTTACCCATCGAGATTGTTGACCTTCTTTGCCATGGGGCTCGCCGGTAAAATCACACACTCGATGAACATCTAGTTTAACTTGCTTGTCGCCATAATCATGGGTGATCACAATCACAGGCTCGCTGCGGTTCACAATAATCCCAACTTCTTCAGCAAGCTCTCGCTTCAGCGCCTGTAGAACGGTCTCACCTTCTTCTACTTTGCCGCCAGGGAACTCCCATTTTCCGCCTTGGTGAACGTTGTCTGGGCGAAGGGTAATAAATATGTCATCGCCGCGGGCGATAACGCCCACAGCAACATGTACCACTTTCATTACTTAAGCTTACCGTGACACTGCTTATACTTTTTACCAGAGCCACAAGGACATGGGTCGTTACGGCCTACTTTCGCGCCTTCGCGAACTTGCGTACGTACCTTGTCACTTGCCTCTTCTGGCGTTGCGCTCGCTTCTTCGTGCTCAAAATTCTTAGGCACATCGTCAGCTTGACGACGCTGCTCTTCTACTTTTTGCACGTCTTCTTCGGCTTGTACTTTTACACGCGCAAGAATAGTGATCACTTCAACTTTAAGCGCTTCTAGCATTTGCGAGAACAGTGCAAACGACTCACGCTTGTATTCTTGCTTAGGGTTCTTCTGCGCATAGCCGCGTAGGTGAATGCCTTGGCGTAGATGATCCATCGCCGCCAAATGCTCTTTCCAGTGGCTATCTAGGTTTTGAAGCATTACCGCTTTTTCAAACTGGCGCAGTACCTGCTCGCCCACTACCGCTTCTTTCTGCTTATAAGCGTCAACGACTTCGCCAAGAATGCGCTCGCGAAGCTTCTCTTCGTAAAGCTTGTCGTCATTTTCAAGCCAAGTCTTGATTGGCAAGTCTACGGCGAAGTCGGCTCGCATGCGCTCTTCAAGGCCGCTTACATCCCACATTTCTTCAAGAGATTGTGGCGGAATGTACTCATCGACAACGCTTGAGATAACATCTTCACGAATAGCTGCGATAGTCTCGCTAATATCACCTTCATCAAGAAGCTCATTACGCTGTTCGTAAATAACTTTACGCTGATCGTTTGCAACATCATCGTATTCAAGCAACTGCTTACGAATGTCAAAGTTACGGCC
Organism: Alteromonas sp. ABD4_190; assembly: GCF_056160105.1. Taxonomy (NCBI): domain Bacteria; kingdom Pseudomonadati; phylum Pseudomonadota; class Gammaproteobacteria; order Alteromonadales; family Alteromonadaceae; genus Alteromonas; species Alteromonas sp. ABD4_190. The sequence goes on from NZ_JBSWWN010000001.1 coordinate 1,011,398, forward strand.
TTCTACTTTGCGCTGTGCATTTTCAATGGCGCGAGTTACCCATGGGTGCTCAATGGCTTCACCGCGCTCCATACCCAAACGCTTCATCATATTGCCCATTTTTTCAGAGGCAAAGATACGCATTAGCGCATCGTCTAATGACAGGTAGAAACGGCTTGAACCCGGGTCACCCTGACGGCCCGAACGACCGCGAAGCTGGTTATCGATACGGCGAGACTCGTGACGCTCTGTACCAATAATGTGTAGACCACCAGATTCAAGTACTGCGTCGTGGCTCTTCTTCCACTCAGCCTTGATCTTTTCGATTTGCGCTTCAGTTGGATTTTCAATTTTCTCAACTTCCGCTTGCCAGTTACCACCTAACACGATATCGGTACCACGACCTGCCATGTTAGTCGCAATCGTAACCGCGCCTGGCTTACCAGCTTGTGCAACGATATCCGCTTCGTGTTCGTGGAACTTTGCGTTTAGTACCTTATGAGGGATTTTTGATTTCTTAAGAATGCGAGAAATCAGCTCTGAGTTCTCGATAGACACCGTACCCACTAGCGTAGGCTGACCGCGTTTAACGCACTCTTTAATGTCTTCAACAATGGCTTCGTATTTTTCTTCTGCCGTTAGGTAGATAAGGTCAGCCATGTCTTTACGCTGCATAGGGCGGTTGGTTGGGATAACTACCGTTTCTAAGCCGTAAATATGGTTAAATTCGAAGGCTTCTGTATCGGCAGTACCTGTCATACCCGCAAGCTTGTTATACAAGCGGAAGTAATTCTGGAAGGTAATTGACGCAAGGGTTTGGTTTTCGTTTTGAATACGAACCCCTTCTTTCGCTTCTACGGCCTGGTGCAAACCTTCAGACCAGCGACGGCCTTCCATCGTACGACCCGTATGCTCGTCAACAATAACGATTTGGTCTTCTTTAACGATGTAGTCTACGTCTTTAGCAAACAACTTGTGTGCACGAAGCGCAGCGTTAATATGATGAAGCAGTGAAATATTACCTGCAGCAAACAGCGACTCACCTTCAGGCAACAAGCCTTCTTCATGAAGTATCTCTTCAACGTGTAATTGACCGCGCTCGGTAAGGTGTATTTGTTTTGCTTTAAGGTCAATAGTGTAATCACCATCGCCTTCTTGACCCTCTTCATCTTCTTTTTCTTGCTGAACAAGCTTGGGAATGATGACGTTGATACGGCGATATAACTCGGAGCTATCTTCAGCCTGGCCAGAGATAATAAGTGGCGTACGGGCTTCGTCGATTAAGATGGAGTCAACTTCATCCACTACCGCATAGTTAAGCGGGCGCTGAACGCGATCTTGCGGGCTAAACGCCATATTGTCGCGCAGGTAATCAAAACCAAACTCGTTGTTGGTTCCATAGGTAACATCTGCTTGGTAAGCGTCGCGCTTTTGCTCAGGTGACATACCCGGTACGTTGCAACCTACGCGCATACCTAAAAACATGAATAACTGATTACTCCACTCAGCATCACGACGTGCTAGATAGTCATTCACGGTAACAACATGAACACCTTTGCCCGATAGGGCATTAAGGTAAGTTGGCAACGTAGCCGTTAGGGTTTTACCTTCACCAGTACGCATTTCAGATATTTTGCCTTCGTGAAGTACTTGGCCGCCTAGCATTTGCACGTCAAAGTGACGCATACCGTAAACACGTTTACTGGCTTCACGCACCGTAGCAAAGGCTTCAATAAGGATACTATCCAGGCTTTCACCTTTTTCGATACGGGCTTTAAATTCGTCCGTCTTAGCCTTTAGCGCCTCATCGGAAAGCTTTTCAAATTCTGCTTCCAGTGCATTAATGGCATCTACGTTTTTGCGTAATTTTTTTAATAATCGGTCGTTTCTACTACCGAATACTTTTCGAAGGATGCTTGAAAACATTAGCTTTTATATTCCACTACTTGTCGAGGCGCCGCACATCGTGCACAGCTAAATTAAACGTATAAAACACAATATTAATTACATTGTGTTTTGCGATGTTCTTAAATTATGCTTCTTCGCTTCAAATGACCTCAACTAATAAGGCATCATCAACGAGAATTACCTGGCTGCTACCTTGTCTACTTTTTGTAAACGAAAGGCAGAGGATCGATTGGTTTTCCGTTTCTTATTACTTCGTAGTGGACATGAACACCCGTAGAGCGCCCTGTATTGCCCATTTTTGCAATTGGCTCCCCTTTGGTCACCACATCACCTATTGAAACAGTAAGGATGTCGTTGTGCCCATAGCGGGTAACATAGCCATCACCGTGATCAATTTCTACTAGTTGGCCATAGCCATAGCGCTCACCCGCCCAGGTTACAATACCTGCGGCAGTTGCTACTACGTTTTCCCCTGCTTTACCCGCGAAGTCTAGCCCTTTGTGCATAGTAGGTTCGCCAGTAAACGGGTCGGCCCGCATACCATAATAAGAAGACAACCACCCTGACTCTATCGGACGACCAGATAATTGGCTCTGTTCGTTGATATGGTGACCCCTTACCAAACTTTCAAGCATAGACAATTGTTGAGACTTTAAATCAAGTGATTGCTCTAATTTAGCTATTTCGTGAAGGATGGGGTCGTCTTGGAGGTTTTCCGGTATCGATACCGGTACGAAAGCGTCCAGGTCAGCCGCTGACATACCTAATTCTGTTGCGATTTGCTTGCCCTTTTCGTCAAGTAGCGAGGCCTGTGCAGACAATTCTGCTACATGAGAAAGCAAAGCTTTTAGTTTTATTGTGGTTTGTTGCTTTAGCGCCTCAACGTCTTTTTGTTTTTCGCTGACTTCAGTTTGCGCTAAGCGAACCCGTGCGACATCTTCCGACACAGATTCAGTAGAACGGCTCGACACTAGCATAAAAATAGACGAGAGCACGGTTGCGCTCACGAGCGTACGGACACTAATGCTGTGTCTGTAGCGTTTATTTTTACCTGCTAATGTGATTGTTAATTTCATACCACGAAGAAAATTGCTGTTTCACGCCACTCTTTTTCATACCACTTCATAACACTATGAATGTGTTTTAGCCAAAGGCGACAACCTTCAACTTATAGTTTTTTTGTCGAATGGGTGAAATTTATATTAATTATTCGGCTACTGTATCATTTATTACAGTAATTGCCATATGAAAAAAAGCCGCCCGTTAGGCGGCTTTTCTAAATTTTTACGCTAACGCCGGTTGAGCGTAACGAATTGGTGCCGTTTCCTGAGAGTCGTAGGTCACAAACTCCCAACACTCTTTCTGTGCCAAAACGGCATTTAAAAGTTTGTTGTTAAGGCCGTGCCCAGTTTTATAAGCACGCAGCTCACCAATTAAACTATGACCGCCAAGGTATAAATCACCAATGGCGTCCAAAATTTTGTGCTTTAAGAATTCATCATCGTAGCGTAACCCTTCAGGGTTAAGTACGCGGAACTCATCTAGCGCCACAGCATTTTCCATGCTGCCACCCAACGCTAGGTTGTTAGCATTCATGTACTCTAAGTCGCGCATAAAACCAAAGGTACGTGCGCGGCTAACTTCGCTTACATATGAACATGAATCGAAATCCATCACCATATGCTGACGAGTTTGACTGATCACAGGGTGATCAAAGTCAATTTGGAAATCAACACGGAATCCATCGTAAGGCACTAATTCGGCCCACTTGTCGCCATCTTCTACACGAACTGGCTTTTTAATACGAATAAACTGCTTGGGCGCGTTTAGTTCTTCGATACCGGCAGATTGAAGTAAAAATACGAACGGGCTAGCACTTCCGTCCATAATTGGCAGCTCGTTACTGTCTACTTCAACAATAATATTGTCGATACCTAAGCCTGCAAGCGCAGACGCTAAGTGCTCTACCGTTTGGATAGTTACACCGTCTTCGTTATTCAGGCACGTACACAGCATGGTATTACCTACCGCGTTCGCACGCGAAGGTATATCAACATGTGGTTCAAGGTCAACACGCCTAAACACGATACCCGTGTTTGCTGGCGCAGGTCGGAGAGTCATTGTGACCTTTTCCCCTTTATGAAGCCCAATTCCGGTCTCTTGTACCGATTGCTTGATTGTACGTTGTCTAATCATCTGCTTAAGCTTTTACCTATTAAAAAAGCGGGCGCGAATTATAGTGAGTTATTACTCACATGTCAAAAAACACCCGTTCTGGCAAGTTTCACCTTGTCAGATTACGTATTTTTTCGACCTATTCACGCGAAATTCTTCACGCTGTGTAAATACATCTTAATGAGTAAGACAACACAAACGTAAAATAATTCCCTTCCTTTTCAGGCAGCTAAATTAGTCTGCCTGCTTACGAAGAAACGCAGGAATATCTAAATACTCCAAATCGTTGTCTGGCTGAGCACTATCGTCAGCTTTCAGCGCTTGGTTACCTTCTGTACCACCTACTGCAGAACGCGGCTCACTTGCCTGTGAATTACCGTATTCCTTAGCCGGCTGTGTAAGGCGAGAACCTTCTGCGCTTACTAATGAAATGTCAGGCTTACGCTCCGCGCCAATACCGGTCGCAACAACCGTTACGCGAAGCTCATCTGTCATTTCCATATCGATAACGGTACCGACAACCACGGTCGCATTTTCTGATGCGAACGCTTTAACTGCGTTACCCACAGTTTCGAACTCATCGATAGCGAAATCAGGACCCGCTGTGATGTTTACAAGAATACCGCGTGCACCTGACAAATCGATATCTTCAAGCAACGGGCTGGCAATTGCTGCTTCCGCAGCTTCTTCAGCGCGGTCTGGACCACTTGCTGCACCGCTACCCATCATGGCTTTACCCATCTCAGACATAACAGTACGTACGTCTGCGAAGTCAACATTGATCAGACCAGGGCGAGTAATAAGCTCCGCAATACCTTGAACGGCGCCGCGCAATACATCGTTTGCTGCGCTAAATGCTTGAAGAAGCGGCGTGCCTGGGCCCATTACTTTTAATAGCTTTTCGTTAGGAATGGTAATTAACGAGTCAACATTGTTGGCAAGCTCTACAGTGCCTTGCTCAGCAAAAGAGGTACGCTTTTTACCTTCAAATGGGAACGGCTTAGTCACTACCGCTACTGTAAGAATGCCCATTTCTCTAGCAATCTTCGCTACTTCAGGTGCTGCACCTGTACCTGTACCACCGCCCATGCCGGCTGTAATGAAAACCATATCGGCACCGTCTAGTGCCTGACGAATGGTTTCTCTGTCTTCTTGCGCAGCTTCGCGACCAATATTTGGATCGGCACCTGCACCTAAGCCTTTGGTTACGCTTGAGCCAATTTGAAGTGTTACGTCTGCACTTGAGCTACGAAGCACCTGTGCGTCGGTGTTAACTGCGATAAATTCTACGCCTTCAATGCTTTGAGACACCATGTGCTCAACGGCATTACCACCGCCGCCACCGACACCGATGACTTTGATTACGGCTTCTTCGCCGTGACTATCCATTAATTCGAACATACTTACTCTCCGGTTGTACGTCTTTTTCAACACTACGCCAGGTCATTCCCTTAGGCTAATTGCTTCCTGCTAGCCTTAATGCCGTAGCTATAGCGCCCCCAAAATAAAATTAAAATTCACCTTTAAACCAGCTTTGCACTCGATGAAATAAGCTTTCACCGGTCTTCTGCGTACTGGACTTCTTATTATCAGATTGTACTTTGCCATATTGCAGCAGCCCTACGACTGTTGCAAAGCCAGCATCATCAACGTATTCAGACAAGCCTTTTACGTTGATGGGTTTGCCCACGCGCACGGGCATCTGGAAAAGTTCTTCTGCAAATTCCACAGCACCTTCCATCTTAGCGGTACCGCCAGTAAGTACAAGACCTGCTGCGATTTGCTCTTCCAGACCGCTGGCACGAATTTCATCATGTACCAGCTCAAAAAGCTCTTGATAGCGAGGTTCAATCACCTCAGCTAGCGTATGACGAGACATCACTCTAGCTGGGCGCCCACCCACGCTAGGCACTTCAATGCTGTCTTCCATACTCACCATATCTTTCAATGCACAGGCATAATTCACCTTTATTTCTTCTGCATTGCTAATTGGTGTTCTAAATATTTTAGCGATGTCGCTGGTAATTTGATTACCCGCAACCGGTATAACTGCCGTGTGGCGAATAGCACCGTCTGTGAATATAACCATATCCATAGTGCCGCCACCAATATCAACCACACACACACCAAGCTCTCGCTCGTCGTCAGTGAGTACCGCATAACTTGATGCCAATGCTGAAAAGATCAGCTGATCGGCATTAAGCTCACAACGCTCAACACACTTCACCATGTTTTTCGCCATATCGTCGGCGCAAGTAATAATGTGAGCATCGGCTTCCATTCTTACTCCTGACATGCCAATTGGATTTTTAATACCCTCTTGCACATCAATGGTAAATTCTTGAGGTAACACATGAAGTAAACGCCGTTCCGCTGCAATTGGCACACTGCGTGCCGCGTGAATAACGTTATCTACATCTTCTTGTGTTACTTCTTGGTTGTTAATCGGTACCATGCCATTTTCATTTTGGCATTTTACATGACGTCCCGAGATAGACATGAAAACTGAAGACACTCGGCAATCTGCCATTAACTCCATCTCGTTTACTGCACGCTGTACCGACTTAACGACCAGGTTTAAATCGTTAACGCCGCCCTTATCCATGCCTTTCGATGCATGGGTGCCCACGCCTACGATACTGATTTGATCGTCTTCTAGTAATTCACCCACCACGGCCTTTACTTGGCTGGTGCCGATATCTAGCCCTACAATCAAATTGCGTTCAGCAGGTTTTGACATGGTTTCCTTAACTCTCTTCATCTGTGGCGCTGTCGTCTTTCCATCCGACTGCTACGCCCGTGTCATAGCGAAGGTCGACGTATTTCACCGCCTTCTCTTGTTGCGCCAAAAGTGGATAAACATCAATAAACCGTTGAAGCCTATCGATAAACTCCTGACGCCCTAAATTTAATTTAATGCCGTTTTTCAACTGCACTTGCCACGCAAATCGCTCACTCAATGACAATTCATCGATTGCCATGTCTGTTGTTGCTATTAACGCATGCATCGAGTTATAGCCCTCAAGGGCGGTTTTTTCACTGCCGCCCGGACCGTACAAGCGCGGCAAATCAAGCTTCACGCCTTCGTCGTTAAACGTATCCCCATAAGGGTTTAACAACAAATCTTCATTCCATTGCGCAACCGGCTGCTGCTCAACCAAATAAATTTTTAACGTATTTGGCCACTTCTTTCTTACTGACGCGCGATAAACCCAAGGCTGCGCTTCAACAAGCTCAAATACTTCGTTGACGTCAAGCGCGAAAAAGCTTCCAGGCTGCGCCTTGCGTATTAACCGCTCTAGCTTGGTAATATCGATGTGCTGATAATCACCAGAAAAATCGATAACCTGTACCGGCATTTGCTGTTCATCCTGCAAATACTGGTTTGCTTTAAGCCCGCCAAATACTAACCCAGCAATTACAAACAGTAAGAAAGCGACCCCGCCCCACACTGCCGTTTTGCTTTTTCCGCCTTTTTCAGAAGCAGACTTAACTTGGTTAGTATTGGTATCCGCCACGTTTACGCCTTGTTTGCAACGTCATCAAAACTGGTAGAAAGAATACTTAGTACCAGTTCGTCAAATGTTAATCCTGCAACTTTGGCTGCCTTCGGCACCAAACTCTTTTCTGTCATGCCAGGTACTGTGTTCGCCTCTAGCAAGTAAAATTGCCTTTGGTTGTCCTGCATAACATCAATTCTTCCCCAGCCGCTGCCAGAAATAGCGTCAAAAGCACGAGATGCTAATTTTGCTAACTGTGCTTCTTGCTCTTCAGACAAGCCGCTTGGGCAATAGTATTCTGTTGTATTATCCTGATATTTCGCAGCATAATCATAGAACGTATGTGGAGTAGACATGCGAATAGACGGCAACGCCTGCCCCTGTAATACAGAAACAGTAAATTCAGGGCCGTCTATATACTGCTCTAACAGGACTTGATTATCGTATTTAAAGGCGTCCTGAATGGCAGTTTCGAGCTGTTTAGCGCTTGTCACTCTCGCCATGCCAATACTCGACCCTTCTCTGGCCGGTTTTACCATGACTTCATTCCCCAATTTATCCATTATAGCGCTGCACTTACCAGCTTCAAAGTGCCTTTTATCAGCAATTTCATATTTTGCAGTGGGCAAGCCTAAACTTTGCCACACTTGCTTAGTATGAATTTTGTCCATTGCCAGCGCAGAACCTAAAACTCGGCTCCCTGTGTAGGGGATTTTTAGGAACTGAAGGGCGCCTTGCATAGAGCCGTCTTCACCACCGCGACCGTGCAACATAATGAGCGCTCTATCGACGTTGAGGTCGATAAGGTCGGTCAATGGTCGCTCTGCTGGGTCAAACGCGAACGCATCAACACCTTGTCTCAACAAGGCATTTAATACCGCATTGCCCGAGTTAAGCGATACTTCGCGCTCAGCAGAATCACCACCAAGTAGCACTGCGACTTTGCCATACTCATTTGTCGAGTGCGTTTTCTGTGACTTAACACTTACTGAAGGTGTAAACATCTTATTCCCCTTCCTTAGCAAGTGTTGCAGGCTCTAACTCATGGCGTGCTAGAAGCTTGGCAATTTGTCCGATGTTACCGGCCCCCTGGGTCATGACGATGTCGCCATCTTGCATAATATTCGCCAAAATTCCTGGCAGCGCGTCTTTGTCACCCACGTATACAGGCTCTATTTGTCCTCGCTGACGAATAGATCGGCACAATGCTTTACTGTCAGCACCTTCAATGGGCTGTTCACTGGCGGCGTAAACATCTAGAAGCAACAGCGCATCAACGCTCGACAGTACTTCAACAAAGTCTTCGTAAAGGTCGCGGGTTCGCGTAAAGCGATGGGGCTGATAAACCATAACTAAGCGTTTATCAGGCCAGTTTGCCCGAGCCGCAGCGATAGTCGCTTTAACTTCCGTTGGGTGGTGACCATAGTCATCCACCAAACACACTTCACCTTTACTGGTAGTAAACGTACCTAGCTGCTCGAAACGACGGCCTATGCCGCCAAAGCTGGCTAGCGCGCGAATGATTGCATCGTCATCTACACCTTCATCCGTTGCTACAGCAATAGCAGCAAGGGCATTAAGCACGTTGTGGTTACCGGTGAGGTTCAACGTAATATCTAACGGTTCACGCTCTGGGCGTATAACGGTAAAACTCGCTTTACCAAATGACAGTGAGATATTCTCTGCACGATAGTCGTTATGAGATTCAAAGCCGTAGGTGAGAATGCTTCGGCCTATGCGAGGACGAATCTCTTGAATATTCGCATCGTCACCGCATACGATGGCCTGACCGTAAAACGGTAGGTTTGACAAAAACTCAACAAAGGTATCTTTTACTTTCGAGAAGTCTCCACCATAGGTATCCATATGGTCCGCTTCAATATTGGTCACAACCGATACCATTGGCTGCAAGTGAAGGAAGGACGCGTCACTCTCATCAGCCTCTGCTATAAGGTAGCGGCTTTTGCCTAAGCGAGCATTCGTACCGGCACTGTTTAGCAAGCCACCAATAACAAAGGTAGGGTCATACTCAGCTTCTGCGAAAATCGTCGAAATCAAACTGGTTGTAGTCGTTTTTCCATGGGTACCCGCTACTGCAATACCGTGGCGGAAGCGCATCAGTTCAGCAAGCATTTCTGCACGACGAATGATCGGAATGCGCTTTTCACGAGCTACGATAATTTCTGGGTTTTGCTCATTGATGGCGCTAGAAACCACAATAACGTCCATGCCTTCGACATTTTCCGCGCGATGACCTATTTTAACATCAGCACCTAATTCGCTTAAGCGCTGGGTCATTGGCCCTTCTTGAATGTCAGAGCCAGCAATAGCATAACCTTCGTTTAGTAATACTTCGGCAATACCACCCATACCGGCACCGCCGATACCAATAAAGAATATATTTTTAACCCGGCGCATTTGCGGGCTTTCAAATGGGGTTTTAAAAACCATTAGTCCCCTACTCCTACCACGCTTTTTACGTGGCTTACTACATTTTCCGTGGCATGAGTGCTTGCACATGTTTTTGCAACGCCCCCCATATTCAAGCAGTCTTCAGGGTGTTGTAACCACTGACGCACCGCCTGCCCTAAATTTTCTTTCAATACTGATTGAGCAATCATCAGTGCCGCATTTTGCTTCACTAACGACTGCGCATTTTTCGTTTGGTGATCGTCCACCGCAAAAGGTAGCGGTACGAAAATCGCTGCACGCCCCGCTGCTGCAACCTCGCTCACCGTAAGCGCACCGGCTCTACAGACAATAAAGTCGGCCCATTCATAGGCTGCGGCCATATCATCAATAAAATCACTGACATCAACTTTCGCCATATCAGCGCCTACGGATTTATAAGCTTGAACAACACTTTTACTGTTGCCTTTACCGCACTGGTGCTTTATTGACAATCCTTCTAATACACCGCATGTCTCAGGCACAGTTTTATTCAAAATCTGTGCACCTAAACTGCCGCCAACTACAAGCATATTTAAACCTTGCTTGTGCTCACTGGTGTTTTCAAAGGTGTTTGCACGAGCGTCTGCGTTAATGTCTACAGGTTTAGGTATCACCTGCCAAATTTCATCGCGAACAGGATTGCCAACAGTATGCACCTTATCTGCAACCCCTGAAAATTGTTCTTTAGCATCGTTGAAGCCAAGCAACACACGGCTTGCAAATTTACTGAGAAGCTTATTAGTCATGCCTGCCGCTGCATTTTGCTCATGCACTATCACAGGAATACCTAAGCTCTTCGCTGCAACGCCGCCAGGACCGCTCGCATAGCCGCCAAAACCAATAACAATATCCGGCTGTAGACGTTTTATAATTCGTCTTGCAGAAAATAAGCTTTTTACTAAAGCGACAGCACCTTGAATACGTGCAGACATACCTTTGCCACGAAGCCCTTTTACGGGAATAAAGTGAATAGGTATGTCGTGCTTAGGCACGACTTGCGCTTCCATTCGCTCGGCAGTGCCCAGCCAATGAATATCCCAGCCTTCATTTCGAAGCGCGTTAGCTACTGCAAGACCAGGAAAAACGTGTCCGCCTGTACCACCAGCCATAATTAAACAACGCTTAGCCATTATCAGCCTCCTGCGCTACGCGCGCGAGTATGGCTTTAATGCCGGCCTTGCCTTCATCTTCCGCACTTGATGTTTTGGCGCTAGGTTTAGCTTCAACCGTCGCTGTAGAAAAGCCTGATTCATCTGTATTGCTCTCTACACTCGCTTCATCATCATCATGTGCCGCTTTAGATTGAGACGCGCTTGTAGGAATAGGCTTTTTACGTCGGGCTTTGCTTTTGCCGGATTTGCTGTCTCCTCGGCCAATCGCCTGTACGCCATCAACGCGTAGTTCAAAATCGATACGAAGTAATATGGCTACCGCTACTGACATAATGATAAGTGACGAGCCACCGTAGCTAACCAACGGCAGTGTTAACCCTTTGGTTGGTAGGATGCCGGCACTTGCACCAATATTTACCGCGGTCTGGAAACTGAACCAAATGCCTATGCTGTAAGCCATGTATCCATCAAACGCTCGGCCTTTTTCAAGTGCCTTATTTCCAATACTCAGCGCACGCAACACCATCCACAAAATGAGGCCGAGTACCGCGAGTACGCCAACAAAGCCAAGCTCTTCTGCCAAAATAGCCATAACAAAGTCAGTATGTGCTTCAGGCAAAAACTCCAATTTTTGTAAGCTGTTACCCAGGCCTTGCCCAAACCAGTTGCCACGGCCATAGGCCATTAAAGACTGGGTAAGCTGATAACCTGCCCCAAATGGATCGGCCCAAGGGTCTAAGAAAGAGGTAACCCGTTTCATTCGGTATTCTTCGAACACGATAAGCGCTACAACCGCCAATATGCCTGCAAACACCAGTGCGAAGAACTGCCAAAGTCGTGCACCTGCTAAAAACAACAAGCCAATTGTAGTAGCAAACATCACAACGACGGTACCTAAGTCTGGCTGTAGCAGTAATAGCATCGCTAACGCAAAGAACACGACAAGGGGTTTAATAAATCCTTTTAGATTCTCGGTAACTTCTTCGTAACGGCGTACTAGATACCCTGCCAAATAGGCAAAGAAAAAGAGCTTAGCAGGTTCGGCAGCTTGAATGGTAATAGGCCCAATTGCCAACCAACGGGTACTCCCGTTTACTGTTCTTCCCACTACCAGTACTGCTAGCAATAGCGCGATGGCCGCAAGCAGAAGATAGGGATTGGTCATACGCCAAAACTGCATGGGCAAATTCAGCACTACCATAGCGGCAACGATCGCCCCAACAATGTAAATACCGTGGCGAATAGCAAAATAGAAGGGGTTGTCGTGCAGCCTATCGGCCACCGGCATCGACGCCGAGGTTACTATAACAACGCCGATGCTCATTAGCGCCAGCGCGATTAATATCAGCGTCACGTCATAGGGATGTTTAGCTGAAGGTTGGCCGTCGTGCTTCGCGGCAAATAACGCGCTAAGTTTAGTAGAGGCAGTCATCATGATGCGGCCCCCACAGCGCCGTTGTCTTCAACGTGTAAATTATGTAGGTCGTATACATCTTGTTTAAACACGTCACCGCGATGCATATAGTTCTTAAACATATCTAAACTTGCACACGCAGGCGAAAGCAGCACTACATCACCAGGGGCAGCAAGCCTTGTTGCTGCTTTTACGGCATCTTTCATGGTTGCCACACGAGTGGTATGCGCAAAACTTTTTTCAAAAAGGTGTGCATCTTTACCTAAGGCGAACACATGGGAAACGTGCTGCTCTAGATATGGTGTTAGGTTTGCCATATCCGCGCCTTTAGCATCACCACCGGCAATAAGGATCAGCTTCCCTTGTATAGTCGGGGCTAGCCCTTCAAGGGCCGCAACCGTTGCGCCAATGTTGGTTGCTTTGGAATCGTCGATATAGCGGACGTCGTCTACACGAGCTATTTCCACACACCGGTGTGGTGCAGATTTAAAGCTATGTAGGTGTTTAACCGCGAGTTCAGGCGAAACACCTAGCTGGAGGCAGATGCCTAATGCAGCCATAATATTTAGCACGTTATGCATGCCCGCTAAGTGAATATCGCTAAGGGCAATAAGCTTTTCGCCGTCAAACGTGATGCATAGACTTTGTGCGTCGTCACGAGCACTATCGTCACCGTCAAAAGCCGCAATCGCAAACCCTGTAGTCGACTCTCCCAGTCCATATTCAACAATATCTTTTGACGCTAGCGACTCTTCAATAGACGCGGCATTAGATTCGCCATCAGATACTGCATTAGATACGGCGTTTAATGCAACATTAGCCTTAGCATCAGCAATAATCTGCTCGTCTGGCGCTACAAACTCACCGTCTCGCCACACAATCGCAGATTTTGCGTTATCAAAAATGCGATGCTTGGCATCAATATAGGCTTCAAGGGTACCATGACGGTCTAGGTGGTCATCGGAAATATTAAGCACTGTGGCAGCTTCAAGTTCCAGGCTAGAGGTTGTTTCAAGCTGAAAACTTGATAGCTCCATCACCACTACATCTGCACCGCTTTCCAATGCTTCAAGCACAGGGCGGCCTACGTTACCCGCTTCAATGCTTTTTACGCCACAGCTTTTAAGCAGATGGTTCACTAATAAAGTAACCGTGGTTTTACCGTTAGAACCGGTTATACCTACTACGCGCTTAGCTGGCGCAGTGCTATTTTCAGGTGTATTTAGGCGGGCAAACAGCTCGACATCCCCAATAACCTCTACTCCGCAAGAATTTGCCAAGGCAACTTGTTCAATATTAGGGGCAAGACCCGGGCTTAACACCAAGGTGTCTACACCATCGAAGTAATCTTCGCTTAAGGCATGGCAAGTGACCTTCTCTGCCATAAAAGCTTGCATGCCAGAGTCGAGATCACCATCAAGATCAGCAGGTGAAGCAAAATTAGCACGTGTATCAAACGCTTTAACCGTTGCTTTCTTTTGCAACAAAAAGCGCACGCAAGCCTGACCTGTAACACCTAGGCCACCGACTACATAACTATGCTCACGTACGTTATACGACATTACGATTTATCTCTTTACCGCTTATCTAAGTTTGAGGGTAGCAAGACCCACCAATACCAAAATGATTGAAATGATCCAAAAACGCACGATAACCCGCGGCTCTGGCCAGCCCTTCAATTCATAGTGATGGTGAATAGGCGCCATGCGGAAAATTCGCTGACCACGCAATTTGTAAGAACCTACCTGAAGGATGACCGACAAGGTTTCCATAACAAAAACACCACCCATTATGATTAACACGAGTTCCTGACGCACTAGTACTGCAAGCACGCCTAATGTGCCGCCTAGTGCTAGTGAACCAACATCTCCCATAAACACTTGTGCTGGGTACGTGTTAAACCATAAGAAGCCTAAGCCAGCCCCGACCATGGCGGTACACACAATCACCAGTTCACTGGTGAGCGGAATATGAGGAATATTCAGGTATTCGGCAAAGTTCGCGTTGCCTGTCACATAGGCAAAAATGGCAAATGCGCCCGCGACTAGTATGGTTGGAACGATGGCGAGTCCATCCAACCCATCGGTAAGGTTTACCGCGTTACTTGTGCCTACAATGGCAAAGTAAGTAATGATGATGAAGAACGCCCCTAACTGCGGGAACACTTCTTTGAAGAAAGGCACCAGTAGCGAGGTTTCAGCGCTTATCGTTGCGCTGCTATATAGATAGAACGCAACCCCTAATGCAACTACCGATTGCCAGAAATATTTCCAACGGGCGATGAGCCCCTTAGAGTCTTTGCGGATCACTTTTCTGTAGTCGTCGACAAACCCAATAATACCGTAGGCCACAACCACGGTAAGGGTTACCAACACATAACGGTTAGTCAGGTCAGCCCAAAGCAGGCCGCTTACCACGATAGCCGCGAGTATGAGTAACCCGCCCATGGTAGGTGTGCCTGATTTTGATAAATGGCTTTGCGGGCCATCATCACGTACGGTTTGACCAATTTGCATACGTTGCAAATAGCGAATCATCTTAGGGCCAATAAGAATGGCAATAAGTAACGCGGTCAGCGTGCTTAAAATTGCACGAAGGGTAAGGTATGAAAATACGTTAAACCCTGAATCGAATTGTGTCAGCCAGTCGGCTAGCCAAATTAACATGCTATTCGCTCCCGACGGCTATCGTGCTTTCCCAGCGCAGAGGCCTCTACCGCCTCTACCACACGCTCCATTTTGGAGCTGCGTGAACCTTTAACTAAAATTGAAATATCGCGCTGCTGCACTAACAAATCACTCTCCATTGCGGCCAACAAACTTTCAACATCGCTGAAATGGCCACCGTTCTCATTAAACACAGCACTTGCTGATTGACTCAAAACGCCCATGGTATACAGGTAATTAATTCCTTTTTGTTTAGCGTATTCCCCCACCTGCTCGTGGTAAAAACGCGCCTTTTCACCCAACTCTTTCATGTCGCCTAGAACAAGAACGCGAATGCCTGAAAAGCTACTTAGCGTATCAATTGCTGCATTAACAGACGCCACGTTGGCGTTGTAGGTATCATCTAAAAGGCGAACCTGTTCGGTAAGTTGTTTCACATTGAGACGCCCACTAACCTGCTTCATGGCAAGTAAACCATCTCGCACATTTTCTAACGTGGCTCCAACTTGTAACGTTAGCGCAGCAGCAACAAGGGCATTCCCTACATTGTGGATACCAGGTATTGTTAGCTGTATAGATATATCACCTTGCGGGCAAATCAAGTGAAATGCGGCGCAGCCATCTAATCCAATGGTGATATCTTCTGCTCTAAAGTCAGCGCCGTTTTTCTGCTGGGGCGAAAACGTTAGCGTTTTGGTCTGTTTAAGTTTGCCCTGCCAAAATTCAGCAAACTGACTATCAACATTGACTACCGCCACACCGTCACTGCCTAAGCCTTTAAAAATTTCGCTTTTGGCGCGCGCCACGCCTAGCAAGCTGCCAAAGCCTTCTAAGTGAGAAGCGGCGGCGTTTACGATAGTCGCTACGTCCGGCTTAACAAGGTTCGTGGTATAGGCTATTTCACCAATGTGATTTGCGCCTAACTCCATAACCGCGTATTCATGCTGAGGCTCTAGGCGTAAAAGGGTTAGCGGCACACCAATATCATTATTGAAGTTACCGTTTGTGGCTAATACATTGCCTCTTCGCGCCAAAATAGCGGCACACATTTCTTTTACGGTGGTTTTACCACTGCTTCCGGTGATGGCAATGGTTTTTGGTGCCACATGAGCTTTTACTGCTGCACCTAACAGGCCAAGTGCTTCTTTGGTATCTTCAACCATGATGACAGGTAACGAGGTTGCTACGTCTTCACTGGCAATAACCGCACTTGCTCCCGCTTTCTCTGCCGTTGAAACAAAATCATGGCCATTAAAATTCGGGCCTTTCAAGGCTAAGTAAACTGCGCCATCTTCAAGGGTGCGGGTATCTGTACTTACTGCAGACACTTCAACGTCTGCAGCGCCTTTTAATAATTTCCCATTAACCTTTTCGGCTATCCATGACAGCGTTGTTGTTATCATTTGCTGTACTCCTGTTGCAGTCGCGCCACAACTGCACGTTCGTTATAGTTAGTCTTTTTGTCATCGATAATTTGGTAATCTTCATGGCCTTTCCCGGCCACGATGATGATGTCGCTTTCATGCGCATGCTCAAGGCAATGACGAATAGCTTGCTCGCGATCGGGAATAGATACTGCCAGCTCACGGTTTTTCAAACCCGCAATGATATCCTCGGCGATAGATTCAGGGTTTTCACTGCGACTGTTATCTGTGGTGATAACAATAGCGTCAGCACCGGCTTCGGCAGCCTGCCCCATTAACGGTCGCTTGCCTTTGTCTCGGTCGCCACCGCAGCCAAACACACACCACACTTTACCTGTGGTATGGAATATTGCGCTTAACAGCACTTTCTCCAGAGCATCTGGCGTATGCGCGTAGTCCACCACTAGGTTCGCCGCACCCGTTACAGGGAAAACTTCCATTCGCCCGGGTACAGGCGTGATTGCATTTACCGCGTTAACCACGTCATCAAAACGCTCGCCTTCAGCGAGTAACGTACCTATAGCGCTAAGTACATTGCTGATATTGAACTTTCCAAATAGTGGCAGCGAAATAGCAGCGCTTCCCCACGAACTCACCAGTTCAAAGCTACATCCACCTGCATGATAAGAAGCATTTGTGGCGAAACAATGGCGACTTTGAGGATTGTTATGCTCTCGCATTAACTCACTTTCACCGCTTCCATCCAGACCACCTTCGTCTATTCCTGTCCAGATTCGTGTAATCGTCTTATCTGCTGCGCCATCCCACTTCTTACTTTCATCATCATTAGCGTTTAATACCACAGCCTTTAAACCTGGCTGCTGAAGCAGCAAGCGCTTGGCTTTGCCGTACTCTTCCATGGTGCCGTGGTAATCGAGATGATCTCGAGTAAGGTTGGTGAAAACAGCGATATCGGTTTTTACTGTACCAAGCCGCCCCTGAACCAATGCGTGAGAGCTTGCTTCAAAAGCCGTATGGCGCACTTCGCTTTGCACAAAGTCTGCCAACAAATATTGCATACGTATGGCATCGGGGGTGGTGTTTGCTGCAGGCGTGTTCGTCCACTGGGTTTCATCGCCCTCAAACACACTACTCCCTAAGGTTCCTATGCTTGCACTTCGTGTCCCCAAAGCATCCTTCAACTGGGTAAGCAATTGAACTGTAGAGGTTTTTCCGTTTGTCCCTGTTACCGCTACCGTGGTCATTTTCTGGGCTGGGTAGTCATAAAACGCAGCAGCCAATGCAGAGAGCATTTGTGGTAGTTCATATAGTGAAATGATGACGCTGTGGTCACGCATTTCCATTTGACCATGGGCACTACTGTCTTCAGTTTGCGCCAGAATTACACGGGCCCCTAAACTTATTGCCTGAGGTATAAAATCGCGACCATCACGTTCGTGGCCTTTAACTGCTACAAACGCTAAGCGCGTATTCACTTCTCGGCTGTCTAGCGTTAAACCTTCAATGCGGATATCTGGAGCATCTACACCAAATTTTGCTAACAAGGCTTTAATACTTTGAATAAAGGCACTAACTACCACTTTGACCTCCTTTCAATAAGCGACTTGACGTAACCTGCTTGTCATCGGGCGTAACGTTTAACATGTGCAGTGCACCACCCATAATCGATGAGAAGACAGGTGCAGCGGTATCCCCCGCGTGATACAAATCGCCGCCGGGTTCGTTGATCAACACAATAGTCACTAGTCTTGGGTCAGACACAGGTGCAATACCGGCAAAAATGTTCACGTACTCTTCACCGTAACCGCCGGCTACTGCTTTGCGGCTGGTACCTGTTTTGCCCGCTACCCGATAACCTGGAACTGCAGCTTTGGTTGCCGTGCCACCGCGCTGGGTTACGCTTTCCATCATTTGAACAATGGCTTTTGCGTTTTCTTCGCTGATCACCCGCTCTGATTGAGCTTGCCACGATGGTTGTTCTGGCGACTTGATTATATTGAGTGGTGTCTTTGTACCGCCGTTTGCCAAGGTAGCGTAAAGACGCCCCAACTGTGCCGTAGTTACAGAGATACCGTATCCAAACGACAATGTGGCTAACTCAAATTCAGACCAGCGACTACGCTCGTGGAAAATACCACTGCTCTCGCCTGCCATGTTCAGCCCGGTATCGCTCATTAAGCCCATGTTGTAGTAGGTATCAAGCAGGAACTGTTTAGGCACAGACAACGCCAGTTTAGATGTGCCCATGTTCGAGGAATGCTGAATGATTTCTTCTAACGTTAGTTCTCCATAGTTGCGTGAGTCTTTTACTAGACTGCCGCCCAAACGCATCCAACCTGGGTGGGTGTTTACTGAATCTTCAGGCTCAACTTCACCGAATTCTAATGCAGTAAGCACTGCCAGTGGCTTCAATGCTGAACCCGGCTCGAATGCATCGGTAATAACTCGGTTACGCATTCGATGTGCAGATAATTTACTTCTATCGTTCGGATTAAATGAAGGCGCGTTAACCATAGCTAATACGTCACCGCTTTTTACATCGATAACGATGGCGGAAGCCGAACTTGATTGGTAATAAATCATGGCTTCTTTAATTTCTTTGTAAGCAAGTGCTTGAATGCGCTGATCGATAGTCAACTGCAGGTCGCCGGCTTTTTCACCAGATTTAGTTTCTAAGATTTCTACCTGACGGCCTTTCGCATCACGGCGTATTTTACGAGAGCCCGGCGTGCCCGTTAGCCACTCGTCATACATGCGCTCTAAGCCTTCAACACCTGTGTCATCCACATCGGTAACACCGATTAACTGTGCTGACACCTCACCCGTAGGATAGTAGCGGCGGCTTTCACGACGAAGATAAATGCCTGGAATGTCCAGTTTATCAACGTATTCTGCCATAGCGGGCGACACCTGACGCTGCAAATAAACAAAGCGGCGTTTAGGGTTTGCCACTTTTTCTTTCAATTCATTTACGTCTTGGCGCAGTACATCTGCCAGCGCTTCCCAGCGGCGTTCTTCCTCGAAACCGTTATTTTCATGGATAATTTTTGGGTCTGCATAGATGGCGCGAACAGGAACACTTACCGCCAGTTCAACACCGTTTCTGTCGGTGATCAAACCGCGATAAGTTGGCATGTCTCGGGTTCTAAGCGTGCGGTTGTCGCCTTGTTGAATAAGCTCATCAGGTTCGATAACTTGAATGTAAGCTGCGCGTGCGGCTAACACGCCAAAAACCAACATGATTACAATAAGCACAACCACAAAACGCCAGTGTACCAAGCTTGGCGTTACATTTTGTTTTGCGCCTGTCTTTTTGCGCTTACGAGAAAGGGCTGATGTACTCATTTTAGCCTCACCACTACTTCATCGTCTGCAGTAGCGCGGTACATTTCCAACTGCTTCTCAACCAGGTTTTCTATGCGGTTATGCTCGGTCAGCGCACGTTGCTCAAGCACCAGGTTACGCCACTCAACATCAAGCTCATCTTTCTCTTGCATAAGGTCTTCAAGGGCAATGACTTGCTGCCTATTGTGATGACTACTAAGGGTCACAGCCATAGCACTTGTGATAACCATTAAATACAACAAAACCCGCAACTTGTTGCGGGTCAAATCTGAAACAATAATGAGCAGTAATTTGAAATTAGTGCTGGCCTTGTCTGGTATGGCTTTGGTCATAACTTTTCTGCCACACGTAATACCGAACTGCGAGAGCGAACGTTGTTCGCAATCTCCTGTTCTGAAGGTTTTATTGCTTTACCCAGAGCTTTAAGCACTTTATCGGCATCTATTTCAGCTTGGGTTATCGGTAAATTGTGCGGTACAACTTTCCCTTTACTTTGATCCTTAATAAAGCGCTTTACCAAGCGGTCTTCTAACGAGTGAAATGAAATAACGGCTAATCGACCTTCTTTTGCTAACACTTGTGTGGCAGCTTTAAGACCCACGCGAAGTTGCTCTAGCTCAGCATTGATATAAATGCGAATACCTTGAAATGCGCGGGTTGCAGGGTGCTTGAATTTATCTTTTACAGGTACGGCTTCATCAATGATTTTGGCAAGCTGTGCAGTACGCGAAATAGGTGTATCTTTACGTGTGTTAACAATAGCGTGAGCAATGCGCTTGCCGAACTTCTCTTCGCCAAACTCTTTAATAACCTGTGTAATGTCTTGCTCTTCTGCGCTAGCCAACCAATCGGCAGCACTTTGTCCACGAGAGGTGTCCATACGCATGTCGAGTGGGCCGTCACGTAAAAAGCTAAAGCCACGCTCTGCATCGTCAAGTTGTGGTGAAGATACGCCTAGGTCCATGAGTACACCGTCAATCTTGCCGGTTAGCCCTAGCGCTTCGATTTCTTCAGCCATATCACCAAATGGTGAGTGGATAATGCTAAAACGCTTATCATCAGCGAAGCGTTCAGCCGCTTTAATCGCTTGCGGATCACGGTCAAAGGCGATGAGTCGCCCGTGTTCACCTAGAGCCTTCAAAATATGCGCTGAATGCCCACCACGGCCGAAAGTAGCGTCAATGTAAATACCATCTGGTTTAATCGCCAGCGCTTCAATGCATTCGTCAAGCAATACTGAAATATGTTTAAATTCGCTAGGCTGCGTCATAGAGAAAAGTCCTGTAATCGTTCGGTAAGTTCAAATTCGCCTTTGCGTTCGGTGTCTATATCAGCTTCAACTTGTTGTGCCCAAATATCGGCATCCCAAATTTCGAATTTGTTTAACTGACCAACTAACATGACTTCTTTTGAGAGTTTTGCGAAACTTCGCAGCGGAGTAGGAACAAGAATGCGCCCGCTTTTATCCATCTCACCTTCTGAAGCATAACCTAGTAGCAATCGCTGCAAGCGACGCTCGGCTGGGATCATGCTTGAAAGTTTAGAGAGTTTTAGCTCAATCTCTTCCCATTCGGGAAGTGGGTAAAGCAGCAAACAACTTTGTTGTGTATCGACTGTGCAGACCAGTTGTCCCTGACAATCATCCAGCAGCGACTGACGATACTTCGTCGGTATAGCCAGTCTGCCTTTTGTATCCAGATTGATTGCGTTAGCGCCGCGGAACATTCCCCTAGCCTTTTATTATTTGCTCTTGGTTTTCTTGTTTTTTGAGTACTAATCTGCAAAGTGATGATGATTTGATCCACAATTCGCCACATTTACCCACTGAGATACAGTTTAGGTACCAATGATCCCCACTGTCAAGTAGAAAAAAGGCGTGAAAGCCGCATAAACACTGGGATTAAACTGGTTGGATATACAGTATCTTTAGGAAGTGTATGATTAGGCGCGTAAAAAAGATTAAAAAATATTCAGGTGGGTAAAATTAAACTTAAAATTTATCGATGAATGGCTGTTTTTATCTAAATTAAACACGTTGGTTAAGTTAAAAGCAGTGTCTAGGAATAAACGCAAAAAATGAACTACCAACCGAAACTGATAGTTCATTATTAACAATTGCTAGCTATCGATAGTTGATGGCTGAGTTACCTTAAAAACGGTAAGAAGCTGTAAGCGACGCAACGTCGCTTTCGATATCGCTATCAATATCTGTTTCATAGCTTGCCGATACAGAGAATTGTTCATTCACCCAGTAATCTAAAGCAACCCCTGCTGTTTTTAAGTTGTCAAAGCCATCTGGCGCATTGGTATAGCTATAGCTGCCTTGAACACTTAAACCTGGGCTAAAGAAGTAACGCGCACTTCCAGATAATACATCAACATCATCGGCAATGTATTGAGCAGTGAAGTCCCAACCGGTCCCCCCATTGCCTACTGTGGTATAGCGAGTGAAAACTAGAGGTGAAGTTTCATTCTCGCTTTCGCTGTAACTTTCTCCACCGGCATTAAAGTCGTACGTGGCACGCTGATAGATGACACCTGCGCCTATTTGCCATTGGCGTGATAAGTTAAACCCTACTTTTAAATCGATATTGGTGTAATCCTCATCGCCAAAGTCGTCGTCAAATTTACTATGGGCACCTTCAATGGCTAGCATCCACGTATCGTCGAAATAAAAGGTGCTACCTAAGTTAAACACATCGATACCGTCTAAATTAGCGTACCCACCAGACAAACTTGATACACGCTGAAGATATGGGTTAATTAAGTAGGCGCCGCTGTTACCACTCACCTCGTCAAGGTAGCGCACATATCTAGCACCGTAGAGGTTGTCATCCAGCCCCTCAAAATCAACGGTGGTTACTTGTACTTCGTTTTGTGTCGCTGCATGCGCTGCTGATACTGCAAATACTGAAGCCGTAATAAGTGATAGTGCAGTTAGCGTTGTTGAAAGTTTATTAGATTTGATGTTCATGTCTTTTGTCCTTAAAAATGTGTTGGGAACGACGTGTGAAACCATTACGCATAAGATAAGGCATTAAAACTTAACGGTTTCTGAACGAAACATGACGAAGTCTGAACGTGAATTTTAGGTACAAAAAAACCCGCAACTTTGCGGGCTTTTAAACTTCAAAATGAGGGAGCGATTACGCGTTTGGCGCCGCTTCAGATGCTGCTTCTTCTGCTTTAACCGCAGAAAGCTGCATGCTGCGAATTGGGTTTTCTGTGTCGTTAGAAAGCTCAACAAGGCGGTTTAGCTGACCCACTGACATCATTACCGCATAAATTGCACCTAGGAAGCCTTGCTTGTGTAGCTCAAGCACCTGCTCTTCTGGCAGCTCAAGAAGCTTCTTCTCGTTGATGCTCATCATGCCGGTAACATTGCGCTGTTTACCATCTTGGTAAGTAAGGCGAATTTGAATTGGATCAAGAAGGTCCAGTTCAACGACTTTCGCAACAAAACGCTGAGTTAGCATTTCGCTATTCGCAAGGTCTGCTAGGAATTTCTGACGGTTATCTAGGAACTCGCTTGCTTCACCCGCTTCAGTGAATAGCGCTTGGCCTTCGTCAGAAATAAGTTCAGAGTTTTCATCAATGTAAACGCCAAGCTTGTCGCCGTCTGGACGCACGTCGAATGGATAGCGAAGGATGTTCATTGGAACGTGAGGGCCTTTCCAGCTGTCGCCAGTTAGAAAAAGGTTTTGACCTTGTTCCATACCAAGCATAGTCACAACGTGGTGACGCTTTGATGTAGTGTCTTCAATGAACACTAGCGGCATTGTCGCAGCTAGTTGTGCAAATTCACGGATCGTTGCTGCTGCAAGGTGTGTATTTTTCGCAAAGCTGAAAGATGTATTTACCGCAACCTTTAGGTCTTTATGCTTTTCTTTATCTAGCGGTACAAAATTAATAGCCATATTTATTTCTCATACTTGTTAGCTGTGGCCCCGGCTTGATTATGTGAGAAGAGCGGGTGCCACTAAAAAATTACGTCGGCCGCGCTGATGCATAGTAGTCATCGATAATTGGCGGAGCGCTTGGGAGTATCCCGTATTCGCGCAATGAAGTCACGCAGTCTTCACCATAACAAGTTTTAAATTTTTATTGCAATGTAAACTTGAAGTAAACAAGCACAAGCGCTCTAAAAATGAGCAATATCGACTAATTTAGGGGTTCACGAGATCAATCTGAGGTTAATGCGTAGCAAGTAAAAGCCTATTGTCGCGGTGTGCATTATCCTTTAGTCTCGTATTGCTATTAAGTTAGCGATTGTTGACCTAAGCGACAAAAAAACAAAATAAGGATTTTCTATGAAGGGGCGCTTCCCACTCTCATCTTGCGCAATACTTATCTCTGCGCTTTTTGCTTCACACTCTTCTCTTGCTAAGAGCTCAACTTATTCAGCATCTGAAAAAGCTATCACGATCGCACAAGAAACCATTATTGTAGATGGTCACATCGACGTTCCCTATCGCGTAAAGGAAAAGTGGGTGGATGTTACTAAAGCCACTGAAGGTGGAGACTTTGACTACCCTCGCGCAGTTTCTGGTGGCCTGAACGCCCCCTTTATGAGTATTTATGTACCTGCCAGCTTGGACAATTCGCCTGAATCTACCCAACTTGCCCATGAGCTCATCGATTCAGTAGAAGCCATTGTTGCCCGCGCCCCGGATAAATTTGCCATTGCTAAAAGCCCTTCTGATGTAAAAGCCCAATTTGAAAAGGGGCTAATTTCACTGCCAATGGGTATGGAAAATGGTTCTCCTATTCAAGGTGACTTAGCAAATTTAACGGCTTTTTACGAGCGCGGCATTCGCTATATTACCCTTGCTCATAGTCAAGCCAACCACATCTCTGACTCTTCGTATGATCTGCGTAGAAAATGGAAAGGCTTAAGCCCGTTTGGTAAAACCCTAGTGGGCGAAATGAATAATATAGGTATCATGTTAGATATTTCTCATGTTTCTGATGACGCTTTTTATCAGGTTATCGAGCTAACAAAGGTACCAGTTATAGCATCGCACTCTTCACTGCGCCGATTTACACCTGGCTTTGAGCGCAACATGGACGACGAGATGATCAAAAAACTCGGCGAAAATGGCGGTGTAATTATGATTAACTTTGGTTCAAGTTTTGTGTCTAAAGAAGCGGGCAAATGGCGTAGTGGCCTTACTGCAGCGCGCAAAGCCTTGGTTGAAAAAGAAGGCGAAGACAGCCCTAAGTTAGAGAACTTTGAAGAGAATTATCGCAAAGAAATGCCTTACCCTTATTCAACCCTTGATGAAGTGCTTGACCATATCGATCACGTGGTAAAACTGATTGGTGTTGATCACGTGGGTATTGGTTCAGACTATGACGGTGTAGGTGACTCTTTACCCATTGGACTTAAAGACGTAGCGAGTTTTCCAAACTTAGTACAAGGATTGCTGGATAGAGGTTATAGCCGTACCGACATTGAAAAGATATTGAGCGGAAACCTTTTGCGCGTTTGGCAACAAGTGGAAGATTATGCGGAAAAGCACGCGGAAGAGCATTAATCGGGCAACACTTTAAAAATGAAGCGTAGGGAAGCGTGTTATCGCTTCCCCATGCTTTATCTAGTCTATTGCACTTTCAATCTTGCACTTTCAACTCCATTATTTCTTGCATGACACAATTAAGTAAAACGCGCTTGGTAATACCAACAGCGTTAATACCAGTGCACTCGCCATACCGCCTACCATAGGCGCCGCAATTCGCTGCATCACCTCACTTCCGGTTCCAGTGGCATAAAGCACAGGCAACAAGCCAACAATAATAGAAAGCGATGTCATCATAACAGGGCGAAGCCTTGCCGAGGCGGCATGGACAATAGCCTTTTTCACAAGCTCATCTTTTTTGGTGTTGCCACTTTCTGTTGCGTGCTTAGTAAGTGCTTCTGATACATATTGGTTTAGATAGACCAGCATGATAACGCCTATTTCTACCGCTACACCTGCTAAGGCAATAAACCCTACGCCTACCGCCACCGATAGATTAAAATTAAGAAGATAGAGCAACCACACACTGCCCACCAGCGCCAAAGGTAGGGTAGCAAGTATGAGCGCCACATCGCGAAGGCGTTTAAATGCCAGATAAAGCAAAAGGCAGATAATGGCTAATGTTAGCGGTATAACCACCGACAGTTTTGCTTTCGCGCGCTCAAGGTAAGCAAACTGCCCCGCCCACGTAATGGAGTATCCAGTCGGTAAATCTAAATGGTCTGACAAATAGCTTTTCGCGCTATCTACATAGCCCCCTAAGTCAACGCCCGTGGCTGAGTTTGACGATATATCAACATACACCCACCCATTTAGTCGGGCATTTTCGCTTTTAATTCCGGCTGGTCCGTCGTCAATACGCACAGTTGCCACATCGCCAAGAGTAATGTGAACACCGCTTGGCGTAACGAAAGGCATGGATGCTAAAGATTCAGGCGTATCGCGGTAGTGCTGTAAAAAACGCATGGCGATAGGAAAACGCTCACGCCCTTCCACTGACTGTGTAACTACTTTGCCGCCCACTGCCGAAGCTAGAATGCTGTGAACATCGTCTATCGTCATGCCGTAACGCGCCGCCAACTGCCTGTCGATATCGATATAAACATAACGACCACCAACCACCCGCTCAGCATATACAGATGCTGTGTTGGGCAGGTCTTTAAGCAGTGTCTCTATATCCTTTCCAATGGCTTCAATACCTGCTAAGTCAGGCCCCGCAATCTTGATCCCAACAGGTGTTTTTATCCCGGTTGCCAACATGTCGATACGGGTTTTAATTGGCATGACCCACGCATTGGTCAGCCCAGGAAATTGCACCAGAGCGTTAAGCTCTTCTTTGAGCTTTTCAGTGGTCATGCCCGCCCTCCACTGCGCTTTCGGTTTAAGCTGAATGAAGGTTTCAATCATCGTCAATGGTGCAGGGTCTGTGGCCGTATCTGCGCGTCCAATTTTTCCGAATACCGTTTCAACCTCGGGCAAGGTTGCAATAAGCTTGTCCGTCTGCTGTAAAAGCTCTCTGGCTTTACCCACTGAAATACCCGGATAGGTAGTAGGCATATACATCAAATCGCCTTCGTCCAGTTCGGGCATAAATTCACTACCTAGTTGGCTTAACGGCCAGTACATGGAAAGCAACAAGCAAAATGCTCCCAACAAGGTGCTCCGTGGGTAGTTAAGCAACCGCGTCAGCAATGGTTGATATACGCGCTTTAAAGCTCTATTTACCGGGTTCTGGGCTTCAGATCGTATTTTTCCGCGTACAAAATAACCCGCCAGCACAGGAACTAAAGTAATTGCCAGCGCCGCAGCTGCTGCCATGGCATAGGTTTTGGTAAAGGCAAGAGGCGCAAAAAGACGCCCTTCTTGCGCTTCCAATGCAAAAACAGGAATAAAGGATACGGTTATAATTAGGAGCGCAAAGAATAAAGCTGGGCCAACTTCGGTGGTCGACTTAATCACCAGTTCCCAACGTTTGGCTGCCGAAAGCTTTGCAGATGTTGGCGCAGAGGCTGGTATAGATGTTCGCGCTTGGGCACTCCCTGCCCCCACCTGACTTGCTACCCCCCTTTGACTTGCTACCCCCCTTTGACTTGCTGAATCCCTTTGACTCGCTGAGGCTCCCTGACTTGATGAAACAGCATGCTGATGAATGTGCTTGTGTAAATTTTCAACCACAACAATAGCGCCATCCACCATTGCACCAATAGCGATAGCAATGCCACCTAAAGACATGATGTTGGCATTAAGTCCCTGCAGCTTCATTACGATAAAGGCGGCGAGAATACCAATAGGCAAACTGATTAGCGCAACCATTGATGAACGTATGTGAAACAAGAAAATAGCGCATACCAAACCAACAACCAGCAATTCCTCAACTAGCTTATTGGTGAGGGTATCGACGGACTTATCAATAAGGGTAGAGCGATCGTAAACGGGGACTATCTTCACCCCTTCCGGCAAGCTCGCTTTTAATGAATCCAGCTTAGCTTTAACCGCATCGATAGTGGCTTTAGCGTTTTCGCCATAGCGCATAACTATAATGCCACCTACGGTTTCGCCATTCCCGTTTAGTTCAGCAATACCGCGGCGCATCAACGGGCTTTCTACCACTTGTGCTACATCATTAATCGTTATGCTAACGCCGTCTTTGATAACGCCTGTGGGCAACGCCAGTATGTCATCAATGTCCTGAATATAGCTTTGCGCGCTAACCATGTACTCTGCCTCGGCCATTTCAATAACCGAAGCGCCTGACGCGCGGTTACCCCGTTTAAGGGCAATTTCTATCATGGATGGCTGGATGTTATAGGCACGTAATTTTTGAGGGTCGACAATAACTTGGTATTGTTTAACCATCCCTCCAACAGACGCAACTTCAGATACGCCTTCAACTGACTGTAGCTCAAACTTCAAGAACCAGTCTTGCAACGCCCTTAACTCACCAGCATCCAGCGCATTTGGCTGACTAGCATCGTTTTCCAACGCATAAATGTAAACCCAACCTACCCCTGTCGCATCTGGACCTAGCTGGGGTGTCACGCCTTCTGGAAGTTGCGAAGACGCCTGGCTTAGGTATTCCAGAACGCGGCTTCGAGCCCAGTACATGTCTGTATCGTCATCAAAGATTATATATACGTAGGCATCGCCGAAGAATGAATACCCTCGCACCGTCTGTGCGCCAGGCACTGACATTAGCGCAGAGGTGAGAGGAAACGTCACCTGATCTTCCACCACTTGCGGTGACTGACCGGGATAGTTTACTTTCACTATAACTTGGACATCAGATAAATCAGGGATAGCATCAACGGGGGTGTTTTTCACCGCCCAAACACCCGCAATACTGAGCATAATAGCGCTCAGCAATACCAGTATTCTATTGTTTACCGACCAGCGAATTACAGATTTAATCATGGTGCATATGCTCCTTATGATTTATCGATTTTTGTTCTGCCGACTTATGCTCTATTGATTTATGCTCCATAGATTTATGAGCCATTGACTTACGAACCGTGGACTCATGAGCATCGCTTTGCTCTCCGTCGCCCTTCCGCTCGCCCGCATTATGATTATGATTGCTGTGACCTGAGTCATGCACCATGTCATTGTCCATTGCATGTTCACTGTGCTTTCGCATATCAATAACCGTGAATTCTTCGCCAGTTACAAAGGTGAACATGATGTCGTCACCTTCACTAAACTGAGATAAGTCAATATGCTTTGATACCGCAAATGACATTGTCGCAGGTCCCCGTCCCCATTTTTCAATCGGCCCGCGAGCGATCACTAACCTTGCGTTATTCGAAGCGCCATTCGTTTCGGCGTCAGCTGGCAATTCAATTGCCTCAATAGTACCTGTTGTCGTGGCCTGGTGATCGGGCGCTTTCATTCGCTCAAAGTCACTGCTTTTCGACGACTCTGAATCAATCAAAAATTGCGCTGATACCACAACATCATCCTCTGGCAGCAAGCCTTCGACGACTTCAAAATGTGTACTATCGCTTTGCCCCAGTGCTACGCGTACTGACTTAAAGTTGCCATCGCCATCACTGAGTACCACTTTTGCGCCCTCAGCCGTGCGAATAACGGCACTACGAGGAACCAGTAACGCCGCTTTACGTTGAGTAGGCTTTATTCCAACGTGGGCAAACATATTAGGCTTTAACGTGTGGTTGCTATTGTTTAGCGGTATGCGCACTTTCAGGGTTCGGGTTGTTTCTGACAAAGACGGATAAATATACTCTATGTGACTTTCCCATTTAGCACCTGACCCATGGGTCATTTCATCAAGGGTAACCACAGCGCTATTATGAGGCGCTATGATTTGCGCGTATTTTTCAGGTACCTCAGCAATCACCCACACCGTATCTAGCTGTGCGATGCTCATCAAGGTTGTCCCGGGCTGAACGTAAAATCCTTCCCTGATATTCAGCGCTTCTACCACACCGCTTTGCGGCGCGTTAAATGTGACGGTTTGTGTTACTCGTCTAGTTTTTTGCAATGCTTCAATAACGCTCTTTGATAGCCCCAGAGTTCTTAGGCGCTCGGCTGCGCCATCAATTAAACGTGCGTCTCCTCGCTTAATAGCTAAAACGTATTCTTCTTGTGCGCTAACTAATTCTGGCGAATACAGGGTATAAAGTGCCTGTCCTTTTTCTACTTGCTCACCTTGAGATTTAATGAAAAGCCTGTCGACCCAACCTGATACTCTAGGGTGGATGTGCACAATGCAATCTTCATCGTAAGCAACGTTGCCCACCGCCGTTACGGTCTGTTGAAGTGTTCCAATGGTAACGGGCGCGACTTTAACACCTATATTGTGCTGTATATTTGGCGCAATCATTACGGTACCAGGCGTACGCTCATTACTTTTCGCAGATGTTGCTTCGTCAGTGGCGTATACTGGCACCAAGTCCATTCCCATCGGTGACTTTCCCGGTTTGTCACGGCGATAGCTTTCATCCATAGGCGCTACCCAATATAAAGGGGCTTTATTGCCTGCTTCGTCGCTTTGGGCACTTTTCTCGCTGTGGGCACTGACTCCGCTGTGGGCACTTTCACCATTTCCGTGTTTTGATGAATCAGACAACAATAGTGAGGCCAAGCCGAACGCTAACAGGCCGCCAAATAGCAGACCTACTAGCAAACCTTTTATTAGCGTGCTTTTTGTATCTGGAGCAGGGTTAGTTGAAGATGTCATATTAACTACTCATTATTCGAAAAATGGGCGTGAGTGGGCAGGTACAAATAAGCAAGTGACGCCAATGTTCTGGCGCGCTCGATGTCGATTTTAAGTAAATCATCCTGTACCTGTACTTGCTTGAGGTTGGCATTGACAACATCACCGATATCACCGGTGTCTGTGGTATAAGCTGCCAGTTCAGCTTCAGAAAGTTGCTGTGTTTCACCAATTAACGCCGTTTCATAAAGCGCTTTGCGCTCACTTAGCGCTGACAAGCGTGATTTAAGCACCTCTGCATTCGCGGCAAGCTCGTTCACTTTCAAGCGGAAATCCGTTTCAGACGCACTCATTTTGGAAGCCGCCGCGGCTATTGAAGCGTCTTGACGAGATTTGTTAAAAAACGGAAGGTCTACTTGAACACCCAATGACACAAAATCAGCTCGGCTTGCGCCATTTTGCGCGTCTTGTCTGTATCCATAACTTGCTTCAAATGCCCACTGAGACTTGGTTTGCTCTCGCGCTATGTTCACATTTTGCGCTTCTATCTGGGTCTGAATTTGAAGCAGCATAGCCTCAGGATGATGCTGTAGAATTGAAAAAGGCTCACTGCTCTCAATAACCGTTAAGAACGAAGAAAGGCTGAGGTTGCTGTCGTTTAAGATAGCATCGAGCTCGATACGCTTTGGATAAGAAAGCGTTGATTCTTGCGTTGATTGAGCCAGCGGTGCGCTTACAGAGTCATCTAGCGGTATGATTACAGAAGCATCTAGCGGCGCACCGAACCATTTTGAAAGTGCAGATCTCGCTTCATTTTTTTGCTGGTAGGCCTGCACATATTTGTCGTCTAAAGACAACAATGCCAAGCGCACTTGCAGTATGTCTTGCTGCGCCGCTGCACCAACGCCTTGACTGTATCTGGAGTCAGTAAAATCGAGAAGCTGTGTTAGCAATGATTTCTCTTTGTCTAGTAAGTCAAGGCGATGCGTTGCATAAACCCAGTCTAACCAAGTAAGCGTGACTTCACGTTTAAGCCACGCCTTTCTAGCTTGATTCTGCACCGACATTTGGTCAGCCATAACCTGATACTTTTGCTGGCTGTAAAGGTTTTCATTGCCTCGCGGTAACTGCTGCTTCAGCCCAACTTTAAATTGCGTCATAGGCTCTTGGTCAAATGCGAAGCCATCGGTAGGCAAGTTTTGTACAGACGCCGAAATCTGAGGGCTTGTCCAGTATGATGACGCCTCAGCTTCTGCATTAAAGCTATTCTTGCGATGCACATTCCCTTTAAGCAAAGGGTCGTGTTGAATTGCTAACTGCAGCGCTTGTTCTAAGCTCAGCGGTTGTGCCTTAGAAGGCTTGATAAATAGGAAAAAAGAAGTAAGCACGAAAAATACGATAAACACTGTGCTCGCGCTACAGGGCCTATCAGCGCTAACGCCCTCTTTATTAGATACCAAATAAATGCTCATGGATAACATCACTTTTCAAGGGTAATGCGTGTTGAATTCGCTTGCTTTTCGTTGCCTTTGAAAAAGGAAGTTAACAAAAAAACGTTCCACGCGTTACAGAGATAAAAAGGTAAGAGGCACTTTAAATCGAAGTAAGGACTTCGTTAGATAAAATACAGCTCCTATGCGAAACAAATCCGCAAGATAGATCTATGCTGTGAAAAGCGATTTAGGTGGGCGAAACTGCCCAAAATGAAGGGTTTTGCACTGCCCTAAAACAGGTGCAGTGGCCGCCATTCTCGCCACCGATATTTCGGTCTCGAAAGTAGGCTGAATAAGCGCACCAGCGCTAAGATTAAAACAGTGGTCGGATGGACAACTACATTCATCCTTGCAGCAAGACATATCGCTCATCTGCGTTGCTTTCACGGTATTCACGCCTGCACCGCTGACGTGGACGCCATTGACTTGGGCAGGCTCGCTCATGTTGTGTTTAGCACTTAAATCCGCATGTTGTGATGACAACTCATGTTGCTGACAATGTGTATTAGCAGACTCAGGTGATTGAACTTGATGATTAGCATGAGGTGAATCCGACTGCGGTGTCATCACCGACATTGAATGGGCATGTTCGTATGAATGTTCAATAGATACAGCGCTGCCTGACGACACAAGGGACATCATTAAAAACAGTGTAAGAACCCACGAACTTGCGTTCGTCGATTTATACCCTTTAAGCGCTAAACCAAACCGAAACTTTCTCAAAGACTGTACTCAGAAAAGTGCTATTTATTCACACAATGCAACGAAATAATAGCGTGATGTCACCGACCAGTAAAGCCAGCTGTTAATGTCGCTAAGCCAGGGCCGGTTGATCTAGTTGTACACCAAAGGTCAACAGGTCCCAGTAATTTATTTAAACTGCGACAAATAATCTTTCAACATCAAGTCCATGGTCGAGAACAATGGGTTTGCTTTAGGTACCGCGCACTCTTCTTGCTGATTAACCATGCTTGCGTTGAAATTCATTTTATTGAGCAAGCTTGTATTCACAACTAAATCTGCATGGCACAATCCGTACGATTCATCGATAACGAAAAAGGTATTTGGACCTTTACTTGCTTCCATTAACTGCTCTATTCCTAGAATTGGCGTAGTTACATCAGCTTTAGAATGAGCGGCAAACAGGGGCACTTCCACCTGCTGCCCTTCTTCAACTTTGTCGCGAATAGTGTTAATTAAGTCCATCAATTCCAACCCAGCTAAACCCGCCACGTTAGGGTATTTGTAAGGATTAGGGCCATGGGTTTGATAACTTCCATCAATCACTCGTGCTAAAAGTTTAATGCCCCAAATTCGAGACATACTTTCAGCGTTGTCAGATAACGCCAGCGCACCAGAAAATAACATTAAACCGTCGATGTTGTTTACATCATTACTAGCTTCATCAAGATAGTGCTCTACCGCTAATGCCCCCCCCGTAGAAAAACCGCCAACAAGTAGAGTGTCACCCATGCTATCGGCTAAGTCGATAACTTCATCGACGTGTGCCTGCCAGCGTTCAGCTAAATCCCAGTCAGACATGTCATCATCGGCATCTCGTTTACCATGCCCAGGCAAAAGCGGCACGACTACAGTAAAACCCTGTTCAAATAAGATGTTGGCGATTTCACGCATGAAGAAAGGTGAGTCGCTTAAACCATGGATAAGTACTGCCACTTTGCTGCTTGATTTGTTGGTCAGCATGAAAGGTGAGTTTCCTTCATTACGCAATACGTTACTGCAAACAGAAAAGCGATTGAGTGCTGTTTCTCTACACGGCTGGGTTTGCCCCCATTCTTTTTCATAAAATGCTTTGAACTGATTTTGCAGATCTGAAAAACTTCTGCTTTTCATTTCGCTTGTATCGGGTATCGACACATTTGCAGCTATCGCCATATTTGCACCTAAAAGCGCAACAATACCTATGAGCATTTTTACAAAAAACTTCGATGACACCATTATTCTCCGCTACGGATAATTAATAAAAAACGGGAGCAGTTTACCATGCTCCCGTTTCTTGTGACGATTAATACGTATATTACGTTAGCTAAAGTAAACCTCTAGGTCGTCAGAACCACCAATGTGCTTACCGCCAATGAACACTTGCGGCACGGTTTCACGACCGCTAATCGCCGTTAAGCTGGTTAGAGAGGCATCTTTGCCCAACACGATTTCTTCGTACTCGTAACCTTTTTCATCAAGCAGTTTTTTCGCTTTAGCACAGAAAGGACAACCCGGTTTTGTGATAATAGAAACAGGTGCGTTAGTTTGCTCTTCTGGCGCAATGTAAGCCAGCATGGTATCTGCATCTGACACTTCAAACGGGTCGCCGGCAACATCAGGCTCAATAAACATTTTGTCTACCACGCCGTCTTTCACTAGCATTGAATAACGCCAGCTTCTTTTGCCAAAGCCTAGGTCCGCTTTATCTACCAGCATACCCATGCCGTCGGTGAATTCACCGTTGCCGTCTGGAATGACTGTAATGTTCGCGGCTTCCTGATCTGCGGCCCATGCGTTCATCACGAAAGTATCGTTTACCGATACACAAACAATGTCATCAATGCCATGTTTCGCAAACTTTTTTGCTAACGCATTATAACGCGGCAAATGCGTGGACGAGCAAGTTGGTGTAAATGCACCTGGCAAAGAGAATACCACTACATTTTTGCCAGAAAATAATTCATCTGTCGTTTTCGTTACCCATGCATCTCCTTCTCGACATGGAAATGACACGCTTGGTACTTTTTGGCCTTCTTTGGAAGTGAAGCGACTTTCTGACATAACAACCTCTTACCGATGATTCTGATGTTAATCTATGTATAGAACTAGAAGACTAGATTGAGTTTTCACACAAATCAATAGGTATTATCTTACATTCGTAAATATCGATTTTGATGCTGAACCCAACTAATACTCTGCCTATGCTTTTGCTAAAGGTTAAGTACGATCCAGATATGAGGTGCGGTCCACTTAACGCTTGGCATTTTAACGTAAGGCGATATTCGAGGATTATCATTATGATTATTTTGGTTGGTGGGGAAAAGGGCGGTAGCGGAAAAAGCTGCTTGGCACAAAACATTGCGGTTTACCTTCGCACAGAGAAAGGTGCCAAGGTGTTAATGGTCGATTGTGACCCGCAGCGAACAACGTCAGACTGGATCCAAGAACGAAAAGCGAATCCTCGTCTTGCTGAAATAAACTGTGTTCAGTTATATGGAAAAATACGTAATGAGTTACTTAGCCTTCGACAACACTACGATTACGTAGTCATTGACTGTGGTGGTCAAGACAACTTAGCGTTACGCTCATCAATGGCTGTCGCAGATCACATACTGATTCCGCTAAGACCTAAACGTCGCGATTTAAAAACGGTGCCTCATATGGAAGATATTTTATCTACATGTAAGATGGTTAACCCAAAAATGAATGCAGCATTTGTCATTACACAATGCCCTTCTCTTCCTACTCTGGCTAACCGCATTTTAGAGGCAAAAGAAGTGTGCCGCTCATTCGGAATACCGGTCTTAAACTCTGTTACTTTTAGCAGAAACATGTACGATGACTCAGAAGAGTCGGGGCAGTCAGTAATCGAAAGTGAGCCTGAAGGTAAAGCCGCGACGGAAATAAGAACCCTGTTCGAAGAGTTACTAGCTGGCAAAATGGAGGATGCTTATGAGTTTAATCAACCTCAAAAAGTCGAAGTCTTTAGCTAAGCCCAAGCTTCGCACTGTAGAAGATTTCATAGATGACGCCTTGCTTTATGCCCAGGGTAAAGTGAATAAACAGCAAACATCTGCTGCAAAAAACGAGTTAAAAAATGCGCTTACAGATTGCGTTGTACCAATAAAAAAACGTGCTAAACCAGAAGGCATGCGACACGCCACCTTTACGTTGACGCCGCAATGCATTGAAAAGCTCGCAAAAACAGCCCAGAAGACAGGCAAGGCTAAGTCTGCGTTGATTCGAGAATGGATTGAAAAGAACAGCGAAAAACTAGACTAAAACATAAATTAACATGCATACTAAAACCTTTTTACCCTTCACAATTATCATGGTGCTAGGGCGAAAGCCTGTTGAGATACTCAACAATAAAATATTCTGACAGCGTATGGGAGATACAACAGAATGGGCGGTGGAGGATTGAGCACAGTGCGCGTGCTAATGTGTGCCCTGCTATTTGCTATGTATCTTATGCCGGTTAAATCGGTAGTGGCTACCAATCTAATTAATAGCGAAATCAAACACGTTGAAAACCTTCTAAAAACAAAACAATACAACGATGCTGACAGTACGGCGCTTTTGTTGCTAGAGCAGGCCTTGCAACAACAGCA
This sequence comes from Alteromonas sp. ABD4_190, assembly GCF_056160105.1. Lineage (NCBI taxonomy): Bacteria > Pseudomonadati > Pseudomonadota > Gammaproteobacteria > Alteromonadales > Alteromonadaceae > Alteromonas > Alteromonas sp. ABD4_190. The sequence continues at coordinate 1,047,855 of NZ_JBSWWN010000001.1, forward strand.
GGTATCCGCCGATGCTTTTTCAACGCTTGGCCAACTACTTCAAAACTCGTCTCGCTTTGAAGTATCAAAGTCTATTTTTAACGCTGCGCTTGAGCGTTATACCTTTGAGGGAAAGCTCAATAAAATTGCATCGACGCTTCTTCAGCTTGCTACTTCCGAGAGGAATTTATCTAATTACTCTACCGCAATGACTTATGTCAGACGCGCCATGTCTATTGCGCAAATTGAACAAGATGATTTCTTAAAAGCACGATTAAACCTTGAACTTGGCATAATTCGACAAGAGCAGGGGGAAATCGAAACTGCTCTTGAACCGTTAAAGCAAGCCCTACGTCACTTCCGTGAAAATAATATGGCTATTGAAATGAGCCTTTCGCTTCTTCGTATTGGTGAAATTTATAGTTTGCTCAATCAAGCGGCCCTAGCCCGTACTTATTACCAAGATGCATTTGATAGCATTGATAACACAGGTACGCCCATATTACTTGGTATTATAAAGGCACGTATGGGTGAATTGACGCTGAAAACAGGTGACATTAAGCAAGCCATAGAGACTATTAACGAGGCTCTGACTCTTCTACTTTCTACCAATGACGTTGGTGCAATTGCCCAAGCAAAAATGTTAATGGGCAAAGCGCTTGTAGAAAATGGCGATATTCCGAAAGGTAGAGACCTCCTAAAAGAAGCCATGCAATTCGCGAGCTCATCGGGCCAAGCCAAATTAATGAAAGAGGGACGGCTGGCCCTTTCACAAGCCTACATGAAAGAACAGAGCTTTGAACTGGCTTTAGCAGAAGCTCGAACGGGTACCATTGATGCGCGAAAAAATAGGGACATTCGCGGGCAGGTAAATTTTCTCTCAATACAGCTAAGTGCCTTTGTTTCACTCGGAGAGTTTAAAAAAGCGTTGGACATTCAATCAGTCATTCAACAGCTACGCGAAAGATTACTGGACTCAGAAAACAAGTCCGCCATAGAAGGGCTTCAAGCTGAAATCGAACTTGTGCGCCAGTCTCGTACACTAGAAAAGTTAGAAGAATCAAAGCAACTTGTGCTTGCTCAAGCTGAGCGTGAAAGCTTACAAACCACCTTATTTTGGAGTGTATCCTTAGCTGCTCTGTTGCTGACATTTTTAGTCTGGAGTCGATACAAACAACGCCAACAAACCATTATTCTGCGCCGTGAAGTTAGACGGCAAACGTTGATCCTCCAAGAAAAAAATCAGGAGCTCGAAAGAGCCTACAAGACGCTTGAAGAAGTAAGCTTACGCGACCCCTTAACTGGGTTATACAACAGGCACTATCTTGAGTCACAACTTCCGGGTGAAATTAGGCGCAGTCAATTTTCAGCAAAACAAAATACAGATGCAAATAAAGCTAAACAAGACTTGCTTTGCTTGCTTATTGATATCGACCACTTTAAACGCATCAACGACGACTATGGCCATATGGCGGGTGACAAAGTGTTATCAGCATTTGCTAACGTATTAAAAGAGGTATTCCGACAAACCGATCTTATTATTCGGTGGGGCGGTGAAGAGTTCTTAGTCGTATGTCGTCAATCAAATAGAGAAGAACTGCCAGAATTGGCGGAGCGCTGCCGGGAAATGGTGGCTCACACTTCTTTTGATATTGGCATAGAAGAACCTATCAATATTACCTGTAGTATAGGCTTTTCATTGCTTCCTCCTGACAAGCAAGATGATTTTGATGCTGCATGGGAGCGTACATTTGCTGTAGTAGATTACGCGCTTTACGCCGCTAAACTTTCCGGAAGAAATGGCTGGGTAGGCATAATAGAAACACTAACAAGCCCAAGAACTCACCCTACGTTGTTAGATACTAGGTTCAATTTCCCTGGTTCAAGAATTGCCACATCATTCAACAATGTGGCAAGTATCAAGTGGCCAGATACCCTCGATAAATAGCAGTAGAGGAAGTGAGATATGTATAAAGGAAGCTGTAGCTGTCAAGCCATTCAATATGAAATTGAACACCTCGATGAATTAGAAGCCGACAATGAAACTCTGACTCAAACAGATACCAGTAAACTGAGTATGACGGTTGAAAAAGAAAGGCTTGTGATCGACTGTGCTCCTTCCTCGTTAGCCAAATTGCATGAAGCTAATGGTGAAACGCATCACGTATGTAATGTGTGTGCAAGCGTCATTTTTGTAGAACTTAGCCCAAATAAAGTACAACTTGAAGTCACGTTTACAGGTCATGACGCGCTAGCGGAGCCACATCGTCAGTTTGTGGTTTAAAAACGTTTGCACATATTGTTTAGTTTGTCACGGCTTAATAATTGGGATGAAAAATTACTCTTCCCAGTTATTAAGCGCAAATTCAGATAATAAGTGGAAGATGCAATTACCTGCATTTAATCGCTACTTTTAATATCTTCCATGTGGTATTTGTCAATAAGCGAATACAAAGTTGGTCGCGTAACGCCTAGCAGTTCTGCCGTTTTAGACATATTCTTGTCTGCTTTTTGATAGGCCCTGCGAATAGCTCTACTCTCTGCAATCTCTCGCACTTCGCGTAGGTTCAACGTTTCAGGTTCATCATGGGCACCTACTGGCATTAACCCTAGGTCATCAGGCTGTATTACCGTACCTTCAGCCATAATTACCGCTGACTTGAGTTTATTTTGCATCTCACGAATGTTGCCCGGCCATTTGTGAGCTAACATGGCATTGACCGCCGTTTCGGAAAAGCTCTTGGCTTTGGCTTTGAATTCTTCGCGATAAATATTTAAAAAGGTACGAGCCAGCAAAATAATGTCTTGATCCCTTTCCCGCAGCGGCGGGATCATAATAGGCATTTCACCCACTCGGTAATATAAATCTTCCCTAAAGGTTTCTTGCGCTACCATAGCCTGCAAATCTCGGTGAGTCGCACAGATAACCCGTATGTCTACAGGAATTTCATTGCGTCCACCTACGCGCTCTATCACTCGCTCCTGCAAGAAGCGGAGCATCTTAGCTTGTAGCCCTATTGGCATGTCCCCTATTTCATCGAGAAACAAGGTACCGCCTTGCGCCGTTTCAATCTTGCCTATAGTGGTTTTATTCGCGCCGGTGAATGCCCCTTTTTCATAACCAAACAACTCACTTTCTAATAGATTCTCGGGTATTGATGCACAGTTAATCGCCACAAATGGTTTATCTTTTCTTGGGCTGTGTTCATGAATACTGCGCGCAAATACTTCTTTACCCGTACCACTTTCACCAAGCAGTAACGTGCTGATATCGGTATTGGCAATTTTCTCAGCCCGGCGCACCACTTTTTGTATAGCCTCGCTATTGCCGACGATCCTCGACATACCTGAGCGGGTGCGCGATAGAATACTGTTCTCATGCTCTAACTTCGACAAGTTCAAAGCACGATTGACCAACAGTTTAATGGTGTCAGAATCGATAGGCTTTTGATAAAAGTCGTAGGCACCAAAATCAATGGCTTTAAGCGCATTTTGTTTATCACTGTTGCCTGTCACCACGATCACCTTGGTTCTCGGCGCTAACGCGATGATGTCATGAAGAATTCGCAAGCCCTCTGAAGCATTAGCGGGGTCTGGAGGAAGCCCTAAATCTAGAGTAACCACCTTGGGCTCAAAGCGACGTAGCTGCGCAATGGCAGAAGTATGATCGTCAGCAAAAACAACATTGTAATCAGTAAGACTCCATTTAAGCTGTTTTTGAATACCTAAATCATCATCTACTACCAAAATGGTATCGGTCATCTCATCATCCTATTAATCTACTTCATCCGTCCAAGGAATGTGGATGTAAAACTCGGCCATCCACTTTCTAATTAGTTATATTATCCTATAGGAAAATACAGCGTAAAACAGCTACCACGCCCCGGTTCACTTTGCACAGTCAACTTGCCGCCAATAGACTCAATATAGGTTTTTGCGTCATAAGCTCCTATTCCCATGCCCGCATTTCCCTTTGTAGTATCGAAAGGCTTGAACAAACGGGTTTCGATAAACGTCTTATCCATTCCTACACCAGTATCTTCTATCATAACAAGCTGGGTATTAGTGTCTGAATTAGCAGTAATCACCACATCTACTTCACCATCATCGCCCGTTGCTTGCTGTGCGTTGCTAATTAAATGATAAAAAACATTGGCCACTTTTTCTCTATCTATCACCACAGGTGTCTCTCTAAGCACATGTACCTTAGGTAATGGATGCAAACCCGAACAGCGGTTACTCACCACATCTTTTGCAATATCTGATAATAAAAGCTCGGTGTTAACCCCTTCCTCTACCGCTTTTTTGTCGGTCAGTTGCTTGAGCATTTTTTCCATTCTTGACTTAGAGTGCTCTAAGGTTTCGAATGTGTCGTCAATAAATTCAGGATTATGCTTATGCTGTTGAGCGTTAGCTAAAATAAGATCGACCTGAGCAAGTACATTTTTTAAGTCATGTAATACAAAAGCTGACATGCGATTGAACGCAGCAAACTGTGCATTCTCAGCGACAACTTGGGCAGCTTCATGGTGCTGCATATACGTGCCTACTTGCTCAGAAACAGCAGTAAGGTAATCTTTCACTTCCCAATTAAGGCTAATCTTTTCTTTATCGCCTGACGTCAGCACGGCAAATCCCCACAACCCCCCATCTTTTAAGAAAGGAACAAAAAGTTGATAGCCCCACTCTTCAAGAGCTTTACGGTCTAATTTTAACCCTTCGTAGTCAAATGGCTTCACCAAATAAGCATCGGTATCAATGATCCATCCATTCTTGTCGCTATATTGCGCTAGGCTCTCTAAAATGGTGCAAGTCGCATTATTGTTGCTCTTACTTGATGAGCCAGAAATAGAAGAAGCTTCTGCAACACATTCATAGCCATTTGAGGTTACTTTGAAAAGTTTGCCAGATTCATACTGAATAGCATTCAGCATACCCGTTAGCCCAGCGTGAAACACATCGGAGGAAGTATCGCCAGCGCGCGTAAGCCATTGCGTTAATCTCACCCACTCAACACGATAGTCAAATTGGTTGGCAAAAAAGTGCTTAGTAATAAAGACTTTGATTTTGTTACGAAAAGCATTTGATAAAAACACGGTAGCCAATAGAGCAAACGACATCACCACGAGGATAATTTGCACGGTAGCGCCCCAATTACCGCCCATGTAGTTTATGGCATACCCTGCTACGGCCATGACAAAAAGGTAGCCACCTGCCACTAACAACAGTGAACTGTGTAAAACCACATCACGGGAAATAAATATATCAATTCCCCAATGGTGAATACGCCTAATCGAAATCACCAACAAAGGCATCAACAAAAAGTAGATATACCCGCGCGCAGCGATGTAACCAATTTCAACTTGGTTGACCATAGTGGCATTCGCGTAGGTCACAAACTCAAACAAATTTGTAGCGCCCAAATAGATAATGAGTGGTTTAAATGCCCACTGTTCCTTTCCGGCCTGTCGGTAGACGACTTCTAAAAGTACAAGGACTTCCAAAGAAAGTACAATCAGAATAAGAAAGCTCCACGCAGGGTTTACGGCCAATAAATAAGGGGAAAGCAGTGCGACAAGTGCAGGAGCAATAATAATAAGAGTTATCGGGCGTTTTAATACAGCGGCAATGTTACTGAAGTTAGTCTGAATACATGCTGACAAAAACAACAGCCAAGCTAGCTGTTTTATTACATCAACGCTAAGTAGCCAGTGAAGGGAAATGGGGCCAAAGATCGAGGTGATCAAGCTTGTCGACCATATCACTGTCGCGGCCGCAGCTAACACAAGTAAGTGTTTCGCTACCCCAGGCTTTCGAACGGTTAGCAACAACAATAATAGAGCTAAGTGCGCCAGGCTATTTAACCCATAGCCTACATCTGAAATCATCCTTTTATCTTACCTTAGTTATCATTACCTAAACGTTTGCAACGCGTTACACGAATACTACTTTTTTCATACTGTTCTTCTAATTGCTGCTTACTTCTAGGCAGCGCACTCATTCATACTATGATGTCGTTAAAGTTATTGTGCTATCAAATTGGTTTGGAGCCTGGCGTACCAAATAAGCGTGTTAAAAGGCAATACAAGCCAGTGCTCTATACATAATTCAAGAAAATCTGCGTTCAGCAGTTTACCTTTTACGTATGACTAACGAGCCAATTGAATACCCCGCGCCGAACGAACAAAGAACACCCACATCTCCTGCGACAAGATCTTCATGATTTAAACCGAACGCAATCACAGACCCCGCTGAGGCCGTATTAGCATATTCGTCTAATACAATTGGCGCTTCTGTGCGGTCTGCATCGCGCCCTAACAACCGCTTGCAAATCAAAGTGTTCATGTTGATATTGGCCTGATGCAGCCACCAACGCTTAACATCTGATGGTGCAATACCATGGCTTGCTAGATGTGCTTCAATATGAGCTGCCGCTAACGGGCATACCTCTTTAAATACTTTGCGTCCGGCTTGGTGAAATAGCTTATCAGGGCCGTAGGGGTCAACATCTTCAGCACGCGTCATGTAGCCAAAATTTGAACGAATATTGTTCGAAAATTTCGTCAATGCCTTAGTACTTAGCACGTCATATATGTGCTCGCTCTTCGCTGTTTCAGCAAACTCTAAGACGGTTGCCGTTGCTACATCGCCGAAAATAAAATGACTATCGCGGTCGGCATAGTTAATTTGTGGCGACACTAATTCTGGGTTAATCACCAATACACGGGTCGCATTGTTAGCGCAAAGCATTTCATAAGCGCGATGCATGCCGAAGGTGGCAGCTGAACACGCTACTAACATATCAAAACCAAAACCTTCAATATTCAATGCGTCTTGTACTTCAATAGCAATAGCGGGGTAAGCACGCTGGGTATAGGCACAAGATACAATGACAGCATCAATATCCTCAGCACCTACATTAGCTGACGCTAGCGCTAACTTGGCAGCCTCTACGGCAATTTCAGCCTGGTGAGAAAGTTCATCATCAGCTCGTGGCACAATTTTGGGCTTCATTCGAGAGATGTCTAGCGCACCTTCTTTTTGATAAATATAACGACTTTTTATTCCCGACGCTTTCTCGATGAATTCTGCACTTGAGTGAGGCATTGCAGCCACTTCACCTGATTCTATTTGCGCTTTATTTTCTTCATTAAACGCATCGGCATAAGCATTATAACTTTCTACCAATTCTTCGTTGGTAATACTTTGTTCTGGGTGCCACACACCCACACCACTAATCACAACTTGCTGAGACATAGGCATTCTCTATTATTTGATAGCACTACGGTGGTATTGAGCATTGCGTTACTCTGTGTCCTAAACGCATCTATACCAGTGCAATTGAGCCTAATCGTATTTACTTTTAAAAATACGACTGCGTTTTATGGCTTATAGCTTACCTTAATCCTTAAACGGTGTAACCATAGCGAACGAAAGGAAAGCTCTATTCCTCTGTTTAACATCAGTCCGCATAGACAATTGTCCACTCAGCGAGCCTTAAAATGTTCGCAATCGCTGCGTGTTGCCGCAGGTATAGTGGTTCTAAATCAAGGTGACACAACAAAGCTTAAGGACATTGTAAACTCGCTCTTCAGAAAAGTCTGGCAAGCTAACAATAAAAAACCCCGCTTCAAAGCGGGGTCTCATGTAATCAAAGCGGTAGCTTATAGCTGGTTGATTTGCCACACCGTTACTGTACCGCTAACTTCGTTGCCTACAACAAGAAGAGGCACTCCACTTGGGCTGTCTTCAGCGCTAACAAATACCAAACTTTCTGGCGCAAGGTCACCAATAACATCATCGCTGGTTAAACCTTCGGTAAGATCGCGGTTGATCACGTACTCAGCAAATTGAACGTCGTAAGGGTTTGTAACATCGTATACGAAAATACCACCCATGCGCTCAGTACCGATGAAAGCGTAAGTACGATCGCCAACTTGCCCCACGGTCAATGCTTCTGGCTCAGGCCCTTTGTTTTCAGAACGTGAATCGCTAGCATTTTCGTCGTCACCGTTGTTGAACTGCGCCCCGTGAACTGAAGCGGTAATGCGCTCAAAATCGTCGCCAGAATCATAAACCACTAAACCATTTTGATCCCAGATGGTAAATGAACGCGCACCGTAAGCATATGCAGCATCGTATTCACCGTCTCCATCAGCATCACCCATAGCCGAAGTTACACGTAAATCGTCAGCCTCACCTGTAGCCTGTAGCATCGACAGTTCAGAGTTAGCAGCAGCAGTAAGATCTTCTACTTTCACTTCATCGGTATAGGCTAAACAACCATCGTCTTCGTCAAAATCAACACCACCAGCAGCCGTACATGCTGCGGCATCGGCAGCTTCAAAGAAATACTCTCGGGCATCACCTTCGTTCGCGGTTACGATAAAAGTTGCATCTTTCCACGTAAAGTTAGCGATAGTGTCAGGCTGATATACCCCGTAAAGGCCGGTATATTGTCCAAAACTAACCGCATCGTTCTCTTGAATATCAATGTTAAGCCCAGCCCAAGATTTTGTACCTAGACCAACAACATCAACGGTTAATTCTTCTAAATCTAAGATTGCTAGGCCATTGTTCTCCTGAAGGCTCACATAAGCGACGTCGTTGGTAGTCGTGATATATTCAGGTTCAAGGTCTTTAGCAACTGTCGAAGTAATTGCAGTACCGTTAATAGTCTGGCCAGCCGGGTTTGGGAACATCATTCCCTGTTCCATCAAATCGGCTTCAGCACCGTTGAACGCTGTGAAACCGACTGTAGTCCCAGTTTCTTCAGGCTCTCCGCTGGCTAAAATGTTAATGACTGTAATCGAGCCTTCCGGGTCGATGGTGTAGTCATCAGAGGGTTCACCTTCATTTGCCACCAACACCTTACCACCGTCTGGGGTGAAAGTGACCATATCTGGTAGTGCGCCAACCTCTACCGAGTCTAAAAACGCGGGAGCAGAACTATCAAGCCCGTTGTAGAACAACACGTAACCGTTGTCAGTTTTAACATCCGCAGGTACAGCAACAGCCATGAGATCACCGCTTACTGCAATACTTGTAAGGCTACCTAGCACTACACCATTAATATCAGCAGGCAATGCGATAGTCGTTGGCGTAAGTGTGGTTGTATTGATTGGATCTGACATTGTGGCCGTGTTAACGCTAGATGCATCAATAACCGCAATCGTATTGGTTTCGCCATTAGTTGCGTAAATCGTACTCGTATCTGCGTGATACTGAACGATTTCAGCGGCTGTTTGATTACCCAAGAAAGCGCGACCTACGACATCCATCGCAACACCAATAGAAGCGTCGATGCCATCGCTACCGTCGCTGCCATCAGCACCGGGTTCACCTTGTTCGCCCTGCGGCCCCTGTGCTCCAGTCTCGCCCTGTGCGCCATCATCACCGTCAAGGCCGCATCCTGTGAGCGCTGCTGAAACTAAAAATGCGAGTAATCCATATTTAAACTTATTACGCACTGCCATTTGCTTTCCTTTTTATTTGTTTTTGTCGTACGTCGGAGGTCCGAGAAATCTGAAGTTCCTTAACCTAGTACACCAGAAAATTTATGTAACTTCTATGTATAAATTAGAATCAGTTTATGACACAAATATTAAGAAGGCAAAAGCGTGTAACTTTTCTATAAAAAAGCAACTATTTACGTCTTCAAGCATCAATTGTAAGTATATATTTCAACCTATTTTTAGTTTAACCGACTCAATAGTTCAGATTGAAGGTGGCATACAGGCGCTTTAGCGCGAACGTCTAGTTTTCTTTATTCGTGCTATCTGATACTAATACTGCTAAATAGACGTACAAACTGAAAGACATTTTTTTCGTAACTCGAATACAAAAATGGTGTCTTCAGTAAATAAAAGGATTAACCATGAAATTGAAATTCACTGCATCAGCGGTTATTGCTGCTGCACTTACACTAACCGCCTGTGCTACCTCACCTACAGGCAGGAACCAAGTACTACTGTATTCAGAAACCCAGTTAGCGCAAATGGGCGACCAAGCTTTTTCAGGCATGAAAGAAGAACTTAAAATTTCTAACAAAGCGGTGCAGAACTCCTATGTAGAATGTGTTGCAAACGCCATTACTGCCCAAGTGCCCGAGAGTGTTTTTGGCGGTCAATGGGAAGTGGTAGTGTTTGACGATGAACAGGTTAATGCGTTCGCACTGCCCGGCGGAAAAATAGGTGTTTATACAGGCTTGCTGAACGTAGCGGAAAACCAGCACCAGTTAGCTGCGGTAATTGGTCATGAGGTTGGTCACGTTATAGCAGAGCATGGTAACGAGCGTATGTCTCAGTCAACGTTGATCAATGTAGGTAGTCAAGCAGTAGGTCAAATATTGGCAGCGAACGAAGTTCCTCAATCAGGCCCTATCATGGCTGCGATCGGTTTAGGCGTGCAAGTAGGTGTTCAGTTACCTTTTAGTAGAACGCACGAGTCAGAAGCTGACGTCATCGGTCTTCAGCTGATGGCGAAGTCTGGGTTTGACCCAAGACAATCTGTGAACTTATGGCAAAATATGGATGCGGCTAGCGGCGGTGAACGCCCAATGGAATTACTATCTACCCACCCTGCGCCACAAACAAGAATAGATAATCTACAGGCAAATATGCCCGCAGCCTATGCGGACTATCAGGCCACCGCTTATCGACCTAACTGTAAATAAAGGTACAGTCTAAGAACGTTATATTTTGTCTAGCGCCTAAATAGCTGACTCGTTATTTAGGCAAAAAAAACGCTGCATCTAGCAGCGTTTTTTGTTTTCAAGCTAACGATTATTCGCCGTCTGTTTTGTGAAGGTGCACGTCCATTTGTGGAAATGGAATTGAAATTCCTTCTTTATCAAAGCGAAGTTTAACTTGCTCAGTAAAATCGAACTTAACAGCCCAGAAATCTGCAGCGTTTACCCAAGGGCGTACTACGAAATTGACACTGCTATCTGCAAGTTCAGAAACCGCTACAGTAGGAGCAGGTTCAGCTAGAATACGCTCATCCGCTTCAACCATTTCTTGCAACACTTGCTTAGCTTTTAGTAAGTCAGCGTCGTAGCCAATACCCACAACCATGTCTACACGACGAGTTTCTTTGGCAGAATAGTTAGTGATGTTGCCACCGTAAATATTGCCGTTTGGAACAATAATTTCTTTATTGTCAGGCGTATTCATTGTGGTTGTGAAAATGCCAATCTTTTTAATTGAGCCAGCAGTACCCGCAGCTTCAACAAAATCACCCGCTTTGAATGGCTTAAATACTAGTAGCATTACGCCTGCCGCAAAGTTTTTCAGTGAATCTTGTAGTGACAGACCAATGGCTAAACCAGCCGCACCCAAGATGGCAACAAGTGACGTAGTATCTACACCAAGTTGATTCAGTGACGCTACTATAACGAATAGCATCAAAATAGCGCTAATTATCGCCTCGAGGAAATCTACCAACATATCATCATATTTAGACTTGGCCATTAGGCGTCTAAATAAAGACAAAATAAATCCAACGACGATCTTACCAACTACATAAATCGCAATCGCCATTAAAATATTGATACCCCATGGAATGGCGTAGTCGTTTATATATCTTTCAACATCACTTGCTGAAAAAAGCGAAAGTTTCTCATCCATATTATGGTCCTTGTTATGGTTAGTTGTAATCAACGCAAATACGTTAGCAGCTATTCGTATTATCACCAATACATAATAGGTCTAAACTGTATAAATTTGCCCTAAAGTCTAAGTTTTATAGGCTATTGATAGTGATAGCATTATCCGAAAGTAGCGATACAGGAAGCCATGTTTGACCACACTATGAACTAAAGTTTTAGTATTTTTTTTAATAATTGTCACACATATGTCACTCAATAATTGCACCATCTCATGCCGAAGCTTGAATGCGCTTTGTTACTTTTTCCATCTTATTGGAAGTTACCGAGTTTTAAGAAATTTTTTTTGGTGATTTTTTAGCCACAAAGTTTTAGACTAAAGTCTCATAAGAACTAAAACATTTTATCGGCTTCGATACATTGTTTTTTTTCATATGAACGGGCTTTAGCAAACTATGTTACTTAAAGGATTAACGCATGTTGCTTCTAATAACCCTATTTTCAGTCGTTTTGTGTTTATTTTTATATTCACTACGCACTGATAAAGGAAAACATACCAAGTATGCGAGAGCGGGCTACCGCCCCGAAGTAAAATCGAAGTCTTCTTCCACTGTGTTGAAGTCAACTTCGAACAACTCTTCGCCTTCTGCGGCGTAGGGTTTGTTTACAAGTCAGGTGATTTTGAAATAGACCGCGTGCTGTCGTTTATGTAAGTTTTTACCCAATAGTTTACATAGTGCCGTCGACAGCATTGCAACCTGTACGTGCACACACGTATTATACGCATTAAAATCAAAAACACGATTTACCATGCGTATACCAAGAGTTTATTACCCCAATCCTATTCCGTTAGAACAAGAATTTGAGTTGACCGAAGATGCCGGCCATCACATTGCTACTGTACTGCGAATAAAACCCAACCGGCCTATTGTGCTATTCAATGGCGACGGGAACGAGTACAGTGCTCAGATTATCAGTGTTCAAAGAAAGAGGGTCACAGTCGAGGCCGACGCTTGCCTATCACTTTCAAAAGAGTCCCCCCTACATTTACATCTAGGTCAGGGCGTCTCGAAGGGTGATAGGATGGACACGGTGCTGCAGAAAAGCGTAGAGCTTGGCGTAACAGAAATCACGCCCGTAATCACTGAGCGCTGCACAGTAAAGCTCGACGAATCTCGTTGGGAAAAGAAAATCCAACAATGGCAAAAGATTATTATTGGCGCCTGCGAGCAGAGTGGTCGAAATATAATTCCTGTACTTAATACCCCTGTAAATTTGAACCAGTGGCTATCTTCCTCAACAAGCACCACTCGACTAGTTCTCGCACCAGGTGCCGAGCAAAGCTTGGCAAGACAACCCTATAACACTCAAGGCTTTCGTTTGCTTATTGGCCCAGAAGGCGGTTTGTCTGAACCAGAAATTCATCAGGCAAACGAAAACGGGTATCAGTCGGTAAGTCTTGGCCCACGTATTTTGCGTACCGAAACCGCTGCAATTACCAGCTTAAGCATTCTTCAAGCTCAGCACGGCGACTTTTAAGTTTAGATTTTAAAGAAGCCGTTTAGCTTGCATGGGGGTAGCTAAGTAGCTTGAAGATTTTAGGTGTGCCCCCATATATTAACTCAATCAGATAAGCCGTTCGTTGCGGTATTTCATTAACATCCAAGGTGAAAACATTATGCACTATACTGTTGGCGTAATTATGGACCCCATCGCAAGCATTAAGCCACATAAAGACACTAGCTTTGCGATGATGCTTGAAGCTCAGCGCCGCGGTGCAAAGATTGTTTATTTTGAATTAAAAGACCTGTATTTAGACAATGGTAAGCCTATGGGTTTGGGTAAAACCGTATCGGTAAAAGACCAAGCCACAGATTTCTACACCATTGAAGATGAAGCTACCCTCCACTTAGGCGATATTGATGTGCTGCTAATGCGCAAAGATCCACCGTTTGATAGTGAATTTCTGTACGCTACTCAGGTGTTGTCGCTCGCACAAGACGCGGGAGCGCTCGTTGTAAATAACCCTCAAGCGCTACGCGACTACAATGAAAAGTTGTTTACATCGTACTTTCCAGAACACATTCCACATACCTTAGTCACTAACAACCAAGCGCTTATCCGTGAGTTTCACGCCAAGCATCAAGACATTATTTGCAAACCCTTAGACGGTATGGGCGGCGCGTCTATTTTTAGAGTCAAGCCCGATGGCAACAACTTGGGCGTTATAATTGAAACCCTAACCAAGTTAGGCACACGCTACATGATGGTACAAGAATATCTGCCAGAGATTAAAGACGGCGATAAGCGCGTACTCATCGTTGATGGTGAAGTCATGCCGTACTGCTTAGCGAGACTGCCCACTAAAGGGGAGACTAGAGGCAATTTAGCCGCTGGCGGTACCGGACGCCCACAGCCAATTTCTGACTCTGATCGCGGCCTGGCAGAAGCCATTGCGCCGACACTAAAAGAAAATAATATTTTATTCGTTGGACTTGATGTTATCGGCAGTAAAATTACTGAAATAAACATTACTAGCCCAACTTGCGTAAGAGAAATTGAAGCAGCGTTTGACGTCAATATTATGGGCGCACTGTTTGACGCCATTGAAAAGCGTTTAGCCAACTGATAGACCTGCTTTGCTCTAGTCACCGGAGCGGGTAGATTAGATAAAGCTCAACACGGGTAAATGCAGGGCCTTTTGTACTCAATGTTTACGCTAGATGTTTAAAGGCCTCTAAAGTAAAAGACGTTAATATTAGATAGTAGTAAAAGCAAACTATGACGGAATTAAAAAGCCTACAAAATCACTTTCTGATCGCGATGCCTAGCTTAGACGATCCGTATTTTTCTCGGTCTCTCATTTATGTTTGCGAACACAATGCTGAGGGCGCCATGGGCATCGTGGTAAATCAACCCTCTACTATGAACGTCAAACAACTTCTTGAACAAACCGATAAAGAGTTGACTATTTCTGGAGACAAGGCAGAACAAATCGTTTTAGCGGGCGGGCCGGTCAACCAGGAACGCGGATTCGTTTTGCATTCGTCACAAAAATCCTGGGCATCTAGCCTTAAGCTAGCGCCAGGAATAATGGTCACAACATCCAAGGATATTCTCACTGCCATTGCTAAAGACGAGGGTCCAGAAAACGTGCTTATTGCTTTAGGTTACGCCGGATGGACACCTGGACAGCTTGAAAAGGAAATGCAGGAAAACGCGTGGCTGACTGTAGAAGCAGATGAAGAAATCCTATTTAACACCCCCATGCATAAAAAGTGGCAGGCTACAGTAAATAAACTCGGTGTGGATGTATGGCAACTAGCACCGGGAGCTGGTCATGCCTGATATAGGAAACCGAACGGTACTAGCGTTCGATTTTGGGACCAAAAGTATTGGTGTGGCAGTAGGCCAGGAAGTTACAGGTACAGCCTCTCCCCTAGCCGCGCTTAAGGCAAGAGACGGCATTCCTGATTGGGCACTGATAGAAAAGCTTTACGAAGAATGGCAGCCTCATGTCGTGGTCGTAGGTTTACCGCTTAACATGGACGGTACAGAGCAGGAAATGACTCAACGAGCCCGCAAGTTTGCCAATCGGCTTCATGGTCGTTTTAAAGTGGCCGTAGAAACCTGTGACGAACGACTTACTACTACAGACGCTAAAGCTATGCTGTTTGAGTTAGGTGGCTATAAAAAACTGACTAAAGATAAGGTAGATAGCGTATCGGCTTGCGTAATTTTTGCTAGCTGGAGCGAGAGCCAGTACGATTAACTATTAGTAAAACGCTTGTTGTTACTATCTGTCTTTACCGCATTGCCAGCACACATCAAAAGCGCTGCCATTTTCTTCGTTGCAACTACCACAAATCCAATCCTTACTGCTCACTGCATTGTTGTTTGATTTTTGAATAAAAGGCGCTATAACTCTTGACGCTCTTGCATACCAGCTATCGTCGACTAGCCACACTTCCTGCTGAGAATCCTGCCAAGGCAGCTCTCCTATTGCACCACTGACAAACTCATTTTTTACCAAATAGGGAATTGACAGAGCGTCAAGCTCGCTGCGAACCGCTTGCATTTCAAACGCATCTTGTGAAGTGAAAAGTTTTTTCAATGACTGCCCTAGTATTCTTAAACTAACGCCTACCCTGTAAGGATATAAACAAAAGTAGGCTTTAGGCTGCTCATCGTGCTCGAAAAATGCATTACTCTAATACTGGTTCATGCAACTATAGCTTTTCAAGCACAAATTAAGGTGACACATCAAACTCAAGCGAATGCAGCTAATCATCCATATCAATAGATACGTTCGATAACGTCCCTAAGCTAGAACCGTCGCTGGTGTCAAGCTTGATCATTAAGCGTAGATCATTAGGCGAATCAGCATGATGTAGCGCTTGGTCCATGTCAATCTTACCCGCTTTGTAAAGGTCGTAAAGGGCCATATCAAAACTCTGCATGCCCTGCTCTTTACCTTTTTTCATCGCTTCTTTTAACGCGCCAATTTCGTTGCGCTGAATAAGGTCGCGTACTAACGGCGAGTTTAGCAATATCTCTATTGCAGCTACCCTACCTCTGCCATCTGGTGTAGGTACAAGTTGCTGCGCTACGATAGCGCGAATGTTTAAGCTTAAGTCAAAGCGCAGTTTGTCGTGCTGATCTTTCGGCGCTAAATGCATAATACGCTCAATCGCTTGGTTTGCGTTGTTAGCGTGAAGCGTGGCCACACACAAATGCCCTGTATCAGCAAACGACATCGCATATTCCATGGTTTCCATAGAGCGAATTTCACCAATGAGAATGACATCAGGCGCCTGTCGTAGCGAGCTTTTAAGCGCGTCATCGAAAGATTGGGTGTCAATGCCCACTTCGCGCTGGGTAATAACACAGTTCTTATGCTCATGCACAAATTCAATAGGGTCTTCAATAGTCAATATGTGGCCATGAGAGTTCTCGTTTCTGTGACCAACAAGCGCAGCCAATGACGTAGATTTACCTGTACCTGTTCCACCCACAAATAAAACAAGGCCGCGCTTTGACATAATAATTTCTTTTAATACACGCGGCAGACCCAAGTCATCAGCTTTAGGAATTTGAGTGACGATACGACGAATAACCATTCCCGCTTGATCGCGCTGCCAAAATGCAGAACAACGGAAGCGGCCGATACCTTCTCGTACAATAGCGAAGTTACATTCTTTCGATGTATGAAACTCATTCTGCTGCTTTTCGTTCATCGCTTCGTGAACGAGTGCGAGTGACTCCTCTTCGGAAGTTGCACCTTCGGTCACCGGTGTAAGTTTGCCGTTAATTTTGGCACTGACTGGAAATTCTGCGGTGATAAACAAATCAGATGCGTTGGTATCGACCATTTTTTGTAGCAAAGAATCTAGCATGATAGCCTCTAGAAGTTATTCATCGACTGTTTATCAACTGATTTTGCCGCTGCGTCTTGTTTGGTAATAACACCCATGGCAACTAAACGCTGCAGGCACTGATCCATCGTTTGCATACCATGCGCCTGACCCGTTTGAATAACTGAGTACATTTGCGGCACTTTATCTTCACGAATTAGGTTACGAATTGCGGGGATCCCAACCATAATTTCGTGGGCTGCAACACGGCCACCGCCTACTTTCTTAAGCAGGGTTTGTGAAATTACCGCGCGTAGTGATTCCGACAACATAGAGCGCACCATAGCTTTTTCTTCTGCAGGAAATACATCAATGATACGGTCGATGGTTTTTGGCGCAGAGTTGGTGTGCAGCGTACCAAATACTAAGTGACCTGTTTCCGCCGCGGATATTGCAAGACGTATGGTTTCTAAATCACGAAGCTCACCAACCAGAATTACGTCAGGGTCTTCACGAAGTGCTGAGCGCAAGGCGTTGTTGAACGAGTGTGTATCTCGGTGAACCTCCCGCTGGTTTACCAAGCTAAGCTTGTTGTCGTGAACAAATTCGATTGGGTCTTCAATGGTAAGGATATGTTCGCGCTTGTGCGTGTTGATATGGTCGACCATGGCCGCAAGTGTGGTACTTTTACCTGAACCTGTTGCGCCCGTGACCAATACAATCCCAGTAGGTTGATTGATTATATCTTTAAATATTTCAGGTGCCCCTAAGTCGTCTAGCGTTAAGACTTTACTTGGGATGGTACGTAACACAGCGGCTGCCCCGCGATTTTGCACAAATGCGTTAACACGAAAGCGTGACAATCCATTTACTTCGAAAGAAAAATCGGTTTCTAGATTTTCTTCGTACTCTTTGCGCTGCATGTCATTCATAATTTCGAAAACAAGGCTATGAACCTGCTTATGATCGAGTGCAGGCACATTCAGTTTGCGCATCTCACCATCTACACGAATAATTGGTGGGAGGCCCGCTGATAAGTGTAAATCTGAGGCGTTATTCTTAACACTGAAAGCCAAAAGTTCGGTAATATCCACAACTACATCTCCATAACAAGGTGAATAATGCAAACAATAGCAGAAAGACTAAATTCCGCACGAAAAGGAATAGACCAAGCCGCTAATAGTGCCCATCGTCCACCAAATTCGATTAAATTGCTAGCGGTTAGTAAAACAAAACCCGTATCAGATATCATTGAAGCGTATGAAGCGGGGCAACGAAAGTTCGGTGAAAACTATGTTCAGGAAGGCGTTGAAAAGGTTCAGAAGCTTTCCAACCTTGAAAATATTGAATGGCATATGATTGGGCCGATTCAGTCAAATAAAACTAAAGTAGTAGCTGAACATTTCGATTGGGTTCAGTCAGTAGACAGAGAGAAGATTGCCCGCCGCTTAAACGAGCAACGTCCTGGCTCAATGCCGCCTTTAAACGTGTGTATTCAAGTGAATATTGATGATGAAGGCAGTAAGTCTGGCGTAGCGCCTAACGAACTAGCTTCTTTAGTTGAGTTCGTGGTGTCACAAGAGCGGCTTTGCTTACGGGGATTGATGGCCATTCCCAAAGCTAATCCTAGTGAAGAACAACAGCGCGCTACACTAACTAAACTAAAAGAATTATTTGACCACTACCATACATCATTGAGCAATTTTGATACCCTATCCGTAGGAATGAGTAGTGATATGACAGAAGCGATTCAACACGGGTCGACTATGGTGCGCATCGGTACCGCTATTTTCGGTAAGCGAAACTAGCGCGCTAATCCAACGGATAGCACTTCGCCTCGCTACACAGACTTAAACGCAACCAACAAATAGGATTTACATGCAACAGAAAAAATTAGCATTTATTGGCGCGGGTAACATGAGCCGCAGCATCATCAGTGGTCTTATCAAATCTGGGTACGCGAAAGAAAACATCCTTGCGGCAAACCCTTCCACACCAAAGTTAGACGGCCTGAAGGCCGAGTTTGGTATTCACACCACACAATCTAATGATGAAGCCTGCCAATTCGCTGATGCCATAGTACTTGCGGTAAAACCACAAATAATGGGCGATATGTGCGGCGAGCTTCAGAAAAACAATGACCTTTCGGGCAAGTTGTTTATGAGCATTGCAGCTGGGCTGCCGGTAGCCAGATTGCAAGAAATGCTAGGTGGTGAATACCCTGTTGTTCGTATTATGCCAAACACCCCGAGCTTGTTAGGCAAGGGCATGTCGGGAATGTATGCCGACGACACGGTTTCTGAGTCAGACAGGCAATACGTTGACGATGTAATGAACAGCGTTGGCGAAACCGTTTGGGTAGATAAAGAAGAGGGTATTAACGGTGTTATCGCCGCAGCGGGCAGCAGCCCAGCTTATTTCTTCTTGTTCTTACAAAATATGCAGGAAGAAGCCATGAACATGGGCTTTGACAAAGCGCAATCTCGCTTAATGGTCCAACAAGCGATGTTAGGCGCAGCCGAAATGGTTTGTAACAACCCAGACCTTGAATTAAGCGAGCTTCGTGCCCAAGTTACGTCTAAGGGCGGCACTACCGCAGAAGCCGTTAATACTTTCATTAATGAAGGTTTAAAAGATATTGTTAGCAAGTCGATGCGCGCCGCCGTAGCACGTGCTGAAGAAATGGCAAAACAGCTATAACGTTTTAGGAAAAACACAACATGAACGCAACGGTATTTTTGGTTGATACCTTATTTAGCCTTTATTTGATGGTGGTTATTCTGCGCCTTTGGTTACAAATGGTTCAGGCAGATTTTTATAATCCACTCAGTCAATTTGTAGTAAAAGCAACCCACCCTATCGTGGGGCCGTTGCGCCGTATTATTCCGTCAATCGGCAGGTTCGACACCGCTACTTTTGTGTTAGCGGTAGCGGTATGCGCGCTTAAGCTAATAACCCTAGGGTTAATGTTTGGCGGTAGTCTAAACCCAGTCGGCATTGCAATTTTGTCAGTAATTGGCGTGATAAAAGAAACTCTGTCGCTAATGTTCTGGGTGTTGCTACTACGCGCTATTTTAAGCTGGGTCTCGCAAGGTCAGTCTCCGGTTGACTATGTGCTATATCAGCTAACAGAGCCGTTTTTAGCGCCAATACGCAAGGTTATTCCACCATTAGGCGGTTTAGACTTATCAGTGCTTATTGCCATCATCGCATTACAGTTTTTACAGCTTCTGATCCAAGACACTTTCCCTATGTAGCTAATGTCAGTTGAAGACACTGTTAGGGAAAGTGTTGGTTTTGCAGTTTGGTTCATAGAGTAAGACAAGCTGTAATGGGTAAAATTGAAAATAAGATGAAGGCAGAGGTAGTTTCTATCATGGGTAGAATAAAACAAATCAAAAAAGCTTACGTAGCACTTCTTGCGATGGCTATGTCATGCTTAAGCTTTTCCGCATTTGCCGAGCAGAAAAAAACGCTTGGCGAATGGGATGTACATTATATGGTAGTCAGTACGCCATTTTTGACACCTGAAGTGGCCGCTAACTACGGCATTGTAAGAAGTAAGTTTAATGCATTGGTTAACATTTCGGTGTTAGACAAAGTTTCCGGTGACGCGCAACGGGCAGACGTAACGGGTACGGCTAAGAATCTGTTAGGTAACTCGCGTAAGCTGACTTTTAAAAAGGTCGAAGAAGGTGATGCTATCTATTACCTTGCCGTGCTGCCATTTCGGGATCAAGAAACCTTCAGATTTGAGATTGACGTTCAAAAAGGGAGCAGCAAACAAACGCTGAAGTTCCAGCAAAAAATGTACGTAGACGAGTAATTTATAGGGCGAGCACTGCTTTAAAAATGCCAATATCATAAGTAAACGCTAACCTATAACGCATACATACTTGTGATGGAAAGCAATGATTAACGAAGCGAGATATCCATTAGCCCGGTATCTCGCTTTTTTATTATGTTAAAAATAGGGTACTGCACTTTACCAATTGAATGTGGTGGTAAATAATCAGAGCAACTGGTCGGGCAAGTTAGTGTGGTCGGATTATGTGTAACCATCAGCACTTAAATCACGAAAGACAGATGAGCACTGCGCCGCAGCAAAGAGCGACATGCACTAACTGCCTTCATAGCAAATAAAAAGAGAATAATTATGAATACGCCCTCGTCTCAGACTCAACCTCAAACCCTTGCTCCCCATTCTGCGAATACTTCAGAGCAGCAGTCACCTTTTTACCCTAACCTATTAGCCCCATTAAATTTGGGTTTTACTACACTTCGTAACCGCACACTTATGGGTTCGATGCACTTAGGCCTAGAAGAAGAAAAAGGCGGCTTTGATAAACTGGCAGCATTCTATGCCGAGCGGGCAAAAGGCGGTGCCGGGCTTATTGTGACTGGCGGCATTAGTCCTAACATTTCAGGTTGGGTTGCGCCCTTCGCTGGCAGAATGACGCGCTCTCGTCATGCCAAGAAGCACCGTGTTATTACCGATGCTGTGCATAAAGAAGATGGCAAAATTTGCATGCAAATTTTGCATTCAGGCCGTTATGGTTATCATCCACTTGCCGTTTCGGCTTCACCGATGAAGTCGCCCATTACCCCTTTTAAGCCTCGCGAATTGTCCTCACATGGCGTAAGAAGCACAATTAAAGACTACGTAAAATGTGCAGCCCTTGCCCAGCAAGCAGGCTATGACGGCGTGGAAATTATGGGTTCTGAAGGCTACCTCATAAACCAGTTTTTCTGTGAGCGCACCAACCATAGAAATGATGAATGGGGTGGCAGCTTAGAAAACCGCGCTCGCCTAGCGATTGAGATAGTAAGAGGTGTACGCGAGAAAGTGGGCACTAACTTCATCATTATTTATCGCCTGTCTATGCTGGACTTAGTCGAAGGCGGCGCTAAGTGGGACGAAGTTGTATATTTAGCCAAAGAAATCGAAAAAGCAGGCGCTACGCTAATTAATACCGGTATTGGATGGCACGAAGCGCGGGTACCTACTATTTCAACATCAGTGCCTCGCGCGGCGTTTACCTGGATAACCGAACGCATGAAAAAAGAGGTGTCTATCCCTCTTATTACCACTAACCGTATCAATACGCCTGAAGTTGCAGAATCGGTACTCGCACAAGGCCATGCTGATATGGTATCGATGGCGCGACCTTTCTTGGCTGACGCTCACTTTGTAGCGAAGGCTATGCGCAATGAGTCTAAGCTAATCAACACGTGTATTGCCTGTAACCAGGCTTGCCTAGACCATGCATTCGAACAAAAGCGTGCAAGTTGCTTGGTAAACCCACAAGCGTGCTACGAGACCGAACTTACCTTTACCCCTACTCACAACAAGAAAAAACTAGCGGTAGTAGGTGCAGGGCCTGCGGGTTTGGCGTTTTCCATGTATGCCGCAGAGCGCGGTCACGAGGTACATCTATTTGATAAAGCCAGTGAAATTGGCGGTCAATTTAATTACGCCAAGCAAGTGCCGGGTAAAGAAGAGTTTTACGAAACCCTACGCTACTTTGACAATCAACTTGCGAGAGTTGGCGTTAAGGTTCACCTTAACACCCAAGTAAACGTAGAGAACCTCTCAAACAAGGGGTTTGATGAAGTGGTGCTAGCCACCGGTATTAATCCTCGTACGCTTACAATTGAAGGGCACGACCACCCTAAAGTGATGAGTTATTTAGACATATTGCGCGATCACAAGCCAGTGGGCAAGAAAGTGGCTATTGTTGGCGCCGGCGGCATTGGTTTTGATGTGGCAGAGTTCTTGGTTGAACACGAGCATTTAGCCAAAGATAAAGAAAAATGGCTGGCGCATTGGGGTATAGATAAAGACTATGCTACACCGGGTGCACTAAAGGAAAAGGCCATAGAGCCTTCTGAGCGGGAAGTGTATCTGCTACAACGTAAAACGTCTAAAGTAGGTAAAGGGCTGGGCAAAACTACGGGCTGGATCCATAGGCAATCATTGAAACACCACAATGTTCAAATGATAAACGGCGTGAGCTACGAGAAAGTGGACGATGAAGGTCTGCACGTGCTGATTAACGACGCGCCTAAAGTACTGCCGGTCGATAACGTCATTGTATGTGCTGGCCAAGAGCCATTTAAGCCTCTGCAACAACCTCTAGAAGAGGCAGGATTTACCGTGCACATTATCGGCGGTGCTGACGTAGCGGCTGAACTTGATGCTAAACGCGCTATCCGTCAAGGCGCTGAACTGGCAGCGCGAATTTAAAACTGATCGAACATGATAGCGTTGCCGTCCGGGTCTTTAACAATTAGATGCCCGGGGCCGCTATCGCCTTTCACAGGAACGTCTAAAGCGATGCCTTGTTCAACTAGATTTGCCTGAAGTGCTCTAACATCGCTGGGGTTAAAAGTCATAATGTTGTCTTCAAACATACCTTCGAATAAGCCAATCATGGTGGTGCCGTTTTTCATCATTAACCATTTGTCTTCCACCGAGCCACATGAAGGCATAGCATCAAAGCCCAATGCTTCATAAAACGCTTTCGACTTGCTGATGTCCTTTACCGTTAAACTTAGCGAAAATAACCCTAATTCCACCTTATTCTCCCTTATATTTCGTAACCATTATTCACTTATACCAATTAATACTCTAGTGAAGCTTTTGAACAATATCACTGCCATTAGTCGCAAAAAGAAAAAAGCCAGTAATACTGAATATTACTGGCTTTACGTCAAATATCGGCTTTTTACTGTTCTTAACCTAACGCTGATTGCGCTGTAAAAAGTTTAAATAAAAATATTATTCCTTAACTTTTTTGACTAGCGATCCAGCGATCAATTTTCTGTTCAAGAATAGCAAGTGGAATGCCGCCCGTGTTTAACACTTGCGCGTGGAACTCACGGATATCGAAATCATCACCCAATGCCTTCTCTGCGCGCGCGCGCAATTCTTGAATTTTAAGCGCACCCACTTTGTAAGATAGCGCTTGCGACGGGATCGCAATATAACGCTCTACCTCGGCCACAACTTCTGTGCGGGTCATGCCTGAGTTATCAAGCATAAAGTCGATGGCTTGTTCGCGGGTCCAACCTTTCGCGTGAATACCTGTGTCTACCACTAAACGCATGGCGCGCAACTGCTCATCTTGAAGCGTGCCATAACGATTCCATGGATCGTCAAAGAACCCCATTTCATACCCTAGCGTTTCAGAATACAGCGCCCAACCTTCACCGAAGGCTGGTAGGAAGCTAAAGCGCATGAATGAAGGTAACGCTTCATTTTCTTGCGCTAGGCTCACTTGGAAATGGTGACCTGGAGCGCCTTCGTGTAGGTACAAGGTAACGTTGCCGGTAGTTAAGCGGCTAGGCAAATCGTAGGCATTAAAGTAGAAAGTACCTGGACGAGAGCCATCTGGCGTGCCCGGCTGATATGAGCCACCCGCACTGAATTGCTCGATAGCAGGGTCGTAGGGTTTTATTTCTAACTCAGACTTCGGCAACAGTGAAAAGTACTGATCAATTTTCTCATCAACTTCACGGCCAATATCGTAATAGCTCTGTGTTAGCGCTTCACGGCTTTCAGGCTTGAACTTAGGATCGGTACGTACATAGTCGAAGAATTCGTTTAATGTCCCTTCAAACTTTACTTCGTCCTTAATTTCAAGCATGTCATTTTTGATACGCTTAACTTCTTTTAAACCAAGGTTATGCAGTTCATCAGGCGTCATTGGTAGTGTCGTTGAATCTTCCACCATCAATTGATAAAGCTTTGCACCACCTTTCATATCGCTAAGGCCAATGCTTTCACGGGCAACAGGCAAATACTCATCGCGAAGGAAGTCGCGCATACGCGTGGTTGCATCGTAAATTTCTTGCGTCGCTTTCTCGTAGTCAGCGGTTAAACGGGCTTTTTCTTCGTCAGAGAAACTTTCTGGAAACATAGTAATTGGCCCCCAAAACTGTGACTCTTTAATTGGGATAGCCAGCTGAGTATCGAACTGCTTGATCACGCGATCGATTGTCAGCTTAGTTTCAAGAACACCGCTTTCCATGCCCTCGCGGAACTTTCCGATAGCGCGGTCAGAAATAGCAATGTAATCCTTATGGCGAGATAAGTTATTTTCGTAATCTTCTACTGTTTTAAATGGCGCTGCGCCCTTTCCGCTCGCGAAGGTCGGGTAGAAGGTGTGGAACCCACTGAAATGATTGATAGGACGCACTTCCGTTAGCGCTTCAATCTCGTCGGTAGACATTTTTAGCGAGCGCTCTTCGTTGTATTTAAATACGTCGTAGGCGAGTTTATCGGTGTCGCTTAACTTACTGCGGTCAATTTGTTTAAGCTCTGACAAATTCAGCAATGTCGCTGTCTTTCCCGCTAAAGCGTGAGAGTCTGTAAAGAAGTCGCCCATTCGGTCTGCGTAACGCATGTCGCCGCGAAAAATGGCCATAATTGGGTTTAGCTCAATATCACGCTGGTCAGCGGCTGCAAACAACGCAAAGAGTTTTTCGTGCTCAGACGCTTCTTTTGACACTGAAGTACTTTTCGATGAACTCTGCACATTTGCGTTGCCGTGTTCATGAGCCGCAGCTGAGCTAAAGCCCAGTGCCATGGTTACTGCACTACTTACAAGTAGTGTTTTGAATGCTTTCATTTTTTGTTCCCTTGTTATTTCTTCGCTGTTTTTGCTTATATTTCGCAAAAAAAAGCGCTGTCGTTATGTGTTTTCTTGATTCTATATACCGCGTGATAAGCACATTAAATCCTAATAATGCGTACCTGATGCCGATATCAGGCATACCGACGATACAATACAATTCAGCGTTTACTTAATAAGTCACAGGTTCACACGGTATCTATTCATGTAAGATTTTTCGGGCTGCACCATTTATTCAGGCAAATGAGCCATCTCTTTTCGCCACGCCCTCTCATACGCATCACGGCCTAATACACGTTGTGCGTACGCGGCTACATTGTCTGTTTTACCGTCTAGCGTGATATCTAGCTTGCTGCCTTTTGCCCACGCCAAAGTATGACCTGCTATTATGTCGGCCATGGTAAACATGGTGCCGCATACAAATTCTTTATCGCCCAACATAGAAGAAAATACTGGCAACACGCGCTTAAACTCCCACACCGCTATATCGCGCATTTGTTCAAGTCTTTGCTCTTTAGGTAATGCAAAGGTGTGCTTTGCCAAATTCCAAATCGGTTGCTCTAACTCATTGGTGAGAAACAACATCATTTCTTCATATTTGGCTCGCTCGAAGCTACCAGGCTCTGGAATGAATTCATGCATGCCGTGACGTTCAGCTAAAAAAGTGACGATAGCCGCCGATTCCGTCAAGGTACCTTCTGGCGTCGAAAGCGCTGGGATTTTAGAGGCAGGACTGATGGCTTTATATTCTTCTGACAGGTGTTTCCCCTGCTTTAAGTCAACCAAGTTGTAGTCAAAAGGTAAACCTAGCTCTTCCAGTGCCCATGCCACGCGAACCGAGCGGGTTTTCGGATAACCATAAAGTGAATACATGCTTATGTCCTTTGATAGCCTAATTGGTGCTAACTGTAAGTCGAATAGGAAAAAAGTGCTACTGACATATTGTTACTGAGTTTTAACACTGTAACTTCTGTATGACAGTGTCCATAACATGTTAAAAGAGGGTAAAAAAAGGATGTGGCAAAAAAGGCTGTAAAATGGTAGGTAACGCGATAGAAATAGTTCGCGTGTTCTTCTCCCGAAAAGCTCACTATTTCTATCAAAAAGTCGCTATGCGAATTAGCCCATATTCAATTGGTATTCCAATGTGATGTTGGCATTAAGAAGTTGAGATACTGGGCAATTTTCTTTTGCTTCCTGTGCAATTTTCTCAAACTCATCTTCGGTAATCCCTTCAACCTCAGCATCTAAGCTTAGTGCCGATTGAGTTATTTCAAAGCCGTCATCGTTTTTCTCTAAACTGATTTTTGCAGTGGTATTTAACTCGCCGTCATCGTATCCCGCGTCTGAAAGCGCAAAAGAAAGTGCCATGGTGAAGCAACTCGCATGTGCCGCACCAATCAATTCTTCGGGGTTGGTTCCCTTTCCATCTTCAAATCGCGTGTTAAAACCATATGGCTGGTTTAATAAAGCACCAGTTTCCGTTGAAATACTGCCCTTCCCTTTTTTACCTAAAGGTTTATATGCTGCACTACCTGATTTGACTATCGACATATCATCTTTCCTTTCGTTTTAACTAAACTGATTTTCATGTAGTTGGATAAGATGCAAGTGCTCTGCCGATTGTAATAAATCGCTCTATCCCTTGTCACAGAGGCTTTACAGCCCCGTCTTGTAAATGGACGATTTAAAGACAGTTCCCTTTTTGAAAGAAGACTACAGAATGAGATGAAAATTTTACTTACACCCTCCTAGTCTTTTTCTGAACCTATGATTTCGCGCCAAGCTTCGCAATGTGCGCTTAGAAAAAATGTACGCTTGTAAAACAAAATCGAATTAACTCGCTGCACCGCGATGAAATTAATTTCAGCTTAAACCGTTCTTTATTTGTTAACCGTATATGTTCGCAAACAAGGGCCTGATGACTTAAACGCGAAGGTCGCTACAAGGTTAAACCAACACATAAAAGGTGAGTGATGAAATTAACACTTTCTGCAGTTTTAATTAGCGCAGCGTTGAGCGCTTCGATTTTTACGCCATCAACAAGTGCCGACGAGGCCATATTAGCTGGGGGCTGCTTTTGGTGCATGGAGTCTGATTTTGAAAAGTTAGAAGGAGTTACCGATGTGCTGTCGGGGTTCACTGGCGGAAGCGCGCCAAATCCGACTTATAATGGCAACCACAAGGGACATTTTGAGGCGGTAAAGATCACCTACGACGGCGATATGCTTTCTTATAAAGATATTCTTGATCATTTTTGGGTAAACATTGACCCTTTTGATGACCGAGGTCAGTTTTGTGATAAGGGACCCAGTTACTTAAGCGCTATTTTTGTTTCGAACGATAAAGAACGTGCTATAGCAGAAAAAACAAAAGCTGACGTGGTAGCTCAGTTTCCCAACAAGAAGGTGGTAACGCCCATACTCGATGCTTCTACCTTTTATCCGATAAAAGGCGACGAAATTGGCCATCAAGATTTTTATAAAAAAAGTCCCGTTCGCTATAAGTTCTACCGATGGAACTGTGGGCGTGACCAGCGCTTGGAAGAAATTTGGGGCGAGAAAGCCTTGGGTAAGAATAAGTCTTAGCACAGCAACTTAACATCTACGCCCAACGCTAAACCAAAGCGATACCAAAAGCCACACCAAAAGAAAGCACGCCGCAAAACACTGGCAGCCCTAAGCTTTTGAATTTGCGCCAAACAAGCACAGTGACAACAGTGCCTATTGCGGTTGCAATCCAACTCGCCGCTGACGGTGCTTTTGGAATAAGTGACGCGCCTAGCATAGCGGCAATCATCAACGGCCCTAACACGCTTAGCCACGTAGGTAAACGCGCCTCAGTGTTGTTGGCCTTGTGTTTATTAAAGTGACGCTGAGTCCACAGCAACGGGCCTACGCGTAATGCATATGTCCCGATGGCTGCAACAACAATGGCTATCCAGATATCAACGTGCATGAGAATGCTTCCTTTCAACGTGCGAGGTAAGAAGATAAAAGGTTATCGCACCGCATAGTGCTGCCAATGGAATTGCAGCGTTTTTAAAGGCGCTGAGAGCTAAAAAGAGAGCCGCCGTCATTGTAACGAGCAAGGTAGCGCTCCACAATTTACTTGAGAATTTAGGCGCGAGTAGCACAAGGAAAAGTGCAGGTAAGGCAAAGGGCATCACGCTGTCTAATATTGGCCATTGTTGGGTAAGGGAGTCCCCTGCGATACCGCCAAGCGCCGTCCCTACTATCCAGCTAAGCCACGCCACCATAGATACACCTTTAAACCAATCTACCTTTTTAGCATCGTCCATTAGCGGCAAGCGAGTATGGGCTAGCGCAAAAATCTGGTCAGTAAGGCCGTGCATTAAATACGGCCAAGCTTTACTTTGCGGTAAATAAGGCACCAAGTTGGGCGCATAAACCACATGGCGCACATTAACTAATAACGTCATACAAACCGCTAACCAAAGTGGCGCACCTGATGCCACCATGGCTACCAAAAGAAACTGCGACGCGCCTGCGTAAATAAATATAGAAATTAGCGTGGCTTCCAGCGTAGAAAACCCGGCTTGAACTGCGATCACGCCAAATGAAATAGCTACAGGAATATAACCACCTAACAAAGGTAACCCGTCAATAACCCCTTGCTTGAGTCCGCTTTTTGATGAAAGTTGGCTCATTCCTTTGCCTCTTTGTGATAAACGATTGTGATAAGACATGTCGCCCACTCGTCTCCCGTTTTGTATACGTGAGGCAAATCAGCGTTAAATGCTAGACTTTGACCCGGATGCAGCCATTGAGTATTTCCACTATTCCCAGCTTCAAGAGAGCCGCTAACAACGGTAATCGTTTCTTCTGTTCCTGTGGCGTGAGCTTCTGCCTCTCGAAAAGTATTCGGTGCAACTGACATCCAATAAGCATCAACGTTCGGGGTACCTTGTCCTTGCTCAATTAAACGAACTTCTACCCCCTTTTCTCCAACGCTTGCACTAAGAGGCTGAACTAGCTGACCGAACGGAACGTCTAGTTGTTTAGCTAATCGCCAAATGGTGTCTAGCGTCGGGTTGCCATTGCCCTGCTCTAATCTTGAAAGGTTAGATTTAGCGATACCTGCCCCTGCTGCCAATTGCGACAGCGAGACACCTTTGTCTTGCCTGAGTTTCTGCAAATGCCTTCCGAGAATGTTGAGCGTTGATTGATTCACACCTTACCAACTTCATTTTGTTCCATTTAAAGAACGTTCTATATATAGAACACCTCAAAGTCAAGAAGTTTGTTTTCAATGGGGCATAGATACGGCGTTGTGCTCACGCCACGATTGGAAAACGTGACAAATGTTAAAAGATGACAAAGTGATGAACTAAAAGGTAACCAATATTTGTGCACAGAAAACAGTCACCTTCGCTTTTTTTAAACGCCCATTCTACTTTTTACGCAATATGATCCGGCGTAATTTATTAACAAAAGCACTACATTTAAATCGCTGAATTGATTAAGAAACCTTATCAGTTACCGTTACTTGCTATCTGAGCGATGCTACGATCTCTTGCATTAAACGAATACGAAAAGCACGAACCTGTGGGCTGTTGATCATTGCTAAATATTATCGATGGTTACTAAATATTATCGATGATAACGGCGACTATTCGAAGAGAACCGGCAAACATTCCGTTGAGCCGGTTTTTGCATTTCATCAAAGCGCTAGTCTGCTGAGAGTCTTTTACCTTTGATGAAACACAGACATTGTAAAAATGCACAGCAAAGCTAAACAGACCCTCGCTAAAACAGCCACTAAGTACGTGATTGATTGAACTCAATCAACAAAAGGACGTTTATGACGAATCAAACTGACAAGATTCTTTCTGACCAAGCCTCTTCAAAGCAGGCCTCTTCAGAGCAGCCCTCAGCATTGGGTGAATACTCACTGGCCACCATAACTTTTTGGCTGGCTTTCGGAACCTTTGTGATCGGTTGCAGCGAATTTGCGGCAATGGGTTTATTGCCTTACTTTGCAGAAGATTTTGGCATTACTGAAAATGTCGCCGGTCACGCAATTAGTGCTTATGCCATTGGTGTTGTAGTGGGCGCGCCGCTCATCACTATTTTCTTTTCTCGCCTTGCCCGACGTACCATGCTTATTTCAATGATGGTATTTTATGCTGGCGGAAACTTGCTAACAGCACTAGCGTGGTCAGAATGGACAATGAACATAGCGCGCTTTATTGCTGGCCTTCCTCATGGCGCTTACTTCGGCATTGCCATGCTCTTTGCTGCAGACATTGCCGGTAAAAATAAACGGGCGCAAGCGGTCAGTAACGTCATTTTAGGCTTGGCTATTGCCAATATTATTGGTGTGCCGTCAATTAGCGGTATTGGGCAAATGTTCGGATGGCGAACTGGCTTCTTTATTATTTCAGCCTTTGCCTTAGTTACTGCATTAATGGTTTGGAAAACCGCACCGTACCGCGGCCCTAATCCAGATGCCAAACCGCTAACCGAGCTTAAAGCGCTAAAAAACAAAAACGTGCTGCTGGTATTACTTATGGGCGCGATTGGCTTTGGTGGCATGTTCTCCGTGTATTCTTACTTCAGTGCCTCTTACCTCAATACAACCTCTTCACCTGAGTGGGGAATCTCGGCTACATTGCTTATCTATGGCATAGGCGTAACCTTGGGCAATATTATTGCAGGCCGCTATTCTGAAGGCAGGCTACTGACGTCAGCGATTACGTTTCAGGTTTTACTGGGCCTATCAGCTGCAGCTTACGCTGCGTCGATGGGGAATCCATACTTAATGGCAGCATCACTGTTTTTCATTGGTATTGGTGGTGGCATGGTGGTGCCGCTGCAAACAAGGCTTATGGACGTCGCTGGCGAGGCTCAGACTTTGGCCGGCGCCATGAACCATGCGGCTTTTAACACCGCTAATGCGCTTGGCCCTTGGTTAGCAGGAATGACACTGTCAGCGGGTTACGGCTATGCATCAACGGGTTGGGTAGGCCTAGCGCTTGCCGGTGGTGGTGTTCTGGTGTGGCTGGCCATTGTTATGACTGCTCGCAATACTCAAGTACAAACAGCAACCGTATCTGGTTAAATGAAGGTTGAGCGCTGACAACACTCGTTGTCAGCGCTTGTCAATTATATTCCCTCAGTATTACTCGGGGTCGTTTTCACGAGCAGAGTTATTGCGAGAAGCACTTCCCCATACATCTTCGGGAATGTCTCTTTTTGGCGCTGGCGCACTAGCTATAGCTTCAGCCTGCTTCTTCTCTTGATTTGACCACTTAACACGAATTTTCTTACCGTCGATAACTTTGGCGTTAAGTTTTTCAATGGCTTTATCGGTTTCTTCTTGCGTGCTCATTTCTACGAAACCAAAGCCTTTAGATAAGCCAGAAGCCTCATCCATCACCAAGTCGCACGACGCTATGGTGCCAAACTCGAAAAACAAGTCTTCAAGATTTTCCTGAGTAAATGTCTTAGGTAAATTACGAACTAAAATGCTCAAATTTATGTCCTACTTTTTAGGTGATTATGGATGAACGGGTGTTTTTAACTTTCTTGGTTACGCAGAAACACAAGTTCCGTTGATGAACTTTGTTCTTCGCTAAACACATAGCCATCTACGTCGAAGTTTTTCAGACCTTCTACGTCTTCTACACGGTTTTCAAGAATATAACGCGCCATTAAACCACGAGCTTTCTTCGCAAAGAAACTGATAATTTTATACTGACCATTCTTGCAGTCTTTAAACGTTGGCGTAATGATCATGCCATCTAAAGACTTTTTCTTCACTGCTTTAAAGTACTCATTTGAAGCAAGGTTGATCAACACATTGTCACCCTGTGCTTCTAATGCCTTATTTAGCACATAAGTAATGCGATCATCCCAAAACGCATACAGGTCTTTACCTTCAGGGTTTGCTAATTTAGTGCCCATTTCTAAACGATAAGCCTGCATCAAATCTAGTGGGCGAAGCAATCCATATAGCCCAGACAAAATTCGAAGATGCTTTTGCGCATATTCGACTGTTTCGCTATCGAGCGAGTAAGCATCTAATCCAGTGTATACGTCGCCGTTAAAGGCATACATCGCTTGGCGTGCATTGTCAGGAGTAAACGGCGTAGAAAACTCAGCAAAACGGTTGGCGTTCAATGTTGCTAACTTATCGCTTATCTTCATCAGCGATGATAAGTCAGCAGGCGATAAGGTGCGGCAAACTTCCATTAAACGTTCAGTGTCTTCAAGCATGGCAGGCTGAGTGAACTGACTCACAGGAACTTCGCTTTCAAAATCTAGGTTTTTTGCTGGGGATACTACAACTAACATTTCGACTCCTTAATTTTCACGCCCGTATTGTACCACCTGATACGCTTGAAAAAGCAAAATGGCATATAAAAGACGCAAATTGGCTTAACAGAGAAAACCGATTAGCGAATTTGTCATTATTCAATGTATGAATTGTCACACGGGTTTGATATAAATAGCAGTACAAAAGAATATTCAAACAATAAGTCAGATGCATCTCCTAGATGTTTGTCTTGATGACCAAAGCGCTAAATTTTTTTTGCCTCGTTCCTTAGTGGAATACGTATTTTGCAAAAAGAAAACAAAAGCGCGAAGCCCTACACACGCGCAAGCGAATCGTTTTATTCAACTGGCTTTTCCAGCGAGTTGTACAAATTTATTTTGATAAAGAACAGAGAGAATTATGAGCAATCAGTTAGCTTCATTACGTGATATCACTACCGTTGTTGCCGACACGGGCGACATCGATGCCATTAAAAAGTATCAACCAGTCGATGCCACAACTAACCCGTCGCTACTTTTAAAAGCGGCTGGTCTTCCTCAATATGCAAGCCTAATTGATGATGCTGTAGCATGGGCAAAACTTCAGTCAAACGACGCTGACCAACAGTTAACTGATGCTGCAGACAAACTAGCAGTGGCCATTGGTAAAGAAATCTCTGCAACTATTCCAGGCCGAATCTCAACTGAAGTAGACGCACGCCTATCGTTCGACACTGCCGCCACTATCGAAAAAGCAGAGCGTTTGGTTCAGCTATACGAAGACGCGGGTATCGATAAGTCACGCATTCTTATTAAAATTGCGTCTACTTGGGAAGGTATCCAGGCAGCAGAGGAACTAGAGAAGAAAGGCATTCAGTGTAACTTAACGCTTTTATTTAGCTTCGCCCAGGCACAAGCTTGTGCAGAGGCCGGTGTTTATCTTATCTCTCCATTTGTAGGGCGCATTTTAGACTGGTACAAAAAAGCGACCGGTACTGAGTCATACGCACCAGATGAAGATCCAGGCGTAGTATCTGTAACTAAAATTTACAACTACTACAAAGACCACGGCTACAATACCGTAGTGATGGGCGCAAGCTTCCGTAACATTGGTGAAATTCAAGCGTTGGCAGGTTGTGATCGTCTAACCATTAGCCCAGCACTGCTAGAAGAACTGGCAAACGAACCTGGCGATCTAGAGGTTAAACTTAAAGACAATGGCGCTACAAAAACACCAGGTGACCGCTTAACAGAAAGCGAATTCCGCTGGGCAATGAACGAAGATGCAATGGCAACCGAAAAGCTGTCCGAAGGCATCCGCAACTTTGCCGCAGATCAGGAAAAACTTGAAACCATGCTTCGCGAAAAACTAAGCGCGTAAGGGCTATTGAAACAATGAGTGTTTTAACTTCTCTTCCTGAATGGAAAAAGCTATCTGAACTTGCTGCAACGGTAAAAGATGCCCACATGCGCGACTGGTTTGCACAAGATGCAAATCGCGCGGACAAGATGCAGCTTGAAGCCTGCGGTATTTTTCTTGATTACTCGAAAAACCGTGTAAATGATGACGCGCTTAAAGGACTTTTCGACCTCGCTCGAGCGTGCAAACTAGAAACCCTTCGCGACGCGATGTTTTCTGGTGAGCAAATTAACTCAACCGAAGGCCGCGCGGTGCTGCATACTGCGCTTCGCAACTTCTCTGACCGTAAAGTAATGGTAGACGGCGAAGACGTAATGCCTGAAGTGCATGCTACGCTTGCCAAAATTGAAGCGTTTACAGCGTCAGTTCACAGCGGTGAACACAAAGGTTATACCGGCAAGCCTATCAAGCACATTGTGGCAATTGGTATTGGTGGTTCGTTCCTTGGTCCTAAGATTATGACCGAGGCACTTAAGCCGCATACGGTTGATGCCGTGAAAGTTCACTTTGTTGCTAACGTTGACGGTTGCCACATTCACGATGTGCTATCTAGCGTAGATTTTGAAGAAACTTTGGTGGTCATGTCATCAAAGTCGTTCTCTACACAAGAGACGCTTCAAAATACGCTTACGGCTAAAGACTGGTTCTTAAAGTCTGGCGGTACACAAGAAGATATCGCTAAACACTTTGTAGCTGTGTCTTCAAACGTTAAAGCAGCCACCGAGTTTGGTATTAGCGCCGACAATATTTTCCCTATGTGGGATTGGGTAGGCGGTCGTTACTCACTGTGGTCTGCCATTGGCCTGCCTATCTCGCTAGCCCTTGGGTTTGAAAACTTCAAAGGCTTGCTTGACGGTGCGTTTGAGATGGATACCCATTTCACCACTGCACCACTTGAAGAAAACATGCCTGTATTGCTTGCGTTGTTAGGCGTTTGGTACAGAAACTTTTTCGATGCACAGTCGCATGTTCTATTGCCTTATTACCACTATCTTCGTGGCTTACCAGCTTACGTACAGCAGTTAGATATGGAAAGTAATGGTAAAGAAGTGACGCAAGAAGGTGAGCACGTAGACTACCCTACTGGCCCAATTATTTGGGGTAGTGAAGGTACAAACGGCCAGCATAGCTTCCATCAGCTTATTCACCAAGGTTCTGGCGTTATCCCAGCAGACTTCATGTTGCCACTTAACGTACCTAACCAAGATGACACGCATCACGCTATGCTTGCGTCCAACTGTTTTGGTCAGACCCAAGCGCTAATGCAGGGTAAAACCTTTGAAGAGTGTTATGCAGACCTTGACGGTAAAGGCCTAGACGACGTAGAGCGCAAACGCTTGGCCGCTCACAAAACCATGCCGGGTAATAAGCCTAGCAATACTTTCTTATTCGACAGCCTTACGCCTAAAACACTTGGCGCGCTGGTTGCAATGTATGAGCATAAGGTATTCGTTCAGGGTGTTATCTGGAACCTTAACTCATTCGACCAATGGGGCGTAGAGTTAGGTAAAGTACTAGGAAACCAAGTACTTGCAGGCATTCAAGGCGAAGCAGACAAAGATAATTTCGACGCTTCAACACAACAATTGATTGCCAAATTCAGAGCAGCGAATGCACCAAAATAAGGAATGCGAGGTGATTTAAAATCACCCACTTGGTGCAAATAACAAACTGAACGGCTAGCTTTTTCGGAAGCTAGCCGTTTTTTGTTGCGGTTTTCATCGACTATACGACAGACATTTTTGATTTCCGTATCACTGTACAATTGATTACTAATAAAACAAATAGGATCAAATACATACAGTTATTGTTTACGCTTTAAACACACTGTTCTTCCTTACCCTTGTCATCATATCGTCACAATTTGTTAATAAAAGGTAAACTAAACTATTTTATTTTAGTTGCGGCTGTGATACAAAATTGTACAGAGGGAATTAAAAACAAAAACTCTGTATTAGTTGTAGTGGTATAAAAAGGAGATCCCAGTGGATAAATCAGATCTATTTGCCATGCTAGACATCGAAGCAAGCCCAGCAAAAACCAAAAGCAAAAAACGTAAGTGGAGAGAAATCGAAGCGCTACAAGATCGCTACAAATTAGAAAAAGAACTGGCCGAACTCGACTGTGGGTTCGAGTACGAGCTAGAAACACTGGAAAGATAAAACAAAGGCCGCCTGTTACACAGGCGGCCTTTTTACTTTCTAGTGTGCTTTAGATACTTAGCCTAAAGCTAATACTATACCTGCCAATTGATGGGGTCTTTGCCCTTTTCAATAAGATATTGGTTAGCTTGGCTGAAGTGTTTGCAACCTAAAAAGCCTCTGTGTGCTGAGAGTGGCGATGGATGAGGTGCATGTAAGATTAGGTGTTTTTCACGGTCTATGTGCTTGCCTTTCTTTTGCGCATGGCTTCCCCAAAGAAGAAACACAACGTTTTGGCAGTGCTCGTTGACCACATCGATAACCTTATCGGTGAAGGTTTCCCATCCCCATTTCGCGTGGCTATGCGCTTTGCCCTGCTCAACGGTCAATACGGTATTAAGTAGCAATACCCCTTGCTCCGCCCATGACGTCAGCGTGCCGTGATTAGGCTCGGTGAAACCAACAATATCGGTCAATAGCTCTTTGTACATGTTTTTAAGCGATGGAGGCGTTTTAACACCCGCTTTTACCGAAAAGCAGAGACCATGGGCTTGATTAGGCCCATGGTAAGGATCTTGACCTAAGATCACGACTTTAACTTCATCTAGCGGTGTGTATTTAAGTGCATTGAATACATCAGGCTGAGGCGGGTAAATAACGCTTCCCGACTCTCGCGCATGCTTCACGCGCTCAAGCAATTCAACAAAATAGTCTTTTTGCTTTTCATCACTAAGCGCGCTTTGCCATGTTGGAACCGATGGTGTCATTACTTAAGCAAATCCATCATGTGCTGTTTAAGCGCATCGTAAGAAGCAGGTAAGTCTACCGCTAGGCTGTCTTCGCCCGCTACGTCAGCCAACGCTTTAGGTAGGCTAATAGGATTACCTAACACGTTTTCTACTGTCTCTCTGAACTTAGCTGGGTGGGCCGTTCCTAAGAACAAGCCTATTTCACCCTCTTCTAAGTCGTGACTTACTGCGCGATAGGCAATAGCGGCATGTGGCTCGCTGGTATAGCCCTGCTGCGCTAGTTGACGCATTGCAAGCTGCGTATATTCTTCGTCAACCATCTCTCCTTTAAGACACGATTTGTCGATATAACCACGCTCTATAAGCGCCTCAATACGAGGCCAGTTGTTTGGCTGACTAACATCCATCGCGTTAGACATAGTTGCAACAGTTGCTTTAGGATCCCACTCGCCAGTTTTAAGGTAGCGAGGCACAGTATCGTTTAGGTTAGTTGCAGCGATAAAACGCTTAATAGGTAGACCCAAAGATTTAGCAATCATGCCTGCGGTCAGGTTACCAAAGTTACCGCTAGGAACTGATATAACAAGCTGATCGCGCTTCTCTTTAGGCAGCTGACTTACCGCTTCAAAGTAGTAGCAAACCTGCGCTAGTAAACGGCTGATATTAATTGAGTTTGCTGAGTTTAGATGAAGACCTTCGCGTACATCAGGATCATCGAATGCAGTTTTAACCAACGACTGGCATGCATCAAAGTCAGACTCTACTGCAACAGTGTGAATGTTACCGCCAAGCGTGGTGAATAGCTTTTCTTGTAGCGCGCTGATCTTGCCTTTAGGGAACAAGATAACCACATTGATGTTTTCAATACCGTGGAATGCATGAGCTACAGCCGCGCCAGTATCACCTGAGGTCGCGGTTAAAATAGTTACTGGCTTGCCCTCGCTAATACGCGACAGGGTTTGCGCCATGAAACGGCCGCCGAAATCTTTAAACGCCAGCGTTGGGCCGTGGAAAAGCTCTAGGCAGTACACGTTATCGTTGACCTGCTCGACTGGCGCACCAAAAGCGAATGCCGTTTTAACAATTTCTTCTAGTTCGCCATTGTTCAGTTCATCGCCGATAAGCGCGCGAAGTACTTCAATACTGCGCTCTACAAATGGCTTTTCTAACAATTCGTCAATGTTATCTAGGGTCGGAATATGCTCTGGAAAATAAAGCCCTTGGTTTTTGCCTAAGCCACGCTTAACGGCTTCAGCAAAATTTGCTGTGTCCGATGAATCTTTTAAATTTACCAATTCCACTTGCTGTTACCTTTTTATGTGGGCAAATACTCTGCCCTTTAAATCTTTTAAAAATCACTGTGCTTTTACAAGTTACTACGACTTTAAGAAATCATGTACCTTAAAGAAACCATGTACCTTTGAGAAATCATGTGCTTTTAACAAATAATAGTACCTTGGCTTGGTATTTGGCACACATGGCTAAAGCCGTCTTCATTTTGAATGTAGTTCGCGGTTAGATATGTTGCGACTTCTTCCGCTTGCGCCTTACTTGGACATACAGCAAACACCGTTGGCCCCGAGCCCGAAATGCCGAATGCAAGCGCCCCCGTTTGCTCACTGAATGCACGCGCTTCATCAAAGCCAGGCAGTAGCGATTTTCTGTAAGGTTCGGCTATAACATCGTTCATTACCGACGCTGCCAAATCAAAGTTCCCCGCATGTAAAGCGTGAACAAACACGCCTAACTGTCGACCAAAGGTTAGCGCCGTCGCCATATCCACCTGCTTTGGCAAGATATCGCGAGCAGCCGCTGTCGATACGCTAATACCCGAATAACAAACGGCATAGTACCAATCGTCGTTCAAAGGCAATGATAGCGTGACCGGCACGTTGCTACCCGTCATTAGCGTCATGCCTCCCAAGTAGCACGGTGCTACGTTATCGTAATGCACGCTGCCACTTATTTGGCCTTCTAGCTCGCCCATCATTATAAGCAATGTATCTTCATCAAACGGGTTGTCAAAGAAAGCATTAAGCGCTGCGAAAGCTGCAACGATTGAACTAGCACTCGAGCCTAAGCCACTTCCAATAGGCAAGTTTTTGTGAAGGGTCAGAGCTACAGGAGAAGTCGGTTTTCCAGACTTTTCCATTTGCTCACAAAAGTAGTGGTAGCACTTAGTGACGATATTGCTATCTGCATCGCCAGGAAGTTTGTGAGCAAAGCGTCCGACGGTTTCTAACGAAAATGATTCTGCCGCTTTTATTTCAACTTCATCACCAAGCTTAGTGCCGTCAACTGGGGCAAGCGCTGCGCCCAATACATCAAAGCCTAGGCTTACATTTCCAATTGAAGCTGGCGCAAAGGCCGTTAATGCTTTCATATTATTTCTCTTACTTCGCATGCAACTTAACGCGATAAATCACTGGCCTAAGTCGCAGCTTCGAATTTCTTACTTTAGCCGCTTATTAACTATGTTAAGCA
Source organism: Alteromonas sp. ABD4_190 (assembly GCF_056160105.1). NCBI lineage: Bacteria > Pseudomonadati > Pseudomonadota > Gammaproteobacteria > Alteromonadales > Alteromonadaceae > Alteromonas > Alteromonas sp. ABD4_190. The sequence goes on from NZ_JBSWWN010000001.1 coordinate 1,087,503, forward strand.
AGCTAAGCGTTATTTAGCCCTTAGTGCGCCATTTGTTTCCACGGCATAGTGCGCAGAATGTCAGCAAACACCCCTGCTGCCGTTACCGTACCACCCGCACCGTACCCTCTGATTACATAAGGGATTGGGCTGTAGTAATCGCTGTTAATAGCCAGTGCGTTTTCGCCATCTTTTACCTGTGAAAGCGGGTTGCTTGCTGGTACAGCCTGGACGCTTACTTTGCATTTTCCGTCTTCAATGCTGCCGATATAGCGAAGGACTTCACCTTCTGCCTTTGCCGCCTCAACTTTTTCATTCATCGCAGCATCTAACTCAGGAAGCTGGCGCATAAATTCGTCGATAGAACAGTCTTCTGCAAATCCCGCTGGCAGTACCGACTCAATTTCAATGTCAGATAGCTCTAACGCTAAATCGGCTTCACGGGCCATAATAAGTAGCTTACGCGCTACGTCCATGCCGCTTAAATCGTCGCGAGGGTCTGGCTCTGTAAAACCGTTTTCTTTGGCGGTTTGCGTCGCTTGCGACAAGCTCATGCCCTCTTCAAGCTTGCCGAATACGTAAGATAGGCTGCCTGAAAGAATACCTTCAAAACGGTGAAGCACATCACCTGCGCTGAATAGTTTTTGTAGGTTATCGATAACAGGAAGGCCCGCACCTACTGTTGTCTCATATAGATATTGGCGGTTTGTAGTGAGTGCCGTTTTACGCAGCTTACGGTAGTAAGACATAGCGGAAGTATTAGCCTTTTTATTAGGCGTTACTACGTGAAAACCGCTTTCCATCATATCTACGTATTGCTGTGCAATCGCTTCGTGACTGGTACAGTCAACAATCACCGGGTTCACCAGACTATTGTCGTTAGCGAACTGATGTAGACGTTCAACACTCAATCCTTCGCTTGCCGATTCAAGTGCAGATTTCCAGTCACCACTTAAATCAATACCTTGGCTGTTCAACAGCAATTTACGGCTATTTGCTATACCGTAAACGCGCAGCTGAATATTACGTTTTAAAAGTGCTGGCTGTTGTTTTTCAATCTGACCTAGCAGTTCAGTGCCTACATTGCCACACCCTACTAGGAACACGTCGATGGTATGGCGGTCAGAGAAAAAATTCTGGTGAATGACTTTTACTGCTTTCTTAGCACGCTTACTTTCAATTACCGTTGAAATAGAGCGCTCTGAAGAGCCCTGAGCAATAGCAACGTTGTTTACTCGCGCTTGGGCTAGCGAGTTAAAGAAACGCGCTGCCAACCCTTTGGTTTGACGCATACCATCACCAACCAAAGTAACAATGGCCAGGTCATGACGTACTTCGATAGGGTCTAGCAATTGGTTTTGAAGCTCAAGCGCAAAGGCATCTTCAAGTAGCGTTAACGCCCGGCTGGCGTCTTTGCTTTGAATACAGAAACTGATTGAGTATTCTGACGATGACTGAGTAATAAGGCTTATTGAAATATTGGCGTTAGACATCACCTCAAATACACGACTTGCCATGCCAACCATGCCTTTAAGACCAGGCCCTGCAACGTTGAACATGGTGACGTTATCAAGCTGCGAAATACCTTTCACCGACGTCCACACTTCGCTTTTCTCATTACTGATTAGCGTACCAGGCGCTGCCGGGTTTAAGGTATTTCTTATCAAACAAGGGATGTGGTGCTGTGCAATTGGGCCGATAGTTTTAGGGTGAAGTACTTTTGCGCCAAAGTAAGACAGTTCCATCGCTTCTTGATAAGTAAGTTTATCTAGCAGTACTGCACCTTCCACTTGGTTCGGGTCAGCGTTGTAAACACCGTCTACGTCTGTCCAAATTTCACAACAGTTTGCATCAATACACGCGGCTAGAATGGCCGCCGAATAGTCTGAACCGTTGCGCCCAAGCGTGACTTTTTCGCCCGCTTCGTTAGCCGCCACAAACCCCGGCATGACAAGAAACTCACTGCCGTCAGTGGGCACATCTGAAAAACGTGCCTTACTTAGCGATACGTCGGCAATACTGTCTAGATAATCGCCCTCAGCAAGTACATATTTAACTGGGTCGATAACGCGGTTTGCAATACCTTTAGCCGATAGCATAGCGCTAAAAAGCGTCACCGAGATGTACTCACCAATACTTAGAATACCGGCAGCAACGTTGTCTGGCGCAACTCCGAGAAGTTTTATGCCTTCAAGGTGCTGTTTTAATACTGATAAGTGACCAGCAATAAATTCCACCACGCTTGCGTGCTCAAACCCGTCGAACTCATTGTTAAGGTCGTTGGCAATGCCGGTAACCGTATCGTTCAACTTATCGAATAATGGCTGGAAATCTTCACCCGCGGCTGCTTGTTCACAAAGTAGTGAAAGCGCGTTCGTCACCCCTTTTGGGGCAGAAAGTACAACCGCAGCACCGTCGGTTTGGTGGGTTGCCGTGCTAATTTCCATAACGCGCATGTATCGCGGTGCATCGGCTAGAGAAGAACCCCCAAACTTTAAGACTTTCATATGCTGCTCCTTAAGGTTACGCATGCTAAAACGTGTGTAAAAAAAAGCCCGCTCTGTGTTAGGCGGGCTTTCGTTGTCTTTTGCTTACTTGCACTAGTCAGCGACCGCCCTTTTTAAGGTGGTAATTAACATAATGGTGGTGCGAGTAAGTAGAATCTTTTTCATACAAGCAATTTGCCGTATAGACGTCTATAAGTCAACCGCAGTTTTCACCACACTGTATTGCAAAATATGAAACACTCTTTAACTAATATTTCTTTTTAAGGTACAAACAGGAAATTAAGCAATTTCTTAACTGGCTTGCTAGTACTCTAATAGCTTTAAAACCTGCTTATTTCTGTAGTCATTCAAACAGAACTCATCCATTGAAAACCTACTTTATTCCAAACTCGCCTTCAAAAATGGGGCTGTTGCACTTTGTTGAACCTTAGCAACCTCCTCTGGGCTACCTTCAGCAACGATTTCTCCTCCCTCATCAGCAGCGCCTGGCCCCATATCTATAATGTGATCGCAAGCCCCAGCCACCTGCATATTATGCTCAACCATCACTACCGTATTCCCTGCTTCAACTAAGCTGGTTAAATGCTGCATAAGTAGCGAAGTGTCTGAAAGGTGTAAACCGGTTGTAGGTTCATCAAGGACGTATAGGGTATTAGCATTTTGAGCGCGCTTAAGTTCTGATGCTAATTTAATACGCTGCGCCTCGCCGCCTGATAATTCGGTGGCACTTTGCCCCAAGGTTAGATAGCCAAGCCCTACGTTCATTAGCGTTTGAAGGCCCCGCGTAATGACTTGATTACTATTGAACACAGATAGTGCTTCTTCAACCGTAAGCGATAATACATCAGCGATAGAATGTTCGCTGTAACCAACTTCCAGTACGTTATCGTTAAAGCGCTGACCGTTACAAACGGTACAGGGGGAATAAACACTCGGCATAAACAGTAGTTCTACCGATACCACACCCAAGCCTTCACAATGTGGGCATCGTCCTTTTGCAACGTTAAACGAAAAATGACCCGCATCGTACCCACGGGCTTCCGCTTCTTCGGTTGAAGCAAATAAACTTCTGATTTGATCAAATATGCCGGTATAGGTTGCCAATGTTGAACGAGGTGTCCTGCCGATGGGAGACTGATCGACCACAACTATACGACTTAACTCATCAAGCCCGCTTTCAATAAAGCCTTGCTGCGGCTCACTTTCGTCTAAAAACGTGTCTTGAGCGAGAAGATAGTTGGCGTCGGTAAGCAGTTCTTTCGTTTTTCTCGTCTCTTTCGTTTCTTTCGCTCGCTTCTCTTCTTTCTCGACTGGACTTAAACCGTCTTTGACTAACTCAACTAATGCTTGGCTAATTAAACTCGACTTTCCAGAGCCTGAAACGCCTGTAACACAGGTCATCACACCAAGTGGAATATCAATATCAACATGGCTGACATTATTCCTAGACACGTCTTTTAAACGCAATACCCCTGATGATTTCAGCTTTATACGCTGGCTTAGGGCTTTATTGTTAAAAACATAGTCTGCCGTTGGGGAGTTTTTTATGCTTGCTAAATTCTTAACCGGCCCACTATAGACAAGCTTACCTCCGTTCACTCCCGCTTTCGGTCCTACATCTACAACCCAATTGGCCCCTTTAATGACGTAAGGATTGTGCTCAACAACAAGCAACGAATTTCCCGTTTCGGTAATATTGTGAAGCGCATGAATAAGCCCTTCTACATCGCGAGGGTGAAGACCTGATGAGGGTTCATCCATCACAAAGACAACGCCAAATAAGTTTGATTTAAGTTGTGTCGCCAGACGCAACCGCTGTAGCTCACCTACTGAGATACTTGTTGTACTTCTATCTAACGAAAGGTAATGAAGGCCAAGCGCTATTATGGGCTTCACTCTTTCAATAATGTCGCCCGTAATATTGCGTATTACCTGACCACGCTCTGAAGTATCGCCTTTGACTGAATTTTTTAACGCCTGAAGCTTTTCGTAAACTTGCTGTAGTGGCAGCCTTGAAAAATCAATAATATCTAAGCTATCAATTTTTACTGCCAGCGCATTTTGCTTAAGCTTTTTTCCACGGCAAACAGGACATGCTTCAACAGATATAAAGGGAGCAATTCGCTGCTTCATCTTCTCTTTTTGAGACGTTTTGAAGGTATCGAGCACATGACGTCGCGCGCTGATAAACTTGCCATTGTAGCTGGCAGGTTCGCCCTCTCGCTGTGCTTTTCGGGTTTGCGCTAGGTTATAGTTTCGGTATACAGGTAACTGAGGCATATCGTCGGTGTATAAGATCCAGTCACGCGTTTTTTGAGGCAGTTCACGCCATGGAATATCAACATCGATATCTAGCGATAACAGTACCCTTACTAGGTTTTTGCCCTGCCACGCACCAGGCCAAGCTGCCACAGCGCCCTCACGTATGGTGAGACTGTCGTCGGGTACAAGGCGATGAGCTTCTGTGTCAAAAACTTTTCCAATACCGTCACAGTGTTCACATGCTCCTTCAGGCGTATTAGGAGAAAACCCGTCTGCGTAGACAATGTTCTGCCCTTTGGGATAATCCCCTGCCCGGGAATAAAGCATTCGCAGGCTATTAGAAAGCGTGGTGATACTGCCAACGGAAGAACGAACGGAAGGTGCGCCACGGCGCTGATGCAGGCCCACAGCAGGCGGTAATCCCTCAATCGCGTCTACGTCAGGTTTCTCCACCTGCTCAATTAGCCGTCTGGCATAAGGTGATATTGAATCTAAATAACGATGCTGAGCTTCTGCGTAAAGCGTACCGAAAGCCAAAGAGGATTTTCCTGAGCCAGAAACACCGGTAAACATCACCACTTCATTTCGCGGTATATCGATACTGATATTTTTTAAGTTGTGTACTCGAGCGCCGCGTACGTGAATTTTTCCCTCATCATTGTGCACTTCATCACCTGCATATCACCTTTATTAAAGAATATTTAGATACAGGCGCTGTATTTCGATCACTATTTTTGCGAGGGCGCTTCAACTGTCTGAAACAAGGTGTTGAGCTAAAAAATCCACCAGCAGCCTAATTTTAGGTGCAACATTTCTGTTTGAAGGAAATACCGCCCAAATAGCCTCTTGCTTGTCTTTGTACTCGGGAAACAGCTCTATTAGCTGACCTGAGGCTAGTGCTTTACGCACGTAAAACCCGGGCAGTTGTGCAATACCTAAACCAGCAATTGCGGCGCTACACAGGGCATTCCCGCTGTTATACCGAACCCTTCCCTGCACTGGAATTGATTGAATTTTATTATCAATAAGTAAACGCCAATAGGGCTGTGACCCCACCAGCAGCGAGTGCGCTTTTAACTCTTCAATACTTTTAGGCTGTCCTTGCTCGTTAAAATAATCCCTACTTCCGCAAACAAATAAATGTCGGGTAGCCAGCTTTTTAGCAACCAAGGTAGAGTCTTCTAATTTGCCAATGCGTATAGCCAGATCGAGGCCTTGCTCGACAATATCAAGCTTTTCATTTGAAAAGGTGCATTGCACACTAATGCCGGAATACTTTTGCATAAAGGTATTGAGCAAAGGCGCGATGAAGGCTTCGCCGAAAGCGACGGGCGCGGTAAGCTTAATTAATCCTTGCGGCGATGCTTGCAGTGCGCTCACCGCTAGCTGGGCATCTTCGAGCGCTTTTAGAGCAGGCATTGCCTGCTGGAAGTATTGCATGCCCGCTTCTGTGAGGGATACGCTTCGCGTTGTGCGCTGTAATAGCTTAACGCCTAGCTGCTTTTCAAGTGATGCGACTTTACGGCTTATCTGCGCAACTGACGTATCAAGCTTATTTGCAGCCCCTGTAAAATTGCCAACATCAGCTACGGCACAAAACTCTGCGATTCCCTCTAGATATTTCATTATCGCCACTCGTTAGTTTAGCGTTGTTCAACACAGCGCTGGTTTATTTAAGTACATTCTATTTTGCCAAATCAATTATTACAATTATGAAAAAGTGTTTTACTTAAAATGTATTTATCATTAGTAATCCGTCTCCTATACTTTGGCCTATAAAACATCATCAAAATATTTATGATTGAGGAGTCATTACATGGCGTCATTCAAAGATTCGTTGCAAGAAGGTCAAACCCACATTAAATCAAAAGCTGCGGTGGCGTGGGGCCCAGGTGAGCCGTTAAAGATGGAAGAAGTTGACGTAGAGCTTCCTAAGAAAGGCGAGGTACTTGTACGCATTGTTGCGACGGGCGTGTGCCACACTGACGCATTTACGCTGTCCGGTGATGATCCTGAAGGCGTATTCCCTTCAATTCTTGGCCACGAAGGTGGTGGTATTGTTGAAATGGTGGGCGAGGGCGTTACCAGTGTAGAAGTTGGCGACCACGTTATCCCTCTTTATACCGCCGAGTGTGGCGAATGTAAGTTCTGTAAATCAGGTAAGACTAACCTTTGCCAAGCAGTGCGCGAGACGCAAGGTAAAGGCCTAATGCCAGATGGCACAAGTCGTTTTTCTAAAGATGGCGAGCCAATTTATCACTATATGGGCTGCTCAACGTTTTCTGAGTACACAGTTCTACCTGAAATATCGCTAGCGAAAGTAAACAAAAATGCGCCGCTAGACGAGGTTTGCTTGCTTGGTTGTGGTGTAACTACGGGTATGGGTGCTGTACTTAAAACTGCAAAAGTACAGGAAGGCGACACGGTTGCTATTTTTGGCCTAGGTGGAATTGGTCTATCAGCCATCATTGGTGCACGTATGGCAGGCGCAGGTCGCATCATTGGTATCGATATTAATGAAAGCAAGTTTGACCTAGCAAAACAGCTTGGCGCAACTGACCTAGTCAATCCTAAGAATTTCGACAAGCCTATTCAGGAAGTGATTGTTGAAATGACTGACGGCGGCGTTGATTACTCATTTGAATGCATTGGCAACGTGAACGTTATGCGCTCTGCGCTTGAATGCTGCCACAAAGGTTGGGGTGAATCAGTAATCATCGGTGTTGCAGGCGCAGGACAAGAAATTTCAACGCGTCCATTCCAGTTAGTAACAGGTCGTGTATGGCGCGGCTCTGCGTTTGGTGGAGTTAAAGGTCGCTCAGAGCTACCAGGAATTGTTGAACAATACCTAAATGGTGATTTTGGCCTTCAAGAGTTTATCACTCATACCATGGGCCTTGATGAAATAAACGAAGCCTTTGATTTGATGCATAAAGGCGAAAGCATCCGCTCTGTTGTGCATATGGATAAATAAGCGTTAGAACCAAAGCGCAGATATTTTTTGAATGTAAAACAAAGGCCCGCATAAATGCGGGCCTTTCGTATATATCATATATGTAAAGCTACTTGGTTCCTTTGCGTCTCATCAATGCAAAAGCCGATAGAGGTAATAATATTGCTAAGCTTGCTGGTTCAGAAACAGAAACGCTGGAAACGCTCGCGGTAAAGCTAGGCGCTGCAGTTACCACGATATCGTCAACAAAATTGCCATAGGTTCCGGTATTAATGGTAGAGAAGCGAATGGTAGTTAGAGCAGTTTGTGCAACAAAATCACCGTAGAACTCAGACCAGCTTTTAATGGCATGGTCATCAAACACCTGACTGTATAAAACGCTATTGGTATCACTAAGTATGTCTAACTGGAAACTTTCTCCACTGCGTCGTGCTGCATAGGCAAATGACACATCGTAAGTATTTCCGGCCTCAGTAGAAAAAGTCTGAAAAATAGAATATCGACCGCCGTTTCCATTAGCATTTAGTTCAGCGTATTGGCTACCATCAAAAGCGTTTAAACGTTGAAAGTTATCCCATAACTCCATATTCGTGCCGCTCCAACCCTCTACGGTTCCAGCGGTAAAGGCTTTCCAGCTGTTACTTCTGATATCGTTATTTTCAAAACTACCATTTAATATCAAGTTAGCATGAGCGGACGTACTCACACCTAAAACTAAAAATAGAACTGTTAACCACTTGCTCATGTACTTCTCCAAAACCACGCGCGATTCTATGAGTATAGTTTATCATAGTGGTCCAACCTGTGTATCTTATTCTTTAGCATGTCGTATAAAAGTGTAACTAAATAATCCCCTGCTCTAGTGCCTTGAGCACTGCCCTCCTTCTAACCCTCACGTCAGTATTTGATCTTCAACTGAAATAAAGCACCTTCTTTGAAGCCTAAGGCGGTAAAAAGTTGAGGCCTTACCCCAAAATCTAACGGCTGTTATCTCTATCCCACTGTTTGGTCTTGTTTACCTTTACTTAAAATCAAAGGTCAACTAGCCCTAATTACAAAAGGGTGGCTTTACCGTTTGGACAACACGCAATCAAGTGTGTAACGTAAGACGTGGCAACATTGCCACCTTTAAACAGTGTCAACATTGAGCGCTAAATTATGAAAAAGCCCCAGCCAGCAGTAGATACAAGAATGAAAAAGTCACTATCGTTTAAAAAGCCTACATTTAGTTTTACTGTTACCGCTGCTTGTATCGGTCTAGGGCTAGGTTTAAGTGCACCTGTGAACGCTCACGCTACAGCATCGAAAACAAGTGCCGACACGCAGGTTGAGACCACACCTACCCTTTCAACGCTCACTAACTACCAAAAAAACGCGCCCTTTATGTATTCTTCAGGCTTGCCTGATGCCTCTCATCTTTCTTTGTTAAAAGAGGAAGGGGTAACACACGTTATAGATTTGATCCCAGGAAATCGAGCGAGTGAGATTTTAACTACCTCAGAATTAGGACTCGACTACTTTAATGTGCCCGTTGATTGGGAAGGCCCAACGCTCGCTAACTTTTTAAATTACGCGGCATTTATGCAAAGCGTAGATGTTAAGGAAGACAAGGTACTCACCCACTGTAAACTGAATTGGCGGGGTGCTGCTTTTACCTATCTTTATAGAATTAACGTACTGGGCGAAAGTGAACAAAATGCTAAAAAAGACCTTATGGCTATTTGGCACCCGAACCCGACATGGTACGCCTTTATGAACGAAGTTATCATTCACTACAATGGGGTAAACGGCAAACAAGTAGCGATGTCGTTTGAGGCCGCCGTTCCTGAAAGCCAATAGATTTAAGCACTTCCTTAATTAGCTTTTAAACCACTTCATTCCTATTACACATATATGAAATTTCAGATGCGTTATTGACATATACGGAATTTCATATACGATACATCACATACGAAATTTCATATGTGATGATTTTTATGTCGATTTGTTGTGAACCTGCGCAGATAGCGCCCTTAACATTTTTCAAATGCCTGTCGGAAGACACTCGCTTAAAGACGCTACTAATGCTTAGCGTAAAAGGCGAGTTATGCGTGTGCGATCTCACCGATGCGCTCCAACTAAGCCAGCCAAAAATTTCACGTCATCTTGCAGATTTACGAAAATGCGGTTTAGTGCTCGATACCCGTAAGGGCAAGTGGGTGTATTACCAACTTCATCCTGACTTGCCTGCTTGGGCGCTAGACGTTATCAAAAACACTGCGTCGAATAATAGTGCATACATTGGTGAGCCATTAGCGAATTTGTCCTGCGAAAATTGCTAACGCTCACTTACTTTGATGTACATCACGAAGGTGATTGCCCTTAGCACATTGCAAGCGGCTTACTTTTTAACTTTTTCAACTTTTTGATAGCTAACTAAAGTAGCTTCAGCCATTTAAATAAGGTTTTTATATGAAGATTTTATACATTTGTACGCACAACCGTTGCCGCAGTATTCTTTGCGAGGCCATCACTAATGCCTCTAACGGTAATGTAGAAGCGCGCAGCGCGGGCAGTCAGCCTGTCGGTGAAGTTCACCCTCTCTCTCTTAAATACCTTGCAGAGCGCGGATTTGAGACCAACGGGCTTCAAAGCCAATCGTGGGATGAATTTGAAGATTATAACGCTGACCTCGTTGTAACCGTTTGTGATTCAGCGGCGGGTGAATCATGCCCCGTTTATTTCGGCAAATCGCTTAAGGTGCACTGGGGCTTAGAAGACCCGTCTAAGTTAGAAGGTAGCGAACAGGAAAAAGCTGAAGCATTCAACAACACCATCAATATTATTGAAAAGCGTGTAGCGGCATTAGCAGAGCTTGCTGAGAAAAACTTAGATAAAGCAGCGCTTAAAGAGGCGCTATCAAAATTAGGCGCCCAGTAATGAGCAAAGGTCAATCAATGGAACAGGAAATAACAACAGCTGAAAGCCCCTCTGATAACGCGGTAATGGAGCAAATGCACAAACCCATTATGGCTAACTTTGCAGCAAGGTTTTCAGACCACAAGCCGCGCATTTTATTGCTTTACGGCTCACTTAGAGAACGCTCTTATAGCCGCCTAGTTATAGAAGAATCAGCCCGATTGCTTGAATACTTTGGTGCAGAGGCCAAAATTTTTGACCCGCGCGGTTTGCCGCAGCCTGATACTGAAGATGAGTCACACCCAAAAGTTAAAGAACTGCGCGAGCTTATGTTGTGGTCTGAAGGCCAAATTTGGTGTTCGCCAGAGCGTCACGGTAGCATGACCGGCATCATGAAAAGCATGATCGACTGGGTACCGCTTAGCCTTGGTGGCGTGCGCCCTACTCAAGGGAAAACGCTGGCCATTATGCAGGTATCAGGCGGTTCACAATCGTTTAATGCGGTAAACCAGATGCGCATTTTAGGCCGCTGGATGCGCATGTTAACCATCCCTAACCAGTCTTCTGTTGCAAAAGCGTTTCTAGAATTTGAAGACGATGGTCGCATGAAACCATCACCTTACTACAACCGAATTGTAGACGTAGTTGAAGAACTGGTGAAATTCACATTGCTTACCCGCGACAACAAAGACTTTTTAGTTGATCGCTATTCTGAGCGCGTTGAAAGCGCAGACGAAGTGAGCAAGCGCGTTAATCAAAAATCGTTGTAAAATTAAGACAAAGGTGAGTAGAGATGGGTTTCTTTGAACGTTATTTATCAGTGTGGGTAGGTCTTTGCATTATTGCAGGGGTCGGCCTAGGCTATGCCATGCCGGGTGTATTTGCGTCTATTGCGGCGCTTGAATATGCCCACGTAAACCTTGTAGTGGCAGTACTTATTTGGCTAATGATATACCCAATGATGGTACAAATAGACTTTGGCTCTATTAAAGATGTGGGTAAAAAGCCGAAGGGCCTAGTGCTAACGCTTGTGGTTAACTGGCTTATCAAACCTTTCAGTATGGCGCTTTTAGGCTGGCTATTCTTTAAAGGCATTTTTGCCGACTGGGTAGACCCGCAAACCGCCACTGAATACATTGCGGGCATGATCTTACTGGGTGTAGCACCGTGCACTGCCATGGTTTTTGTGTGGAGTCACCTTACCAAAGGGGATGCTAATTACACCTTAGTTCAGGTATCAATTAACGACCTTATTATGGTCGTTGCCTTTGCACCGCTTACCGCCATGCTGCTTGGTGTGACAGACATCACGGTTCCTTGGGACACTCTGCTACTTTCTGTAGCACTCTATGTGGTATTGCCGCTGGTAGCGGGTTATGTAACGCGCCGCCAATTGGAAAACAAAAACAACAGCGTGCAGAAAACAGGTTTAGGAAACAACGCGGTTGACGCACTAGTAAGCAAATTTAAGCCTTTCTCAGTAATTGGGTTGCTTCTCACTATTGTTATTTTGTTTGGTCTGCAGGCCGAAACTATTTTATCGCAGCCGCAAGACATCGTGCTTATTGCAATACCGCTACTAATACAAACTTACGGTATTTTTGCCATTGCTTACTTTGCGGCAAAACGTATGAAACTGCCGCATAATATTGCAGCACCTGCATGTATGATTGGTACATCGAACTTTTTCGAGCTGGCGGTCGCCGTAGCCATTTCACTATTTGGTTTGCACAGCGGCGCAGCACTTGCCACTGTGGTCGGCGTATTAGTTGAAGTGCCCGTTATGCTTTCGCTAGTGTGGTTTGCAAACAAAACGCGCCACTGGTTTGACTGAGCGCTATATAATACCGGTCCGTATAGATCCTTACCCACTCAACGCGATTTAATATGTTCGTAATCACAGCGTTTTAGGGTAGGTATAGTGCTTGTACATCAAGGTGACACACCAAGGAGTACGAACATTGCAAAAAAAAGGGGAACCTGACGGCTCCCCTTTTTCCTGGAATTTTGAGTATCCTTCTCCGCGATCCTTTGCGACTAAAATCTTCCCGATTAAAATCCGTATACGCCCCTTTCCATCTACTCTCGCGACTTCCTGTGCGAGCTACACTTCCATGCGTAGGTCCCTTTCCTTTTTTCCTTTGTTACTGCACATCCTGCATGCAGTGTTCCTCATCCTGAGGCTGTCCATGTCAGACTCCGCTGACCTTCCCTTCCTTCGTCCTTTATTTGCTGCACATCCTGCTACAGCTTTCCTAATCCTTTAGCATGTCCCTCTTTCATCCTTGGTTTGCTCGTCCATGCAAACTAGAAATTCCTTACAAGCCGCCTTGCCCTTGGCTCCTTGCCACTAGCTCCCTGCTAGCTTTGTCCTTATCCATGCTACGTCCTGTCTGTGACATTCCTATCACACTTACCGTCCATGAAATCCGTTCGTTCCCTTCAGTCCTTTGTCACTTCCTTGTTTCGCAATTCCCTACTGCGTCCCTTCCTTTTACTCACAACCTTGTGAGAATCTCTTCCTTAAGTTGTCCTAATTTATTCCATTAATGAATTTCTGACTCAATCCCTGACTCGTCGTGTTTCCTTGTGACATGTTCATAGTATCCCTTCCAAATATTACCGCCATATTGAATTACAGAGATTTAAGAAAAGTTTTTGTACGACTTTTGGCTAACAAGAAAAAAGCCTTATAAAACAAGGGTTATATACTTTAGTATGAATAACTCTTTCATAATTTAGGTAAGATCACTCACAGCATTTGTAGGACATGTCTTACAAACGCTGTAGTAAATTTGGCGTAAAGATTGGAACTGTTTATGGCGATATTCTGTTAGGGGCATTACTTTGAATAAAAAAGTATCACTTCTGTCTGAACATGACTTCCCCCTGAACGTGGGAAAGGCTTAGTTGTCCAACAACCTGGTAGTTATCGTCGTTAAAAAACGTACGATGTTTATCTACAGTCACAAATACCGAAACGCCTTCGCTTTTGTCGTCCTCTTCGACAACACTATCGATGGCGCCTAGCAATATATGCCCGAGACCGTGGTGTTGATAATCAGGATGCACCGCAATAAAACTCAGCATATGGAAATTATCTGCAGGTACTAGCGCTCTTACTTTCTCTTCTTTTTCCAGCATTTGTTTGGTGCCGAACAAACCTGCGGTTAGCAGCATTCTCAATCGCCAGTGCCAGTAACGCCCTGCACCAAAAGCCGCATCCGGTGCGGTAAGGCATGCCACCGCAATCAATCTATCGTCGTCAAATAAACCAATCATGGGCTGTTCTGCCACCCAAAATGCGTTAAGTTCCTCGCGAATGGCTGACCGAAGGCGACTTTCATAACCTTCTTTTTCCGCCTGAAAGATATCGATGAATAGTGGGTCATCAACATACGCATTGTAAAGTATAGATGCGGCAACTTTGAGATCGTCGACTGAAAGGTAAATCGCTTTGACAGTGTCTTGCAAGGGGGCTAACGCGTTGTTGTGGGCATCGGTGTTCATAGGGGCTCCATGTACGCAAAGCTGTTTAGTTGTTTTTACTAAACTCGGTAAAAGTTCGGTAAAATAAGAACAAGTGGTCAACACGGCACTCACTTTATCTTCGCGCCATCACCCACTCACACTGTCTAAACATTAGCCTACTTGAAAACCCCTTTCATGTTAACTTTTAATTAACATTTAACTTTTCGGCAATTTTTACATCGCTATACATTCGCTAAATCACAAATTAGTGCATTAGGCTGTATGCGCTATCGCCCCACCCTACTAAGCTGCTATTTCTAAAAACAAGGGGCGTACACTCATCTTTCGTCGTTATACCATCGCCCATTGTTTTTTGGGTGCGGTAATATAGTACGCGATATGTTCCGTCTTGCTTTTCAAACAGTTCGTTAAAGTCTGCAACGCCCATTTTTCTTAAAACACTTTCATAGCTCGTGCCCGTCTCAAGATTTGCGATATGTTTGCGGTTATTAAACTCTCTATCTTCCCAATCTGCGCCATAGTGGCTATCTGACCCGCCCCCTACAGATACGACACAGCCAGAAAGCAAAACAGAAGATGCTAAAGCTACAGAAAGAAGAACCGTTTTCATGTGAATTCCTTAAATATGTGTGTTGTTTTTTATTTTTAAATTAAGAGCCTAATGGCCTTTCAGTTGCAAACCTTACAAATGCAAACATTGTCGATACTTATAACCATGCAGAGTATTACTCTTACTATGTGAATCGACACTGAATGCAATGCACCGTTTATTTTTCATCCACTTAATGGTGTGAACAAACGTGATTCAAAACTAAGTAAACAAGAATAGTACCAAAAGCATATCCTCTTGATTTATATTGACTTTATCTTACGGCCAACTTTTTCACATCTAAAAAATAGCGAAATCAGTAACTTATTAGTGAATTTGACTATGTGAACAAGCTACACTGGCTATATTCGCGATCTACAAAAATTTTACTCTTATGTCTAATTCGAACTTACAGCAACTGCACGTTTTATGTCTTCAAATGTATCAGGAAGGCAAAACGCCAACGGTAGGCATTTTAAGGTCTAAAGCCCCATTTAAGGTGTCAGTAACAGAAGCTATTGAAGCAATTAAACGATTCAATGCACATAGGCCTCAGCTCGACGCCACCGGCAAAGAAGCCCAATCTGCACAAAGTACTTCGTTAAATACACACCGACCAGACAGCCTTCAAACCCGTGTGGAAACATTAGAAAAGGAAGTTGCTGAATTAAAACAGGCATTACTTAAATTGATGAATGCTCAGTAAACACTAATGCGAACAAAGAAAGTAGTGAGTGTTTGTAGGTAGGTTATATAAAGGCGCTATTTTCAAGCACGAGGAGTGAGTTGCTCAAGAAATACGGCTAGAGACGGGGCAAGTATTTTAGCAGGCTCTCTTCCTACTTGTTCTAATGCAACTTCACCGCTTTCGTTGACGACCGTTAATATAAAATCCTCTTCGTCTGTTAACCCGAAAAACAACGTAGGTGCTTGTTTGAGCCTTTGCTTCATTAACAAGTGACCGACCAAATTCTGTTGTAGCCTTTCAAAGTCTTCGCTATTAAACACTTGAAGCAATTCGCAGTTACCTTGAGGTGCCACTGCCTTTAAATTGTCACTGTAATAACGAGTGAAAAACTGACAATAATCTGGATTGAGCGTTAAGGTCAGTGCTTCTTCAACATTATCGAAAGAGTGTGGAGGAGATTGCAGCACGGGAGCCCAACTGACGAGCTCACCGTCATTCGCACTATTTTTGTAGCAAGGCGATGGCCATTCGCTGTCAAATGCGATTTTTAATCCCCTACCTTCAGCTTGTTCGACATAAGATGATACAAATTTATCTAATTGTGCAGGAATTGTTAGAGCCATTTTGACGTTACCCTCGTATTTTTGGGGTACACTATACAACTAAACAGTTAAGTCAATACTGGGGTTGCTTAGGCTGTGCTGCTAGTTCATAACGTACCCTCATAAAATTAAGCTGTAGCAGCACACCGATTAGCACTTTAAGTAGATAGATGAAAGGTTCTTATGTCGACTGACAATTCGCCTCAAAAAATTATTATCTCCGCACCTGATGACCTGTCTCTGGGAAAACAGGTTGACTATGAATTTGAATACAACCCAAGCTTATTGCAAGGGGTACCTCGCAGTTTAAGTCGAGATACGCTATCCCTTAACGATTCTGAATTACCGTTTGACGGGATAGACACTTGGACGGGATATGAACTTTCTTGGCTTAATGAAAAAGGAAAGCCTAATGTGGCCATTTTGGAATGTAATGTTCCTATTACTTCCCCAAACCTCATAGAATCAAAATCGTTCAAGCTTTACCTGAATAGCTTCAATCAATCAAAGTTTGCGTCACCAGAAGACGTAAAAAAAGTACTTCAAGCTGATTTATCTAAATGTGCAGGGGAGCAGGTTCAGGTAAAACTCATTCTTCCTCAACAGTTTACCGCATTGCAGTTTAAGGAATTCGAGGGAATTTTATTAGATAACCTTGATGTGGAAATCGAGCAATACTCACCTAACACACAATTTTTAGCGGTTACCGAGAATAATGTCGATACCAAAGAGACCTTGGTTTCTCATTTACTTAAATCTAATTGTTTAATCACAAGTCAGCCAGATTGGGCTAGTATTCAAATTAGGTATGAAGGAAAAGCCATTGATCACGAAGGGCTTTTAAAATATCTGATTAGCTTTAGGCAGCACAATGAATTTCATGAGCAATGCGTTGAGCGTA
The DNA here is from genome assembly GCF_056160105.1 of Alteromonas sp. ABD4_190. NCBI lineage: Bacteria > Pseudomonadati > Pseudomonadota > Gammaproteobacteria > Alteromonadales > Alteromonadaceae > Alteromonas > Alteromonas sp. ABD4_190. The sequence continues at coordinate 1,104,374 of NZ_JBSWWN010000001.1, forward strand.
TTTACAACGATATTATGCAGCATTGTAAGCCAGCTAAGTTAACAGTTTGTGCTCGCTATACCCGGCGCGGAGGCTTAGACATCAACCCTTTCCGCTCGAATTTCGAAGCACCTTATGCTAACCATCGTCAGGCGCGTCAGTAATACAGCGATGAAGCACACAAACAAAAGCTAACTAAATCGCGACGATAATTGCGACTTAGAACAAAGACGAGATTATGGAAGCAAAACAACTACAAGCCCTAAAACAAAACAACGCGCTTCTTTGTCAATTTATCGTGAGGCTCTCAGCATTTTATGAGGGCTTTTCCGATAAAATAGATTCCGAACTCAAAGTGCTGCGCGGTCATCTTTCAGGTACGCCTAACTTTAGCCTTGCCGCTGTAAGTATTGAGAAGCTCAACAAATCTCTTCAGCGTCAAGAAATTACGTTAAGAAAGTATAGTATTGACACCGTTTCGACGCTAGAAGATGCAATGAAACAGCTGCAGAAAATTGTCTTTGAAGACAACGAATTGAAAGGCCTTACTACACAAGAGCTAATTAAACTTAACCAGCCTGTAGGCGATATCTTCAGTATCTATAAGCTTTACGCTAAAGCCATTGCGCTTCACCGCATTGCGCTGAATAAAGAAATGATAGGGCTTGAACCTTCTAATGAGGTTGGAAGCTCAGCAGAGGTACAGCAAAGTGTCCCTGCTCGCTCGGTAAAAGACGACAACCCACATTACCGCTCAATTCTAGTTGAACTCAATCATCTCATCGCTTCTTATGCACAAAAGAAACAGAACGACCAGCAGCTTAACGATATCAAGCAACGTCTTGACGAGGGCATGAGTGAAGACCAGTTGCTTAAAAGCTGCGTAGTTATTTTGCGAATGATTGTGCAAGATGCAATGTCTGAAGCAAGCCTGACTGGCAAAGTTATACAGAGCCTTCATCGTTCACTTGGTGAAGTCAGTAACGACGTAAATATAGCCATAGAAGATAGCCAAGCGCAGTTCGAACAACGCAAAGCCGGTACAGAGCAGATTAAACGGCATATTAGTTATATTGAAGAAACTGTTTCAGAGAGTGAATCATTAGAATCCCTGAAAGAGCAGACCCAGCTTCGCGTAGAAAAACTTGTAGCAACGTTAAGCGAACAGCAAGACAACGATGAACAAGGGCAAGAAGCACTTTTGGCACTGCTATCGTCCATGCAGTCACGCATCGATACATTGCAACAGCAAACCAGCGTTTATAAAAAGAAGCTGGCTGAACAAGCGATGCAAAGTCGTACCGACCCGCTCACTCGTTTACCAAATAGACAAGCTTATAACGAGAAACTGGATGCCGCTTTCGCTAACTATAAGGAAGTTGGGACAACACTTGCTGTCGCCGTAGTCGATATCGATCATTTTAAATCGATTAACGATCGATTTGGTCATGCCGCCGGTGACAAAACGCTTCAGGTGGTAAGTAAGTTTTTGAAACAGAACCTTTCTGAAAAAGACTTTGTGGCACGGTGGGGAGGCGAAGAGTTCGTGATGCTACTGCCTGAATCGCAGATGACAGAGATTGACGAAAAGCTTAATGAAATTAGAACTAAACTGGCTGCTATGCCGTTTAAATTTAAGCAAGAGAAAGTCAAAATTACTGCATCATTTGGCGCGACCTGCTTTGGTAAAGAAGACACAACTGAAACGGTTTTCGAACGCGCGGATGAATACCTCTACAAAGCGAAGCGAAACGGCCGCAATCTTGTAGTAACTGATTTAAGCACTGACTTATAAGGTGTGAAGTATGAAGAAAGTTCAGCTTAATCCCGTAGGCTCAATGAGTCAGCTTTCGCAAGTGGAAGTATCCCGCCTCCAAGATGCAACAAATAGCGAGCTCTTCTCCATGTTTAGAAACTGCAGCCTTGCAGTATTGAACAGCGGAGTGGATGAAGACGATTTTGAAGCGCTTTTCGCCCCTTTTGAGAATTTTGAAATTAAACTCATCCGCCGAGAGCGAGGCGTAAAGATCGAACTTGTTAATCCGCCAGAAGTCGCATTCGTAGACGAAAAACTTGTTCGCGGTGTTCATGAACACTTGTTTGCTGTACTGCGTGATTTACTTTACATGGGCAACAAGTATGCATTTCTTCATCAGACAGCGCCCGCTGACGGAAGTGAGATCACCGATATGGTGTTTGACATGCTACGTCACGCTAAAGCCCTTGAAGGTAACGATAGCGTGAATACTATAGTGTGCTGGGGCGGTCACTCTATCAATCAAGTCGAATATAAATACACGAAAGAAGTAGGCTATCAGTTAGGCCTGCGCGATATGAATATTTGTACTGGCTGCGGACCGGGCGCAATGAAAGGCCCAATGAAAGGAGCGACGATAGGTCACGCAAAGCAACGTCACAAATCAGGTCGATATATAGGCATTTCTGAACCCAGTATTATTGCCGCCGAGCCACCTAATGCGATTGTGAACGAGCTCATTATCATGCCAGATATTGAAAAGCGTTTAGAAGCCTTCGTGAGATTAGGGCACGGAATCATTGTATTTCCGGGCGGTGTAGGAACAGCTGAGGAACTGCTTTATTTACTTGGGATATTGATGAATGAGCGCAATGCGCAACAACCATTCCCTTTTATATTAACCGGACCTGCAGGCAGCGAAGAGTATTTTGAAGCCATCGACACCTTTGTTGGAGCCACGTTGGGCGCAGAGGCCCAGTCAAAGTATCAAATTATCGTGAATGATCCTGAAGAAGTCGCCCGTACTATGAGTAAACACCTTGAAAAAGTTAGAAAATTTAGAGGGGCAATGGGTGATGCTTTCAGCTTTAACTGGTCACTTAAAATTGAACAGGACTTCCAACAACCTTTCATTCCCACTCACGAAAGCATGGCAGCATTACAGCTACATCTAGATCAAAGTGAAAGCGATCTTGCTGCAAATTTGCGTAAAGCATTTTCAGGCATCGTTGCTGGAAATGTAAAGGCCGAAGGCATCGCACAAATCAAAGAACACGGTCCCTTCGAGCTTACCGGCGATAGTACTCTTATGGAAAAAGTCGATACACTATTAGAATCATTTGTAAAACAACACAGGATGAAGCTACCTGGCAGTGCCTACGAACCTTGTTATGTTGTGAAAAGTGGCTAAGCAAGCAAAATTGTAAGGAGACGCATTTGCTTACGTTTACTACTTATGCTTAATAGGCGTTTTAAGGTACACTTGATCAGAGCGGTGTTAAACAGAAAAATGTTGCGAGCGATCAGTATACCTTGTCAAAGGCTCATGCTTTGAGACGCTAATAACCCTAACTAACATTTGAGTATAGAAAACGAGAAGTAACGGTCATGAATACCAAGGTTATTCGTCTAATTTTAGCGGGCGTCGCGTTATACGCGGTGTTTGTTTTTATGGTTATCGCCTTTTACCCAGATAAACCTGAAAATATGGATTGGAAAGACCGTGAAGAATACAACCGAGTTCAAATTACTAAATTGAAACTAGGTAGTACACGAGAAGAGGTACTTGCTTTACTAGGTTCGCCTGACATCACAGAAGCTAAACGACAAGGTGCTACAGCGATTCAGGTTATGTTTTTTAGAACCCAGCACGTACGTGCAGACGGATTGACTACGCAAGATGAGTGCACACCTTTGCTGTTCGAAAACGATAAGCTTATAGCTTGGGGTGAAGGGGCTTACTCTAGCTATCAAAAAAGTTAAAAGGATGGGGAGTGACCGGCATCATTTCCACACTTAAACGCCTTGTTCATCTAGGCGAAGCTGAGTTATCAGTCGAGCAGCGTATTAATCATTGGTTAAAAAACGCAAAACGGATATTGACGTTAGTTAATGCAAACCCAGCCTTAGCTGCGGCCACGCTTCATATCGATAACGACTTACCTAAAGACACGCAACAACTTTTGCTATTGGCACTGTTTGGCAAGCTGTGTCGATTCAACGATCATTATTTACAGCACGTTCTTGCGTCTTTACTTGCGACCTTTTGGCTATCAAGCGCTAAAACACCACGAGATAGCATTCCTGAAGTTATTCGCTTTTTGCGTAAACACAATCTGGCCATTTGGCAAGATACGGTAAAATTGCAAAAAGCCTTTCAGACGGGAAAATACATTAACTTTATTGCAGATAACCGACTAAACTTGGCGCAGAGGCTTAGTCTTCTCTCTGGTGTTTTTGCAACAAACGCGAAAAAAAACGATTACCAAGCGGTATTTACCCACATAGCTTGTCGTCTACCTGCCTATCATCGCCATCATATCGCACCGCTTATTCAGCTATTCGAAGGTTTGCTTCCCGGAGCAAAAGTTTTTGCTAAGGGTGTGCCTGGCGTTTTGGTAGATGTGCAGCAAAATCATGGTTATGTATTTACGCTTAGCAAAGATGACGAAGATGGTAAATGGCTTCCTTTATCGGCTATTCAAGCTCCGGTGCCTTTATCAATACCCTTTGAGCATTTCATAGCGCTGTACACAGACACCGCCAATGCCAGAGTGAACCAGGGCGGCACTCCGTACCTGCCTTCTACATTCGCTATTCAACATCCCCCCAAAGCGCTTATTACCATTATCGACGAATTGCAAAAGCAAGATGTAGTGATTGAACAGCTGTGTGAAAAAATTGAAAAAGTCCCCACTTTTAATCATTTTTTGATGCTCACTGCGAGTCAAGACAACAGGTTACAACTGCCAGTGAAAAGCATAAAACAGGCTGTATTAACCTACGGTATAGAACGAGTGGGAGACATGCTTATTCAGTTCGCTCTTTTAGAGCGGTTAACGCAAAATCAATTTCCACTTATGGGAATGTGTAAGCAAATAACCTTACTAGCGTGCTCATTTTCTAGCTACTTTGCACAAATTGTAGATTCGAAGTTTACGCCGCAGTCGGCAGCCTTAACGATGACTTTTATTTGCACTCCCCTATTCACACTCCCAGGTTTCAAAGTATCTAAATCCTTGCCTGTTCGCCTCGACAATATCGTATCTATTAATAACGCGTTTAAAGTGAAGTCGGATACGCCTTGGCTAGCAATAGCGTCGGAACTCGCTGGTAGTTGGCATCAGAGTTCTACCTGGCGCGCGGTAATACATCAATGTGGAAAAGCGAGCACTGAAGTTCCAAAGTCGATTCAAAAAGAACAGGCGATTTTAGTATTAAGCTTTGCTCTCGCGAAAGCATGTCTATTTCACCAAGATGTCTATTCGTTACTTCATGATATTAACGTGAAAACGCTCATCAGCATTCTAAATATGCAACCTAATGATGTTTTCAATGCACTTGAGTCCAATGGACAGCTACTCTTTTGCCCTCTTTCTCTGTAGCTACGCATACGAACTTTTAACCGCACTCAAATCAATTAAGATTGCTTTATTAGAGCCCACCCTATTTATCCCGACCTTCTAGCAAACGCGTGATAATTTACGTGAGCGACTTATTAAATAATGCCCTATACATGCTGCAACACTATTTAATAACTAGATCAGTGTCTAACGACAAATTTATCGCCCTATCACCTTAATTTATCTTTACGAATGGCTATAACTTGCGCCGGCTATCGTATAAAATACGGCAACTTTTGCAGTGCTTTATCCTTTTTCCCTACAATTTCAATTATAATAAGTAAGCAAGCAGAACTTGGCACCTCGCGCGCCAAATCAAAAATTGAATAAACCTAACGATTTTGACAACAGAATTACCAGAGGATCCCTCCACATGACTCAGCAACGTATTACAGTCATTCGCGGTGACGGCATTGGCCCGGACATTATCGATGCGACCACAAAAATTCTAGATAAGGTTGGCTGTGACTTTGCCTATGACTATGCCGATGCGGGCTTAGTTGCACTGGAAGAACATGGCGAGCTTCTACCTCAAGAAACACTAGACCTTATCGCAAAAAATAAAGTTGCGCTTAAAGGCCCTCTAACTACGCCAGTTGGTGAAGGCTTTACGTCTATCAACGTTAGTCTTCGCAAGCAGTTTAAACTGTACGCTAACCTACGCCCGGTAATGTCTTTTAAGGGCACAAAAGCACGTTACGAAGATATTGATATCATCACTGTACGTGAAAACACGCAGGGTATGTACTCTGGTCTTGGGCAAGTTGTTTCAGAAGACGGCAACGAAGCTGAAGCAATGAGTAAAATTACTCGTGACGGCGCTGAGAAAATCGTAACTTTCGCTTATGAGCTTGCACGTCGCGAAGGCCGTAAGAAAGTAACAGCGGTTCACAAAGCAAACATTCTTAAGTCGACGTCAGGTCTATTCCTAAAAGTTGCCCGTGAAGTTGGCGAGCGTTACCCAGACATCGAATCTGCTGAGATGATTGTAGATAACTGCTGTATGCAGCTTGTGATGAACCCTCACCAGTTTGACGTTATCGTAACCACTAACCTTTTCGGTGACATCCTTTCAGACCTGTGTGCGGGTCTTGTTGGTGGTCTTGGTATGGCACCAGGCGCAAACATTGGTGAAGACTGTGCGATCTTTGAAGCGGTTCATGGCTCTGCACCAGATATCGCGGGTAAAAACCTTGCGAACCCAACGTCTGTAGTACTTGCTGCAGCGCAAATGCTTGAATACCTAAACATGGGTGATAAAGCAGAGAAAATTCGCGCAGCATTGAAAGACGTTATTGAATCTGGCGACCGCACCACTCGCGACCTAGGTGGTGAAGCCGGTACTACAGAATTTACCCAAGCGCTTCTTGACCGTCTATAAACGCTTTGTGCTTTAGCACTGATATTATTTGAAAACGGGCTTTCTAGCCCGTTTTTTTATACATTACTTTCCACTTTCCGACTAAAACCTGTACTAAAACTGGACTACCGCTTTTTCAACCCGCCTCTATTATCTTGTTTGTACACACTAAAGTGCTTTGCGCTTTGTTACTAATCGCTACATCGAATAGAGTCTAATAGTTATGGACGAGTTACTTTCGATAGTACTAAGACTAGAAAAAGTCAGTGCACTCTGGGTACATAAATTTAATACCATTTAGCTAAGACGTAATGCCTCAAAATTGGGTAGCGTACTTAGCAACACTTACAAGGAAAGATGATGAAAAAATTAATCTCTGGCTTACTCGCTCTATCAGCGCTAGCTATTCAAGCTCCTATGGTTCATGCTGAAGTAGAAAGTAGTAAGCAAACACAGCATAAAGAAACAAACCTACAGCAGCGCATCGACTTAAACTCAGCGTCTGTGGAGCAGTTAATTTCGCTGCCAGGCGTCGGTCGGTCTAAAGCCAAGGCAATAATTAAGTATCGAGAGGAAGTAGGGCCCTTTCTTGAAGTCGCACAACTAACCCAAGTAAAAGGCATTGGCGAAAAAATGCTAAGCAAAATAGAAAATCATGTGCGTGTTAAGTAAATGATATTAGCTTAACGCCCCTAAACGATAATCTAATGGTTAGTCTAGCTGCGTTCAAAGAGTGATTAAAAACAAAAAATGCGCCAATATTGGCGCATTTTTATATTACTTGTAGCTTCCGAAATACTTTATTATTTCACTACAGACGCTAAGTACTCTTTAAACTCATCACCTAAAGAAGGATGGCGTAATGCATATTCTACATTAGCTTTCATGTAGCCTAGCTTGCTTCCGCAATCGTGGCTCTTACCTTTCATGTAGTAAGCATCTACTTGTTCAAGCTTCATCAGTGCATCAATAGCATCGGTAAGTTGAACTTCGCCGCCCGCACCTGGTGGTGTAAACTCTAGCAAATCCCAAATTTTTTCTGAAAGCACATATCTACCTACTACGGCTAGGTCTGAAGGCGCTTCGTCAAGAGGAGGCTTCTCAACCATCTTGTGAATTTTAGCTGAATCTCCTGGTGCGATAGCTGCGCCGTCTAGGTCAGCAATACCAAATTTAGAAATATCTTCTTCTGGTACCTGCTCAACCATAACTTGGCTTACACGGCTGGTATTGAATTTAGCTACCATATCAGCAAGGTTATCCTTTTTAGGATCACTTGCCACATCGTCAATTATCACGTCAGGAAGAACTACAGCAAAAGGAGCATCACCGATTAACGGGCGAGCGCACAATACAGCGTGACCTAAACCGTTAGCTACGCCTTGACGAATATGCATGATAGTTACGTCTTTCGGACAAATTGACTGAACTTCTTCTAAAAGTTGACGCTTAACACGTTTTTCAAGCGTTGCTTCAAGTTCAAATGAAGTATCAAAGTGGTTTTCAATGCTGTTCTTACTAGCGTGAGTTACTAGAATAATTTCCTTTACACCTGCCGCAACACATTCACTAACAACGTATTGAATTAGTGGCTTATCAACCACAGGTAACATCTCTTTAGGGATAGCTTTCGTTGCTGGAAGCATTCTCGTCCCAAGACCTGCTACAGGAATTACCGCTTTTTTCACCTGACTCATAAGTTAATATCCTTTTTTAAAATCCTAGTTACTCGCTCAAGTCGGCGCCTTGCCGTCATTTACTTCTTAAGCTTATCTATATTCGCTATTATACAAAAGAGTAATGCAATCGATGTTCCAATTACCCTTTTAGAGCACTTGCGTCTTGAAAATGGGCATTACGGTTATTTTTCACTCATTAATGCACAAAATTTGGGATAAATAATATCTAATGCACCAATACAGTGAAAGTGCAGTGAGTAAATTTTTACCTTACAGCATACCTTTTAGTTAAAAGTAGCTGATTAGCGACGCTTATTTAAAACACTTGTTAGATTGAAAAGGGCCGCCGTGGCGCTTAAGACCATCTTTTAACCCATGGCGCATGTACTGCCCTCTCGCATTTCCTTGCCCAAAGCAAAATCGGTTAACAAGATACCTTACGGGTATTGCACAAACATGACGAAGCTTCCAATAAAGCGGAACGTAGCTACGACGGGCAAGAATAAGCACGTTGCGAAACTGATAGTAGAGTCTGATAGGAGCACCTTGCTTAAACATTACACCACACACTTTCACTCTATCGTCGCCTTGCCGATGAGGCATACAAGCGCTCAACGACTGATAAATGACCATACCTTTTGCTCGAGCTCGCCAGCACCATTCATGATCAACACCATCAATGAAAAGCGCCTCTTCTTTTCCACCCACTCTCTCAAAAGCACGACGAGAGATAAGCATGCCTGAGGCAATAATTTGTTTCACTTCCTTCAAGCTATCGGAGATCTTTTTACCTTTTTGAAGCACACCCTGATCAACACAATCAGAAAATTGACAGTAAATAGAAGGACCTATAGCTGCGATAGGCGCTTCTTGCTCCAAACTAGTAAATTGGCGTAATAATTCATTGGCAATGGTAGGTGTAAACTGGCTATCTTGGTCGAGTAGGAAAGCGTATTCAACACCTTTATCAAAAAGCTTTTCCAAACCTATATTTTGAGCTTTAGCAATACCCAGATTAATTCCACAATGAATGTAAGTGCAGAGAGATGTATTCAAACGCTCATCAGCATTGGCAGAATTATCAACTAGCACTAAATCCCATTCTGGCGCCGAAAAAGCCTGAATCACATTAGTAAGGTGCCCAATATCGGGGTTATAAAGTATTACGACAATCCCTGTTTTCAATGCTTACCAAACCTCTCTAACAAATGTCTGTCGAGCTTGTATGCCAGTTTAACCACTTTTCCTGGCATTAAGCGCAATGATAGGACACCGCAAGCATAAAAAAAGTTATAGGGTGAAAACTGTTTTAATTTGGTGATCGCAAAGATGCGCGCTTTAAATTCGTTGAGAGATTTGCTTAGTCCGCGACGCTTATAGAAGTTATTTACTCTTCTAAACTTTAATAATCGATCCTTTAGGTTTCTGAAGATATAACCTTGTGAAGCTAGCAAAATCCAGAAAAAATAATCTTGCGTGTTGAGTAGGTCGCCATTGTATCTGTGGCCATCATGAAACACGCTATATCGGATCACCACCGTAGGATGATTAAGCGAGCAACGCCTAGGTAGTATTCGGGTTATTTGTTTGTGCGACGCTGGCATTACCCGCGCTCCGACTTTTTTCCCGCTTTCGTTAATTTCAGTAAGCGCTGAACCGAGTACGGATATGTTGCTATGCCGATTTAGGTAAGTAATTTGACGCAACAAGCGGTGAGCTTCGGAGATATCGTCTGCATCCATTCTTACAAAATAGGAGGGGTTAAACTGCAAACCAAAATCGATGGCAGAATTCATACTGCTTGCAAGACCAATATTGTGGCTATTTTGTGCTAGAACGATTCTATCGTCGTTTTCGGCTGCGCTTTGAAGCACTTGAGTTATAGGCTTAGGTACCGGCCCATCAATAACAATTATGAAAAGAAAATCCGAATAGGTTTGCTTTGTTATGCTTTCAATCGATTCTTGAAGCCATCTCGCATTGTCCGCCTGGTAAACGGCCATGGCGACAATCGATTCAACATGCTTTTTTTTATTTTCGTTGTGAATGACAGAGAATTGATTTATCAAGAATTTTTTACCAGCTAAAAGAATAACAAAGAAAATAAAAGCGCTTTTATGCGCTTCTTTTTTTGGAGGTATGTTACAGAGATTTCTCTAAACCCGCTACGGGTTTTACCTAATCTAAGACCTAAATCGCTTAACAAAGCGAAGTACGCTCCAAATATGCTGGATCACAAGGCTGTAAATAATTAGGAGCACCATGAAACCATAAAACATCACCGCTTCTGGCACGCGATAAACTTCACCCAGGATACCGATCAGACAATAGCACGCGCCAAGCGCCAATATAGCCACCAATGACTGTCTACTACTTAAACCCGCACGCATAAAAATATTATGCAGATGCTGTCTGTCTGGTTTCAACATTGACTGCCCCTTGCGCGCGCGACGATACATAATTGCAGCCATATCCATTAACGGAAGCCCAACAAGCCAAACCGCCGTTATAGGTCTAAACGCTGCCGTTTCACCTTGGGTGTGATCAACAAGTAGCCATACGATGGTGAGACCGACAAACATACTGCCTGCATCGCCCATAAATATCTTGTTCCCTTTGAACCCTTTCCAACTCAGGTTAAACGCCAAGAAAGGAACAATAGCAGCCACAATAATAAGTGGCTCCATAATAGAGGCGCCATTGCCAGTGAAAATTAAAAAACCTGCCACGGTAAGCAATATAACCAAGCTCATACCGCCTGCAAGACCATCAATGCCGTCTATCATGTTAAATGCATTGATAACACCGACAACACAAATGATGGTGAAGAAATAGCCACCGAGGTCGAGAAGCACCTCGCCAGTGCCAAAGATATTGCCTAACGACGTAATATAATTTTGCGCGCTCCATGCCATAATGGCGGCCACGCCAAATTGACACATAAGGCGACCTTTCGCACTTAAGTCAAAGCGGTCATCCAGCATACCAAGCAATACTACAAAAGCAGATGCGGTAAAGAACAGCGGGTTGTTTTTCATCCACACATCGGTGGCGACGCTTGCAACAAGTACTGCCATAAATATAGCCACGCCCCCCGTTAAAGGGACGATACCTGCGTGGCGTTTACGTGCTGTAGGTTGATCAACTAAACCAAACTGATGCGCTAGAGGCGTCATCACCACTAAAAGAATTAGGGCTACGAAAAATGCAGTAAAAAGCGGGACGAACTGCAAGTACGCTAGCATAAAACACACAACCTCTCGTCACTGGTTACAGAAACACTCGCGTTTTTCAGCCTGACCAATGCACTTGTAAATTTGTTTAAAAAGCTCAATATCGAATCCATATTTGTACAACTTCCATTTCTTCCAGCGCGGTGAGGGTTTATCGTTATAACTATGCGGGTCGAAAACTGCCATATGATATAAAACATTTGTTTAAGTAACCACCCCAATTGCAAAATTATCGTTTCAAAACATTTCGTAATAGTTACAGTTTAAACTACGATTACCACGCACAATTATCACGCTAATTGCCACATGAAGCCGTTTCGTGACATCGCAGTTACTCTCAAATACAAAATCTAGACGTACCACAAGCTAAATTATTTCACTAACTATTAAATTTCCTACTTATTGTGAACTTTCCAATAATAATTTAGTCATTTTGAAGTCTTAAACCGTAGCGCTATTGCGATAGCAAACATGCTTTTTTTAAAACTTATGTTATCCTAGCGCGAAATTGCTATATGGATATGAAGGCTAATGTTCAAACAATTCCAACGTTTAATTTTGCCGTTCACACTAATTGTGAGCGCAGCAGGGTGTACAAACTCACCTACAGTTACCGAAGCTGACATACCCTTGGTGCACTCTTCCCTTGCATATTCCCTAGCGCCGGAAAAAGAGTCTGCAATAAATATTCCAAAAGCCAATATTTATTTTGATAAAAAAGAATCTTTTTCAATACGCTTTGGTGGCTATGATTACGAAGCCACCAAGCACTACATTTCAGCCACTGGCAATAAGTGTATCCGCTTTTCTTTACAAGACAGTGACTCTGTTCAGACTGATGCACAGCGCAAAGTAACCACTTGCCAGCGGGATGGGCGATGGAAAGTAGTTTCTCCTCTCGTAGTTTCAGCTACCGCGCAAGGTGAATAAGTTAATGAAGTTTATGGATATAAAAAACACAATCAAAACGCTTTCAGTAACAGCGTGTTCAGCAGTAATTGGCTGCTTTCTTTTACAACCTGTTTTCGCACAAAGTGTCGAACAACTACAGCAGCTAAGAGAAAGGGCTCAACAATCGCAAAGCGGAGGCGCTGCGCAGTCAGTCTCTCCTCTTAGTATCTCAACACAGCGAACTCTACCGGGCGCAACAGGTACTGCGAACTCAATGGGGCAATTTTCCACTCAGCCGCGAAACGGTGTAAATTTACCTGGAGAACCTACTGTTGAGACGGTTTTCCCTGCCCAAGCTCCTATGGAAAACCCGCCATTTGCTGCAAACTTATTTATTGGTGGATTTGAATCAGAGCGCAGTTCAGGCTTAAACGACAATTACTTAGTAGCACCTGGCGATAAAATAAATATTTGGTTATGGGGCGCGGTTAACTTCTCTAGCGTAGTTACCGTAGATAACCAAGGCAATATTTTTATTCCTAATATTGGCCCTATTCGAGTAGCAAATACACCAGCAGGAAGCGTTAACCAAACGGTTACAGCGAAAATCAGGCAGGTGTATACCAATGATGTGAATGTTTACGTGAACCTTCTCACCTCTACACCGGTGTCTATATTTGTATCAGGGCCAGTGTTGCGCCCCGGTCAATACGCTGGTCTGGCTTCAGATAGCGTGCTTTACTATTTAAAACGTGCAGGCGGCATCGACTTCCAGCGTGGCAGTTTTAGGCAAATAGATGTCGTTCGCAATGGTAAAGTCGTAGCAACCGCAGACTTGTATGCCTTTTTTAGAAGTGGAAAGCTTCCAGAAGTATCCTTCAAAGACGGCGACACCATTTTAGTGCACCCAATTGGCAACACTATCGTTGTTGAAACCGGAGCTCGCAATAGCTTTACCTTTGAATTTTTAAATGAAGAGCTTAACGGTGGCGTGGTTAATTACTTTGCACGTCCTGGTGAATTCGCTTCTCATGCCTCAGTATCAGGTGTTCGAAACAATAAACAGTTCGCACGTTATTTAGATTTAAAAGAGTTCGCTTCTTTAGAGCTAAGCGCAGGCGACACGGTAGAATACATTGCGGATCACGAGCCGCAAATATATCGAATCAATGTTGCTGGCGCATTCGCAGGCGCATCACAAATCATGGTTGATAAAGGTGCACGCCTACTTGACGTGTTAGACCACATTGAAGCTGATACCACGCTCTCTGACACGCAAAATATTTACCTACTTAGAGAAAGTGTTGCCGTCAAGCAAAAGGAAATCATTGAAGAAGGCTTACAGCGTCTTGAGAGAAGCATGTATACCGCTCCGATAAGCTCGACTGGTGAAGGTGCTATACGCGCTCAAGAAGCACAGCTTGTTGCAGACTTTATAGCTCGAGCAAGGCAAGTAGAGCCCCAAGGCCGTGTTGTTGTATCTGAAAACGGCGACATAGCTAATATTCTGCTTGAACCTAATGACACCATCGTTATTCCTGAAGTGACTGACTTGATACATGTAGGCGGTGAAGTACTACTACCGCAATCTGTAGTATTTAACCCAGATGCAACTACTGAAGATTACGTAGCTTGGGCTGGCGGCTTTACTGAACGCGCTGAAGACGAGCGTATACTTATTGTTCGCAAAAATGGGAACGTTACTTTTTCAAGCGTGAACGACTCATTCCTTTCAAGCGATGAAAGCAAGCTTGAGCCAGGAGATCAGATTATCGTTCTGCCTGCAATTGATACCAAAGTACTGCAAGCTGTTAAAGATATCACCCAAATCGTTTATCAAATTGCTATTGCAGCTAACGTTGCTACTAACTAAGCATGGTAACGTTTAAAGATCAGCTCTATGCATGGAGAGGCGTGATATTCGCGCTTTTCCTGCGTGAGCTTCAAAGTAAATTTAACGATAAGTTTGGCTTGGGCTGGGCATTTTTAGAGCCTTTTATTTTCATATTTGCTCTTTCATTTTTCCGAAGCCTTCTACACGATGGAGACGTTCACTCAATCCCACTCTTTATATTTATGATGATTGGATTGATGGGGCTTCAAACGTTCACTTCCTGCATGAATGGTGTTTCTACTTCAATACGAAGGAATAAACCGCTCTACGCGTTTAGACAAGTCCAGCCATTTGCTGCAATTTTAACTGCTGGGTTTCTAGAGTTAATAATAAAAACTACCGTGGTTTTTCTTCTCTATATTGCTCTGTACCTTCTAGATGAAACATTTGTACTAAATGATCCTTTGCTTCTCATATTTCTCTTCACTTTATTGTGGGTTTTCGGTGTCGCGGTCGGAATAGTATTCGCTATCACTAGCGCATTTGTTCCCGAAGTAGACAAAATTAAGTCTATGCTCTCTAGGCCTCTACTATTCATCTCTTGTGTATTTTTCAGCTTACAGGACGTGCCCGAAGAAGTTTGGCCTTATCTAACTTGGAACCCCTTAGTTCACTTTAACGAGTTAGCCAGATTCGCATGCTTTGAGTCATACGGGAAACATGGCGTTGAATTAAGCTACATTTTAGAAGTAACAACAGTCGCCCTATTTCTAAGCCTTTCGATGTACCACATCACGTGGAAGAGGGTGTTATCTCGATGATCAGAATAGAAAATTTAACAAAGAGCTATCCCAGTAAAATGGGTCCTCAATATATTTTTAAAAATCTCAATTTTGATTTTCCAACCGAGAATAACGTCGCGATTCTAGGTAAAAATGGTGCGGGTAAGTCAACCCTGTTCCGCATGCTAGCGAAAAGTGAATACCCCGACAAAGGCCGTGTTTTAACGAACAAATCGATGTCGTGGCCGGTGGCTCTGCAAACCGGTGTGCACCCGCAAATGACCGGGCGTGAAAACACCCGCTTTGTGGGACGGATCAATAACGTTAAATCCCTCCCTGAATACGAAGAAAAGGTGCAACAGTTCGCTGAGTTAGGTAAACGCTTTGATCTTCCCGTTCGCACCTATTCGTCGGGCATGCGTGCCAAATTGGTGTTTGCGTGCTGCATGAATATTAATTTCGATATTTACCTTATCGATGAAGCGACATCAGTAGGCGATCCGCTTTTTAGAAAAAAAGCACGTTTATCGCTTAAGGAAAAGAGTGAGCAAGCCGGGGTCATTATGGTTAGCCATGAACTTGACCAAATTCGCGAATTCTGTACTTCTGCCGTCATCATTGACGATGGAAAACTCACTTATTATCACGATCTCGAAGAAGGCATCGACGTTTATACGCAGGATGCAGACAATAAGAAATCACTTAAATAGGTTCAAATCACAGTGGAAAAATCTCTTACACAGCTCAATGCGCTTCTAAGTAAACACAAAATGCTGTTGCTTGTACTTCCATGGGTACTGTATGCCGCCTACCTTGTTCTATGGGCGGCACCACAATACGAAAGTAAAAGTCAGCTTATCGTTAAATCAAGCGATGGCGGCAGCAGCTTTGACCCATCTTCCCTATTGATGGCTGCTGGTGTTTCTGGTGCATCAGGCGGCACAGAAAGTCAGCTTGTAGAAGCTTATATTCAATCTGCCGATATGATTAAGTATCTAGATGAGACTATTGGCCTTCGAGAGCATTACATGTCAGACAAAGCTGATATGTTTAGCGGCCTGTCGTCTTCTCATAAGCAAGAAGACTTTTACCAGTTTTACTTAAATCATATTGAGGTAAGCGTCGATTCAGCATCTTCAGTAATTAGCCTGCGTACCCGAGCTTTTGACGCAGAATATGCGCAAATAATCAACCAGGCAATTGTTGATAAGGCGGAAGAGTTTATCAACAACATCAATAACAACTTGGCGAAATCAAAGCTCACTTTTGCCAAAGGTGAACACGAGATTGTTGAACAAAAGCTTCAGCAAGCAAAGACGGAAATTTTAGGTTTTCAATCTAAATACAACGTACTTGACCCTACAGCTGAAGGCGCGGCGTTTCAGCAGATTGCTTTTTCATTAGAAGCAACCCTTGCCCAGAAAAAAGCTGAGCTAAGTACCATGTCCACTATGATGTCTAACGTCGCACCTGAAGTGATAAACATCAAGCGTGAAATAGCTGCACTTCAAAAAGAAGTCGAAAAGCAGAAAGAGCGCATTAGTACAGCTGAAGGAGAAAGTGAAGCTCTGTCAGTCAGTGAACTTATGGCCCAATACAGCAACCTTCAGGTTCAGCTTCAGTTGGCTATTCAAGCGTATTCTTCATCGCTTATCACCCTTGAAAACGCGCGCGTAGAGGCATATCAAAAATTGCAACACTTGGTAACCGTAGAATCACCTACCCTTCCCGATGATAATGCTTACCCCACAGTTATCTATAACCTGGTTCTTTTCGGTGTCTCATTGCTGCTTATTTACGGCATCGTAAGAATTGTAGTGGCTACTATCCGCGAGCTTTAGTACCCCCATAAGTTCAACGAGCAAACAATTCAATCGACTAAGTCGTTCAAGACTTAGTCGATTGACAACGCTTTAATGAAGTTTGTCGCCCAAATCTTGTGTCTTTGAGCAAGCTCTAGTATAAGAAGCTATCCGCCTTACGGACTACTATCAAAGAGCCTATCCTATAAGTGCTCTACAATAACAACCATAAGCAATATGGAATTAAAATATAATTATGAAATCATCTAACGATACGAGCTTTTTTGGCCATCCAGGGGGCCTAAGAACGCTATTCTTTACAGAAATGTGGGAGCGCATGAGTTACTACGGCATGCGCGCGCTACTTGTTCTTTTCATGACAGCAAGCTTACAAACCCAAGGGTTAGGTTTTACCGTTGCAACGGCTGGCGCTATCTACGGCCTATACACTGGCGCGGTATACTTTTTAGGGTTGCCAGGTGGTTGGCTAGCTGACCGCTTGATTGGTGGTAAGAACGCCGTATGGTACGGCGGCATTATCATCTTCGCAGGTCACGTAGTGCTTGCTATAGACTTACAAAACCTATTTTTCGTGGGTCTTATTCTTGTCGCTTCCGGCACAGGCTTACTTAAACCCAATATTTCAGCCATGGTTGGTCAGCAATATGGTGAGGATGATGGCCGTCGTGACAGTGGCTATGCGCTGTATTACATGGGTATTAACATTGGTTCTCTTATCGCCTACCTAGTGACTGGTTATTTACAGGAAAATTGGGGTTGGCACTATGCATTCGGTGCAGCTGCTATTGGTATGGCTATTGGCCTAATTCAATATTACTTCAGCAACCGTTCGTTATCGGCTGATTCTGTTGCGCCTGCCAACCCATATCAAGGTGCCGCTAAGCAGCGTGCATGGATGGGCGTATGGGCAGTAGTAGCAATCGCTGTTGTAGTTATTGTACTTGCGCACATGGGCACCATCGTTATTGAGCCTGTTGCCCTTGCTCAACAGGTTGCCGTTGCCTTTACGGTCATCTTCTTCCTTTATTTCGGCTTTATTTATTTTAAAGGCCAACTAAGCGACAACGAGAAGAAGCGTATGTGGGCGCTGTTCTTAGTGTGCGTTGCGTCAGCCTGTTTCTGGTCTGGTTTTGAGCAAGCAGGCTCTTCGTTAAACCTATTCGCACAGAACTATACCGACCGTGTACTTGAAAGCGGTTCGCTCATCACTTCTCTATTCGGAATGGATGCAATTCCAACCGTATGGTTCCAGCTTTCAAACTCGCTATTTATTATAATTTTGTCACCTTTCTTCGCCGCCCTTTGGATTAACCTTGCTAAGCGAATGATAGACCCGTCGTACACCATCAAATGTGCCATTGGTATCGTTATTATGGCATCGGGCTTCTTGGTAATGTTTATGGCGTCACAATACGCCGCTCAAGGCCTTAAAGTTGCGCCTATGTGGCTAGTTACAACCTACTTCTTGCATACGGTTGGTGAGCTTTGCCTAAGCCCAGTTGCACTTAGCGCCGTAAGTAAGCTTTCGCCTAAGCGTTTTGCAGGGCAAATGATGGGGGTGTTTGTACTAACCTACTCTATCGGTAACATTATTGCTGGCCTGCTTTCTGGTAACTTTGATCCAGAAAAGGTTGAGCAAATGCCTGACTTGTATCTTCAAATTGCCCTATTCAGTATAGCTATTGCTATCGTGATTGGTTTAATGAGCTTTAAGTCTCGTTTCTGGGAAAAAGCAGGTATTGAAGAAAAAGCGTAATTTATCATTAGCATGTTTTAAGTGCTGACCAATTACCCTACAATAACCGCCGCAACGTAATGTTCCGGCGGTTTTTTATTTAAGGTTTCGAAATAAAGGCTTAGAGCAAACCTATGAAGTTTTATTTTTCTACAAGAGACATTCCTGCCTTACAAGGTCTTCCTTTAACAGAGCGCGTTAAGTTGCTCGACCAAGCAGCAAAACGGCTTACTGTTCCAGAAAAGACCTTACTGAATGTTCTAAAGCTACTTGTTATCGTGCCTGTGTTTGCACTTATTCTTCAAACCGCATCAAATTGGACCTCGTTACTCTGGGCTTTTGTGGTATTTTTATTTTATCCATTGGTTATAAAACCTTTTCAATATTCCATCTGCGCTAAATACATTGCGCAACCGTCTAGCAAGGAGAATGCATGAAGACCATCCTAGTCACTGGTGGTGCAGGCTATATAGGTAGCCACACAGTTCTACAGTTACTTGAACAAAACTACGGCGTTGTCGTACTCGACAACCTAGCAAATTCAAGTGCTGAATCGTTGCGTCGTGTGGAAACACTAACGGGCAAGTCGGTGACATTTGTGCAAGGCGATATTCGCGACACTGCTGTTTTAGATGACATCTTCAGCGAGCATAATATTTATGCTGTTATTCACTTTGCCGGTTTAAAAGCCGTTGGCGAATCTGTACAAAAGCCACTGTCATACTATGAAAACAACGTGTATGGCACGCTAACGCTATGTAAAGCTATGCAAAAGCACAATGTGAAGAATATCGTATTTAGCTCATCTGCTACGGTTTACGGCGACCCAGCATCGCTACCGCTACGCGAAGACATGGCCACAGGGCAACCGACCAATCCTTACGGTATGTCTAAACTGATGGTTGAACATATGCTTAGCGATCTTTACGTATCGGACAATGAATGGAACATAGTATTGCTTCGGTACTTCAATCCAGTTGGCGCGCATGAGTCTGGTCAAATTGGCGAAGATCCTAACGGCATTCCAAACAACTTAATGCCTTATATCTCGCAGGTAGCGACAGGTAAACTGGAGCAGCTTAGCGTATTCGGCGACGACTACGATACCGTTGATGGCACCGGCGTTCGCGACTACATTCATGTTGTAGACCTTGCTAGTGGTCACTTAAAAGCGCTCGATCGTCTGAACCTCAACATGGGCTTGGACAAATACAACCTGGGTACTGGCCAGGGCTATTCAGTCATCGAAATGATCAAGGCTTTCGAAAAAGGATCGGGGAGAACTGTGCCTTATAAAGTTGCTCCACGTAGAAGCGGTGACGTAGCTGCCTGTTATGCCGACCCAACTAAAGCTGCTACAGAGCTCAACTGGCATGCTGAAAAAGGCTTAGAAGATATGTGTGCAGACACATGGAACTGGCAGTCGCAAAACCCGATGGGCTATCCAAAGGACTAGCTTGACGCCTAAACACTGCTAATAGGCTTGTTCACATTCTAAAAACTAAAAAGCCACGCTATTAAGCATGGCTTTTTTTGTGCGGTCATTTATAGCTAGAGTGACGTTGAAGTTGAGATTAGATAACAATAAATAACTCGGCCCCGAACTTTATCCAACTTCGTTCTATTTATTACTCTACTCTCTATTTGCCGTCTTTCGACTTGAAGTCTTTTTCTTTTAGCTTAGCTTTCTCACTGACATCAGCTGATGTATCTTCTGAATCTGTAGACTCATCAACCGCTTCTTCTGACGCTTCTTCATAGCTATCAAAGTCACTGCCTTCCAGCATAGCTTCAAAATCAGCAAAGTCATCTAGCTGCTCTTCATCTATCGCTTTGTCACCACTTTTGCCATCAGTAACGCGGAATTCTAGATTCTCAAAATAAGCATTTTTTACGAAAGCATAATCGTCAACCGATTGCTCAAGCTGCGCTTCTTGGTCAAGTAATTGCGCTCTTGTTTCCAATACTGAAATACCAATACGAGCAAAGTTTACAGAACCTTCAAGCAACGACATAGGGAAAGCAAACCCGTCAACATAGTCGCCGGTAAAGCTTCGCGGGTCGCTTGGACCTAAAAATGGAAGCATCAAGAAAGGCCCAGTATCTAATCCCCATACAGCTAGAGTTTCACCAAACTGCTCGCGTTTACGCTCAATGCCAATTTTTGACGCGACATCAAAGGTGCCGACTAGCCCTACCGTAGTATTTATTAAAAAGCGTGCTAGGCTGTCTAAACCATCATCCACTTTGCCTTGAAACATATTATTTAAAAAGTTTGCTGGCTCTTGTAGGTTATCCGTAATGTTCACTAAGCCAGTTCGTGCAGGCTGAGGCATAACGGTAACGTAGGTAACTGTGATAGGGCGCAAGATGTAGGCATCCAATACATCCCAGTTGAAGTCCCAAATCTTACGGTTAACCGGTTCAAGTGGATCCCGTGGGTCCGATGTGTCCACTACAGCAGCATTTGAATTAGCCTCCTGCGATTGAGGCTGCGCATTGTTGGTCGCACAGCCCCCTAGAAAACCTGCGGCAATAATCAACCCGGTCGCGAGTGATTTAGACAAGTCCATACTTATAATTCCTTATCAATAATAATGCTTAGTGAAGATAGCTCATTGGCAGCAACGCTTGCATTTACACTTCCCTGCCATTCTCCCTGAGCTACTGCCACATTACCATCTTCCGATAGCCTTGCGGTAACCACTACATTAGAAAGGGTAGCAAGTGTAAATTGTGGCATCATAGCGTTTTCGGTAGTTAATGTTACAGAAACCGGAAAGTCATCTATTGGCAACTTAACCACTGCAGCAGGCATTCTATTATCTGAGTTGGCATCTTGAGCAAACACAATTAAAAAGCCTTCATTAGGCGCGTTTGCTTTAGCGTTATCGGACAAATTAACGGTGATAGTAAAACCAGTAACGGCCTCCTTGTTATCGCCTTGTACATCCGTCTCACCCGTAGGTTCTGCATAAGAACTTTGCAACGCTACCATTTCGCTGGTATTTCCTTCTAGCTCTTTTATACGCGCAACTAAACGCTGGGCCATATCGCTATCTGCTGGCAGTTTGCCTTCAACTTGCAGATAAAAACGGCGAGTATTTTCAAGGTCCCCAAGTTGAGCCGACACCACTGCCATCATAAGCGCGAGATTATCATTCTCAGGGTTATCATTAAGCAAGCCTAATAAGATAGATTGTGCTCGTTCCAGATTGTTTACATCACCTGTGGTCATCAAAGCTTGAGCTAGCGTAATGCGATTCGCAGCGTTAGACGGCGCCAAACTCACTGCTTTATCGATAGCTTCAATGGCCTGTATTTCTTGGCCAATACTCAGCATTAATCTGCCAAAATACATCCAACCGGTGTCGTCTTCGGGCTCTTCTCTCAGACGCTGACGTATAGCAAGAGCAAGACTAGCAATGTCTTGTTGTGTCAGGTTATTCGCATTACCGCTGGCAAGCTGTTGACTCAATTCGGGTAGCGCCTCAACAGCCTGCTGGGCTTTAGCAACACGTTCCATTTGGTTAACTTGCGAGTACACAATTGCTCCGCATACCAATGCAAGTAGACAACCTATTGCCAGCGGCAATTTAGCATTACCCGTTTTATGAGATTGAAATGCACTTTCATCCACCAGTGCCAGTTTAAGTTCATCAACCGCCTGGCGCTTGTCGTGCTCACTAATAAGCCCTTCTAGCACCTCGCGGTCAAGTTCAGCAAGGCGTTGCTTAACAATTTGCGTATTGCTTAAACTGTCTTGTTTTGCGTGGTTTTTATTACGCAACCATGGGAAAGCGATAATTAAAAGAACAAGCGTGATCAAGCCTGAAACAATGATATAAAACTCAGACCAACTCATTCTTTTTCTCGCTCCAACATTTCATCTGCTTTGGCTAACTTAGCGGCCATATCTTCTGGTGGTGTTACCGATTTGCGGCGAATCACCACAATAAGGGCAATAAAAATAAACAAGACAGGACCAGCCCATAGCCACAAGGTCGCAGCCGTAACCGGCGGTTGATAATGCACAAAATCGCCATAGCGCGACTTCATAAAATCAATCACCTCCTGCTCTGTTTTGCCTTGCTTTAATAGTGCGTATACTTTTCGGCGCATGTCGTGGGCAATCATGGCGTCGCTATCGGCAATATTCTGGTTTTGACACATAGGGCAACGCAGTTCAGCGGTAAGTTTTAGAAAGCTCTCACGTTGTGCTGAAGTGTCGAAGGTAAATTTATCTTCAGCGGCGTGTACCGAGAAAGGGCCAATTACCAGCAAAAGGGCAAAAAAACTAGACACTAGCGTTTTGAAAACGGAAAATTTGAAAGTTAAATTGTCAGCAACACGTACATCTGAATCAACCTCATAGGCTCCACAAGGTATATGAGTAGTATTTCTAGCTAACATCCTTACTCACCTCCTTGAGCACTTTGGGCGTCACTCATTACAGCATCAACGTCCACTTTCCTATCTTTACTAACTTTGCCAGACGCTTCTGCCACCAGCTTGTTATAAAGCGGCCCAACTTTTGAATTCCACACCCGCTCGTTAATATCACCTATGTGGTGCATTCGAATAATGCCTTCAGCGTCGATAACAAAGTGTTCTGGCGCACCAGTAACGCCAAGGTCGAGCGACGTATCGCGATAGACATCAAAAATATTATATGCATAAGGGTTGCCGTAACGGCTGAGCATGTCGGTAACTTCTTTCTGAACGCGACTGAGTGTTTTTGTGCCAAAGTCTGGGTCTAAGTCCTGATCAAAATACAAACCCACAATATGAACGTTTTGTTCGTTCTTTAGCTGAGTAAGGTACGGCATTTCGACAGCGCAGGTCACGCACCATACACCCCATACATTTAAGATAGTCACCTTTCCTTTTAAATCTTCTGGGGTATAGGTGATATCCGGCTGCATAAGATCTGGCAGTGAGAATGCAGGTAACGTCTTATCCTGAACTTGAGAGTCTAGCTCTCTAGGGTCAGAAAAAAGCCCTTTGAATAAGAAAATAACCAGCAAAGAAAACAGCACCAATGGAATGGCAACAAGTGGAGCTTTTTTCATTATGCGCCTCCTTTCACTGATGCATTTGATGAAGTGGATACTTGACCATGAGATTGCTCAGCGTCATTTTCACCTTTACCACCGAATACACGTTTTATCTTTTTCACTTTAGCCATACGATAGCGTTTGTCGCTAATGGAGAAAATACCGCCTATAGCCATAACCACTGCGCCAGCCCATAGCCAGATAACAAACGGTTTAATGTAAATACGAATGGCCCACGCACCGTTGTCTAGCGGTTCACCCATAGCAATAAATAAGTCTCGTGCTAGGTTTGAATGGATAGCCGCTTCTGTCATTGGCATACGCTGAACAATATACAAACGTTTCTCAGGCTCTAAATGCGCTATTTGTTCGCCGTTTTTATAAACGTCGAATACGCCTTTGTCCGCTTCAAAGTTCGGGCCTTGTACTTTACGTACGTCTTTGAAGGTAAAATCATAACCACCTAGAGAAACCGTATCGCCAATGTCCATGCGCACATCCCGCTCCATTTCGTAGTTTGAAACAAGGGTAATACCGATGATACAAATAGCGAAGCCCACATGCCCTAACACCATGCCCCAGTGGCTTGGTGTAAGTTTGCGAAGTTTAGATAGTACCGATGCATTATCAGAGCTATTTGAAGGCATAGCTGATAAACGCTGCATGACTTCTTGCACTGTGGTGACGAGGATCCAAAACACCAACACCATTCCCAGTACACCCATGTAAGTTGGTTCGTCGTAGGCAAAGTTCACTAGTACACCTGCGCTTAGCGCAATTCCACCTGCAACCAACAGTTGTTTTTGCAGTTCGCTGGCTTTTTGCTGCTTCCAACGCGTTAGCGGACCAAGCCCTAGCATCAATACAAAGGGCACAATTAACAAGGTGAACATTTGGTTAAAGAATGGAGCGCCTACGGAAATACTGCCCAAGCCTAACTCTTTGTGAACAAGAGGCAGTAGCGTACCGAGAAGAACAACTAATGTTGCTGCACACAGAAAGACATTATTACCCATTAACAACACTTCACGGGAAAACGCTTGATAGCGGCCTGGGCTTTTAAGTGAAGCTGCACGCATAGCGTAAAGCAGCAAGCCAAAACCGCTAAGTACAATCAATATGCCTAAAATGAACAAGCCTCGTGTAGGGTCGCTTGCAAACGAGTGCACCGAAACGATGACCCCGGAACGTACTAAAAAGGTCCCTAATAAACTCAAACTAAATGCGGCAATTGCAAGTAGCACAGTCCATGACTTAAAAGCCTTTCGCTTTTCGGTCACAGCCAGCGAGTGCATTAAGGCAGTACCGACCAGCCAAGGCATGAAAGAGGCGTTCTCGACTGGGTCCCAAAACCACCAGCCGCCCCAGCCCAGTTCGTAATACGCCCACCAGCTACCTAGTGCAATGCCCACTGTGAGAAACGCCCAGGCAGAGATAACCCAAGGCCTTGACCAACGCGCCCAAGTTGAATCTAACTGACCCGAGATAAGCGCAGAAATAGCAAACGCGAAAGCGACAGAAAAGCCTACATAGCCCATATAAAGCATAGGCGGATGAATGATCATACCAAAATCTTGCAGCAGCGGATTCAGATCTCGTCCGTCAACCGGGAAAAACGGCAGCATGCTGTTAAAGGGATTTGAGGTAAGCAGCATAAATAAGTAAAAACCAATGCCTACCATGCCCAATACCGATAGCACCCGCGCGACCATAGCAAGTGGAATACCCTTGCTGAATATCGCCACTGCCACTGTCCAGATTGAAAGCATCAATACCCACAGTAGGAATGAACCTTCATGACCGCCCCATACTGCGGTAATTTTATAATAGATAGGAAGCCGGCTATTTGAATGCTGCGCAACATAAGCCACGCTAAAGTCATCGGTAACAAACGCGTAGGTCAAGCACACATAGGCAATAAGCGTAAACGTAAACAAGCCAATGGCTAATGGCTTGGCTGTAGCCATTAACGTTTCATGCTGACGATGCGCCCCCCATAGAGGATAAACGGCTAATAAAATAGACAATACTAACGCTAGCGTTAGCGCTATATTTCCAATCTCAGGCACCATAAATTATTTGCCTCCAGTGCCGTTAGACGACTCGTAGGAAGGCATATTGTCAGGTTTAACGTGTTTAATACCCTTCATTTTTTCAGCTAGTTCAGGCGGCATGTATTCTTCATCGTGCTTCGCCAGCACTTCCTGCGCTTTAATGTTGCTTGCACCAGTGAGTACTCCTGTTGCCACAATGCCTTGACCTTCGCGGAACAAATCAGGCAGGATACCGGTATAGGTTACGGTAACCGTTGGGCCAGTATCGATAAGGTCAAAGCTCACCGCTAAGCTTTCTTGATCCCGCTTCACACTGCCAGGTACCACCATACCGCCTATACGAAGACGCTGGCCTACTTGTGGTTTCTGGCCGTTTTTACCTTCAATAATTTCGCTGGGCGTATAAAAAAGGTCAATACTGTCGTTTAGAGCGTAAAGCATCAATCCAATTGCACTTACTACTAAAAAACCGATAATTCCTACTACGGTCAATCGCTGCTTTCGTCTCGGGTTCATGCAACTCTCACTTCGAAAAAACTAATAAACGATAAAAACGCAAATGAATGCTAAGTTCACTTTTCGCATTAACACTACATGCTGTCTTGCTGTTGTTGTCGCGCTTTTTTAATTCGCGCTTTGCGCTCTTTTTCCACTACAACCTGCTTTAAGAGGGTGCTGTGCTTAATAAAACTCTGAATGGCGATAATGCCCATTGCTAAGAAGGTAACGCCAAACGAAAGCCATACATAAAATGCATAGCCGCCCATATTTAAAAAATCGGTAAAGGAGTCAAACTGCATGTTAACTGCCCTCTTTTAAATTGACGTTAGGTGAGCCATTGGTCTGTTTCGACACTTTCGCTGTTGCCAAGGCTTGTACCCAAGGTCTGTGCAACTCTCGCAACACGATTTCATTACGTAAACGCACTGTCGTTACCGCGCCGATAAAAAGCGCGAAACCCAGCAAGTTGATTAACAGCGGCCACAGCATTTCAGGAGCAATCGAAGGATTGTCGAACTTACTAATGGTCGCACCTTGGTGCAACGTGTTCCACCACTCTACCGAGTAGTGGATAATGGGGATATTTACTACGCCTACAAGCGCCATTACACCCGCGGCTTTGCCCGCCTGTTGCTTATCTTCAAACGCACCGTAAAGTGCAATCACGCCCATGTACAAGAAAAGCAGAATAAGCTCTGAAGTTAGGCGTGCATCCCACACCCACCAAGCGCCCCACATTGGCTTGCCCCAGGCGGCGCCGGTGAACAGAGCGACAAACGTCATTACTGCGCCGATAGGCGCCATAGCAATCATGCTCATATAGGCAGTGCGCCACTGCCACACCATACCCACCAAGGCTGCAATTGCCATGGCGACATAAGTGCCCATAGACAAAATGGCGCTAGGTACATGGATATAGATAATTCTAAATGAATCACCTTGTTGATAATCTTGAGGCGCAAATGCCAGCCCCCATACAGTGCCAATGCTCAGACACACTAAAGCACCAACCCAAAACCAAGGCTGTAAAGTTAGGCAGAGCTGATACGCGCGCTCTGTCTTTGCGTAGGGGTGTAACCACTTCCACATTAGTTTTGACTCACTTTTAAAGAATACGCGATGGCAAACGGTGCCAATGCCGCAGCCAATAAAAGCATGGCGGCAATAATAGCAAGTTGCGCATGATAAGGTAATTGCAGTGCGGCAGAATCCACAGCCGACGTGGCAAATATCAGTAACGGAATAAAGACAGGGATAAGTAGCAATGCCAACAGCACCCCACCTTTTTGCAATCCAACGGTAAGCCCTACTGCAATAGCACCAATTAAAGAAAGTAAAGGCGTTCCCAGCAACAATGTTAAAACGAGCGCGATATACATATCGACCGTTAAATTTAAAAACATCGCTAGCAGTGGAGAAAGCAATAATAAAGGCACGAAGCTAACCAGCCAATGGGCAGCCACTTTTACTGCACTCACCGCTGGTAATGGCATACCAGATAACATGTACTGCTCTAGCGACCCGTCTTGGAAGTCATCGCGAAACAGCCTTTCCATCGCCATGAGCGATGACAAAATCGCCGCAATCCATATTACCCCTGGCCCAATGCGCTGAAGGGTGTCGGGAGACGGACTAACGCCTAAGGGAAATAAAGTCACCACCATTAGCAAAAACATCAGAGGTTGCACCAATTCCGCTTTTTGCTTGAACGCAATGTGCATGTCGCGTTTAAAAATACCTTGATAAAGTGACATTAAAAGCGATACTCCAAATCGAATACACGGTGTTTCCCTGCAGTTTCTGACAGGGGTTGA
The DNA here is from genome assembly GCF_056160105.1 of Alteromonas sp. ABD4_190. Taxonomy (NCBI): domain Bacteria; kingdom Pseudomonadati; phylum Pseudomonadota; class Gammaproteobacteria; order Alteromonadales; family Alteromonadaceae; genus Alteromonas; species Alteromonas sp. ABD4_190. The sequence goes on from NZ_JBSWWN010000001.1 coordinate 1,132,495, forward strand.
TGCGAAGTAGTAATAATAAGACCGCCTCGACCAACGTGCTCATTCATACTTTTTTCAAGCATGTGAACCCCTTTTACGTCAAGCGCTGTGAACGGTTCGTCCAGAATCCACACCTTTGCTGGCTTAAGCCATAACCTTGATAGCGCAACACGCCGCTGTTGTCCTGCCGATAAATACCTAACAGGCACATCTTCAAGCCCCACTAATCCCACTTTTTCTAATACGTCAAAAAGCGTGTTAACGGGCACTGATACATTGTGCTGAGCTAGCCAAAACGATAGATTGTCTAGGGCAGAAAGACTGCCGTTAGTACCGCTTTTGTGCCCCAAATAGAAAAGATCGCGATAATAGCCGGTTTTGTCTTCGGAAATGTTTACACCGTTATATAAAGCGGCGCCCGACTCAGGTGCACTCAACCCAGTTAATATGCGAAGTAAGCTGGTTTTCCCAGCACCGTTGGGACCGCGTAAATACAGCAACTCACCGGGTTCGACAACCAGTGAAAGCCCTTCAAAAAGGGTTCTATCTCGTTTGCTGCAGGTTAATCCGCGCGCCTCTAACACTACTTGGCTACTCCAACCTTAAAAAGAGGTTCTAAAAAATGGCGCTAGTCTACCACATGAACGCTTTTTCGCAGTCGCGAATTCCAATTAAATATGATTTACTTCAATGACAAAGGCATTTTTCCTGACAGCCATCCGTCGTGAGTAAGCGTTGCCCAGCTGCCTAAAAGATGAATTATTTTGCTTCACCTTATCGACAGGCCCAATAACGAAACTTCCAAACAGAGCTTTGCTATACTCAAATAAGTAAGGAAAAGCGCGACATTGCCGATATCTCAATTATGACAACACCACTATCATCTCTATTGGCAGCCGCTTTATCATCTTCAGATTCCACTACTCAAGGTGCGAGTCGAGGAGCAATGCCTGTTCTAAGCAATACCGCGTTGTCGCAGGCTGCTGCGTTAGACAATGCCGCGAAAGTGATAGTTGAACGCTTGCCTGAACGAGTGCTGTCGATATCAATAACATCGAGTAATGCATCGTCAAATTTAGCGCCGTCGGCGGCCCAAGTATTGAACGTTGTCTTGCCCGCAGATGTCAGCGCCAAGCTTTCCAACCAACCGATTAATAATGCACAGCTTGCACTTTTGCCTAATACCTCTGACCAGGTCTCAAACCCAGAAGCGAAAAGTGTTCAAAATGCTTCTCAGAGTCTGTTAGGCGCTCAGTCTGCAATGCTCCTTTCTACAAGTTTGTCTCAACAAAGCGCGTCATTGTCAGCGCCCGATAAAGCTGAACTACTGAAAGCCGTGGCACAAGCGCTTGCTGCAAATAACGCCGCCGTTACGCTTAAAGGTCAGCTGTCTATTTCTACAAAGAGTGAAAACTTCGGGCAACTCTTGCTCACTACGGTTAAAAACGAGGTTGTTCCCCTAACAGGCATAAACACTGAAAAGCTGGATAGCACGGCTAAAGCAGCGCTTCAAAAGCTAGTTGGACAGCAGGTTGTAATAGGGCTAAGCCGAGCAAACAACGGTGGAATCGCTCTGCAAATTTCTCAAGGTTTGTCCAATCAAAGCACAGATCCACGAGCCAACTACAATCAGCTGATCGCCATAACCCATAAAAATGTAAGTACCAACTTACAACAACAGCTTATTTCCAGCTCGCTCAAGCAAGGTGGCGTAGCCGTTGAGCATAACTTGAGTAACCCGGCTCAACTCAACGCGCTGCTAAAAAGTTCTGGTGCCGACACTAACGCGATAAAAGTGCTTTCTGCGTTGACCTTGACCGACAACAAGCTCTCGATTCGTACATCACAACAAGGCGCGGTATTACAAATTGATCTACCTCAGAGCAAGAACCCTTCCCTTGCAGCCCCAACTCTGACACAGGAACAGGTAAATAAACTTAACCTTTCGACATTACCAAAAGCGGCAGCGAAAGGGCTAGAAGCCAACGTTGGCAATAGCGCTAGCTTACTCTCGTATTCCCCACCAAACGTTAAAACTGAAATTCCAACATCGCTTAAAGGGACAGATGTTCACAATGCAATCACTGCACTTTCTCGAGTATTACTGAGTCAAACAGGCAGTACCAACCAAGCACTAAATCAACTTATAACTATTGTGGAGAATGAAAAATTATTGCCCAGCCAGGGTGCGCCCAAAACACATGAAGCCCACCACTTTGATAAAATTTTGCAGCACCTAAAAGGCCTTGATGCACTCAACGCAAAGCCTTCTCAAACCAAGGTATCCAACGGCGAGTTTATTGGCCCGCCCAAGCCATCTAATGAACAACTGCTTGCAACAGCAAAAGCTATATTTACTGAAGAGAAAGCTGCCGTTTCAGCAGAGAATAATGGCATGCAAGGAAAAGACGGTGGGAGTAAATCCTCCCTTGTGTCACTTGCCTCTCTCGCACAAGCGTTAAGCTCACAGGCCAAAGGCTTATCAAATAGCTTACTGAGCAACATCGCTGCGCAGCTGGCTGCTGCACAAGGTAAAGGCGCAGAGATACCATCAGTGGTTTTAGATAGTCACGCCAGTTTAGCAGGGGCAAAAACAAATGAGAGCGTAACTGGCGAGAGCGAACCTGCTATCGAGGGGGTAAAAAGCGGAACAAAGAAACTCGCGCTAGATATGAATGAACAAGGCTTGTCGCAACGCTTGCAGCAGCTAATATCCACGCAGGCACTAGTTACCACACCTATAAACTTAACCTCGCCTGTAAACGCTTCCAGCTTTGTTCAAGGACTGGTCGCCTTAGTTCAATTGGCTCTAGCGGGTCGCGCCATGCAGCGTCAGCCTAACTTAAAAGCGCAAATAGACGCGCCCGACTCTATCGTTTCAAAAACGTTGGCGAATATGGGGGTAACCGCTCAACCAAGTCGTGTTAGCCAAGACATCCACCAGTTAGACGGGCGCCAGCAGTTGCTTTCTCAACTTAAAACGCTGTTAAGTAGTCACCAGCAAAACAAAATTGCTAATGTGGACAGCCGTATTCAAGGACAAGATAGTTTTTATTACATTTTGCCATCGCTTTCACAGCACCACAGTCCGCCAGAACTCTTGATAAAACGAGAGCAAGGTGGGCACAACAACAAGCACGCACAAACAGGCGAGCGTTCTCTTTGGAATATCACGATGAAACTGGATATTGGTGACAGTGGACAAGTGTTGGCAAAATCTAAAATTGATAAAAGCACCATTACTTTAGACTTTTATGCCTCAAGCGATGAGGTACTTAAACGTATCGGAGACACCCTACCCTATTTACATAAACGTCTTACTTCGCTCGGTCTGGTTGTTGAAAACACCAGCTACCAACGGGGACACATACCTGAGTCATTAAGTTCACGCCCTCATCAGATCTTTGAAACTAGGGTATAGGTAGAAGGAGTATGACTGATTCTCAAAAGACAAAACGCGCCATCGGCCTAAAATATGATGGCGGCGATAAGAAAAACGCCCCTAAAGTGGTTGCGAAAGGCTATGGAGATTTGGCAGAAGCCATCATAGCCATGGCTGAAGAAACCGGGATATTAATTCACGAAGACCCTTACTTAAGCGAAATCCTCGCTACCCTTGATGTGGGCCAAGATATCCCTGAATCGCTTTATTATGTGATTGCCGAGTTACTCGCCTATTCTTATGTCCTTCAAGGAAAAATCCCTCCTGGTTGGGAGGGTATTATCAAGCGTATCGACTTTGAAGTGTAGTAAACACAAAACTAAAGCGTATAGAACCTGCACTTCAAGTGTTAAATTGTCCACCTTATAAAAAACCTCGCTGCCATAAAGAATAAGCCCGCTTTTAGCGGGCATATTACAAAGATGCTAAACATCCACATGGTGCTAGGTAAGCAGCTTTGCTATCTAAACAGAACCTTCTCTTTGTTAAACCAATGGATACAAAAGAAAATAAGACCTGCCGCAATCACTGCGGTAGACGTAAATATGCCAAAGAGTGCAAAGTAATCCATGGTGCCTTTGAACAGCTCTTTCATGGCAAGGGCAACGTTAGTCAGCGGTACCCAAACCCAGCCTCCTTTTAGCTCTACGCCCGGCATCATGGCTATGATTACGGGGAAGATAACCACCATAATTAGTGACCCCATGTAGCTTTGCGCTTCTTTAAAAGAGCGAGCATAAATAGAAAGCGATAACAGTACCGCCGCAAATACTGCGACCACAGGCACTAACATCAAGAATATCAGTAAGAAGTCTACAAGACCGATCATCGACATGATCTCTACGACAAATTCAACAGCCATTCCTTGGGATAGCACTAGCCCCCATATGGCCATGGAAGACACCGTTATTAGCGCAGTAACAATGCCGGCGGTGGCTACCGTAAAGAACTTACCCAACACCAATTTGTGACGATCCATTGGCGATATAAGTAGGGTTTCTAAGGTACCACGTTCTTTTTCACCAGCGCCTAAGTCGGCCGCTGGCGCCATGGCGCCTTGAAGGCACAAGATGAAGATGAAATATGGTAGCATACCGCCTAAGCGTTCACCCCACACTTCGCGATCGTCTGCGACATTTTGCTTTTCTATCTTGATTGGCTTCAGCAATGCCTCTTGCTGGGTTTCATCTAGATTGAGCTGCGAAAAAGCGGTTTGTTGGAAAGCATCAGTATATTCATCAATGATGTCGGACACACGCCCCATCACCTTATTTAAACCAGCATCGTTGAGATAAAGCTCAATCTTATGTTGTCCTGAACTTAATACGTCACTATCGAAACTCTCTGGTATAACCAACACAAAGTCTAACGTTTCATTTTTAATGAGTTTGGCATAGTCAGTCTCATCGCCAATCGTAACTGGCTCGAATTTATCAGAGGCATCGTTAAAAGACTGTACAATTGCTGGCGCATACGCTTCACCAACTATCGCGTATTTCAGTACTTTATTTTCCGCTTTGTCCGCCGCTGAACTCATAAAAAAGAACGCGACACCGAAAATAGCTGGGAATAACAAAAGCGGTAAACCAATCATGAATATGATGGTTTTCTTATCCCTTAATAGCTCTTTGAATTCCTTTTTAAAGATTAACCACATTGCCCATCTCCTCAGAATCCATTGAAAGTGTTTTTAGGAAGCTTTTATGCATTTGCCCTGCCTCTCCACCATTACCAGAAAGCGCACTAAATGCGGTAAGCGAGTCGTTGAATACTGTTTCACCTTGATTAATAACTGTTACTTTGTCACAAAGAGCTTGTACTTCGTCGAGGTGGTGGGTAGAGAAGATTACCGGTGTACCTTTATCTTTAAGGCGCTGAATGAATTCCATCACGGTACTCGTTGCCATAATATCAAGGCCAGTTGTAGGCTCATCGAGAACCACTAACTCTGGCTCGTGAATAACAGCACGGGCAATCGACACTTTTTGCTTCATGCCTGATGAAAAATTCTCCGCTCTTCTATCAAGGAAGGTTTGCATATCGAGCAAATCAGCTAGCTCTTCAATACGTGTATTAATTACAGTTTTTGAAATGCCGTGTAGCTCTCCGAAGTAGCTAATATTTTCACGCCCACTTAAACGGCCGTATAGACCTGTTGAACTGGAAAGAAAACCAATCTTTTTTCGCGCAATGTTTGGATTAGAAAGTACGTCCTCACCACCAATGAGCACTTTACCGCTGTCGGGTTTAAGCGCTGTTGAAAGCATACGCAAAGTAGTGGTTTTACCTGCGCCGTTAGGCCCTAGCAGTCCCAGAACCTGACCTTTTTCGCAAGTAAAAGACACATCCCTTACTGACTGAAAATAACGCCCTTTTAAACGCGGATCCTTCTTCTCTTGTTCGCTAAGCTTTTTCGGGTTCTCCACCGTAAAGCGTTTAGCGAGACCTGATATTTCAATCATTCCCTTTTCCCTCTTGATGTAAGCTATTCTCAATATTAATTGTTGTTTAAGGCATTGTTTGCTGTAGCCGCAAACTTTCCTTATTTATATTCTGAAACGTTGAACCTTGGAAATACACCAAAAGCCAACCTTTTCTTTGTAGTCTTCGCTTATCGTACTTTATTACAGCATTCCCTGTTTTTATTTTTTGTACAAGTTTCAACCGGATATTAAGTGTTAGTAAATATTTCTTAATATATCCTGCGTAGCAAAGGCATAAAAAAACCCACCTTTCGGTGGGTTTTTAAGATACTTGTAAAACCTATCTTATTCAGGAAGTACGTCGTCTTCGCCCTGTGGCAATGCTTCTTCAGCCTGCATGGTTTTTGAGAGCAATAACTCTTGACGGATCTTAGTTTCAATCTCGTTTGCGATCTCAGGGTTCTCTTTCAAGAACTTCATTACGTTCGCTTTACCTTGACCAATGCGGTCGCCCTTGTAGCTATACCAAGCACCCGCTTTATCAACTAGCTTTTGCTTAACACCAAGATCGATAAGCTCAGCTTCTTTACTAATACCTTCACCGTAGCGGATCATAAACTCGGCTTGCTTAAACGGAGGCGCTACTTTGTTTTTCACTACCTTAACGCGAGTTTCGTTACCTACTACCTCGTCGCCTTCTTTAACTGCACCGATACGGCGGATGTCTAAACGAACAGAAGAGTAGAACTTAAGCGCGTTACCACCAGTGGTGGTTTCTGGGTTACCGAACATTACACCAATCTTCATACGAATCTGGTTAATGAAGATACACAGTGTATTAGAGCGTTTAATGTTCGCCGTAAGCTTACGCAACGCTTGTGACATTAGACGGGCCTGAAGACCAACGTGAGAATCACCCATGTCACCTTCAATTTCAGCTTTAGGTGTAAGCGCCGCTACCGAGTCAACAATAACCACGTCTACCGCACCCGAGCGTACTAGCATGTCGCAAATTTCTAGCGCTTGCTCACCAGTATCAGGCTGAGATACTAATAGTTCGTCAATGTTTACACCTAGCTTTTCAGCGTATACCGGGTCTAGGGCGTGCTCAGCATCTACGAACGCACAAGTTTTGCCCTTCTTCTGCGCTTCAGCAATAACTTGAAGTGTTAGCGTGGTTTTACCTGATGATTCTGGCCCGTAGATTTCAACAACACGTCCACATGGCAAACCGCCTATACCTAGAGCGATATCAATGGTAAGTGAGCCAGTAGAAATCGCTTCAATGTCCATGGCTTGGTTATCGCCTAAGCGCATGATAGCGCCTTTACCAAATTGCTTTTCAATTTGGCCAACTGCGGCGGTTAAAGCTTTTGATTTGTTATCGTCCACGTATGTATCCTCTAGGATTTGCGGTTAAATTCTGTTTTGGTGCTTTCATATTCTGTATGAAGTTACCAAATAATGATCACATTCTATACTGTACAAGCATACAGTTTCAACCAGTGTTTTTAAATTTTGCTCAACATTTTAACTAAGTGCATTATGGCAAAGGTAATAGCATGCTCTCGCACTTCGTCTCTATCACCACTGAACACCTTTTTAACTTGTTCTTTTTTCTCACCACATAAAAAGCCAAACCACACAGTGCCCACCGGTTTTTCTTCGCTGCCTCCGCCAGGACCAGCAATGCCGCTTACGGTCACAGCTAGCTGCGCACCGCTATTACGTCGCACGCCTTCTGCCATTTCTTCTACCGTTTGCTTCGACACTGCACCATGCTCTTTAAGCGTCTGTTCTGTTACGCCCAAAACGCTTTGCTTTGCTTCATTAGAGTAGGTCACCCAAGATTGGTTAAACCAGTCGGAGCTTCCCGAAACACTGGTGAAAGCAAAAGCAATTCCCCCACCTGTACAGGATTCTGCACTAGATACACTCCAACCTTTTGCTCTAAGTGCATCTCCTAGTGCCTGAACCTGCGCAGATAATGCGCTATCAAGCGTTAAAGGGGTGGTGTTTACCGTCGAATCAGTTGAAAATGTTGTGCTCATTTGAATATACCTAGTTACACCTGTTGTGCTTTATCAGATCTTCGCTTGATCTTAGTGGGCGTGAGTTTATCATTTATTCTCCTTAACAAGCATTAAACCCAGCAACAAATTCGCAGAGGCAATTTTTTTGGAATCACATACTCCTATGATGCGCCAGTACCTGACTATTAAGGCGCAGCATCCGAATATTCTACTATTTTATCGCATGGGCGACTTTTATGAGTTGTTTTACGACGATGCCAAAAAAGCTGCGGAATTACTGGATATCTCGCTAACAGCAAGAGGGAAATCTGGCGGCGAGCCTATCCCAATGGCGGGTGTGCCCTATCATGCAGTGGAGAGCTACCTCTCACGCTTAGTCAAGATGGGCGAGTCGGTTGCCATTTGTGAACAGGTTGGCGATCCGGCCACCAGTAAAGGCCCTGTTGAACGTGCAGTACAACGTATTGTTACGCCTGGTACAGTGACCGATGAAGCGCTGTTAGAAGAACGCCGCGACAATATCCTAGCCGCTGTTTGCGGTCATAGTATGCATTATGGTCTGGCAACCCTAGATGTCACTAGCGGTCGTTTTGTTGTATTTGAATGCGACAGCGATGAAAGCTTACTTGCTGAAATTCAGCGCATTAACCCAGCAGAACTCCTCTACCCTGAAGGGTTTGAAAGTTTGGCTCTGGTTGAAAATCGTAAAGGGCTTAGACGCCGTCCTGAATGGGAATTCGACATTGATACCGCCACAGAGCAATTAAACGCACAGTTTGAAACCAAAACGTTAGATGGCTTTGGAATAAAAGGCGTTACTAAAGGATTAGGCGCAGCGGGCTGCGTTTTACAATATGTAAAGGATACCCAGCGCACTGCTCTGCCTCACATTCGCCGCATTCAGACCGAACAGCAAGACAGCCGCGTTCAGCTTGATGCCGCCACCCGCAGGAACCTAGAACTTACCCATAATTTGTCGGGCGGACAGGAAAGTACGCTGTTTAGCGTGATGGATACCACCACCACGGCCATGGGTAGTCGTATGCTACAGCGCGTTATTCATTCGCCTTTAACAGACCAACATGAATTGCACAGCCGCTTAGATACTGTTGAAACGTTTATTAATGATGACCCTGAAGATATTCGACTAGCGCTAAAACACATTGGTGATATAGAACGTATTATGGCGCGCTTAGCCCTTCGTTCAGCCAGACCACGTGACTTTGCTCGCCTAAAAAATGCATTTAATGCATTGCCTGATTTACAAGATGCCTTAGCTCGGTTCGATACAGGGCAAATCAGTAGTATCAGCGAAACCATTGGCACTTACCCAGCGCTACAAGCCTTATTAAACGATGCCATTATCGATAACCCGCCAGTAGTAATACGGGATGGCGGCGTAATTGCCGAGGGCTACAACGCAGAGCTTGATGAGCTACGCAAGCTATCACAAGGCGCTACTGACTACCTAGACGCTATGGAGCAACGAGAGCGCGAGCGCACCGGCATTTCCACGTTGAAAGTGGGCTATAACAAGGTCCACGGTTTCTTTATTGAGATTAGCCGTGCAAACAGTGCTTTAGCGCCTGCAGAATATATTCGAAGACAAACCCTTAAGAATACAGAGCGCTACATAACGCCAGAACTTAAAGAGCACGAAGATAAAGTATTAAGTAGCCAAGGCGCTGCCCTTGCCCTTGAAAAGCAACTTTATGAAGCACTGTTCGACAATTTTGCGCCATACCTAAACAAGTTAATTGAAACGGCTTCTGCGCTAGCCAAGCTTGATGTACTGTGCTGTTTTGCTGAACGTGCCGTGTCACTTGATTGGTATCGACCTAACTTGAGTCAAGAATGTGCGCTTACTTATGATTCCGGTCGCCACCCTGTTGTTGAGAATGTAATGAAAGACCCCTTCATTGCTAACCCGCTACAGCTAGACAAAGAGCGCCGCATGCTGATTATTACCGGTCCGAACATGGGCGGTAAATCAACCTATATGCGCCAAACCGCGCTCATTGCCCTGTTAGCCTGTATTGGCAGTTTTGTACCTGCAGAAAACGCCCACATAGGAAAGCTTGACCGCATCTTTACCCGTATTGGGGCATCGGATGATTTAGCCTCAGGTCGCTCAACCTTTATGGTTGAGATGACAGAAACGGCGAACATCCTAAACAATGCCACAGAAAACTCGTTGGTATTAATGGATGAAATAGGACGCGGTACCAGTACCTATGATGGTTTATCACTGGCTTGGGCCTGTGCAAGTTACTTAGCAAAGCAGCTGAATGCTTATACCCTTTTTGCCACGCATTACTTTGAACTAACTGAACTTCCAGATACGCAAAGTGGCGTGGTGAACGTGCACTTAGATGCGATGGAGTTTGAAGATACTATACGCTTCATGCATACCGTATCAGAAGGCGCTGCGAGTAAAAGCTTTGGTTTACAGGTTGCGCAACTTGCAGGTGTACCTAAAGCGGTAATAAAAGCGGCCCAACAAAAGCTTGCCGTTTTAGAGTCGTCACATCTTATGACCAGTGACGAGGCTGAAGCTACTGGTAAATCAACTGAGTCAAAGCGTACTCATAAAGACCTAAATAAAACAAGCGCATCAGGTAAAGCTACATCAAATACCAAAGGCCAAGCGGAAATGCTATTTCCAGATAAACCGCACCCCGTGGTAGAGACACTTGAAAACTTATCCCCCGATGAGCTATCACCGCGCCAAGCGCTAGACCTTATCTACACACTTAAGCGCTTGAGCCAATCTTAAAGCAAGCTTTAGCGCGTATAAATTGCGCATCATGTGGGCAAATTGATTGTCTGCCCACATGATTTTGCGTATACTATCGCCCCGTCCAAAGTGTAGCTGGTTTTGTTCTAAACTCAGCCTATATTTACCATACAACCCAAACGTTCTAGGTTTCGCATGACAAATTATATTTTCGTCACCGGTGGTGTAGTTTCATCGCTAGGTAAAGGTATTGCTGCAGCATCGCTGGCCGCAATTCTGGAAGCTCGCGGTCTCACCGTAACCATGTTAAAACTCGACCCTTACATCAATGTCGACCCAGGCACTATGAGCCCTATCCAGCATGGTGAAGTATTTGTTACCGATGACGGCGCTGAGACCGACCTCGACCTTGGTCACTACGAGCGTTTTATTCGCACCCGCATGACTAAGCGCAACAACTTTACTACTGGTCGCGTGTACGAAGAAGTACTTAAGCGCGAGCGTCGCGGTGATTACCTTGGTGCAACTATTCAGGTTATCCCTCATATCACCAATGAAATTAAGCGCCGCGTAATTGAAGGTGCTGAAGGTCACGATGTGGCTATCGTTGAAGTGGGCGGAACCGTAGGTGACATCGAGTCACAACCTTTCTTGGAAGCAATTCGCCAGCTTGGTACAGAAGTGGGTCGTGAACGCGCTATGTTCATGCACTTAACGCTAGTGCCTTATATGCCAGCGTCAGGCGAAGTAAAAACTAAGCCTACTCAGCACTCGGTAAAAGAACTCCGCTCTATTGGTATTCAACCAGATATTCTTGTGTGCCGTTCAGTTGGTGCATTACCAGCCAGCGAACGTTCTAAAATCGCGCTGTTCACCAACGTTGCTGATAAAGCGGTTATTTCACTTAAAGACGTAGACAGCATTTACCGTATTCCTGCTGCACTTAAAGCGCAAGGTATGGACCAGCTAGTTGTAGATCGCTTTGGTCTTGAGTGTGAAGAAGCAGACCTGTCTGAGTGGGAACAAGTGCTTTACGCTGAGTCTAACCCTACAGCTGAAGTAAATATCGGTATGATTGGCAAGTACGTTGAATTACCTGACGCCTATAAGTCAGTTAATGAAGCGCTTAAGCACGCAGGCCTTAAAAACCGCCTGACCGTAAATATTCATCACATCGACTCACAAGATGTGGAAAGCAAAGGCACACAAATTCTAGAACAGTTAGATGCTATCTTGGTACCTGGCGGCTTTGGTGAGCGCGGTATTGAAGGTAAAATCGCAGCTGCCCGCTACGCTCGTGAAAACAAAGTGCCTTACTTAGGCATTTGTTTAGGTATGCAAGTCGCGCTAATCGAATATGCGCGTAATGTGGCAGGTATGGAAAACGCGAACAGTACTGAATTTAATCCAGACACGCCTTATCCTGTTGTAGGCCTAATCACTGAATGGTTAGATGCCGCTGGCACTACGGAAACGCGTACCGAAAATTCAGATCTTGGCGGTACTATGCGCTTAGGTAGCCAGCTTTGCCACCTTATTGAAGGAACCAAGGTTCACGAGATGTATGGCAATGCTGAGATTTACGAGCGTCACCGTCATCGTTACGAGGTCAATAACAACCTGCGTGACCAAATTGAAGCAGCAGGCTTGAAAGTAAGTGGTTTGTCCACTGACAAGCGACTTGTAGAAGTGGTGGAAATCCCTGATCATCCTTGGTTCATTGCGGGCCAATTCCACCCTGAGTTCACATCAACTCCTCGGGATGGACACCCACTATTTACTGGTTTCGTTGCTGCGGCAGGAAAATACCAGAAAGAAAATCACTAATTTCTAATAAAAGGGGTGCTCTCTCCCGTTGCACCCCATTCAATTGTTGAGGAAAAAACATGGCGAAAATTAGTCGCATTATCGGACGCGAAATCTTAGATTCACGCGGTAACCCTACTGTAGAAGCAGACGTATATTTAGAATCGGGCGTAATGGGCCGAGCTGCAGCACCATCTGGTGCCTCTACTGGTAGCCGCGAAGCACTAGAACTACGCGACGGCGACAAGTCTCGTTACCTAGGTAAAGGTGTAACAAAGGCAGTTGCAGCAGTTAACGATACCATCGCGCCAGCACTTATCGGCAAAGATGCACTAGCACAAGCTGATATCGACGGCATCATGATTGACCTTGATGGCACAGAAAACAAAGAGACCCTTGGCGCAAACGCGATCCTTGCTGTTTCTCTTGCTGTAGCTAAAGCGGCAGCGGCGGAAAAAGGCGTAGCGCTTTACGAGCACATTGCAGACCTTAACGGCACATCTGGTCAATACTCAATGCCTGTACCTATGATGAACATCATCAACGGTGGTGAGCACGCTGACAACAACGTAGACATTCAAGAGTTCATGGTACAGCCAGTTGGCGCGAAGAGCTTCAAAGAAGCACTACGCATGGGTGCTGAAATCTTCCACGCACTTAAGAAAGTACTTTCTGCTAAAGGCCTTAACACAGCAGTTGGCGACGAAGGTGGTTTTGCACCTAACCTCAGCTCAAACGCTGAAGCCCTAGCAGTTATCGTTGAAGCCGTTGAAAATGCCGGCTACAAGATGAATGAAGACATTACGCTAGCACTAGACTGTGCAGCGTCTGAATTCTACAAAGAAGGTAAATACGTACTTTCTGGTGAAGACAAGAGCTTCGATTCAGAAGCGTTTGGCGACTATCTTGCAGACCTTTCTTCACAGTACCCAATTGTATCAATTGAAGACGGCCTAGACGAAAGCGACTGGGACGGCTGGGCAAGCCTAACTAAGAAGATTGGTGACAAAGTACAGCTAGTTGGCGACGACTTATTTGTTACTAACACTAAGATTCTTAAGCGCGGTATCGATAACGGTATTGGTAACTCAATCCTTATCAAGTTCAACCAAATTGGTTCATTAACTGAAACCCTTAACGCAATTAAGATGGCGAAAGACGCTGGCTTTACAGCAGTTATCTCTCACCGTTCTGGCGAAACTGAAGATGCGACCATTGCTGACCTAGCAGTAGGTACAGCGGCGGGCCAAATTAAGACGGGTTCACTATGTCGTTCTGACCGTGTTGCTAAGTACAACCAACTTCTTCGCATTGAAGAAGCGCTTGGCGATGCAGCTACCTATAAAGGCCGTAGCGAAATTAAAGGTCAATAAAAAAGGCTCATTGAAAAGTCTTTATTATCGACAGTTAACAGAACATTGTTGTTAACCATCCTATTTTTAAAAGCCAGTTAGTATTGCTACCTGGCTTTTTTGTTACCCCTCCATAAAACCCATTAGCAAACCCACCACAAACCTTACCAATAACCAAAAAATGTAAAACCAAATTAAACACATTGGTAAACCAATGGCAATATTGTTACTATGAAGTTGCGGAAACATTAACCTATGCTATGCAACCGCAGCCCTACGTATACAGCATTAATTACATAATAAGGCCTGTTTATGAAAGCAATTTTGCCAACCCAAAAGCGCTGGCTTGTTATCTCTAGTACATTCTCTACTGTACTCGCCACTGCATTAGCTACTACAAGTCCAGTATGGGCGGACAACCTCGCGCTGCCTGCACAACAGTACGATTTAAGTGAGTGGTATTTAACGTTACCTACTGACGACAACAACGATGGAAAAGCTGACAACATTTCTGTTGAAGACCTTCAATCTTTTACTCATCCTTCGTTTTTCTATTTGAATAACGAAGGTGGATTGGTGTTCACCAGCCCTAACAAAGCATTAACTACAAAGAACTCTACAAATACGCGAAGCGAACTGCGCCACATGCTGCGTGGCAACAATAAGTCAGTTAAAACACAGTCAGCAGAAAATAGCTTTACCGTTGCCAGTAATCCCATAGCGCGACGATTTGCCCGTGTGGGTGGAAAAATGCAGGCCACATTGAAAGTGAATCACGTAGCGCTAAGAGCTAAGTATCCCGAGAAACCACCAGCATATTCTGTGGTTGTAGGCCAAATTCACGCAACTAAATGGAAAAAGAAAGTAAAAGGCTTTGGCTGGGGCAATGAACCGCTAAAAATATATTTTAAAAAATGGCCTGAACACGAAACCGGCTCGGTATTTTGGACCTATGAGCGAAACCTTCCTAAAAGCGACCCAAAACGCAAAGACATTGCCTATCCTGTTTGGGGAAATCTGTGGACTGACAGTACCGACCCTGGCGCTCAAGGCATTAAGCTTGATGAGACGTTCAGCTACACCGTGAACGTTCATGGCGATATCATGCACCTTAGGTTTGAGTCAGATAATCATGAAACTGTTGAGTATTCCATTAACCTTGCCAATGCCGTTGATGCGTATGGACAGGTAGATAAATACGATCACCCCTACGGTTATACGCTTGATTGGAACTACTTCAAAGCTGGCGCCTATAACCAATGCAGCACAAAAGACGACCCCGCATTCTGGTATCCGGCCTGTTTAGGTACGGGTAATTGGGAAGAAGATGAAAAAAATGGTGACTACACGCGAGTAACCTTTACTGAACTCACAGTGACAGAAAGTACACCAGAAGAGAATTAGAGAGCTTTTGTTATTCATTGCGGTTGTGAATACATAAAAATGCCCCATTCATTGGGGCATTTTTGTTTGCCTTACCGACAAAAATACTTGTTGGCGAAAAGGCTACAGCTTCAATACTCGCTTAACTGATACACCAAACTGCTTTGCAGCGTTGCTTTGCCTAGTTAATGTGCCTAGTTAGTGTGCCTAGTTAATTTGTTTAGTTACCCTGAGCCGGTGCTTCCCACGTTGAATAAGGCCCAACCATATTCTCTTCAATAAAGATAAGGTCGTCCAGTGCTACACCAATACCTGCATCGCTGCCCGTACCTTCTACTAAGTTATTAGCAGTGGGGTCACTTAAGCTTGCACCGTCCTCTGAGTTGTCAGCCAATATGTTGCCATCAACACCATCAACCAAAGATGTGTTATCGCGCTTAGGCATTATCGGTGTTAAATCAGCAACGGTTTGAGCATAAATATGGTTATTGTCATAGTCAGAGTCATTATCTAGTGCACAACCATGGGCAGGGTATTCATCTTGTTTAATAGCTGTAGCGCCAGCACCAGAAGTAGTTCCGAAGATGTTACTCTCAGCACTTTGGTTAGCAATAAGGTTACTGTCGAAGTCCAGTGTGTAATCAAGGTTAGTACAGTTTTCCAAGCCATCGCGAGATGAACTATCTTCAAATTGAATGGCGTTAGTCGTATTTAATATGGTGTTACGTGCAATAACCGTATTTAAATCTAGCCCTGCATCAATCAATGTTTGCGTAGATGAATTACCACTATCTATATAATCAGAATCGATATGCAGTGCAGCGCGGTCTGACGAATTAGTAATTACATTAGCAACAAAGTTATCAGTAATTGCATGGCCTAAAGGCGTGAAAGCAATGCCACCGTCTTTATTATTTGTACCTTCTACACCATCCACTGTTGCGGTATAAGGTTCGCCGCTTGAGATGATAATGTTTTGCGATACAGTATTACCGTAGCCATTTCGCAACTCGACATTACCCCAAGAATTTACAATTGTGTTGGCATGAATACTATTTCCACCACCTTGAACAATAATAAGGCCGCGATCCATCAGTACGCGATCGAAGCGATTATATTGAACCACATGTTCGCCTCGACCAGCACCATCGCCACTACCAGAACGACCAACCTGAACAGCGTGGCTACCTGAATCAGTATCAAACTCTCCGTCACCGTCAATAGTGGTAGGTAGGAAGTCTTTGAACAGATTGTATTGAACAATATTGCGCTGATGATCGCCTAATGAGTTAGGCGTGTCACCGACACCTAGGAACATGCTAATAGCAGAACCTTCTTCAGCTTCATTTACGCTTTTACCAGTAAATAAGTTACGTTCAATAACATTGTCTGTGCCGCTAACCGTAATGTAATGAGACTCGTCACTTGAACCCAAATTAGGTCTCGTAGCGCCTGAGTCGCTTAGAAAACTTGAATTTTTAATAGTATTGCCAGAGCCGTTAAGGTCAATCGAACCACGGCCTTCACCGCAGCTACCCGCAACCGGAATCACTAACTCTTCAAACACAAGACCATCTATTACGACACCGCTAACTGACGAACTGAATGCAATACATGTAGTGCCTGAAATAATCGCGTTAGTCTCAGCTACACGTTTAATAAGAAGATTATTTTGTGCGATAGAAAGCTCAGCCATATCTTCATAATCATCTGCAGTATCACTCGTATTTAATACATCCGCGATACCAATCGAGTCGCCTTCTTGTGCGTTAGCTAGCGCTGCAGTAAGCGAAACTTCACCTTGCACATAAAACGTGAATATCTGGTCGTCTGCACTTTTCGACAGGCTTTCTTCGTAGTTCGCATCATCGGTGTAAGATACGTTAACTGAAAGCACTTTGCCTAAGTCAGCGTCTGTTACGACTAATGTTGCTTCTGTTGCACCATCGATATTCACCGCTGCAGATAAATCTTCGCCAACGTTACGCGATTGCCACTGGTAACTAATTTCACCTGAAACGCCATTGGCATCAACAGGGGTAGGTGCAGTAAGCGTGGCACCTACTGTTAACTCACCAGTAATTGGGTCATCAAGCGAGCCCGTTTCATTATTAGCTGGCACTGGTGCAATAGCTTCCGTGGGCTCAGAGGTAATTGATTCGTCAAACCCACTATCGTCAACATATGAAGCCATAGCCGTAATCACAGTTCCTTCGTAAGCCTCAACAAGCTCAAGCGAATTAGATACAGCTCCTTCGATAACGGCACCGTCTGAAGCCCAGCTGTAAGTTGCGGTGCCAGACAAACCATTATCGTCTGTTATGTCTGCCGTTAATGTTTGCCCCACTGTTGTAGAGCCTGAAATGGTAATAACACCCTCAAAGTTAACAGGCAACGCTTCTACCACCTCGGTTTCTTCAGTAGTAAAACCTTCACGCGTGTTGCCCTGGTCGACGTACGTAACCGCTACACGAATACGCGTACCGGCTTCATTTACCGTAAGCGTGTAAGAAGCATCGGTTGCATCTGCTATTGGTGTACCGTCTGCAAACCACGTAAACACCACTGTGTCTTGATCAATACCGTCAGGATCACTGACTGATGCAGTTAACGTCTCTCCTTCCTTGGCTGTTCCTGATAGAGATAAGGCACCAGGCTGGTTCGTAGCGCCACCATCACCACCGCACCCTGCAAGCCCTAGGCTTAAGGCGCTAAGTGTTAAAATACTTACTTTTTTCATTATTGCTCTCGCTGCTTATTTTTCTTTGATGCTGATAAACCCTACCGCCGACAACTTACCAATGGATAAAATCAGCCTTACCAATAAATACAACCAAAATAGTTATTGGTATGTAACCACAAAGAAACCACCATTACCACCACAAATACAAACTGATAACATTTTTTTGACATTAAGAACTAATCCTTACTAACCACATAATCTTTAAACCACTGATTTATAGACGGTTAATAAGTTTCCAGTAGATAAAAATACAGTCTGTATTTTTTGACTAACCGTTTCATAGATATGCTAAATAATGACAATTTTAATTATTTTATTGTAAATTTGTTGCCAATACGTAAACAAACCCTTAGCATTGGCTTTACACCATGCAGCAAATTGGTAACAACAAACATGCTTTTTGGTTAGACTTGATAACCAATTAAATTGCTGAAAGCCCTACAAAACAAAAGATACAGCATTATGGAAGACACGATGATAAATCAGAGAAGACCAAATCCGTTCGTACACGCCATTCGCACCAAATATTTTAGCCCAGCTTTGGTTTATGCTGCATGCTCTGCAGGTCTGCTTATTAGCAACCCAATTTCAGCGCAAGAGGCAAACACTTCAGATGAAGAAACGACAGAAATTATCGAAGTTAAAGGTATCCGAGGCACTATTCAAAGCTCAATCTCGATAAAGCGTGAATCGACTGAAATTGTTGATGGTATCTCTGCTGACGACATTGGCGACCTGCCAGCTTTGTCTATTGGTGAGGCATTAGAAACCCTTACTGGCGCGTCTTCTCACAGAGAGCAAGGCGGTGCAACGGAGATTTCAATTCGAGGCCTTGGCCCTTATCTAGGCAGTACGGTAATGAACGGTCGTGAAGCAGCGAACGGGAGTGGTGACCGCTCTGTAAACTTCTCTCAGTTTCCATCAGAGCTTTTTAGTAAAGTTGCAATTTATAAAACACAGTCTGCTGAGCTAATTGAAGGCGGTGTTTCAGGTCAAATACATTTAGATACCATCAAACCATTAGATTTCGGTAAACGTCGCTTTCAGCTTGAATACAAAGGTAATTGGAATCCAGACAATACAGATTTAGAAGACCCTATTCGCGACTTTGGCCAGCGTATCACCAGTAGCTTTGTGGACCAATTTGAAACTGATCGATTCGGCGACATAGGTATATCTGTAGGCTATCAAAAGAACGTAACGACAAACCCCGAACAGGAAGCTCGAACAGGAACGAGTTGGAATGCATGCAGAGTTTCACCAGCATTTGGTGACGGAATTAACAGCAGCCGCACAGACTGTGAAGACAACGGCGGCGCGCTAAATTTAATTACTGATAGTACCGGCGCAGCGCCTGATGCTTCGGAGCCGTTTATCTTTTCTCGTTCGCAAAACTCGTTTAGACAAAACGTTACTGACGACGATAGAGAATCATTCTTCGGTGCTATTCAGTGGCGCCCTAATAACAAGCTAGAGATAAATGCCGACGTACAGCTTTCAGATAGAACCTTTAGTGAAGTAAGAAACGACCTCGTATTTGCCGAAGTCAACCACATTGATGGCTATACCACGCCGGCGTCAGAAAGACTGCCCTTTGACCTTGTGGCTACCTCTAACGGCGCACTTAGGCAATTCACAGCTACACAAAATATTGAAACAAACAGCCAATTTGCAGAACGCCTTGAAGAGTACACTGGAGGAGGCTTACGTTTCGACTATACGGTAAACGATAGACTAAGCCTATCTCTTGACCTATCTACCTCTGAAACTGAACGACGCGAAAATATTATTCAAACCAGGCTTCAGTCGGAAGACGTAGACATCTACGGTAATGATGTACTGGGAGCCGATGGTAACGGTGAAGTAAGAACTGCAGCACAGATATTTGCCAACGGTTCTCTTGTACCTACATGGACACTTCAAGACTTCGACGTAAACTACCACGGTGCTTTTGCTGATGAAGCAAGAACACGCCTAGATCTAAACCAATTCAGAAATAACAAGATTTCAGCGGTACGCGCTGACTTCGACTACATACCAGACTCTGAATTTATCATTGGTGTAAAAGGTGGTGTTAGGCTATCTAAGTTAGAATACGACAGCGTACCTGGTGGCGGTGGTACTAACAACCGAACAGAGGTAACGTTCAGTGATGAGGCGGCAGCTATGGCTAATGATGCTTGTCGAAACAACGCATTTCCTGAGTCAGGCTTTTTTGACGATGAGACCGGAGGCGCACCGCTTTTTACTAACGTTGATAGCGAAGGTAATGTTATAAGCGCAGGAACAGGTAACTCTTTCGCTACGTTCGATCCAATCTGTTTAGCAGAGACATTACTTGGCACAGTGACTAACGATGCGGGTGAGGTGCTAACGATAGCTAACGCCTTCCCAACAGTTGATGATTCAGATAGACAAGATATTGCAGCTGTTGACGTTGAAGAGAAAACCATCGCGGCCTATCTACAGGCAGACTATGACACTTTCATTAATGATTATGGTGTACGTGGCAACTTTGGTCTTCGCATCGTAAGAACAGAAGTATCGTCTCTGTCATATCGAGGGCCCTTACAGGCTACACGCGATGAAAATGGCCTAATTACAGGCATTGCCCCCATTACGGACGAACTCATTCAAGTAGAAGGCGGCGGTGATTACACCGAGTTACTTCCAAGCTTCAATTTAATCGTCGACCTCTCGGATGACGTTATGTTTCGCGGCGCTATTTATCGCGGCCTGTCACGCCCAGATCCATCAGATTTAGGTTTCGGCCGAAACTTCTTAGGCCTAGACGAAGACAGTGACACCGGCGAGATATCAGATGCACTGGCGCGCGCAGTGGCAGTAGGCAATCCGGTACTTGAACCTTTCCTATCTTGGAATGTAGACACCGCTATTGAGTGGTATCCAAATGAAGATACTATTCTTGCTCTTGGTTTGTATTACAAAAGCTTTGAAGGTGGCTTCTCAAATACATCTCAAACGGAAATTTTTGAAGTTGACGGTGAAGAGTTAGAAACCATCGTTACTGCGCCTCAAACTAGCGACGATACCAGCACTATCTATGGTGCTGAAATTACCGCCACACACTCGTTTTCATACCTAGATAGCTGGTTAAGTGGTTTTGGTATAAAGCTTAGCTACAACTACGCAGATTCGAATTTTGAATTTCAAGATGAGAACTTTGGCGAATCAACCGTAATCGACCCTAGCTCGGGTGATTTGATTTCGCGTACGGGTATTGTTGCACCAGCTAACCTGTTCGGTTTTTCAGAGCATGTTCTTTCTACGCAACTCTATTATCAATGGGAAGGCTTAAACGCATCTATTAACTACAAGTATAGAAGCAACTACTTCCAACAGTATGTTAATACGCCTGGCGCTATTCGATTCATCGACGATACGGAAGTATTTGAGGCTCGTGTGTCTTATCGCCTGAATAAGAATTGGAAGTTCAGTATAGAGGCTATCAATATCTTTGATGAGCCTAGACGCCAGTATCGCCCAACTCAAGACAACTTTGCAGAAATTAATGTGTACGGTCAAAGAGTCTTCGCTGGCGTGCAATTCCGCTATTGATCAGGGTTTCACTGTGAGTAATTGGGGCCCTAACATGGGCCCTTTTTTTTTCAACGCCAGTAAGGAATGCATATGTTTCGCTTATTGCTTGTTTTACTAACGCTTACTTCGCTAAATGGGTGTGGCTCTTCTTCATCGTCCACAAACTCGCAAACGCCTATTCCAGACGGTAGCTCTGCGCCAACACCGTCTCCCACTCTCCCAACAAATGAGACGGAAGCATGTAACTCGTTACCATTAACAGGGTTAGGCGCATCGGCGAATGAAGAAAATGCGCCGTTTATTGCATCTAAAGCTATCGACGGCGATACCTCAAACGCCTCCCGTTGGCAATCAACAGGCACTAATTCCGCGCTCGTGCTTTCATTTGATAGCGAACAACAATTAGGTGCTCTTCAAATCAAGTGGTATGACAGCGAAACTCGCGCTTATCGCTTTTCTATTGAAACTTCACTAGATGGTGAAAGTTGGGACACACAGGGCTCAAATATCAATTCAAATACACAGCTTGCAGGCTTCGAGCTTTATTCATTACCCGCTTCTATAACGGCTCGCCATATTCGCATTGCCACTTTTGGAAACTCTGTTAATAACGATAACGCAATAGTTGAGGTTCAGGTATTCAATTGCACTGAAGGCGACGGTGAAATTTCATCTGCACTTACTTCAACTACGGGTATCGATTTACAATACTGGTATTTAAGCGTTCCAACAGACAATGATGACTCAGGTACAGCAGATAACATAAGCGAAACAAAGCTTCAGCAGGGATATACCAACTCTGAATATTTTTATGTCGGTAATGATGGCGCCTTAGTGATGCGTTCTCCCACACGCGGTTTTAAAACCTCTGTAAATACTAATTATGTTCGCGTTGAGTTGCGTGAAATGTTGCGACGGGGCGATACCAGTACTAAGACCCAAGGCGTTAATAAAAACAACTGGGTACTCTCCTCTGCCTCTCAAGCCAATCAGGATGCTGCCGGCGGCGTAGATGGTCGTTTGCAGGTTGATATGGCGGTAAACGAAGTTACCACTACAGGCGAGAACTTCCAAATAGGACGCGTAATCATAGGTCAAATACATGCCAACGATGACGAGCCGATACGCCTGTACTACCGCAAGCTGCCTAATAATAACTTAGGCGCTATCTACTTTGCCCACGAACGCAGAGCAGTGGCAACAGAAAATGGTGAGAAAGAGGAAATATGGGTAGAAATGATCGGCTCACGAGACAGTAATGCAGCCAACCCCACTGATGGCATAGCACTTAATGAGCGTTTCACCTACGTTATTGATGTTGAAGATGACATGCTTACTGTGGCAATTTCGAGAGAAGGAAAGTCTGACGTCACCCGTTCTTTAAATATTGGAAATAGTGGTTATGATGAAGATGATCAATATCTGTATTTCAAGGTAGGTGTGTATCACGTAAACAATTCTGCAAATGAAGCAGAACGTGCAGTTGCCAGCTTTTATTCAATTGAGAATGAACATGGTAACTAGCAACTACTGATATGAGATGGAACGGAGAAATCCGTTCCCAAATGGCATGTTTTGTACGCTTATGGCATATTCTGTACGCTAATGGCTCATTTTGCGCGCTAATGGCTTAGTTAGTACGCAAATGGCTTAGAGAGTAAAGGTCGCGAGTTTGACTGCTTTTCTTTCTTACTTCTTCTAGCGCCTGCGCCTCGCTCGCTGCGAACAGCGCGTCGATTAAGCGATTAAAGTGAGCATGCATAGCAGCTCTCGCTGCCTGTGAATTTCTAGCCTTCAAGCTTTCAAAGATTTCATAGTGCTCTTCCAGTCTATCTTGGTCAGACTGACTACACACCGTGCTGTAGGCTTGAATAATTTGAGGCTGAGAATCTCTTAACGACCAAAACTTATTTACTGCCAACAGTATGGCTTTATTGCGCGTTGCACGTGAAATAATAATATGAAAATCACGGTCGGCTTCTTCAGCGTTTACCCCGGTTTTCATTGCTTCTAACGTTTTCTCAAGGGCAGCAAGCTCTTCATTAGTAATCGACAATGCAGCTAAAGCAGCCGCTTCACCTTCAACTAGTGCCCTAGCTTGAGTAAGCTCAAACGCACTTATTTGTTCTGTGGTAGCGTCTTCCTTGTCTTTAGGCTTATCGAGTACGTAAACCCCAGACCCCGTCTTCACTTCAACATGCTGAAGCACTTCAAGGGCAATAATAGCCTCTCGGATCGTCGGACGGCTTACATCGAAAGTCTCGGCTAACTCACGCTCGGCGGGCAAACGCGTTCCTGGTGGATACAGACCTGATGCAATCAACGCCTTAATTTTTTCTGCAATTTGCCAGAACATTCGACGACTTTTCATGTTCGAAACCTTTTCAATTAATCGTAGTACGCTTTACGCACCCACTGTGCAATTTTCTTTAGCTCTCGCGGTATTGTTGTTTCTCTGCCCTTGCAGAGTACCCAACGAACTAAATTGCTATTTTTAACTTTATATAGCGTCAATATACACGCAATTGGTAATATTTCAATTCAAGCTCTAAAGCAAGAAAAATAAAAACATTAGCATTTATTATCAACAACTTAATTATAATCACCTTTTGATGATTGCACAAAATTAAAACAAAAAATCAAAAAAAAAGTGTATCAAACTACAATTTGGTCATACAAGTAGGTTAGTTAATGAGAACAAAGGGCGGATAAACGCCCCTTCTAAGCAAAAAATTATGCGTTTGCCTCTTGGCAAGACTGCGTTATTGCTTCCCAGTTTTCTTCGCTTACCCACTCTTTTTTAGCGACCCACGTTCCACCGACTGCAAATACATTAGGTAGCGAAAGGTAATCAATTTTGTTTAATTGATTCACGCCGCCTGTAGGGCAAAACTTAACATCGCGAAATACCGATGACACTGCTTTTAGAAAAGGGGCACCACCTGATAAAGATGCTGGAAAAAGCTTTTGTTCAGTGAAACCAGCTTCAAGCGTCATAAGAATGTCCGCGGTATTCGACACACCAGGCAATACAGGTATCTGGCATGCCTCTAACGCACTTAGTAGCGAGCTAGATACCGCAGGGGTCACTATAAAGTCGCTCCCCACCTCAATAGCTGCAGATAATATTTCTTCGTTTATCACAGTTCCTGCCCCCACAATTAACGAAGGTACTTCTGACTTAATAGCGCTAAGGGCTTCAAGTGAGGCCTCAGTTCTAAGTACAACCTCCACAAGGCTTAAACCGGCTTTTGACATTGCCTTGGCGATGTTTACACCTTGTTCTGGGGAGTCTGCCTGAATGATCGGCAACAGGGTTTGGCCTGACATAAGTTCAGAAAAGCGTGTCATAAATGGTCTCTCTATTAGTTAATATTGGTAGGCCTTGACCTGTAAAACGTTTACTTGGTTAATATCAAGCGGTGTGATAGAAGTGCCACCACTTGCACTTAATTGAAATGAGCTTTAATTACCCAGGCGTTATTTAGCTCGTTTCTGCTAATGCTGTTTCAACAATCCCTTTTTGAATAATGGCGCCACGATGCTGAATAACAGTGCCAGCAGCTTTAGCTGCACATTCAACTGAACGGGAAATAGAAACATCATTCAGTCTGCTGCCTAAGTAGACACCGTTGAATGCATCTCCTGCCGACGTGGTGTCTACCACATTAGCAACAGGAGTAATGGTATGTTCCAAACGCTTACCATCGAACAAGGTAAACACCGAAGAGGGACCATTTTTGATAACAATCTCTTTAACGCCATATGATTCGCATAGTAATAATGCATCACTTGCATTTTCGATGTTGAAAAGTTCAACCATATCTTCAACGCCAACGAGTGCTACATCACTCATTGAAAGTGCCTGTTTAAAACAATCGCTTGCTTCAACAGTAGTTTCCCAAAGTCGTGCACGATAGTTAGGGTCGAATACTATTTTTACGCCAGACTCTTTTAATGCCCCAACAAAGCGGAAGAACGATGGGCGTTCGTCACTTGGGATAATGGCAATGGAAATGCCAGAGAACATAAACATGTCGTTGCCAGACAAGGCGTTAAGTGTTTCGTGATTAATAAATGACATGACGGTTTTAGCAGCTGATTGTGAGCGCCAATAGGTAAAGCTGCGTTCGCCCGAGTCATCGGTATCAATTAAATACAAACCGGCAGAGCGATTTTCATTTGAAAAAACAAGAGAAGTATCTAGCCCTTCTTTCTCAAAATTTTTCTTCATGCGAAGACTAAACGTATCGTTACCCACAGCAGTGACAAACCCAACCTCCACATCAGAAAAGCATCGCTTTAAATAAACGGCAGAATTGTATACATCACCTGCGAACGATTGATGTAACGAAGTATCAGAGCTTTGATTTGAGCGCAGTTCAACCATGCATTCGCCCATAAAGCTTAGCTTTTTCATTTGGTACGCCTTGTTTTTTAATCCAATAAAACTGCGGGGCCACCTAAGTAGCACCCACAGCAAAATAACTATTGTTTTATTGGTTCAACTTTGGGGATAAGAAGCCACACCGCAGCAACGGCAATAATGGCAAGCGATGCGCCGATAATAAAGGCAGGTGTATAGTTGCCATCAGCAGTTAACATGGGTACCAATGAAGTTAACCCCACAGCGCCTAGTTTGGCTGCCATACCGGAAAATCCAGAC
Source organism: Alteromonas sp. ABD4_190 (assembly GCF_056160105.1). Classification (NCBI taxonomy): domain Bacteria; kingdom Pseudomonadati; phylum Pseudomonadota; class Gammaproteobacteria; order Alteromonadales; family Alteromonadaceae; genus Alteromonas; species Alteromonas sp. ABD4_190. Next base: position 1,158,620 of record NZ_JBSWWN010000001.1, read on the forward strand.
AAGGTTCCCACCGACTTTTTGCCTAACAAATCGCTTGGCAATGTTTGAACATTACCGATAGCCGTTTGAAAACCGAATAAAATGACCGCCATAATCAAGACTGCTGTAATTGCAGACCCCGGATTAGCCATTGCCAGTAGCGAAGGAAGCATAATCACACAACCCAGTGTGATAACTAGCTTCCGGGTTTTATCGGTATTCCAGCCTGCCTTTATGCGGTTCTGCGCGAGTAAGCCGCCGAACCATGCGCCCAGCATGGCGCCAACATACGGAACCCATCCATACAGACCAATAGACTTAACATCCATCCCATACACTTCGTTCAGGTAAATTGGGATCCAGAATACAAATAGCCACCAAATAGGGTCGATAGCAGCGGACGCGATAATTACGCCCCAGCTTTGCTTTTTAGAAAGCAGCTCTTTTGTAGAAGGGTTATATTCGTTCTCACAATCAATAGCATCATCGCTAGACTCCGCACGCTGGCCTGTGAGTATGTACTGCTTTTCTTCTTCGGTAATCCACGGGTGTGAGCCGGGTGGTGCTTTGACTAACACTAGCCACGGCACTAGCCACAAAAAGCCCAGAGATCCCACAACAATAAAAATAAGCTGCCAACTAAAGTAAATAGTCATCATAGCGATAGCAGGGATGGCAATTATTCCACCTATAGCCGCGCCGGAGTTAAATATACCTTGTGCCAATGCACGCTCTCTGGTTGGAAACCACTCGGCATTGCCTTTCGCTGCGCCTGGCCAGTTACCCGCTTCTGCTACACCAAGAATGGCGCGAAAAATAGCAAAACTTAGAAAGCCTTGTGCAAATGCGTGAAGCACGGTAGCAAGAGACCACACGCCTATTGATAATACAAACCCAATACGGGTACCTATCCAATCAAAGATTTTTCCGAAAATAGCTTGCCCAAAGGCGTAAGCGAAAACGAAGACAATAGAAATATTCGCATAAATTTGTTTGCGCTCTAATGCAGATTCGTCGGGAAATAGATCTTCAACAATGTCTGGCCAAAGTACACTGAGTGCCTGTCTATCGATGTAGTTAATTATGGTTGCTAGCGCGATAAGGGCAATTACCCACCATCGCAAGCCATTAATTTTCATTATTATTCTCCCACAAAATCTTCACGAGCTGGGCTAAATGTATCAATTAGAATGCCACCTGTAGGGCACACTGCTCCATGCTCTACATGAGGTGGAATTAGGCAGCTATCGCCCTTCCTTAAGATTTTCATTTCGCCACCAATGCTAAAATGAAATTCGCCTTCTTCAACATACGTTACCTGAGAATGGCGATGTGCATGGGTATACCCTTCTGCACCTTTATCAAAAAATACCTTTACTGCCATAAGTTCATGATTAAACCCCAGCATTTGACGCTTTAAGCCATTGCCTAAGTCTTCAATCTCTGTCTCGTTGCCAAATAAAAAATGTTCGCTTTGCTTATTCATAACGTAAATCCTAAAAAATTACAGCGCATACACAGCGAAACGGCTTGAAAGCGTGTAACGGTTTTTATCAAAATCAAAAGAAACGTGCGTGGTAGGCTCGCTGACTTCCAAAGTATTCATGGCCACTAGACGCTGTTTTTTATTAGTCTTTGCAGCACGTTGAAGCAATGTGTCGCGCGTTGCCCATAAATAAGCGCCTTGAAGATGCCTACTTTGTTTATCAGCATTGGGCATTTTCACGACACTGTTTTGCCTTATCACTGAATTGGAGTGAGCAGCAAGAGAAGAAAAAGAAAGCGAACAAAAAATGAAAAGTAAAAGCGCTGACATTTGTTGTAGGGAACAGAGGTTTTTAATCATTGCCTATTACCTCTCGTTCGCTTTCGTGGAAACATTGTCATTCAAGACCGCAGTGTGCGGACCGGGTACAAACAGCTCTTTAATCATTGGCATAGATGTATTTAGGAAAGTATTGTTTGTTATTGCGGTAATTGGTTCACCAACGGTGTGATTAACCACAACAGGCTCAGACTCATTAAAGTTGTTATTACTTAGCGTTGAAACTTGCACGCCATGAAGATAAACGCTGGCACTTTGTTTGTTGCGTTTACCACTGCCTACATTAGTTAACACGTTGCCCTGCATATCTAAGTGCGGACCAAAGGTACTTTCATCGGTACCGCCTCGGTAGAGATTTACAACGCTACCACTTATGTTGCTAAACGTGTTGTTGGTTATGCTGACATACTCAGCGTTGTAAATACCGTAGTCCTCTATCTCTTTATCAAGACTTAAAACATGGCCCGTAATACCGTTAAAACTATTTTCCGAAAGCGATATGTCATCGGCAAACGCGCCTTTGCCAGACGTAAAGAAGTTGAAAGAGTGGTTGATATCGAGATGCTCAATATCACAGTTTTCTACGTTCAAAACATAATTGTTGAGCATGCCCCATTTTTTCGTTCTTACAACGCTATTGCCAAAAGCATCTGGGCTGTCTTTCCCTGAAAGCACCAAACCTTCAAGCTTCAAATTTCCATTGTCATGTATTTCGAACAAGGCGGAGCGTTCGAACGACAGTGTTGTAGCTTTGGGAGTCTGTGCGGTTACCGTTACTGTCTTATCGATAATAAGAACACTGGGCACAACGATTGTGCCAGGTGCGATTGTAATAACATCTCCGTCACTGGCATTTTCAAGTGCTGTCATAAGTTCAGCAGCATCGGCACTTACGCTAATTGTTTTACCTGCAGCGAAGTTCACTTCAGGTACTATTTTGGGATACCAGCTTACGCCGACGTCACTTTTTGATACGACGTTCATGTCAGAAGCAACACCAACATCTTTTGTTTCTGCGCCTTTTTCCTCAGGTTCGTTTAACTTAGTGACGGTAAGCCCATTCTCTCCCTTAGCAAGGGGTAGCGATGCAGTAGTAAAACCTTCGCTAAGTTCTTTTATCATTTTGGTATTAGCGACATTGTTAGCGAATGTAATGCCGCTCACATCATCAAATAATGTAAAAGGTTGGTTTAGCGAAGCATTGTAAATAAGGTTATTGGCAAACAATGAATTTATAGGTGCCGCGCTTCTCTCTTCATCGCTTCCAGCACCAAGTTGGATGTGTGACACGTTAATGAATGAGTTATTTGTGATTTGCGCGTTATTAACCTGATGATAACGATTGATAGGCGAGTCAGGCACACCATTCATAACCGTAAAGCCACTACCAAAGCGATAGCCCGTTAGCCCCTCCAAGTAGTTATTGGTTATCACTTGGCCTTCATTGATAACGCGAATTCCACCGGTATGGTCCACGCCATTGCCTAAAAACACATTATCTTCAACGCGATTATTATTACCGTGTCTAAGGGTTAGGGTACCTTTAGCGGATAGAAAAACGTTTCCTTTCAGCAGGTTCTCACCAGACTTAACAGAAATAATTTCAACTTCGCCATTAGTTTGTTCGAATATGTTATTGATAACCTTAGTATTCGAATTACTCAGTGAGTAATGACTTGTACCTATCCTTAACGTCTCTCCTCCATTTGAACCGAATACAGGGCGATAACCGAAGTAGTTATGATCGATACTGTGATGGTTCTCTTGATGTGCCTCGCCGTTAAGCCGAACAGCAACAGTAACCCCCTTGTTACGCTTACCCGTCAGGTGGTTATGGTCAAACCGGTTGTGCTTACCATAAAGTGCAACCCAATAATCTGATTCTTGGCGGTCCGGATTACTGTACTCATCAATGACTACTTCACTTACTCGTGAATAGTTAGCTGGCGTTTGTGCATCTTTCCTAAACGCGATAACAGCGCTGCTAGGGGTATATCCGTCTTTGAATACCAAACCCGATACTTCTAAATACTGCCCAGCTAACTTTAAGTTAGAACTACCAGACAGAATAACCTTACCTTTAGTTTGCGCAGTCAGCGTAATGGGCTTTTCAACGCTACCCTCCCCTTCTAGTAAAATTTCAAAGTCTCGATAAACACCGTTTTGTAAAATTACGTCGTCACCCGCCTTAAGAGACGATGCTATTGCGTTGTATTCATCTGGTGAGCTAACGGTATATTGTTTAGCGCCCGCGTTTGACGACATAGCGCTAATAACAATAAACACAGCTAACCACTTAATAAATTGCACTTGCATAAAATACCTGCCTTTTGATCACTTTAAGAGCGATGACGACGTAGTCGATACGTTACTTAGTCAGCGTTTTAAAGTACTCGAAAATCTCAGGTACATTACCTTGGCTTAATCCTGCATCGACCGCGGCGTTCAAATTAGCTGAAGAGCCTTCCGCTATTTTCGATACGGTTCCAAGGTCTTCTACCATCTTCAGAAAGTAGCCCAAGTCTTTGTTGGCATTTGCGATTGAAAAACCTAAGTCGCTTACATTATCAACCGCATAGTTTTTGCAGAACTGCATAAATGGAGAGCTAGACGGTCCCGTTGACATGATGTCGAAAAGTTGCTGTTTATCTACGCCCGCTTTTTCTGCAACGGCAAACGCTTGAGACATGGCACAAACTGTGGTCATTCCTATAAAGTTATTAATTAACTTGGTTGTGTGACCTGCGCCCAACGCCCCTAAATGAAATACATTTTCGCCTTGGTCTTCAAGTACGCTTTTAACCTTGTTGAAGGTCTCTATATCACCTGCTGCCATAATATTTAAAAGACCATCTTTAGCGTGGGCAGGTGTTCTGCCAAGAGGCGCATCGATCATGCCTACACCCTTTTTCGCCAGGTCTGCACCAATCTTCTTTGTAGAAGCGGGTATTGATGTTCCGAAATCTATTAATACCGAACCGGCTTTCATGCCTTCCAATACGCCATTTTCAGCATAAATAACTTTTTCAACTATCTCTGAGGTGGTTAGACACAACATCACGATATCTGATGCTTCAGCGAGTGCCTTACCTGTTTGCGCTGTTTTTGCACCGCGTTCTACGCATTTATCTACTGCGGCTTTATTTAAATCCATCACTGTCACGGCGTAACCTTTGTTTTGAAGGTTCTCTACCATATTGCCGCCCATAAGGCCTAAACCGATAAAACCAATAGTTGGTTTGGACATAACTGTCTCCTAATGACGATATTCGTTGTTTGCTCGAACTTATCTCTCGAACTGAAAATTAAAGGAATAGAGCTCTGTTGTGGCACCTAGTTTCGTTTGTTGCCAATTCAAGCATGTATCCACCGTATTACTTACTTACCAATTTGTCAACCAATAATCAGATAAAACAATAAATCTGTAATACCAAAAAGACACATCTAGATACAGCTGAACTTAAGGATATGATTGAAAAACTCTGATATGGAAAAATTAAAAATACTAGATCCATCTAATCCCACACCACAATTGGTAAAACCAAATTTCATGATTGAAATGGTGCCTGGCAAATTGCTCTCCAGACACCTGAACACAATATTGGGTTATTAGAATCGATAGTTGGCGCCGAGGGTGATTCGGCGGTCAGTCAGACCTTGGAAGCACAGAAGCGCACCTTCATTAACACAGTACTGCTCTACTTCAGACTCAGTAATGTTTACTGCCTCAACACCAATATTAAGGTTTTCGTTAACATCGTAAGTCACACTTGCATTTAACTGACCACGGTCAGCTTGTACCGCAGGGAACCCCCATGGGAAGCTTGACGTACTGCCGAAGTCATCGGTACGGTAAGCTTCACGCCACGTGTAACGCATACGAGCAGATAAACCAAACTTTTCGTAGTAAAGCGTAATGTTGTAGGCGTTCTCTGAAAGGTTAAGAAGACCTTGAACTCTAGTAACTTCTTCTTCGCTTCCTGTGGTTGCTGCAAATACTTGACCAGCTCTATTAGTGGCAGTGTTTACCACTTCTCCGCCAGAGGACTCTTGTATTGTATAATTAGCAAGAACGCCAAAGCCTGAAGCCCACCCAAGCTCACTTTCAAAGCCAGATAAATCATATTGAACCGCGAATTCAATACCTTTCTGGGTAGTTTCGGCGGTGTCATTTACTTTTGTTTCTGTACCTACACAAACACCTGCACCTAGGTCGGGACCGAACACGTTAATATCAGCAATTGGATTGAAAATGCCGCCGCCCTCACACGGGTCAGTAAGATCGCGAAAGCCTGTTATAGGATCCTCAACAGGAGTCACAATCTGATCTACGAAAAGGTCTTTGCGAGTTTTATGAAAAATACCCACGCTAAAAACACTGGCTTCAGCAAAGTACCACTCGGCCGCTAAGTCATAAGAAATAACTTCTTCAGGCGTTAAATTAGGGTTGCCAATAGCTACATTAGGGTTAGGGCTTGTACTAAAAGTTACCGACGTTGAAAGGTCGTTGAAATTCGGACGACGAATATCCTTGCCCGCACCAAACCTTAATACTACGTCATCAGTAACATCTGCCACTAAGTTGAAGCGAGGTAGAATGAAGTCGTAGTCACCCGTGTTAGTCACTCGAGAAACCAACTCATTACCGTCTTCATCTACTGTTATTGAATTACCCACAGACGTTACATCTGTTTGTAAATAACGTACACCAAAGTTACCGCGGAACATTTCATACTCAAAGTTAGCCTGCGCATACAATGCATGGGTTTCTTCTTCGATGTCAAAGAAGCCGGAAGAGCTCGTTGAAGGCGCATTTAACGTTTTCGAAGAACCGTGTTCTTCCAACGCTGCTTGCAGCGTGGCTAGTACTGCATCAGGGTCAGACGACACTTGCTCTGGATCAATCAACAGGAAGTCACTGACATAAAGCTCACGTCCATCCGCATCGTTAAAGTTGTCAGGTCCAGCAACCAACAAGTCACTAAATAAGCTGCCACGAGGGCTGTCGTCCATTGTACGCAATGGAACGCTTGTTCCAATATCTTCACGTTTACTTCCAGATTTGTTGTAGCGGTAACCAAAATCAACTGATGTAATCATGGTGTCTACAAAATAAGTGAAATCTACGCGGAATGCATCTTCGAAGTTTTCGGTAGTGTCACGACCAATGTTCACATCACGAAGCACTACATTGTTCGGGTCAAGTAATTGTTCAACCGTAGGCGCATACTCAGCGCCTTCAGCAATACCAAAGGTCAATGCACCGCCAGTAAGATCGTAAGCGAATGGAACGGAGTTATCGTTACCGCCACCGGCATCTAACGGTGCATTCGGGTTAATAAAGTTAAGCGTTGTATTAAAGCTTGGGGTTGTAGTATCAGATGTCGTTGATGCAACTTCTGCAAATACGCTCCACTTTTCGCCTTGCCATTCACCACCTAAGCGGAAAATTTCGCTTTTTGTTACCCGAGAATTAGTATCAGTTGAAAATCGTAAATTTGGATCATCGTCGTCATGATCTAAGTTGACCGGTATGACGCCACGTAGCGCTGCTTCTATTGACCCCAGGTCGGTGCCACCTAAGGAGCCAAAATCAATCGTCTCGAATTCATCTGGAACCGAAATTTGACGTAAATTACTTACACCAGAAGCTTGGACACGAGAACTTTCTTGCAAACGTTCTTGGTCATTGATGATAGCGTCAAAGAAAAACTTGGTGTTGTCGTTCGGCGCCCATTCAATAGTACCCACTAGGTTTTTAGTTTCGTACTCAAAGTTATCGTAGTCTTGAACAAAGAACTGGATAGGCAAAAAGTTGAAAGACTGCGCACTTGGAAAATCGCTGTCAGAGCGCACTATATTATCTCTGTCTGCACGCGGGCGAAACGCCGTTACGTCTTGCTGAGCATAACTACCACTAATTACCACACCAATGGTACCGTGGTCGGTATCCCAATTATCGCCAAATGTTCCCGAAATACGAGGTTGGAAGTTGCTATCGGTGGTTAAGCTGCTGTTCTCACCTTGTACACGAAATGCTGCAAGCTGTTCATTAAGCTGTAAGGGTCGGATGGTTTTTAGGTTAATCGTACCACCCACTGAACCTTCGATGGTTTTAGCGTCGGGCGACTTAGTCACTTCCAAGCCAGCAATAATTGCGGCTGAAACGTCTTCAAAATCAATACCGCTTCGACCTGCACCAGAACCAACTGTTGAAACTCCGTTGATTTCTGTACGGTTAGCATCTGTACCACGAATTTGTACGCCTGTACCGACACCCGCTTCACGAGTGATCTGAATACCGGTAATGTTCTCTAGTACTTCTGCTAAGTTCTGGTCTGGTAACTTACCAATATCCTCTGCTTCGATAACCTCAACGAGGTTATTCTTAAAACGTTTTTCATTCATTGCGCTAGCCAGTGACGCTCGAATGCCCGATACCTCAATGACTTCAACATCTTCGTTTTGTTCTTGCTGTGTTTCTTGTGCGTTTACTGATGCGGTTAGGCTTAGTGTCGTAGCCGAAAGTACCGCAAGTGTAATTTTAGATAATTTGTGTGTCATGTGTGTCTTCCTGTTAAGGATTGAGAAATGTCTAATCACCCATTCCTTACCGCTTAAGTTGTTCGCTTGCTACCCACCTTGTAAATTTACCTCACACCTACTTTACAAGGATGTTACAAACAGTAGATCAATCTCACATATTGGTCAACACAAAATATCAAAATTGGTCTTAACTAAATTACGAAAACAGCCTTACCAATAAGAAATAAAATTTATACAATTTGAGATTAAAGAAACATAGAAAGTAATTAAGACATTATTTAACAGTAACTTAAAAAAGATACACATATATAAAAATTGGTAAATTTTAATTTTCAAATCCATTTCCACGCATAATAAAATTGGTAATATAAATCATCATGAAATGAGTATCAGATAAAGCAATCGCTAGAACCCGTCCCCTCGCACTTGCTTAACTAAAAGCAATATCAGCTTTTAAAGCGCCTATATGGCACTTATTACAGTTTCTTGATACGGTTATTCAATAATCAAAAATTTGTGCAGATAAGTGATGACAGCAGAGAAACCTTCTTCTCGATCTCAGGCAGGCTTTTTTAGCGAATCGGGAGAGTTAGGTGGAAGCCACCCTCAATTCAATGAAATATGTACAGCTCTGTATGAAAGAGAAGTCGTCTCTCTAGCTCATAGCGAGATAAAAAACCTATCGCTGCTTAAGCGTCGAATGGGCGGGCTTCCCTATCACGTGAAAGCTATTGCTCGATATATGATTGGTAATGGCAACTCAAACAATCCATCCCCGCTAAAAACAGATACTCATAATGGAAGCTGGTATGCCAAACAATCTGCAAAGTGCCCCGGCATTAATCATTTAGACGATGTAGAAAAGCGAGAAGCGTGGTATAGAAAAAACGCTAGGTATGGTCTTGTTGTACCTGTTTTAATTTTAAATATGGAAGGCTCTCACATTGAGCTTGACTCAATTGATATGGTAAACCAAGACAATACCCAGCTCCATCTGAACAAAAATGGATGGTTTGCTAATACAGGGGAGTGCATTTCTTCAACTCCACTACGCGATGAAATTGAAGCGGCCACGGCACTTTCAGTTCAAAACAAAATACTGCTGCGGCCTTCAAAGGCGATAATGACCGCTGCATGCTGTGGCCACGCATGGAGTTTTAAATCCAAGCGTTCACCGCGTGCTTTATCCCTTCGCGAAATGCGCCTATCTACTCAAATCAACTGGAAGAGCTTTACGCTGCTCAATAGGTAGCAAAGCCCCAAAAAAAAGAATAAAAACCCAGTAAATTCGCATAAAAAACCTCAATTTCACTCACACCTCCACAGCTAAATTTAGTACAAACATCCTAACCAACATCAGACAGAGTGAATCACCCCCTCTTAAGTGCGTTAAACCGCTGCTCAAAATGCTTTCGGGCCGAAATTATTTAGGATGCACATCCTAAATAATTAAAAGATAGCTTTTATATACGAAAAATATACTCATTATTGTAAACAATGGTTGACCTCTTCATGCCACATGGGTACATTGTCGCTATCAACTTGGTCAGCAAAGAAACAACAAATGCGTATTCGTTTCCTTCTTCTATCTCTACTCCTTATGGCAGCCAGACTGCACGGGTAGATTGCGACCAGCGATTTAATTTCACAAAAACCCGTGCCAAGCACGGGTTTTTTTTTAACTATTAAACTGAGAGAGCGTCATGACAAATCAAGTGAAGATCTTTGATACCACATTGCGAGACGGTGAGCAGGCCTTACCTGCAAGCCTAAGTGCCAAAGAGAAATTACAGATCGCGCTGGCGCTCGAACGCTTAGGCGTTGACATCATTGAAGCGGGTTTCCCCGTATCTTCTCCTGGTGACTTCCGCTCTGTCCAAATGATTGCGAAAGAGGTTAAAAACTCTGTTGTTTGTGGCCTATCTCGTGCTTTGCCAGGCGATATTGATGCGTGTGGTCAAGCGCTAAGCGTCGCAGAACAATTCCGTATTCATACTTTCATCGCAACGTCAGAGATTCACGTAGGTGCCAAGCTTCGCAAGTCACAAGATGAAATTGTTGAAATGGCGGTGAAGGCGGTTAAGCATGCACGTCAATACACAGATGACGTTGAATTTTCCTGTGAAGACGCCGGTCGTACGCACATCGACTATCTATGCCGCATGGTAGAAGCTGCGATTAATGCTGGTGCAACTACCGTTAATATCCCGGATACAGTGGGCTACACCACACCTACAGAATTCGGCGGTATTATCCAGCAATTGTTTAACCGTGTTCCTAATATCGACAAAGCGACAATCTCAGTTCACTGCCACAACGACTTGGGCTTAGCGGTAGCAAATTCATTAGCAGCTGTGGAGCAAGGGGCTAGACAAGTTGAATGTACGATAAACGGTATTGGCGAGCGTGCTGGTAATGCATCGCTTGAAGAAATTGCTATGATCTTGCAAACCCGTAAGAACATGTTGGGCTTTGAAACTAACATTAATTCTACCGAAATATCGCGCACATCTAAGCTAGTCAGCCAGCTTTGTAATATGCCAGTTCAATCAAACAAGGCTATTGTTGGCGCAAATGCGTTTAGCCATTCATCTGGTATTCACCAAGACGGTGTCTTAAAAGCGCAAAATACCTATGAAATTATGACCCCGGAAAGTGTGGGCATTAATAAGAACAACCTAAACTTAACGTCACGCTCTGGCCGCCATGTAATTAAGCACCGCTTAACAGAGTTGGGTTACAAAGCAGAAGACTACGATTTAGAAGCCGTGTATGACGCATTCTTAAAGTTAGCGGACAAGAAGGGTCAAGTATACGACTACGACCTTGAAGCATTATTGTTCTTCGATAAGCAAAAGCACGACCAAGCACACTTCCAGTTGCTTTACCTTCAAGCAAACTCAGGCCGTGAAATAATCCCAAGCGCTACGGTCAAAATGAAAGTGGGCGACGAAGAAATTACCCAATCAAGCATAGGAAACGGACCTGTAGATGCGGCTTATAAGGCCATTATGTCTATACTTGGTCACGAAGATTTAGAAGTTGTCGACTTCAAACTAGATTCAAAAGGTGAAGGTGCCGACGCTTTAGCGCAAGTGAGCGTTATCGCCACATATAAGGGCCGCCGATTCCATGGGATTGGCCTTGCTACTGATATTGTAGAAGCCGGCGTTAAAGCCCTTATCTTTGTATTAAACAACACATATTTGGCCGATCAGATTGATCAGCAAAAAAATCAACAAGAACGCGTTGCAGGAGTATAAATGAGCCAGTATTCAATTGCCGTATTAGCCGGAGACGGTATCGGCCCAGAAGTTATGCAGGAAGCCAATAAGGTTTTAGATGCTGTTGAAAAGAAGTTTAACGTTAGCTTAAACCGTACTGCATACCCTGTAGGTGGCTACGCCATTGATACTGAAGGTGAAGCTCTGCCCTCTAAAACCTTGCTGGGCTGCGAGCAAGCCGATGCAATTTTGTTTGGCAGTATCGGCGGCCCTAAATGGGACACATTACCGCTAGAGCAGCGCCCAGAGCGTGCCGCACTGCTTACTCTTCGCAGTCATTTTGACCTGTTCAGCAACTTGCGCCCTGCTCGCATTTATCCGGGCCTTGAAAGCCTGTCTCCCCTTCGTGAAGACATTGCTAAATCAGGCGTAGACGTTTTAGTTGTGCGTGAGCTAACCAGCGGCATTTACTTTGGTCAACCTAAGGGCCGAGAAGGTGAAGGCGAAGAAGAGTTCGCGTATGACACCATGCGCTATAGCAAGCGTGAAATTCGCCGTATTGCTATTGCAGCGTTTGAAGCAGCACAGAAGCGTCGCGGCAAAGTGACGTCGGTGGACAAAGCCAACGTACTGGTAACCAGCCGCTTATGGCGTGAAATTGCTGAAGAAGTCGCAAAAGACTATCCAGATGTAGAGCTAGACCACATCTACATCGACAACGCCACTATGCAAATAATGAAGAACCCAGCGCAGTTCGATGTGATGCTGTGTTCAAACCTATTTGGCGATATCGTTTCTGATGAATGCGCGATGATGACGGGCTCTATGGGCTTGTTGCCATCGGCAAGCATGAACGAGGAAGGCTTTGGCCTTTATGAGCCAGCAGGCGGTTCGGCCCCTGATATTGCTGGCCAAGGCATTGCTAACCCAATCGCACAAATTTTATCAGCCGCCATGATGCTGCGTTTCAGCATGAACTTAGGTGATGCAGCGGATGCTATTGAAAAAGCCGTAGTAGCAACATTAGAAGCAGGTGTACTTACAGGCGAGTTATTACCTGCCGATAAACGCAGCCAAGCGGCAAGCACGTCGCAAGTAGGCGATGAAATCGTTAAACAATTAATGGCGCAGGAGTAAAAACATCTCATGGCCAAGACCTTATATGACAAAGTGTGGCAAGCCCACATTATCGACCAAATTGGTGAAGACAGCTTAATTTATATCGACCGTCACTTAATTCATGAAGTAACGTCACCTCAGGCATTTGCTGGCCTTAATGAAAAAGGCCGTAAAGTACGTCGCCCAGATCGCACTGTTGGTACTATGGATCACAGCATATCAACCCGTTCATTGGCAATTGATGCCTGTGGTCCGGCGAATGCGCTTCAGCTACAAACCTTGGCAAAAAACTGTGAAGAACACGGCATTCAGCTATTTCCAGTGGGCCACCAGAAGCAAGGTATTGTGCACGTTATGGGCCCTGAATTAGGTCTAATTCAGCCTGGTATGACGGTGGTGTGTGGTGACTCACACACTGCAACCCACGGTGCATTTGGTGCGCTAGCCTTTGGTATTGGTACCTCTCAGGTAGAGCATGTATTGGCCACGCAAACGTTGAAACAAAGCCGCGCGAAAAGCATGCTTATCAACGTAAATGGCAAGCTTCCTGTCGGTATTACCGCAAAAGACATTATTCTTGCCATTATCGGCAAAATTGGCCACGCTGGCGCTACTGGCCATGTTATCGAATACGCAGGTGAAGCTATCCGCGGTTTGAGCATGGAAGAGCGCATGACGGTGTGTAACATGAGTATTGAAGCTGGCGCGAAAGCTGGCCTTGTTGCACCAGACGAGAAAACCTTCGCCTACCTTGAAGGCCGCGAATACGCACCTAAGGGTCAAGACTGGGAAGACGCAGTCGCTTATTGGAAAACCCTTTATACCGAAGAAGGGGCTACCTTTGACACTGTGGTTGAACTTGAAGCGGCAGATATCGCTCCTCAGGTTACGTGGGGCACCAATCCAGGCCAGGTTATTGGCGTAAACACACCGGTACCGGCTCCTGAAGATTTCAGCGACCCGATTGAAAAAGAAAGCGCGGTAAAAGCACTAGAGTATATGGGATTAAAACCCGGTGAAAAGCTTGCCGATATTGCAGTAAACCACGTATTTATCGGCTCATGTACCAACGGTCGTATTGAAGATATGCGCGCAGCGGCACAAATTGCCAAGCGCGGTAAAGTCGCCGATTCAGTTACCGCGATTGTCGTTCCAGGGTCAGGTAACGTTAAACGCCAAGCTGAAGCAGAAGGCTTAGATAAAATCTTTATCGATGCTGGCTTTGAGTGGCGGTTGCCAGGTTGCTCTATGTGCCTTGGTATGAATGACGACAAGCTAGTGGCAGGCGATAGATGTGCCTCTACCAGTAACCGTAACTTTGAAGGCCGTCAAGGCCGTGGTGCGCGTACTCACTTAGTAAGCCCTGCAATGGCCGCCGCTGCAGCGATTACCGGTCGCTTTGCTGACGTTAGAGATTATCAGGAGTAAGTTATGTCTGAACAAGGTTTTACACAACACACAGGCATTGCTGCGCCACTTGATCAGGCCAATGTCGATACCGACCAAATTATTCCGAAGCAGTTTCTAACTGGCGTAACGCGTGCTGGCTACGGCAAACATTTGTTTCACGACTGGCGCTACTTGGACTTAGAAGAGAAAGAGCCAAACCCAGCGTTCGCGCTGAATAAGCCTGAGCACAAAGGTGCGAGTCTGTTGCTAGCTCGCGAAAACTTTGGTTGTGGATCAAGCCGAGAACACGCGCCGTGGGCACTTGCAGACTTTGGGTTTAAAACGGTTATTGCCACCAGCTTTGCTGATATATTCTACGGTAACTGCATTAACAATCAGCTAGTGCCAGTGGCATTATCAAGCGAACAAATGGACGCTTTGTTTGCTGCAGTGAAGGCAGATCCAGCAACTAAGATCACCGTTGATCTTCCGGCGCAAACCGTGAGTTTTAACGATACAAGCTTCAGCTTCGTTATTGCTGAGCATCACAAAAACAACCTAATCAAAGGCTTAGATGCTATCGGTCAAACGCTTGAACTCACAAGCGCTATAGAAGCCTTCGAAGATAAACAGCCCGTGTGGTTGTAAAAGCGTGGGGCTTTAGCGCTTAACAAAGCCCTAGCATGACACATGGGTGCTGTCGCGAGATGGCACCCTGTTTATTTCTCTCATCTATGCCTCTACCTTAACTTCGCATCAAGACGTCTAATACCAATCCGCATTAAAAATATCAGTTCACCTGATTTGAGCTATAAGCAACTTCTCGGCACATTTACACGTCACACGTTTTCTCACGAATTCGTTAATCCTATATTCGCCGACTCTAGCTATACTAAAGGATAATAAACTCCTCACTTTTTTCACTGGAATATCGTACTATTCATTCCTATTGTAGTAACAGATGATGGCAACGTTGTGCCCCGCAGGAGAGATAATGTTAGAACAGGTACCCATTGATGATTTGCAGCCAGGGATGTACGTCAATCAAGTACTTGAACAAACAGGTTCACTTAAAATGCGCTCTAAAGGCCTTGTGAAAACCCAAGCCATCATTGATAGTCTTAGAGCTAAGGGAATTCTTACAGTAGAAGTAGACCTAGCCAAGTCAAAACTTCCTCAAACGCCAGAAGCGCCAGAGCCATCAAAAGAAGAAACTCCACAGACTACAAAATCACAGGTTAAGCCTATAGGCCGCGATTCAATTAACGAGGCGAGTGATCTTTACAATAGTGCACTCACCATACAGAGCAGCTTTCTAAAATCACTTCAAAAAGGTGCAGTTACCGATCTGTCTCCCATGGAGTCGCTATCCCATAGCATCATAGAAAGTGTATTTGATAATAAGGACGCGCTCAGCTGCCTTACCATGATCAAAGATACAGACCAATACCTTCTTGAGCACAGCATTAATTGCAGTGTACTGAGCGGCATTTTCTGTGAATTTCTTGGCTATGACAGAGATACCACAGAGCAAGTGAGTTTAGGCGCCCTATTGATGGATATAGGCATGTCTTCCCTGCCAGATGAAATTCGCAATAACACAGGAGAATTTTCCAGTGATGATTGGGAAGTGATGAAAACCCACGTTGAAATTGGTGCAGACCTAGTTGAACAGTGTGGCGATATTTCTGACCTATCGCTACGCATCATTGAAGAGCACCACGAGCGCGTTGATGGAAGCGGCTACCCGAGAGGATTGGTTGGTAACGAAATCTCAGAGTTCGCGCGTATTGCTGCCATTGTGGATGCATACGATGCCATGACATCTAATCGTACGCACAAAAACAGTATCACGCCTACTCAGGCGCTAAAGCGACTAACTGCGACAGAGAACTTAGACCAAGAATTGGTAAAACAATTTATCCAGTGTATTGGCGTGCACCCTGTTGGCTCCTTGGTGAGGTTAAAGAGCGGTAAATTAGGTATTGTGAGCAAGATTAACCCTAAAGACCCTGTAAGCCCTCACGTTATGACCTTTTACAGCGTTACGTCGCAGCATTTCAATGAAGTGAAACGCGTTGATTTAAGTCAGTACGACGATGAGATTGTGTCAGGCGTTCGCCCCGAAGAGTTTAGTTTGAACTTACCTAAATTCTTCAAAGACGTTTTCATAAATCAGATGCCAGCGTAGGTTTTGCCATCATTAAAAAGGCCCTTCATTTTGAAGGCCCTTTTTCATTTTACCGTGACTAAATTAACGTGGCCACATTTCGTCATTGCGCCCGTTAGCCTCTATTCATAGCTATTACCAGTCAGTCAGTGCCGCCATAGTAAAGAGCTCATCTTCAAAAGAAAGTACTACGCGCTGCGCTTCAATATTTACGATTTGCACTCTATCAGCAATCCAGTCGCCCTCACCTATTTGACGGCCATTGACTCTCACCCATCTATCGGCAGGACGAGACGCATACATATGCGCGCTAAAGTTCATGGTAGGAAGTCGTGTTAACAAGCGAACGGGTAGCTGATCTACACGGGGTAGTTCGTCTTTAACCGTCACCCTTGTTTGCTCTTCAGCGGGTGTATTATCTTGTGCCTTTGAGTCTAGCGCTTCAACGGCAGCATTAAAACGCGCCATGAGCTCTGGTGACACGGATACGTTAGATTGAGACGTAGCTTCATTTAATACTTTCCCTTCATAATTCCCTGAAGTCTCAGTTTGTCTTGAATCTGTTGAAGAGCTACGCTCATATCCACTACTTGGCTCGGCGCCAGAGCGTTGGGAGACGTCGTTATTGTAGCGACTCTGAGTACCTGTTGTGTTTGGGTTTGTATTTGGAACTGCACCTAAATCAGTATTTTGCGTTGCAGCTAAGTTGCCAACAGACTGGTTATTTACCATAGCTTTCGCTTGCGTGCCTTGCTGAGCTGCACCGCCGTTACTAACGTTGGCATTTACCGCTGTGTTAGCAGTTTCGTTTAAACCTGCGCTTTGCCCACTTCCCTGGATGTTAGAAGATACCTGTTCACCTTTGTTGCTTGAAGTGCCTGGTGCTTCATTACTACTTTGCGTAGTCGTAAGCGCTGAAGCGCCTCCGCTTGCTTCAACCTGTGAAACTGAACTTTCAGAGTCTGCCACCGGTACAGCAGCGGGTGCAGTTAGCATTGGCCACCAGCGTTTTGCCGTAGCGGCGGAAAAGCCAATGCATAAACCGCCAAGAATAACGACGGCAAAAAGCGCTACTTGCTTGGTGTAAAGCTTCCATGCTGACGGAAGCCCTTCTACTGTGGGTAAAAACAAGCTTCGATTAAACTGCTCATTGAGCGATCTATCAAACGTGGCGCTTGTATCATGCTCGCCGCGAAGCAAAGCTTGGGTTTGCGTTCTGTGATGTGTAGTCGCGGGTGCTATTTCCACGGTTTGCTCAGGGTCTATTTCAACCTCTTGCACACCCATTTCAGCCAAGCCCTGCACCATGGCGGCGCTGGTCACTAAGCCCGACTTTCTAATTTTAACCGGCCCGTTCTGCTTAGTTATTTGAACTATCACCATACCGGGTTTCAAATAGTCAATGGCAACGATATTAGACATACAAGCTCCCTAACCCGTAACCGAAAATAATGGCCAAAACAAACGCCGATGCCAGGTACCATTTACGCTGGCTTTGCACACGCTGACTTACTACATCTGCACCTAGAATTTGCTCCGCCGCGGCCAAAAATATAGGCTTTTGCACGACCGCATGCTGTTTAGTAAAAGATAAGGTTAGCGCTCGGTCGCACAGCAAATTAATCACTCTTGGAATTCCACCCGTAATTTGATGCACCGCGCGCAATGTAGACTTACTAAAAATACTGATATCACCTTCGGCTACGCTCAAGCGATGAGCAATATAGGCGCTTACCTCGGGCGCAGTTAAGGGCAGCAAGTGATACCTAGCAGTAATACGCTGGGCAAGCTGGCGTAACTCGTTGCGCTTTAACAGCTGCTGTAATTCAGGCTGACCAATCAGTACGACCTTTAACAGCTTTTCACGGTTTGTTTCAAGGTTGGTCAATAAACGAAGTTGTTCTAATACTTCAGGCAGTAGATGCTGTGCTTCATCTACCATAAGCACTGTGTTAATGCCTGCTTGGTGATTTTCGGCCAGCTTAGACAAAATTAAATCAGTAAAATACTTAAGGCTGGCTTTCTCTGGTGTATAGGGTAAGCCTAGTTCATCACAAACCGTAGCTAATAGCTCAAGGGCAGATAAGGTAGGGTTTAATATCATAGCTACCTGAGTATTGTCTGGTAACTGCTGCAACAATTTTCTTGAAACTGTAGTTTTCCCAGTGCCCACTTCTCCGGTAAGCATCACAAAGCCACCGCTTTCCCTAAGGCCGAAGGTCAAATGGGCCAAAGCCTCTTTGTGCCTTGGGCTCATATACAAATAATCGGGGTTAGGCGCAATCGAAAAAGGATTGTCATTTAACCCGAAGTAGTTCAAATACATGGTTGCTGAAGCGCCTATCTGTTTTAATTTTTAACGACGATTAAACTACCAGACGCAACCTTGAAGTGAAAGCGCATAACGATGTGGCGACGAATTTTATTTGTAACATTGCTATACTGCGCCTCTGTTACCTTGGGAAGGTTGATTTTTGTTACACGTCAAAAGTCGATGCATTCCCAATCTAAAAAGTATTACTGACTAAAAAATCGTTGGAAGAGCATGCAAGTATATCTCGTTGGTGGCGCAGTACGCGACGCACTGTTGAACAGAAAAGTTGTTGAACGCGACTATGTCGTGGTGGGCGCCACACCGCAAGAAATGCTCAGCCAGGGTTTTACCCAAGTAGGCAAAGACTTCCCTGTTTTTTTACACCCAAAAACACAGGAAGAATATGCGCTAGCTCGCACAGAACGTAAATCAGGGAAAGGCTACACAGGCTTTGTGTGCGATGCATCAAGCTCGGTCACGTTAGAAGAAGATTTGTTACGCCGAGATCTTACCGTTAATGCAATAGCCCAAGATAACCTTGGAAAGCTTATCGACCCTTATGGTGGTAAAAAAGATTTAGAAAACCGCATACTTCGCCACGTATCAGAAGCCTTTAGTGAAGACCCACTTCGGGTATTTCGCGTGGCACGCTTTGCTACCCGCTATGCTTATTTGGACTTTACTATCGCCACTGAAACCATGGCTCTTATGCAGTCTATGGCGCAAAGCGGCGAGTTAAGCACGCTAAGTGCAGAGCGGGTATGGCAAGAAACAAAACGCAGTCTTTTAGAGAAAACACCGCATGTTTTTTTCATTGTATTAAACCAAGCTCATGGCCTTAATGACTGGTTTGCTGAGCTTGAAAGTAAACTAGATACAGCTCTGGAAACGTTAAAAACGGCGGTAGCGCTAGAAAAAGCTGAAAACGAGAGCCTTGTTAAAGACATGGGTTCAGAAACCCCATTACCTGAAAGCATCGCTTCAGAAACCGCTAGGCTGATAACAAGGTTTACTGCCCTGCTCACTCACCTTAATGAGGAAGAAGCGAAACGTTTGTGCAGCCGGTTGAAAGTGCAGAACCAAGTTAGTGAAATAGTCAGCCTTGCCTGTAAATTCAAAGGCTTTCTTCTGAACGCGCAGAACTCGCCCGCCGATTTACTTGCCTTGTTCAATGGCTGTGATGCGTGGCGTAGAGAGGAACGTTTCACATTGTTACTTAGCGCTTTTGCGCCTTATGCTCATAACAAGGGCGTAGATTGGCAACACCAACAAAAACGCATTGAAAATGCATTAGCCTCCGCCAACCAAGTGAACGTGCAAAATATCATTGCCACGGGCGTTAAAGGCCCTGAAATAAAAGACGCGCTTAACCAAGCAAAGCTTGCTGCCATTGCTTTGACAACTGAATAATCTTATACCCTAAAGGCCATTGCGTAAGTCGACTTTTTTGTTTTGGTGAAAGTTTACCTACGGTGTGCGAATTTAACGCCAGTTTTTCTCAATGTTTTGGTATAGCAATGCTACAATACGCCCCATTCATTTAGAGCGTTTTTTATACTATGACTTTCGAAGAACTCGAATTAGACGAAGCACTGTGTCACGCAGCTGCCGATATGGGGTTTGAAACTCCAACTAGCATTCAAGAACTGGTTATCCCGCATGCGTTAGATGGACGAGATATCTTGGCCTCTGCTCCTACAGGTACCGGTAAAACAGCCGCATTCTTATTGCCTGCGTGCCAATTTTTACTTGATTACCCGCGCAGACAGCCTGGTGCTACACGTATTTTGATCCTAACGCCTACCCGCGAGTTAGCGCTACAGGTTTATGAACAAGCCCTAGCCATAACAAAGCATACACAAATTGTGTGCGGCGTAATAACCGGCGGTATTAACTACGGTACCGATAAAGAAACCTTAAGCAAGAATCTTGATATTCTTGTGGCTACACCAGGTCGCTTGCTTGAGCATATCGAAAAAGAAGCCGCAGATTGCCGAGATATCGAGTGTTTAATTCTTGATGAAGCTGACCGCATGTTGGATATGGGTTTCTCAACGGTAGTTAACCAAATTGCTGCCGAAGCGCGCTGGCGCAAGCAAAACCTACTGTTCTCAGCCACGTTAGAAGGTAAAGGGGTTAAAACCTTCGCCCACGACATTCTTAACAACCCTGAAGTTGTGGAAGCGAACCCGTCACGCAAAGAGAAGAACAAAATTCATCAGTGGTATCACCTTGCTGATGACATGAATCACAAGCAAGCCCTGCTGGTAAATATCTTAAAGCAAGAGACGACTACATCTGCTGTTGTTTTTGTAAAAACTCGCGACCGCTTACAGATGCTAAAAGATTTCTTAGCGTCTAAAGACATTCCAGTGTGTTGGCTACAGGGCGAAATGCCACAAGACAAGCGTAATGCAGCCATGGCTCGCTTTAAAAGTGGTGAAGTTCCTATTTTATTGGCAACTGACGTTGCAGCTCGTGGTATCGACGTACCTAATGTAAGCCACGTTATTAACTTCGACATGCCGCGCAAGGCCGACGTTTACGTACACCGCATTGGCAGAACCGGTCGTGCTGGTGCCAAGGGTACTGCAATATCTTTGGTTGAAGCCCACGATTTTGACATGGTGGCCAAAACCGCACGTTACATGGGCGAGCCACTGAAAGCCCGCGTCATCGACGAGCTACGCCCTAAAAACAAAACGCCTAAGATTGGCCCCAAAAAGAAAAAAGTGAAGGCCAAAGATAAAACCAAGGCAAAAGCTAAGCCTAAAAAGAAAAAGTAAAACACGAGCACGTTGAGGGTGATTGATGCGAAGGCCGAAGGTTGGGAGTGGCTTTCGCAAACACGCGGTAAACACATCCATGTGCGCTCCGCTGCCGCATCCCTGCGGCAGAGGGTTTGCTCAAACCACTCCCAACCTTCGTCCTGAATAATCTCAAGCACTCGTTTAATGCATTCGAGCTTATTTCAGGAATAAAGAAAGAACGAGGAGTCTGGCACAATGAAATTCCCAGAAAAAATTGTTTTAGCCACAGGTAATCAAGGCAAGGTGCGTGAGTTTGCATCCTTGTTTGCAGACTACGGCGTAGACGTTGTGGCGCAAAAAGAATTAGGTGTATCTGATGTGCCTGAAACCGGTACAACATTCGTTGAAAATGCCATTATTAAAGCGCGTCATGCGGCGCAAGTAACAGGCTTGCCAGCTATTGCCGATGACTCAGGTTTAGTCGTCGACGCGCTTGGCGGTGCACCCGGTATCTATTCAGCCCGCTATGCTGGCGCTGATGCAACTGACGATACCAATATCGACAAGCTATTAGCTGCCCTTGATGGCGAAACCCAACGTAAAGCGCACTTCTTTTGTACCTTAGTGTTTATGCGCCATGCAGATGACCCAGTACCCTTGGTTAGCCAAGGTAAATGGCAAGGTGAAATCTTAACTGCTCGCTCGGGTAACGACGGTTTTGGTTACGACCCCGTTTTTCACGTGCCAACTCATGGATGCACTGCGGCAGAATTGGAGAAAGCTGAAAAGAACCGCATTAGCCATCGCGGCAACGCCCTAGCGATTTTGCTTGATAATATGAGAGCGACTTTTGCGTAATCCACCGCTTAGCCTTTATATACACATTCCTTGGTGTGTTCAAAAGTGTCCGTACTGTGATTTCAACTCTCACGGGCTTAAGTCTGACTTGCCCGAAAAAGAGTATGTGGCGCATCTACTGGACGATTTAGCCATTGATGCCAAACGCATTGGCGACCGCCCTGTCGAGACAATCTTTATAGGCGGAGGCACGCCCAGTTTGTTTTCAAGCGAAGCCATGGCTGACATTTTAAACGGCGTTAAACAGCGGGTTAACCTAAGCGATACAGCTGAAATAACCATGGAAGCCAATCCGGGTACCGTTGAGGCAGGTAAGTTTGCGGGCTTTTATCAGGCAGGCGTAAACCGTATATCGGTGGGCATTCAAAGCTTTCAGCCTAAGCATTTAAAGGTGCTAGGCCGTATTCATAATGAAAGCCAAGCCGAAAATGCGGTGAAACAAGCGCACAGCGCGGGGCTACCTACATTTAATTTAGATCTTATGCATGGATTGCCGGAACAAAGCGTCGACAATGCCATGGCAGATCTAAAGCAAGGTATTGAGTTAAATCCCTATCACCTGTCGTGGTATCAGCTGACTATCGAGCCAAACACGCCTTTTTATTCCAAGCCGCCAGAGCTACCTGACGACGACATTCTGTGGGAAATACAGGAAAAAGGCCACAGCCTCCTAGAGCGTGCAGGCTATCACCAGTACGAAATTTCAGGCTACGCCAAAGCGGGGCACCAATGCCGCCATAACCTTAATTACTGGCGCTTTGGCGATTACTTAGGTATTGGCTGTGGTGCACACGGGAAGATTACTGATGCCGCTAACGGCACCATTCATCGTACCGTCAAAGTGAAGCATCCAAGAGGCTATATGGAAATGAGCCGCCCGTATTTAGATACGCAAACGCTGGTTAGTGCAGACGATCTGCCGTTTGAATTCTTTATGAACAGGTTTCGCTTAGTTGAGCCTTGCCCGATGAGTGACTTTAGTGACTTTACAGGTACTGAGTTAACGGATGACGTTAAGCGCGCATTGTCTGATGCTCATCTCCAAGGGCTACTTTCTATTTCAGATAGTCACTGGCAGGTAACTGCTAAAGGACGAAGATACCTTAACTCCCTACTGTCGTGCTTCGTTTAAACCCGCTCTTTTAAGCTCTTTGCTTTCCTGGTTTCTATGAGCACTTAGAACGAAAAAGCCTGCTCGCGCAGGCTTTATTATTCTAATCAGTTTTTAATAGACAGTATTACTCTTCTAACTGCGTCTAGTTTTCGCTTTCGTCATGACGAGTAATGATATTGTAAGGCTTGAAAGCAGGCACACTTGCTCGAAGGTTCTCTTCCGCTACGTCTAGGCGTTTAAGTTTTTCACAAAACCACTCTGCTTTTTTACGCAAGGTGGTAGCTTTATCACCTACATCTAGGTGCTCACCTACGTTATTTAGCTGACGAGTAATTTCCGCTACTTTCTCTTGGTTAACCTCGCCGCTTCCAGTGTTGATGCCGCTAATTGCCGATAATATGCCGCCAACTGAAGTAGAAATAGCTTCCTCAAGCTGCGCTTCAATTTCGCTATCAACGAATTCATCAACGCTTTCCAGCGATCCGGGGCCTATAAAATAGTGGTTACTGGCATGCCTGAATTTATCTTTCACGCGGTTTTGAACGCGCTTCATCGCGGCGTTCAAACGCTCGTAGCTGTCGTGGTCGCTACCAACTAAACCTAAATACACGTGTTCAATGGTATCAATTGCCAAGTCCACACCTTCGGTAGCCAAAACAATCATTTTGGGAACCACATAGTGCAAACCTGAAGAATACTCGTTAAGCCACTGCTTGTCTTGTTCGCTTAAGGTTTGCCAACGTCCGCCTACAAACAGTTGGTTTTGGTCATTAATCTGAACCACAGTACGGGTTTTATCCATTACGCGCAGCTGCGCATTATTTACGGCAATACCGTAGGCAAAATCGATATTGCACGTATATTCAGCTTGCGCCGTTGCACTAAGCCCAGTTAATAAACAAATTGTGAAGAGAAAAGCCTTAAGGCGCGATATCATTTTCATACCATCATTGTGGCTAGCTTACTAAGAAATAAAAAGCCATCATGAGTCTAACGTGCTAAAAATCAGGTTGAACATGTCGAGATGATCAATTTACGCAACACGTAAACGGGTCATTAATGAGAACGATAAATATCTGTATCTTTTACGTTCAGACCTAAAACAACAAAGCACGCATTATAGAGCGTGCTTTGTTGATAAAAAGTCTCAGCATCAGATATTAGACGAAAGACTAATTAGAAAGGATGCAGATTTTAACCTGCACCTATTCATCGGTGTAGGTGCGCACCAAACGTACATATATGAATCGGTCTTTTTCTTTAATGGAATGGCTAGCGTTAAAGAACGCAACAACCCATGCACGGTCCGGATCGTCCGCTGAAGGCGTAGAAGTCCAAAAATCATCCGGAGGCGTTGCCGGAAAAAGTGAGCTGTTAATGGCTGGTCGCACGCAGTCGCGTTCAGCTAAGGTGGCTAACTCTTTGACGTTGGGCAAGCGCCACCCTAGAAGGTCTTCGTTACTCGCCTGTTGCGCAAGCTGTAGCGCCTGCTGCCAAGTATATTTCACCGCTTCACCGCTACACGTCGAGCCATCCCAGGCTTGCCCTTCGGAACATCGTCTCCAGACTAAATCTGTAGTGGTATCCAACAAAGTACTGGTAGTCACTGCTTCAAAATTATCGTTGGGCGTGGTTTCTAGTCCATCTGATAAACATTCTTGGGCATGAACCGACACAGACGTACCTATAAGTAGTGCAGATGTAGCGAACAGGTTAATTGAAGTAATCATTGATTTTTTCATCACTTTTTTGGTGATCGTATTAACTAGCTTACTCATGACTATCTCCCTGCTCTTACTAAACGAACACGCGCCGCTGATGACTTGTTTAGAAAGTTATCTACGCCCGAGTCAAAGTCCAATGCCCATGCATTTTGCGCGTCGTCGCTATTTACCCCGTCTGCACTAGGCACGGATGTCCAATACCAAAGTGGTTCGGTAGAGACTGCACCTGTATTAGGGAAATAATCTTCATCAATAGCAACATCGTCGGCAATGCCTAAGTGCATTAAAGAAAATAGTTCATGATGAGTGGGTAAACGCCAGTCATAAAAGCCACACAAGCCTTGCGCATTGACTGCTGCAACATACGCTGACGTATTACAGTTGGTCAGTAAGCACGTTGCATTCACGCCTGCCTGGTCGCCTTCAAAACCACCATTTACCTCTTCGCTGTACCAAGAATAGGTATAGTCTTTATCTTGAAATGCACCATCGTCAGTTTTCACTTCCCATACTAGCCCGGTTACATTATCTCGAACGCATGACCAGGTATCAGCACTGGCATCTTGCTCATCACCGTTAGCGTTTAAGCGCGTGAAGTCGAAGCCAGCTTTACCACGCCCAGCCTTTTCTATTAAGCCATTTTGCTCAATAATATCAGCGCCACGCTGCCCGTCCTGCCCAGGAAAGTCGTTTTGCTGCGCCTCGGTTAACGCGTTATTGGTAGCCTGCTGTAAGAAGCCTGTGTCGTTTAAAAGCGGCGTAGGCATTGGGCGTACATTTACGTTAATCGTATCTTCAACGCTGTTACCGTTGGCGTCGGTCACAGTGAGGGTATAGGCCACAACGGTAGAAGACGATACCGAAGGTGCTATGGCAAATGTGGATAGCGCATCGCTGTCATCTACGGGGCGATTAGTCGCGTCAGCGGTAGCCCTGCTGCTCGAAGAAACATTATTACTGCGCTCCCACGAATAGATTAGCGGTAAAGCACTTGGAATACTGGTACTGGCCTCGCCTTCTAAAATAACCACTTCGCCACTGAAAACGCCCTGCGAAAACCCTGCGTCAACAACCGGCAAGGTTTCAGTTTCAGATTGAACAGAAATGGTGACGGTATCAGTATCAGTTGCGCCTTCGCTGTCGGTCACTTCTAACTGAAAGGTAAGCTGCTGTGCATCGTTGGCAATGGGCGTTACGATAGTCAAAGTAGAAAGGTTAGTTTCTACACCGGTTATCACATTAGTTCCGCTGGTTTGAGTCCACGTGTAATCGGCTATTTCGCCCTCTGTGGCAGTCGAATCTGAGTCACTACTACCAGTACCATCAAAAACAACTTCAACACCACCGGGGAAAGTGTTCTCTGCTAAGTCGTCCCATTCAGGAACGTCTATACTGGCTTCGGGGGCAATATTCACAGGTGCGACCGTAATTACAGTAAAATCACTGGCTGTATTTCCGCTTTGGTCGTTAACTGAAACAGTAAGTGTATATTCAGTGGCACTATTAACCACCGGTGCCACAAAGCTTGCTGCAGAAGAGCTCGTATCTTCATGAGTAATCGATAGCGTAGGGGACGCACTCCAGTTATACGTGTAATTGCCATCACCTCCGCTCACCTCTGCGCTAAGCGAGTAAGTTACGCCTTCTGTTACTGTTGCATCAGGGCCAGCATTTATCACTAAATTATCATTGCCCGTTCCACCATCGCTCGAGTCACCATCGCCGCCTCCGCCACCACCGCAGGCAGCTAAAATAAATGCGCCGCCCAAAATGGCTAACCCACGCGCCACAGTACGTGGTAAATAGCCTGAAAATGAAGACTTGATTAATTGCATACATACTCCCGCCGCACTTGATGCTAAAACCTCAGGCGTAGTGCGTGAAAAACTCAATGTAGATGAAATTGCAAAGTGGCTATAAGCCTCTGCTGCATTACCTATTGTGGTTAAGATAAGGTGTGTTTTAATTTACTCGCGACTAATCTCGCTTCTTGCTCTTCGGACATCGTAACTTGCAGTGCCTCGAGCTGTTTTTTACCCACCGCCACATCAGTCATGTCGTAGATCATCATACTTATAAAGTCCACCTTTCCCGTTGCGGAAGTAAGTGGAGATAGTGTGATGTTTTGATACATAAATGACTCACTACCTGTAATCGGCCGGTAGTTAGGAAACTTGAATAAATACGGGCGCTGCTCCCATGTCATGAAAGCGCGAGTTTTTAAGTCGAAGACGGGCTTAGCTTTTTTAATAAACCAGTCTTGCTTAATTGAAGGGAAGAGCGAAAATAACGTTTTATCTCTTACTTCGCTCGGCAAAAGTCCACTATGACTTTCCATAAAGCCATTCCATACCTGTACGGTAAAATTACGATCAAGTACAACAATCCCCACATCTACCGTTTGTAGCATGTCCATCATCCAATGGAATTCTTGTAACTCATCTAAATGCTGGCTCATTAGAAATCCTCCAACAAGTGGGCAAGCTTTGAATTCATCATTTTCATGGATTCTTCCGTGAACAACAAAATCAAATCGCATTGAACATTGTAGCCTTCAAGCCCATAGCTAAGCTCTATCGCCAATGTTCGCTTCCACTTAATTTGATTCATACCAATAATTTCAGTGATGGCACGGTGCTGACCAAGCACAATAGGGTGGCCTTGGCTGAAGTTAATATCCATTTGGTTTGCTAACCCCGTCAGGCAGGTTCCAATAAGAATACTCGCCGCATCCATAAGCAGCTCTAATTGAAGCTGGTCGTCTACTTCACCTTCAACGTTTAAAATTTTAGCAACATCATCAAAGCTTGAATCGCTCAAAATACAAAGCGCTTCACCGCTAACACCGGGTCCTAAAAAGCCTTGGCAAACTGCAGTGACTTGTTCGTGACTTTCAATGTCAGAAAGCATCATGTGAAGTTCAGATACTTCAATTAGGTTTACATTAGGTATAGGAAGTTCTACGAAGACATTCATGGTGCGCGCGAGGTGATCGCCCGCCTGCCCCATCGCTATATTGGTTATTTCTTGGTAACAATCGCGAATATCAGGGTCAAGCGGCGTAATTTCTTCTGGCTCTTCTTCTTCGGCGTGAAGAATATTATATTTATCAAGAACCTCAGCAAGCTTTTTGGGGTCTACAGGCTTGCGGATAAAGTCCAACGCCCCGAGCGACGTCACTCTTTCGTGCGCTTCCGGTTGAATGTCACCAGACACCACAATAACCTTAGTTTTAAGACCACGCTGTTGGATAGCCTCTAAAGTGCCGTACCCGTCAAGCACTGGCATATTCAAATCTAAAAGTAAAAGATCGCCTTTGCCATCGGCGAGCGCAGTCAAAGCATCTTGGCCATTCTTTGCAAAGTGCACGGCTACGTCCCAATCTTGGGGAAGGCACTTAGCTACTTGCTTGCGCGCAACTAACGAGTCGTCACATACGAGTACTGAAAACATTAAGTTCTTTTACCACCTAGCTTTTACAACCAGCTGCCGCTGATATTTTCTAGTAATTTCAACTGTATCGGCACAACTACTGTGAACTGAAGTAATGATTTCTGCTTCAGGTACAGTAAGCGGTAGTGCCCTATCGGCGTTATAAACAGATAACCTGTATATGGTGATACGAAACACCTCACTAAGAAATAGCACTTTTGGGGAATATTGCCAGCGTGTTTTACATTTAACTATAAGCTTACAACATAGCTATAAGTTTGAAGTCTCGGGCTGAAAGTTTAAACAAAAACGCCAAAGATTAGGGGGAGTATCAAAGCCGTAAATATCCCGTTTACACAAAGCCCAAGGGTAGCCATAGCGGCGACGTCCTCACCCATTTGTATTGATTTGGCGGTTCCAATAGCATGCGCAACAGTACCTAAAGCAATGCCCTGTGCCTGTCGGTCACGCACGTCAAATACAGAGAATACCCCGGTCGCTACAATAGCGCCCACAATACCTGTAGTGATAACAAAAACGGCTGCTAGCGCGGGAATTCCGCCGATGTGAGCACTGGCTTCCATCGCAAGAGGTGTGGTGATTGATTTAGCTAACATGGTCATTTTTAGGGCCGATGGTGCATCCAACGCAAAAAGCGTGAGCCATGCGGTAACAGGCGCAATTATTCCACCAAAGCCAATACTGACTATTAACCTCCATCCGTAGTGCTTTAAATACTGCCATTGCCGATAAATTGGTAATGCAAGCGCTACAGTAACAGGCCCTAATAGCCAATGAAATAATGATGCCGAGTTCTGATACTCAACAACTTCAGTATTAGTCAAATAAAGGAGTACAGAAACAAACGCAGCCGTAAAAATAATGGGGTGCGCGATTGGGTGACCGTTACATTTTTTATTAACCCAAAGCGCAATAAGGTAACCGATAACAGTGATACATAGCCATAACAGCCCATTTAAGCTAACTACCTGATTCAAAGCATCAATCATTCAAGCTCCCCTTCCGTTTGTGAAGCGCTGGAAGGTTTATTCAATTTGCTACAAAATAACTTCTGTGCGAACCAAGCTGTGACGCCTAAGCTTAATGAAGTAGTAAGGAGAATGGCAATGGCGATTGCTGGCGCATTGGCTTCAATATCATCCCAATAGATAGACACACCAAGTACGGCGGGAACGAAAAACAGTGACATATGTTTTAAGGGAAGAGTAACAAACCGAGCAGTAGGCATTTCCAGCTTTGGAGATATGAAAAGCATACCAAGCAGCAAACAAAGCCCAACCAATGGCCCTGGAATAGGTAACGCCAACATGGTAACGGCGAAAAGCCCAGCATAATACGCAGCGAAAACCACTATGGCCCCCACTACTGCGTTACTTACATTTCGCACTTTCTGTCCTTGCCTTTAAGTATAAAGTACTAAGTGTAACGATTAGCGAGTTCCACCACCAGCGGGACTATGGTCTTATGGGCCTTATGTTCTTTCTTGATTTTCTTGGCCCTCGACATGCCAAAACTGATAGTAGTACTTGTGGGTTATTTTAAAGATCTCGCCATCTTGCATAACCACTCTTTGCTGATTTAGCCTTTGTTCTAAATGCGCGACGTGCTTGGCATTTACTGCTACTGAGCGATTACAGCGCTTAAAGTACTGCTCGCCAAGACGCTTCAGTAATTCACACAAAGTTGTGCGAACCACATAACATTCAGACAGTGTTTGTACACACATGTAGTCCCCTGCCGCTTCTATCCATTTAATATCGGCGGGATTTAAGCAACACCACCCATTCTCAGTTCTAATACTAACCACATGAGGTTTGATACTCTTGCTTAACTGTTGGCGTAATGTCGCTAACAACGCGGGCTTAGATACCCCGTACTGTTTGCACAGCCCTTTTACCATTGTGTTAAATTGAAAATCACGTTCGAAACAGTCAAATTTGCTTTTAACGTATCCAATAGCACGTATTAACTGGTCCTCTTCAAAAGGCGGTGTAATAAAACCCGATGCGTTGTGCGAGAACGCCAGAAGTGCCTCTTCATCCATGTCGCCCACCGCCAACCAATACTTTGAAGCAAGATTACGGCATGACTTTGAAACCGAATAGAAACCGATTGATTGAGGGTACTTTTCAGCCAAAGCTAAACAGTGACCCACCGACTCAGCTCCAAAAACATGGCTAAACAGGTTTAGTTGCTTCAAGATTTTGCAAAGTGAAGCTTGCTTAGATGCAGATTGTAAGAATACTAATGAGATCATCTGCACTCCCTTTGCAATTTAATTGATGCTATAACTTGCTAGGCCCTATGGCGCTGCGGTTTAAAGAAATAGCTGAAGAAAGATGAAAAAAAACGGGCTATGCATCACATAGCCCTAAGTCCAGGGCAAAAAACTCAAATTAGCGTTTAGCGGTCAATATGCTTGGGCTTGCATTTACTCGGCGCGCGATATGCTGAGCATTCTTAGACGCGTTATGAGTAGCTGCAAAGGTCAACATATCTTGGCCATTACAAACCAAACCCTCGTGCAGGTCTCTCATATTTAAGCCTGTTGCTTTTACCGCGCGATGTAATTTAAAGCGGCTATCGCTCTTTACGGCTTCACATACAGCAATTAGCTTATCTTCTATCTCTGCTGGGTAAGAGCCAGCATTAGCAGCAGTAGCAGTTAAAGAAAGTGTGGTTCCTAGTAAAGCGATTTGGGTAACACGGCGTAACGTAAACATAACAATTTCCTCTGATAATATTAGGCAACGCGGTGACGACCTCTACTTGTCGCCGCACCCATAACCTAGTTAAGTTTTATGATGTTTACGCTACAGAAGCGTTAAAATACGGTTACCTGAGTTGTAGCGATAAGCGCACAAAAGATAAGGTTTAACTATCTATCTAAACTGTTATTAGTCGCGCTGAAGACACACTTTGAAACAGTCAGGAGGTGAGAGGGAGTAGCGGAAGAACTTAAATCAGTAGGGGGGTAATAACAGGTGTTAACTCTCAAGAGCCAAACAATTGGGGTCAGATTGCCTAACCCCACCTTGCTAAAAGCCGGCTTACCTGCAAGAGGTAGCTCTGCTTTTAGAAAATACTGTCTTGGTGAATTTTAATAAACATACCCGTACCAATTTTCGAGTAATCAATTTTATATTCTTTTCCATTTAGCGTTTGAATAAACACTAACGTTTTTTCGTCGCCGAAAACATCGCTAGACGTTACATCGACTAGTTCCATATCCATCATTTTCGCATCTCGCTTATTCTCAGGTACTTTACCTTCGTATTGCTTAATGCCTTTGTAGGTTACAATGATTGGCGGGTTTTCATCGCCATTGATAACCAATAGATCTAACTTTCTAATTTTATGAATGATGGTGTTTCGACCACTTGTAATGAAGGGTTTTTCAGTCATTCTCATCTCCGCGACCGCTTACCTGCTTTTTTTATAATTAACATAAATTGTGAACGTCGAGTCTATCACGATGTTAATAATCAGCACATAAGCATTTGGTTGATATATGTGTGCAAAGTATAAACATAAATTGCGAAATGTGAGCAATAAATCGCTAATTTTTAGTGTTTAATTATGTTTATTTCAATTTTACTGCCATTTTATCCACGGTCTATAAACGAGATTATGGATAAGCTTCTCACAGGGCTTAGTTTCAGGAGACTTGAAAACACAGCTTTCAGCTTCGTTTATATCAACTTGTGCCACTATGTTTGAAACAGAAACCTCCAAGTCTAAGTCAGTATCTAACTGAGTCATTGGCAAAATAAACTCTACGCGATTAGTAAATGCACATGACTTTTCAGGGGGCGCTGATGCTGACTCAGATGAACACCCTACGCTTCCCAAATGATAAGACCATTTACGTGTTTCTTTACCATTTTTTGAAACATCCAGCCTTAAAAACTGGTGCCCATTTTGACGACTTGAAAACATCGTTTTATCGTTCAAAGGCGTTTGTTGAGTAAGGAGATCAGCGTGGTTAACATCAAAAGGTAACCCCATAGTAAAACGGAGGTTAGTTGCTAACTTTAAGAGTTCCTCTGACACATCTAACACTATTTTGCTGTTAGCATCGTCTGGGTTGCTGCACTTATTGTGAAACTTCAACAGTGCTTCATTTGGCGTTTGCCATTGAGTTTGCTTGAACTTCACCCGTTGCCATTTTCCATCTATGCGCACTTCGGGTTTACTAAGATAGAATCCGAAATAATCGATATTCCAACGCTGCTGCCCAATGCTCATGATCATTGGGCACGCGCCCGTATCCACACCCACAAGTTTAAAGGGTATTTCTCCCGCTTCGCGCCCTTTTAGGTTAATCACGTCGCACCCTACCAATGTAAGCAATGTAGAGAAAAGCAACGTATATATAACTTTCATGTGAAAAGGTATTTTCATTTACTTCAGTAATTCCTTCAAATATTCCACAGCCAAAAACCGCTGCACTTTCACTCACCACATAATCGATAAAATGAGCGCACTATTTTTAAACGCAATAGTGCTGCTTTTAGCGTTTGTGAGTCAAGGCTCGCTAACATGCCAAAAGAGTAAATAAGCGTTATTGGGGCAAAAAAGTGTTAGCTTTTCTTCCAGTACTTTTCCGTATTGCTTTTTTCTAGTGCTTTCTTCTAAGTAATTAGGGGGGTGGGAAGTATTGGATTTCGAATAATGTTTGCTAACGCTATTCATAAAACAAGCAAAACAGCGACAAAGTGAACAAAAATAAAGCAAACAATTCACAAAGCCATCAGCTAGGCGTGACAAGGTAAATAAAACTGCTTATACTTGCGCTCGCTTGTGGTTGTTATGCAAAGCAATTTGCAGACATAATTACACAGCACATCTCAAAATGGCCCCATAGCTCAGTTGGTTAGAGCATCCGACTCATAATCGGCAGGTCCCCTGTTCAAGTCAGGGTGGGGCCACCATTTTTTCGGCTCTACCCCATAAACGGGGGATCAGCATTCACCTTACACGATTGATAACACCATCCCATCCGCAATGGGTCATCACTCTTATTCGATAATTTTCAAAGTTTCTAAAACCATACGCTCTTCTCGATATCATTTCCATTTTGTTGTGGAAGCCTTCAGTGATCCCGTTGTTTCGTGTAAAGCGCCACATGGCGATGATAGGTTGCAACCACGAAGTTAAGGTTTTGGCCAGTGTACGAAGTGGACTGTGATGTAACTGTTCAAGCAAGTCTAAGAACCTCGGTAATGTCTGCTCCATTCGTTTTTCATTCATAGTCTTTAACAGCATATACCTGATGAGCTTCTGTTTGACCTCATACAGTGTTTTTAACACCGGATAGTCAGCTAAGTAGCGTTGTAGGTTGTTGTTATTCTCCTCGCTTAAATGCCATTGATGTCGTCGCATCAAACTAAGTAAACCCCGATTCTTACGTCCTTCAGGGTGGTGTTGCTGCCACGCTTTTAAGAAGTGATGGTTTATCAAGCGCACCACATGAAAACGGTCAGCGACTATCGTAGCATTAGGGAAATAGCGTTTGGCAATACCACGATAGGTTTCCGATAAGTCCATCGCGATGAGCTTAACGTTCTCTTTATTGGGAAGGTGGCGTAAGTACGAGCGTAAACTTAATTCAGAACGTCCCAGTTTTACATCAAACACACTACGATGTCGTAAATCTACAAACGTCGTCGCATAACCCTTCTTACGGGTAAAAAAGTGTTCATCTATCCCCAGCATCTCTGGGCAGGGGCGACTGATAATCTCTTTATATTTTTGGCTGATGTGTGATTGGTACCAACGCTCTACCGTAGTGGGACTAATGCGATGTGTGCGTGAGATACCACGCTGCGTAACACCACCGTGGTGCGCTTCAAAGACTTCTAAGCGAAAGCACTCCGACGCCCGATAGCGTGGCCGGATCCCAACAAAAGGGTGCCTGAAATAACGACCACAGCATCGACAGTGATACTTAGGTACCTTTAAATGTAGTGTTAGCACCTGATTACCTTGGCGCGTGTGCTTCACAGTACGCTTATGTGTGGCTTTTATGCGTAAATGTCGACTCTCACAATGTTTGCATAGCGGCTTTTTAGTGGGCTTTGCCCACACTTCAATAAAATCATGTCGATGAACACGTTCTATTTCTAACTCACTTATGCCTAAAATAGTACCTGCGTGGGACATCTGTACTCTCCATTAAATGATTCTTCGCAAAATCAGTTTAATGAATGCGGATGTCCCCCGTTAATGATGAAGAGCCTAACACCGCCCCTTTCCCATGATGAGGTCCGTTGTACACTACTACTCAAACTTAAAAAAAGCGCCTTTATTAAAACTGTAATACCTCATCTGTAGCCTATCTTTATAATTAGTCTACTTTGTTACCGGTTTCTTATTAGATGAAGCACACCATGTCGCGCAAGGCGTTTTACTCGCTAACGGTTACCTTCACAATTTTGTCTGTTCTTGGCCAAGTCTCTACCAGCATTTACAGCCCCTTCTTTTTTGACTTAGCTACCATGTATGGCAGTCAGGTGAGCATAATCGAGCAAAGCGTCGCTGTGTTTTTAGTCGCGTTCTCAGTTTCACAGTTAGCGTCTGGCATAGTGTGCGACTATATAAACAAGCAAATATTTTTGTTTTACGGAATCTTAGTATTTATTGCAGGTACGCTTGTGGTGGCGCTTGCCAGTGAAGAGTGTACTTTTCTCATAGGTCGTGTGGTGCAAGGCTTAGGTGGGGGCGTTGGCGTATCAGTATCGCGAGGGCTGTCACGTCAAATATTTAGCGAAAAGCAGCTCAACACTTCACTTTCGCTTATCAATATTGCCTTTGCTATTGCCCCAGCAATAGCGCCGCTAATAGGTACAATAATTGGCGAGTCTTTGGGTATTTCCGCTATTTTTTATTTCGTGCTGGTAATGGGGCTACTTGCCATACTTTTGCTATTTTCAGTCTCTAGTATTCTTAGTCATTTTACGCCGCCAGTATCTGACAGTGTTTTTAGTCACACGTTAGTACTTATAAAAAGCACAATAGTAAAGCTTGTCTCGGTAGGCATGGCCAGTGGGCTTTTGTATGGCATTGTGTTTTGCTTCATTACCATTGCGCCCTCTATGGTAATGCAGCAGTTCGGCCTTTCTAAAACCCTGTTCTCGGTTTACTCACTGCTAGCCACCTTATCTTTCGTTGTAGGCAGCGTATTCAATATTCGGCTGACTTCTTTGTCGCCTTTGCAAAAATTTAAGGTATCTAGTCTCTGTTTAGCGGTATTTTCCGTGCTTTTTGCATTGACCGTTTTCTTTAGCATAAAGAGTGGGTTAATCAGTATTTTGGCTTACTGCTATATAATGTTCTTTTTCATCGGTATTGCTATGCCTTGTAGCGTAACTATTATGCTTAGCTATTCTGAAACATCTGCCGGTTTTTTAGCTGCACTTACTGGCTTTTTTCACCTAACAGGGGCCGCCATAGGCGCTTACGCAGTAACATTGCTAACGCTAGAGCCTACCGAGGCTTTCAGTTTAATGACTTGTGCGCTAAGTATTGCCAGTATCGCCATTTGCATCACTTTGAAAAAGCACTAGATAATTGTGCTTCCGATGATCTCAATACAATCGAAAAGCCATGCGCTAGCGTCATTACCTATGCTCAGCCTTGCGGCCTTTCGTGCTCATTCGCTGACGACAACACACTTGCCGCGCCTTCTTGCTCTATATTGAGCGCGGTAATTGGGAACGGTATTATGATCCCCTCTTCATCAAACCGCTTTTTCAGCATTTTTATAAACGCACTTTTAATGAAGAAGCGATTAAAGTATTCACGGGTTCTCAGCATTATGGTCAGGTTAATGCTGGAATTATCAAAGGTGTGAAAAATGACGAAGGGTTGATAGGTTTTAACACCGTACTCGTGCTCTTTTAAAATAGTATTGGCTACGTCTAAACAAACCTTTTCAACATGTTCTAAATCAGAGTTATAGTGCACGCCAACTTCTACGGGCACCGACAGTTCGCGCTCGGGATAGTAGTAGTTAATTAGTTTGGAATTTGAAAGCTTACTGTTTGGCATGATTACAATGTTATTGGGCAGCATTCTTACCCACGTAGAGCGCCAGCCTATTTTCTCAACAAACCCTTGTTCTCCCGAGTCAAGTTCAACGAAGTCACCAATGCGAATGGGCTTATCCATTACCAACTGAATACCTGAGAAGAAATTTTCAAGCGTTGGCTGTAAGGCTAATGCTACTGCCAGTGACGTAATACCTAATGAAGCAACGATGGGCGTTATCGATACGCCCATTGTGCTCAAAATAATTAAAATGGCGAGTACGGCGAACACTGCTCTTACAGCACCACCAGCTATAGCGCTGGTGTTTTTCACAATGGTTGATTGGTCGCGATAACGGCTTAACGAGTAGGTAACAAAGCGTTCGAAGAAAAGAAACAGCGTTATTATAAGACCTGCCTCGATAACAGTGGTTAACGCCTCAATAGCCCTTTCATCTTCTATCTGAAATACTGAAACGATACTTTTTACTAACAGCAGAAAGATGACCCAAATCAGTAAATTCAACGGTGCATTTAGAGAGAGTACAAGCACGCGGTAAATATCGGACATGCTGCTGCTTTCGGAACGGGCCTTGGCTTTCAAGCGCACCAATATAAGGCGTTTAATGATGAAAAGCACAATAACAATACCGACTAATCCGACTATTGCTAGTACCTGCTAATTTTCAAAAAATTGGGGGCTATCCACGGCTGACGGTGCTCCTGCGTAAAGAAAGTATGGCGCTTTAACATAAGCTATACGTTAATACGGGAAAGAAGACGCAAAAGGCACACCAGTTATTTACTCACAATGCTCATCCAACTTGACAGCAATCAAACTAACACCATAAAAAACGTGCGATTCTCACAACATAGGGCTTGGTTTTATAGGGCTCTAGCAAAGCGCCTATTTACAGTTAGTGGTTAACTGCACCAACCAAATTTGAGAAATGAGACAGTTGAGCGTGTGATTAGTTTATTTCTCGCTTAGTACTAATTAGAAAGAAGAGTTAATTTGCGTTCATGTTCGCGAGACAACCATGAAGAAGCGTCTTCAATATCCGTAAAAAACAGATAATCCATATTTTTGAGTTCGGGGATCCTCTGAAACATTATTCCGCGTATAACAGGTCCTCGATAGACATAAGCTTTCGCTATTAATCCCATTTCAGGGAGGCGTTTTATAATACGTTTGAGTATGTCGAAGGCCTCAGGAGTCGCCCCCTCGACTTGGCTGATGTCCGCCAGAAGGGAAAAGGGCTTTTTATTAAGTCCTACGACTAATTTAAACAGACTTTCACTATATTCTTCGGCACTTTTTTCATTGAAAGCACCATGGAGTCGACTGAAGATTATTCCATTTTGATATGAGATTGTTGATGAGCTTAGTTTTTTCGACATTGCCTACCTTCACGGTTACTTCCTAAATTAATAGTAGCCGATAAATTGTAGAAAATGCGAACTCGCTCGAGATTTAAAATTACTTATCAGTCAATTTCAAAAGTGCTTCATTGTTAGGAAATCGCTCAAGCCCTTGCTTTAAAATAGCATTTGCTTCTGCTTGCAGATTATTTTCGCGCAAAGCTAATACGTAGTTGTGAACATAAACATGTTGGTTCTGCCCTACTTCATAGCCTTTCTTAAACCAAGCCACTGCTTGGCTGTCGTTTTGCTCTAAGTAATAATTGGCAATCAAGAAGTAACTTAACCAGTACGTTGGCCATGTATGCGACGCGGTTTCCAAAAACGCCAATGAACGCGCTTTATCTCCCACTTTAAGCATATCGTAAGCCGCACTTACATAAGTGAACGGTGTCATCTCAGGCGAGGTTACATTAGGAGGAACTGGTGCCAAATACCAGTAATTTCCTCTTCCCCACGTTCTTTCAAAAAGCTCAAGCGACATTTCGTGATTAGGCGTAAGGCCGGTATGTAAAGTAACCGTCCCCTTATCACTATCGAACCCAATAACAACAGCGTAGTGCCATTGGGGTAATAACTGGATGGACAAATTTTGAAAAACAATCACTGGGATATCGTCTTTAACTAACGACATAATTGACGATAAAGTCCCTCGGTCAGAATATGGCAAAAAACCAAATTGTCGGGTAGCGCTCACCATTTCTAGTTGTAAACTCCCTTCTTTATTGGGAATGAATAACTTAGGCGCAATGTCATTTGGAGAGGTGCTTTCACCATAGTAACCAAACACTTCAGATAGTGTGGTAGGCCCGCAATAAAACTGTTCTTGGGGAAAAAACGGAACAGATTGAATAGTGTGAGATTCAGGTAAAGAGGCAAGTCCCTCTTGCCGCAGCTTGTCAGCTTGAGGTGTGGACTGACAGCCTGAAAGCAAAAATAGAAGCGAAAGGCCTGCTAACGCGCAGGCCTTTTTAACTGAATTGATCATTCAATTAGCTGTTCACTGGACGAATAAATGGGTAAACGTCAGTTACACCAATTAGGTCTAAAATTGCGATAATAGCAAGTACGGTAAGCACTGCGCCCACAACACCACCCGCTGGCGCTTGATTAATTTCATCATTTAATTGGGCAATTTCGCTGTCGGTCATGCCGTTGATTCTGGCGATAGCTTGGTTGCTATCAACACCTAAGCTTACCAATTTGCTCTGTACGTCTGAACGGTTAACCATGTCAATTAACTGCTGCTTATTGTAGTGAGCGGCTTGAGTTTGCATTACGGAATCTGAGCTAATTGCTTCTGCATGCACGCTGCCAGACATTAAAACCGTTGCCGAAAAGCAACCAATCGCAATTTTTTTCAAAAACTTCATGATGTTTCCCTCTTTGAAATGCACAGTTTTATTCTTCTTTTGCGTTATCTAACCCACGATAAACTAGAGTGAAATAAAACTTCGCACTAATTCAGCAGACGCATTTGCGCGCTGCGGTTTATTTTCAGTAGATAAGCACAGCAAGATTAGGACCAACTAAAAAGGCCTTTTTTCATAACAGACAATGTTTCATTTTTTCCTATTTAAAATAATGATTTAAACAACCTTTATGCGAAAAGTGGTGAACAAAGCCTTATTCGTTAATACTGTATTGATGCATCACCGCGCGCTGATTGTTATGTAATATTTTCTTTATGCTGGAATTATTTGCTTGCTGTTAACCTAAACAACATGCTGCAAAAAAATATTACGCCCAGCTCTCTAATAACGCCCGCGCAAAAACTGTTCAAAATTCCCTCGACATGTAGCCCTCAATTCCTTATAGTGCGCGCGCTTTTATATATTAGTGAAGTGACAACCGCTTTCATTATTATCTCTTCTCATCGTTTTACCCCTGGATACCTGTTTTGATTACCACCGCAAATATCACAATGCAGTTTGGCTCTAAGCCATTATTTGAAAATATTTCCGCAAAATTCGGCAACGGCAACCGATACGGCCTGATTGGCGCAAACGGTTGTGGCAAGTCTACTTTTATGAAAATTCTAAGCGGTAAACTTACTCCTTCGTCGGGCAACGTTTCTATGGCGCCTGGCACAAAGCTAGGTATCTTAAGTCAGGATCAATTTGCCTTTGAAGAGTTTAGCGTAGTCGATACTGTAATCATGGGTGACCGTGAACTATGGGAAGTTAAACAAGAGCGCGACGCCATTTACAGCAAGGCTGAAATGAGCGAAGAAGATGGCATGCGCGTGGCGGACTTGGAAACCCAATTCGCCGAGATGGATGGTTACACCGCCGAAGCACGCGCTGGCGATATCTTAAACTCTGCAGGCATCGACGAAAGCTATCATTTTGGTCTAATGAAAGAAGTCGCACCCGGTAAAAAAGTACGTGTACTTTTAGCCCAAGCCCTATTTGCCGATCCTGATATTCTGCTTCTAGACGAACCAACTAACAACTTGGATATTTACACTATCAGTTGGCTTGCTGAAGAGCTTAATAAGCGTAAATCGACCATGCTTATTATTTCGCACGACAGACACTTCCTAAATTCTGTATGCACCCACATGGCCGATATCGACTACGGTGAGCTGCGCGTTTATCCGGGTAACTACGACGACTACATTCAAGCTGCCATGCTAGTTCAAGAGCAGCTTCATGCAGAGAATGCTAAGAAGTCAGCGGAAATTGAAGAGCTACAGAGCTTCGTAGCACGATTTTCTGCCAACGCGTCAAAAGCGAAACAAGCCACCTCGCGCGCCCGCCGTCTTGAGAAAATTGAACTAGCCGAGGTAAAAGCGTCGAGCCGTCGTAAGCCTTATATTGTATTTAAGCAGCATAAGAAGCTTCACCGTCTTGCAATCACTCTTGAAGACTTGGGCCATAGCTATCCAGACCTTCCGTTATTTGACAATGCTAACTTGCTGTTGGAAGCGGGACAGCGCTTGGCGATTATTGGTGAAAACGGCGCTGGCAAAACCACACTTTTGAAATGCCTAGTGAATGACATTGAGCCTACCGCTGGTAGCTATAAGTGGGCAGAAAATGCCGCAATTGGCTACATTCCGCAGGACAACGCCAAATACTTTGCTGAAGATATCACTATGTTTGAGTGGATGAGCCAATGGCGCAGCCCGAAACACGATGACCTTCAAATTAAAGGTATGTTAGGCCGTTTACTGTTTACATCTGACGATTTCAATAAGCGTGTTCAGGTATGTTCTGGTGGTGAGAAAAACCGTTTATTGTTCGGAAAGCTTATGCTTGAAGACATCAACGTATTAGTAATGGATGAACCTACCAACCACATGGATATGGAATCCATTGAAGCGTTAAATAACGCACTGTACAAGTTTGACGGTACGGTTATTTTTGTTAGCCACGATCGCGAGTTTGTCTCATCGCTAGCGACACAAATTATAGAGATAAAAGACAAACAGCTGAATCACTTCGATGGAAACTACGAAGAGTTTTTGGCGCATAAAGAAAGTGCATAATAAAGCGTGTACAAACCGCTAACGCGATCTGCAAACCTTTAGGTTTATTGGAAACCATAAAAAAAACGGGCACTTGATTTAGTGCCCAGTTTACATTTTATTAGGTTTACTGATTTGATAAGTGTTTGGCCACCGTTTCAGCTACACGGTCGAAGTAACTAATAATTGATTTTTTGATAGGCGCTAACTCGCTTTCTGTGACTTCATCGAAGTTTTCAGGTGCAACAAACTTTTCAATGCGCACGTTCTTCGCGGCGTCATCTTGTAATTCGCTAAATTCGGGTTGCGCTGCAATGTCTACAGGTTTATCTAAGCGCTCAAAGCTTACATCAAAACTAGCAGACGCGACGTAATGATCGGTTCCTAAAAAACTTCTTGTAAATAAACCAACGCCTTTGCTCTCATGTTCTGAGCAGCCATATGTACCGCATTCAGTGATGGCTACCGTAGGTGCCTCTTGGACGACAATGATCCTTGAAACACCGTCAGCTAGCAGCGACTTTCTAAGGGCATTTTGGTTTTCGTTAAAAGCCCAATTATCATTCTGCTTCACCACGAAATCTAGCTGCCATGCACCTTTGACTTTGGGCGTTACATCAACCACTTCAAAGCGGTTTGATTGTTCGATTGCTGTCTTTAGTTTGGTAAAAAACGTAGAGGCTAGTTGCCAGTCGTATGCATACTCTTTCGTGAAGTTATTAAACTTGGTGGTACCAATATGAGTATGCGAGGGAAATTCATTAACGTTAATGAAAACCCCTACTTTTTGCTTGGGTAATTCTGCCGGCTTGTCAGCAGTTTCGGCTGCGTTTTCGCTTTCTTGCCCTGAAGTATTAACGCCTTGCTTCAACGCTTCGCTGTCTGTTTTAGCAACTGAACTTGTTGTTTCGACATTCGATTCGGTAGGCATACTATCAGTTGAGTCCATACCTTTTTGTGTTACACATCCTGCTGCAAGCATTGATACAGCGACCAGCGCACCAAGCCTTGTCACGAATTTCATATCACTTCCTTATTTAAAAGCCATCAAGCTTAATACTAAATTTATACTCTTCTGGTTTTGCATAAAATGGCGCTAAAGGTAATACAACCTTACTTCCCTTCTCTACAAGTGGTCGATGCGAACTATATCACGCTCGATTTCTATGAGAGCTGCAGTATCACTTACTATTAAACTTTCAATATTGCGTTAAATCTCACTGTAATAAACATTCCTCATACTGAGTTGAGGTTAGGAAAATTTTCATCGCGTAAATCACCTGCATATCATTTTACGAATCGGGGAAGTCAGTGCTGTTATCTCATAGTAAGCAATTCTTGTTTGTACATATTGCCAAAACCGGTGGAACCAGTGTTCGCGCCGCCCTCAATAAATATCGGTGGGGCCATCGTTATTCTGTACCTCAGTTTATTTGCAATAAAATGAGTCAATTGACCGAACACAAAATTGGAAGCCGTTTTCCTAGACACTCACGTATTATTGCTGCAAAAGAAATGTTGCCCGAAGCGTACTTTAATCAGCTATTTAAATTTGCAGTGGTACGAAACCCTTGGGATTTACAGGTAAGCTCTTATCATCACATTAAACGAGAGCGTCCTGCTGTCATGCAAGGTTATGATGATTTTGAAAGCTTTATGAAATGGAAATTTGATAATTCGCGCCCTTATCAGTACCACATAGACACATCGCTTCAGCTGCAAACGGATTACCTTATCGACCTTCATGGGCAGTTGCTTACTGATTTTATCGGGCGTTATGAGCAATTAGACCGCGATTTTGAGCACATTTGCAATAAGTTGGCACTACCCAATATAGCGCTGCCTCACAGACGAAAAGCAAACAACAGAGATGATTACCGCCGTTACTATAATAGTGCGTTAATTGATCTAGTCTCCACCCACTTTGAGAAAGATATCGCCCTTTTAAATTACACATTT
This sequence comes from Alteromonas sp. ABD4_190, assembly GCF_056160105.1. Classification (NCBI taxonomy): domain Bacteria; kingdom Pseudomonadati; phylum Pseudomonadota; class Gammaproteobacteria; order Alteromonadales; family Alteromonadaceae; genus Alteromonas; species Alteromonas sp. ABD4_190. The sequence continues at coordinate 1,201,968 of NZ_JBSWWN010000001.1, forward strand.
GAATAGGTAAGCGTAAAGAGCACGCTCAAAAATGATCGAACCGGAAGCTTAGGCTGTATTGTGATAAAAAAGGAAATTTATTGATGACTCTACTAAAGTGTTTAGGCGTAGCTAGCCTATCAACATTACTCGCATTCTCTTCCACTGTCACTGCACAACAACCAACGGGATCACAACAGCCCCAAGGCTGGATGTGGGGTTTTGGTGTCGCCGCATCCCAAGATGTGTATACCGATTTTGATAACCGCATTGTGCCTATTCCTATTGTTGGCTACACCGGTGAAAAGCTTCGTGTTTACGGGCCATTCATAGGCTACGAACTATTTAGAGAAAAGGGCTTTACCCTTGATGCCCAGCTTGTGCCGGTATTTGCAGGTTACGAAGAAGATGACAGCGCTGTGTTTACTGGTATGGAAGACAGAGACTTTAGTTACGCGGCTGGCGTTGGCCTCAATTATAATACCGGAAGCTGGGTGTATTCATTGTCAACCAACGCGGACATTCTTGGTAAGTTCGATGGCTACCAGGCATCTGCTCGAATAGGCAAACAGTTTAGAGTAAATAACTTCATGATAGAGCCATCGGTAGGCGTTAACTACCAAGACGCCAACTATGTCGACTATTATTACGGTGTACGCCCCGAGGAAGCCACAGCGTTGCGAAGCGCATATAATGGCGATAGCGCACTTAACACAGAGGTTCGCGTTGCTGTTTCCACCCGCCAATTTTTGGGTGGCATGACCCGCTTAGAGGTTGGCGCCACATTCTTTGACGATAGCATTAGCGATAGCCCGCTGACAGACGATGATACAGCACTGAGTGCCATGCTGGTTTATACGCGCTTTTTTTGACGGTTCAAGAAGTGGTGCGATCAAGAACGTAAAGGCGAAACCTTACTGTTAAATATATTCTACTCAATTAAGGTGTGCGATGAACATCGGCACCGTTTTCACTAGACACAACAAAAAATGCCCCAGTATTTAAGGGGCATTTTCGTTAATTGCACATTGAAATTTACGCGGACGTCTTAAACGCAAGGGTTTCCCAAAGGGGAACGGTAGATAAACTATGTTTGTAGCTACCCGATGTTTCTTTCGTGCTGTACGACAAGTAAATCAGCGTTTTTGAGTCAGCATCATAAATTCGTCGAAGCTTCATATTCTTAAAAAACACGCTCTTTGATTTTTTGAAAATCACTTCGCCAGAATCTGATTTATCGATAGCGTCTAGCATCTCGGCAGTGATGGGGCCGGTTTGCCTGCACGCAATAGAACTGTCTGACGGGTCAGACAAATCTAGATTCGCTTCTATACTTGAAATATGACAAGTGACGCCAGTGACAACAGGGTCTTGAAGCGCATCAATTTTGATATCTTTTGTGGTGAAAAGACCAAGAGACACATCGCCCACTTCGCTGTCGCTACAGCCTGCCAACGTAAACACCGACGCGGCGAATAAACCCAGCACAGTGCTTTTTACAAAAGTGCCCTTCTTCACAGCGCGTTTCATCGAAGTACGATTCATAGAAGTACGAGCCTCATTTGAAATTAACCAACGTCCATTTGTTTGCATATCATTCCCACCTCTACTCTATTTATGATCTACAAGTGTTTACTCGAAACACCAAGCCTGGATCATACTAACCTAACAGGTTTAACTGCGTTTTATCCATAAGGTTGCATCGCTTAATCAGTTGCTTGGCTTTTTCTATGTCTGGGGCAAAATAGCGGTCTTTATCGTAAAACGGCACTTGCTCTCTTAATAGCTGCATCAGCACCTGCAGCTTTTCGCTTGTTGCAAGCGGCTTTCTAAAATCTAAACCTTGGCAGGCCGCTAACCACTCAATGGCCAATATACCTGCCACGTTATCGAAAATATCTCTTAAACGTCTGGCTGCGAAGGTAGCCATAGAAACATGGTCTTCTTGGTTTGCAGACGTTGGCAAAGAATCAATAGAAGCAGGGTGCGCAAGGGTTTTATTTTCACTAGCAAGTGCCGCACAGGTAACCTGTGCGATCATAAACCCTGAGTTTACCCCACCGTTTTCAACTAGAAATGGCGGTAGACCGCTTAAGTGAGTATCTATCATTAGCGACATTCTGCGCTCTGACAACGCACCAATTTCAGACAGCGCAATAGCCAACATGTCTGCTGCCATCGCCACCGTTTCCGCATGAAAATTTCCGCCAGACAAAATATCGCCAGCGGTAGCATCGCCAACACTTGAACTATCGCCGCTTTCTACAAAAACTAACGGGTTATCGCTAACGCCATTAGCTTCCGTCACTAAAATGTCTTGGGCGTAGCGCATTTGCTGTAAACAAGCGCCCATTACCTGTGGCTGGCAGCGCAGCGAATACGGATCTTGTACTTTTTCACATCGTTGATGTGAGTTGCCAATCTCTGAAGTATCTAGCAATGCTCTAAAAGCCGAGGCTACATCGCATTGGCTTTTATGGCCGCGCACCTCGTGAATGCGCGCGTCGAAGGGCACGCGAGAACCTAACGCGGCTTCAACCGTGAGCGCGCCAATACCGATAGCACTGTGAAGCGCATTTTCAGTGTAAAATAGCCCCTGAAGTGCAAACGCTGTTGATGCCTGTGTACCGTTTAATAGTGCTAAGCCTTCTTTAGGTGCCAACGCAATTGGCTCCATGCCCGCTATTTCCAATGCTTTAGCCGCACTTATACGTTCACCTTTGTAGAAAGCTTCCCCTTCTCCTAAAAGCACTACACTCATGTGTGCTAAAGGCGCTAAGTCTCCACTGGCCCCTACCGACCCTTTTTCAGGAATAGCGGGGTAAAGCTGTGCGTTAAATAAGGTAATGAGCGCTTTTATTACGCTTAAACGGATTCCCGAATAACCGCGGGCCAGCGAGTTTATTTTTAACAGCATGAGCAGGCGCACAGTATCTTCTTGCATAAAGTCGCCCGTGCCGGCCGCATGCGATAGCACAATACTGCGCTGTAATAACTCTAACTCGTCAACATTAATACGGGTATTAGCCAATAACCCAAAGCCGGTATTGATACCGTACACGGTTCGATTTTCTTTAATCACGTTAAGCACTACTTGCTCGGCGGCGTTTATAGCGGGTACTGCGCTTTCATCTAACGATAAATGAACGTGACTTCGATGTACTTCTCTTAACTGTTCTAGGTTCAAGGTACCAGGAACAAGCGTAAGCTTTTTAATACCGTCTTGCTCCGCGAAAAAAGAGTTCCGGGACATGATCACGCCTCCCCGTCTAAGTTTTGGTGTGAGCTATGGTTTGAATCTGCACTGCCAGCCCCTTGACTATTAGCCTCGGGATTTACCATAGGAAGATCAAGGTTATGTTTAACCGCACAGTCTTTTGCGATGTCATAGCCAGCATCCGCATGACGCATTACGCCTGTAGCAGGGTCGTTATGTAGTACCCTAGCAATTCGCTCAGCTGCTGCATCAGTGCCGTCACAAACAATTACCACGCCCGAATGCTGGCTGAAGCCCATTCCTACACCGCCACCATGATGAAGGCTCACCCAGGTTGCGCCACCCGCAGTGTTTAATAACGCGTTTAGTAAAGGCCAGTCCGAAACCGCATCAGAACCATCGAGCATGGCCTCGGTTTCTCTATTCGGGGAAGCGACCGAGCCAGAGTCTAGATGATCTCGACCAATCACTACCGGTGCGCTTAACTCGCCACTGCGCACCATTTCATTGAAGGCAAGCCCCAACTTTTGTCTTTCACCTAGTCCAACCCAGCAAATACGCGCGGGCAGGCCCTGAAACTGAATACGTTCTTTGGCCATATCTAGCCAGTTATGTAGATGCGGGTTATCTGGTATAAGCTCTTTAACTTTAGCGTCCGTTTTATAGATATCTTCTGGGTCGCCAGATAAAGCAGCCCATCTAAAGGGGCCAATGCCCTGACAGAACAACGGTCGAATGTAGGCGGGTACAAAACCAGGAAAATCAAAAGCATGTTCAATGCCTTCTTCCAGCGCCATTTGTCTAATGTTGTTGCCATAATCGAGCGTTGCCGCGCCCGCCTGTTGAAAGCCCAGCATGGCTTTAACTTGCAGCGCCATCGACTGTTTTGCTTTTTTAACAACACACGCTTCATCTTTCTTGCGTTGTGCTTCGGCTTGATCCAGCGTCCAACCTACAGGCAAATAGCCATTAAGCGGATCGTGGGCACTGGTTTGATCGGTTACCACATCAGGAATAATCCCTTTTTCAAGCATATCGGGAAATACCTCAGCAGCATTGCCGAGCAAGCCTATTGAAACGGGTTTGCCGTCTTGCTTAGCTTCATCTAACAAGCCCATAGCTTCTTCCAAGGAATGCGCTTTTTTGTCCAGATAGCCCGTTCGAATTCTGAAATCTATGCGGGTTTCATCAACTTCCACTGCCACCATTGAAAAGCCGGCCATAGTAGCCGCAAGGGGCTGTGCCCCACCCATACCGCCTAAGCCGCCTGTTAAAATCCAGCGTCCTTCAGCGCTTCCTTCAAAATGTGTTTTTGCCACGCTCACAAAGGTTTCATACGTGCCTTGCACAATGCCTTGCGAGCCTATGTATATCCATGACCCTGCCGTCATTTGCCCGTACATCATCAAACCTTCTTTATCCAGAGCGTTAAAGTGCTCCCAATTAGCCCAGTGCGGTACAAGGTTAGAGTTTGCAATCAACACACGAGGTGCGTTTTCATGGGTAGGAAATACGCCAACCGGCTTGCCCGATTGAATAAGTAATGTTTCGTCAGTATTTAAGCGCTTAAGCACTTCAACAATTTTGTCGTATGACGCCCAGTCTCGAGCCGCGCGCCCAATGCCACCGTAAACCACCAAGTTTTGCGGATGTTCCGCCACTTCTGGATCCAGGTTATTCATTAACATGCGAAGCGGCGCTTCGGTTTGCCAACTCTTCGCATTTAGCATACTGCCTCTTGGGGCACGTATTTCTCTTGTAGGGTCGAGGCGTTTCATAAACTTCTCCTAGGCATCTTTTTCTGAAATATTTTTGTTATAAGAAGCAGTATCTTTAAAAAAGCGCCTTGAGAGTTAGCGTCTTAGGCGCGTTTGCACTTAAAACTCCAAGTGTCCTCCCAGTCGGTATCTACTGCCAGGGTGGAAAAGCACAGCGTGGCTAACCACAGCACTTGCATCAGTTGCTTTCCCCGCTCCACGAGAAAATGTTCGCCGAGTAATCTTTAGGCAGGGCTCTTTAGGCTTTATCAGTAACGCTTGTGCAATATCTTTTTCAACAATTACAGCTTCAACACTATGGTCCGCCTGAGAGAGAGGCGCGACTTGGTTTAGATAAAAGTTTGCAGTTTGCGCTTTAAAGTCTTTATCTAGGTAGTCGTCAATCCAAGCTGGGTTAACCCACCGATCTTCATACTGAACAGGCAAGTTGTTCTCGCAATGCACAATAATGCTGTGAAATACAGGCTCTCCTACATCAACGGCTAGGCGTTGTGAAATAGCATCACTGGCAGGCGCAGTTTCCAGCACCAATATCTCGTTAGTGTATCTATGCCCCCGCCGCTCAATTTCATCGCGAATACTTTTGATTTCTAACATTGAACTCATAGGGCGGCTATCTGACACAAATGTGCCTATTCCCTGGCTGCGCATCAAAATGCCCTCGTCCACCATTTCGCTTAGCGCACGTCGCGCAGTCATCCGGCTTACACCGTGCTGCTGGGCAAGTTGGTTTTCTGAGGGCACTTGACTACCCGGCTTCATTTCACCGCTTTCAATGGCATCTAAAATTGCTGTTTTAATTACCCTGTATCGAGGTTGCATATCGTGGGTTCACAACTCAGTTGTTAATAATATGATAACAGCATACTTGTATATACAAGTATACACAAGTACACTGACTTTTAAAATCTGCACATTGTTTCAGTGAAGGCACTGGGCAGAAGTAGGCAAAGAGCTAGGAAATAGGTGACTTAAGGTGGAGCGCAATATGGGTTATCAGTACGACACGCTTATTTACAACGTTCGCATTGCATCTATGCAAGACAATGGGTTGCCTTATGGCGAATTGCCTTCACACGCCATCGCCATAAAAGACGGCAAAATTGCTGCGTTAATTCCTTGCCACCACTCACTGGGCGAAGTGTTTAAGCAGGCCAAAAACGTAGTAGATGCCACTACATTAATTCCTCAAAATGAAGGTTCAACGCTCAAACACCCGTGGCTATTGCCTGGCTTTATCGATTGTCATACGCATCTAGTGTATGGCGGCGATCGCGCCGAAGAATTTGAAATGCGATTGCAGGGCGCAAGTTATGTAGACATTGCGCAGCGCGGCGGTGGCATTAAAGGGACGGTTGAAAAAACTCGATGTGCTAATGAGCGCACTTTGCTTAATACCGCGATAAAGCGAGCAAAGCGACTGTGCGAAGAAGGTGTTACTACCATTGAAGTTAAATCAGGTTACGGGCTGGATTTAGACACTGAAGTGCGCATGTTGCGCGTGGCTAAATCCCTTGAACAACACCTTCCTGTTAGCATTCAAACCACTTATTTAGGCGCTCACGCCCTGCCCAATGAATTTGCTGACGACTCAGAAGGATATATCGATTTCATTTGCAACGAGGCACTTCCTCACATTGCTTCGCAAAACTTAGCTGACGCCGTTGATGTATTTTGTGAAACTATCGGTTTTTCAACTTCTCAAACAGAACGTGTTTTTAGCTGCGCACAGCAGTACGGTTTACCCATTAAAGCTCATGTAGAGCAGCTTAGCGACAGCAAAGGTGCAGTCTTGGCGGCTAAGTACGGCGCACTATCGGTAGACCACATCGAATATTTAGCTGACAGCGATATTCCCTTACTTGCCCAAAGTGGCACCGCTGCCGTGCTTTTACCAGGCGCTTTTTATTACTTAAGTGAAGTGCAAAAGCCGCCGGTAGATGCTCTAAGGGCGCACAATGTGCCCATGGCCTTAGCCACTGACTTTAATCCAGGTAGTTCGCCGTTAGCCTCAATCCTTACCGCGATAAATATGGGGTGTGTGCTGTTTCAACTTACGCCAGAAGAAGCGCTACGCGGCGCTACTGCACACGCGGCTAGTGCACTAGGACTGCACGACCGAGGTGTTATTGAAGCAGGCAAGCTTGCTGATTTAACGCTGTGGGATATCGAAACGCCGGCAGAGCTCGCCTATTGTATTAATGGCCACCGCCCCGTTGCGGTGTTTAAGGAAGGTAAACATGTTTAAGTGGCAAGGCAGAATAGATAGTGAAGACGGAATTCATGGTTTGCGTTGGCATCAAAAAATTAACGAACTTGAAGTGGGCGAAGATAATTCATTAGCCAACCCCGTTACCCTTGTTGGTTTTGAAAGTGATTTAGGTGTGGCATTTAACAAAGGCCGCGTAGGTGCAGCTGCTGGTCCAAACGCTATTCGCCAGGCGCTTGCAAATTTACCCTGGCACTGGCCAAGCGCAGCATTGGCTGATTTAGGGAATGTTACCGCTAAAGAGAACTTAGCCCAGGCACAAACCCAATATGCCGACGCCATTTGTTATGCGCTCAAGCAAAATGATGGATTGGTCATTGGGCTGGGAGGGGGACATGAAATTGCATGGGGTAGCTATCAAGGGTTTTTCAATGCTAAGTCGAAAAGTGCCCGCATTGGAATTATTAATTTCGACGCACATTTTGATTTAAGAAAGCCTTCACCAAACACCAGTTCAGGTACGCCATTCAGGCAAGTGTATGATCACTGCCAGCTACACGATACACCGTTTCATTACGCTTGTTTGGGCGTATCGAAAGCAGCCAATACACCAGCGCTGTTTAACTTTGCCAATACGTCCAACACGCGCTATTTAACCGATGTGGCGTTAAATGATGAATCACTGTGTATGCAGCGAATAGATGAGCTACTATCTCCGATGCTAAAAGACATCGATGAGCTTTACGTCACAGTATGTTTAGATGCATTTCCAGCAGCACAGGCACCTGGCGTTAGCGCTCCCAGTGCGTTGGGGATTTCCCCAGCGCTTGTTATCAATACGCTGCACTTTTTAGCACAGCACCAAAGTACTTATGGATATCAATGGAGACTGTGTGACGTTGCGGAAATGAACCCAAATTATGATATTGATAGCCGCACAGCAAAGCTGGCTGCACGGCTAATTTTTGAAGCGGTAGATGCAATAAGCTCGCACACTTGATGCGTTAAACATTTGCGTTTACTTGCCACCGGCTCTTTCACACGCAGCGGCGGTAAACAAGACATCGGTGGAGCTATTTAATGCTGTTTCAGCAGAGTCTTGCAGTACGCCAACAATAAAGCCCACCGCAACCACCTGCATAGCCACTTCATTGGGTATATTAAACAGGCTACAGGCAAGCGGAATAAGCAATAACGACCCGCCAGCAACACCTGAACTTCCACATGCTGATACCGCAGCGATAACGCTTAACAATACAGCAGTAGGGAAATCTACAGCAATTCCCAAAGTATTAACCGCAGCCAGTGTTAACACGGTTATTGTGATTGCAGCCCCAGCCATATTAATGGTGGCGCCTAACGGAATAGATACCGAATAGGTGTCCTCATCAAGCTTTAAGCGTTTACACAGCGCCATGTTTACCGGAATATTCGCCGCCGAACTCCGAGTGAAAAATGCCGTAATGCCACTTTCTTTTAAGCATTTAAACACCAGAGGGTACGGATTCTTTTTGGTTGCCAAAAAGACTAACAGCGGGTTGGTTATTAGTGCGATAAATAGCATTGCGCCGATGAGTACCGTTAATAAATGAGAGTAGCCAAGCAATGCTTCAAAGCCCGTTGTAGCAATGGTATTGGCTACCAAGCCGAAAATACCGGAAGGCGCAAGCCTGATAACAAAACTCACTACGGTTGTTACGCTATCTGCCATATTTTGAAGTAGCGCTTTTGTTGCCTCGCTAGCATGACGAAGACCTAAACCTAGACCTACAGCCCACGTGAGAATTCCAATATAATTTCCATTTACTAATGCATTTACCGGATTATCTACCATGTTATAAAGCAAAGTAGTAAGGACTTCCGACACACCTTTCGGTGCAGCTTGGCTAACTTCTGAAGTCACTAAGCTTAAGCTTGTAGGAAAAGCAAAGCTTGCCAACACGGCGGTGAGCGCGGCCAGTAGTGTGCCCAACAAATAAAGCACAAGCACGGGCTTGACAAAGGTTTGCTCGTTTTGCTTATGGTTGGCGATGGATGCCATGACCAAAACAAAAACCAATAAAGGAGCAATTGCTTTTAGGGCTTTTACAAATAAGTTACCCAATAGCCCTGCTGATTGAGCAGCTGAAGGTGAAAAACTCGCTATCGCAATACCGCATACGATACCAATGATAATTTGCAGTACCAAACTGCCATTCATGTAGCGCTGAAACAGGCTAGGGCGTGACGTTGAATCCATAAATGTTGGTCCATTATTATTTTGACGACGCACCATAAAGGATAACGTCACACAAATGAACCAGTTTGGTCTTAGTTACTCGCAAATAACCGTATGCTTGCCGTTTATAAGGGTTTACGCGGTGAGTTCACCCCACCGCATAAGGTTTTTCTAGTGCACTTAATCCCACACCGTTGCGTTTAATCACTTTAAGCTGAGTAGGAATACGTTCCTTCATGGCTTCGATATGGCTTATCACTCCAATCATTTTTCCGCTGGCATTTAAATTGTCTAGGGCATCAAGCGCCACATCCAAAGTTTCAGCATCAAGGGTGCCAAAGCCTTCATCTAAAAACAGCGAATCAATACTGGTTTTGTGACTGACCAAGTCAGATAAAGCTAATGCCAGTGCAAGGCTCACCAAAAAGCTTTCTCCGCCAGACAGGGTTTTGGTGTCTCGCACTACATCACCTTGCCAGGTGTCTAATACACTTAAACCCAACCCTTCGTTTTCTTTTCGAATTAGCTGATAGCGCCCGTGTAATTTATCAAGCTGCTGATTTGCAAGCTGCACTAAGTTGTCCAAAGTAAGCCCTTGGGCAAAACGTCTGAATTTGTCGCCGCTGGCCGAACCAATTAACGAGTGCAGGTAAGTAATATCATCGTAATAGGCCTCAAACGCGGCCATCTCATCCACAAGCTGCTGCTGCTTTTCACGGGCTTGATTGTTAGCGCTTAGCTGCTGTTCAATTTGTCCTAAAGAGGATAACAGCGCGTCACGCTGCTGAGCTTGCTCGGTAATTTTCGAATCGAGCCACTGTGCACCGTGCTCTTCTGATTCACTCTGCCACTGCGCTGCATTAGCATGTGCTTTTAGCGATTGTTGGGTAGCTAGCGCGTTTTCTAGCTTTAAGTCTGCTTGTTGCTTTTGCTGAGTTAATCGCTTTTGCAGTTCAAGTAAGGTGTTGCGGGTATCTTCGTCTAAAAGCGCATTGCTAAACGCTTGCTCATCGTCAAATGGACTGCTCGCCAACTGACGGTTAAAGTGCTCTGTTGCCTCTGTAAGTGCCTGCTCTTTTTCTCGCATTTGCTCATTAAGCTGGGAAATTTCGGCCTCTAAACGAGACAAAATAGTGTCCGTTTGTTGTAGGCGAGATTTGCATTCATTTACATTTCGCTCAGCCATTTCTTGGGCGGCGTTTGCCTTATTCCTTGTTTCAGCAATATTGCCTTCAGGGAATACTGTTGTGCGCGAGTCTCGCAGCGCCTTTAAACTATTATCTAGCTGCACAAGCTCTTCAGATACATCCTTTAGCTGATTCTCAGCGCTTTCGATATCACGACTGACCACAAGCAAGGTGCTGTTTACCTCTTGCAACTCATCTTTAAGTTTAGCGTGTAGCTGATGATTGTGTTTATAGGTTTTAAGCGCTTCGGCTTTTTCATTTAACCACGTGGTAATTCCATCAATAGACAGGTTGTGAATGTCAGCACCGTGCGCCGTCATAGTCTCGCTGAGCGCTAAAATACTATTATTAATCCCTTGTGTTTTGTTCTCTAGCTCTACATTGCGTTCGATGAATTGCTTTTCCAAGGTTTCGCGCTGCTGCAGAGAAACTGCAAGTTCTGACTGCTTGCCTTGTAATGCCTGTTGCGCTTCATTTTTAGCCTGCAAAGCAGCATTTAGAGCTTGCTCGCATTCTTCTAAACGGGTTAATTGGGCACTAATATCATCGAGACGAGTTTTAAACTCATGGGTAAATTGGGCGACGCTTTGCGAAGTATTAATGTCGACCTTTTCAAAGCTCGATATATCAGCGCTAAGTACGCTTGAAATCTGCTGCCACTTTTCTAACAGTGTTTCTCGTTGCCCGCTTGCCTGTTCTAGCTGCTTATTAACCTGAGCAAGAGTGAATTCAGTTTGTGCAACGCTTTCTTTTGCCCGCGCCCCTTGCTGCTCAATATCATCTAACTGCTGCTTTAGGCTATCTCGCTTTTGGATAGTTTCAGGTACATCAATCGCCACGCTAGACGTGGTGTGTTCGTTAGCCCCACAAACAGGGCATGGCTCGCCACTTTTTAACTGCGCGCGCAGGTGCGCCACTTCAACATCCAGAGCGATAAGCGCCTCTATGTCTTTTAAATTACTACGAGTTTGCTTGTAAGCATCAACCAAGGCTTGGCGGTCAGATTGCTGCTGCGCTAGTTGCTTCGCCAAGTCTTCTTTCTGCGAGCTCAGCGCTACTTTGTCTTGCTCTAGTGCCAAATATTGCTGTTGAATATGCCCTATCTGTAACACGTTATCCCAATGATGGAGCTTGGTATCGCGCTCTTGCTGAAGGCTTGCTTTATTGGTAGCGCTATTTTCATTAGCGTTAAAAAGCGCAGCATTTAACGCCTCTTCACAAGTAGCTACCTGGGCGGTTTTATTATCAAAAGTTTGCGTTAATGTTTTTAGCGATTTATTCGTCTTTGCAATAGCTTCATCTAGGGATGAAAGCGCCTGACGATCATTCTTTACGCTTTGTGTCAGTGTTTCTAATTGCTTTTTATCATGTTCAATATGGCGCGCCGTTTCGCTCCAGCCACTTATAAACTCTGCCATGCTGCTGAGTGATTGGTGGTCATGTAAGTAGGCTTCCAGTTCACCAAGCTTTGTCTTGTTATCTGCCGAGGCGTTTTCGATTTCTGTGCGCTTTAGTGTTAACGCGTTTATTGACTGCCTTAAACTTGCCGCGCTTTCGTTTGCTTTTTGCTGTTCAGTAATGAGCTGCGCTATTTGGTTATCTAGCGGAACCACCTGCTCGTTTATGCGCTTTTCAAGCTCACTGCTTTGTTGCTTTGTAAGAACTAACGCTTGTTCGGCATGGGTTACTTCTGAACTACGTTTTGCCTTTTGCGTTGTTAAGTCGGGCAGCTGGGCTGCTTTCTCATCGAGCCTTTCTTTATAACGAGTTACATCTTGCTGAAGCCCATTTCTTTGCAAGAATGGCAGGCGAAGCTTTTCAGCTGGTTCACTTTGGGTTAGAAGTTCAAGCTGATGCTTCGCCTCATTGATGGCATTATTCGCGCTCTGCTGCGCTTCACTGGCTTCTTTTATAGTTAGCTCATTGGCGTTAAACGCTTGTTGCCACTGCTGTTGCTTTTGTAACTGAACAAGTGTTTGGTTAGACGTTGCGACTTGGCTCTTGGTTTGTGCTTGCTCTTCTTCAAGCTGGGTGATTTGCTCGTCGCTAAGTAAGGTTACGCCTTCTAGCTTTATCGCAAACTCTTTTTTCTTTTGTTTAGCGTCACTAAATTGCTGATGCACTGCCTGTGATATCTGCCCGTAAATTTCAGTGCCAGTTAACTCTTCAAGCAGCTCGGCTCGGTCGGCCTCGTTAGCATTTAAAAACGCAGCAAAATCTCCTTGCGACAACATCATAGACTTTGTGAAACGGGCAAAATTAAGGCCAGTCAGCTTTTCAATCTCTTCACTTTTCGGCCTAACTTGGGTAGCCAATACCTTGCCGCTTTCAACTTCGGCCAGCTCAACATCGGCACTTTGAAGGTTACCGTCAACTTTCCCTCTGGCGCGACGCATACTCCAAAACGCACGGTATGCTTTACCCTTTATATCAAACTCAACCTCTGCCAAACACTCCGCCGTGCCGCGGGTCATGATGTCGTTGTTCGACGTTGAAATAGGCCCCAAGCGAGGTGTTTGGTGATAGAGCGCTAAACAAATGGCATCAAGTAGCGTGGTTTTACCCGCCCCGGTTGGGCCCGTGATAGCAAACAGCCCATTGTCGATAAACGGCGACTGGGTGAAATCTATCTTCCACTCCCCTTTTAAGGCGTTTAGATTTTTAAGGCGTAAGGTCAATACTCTCATTGTGTTACTCGCCTTTGTTGTCTGTCGTGTTTGCCAATGATGCCTCTACTGGTACTTCAGCATCTTCATCATTGGTGTGCACTTGCTCTACTGCTTCATTGAACAGCTGCCTTATCCGGTTTATGCGCGAAGCGCTTTTCTCTGAACCTGCTCCTTCCGCTTCTCCGGCACTTTGGTCATCATCTGGCAGGGGTTCTTGTGCCGACTCACTTGTTGGATTATCTTCTATGCACTCCAATGCCAAACGCGCCTCAAATACATCGTTTACAGATAGTTCGCTAAGCTGGACGTTTTGCTTTTCTGTTAAGCTATTTACTGTGCGCTTACGCTTGCGTTTCAACTGTAAAATCTCAGCGTTTTTCCCTTCTAACAAGCCCTGAATACGCTGCTGTAGATCAGTCAGGTAGTCTTCTGTTTCAACTTCAATGCATAACCACACTGGGTCTTTAGGACTAATGGCGTTATCCACATCGCTAAGGGCTTTATCTGCTTGAGAAGCTAACGTGATGGCATCGCTATTATTAATGGCCGCCTCAATCGCTTTTAAGTCGCCTTTTATTACTTCCATGGCCTGAAAGCGCGGTATGGGAAGCGTTGAGATAGTAGGCGTTGTGCTTTCAGATTCAAACGTTATCAACACTACTTGCTTTTGTGTGTTTAGTTCATCAAAACTTAGCGGTATGGGTGAGCCTGAATAGCGAATGTGTTCTGTTTTAGCAACTTTTTGTGGCCTGTGAATATGCCCAAGTGCAATATAATCGGCAGGCGGAAACCCTTTGGCGTCAAAGCCTTCAAGGGTGCCAATGTAGATATCTCGTACACTTTCTGACTGACTCACGCCTAAAGCGGTTAAGTGCCCGGTAGCAATAATAGGAATGGCAGCGCTATTTTTACTGCCCTGATCTGCTTGTTTTTCTTCAATTGAGGCACGCAGTAACAAGGCTTCATTATAAAGCGCCCTGTAATGCTGCTTTATCGCATCGCCTAGTGCTTGACGTTTGTCAGTGGCGCTTTGCCCTGCTTCACTAACAAGCACATCACGTGGGCGAATAAAGGGTACGGCACACAGTACGGCACTGGGCTGCCCCTTGCGATCGTTAAGCGTAATGACTTGTTTACTCAAATCGCCATACGTACTGGCTATTACGTGGCTATTTAAGTATTTCAGTAGCGCCTTACTTTCGTTTAATACCGACACTGAATCGTGATTTCCCCCCAGCACCACCAATGTACACTGCATGCCCTGTAATTCACCGATAAACGCATGGTAGAGCTCTCTGGCATAGCTAGGCGGCGTGCCCGTGTCAAACACATCACCCGCGACAATAATCGCATCTATTTGATGCATTTCTACTTGTTGAAGAAGCCATTTAAGGAAAGCGGCGTGTTCGTTTTTGCGACTTTTCGTAAAAAAACTCTGACCTAAGTGCCAGTCAGATGTATGCAATATTTTCATGTAGAAGTGAACCAGGCTTGTTGCATTGGAGATAGAGAAACGCATTCGGCGCAATGGCGCTGCTGCTATGGAGTGTCGATGTTGATCAACGCATCGTACAGCAACTATAGAGATTTTGTGGTTTTATGACAATGGTTTGGAACTTCCGTTGCCGGTCTTATTTTTCTCCTTAGCCTCGATTATTTAAAATCAAAGGCCTCGCAAAGGATACCAGACGGAATAACCTAGCTTAGACAATCTACTAGACGGTACAAGAAACAATCAAACAGGCTGATAAATATTATCCCAGTAGTCATCAAGTATCTTAACAGCATCGTTTAGCGCACGCGCCACAAAAATATCGCCGTGTTGTTCGACTAGTTCCATGTCCACCAGCTTATTAATAGCGTCAGTAACGTCGAAGTCGAGCGCACAATCAAGCTCTTCTGAAAAGTAACTTTCTATTACACTATCGAGGGTTGCTAATGTCATTCCACCAGCGGCAATCTCGCGCTCTGCACGCACCGCGCAGAATGCAGCACCACCCTCTACAGACACTTCACTACATTTCAGCAAAAATGTATAAGCCAACAAAGCTTCTTTGCAGTCCTCTTCCTCTGCCGCGTCAATTAACGTATGAAACACACCTGCGTTATTGTCCAAATTCTTAAAATACAGATTGTCAGACAAGGCCTTCATAAACCGAATTTTTCGGTTTTTAAACTTCGTCCATTCTTTAAAGATAAAACTACCAAATACGGCCATGCCGATACCAAAGGTGATTAAGCTCTGCTTAGTTAACTCCACTTCTTCGTTTTTAAAGCCCAGCCAAAACGCCAAAAAAGACGCCATGAGAAGTAGGGACGCGCCTAATTTAGTCACTAGTACCACGGTGCCACCTATTGCAGCCGACGCACTAATAATCAACTTATCTAGCGGACGCATTTTGACTTCGCTATTGGGAAACAGCATCTCCAAGTCTGCTTTAGGTACATTTTGAAAAAGCTTTACTATGGTTGAGCCAGGCTTAAAGGTTACCGGTGTTTGGCCCTTACTTTTGAAGTAAGCCTCATCTTTAAAAGTAATATAAACAGCGACTTTGTCGTAATTGGTAAACGATACCTGCTTTTTGCGTAGTCCGAAAAAGGTACGTACGGTTTCCGTTTTTACCGACTCGCCCCGTCTATAAAACACCACATCTTCAAAGTCATCGAAACTTACCGCGAGACGCACCTTGAACAAGGATTCCTCATTCAGCGCAGCTTCCAAATCATCATCTGTGACTTTCTCAAAATTAGCTGCGTTTAATAGGCTAGCAAAACCCTTGGCAAACGCTTTTTGGCTCTGTTTACGTGCGCTTTCATCCGAAGGCAGTAATTCACGTGTGTCTTTATTTGGATCGAAATGGCTATAGCTATTTTTCAGCGCTTCCAATTGCTCGTGGTACTGGTAGTGAATACGGCTTATTAAGAGCGTCGAGAAAGTACGAAAGTCTGTGCATTCGCGATCCAGTAGTTTTTCACATAAGGTGATGACGTCGCACTTGCGAAAAGGAATAAATCGTTCTAATGGCATCAGGTGGTCTAATGAGCTTTATTGGTTATTGTTCAATATGAATAGTCACCGTAGTTTAGGAAAAACTCAACCATTCTTGACGGAATTAAGCCCAATGGATAAGGCACCACTATTTTTCATATCTACAAACAATCTGTTATTTGAACAAGTAGAATACTCGACTGAACTTATTTGACTTAAATAAAAAATAGTCATAGCTTACAATGTGCTGATGACTTATCCCGTTCCCGCTAAACAGGTTGAAACCCTGTACGAAATCAAAAAAAGTAAATTCATTGCTTGCGCTGGCTTTGCTAACTCTCGTGAAAGTGCAATGGCGCTTTTAGAAAGCGTTAAACAACAATATCCCGACGCCAGACACCACTGCTGGGCCTATACCTTCGGAAACCCTAACGCGCCCACTAGGGCGGCCATGGCTGATGACGGCGAACCTAGCGGCACAGCAGGAAAACCTATCTTAAACGTACTTCAGCACAAAGATATCGGCGATATCATGATCATTGTTACGCGGTATTTTGGCGGGGTTAAATTAGGGGCTGGAGGACTGGTTCGAGCGTATTCTGCTGCTGCTCAGCAAGCCATTGACGCTCTTGAAGTTAGAGAAGAAATAAAACTAGAACCGGTTTGTGTAGACATTGATTTCAAACATGAGCAATTCGTCCGTCATTTAGTGGAACAAGCTGAAGGCAAAATTGCCAACTGCAGCTATGGAAGCAGTGTACAAATAGATGTTGAGCTACCTTTAGATGCACTAAGTGATTTTAGAAAGCAAATGGCCCCCATTGCTTTTTCAATATCTGCTAAAAACGAGTGAGCTCTAGAAAATTAGAAGCTAGCAATAACTTCATAAGTAGCTATAGTTTTTTTAGCACGTAAATAAAAAAGGCTCTAGTAAACACTAGAGCCTTACTTTTTACGGCATATTAATATTATTGACTCGTTAATCCTAACCTTTAAACGTGCCGCGTATAGGGTAGTTATTCTCTGGGTTTCGAATAAACTCTAGACCAGATACAAGCTGCTCTAAATCGGGGCGAACAAAAGGCGCGTTAGCAATTTCAGCAATATGAATTTCATTATCTCCGTTAAGCACAAACAAGGCAGGCTCAGCAAAGTTATGATCCGTTTCTTTTTCTGAACGAGGCTCAGAAATATATAACCCTAGCTTTTCCATATCACTTTGCGACAATCCGTACGCAATGGGAAAGTTTATCGACAAATCGTCCAAATGCTCTTCGAGCTGAGCTCTACTGTCGCCGCTTACTGCAACAACATCAATATTAAGCTCGCGTAGTCGACCCGTAAAATCTTCAAGTTTGTTTAAGTATTTGGTACAAATCGGGCAATGCTTACCACGGTATACCACTACCATTTTCCAGTCACATCCGTCGCCCTTGTCTGCCAGCGATATAGTTTCGCCAGTTGATAGCGTTACCTTTACTTCAGGAAAAGTAGTAGCTGGGTGCATCTTTTGTGTATACATAAAAACTCCTTAACGATTAATTCAAATCCTTCAGCGTGCGGCTAGCAAGTAAGCTGCTCAGCTACACTTGAA
Organism: Alteromonas sp. ABD4_190; assembly: GCF_056160105.1. Classification (NCBI taxonomy): domain Bacteria; kingdom Pseudomonadati; phylum Pseudomonadota; class Gammaproteobacteria; order Alteromonadales; family Alteromonadaceae; genus Alteromonas; species Alteromonas sp. ABD4_190. The sequence goes on from NZ_JBSWWN010000001.1 coordinate 1,219,808, forward strand.
TTACACTAGGTAAACGACACTAGGTAAACGTTAGTACGCTTGTCCTAACTTTAAGATCGCCCTTTTGAACAATCGTTCAATTCTTTATGTATAAGTATTGCTCTTGCTATAAATAAGAAAGCAGCGCCTAATGCGCTGCTTTAATTGTTACTAACTTAACAGAACGACTGATGATTAATTCACATAGCCTTCATTAGCTTTCACTGTAAGTGGGTGATAGCCCGGTTTCGCTTCTTCAAATGCGCGTTTAGCAAACGCCTTGCCTTCAGGTGTTTTTGATAGCTCGCGATAAAGGGGCTTAACAAGCTTATTGCGCCCTATCGACACCAAGTAGCTATACAAACGATCATAGGCAGGCTGATAGTTATTCTCTACTGCGATCATCAACCAACTATGAGCAATTTCGTTGTTTTTAGTCGAGGTGAGTGAAAACGCTGAATCTAGCTCAGCCAGCTGTGCGTTGCTTAGCGATTCAGGCATGTTGTTTAGAAAATATAGCCACTCGTGCACTGTCCACTGCGCGGTTTCAATATCCGCCGCTTTCACGTCGCCAGAAAGCCAAGCGCTTCGTGTTTCATCAATTTTAGTGAAGGCATCAGATTCTGGCTGTGGCGCTCCCTCGGGAATGCCTGGTTCAAAAATCCACGTTTGAATGCGCTCCGCGTCTAGCTTATCTGGGTACTGCTTCAATAACGTGTCGTCTAAATAAGCGATAAAGGTGTCGGTAGTAATGCTCTTAAAGGCAAAGTCTTTGAAGTATTGCATCAAGAACGCGTCGAAGTTCTCTCGACCAATCTTCTGTTCTATTTCACGCAAGAAGAGCGCCCCTTTTTCGTAAGGGATATTCGAGAAAACATCGTCTGGGTTGCGACCACGAAGGTCGATAGCCAGGATCTCATCATTTTCCTCTAATGCAGCAACATCATTCTCCAGGTCTTGATAACCCAGCACCGCTTCTTTTTTGAAACGATCGTGACCGTAGATCATTTCCATAATTCGGTAAGTTAAGTAGGTTGTGAAGCCCTCGTTTAACCACAGATCACGCCACGTAGCGTTTGTTACCGTGTTACCAGACCAGCTGTGCGCCAGTTCATGAGCAATCAATGAAACCAAGCTTTTATCACCCGCGATAACCGTTGGCGTGATAAACGACAAACGAGGGTTTTCCATACCGCCAAACGGGAATGACGGCGGTAGAATTAATAGATCGTAACGGTCCCACTGGTAAGGCCCATAGGTTTCTTCTGTTACTTCTAACATCGCCTCAGTGTCTTCAAATTCTTTCGCTGCACTTTCAAGTAGCGCAGGCTCAGCATACACGCCGGTTCGCTCGCCCATGGCTTTAAATTCTAAATCACCTATGGCCAACGCAATAAGATACGAAGGAATAGGCTGTGGCATGTTGAACTCATATTCACCGTCTCGCTCGGTGGTAGGGTCGTTCGACGCACTCATCACTGCTAGCAGGGCTTCAGGTGTTTTAATAGTCGCGTCATAGGTTACGCGTACTTGCGGTGAGTCTTGAAGCGGAATAAAGCTTCGCGCGTGAACCGCTTGCGCTTGGGTAAACAGGAACGGGTGCTTTTTACCCGCCGTTTGCGCTGGCGTTAACCATTGTACGCCAGACGCTTCAGGTGAGGTTGAATACGCAACCGTTACTGCGTTTGCGGTACTAGGTAGTGTAATCGTAAGCGGTGTACCTAAATCAGGGTCAATCTCCCCCATTTCAAAGGGCACGCTTTCACCATCAACCGTAACGCTTTGAATATTTAAAGCGCGCGTATCTAACACCAAGGTATTGTTGTCGGGCTTTTCACGCTTTACATCAAGCGTTACGTCGCCAACAAGCTGCTTGGTCTCAAAATTTGCAGTTAAGTTTAGGCTGAGATGGGTAACCCGAACCTCATTAGGGTTCGCGAAGGAGTGGTAATCTACCCCAGAGGCGATAGTTGCATCGGCGTGATTTTCTACCGAAGTTGTTTGTGCTTCAGTGTTAGAATCTGAGCCAACGCTGACGGCTTGATCATTATCTGTCTTGGCTGCGTCTACATTGCTGTTGTCGCTGCATGCGAACAAAACAGGCGCGCATACGAATGTAGCCAGTAATCCGTATTTTTTCATATAACTTCCTAAAGGATGATTGATACGATCTCAGTGTATCAATCTGTTATATGGCTGGCGACTCTAATTCGAAGAACTGCTATTTACGTGCGCTATAATTCAAAACCTTATATTTCTATAACCGTACAGTGAAATTTGATGCATCATTTCAGTATCATTTGCTTTAGCCTAACGCTGGAAACAGCCGCTTAGCTTTCAAAGGGTAGAAGTGTTCAACACATATAATTGCGCCCGCTAAGGCGGGCGCAATTGTAGAATCTGCTACCTTACGATTACGCTAAGGTAATTTCTACTTCAATGTTTCCACGGGTCGCATTTGAATATGGGCATACCTGATGAGCAGTATCGACTAAGCTTTGCGCTTGTGCTTTGTCCATATCACCTAAATCTACCGTTAATTTAACCGCTATAGCAAAACCTTGCTCGATAGGGCCAATTGAAACGTCACCCGTTACGCTAATGTCATCAGCTAGCTTTATCTTTTGCGATGCAGCCACATGCTTTAACGCACCAATAAAGCACGCCGAATAGCCTGCCGCAAACATTTGCTCAGGGTTAGTACCTTCACCACCAGCGCCACCCAGCGCTTTAGGTGTAGACAATTTAAGGTCTAAATTACCATCGCTAGATTTTGCTGTACCTTCGCGACCACCGGTTGCTGTTGCGGTTCCGGTATAAACGACTTGTTGAAGCTTATGCATGTTGCTCTCCTCAATAATCAACTGTTAATTTATTTTGCACGCAAAATAAATTAACACCGAACTCAGTTGCAGATCAAGTACTTTGTATGCAAAATATAAATAGCATTCAGCTAGCAGTATTAGTAAGGATCAAGTGTCATGTCAGAATTATTAAAGTTGGAAAATCAGCTTTGCCATCGTTTTTACACGCTGTCGAATGCATTCACTCGCGCTTACCGCCCACTTCTTAAAGCGTTAGATATTACCTACCCTCAATACGTAACCTTAATGGCTCTGTGGGAAACCGATGACATCACTATTGCTGAGCTTCTTGAAAAAACAGTGATTGACGGTGGTGCCATGTCTTTGATCTTAAAAAAGCTGGAAGAAAAGGGCTTTTTAGTGGTGACTAAAGATAAGGTAGACAAACGCGTTAAGCGCGTACAGCTCACAAAAATGGGTAAGGAACAGAAAGCCATAGCAGAAGAAGTACCCGCGCAAATGCTTTGCAAGTTCAATGGTATGAGTACAGAAGAAAGTAGAACATTAAAACACCTTCTGGATAAATTGGGAGGCTGTTTCGAAAACACCGATTTATGAGTCCCTTTGTAATCTTATCGTCATTAAACTATTTACGTTTTCTGTTAATATTTTCACATTCAGCGAACAAGTGTGCGCTATAATTGTCATAGATATGCCAATAGATAATTAAGAGGTGCGCATATTTCTACTGATTACAAAACAGGAGACGTGATGACAGACATAAAGGAACAAACGAAAGCTATTTCTGCCAAAGCTTACTCCGTTTTAGAAGAGTGGCTGAATAGTATTACTCACGGCATTGGCTTTATTGCGGCTATCGTGGGTTTAATATTTATGCTGTACCGCGCTGAAGATACATTAGCGCTAACCACAGCCGCCATTTATGGCTCAACCCTTATCCTCGTTTTTTTAAGCTCTACGCTTTACCATGCAATTTCGCACCACAAAGCTAAGGGGTGGCTTAAGTTATTCGACCATAGTGCAATATATTTATTGATAGCAGGTACTTACACACCTTTACTCTTGGTTTCAATTGGTGGCGTCTTAGGTATTACCATGACTGCTATTATTTGGAGCTTAGCGCTTGGTGGCGTCGCGTTTAAACTTATTGCTCAGCACCGGTTTCCAAAAGTGTCGGTAATGACCTACCTATTAATGGGATGGATTGCTCTAGGTCTTATTTACCCACTCTACGTCGCCCTGCCAGGCGCTGGACTCTGGTTACTGGTAGCAGGCGGGCTGTGTTTCAGCGTAGGCGTGTGCTTTTATGTGGCAAAAAAGGTAAAGTATACCCATGCAATTTGGCATTTATTCGTCATTGGTGGATGCAGTTGCCATTATTTTTCTATTTATTATTTCGTCGTTTAACAAAAGGTTTTAGATAACGCAGCTATGCAAGAAGCTGAGAAACAAGAAGACAGTACAACAGCAAAACCGAATATCGCGTGGTTTTCTCTGCGTGCTGGGCATATATGCCTTGGTAAGAAACCAGTTGAAAGTGATTTTGAAAGACTTAAATCACTTGGCGTAACTCACATTGCCACGGTACAGACCAGTGAAGAAAATGCACCGGTTATTCGGGACCGTTCCATTGCGGCTGGGTTAGAGTGGTTATGGGTTCCCTTTTTACACCCGTCGTCAGAGTCCCCCACCGAAGATGTTCATCTACATCAATACCTTCATGAGTTGTCTCAAATGCTGACTGAGGGAGCTAAGATGTATTTACACTGTGACGGTTCGCAGCACCGCTGTAGTCTTTTGTTCTATGCACTTTGCCACTATTGCCGTGTTCCATCTAATAGCGCTTACAATGCGCTACACAGCTTTGGCGCTAGTGCGGCAAATAACCTTAAACGATCCGAGCTCACATGGGCTGCAGAATTGGGGCATATTGCGCCTAAAATCTAGGCGATAAAAAACGCACCCTTCTTAACAATTTAGTCAATCTAGGCGCGCGATATGTTTTAATCAATCAAAGCGTTTAGGCTAACTGTTACCAACAGCGCCCTATCTTTTTGTTTAAAATTGATAAATGTTAGCGTTGGTAAGAAGTTTATTCGCATCAATTTTTTCTTGCACACAGCGCACTATATCAGCACGAGTGAATACGTAAATCCGATCCTTGCGCTCTCGACTTTCGCCCATTTCGAAATCTTTTAGCACCATGCTGATGTGTTCATTTTCCGGCAGACCCCGTAAGCCTGAGCCAAATCGGCATAGGGTCTCGCTCATGCCCGACTCAAAACCAGCCAGAAACGTTTTATAAGCTTGCTGCTGCTGTGCTTTTCGCGCCTCCATTTGTTTAGTCTGCTCTTTCTCAATTGCTTTGAGCTCGTCCTTCATGCTTTTTTCCTTCGCTTCTAATTGCTTAAGCTGCTCTCCAGACTGCTCTTTTTGCGCGAGTAATTCTTTTTTTCGCGCCTCGTCTGCGTGACGCAATTCAAAGGTAATATCTCGCAATTCACGTTCTACTTCTCTTGCTTCCCAAGCAAGTTCACGCTGCATGTTGCGTAGGTCCCGTAAGCGACTGTTGTTGTCAGCAAATGCCTGAGAAAAACGATGGCTGGTTTCTTCTGCGTAAGCTTCCCACTCTCTGGCTGCTTCAAACACTATGTCATCTACATCACTAAACGAATTTACAGACGGGACTGGTGGTGCAGGCGGTGCAGGTGGTACAGCACCAACCAAACCTTCTACCAGTGTTTCTATCTCTCGCACCCAGTTACCACTTTGCCCTCTCACCGAAAAAGTAAATACTGCCCCCTGCCCCGCGAGATAGCTAGTTTCAATTTGACTCACTCTCCAAGAATCTGTCGCGGCATTTTGTCGTAAGGACGTTTTGAGTACCCCTGACATTATTTCTAATTCATTCGATAGCGTGTCATATTTTTGCGCACTTTGTGCGTTCGCAAGACCACCAGCAGCAGAGCAAAGTAGTAAAGCAGTTAATAAACGTTTCATAATTTCACCTAATTACATTAATCATCTAGCGACGACTGTGGATTGTTTGTTTCATACGGCATGGTTAATGGCACTTCAGAACGGCTGTTAGATAAACTTACCGCGCTGTACCCTATTTCAATGTCATCAATTTCATCCTGTAGACGCGTAAATTGGCGTGCATAGAATCTTTGATCGTCAATACGCTGCTCGTTGATAAATTTGATAAGCTCGGCAAAGTCGTGTTTACGCTCTTCTCTGCTCGACGCTAACAAGTACTTGGTAAGCTCTGCACTACTTTGTTGCTGCTGTGTAGATAGCGCCTGAGCGTATTCTTTGAACAGTGTTTGGTTTGCTTGTTGATAGAAATCACGTTGCTCACCTAAAGCTTTAGCAACTTCTTGCGTCACGCGCTGCTCAACCATTTCATCCACTGTGTTGGCGCTTTTGTTTGAAAACGTAAGCGCTATACCGTTATCGTTATACGACAGCTTTGCACCGGTGAGTACGGCTAATAGCGCACACGCCGACATGGCCATGGCACACGACGGCAAGCTAAACCAAGACGACAGCGAACGTGGTTCATCTTTTTTAAAAAAGGTCTGTTCTTTGTCCCATTGGGGAAGTGCCGGAGCAACGAAGCTTGCACTTGCGCTGTTCAAACGAGCGCTATTTTCTACCGCTAGCGCGAACTCAGCATCTGAATCACACAACGCGTTAAACTGCTTTTCCTGCTCGCTATCGAGCGAGTTGTCCAGATAAGCTGAGAATAAGGCTTCTTTGTCATATAAGGTCATTATTCCAACTCCAACTTCAACTTTGCTAAGGCTGCGTAAAGTCGCGACTTAGCGGTATTTACTGAGATATCCATTTGCTGTGCAATTTCTTCAAACGTGAAATGACCGAAGAATTTCAATTCCACCACAGCCTTTTGGCCCAAAGGTAGGGTCTGCATAGCCTGCGTTAACGCTCTACTCTCTCTATCGCTATAAAGCTGCATTTCAGGGCATGGCGCACTGCAAAGTGGGGCCTGTATATCGTCAATGTCAGAATGCGGCTTTCGCTTGCGATATAGTTCAACGCAGCGACAGTGGGCAATGCGATAGAGCCAACTTTTAAAACTGCCCTTACCTTTAAAACAGGCAAGACTGCGAAACACAGAGATAAAAATCTCCTGCATCAAATCTGCTGCATCATGGCTATTCCCTGTCATTCGAATACCGTATTGATACATAGCGGTTTCGTAGCGAGATATAAGCGTAAACCACGCTTTTTTATTACCCTTTAATGCCTGTTCCACGAGTTTTTCATCTCGTTTTTTAAACACGCCATTCCCCGTTTTTACGCTTTGTTATTTACTTAACCATTAAGTCGATAAGCTTTGCAAAAAAGTTTGTTTAATTGATAAATAAATTGCTCTTTAGGGAATAAGCCCACTGAAACAGTGCTTTATACCAATCCGCATAGATAAAGGATGGGGAACTCTTTTTAGGGACAACCAAGACAATAATTGATGTCGGCAATAGAAAAGCGGCTGAGCACAAGAGTTCAACCGCTTTAGCTAAATACGAAAGGTAGCGCGCTCTGCGCCAAGACTATTTTAACGTTGGCTTTGGCAGCAGGGGCGAGATAATTTCACCTATACGACGAAACAGCTGCATACGTGTAGTGCCCGAACGCCATACTAAGCCAATCTCACGAAACCCCTGCTCTTCAGCGGGGAAGCTCTTAAGACCAGTGTGTTCAAGAATAGATTGGTTTATCGCAAGTTCAGGTAAGAAGGTGTAGCCCATTTTACTGTTCGCTAGTTGCACCAATGTATGGAGACTGCTTGCTGCCACGCTGCTAATTTGGTCACTATGCTGAAGGTTACACGCACTCACTGCGTGGCCGGTCATACAGTGTTCTTGCTGAAGTAAAAAGATACTCTTTTTAGGCAAGGTTGAAATATCCACAGGGTTAGGCAATTGCTCGGCTATATTTTCGTGAGCTATCAGATGAAACGGGTCGTGCCCCAAGACCATTTGTTTACACCCAGGAGTTTCCATTGGCAGCGCTAAGATCAGTAAGTCTAATCTGCCGTCGGTCAACTGCTGAAGTAACTTCTCTGTGGTGTCTTCCTGCATTTCTAAATTGATCTCGGGCAGAAACGCAGAGAACGCCCCTATCATGCCTTCAAAAAGAAACGGCGCGATGGTAGGAATAACACCTAACTTTAATGTGCCTCGTTGCCAATTACCCGCATTTTGCGCGTACTCCACCAGTTCATTGGCTTCTTGTAGCAGCACTTTACTGCGTTCAACAATATCTAGTCCCAAAGACGTAAACACAAAGGTTTTATGTTCACGCTCAAGAAGTTGGCTTCCGAAGTGCTCTTCAAGGTTCTGAATGGCCGTACTCAATGTTGACTGACTTACGTTACAGCGCTGGGCAGCACGGTGAAAATGTTGCTCTTGATGTAGCGTCACTAAATAGTGCAGGTGCTTAAGATTAGGCCATTTCATGGGCATCTCACAATTATTTAAAAAGGGATTAAAAAATATTGGATTAATCTAACATAAAGATTAAAAAGCGCCTAGAGTTGTAGCGCTTAGTTAACCAATACTACCTTGTTTCATCTGCATCCATATATATCAAGCAGGCTCTAAATGAAGGTGAGCTTGCCTTTTACTTTGCAAACTATAAGAAGCTTTTAAGAAATTGGTGTTTCTTGCTGGAAAGCCCCCACAAGTAGCGTTAGGATTAAATTAAACCGCAATAACCGTCACATTTTTTCAGCGAAGTAAGACTCGCTTTTGAATGATCTAGCTAATAGAGCGATAAACCATTGAGGGCAGTATGAAAGGACATTATAAAAACATTTTGTGTGTATTGAGCGATTCTCATCGACAAGATGATACGGTTGCCCAAGCACTGCATATCGCCAAAGCACATCAAGCTTCTCTTACCATTATGCTTTCGCTAGAATCTTTGCCGCCCAACGCCAGTATGGTCATGGAGTCTTTCTCTTACGTTGATTCTCAGCAAACCATGGAAACCCAAGCCCAGCACTGGTTAAAAGAACAAGCGGAAAGCTGGGGCAAACACTATCCTGTATCTACCGCGGTAACGGTCGGACAACCACTTATTGATGTTGTACGCTACGTACAGAAGAATAATATCGACTTAGTGATTAAACGCGCTGAAGAAAGCTTTCTAGATAAGTTATTCGGAAGCTTAGATATGCGCTTATTCCGCAAGTGCCCCTGCCCGGTTTGGATCATTAATCACAAGCCTCGCAGTCAGTACAAAAACGTCGTGGCCGCGCTGGATTTGAATTATCACTACCCTCAGCATGAAGTATCAATTAGGCGCGACCTTAACCGCGACATTTTACGTCACGCTAGCCAGATAGCTCTGCTAGAGTTTGCACAGCTACACATTGTTCACGTTTTTGATGCGGTTCCTGAAAATATCGCCAGAGACGGTTTTATTACTGTCGATAACGATAGAATGGAAACTGATCTTGCTAAAATTCATGCCGAACGTGAAGCTGAACTAGACAGGCTGCTTGAAGAACTGGGTAATGAACTCGATGATAACGTATTAGAGTACTTAAAGCCTCAGAAACACATTGTTCACGGTTATCCTAGAAGAGAAATTGCAGCTACTACCACATCGCTTGATACCGACATTATTGTGATGGGTACAGTGGCACGTTTAGGTGTTCCTGGCTATATAATGGGTGATACGGCTGAAGAAACGATTCATCAGCTTAAGTGTGCCGTGGTCGGCGTTAAACCCCGTGGCTTTGAAACACCTATCTCTATTGATTAGACTGTTATACCAGTCCGCATAGATAGTTACCCACTCTGCGAGAGTTAAAATGTTCGTAATCGCGGCGTGTTGCCGCAGGTATAGTGGTTCTACATCAAGCTGACACAACAAAGAGTAAAGACAACAAAAAGGCCGTGCTTCACTTAAAGCACGGCCTTTTTTATTTCTTTTCGCTTAATACGAACGTTTGGAAACGCTATGTTCTATGCTACGCCAAACGACGCTTTAAGAATAAAGAAGAAGATGATCGAAAGAATTGCGCCCGCAGGCAAAGTAACAATCCACGATACGACGATATTTCTCACGATGCCTAGGTTAAGTGCTGATACGCCACGTGCCAGACCAACACCTAATACTGCGCCAACCAGTGTTTGTGTAGTCGAAATAGGTAAACCTGTACCTGATGCGATAACCACCGTACAAGCTGCAGCAAGCTCTGCTGCAAAACCGCGACTTGGCGTTAAGTGCGTAATACCTTGACCTATGGTTTTAATTACGCGATGTCCAAATAACGCAAGGCCGGCAACAATACCTAACCCACCTAATGGTAAAATCCACCAAGCAAGTGTTGTGCTTGAGTTAATTTCACCACCGCTGGTAACGACACTTACTACAGCCGCAAGAGGGCCAATCGCATTAGCTACGTCGTTAGAGCCATGGGCAAATGCCATACAGCAGGCTGTTACAACCATCAGCAATGCGAATACTTTTTCAACGTTAGCCGCTTGTAAGTCTGCATCTTCCGAACCGCTGAACTTCATACGGCCGATAAACCATTTACCCAAGAAGCCCAACGCTACGGCAATACCAATAGCCAATAGATATCCGTTGACGGCGCTTAGCTCCAAACCAACGTGTTTTAGGCCTTTCTTAATGGTTACAAGCGACATCACAAAGCCTGCTAATGCCATGTAGAAGGGTACATAACGCTTAGCATTGGCAAACGGGGAGGCAGTTTGGAAGATGAGCTTGTGCGCGCTCATAAAGATAAGATAAGCAATAATACCTGATATAGCAGGGGTAACGACCCAACTACCTACAATACCGCCCACTTTATCCCACGCCACCGCGTCCATACTGACGCCAGTTGCCGTAAAGCCGATAATGGCACCGATAATAGAGTGCGTTGTAGATACAGGCCAACCCAACCATGACGCTACTGCTAGCCAGATTCCAGCCGCGAGTAGTGACGAAATCATGCCTAATACTAAGTATTCAGGTATATCTATAAAGAAGGTTGAGTCGATAATCCCTTTTCGAATGGTAGATGTTACTTCGCCACCAGCTAGGTAGGCGCCAGCAAACTCAAATATCATTGCAATGATAATGGCTTGTTTAATGGTTAAAGCTTTAGAACCTACTGACGTACCCATTGCGTTGGCAACGTCATTCGCTCCAATACCCCATGCCATGACGAAACCAACGCCAGCGGCAAGGATTATAAGAATTAGGCCATAACTTTCAAAAAATTCCACGGATAATCGCTCCCGATCTAAACGCGATTTAGGCTGGACGCTACTTGAGTAAGTAGCATGATCTCTTCACCACAAAGGCTAGAGAATGAAGTTAAAGACAAATTGTGTTTTATCATATGGTTCGATTAAATTTTGCACGATCTGTTCTTGGCTGCGGCGCATGATAACGTAATCATGTTAGAAGCCATAGCGAAAATCACTGAAAAACGATAAAAGTATACGGAATTATTTGAATGCGATGATAAATCCACCAAATATTTCAGTTTTATGACAAATAAATTTCACAAACACCCATGTTGGGGTATTAATACGCAAAATCGCACTGACCATTTGGACAGGATTACGTCAAATCTTCCAATTTTTGCTGCATATTTTCCAGCGGCGTATGCCTAACATCTGTACCGCGAGTAAGGTAAACAACATACTCACACACGTTTTTACATCTATCACCGATTCGCTCTAGCGAGCGCATTGCCCACAATACATCTAGCCAATCCTGCATATCGTCGGTACTTTTTTGCATTTCAGAGGTGGTATACGACAGCAGACGCTTGTATTCACTGTCAATGCGGTTGTCTTGATCGTACACCTCTAGTGCTGCTGCTTCATCCTGACGGGCAAAAGCGTCAAATGTGCCGCGCATCATGGCGGCAACCCTCTCACCAATAAGCAGCATACTGCTTTTGATTGTATCTGAGCTAGGTAACTTATTGCGCGTTACCAGCTTGGCGATACGCTCGATTTCATCGCCCATACGTTCAATATCGGTAATGGCTTTGGAAATCGTCATAATTAAACGCAGATCGCTAGCAGTGGGATGGCGTTTCGCAATAATGCGTAAGCACTCTTCATCAATTTGAATTTCCATGGAGTTAATTTTCAGGTCGTTCAACACCACTTTTTCAGCCAAAGCAGCGTGATTGTGCTTCACTGCTTTTAAGGTATCGACCAGCTGCTGTTCAACTTCACCTCCCATGGTTAATACCGAGTTACGCAAGTTTTCTAACTCGATATTAAACGTACCCGAGATATGCGTATTTAACGCTACCTGTCGCATAGTGATTCCCCTTTACGGCTCAAGCTGAATGGATAACGGCAATACAAGGAGCCAACGCCCATTGCTACGCGCTGGTAACACGCAGCAACGCCAAAACAAATTATAGCGTTACGGCGTAAGTCCACGTTGGAAGACGTGTCCACAGCCTGGTTATCCATAACGCCCCGTTATGTAGTCTTCGGTTTGTTTCTTCTCTGGCATAGTAAACAGCGTGTCGCTATCAGCATATTCTATCAGCCTACCCTGATGGAAAAAGGCGGTATAGTCGCTTACCCGAGCCGCTTGCTGCATGTTGTGCGTCACGATAATAATGGTGCATTGTTTCTTTAATGCCTCCATAAGCTCTTCGATAAAAAGTGTGGTTAATGGGTCAAGGGCTGAGGTGGGTTCATCAAGAAGCAGAATATCGGGCTTCAACGCCAGTGCTCTTGCAATAACCAAGCGCTGCTGCTGACCGCCAGACAAAACATGGGCAGATTCAAACAGGCGATCTTTTACCTCATCCCAGAGCGCCGCTTGTTTTAATGCGCTTTCAACGGCGTCGTCTAAGTGTCTGCGAACCTTCACGCCCTGCAGCTTTAGCCCATAACACACGTTTTCATAAATGCTCATGGGAAAGGGGTTCGGACGTTGAAAGACCATACCCACATTTGTTCTAAGACGAGACACGTTTACTTTGCGGCCATTGATGTTTCGGCCATCAATAACAATTTCACCATCATATTTGCAACCGTCATACAAATCGTTCAGACGATTGAAACAGCTGATGAGCGTTGACTTGCCGCAGCCACTTTGCCCGATTAACGCCGTTATTTTGTTTTTAGGTATTCGCATGCTGATGTCATTTAACACATGCTTACTACCAAACCATAGGTTAAGGTTTTTCACCTCTACCGCGGTTTGTGTTTCACTAATGTCGTTAACGTTTAACGTATTGTGTTCAAACAACTTCAACATGTTACAAAACCTGCCTTATCCTTTAAGGTAGCGCTTGCGCAGACGCGTTCTTAGTAAAACTGCCAGAATATTTAGTACAAACACCACAACGAGTAAAAGCAAACAAGCAGCAAACATCATACTTGCACTTTTTCCATCGGTCTGGCTGTGAAACGCACCGTCGTAAATAAGCACGCCCAAGTGCATAAACTGCCTATCGAGGTGGAGATAAGGAAATTCTCCGTCTATTGGCAACGTTGGCGCAAACTTGACCGCACCAACCAGCATGAGTGGCGCAACTTCACCTGCTGCCCGCGCAATGGCGAGAATTACACCAGTCATAATACCAGGTGACGCTATGGGCAATACGGTGCGCAATATAGTCTCAATTTTGGTTGCCCCCAATGCGTAACTGCCGGCTTTTAACCCTTCTGGCACTCGGCGCAAGCCCTCTTCAGTGGCAACAATAACCACGGGGAGCGTTAAAATCGCCATGGTCAACGCAGCCCAGAATACCCCTGGACTTCCCATGGTTGGCGCTGGCAGTGTTTCACTAAACAATAGCTCGTCAATACTGCCGCCTAGGGTGTAAACAAAGAAGCCAAGTCCAAATACGCCATAAACTATAGAAGGTACACCCGCCATGTTGCTTACACTAACGCGAATAATGGTTGTAAACGCTGTGTTAGGTGCATATTCGCTTAAATAAATGGCGGCCAATACACCAAATGGCGTTACGATGATTGTCATTAAAAACACCATAAGCACGGTGCCAAATAAAGCTGGGAAAACGCCACCAGAGGTGTTTGCTTGTTTAGGGGAGTTGGTAAGGAATACGCCAATCTCTGAAAACACCACTTTCCATTTTTCAAAAGTGCTCAAACGACTGACGAAATCGACATCTTGAATACTGGAAATAGGGATCACAAACGACGCCCCGTCTGCAAAGCTTACCAATAAAGTATACTCGGCCCGTGTTGCCTCTAGCGCTTCTACTCGCTTTTGGTATTCGTTGAACGAGGCGACTAAGCGCTCTCTGGCCGGCGCATCGGCGACAACGTTGCGTTTATCGAACTGAGATAGCGCTTCGTGAATAGGTGCAAGATGCCGCGTATTTAAATCTTCAATTTGGGCACTTATTTGAGCCACTTCCTCTAGCACCGCATCAATCTTGCTAAGAGGCTGAGGTGGTGAAGAAGGCACAACGAGATATTCAGGAATTGCTAACACACGCCTGCCGTCTAATAGCTTAATCTCTGCGCTTTCTCTCGCTAGTTGCGTGATATCTATCTCCTCTCGGGAGACCTCAACTTGAAAACCATAAGGATGCAGTGTGTCGGAATACTTAAGGATGACATCTTCATTTGCCGAGTTATCGAACACGTTAGCGAGTACAGAAAACTTTCTGCCGTCTTGGTGCTTGCCTGTGACCGTGTAGATAGGTTCTGGCCAAAAATATGCGGTACCACGAAAGCTGATAAGTATGAGAACGCTAACTAGCGCAATAAGCAGCAGGCTGGTGAAGAAAGCCGTTAAGCTAATAACTAATGATTGCCGCTGTACTGCACTTAATCCAAACATCGTTTGATTATCCATAGTATGCCCTACGTCTTATGCTTTGTCGCAATAGCTCTGCCATGGTGTTTACCAAAAAGGTAAACAGGAACAAAATACACGCGGTGAAAAATAGAATTTGATAATGCGCTGATGATACATCAGCCTCCGGAAGTTCTATAGCCAAGTTAGCAGTAAGTGCTCGCAAACCTTCTATAAGACCCCAGCTGGAGATCGGCGTATTTCCCGTCACCATAAGAACAATCATGGTTTCACCAAACGCGCGGCCGAAACCTAGCATAATCGCGGCAACAATACCCGGTAGTGCAACGTGAAGAACAACATGAAGTAAGGTCTGTAGTCGTGTGGCGCCTAAAGCAAAAGAGGCATGTTTTAGATCATTGGGTACGCCATTAATGGCATCCTCAGCGAGGGAATAAATACTCGGAGATATGGCCACGCCTAAGGCTAACGCAACCACTATTGTGGTTTTTCCAATAGGGCTATCGGACTCCGCCGCTAGCAAAGTAAATCCATCTACCCCCATTACCGAAAAAATGAGTGAAGGCGCATATTCCACACTTATGAAACCTAAAACAAACACACCGCTTATAGCAAAAAGTAGCTCTGCACCATGTCGTAACTTCTTTGGTAAGTACTCTGCAACTGGGCGCTGAACCAAGGCAACAAGAATAAGCACAAAAGGAATAACGATAAGGAAAAAAGCAAAGGAAAACAAAAATTGCTCGGCTTTCGGCGACAACCAAATGGCGGCAATGAAGCCGATTAGCACGCTGGGTATAGCTTCTAAAAGCTCAATAGCCGGTTTAACGATATTACGCAATCGGCTTTTGGCGAAAAACGCAGTGTAAATCGCCGCGCCAATAGCAACTGGAATAGCAATAAGTAGCGCTAAAAATGATGCTTTGATACTGCCAATTAGTAGCGGAGTTAAACTAAACTTGGCTTCTTGAAAATCTGACGCACTGGTGGTTTGCCATACGGTTTCTTCTTTTTCATATCCTTCGTAATGCTGAGGTTCAAATAAAGAGGCCCATGTAGTAATGCCGCTTAAATGCTTACCTTCCCATACTGATAGGGTACTTTCTGAATAGCCGTACAGCTTATTGCCGTACCAAATAATATTCTCAGCCGAGCGCTCTATCTGTTGTGACGCCACCACATCGCCAGACACACGGTTAACCAATAGCACCCTTGCCTTATCGGTCAGCACTGCCACTAAATTCATACTGGCATGTTCTGCCACATCCCTAACTTTCTCTCCTGGTAGCGCTACTTGGTAGGTTTGTTCAAAGGTGAGGCCTTTATCGCTCTTGCTCAAAACCCAGCGAGTAAGCGCCTGTGTTTCACTGTTCATTAAGAAGAATGTGCGGTCTTTAGCAAGAGGAAACACAATCTTCTCATTTAATGACATGGCGATATCTTCTGCTACGGGAAGTAATGACGCCCCTTCATCCGTGAGCCTATTGAGGAAAAGGGTATCATTCACTTGGAGCAACAGGCTCTGGCTGCCAGGTAACAATACGAGCCTGTCTATATTATGAAACCGCTTATCCACCACTTGCGTAGGACTACGCCGATTTACCCAACGAATAAATACATTATTACCCTGTGTGATAGAAATTACCGCCCACTTTGAAGACAGAGCCATACTCCAGCTGGTGCGTTTTTCCCATTCCTCTTTAGGAAGCGCAAAGGTTATAGTGTTCGACAATACAGCTTGTGGCGTACTTGTAGCGGTAACTTTTTCGCCGCCATCTGTCAAATTGAATGACCTAACCGGTAAAACCCTTACTTGTGCATTGGGAGAGACATCAACAATATAATTCTCTCCCATCACGCTGTAGCTCGACAAACTATGCTCGCAAGGACGAATGTAATCGTGATTGCTTATTAAAGCATTGCCTTGAAGCAACTTTAATCCCAATCGACAGTCAGACTTTCTAACCAACATTGGCTGACTGTTAATGATGTCGCCTGCGCTGATAATTTTTTCATTATCAGACGTTTTCAAGCTCAACAGATGATTTAAGCTAGGAGTATATGCCAACGGGAGAGCTTGGCTAATAAGGTGGGTAATAAGAATAACAAGAGTTAACAAAACAAGGCCGCCAAAGCCGGTCACGACATAACGTGACCACCTATCGCTTCGCTGGCGTTTTTTGTTTGTGCTGTTGCTGTCGAAAGTCATGGGGCTGTTTAGTAATTCTTATTCTCGAAATTCTTCATTTTTAAGAAGAATAACCCTAAATTGCACTGGTGAGCAGTGTAAGTTTTGTTATGCTAATAGCAAGTGAAAGTTTATAGCATTACCTATGCGCAACCCACTCTGCGCCTATGGTATTACCCAACAGGAAGACGATCAAAGTTTTTCTCTACACGCCCAATAAGGAGCACCGCATGCAATCATTGGTTATCAGCATCATGGGTAAAGACAAGCCTGGTTTGGTAGATGCACTAGCTAAGTGTGTGTACAAACATGAAGGCAATTGGCAAGGGTCGAGTTTTGCACATATGGCTGGTATGTTCACTGGCTTTGTTGAAGTTCACGTTACCGATAACAACAAACAAAGCTTAATTGATGCATTAGACGCCATTAAAGATTTGTCAGTGCAGTCAGTAGCGGTTGCTAGTAATGACAGCAATAACACCACCAAGTTGACGGTTGATGTGATGGGCAATGACAAAACCGGCATTGTTCAAGAGCTTACTTCTGTTCTAAACCAGTTCAACTTGAATATTGTCACCTTTGCTTCACATTGTGAAAGCGCGCCTAACTGGGGAAGTCTAATCTTCAAAGCAAAAGCAGAGATCGCGGTGCCAGAAGATTTTGACGACGGCGCACTGCAAGACTCACTGGAGTCATTGGCTAACGATCTAGTGGTGGATATTACTGCGAAGCGATAATAGTAAGGTTATGGGCTTAATTTCAAGTGCGCGCCAGCAAGCGTGGCAGTGCCTCGAAACAAGGCCCATACCACTGAAAGGTAAAGGAATAGCCGCATCGTATTGAATAGACTTTAATACCAAAATACGTGTTGTCACAGTAGTGTCACTGACTGATGGCAGTCTTTGACCATTTTTATGAGCGTGAATTGAGACATTATGGATAACGACGTTTTATATTATCCCAAGGAATTAAGCTGGCTTGCGTTTAACGAACGTGTACTTCAAGAAGCCGCAGATAAAAATAACCCTGCTATAGAACGCATTCGCTTTCTTGGTATTTATTCTAATAATCTTGATGAATTCTATCGAGTACGTGCTGCAGATGTTAAGCGCCTTATCACTATTGCACAAAACGATGGAAACGAAGAAGAAGCCGCGCGACTGATAAGCTTGATGGCACAAATTCAAAAGAAAGTAGTGCATCTTTCTGAAAAGTTCGATCAAATACACAAGGATGTTGTCAAATCCCTTGCTCGATACAACATCCATATCCTGCGCAAAGATGACTTAGACGATTATCAAAAGCAGTGGGTACGCAATTATTTTATCAACAAGGCACTGCGTCATATTGCGCCTATTCTTATTGATAAGAAAACAGATCTGTTAAGCCGCTTAAATGGTAACTCCGTTTATTTGTACGTTGCGCTACGCAGAAAAGAACGCAACCCGAAGTTTGCCGTAATTCAAGTTCCTACTTCTGAAATGTCGCGCTTTATGCTTATCCCACCGCAGAAAAGCCGCAAGAAAAAAAGCATCGTTATGCTTGATGACATGATTCAGTTGTGTATTGAAGATATCTTCCGCGGTTTCGTAAAGTTTGACGAAATTGAAGCCTTTTCATTTAAAATGACCCGTGACGCAGAGTATTCGATTAACGAAGAAATTGACGAAAGTTTCGTTGAGAAAATGTCAGAAAGTATGAAACAGCGCCTTATTGCAGAGCCTGTACGCGTTATCTACGACACTGACATGCCGGAAGATATGCAGTCAGACCTTCGCAAACGTCTTAAAATAACCAAACTTGATACCATGCACGCTGCGGGACACTACCGTAACTTTAAAGACTTCATTGGCTTCCCCAATGTGGGTCGAGAATATTTAGAGCACACTCCACTGCCGGCCATCGACAGCAAAGCGTTCTCTCAATACAACACGGTATTTGATGCAATTACTGCGCGAGATATACTGCTATATTACCCATATCACCGCTTCCTGCACTTCACCGAATTCGTTCGACAGGCGGCTTTCGACCCCAATGTAAAAACTATACGCATCAATATTTATCGTGTTGCTAGTAATTCTCGCATTATAAACTCGTTGATTGACGCGGTAGATAACGGAAAAAAAGTTACGGTTGTCGTAGAGCTTCGCGCCCGTTTTGACGAAGAAGCCAACATTGAATGGTCTAAACGCATGACCGATGCAGGTATACGCGTTGTACTTGGCGTGCCTACCCTTAAAATTCATTCTAAGTTGTGTATTGTGACCCGTGAAGAACGGGGAAGTTTGGTGAATTATGCGCATTTCGGTACCGGTAACTTCAACGAGAAAACCGCGAAAATTTATACCGACTACAGCTTATTCACTCGCAATCAAGAACTTGCCGATGAAGGGGTAGCGGTATTCGACCTTATTCAATACCCTTACCGACGCTACAAATTTCAGCATCTTCAAATATCGCCGTTAAACGCGAGAACCAAAATTCAGTCGCTAATTCGCCAAGAGATTCAGCACCTAAACCAAGGTCAAAAGGCTCAAATCACCTTCAAAATTAACAACCTTGTAGATAAAGAACTGATTGATGATTTGTACCGAGCCAGCCAGGCAGGCGTTAAGATCCGCGGTATAGTACGCGGTATGTGTTCGCTTAACCCTGGGATAAAAGGAATAAGCGAAAACATCGAAATTATCTCTATTGTCGATAGGTTCCTTGAACACCCTCGTGTAATGATTTTTGAAGGCGGCGGCGATAGAAAAGTGTACATCTCATCTGCAGATTGGATGACCCGCAACATGGACAACCGCATTGAAGTAGGTTGCCCAGTGTATGATAAAGGTCTTCAACAGCGCATTGTTGATATAATGGAGCTACAATTTAAAGACACCCTGAAAGCGCGAGTGATTGACAAGGATCAGAGCAACAAGTACGTTCGCAGGGGAAATCGTAAAAAACTTCGCTCGCAAATAGAAATTTATGACTATTTGAAGAAGCTAGAAGACACTTTGTAGGATAGATAATTAGTACATGACCCAGCACGAATCAGTTTTTAATGATGTGGAAACCCGCGATGTTAGTAAAGTCGCAGCACTCGATATTGGCTCGAATAGTTTTCACTTAGTAGTAGCACGTATTGTTGCTGGGTCTGTGCAGATTTTGCATAGAGTGAAACAAAAAGTTCGTTTGGCAGAAGGTCTAAACAACGATGACATTTTGTCTGAAGAGGCGATGGAGCGCGGGCTAGCTATGCTTAAAGTGGTAGCGGAAAGCCTAAAAGGTTTTGAGCCCGACTCGGTGAGGATTGTCGCCACCCACACGTTGCGCAGAGCGCGTAACGCCCGCGATTTTATCAGCGCAGCAAAAGACATCCTCCCCTACCCTATCGAGGTCATTTCAGGTGTAGAAGAAGCCCGACTTATTTATTCAGGCGTTGCTCATACCAACCACGCAGACGGTCAACAATTAGTTATTGATATAGGCGGTGGTTCTACCGAATTTGTTATTGGTAAAAGCTTTACCCCCCTACTTTGCCGAAGCCTTCAAATGGGCTGCGTTAGCTATACCAAACGATTTTTCCCTGACGGTGAGCTAAAGTCCAAAGCGTTCAATCGCGCTATAACCGCCGCACAGCAAGAGCTTGAGTTAATTGACAATAAATATCGCAGGCTAGGATGGGTTCAGTGTATAGGTACGTCTGGTACCATTCGCTCACTGTTTACTCTTTGCCAGCAAGACAGACCCAATGGTCACGATATCCCGGTAACGCTTAAAAGCTTACGCAATTTGATGAAGCAGTTCATCAGCGCCGGCCATATCGACAAATTAAGTTTCCCAGATTTAAGTGAAGATCGCCGCGTGGTTATCGCGGGCGGCCTTGCTATTCTTATCGCCGTATTCAAAGCACTAGAAATTGAAGGCTTGGTGTACTCGCCTGCCGCATTGCGTGAAGGCGTGCTTTATCAGATGGAAGATGAGCTTCATCACGCTGATATTCGCGGCAGAACGGCGAGTAGTTTGGCAACGCGCTACGATGTAGATACATCCCAAGCCACTATGGTGCTTAACACAACCCTCTCACTTTTCAGTGATGTCGAAAAAGAGTGGAAACTTAAAGGCCGCGACTTTAAAAGCATGCTTGGCTGGGCCGCATTGCTTCATGAAGTCGGCATGCAAATTAACTCACGAGGTATACAAAAACATAGCGCTTATATTCTTGGCAATGTGGATATGCCTGGGTTTACGCAGGAACAGCAGTTACTGCTAGCTACACTCGTACGGTTCCATAGAAAGAAGATTCGCATCAATGAACTGCCTGCGTTTAATCTTTTCGATCAGCAGTCAGTTAAGCACTTAATCGCCTTACTGCGTTTGGGTGTGCTACTCAATATTAAACGCCAAGAGAGTTTTGTACCTGACCTCGTTGTAAATGTAGAAAAGAACGAACTGACTATTACCTTTCCAGAAGGCTGGTTAGATGAAAAACCCATTATTTCTGCTGACCTACTGCGTGAAAGCCACTATTGGAAAGCCCTTGATTTAAAACTCACAGTTGTACCTGATATCGAACAGTTACACCCTGTTGTGGAATAAACACATATCGGCTATCAATATCTCGAACTGAGCATTTTATAGGCAAATATCAGTATTATTTGCCTATAAAACGGGTATACTGCGCATTAGCTTTTTCTTATCTAAAACCCTCAATTGGTGTTATTTTTGTAGGTTCTCAACAGTAGTTATGTTTCGTAGTATCTGGATTATTTTGTTGCTGATTGCAAGTTCATCTACCTTTGGTTCTTCGAACCATGTCTACTTTTTGAGCGAGGTTACGCCGCCCTATTACTGGATTGACGAGAATGGAAAAGCACAGGGCGTCAACGTAGACCTCGCGAACGCACTTCAGCCTTTACTGCCATTTAGTAGTTCGTTAGAACATTTGCCGTGGGCGCGAGCATTACAAGAAGCCCGAGACAATCCCAACCTTGTACTTTTATCCCTATTAAAAACATCCAATAGAGAAAGTGATTTTACGTGGCTTTCTTCAGTTAATCATATGCAGGCTTCGCTTATCCGCTTAAAGCGAAAAGAGACTATGCACGTCAATTCCTTAGAGGAAGCAAAGCACTTTCGAGTTGGCTCAATACGCGGCTATGGTTCAGCATTTTATTTACAGCAACAAGGTTTTAAAGAAAATAAAAACCTTGCTTTGGTCGCTGAGCCTACACTACTGTGGAAGTTGCTGTACATGGAACGCATCGACTTTGCTTTAGCTAATTTTGAGACTGGAAAGTATGAAATCAGTGACGCTGGTTTTAATCCTAGTGACGTAACGAGCGAATATGTCGTTGAAGCATTAGGTGCCGACCTTTTTATTGCCACCGGCCTTAAGACTGAAAAAGACAAAGTAAACTCGCTTAAAAAAGCGCTTTCAATTTTAAAAGCGAATGGCGAGTATGCTCGAATACTAAAAAAATGGGGCCTTGAACCGATTGAATCGACGCAATAGCCCCATTTACGCATAACTCTTACGAACTAGTTATTGAGCTTCAACTGTCATACTTTGTGACTGCGCGCTGTCGTATTTTTTAAACCACGCCAAAATGTTTTCCACTTTACCAATCATTCTAGAAGGCTTAGAAGCAATTCCATGCGGAGACCCCGGTACTTTCACCAGTACGCTATCAACCTTTTGAAGCTTTAAGGCTTGATAGAACTGTTCAGTCTCAGACATTGGCGTGCGCTTGTCCTCCACTCCCGTGATCAACATGGTGGGGGTAGTTACATTTCCTACTAGTGACAGCGGTGAACGCTTCCAGTAATGCTCTACGTTATCCCACGGCTTGCCCGGAAATTGGAAAGGGATTTGATACAGGCCTGAATCGGCAGTCAGCACTTTCGATAACCAGTTGATAACGGGTTTTGCAACAACGGCTGCTTTGAATCGGTCAGTAAGGCCAATGGCATAGGCTGATGCAATCCCCCCCGCTGAGCCACCCGTTATAAACAGGCGTTCTGGGTCAGCTATTCCTTTTTCAATCAACGCATCAACGCCCGACATATGGTCGGCAAAGTCATATTCCGAACTGTATTTACCTTGAAGCAGCAATGCAAATCGCTCACCATAACCTGTGCTGCCTCTGTGATTATCATAAAACACCACATAACCCTCTGCTGCCATGCGCTGCAATTCAGCAGTAAATACAGGGCCATAGGCGAGGTTTGGCCCACCATGAATTTCCAAAATAAGTGGATACGTTTTCGAACTGTCATAGTTTGGTGGCAGAATGTACCATCCTTGTATTTCTTCGCCATCAATAGAAGATGGATAGACAATCTCTTTCACCTCTCCGAGCTGTTTATGCCCTAAAACGTCTTCGTTCAGCGTAGTAAGCTGTCGCTCTTTTCGCTTCGTCACAAATAGCTCTGCAGGACGATCGGTTCGTCCTTTAGTGTATGCCACTACATCACCTACCGCATGATAGGTACCAAACACGTAGGGGCGGCCGAGTGTAGTGCCACCTAAACCGCTCGCCACTGTTTTCACTTTGCCCGACAACGATACGACATCAACTTGTGCCAAGCCGCGTACCGATTGCTGAAAGTAAATACGTTTATTGTCTTTCCAGTGAAAATTAGACACTGAATTATCAATATCTTTTGTTAAGTTTCTTTGTTCAGAGCCGTCGCTATTCATCAGGTATAAATAGCTATTTTTATACATCACTTTTTCGTCGTCGCGATACGAATAGGCAATATGTTTTCCGTCGGGCGATACTACAGGCGATGATTCACGCCCTTTATCCTGAGTCAACTGTTCAATATTTCCCATTAAATCAACGGAAAATATATCGGCTTCAAGAGGCTCATACTCCCAATTATCAGTGCGATTGGCAGAGAAATAGATTTTGTCACCATCGGGGGAGAAGCTTAATCGCCCATTGTGGTGATAGTTACCTGAAGTCAGCTGTCGTGCTGTGCCACCATCGGCAGGAACGATAAAAATATGAGTGTAAGCTGGCTCAAGAACCCCGCGCCCATCGGCTTGATAGCGCGCTTTGGTGATGTACTGAAATTTAGGCGACCACTTTGCACCGTCTGGCTTTTTAGGCATTTTTACATCTAGCGGCTTTTCTTTGGCATCTACGCTCATGGTAAAGGCAATGTATTTACCATCTGGCGACCAAGTAATATTGCTCGGGCTCGACGTCACGTTTGTGACGAGAGCCGTTTGCCCTGTATCCATCCATCGCACATATAATTGCGGTTTACCCTCTTCGTTAGACAGATAAGCCAAGCGGCTCCCATCCGGTGACCAACGAATAGAATAGTAGTTTTTCTTAGATGACAGTAATGGGCGGTGTGACTTACCATCAACAGATGCTAGCCAAACGTTCGCTCTACTACTGTCTGACATAATGTCGTTTGAACGGCGCACATACGCAATATATTCACCGTTTGGTGACACCTGAACCTCACTCACGTATTCCAAATTAAAAATATCTTCCGATTTAAAATAGTGATTGTCTGTATCGGTAGTTTCAGCCTCAGTATTGGCAAAGACTGAACTAGATAACACTGCATTTGAAAATGCAAAAACGCCCCCGTAAAAAAGTGCAGCTAACGCTGCCTGACGCATCACTACCGACGAGTACCTGCGACTGCTATTTTTAAACATACCTCACCTTATTTTTCGTTATATGGGCCTGTAAACCTTTGTGGAACACTTTAAATCAGGCCCTCTCGTTTTGTTTTCTGGCGTAATCACTTTTGCGTGATGGTTTTGTCATTCCAGTATTACTGAATAAATTCTCTCGATAAAGAGTAAACGCTGAACGTCCTCATCAAGACGATTAAGCGCAAACTAATAAACGTAATACAGTAATTTAAACTCGCCCTTCGGGAAGTCCTGGCAAGTTTCCTAGCTGCATTCTGGGAATTTGAAAGGAAACCGACATTCCTGCATTTCCGCGCTTTACTTGGACACTTGCCAGCGCCTTCTGAGAGAGCAGTGAACTATGCGGATTAGTATTAATTAGCCTTTTGGTTAGTTGCACCTAAACGTCAGAATGCTAACGTTTATACATGGCAAAAAGGTATTAACCATGAATAATCCACACGGCGAATTTGAAAGTACAGCTAATGGTCGGTTGCTGATGTTCACAGCGCGCGGCCCATGGAATGATGAAACCTTGAAAAATGGCGTGATTAAGATGTCGTCCGATATCTCCACATTCGAGCAAGGTAGACCATGGGCGCAGTTAAGTTGTCTTTATGGTGAAAGCCTGATGCCTCCTTCCGCCTTTGATATTTTTGTTAAGCAAACACGAATAAGGAAAGCCCGTGGCCTGTCATTTCTTGCTGTGGTGATATTAGATACCGACATTATGCTGACAACTAAGCAGCAGGTTTCTCAGTGTTATAACACTGCTGAGGTTCCTTACTGCTTTTACAATTCTGTACAAGATGCTTTAAATGCCCTGACAGATAAGGGCTATAGCTATAACAGAGACGAAGCCGAACGCTTCTTTACCCGTTTTGACTTTACGCGGTAATAAAGAATACAAAACTGACGAAAACAAAAAGAGCGCCAGTGGCGCTCTAACGAGTTTACAAAGAATATTGTACCAACGCTTTTTACTACGCCTTAGATGCTTGGTAGATACCTTCAATTGCAGTATCTAGCGTTGCTTCAAACTCTTCTTGAGATTGCTGTGCTGATACACCTTCGGTTAAAGCACGAGAGAAACTCGCAATCATGCCTTGGTTTTCTGCCAGCTTTGCGTTTGCTTCCTCACGGCTATAGCCACCAGATAGCGCCACTACTTTAAGTACACGAGGGTGATCAACAAGCTCTTTATAGAAGTTTGCTTCTGTCGGAAGCGTAAGCTTAAGCATGACTTCCTGACCTTCGTTTAGCAGATTAAGCTGGGTCAAAATCTCTAGCTTAAGTAATGCTTCTGCTTCCGCTTTTTGTGGACTGTGAATATCCACTTCTGGCTCAATGATTGGAACAAGGCCCGCGGCTAAAATTTGCTTACCCACTTCAAATTGCTGAGCAACAACGTCTTTAATACCTTGGTGATTAGCAAGCTTAACAACACTGCGCATTTTAGTACCAAATACATCTTGCGCCACCGCTTTAGCAAGCAGAGCATCAAGTCCTGGCATTGGCTTCATTACCTGCACGCCGTTGCTTTCTTCAGCTAGTCCTTTATCTACCTTTAGGAACGGAATTACGCGCTTCTTCTGCCATAAAAAATGTGCAGAAGACATGCCTTCAATTTCTCTATCAAGGGTGTTTTCAAACAAGATTGCGCCAAGAACGCGCTCGCCGCTAAAAGGGGTGCTGGTGATAATGCGTGTACGCATTTCGTGAACAAGATTAAACATCTCTTCGTCTGAGCTATACTCTGACTCTTCGATGCCGTATAAGCGCAACGCTTTAGGGGTACTACCGCCGCTTTGATCTAACGCTGCAATAAAACCGGTTTGCGTTTTCAGTTTATCCAACATTGCCTGCTGAGCTTGTGATGCCATTGCAACACTCCTTTTGTATATTACTGCCTTAATAGACAGGTGTAGGGTTTATTGTTATACCAATTCTATTAAAGATCTGTTTGTCTCAGACGCAGCTTGCCAGCACCTTAAGTAAACACATCTGTAATAAGATTGGTATTTATGCCTGCGCACTTCACTGTTTCGCAGGTGTAATCGTTTCCGATTAAATGGTCACGCTCAAAAATGCTGTTACTGAGCGTGACACATGTTGGGGCAACTTTGCACTAGGCCTTAGCTTTCATGAGCTTCTCTGAGCTCTTATGCGCTGTAGAACGCTGCTTTAATATGCAGCGCTTAGGCTTATTTATTTTTTTCTTCTAGTACTGCTACCGCTGGTAGTGTTTTACCTTCCAAGAATTCAAGGAACGCGCCACCACCTGTTGAAATATACGAAACTTTATCGGCAATTCCGTATTTATCAACGGCTGCTAGTGTATCACCACCACCTGCGATTGAGAATGCATCGCTCGCTGCAATCGCTTCTGAAAGCGCTTTCGTACCGGCACTGAACTGTTCAAATTCAAATACGCCTACAGGACCATTCCATACGATAGTTCCTGCGTTTTTAATAATGTCTTCTAACGCCTTAGATGAGTCTGGGCCGATATCAAAAATCATATCGTCGTCAGCAACGTCACTGACTACTTTTAGCGTTGCTTCGGTGTTCTCATCAAACGCTTTACCCACTACAACATCTGTTGGCACTGGAATATTGCCGCCATTCGCCTGCGCTTCATTCATCAGCTGCGTAGCTTGCTCGGTAAGGTCCATCTCTACTAGTGACTTACCCACATTATGGCCCTGTGCCGCGATAAACGTATTAGCGATACCACCGCCAACAATCAGCTGGTCAACTTTTTCAGCCAATGTTTTTAACACGGTCAACTTGGTAGATACTTTAGAGCCACCCACAATAGCAACCATTGGGCGCTTAGGGTTATCTAAGGCTTTGCCCAGTGCGTCTAATTCTGCAGCAAGTAATGGGCCAGCACAGGCTTTTGGCGCGAATTTAGCAACGCCATGGGTAGACGCTTGTGCACGGTGAGCGGTGCCAAAGGCATCCATAACGAAAATATCGCAAAGTGCTGCGTACTGTTTCGCTAACGTCTCGTCGTCCTTCTTTTCGCCGTTATTAAAACGTACGTTTTCAAGGATAACCAATTCGCCTTCGCTAAGCTCAACACCGTCTAGGTAGTCTTTAACAAGCTTAACCGGTACGTCTAGGGCATCGTTAAGGTAATCTACAACAGGTTGAAGAGAAAACTCATCCGCAGGCTCGCCTTCAGTAGGACGGCCAAGGTGAGACATCACCATAACTGCCGCACCAGCTTCTAGGGCTGCTTTAATCGTAGGGATTGATGCTTTTATACGGGCATCAGAAGTTACTTTGCCGTCTTTTACCGGCACATTTAAGTCTTGTCTAATTAGTACGCGCTGACCTTGTAGGGCCATATCGCTCATGCTTGGAATTGCCATCGTCTTTCCTATGTTAATTTAAATTCAGCAGAGCATGCGTTAAAAGCACGCTCAAATTAACTGTGAAAGCTGCGCGGGCTGTGCTACCAGCCTTGGCAGCATCAATGCGTTATTTTGCGTCGAACATCACTTTAGCTGTGTCGAGCATACGGTTTGCAAAACCCCATTCGTTGTCACACCACACCAGTGTTTTTACTAGCTGCTTGTGACTGACTCTTGTTTGTGTGCCATCCACAATACACGAGTGTGGGTCGTGATTGAAATCTACTGACACCAACGGCTCTTCTGTGTAATCCAAAATACCCTGTAAACGCCCCGCTTTTGCATTGCGAAGGGCTTGATTCACTTGCTCAATAGTTACCTTAGACTGAAGCGTTACGCTTAAATCCATGGCAGTAACATTGATAGTGGGTACACGCACGGCAATGGCTTCGAACTTACCCGCAAACTTAGGCAGAATACGCTCTATACCGGCAGCAAGTCGGGTATCAACGGGAATAATTGACTGACTTGCAGCACGGGTTCTGCGCAAATCTTCGTGATAGGCGTCGATAACCTGCTGGTCGTGCATAGACGCGTGAATGGTTGTGATCGTACCACTTTCAACACCGAACGCAGCGTCTAGTGCTTGGATAACAGGAACAATGCAGTTTGTGGTACAAGAGCCGTTAGAGACTAATTTTTGTTCACTGGTCAACGTGTCTTCGTTGGTTCCAAAAATGACTGTATTGTCTAAATCTGGTGAACCGGGAGATGAGAACAGCACTTTGCCAGCGCCTGCATCTAAATGAGCTTGCCCCGACGCTCTGTCATCAAACTTACCCGTACACTCAAGCACAATATCAATACCTAAGTTTTTCCACGGTAGGTCTTTAATATCGCTTATCGCGAGCAGTGTAATATCGTCGCCTGCCACATTAAGCGTGTTGTTTTTTAAGGCCACATCAAAACGGAACCGCCCGTGGGCGGTATCGTATTTAAGTAAATGTGCAATGCCTTCGGGTTTAGCAATGTCGTTAATGGCCACTACGTTAAATTCATTGTTGCGCCCGCTTTCATAAAGCGCACGTAACACGTTGCGACCAATACGACCAAACCCATTAATGGCAATATTTACCATAGGCTTATCTATTACCTCTTACAGAGACAGTGCAGCCTCTACTACAGCGTCAGTGGTAATGTTGAAGTGCTTAAACAAATCGCCAGCAGGCGCAGACTCACCAAAGGTGTCCATGCCCACGATAGCGCCATTAAAGCCAACGTACTTGTACCAGCTATCTTTAGACAGCGCTTCAACCGCTACGCGTTTAACAACGCTAGAAGGTAGTACGCTTTCACGGTAATCTGCAGACTGACGGTCGAATACGTCAGTTGATGGCATAGACACTACGCGAACGGCCTTCCCCTGCTCGGTCAGTTTTGCTGCAGCTTCAACCGCTAGCTGAACTTCAGAACCGGTACCAATAAGAATAAGCTCTGGCGTACCTTCACAGTCTTTAAGTACGTAACCGCCTTTCGCGATATCAGCCACTTGTTGAGCCGTTCTTTCTTGCTGCGCTAAGCCTTGACGCGTGAAGATCAGTGTTGTTGGGCCATCAGTGCGCTCAATAGCAGACTTCCACGACACAGCAGACTCAACCTGATCACAAGGACGCCAGTTATCAAGGTTAGGCGTTGCACGTAGCGCAACCACCTGCTCTACCGGTTGGTGTGTTGGGCCGTCTTCACCTAAACCAATTGAATCGTGGGTGTAAACGAAAATTGCCGGCTGCTTCATTAGTGCCGCCATGCGTACCGCATTGCGTGCATATTCCATAAACATTAGGAAGGTTGCACCGTATGCCTTAAAGCCGCCGTGAAGGGCAATACCATTCATCATGGCAGACATACCAAACTCACGTACACCGTAATAAATGTAGTTACCTGATGCATCGTTTGCTTCAACGCCTTTGCTACCTTCCCAAATGGTAAGGTTAGAACCTGCTAGGTCGGCAGAGCCGCCTAATAGTTCAGGAAGTAACGGACCAAACGCGTTTAATGCATTTTGCGATGCTTTACGTGAAGCAATGTTTTGTGGGTTAGCTTGAAGTTCAGCAATAATTGCATCTGCTTTATCGCTGAAATCTGCTGGTAATTCGCCATTTACACGACGTTTGAATTCTGCTGCAAGCTCTGGGTAGGCGGCTTCGTATGCTGCGAAAGCGTCGTTCCACGCGCTTTCCGCTTTTGAGCCTTTCTCTTTGCCATCCCAGCCCGCGTAGATATCGTCTGGAATTTCGAACGCGCCATGGCTCCAGCCAAGCTTTTCACGTGTAGCGACAATTTCGTCATCACCTAACGGTGCACCGTGGCAAGACTCGGTACCTTCTTTATTAGGCGAACCGAAACCAATGGTGGTTTTACAACAAATAAGCGTAGGCTGCGCCGTATTCGCTTGTGCCTTTTCAATGGCGGCTTTTACTTGCTCTGCATCGTGACCGTCAACACCGTCAATAACTTCCCAACCGTAGCTCTTGAAGCGTGCTGGCGTATCGTCAGTGAACCAACCTTCCACTTCACCATCAATTGAAATGCCGTTGTCATCCCAAAACGCGATAAGCTTACCAAGGCCTAATGTACCAGCTAATGAACACGTCTCGTGTGAGATACCTTCCATTAGGCAGCCGTCGCCTAAGAATGCGTAGGTGTGATGATCAACAATGTTGTGACCGTCACGGTTAAATTGTGCCGCTAGCACTTTTTCGGCAAGCGCCATACCCACAGCATTACTTATACCTTGGCCTAGTGGGCCAGTGGTTGTTTCAACGCCTGGCGCATAACCGTACTCTGGGTGACCTGGCGTTTTTGAATGCAATTGGCGGAAGTTCTTCAGCTCTTCAATAGGCAGTTCATAACCTGAAAGATGAAGTAGAGAATACAACAGCATCGAGCCGTGACCATTTGAAAGCACAAAGCGATCGCGGTTAGCCCAAGACGGGTTTGCTGGGTTGTGTGATAAGAAATCACCCCATAGTACCTGTGCGATATCAGCCATCCCCATTGGGGCACCTGGGTGACCAGATTTAGCTTGTTGAACGGCGTCCATACTTAATGCACGGATTGCATTGGCGAGTTCACGACGAGAGGGCATGTTGTCTCCTGATTTATTTTGTATCTTTTGTTTCGTATCTTAGCGGGCTAGCAAAGCTAGACGAGCGTAGAGATAAGGCGTTTGCTCTACTTCTTTATACGATTGAATGTGGCGTTATTCTTACCTATGCCACCTAACAGTTCAATGAGTTTTCATTGCCAATAGCGAAAGTAATAGTAAAAAATGGTCTATACGCTCGCCAATGCGTATTAGCACGGTAATAAAAACTCTCTTACCTTTGCCTAAGTCTTTTTATTTCATACAAATAACCTTAATACTGATCGGGTTATGTCAACATTTCGTAACAAAGAGACTTTTAGACGTCTAGAAGTAAAGACTGGTATTTATAACTTGTTTTAGTACAATATACGACTATTTTGATAATTTAACGCTTACGGAGCATTTATGGCCACGCATTTATTCACATCCGAGTCAGTGTCTGAAGGACATCCGGACAAAATTGCTGATCAGATCTCAGATGCGGTTCTTGACGCTATTTTAGAACAAGATCCTCGCGCTCGGGTGGCCTGCGAAACGTATGTAAAAACCGGTATGGTTTTAGTAGGTGGTGAGGTCACCACTTCTGCATGGGTAGACATTGAAGAACTTACCCGAAAAACTGTTAAAGAAATTGGCTACACGCACTCAGATATGGGCTTTGACGCCGATTCATGTGCGGTATTAAACGCAATTGGTAAACAGTCTCCTGACATCAATCAAGGTGTTGACCGCGCAAGCTTAGAAGAGCAAGGTGCAGGTGACCAAGGCCTGATGTTTGGTTACGCGAGCGACGAAACTGATGTATTAATGCCGGCGCCTATCACGTACTCTCACCGCCTTGTTCAAAAACAAGCGGAAGTACGTAAATCTGGCAAACTAGACTGGTTGCGTCCAGATGCAAAAAGCCAAATCACTTTTAAATACGAAAACGACAAGCCTGTAGGCATTGACGCGGTTGTACTTTCAACCCAGCACTGTGATTCAGTAAGCACTGAAACAGTACGTGAAGCGGTAATGGAAGAAATCATCAAGCCTGTGCTTCCAAGCGAGTGGATAGATGGCAACACGCGTTTTCACATCAATCCAACGGGTCGATTCGTAATCGGTGGTCCAATGGGCGACTGTGGCTTAACAGGTCGAAAAATTATCGTAGATACATACGGCGGTATGGCTCGTCACGGTGGTGGCGCGTTCTCAGGCAAAGATCCATCAAAGGTTGACCGCAGCGCAGCATACGCGGGCCGTTATGTTGCTAAGAACATTGTGGCAGCAGGTCTTGCTAAGCGCTGTGAAATCCAAGTGTCTTACGCCATCGGTGTGGCAGAGCCAACGTCTATCAGCATCGATACCTTTGGAACTGGCGTGGTAGATGAGAAGACACTGGTTGCATTGGTACGCGAACACTTCGACTTGCGTCCTTACGGCCTTATCCAAATGCTAAATCTTGAACGCCCAATTTATCGCCCAACAGCTGCATACGGTCACTTTGGTCGTAACGAATTCCCGTGGGAAGCAACAGATAAAGCAGAAGCATTAAAAGCATCGATTTAATTCGATAAGCCTTTAACCCTTTTTGAAAACGCCGCTAGCTTGTTACGCTTTACATTGAAGCTATACAAGCTAGCGGCGTTTTTTGTTGAGTCTTTCAGGTGAGACAAGCTAGCCCCCTAAATTAAAAAAGGTAAAGCCTATTTTCATCCTTTGTTTTTGCAGCTATGCTTAAATAACGAACACACTATCGCTTGTAGTTTCTGGTTGTTTACAAGCCATGACAACAACAACTTGGGTTCTTCCATGAATGTAGTCTCTGGTACTCTTACAGCGTTCACGCTGGCTGTCTCAATAACAGCCTCACCCGTGTTCGCGGAAGTAAATAATACCCTCTACAGCCCAATTCAGTTCAAGAGCAAGAAGATAGCTCGGTGGCAGCTAAACAGTATGTACCGCGTTAAATCTACGACCGAAACCTACCTTTACGACAACACTTATACCTATCCAGCGGGCTCACAAGGTATGTTTAGCGCCAGCCGGCGTTTTAACACTTGGGTGCCGCAGAAGGTTTATGCGACCTACAAAACAAACAATACCGCTTTTCAACATTATGCTGAGTGGCTTTATTTACCCCACGATGTAGGTACTTTTACGCGATTAGGCTGGCTACTTGGCCAAAGCGAAGGGTTAAACATGGCCGTAGAGCTAGAGCATAGACAAATTGGCGAAGAAGAGAATATGGCGCTTTCTTTAGGTGTTAATTACCTGTTCTAGGAATATCACTACCTTTAGCTTATCGAACGCCGCGACGTCAAAACTGTGCCTCCCTAATTGTAAAGGCAACACAGAATCACTTCTGAGTTAGCGCCATTGTTTTAGCATAGGTTTGCTGAATTATCATTGCATCAGAACTCGCTCGGTGACGCTTTACGTCTAGTTCAGCGGAAAGACTATTTTTTACGTCGTGCCAGTTATCCATTTGAGACTCACTCAATATATATTCAAGGGCGCGGCAGGTGAACGACATTTCAATTTGCGCAGCCGAGAACAGCTTTATCAACCAAGGGTTATCTACCACCCATCCGTCACTGTATACAACCGTATTTCCCAGAAAATTATTAAGCTCAACGCACACCTTATGAGGCTCCTCGCCTCGTGCTTGTAACATTTGTTGAGAGATGCCATGAAGCGATTCTGCTTTTGTATCCCAGTGTACCCAAGAGTCAAATGGCCTCAGTAGTTTGCACCATTTTGCACCATCATAGCGCACAATGCCTATTTCTATGGGGTAACTTGCCGCCCCAAATCCACTTGCTTCTACATCTATAATTGTAGGCAATGTTGTATTTCGCACTTATACTCCAAACTACTGTTCTCCTTAATTTTTAATAGTAAAAGAGAATACCTTCAACACAGGCACAGATGTTTTTAACATTCTAATTGCGCGCTGGGCCCTTGCATAGCTGCTCACTAAACAACCATTTAGCTTTACACTGTTTGTTCAATGATAGAATCGTGCCACATTGGTCTTTTTGCAGTAAAACAACAAACGTTGCCTCGCAAGAAACTGCTCACAAAACGTACTAAATTATACTAAAGAATAGTGCGTAAATAGGAAAACGTTCAGCACATTGCTATACACTTTGAAGGGTAATCAACTAGGTAACTAACCCATGCGTGTACAACTTCTTCTAACAGCGGTTTTCTGCTTTATGTTTTTTATCAATTCATGCCGCGCTGACAGCACTCAAGAGCCTCTGATAATAGGTATAGATGCAGACCTTTCAGCAGTTGCTGTAGAGGGAGGTGTGGCTATTACCCGAGGTGTAGAGCTAGCCGTTGAAGAGATTAACGCAAATGGGGGGATACTTGGCCGTAAACTTAAAGTAATTGCGAAAGATCATCGAGGGAACCCAGCTCGCGGCATTCACAACATTGAGCAGTTTGCGAAAATGCCAAACTTGCTAGCCGTCGTCGGTGGAGTACACACCCCAGTTGTGCTTGCTGAGATCGATATTATACATAATAAAAATATTCTCATGCTGGTACCATGGGCCGCTGGTACCTCCATCATCGATAATAAGCATTCCCCCAATAACGTTTTTCGGGTCTCAGTACGTGACGCAGAAGCCGCTCCTTTACTGATTAACTTTGCAAAATCCAACGGATTGTCAAATGTCGCTTTGGTTTTGGAGCGCACAGGTTGGGGACGCTCTAACCTTGAATCATTAACGAAAGCGGCAGCGGAACAAGGCGTAAACATTAGTGCCACTCATTGGATTAACTGGCAGCAGAAGAATTTCTCTGAAGATATTGCAGCGATAAAAAATGCGAAAACAGACGGTGTCGTATTAGTTACTAACGTACCCGAAGGCGCGGTCGTCTTGAATGCTATGGCTGAGCAGGGGGTAAGCTCGCTTCCGGTAATTGCTCACTGGGGCGTAGCATCTGGACAGTTAGCATCTAAACTAGTTAACCCAATCAGCCACCACAACATTTCAGTTCTTCAAACGTTTCACTTCCACCATCAAAAAAATAACAAGGCTAAACAACTGTTAGAAGCCTATTATGACAAGTATGGTTTAATCGATGCAGCAGCTATTGAGGGTGTCACAGGTCTGGCCCATGCGTATGATTTAATTCA
The DNA here is from genome assembly GCF_056160105.1 of Alteromonas sp. ABD4_190. NCBI lineage: Bacteria > Pseudomonadati > Pseudomonadota > Gammaproteobacteria > Alteromonadales > Alteromonadaceae > Alteromonas > Alteromonas sp. ABD4_190. The sequence continues at coordinate 1,254,916 of NZ_JBSWWN010000001.1, forward strand.
TTTAGTTGCAATCGCTGCCGATAAAGCTGGTAGCATACAAATTAACGAGTTGCGCAATGCTCTAGAATCGCTTAAAGACATCCAGGGTGCTGTAAAATACTATGAAGCTCCATTCACTCAAGAAAGGCATGATGCACTTTGGTCAAAGGATTATTTTATGACGAAGATTAATGATAAAGGCCATTTGGTAACAACGGGCAAGAAATAATGCAGCATGAACCTATAAGGCTGCGTTCTTTATTGCTTTCAAGCATGATCCCAAGGCTAGCGCTATTAATAGCAGTGCTGTCTATTACGCTAGTTGCCCTTTCCTTTCATTTCATTGTTAAGCAAAGTAATGCCCTTCAGCAGCAGTCGGTAGAAGGGCTCGAGCAAGATATTAGTTTCATTGTAAGCGATACAACTCGTCAGCTTGCTGATCTAGCGGCAAATGACATTATTATTAATTCGCTGGTTGATTTAGAACAGCGAGATAATTACTTGCCTATGTTCTTTCGCTCTTTAAACCTCACTCAAGCAAAAACCGTCGAATTTGCACTGTTTGACTTTACGGGTAAAAAAGTTATCGAAAAAAACTGGAGTGCAGCCCTACCTGAGTCGTTAAGCAATGCTTGGCGTCAGCACACACTTGGCTCATCAAACACATTTTCTTCTGTATCTAAATACGGAGTAGTATTTAGCGTTCCCGTTTTACTCAATGGTGTCTCTGAAGGTGCCCTTGTTATGTATGTTGACAGCCTTCAATCACTTCTTGAGCCCTATCCTCGACTCACTAACCAATTAGTTACAGATTTAAGCGGAAACGTACTATTTAGTAGCGACCCCTCTTTAATCGCACTAAATTCAAGCTTTTTAGCGTTCAACCAAAGCGGCTATTCTATTAAGCAAACTAGCTGGAAGAATCTTCAATTGTATAGCGTTAAGCCAACTATCAAGGCTTACAGAGAAGTTGCTTGGACGGGCATCGTCTTATTAGCAATGATCACAGGATTCATTTTCATTATATTGCATATGGTGAGCATGACCGGAACGTTAGCTGAGCGAACCCTCTCAACGCTTTATGACGATATTAAAAACCGTCTTACCAGTGACAACACAACCTCTTTAAACGATGAATTGCAAGCGGAGGCAAAAGAGTTAGCCGACATTCGAGCCGCCTTCGATAAGCTTATTTGGGATCTAACCGAGGTTTCACTGTCTAACGAGCAGTTTTCCAATGTATTAGAGTCGATGGGCGACATGCTGGTTGTAGTCGACCAGAATCAAGAAATACTCATTTCAAATACGCGCTTCGATGCTTTTTGCGATGATCAATACGGTGAAAAGAGTTCGATTTTAAAACTTATAGTTCGGAAACTAGCGACACAGCCATGCGATGAGTTGACGCACTTTTCAGTAGATTCGGGCAAAGAGCGTTATATTCGCTGGACAAAAGCTTCGCTCGCTGACGTAAAGGGTAATATTCGTGGCGACATATATGTAGGTAGTGACGTTACCGAGCAGCGCGCATTAGAAAGCCATGTAAACATACTGACCCATGCGATGGATGAAGCAACTGTTTCGATTATTATTTCTGATGTCAAACGGGCCGGACAGCCAATTATTTATGTAAATAGTGCATTTGAAGAATTAACTGGTTATAAACGAAGTGAAATAATTGGGCAAAACTGTCGCTCCATGCAGGGTGATGAAACCAGTTTACAAACCGTAGATCAAATTCGCAAAGCCATTGCGACACGTGAGCCTATTGAAACTACACTACTTAACTACAGAAAAGACGGCAGCGCCTTTTATAACCGATTAAATTTAACACCAGTTAAAACCAATGGCGAAGTGACGCATTACATCGGTTTTCAGCAAGATGTTACGCAGCAACGCCAAACGGAGCAATATCTTCAGGAAGCGAGAGAGAAAGCCGAAGAGTCTGCTCGACTGAAGTCTAGCTTCTTAGCGAGTATGAGCCACGAAATACGCACGCCTATCCACGGTATATCTGGTGTTTTGCAGCTAATGGCAAACTCTGAACTTACCGAAGAACAGAAGCATTATCTTTCTTTGGCGAAGTTCAGCATTCAAGGCCTTTTACACATCGTAAATGACATTTTGGACTTTTCTAAAATTGAAGCCGGTCAGCTACAAATCGAAGATAACCCTTTCGATATTTTAGAGTCACTTGAGAACCTTCAGAGTCAGTACGCCATTATGTGCCAAGAAAAAGGCCTCGATCTACACTTCCACTTTGATCTACAGGGCTTCCACGTTGTGCAAGGTGATGATGTACGCTTCAGGCAAATTCTGTCGAACCTGTTAGGTAACGCCGTCAAGTTTACTGACGCTGGATACATTGAAGTAACCACTAGCATTAAACAAAACGCAGACGACAGCCTTACACTTTTATGTAGCGTAAAAGACACGGGAATAGGTATTGCGCAAGATAAGCAAAGCACTATTTTTGATGTCTTCACGCAAGAAGATCTATCAACGACCCGCAAGTTTGGCGGAACAGGTCTAGGTTTATCAATTAGTAAGCAGCTTTGTGAACTTATGGGTGGCAACATAAAACTTGAAAGTGTAAAAGGACACGGGAGTACGTTCTCTTTCACTATTTCTCTTGAGCCAGCAGATGAGACTTTGCTAGTCCCTGTACATCACGCCTCTTCGTTAAAACAAAAAAAAGGTAAAAAGCGTAAAGTGCTCATTGTTGAAGACAACGATATCAATCAAATAATCGTGAAACAGCATCTGAGCAACCATACTACCCTTAGCGCCAAATCTGGCTTAGAAGCACTAGAGGCTCTGAATAAAATGAAGGTGACCTTTGATGTCATCTTGATGGATTGTCAGATGCCAGAAATGGATGGTTTTGAAGCAACTAAGCGCATTAGAAACGGTGAAGCTGGAGAGCGTTACCTCAACGTTCCAATTATCGCCCTGACCGCAAATGCAATGAAAGGTGATAAAGAGCGCTGTGTTGAAGCGGGAATGGACGATTATTTAAGTAAGCCCTTCGATGCTGAAGACCTCATCGACAAGGTAGATCACTGGGCCAGTGTCGAGAGGAATAGTGAATTGGTATAAAGACAAAGCTATGCCGTCGCTTTTCGGCCAAAGCGCTTTAAAGCTAGAGGAAACCTTACCGATTGGATAAAAAGACAGAGACTTACCAGCGTCATGCCAACCCACCCCACCGGTTTGAATACTTCACCAATTAGGAAGATAGCGAATAAGGTGGCTACCAGTGGTTCTATTAGCGTGATAAGCGTGGCTTTACTGGCTTCAGTAGTACGAAGACCATAACCAAAAAGCAAGTATCCAAAAAACATCGGCACTATGGCCATATAAAGTGAAACACTAGTGTGAATAGCGTTAGCAAATAGGTTCTGACCGGTAAACCAAAGTGAGGGCAGTAAGACAATCGCAGCACAGCCGAACAGCCCGGCCATAGCAGACTTTGAGTTTGTGCCAGCGTCAATGTGTTGCTTTGCCGCCCAGGAATATCCCGCATAAGTTAAACCTGCAATTAAACCCAAGATAACGCCGAACACCTGATCATCTTTAGATGCTGAAAATGTATCCAGCTCTTTGCCCATGGCTAACATACCAATCCCAAACGCACCAAACACAAAACTAATAAACCATTTTAGAGACACGGGCTTTTTACTCAAAAAATACTCTAAAAGCGCAGCGAATAATGGCGCACTGGCGATAGAAACTACGGTGCCTATGGCAACGCCTGACAAACGCATTGAGCTGTAAAAGGCCAGCGGATAAATTGCAACACATGCACTGCCAAACAGAAAGGTCAGTGGTGTAGAAAAAAGAATAGGTACATCCTTTACCAGTGATTTTCGGGCACTAACACAAAGCAGTACACCGCCTATCCCCATTGCAAAGGCACCGATTGCTAACGGACTGATTTCTGGGGCGAACTGAGCGGCAGTGCCTGTTGTCCCCCACAGAGAGCTCGCTATAACGATTGCTAGAATACCTTTTAGTGGTTCATTTGTGCTCACTGATTTTTCCATTACAGTTCTCTTGTATAAGTTTGGTTTTGGGTCTTAGGCTTGGATAGGATTTACACTTTGAGCATTTTTCACCAACACTTGTGACAACTGCGTAATTTCTAAAGCAAAACATGTACCTTACCTAAAACAAATCATACCTAAATTATTACTGATGTAATTAGCCTGATAGACACTTGTTTTGACCTTTTAGACGCACTTTCAGACCGCGAAAACAGTTAACAAAAAAGCAACACGGGGAACGCACACTACAAATAACAACTAAAGTAGAAATATTTGTCTCGCTAGATATAGAAATAGCCCTCGCTTACTTTAGGAAAAGTATCGTCTAAAAGCGGCACAATAAACATGCTTTGAGAAGCTATCAAAGAAAAGAGTGGAGTTGGCCGTAAGCCGGGTTCTGTCGTGGGCAACCATTCCTCTAGATCAGCAATCGCTCACTGATTCAAGCAACCTACCCGATCCCCATGCGGGCCACACGTTAAGGGATCCTATTTGGTCTTGCTCCGGGTGGAGTTTACCTTGCCACACTCTGTTACCAGAGGTGCGGTGCGCTCTTACCGCACCCTTTCAGCCTTACCGGCATGTAAACATGCTTAGGCGGTCTTCTCTCTGCTGCACTTGTCGTCGGCTCACGCCGCCCAGACGTTATCTGGCACCCTGCCCTTTGGAGCCCGGACTTTCCTCCCCTTTCTTACGAAAGCGGCGATTGCCTGGCCAACTCCGAGGCGCATTCTACATGAAGTCCCCTACAATAGCACCCTATTCCTGCTCGCTGTAAAAGCAATGCTCAACGGCGCTTTTATCGAGCAGTTTGGTGATAATGAAAATTTGATCTCCCATTTCTATTTTGGTACTTCCTTTGGGTATAAGGGTTTCTTCACCACGAGCAATCATCGCCACTACCGTATTATCGGGAAGAGCTAATTCGCTAATGGTTTTATGTAGTGCGGGCGATAACTTCGAAACCTCTATTTCTATAAGCTCGCGCTTGCTCTTGGCAACTTTGACAATTTCTAGCGTGCTTGATTCCTTTACCTCATCGTCTAATACTAAGCCTAACTTGCGCGCCGCGTAGGGCAAGGTTGAACCCTGTAACAGGGCTGAAATAAGCACAATGAAGAACACCACATTGAAAATTAGCTCAGCGTAGGGCATACCAAATATCAGCGGGAAAATAGCTAAAATAATTGGCACCGAACCACGCAACCCCACCCACGAGATAAGCAACGACGCTTTAAATGAGAACTTCGAAAGCAACAAAATAGGCATAACCACCAGCGGACGGGCAATAAAAATAAGCACAAACGCAATGAGTAAGCCTTCCTTCCAGTTTACGAAAAGCTCAGTGGGTGTAACGAGCAAGCCGAGGATAACGAACATGGCAATTTGCCCAAGCCACGCCAAACCGTCGAGAAATACAAAGGTGTTGCGTTGATAGGCAAAGCGGCTATTACCCACTATTACGCCCGTTATGAAAGTAGCGAGGAAACCACTGCCATTTAGATTCGCAGCAAGGCCAAAAGACAATACGCCAAACAACATCACGAATACGGGGTACAAGCCAATGGCCATTAAGGTAACACGTCTGAAAAGCCATACTGCAATACCGCCAATGGCAAGGCCCACTATCGCGCCCACTCCCATTTGGCTGGCAAAGAGTGAGAGCAAGTCTACGGGCTTGGTAGAGCTGTCTTGAATAAGGGTTATTAGGCCAATGGTCAGGAATATGGCCATAGGATCGTTCGACGCACTTTCCAGCTCCAGTGTGGACTTTATTTTAGCGGGAATGCGTATACCAGCATTGCGCAGAACAGAAAACACTGCAGCGGCGTCTGTCGACCCTACAATAGCACCAAGCAATAAGCCCTTATAAAGCGGTAAATCGAGGATAATCATTGCCGCCACGCCGGTAAGCACTGCTGTTCCCACTACGCCAAAGGTGGCGAGCAAAGCCGCTGGCTTCCACGCCTGAATTATAGACTTTTTAGATGTTTGAAGACCGCCATCAAATAAAATAAGGATAAGCGCGAATGTACCTATAGCATGGGCGGCATCGGCATTATCAAAGAAAATTCGGCCAATCCCATCTTCACCAGCCAGCATACCTACACCAAGGAACAAAACTAAAACAGGTACGCCAAAGCGTGGAGATAATTTACTGGCCAGCACGCCCAAAATAGCAAGCACTGCACTGAGTAAAATAATGTGATCAACTGCAAACATTATACGCTCCTTATTGCCCTTGATGCTCACACCAAATTATTCGGGTATGCGTGAATGCATCAAGGGTTCCTGTTAATACTGTCAACTTATCGCGTTTTTGTGTCAAAGTATTGAGAGACAAAAACGCGCCAAGGCATACGGGTTAAGGAATTTGTGCCGCTTAGGGAATATGCGACAACGATGCCTTAATCTCTTCTGCAGTAGGCTTTAACTGTGCTTTCCCCTGTTTCTCTCTTCTACTACCCAACAAATACAATAATGTAGAGGTGATAAACAAGGTTGAAGACGTGCCAATCACGACAGCAAAAACCATAGGCACTGCAAAACTTTCTACTGCGTCACCACCAAATAAAGCCATTGGCAACAGGGCCAGCAGCGTAGTAACGGACGTAAATACCGTTCGACTTAATGTGCTGTTCACAGCTTCATTGATAGTACTTGCTAAAGGTTTGGTTGGGTCTAAACGCAATAGTTCACGGATGCGATCAAGTACCACCACTTTATCGTTTATTGAATAACCAATAAGCGCTAATAACGCTGCTACTGCGGTTAAGTTAAACTCGATACCGGTTAACGCGAAAAAGCCTATGGTTTTGGTTAAATCCAGTAACACGGTAAGCAGTGCTGCCGTCGCGAAATGCGCTTCAAAACGCGCCCACAAGTACACCAACATGCCGCCACCTGCGATAAGCAGCGCAAGAATTGATAGCTCTGCGAAGCCTCCGCTGACTTTCGGTCCAACCATATCAATCTTATCAAAACTTACCTGCTCGTCAGCCTGTGAAATCGCACGTTTTAGGGCATCAGTCTGCTTTGCATTACTATTTTCAAGCTCGCCACTGCTATCTAGAACAGGAGCACGCAACAAATAGTGATGCTCACTGCCGTATTCTTGAATTGCTATCTGATCAAAGCCATTACTTTCAATGACATTGCGCAGCTCATCGGTAGAAAGGCTTGGTGCGGTCAACTCAATCATAGTGCCGCCAGTAAAATCGACACCATAATGTAGACCCGGTTTGGCAAATAAACCAATTGAAAGCACTGTTAGCACTACCGAAATAGCTAATGCAATCTTACGTTTAGCCAGAAAATTAATACCGCTTAGCTTATCACTCAACCGCAGTAGCGGCGACGAGAAGCGCATGGGCGTGCGATCTCTCGTGTTTCTTTTTTTCAAATTAACCGCTTTTAGCATCAACATTTTAGTTAAGGCAACCGCAGTAAATACTGAAGATACAAGACCAAGGGCAATGGTGATAGCAAACCCTTTGATAGGCCCACTACCGAACATAAACAACAAGCTTACCGCTATAAGCGTAGTGAAGTTTGAATCTACTATTGTTGCAAATGCTTTTTCAAAGCCTACTTCTATTGCACTGGCTGATGGGCGGCCTTTTTTACTTTCCTCACGAATACGCTCATTGATCAAAATATTCGCATCTACCGCCATGCCCATCGTCAGAATCAAGCCTGCAATGCCCGGTAGAGTCAGTGTTGCGCCAAATAAGGTTAACGCGCCGAATACCAACGCCATGTTGATACACAAAGCAAAGCTCGCAATAGCCCCCCATCTGCCGTAAATCGCCACCATAAATGCTAATACTAACAACGCACCTGCTATGCCGCTTTCTACACCGGTTTGAATTGCGTCGCTACCTAAATCAGGCCCAACCGTACGTTCTTCTATAATATTAAGGGGCACAGGTAACGCGCCAGTGCGAAGCATTAATGCGGTATTACCTGCTTCGGGCAACGTAAAATTACCGGTAATTTCTCCTCGGCCGCCTGGGATCACGCTGTTAATAACCGGGGCGGTCACCACTTTATCGTCAAGAACAATAGCAAGCACCCGGCCAATGTTGTCACGGGTCATAGTGGCAAACTGCTTTGCACCGGCACTGTCTAAACGAAAGGTCACTACAGGCTGACCGGTTTCGCTACTTAAAACACCGGCCGCGTCAGTGATATGTTCACCTTCTAGCGCCACCTTTTGCTCTAAGCGATAGGAATTACCCGCCGCATCTTGTTTGCTCATTACTTGTTCTGAGCGACTGTTTGCAGCCCAATGAAAGGTCATTTGTGCGGTAGTGCCCAATAATTTTTTAACTTGCGTGGGGTCAGACATACCCGGCATCTGAACTAAAATGGCGTCTTTACCTTGTAGCGTAACGCTAGGCTCAGTAAGCCCTGTTTCGTTCAAACGCTTTCGCACTACTTCAACACTTCGACTTAAGGTGTCTTTAATTAGTTTTTCGGTGTATAGCTCGTTAAGCGTAAGAGTAACGGTGCTTTGCTTTATCGTAACATCAAGTGCGCTTGAACCATTTGGTTGAGCAGAAATTTGGTATGCGGCGTCTTTTACCTTTCTCGCATCATCTGTATTGCGCAAAGTAAAAACAACACTTTCAGAATCACTATCTTTATGAGTGAGTGAATGAGATGTTTTTGTATAGCGCACGTTTAGACTGCGCAATTCGCTAAACAAGTCGCTCGAAAAGCTGTTGAGCTGTTTTTCGAACAAGGCGTTAGTGTCTGCGGCTAATAACAGGTGCGAACCACCTTGCAAATCTAAGCCTAAAGATAGTGTGGAAGTGGTATACCACGTAGGTAACTGCTGTTTAATTGATTGTGGCAATATGTTGGGCGCTGCGCTCAGTAAACCGAGCATAACGATGAGCACATACATAAAGCCACGAAATGAAAATCGTGCCATTTTAGAATCCTGAATAATAAAGTTTTAAAACGCTTGAACGAGAAACAAAGAGGCTTTGCTTTCACGTTAGCGCGTGTAAAGGAGTTAACTCAGGATGGAAGGTGGGCCTCGAGGGCTCGCTTTTACCCACGTTTTATCATTATAGAAAGGGCCTGCTGATGGCACCTTGTTGGATGACGCTTTGTAAAAGGCAAAGTTTAGCAATGCCGATATTAAACCTTGCGGCTCTGCGTCGGTAGGCTTTTCGCCTTTATCACCGGTTAGCTTAGTTGCGCTAAACCTAAGAGAGTAGCTTTGTGTACTGTGTACAAATTTAGCCAGCGGAGATTGCGATGTAACTTCAGCATTACTCGCTACATTAGGTGTCTGAAAACCCGTGCTAACAATTAGATACGACAATACCCACGCAACAAGAAATGGCGTAAATGAAGAAGGGTAAAAGCGTTTTATAAAAGCGGGCACGATATTTAGGCTGGTTTAATTAACATTACAATTTCAGACAAGCCAGTGAGATGGGGGCAAACAGATTATTTTCAACGCTATCTGTTACGAGCATTACAAATAAAAAGAGCGCCGTTAAAAGCGCTCTTTTGCATTTTACACTTACTTAAAACAACTGACTGTCCTATGAGGGTTAAACCACTGCAATCACGTCTTCTTTTGGTAAACGCGCTTTTGGAAGGCCGTGATTCCAATCTTGCTCTGTATCTGCGTAGCCCATAGCCAGTGCCACTTCACAAATGTGACCGTCTAATTCTTCTTTAAATAGTTCGCCAAGTAAGTCAGGATCGACACCCTCCATAGGTGTGGAAGCTATCCCTAAACGGGCCAAAGTGTGTAATACATTACCCAATGCCAAATAAACTTGGGCTTTAGTCCACGCGGCGTTGTTACCATTTTCATCGGTATTCGCTTCAGCAAACGCATAAGCGCCCATAAAGTTTTCACGCATGTCTTCAGGTAAATGACCAGAAGCGACTTCCGCATCTACACGCTTAACGAATTTTTCTTTGGTGAATTTAGGGTCGTAGGCAAACAAAATAGTATGCGATGCTTCTTTAGCGTGATGTTGGTTAAACTGATGCTTATTTTCAAAGCTATCGTGCAAACGCTGCTTTGCTTCATCGCTTTCTACTACAACAAACTTCCAAGGCTGAGAGTTGATAGAAGACGCTGATAGACGCAAAGCTTCAAGAATGGTAGCAAGGTCGTCCGCTGAGATGCGTTTGTTTGCATCGTACTTCTTAACCGTATAACGCTTGTTTAAATCTTCAATAATTGGATGAGACACAACTAACTCCTCAGAACATTAAAAGGGGAAAACTCAAAAGTTGTGTGTATGGTATAGATTCAGCTTTTCAATGATAAGCCCGATAAAAAATGAATCAGTTTCAAAATATTTTTGAAACTGAACTGGCATTGTAAAAATTCGTTCAAGGTTTATACAGCTAAGCTAAGTGGGTGTTGTAATTCCAGCGCAATTAGGTAGCACACTTTTTTTTCACTTTGAATTGCTTAATTTTGTGGTCTACTATTTTGATAATTTTAATTTTTCGCCAGTTAGATTCTTAGAAGCCTAAAAGCCGATATTCTTACCATGGATCCTAGGTAACCTTGACAACCACTTCATCATCTCAACAAACCACTGCGGGACATCAAGAAATGAGGGCAGTGCGCCAAAGTAGGCGTTACACACTGTGCTATGTTCTGACCACCATTGGCGTTATTTTTTTATGTGCCTTAGGCGGATTCAGTTTATACGATGGGTCTGTACTGTTAGGTAGTATCCTCCTTGCCAACGCGGCAATTGGGTTATTTAACCTTTACCTTTTAAAGCGCAGCAATAATGTTGAACGCGCAGCTATTGTTTTAAGCGGCATTTTATTTACTCTTTCAATGACCCTGCTGATTACGGGGGGTAAAGATAATACGGGTTTACTCTGGGTTTACCCCATTGCTGCAATTAATCTTTTTATCAACCGCTTTTGGCCTGCAGTCGCTGTATTTACTCTCTTCACTGTGACTAGCACTTTACTGTTGTTTACACCATTATCTGCGTTGCTAGTAACTAGTTACACACTTGTTGAATCTATTCGTTTTATCCTTACTACACTGGCTCTTAATACAATATGTCTCGCGGCGTTGAAGTCTGAAGAACAATCGTACCAAACCATCATGCAGCTTCATGATGACGATATTCGTCAGATGGCCTATTACGACACCTTAACAGGCCTACCTAATCGCTGGAGTTTTAAAACAAATTTAAATCGAATGCTAAGCCGAGCTAAAAAAGACAAACAGCGTATTGGGTTGTTATACATAGACCTCGATAATTTTAAGCAGGTGAATGATCAATATGGTCATGACGCTGGGGATCGCCTTTTACTCAAATTCAGTGAACGTCTTTGGGAAGCGATTCGCCCTACAGATCGAGTATTCAAAAGTAGTTCAGAAAGTCTTGCTAGGCTTGCTGGGGATGAGTTTGTTGTATTATTGCCTAACATCAAAGAACCTATAGATGCGGCAACCGTCGCCTCACGTATTTTAGAGGTGTTTAACGGGGGCTTTGAAGTAGATGGTATAAAGCACATGACTTATGCGAGCATAGGAATCGCTGTCTACCCAGACGATGCTACTGAACCTTCAGACCTGATTAACCACGCTGATGCTGCCATGTATAACGCAAAACATAGTGGTAAGAATTGCTTCAAATTTTTTACACAAGATATTGCAGATAACTTACGAGATCGCCAACAAATTGAACAGGGCCTCAAGCTCGCGTTAAGTGAAGAACAGTTTTCTTTAGTATTTATGCCAATATACGACTGCCGAAATAGCTCGATAGTTGCTGTTGAAGCCTTGCTTAGGTGCCATACGCCAGACCTCAAAGGAATAGGCCCTGATCGCTTCATCCCTGTCGCGGAAGCAACTGGTCTTATAAAAGATATCGACCTTTGGGTTATCAAAAATGCATTGGAAGCACTCGTTAATCTTCAGTCGGAACATGGCTTCAACGGTAAAATCTGCATAAATATTTCTGGCGTAGAGTTACATAACGAACTATTCCCTTCCCAAGTTAAAGCCTTACTGGAAACCTACAATGTATCACCCGAATACATTGAGCTTGAAGTAACAGAAACCGCTTTTGTTGCAGGAGATACCGCTTGTATAGCAACGCTAGAAGCGTTAGAAGCACTGGGAGTATCACTAGCGTTAGATGATTTTGGAACCGGGTACACTGCGTTTAGCCAATTGATCAATTACCCTGCAGACTGCTTAAAAATAGACCGTTCATTTGTGAATGATTTATTTTCTGAGCGAGAAGCCAGACAAAAAATGGTTATGGTTATACAGAATTTAGCCAAGTTGTATGGGCTACGCGTAATCGCAGAAGGCGTTGAGACTGAAGAACAACTCAAATATCTGAAAGACAGTGGCTGTGATTGGGCACAAGGTTATTACTTGTCTAAACCGCTTAACTGGAACGATTTGATAAAAACGTTGAGCGTGTAGGTAAACGTTTGCATCTATCGCGAGTAATCGGAATTGCTCTATCACTCTGATTGCGCCTATTAGGCGTTTCATAAAATTTCTTAATGTCTAATTCAGCGTCTATGCTTATACTCTCTAACAAAATTACTAGGAAAATTAGGGTTTTATTATGAAAAGGCTTTTGCTGCTACCGCTACTTTTTATTTCATCGTTCGCGTTAGCAGACAGCGGCTCTCGCTTAATCGCCTCGGGTGGAATTACCGGCTTTGAAGGCACCGCAGGGGGCGGCATAACCCCTTGGGCATTTATTGGCGGCTACACGAGTAAAGAAGAAGTCAGCTACTCTTCCAATGTGCAATACTTGAGCCTTAACGACTACTCGCTCACTACTGCTGGTGCAGGCATAAGTCTTTTTGACCGCGTTGAAATTAGCATACAGCGCCAGCGTTTAAATATTTCAGCTGGGTTAACCAGCAATGTTTTTGCGCTACTAACTGAAGGTGCGGTGACCAATGCTAACAGTACAACTATCGAGCAAGATATTGTGGGGGCAAAGGTTAAATTGTTCGGTGATGGTGTTTTTACCCAAAAATCATGGGCGCCGCAAATCGCTTTAGGCGCCCAGTATAAGAAAAATAGAGATGTTGATAGTTCGCTTTCATTACCAGATGGCACCGTTCCACTTCCTGAAATAGGAGTACCTTTACTTTTAGGTGCGAAGGACGACAGCGGTACTGACATCTACCTCTCGGCGACTAAATTATGGCTAGGCATACCGTCAGGCTATAATTTACTCACTAATTTAACCGCTAGGTACACCAAGGCAAATGTGTTTGGTCTATTGGGTTTCGGAACTGAAGGTAACGACAATGCAAAAGTTGAGTGGGAAGGCTCCGTTGCAGTATTAATCAGCCCCACCACGGCAATTGGCACTGAGTTTCGAACGCAAACGAATCGGTTAGGTGGGCTAGCCGAAGAGGACACGGTTATTGATGCTTTTATTGCTTACTTTCCAAATAAGTCTATTTCAATTACCGCTGCCTATGTGGATTTAGGTAATTTACCGCTGCAAGAGAGCTCAAGCGGCTTCTACCTAACGGTAAATGGCAATTTTTAATGGGGAGATACCACCTATGAAGTTGTTGAAATGTATTCCTATTGCAGCACTAGCGCTACTAAACATTTTGCTTTCTGGTTGTGCAAGTACTGAAAAGCAAAGTCTGTATGATGAAATTGGTGGCCATAAAACCCTGAACACTGTCTATGGTGTGGCTATCACTCGTATTTACACTGACCCTGTCATTGGTCACTACTTTAAAGGGGTTCCAAAAAAGCATCTACGGGATCAGCTCGTTTTGCAAACCTGTGAGCTTATTGGCGGGCCTTGCGAGTACGATGGTAAATCAATGTTAGAGTCTCACAAAGGTCTTAACATCAAAGAGCGTGAATTCTATATTTTGGTTGAGTATGTTCAAGGCGCTATGCGCGATGTAGGCCTTACCTATCAACAGGAAAATCGTATTCTTAAACTGCTAGCACCAATAAAGTACGAAACGGTTTATCTTTAAACGCCGTTAAACGTTTGAGCAAATGGAAAACCTCAGATTGGCGAGTTTTTCACGCATAACATACAGAACTTTTTATTTACTTGTGTTCTTAGTAGAAAAAATTATTCCAAATGCCACATAAATTTTGCTGACGGTAGCAGTTCTTTTTGACATAAGATGTATAGCAGAAAGTAGTTTGAAGAAAATAGTAAGTTCGTCACTTCGCATTATAAACCTTAAATTACATCGCCTACTAAGTTAGGTTTTTGCGAATAACTTACATATATTTGCTCATCACTTAACTTTATTTCCAAGTAACCCAGAAAGTTAGGCCAATCTTGAAGCGTTAATCGTTTGTCTCCAATACGAGCCGCTAAGGTGGCTAATATGGTGTCGTGAGTAACCCATATATGTACTCCATCAGCCGAGTTATTCAACAGTGCTTTAATATCACTAAAAATACGTGCAGCCGAATTGTTTAAATCATAAAAACCATCCCATGACTCAGTACCTGAAAGCAAATGTAAATTTACTGCTTTATGACCTTTTTTCAGCCAATGTTGCCAAGCTAAGTCACCATCTTTAATAATAAAACCAGGATCGCCTAATAGGCGGCACTGCTGTATATCATTAGGTTTAAAGTGAGTCGCCTGAGCTATTAGTTCGGCTGTTTGCACACATCGACCAATAGGGCTGGTTCTAATACTCAATACTTGACCGCTTATTAGCGAAGCAAATAATTTACTCTGCTCAATACCTTCATCAGTCAGCATTACATCATTACCCACAGTGTTCGGTGAAATATCGGGCCGAGCAGCATGTCTTACAATGAGCACTCTTTTCATGTGTTTATGTCCGTATTAACTTCATTACAGTTACTAAGCCATCTTTTTTAATAACTGAATCAATGCAAAGTCCTGCTTTTTTAAAAAGCGCTTCAAATTGGCTTTGCGTCCTTTCTTGTCCACCTGTCACTGTGAGTAAATGTAAATCGCAGAGGGAGCCACCAAAACTGTACTCATCAAGTAACATTTCAAACACATAAATCGCCCCATTATGTTGTAACGAGGTTGCTGCATTTAAAAGAATTTGCAAAGCATTGGTATCGTTCCAGTCATGAAGCACACGCGAAAGCATTATTTTATTTGCCTTAACAGGCCATGTTTCAAAAAGGTCAAAGGCTCTCTTATTATTGAATTCACTAGAATCAATAACACCTGCAAGGTCACCCAAAATCACATTTGAAGATGGGAACTGATTAAGAATAAGCTGTGCTAATAAACCATTGCCACCCGCAGCATCAAAAACAACATCGCCTTTTTCAATATCTAAATAGCAAACAAGCTCTTGATAATCTTTTAAAGCGTAGCTGCGCAGCATATTGTGATGCCTTTGGGTATGCTTCTTGGACAAACTTACTTGTTTAAAAATATCATTAGCTTTAATGTCTTCTTGCATTAATTGTGTGAGGCTATGCCACCTTTGCATTAACTCACCACGATACTCTATCGCAGCACTCGCAAGCGACATAGGATGGTTTGTATTTAAAAAAGCCCCTTTGGGTAACACATGCCAAATGTGTTGTTCGCATGTTACCAACCCTAACTCTGCTAAGGCATTAAGCAGGCGCGTTAAGCGTTTTTCCAATGTGTTTGTGTGAATGGCTAACTGGGCTGTGCCGTTAGGTAAGTAGTCAAACACTTTTAAATCGACGGCAGCTGCAATAGTAAAGGTTCGCCAGTAGCCAACCATATCAGCAGATAAAGCTCCAAAGTCATCATTCTTTGCAGCTCTAAGCTCTCTAATTAGATTGCCTTGCTCATTAATAATTTGCAGTGCACCGGTGTGCGTTTCAACGCGCGAAAATCCATTATAAAACGGTTCAACACTTGCGTAGCGATTTGCATAAATAGGATTGCCACTTTTATCAATGTGATGCCAACCATCATCGCTCTTGGCTCTTGCAAATCCCTTATGAAAAACATCCAAGTCTAAAAACCAGTTTGAATGAATAAATCGACCTTGCTTATCAATGTGCGTACTCAGGCCGTTTTCAGTCTGAGCAACGGCAATACCTTCTCTAAAATCGCCACAGTAAATCCACTTCTTTTCATAAAGAGGCTGGCCTAATTTATCAATATGAAAGTAAAAGCCGTCCTTATTACATACAACAGCAATGTTTTGTTGATAATTACCTACAAAGGCATAGCGCTGCGCATAAGCTGCAAAGCCACTTGGCAAGATATGAAACCAGTCATCGTTTTCTACTACAGCGGCTACGCCACAGTAAAAACCAAAAGTACGATTAAATTTGTGCGGGTAAATTGCTTCGCCTGTTTCGTCTATGTGCCACGCTTGGCCATTTAAGCAAACAGGCGCAACTTGGTAGACGTTGTCTATATCATGAAAAGATAAGACTTCATCAAAACGTGCAGAGTAAGCTGGGGTGCCATCAGCAAAAGTGTGGTATTTACCATCGCCCGAAACAGAGAGTTTAGCTAATATGCTCATTACGGGCGCCTCATAGTGCACTGCTTACACAAAGGGTGATTTTGATATGTATTCATCAACTCAACATACTGCTCACTCTGTGCTAATTCTGATAGTGATGACTCGGCAACCGAGCCAAATTCCCCTAATGATTTACGCTCTTGATCCGGAGCACAACACACATTAAAACGACCCGATGGATCAATCCAAATCTCTTTACCTAAAAAGGGGCAGTGACCATTCGGTGCTATATCGTCTAAATTATCTAGGTGTAGCTCAGAAAAATTATCTAGCTTAAAAGGTCTGATTGCGGTTTTATTGTGTGATTCAACGCGCTCATGGCAGTACTTAACTATTTGATTCCAACGCTCTGCAAACACAATATCGTTACGTAAGTTTTCAGTTGCAATTTCATCAAAGTGCGACCATAACTGGTGACCCTTTATACGGTCAAATCCCAGAGCAATAGCAAGGTCAACCATTTGAGGAATTTCTTCTAGGTTGCTGCGTAAGAAGGTTAGCTGCATTGTTATTGAACAATAATGACGCTCGGCCCAGCTGTCTCTAACAGCAATAAAGCGTTTCGCATTTTCAATATGTTCGCTTAATTGAGCACCAAGCATTATGTTACTGTGAGTGGTGGCAGTTGCCCCATTCCACGAAATTTTTACATCACTACCAATAGGTACAATACGATTAGCCCAGTATTCAACATTGTGGTGTTTATCGGGGCTTGGAAAAGTGCCATTAGTGGTTAAATTTAACGATAACCCCAACTCATGGCATAAATCTAAAAACACATCAAAATGCGGATAAAGTAATGGTTCTCCCATTGTTGAGGGGATCACTTCTTTAATGCCCATTGCAGCCGCATCGCGGATCACCTGCTCAAGCATCACTCTATCCATATTAGGGCGCAATCGCCCTTGCTGTTTACGCAATTTAGGGCTGTCAGAATAAGGCGAATGATCCTCACACATTACACAGTTTAAATTACAGGTATCTGGGTTGGTGTCCAAGGTAATGCGCCAAAAATCGGTTTCCCTCACTGCATCAACTCCTTGTAGCGCGCTTCTAAATCAATAATATGCTGATCAATACATGGAATTTCGCCATCTTCGCTATATGCATAGCCCTTTTCTCCAAGTTGTCTCGCACATTGTGGGTCGTCAACAAACACCTGCATTTTTTCAGCCAGTGCATCAACATTTCTATGTTCATAGGTCAGGCCATTTACGCCGTTTAAAACGTATTCACCCATACCGCCATCGTTAGCAGTAATCACAGGTACTCTAGACTGTTGCGCTTCATGTATCACAAGCGGAGAATTCTCAACCCAAACCGAAGGCGTTACAATTGCATCGGTTTTGCTAAATACATCAACAGCTATGTGCTGGTTTTTATATTCAGGCATCCATTGAATACTTTTTTGTTTTGCAAGTGGTAACGTGGCAGCAATGGCACGCAATGCGCGAGAGTCTTGCCCTCTATCGCGGCCCCAAATACGTAAAATAGCATCGCCTTTTATTTTGCCAAATGCCTCAATTAACTGGTGAATACCCTTAGCCGGAATATGCGTACCAATGTACCCAAAGGTAAAAGGTTCAGCTTCATTACGAACACGGCCTAACATACGAGAACGATCAAAACCGTAGTCTAAGTAAATGCTTTTATCTTTTGGTAAGCCAAAATCTTTTTCGTAACGATTTTTTAAATATTTGGCAGGAGATATAAATAGATCAACTTGCTCAACAACCTCTTTTACGTGGCGCATCCTGCGTTCAACCCAGTTTTCCCAATAAGCAATGTCTTGGTCTAGCTCTTCTTTATCACCTGAAAAGTAACGGGCGTAACATTGGGTGGCACACTTTTTATTTTCTTGTCCATCACATGCAGCCCACAGATTATCGTCAGCAGAGTGCATTTGCATAAATTGCCCACGTGGACACATCAACCAATAATCGTGCAACGTATAAACAACAGGAATATTGCGTTTTTTGGCTTCAAACACCAAAGAGGTCGATAAATGATTTAAATGACCAATATGTACAATATCAGGGCAATACTCATCTAATAACTCGGCAAATTTTTGGTCAATAATTGCTAAGCGATATCTATCTCTGTGGCGTGGGTTATTAACAAGGTGTAATGCAATTTCAGGCATGTCAGCATCGTGGCTAATTCTTATGTCGCCGTCAGGTCTAAATGCATCTTCTTCACGTGTAAACACACGAACCTCATGGCCTTTTTTAACTAATCCATGACAAATAGTTTGAGAATAAACTTCCGAACCCGCGTTATACAACATAGGGTAGCCATGTATTACTTTTAATATTTTCACGAATGCGCTCCTAATTTTAATTTTTTATTATATGCGTCAACTAACCTTGCAATCCCTTGTTCAGGTAAAACACTCGCCTGCCAACTTAGTAGCGATTTAGCACGAGACGGGTCGCCAATAAACCGCGCCACATCGTAATCACGAGACGCCGCCTCAACAATAGTTGAAGAGCTATTTGCGGCTTTAATGGCCATTTGTGCGGCTTGCTTTAAAGTTGTGCCATGCCCGGGTAATAAATGAATGGGCGGCAATTGTTGTTCACCTTCAATCAATAATGTTATGGCTTTTACTAAACCTGCTACGGTGTCATCTACATGAGTAAAATCAAATAAATGCTCAAAGCCATCAACGCGTAAATCAATGCCTAATGCGGCATTTTTACTAAACGCAGGTAGTACTCTATCTTCATGATCAAGCGTACAGCCATACACGTTAGCTAACCTTATAATGGCGGTGTTAATACCCGCATTTCGTGCGCTTAAAGCGGCATCTTCCATGTAAAGCTTAGAGCGACCATAAATATTAACGGGCGCTAAAGGCATGGTTTCTGTGACGGGTAAAGTTTTTGGCTCGCCATAAACCTCGCGGCTACTGGCAACCAGTACCCAAGGTTTATGTATACTGTCTGTTACCAATTTAAGAAGTTGTTCACTGGCCAGTGCATTAGTTTGCCAGCACTTTTCAGGGGCATTCTGCGCCCACACAACGCGCGAAACAGCCGCTAAATGTATAACGCCACAGCATTCATTGAGTGCTTGGCTTAACTGCCATGTATTACAAATATCGCCTGTTCCATCGGCAATATCAAAACCAACTACTTCATAACCTAGTTGACGTAATTGGGGAGATAAATGACGGCCAATCAATCCCAAGTGGCCTGTCATTAAAATCTTATTCATTAATTCATAATCCTTTACTGCTTAATCAGTGATATTTCTATATTCACTGACAGCCTCTAATATACAATCAAGTGCTCGTGCGTCTTATCCCTCATTCTGCTTTCCTGCCTACCTAAACATTGGAATTAGTTAGCAGCAAAACCTAAGCGCCGCTCGATGATATTAGAGGGGAAATACTCAAAACAAAAAGCCCACTTCAAAAAGCGGGCCTTTAAAATTATCTGAACAGCTTAATTCCGATAAAAAACTTAATTACTGTGAACACTTAGCTCGGCGTAATCGCGTTGTGATAAACGTCTTGTACGTCGTCACAGTCATTAAGCATGTCCATGAATTTTTCAAACATCGGCATATCTTCTTCGCTGATCTCAGTTTCAGTCTGAGGCATCCAGCTCATCTCATCAGCAATGAACGTAATATCTGGATAAGCTTCTGTTAGCGCAGTTTTTACTTGATAGAATTCAGTGTGCGGCGCATAAACCGTCACTTTACCGTCTTCAACTTCAACGTCAGTTACGTCTACGTCTGCTTCCATTAGCACTTCTAAGATGGCGTCTTCGTCGTCGCCTTCAAACTGGAATACCGCTTGGTGATCGAACATGTGCGATACCGCACCCTGAGCACCTAGCTTTGCATTGGTTTTAGTGAAGCAGTTACGAACTTCAGTAATAGTGCGGTTGGCATTATCAGACAAGCAGTCAACAATAACCATGCAGTTACCCGGGCCAAAGCCTTCGTAACGCATAGGCTGGAAATCTTCACCTGCGCCACCAGCGGCTTTATCAATAGCTTTTTCAATAACGTGGCTTGGTACTTGGTCTTTCTTCGCCTTTTCCATTAAACGACGAAGTGAAAGGTTAGTGTCTGGGTCGGCACCACCATTTTTTGCGCACACGTAAATTTCTTTACCGTACTTAGAATAAACCTTTGTTTTTGCGCCGGCAGTTTTTGCCATGGCGGCTTTACGAACTTCGAATGCTCTTCCCATCTTAAAATTCTCTTTCTCGCAATTTGAAATGCTGCGTTGGGTTTTATCGGGCTACCTGTTGCCTGACCGTTCATCAGGCGCATCGCTCTGCCTTACTTGGTAGCATTGCCGAACTCGACATTTCAATAAATGGTCGAACGCGACGGTGCTAGAAATTGCCAAGCGAAACACTGCCCAAAATAACGGTAGGCTAAGCGACACAAAAAATTTGGGCGAAATTCTACCTTAATTTTCGTGTAATACCAATGTGAACGCCCCTAGAAAGGGTGTAGGTTAGTAGCTTTCACATTTTCAATGAGGTCAAAATGTACTCTGACCCCATATTTATGCTTACGGTAGATGTTCGGTTGCTAGGTAGTCGTGTGACTGCATTTCCTTTAAACGACTGAGGCAGCGTCTGAACTCGAAGTTGAGTAGTCCTTCGGTATAAAGGCATTCCAGTGCAACTTCTGCCGAAATGATGAGTTTCACGTTACGCTCATAGAACTCGTCTACCATAGCAATAAAGCGGCGCGCCACATCGTCGTTATGCTGACCCATTTCCATAACATTGGCTAAAAGCACTGAGTGATAACAGCGGCTTAACTCAATGTAATCGCTCTGGCTACGGGGCCCGCCACACAAAGCTTTAAAATCTATCATCAATACACCGTCTGCGTTTCGAAGTGTAGGTATTTTACGGTTGTTCACTTCGATATCTTCTCCTTCAGAGCCTTCTTCTGGTGCTAGCTGAGAAAAGTAGCTATACAAGTTCTCGGTGGCTGCATCATCAAGCGGATGGTGATAAATTTCAGCTTGCTCTAAGGTTCTCAAGCGATAATCGATACCGCTATCAACATTCACCACGCGGGTATTCTGATTTAGTAAGTCGATGGCTGGTAAGAATCGCGCACGCTGTAATCCGTTCTTATACAAATCGTCTGGCACTATGTTAGAGGTTGCCACCAGCACAATACCGTGACCAAATAACTCTTCCATTAACGTGCCTAAAATCATGGCATCAGTAATATCGGATACGAAAAACTCGTCAAAACAGATAACTCGTGCTTCTTTTGCCAGCTTTGCCGCCACCAACTTCAAAGGATCTTGTTCGCTTTTAAGCTGCTTAAGTTCGTCGTGCACGCGATACATAAAGCGGTGAAAATGCACGCGCATTTTCTTTTCAAAAGGCAAGCAATCGTAGAAGGTATCTACTAAGTAGGTTTTACCTCGCCCTACCCCGCCATAAAAGTAAATGCCTTGAATACCCGGTTTGGCATGTCCTTTCCCAAACGCAGCTTTTAACTTAACCCGCCAAGTCATTTTCTTTTTGGGCTCGGTCAATTCATCGTACAAACGCTGAAGTTCTTTTACTGCATTTTCTTGTGCCGCGTCATAATGAAAATCAGACGACTGAAGATCTAGCTGATATTTTTCCCATGGCGTCATCGCCGAAACCACTCCGTACAAAAGTCAATAGCGGCGCTTGCTGCACCGACCTGCTTGAATTTCTCAATTATGACCTTAATTTTAATGGAAATCACGGTAGAATCTCACATTGAAATTCGACATACACTGAATAAATGAAACTATGTATGCGCTTTTCGGGTTTGACCTTGCTATATTCAGCATATGGTCGAAAGCAGCTTTTAGATCGTAGAAAGAAAGGTCGGCTGCACGATGTAGATTTATTCGGAGAATATAATGGAATTGTTAGTATCTCTTGCTTTGTTAGTTGTTGGTTTAATTATTGGCTTTTTCGCTGGTCGCTTTCTTCAACAAAAGCAAGGCGCAGGTAATGCTGCACAAACTGAGAAGCAAGTTAAAGAGATCCTCGCACAACAGGCGCAGCATCATATACATCAAACTCGTCAAAGCTTAGAAAGCATTGAGAGTCAGTGCGAAACGCTAAAACAACAGATAGAAGAATACGAAATGCTGCTTGAACAAGGCAGCGATGAAGAAGACAGCAAGGTTCCTTTTTATGGGGAGCAAGCTACAACCTATTTACGCAATAATTTGAAAGGGACTGACAAGTCTAAAGGAAATCGTGTTTCTGATACTCAACCAAAAGACTTTGCGAATACAGGGTCTGGGTTGTTCGTCGGCGGTTCTGAGCAGAATAACGCAGAAAAACAGTAACATCGGGAACTTTATTCAAGCGTCAGACTCTTTTAGTGAAACCATGCTATGTCGCATATAACATGAAGGAGTGTAAGCGAACATGAAAATGTCTTTCCGCCATTGTCTATTGGCGTCTGCCGTTGTTGTAAGTTCACTGGGCTTTACTGCTAGTACGCAGGCGGCGTTACCGTTCTTTTCTGATTCAAAAGACGAAGTGCCGTCTTTAGCCCCTATGCTCGAAGAAGCGACCCCTGCGGTAGTCAGTATCGCAGTGGAAGGTACGCAAACTTCTACACAGCGCGTACCAGAAATGTTTCGCTACTTCTTTGGTGCACCGCAAGAGCAAGTTCAAGAACGTCCTTTCCGAGGTCTTGGTTCTGGTGTCATTATTGATGCTGACAAAGGTTATGTAGTTACCAACAATCACGTTGTAGACAACGCGGACGAAATCACCGTTAAATTAACAGATGGACGCGAATTCAAAGCGAAAAAGTTGGGCTCTGATGAGCAAAGTGATATCGCTTTGCTTAAGATTGAGCCGGATGATTTAAAAGCGTTGCCGCTTGCCGATTCTGACGTACTACGGGTTGGTGACTTTGTAGTCGCCATTGGTAATCCTTTCGGTCTTTCTCAAACCGTAACCTCAGGCATTGTAAGTGCTTTAGGCCGTTCAGGCTTAAACATAGGCGGTTACGAAGACTTCATTCAAACTGACGCAGCAATTAACCGGGGTAACTCAGGTGGCGCATTAGTTAACCTTCACGGTGAGTTGGTTGGTATCAATACCGCTATTTTTGGCCCTAATGGCGGCAACGTGGGTATTGGTTTTGCTATCCCTGCCAATATGATGAAAAGCCTTGTCGATCAAATTGCAGAGTTTGGTGAAGTACGCCGTGGTCTTCTGGGTATTCTAGGTAGCGATATTGACGCGGGTCTTGCCGAAGCGATGAATGCCGAGGTTAATATTGGCGCATTCGTTAGCGAAGTACAGCCTGATTCTGCTGCAGAAAAAGGCGGTCTTCAAGCAGGCGATATTATTACTGCGATTAACGGTCGCAAACTTCACAGCTTCCAAGAACTGCGTGCAAAAATTGCAAGTATGGGGGCTGGCGCCGAAGTTGAGCTAACCGTTATGCGTAAAGGTAAGAAAATGAACGTAGACGTTGTATTAGATGATGCTACTGATACCACGGTAACTGCAGCTCAAATTCACCCGGCCCTAGAAGGCGCCACATTGTCTAATGGCACAGACGATGCTGGCAATGCTGGTGTAGTCGTATCTGAGATTGAGCGTGGTGCACCTGCAGCCCGTATTGGCCTTCAATCTGAAGATGTGATCATTGGCGTTAACCGCGTTCGCACATCAACGGTTGCGGAGTTCAGAAACGCGCTAGACGAAGCTAAAGGCGTTATTGCACTTAATGTAAAACGCGGTAATTCTACCCTTTACTTGGTTATTAGACAGTAGAGCTCGGCGCTCAAAATACTAATTTCTAAGCAAGAAAACATGTTAAACGGCGCTTTTAAAGCGCCGTTTTTATTGAGCTAAACTATCCCCTTTGCCCTATCCACATTAGCTTACTTTCTAACCATCTATTGTGATGTATTGAGTTACACAAAATTTGCTTTTCATTACGGTAGTTTAGTGAATAAAGTGATATCCTTTACATTAATAACGATAAATTCAGATTGTTGCGCTTTTAATTTGTGAAGTAGTACCTCAATAACGGTACGTATAGAGTAAGTGCGACAGACAACAATAAGTGTGACTTGTGACTGGCCGCTCAATATTTAACTTCTTACTAAAATCTATCATTCTAGGCGTTGCCGTTGCGGCTTTGCTGTTGATTTTTTTGCCAGAACTTAGGCAAGGTAAGGGGCTCGCCCAAGGCTTTTTTAATGAGCCTTCTGTTAGCGCCAGTCGCGAAAGCTATTTTTCAGCGTTGAGCCGATCCGCACCAGCTGTCGTGAACATTTATAGTGTTAGTATCGAAAACGGCTCAGGTCTATTTCGAAACCAATCTCGTGGGCGTACCAATTTGGGCTCTGGTGTTATCATGACAGAGAATGGCTACCTGCTTACCTGCCACCACGTTGTAGCCAATGCCGACAGTATTTACGTAGCAGTGCAAGACGGTCGTATTTTAGAAGCACAAATTGTAGGTACCGACCCACTCACTGACCTTGCCGTATTGAAAGTCACGGCTGACAACCTGCATATTATCCCTCAGGTTTCAGAACCCGACACCCATGTGGGCGACGTGGTAATGGCAATTGGTAACCCTTTTGACTTGGGGCAAACCATAACCCAAGGGATCGTAAGTAGAGCAGGTCGCAATGGCCTGTCGAACTATGTGGATTTCATTCAAACCGATGCTGTATTAAACCAAGGAAACTCGGGTGGTGCTTTGGTAGATAGTAATGGTATTTTACTGGGTATCACCAACGCCAATTTCCAGGTGCTAGATTCTAACAATCGCGCACGCAATGTAGATGGAATTAACTTTGCTGTTCCTTACGAACTGGCTAAGCGCGTTATGGATGAAATTATCAGTAATGGGCGGGTTGTGCGCGGACAGCTTGGCTTTGTAGGCGGAGAGAACCGCAACCGACCAGGCATTGATGTACAAGCGGTAGCTAAAGGCAGCCCTGCCGACATTGCTGGTATTCGCCCTGGAGACATCATATTAGCCATTGATGGTGTGCGTTTAGAAAGCGCATCTAAAACGCTGGATATGATTGCTGAAACAGAGCCTGGCACTGAGCTTGAGATTGAACTTAGCCGCGATGGGCAATCAATCACGTTGACTGCAACTGTCGGAGAACTCCGAGCGGGGCAATAGCCTTAGTAGCACTTACCAATAGTTAACGCTTAAACTTCTATTACGCTTGTAGAAAGCATCTGGGAAAAATTAGGTAGTAAATTTTTATATATAAAAAAGCGCCGCATTGGAAAATACGGCGCTTTTTCTTGTGCAAGGTATAAGATTTACTCTTTAACTCGCTCGATGATGGCTCCTAAGCCACCCAATTTCTCTTCTATCGATTCATAACCACGATCTAAGTGGTAAATACGATTTACGTGAGTCTCACCGTCTGCGATCAGCCCGGCGATAACTAAGCTTGCTGAGGCGCGAAGGTCAGTAGCCATTACTGGCGCCCCTTTCAAGCTTGAACTGCCCTTTGACACGGCTGAGTTAGCTTCAAGTGCGATTTCTGCGCCCATGCGTTGTAGCTCTGGCACATGCATAAAGCGATTTTCAAAAATCGTTTCGGTAATTACGCCTGTACCTTCGGCAACGCAATTTAGGGTAACAAACTGAGCCTGCATATCAGTAGGAAATGCTGGGTGTGGTGCGGTTTTAACGCGCACAGCCTGTGGCTTACGCCCTTCCATATCTAGCTCAATCCAGTCTTCGCCTACGGTGATCTTCGCACCAGCTTGCTCTAGTTTGTCTAGTACAGCATCTAACGTATCTGGTGCCGCATGAGTACAGCGAATTTTGCCACCGGTTACGGCAGCCGCTACCAAGAAAGTACCGGTTTCAATGCGATCTGGCAGTACGGCATAATCACAACCGTTTAAGGTTTCTACACCTTCAATGGTAATTTTATCGCTTCCTGCACCTGTGATTTTGGCGCCCATCTGAATAAGACAGTTCGCCAAATCAACAATTTCAGGTTCACGCGCGGCGTTTTCTAAAATAGTCGTACCGTCTGCCAATGCTGCTGCCATCAGTAGGTTTTCGGTAGCGCCGACACTCACCATATCCATAAAGATACGAGCGCCTTTTAGACGACCTTCAACTTCAGCACGAATATAGCCTTCGTCTACTTCAATCTTTGCGCCCATTTTTTCAAGGCCAGTTAGATGAAGGTTTACAGGGCGTGCACCTATGGCACAACCACCGGGCAAAGACACATTCGCTTTACCCTGCTTAGCTAACAACGGGCCTAACACCAAAATTGAAGCACGCATGGTACGCACTAAGTCGTAAGACGCGGTCACACTTTCAAGTGTACTTGCATCGATAACAATGTCGTTAGGTGCGGGAAGTGCTACTTCTACACCAAGCTCACGCAAAAGCGCCGTGGTGGTATTAATGTCTCTAAGACGAGGGACGTTAGTATAACGACAAGGGGAATCGGTAAGTAGGCTGGTCATCAACAGCGGCAATGCCGCGTTCTTGGCACCAGAGATACGCACTGTACCGTTAAGTGCAGGGCTCTTTTTTATTACAAGTTTATCCACGAGCGATGCCTATTATTGAGGAATGTTAAACTGGCGCTCGCGCTCCCAGTCTTTTACTGAAAACGTCTTGATGGTAATTGCATGCATGCTGCCGTCTGCAATTTTATCAGCTAAAGGCGCGTACACTGCTTGCTGGCGCTTCACTCGACTCATTTCGTTAAATGCATCGCTTACCGCAATGATATTAAAATGTGAACCTTCACCTTTTACGTGGACTTCGTGAAGATCTAACGCATCTTTCAAGATTTTTTCAATTTCAGACAATTCCATAACTTACTTCTTTATTCGCTTAATGGTGTTTATTCTACGGGTAAAAAGCTATCTGCGTCGCTAATTTTCGCAAGCTTTTGTAGCTTCTCGGGCATCCTATAAAGGGTCATGCTAACACCATTTTGCTTTGCATCCCTAACGGCATTAATAAGCCACGCTAAGCCTGCACTGTCTGCGCGCTCCACATCGCTTAAATCTAGTTGACACTTTTTGGTGTTAATCAAAATGCTACGTTGATTACCGCTTAAACTTTCCCAGAAATTTTTCGACAGCGTTTCACGGTCGAGATGACCGTGAACCACTATATTGCCTTTGTCATTTACCTCAAAAAGGCTCACTCAGCCTCTCCTTCGATTTCAATTGGCTCGCCCTGCTTAAGCTCTACTGGCTTGCCAATTTTATCGCGCATTAGCGCTATCACTGCGTCGATGCCGTCTTGACGAAGTATTGATTCAAACTCACTGCGCTTGCTATTTAGCATGCTGATCCCTTCAGCAACCATATCATAGGCTTTCCATTCGTTTGTTTTGCTATCTTTACGAACTTTAAACGCAATTTTAATTTCAGGGCGGCTTGGGTCTTGAACGACCGCGCGCACGGTTACTGATTTTTTGTCATCAAAAGAAGATTCAGGCTCAAAGATAACTTCTTGATTATCGTAATAGCCCATTGCTACAGCGTATGTAGTTACTAGATATTGACGGAAAACACTGATGTACTCACCCATCTTTTCCTGAGGCACAGATTTAAAGTGCTTACCTAGTACCATAAAAGCTGCAAATTTATAATCAATATGCGGAACAAGCTCTTCCTGCATAATAGTGCGCAGCATTTCAGGGTCGTTTTTAATCGCTTCCTGATTTGCTTTAATTCGCTCAAACGTTCGATTAGCTACATCTTGAACCAACTCATAAGGGTTTTGTTCATTAACTTCTTGCGCATTAGCCATACCGGCTATAGACATTATAAAAATGCCAATTGCTACGAAAAACTTTTTCAAAATAACTCTCCTAACTTCAAACTCTTTTAAGCAGACCTGACAATGAGGTATTTAGTTTCATCAGGCCGCTGGAATTGATTGACGACTTCGTTATATACGCTCAGTCGCTATGTTGCGATTAGTCTTCGTCGCTACCGCGGTTAAATAAGAACTGCCCGATAAGGTCTTCAAGTACCAGCGCTGACTTCGTATCCTGTAGGTAATCGCCATCTTGTAAATTGGCGACACCGTCAAAAGAAAACCCTGGCTGGAAACCTACGTATTGCTCACCTAATAAACCCGAGGTCAAAATAGACACCGAGCTTGTTTCAGGGAAGCCGTTGTATTCATTTAAAATAGATAGCTCTACTACCGGTGTGAAATCTTCTTGATCTAGAGAAATAGATGACACTCGACCAACGGTTACACCGCCGACTTTCACAGCAGAGCGAGGCTTTAACCCGCCAATGTTGTCGAACTTCGCGTATAACGTATAGGTATCGCCTTCTGTTGCGACCGTTTGGTTTGCAACTTTAAGTGCCAACAATAACAAAGCACCTATCGTAAGCATGACAAACACACCAACCATGACTTCCGTTTTATACTTACTCATTCCAATCCCCTACTCGATACCAAACATAAGGGCGGTAAGCACGAAGTCCAGCCCCAATACTGCTAATGATGAATAGACCACCGTCTCGGTAGTCGCTTTGCTGATCCCTTCCGATGTTGGAATAGAATCGTAACCTTTAAATATGGCAATCCATGTCACAACCAAGGCAAAAACGAGGCTTTTTATTACGCCGTTTATAACATCTTGGTTCCAATCAACGGTCGACTGCATGATTGACCAGTAGCTGCCTGCATCAACACCTAACCAGTCTACGCCGACTAAATGACCGCCTAAAATACCAATGGCACTAAAGATAATGGCTAGCATAGGCATAGCTAACATTCCCGCCCAAAAACGAGGAGCAACTATGCGCCTTAGGGGGTCTACTGCCATCATTTCCAAACTACTTAACTGCTCGGTGGCTTTCATAAGGCCAATTTCAGCGGTCAACGCTGACCCGGCACGCCCAGCAAAAAGCAATGCGGTGACTACCGGACCAAGTTCTCGTAAAAGAGAAAGCGCAACCATGGGGCCTAAGCTACCCTCTGCACCGTAATCCACTAAAATGGTATAGCCTTGCAGCGCCATTACCATGCCAATAAATAGGCCAGAAACCATGATGATCAGTAACGACTGAACACCCACTACATAAAGCTGTTTGATAACCAGCGGAACATTTTTAACTCGGGGAACAGCGATGAGCGCGCCAAACAGCATGAGTGCTGCTCGACCAATCGCAGTAACTTTCCCTATAGTTTTAGCGCCTAATGATTGGAAGAACTTCATTTATCGGCCCCCAGAAAGCTTGCTTTCAGGTCTGGCGCTGGGTAATGAAATGGAACCGGGCCATCTGCTTTACCTTTTAAGAATTGCTGAACCAATTCGGAATCACTTTCTTTAATTTGCTGCGCAGTACCTTCACCAATGACGCGTTTATCCGCCAAAATGTAAATATAATCAGCGATGGTCAGCACTTCCGTTACGTCATGGGTCACGACAATGCTAGTTAAGCTGAGTGCATCATTGAGCTCTCGAATAAGCTTTACCAGCACGCCCATGGATATAGGGTCTTGTCCCGCAAAAGGCTCATCGTACATAATTAAATCGGGGTCTAGCGCTATCGCCCTAGCGAGCGCGGCCCTGCGCGCCATTCCACCAGAAAGTTCGCTCGGCATTAATTGCGCGGCGCCTCTCAGACCTACGGCCTGTAGCTTTAAAGCGACAATAGTAGCTATCAAGTCTTCAGATAGCTCAGTATGCTCGCGAAGCGGAAACGCCACATTGTCGAACACGCTCATGTCAGTGAATAGCGCACCACTTTGAAATAGCATGCTCATTCTACGACGGGTTTCGTAAAGAGACTTTCTCGACATAGAGACAATTGAATCGCCGTCGAATTTAACGTCGCCTTCATCTGGCGTTAACTGCCCGCCAATGAGGCGCAGCAGCGTGGTTTTACCTATTCCACTTGGCCCCATTACCGCGGTAATTTTGCCTTTAGGTACCTTCAATGAAATCCCATCATAAATGATGCGATCTGCGCGTTTGAAGGTTAGGTTATCTACTTCAACTAAATGATCCATAGTTACTTAAATGTCGACCCCTGACGCTGGATTGAGTTGGGTTTGAATGCCGCTATCAGTCCATTTGGAAAATATTAAAAGTATATGAGCGATGTGCATATTCAATTTCTATGCCTTCGCACACATAACTCATAAAGTTTACTGGACAGTTTACTTTTAAGAGCCAACAAATTCAAAAAAGTTTACTCTGCAGTGTAGTTTTTATGTTTACAGCCTGGCTTATCTAGTAGACATGCCCACTTGGCCGTGTAATTTGGAGCCATTGTACGCTTTTTCAAGAGCCTCGCCAAAGTCAAAAAGTTACAAGTTATGTTCGATTAAGACGAATTGTATACCAGACCGCATAGATAATTACCCACTCAGCGAGAGTTAAAAAGTTCGTAATCGCGGCGTGTTACCGTAGGTAAAGTGGTTCTACATCAAGGTGACACAACAAAGAGTACGGACATT
This sequence comes from Alteromonas sp. ABD4_190, assembly GCF_056160105.1. Classification (NCBI taxonomy): domain Bacteria; kingdom Pseudomonadati; phylum Pseudomonadota; class Gammaproteobacteria; order Alteromonadales; family Alteromonadaceae; genus Alteromonas; species Alteromonas sp. ABD4_190. Next base: position 1,285,887 of record NZ_JBSWWN010000001.1, read on the forward strand.
TTAAACTCGCCCTTCGGGAAGGCGCTGAAGTGATGTCAGCGCCTTAGCTAATTCCCACGTGTAGTTCCAGTCTCCATCCTATTTCGTTGTTTATTAACTGAAACTGAACACTAGCAGCAACAAAACATATTCTTGTTGACTGTTAGCTATTAACGAAAATATAGGGTAACTGACCTTATTTGATGAAAATAAAGCGTTGCGAGCATAGGCAAATGGCACTCTTTTTGCGACAATCTAGCAAAATACTTTTTATTACAGGTTGTTGTGCTTTTAAACATTGTCATTTTTCTGGTTGGGCTTATTGTCTTAAGTTGGAGTGCAGACCGTTTTGTGTACGGTGCTTCCGCACTAGCAAAGAACATCGGCATCTCTCCTATGATGATCGGATTAACGATTGTCGCTATGGGCTCTTCGGCACCTGAAATTGTGGTTTCCGCTATTGCCTCTGCCAATGGCAATATGAACACAGCCGTGGGTAATGCCCTTGGTTCAAATATAACTAATATCGCGCTGGTGTTGGGTGTAACCGCCTTAGTGAAACCACTGCTTGTTTCGTCTACAACGCTTAAACGTGAACTTCCCGCCCTTCTCATCATCTCATTAATCGCTATCGGCTTTATGTTTGATGGCGAGCTGAAGTCTTACGAAGGGATAATTTTACTAGGCCTTTTCATTTTTGTTTTGGCAATGATGGCTTGGTTATCGCTACAAGTAGATAAAGAAGACCCGTTGGTTGCAGAAACCGCAGATGAAATTCCCAAGGGCGTTTCTAATACATCTGCACTTATCTGGATTGGTGTTGGCCTTGTCGTATTACCTTTAAGTGCCCACTTTCTTGTAAACTCAGCCGTTGAAATTGCCAGATACATGGGCATTTCTGATTTAGTTATCGGATTAACCATTATTGCGTTTGGCACAAGCCTTCCTGAATTAGCGGCAAGTGTTGCTGGTGTGCTAAAAGGTGAAGATGATTTAGCACTTGGTAATATTATCGGCTCTAATATTTTCAACTTGCTAGCCGTACTTGGTATGCCAGGTTTAATTGCCCCAGGTCTGCTAGACCCTGACGTTTATAATCGAGACATGTACGTTATGCTCGGTTTAACCTTGCTGTTGTTCTTGTTCAGCTTTGATTTAATTGGAAAGCGTACAATATCAAGAACCAATGGATTCATACTTCTGGCTTGCTTTATCGGCTACCAATATTGGCTGTTCGGATAATCATGAATACACAAACTCAGATGCACTATATCGAATCGGCAAAGCGCGTTATCGACATTGAAACGCAGGCTATCGCCAACCTTGCAGAGCGCTTAAATAACGACTTTATCACTGCATGCGACATTCTTTTCTCATGCAAAGGCAAAGTGGTTGTAAGCGGTATGGGGAAATCTGGACATATCGGCAATAAAATTGCCGCTACCCTTGCGAGCACTGGAACACCTGCCTTTTTCATGCATCCCGGTGAGGCCAACCACGGCGATTTGGGCATGCTAAGCAAAGGAGATGTGCTATTAGCCATTTCCAATTCTGGTGAAACCAATGAGTTAGTTAACTTACTGCCCGTGGTTAAGCGCTTAGGTATTCAGGTAGTGGCGATGACCAATAGTGCTGATAGCTCGCTAGGCCAACACGCAGATGTAGTGCTGGATATCAGTGTAGAAAAAGAAGCGTGTTCATTGGGCCTGGCACCCACATCAAGCACAACGGCCACACTGGTTATGGGCGATGCCCTTGCGGTAGCGCTGCTTGACCAAAAAGGCTTCACCTCAGACGACTTTGCGCTGTCACATCCAGGTGGAAGTTTAGGCAGAAAACTGCTGCTTAAAGTGAGTGATATTATGCTTAGCGGCAGGGATATCCCACTAGTGAATTTAAATGCGTCTGTTGCTGACGCGCTTTTGGAAATTTCCAAAAAGGGCCTGGGCATGACTGGTGTTACCGCACCCGATGGTTCGTTAACAGGTGTGTTCACTGATGGTGATTTACGCCGGATACTCGATGCCCGTATAGATGTACACAGTGCGACAGTAGAAGATGTAATGACCAAAGGCGGCAAAACAACCACAGCAGAACAGCTTGCTGTAGAAGCTCTTAACTTAATGGAAACCTATAAGATAAGCGCATTAATGGTTACCGATGACAAGCGCAACCCTGTCGGAGCCTTCAACATGCATATGCTTTTGAAAGCGGGAGTACTCTAAATGACGACGACTCTATACACCGATTTAGACCAGGCACTTTTTGAGCAGTTGGCGCATATTAAGCTACTGGTGTGTGACGTGGATGGCGTATTTTCAGATGGCCGCATTTACTTGGGCAACGACGGTGAAGAACTTAAAGCTTTTCACACCCGAGACGGATATGGCGTGAAAGCCTTGGTAAGCAATGGTGTTAACGTCGCCGTGATAACAGGGCGACGTTCAGCAATTGTAGAAAACAGAATGAAGGCGCTAAACGTAGCACACATTATTCAGGGTGAAGAAAACAAAGCTGACGCCCTCGGCGAATTAATGAAAAGCCTAGGGTTGAACTCAAGCGAAGTTGCCGCCGTAGGAGACGATATGCCCGATACAGGTATGTATCAGCACGTAGCGGTAAAAATAGCGGTTGCCGATGCTCACCCTTTTGTTGCAAAACAAGCGAACTGGATCACCACACTTCCAGGTGGATTTGGCGCAGTTCGAGAAATATCGGATACCATTTTGCAGGCTAAAGGCGTTGCAAATGACATTTTCGGAGCTAGTGTATGAGCCAGTTTGGCTTCAATCGCTTAGGTTTAAGTATATCGGCACTATTTATCTTAGCGATGCTGATGTACATCCCAACGTGGATGGAAGAGCAGCCTGAAACTCAAGGTAGTAGCGAAAATGATGCGCTCAAGCCTGCCTACAAGGCAAAAAACTTAACTACAACCTTGTACAATCAAGACGGTGAGTTAAATCACAAAGTCTTTGCAGAGTCGATGGAGCATTACGACCAATTAGGCTTTGTTTTATTCCAGCAACCTAAATATACCCTTTATACAGAAAGCGCTTCATCACCTTGGGTTGTAACGGCGCAGGAAGGAACGCTATATAACAATGAATTAATTCAGCTTGAAGATAGCGTTGTTATTGAAAATCAAACCAGCGATGATTTTGTCAAAAGTTTATCCACGGAATACATCCAGATAAATTTAGACACGAAACAAATGACATCTGATCAACCCGTTGAGATACTGGGTACGCAATATCTTATTTTAAGCAATGGGTTTAACGCGAATTTACGCACACAAGAATACGAGCTTTTAGATCATGTACAAACGACTTATTCCCCTAGCAACTAGCCTTCTACTTGCCATCGCTAGCGGTGCGGTAATAGCCAGTGAAGAAGATTTTTCACAACCCATTAAGATAGGGTCAAACACCCAGTTTATTGATGGTAAAAACAAAACCGCGCTGTACAAGGAAGATGTACTTATTACCCAAGGTTCACTCCTAATCGAAGCTGATGAAGTAGAAGTAATAGCTACAGATGGCAGCGGCCGTGAAATATTTATCGCCCGTGGCAACCCTGCAAGCTATTCTCAATCACTAGAAGACGGTACACCGGTATCAGCGAAAGCCAATGAAATTCGCTATGAAGTAATTAATCGCACTATTTCTCTGGCGGGTAATGCTGAGCTACAGCAAGATACCAGTAAAGTACAAGGTGATAAGATTACGTTCGATATGATTACTGAACAATTGCTTGCAACGGGTGGTGCCGGTGAAGATGGTGAAGGTCGTGTAACCACAGTGTTTACTCCTGACACCATTCGTAAAACATCGTCTAAGAAAGACAACGAGGACAATGAATAGCAATGGCAACTTTGAGCGCTAAAAACCTTGCTAAATCGTATAAATCGCGACAGGTTGTTCGCGATGTAAGCCTTTCAGTGTCTACCGGTCAAATTGTTGGTCTTCTCGGCCCTAACGGCGCTGGTAAGACCACCACTTTTTACATGATTGTAGGCTTAGTCAACTTAGACAAAGGCAAGATCGAAATTGATGATAATGAGCTTACTCACCAGCCAATGCATGAGCGCGCACGCCGCGGTATAGGCTACCTCCCGCAAGAGGCATCAATATTTAGGAAGCTTACGGTACATGAAAATATCATGGCCATTTTGCAAACCCGTAAAGATTTAAATTCACAACAGCAAGAAGAAGAAGCAGACGCCCTACTTGATGAATTTAATATCAACCATATACGTAATAGTACGGGGATGAGTTTGTCCGGGGGAGAGCGGCGTCGCGTAGAGATTGCCCGAGCTCTGGCAGCAAAACCACAATTTATTTTGTTAGACGAACCATTTGCCGGTGTTGATCCAATATCAGTTAATGATATAAAGAAGATAATACAGCATCTGCGAGATAGGGGTATTGGTATCCTTATCACGGACCATAACGTACGCGAAACATTGGACGTTTGCGAAAAAGCGTACATTGTGAGTCATGGCGAGCTTATTGCGCAAGGAACTGCGGAACAGGTTTTAAGTAATCAAAAAGTAAGGGACGTATACCTAGGCGAACAATTCAGGCTATAGTTAGTGTAACCGAATTGTCATTTTTCAGTTTCGCTCTGGTATATTTAATTTAGAGCATTTAAATAAGACGTAGATGAAACCATCTTTACAGCTAAAATTTAGCCAACAACTTACCATGACACCTCAGCTACAGCAGGCCATTAAGCTGCTGCAGCTTTCTACGCTTGATCTTCAGCAAGAGATTCAAGAAGCGCTCGACTCTAACCCGCTTTTAGAAGTGGAGGAAGGTAACGACGAGCCACAAGTAGAAAAGAACAATGTCGATAGTGACGATAGTGCTGCTGAAGCGACAGCTTCTGCATCGAGCGATACGCTAGAAGCGGGAGATGCACTGGAGAAGAATGATCTTCCCGATGAGCTACCTATCGACAGTACCTGGGATGAGTATTATTCGGCTTCTTCCGCGCCTGCACCTGGCCCATCTAACGATGATGAACAAATCTTCCAAGGCGAAACCACTGAAGACATCCAAGAACATCTTCTTTGGCAAATGCGCCTCACTCATTTTTCAGATACTGACCGCGCTATCGCTACAGCCATCATCGATTCGATTGACGAATCAGGTTATTTAACCGTTACCCTTGACGATATCTTAGATGCTGTTAATGACGATGACTTAGAAGAGCCTATCGAAATGGACGAAATAGAATGTGTGCTTAAGCGCATTCAAATGTTCGACCCCATTGGTTCAGGGTCTCGTACACCTCAAGAGTGTCTTATGGTGCAATTGCGCCAGTTTTCAGAAGACACACCGTGGCTTGCTGAAGCGAAGCAGCTTATTGAGGAATATTCAGACTTACTGAGCAGTAAAGACTACCGCACGCTAATGCGTAAGAGCCGATTGAAAGAAGATCAGCTGCGCGAAGCAATGCGTTTACTCCAAACCTTGAATCCTCGCCCAGGTAGTGCTTTAGTTACTAAAGAGCCTGAGTACGTTATTCCTGATGTCTCAGTAACCAAGAAAAATGGCCGTTGGGTGGTTGAGCTGAACCCCGACAGTCTGCCTAAATTAAGCGTAAATCAAACGTACGCAGCAATGAGTCGCCGTGCCAAGAATAGTAGCGATTCACAATTCATCCGCTCACACATGCAAGAGGCTAAGTGGTTCATAAAGAGCCTTGAATCTCGCAACGATACCTTGATGAAGGTTGCAAATTGCATTGTGCAGCAGCAAATGGGCTTTTTTGAGCACGGCCCGGAAATGATGAAACCAATGGTGCTAAATGATGTCGCAGAAATGGTAGATATGCACGAATCGACTATTTCGCGTGTGACAACACAGAAGTATATGCATACGCCCCGTGGCATCTTTGAATTGAAGTATTTCTTCTCAAGCCACGTAGCAACCGAGTCAGGTGGTGAGTGTTCATCTACAGCGATTCGTGCATTGATCAAGAAGTTAGTGGCTGCGGAAAATCCTAGCAAGCCGCTAAGTGATAGCAAGATTGCTTCATTGTTGGCCGAGCAAGGCATAAAAGTCGCTCGGCGAACAATAGCAAAATACCGGGAATCGTTATCGATCCCGCCGTCGAACCAACGCAAAAGCCTTATCTAAACGGGCTTAATAATATAAGGAAGACGAAATATGCAAATCAACCTTACTGGTCATCATGTCGAAATCACCGACTCTTTGCGTAATTATGTCGATACGAAGTTCAGCAAACTTGAACGTCACTTTGATCACATTTCTAATGTGCATGTCATCCTGAACGTTGAAAAATTAAATCAAAAAGCTGAAGCGACTGTTCATTTAAGTGGCGCTGAAGTATTCGCATCCTCAGAAAATACCGACATGTATGCGGCGATTGACAGCATGGTTGATAAACTCGACCGGCAGGTAATCAAGCATAAGGAAAAACTGAAAAAACATTAGTAGTTAATTGAGCATGGATATACAAGCCATCGTAAGTCTGGACCGCACCGAGTGTGCGGTTCAGTGTAATAGTAAAAAGCGAATTCTTGAGATCATCGCTGATATCGCTGCCAAGCATAACGATAACATCGACCAGGCAACGGTTCTAAATAGCTTGATGGCTCGAGAACGTATGGGTAGCACGGGTATTGGTAACGGCATAGCACTGCCTCACGGTCGCTTGGCCGGCCTTGAGAAGGTAATAGCAATCGTTGTAACCAGCACACCAGCTATCAACTTTGATGCCCTAGACGAAAAGCCCGTAGACATATTCTTTGCTCTTCTCGTTCCCGAAGAGCAAACCGAAGGACACCTTCAGACACTGGCTACCGTAGCCGGTAAGCTAAGCGACAAAGAAACGATTAAAACAATACGTCGTGCAACAACCAGCGACGAAATTATTTCTGCATTAAGTTAAACAATAAGTGCCTACACCTCATAGGTAGGCGCTTTATTCGACAACTCGTATGTGATGAAACCAGAATATAAGGGAGAATTTAGGTGAAGCTGATCATAATCAGTGGTCGTTCGGGGTCTGGTAAGTCTGTCGCACTTCGCGCATTGGAAGACTTAGGTTACTACTGTGTTGATAATATCCCAGTAAATTTGCTTCCCACCCTCACCCATACTGTTGTTGATGAATACGATCAAGTTGCGGTAAGTATCGACGTTAGGAACCTACCCAAAAACCCTGACGACTTGGTAGAGATTCTAGACTACCTGCCATCCTCTTGGTCGATGACTATAGTGTACATTGACGCAAGCGATGACGTTCTGGTTAAGCGTTTTAGCGAAACTCGCCGTCTTCACCCTTTAGCTAAGCTAAATAAGTCTCTATCGGAGGCTATTAGGGCGGAGTCTGCGCTTCTTGCGCCAATTACTGAACGCGCTGATTTGTACCTAGATACAGACAAGCTAACAATACATCAACTCGCCGAACTGATCCGTGAACGTATTTTGGGTAAGAAAAGTTCACGCCTTGTTCTTGTCTTTGAGTCGTTTGGCTTTAAACACGGTATACCTAAAGATGCTGACTACGTTTTTGACGCGCGTTTTTTACCTAACCCCCATTGGGAGCCAGACCTTAAACACTTAACTGGGTTAGATGCCCCCGTGGAAGTATTTTTAGGCTCACAACCCGTAGTAACCAAATTTATTTGGCAAATTCAAAACTTAATGACTACATGGCTTCCTCACTTAGAGCGCAACAATAGAAGCTATGTGACTGTGGCTATCGGTTGCACTGGCGGCCAACACCGCTCTGTCTATATTGCCCAAACCTTGTCGAAAACCTTCAGCGAAATACATCCTGATGTTCAAATTCGTCACAGAGAGTTGAACCAGTAATGACTATTCAAAAAACGCTTACCATCGTCAATAAACTCGGCTTACACGCGAGAGCAGCCACGCAATTGGTTCAGCTTGCTAATCAGTTCGATGCCAAAATCATTTTAAAAAAAGGCGATAAAGAAGCCGATGCAAGCAGCGTCTTAGGCTTGATGATGCTGGAAAGTCACCAAGGCGAACAGGTAGATGTTATTGTCGATGGTGATGACGCGGTCGATGCACTTGCTGCCATTGAAGAGCTGATTGAGGGCAGATTTAACGAAGACGAATAGTCTCAACCCGAATATCTTTTGATAAATTAACCAACAGCTAGCTTAGTAATTCCAAATTCTTGCGTAAAAGCCACGCAATTATCATGACAGACTTAATATAATTGCGATATTCTACACACACTTAGGCTACACAGCCTTTATTTTCCATATCAACTTAGTAGGAATAACGCCTTATGGCAGAAGCGCTTGTTTCTAAATACGTACAAACCCAATTACGCGCACTTAACGCAGCGTTGATAAACGGTCAATTTGTATCTGTACGTAAGCTTCTGCTTGAACTTCCCCCTTCAGACGTTGCGCATATTCTCGAGTCTAGCCCTAGCAGGACCCGTGATGAGTTGTGGGAGCTAATCGATAGCGACTTTCACGGTGATATTTTAGAAGAACTCTCTGATGATGTTCGAAACGGTATTATCACAAAGATGCTCCCCGCCAATGTGGTTGATGCACTTGAGGAAATGGATACCGATGACTTGGCAGAAACGCTGAGTAGCCTTCCTGAACCTGTGTTGGCAGACATTCTTGATTCAATGGATGCACAAGACCGCTTACGTGCAGAGCAAGCGCTATCTTACGGTGAAGAAACCGCTGGTTTCATCATGAACACCGATACCATTACCTTGCGTCCAGATGTAACCATTGATGTGGTTCTTCGCTACATTCGCTTAAAAGGTGAGTTACCGGAAAATACAGACACCTTCTATGTGGTCAATAGAACCGATAATCTGGTCGGTATCATCCCAGTTGCCCGTCTACTCACAGCAGATACCGACGACAAAGTGTCTGATGTCATGGACGAAGAGTCAGAGGCCATTCCGGTAAACATGCCAGACGATGAAGTGGCAAGCCTGTTTGAGCGTTATAACTGGCTTTCAGCGCCGGTAGTTGATGAAAATCATCGCTTAGTGGGGCGAATTACCATTGATGACGTAGTTGATATCATTCGTGAAGACGCTGAACACTCAATGATGAGTATGGCGGGTCTTGATGATGATGAAGATACCTTTGCGCCGGTTATGCAAAGTACTAAACGCCGTTCCGTTTGGCTGGCAGTTAATTTAGTGACTGCGCTAATGGCTGCAATGGTAAGTGACTTATTTGAAGCCACGCTAAGCCAGCTTGCCGTATTAGCTATATTAAATACTATCGTACCGAGCATGGGCGGCGTGGCTGGTAACCAGACACTAACTCTTGTTATTCGGGGTATGGCGCTCGGTCATGTAAATGCCAGTAACTCTCGTTGGCTTATCAGTAAAGAAATCTCGATTGGCTTTTTAAATGGGGCAATTTGGGCAGTGCTTATTGCCTCTGTTATCGCACTCTGGAAGCAAGATTACATGCTGGGCGTTATTATCGCCTTTGCGATGATGGTAAACATGATTGCGGCAGCGCTTGCCGGCGCAACCTTACCCATGATCATGAAGCGCCTTAAAATAGATCCTGCGCTCGCTGGAAGCGTTATTCTAACTACGATAACCGATGTGGTTGGTATCTTTGCCTTTTTAGGTACGGCAACGCTGTTTTTAATTTAAGTCGCTGAAGATTAGCCTTTTCCTAGGGCTCAAGTAATTTTTTAAACTATATCGTTCAGGCGCTTAACGCCTTGGCTGTATACCCATTAATATTCAGTTTGTATCCGACACCCCATACGGTTTGTACCAGCTGCCCACCATTTTCAATACTGTTAACCTTGTCAAGTTTAGAGCGAAGACGATTAATATGTGTGTTTACCGTATGCTCATAACCTTCATGGTTATATCCCCAAACCTCGCTAAGTAGCTGATTGCGGGAAAACACCTGATTGGGGTGACGACAGAAATAATTCAACAAAGTGAATTCCCGTGCCGTTAATGCCAGTATTTGACCATTGATCGTCACGCTGTGATAACGCTGATCTACCCTAAGCGGGCCAATTTCGATGCGTTCTTCGCTACCATCGTTAGTGCTCAAGGTTTCTTGGTTGGGCATACTTCTTCGCATATGGGAGCGAATACGTGCTGAAAACATACGCTCGTCAAACGCACCAGTAAGGTAGTCATCTACACCTGCTTCATAATAATTTGCTTCATCTACCTCCGAGCAGGCCGTATTTGTTGTCGACATCTCACTTTCGACAGCCACTACCCAGCTTTCGGAGTTAGCGTCTACGAGAGTTTTAATACGCTGTAGGCAAATCTCGTTTCGTACCGATTCAACGATTATAAGTGAATAATGTTGTGCTTTTAGCAAGGATTCTGCTGATTGAAAATTAGAGACTGCGTCATAAAGAAAACTATGCTTGCTCAAACATTGCGATATGTTTTGTTGAAACTTATTCCCGCTGTAGATGATAAGGATCATAACTCGCTCCTAATTCGCCGATAAAAAACAAGACCCGACCCTCCGTGTTTTTATTTCACATTAATAACAATTTTTTTGATTGATAAATAAGCACTAAAAATTTCTAACAATATTGTTATTCATCGATACAAATCTGTGCGTTTTTTGTGATAGTTCTGTGATGAATTAAAAATTTTACTGCCCTAAATTTTTATGCGAATTAAGCCATAAACAAGGACAATAAAATGAAATTCACTAAACTTGCTAGCGCTACCTTACTGTCGCTAGCAACAATTTCAGTAAGCCAAGCTGTTACCTTAAATGTTGAAATTACTAACTTAACCCAAGCGCAAAGCTTTACGCCGCGCCTAGTTATTGCTCACGATGACACCGTTGACGCTTTTGAAGTCGGACAGCCAGCGTCATCGGCATTAGCGTGGCTTGCTGAAGCAGGTGTTATTGATGATGAGCAAAACGCTGATTCAAGCGGCGCTAACTTTGAGGCGTTATTGGGTCCTGTCGATACCGACAATGGCTCAAACACATGGCATCGTTTTGGCGGCCTTCTAGCCCCGAAAGCTACGTTAAGCTACGAATTCGATACTATGGACAAGCCTTATCTTTCGCTACTTTCAATGCTAATACCTACCAACGATGCCTTTGTTGGTATGGACAGTATTGAAATTCCAACCGAGCCCGGTACCTACACTTATTACCTTAATGCGTACGATGCCGGTACTGAGTTAAACGATGAGCTAAATAGTGCTCGTACTGACGTTGTTGAAGCTGGGACAGGAAATGCGCTTGGTGGATATGGCGTTCCTGGTGTTGCCGGTGGTGGTGCACCTACTCGTATCGTTGATTTAGGTACAGGTGGCACTGGTGTGGGGGCACAGGTAGTTAATGGTGAAATAGAAGATGGTGAAGATGGCCCGGTACACATTCACCGCAATGCGCTTGGTGATACTGATAGCGCCGCTGGTGCCAGTGATCTGGACTCTACCGTACACCGTTGGTTGAACCCAGTAGCACGTGTAGTTATTACTGTTCCTGCATCTTAAGGAGCCAATACAATGAATAATCCAATAATTAAACTCAGTACGTTATTGATGCTTTCAGCGCTTCTTGCTGCCTGCGGCGACGATGGTGATACAGGCCCTCAAGGACCCGCTGGCCCACAGGGGGAAGCAGGTACTGACGGACCCGCTGGCCCACAGGGGGAAGCAGGTACTGACGGACAGGATGGTACGGATGGGCAAGACGGTTCTAACGGGCAAGATGGTATCAATGGTAATTCAGCGGTTTATACCGTACAAATTACCAACTTAACTTACTCTCAGCCCTTTGCTCCTGCCGCCGTCATCTTGCATGAGTCAGGCTTCCATTCATTTAGTGAGAGCGAGCCAGCTAGCATGGGCATTGAAATTATGGCTGAGGGCGGTGACCCGTCTATGGTCATTACTGAAGCCATGGACTCCACGGACTTCTTAGATGCGCAAAACTCTGGGGGCATATTGGGCCCTCGTTCAATGAGCACAGAATTAACCTTAGTCGTACCTGAGTTAGATGCGGATGACCTTCGCCTTACAGTAACGACCATGTTGGTTAATACCAACGATGCGTTTACTGGCTTAAATGCAGCTAACGTAAGTAACATGGCAGTGGGTGATGCGAAAACATTCATGACAGTGACTTGGGACGCCGGTACAGAGGCCAATACAGAAACAGCAGCAACTATGCCTGGCCCTGCCGCAGGAGCAGCAGGTGGTGGCGGAGAGGCAGCGGGTTATGATGTAGTTAGGGACGACCTTGCCGATGCAGTAAGGCTCCATCAAGGTGTGGTAACCAGTGCAAACGCAAATGACCCAAGCCGTGAAGGTTTGTCAACGTCCGTACTAACCGAAGCCCATCGCTTTGATTTTCCGACAAGTCGTGTTGTGATAACGCGAACTCGTTAATAGATTTATAGCGAATCAGCCACTTTAGCGCCCTATTACCTATAAGTAATGGGGTTTTTCTTTTTTAGTAAGGCACGATTTTTGTACTTTTTGTAAATAGGCACTTAATTGCGAGGTAACAAATACTAGCTTCAAAGTGAGAGTAAAGCATTAGGTGAGGCGAGTGTGAAGATAATAGCTGGCTCTGCTTAAGCGAATAGCTTTGCAAAGCCAGACTACGTCAATACACTGAAAGTTTTTAAATAGCGGCCATGAAAATGGCCCAGTTAGCTACTTAAGTAGCTATTTAATAACCTTTAGGCTCGGCTTGCCTTTTTTAGGCGGAACCGGCGCATCTTCAATGTCGCTTGAGTCAGCATCTTCTAACGATGTAGGACCGCTAGGTTGAGACACATCTTCAGGTGCTTCAGTGCGCTCTTGCTGCGCGCGGGCAATATCTTCTTCGGTGGCAAATACTGTACCTGCACCGTTTTCCCTTGCGTATATAGCCATCACAGCTTCACAAGGCATGCTCAATCTTCTAGGCTGCCCAGAAAAACGCGCTTGAAAGGACAAGCCGTCTAAATCGAGAGAGAAGTTAACACATGCGCTTGGCGATACGTTTAAAACAATTTGGCCGTCTTTAACAAATTCTTGCGGCACTTCAACTAATTCGTTAGTTGCATCAACCACAATATACGGCGTTAAATCGTTATCAACAATCCACTCATAAAAAGCCCTAAGCAAATAGGGCTGGTTAGACGTCATAGATGTCATAGCGGGTTGTGGATCTCACGCTCTTGGTCAGTCAAAGACGCTTTAAATGAGCTACGAGAGAAAATACGGTTCATGTAAGCGTTAATTTCTTTGCTGCCAGCACCGTTTAGCTCAATACCTAGTGCAGGTAGACGCCATAATAGTGGAGCAAGGTAACAATCAACTAAGCTGAACTCTTCGCTCATGAAGTAAGGCATCTCACCAAACACAGGTGCAAGTGAAAGCAAGGCTTCACGCAGCTCATTACGTGCTGCTTCTACGTCACCTTCACCACGGAAGATACGAGCAGCAAGCGAGTACCAATCTTGCTCGATGCGATGCATCATAAGACGGCTTTGGCCACGTGATACAGGGTAAACCGGCATTAGTGGTGGATGAGGGAAACGCTCATCAAGGTATTCCATAATGATATGCGACTTGTAAAGTACAAGCTCGCGATCAACTAGAGTTGGAACAGTACCGTAAGGGTTAAGCTCCAACAGATCTTCAGACAGGTTGCTAGGATCTGTGTAGCTGATTTCAACACCCACACCTTTTTCTGCCAACACAATGCGCACCTGGTGGCTATAAATATCAATTGTGTCAGAGAACAACGTCATAATAGAACGTTTATTCGCGGCTACGGCCATTCAATTTCCTCCGTCGAGAAACAAGTTTACGCTTACAAACGGTAAGCTTATTACGATAACTCGTGCTACCTGAACACTCTATACAAAAGGGTTTTCAGGTAGCACGAGTAAATACCAAAAAAGGGGGCGAGAAGCCCCCTTTTCATATTATACATAAATCTGTGCGATTAGTGCACTTCTCGCCAGTATTCTTTCTTCAGTAAGTAAACAAATACAAACAATACTGCGATAAAGATAAGTACCCACTTACCGATTTTGTGAGATTCAAGTTTTGAAGGCTCACCCGTGTACTCTAGGAAGTTCACGATATCGGCAACAGCTTGGTCGTACTCGTCAGGAGACATTGCGCCAGTACCATCTGACTTAATGCCTACATAACGCTTAACCATCTCTCCATCAACCATTTGCTCTTCATAAGTACGCGTTGGCGTACCTTGAAGTGGTTGAAGTACGTGTGGCATACCTACTTCTGGGAATACTGTGTTGTTCACACCAAACGGGCGGCTTTCGTCAACATAGAAAGAACGCAAGTAAGTGTAGATCCAGTCTTCACCACGAACACGCGCCACTAGGGTTAGATCTGGTGGAGCAGCACCGAACCATCCTGCAGCAGCTTCTTCAGGCATTGCACGAGTTATATAGTCAGACACTTTTTCACCCGTGAACTGCAGGTATTCTTGGCCTAGTTCGTCAGGAATGCCCAAGTCTTGGAATGAACGCTGATAGCGCTGGTACTTCATTGAGTGACAGCCTAAGCAGTAGTTCATGAACAATTGTGCACCGCGTTGTAAAGACGCCTTATCGGTTAAATCGATAGGCGCTTTATCTAGGTGTACGTTCCCGCCTGCCGCAAGCGCTACGCCAGGTAGGAAGAAGGCTAAAAAGCACATCATTTTTTTCATTTAGAAATCCTCTCTGGCACAGGTTTAGTGTTTTCGTTTTTGCTGTACAAGAACAATGCAATGAAGAAACCGAAGTACATTACTGTAGCAACTTGTGACGCAATGATTTTCCAGTTTTCTTGTGGTGTACCACCTAGGTAACCTAGGAAGATAAACACAATTGCAAACACAATAAGGTTTACTTTGTGTAGACCACAGCGATAGCGCCATGACTTAACGCGACCACGGTCTAACCAAGGCAGCGCGAATAGCGCAGCAATAGCACCGAACATAGCTAGTACACCGAACAACTTATCAGGTACCGCTTTCAAAATTGCGTAGAACGGCGTGAAGTACCACACAGGGAAGATGTGCTCAGGTGTTTTCAACGGGTTAGCAATTTCAAAGTTAGGGTGCTCTAGGAATTTACCGCCCATTTCAGGGGCAAAGAACAACACATAAGTAAATAGCGCTAAGAAAATACAGAATGCCACAAGGTCTTTAAGCACGATGTGTGGGAAGAACGGCAATACGTCATCAGCAATGTCGTACTTGCTTGTGTAGTATTCATGAATTTCATATTTAGTCTTTTCAGACTCAGGCAGTGAACCTTTCTTGTGCTTAATTGCAATACCATCTGGGTTGTTAGAACCCACTTCGTGTAGCGCGATAATGTGAAGGAACACAAGAATTACGATAACCAAAGGCAACGCAATAACGTGCAATGCGAAGAAGCGGTTTAGTGTTGCGCCAGAGATAACGTAGTCACCCTGTAGCCAGATAACCAAATCAGGACCAACAACAGGAATAGCACCAAATAGCGATACGATTACCTGTGCACCCCAGTAAGACATTTGTCCCCAAGGCAGTACATAACCCATGAATGCTTCAGCCATAAGCGCTAGGTAGATAAACATACCAAACACCCATAAAAGCTCACGAGGCTTCTGATAAGAGCCGTAAATCATGCCGCGGAACATGTGTAGATATACCACAATAAAGAACGCCGATGCGCCAGTACTGTGCATGTAACGAATTATCCAACCGTAGTCGATCTCACGCATGATGTATTCAACAGAAGCAAATGCACCTTCTGAAGATGGAACGAAGTTCATGGTCAACCAAATACCAGTAACAATTTGGTTTACCAAAACAATAGTAGCTAGAAAACCGAACACATACCAAAAGTTCATGTTCTTTGGAGCAGGGTATTGAAGAGCGTGCATATTCGCAACGCGCATCATTGGGATGCGTTCTTCAATCCAACCTAGGAAAGCATTCATAATA
The DNA here is from genome assembly GCF_056160105.1 of Alteromonas sp. ABD4_190. Lineage (NCBI taxonomy): Bacteria > Pseudomonadati > Pseudomonadota > Gammaproteobacteria > Alteromonadales > Alteromonadaceae > Alteromonas > Alteromonas sp. ABD4_190. The sequence goes on from NZ_JBSWWN010000001.1 coordinate 1,301,818, forward strand.
ATTAAGCCTCCGCTTCTGAACCGATGATGATGTTATTGTCATCAACGAATTGATATGGCGGTACAACTAGGTTTAATGGTGCCGGTACGTTTTGGAACACACGTCCTGCCATATCAAACTTAGAACCGTGGCACGGGCAGAAGAAACCATCTGGTACACCCTCAACCACTTCTTCGAAAGCGCCATCTTTAAGGTGCTGTGGAGAGCAACCTAGGTGCGTACAGATACCCACTAGAATCAGGTATTCTTCTTTCATCGAACGGAAACGATTTTGAGCAAAAGTAGGTTGCTGCTCAGCTTCAGAGTTAGGATCTTTCAGCTTATCTTCGTGTGTGCCTAGTTCTTCAAGAATCTCAGGCGTACGACGTACAATCCATACAGGCTTGCTTCGCCACATTACACGTACTAATTGTCCAGGCTCAATCCCGCTGATATCTACTTCAACGTCAGCACCGGCCGCTTTCGCTTTGGCGCTTGGATTCCAGGACGCAATAAAAGGCACAGCAGCACCAACGACACCTACACCACCAACTACCGACGTGGCAACGGTCAAGAACCGACGACGAGTGTTGTTTTCTGGCTGGTTTTCATTGTGTGCAGACTCTGTTGCATCTACAGATACATTGCTCATCCACATTTCTCCAGGTTTGGATAATTATGATGTGTAACCCAAGCTTATACTGGTTTTATCACGCTTGCGTCATGCATCATATGGCTTGTCATGACAGCAACGTAACAGCAAAAATTTACTGGTTTACGAGGTCACGAAAGTTTTCAAAATTTTCGACCGCAAATGATAAAAGAAAAGCCCTTATAAACACAAGGTTTTACTGATATTTAAGCGATAATTTAATTCAATTAGTGTGTTTAGGTTTAGTGAGAGAAAAGCCTAAAATCAAGGTTTTGAAGAATATTTGGCGATATAGCACGCACAAATTAAACCTTTGTTATGAAATAAACGGCAAGATAGACCTCAGCCCACTTTAGAAATTGACGCTCTATAATGAACTTTAAGCAATAAAAAACCCGGCATAAGCCGGGTTTTTGCGATACAAAAAACGTAAAAATTAACGCTTTGAGAATTGTGGACGCTTACGCGCTTTGTGTAGACCAACTTTCTTACGTTCAACGCGACGTGCATCACGAGTAACGAAGCCAGCTTTACGAAGTGCTGGACGTAGTGCTTCATCATACTCCATAAGAGCACGAGTAAGACCGTGACGGATTGCACCAGCTTGACCGTTAGAACCACCACCTTTAACAGTGATGTATACGTCAAACTTTTCAGTCATTTCAACAAGTTCAAGTGGCTGACGAACAACCATGCACTCTGTTTCACGACCAAAGTACTCGTCAAGAGCGCGTTGGTTTACTTTAATGCTACCTGTGCCTGGACGTAGGAACACACGAGCAGTAGAACTTTTGCGGCGGCCTGTGCCGTAGTATTGAGTATCTGCCATGTTAATAGCTCCTTAAATGTCCAAAACTTGTGGTTGCTGTGCTGCGTGAGAGTGTTCTGCACCAGCGTAAACTTTCATTTTACGGAACATTGCGCGGCCTAGAGGGCCTTTTGGCAACATGCCTTTAACTGCTTTTTCAAGAACCATTTCTGGCTTGTGAGCAATTAGTTTTTCAAAGTTTGTCTCTTTAAGACCACCTGGGTAACCAGAGTGCGCATAGTACATTTTGTCTTGCGCTTTACGGCCTGTAACCGCAACTTTCTCAGCATTGATTACGATGATGTAATCACCAGTGTCCACGTGAGGTGTGTACTCTGGCTTATGCTTACCACGAAGGCGTAGTGCGATTTCAGAAGCCAAACGGCCTAGAGTTTTGTCTGTGGCGTCTACCACATACCAGTCACGTTGTACCGTTTCTGGCTTAGCAACAAAAGTTTTCATTTTCAAATTCACCCGAATAATATCGTCGTTACTGATTTCTGAACACCAGAAATCACCTTAAAATCAACGCAAAGACCCCTTCGAGCCGGCTGATTCTTCCACCTTCCCAAAGGTGGGCGTAACTGGGCAGGGCGCGAATTATACAGGAATTGACATAAATGCGAACCCCTAATGCAAAATAAATGAATAATATTTAGCCATAAAACAAATGACAATGCGCCAGATATGCGATATTTTTTATCTGTTGAATTTTTAACCACAAACAGAAGGCAAATGAAAATCTCATCAGTGGTATGTTTTAGTGCACTTGCATTATTTTTCCTTTGCTACAACGCAGCGGCCAAAGAGGAAAATAATAAGAGCATTATTTTCACACGCGCATTTGCAGACAACGAATACGGCAACTATCACGTCGCAGTTTTGCAAGCCGCACTTAATGCAACCCCAGAGCTGGGGACCACAAACTTAGTTCCACATCCACAACCCATGAGTCAAAGCCGTCAGCTGGTGTCACTTATCAATGGCGAAGCTGACGTGATGTGGAGCGCAACCAGTAAAGTTAGAGAAAAACAACTTATCCCTATCAGACTTCCATTACTCAAGGGTTTTGCAGGCTTACGTGTGTTCGTCATAAATCCAGATAAACAAGATGATTTTGACTATTCCATTGATAGTTCAACATTGAAAACTCGGACACTAGTACAGGGTTCGGATTGGCCTGATTTAACTGTACTGAGTTCGAATGGTTACAACGTTGAAGGTGAAGATTGGAGCTTGTGGTTTAATTCTATGTATTCTCTCGTGGAGAAAAATCTTGTTGACGCCTTTCCCAGAAACATCATTGAAGTACATCGTGATTTGTCCCGCCATTCAGCCAAGCGCATTTCGTTAGAGCAAAACCACATCCTGAACTATCCAAACTACGAGTATTTTTTTGTAAGCCCTGATAATCAAACGCTTGCTAAGAGATTAAAACTCGGCCTAATTCGAATATTGAAAGACGGAAAACTTGATGACATTTTTAATGACTTTGAATACCACGAAAAAGCGGGAAAGCTAGTCGCTAGTGGCACACGTAAAATTCACTATCTTGATAATCCCAACATTCCTTATCGAATTAACTACGCCCGCTGGGACAAACACCCACAGCTAGCAATTGATGCACTAACGAAAGAGCTTATTGAGTAATACTTAAAAGGCTCATGTCGTCTTCGAACTTTTATTCGAAAAATCAGAAGCTGTAGCTATTTTGATAGATTTTCACAGCAAATATCGTTAGATTGGCCGCCGATTCAACGATAATTCATGAAATTACTAATAATTTCGTCGAATTATCTCGTTTATTTCTAACTACCTCTTTCTTATAAAGGCGACTTTTCATGCAGAAAAAGAATTTCTTCTCTCCTTTGCTATTCATCCTTCTTACTATGCTGTCGGTATCTACGGTTCATGCAAACACTCTTGATTTGCTACCGTTGCAACACGCGTGGGCAAAAACGAACTATGAGATTGAAGGTGAAGCCCAATTAGAGGCATTTTCTGCACTGATAGCGCAGGCGAAAGTGTTAGTCGAGCAATCAGAAAATAGCGCTGAAGCGCTGACCTGGCTAGCTATCTCTCAATCAAGTATGGCCAGTGCAAAAGGCGGTTTGGGTGCCCTAGACTTTGCTGAAAGTGCGAAGGAAAACTTAGAACGTGCCATTAAAAAAGAGGAAGCGGTATTAGACGGGACGGCACTGACTGTATTAGCGGCACTTTATCATAAAGTTCCAGGCTGGCCAGTTAGCTTTGGAAGCGATAAGAAGGCAAAAAAATTGTTTAAGCGAGCATTGGAAATTAACCCAGAAGGTATGGACCAAAACTTCTTCTATGCTGAGTTTCTTTTCGACGATGGAGAATATGAAGAGGCCCAAGCGTTTTTAATCCGCGCTCAAAACGCGCCTGAAAAAGCCAACCGCCCTCTAGCCGATAAAAAACGCCGAGAAGAGATTGCTGCACTTAAAGCAAAATTGGCTCAAAGAGCATAGCATCATCTGCTGTATGCGGCGCAATCTCACATCGCTATCGCGCTCGAAATAAGTAATGTCCCCTGCTTTTAATGTAGAAATGTGAATTTACTGTCTTTCTACATTAAAAGCGCATACATAGGTGGCACTTATCCTCATGTATAAATTGTAAACAGTTCTCATTCGATATCAGTACTCCTATTATGAAAGAAAAAAGGAGTGGCCCGATGCCTAAAATCCCACGTTCCTCAGACAACGACTACAGCCACGACATGAGCCAGACCCGCCGCGAGTTTATTGCGCGCGAAACCGGCACCCAGCTAAACCACTTAGGACACTATTCAATCCCCCCCGAAACCTTATCGGGAAACATAGAAAATTTTGCTGGTGTTGCGCAGGTGCCTATCGGCTTTGCAGGCCCGATGCTAGTGAATGGAGAGCATGCCAAAGGCGAGTTCTACGTTCCAATGGCCACTACAGAAGGTACGCTAACAGCCAGCTACAGCAGAGGTATGCGTTTAACAAGAGAAGCAGGCGGCATAACCACCACAGTTATTGACGACGCCATGCAGCGAGCGCCTATGTTTGCGTTTTCTAACGCAAGAGAAGCCCTCGAATTTGGCAAGTGGGTCGAGCAAAACTTTGAAGCCATCAAACAAGCTTCTGATAATACCACCAGCGTAGGTAAACTTCGGGATATCGAGCAATATGCCGCCTCTAAGCTTCGCTGGCTTAGGTTCAACTTTACCTGTGGCGATGCTGCTGGGCAAAACATGGTAAGCAAAGCTACCAAAGCAGGCTGCGAGTGGATACAGGCAAACTATTCGGGCAATATTGAGCACTTTGTGCTGGCAGCAAACCTTGATACCGATAAAAAGCACTCGCACTTAAACTCGCTGCATACCCGCGGAAAGCGCGTTGTAGCAGAGATAACCTTGCCTAAACAACTTATGAAAGACATTATGCATTGCCCGCCAGAGGCTTTGTTTAAACAGCGCCAATACTCAAATATGGGCGCTTTAATGGCGGGTAGTGTTAACAACGGTGCCCACTTCGCCAACGGCATTACCGCTATGTTCATTGCTTGCGGACAAGATGTCGCTAATGTGGCTGAATCGTCGGCGGGGTTTACTTATGCCGAAATTACGCCAAACGGCGACTATTACTTCTCAGTTACTATTCCGTCGTTAATTGTTGCTACGTACGGTGGTGGAACTGGTTTAGCTACACAAAACGAATGTTTAAGCGTACTTGGCTGTACAGAAAGAGGTAGCGTTAACAAGTTTGCGGAAATTGTTGCAGCGACCGTGCTATGTGGAGATCTGTCTTTAGGTTCTGCTGTTGTAGCGGATGAATGGGTGAGCAGTCACGAGCGACTAGGTAGAAACCGTTAGAGCACTTCGGCTAGTCGCAGCACGACAACTGCCAAAAAAGTGCAAGCTAACCTGAGAGAAGGCTTTTTGAGTTCTGACAAGAAATGCTAAACAGCAGGAATATTGGGGCGCGTAACAACAAAGTACGCGCCTATTCCCATAAATAGACCTATGCCTATGTACGCTGGAATAGGCATTGATGCGAACAGGCAAACCAGAATAAAGCTCACCAACATACTGCAGCACGCCATGCATTTCACTTTTTTCGAAATTGCACCATGCTTGCGCCACGCAACCAGACTAGGGCCATATTTAGGGTGTTGAAGTAACCAGTTTTCAAGGCGCGGTGAAGATTGAGTAAAACAAAAAAGCGCACCTATCAAAAAAACAGTTGTTGGCATTACCGGCAAGAATGCGCCAATAATACCTAGAAGGGTAAAAAACAACCCGAGTGATAAATACAGTACTTTTTTCATGAAATACTAACGCCCAATTCAGTCCAACTCCTTGGTAAGTGTCATGACTTAACACCAGCGACACACCCTTCCAATATGCCAATTTTATACTCAGATATTAGATAAAGTGGATCTACATTGCTTTGTCGTAAATCAAACCTACTCTATAACCATACGCCAAAATAATGAAGTTTCCATCTACATTGGTCTAATTTACTTTGATGCGGATTGACACCTATCCATCTACGTTGCTGCACACCATAACTCTCGCTTACTGATAACGATTACAACACGACAAATGGCATACAATCATAGATAAACGATAATAAAAACTGTTATCATTTATATTAAAGTATTGACTTTTCTTCACGCTCCTTTTATCACACAACACTTGGATTTTTTTGCAATGAAATATTTAGCCGCGTTAATAGCTGCTTCGTTGACCTCCCCTGCTTTATCACAAGACATTGAAACCTCTTCGGATACACGTGAAATATCACCTGCGAAATCCGACCAAGTAGAGCGTGTGGTAGTGACTAGTAGAGCGATAAATCTATATCGCAATGGTAACTCATCTACAGGTAAGTTAAGTGTTGACCCACTTAATTCGACCCAACAAATCACTACAATCAACGAAAGCTTGATACGCGATCAGGGTGCGCGCAATGCAAAAGATATTTATCGTAACATTGCTGGTGTTAGCCAATTTAGCTATGCCGGTGTAACCGCCAGGGGTTTTAGACAAGAGGAAATCTTTTTTGATGGCTTACGCGGAGACCCTTATGTAGGCTTCAACGTACCTCAATTATTTAATATCGAGCGCGTAGACTTTTTAAAGGGCCCTGCCGGAATGCTCTATGGGCCGGGAGCGCCAGGTGGCTTGTTCAACTACGTCACAAAAAAACCTACGTCAGAATTCGACGCCAACGCTAGAATAATTGCTGGTTCGCATGCTCGCTTTGGAGGCTCAGCAGAAATAAATGGGGCAATTAATGACGACCAAAGCGCCCGTACAGGTGTTTTTTATGAGCAGCAAGATACTTATCGAGACAACAGCGACAGTGAAGTATTTATCTTCGATTCTGGCTATACATACGACCTTCAAGGCCACCTACTAACGCTTCAATACACCCATTACTCACAAGATTTGGGCGCTAACCGACTGCGCGGCGTACCCGTTGACGACAGTGGTAACTTTCTCACAGATATAGATTGGAACCATAACGAAGCCAGTGATTTTTTAAACTTGCGCTCTGACTCTGTTCAACTTTCTCTAGAGGGACAGCTGAGTGATTCAATCCGCTACGATACACGTTTGCGCTACATAGATAATGAACAGGAGCAGAACTACCACGAACCACGTGCGCTTATTGATAGCGATGGAGATGGGAACATAGACCTTGTTGGCCGTGAGTTCAGAGATCAATTACGCGAACAAGAACAAATTAGCTTTGGTGCTAACTTTGTGTATTCTGGCGAATGGTTGGGTGCAGACCATAGAACAGCGTTCGGCGTTGACCTTTATAAAGGAAAAGAGGACGCGCTATTAGGTGGTACTGCTTTAGAGCAAGATTTTGTCCTTCGTTATCTAACCGGGTCATCGCTTGACTCAGATATCATTCCACTAACGCTTACTAACCCTAACTACGGTATGACGCAGCCTGAAAACTACAATGTGCAATTCAGGCCTTTAAGTACAACGGAGCAAACACGTAACGGTGCCTATGTACTGAATGAACTTGCTTGGGAACAGTTTACCTTTGTTGCTGGTTTGCGCTACGACCAATTTGAAGACGAAACGTCTAGTGCTGTTTTCGACGATTCAAATGTAAGTTTTCGCATTGGTGGTATTTACAAGATTAATTCTAACATTTCGCTTTATGGACAATGGGCAGACTCTTATGAACCTCAGTCAGTGAGTAATCAGCAGAATGAGGCTGGAGGACCATTTGAGCCAACTACCGGAGATATTATCGAAGGTGGTATAAATGCAGAACTGTTCGATGAAACTACGTTGCTGCGATTAGCCGTGTATCAAATAACCCGAGAAAATATCCTTCAATCTACCGGGGAAGATCCTGAAGGTGACGGCATTGACAACGTTGCGGCGGTGGGTGAAGTCACCAGTGATGGATTTGAAGTTGAGGTTATCACTGACTTAACACCAAATTGGATTTTAAGCCTAGCATATGGTTACAACGACGCAAGAATCACCGCAGATAATGGCGGTGGCGGTATTAGCAATAGTGTCGGCGACCGCTTCGCTAATGCGCCTCAGAATCAATTTGGTTTCTGGACGCGTTACCAAATACCTGAGTGGGAGCTTGCCTTTGCCTTTGGTGGAAACTATGTTGACGACCAACTGAGCCTGTCTGGTCAGAATGTGAAGTCATATTTCATTGCCGATGCGTCAATAACTTGGGAAGTAGACAACTACAGCGTACTATTTAGAATAGATAACCTATTTGATAAAGAGTATGCCGAATCAGGCTTTATTGAGCGTACAGGTCACTTCCCCGGAAACCCAAGAAACGGTTTTGTAGAATTCACCTACAAGTGGTAAACACTGCGTTTTTTAAATTCGGGATTGGCTATGCGGATAAATTCTGCTTAGAGTTCTGTTTATAAGTAGCGCTTTTGAGTTAAATTCTTGCGCTTAGCCCTTCTTTCTTTCAATTATACGCCATGCTTTTTACTATGTTCCCTGCACCATTCAGGGCTTGTTTTTACCTTACACAAGTATTTCATGACTAACGATAAAACCGCGCAAAGAAAGTACCTAAAGAAGTTATACAACTTGCACGCGTGGGTAGGTTTTCAGCTCTCACTTGTGCTTTTTATTATTGTTGCAACGGGCACTATTGCTACGGTATCCAATGAAATTGATTGGCTTGTGTTTGAGGAAATGCGCACGTTTAATACGCCTCCTAGCGATTTAGACAACGCCGATGATGAAATTGTTAAGTGGAACAGTATCTATGAGGCTACGCTTAACTATGCAGAACAAGCTAAGATAAAATCCATCTCGACCATGGGTCATGAAAATTTCACTTACCGTGTCAGAGCAGAATTCCCCGATGGTCATGACCGCTTTATCCACGTGGATCAGTACACCTATGAAGTGACAGGCGATATTCCTATTCTAACGATTCAGCGGTTCTTCCGAGACTTTCACCGCTATCTGTTTATGCCTAATTATCTTGGCTTACCAACGGTTACCTTTTTCGCATTCATTCTTGCTATCTCGCTGTATACGGGCCTAAAAACAACCCGAAACTGGAAAACCGCCATTACTCGTCTCCGCCTAAACCAAGGCCCAAGAATACTACTGAGCGACATTCATAAACTACTTGGGCTGTGGAGCCTCTGGTTTTTCGTTGTCATTGTCATAACCAGTTGGTGGTATTTATTTGAATTCGGTGCCGCAGTTGCAGGCAATCGATTTGAACCTCGCCCACCAAAGGCCACCGTCATTTCAAATTATGAGCAAGTTAACCCTGTATCAACCACGCAGTTTTCCAGTGCGTTTCAGAAGGCATCGCAAGCCATTGAGGACTGGCAGATCACCGGTGTACTATTTCCTACCTCAGACACAGCAGCACTGCGATTCACAGGTATAGGCAATAACCCTTTACTACGTGAGCGCGCGCATAAAGTAGATATTGATATAACCAACCAGCGTATTGTTGGCGTACAAGAGCCCAAAAGTATGGCCTGGACTAACTACCTCAATGAATACGCAGACCCACTGCACTTTGGATACTTCGGTGGGCTTTTGACTAAGTTAATTTGGTTTGTATTTGGTGTCGGTTTAACAACGCTTTCTGCAACGGGGGTGATGATGACATGGAAGCGTACGAAATCATCAGCTCTAACCAAAACACAAAAGCGAACGCTGCCCATCTTACTTCTGGCACTAGTCTATTTCGTCTTTTGGCTGCAGCGGTATTTGTAATTCGTTCTAACTGAAGACTCACATACCTCTGCACCAGCGCGGCATTAACGTTATCAGTCTAAGCAGCGCTTTTAGTATGCTGCGACGTACAATTACTTAGTGTTAGACGACTGCTTGACCTGCTGCCACAGCGCTTCCATTTCATCAAGCGTCAATGCGTCGAGCTTTTCGCCCTGCTCTGCCGCTAAGCGCTCTACGCCTTTAAAACGGTTAGCAAACTTGTTACTGGCGTTGCGAAGGGCGGTATCAGCATCCACCTTGCAATGCCTTGCCAGATTAACCATGGCAAAAAGCGCATCACCAATTTCTTCTTCAATAGCTTGTTGGTTATCGGGCACGCCACTGTTTAACGGTGCAACACCAGTACCCAGTGCCTCTTGTGTTCGCTGTTTTAAATCCAGCTCTTGCTGAATCTCTTCCACTTCCTCACGCACCTTATCTATAACAGGTGCGGCATCAGGCCAATCAAACCCTACCTTTGCACAGGCTTTTTGCAACTTTTGTGCGTACATCAGTGCTGGCATTCCTGACGGAACACTATCTAAAACACTGTGATTACAAGCTTGTTTAGCGCGTCTTTCTTCAGCCTTGATTGATTCCCATTGTTCGTTCAGCGCGGTCTCATTTAAACCGTTATTGCTATTGGCACTATCACCAAAAACATGGGGGTGACGACGCACCAGCTTGTCGCTAATACTCTGTGCCACATCGTCAAAAGAAAATGCACTCGATTCACTGGCGATTTGCGCGTAAAACACTACTTGAAACAGCAAGTCACCGAGCTCATCTTTGATATCGTGCATATCACCAGCGGCAATAGCATCAGCCACTTCGTAGGCCTCTTCTATGGTGTAGCGAGTTAGGCTTTCCATGGTTTGTTTCACATCCCACGGACATCCAGATTGCGGGTCGCGCAGCTGCGTCATAATGTCAAGCAGCCGCTGCATTTCGCCAAGGCTAGCTTTGCTTGCGTTTTGCATCCGTCACGCCTTTAAGTTGTCGCAATTGGGTTAACACTTTTGACACTCTTTCAAGGTCATTAACTTCGATAGATATGGTAATTAGTGCCGTCTGCCTGTTTTTATCACTTAAGCTGTTTACGCCTAAAAGCGGTACGTTTTCATTCGCCAACACAGTAGTAATGTCGCGCAACAGGCCATTTCTATCGTGGCAAAATATATCAATGCCCGTCTCAAAACCCACTTTAAGCTCATGTGACCAATTCACTTCGATCTGACGCTCAGGGTGCTGTGACAACAAGTGCTGCAGCTGACTGCAACTTTCTTTGTGAACACTTACACCGCGGCCTTGCGTGATATAGCCTAAAATAGCTTCGCCCGGAACTGGCTTACAGCAGTTAGCCAGCTGACTCATTAAGTGACCCACGCCCTGCACGACTACGGCGTCTTTTTTGCCCGTGCCTGCCGCAGTCTTGCGTGTTTTCACCTTAGGGCTAATTTCAGGCTCAGGGGCTGGAGGATCTTGCAAGTGATGAATAAAGTTAATCACCTGCATAACGCGCACATCACCGGCACCTACCGCGGTGTACAAGTCATCAAGGGTTTGTAAGTTAAACTTCTCAAACGCCTCGTTAGGTACTTTGGCGGGCAAATGAGCACGCTGAAGTTCGCGCTCTAGCAGCTCTTTACCAGCAGCAAGGTTTTTATCTCTGTCCTGCTTTTTAAAGAAGGAATGGATAGTGGCTCGCGCTCGCGATGAATGCACATAGCCAAGGCCGGGGTGCATCCAGTCGCGACTTGGGTTCGGCTCTTTTCCGGTGAGTACTTCTATCTGGTCGCCACTTTGCAGTAAGTAAGTGAAAGGTACTATTCGCCCATTCACTTTTGCGCCAATACAGCGGTGGCCTACATTGCTGTGGATGTAGTAAGCAAAATCAAGAGGCGTAGCGCCTTGAGGAAGGTCAATAACGTCGCCTTTGGGTGTAAACACGTACACTCTATCGTCAAACACCTGGCTACGAAGTTCTTCAACCAAATCGCCAGACTCAGCCACTTCCTCTTGCCATGCAAGTATGCGGCGAAGCCAGTTTATACGCTCGTCATAGCCTGACTGCTTGCCCGTACTGCCCTCTTTATATTTCCAGTGAGCAGCCACACCCAGCTCTGCATCCTGATGCATTTTCTGCGTGCGAATTTGAATCTCTACCGACTTCCCTTCAGGCCCCACGATAACCGTGTGAATAGACTGGTAACCGTTAGGTTTAGGCGTTGCGATATAATCGTCGAACTCGTTAGGTAAATGTTTATAGCTGGCGTGAACAGTCCCTAGCGCTGCGTAGCAATCCTGTAGTCGCTCAGCAATAATACGCACTGCCCGAATATCAAAAAGCTGCTCAAACGTCAGACGCTTTTTCTGCATTTTTTTCCAAATGCTGAATATGTGCTTGGGGCGGCCGTAAACTTCAGCGCGGATCTCTTCGCCATCAAGCAAGCCTTGCAAGTCGCCTACAATAGTTTCTATGTATTCAGCGCGCTCTCTACGCTTACCGTCTAACTGCTTGGCAATTTGTTTGTAAGTAACAGGGTGTAAGTAACGAAACGCGAGATCTTCAAGTTCCCACTTTAATTGGCCAATGCCCAAGCGGTTTGCCAATGGCGCATAGATACTGGCGCACTCGCGAGCCACCATAACGCGGGTTTCTTCATCAGCTTTTTTAACCTGTTGCAGTGCACAAATACGCTCAGCCATCTTAATAACAACGGCGCGTACGTCTTCTACCATCGCAAGGAGCATACGACGAATGCTGTCTATATGCTGCTCGTCTGACCTTTCAGCAAAGCCAGCGCCGTTCACTTTACGGGCATGTAACGATTTAATGGCATCCATTCGGCGCACGCCAACAATCAGGTCGCGTATTTCCCCGCCAAACTCTTCATAAATATCATCTTCACTTAAGGCGTGCTGCTCGCAATAAGGGAAAACCAAAGCAGCCTGAAGCGTTGCGTCATCCATATTGAGCTGACACAAAATCTCAACCATTTCCTGACCAACCAATAGCCGCTCTGGAATGGAAGATACTGCACTGAGCTTATCTTTTGTTTCTGCACTCAATTCAAGGCTGTCTAGCCAGGCTTCAAAGGGGGGCCGGTCTGCTTCGTGGACCTTTCTTGTTGATACCATATCCTTTACTCGTTACTGCTGCTTTCGCGTAAACAAGGCCATCATTTCCATATGATGGGTGAAGGGGAACATTTCTGCTACGCCCGCTTTTTCCATTTCATAACCTCCGTCTATCAACACTTTTGCGTCTCTAGAAAATGTACTAGGGTTGCAAGAAACATACACTATCGTTTTTGGTAGTGCTTTTACAAGCGCATGACAAACGGTCAATGCCCCTTCTCTTGAAGGGTCTAGTAGTACCTTATCAAAGCCTAGCTGCAATGAAGCCTCGACGTTGGTCTTATCAGTCAAATCTAAATGCAGCCACTCCACATTTTCAATGCCCTGTTGCCGTGCATTGTCTTTGGCGCGGCGCACCATCTCTGCCACACCCTCTATCGCTTGTACCCTAGCACCTGACTTAGCAATAGGTAAGGTAAAATTGCCCAGCCCGCTAAACCAATCGGCTATACGTTCGTTGGGCAGTGGGTTTAGCCAGTCCATTGCTTGGGAAATCATTTTTTCGTTAACCACTTTGTTTATTTGAACAAAGTCATTAGCACTTGGTGAAATAGAGCAGTCATTTAACGTGGTCATAGCCAAATCAGTGCCATGCCCTACACTTCGAATTTGCCCTTGCTTGTTTTCTAGCTTCAACTCTATTTTATTGGCATTTGCAAGAGAGTACTCGTTGATTAGTGCATTCACCGTATCAATAAGCTCAGCTTCAAGGGCTTTAGTATGTTTAATAACAAGGTGCGAAGTGTTATCGCCTGCAATGAAGCTTATATGCCCAATATGTCGAGCTGACTCAAACCCTGTGAGCGCGTCTCGCAAAGGGCCAATGATATTAGATAAAGGGTCAACCAAAATTGGGCAGGTATCCACATTGGTTACTTTGTTGCTGTTCGCTTCGCGAAAGCCTAACTTAATTTGATTTGGGTTGCGGGCATCGATAGCCAATCTTGCTTTTCTGCGATATTGAGGACGTGGCCCCACTAACGGCGCTTGCCAAACGCCTGCTTTCATTGCCAATTGACGTTCCATCATCACTTTAAGGGCGTTATCTCTTTGCTTGAGGGCAGCATCGGGCTTTATATGCTGTAGCTGACACCCGCCACATGCATCAAACACAGGGCAGAAAGGCGCTTGTCTTTCATCACTTGGCGAATGAATATTTGTCGCTTTAGCGTTAATGACTTTCTTTTTGCTCGTTAGCACCTCAATGTCGCAGGTTTCACCAACTAGGGCACCTTCAACAAACATCATGGGGTTGCCGCGCACTACCCCATGGCCCATCCAGTCGATATCTTCGATTGTAACCGTATTGGAATTTATCTTCTTACTGGCTTGTGAGGCTTTGTTAGCTTTTCCAAACCGAAGTCCTGCGACCTGCGCATTCGCACTGGCATTATCTTTTTTTGCACTACCACCTAGGTGGGAAGACGTTTTGCCTTTTTGTTTGCTGCGTGATTGTTTAAAAAGGTTTGCCAAGTGTGACTCCGGTAACTTGCTTTGCGTGGTTTGATATTTGTAGCGTTTTTTATAAACGCAGGCCAGATAGGTGTAATCTACCTAGGCTAATTCGGTCTGCGGTTTAGTAAGCCGTGTTTTTGTAAATGACTAGGATTCTAGTATAACGGTGGCGACGGCATAATGCTGCTCGTCTGAAATGCTGATCACGCTTCGGGTAATGCCCCTTGCCTCACACATAGCAGCAAATTCACCAGAAAAATGTAGTTCTGGCGCCCCAAGGTCGTTGTTACGCACTTCTATGTGTTGCCAACTAATCCCATTTCCAATACCGGTCCCAAGGGCTTTCACCGCGGCTTCTTTAGCGGCAAAACGTTTTGCTAAAAAGCGTACGGGCGTAGCGTGCTCGCTAAACGTCTGCCACTCGGTAGGCGTAAGTACACGCTTTGCCAAACGTTCGTTAGCGCTCTCGCCTTTACCAAGGCGAGCAATTTCTACAATGTCAGTACCTAGCCCTGCAATCGCCACGCTGTATTTGCCCTTCTAAATTAAATGCCGGCGCGAGCTTCAAGCATTAGCTTACGCATATCAGCCACTGCTGTGTGAAGCCCGTCAAACGCAGCGCGAGCAATGATGGCGTGACCAATGTTAAGTTCTATCAGCTGAGGAATAGCGGCAATTGGCTTAACATTGTGGTAGTGCAGACCATGTCCCGCATTCACCTTAAGCCCTAAACTGTCAGCATACTCAATGCCTTCAACTAAGCGAGTCAGCTCTTTGTGCTGCTCATCTTCACTGGTAGCTTCTGCGTATTGGCCCGTGTGAATTTCAATATAAGGCGCGTTACATGCTGCCGCTGCATCGATCTGTGCTTTATCTGCGTCGATAAATAAAGACACTAAGATATTGGCATTAGCAAGTCGCTCGCACGCTGCTTTAATATTCTCGAAATTTCCCGCTACATCGAGGCCACCTTCAGTGGTCAACTCTTCACGTTTTTCTGGTACTAGGCAGCAAAAAACAGGTTTTACTTCTTCTGCAATAGCCAGCATTTCATCGGTTACTGCCATTTCCAGATTAAGTCTGGTGTTAATGGTTTGCGCTAAAATACGTACGTCGCGGTCTTTGATATGACGGCGATCTTCACGTAAGTGAACGGTAATGCCGTCTGCACCTGCACGCTCAGCAATGTCAGCAGCGTGCACTGGGTCTGGGTAATGTGTACCGCGCGCATTGCGAAGCGTTGCGATATGGTCGATGTTAACGCCTAATAGAATCGTGCTCATTTCACCACCTAACCTGTAAGAGCGAAAGAAGATGCCCGCTCTTAATGTTTAATACATTATTTAAAGGGCGCCAACACCCTTATTTAGAAAGTGGTGATTGTAGCAAACTTTTTTATAGAAGGTGCTGTTTAACCATTTGAGTTAAGAGAAAATAATCTAAAGCTATTAGCGTTGATAGCAGCTCTTGTCGAAAGCAAGAAGCGTGAATATGAGCACTATAACAAAAGGCGCTGCACCTCATTAGTGGCTGAACACATCAACGCACTAGCGATGTTTCGGCATAAATAATTCGCGGCTTTTAAGTGGCTTATCGCCGATGAGTGGTTTAAGCAAGTCGCGACAAAGCACTTTAGCGACCTTTTTGCTTAGCGGGGTAAACTCCCCCTGAGACAAACTGAGCAACGCTTGCCCGGGGAAGCCACGCATGCCCCTTGCACCAGCCATATCTTCGGGAATAGGCACAAAGCCCGCATCTATTTGAAAGTTATAGCTACCTGTTTCTTCTATTGGCATTTCGTATTCTACGTCAGTAGTGAAGTCGGGCAGTAACCCCATTTCATCAAGTAGTGCAAATTCGAACTGTCGCAAGGTCACTTCTATGTCGCTATTATCACGAAGGGACAGTAATGCATTTTCATAAGCGTTGTGTACGCCGTCGCTGGCGAGGCCGGTCGGCATAACGCGGTTTGTTAGCTCGTTTACATACATGGCGCAAAATAGCGCTGTGCCTACAAGATTGATGGACGGGGCGACGCTTTCAACGTGACGTAGGTTTTTTAACTCTGACTTTCCACTTAGCTGTAGGCGAAGATGCTGGAAAGGTTGAAGCAGGCTCTTTTTATCTGACTTACTGTTTTTCACGCCTTTAGCTACCGCACTAACACGCCCCTCTTCCAGGGTGAAAAAGTCAACAATATAGCTGGTCTCCCTGTAAGGGCGTCTATGCAGTACATAGGCATTTAACCATTCATTATTCATTGTTGTTCACTATGGTTTAGTACCGAATCGGTAGCTATTTAGGTGCAAGTTAAAAGGTGTAAGTCAAAAAAGGTTTATATTAGCGGCAAGGGCTAGTTAACAATTTAGCTGCGTTTAATTCTTACCACTTTCATGGTTTCAAATTCAATGCCGGCCACCTCTTCTACATGGCGATAATAGGTTACGTTTACTCTTGCCCCTTTTAAGCTTTGATATTGCTGCTTTCGCCGGTAAATAAAAGGGACATCAATGCCTTCAAGCATAATGGTATGGCGTATCCAATCGCTGTCTTTTTCTTCACGCTGAACGTGAGAAATTACTTTAACGTTATCGGTTTGATTAAGCTGACTATGCTTTTCCACCAGCTTCTGTCGTTCGCTTTTCACCCTTGCCTCTTTTTTCTTATTTTTTAGTTCTTTAGCATGTATCGCTTTTTAACTAGCTAGGTTTTCTAAGACTCAATGTTGTACCTAAATCAACTTCGCTTAAACCGCTTCTATTTGCTCAATTATAAGCTGAACAGTTTCTTGCCCTCTGAAAACATTGATATCCAGGCGGTAAGCAATATGTACACGTTTTACCATGGCATTGGGCCATGCTTTCAAATCAATGTTAAACGCAATAGCGTCTACTTCATTGGCGCCGTCACTTTTCAACACCATCTTAAGGTGCTTTTGTCCCACTAGGCGCTGATCGAGAAGCGTAAATTCTCCATCAAATAACGGTGATTCAAAGCCCTGCCCAAACGGACCTGCCTGGCGCAATAAATGCGCAAAAGGCAAACACAATTCTTCTGAAGATAAATCACCATCAGAGAGCAATGCATGATTGCCATCAAGCTTTTCCATATGGGTACGAGCAACATCAACAAAAGCCCGTTCAAAATCTGGAAGCTTTGAGACAGGCAAGCTCAATCCTGCGGCCATGGCGTGCCCACCAAATTTCTCGATAACGCCAGGGAAGCGTGTGTTTACTTCATCAAGTACATCGCGAATGTGCACGCCAGGAATTGAGCGCGCTGAGCCTTTAATCACAATATCGTCTTGATGAGCGAAAGCGATAACAGGTTTGAGATATTTCTCTTTTAAACGCCCTGCCACAATACCGATCACGCCTTGGTGAAAGTCTTCGCGATAAACCACCAGTGCGCTCGGCATATCGCCTTCATCCAGCGCCATCTGCTCTAATACAGTCTCGGCTTGCGCTTTCATGCCGGTTTCAATTTCACGGCGTTCCTTGTTGAGGGCGTCGAGTTCTGCCGCTATCATACGCGCTTGAATGGTTTCATCTTCTAATAAGCAAGCAATGCCTTGCGACATATCGTCTAAACGACCGGCGGCATTAAGTCGTGGGCCTACTACAAAGCCCAAATCGGTGGAGGTTAGGTGCGCGCACTCGCGATTGGCTACTTCGATCAATGCTTTGATGCCAGGTCGACACTTACCAGCTCGAATACGCTGAAGGCCTTGATGAACTAAAATTCGGTTATTTTTATCTAAAACCACCACGTCGGCCACGGTGCCAACCGCAACAATATCAAGTAGCGACGCTAAGTTAGGTGGTGCAATACCTACTTTCTCAAAATGCCCTTGCTGCTGTAGCTCGGCTTTAAGTGCAAGCATGATATAAAAGGCAACACCTACCCCAGCCAAATTCTTAGAAGGAAATTCACAGCCAGGTTGGTTAGGGTTCACTATCGCATCAGCTGGCGGTAATGTATCACCTGGCAAGTGGTGGTCGGTCACTACAACCTGCATACCTAAGGATTTTGCGTGGGTTACACCGTCAATACAAGATATGCCGTTATCCACGGTTACAATAACCTCGGCACCTAGTTTGGCTGCCTCATCGACAATAGGCACGCTAAGCCCATAGCCAAAATCAAAGCGGTTAGGTACCAAGAAATCAACGTTGTGATAGCCCATGGCTCGAAGCGCCAGTATACATACCGATGTACTGGTAGCGCCATCGGCATCAAAATCGCCCACTATGATAACGCGCTTATTTTGCACAACGGCATTGGCAAGGATTTGCGCGGCTTGAGGCATCCCTTTTAATACGTTGAAGTGCGTAAGCCCTTTAAGGCCATTCTCCAAGTCATCCATATTCGCAATATTACGACCGCGATAAATTCTGTCGATAACAGGGTGTAAGTCGGAACTTAACGAGGGGCCGGAGACCTCACGGCGAACAATAGGCAAAATCATGAAATACCACTAAACCAATACTGTGATTGCAGTTGTCTTAAACAGTTGATACAAATCAAGTTTAGGCAAATTCAAATTGAACATATTCGTTAAAGAATAAAAATTTTCAAATAGAAGTTCTGCGCTAACTGCAAAGTGAAACCATACGAAAGAACGTAAGAAAATAACGCGATGAATCATACCGCAGAAAACAAAAAAACGCACAGTGCGTGCGTTTTTTCATGTCAGAAACTAGGAAGTTTAAATGACTACTCTTCGCCTTCTAACGCTTTTGCCAGCAATGCGGCTGGCTGGTAACCAGGAATCAATGAACCATCAGGCAACACGATATTAGGTGTGCCGTTCACCCCTAGTTTTTGGCCTAGCATATATTGTTCTGCCACTTTGTTTTTGCAGCTAGCGCTTGCCACATCGTTGCCTGCTTTAGCTTTTGTTAATGCGCTTTGCGGGTTTTCAGCGCACCATACTGACACCATATCTTCATAGTTCTGGCTATTTAGCCCTGAACGTGGAAACGCTAGGTAATGAACCGTAATACCGGCATCGTTAAGTTCGTCAATTTCGTTATGAAATTTACGGCAATAGCCGCAGGTGATGTCTGTGAACACGCTTATTTCGTGCTTTTCGTTTTCCGCTTTGAACGTAATAGACGACGATTCCATTGATGCAACGCCCTCTTTACGCAGGCCTGAAAGGGCCAGCTCTGTTTCGTTGCGCATTTCTTCATCAATGTTAAAAACGCGAGCCTGTAGCAAATATTGTCCATTTTCACTTATATAAAACAAGCCGCGGTTTGTAGATACTTGAACTAAGCCAGATACAGGAGAATCGGCAATGGTTTCTACATCTAGCCCAAGCATTGACGTTAATTTATCGCGGATAGCGGCTTCGTCAGCAGCTTGCGCGCTTAACCCTAATAGAGAACCTGCCGCTACAACGCTGGCTAACAAAATCTTCTTTACTGCTTTCACTAAATACTCTCCATACTGCCATTTGAGCTTGTTTGTACTCACTTGGCTTAGATTGTAGCTGCCTAAACATGTATTTTTCGGCAACCACTAAACATTTTCATACTTATTACTTTCAGACCGATGAACTTAACAAAAAATTGCACTTTTCACGCTAATTTTTTGTTTATCTGTGCATTTACGCTGTAACAGAATGCCATCGAGGTAACCTTGAGATTAATAAACTACACACCTCAGTATTAGCCTACTACGCTTAATCTAAAGTAATTCTTCGGCTATATCCTATCACACCCCTTTTCATTTGATATATGTATAAGCAGAGGCTCGTCGTACACAAGGCTCAGTTTGTAGCATTCTCACTCAATGTGTTTTTTGACTCTTTAGCCTCGGGGGTGATGACTATGAATAAGCGTCTGCAGTCGCTCTGTCGCTACATGGGTATAAATTTGGGTTGTCGATAAATCGCTATGACCTAACAACATTTGCACTACACGTAAATCTGCTCCGTGGTTTAACAGATGCGTAGCAAATGCATGGCGTAGTGTGTGGGGGGATAGATGCTGTTCAATACCTGCTTTCACTGCATAGTATTTAATGCGATGCCAAAATGTTTGGCGCGTCATTTTTTGTCCGCGCTTGCTTAGAAAAACGACGTCAGAAGTCTTTGTGGCAAGAATAGGCCGCGCAGTTTTTATATAGGTTAATAACCATTCAATTGCATCTTCCCCCAGAGGGACTAAACGCTCTTTGTTTCCTTTACCTACCACTCTTACCACACCTTGTTGAAGGCTAACTTGGTCCATCGTTAACCCTATTAACTCACTCACACGCAGGCCCGTAGCATAGAGGACTTCAAGCATACTTTTGTCTCGGCATTCAATTGGGTCGTCAGTTAAAGGGGCATTAAGTAAATCTTCAACCTGCTGCTCGCTTAAAGAAGAAGGTAAGGCCTTTGGTGTTTTGGGGTTGGACAACGCAGAAACAGGACTATCTACGCGAATTTGTTTACTTATAAGAAACACAAAAAAGGCGCGAATGGCGCTAAGCGCGCGTTGCGTACTGCGAGTAGACAGGCCTTTATCATGGCGATAGGCGAGGTAATCTTGGAGCTGTTCAGTAGTCAGCACAGCAATATCCTTAACACCTTGATTGTTGCTGTAAATGGCAAGCTTAGTGAGGTCGGTGCGATAGCTTTGCTGAGTATGTTCTGACAGCCCTTTTTCGAGCCACAACATTTCAATAAAACCATCAATATGTGCCTGACTTGCCGCAGGCACGTAGGTTAACTCACGTTCAATTTTTGCCATTTAGAAGCCACGCTTTTGCTTAATCAACTCGTAAGCTGACTGAATATCTTGCGCCTTCTTTTTGGCAATCTCCATCGCCTGTTCCGGCAAGCCTTTAGATACAAGCTTGTCTGGATGATGTTCAGCCATGCGCTTTCTATAAGCACGCTTTATTACTTTCTCATCGTCAGATGCAGCTACGCCTAGAATGCGATAGGCATCATCTAAGCTTTGCTGTTCTGAGTAGGCCGATTGCTGTCCACGGTGCCGCTGTCCTGACCCCGAGTGAGCACGTTGCCCTGCACCTGAGTGTGCCCGTTGCCTGAATCGAATTTCAGCTTCATACATTGAAATAAGATAATCTAAATCACGACGCCTGAAACCCAATGGTTTCGCCACTTTTTCCAGTACATTGTATTCTTCTTGAGAAAGCTGACCGTCGGCAAACGCGGCTTGAATAAGAATTTCCAAGAACACTTGCAGAATATCCCGACGACCGTGGCTGGCATCATAGAAGCCTTTTAACGTATCAACTAAAGGGAAGTCTCGTGCTTTGCCCTCTCTGAATGCATCTTGCGCTTCGCGGCGGGCATCGCCTGTCAGGCGCATTTCGTCCATTAACGCCGTAGCAATTTGAATTTCTCTATCAGTCACTTTACCGTCAGATTTAGCAAGATGACCTAATGCACTAAACAAGCTATGGAAGAAAATGGCTTGCTGCTTTAAATTGTCCTGATCAGTAAAAAAGCGCCCAAAGCCACCTAGTTGATTAAAGTCCTGGCGATAGGCTTTATCAAAAAAGTGTCCGACTACCAGCCCTAGGATCGCTCCTGGTATTTTTAAAAACATAAAGCCGAACAAGGCGCCGAGGATTTTTCCCCAAATTGACATCGCGTCATTCTCCGTTGGTGCACTGTTTAGAAAGTTGATGTTACTGTCGTTAGTTCACGCCGTGCACTGCGCGTTAAGTACATCATCATATCAAATACATAAGTTAATTAACTAGGGCTTAAGCAAAACGAAATCAAGCTTACTGCCGCTGTCTTTGATGTGTTGCCCATATAAAAGTGCATTTTTTTATCTGAATGGTTGGTAATTGCGACAGAAGCGCTTAGAATTGAGCGCTTGAATAAAATAGTTATAGCAAGTGAGCTCGACGCTTTATTACAGTGAAAGAAATAAAGGGCGCGATCACTGGTTTTTTTAATCGCTATGTCGAACTAACCGAGACGCAAGTCGTCTTACGTGGGTTTAAAAGCAACATACAACAAAACAGGCCACCCATTTACGCATGAAAAACACCTGCGCCATGCTTGTTTCCGCGACTCTTTTGCCTACTGTCGCGTTTGCACAGGAAACGACAGCTTCAAATTCTCAATCAGTCTCAGATGCAACTCCTCTTGCATTCTGCTCGGTCGAACCTGTTACTTTTAGCAGCCAAGCATTGATGCCTAAAGGCCATGTGAAGGTTGAAGCTAATCGAACGGAAATTATTCAAGATGCCGTGGCGCTGTTTTCTGGCAATGTAGACATAACGTCAGATACCGCGGTAATTAGCGCCTCTCAAGCGCAAGTCAATGAAACAACTAGTGGACGGGACCTGATTGCCAAGGGTGACGTGACTTACCAAGACGCACAACTCAAAGTGGAAAGTGATGCAGTAACGCTACGTTCTGAAGAAGAACGTTTAGAGATGCAAAATACCCACTACAAACTAACGGGTTTTGTTGGACAAGGTGCCGCTAAAGACATCGTGCTAGATACCGAAACCGGCATAGTACTCAAAGACGTCAGTTTCACAACTTGCCCAGAAGGTGATGAAGACTGGATGATTCGCGCCAGCGAAATCAGCTTAGAAAAAGGAACAGTATGGGGGCAAGCAAAACACACCCGCTTCTATATTGCCGATGTTCCTGTATTTTATCTGCCTTATTTTGCGTTTCCAGTAAGTAATGAGAGACAAACCGGCTTATTATTTCCCGAGCTGACAAGCTCTAGTCGAACTGGCGTAGACTACACTCAGCCTTTTTACTGGAATATTGCACCTAACTACGACATGACCATATCCCCACGCTTGATGACGCTGCGCGGTCTTCAGTTAAATACAGAATTTCGTTATCTAACAGAGCGTAGTCAGGGAAAAGCTTACGTTGAGTATTTGCCAAGCGACTCGGATATTTCGGGTAATCCAGACCGATATTTTTATCGCCTTGAGCATCAAGGGTTAATTGCTGATAACTGGCTACTTAATATCGATTTTAATGGCCTTAGTGATGACAACTATTTGGTAGATCTGGGCTCAGATTACTACAGCCGTGCAGATACACATTTGTATCGAAACATTGGATTGAGCTATTACTCACCAAATCTCTCGGTCAATATGCAAATAAAAGATTTTGAAGTGCTAGGTGACACGGCAGACAGTTATCGCGCGGTTCCAGAGATTAAAGTTAACTACAACAAAGCGTTTGGCGAATATTTCGAGTTCAACCTTGACTCTGAGGTTGCCCACTTCGACAACACGTTAGATACTGCCCCCACCGCAACGCGATTCCACATTGCGCCAACGCTTTCTGTACCGCTTCGCGCGGCGTGGGGTGAAGTTGTTGCTGAAACCACGGTTTTTCAAACCGTATATCAGCAAGACAATGTGGAAGGGACTGATTTAGAAGAAGACGTAGAGCGTACCCTTGGTCAGGCTCGCCTTTACGGTGCGCTGTACTTTGAAAGGGATACATCTTGGTTTAGTGACGATATGTCGATGACTCTTGAACCCAAAATTCAGTATCTTTACACGTCTTATGAAGATCAAACTGCCATTGGCTTTTATGACTCAACACCGCTGTTAACCGATGTAGAAGGCTTGTTCCGAGGTCAAGAGTTCACAGGTCTTGATAGAATTAGCGACAACAACCAGATTACACTTGGTGCTACCACTCGCATGTTAGATAAAAACAATCGGGAACAATTCGTTCTTAGTGTGGGTCAGATATTCTACCTTGAAGATAACAAAGTGGTTGCGGCAACTAAAAATCAAGATCGTTCAGCCCTTGCCGCAGAGGTAGATTGGCGCTTTAACCAAAATTGGTTTTTCCATTCTGATGTGCAGGTTACCACTGACACAGACAAAGTTGACCTGAGCAGCGTGGGCATTGAATACCGTAAAGATGACGCGCGCTTTATTCAATTAAGTCATCGCTACGTTCGCGATCTGAGTGGTGAAACCATTAATCAAATTGGTATTTCAGCAAGCTGGCCAATTTCTGAGAATTGGCAATGGGTTGGCCGTACTTACCGTGATTTAGAGCGCCATCGAAGTGTGGAAACCTACGCAGGTATTCAATATGAGTCTTGCTGCTGGGCAGTTAGACTTGTCGCCCAGCGCAGTCTGAACAACCGCTACAACGACAGTGGCGTCCAGACAACGGACGATTTTGACTCTGGTGTGTCGCTTCAATTTATTTTCAAAGGCATTGGTTCGTCGGGAACCCAAAGAAGCATGCTTCGAGACGGTATGTTTGGCTATCGTCAGCCTTATAGTTTAAATTAACCCGCAGTTGAGCGCTTATCGGCGCTTAATTGCAATTAACCAATAATAAAAGAGTGTGTATGAAGTTCATTATCCGTGCATTGATGTTAGGTGCCCTACTCTCGTTTAACAGCTTGGCGCAAGAAGTAATGCTAGACCGCGTAGCTGTGATTGTTGACCAAGGCGTTATACTTGAAAGCGAAATTGATGCCCTTGTACAAGATGTTAAACGCAACGCTGAAGCTAACAACCAACAACTGCCTTCAGACCGTGCGCTACGTACACAGGCTATTGAGCGTTTAATTACAAAGAGCCTTCAGCTACAAATGGCTGAGCGCATGGGTATTCGTATTAGCGATCCCCAGCTAGAACAAACCATTGGTAATATCGCATCTAATCAGAATGCAACCATTGAGCAACTTCGCGCACAATTAACTGCTGAAGGCATTGCATACGAAGACTATCGCGAAGATATTCGTGAAGAAATTATTATGGGTGAGGTTCGCCGCGCTAACGTACGTCGCCGTGTTTATATCACGCCCCAAGAAATAGACACGTTAATTGATTTAATGGAACAACAAGGTGCAACGCAGGCAGAGTACCGATTAGGTCACATCCTTATTGGCTTCCCACCTGAACCAACAGACGAAGATATTCAGGCAGCACGAGAGCGCGCAGACAAAGTTATCTCTTTATTAGAATCGGGTTCTGATTTTGCTAAAATTGCCATTGCGTCATCATCAGGTAACGAAGCGCTAGAAGGTGGTGACATGGGTTGGCTTAACATTAATGCTATGCCTACCCTATTTGCTGAAGCAATTCAGGGCAAAGATAAAGACGCCCTTGTTGGACCAATCCGAAGCGGCGCAGGATTTCACATTCTTAAAGTACTGGATACTCGAGGTATTGAGAAAGTCACCGTGGAAGAAGTGAACTCACGTCATATCCTGGTTAAGCCATCAATTATTTTGAGCGAAGAAAAAGCAAAAGAGATGCTAGTGCGCTTCAAAGAAGAATTGAAAAACGGTGAAGCGGACTTTGCAGAGTTGGCTAAAGAATATTCAGAAGACCCTGGCTCAGCCCTTCGCGGTGGCGAACTAGGTTGGTCTGACCCAGGTAATTATGTACCTGAGTTTAAAGAAGCATTATCACAGCTTGAACCTGGCGAATACAGCGACCCAGTGCGGACTGTTCACGGCTGGCACTTAATTCAACTTAACGACCGTCGCATGGATGACGCAACGGATAAACGTAAAGAAGATAAAGCATATCAGCTTATCTTTAACCGTAAATTTTCAGAAGAAACCGAAAACTGGTTACGTGAGATGCGTGATGCCGCTTACGTCGAAGTTGTCGAATCTTAATAATAAGTTATTCATGAGCACACCAATTAAAATAGCAATAACGCCGGGAGAACCGGCCGGTATCGGGCCAGATTTGATCATTAAACTGGCCCAGGAAACATGGCAAGCCCAGCTTGTCGTGTTTGCCGATGGCGACATGCTAAAAGCACGAGCAAGCACCCTAGGGCTTCCGTTGACGTTAATCGATTACGACGAAAATAACCCGCAGATACAAGCTGCGGGTTCGTTGTTTATTAAGCAGATAGACAAAACCACTGACGTTATCCCCGGAAACCTTGATAGTGAAAACGGGCTGTATGTGGTCGAAACCTTACGCCAAGCGTGCCAGGCCAATATGGACGGCGATTTTGACGCTGTTGTAACTGGCCCGGTGCACAAAGGCATTATTAACAAAGCCGGTGTATCCTTCAGTGGCCATACTGAGTTTTTTGCTTACCAGTCCAATACCATTGATGTGGTTATGCTGTTGGCAACTGAAGGGCTTAATGTGGCGCTTGCTACAACTCATATCCCACTTGAATACGTAGCAAAAGCAATCACTCGCGAGCGCCTGCACAAAGTTATTCATATTATCAATACTGACCTAAAGCTAAAGTTTGGCATTAAAGAGCCTCACATTTACGTATGCGGATTAAACCCGCATGCGGGTGAAGATGGCCATATTGGTACTGAAGAGATCCACACTATCGTCCCAGCGCTAAATGAGCTAAGAGACGAAGGCCTTAAGATTACCGGCCCCCTGCCCGCTGACACCATATTTCAGCCTAAATACCTAGAAAATGCCGACGTTGTGCTAGCTATGTATCACGACCAGGGCTTACCCGTGCTAAAATACAAGGGTTTTGGGGCGTCAGTGAATATCACATTAGGATTACCTTTTGTTCGCACTTCAGTCGACCACGGTACTGCATTAGATTTAGCAGGTACAGGTGAAGCCGACGCCGGTAGTTTCAGAAAAGCATTGGAAAAAGCCATTGAGCTTGCACATCATCAACAATGAGTAAAACACATTTAGGCCATACGGCCAGAAAGCGATTCGGGCAGAATTTCTTACACGATGACTACGTGATAGGTAAAATTGTTGCAGCCATCGCGCCAAAAAGTGAGCAAAACCTGGTAGAAATTGGACCAGGTTTAGGCGCATTAACAGACCCTGTTTGTGAAGAAGTTGACGCATTAACGGTCATTGAACTTGACCGCGACCTTGCCAAACGTCTGCGACACCACCCATTTAACGGTGAAAAACTAACCGTTATTGAACAAGACGCGATGACGATGGATTTCGGCGCACTATGCAAAGAAATGCCAATAAAAGACAAGAAGCTTCGTGTATTTGGTAACTTGCCTTACAACATTTCAACGCCGCTAATGTTCCACCTTTTTGATCATGCTCATTGCATCGAAGACATGCATTTTATGCTTCAAAAAGAGGTGGTGAACCGACTAGCTGCTGGACCGAGATCTAAAAATTACGGCAGGCTTTCAGTAATGGCCCAGTACTATTGCCACGTGATCCCTGTTTTGAATGTTCCGCCAGGTGCCTTCAAGCCACCTCCGAAGGTAGACTCGGCCGTTGTAAAACTAGTTCCACATCAAGCTCCACCCGTTGATGTTGAATCAGTAAATACCCTTGAGCGCGTTTGTGCACAGGCTTTTAATCAACGCCGAAAAACTATTCGTAACTCACTGAAAGACAGCTTAAGTGAGGAAGAAATCCGTGAGTTAGGGTTAGATCCAACTTCTCGCGCAGAAGTGTTATCGCTTAACGACTTTGCCACTATAGCTAACGCTGTATCGGCAAAAGAGCACCAACAAGAGCAATAAGTTCCTCTATGGATGTACTTGATATAAAGGTGCGGGTGAAAACCCGTCACCTTCCTGACCACCTGCCCTCAGATTCTAAGCAGTTCGCGTTTGCCTACCACATTACTATTGAAAACAATAGTGAGCATACCGTCCAACTGCTTAGTCGCTATTGGAAGATAACCGACGCTAACGGTAAAACGTCAGAAGTAGAGGGTGATGGAGTGGTAGGAAAACAGCCTATAATGAAAGCTGGTGAACATTTTGACTATACCAGTGGCGCAGTCATTGACACACCGGTTGGCAATATGGAAGGCTACTATGTAATGGAACTAGAAAGCGGTGAGCGTTTTCGCGTTCCTATAAACGTATTTCGCCTAGCCATTCCAAGCATTCTTCATTAAGGTTTCTATGTCTAAAGGTAACACCTACGTCATTGGCGATATTCAGGGCTGTTATGACGGTCTTCGTCGCGTATTGGATAAAGTAGAATTTGACGAGACAAACGACAAGCTGTTTGCTGTCGGTGACTTGGTTGCAAGAGGAGAAGATTCGCTTAGCACATTGCGCTTTCTGAAATCTCTTGGCAGCCAGTTTAATAGTGTTTTAGGTAACCACGACCTACATTTACTCGCCGTTGTTAACGACATCCGTAAAGCCAAAAAGTCAGATAAGTTAGACCCGCTTCTTAACGCTTCGGATTTAAACGAACTGGTTGATTGGTTGCGGCAGTTTCCTCTAGCGATGAAATTAGATGAAAACTCTGTGATGGTCCACGCGGGACTTTATCCTAAGTGGTCTATTGATGAGTGCGTTTCACTTAGTGATGAAGTTTGCAACATCCTTAAGTCCGCTGATTACGCCACTTTTCTTTCAAAGATGTACGGAAATACACCCTACAACTGGTCAGATAAACTTAAAGGTGACGAGCGACTGCGCTTTATTGTGAATGCGTGTACGCGCATGCGGTTTGTTCATACCGATGGCACCCTCGACTTTGACAATAAGTCTCATCCTAGTACTGTTTCTAGTAGTGCTAATAGCACCTTAAAGCCTTGGTTTGAAATAGAAAACACAAAGTTCACAACTAGCCAGCGAGTAATTTTCGGACACTGGGCCGCGCTATCAGGACATACAAATAACTCACAGTTTGTTGGTTTAGATACTGGCTACGTGTGGGGGCAAAGTATGACGCTATTGAATTTAGATACCGCAACTTTGATTAGCGTACCGGCATAGAATCATTATTATATACACGCCTACAGATACGAAACTTATCCGCGGAAGAGCCTGCTTTTTTCGGTCAAACTGGTTGTACCAGTAATAACAATCAGACTTAAGTGCTAAATAAAATAAACATTAAGTCTTTGTAGCCGATACACTTACTTGTAAAAGTAACGATGATGTTTCGTTACCTGCTCAGCATTCAAGCATGCATCACTTTATAAGTGCTATATTTTGTTAGCTGAGGCGGGTAATATCGTTAGGGATAAAAATAAAAAACACTCATCCAGGAGTTCCGATGAAAATAACGGTAGCCACACGCGTAATCGGGGGATTTGTAGCGATTAGCGCACTTCTAATCGTTATAAGTGTTGTCTCACTTTATAACCTCAATTCCATAGGCTCTGCAACAGAGGAAGTAAATGACGTTGCCTTGCCCACGGTAGCAGGCAGTAATGCACTCAAAGCAAGCTTCCTGAATATGGGTCGACTTACCTTCGAAAGCTATATCGAAGAAGATTTAAGTGATCTTAAGAACAAAAGAGCGTCATTTAACTCTGCCCAAGACACCTTTGAAAATGAGTACAACAAGCTAGCGCAAGCCGTTAGTAATGAGCCAGAGCTAAGAAACACGTTAAACAGTGTTCGTGAATCTTATGATGCGTATATCACTAATGTTGAGGCTATGTACAAGAATCACAAAATGTACCTCGACTTGCGCAACAATATACAAGACAGACTAGGTGATGCTGAAGATAACGCAGACGATGCCTCCACCTACCTTTTGGATTTTTCGGACTTAGATTCAGTGCAGCGCGATCCTAATCTTAGACGTGCAGCTGAGATCGGCGGCCAGCTTGAGACCTCACTACTTTCTCTTTTAACTGTTTCATATGAATATATAAAAACCGAGACATTAGTACGTTCGCAGACATTAGGTAACGAAGTTGATCTTGTCGTTGAAAAGGTGGTTACCCAGCTAAGCGATATGGTTGAAGCTGCGGGCGGTCGTGATGATTCAGGTACGCTTGATGATATTAACGACTTGGTTAACGATGCCATCAACGCCATTAAAGCTAATGATGGTGTAGTACAGCTTCATGTCGATCGCCTAGAGCGTAGAAATGACGCAGAAAAGGCACTTAACGCTTCAGATTCAAATATCACTCAAGGGGTTATCGAACTTGAAAACCTGCTTAATCTTGCTGATAAAAAAGCGTCTCATATAGAGAGCCAAGTAAATGGTGCTATTACAACAGGTAACACCTTTGTTATCGTTGTTGTAATCATCTCTATTGCTGTTGCAGCGTTCATTGGTTACGTCACAGTTCGCGCAATTACACGCCCACTTTATCGCGTAAACGAGCTACTCACTGTTGCTTCATCAGGTGACCTTACTCATCGCCTAGACGATTCAGCACAAGACGAGTTTGGGCTATTAGCAAGAAACTGTAATACGCTAATTGGCAACCTCAAAGAGCTTATTACCGCCATCAATGTTCGGGCAGAGCAGCTAGCTGCAGCGTCGGAACAAACATCAGCAGTGACGGCACAAACCACCCACTCTATTCAGGATCAGAAATCACAAATTGGCCAGGTCGCAACAGCTACAACAGAAATGCATTCAACCTCGCAGCTTGTTGTGCAAAGTGCGGAAGACACACTTAGCCAGATTCGCCATGCAGATGCTGAAGCTGAAAATGTTCGCCAAATCTCGCTAGAGAACAAAAATACTATTGAAATCCTATCTCGAGATGTACAAGAAGCAGCCGACGTTATTAATAAGCTTCATCAAGATAGCGCGAGCATTGGTGGCATTCTTGACGTTATTCGCGGTGTTGCCGACCAAACTAACTTACTTGCATTGAACGCCGCTATCGAAGCTGCCCGTGCAGGTGAACAAGGGCGAGGCTTTGCGGTAGTTGCAGATGAAGTGAGAACCCTTGCGAGCCGAACACAGGAGTCGACGCAAGAGATCAACGCCATGATTGAAGTGCTTCAAGCTGGGGCTGAAAAAGCGGTATCTGTGATGGATCAAGGTAAAGAGCAAACTGCAGCATGTGTAGCACAAACTGAAAAAGCCACGCAAGCGCTAGATATTATTTCCGACGCGGTTCACAAAGCCCATGACGTTAGCTCTCAAATTGAGCAGTCTGCCCGTGAACAGAATACGGTATCGCAAGAAATCAGTGAAAAGCTTGAAACTATTGTGAGCATTGCAGAAGAGACAACTTCGGGTGCACAGCAAACATCTGAGTCTAGCCATGAAGTGGCACGTCTTGCCGAAGAGCTACAGCAGTCTATCAGGCAGTTTAAAGTTTAATATTCTAAGAGTAATAAAAAAAACGGTCGCCTTGAGGCGACCGTTTTTTTTACGCTTTACGCAAACCTAGACTTATTCAAACAATGCCGAATGCAGCTTGCGAACCACGTCGTCACTGTCGGTCTCGTTGACCAAGAATGATAAGTTGTGCGGGTTAGCACCAAAGCAAATCATACGCAGATTGAAATCAGATAC
This sequence comes from Alteromonas sp. ABD4_190, assembly GCF_056160105.1. NCBI lineage: Bacteria > Pseudomonadati > Pseudomonadota > Gammaproteobacteria > Alteromonadales > Alteromonadaceae > Alteromonas > Alteromonas sp. ABD4_190. The sequence continues at coordinate 1,333,264 of NZ_JBSWWN010000001.1, forward strand.
CGCAGATAGAATCTTGCTAGAAACTCCAATTGCCGTTTGCATGTTGTTACCTACAACAGTGACAAGGTCGTAACCTTTTTCCACTTTAACGTCACAGATAGTTTCAAGCTCGGCGATGGTCTCTTTATTCAAACGCTGGGCTACAGAGTTAGCTGGGTTATCAAGAGTAAAAGATACCGAGATTTCCGATGTTGTTACCAAATCAACACTCAGCTTATGCTTAGCGATGATAGCAAATACCTGCTGTAGGAAGCCTTGCGCGTACATCATTTTCGGTGTTTTCACTGTCACCATTACTTGCTCTTTACGGCGAGTAATAGCACGGTACGGTGGTTCGTGCTCACAATCACGCACAATCCATGTACCACCCTTTTCAGGCTCTTTGCTTGACCCTACAAACACTTTAATGTCTTTACGTAGAGCTGGCTCCATAGTGGCAGGGTGCAACACTTTAGCACCAAAGGTGGCCATTTCCGCCGCTTCTTCAAAGCTCAGTTCAGGCAGCGGATGGGCAGCAGGAGTAATGCGCGGATCAGTTGTGTACACACCCGTTACATCAGTCCAAATCTCGCACGATTCTGCATCAAGCGCTTCAGCAAGTAGTGCAGCCGTAAAATCAGAGCCACCACGACCTAACGTTGTAGTGCGGCCTTCTTCATCTGCACCAACAAAGCCTTGTGTAACTACAATAGCGTCTTTAATTTCGGGCGCCAGCAACTGTTTGGCAAGTTTTTCAATTTCTTCTATTTGAGGCGCGCCTTCACCGAATTCGCTGTCAGTACGAAGTACTTTGCGAACATCAAAGTTCATGGTTTTCACGCCTTGCTCTGCAAGTACTGATGAGAACATCAATGATGACATTCGCTCACCCATAGATAGCAGCTGATCTTTCAAATCATCGCGGTGAAGAATTTCTTCGTGAAACGCTAAGCTACGCATTTCTTCTAGCAAATCGTTAAGTTTGGTCTCTATTGCATCTTTGTCTTTAAGCTTATTGAGAATAGCGTGTTCTATATCAACAATGGCTTGGCAGGTTTCTTCAATTTGCTGTTGCGTCATTGGAGTATGCGCTAAGCTAACAAGGTGATTTGTTACCCCTGCTGAAGCACTCACTACCACAATGCGTGTATTTTCATTACCGGCAACAATTCGGGCGCAGTTTTGCATTACTTCGTAATTCGCTACGCTAGTTCCACCGAACTTAGCTATCGATAAGGCATTTGTCACTATATTTAACTCCAGAATAAAACTAGCTTTTCGCTAGCAGCAACCGTGCTTTTTGCACGGTTAATCAATCGTTATTTGGTCGCCTACTTTAATATTATTCTCGGCAAACCACCCTTGGTTCATTTCCAACGCGTAAAGTACCTCTTTCGATGATCCGACCGACTCCAAACTATGGGGAGTGAGAGGTTTTATATCCGTTATTACGCCATTTCTGTCGATAAATGCTACGTCTAGGGGAACAAAGGTGTTTTTCATCCACATGCCCGCTAATTTAGGGCTAGAAAACTTAAAAAACATACCACAGTTTTCGCACAAGGCTTTGCGAAACATAAGGCCCTGCGCGCGTTGCTCAAAGGTATTGGCATACTCAACTTCATAGTGCTTGCCACCTATCTTCAGTGTAATGGATTCGAAGTCCACTGAATTCAGTGGCGATACAGGGTCCACCTGCGCTTTTGCACACCCTAAGGTTAATACAAGTGCAGCAACAATAAAGAAAGATTTTCCCATTAGACATTCCTTTTCGCCATAAAAAAAGCCGGTCACCACGTAGGCAACCGGCTTTGTAGTTTATACACTATTTTAAGCAACATTCAACGTTGGAATAATGCGCGCTTTCGCTTCCTCTTCTGCCTTTTTAAAGCTAGGCATTTTGTCGAAGTTTAAGTAGCGGAATACTTCACCCGACATTGCGTTAATTTTGCTGGCGTATTCCATGTACTCTTCAGCAGTTGGGATGCGCCCTACAATAGCACCCACAGCAGCGAGCTCAGCTGAGGTCAAATATACATTGGCCCCATCGCCCAAGCGATTAGGGAAGTTACGAGTAGATGTTGAAAGCACAGTGGTGCCTGCATCAACTCTAGCTTGGTTACCCATACAAAGTGAACACCCCGGCATCTCGGTGCGCACGCCTACGCGACCATAAATGTTGTAATACCCCTCTTCCATTAACTGGGCCTTATCCATCTTAGTCGGTGGTGACATCCACAAACGGGTAGGCAGCGTTTTATTGTATTGCTCAAGCAATTTGCCGGCTGCACGGAAGTGGCCAATGTTTGTCATACACGAGCCAATGAATACCTCGTCTACCTTGTCGCCTGCAACGTCAGATAAGGTTTTCGCGTCGTCCGGATCGTTAGGGCAGCAAACGATAGGCTCTTTAATATCGTTAAGGTCAATTTCGATAATCTCCGCATATTCAGCATCCGCATCGGCGCGCATTAATTCTGGGTTGGCTAACCATTCTTCCATTTTTTGCGCTCGGCGCTCTAATGTGCGCGGGTCGCCGTAACCTTCATTAATCATCCAGCGAAGCATGGTAATGTTTGAACGCAAGTATTCAGCAATCGACGCTTCAGAAAGATTAATAGTACAACCTGCTGCCGAACGCTCTGCCGATGCATCGGATAACTCAAATGCCTGTTCTACAGTAAGGTTTTCTAACCCTTCGATTTCTAAAATACGGCCAGAGAAGGCGTTGATTTTGCCTTTTTTCTCTACCGTTAACAGACCTTGTTTTATGGCGTACAGCGGTATGGCATGTACTAGGTCGCGTAGCGTAATGCCCGGCTGCATATCGCCTTTAAATCGCACCAGTACCGACTCGGGCATATCTAGAGGCATAACGCCTGTTGCTGCTGCAAACGCCACCAAGCCAGAGCCGGCAGGGAACGAAATACCTAATGGAAAACGAGTATGTGAGTCCCCTCCCGTGCCTACTGTGTCAGGTAGCAGCATGCGGTTTAACCAGCTATGGATAATGCCGTCACCAGGACGAAGCGATACGCCACCGCGGTTCATTATAAAATCAGGGAGCGTGTGCTGGGTTTCTATATCCACCGGCTTTGGATAAGCGGCGGTGTGACAGAATGATTGCATGGTTAAATCGGCAGTAAAGCCAAGACAGGCTAGGTCTTTAAGCTCATCGCGGGTCATTGGCCCCGTGGTATCTTGCGAACCCACGGTTGTCATTTTAGGTTCGCAGTAGGTACCTGGTCGAATACCTTCAACACCGCACGCCTTACCCACCATTTTTTGCGCTAGCGAGAAACCCGCTCCACTGTCTTTTGGCTGTTCAGGCGTACGGAATAAATCCGTTGGGCCTAAACCTAGTGTCTCACGCGCCTTCTCGGTAAGGCCACGACCAATAATCAGGTTGATACGTCCACCTGCGCGCACTTCATCCAGAATCACCTTCGACTTGTAGCTGTATTCTGCAAGAAGCTCACCGGTTTCGTGGTTGGTGATTTTGCCTTCAAACGGATAGATGTCTATTACATCACCCATGTTCATTTTTTCAACATCGGCTTCAAATACCAATGCACCAGCATCTTCCATAGTGTTAAAAAAGATAGGCGCGACTTTTGAACCAATGCACACACCGCCGCCTCGTTTATTAGGCACACCCGGTAAGTCCTCACCAAAGAACCACAACACAGAGTTAGTGGCCGACTTGCGTGACGAGCCGGTACCGACTACATCACCGACGAAAGCAACAGGGTATCCCTTACTTTTTACTTCTTCTATTTGCGCCATTGGGCCTTTAACACCAGGCTCTTCTGGATCTAAACCTTCGCGTGGCATCTTGTAAGCTGCCAGGGCATGCAGAGGAATATCTGGACGAGACCATGCGTCAGGGGCTGGCGACAAATCATCAGTGTTCGTTTCACCTGTTACTTTAAACACGGTGTAAGTGATTTTATCGTCCATTAACTTGCGCGACGTGAACCACTCACCTTCAGCCCAAGATTCGATGATGTCAGTGGCATACTCGTTACCCGCTTTGTGCTTTTCTTCCACATCGTGATAAGCATCAAACATTAAAAGGGTATGTTTCAGCTCTTTCGCAGCCAACGGCGCAAGCGCTTTATCATCAAGTAGCTCTACTAAAGTGGCAATGTTGTAGCCACCGTGCATATTTCCTAGCAGTTCAACGGCTTTCTCTTTAGAGATAAGCTCACAACTGTCTTCGCCTTTTGCAATAGCACTTAAGAAACCAGCTTTGACGTAAGCTGCCTCATCAACCCCAGGTGGCACGCGTTCTGACAGCAGTTCTAAAAGAAAGTCCCCTTCGCCTGCTGGCGGGTTCTTTAATAAATCAACCAGGCCAGCTACCTGTTCAGCGTTAAGCGGTTTAGGTGGAATATTTTGAGCGGCACGTTCTTCAACGTGATTGCGATAGTCTTGTAACACAGTCTCTTCCTCTAAGTTAGCTTGCGCAATGGGAGTAAACGGTCTTGTACGCACTTGACGCAAGGTGTGTTTAATAAATCATCAACAGTATAACTTCACGGGCTCATTTTTTAAATTTAGCGCCCTTTTAATTCACTTATAATCGCTATTCATACCATTACCTCTAAACGGAAAAAGCGATTAAAAAGAAATAAGCAAAGTCATTTTAGCAATTAACATGTAGTAAAGTTATAGGGCTTAGTGACTTAAAGACAAGGGGTTAGCTGTACACGATGCTTCTTCAATTGAAGCAAACCGTAAACGATTAACAACAGTAAGTTCATTGTGACTATACTGGCAGTAAATAAGTGTTAATTGGGCAAGTCTGTCTGAGGTCTAGTGCGAAGATAGCTTGCAAACTTTGGCTTTCCATTTTTGGTTAAGCCGCAGTACTTAAAGGTTACCCAGCTACCGATAGCGGGCGGAGATTGGCGCTCATTTTCTGAGAAGCCCGTTCCTAATTTAAATTGAATGCCTTCTCGCGTTTCTACAAGAAGCGAGCCCATCATTCCCTTAAATCGTCCTTTTCCCGGAAGCAATGCCAGTACCTTCCCTTCGGCATCTTCAAAGCGTTTTACTTTGAGTAACTTGTCACTTCGCCCGGATGTGTACAGCGCTTGTTCATGATGAAGCATTAACCCTTCTCCGCCTTCCTGGGTTACTTGCTTCAGCTTTTTATCAAGTGAAGCAATAGACGTAAGCTTAAATTGAGGGATAACTGCAAACGTTGGATTAGGTGTAGATTTACTTAGGCTGTTAAGCATGTTGAGTCGCCGACCAAAGGGCTCACCCATCATAGGCATGTCAAAGGCCATAAATCTAACTTTGGCCCAGCGTTTTGCAGATAGAGAATTTGCTGCGGCAATAGTGTCTGCTGAAGAGACTGTGCTAGATGAAGCATTGGCGACAGAATGCGGCTCGATGTTTGTCAACGTTGAAAGCACAATAGAAGCTGTACGTTCAAACTCCCCTCTTCCTATCCAAAGTTCGCCGTCAATAGTGGTTTCTGGCCAGTTGGCGGTGAACCATGTTGGCGCGAATATCTTGTTCCCATTACGGGTAAGTAGTTCAGTACCGTTCCATCTTGCGCGAATACCGTCTAGCTTCTCACTAACCCAATAGTCAGCTACATTAATATCGGCGCGACTTTGATTGTATTGCTTAGCAAGCTGCAGCCCTTCGACAGTATCGAGCATGTGATTAGCATTAACGTTAGCTATGGCAGTGACTAAAAGTACACATACAGCCGTCAAAAAATTTCGCATCGACTCTTCCTGTAAAGTATTAACCTTTGCTTGCTTCAACGCTTTTAATAGAGAAGCAAAAACAAAGAAGACAGAGTAAATTACTCTGCCTTCTTTGTTTTTATAACTGTACGTAAGAAGGTTTTTTAGCGTATAAAAACTTTAGTCAGTAATTATATCGATGACAGAGATAAGTACGTCTTCAGCAAAAGCTTCCCCCATAGTTTTTTCTTTGTCTCGTCTTGATTGATTGGTCTCTAAGCAAGCATTTAGCTGCTCATCGGCAGTGTAAACGCCGTGAACATCTGCATTACGAGCTTGCTCAATACAGTGATCGGTTTGTCCTGTCGTGACGGTACTACATCCACTTGCGCCTAAAACGCCCCCAATTAATACCACTGTGGTTGCGAACTTGTTTAAATATTTACATTTACCAGTGTGTTTCAAGGTAACTTATTCCTTTAATAAAGACTGTAAGCGTTTTTGCCTATTCATATAAACCTGATGGCCATCGTGCTCAGGCGTAGAAAGTGCTAAAGCCTGATTCACGCTTTCCAGCGCTTTTTTGTACTCGCCCATCTGCTCGTAACCATAGGCTAAGCCATTATAAGCGTCTGGCGTTTTAGGATACTCAGCAATATCATATTTAAACAAGGCGATGGCTTTGTTGTAATTTTGTTTACCCACATAGTGATAACCTAACTCGCGAATAACCCATTCCGGCGCGTCGAGTTTCTCGCCTCGCTGCTTTGAAACACGGGCGTAATAGTCTTGAATACTCTTAATATCTCCACTGAACTGCTGCGGCCTTAAATAAGCTGATAAGAACAAATGATGGTAAGCGCTGAAAGTTGACGCAGCTGAGATCAGATTGTGGGTAACCCCCTCGTAGGCTTCGTTCTCCCATCTTAATCCGGCAGGTTGATTTGCCCGCATTCCAGAAATCATATCGTTGTAGTATGGGCGCATGGGCGCGCGTTCATTGCCGATAGACGTGTAAATGAAGTGGTCTAAGTGATTGGCTGATTTTAAAAATTCAACCGTACTTTTTGCAGATGCGCCATAGTTCCACCACACCGCAGCACTGTAAGACAGCGCGGCGTTAAAAAGCTCAGGTTTCTGGGTAAGTGCGTACAACGCGAATACACCTCCGGCTGATGCACCCTCTATCACTCGAAAGTCATGCACGCGATATTTCTTCTCTACCATCGGCATAAGCTCAGTGGTGATAAAGGAAAGAAAGTTTGCACCGCCACCGCCATAGCCTACAGGTCCGTTTGGATCTTCATTTGCCGTGGGATATAAATCGCGAAGTCGGTCGGTATTTTCAATGGCGACTATAATGACTTCCGGTGCAGCATTCTGAGATTGCAGCGATTCTAGCACTGCATTCATCATAGTAAGATTTCCCGCACCATCTAGACGATAAATAACGGGGTATTTCTTGTCGGGGTTTTCGGCATAACCTTTTGGAAGCTGAACAACCACTTCTCGTTGCTCGTTTAGCACTTTAGATTGGAGTTTCTCTACCTTCCGTTCGTAACGCTGGCTGTCGCTGCCTGTTTCGCTGTTAGCAGGAAGGCTCGTGAAAGCAAGAAATAGCAGGGCAATTATAATATGTATTTGTGACTTCAAACTTAAATCCTTTTATAAGACGCTTTGCTTTTCGTAGTAATGCTATTTACTTGACTGGGCCAAGCGAACTTTTATTTTTATCTATTGAGTAACAGGGGTTTATTCGGATTTATGACACTTTCATAGCCACATTACTCTGTATATTCTCCTTTAGCAATACAGGAACTTTCTGTAGACATTTCTCCGCCCAAATATTTAGTTAGCACAGCGTGTAGTTCCGCTTTATTGACGGGTTTTGTGAGATATCCATTCATCCCGTATGCTAGTGCTTTATCTATTTCTTCGGCAACTACCGCGGCAGTGAACGCTATAATAGGAATAGTAATGTTTGCTTGTCGCAACGCTAGAGCGGCTTCAGAGCCGTTCATTTCAGGCATGTGTAGGTCCATTAAAATCAGGTCGACATGCTGCTTTTGTGCGACTTCCACTGCCTCTTTGCCGTTATCTGCTATCACGACTTTTAATCCTGTGTCTTCTAACAAGGATTTTGCGACAACCTGGTTAATGTCATTATCTTCTGCAACCAAAACAGTAAGGTTTGAAAACGACGGTTTGCTGTTCTGTTCTTTAGTGCCAATTACTCTATCTGTAATCTCAAACGGTAATTCGAAGTAGAACTCACTCCCCTGGCCAACAGCGCTTTTTAGATACACGGTGCCGCCCATTGCTTCAACTAAACTTTTTACTATCTGTAATCCAAGTCCAGTACCTCCGTGTACCCGATTTATGCTGCTGTTCGCTTGGGTAAATGCGTCGAATACGCGCTCTTGTTCATCAACGTCAATCCCCTCTCCCGTGTCTTTTACCGAAAATCTTATAAATTGGTGGGTCTTCGAAGCTTCACCTTTCGATAGCCCGAGGGTTACACTGCCCTTATGTGTAAACTTGATCGCGTTACTCACTAAATTGTTTAACACTTGTGAGAGGCGAGTAGCATCACCCACCACATTGGTATTCAATGCCTTGTCTACATTTATTCGTAATGAAATTCCTTTGTTCTGCGCCAATTGCGCATAAAACGCCACACAATCTTTCGCAGTACTTTTTAGATTAAAAGGAATGTTCTCCAGCGCGAGCTTACCTGCGTTCAGTTTAGAGAGATCTAATATGTCGTTCAAAATACGGTTAAGCGATAACCCTGAACGCTGAATCTTCTCCAGATTAGGCCGTGCACTTTCCGATACCTCATGAGATAGCACTACATCGGTTAATCCCAAAATACCGTTTAATGGCGTGCGAATCTCGTGTGACATGGTAGCAAGAAATCGTGATTGTGCAGCCGACGCTTGCTTTTCGTTCTCGAGCGCTCGGTTTAACTCGAGGGTTTTCTTTTTACTTTCTAGTAAAGCTTTCTCCAATTGGCTCGCTAAAACATAGATGATTAGGGAAACAATCACGTTTGTTAGACATAACCTTAACCAAAGACCTTCATCGTAGGGTTTATCGTAGAAAGGGACCAGAAAGGTGCAGCTTGCGAGCACCACCATGGCCCCCCCTCTCCAGCTATTAGAAAGCAACAAAATAGGAAATATAGTGGCAATAGGTGCAAGGGCTGCGGGCATAAGTCCATTGCTTATGACCAAGTAAGGGGCCACTGGAATCGTGAGTAAGGCCCATAACTTTGCTAATAGTTCCTGTTTTTTAGGAAAGGTGAGACCTACTGCAGATATGACACACCACGAAAGACCAAAAAACGACGCCACATAAAGGTTATCGGGTTGTTTAATAGCAATAACCACGAGTATCAGTAGAGAAAAAACCAGCAAAATTTTGAACCCTGCGCTTCGCAAGGTCGCTGTAACTTCGCCAAAAGATTCGGGTTCTGTGGTGTACTGCTGCGACATTAGCGCTCTAAAGATCAGTAAACAATTGATAACACAGTATAAGTACTAAACAGCGATTTTGCATAACAATAATAGGGTCAGAGTCGCGACTCTGACCCTATTATTGGCCCGAACCTTGCCAACATATTTAATATTGTTGTCTTGAGCCTTGCCTATAGCACTCCAAGGCTTTTAGACTCGTTCTTTTTTCATTGTCCGCACCTGTTTGGTGCATAAATGGGTTAAATAAGGTCACTATGCGCTTAAGTAGTTTTATTTTATTCGTGTGTATATCGCTATCGTCTTTAGCAAATGACGATACTAGCCAGTACGGTCCAAAAGATTTTTCCAATGTTACAAACAAATGGACAGCCGTGGTTGCTGCTTACGAGCCAGAAATTGAAGCCATTGACACCGCGTTTGCGACTATGGACGACGCTCAAATTACGCAAACGGTTTATATTAAAGGGGTTAAGTACCAGCTAGGCACCTACAAAGGTGAGCCCATTGTTGTATTTAGTACGGGTGTCAGTATTACCAACGCAGCAATGACCGTACAGATGGCGTTGGATTATTTCCCTATTGATAAGCTGGTTATGATGGGTATTGCTGGGGCCATAAACCCCAAATACACACCGGGTGATATCGCAGTACCTGAACGTTGGTACTTTCACGATGAATCCGTCTATATCAACCCGAAAAAGAATGATGCTAGCACCTATGAGCTTCCGGACTATTACGCTAAACAACTCGAATACTACAAAGTGCGACGGGAGACAGATAAGCACTCGCCAAACTATAAAAACTTAGGCTTTATTCATCCTACTGAAGTGGCTGTAGTTAAAGAAGGATGGGATACCCGCAAAAGAATGCCCTATTTTACTGCCGATAAAACATTGTTAGACATGGCAAAACGCGCGCTCAAAAAGATCCCGCCTATCACTATGCCATCTGGTAAGGAAATACTGGTTGATATAGGTGGAAATGGAGTAACAGGTTCAGTATTCGTAGACAACGCTAAATACCGCGAGTGGCTGCGTGACGTCTACACAGCTGATGTTGCAGAAATGGAGTCGGCAACCGTAGCACAGGTAAGTTTTGTGAACGATGTGGATTGGTTAATTATCCGTTCAATTAGCGACTTAGCGGGCGGTCAGCACGGTAAAAATGTAGAGAATGTATTTGACGCAATAGCCTCTGGCACCGGCACCAAGCTGCTACTTGGTATACTTGACGAACTTGTAGCAACCGACCCACAATAGATAATAAATGGGGTCAGAGTACTTTTTAACTAATGTACTCTGACCCCATTATTTAAAAATTCAGTTTCTGTTGGAGAACGCTCGCTGCAATATTGCTACCATTAGGTCGCCAAACAATGCACCAGGCACTGAACGTTCTGCTCGCCTTGCTTGATAGGATTCATCGAGACAATGCTGTAAACGTGCATTAGCCACTTCTGCACTATTTGTATCGATCTCATCAATCTGTTCAATGCATTTGTCAGTGTGTACCATGCTTGTCGTACTGCAGCCCACGAAAGCAAAGCATGTCGTGAGCAGGACAATTAATATCTTAACATTTTTCATAGCTTACCTTTCCTTAGTACACAATGAACACATCTCGCCGTATTGAATGAGGGTAGTGTTTGGTTACGTATTATTCAATAAAGGATTTGGGTCAGAGTACTTTTCAGAAAAATGTACTCTGACTCCAATTCTTTGAGCTGCTGCTCCGTTAAAGTACTCTGACCCCATAATTTCATGTATAAAAAAGCCCCAACCTTGGTTGGGGCTTTTTAATGTCTTGTTTAGCGGTAAGTGCTTATACGCGCTTAACGGCTACATCTGCTTCGAACTTAGGCTTAACTGCCAAGTCTTCAGAAGGTGGAGCAAACTTAGTTAGGTCAATGCCTGCAACTGCTTGCTTGTACTCTTCTGTCGTTGGGAAACGACCAAGTACGGTTGAAAGTACTACTAGCGGCGTAGAGCCTAGTAGTGATTCACCTTTCTTCTCAGCAGAGTCAGCTACAACACGACCTTGGAAAAGACGTGTAGATGTCGCGATAACTGTATCGCCTGGCTCAGCTTTTTCTTGGTTACCCATACATAGGTTACATCCAGGACGCTCTAGGTAAAGAATATTGTCGTATTTAGTACGCGCAGCTTCTTTAGGCTTAGCATCGTCGAACTCGAAGCCTGCGTATTTCGCAAGTACTTCCCAGTCGCCTTCTGCTTTTAGCTCGTCAACGATGTTGTATGTAGGTGGCGCAACAACAAGTGGCGCTTTAAACTCTACAGAGCCGTTAAGCTTCTCTAGGTTACGCAGCATTTGTGCGATAATTTGCATGTCGCCTTTGTGCACCATACAAGAACCTACGAAACCTAGGTCTACTGGCTTACCATCGTAATAAGAAACTGGACGGATAACGTCGTGAGTATAACGCTTAGATACGTCTTCGTTATTTACGTCTGGGTCAGCAATCATTGGCTCATCGATTTGATCTAGGTCGATAACCACTTCTGCGTAATATTTAGCGTTATCATCTGGTGCAAGCGCTGGTACTTCGCCAGACTTGATTTCAGCAATACGCTTGTCAGCAAGGTCAATTAGACCTTGAAGCATGTTAGCTTCGTTATCCATACCCTTGTCGATCATGATTTGGATACGGCTCTTAGCAAGCTCAAGTGACGCAATCATTGTCTCGTCATTTGAGATACAGATTGATGCTTTCGCCTTCATTTCTGCAGACCAGTCTGTGAACGTAAACGCTTGGTCAGCAAGTAGAGTACCGATTTGTACTTCAATTACACGACCTTGGAACACGTTCTCGCCAGCGAATTGCTTAAGCATTTGAGCTTGAGTAGCGTGAACCACATCACGGAAGTCCATGTGCTCTTTCATGCTACCTTTAAAGGTCACTTTCACAGACTCTGGAATTGGCATTGCCGCTTCACCCGTTGCAAGTGCTAATGCAACCGTACCTGAGTCGGCACCGAATGCTACACCTTTTGACATACGAGTGTGCGAGTCACCACCAATGATGATGGCGCGGTCGTCTACTGTGATGTCGTTAAGCACTTTGTGAATAACGTCAGTCATTGAGTGGTAAACACCTTTAGGATCACGTGCTGTGATTACGCCAAAGTTGTTCATGAATGACATTAGCTTAGGAATGTTAGCCTGTGCTTTCTTATCCCATACTGACGCCGTGTGACAACCAGACTGGTATGCACCGTCAACAGTAGGTGAAATAGTTGATGCCGCCATAGACTCTAGTTCTTGGCAGGTCATTGGGCCAGTAGTGTCCTGAGAACCCACAATGTTTACTTTAACGCGAACGTCAGAGCCCGCGTGAAGCGGCGCATCTGAATTTACGCCTACCGCATTGCGGTTAAAGATTTTTTCTACAGCAGTAAGGCCTTGGCCTTCGTGTGAAACTTCTTTCGATTGCGCATAAACTGCTGGAGCTTCAACACCTAGTGTACGTGCAGCAAAAGATTGTAGCTGCTTACCGAATACTACAGCGTAAGAACCACCCGCTTTCATGAACTCCATTTTCTGAGGAGTAAATGAGGCAGATACGTCAGCCAGTTCTTCTGAACCGTTGAAAAGCTTCTTCGCTTTGGTATCAATAGTCAGTACCGTACCAGTTGCAACAGAGTAAGCTTCTTCAAGCACTGGGTCGCCATTTGCATCGCGAACCACTTCGCCATTTTCGTCTGTTTTCTTAACCCAGTTTTTAAGGTCAAGACCAATACCACCAGTTACGTCTACAGTAGTAAGGAAGATAGGTGCGATACCGTTAGTACCAGCAACAATTGGCGCTTTGTTTACAAAAGGAATGTAAGGGCTTGTAGGCTCACCAGCCCAAAGTGCTACGTTGTTCACACCAGACATACGTGAAGAACCTACACCCATTGTGCCTTTTTCAGCAATAAGCATAACTTTTGCGTTAGGGTGCTTTTTACCTAGCTCAACAATTTCTTGCTGCGCTTCAGGAGAAATCATGCACTGGCCGTGAAGTTCACGGTCTGCACGAGAGTGCGCTTGGTTACCTGGAGAAAGAAGGTCAGTTGAAATATCACCTTCAGCAGCGATATAGGTCACTACTTCGATTTTCTCTGGAACGTCAGGAAGCTTGGTAAAGAATTCAGCTTTTGCGTAGCTTTCTAGCACGTCTTTAGCAATCGCGTTACCTGCTTTAAATGCCGTTTCAAGACGCTCAGTATCGGCTTCGTATAGATAAACCTGAGTTTTCAACACTTCAGCTGCAGGCTTGGCAACGGCTTCATCATCAGAAAGAGCAAGATCTAGAAGTGCTTCTACAGACGGACCACCTTTCATGTGTGAAAGTAGCTCAAGTGCAAACTCTGGCGTGATTTCTTCTACTTTTTCTTCGCCAAGTACAATTTCTTTTAAGAATTGTGCTTTAACACCTGCAGCAGGCGTAGTTCCTGGCAAGGTGTTATAGATAAAGAATTTTAGAGAGTCTTCGCGGTGCTCGTTTGTTGTATCTTTAATTTGAGCAATAATTTCAGACAGCAGCTCTGCACTGTCAATTGGCTTAGGGTTAAGACCTAATTCCGTTTTACGGGTTTCGATCTCTGCCAGATATTCTGAATACAAACTCATATAGTTCTCTCGGTCTTAGTTTTACTTGGGCGTAGTGTTAAGTCGGTCTTAGCTATACGCATATAAAAATGAGGGATATTTTAACTGATTTTTAGCAGTTACGTAATGACTGAAAGTAATCAGTTGGTTATGCAACTGCTCAAACCAAAGTTAAATCAACATCAACGAGCATAGATGCAAAAAATGACTTTTTGTCGAAAACAATCTTTAACTTTTAATTTCAGTCACTTATAAAAACAAAGATTGAAGTACAAAATCATTTTTAATAAGAATGGTTTGACCAATAAAGATAAATAATAGTGTTGTACTTATGACAAAGATTCATTCTGTTTATGGTGAGACCAGTTCAAATTACCATCAAATTTGAAAAAAAATTTCAGTTTATTGATCTTTTATTGTGCTTTATTCTGTCTGGGTGAGACTTTTATCACCTTGGCACTTTCCCCATCGGTCAAAAGAAGAAGGTTGCCTTCACCATCGACCGCGATGTCTCTTAACCTTACTTTTAATGCGTCAAAAATCTTTGTAGAAACATACTTATTCGAAGTTTTATTGACCGCATACAAGGCTTTCGCTTTCAAACTGGTAACTAGTAATGTATTGGTCAACATTGGATACTGATCATGAGAGTAGTAAACCATAGATGACGGCGCGATGGACGGTGTCCAGTCCACAATGGGGTCTGTCATATCTGGGTAAGTTGAAAAAGGTGAAATTCTTGCACCTGAATAGTCTTTCCCTAACGTAACGACTGGCCAACCGTAGTTCGCGCCTTTTTGAAGCAGGTTCACTTCGTCGCCGCCATCAGGTCCGTGTTCATGCAGAAATATTTGCCCTTTAGGCCCCTGCACTAACCCTTGAGGGTTGCGATGTCCCAAAGTGTATACGTAAGGGCTTTTAGAGAAAGAAGGATTCGTTAACGGTTCACCTGATAGTGTAAACCCTAGCACTTTACCTAACTGTGAGCTAACAACCTGTGCTTGCTCTCGGTAATCAAATCCGTCACCGGTAGTGACTAGGAAGCCCTGTTCTTGGCTTGCATCACTAGTTCTAAGCTGAAGAAGCTTCCCGCCGTAGTGCACAGGCGTATCTTTTGTTTGCGCTACTTCAATTACGGGTTCAATATTACTAATGCCAGAAGTGAGAGAAAGCTCACCTTTTACTACAGCAAGACGGTTAGCATCATCACTACCCTTGGAATAACTAAGCAATACAGTGGAATTGGCGGGGAACTGGGAAGGGATAAGAATGTCTAGCACGCCTCCCTGGCCTTTCGTATACAAGTCATCAAGTGCTAAAGAAAATCTAGATATGTCTCCGCTGTCATCAAGAATAACGAGTTCACCATCTCTTGTTACTACCAATGTATGCGTAGTTGCTTTCTCTTGGTCTACAAGAGTTGTCATAGCCTTCGGAAAGGCTAGCGAGGTTAATAAGTTCTCTGTTACTACGTTATTAGCAAAACTTTTTAAAGAAGCCGGGACATCGCTTGTAACTGCATGCTTTTGGGTGTTATGTGTGGGGTCGACAGCAGCGTCAGAAACGAGACTTGCCGCCAGAGCTTGCGAAAACGCACCACTAGCTAGCGCGAAAATCAAAAATCTTTTTATAGTTCGCACTGACTTCATTGTAATTGTCCTCGCTTACCGTTGCTAATCTAATTTAAGCTACAAAGATGTGCGTAGCTATTAGTCGCAATATAGCTACATTTAGTGTTCTTGTTGCGCTTTGTCGATAGTTAATACATGGTAATAACAGACGAATCTTGGAATGCAATACATGAGAAACCTAACTCGCCGCGCAATTTTTCATTTTGTCCCATCTTGGACAGTCGGTTTCCTACTTGCAAGTGTATTTCATTCAATTTCTGTTTTAGTGGGTCTGGTGCAAATTGGCGTCGAGTTAAATGTTAGTGATTGGCTTTTCATGATACGCCAAGACGCCTTAGGCCTTTTACCCACTTACGGTGCTATTATCGCCGTAACTTTACTGCTGGCTTTTCTAATAACGCACTTGATCGTCAAACGCCTAAGCCTTCACGAAGTAAAAGACACGAGCAGCGCTACACGATTCATTCTTTTTGCTGCTGCAGGCGGCCTTTCTTTCCTATTTATGCTGCTAGCCATGCAGCCTATTTTAAATGTCACCCTTATTGCAGGCGCTCGCTCGACGCTAGGACTTATAGCACAGTGTTTCGCTGGCTTCTGTGCAGGATACTTTTACAGCTACTTTAGTGATAGTTCCAGCTAACGTTAATAAGTAGGACTTATACTATTAAATAAGCCAACTCTGATGTAAATAAAAAGTTAAGTTTGCTAATGTAAGGAGTATACCCTATACCCTTTGCCTTACTAGGAATAAGCAATATGATAACTTACCCTGATAATGTGACATGCCTAGCCGACTATATCGAAAGTGTTTTAGAGAAGTTCGCTGATAAACCTGCATATACGGCCCTAGGGCAAACTCTCACCTTTGCCGATATCGACAGTAAGTCGTCTGCATTAGCGCGCTATTTTGTACACGAAGCAAAACTGACTCCTGGTACAAAAGTGGCCATTCAGCTTCCTAACCTTATCCAAAACCCTATTGTCGTTTATGCCGCACTACGCGCAGGGCTTGTCGTAGTAAATACTAACCCGCTTTACACCGAGCGTGAAATGACGCATCAGTTTACCGATAGCGGTGCAAAAGCCTTAGTAATCTTAAGTGACTTACTTCCTAAGTTTACCAACATTAAAGATGATACTGGTATCGAGACTGTCATTACGACATCAGCAACAGAATTACTAGACCCTAGTACAGCGCCATCTCTTGACGGGACGGTTTCTTTTAGCAAAGCAATTGAAATGGGAAGTGCACTGCCCTCATTCTCTCGCCCTTCAATAAAATTAGACGAACTCGCCATGCTGCAATACACCGGCGGCACTACTGGAGTTTCTAAAGGGGCTGCGCTCAGCAATAAAAACGTATTGGCTAACTGTATTCAGATGCTTGATCGCATAGGTGAAGGTTTTAAAGACGGCGAAGAAGTGTTGGTGTGCCCGTTGCCGCTTTATCATATTTATGCGTTTACGGTCGGTATGATGGCGCTATTTGCGAAAGGCACGCACATTATTCTTATCCCGAATCCAAGAGACATCGACGGTTTCATTCAAACACTTAAACCTCATAAAATATCCGCCTTTATGGGTATAAATACGCTTTTTGTTGGTCTTGGTCGACATCCAGAGTTTGCAAAGCTCGATTTTTCTAATCTTCATCTCACTATGTCTGGCGGTACTGCGCTCACCCAAGCTGCAGTATCAATTTGGCGAGACGTAACAGGGAATACTATTACCGAGGGCTATGGCTTGTCTGAAACCGCGCCCGTGGTTTCATTCAACATTCCAGGAAAAGAAGAAATAGGCACAGTCGGCCATGAGCTAGAGGACACTGAGGTAGCCCTGCTCGATAGCTACGACAAACCTGTGGCAGAGGGGGAGTCTGGGCAAATAGCGGTGCGCGGACCGCAAGTTATGATGGGCTATTGGAATCGGGATGATGAAACCGCAAAGGTAATGACCGAAGACGGCTTCTTCAAAACCGGTGATATCGGTATTCGCACAGAATCTGGCGCAATTAAGATTGTAGACCGCTTAAAAGACATGATTATTGTTTCAGGCTTTAACGTTTATCCAAACGAAATAGAAGATGTGCTAACGTCGCACCCCAGCGTGATGGAAGCCGCCGTTGTTGGCAAGCCCGATGATAAGACAGGAGAGCGAGTATGTGCTTATATTACGCTTTCAGGGGATGTATCGACAGAAGATCTAGTCGAACACTGTAAAACGCAATTGACCAACTACAAAGTGCCAAAATCGATAACGATACTAGAGGAGCTCCCTAAATCTACAGTGGGTAAAATTCTTCGCAGAGAGCTTCGTAGTGCCTAAACAACCAAAGCAACGGCCGGCCGGTTTTACTCGCCAGCCGTTTTTCTTTATAAATCAGTTTATTGCTACCAAAGGATAAGGTACCGACATTGTAAATAGGCGTGCTTCCTACTATAAATTAGGAATGCCGCCATTTAACTTTGTCCATCATGCTTTCAAAGACGTTTTTTTTTAATAGTGTAGATGAGCTGATATCGCAAAAAGACGCATTAAAAGCGTTCGCCCCTTCCCTGCTTATTGCCTATGCCTCGGCCCCATTACTTACTTCTCCCCAGCTTCAACACATCTTAAATGATGTGTGTAAAAACAGTGTTGGCTGTAGCACTGCAGGTGAAATTTCAGCGAATAGGGTAACTACTGATGGTATTTCTATTGTTGTGGTGCATTTTGAATCTGCATCATCGGTAAAAATCCATCAAACAACCTTGCGCGATATGCTGTCTTCGTTTGATGCAGGTCAGTCCCTTGCAAATATGATTGACCAGCAAGGATTGAAAAGCGTTTATTTGTTGGCTCCGGGTGTTGAAATAAATGGTTCAGCCTTGCTTGAAGGTATGATGACACAGTTACCACAACACGTAGGAATAAGCGGCGGCCTTGCAGGCGATAACGGTGCGTTTGAACAGACATACATATTGCACCCCGATGGAATTGATAGCCGCAGCGTTGTCGCTGTTGCTTTTTATGGAGATTCTCTTTCTTTCGAATATGGCGCGCGCGGGGGATGGCGGTCATTCGGACCCGCTCGGAGAGTGGCGTCGGCAGAAGCAAACCTCCTATTCGAACTTGATGACAAGCCGGCACTGGAAATATACAAAGCTTACTTAGGCGAATACGCAGATGATTTGCCGGCGAGTGGGCTCCTATTCCCTTTTGAAGTGCTGAATGAAGAGGGCGAGCCAACAGGTATTATCAGAACAATTCTAGGAGTCGATGAGCAGCGCAAAAGCTTAGTATTGGCTGGTGAGGTCAATGAAAATCAGTACTTGCGCCTGATGAATGCATCCACCGAAGACCTTATTAGCGGCGCCATAGAAGCGATCGCGCCTATCTCCCAAAAAAATATTGATGATGATTCACATTGTCTAGCCCTAGTGACGAGTTGTGTGGGCAGAAAGTTAGTCATGGGTGACCGCGTTGAGGAAGAAATTGAAGAGGTAGCGCGGCAACTAAACAATAATACGACTATTGCTGGGTTCTATTCTTACGGAGAAATAAGTCCATCATGCAATGAAACGCAATGTGAACTGCATAACCAAACCTTAACTCTCATGTTAATGAGGGAAAAACCTTGAATTCACTATTAGAGCGTCAGTTGCGCCGAGCTTTTCAGCTTAACGACAACGTATCGCTAAAAGCTTGGCTGAACAGCCTCAGCGACGAGAGCGACAATAGCACAAGCCCCAGTCTACAATCCCTCAAGCGTGGTCTTGCTGCCCTTATTCCTCGAATTGATGAGTCGTACACATTTAACGAGAGAGATATCAAACTTAGAGATAGAAGCTTACATATCAGCTCTGAAGAACTTATGGCTGTAAATAGAAAGGTTCGTGAAGAGTTTAACGAACAAAAGGCCGTTATCGAAACCTTACGATTAGCAGTTAACCAACTTCTAGAAGAGCGTAATAAGCCTCTTATAGATGAGCAATTTACTAACTTATCAGATCTTTCTTCGCTCATGTATGAGCTCATACGGGAGCAGCAAAACGCTAATAATGAGCTACTGTTACAGCGCAGAGCAATGGATAAACACGGTATAGTCGCGACCATCGATCTCCAGGGGACCTTGTTATCTGCAAATGATAAATGCTGTCAGCTTTCTGGTTATTCTCGTGATGAGTTGATAGGGCAAAACACGTCTATTTTTCGCGTTCACAATATTTCGACCGCTGAACAAGTCAAAATATTAGCAACCCTGATTAAAGGTGAAATTTGGCAGGGGGAACTAAATAGCTTTACTAAAAATAATAAGCCTTGGACAGTGTTTGCAACCGTCGTACCTATTGTCGAGTACAACCAACGAGTAAACCGTCTCGTCGTCATTTGTACTGATATCTCGGAACAAAAACGTCTTTCTAGAAAATTAAAAAAGGATAGAGCTTTCCATCAGAGCATTACCAATAGTATAGGTGAAGGTGTTTACGCGGTTAACGGTGAAGGTAAAACACAATTTCTCAATCCCGCTGCGTCACGCCTATTAGGCTGGACGTTAGACGAATTGAAAGATAGACGTTTTCACGACACCGTTCACTACCAAAACGGCGATGGTACCTTACTTCCAAGAGAACAGTGCCCCGTTAATCTAACGATCAAAAGCGGTAAGCCCTATACCTCTTATGAAGATTTTTTTACCGATAAACGGGGGCGTTTATTCCCTATTTCTATCGTTGCCGTTCCGCTACTCGATAAAGAAGGTAAGCCAGATGGACATGTGGGCGTTTTTAACGACATTAGTAGCCAAAAAGCCATCGAGCACAAACTGCAGAAAGCCTATAACGAAGCGCAAGGCGCAAACAAGGCAAAGAGTGATTTTCTCGCGACGATGAGCCATGAAATCAGAACGCCAATGAATGCCATTATTGGGTTAACCCACTTAGCACTCGAGTCAAATGATAGCGACCAGCAGCAACAGTATTTAGAAAAAGTGCAAAACAGTGCTAACGCATTGCTTGAACTTATCGACAGTATTTTGGACTTCTCAAAAGTAGAAGCGAATAAAATCGACATTGTTGATGAGCCTTTCACGTTAACAAGAATCATCGAGAAGTTAGCACAAGTATTTCAAGTTAAAGCTCAACAAAAGCAACTTCAGCTTCTTTTCGACATTCGCTGTAGCACGAGTATTCCCTGTCATGGAGATAGCGAAAAAATCTATCAGGTACTGCTGAACCTCCTTAGTAATGCTATTAAGTTTACTGACAGAGGGTGCGTAACACTTATTGTGGAGCCGAAAGACGCCATGCTGATGTTTAGGGTATCGGACACAGGAATGGGGATAAGCGATGAAGGAAAGTCTAAGCTATTTAATGCTTTTGTTCAGGCTGACGCTTCAATTTCAAGAAAATTCGGTGGCACGGGTTTAGGCCTAACTATCTGTAAGCGATTAGTAGAACTAATGGGAGGAGATCTGCGCCTAGAAAGTAAAGTAAATGAAGGAAGCAGCTTTTCATTTACTTTACCTGTTTGCCGTAGCGATAAAGACGTACCCAATCCACTATTACCTGTCTCATTACCTAAAAACATCATATGCATTAAGACACATGAAAGCGTAAGTTCAGCGTGTGAAGTACTCGGCAACACATTAGAGAGACTCGGCATTCATTGTCAGGTAGTGGATGAAAGCAGCGACAAGCTTCCAGACACTATGCCTTTAAGCATTGTATTTTTAGCCGAAGATGGAGATAGCTGGAGCCGATTCTCTAATAACCTAGAAGCCGGCAAATACAACAATATCAACATGCGTGTACTGTTAAGCTCATTAAGCAGCCAGGAAGTAAAGAAAAAATTGGGAAATACATTACCTTCACACATCAATATTGTTGAGCTTCCGTTTGTTGATAGCGACATTATTTCTGCCCTTTCGCCGCTGCAAACTTCTACCAAGAAGCAGTTAATAGATGGTCTAGAAAGCAAAAAGTGGCGAAGTATCCGGTTAGCTTCCAAACAAGTATTAGTGGTTGATGACGACCCCA
Organism: Alteromonas sp. ABD4_190; assembly: GCF_056160105.1. Taxonomy (NCBI): domain Bacteria; kingdom Pseudomonadati; phylum Pseudomonadota; class Gammaproteobacteria; order Alteromonadales; family Alteromonadaceae; genus Alteromonas; species Alteromonas sp. ABD4_190. Next base: position 1,354,689 of record NZ_JBSWWN010000001.1, read on the forward strand.
TAAGTGTAGAAATCAGTCAGCAAATACTTAGCGACTTAGGAATGACAGTGGTTACTGCCACCACAGGGCATGAAGCCTTAGCGCTTTGCGAAACCTCAAGTTTTGACGCACTTTTACTCGATTGTCACCTTCCGGATATTTCGGGATACGAGATAGCAGAAAGGCTTTCTCAGCAATACGGCTGGACAATTCCTATAATTGCATTAAGTGCCGATGAAACGCCGGAAGCTTCAGAAAGGGCGCTGGCATCAGGTATGTGTTTTCACCTAGTGAAACCGGCCAAAGCTGATGAGATAATCCATACAATAGATACGAACATACACGCAGGTTACATTGAGGTGACCCCTCCTGACGAGCCAAGCCCTTTTATTTCTTCTTTGATGACTTTTTACAATAAATACAGTCAGCAAAGCGTAATGTCAGATTTACTTAACATATTCCACACACCGTCTGTCGACAACTTGCTATTGAAACAATTATATGACGATGCACAACTTATTGGTGCCACCACTCTTGCTCAATGCCTCCACCTACTTATTAGCGGAGATGAAAGACCAGACGCAATCAAAGCAAAACATGTCGCTACACTGTCTTTTGAGCTTGATGCAACGCTTCGCCTCATTGCGCACACGGTAAACAAAGCCACATTAATTGCCGATACACAATTAAATGACAATGTAGATGAAACCTCCATCCTATCGAGTTTGGACGCTATACAGAATGCTCTAGAAACCTACGATGCCAAAGCCCTTGAGTATATATCAAGCTTTGCAGCACAACAGGCAGAGTCACGCCACTCTCATGAAATAAATAGAATAAAGCAGCTTGCAGCCGTTTATGATTTTGACGGTGCTTTAACGTTAATTAACCAATTGAAAGACAATATTTGTAATGAATAAACCGAGACCGACAAATAATAGATTCAGCGTACTTGTTGTCGATGACGAGCCAGCCAATATTGACATACTGCTTGGCATACTTAGTCCCTATTACGATGTTAAGGTCGCGCCATCTGGCGCTGTTGCTCTGAAAATAGTGCAGCAGTTTACGCCAGACCTAATATTGTTAGATATTATGATGCCAGAAATGGATGGCTTTGAAGTTTGCAAGCAGCTAAAGACAGATAGACTACTGGGTCAAATCCCAATTATTTTCGTTACCGCATTGACCCAAGGAGAAAGCGAGGAAAAGGGGTTTAAACTCGGCGCTGTCGACTATATAACTAAACCAGTGTCACCAAGTATTACACTTGCACGCGTGAAGACCCATATAAGCCTTGCTCATCAAATGCGTATCACGGAAAACTTAGTGACAAAGCGGACTGAAGAGCTTAGCAAAAGCCAGCAAAGTGCCATTACTATGTTAGCGACAGCGGGCCATTATAATGATACAGATACTGGGCATCACATTTGGCGCATGGCCGCTTACAGTAAATGCTTAGCGATTGCGTGGGGCTGGTCCTATGAAGATGCATGCTTGTTAGCGCAAGCGGCGCCTATGCACGACACAGGTAAGATAGGTATTCCTGACGCTATTTTAAAAGCGCCTCGCCGATTAATAAATAGCGAAATGGAAGTGATGCGCACTCACGCACAAATCGGTCATAAAATCCTTTCTCAATGCGACACCCCGCTCTTTGCTCTTGCTGCAGAAATTGCCTTATGTCATCACGAAAAGTGGAACGGTACAGGTTATCCCGAGGGTTTGGCTGGAGAAGATATCCCCGAAAGTGCTCGTATTGTTGCCATTGCTGATGTTTTCGATGCGCTAACGATGAAACGCCCTTATAAAAAAGCATGGTCTGACGATGAAGCATTTGAACACCTTCGAGAAGGAGCAGGTAAACACTTCGATCCCAAACTGGTGGAGTGCTTTATTTCAATCAAGAAGGAAATATTAGAAACTAAAAGCCATTGGAATCAGCTAGAAGCAGAAGGACAAATGGCATCAGTGGCTAATTTGGTTCGCCAATCACGTATAGACTTATAGTCACTACAAACACTATCTGACAAACCGAATAATTCGCGACTTTTAATTTAATACCAGTCCGCATAAATAATTACCCATGAAGAAATAAAAAAAGGTCGATATTTTATCGACCCTTTCAATTAGCGTTTCAACTTAAACGATAGCTTTAACTAGCACCAAGTTCGGTAGCGATGGCATCTGCCTGACGCTTTTCACCCTGCACAAACTGCTTCCACTGCTGTGCCATAGCACGGCTTTTCTGGTGCTTTTCAGCTTCTGCTAATTGGTTAAGCGCAAGGGCATACTGCTTTTTATTATACAGCGCCATGCCTTTAATCAAGTAAACCAAACCAGGGTTTCTTAACTCGCCTTTTTCAACCGCGCGGTCTGCTGCAGCAATTGCATCGTCGAAACGCTCTTCATTAAGAAGAATTTGCGCTAACTGTGCATCTAACTCACCGTCTTCAGACAGTTCAGCCGCTTCCATCATAACGGGAATGGCTTTGTCTTGCTCTTTAGCAAGTGACCAGCTTTGACCTAAGAACTTAAGGTTGCGCAAGTTTTTCTCAAGCACACCGTCGTTCATTGCCTGCTCCATCAACTTAGCACCCTTATAAGGTACACGGTGATAGTAATAAAGCTGTGCCATGTTAAACACGTCAGCAGACGTATTAACAAACCCGCGCTGGTAAGCGGTTTCCATGATGGCTAACTGCTTGCGCTCTTCACCTAGCTCACCATACATACCGGCTAGCTGGATCCAATATTTAGGCTCGTCAAACAACTTCACCATTTTAATAAGAACGTCTTTAACCTTTTGAGGCTGCTTGAGTTCATAGAAGATAGCACGCTGAAGTATTAACCAACCTTCGTCAGGGATCATGCCTTCCGCTTCGTGATCGGCAACGGCTTCAGAAATCCACATTGCAGCTTCGTCGTACTGTTTATTTTGGTAGTACGCCTGGGCTTTGATGACCTTATTTTTAACCGGTACTGGACCCGTATTTAGGCTTTCCCAACGCTCTAAATAAGTGATGGTGTCGTCGTAATTACCTTGCATAAGGTTAAGCTGAGCCAAACTGAAAAGTGTGGTCATTTCAAACTTTTCAGGAATAGGCTGCTGCTCTACCACTTTAGCAAACGATTCCAACGCTTTTGCATAGTCTTCGTTGTTGTAGTAAATGAAGCCGAAAAAGTTGTACATCATGGCTTTTTCGTAGGCATTCATTGAGTCAGACTTATCTTCTACTTCTTTCAGTATAGCGATAGCTTCTTCAATATTACCTGCTTCATCCGCCGCCGTTTGTGCCCGAGCTAGCTGTTCGTAAACCTTGCCGCGTAATGTAGGTACGCGGCGAGTTTTCTTCTCGCTGGCTTTTTGCTCTTGTGCAATAGCGTCGTTGGCAACCAACATGCTAGGTACAGATACCGTGGCCGATGCAAATGCAAACGCCAGTGCACTAAGCAATGTATTCGTCTGTTTTCTCATCATGTTCTGTTACCCGTCAATTTGGAACGTAATACGGTTTTGCACACCAGACACTTCTGTTGCTTCGCCGTTAACAACACGAGGTTTATATTTGAACTTCATGGCAGCATCGATAGCCGCTTGTTCAAATATACCTTCTGGGTTTGCTTCTACAACAATTGGGTCGCGCACCGCACCTTGCTTAGTTACCGTAAATTCAACAATAACAAAGCCTTCAATGCCCCGTTGAAGTGCACGTCGTGGATATACCGGCGCAACTTTAACGATCGGGAGGTATTCACCGTCACCTGACTCAAGGGCCAAGCCTCCATCTAAAGAGATGTCGTCTCCCACTTCGGCCCCGAAATCCATCGACGTACCTTCTGCATCAGGAGAAGGCGAGTCCATTTGCGGTTGCTCCATTGGCGGAGGTGGCTCTTTTGGCTTAGGTGGCTTTTTCGGCTTACGATCTTTTTTCTCAACCTGTTCATCCTGCTTGACCCTAACAAAGTCAAGCACGCTTCCCTTAGGCGGCTCAGTTAGTGCGCTGCCACCCATCTTGATAAGCGATTGCATCAAGAAGAACAGGCCTAACGTGATCGCAAGGGAGATAACAAATGCGATTAAATATCGTGGCATGATTTATTGCTCTTGGGCTGCAATCGAAACATCGTAAACGCCAGCGGCTCGCGACGCGTCCATAACCTTAATCAAGGTTTCTGTTGTGGCCTTTTTATCAGCCTGAATAACAACAGTACCCTGTGGGTTTTCAGCGTGTAAACGCTCAATGTTCGCCTGCACTGCGCGAACGTCGATACGACGTTTGTTAATCCAAATTTCGCCTTTATCTGAAATAGCGATAAGAATATTAGCGCGGTCCTTTTTCACAGCAGTAGCTGCTTCGGGACGGTTAACATCAATACCGGCTTCTTTCACAAATGACGCAGTCACAATAAAGAAGATCAACATGATAAATACAACGTCCAGCATGGGCGTCATGTCGATGGCTGCTTCTTCTTCATCGACTAAGTTTTGAAAGTGCTGCTTCATAATAAATACCTTACCTTAATGCTTAGCTAGCATTAACGTTGAATAATCAATGCATCCTCAAGATGCGTGCGTTCTGATTTCACCATACGTGTTAACCAGGTAGCGGCGAATACGCCTGAAAGTGCGCCAACCATGCCCGCCATTGTGGGAATAGTGGCTTTCGATACACCTGATGCCATTGAACGAGCATTACCTGAACCCGCAATCGCCATTACATCGAACACTTCAATCATACCGGTAACCGTTCCCATCAAGCCTAGCAGCGGGCAAAGCGCTACCAGAGACTGAATAATTGGGATGCTGCCGTTTAGGCGCATGGTTAACTGTGAAATTGTTTTCTGACGAACTTGCTCAGCGAACCAAGAAGAGCGGTCGGTACGTGCTGTCCACATTGCTACCGCTTCTTTCTTGGCTTGCTTGTGCCAAACCATCAGATACATCGCACGCTCGAGGATCAAAAGCCACATAACGAATATCAGCAGACCGATGACCAGGAGAACCTGGCCGCCTGTTTCTGTGAAATCGCGAATTGCTTCTAGAAACTCGATCATGATTAGCCTCGCTCAGCGCGCTCTGCAATTACGCCAGACGCCTGTTCTTGTAGGATGTACACAATGTTCTTAGAACGTGTGTTAAGCATTGCATAAAGCAGTGTCATTGGAATCGCTACAACAAGACCTAGTACTGTTGTTACAAGTGCTGTTGAAATACCACCCGCCATTAGTTTCGGGTCACCTGTACCAAACAAGGTAATGGCCTGGAAGGTGTTAATCATACCCGTTACGGTACCTAGTAGACCCATAAGCGGCGCAACTACTGAGATAATCTTAATGATAGTCAGGTTACGACCTAGCTTAGGCACTTCGCCCAAAATCGCTTCTGTAAGGTGAAGCTCAAGCGCTTCAACGTCAGCGTTTGGATGCTCGTCACGTACTTTAAGTACACGGCCAAGCGGGTTATTAGTGTTAACTTCTTTGCTCTTAAGCTGCTTGTTTACTTTCATGCGTGTTAGCGTAAGCGTTACAAGACGCTCTAGAGCAAGTAGTAAACCAAACGCACCAACGATAAGAATGATATAACCTACAACACCGCCCTGCTCTACACGCTCTTTAAGGTTTGGCGCTTGAACAAGAAGACCTAGGATAGAACCACCTGTTGGGTCGATACCGAACTGAACTAGCTCACCATTTGATGCTTGTAGTTCTGCAGCAGAATCGTTGTAACGGTCAGCAGGTTGACGTACTAGTTCAGACACTGTGCCGGTTACACCGTTGTAGTCTAGGTATTTACCATCAGCCACTAGCGCGAACGGACCTACACGTACAACAGATTTGTTCACTTTCTCGCCGCCAGCTTCAACAACGTCAGTGGTAAAGGTAGTCACCTTGCCTGATTCAGTCATTTCACGCTGCATTTCAAACCACACGCGCTCAATCTCTTCAATTGAAGCAAGTTTTGAGCTTGAACCCATATCTTGTGCCATTTGGTCAAGGAACTCTGAACGGCCTTGAATTTGCGCAGATATTACTGAGTTATAGAATTTGTTTTTGGTGTCGCCCGCGATTTGCTGCAGCACACCGAATAGCTCTTTTAGTGAACCAAGACGCGTGTCTAGTGCACCGTTTAAGTCAGCCAGTTTGAATTCGTTTTCTTCAAACTGAGTTTCAAGCTGCTCAGATTGTGCAAGCATCTGGTCACGCTTTTCACGGGTTTCGCGAAGAATGCGATCTTGCTCTGCACGTTGTGATTGGAAATCACGCTCGCGCTGTTTGTTTTGCTGAGACTGTGCGAACTGACCTTCTTCTAATTGCTTTAGAAGTGCGTCTAAGTCCATCGCACGGTCGCTTTGTGCGAAAGCACCAACGCTGATGCTAAGGGCTGCTAGACCAACAGCGATACGTTTTACTGTGTTAAACATTCTCATCAACCTCTTAGTCTGTAATTGCCACTGGCAGCATTAGCAAGTCTGGTGCAAGTTGCTTCTTCGCCATGCGCAGACCTTTTGTAATTTGTGTACGGTAGCTGCTATCAAGCTCTTCCCACTGACGGGTTTGCTTGTTCCAAACACCCTGCATGCTAGCATCACGTGTTTGATAAATTAGCGCTGTACGACCAAGGCGTAGGAATTCTACATCACGCTCTTGACCGTTAATTGAATGGATACCGCTATACGCTTCCATAGTGCGGCCGTAGTCCATCTCTACTTGGTATGCTTCCATTACGCGACGGAATTTTTCAGACGCAGCAACGTCAGCACGGTCCATCATGGCGCGAAGGTCAGCTACGCGATTTGCACGCTCTTCAGGAAGGAAAGGTACGTCTAAAGCAACGAACTGCTCTAGACCGTCAATCATACGCATCATAAGTGGCGTGATTTGGCGTTCAACAACAGACACTTCGTCAATAGCTGAGTTCAGATCTGCCATTTCTTGTTCTTGGTTATTGATTTGCTTACGAAGCTGAGTGTTATAAACCTCAAGGCCTTCGATTTCTTTCATCAATGTTTTGAACTGTTGAAGTTTGCTGTCAATTTGATCGGTAATACCGTTTATTTTTTCTTGCGATTTTGCCGCTGACTCATTGATTTTCGCTGCCTCATCGACAACGGGTTTTAAGACTTCATCGTCTTGTGCCAGTACCGGTGTCGCTGTAAGCGCACCTGCAACTAACAAAGCATTGATAAGCTTCATACATTCAAACCTTTAAAGTTAAAAGAAATCGGTTGTATCCGACTATAAATTTCTGCGCGTAGGATAGAGTTTTTCTGTGACAGTTTTATTACGAAACTGTCATATTAGAACCGAAAGTGTCATGTTTAACTCATAAAAAAGGCCGCATGTAGCGGCCTTAAGGATAAGTTCAGTTTTTAGAAGTCATATTTAAATGACAATCTAATACCTGTACCTCGTGTCTCAGACCTAAGCAGGGTATCGTTAAATTCAATTTCACGATCTTCGCCTAGAATATTCTGAACACGTAATGTGACAGTGCTATTAAAGTCTGGGTAGTACTTGTATACCATATCCAATGAATGAAATGGTTGTTCGAAGTTATCGTCGAAACCATCAATACCCGGAATTAGAATACGCTCACCGAATACGTTGTATACTAACGACGCAGTGTGTTCACCGTTATCAGAGTCATAACCCAACTGCATGTTAAGTACATACTGAGAATGGCCGGTCATTCGGCGCTCAACATTAGTAATTGCCGCAGAAACACCAGTTTGCTCAACGATGTTCTGACGATCTAATACGATTTCAGAATCACTGACAGTGATGTTACCTGTAGTAAACAAGTTGTCCCAAATACCGTCGCCAATGAAGGCTAAGTCTTGTAGGAATTCAACTTCAACCCCGTAAACCTCGCCAGATTCAGCGTTAGCAATACGAATTAGCGGTGGACCATCCTGAGCCGGAGACTGTACCGATTCAATTGGCGCCTCCATGTCTTTATAGAATAGGCCTACAGACACGTTGTTACCTGCTTCGCGATACCACTCCCAACGTAAATCATAGTTAATGATATCTGTTGTGCTTACACCAGGTGTACCAGCAATCGGGAAGTTAGTTAACGGGTCTAAGTAAGTCGCCGAAGAAACCTCACGAAGATCGGGACGTACAACCGTTTGACCGATACTTGCACGTAGCTGCATATCGTCTTCTAAGAAGTAAGTCACTGCAAGTGCTGGATAAAAACCGTCTTCTTGGAACGCAAGCTGCGAACGATCCGCTTCGTCACTCAAGTCAAACTGGTTTGTGCGCGGGTCTAGTGGCGCCACTACCTGACGGAAGTCTTCATAACGTGCACCACCAGTGAAACGCCACTTGTTGTCATAGAAGAAATCAGCTTCTAGATAGTAAGCATCAATTTTCTGGCCCGCTACATAGTCATCACCAGCAATAGTCGTATCACGAATAATGGGTCGGCTAGACAAAGATAAGGTGTCTAAAACGCTGTCGCTGAAGATTTCGCTAAAGTCGTTACCGTCTAGAATTGAACGGTCTTCAACACCAAGTGTATTAATGTCGAAGCGACGGTTTTCAGCAGTACGTGTTTTGGTTACAAAGCTTGCACCCACTTTGTACTCGGTTTCCCACTTACCCATTGTCATGGGGTAAGTCACGTTATAGCCAAAGTTTTCCAAGCGATCGTGAAGGTCTTGAAACGTATATCGAGCCGCAGTTTGTGCATCTGACAAGAAGATTTCGTTTTCATCATCGAAGATGCCGTCTTGGTTCACGTCTTCCATTACGAAACGCGCATTGAAGTTACCCGGCGCGTGACGTACAGAGCGCCCCAACGAGTACGTCCAGTCAATACCCATGAAGTTTAGTTCTGGGATGGTGTGCTGACCTTTAATCTGATTGGTATAAAGCGAGCGTTCTTCGTACTGAACGTCGATATCGCGAATACGCAAACCTTCTGCTTGGTTCAAGTTTTCCGTGTTACCAAACATTTCGCGAATTTCATCGCGCGTGTCGTTTAGTACAATAAGGCTGTAATCAATACGATGTTGACGGTTGTAGTCTACACCTAGTGTTAATAGTGAAGACCAAGTCACCGTTTGCTCAGTACCTTGAATATCGTCAAAGAAGCGTACATTGATAATGTCATCGCCCACTAAGTCAGGGTCTTGTAGCTCGTATTCTTCAGAAGAGCGAGTTTGGGCTGAGTAACGTGAAGTCACTAGGAAGCCGAAGCGCCAGTCGTCGTCGTAGTCGTAACTGTCACCATAGGTAACGTTAACGCGCATATCAGGGTCAGCTGATTCTCTCTCAAGCCCATATTCTCTGTTAACGCCCTTGAACAACTCTAGCGCTTCCTCGGGCTCTAGGTCGTCTAGGAAATTCTTTGAATCCCAACGCTCTTGGATAGCAGCTGAGGCTGCGCGGGTTCCGTCGTCTTCACCTGTCCAGTCGCGACCGCCACCAGCATAATCCAGGACATCGCCAGAGTTTTCCGTATCGATACCAACCGCAGCTGATACGTTGAAAACACGCTGTGTAGGTATAGATTTCAATCGGATATTTACGTTACCGCCACCGAATGCCGCAGGCATGGAAGGCGAATACGATTTTTGAACCGCAAGGCTTTCTATAATGCTCGACGGGAACAAGTCGAGAGGTATTACGTTACGCGTTGGATCTGGGCTTGGCACGATTGCGCCGTTTAATTGTGTTGATGAGTAACGCTCACCAAGACCACGAACGTAGATGAAACGACCATCTACCAGCGTTAGACCAGTTACACGACGAAGTGCACCCGCAGCATCACTGTCACCAGTACGAGCTATCTGCTCAGCACCCATGATGTCAGCTACGAAAGCTTGATTTTTACGTTCTTCCATTACTGCCGTCGCCGTGCCCTTTAGGCGTGTACCGGTAGCGACAACTTCCTCAATCACTTCGTCTTCGTTTGATTGAGCGAAAGCCATAGACGCTGGAAGCAAAATACTTGCTGCAACGGCTAAGCTAATGGGCTTTAGAAGAAACCTGTTAGCAGGTCTGTTCATGATGAACCTCTTTAGAAAGGAATACATTCACGAAAATAATTCGTGTCTTACAAACTTAAAAGCAAGTGCGCCACTTTTGCAACGCACTTGCTTGTTTTTAGCTATGCGAACTGGGTCTTATTCAAGACCAACAGTCCATCCCGCAGTCCAGTCGTTATCAGCGTCTTTAACTGCGCCGATAAAGTCTACTGAAGAGAAGAAGCTGTCTAGCGTCGATACGTCAGTCGCAGCAGTTGCGTCTACTGTGTAGATACCGTTAAGTACTGTCGCAGTATTATCAAGTAGGCTGTTACCTGTTTGCGCAGTGAACCAATCTTCTTGGCTAAAGTCGCCAGAGTCTTTGATATTTTCCGCACACGCTAGTACAGATGTTTCAAAAGTAAGTTGTGGGTCGTTAGTTCCGTCCATGTTAGCAAGTAGCGTAGTATCGCCATCGCTAAGGTCAGCTTCGAAACATTCACCCATACCCGCTGGACCAGTAACTACGAAGTTATAAAGCTGTGCGTTTGTCTGGTCGCGAAGAAGAACGCCTTCAGAATCAGAGTCAGCAGTATCGAACTCGTTACCAATGATAGTCATGTTAGCAACCATTGGGTTAGAGAACGCTGTACCGTCGCCGCCGTCACCGTCGCCTTCAATTGCGCGGTTAGCATCAGAGTTGTCTTCTGCGTGCTTAACAAGAACAAATTGTAGTTTACCTTTGTAACCGTTATCCCAGTCTACAGAGTCATCTTGAATGCCTGTTAGCGTAAGATACTTAACGTTTACTGCACCACCAAAGAACTCAACACCATCATCTGCGTTTTTGTGTACTTGTACGTACTCAACAGTAGTACCAGAACCTACACCGCCAAATGTGATACCGTTTAGTTCGTTATCTGGTGCGATTTCGAAACCACCGTGCATTACGCGAACGTAGCGAAGCGTACCAGAGCTATCAGTGTTATCTGTACCACCGAACACTGCACCTTCTTGTGCACCTTCAACTTGAAGTGAACAGTCAGTACCGTCTTGAGGGCACTTAGTAGATTCGCCGTTACCTAGAACAATCATGCCGCCCCATTGACCAGCTTCACCCGCTTCAAGACCGCCAACAACGTGGTCTCGTGAAGTAAACGTGATTGGGTTTTCAGCAGTACCGTTTGCATTAATTTCTGAGTCACGGCTAATTACTAGGTAGTCGTTACCAGATGCGCCATAAACAGTTACGCCTGGCTCAACAGTAAGGGTTGCGCTGTTTTCTTTGTCGCCACCTACGAATACTGCACCAGAAAGTGCGTAGAAGTTACCTTCTGTAAGCGTAAGGTCAGATGTGATAGTACCTGATACTTCACACGTAGTGGTTGAACCGTCTACTGGCGTGATTGACGTTGTACCTGATGGACAGCCAGAAGCTGATTGAGCTAGTTCGATGTTACCACCGCCGAAACCAAACGCCCAACCTTGACGCCAGTCATCTTCACCTATAGCACCGATGAAGGTGTTTGCTTCGAAGAAGGTGTCAAGCAATGTAGACGCGTCGCCACCAGCTGTAAGAAGGTCACTTTGCGCAGTTAGTGTACCATCAGGGTTCAGACCAAGGTTTGCACGGTCTTCAAACGCGATTAGCTGATTGCCTTCTTGACCTGTAAACCACGCTTCTAGATCAACTGCACCTTCAGGTGTGTTGAACGGCTCAGAACAAGCGATAGCTGAGTAAGTCATAGTTAGGTCACCGTCAGAAAGGTTAGCTTGAACCGTTTCGTCTGTGTCCATTTCTAAACACTCGCCCATTGCTTCTGGACCAGTGATAAGGAAGTTCATTAGATTTGCGCCAGTTTGGTCGCGAAGTAGGAGACCTTCAGAGTCAGCGTCAGCTGTGTCGAAGGTGTTACCGATAACTGTCATGTTAGCGATCATTGGCTTAGAGAATTCTAGACCGTCACCACCGTCGCCGTCACCTTCAATACCGCGGTTTGCGTCAGAGTTGTCAGCAGCGTGCTGAACGTAAACGTACTGAAGCTTACCTTTGTAACCGTTGTCCCAGTCTACTGAGTCATCTTGGTTAGCTGTTAAAACTAAGTGTTTCGCGTTTACCGCGCCACCGAAGAATTCTACACCGTCATCAGCGTTGCTGTGTACTTGTACATAGTCAACTTCTGTACCAGAACCAACACCACCAAATGTAATACCGTTAAGTTCGTTGTCTGGCGCAATTTCAAAACCAGCGTATTTCACTACTACGTATTTAAGGATACCAGAGCTGTCTGTATCGTCTGTACCACCAAATACTGCCCCCTCTTCTGCACCTTCAACCTGAAGCGCACAGTCAGAGCCGTCTTGTGGACACTTAGTTGATGTACCGTTACCAAGGATAACCACACCACCCCATTGACCAGCACCAACTTCGTCGCCTACAACGTCGTTGAAAGAAGTCATGATGATTGGAGAAGATGCCGTACCTTCTGCTTCAATTTGAGAGTCACGGCTAACTACAAGGTAATCTGCACCAGTGCGACCAAAGATGATTGTACCTTCTTCGATTGCTAGCGTAACGCTGTCTGCTTTGTCGTTACCAATAAATACTGGACCTTCAAGTGCCCATACTGTGTCATTAGTTAGCGTGATAACGCCTTGATCGTCAGCATCATCAGCTGTTAAACGACCAGAAAGAACGCGTACTTCAACCGACTGGCCGAACGCGTCAGAAACTTCACCACTTAGGAAAGAGCTTACTTCACCTGGAGCTGTATCATCTGAACCAGTATCGCCACCAGTATCGCCACCAGTGTTTCCACCGTTATTATTAGTTACGCTGTTATCAATATCACCTTCACTGATATTAATATCGCCGCCACAGCCTGCTAGCACAAGAGCAGTAGCAATAGCTGAAGCTTTGAAAAGTTGCTTAAGTTCCATGTGTTTCTCCAAGTACGGTATAATTATGGATTTAGAAAACGCGGAAACTTTACCTAAGGTAGATGACACATTTGTTACATAAAGGCGCTGTAACAAAAGTTTCACAGAAAAAGTTCAATTTTAAACTAAAAAACACCCAATGAACTGTAATTCTCGCCAATAATAAATTTGTTTTTATTTGTTTTTCTGAAACTTAGCGGAGGAACGCTTGTATCGCTTACTTGAATTCGAGAATACTTTTGTACTCGCCATAGCCTCTATTGTCCCCCAACCTTAACCTAGATTGTGAGCCTACCTTCCTGATTTGTGACGTAATTATGACAAGAATGGTTGAAAGCACCTGGATATTTTAAAGCACTTTTTTTGAGAAAAATCTGTTTACTAGTTATGTCATTACCAAATCGTTAGTAGTGAAAAACAAAATTATTCATCGAGTAATCGACGCTGGCGTACTAATACATCTTCACGAATGGGGAAATATCCGTCTCTTAACACCTGCTGCTGCCCTTCCTGTGACAAGATATAGCGCAAAAACTCCCTTTCCAGAGTAGGTAAAGGCTCACCGGGCTTTTTATTTATCACTAAATAAAGAAAACGGGCAAACGGATACGTTTCGTTGCGCACCGTATCAATAGAAAGAGGGATTAAGCTGTCTAGCGACTCACCTAAAGGCAGAGCGCGAACTCCTGCGGTTTTATAGCCGTAAGCGGCATAGCCAATCGCGCCTGTACCGCTGGCCACGGACAATACTACAGATGCAGAGCCAGGTTGTTCGTTTACCGTATTCTTAAAGTCACCATCGCACAGCGCCATCACTTTAAACAAGCCGTAAGTACCCGATACTGAATTTCGACCGTACAGCCTGATAGGAGATTGATAGCCTATATCGTCAACGCCGAGCTGAGACCAATTGGTAATGGCTGTATTGCTGCCACAAAACTGGGTTTCAGAAAACACCGCGTCAACTTGCTCAAGGGTCATACCCGGCAGCGGATTGCGTCTATCGACAAAAATGGCGATGGCATCCATTGCCACTTTTAATACCGTAGGCGGGTAACCATGGGTTCGCGTAAAATCCCGTATTTCACTGGGCTTTAATTCTCGGCTCATAGGGCCTATGGTGGCAGTACCTTCAATCAGTGCCGGCGGAGCGGTAGATGAACCGGACGCCTGTATTTGAAAGCCGACCTGAGGATAAAGGGTTTTGAATTCCTGTGACCAAAAGGTCATTAAGTTTGCCAGCGTGTCTGAGCCCACTGAGGATATTTTTCCTGCAACACCGGGCTTGCGTTCATAGGCGGGCACTTGGTAAGTATCTGAAGCAGAGGAAGCGCTTTGGGCAGTCTGAGGAGTAGCGAGTATTCTAAGTGGAAACAACAGACCTATTGTCAGCAATAAACCTATAACACCAAGGTATAGCCTATTAACTATGTTATGACATTTGCTCGCCAAAGTTTACTGCCTCTAAAGGTTACAGCTGTTCTGCAATCAACTCGTTATCCAAAACGAAGGAGAAGTTGCTGCCCTCGCCCAAAGTACTGGTTATCTCTAAACGGGAATTATGATGACTTAATACATGTTTTACAATGGAAAGCCCCAAGCCTGACCCCCCTGTTTTACGAGAACGCGCTTTATCCACACGATAAAAGCGTTCTGTTAAGCGATTAAGGTGGTTCTGTTCAATGCCATCACCGTTGTCTACTACAGAAAACTGGGCGCCGCTCGCACCGCGACGCCAATATACGTTTATTTCACCACCAGCGGGGGTGTAATGAACAGCATTGAACACCAAGTTAGAACAGGCGCTGCGAAGTTCGGTTTCTACGCCAAAGACAAACAACTCTTCGTCAATGTGAAATTTAATAGTGTGGCTCTTTTCTTTATTAAGGGCCTGCGCTTCCCTTTCAACTTGAGCAAGCACAGCAGGAATATTTACTACATTTTCGTAAATACGTTCTGAACTTGCTTCAATACGCGATAGTACTAGCAAATCTTCTATTAGGTTTTGCATACGTTGCGTTTGCGATGTCATTTCTTTCATCGCTTTGTGCATAAACGGGTCTGACGCTTCATCAACAGGAAGGATTTCTAAATACCCATTAATAACCGTAAGTGGCGTTCGAAGCTCATGAGATACGTTCGCCACAAAGTCTTTACGCATTTCTTCAAGCTGAGACACTCGCGTTATATCACGCGCAATTAAAAGGAGGTGCTCATCGCCATAAGGCATTATTCGATATTCGAAGGTTTTATTGGGGTTCGTCGGCGACGGTACTTCAATAGGGTATTTGTAATTACCCGCGTGAAAGTACTGGATGAATTCAGGGTGGCGTAATAAGTTATCTATGCGCCGGCCTGAGTCTTGCGGCCATTTAAGCCCCAAATCTAACCGCGCCAGGCGATTACACCAAATAATACAAGCCTTAGAGTCAACCACAACCGCCGCATCTGGAAGGGCTTCAGAGCCTTCTCTAAAGCGTTTGACTAACTCGCCAAGCTCTTTACGCTTGTTGCGATTTCGACGCTGAAGGTAATAGATACCTTCATATATATGCTCCCATACACCTCGCACGGTAGGAGGAGACATTTTGCGACTATGCCACAGCCAGCGATTCAGCTTATAAAGGTGCCAATAGTTAAACAGCAGTAACAAAGTCGCACCTATGGCGACAGCGAATAACATATCATCCAGGTACCACCCGACCAGCGCAAAAACCACAAGGAATAGCACTAAGCGCAAAGTACTTCTCAACCAAGAGAAAGGATAATACATGAAATAGCTCGCGTTGTTGAAAGTGGAAATAGGCGCACGTTCAGATGGCACACAGACGTGAAGGGAATGGCGTCATACCACTCCCTAAACACCATATCTTATTAAAGCTTAGTAGAAAAACGGTAGCCTGCACCGCGTACAGTTTGGATCATAGCATCATGTCCGTGACGAGAGATAGCTTTGCGCAAGCGACGAATATGTACATCTACCGTCCTGTCTTCAACGTAAACATTGGTGCCCCACACGTTATCAAGAAGAAGTTCTCGGCTGTATACTCGCTCTGGATGAGTCATGAAAAAGTGCAATAGCTTGAACTCTGTCGGCCCCATATCCAATGGCTCTTCATTAGCCATAACGCGATGGGATACAGGCTCAAGTTTAAGTCCGTTAAACTCAATTGGCTCTTCGTTTGATGTGGGCGTGACTCTGCGCATTACCGCTTTAATTCTTGCCACTAGTTCCTTCGGCGAGAAGGGCTTAGTCACATAATCGTCGGCACCAGCATCCAAGCCTCGAATTTTATCTTCTTCTTCACCACGGGCTGTTAGCATGATAACGGGAATGTCACGAGTAAACTCGTGTTGCTTTAAACTTTTAGCCAGTTGTACACCGCTTCCACCCGGTAGCATCCAATCCAGTAGAATCAAATCTGGGTAAGGCTCGCAAATTTTTTCTTGCGCGATGTCGAAATCTTCGGCTTCAATAATATTAAAACCAGATTGCTCAAGTACGAACTTAAGCATCTCACGGATAGGCGCTTCGTCCTCAACCACCAACACTGTACGAGACATCGTAATATTCCTGCTCATTTATAAACGCCGCTATTATTAATGTGGTCTATGACAGTTTTATTAAAACGATTACATTAATGTGTCAAGTTTAATACGGTTTTAAAAAACGCGTCGTCCAAAGTTTATGCATACAATCTTGTTTATTCATACAATTGCGCATATTCTTGAGTTGTCAAAAATATCCACATTCATGTTATTTAAAATAACTAGATTACTAGAGATGTGGATATCATAAAAAGTCTGAAGTAACAGGGGTGTGTTTTTCTATGGCTGCGGTCAAGACAGGGTTATCAAGGAAGCTCTTAGCCAGGGTATTATCGGTATACTTTGCGCTCACGTTTCTTGTGACAATAGGACAAATTTTTACAGAATACCTCAGCACGAAAAATCACGTCGAAAGCGAGCTTCAAACGTTAAAAAACACTTTTTCCTCTAGCCTAACTCGCGCACTGTGGGAGCTTAACAACGACCAAGTCCGAGCTATCGCTGAAGGCTTGATGTCACTGCCTATTGTAGAAGGTCTTCAAGTCCGAGGTGAAAATGGCAATTACATCGCAGAGTACGGTATTCGTGTCCAGCGCTCTCCCGCGCCTGTCGATCAAGAGCTGATAGAGGATCATCCCGGAGGCGTTTTTAGCTATAGCTTTCCACTAGTTTTTAAGTTCTCTGGCCGTGAGTCTACCGTAGGCGATGTTACTTTATACTCAAGCTTCGACACTATATTTAGCCGTATTGAAGTAGGTGTTTTCTTTCTTATCGGCAACGCGATTGTGAAGACAACCTTCCTTGTTTTCTTATTTATGACAGCCTTTCGCACCATGCTCTCTGAGCCCTTACAGTCCATCACTGAGCAAATGGGCAATTTCGACCCTCAGCACCCTGCAGAGAGTAAATTCAACATCAAGTTAGATGATGACAACGAGTTGTTGCAACTTAAAGAGTCATACAATAATGTCATTGACGACCTTATCGTTTCAAATAACAAGCTTAAAGACGCGCAAAGCGAGCTAACACTTGCCAATAAAAAGCTAGACGATCAAAACCTCATTTTAGAACAGGAAGTGGCGAAGAAAACTGCCTCATTGTCACAAATCATGCTGGATCTAGAGCAGCAAAAAGACGAGCTTATCGCCCACCAGCGAGAGCTTCGCCAAGAAAACGAAAATCGCCAGTACATAGAAGCAGAGCTTCGCAAACGTAACCAAGAACTCGCGAGTTCAATGGACACCCTTAACCAAGCACAAGAGCAGCTAGTAGAGTCAGAACGCATGGCTTCACTTGGTGGCCTTGTGGCCGGTATTGCACACGACGTGAATACACCGTTAGGCGTAAGCGTCACCGCAGCCAGTTTTCTGCAAGAGCGACTAAACAACCTGAAGACTGATTTTGAAGATAAAAGCCTGACCAATAAAAATATGGCAAATTTTATCGACGAAGCGGAGCAAACTGCGCTTTTACTTTTGAGTAATTTAGAGCGCGCATCAGATCTTATCGCCAGCTTTAAGCAAGTGGCGGTTGACCAAACCAGCGAAACTGAGCGCGAGTTCGTGTTAGGCGAGTACATCAACGAAATTATTCAATCTCTTCAGCCAAGCTTTAAGCATACAGACCACCAAATTAATGTGACCTGTCCTGACAACTTAGTTGTAACCTGTGCCCCCGGCGCTATTGCCCAGATTGTAACAAATATGGTCGTTAATTCGCTTAGCCACGGCTTTGAAAGTAAAAGTGCCGGCAAAATTACTCTCGATGTAAAAGAAGAGAACGATATGGTTGTTATCTACTATAAAGATGACGGCAAAGGCTTAAGTGAAGAAGAATTAAGTCAATTATTTGATGCTTTCTTTACCACTAAACGAGGAGAAGGTGGCAGCGGTCTGGGCACACACATTATGTATAACCTAGTTACACAGTCGCTACAAGGCCACATCGAAGCCGATAGCGCCCTCGATAACGGCTTGCAGTACACCATTCGTTTTCCCAAAAGAAGTGCGTAACCTTTTTTTTCTATTTTTAATCTGGGAAGCACACAACAGCTTCAAATATCTAACAACCTTCTATTCAATTGCACCGCAAGTCGTACGTTGGTACGCTTGCGCCCTATTTTTATAAAGAGAATGCTTACACTATGTGGTTTAAAAATGTAAAAGCTTATCAAATTACTCAGCCGCTTTCGCTAGACGAGGGTGATTTAGAGCGAGTCTTAAACGAGCACGCTTTCCGCCCGTGCGGCAGCCAAGATTTAGCAACCATGGGATTTGCATCTCCGTTTTCACAGGCTGGTAAGCAAGGCACTATGTTTCATGTTGTTCAACAGCGTTTTTGGATAACGCTAAAGAAACAAGAGAAGATCTTGCCCGGTGCTGTGGTCAATGCCGAGCTTGGCGAAATGGTGGCTAAAATTGAAATGGAAACCGGTTCGCCAGTTGGTAAAAAAGCCAAAGCTGACCTTAAGCAAGAAATTCAGACACGCTTGCTGCCACAGGCCTTTACCAAAAACACCTACACCCACGGTTTTATCTCGCTTGCCGACAACTTGGTAGTGGTTGATGCGTCATCTGACGGCAAAGCCGAAGCCTTTTTAGCCATGGTACGAAAAGCCATTGGTTCACTGCCAGTTGTGCCCTTTACGCGCAGAAGCCTTCAAAGCGAACTTACGCACTGGGTTACTGAGTCCACTCCAGAAGGTGTAGGGCTACTTGAAGAAGCTGAATTTAAATCTACCGATGACACAGGCAGTGTAATTCGCTGTAAGAACCAGCCGCTTGATAGCGAAGAAATCAGTATTCACCTAGATGCCGGTAAGCTGGTTCAAAAAGTCGCATTTGAATATGCAGAAACCCTAACGGCTATTATGTGTGAAGATGGCGCCATAAAGCGTATTAAGTTCACTGACCGCATTAAAGAAGAAACTGACGACGTACCAAAGGATCAAGTAGAGGCGCGCCTTGATGCAGAGTTTGCGCTAATGTCAGCAGAAATTTGTACGCTGCTTAACTTCCTTCGTGGTGCGCTTAATCTAAACGACGACAGTTTGTAAGCGAACGGCAAGTAAATAATAAGCAAATGAGAAAGATAGCCTAGCGCTATCGAAAAGCCTAATGACATTAGGGTAGTTAGGCTTTTAATCAGGAGCACTGAAGTACTTTTTTAATTAGCTCATTTGAACTGGCAACCGTCTTTTAGCGCAAAGCCTTTCTAGCTTTTACAGAAAAGTTGCCAAAACGCTTTAAGTTCAAGCGGGATAGTGAATTACCACAACAAAGCGCGTATTTCCTGCTTCGTCTCGATAACCGTGGGGCTGGTCTGCGCGCAATATACATTGCTCTTGAGCCTGGTAGCTTTTCCACTGTCCATCTTGCAAAACCCCTAACTTTCCTTGTAGTACGTGAATATGTTCGGTAACGCCAATTTGGTGGGCTGAAGAGTGCTGCTCATGAAAGTCTGTTAAGCATAGTTCGAACATCTCAAACTGAGTAGCTGAGTTAAAAGGAAATAGCGTTTTAATGGTTACATTTGGGTCGTTAGCGAACTTGTTATCGGCGTGTTGAGACGAAGGTACTGTTTCATCACCAGATAAGAAAGAAGAAAATGAACATGCAAGACCTGTGGCTATTTTCCACAAAGTCGCGATGGTTGGGCTAGACTCACCTCGTTCTATTTGCCCAAGCATGGCTTTTGACACCCCGGTCAACTGCGCGGTTTTATCAAGGGAAAGCCCCCTAGCTTTACGAACAGACTGCAGGTGCTGTGCAATACTTCTTGAAATATCAGAAGGCTGCCCATTTGCTTTTTTCATGTATTGAAGGCCTTTTATTTCGTCACTGATATGAATAAAGCAGTTGTGCGCTATAACGCACAAATGTTAAGTTACCTATTGTACGTTATAGCGCACAAAGCGGTAAAGTAGCACATTCGATAGACACCAAAAGCGTGTTTTTATCGCTCAATCGTTTCCAATCGAAATTCCATCACGAGGGTTTTCATGAGTAAATGGAAGTTAAGTCATATCAGCGCAGGGCTAACCGCGGTTACAGTAGGTTACAGTAGTTCTGTTGTCATTATCATTGATGTAGCGCGTAAAGCCGGCGCCAGCGACGACATGGTAGTGAGTTGGTTGTTGGCGCTTGGGCTCGGTATGGGCATTACCTGCATTCTGTTTTCGTGGCTATCTAAATTGCCCGTTGTTACCGCTTGGTCTACGCCTGGTGCGGCTTTTTTATTAACCAGTATCGGCGACTATAGTTTAAGTGAAGGCATTGGTGCATTTATAATATGCGCAATGCTTTCACTGATAACAGCGCAAAGTCGGACTTTACTTAAACAAATTAGTCGCATTCCACCAGCCATTTCATCTGCACTTTTAGCCGGTATTCTTCTGCCTATATGCCTTGCTATATTTACCGATGTTAATGAAGCGCCGCACCTAGTCGCGTTATTTATTTCCGCTTACCTAATAGGAAGCCGACTATTCCCCCGCTATCTGATGCTGTTGTTGCTGGTTATGTCCGTGGGCATTAGTTTGTTTGTCGGTAGTGCCAGCGGTGTTGTTGCTCTACCAAGTACCTCATCAGGACTGCCATCAATAATTACTCTGCCCGAGCCGATTTGGGTAACGCCCTCTTTCTCTATCAGCGCCGCCATTGGCTTAGCCTTTCCTCTTTTTCTTATCACCACGCTTTCTCAAAACTTGCCCGGCATAGCTATTCATCACGCCCACGGCTATACACCCGACCATAAGCCTATCTTATCAGGCATTGCCGTTATACAAGGTCTATTAGCACCGTTTGGTGGCTTTACTTTTAACCTAGCCGCTATCACAGCAGCACTGTGCATGGGTGAACAGGCGGATAGTGAAAAATCACAGCGCTATAGAGCTGCCATAGCGGCCGGCGTGGCGTATTTATTTATGGGGCTGTTAGCGTCTGTGGTCGTTACGTTATTTGTTAGCATGCCCAGTATCATTATTCATCTACTTGCAGGGCTCGCACTTTTAGGTACGCTGCAAGGGTCGGTGGTTCGCGCTATGGAAGTAGAGCATCACAGAGCCCCAGCACTGCTCACCATGCTGTGTACGGCGTCAGGCTTTAGCTTATTTTCTATGACTTCAGCGGTGTGGGGATTGGGTCTAGGTTTACTATTACTGTTTGTTCAAAAGAAACCTGCTAACGCATAGTGTTGCTTATTATGCGCTGTACGTGTAGTGAACCTATATAACAAAAAGGCCGATACGTTTTGAAGTTTCACTTCTGTATCGGCCTAACACTACTGTGTAGATTTGAGGGGTAGCTTAAAAGCTTAACTGCTTATAAGAAAATTTGCTTCGCGGCACTTGTGAGTTCTTCGAACTCATCAGAGTGAAGCTCGCCCATATCTTCGACCACACCACGCTGAATAGCTAAGTTTAGCATGGCGTCTTTTTGGCTACCTGCCGCTCCCGAGACTGCCGCACCTACGCGAACAAAGTCAATATAGCTTAGCTCATCAGGGAGATAGCTTAAGTCTTTCCAGTTTTTCGCTACATTTACGAAGCTTTCACCAAAGCCCCATTCTCTCATTATGCTTGCACCAATGCGGCCCGCTAGTTTATCGATTGCCACTTCAAGGAAAGAAGGGTTCGCAAAAACTTCAGGGTGGCGCTCAGCTTCGGTCAAAATAGGCAGTACACCAATATTATGTACCAATGCAGCTAAAGTCATAGTATCCATGCTCATTTCCCGCTTTTTGGTGCGAGCTATATAAAGCTGCAATACCGCCATTGAACTGGCAACTATGTTTACCGTGTTCGCCCACTCCTGTTGCAAATAACGAGCTACTACATCATTTTTAGATACGAACAGTTGCTCCATTGCTAATGCGGTAGAGATATTCTTAATTTGTCGCAAACCAATACGGGTTACCGCCTGACTGATTGAGGTTACTTTAACACTGCGCCCCATATAAGCACTGTTTGCAATTTTGATCATTCTTGCACTAAGTGATGGGTCTTGTCCGATTACCTCGCCCATAGCATTAAGGTTAATGTCAGGGTCATCTGCTGCTTTACGGACTTTTAATGCGATAGCAGGAAGTGTAGGAAGGACCAGTGTGTCATTGTTTATCTTTTCAACCAAAATGGTTGAAAGCGCGTTCTGTGTAGACATATTTCTACCCTTAGAAAGTTCCAAATTGCCTTGATAAGGCGATAGTTTGCGTTACCCGTTATCCACATAGCTAACATCAATCCTGATGCGCCAAGTAAATCGAGTATTTGTGCGTTGCATTCCCTGCGCTTATTCACATAGGCCTCTATGTTTCACGCTAAAATACAAACCGTTTATTGTTTTATTATGGTATTTCTATCACCATACTATAGTAGCTCTTTAGTTTCGACCAACTAAAAAAGACAGGCTTAGTGCGAATGTTTAACGACCGCAGAAGCACGAGAGCTCAATCAAAGTATAGACAACAAGCAGCAAACCACTATTGATATTAAGCAAATAATTTTCATACTTTTGTATAGAATCAAAAGCATAGCTATAGTGAGTTACGCAAACACCTCCCCACATACTTAAATCAATACGGGAAAACGACACGGTAAACCTTATGATTAAAAAAACGACTTCAAGTTATTCGCCTATTGCTGCTGCAGTAGCAGGGCTATTTATACTGGCCGCCTGCAGTAAAAGCGCCGATACAACGCAAACTCAAACGGCAAAGCCTGAAACCGATACAGCGCAAACCTTACTTGTAGACGAGTCCCGCTTGTCTATTTATCACGGTGTAGACCTTACCAGCGATTTATCACACCTTAATGACAACCAGCATAAAATGCTTTCGCTTTTAATAGATGCGTCGAAAATTATGGACGACCTGTTTTGGAAGCAGGCATTTTTTGAAGATAAAGATGCTTTCCTTTCCTCGATAAGCGACGAAAAGGTACGTCACTTTGCAGCGATTAACTATGGTCCTTGGGATCGCCTAAATGGCGACACGCCATTTATTAGCGGCTATGAAGATAAAGCCCTAGGCGCTGAGTTTTATCCTCACAACATGGAAAAGGAAGAATTTGCTACGGCTGAGTTTGCCGACAAGCAAGGCTTATATTCTATAGTGAAGCGCGATGAAGCAGGTAACCTTTATTCAGTGCCTTACTCTGAAGCCTTTAAGAGTGAGTTAATGAAAGCATCTGACCTACTAAAAAAAGCGTCAGAGCTAGCTGAAGATGAAAGCTTCAAGCAATACCTGCAACTGCGTTCTGAGGCATTGCTGTCTAACGATTATCTTGCCTCTGATATGGCCTGGATGGATATGAAGACTAACCCAGTAGAGCTGGTTATTGGCCCTATTGAAAGCTACGAAGATCAACTCTTTGGCTATCGCGCTGCGTTTGAAGCCTACGTGCTTATTAAAGATTTAGCATGGAGTGAAAAGCTGGCGAAGTACGCGGCTTTCCTACCTGAGCTTCAGAAAGGCCTTCCTGTTGCTGATGCTTACAAAGCTGAGATGCCAGGTTCTGATGCAGATCTAAACGCTTACGATGTTATTTATTATGCAGGCCACTCTAATGCTGGTAGTAAGACCATTGCGATTAACTTGCCTAATGACGAGCGCGTTCAGTTAGAAAAGGGAACCCGCCGTCTTCAGCTTAAAAACGCAATGCGCGCTAAGTTCGACACGATTTTAGTGCCTATTGCAGATACACTAATTGTGCCAGAGCAACGTGAGCACATTACGTTCGACGCCTTTTTCGCCAACACCATGTTTCACGAAGTGGCTCACGGCCTTGGCATTAAAAACACTCTAGACGGTTCGGGTACCGTGCGCGGCGCACTTAAAGAGCATGCTTCAGCCCTTGAAGAAGGTAAAGCCGATATTTTAGGTTTGTACATGGTACAAAGCCTTCTTGAGAAAGGTGAAATTACCGAAGGTACGCTAGAAGACTACTACGTGACCTTCATGGCCGGAATTTTCCGCTCTGTGCGTTTCGGCGCAAGCTCTGCACACGGAAAAGCGAACATGATCCGCTTTAACTTCTTTGCACAGCAAGGTGCGTTTGAGAAAACAGAAGACGGCATGTATCGCGTAAATATGCAAAAGATGGGCGCTGCAGTAGAGGCACTTTCTGAATTGATCCTGACTCTTCAAGGTGACGGCGATTACGACGGTGTTGCAAAACTTGTGGAAACTATGGGTGTGATCAAGCCTGACCTTGCGTCAGATTTAGCGCGCTTAGAAGCGGCTAGCATCCCGGTTGATATTCACTTTAATCAAGGTAAGAAAGTGCTGGGGCTTGCTGAGTAAGCCATTAGGTTTTACTTTTTAATATCATTTAGCTCATTTATCTAGAGCGTAAATAAAAATGCCGCCCTTTAAGTAATTGGCGGCATTTTTTATCTGTCAGCGAAAACGTTACTCAACGTGTTGCTTCATGTTCTCAGTATACGGAGGCCAACCTAGTGGTTTACCTGCCAATACGTGAAGGTGAATATGATATACAGTTTGCCCACCGTATTCGTTGCAATTCATGACGGTACGGTACCCCTGATCGGCAAACCCTTGCTCTTTTGCAATCTTTGCAGCCACCAATGATAGATGACCCACTACTTCGCGATCTTCTTCAGCAATATCATTTACCGTGGCAATTTGCTTTTTCGGTATAACTAGAAAATGAGTCGGAGCCTGAGGATTTATATCTTTAAACGCCAGCGCCAGTTCATCTTCGTACAAAATCTCTGCTGGAATTTCCTTGCTGATAATTTTATCAAAAATTGTTTCTGCCATGTCTCACATTCCTTTTTAATCAGGTGTTTAACTATTGCGTTAGCGATCAATGAAGGTTCTTTCGTCAACGCAATAACAAAGTCTAAACTACAGTGTTGTTACTCGGCTCGATGCCTTGTCTTATGCGAAAACAAACCATAGAAGTATTACGCCTAACGCTAAGCGATAGATAACGAAAGGCAGCATGCCTATACGGGATATCCAGCTTAGGAATAAATAGATACAAAGGTAGGCACTTACGAATGAAAATGCTGCACCATACAGCAATGCATACCAGTCCACAGCTTCATTTGCTTTAAGTAAATCTAAGGTAGCTAGCAACCCTGCACCTAAGATGACAGGTATAGACAGTAAGAAAGAAAAGCGCGCACAGGCTTCGCGTTTTAATCCTAGCATCAAGCCAGCAGTCATAGTTATTCCCGAACGAGATGTCCCCGGAATTAACGCTAACACTTGGGCTAAGCCAATATAAATAGCTTGTTTTAACGTTAGGCCTTCAAGCTCTTGTTCCCGCTTTGCTGTCGAATCGGCATACCATAAAAGCAAACCGAAAATGATGGTGGTACCTGCGATCACCAATGCTGTACGTGCATTGTCTTCTATCCAGCCTTTCATCAAAAAGCCAATGATGACCGCAGGAATAGTCGCCACAATAACGTACCACGCCAGTTTACTGTCGGTAGATTGCTGCTTGCTGAAGCCTTGAGTCACCCATGCTACTGTCATCTGCCCTATTTCTTGACGAAAATAGATCATAACTGCAAGAAGACTTCCCACATGTACTGCTACGTCAAACGCCAAACCTTGGCTTACCCAACCGAAAAGCTCAGCGGGTAGCAGCAAGTGCCCAGAACTACTGATTGGAAGAAATTCAGTCACGCCCTGAATAATTGCTAAAATAATGATTTCGAAAAGTGTCATTCCTTTGCTTAACTCCAAGTAAAGTCAATTGGCCATAATTGCTGTTTCTGTTTATCAAAGTTTTGCCACATTTGGGCATAGGTTTCTTGCGTTTCAGGGTGAATGTCGTCGGGAACAAGTTCAGCTAACGGCCAAAGCACAAACGCGTTGTAACAAATCTCTTCGCGAGGCAAAACCACAGGGGATGTGGTTACCTTACTATCATAGGTAAGCAAGTCGAGATCAAGGGTTCTAGCGCAGAATTTTTTGTCGGTATGCACTCTTCCATTGTCTTTCTCAATTGCCTTTAGTATTGCACACACCTCTTCAACATTTTTTGATGTTGTCGCCCGTGCGGCAGCATTATAAAAAGGGCTGCCGTTGAAGCCTACAGCTTCGCTTTCATAAACGGAAGACACTGAAACATCGGAGAAGTGCTGTTTTAGGGCAACTAAAGACTGCCTAGTGTAATGCTCACGCTCAATATTGGAACCAATGCTGATTAAAATGGTATGTTCAGGCATTAGTGCGCTCTTTTCGCATTTCAACGGCAACAGTTTGCGCATTAGGAAGAATATTAGGTTTAACGATTTTAAGCGTTATTGATGCAGCCGAAAAATGAGCAAGTACGGTATCCATAACCTTGCTTCCGAAAGCCTCAAGTAGTTCAAATGTGCTTTCTTTGCCGACTTCCACGATGCACTCGGCTACTTTGGCATAATCTACCGTATCAGCAACGTCATCACTTATCATTGCTGCGCTTAAGTCAACATCAAGTGTTACATCGAGAAGTAGCTGTGTGGTTCTTACTCGCTCCCAGTCATAAACACCAATCAGGGTGTCTACTTCAAGCCCTGTTATATAAATTTTTCCCATGGAATTTTTTCATCTTGTCTGTTATCAACCCAGTTTATTGCCTTATTTTCCGGCTTCAATACTGGTCTTACTACTGCGCTTTCAACCACATATTACTGGTAAACGGTGGTATATCGCGTTTGGATGGAGTAGCTTTACGCTTGTGTGGCACAACTATACCGCTGTATGACAACTGGGGGCAACCAAGGTTTTGTAATTTAATAGGGCATAAGCCTTTAACCTCCTACAAGAGAAGTAAAACCCGACAGAAGGTAGTGCTTCTAAAACGCTTTTGATAATTAGAATGAAAAAATGATTTCGCTAACGCTTTTAATGGCTGCTGTTGCCTACCTCTTCGGTTCACTATCAAGTGCAGTGGTTATAAGCCAATTATTTGGTTTACCCGACCCAAGGACCGCTGGCTCTAAAAACCCTGGAGCAACCAATGTGTACCGCTTAGGTGGTCGTATTCCTGCGCTACTTGTACTTGTTATGGATATTTTGAAAGGCACTATTCCCGTTTACGGCAGCTACTTTTTGGGTATAGAGCCAATAATGCTGGGCATAATTGCTATCTTTGCCTGTTTAGGCCATATATTTCCGCTTTATTTCGGTTTTAAAGGCGGAAAAGCCGTCGCTACCGCTTTTGGTGCCATGCTGCCTATCGGGCTCGATTTAGCAGGGCTACTTGTTCTAAGCTGGGTGGTGGTGGTTTTTCTTACCGGCTATTCTTCATTGGGCGCGCTTATCGCAGTATCTCTTGCGCCGTTATTTACATTTTTGATTAAGCCTTTATATACCGTGCCCGTGGCAATGCTTTCGCTGCTTATTATTTTACGTCATAAAGACAACATAGCCCGCCTGTTAGCAGGCAATGAAAGTAAGGTGTGGGATAAAGGCAAAGTTAAAGAGTAAGTGCCTGCTGCAGTACATCCAGCTTGCCGTCTATGGGCGTAACAGGCGTAATACCCAATATTTTAGCCAGCGCTGGATAAACTTCTAGGTTGCTAAATGTAGGTATAGTGGTATTCGTTTTAAACGCAGGCCCCACTGCAACGAAGGTCGCCCCCATATCAGGTAACGTATTTACGTATCCATGCCCACCTTTGCTAACATGCGTACTGTTAGCGTTTTTAAAACGGGCCGGTGGCGCAATTTCAATAATGATATCGCCCGTTCTGTCTCCCACTTCCATGTGCCGCTCAGCGCGCTGGGTATCATTGAGCACAATGTAGCGGT
This sequence comes from Alteromonas sp. ABD4_190, assembly GCF_056160105.1. Classification (NCBI taxonomy): domain Bacteria; kingdom Pseudomonadati; phylum Pseudomonadota; class Gammaproteobacteria; order Alteromonadales; family Alteromonadaceae; genus Alteromonas; species Alteromonas sp. ABD4_190. The sequence continues at coordinate 1,382,909 of NZ_JBSWWN010000001.1, forward strand.
TTTCAGCTACTTGTGTAAGACGTTCTATCTCGTCGGTTATTTGTTTATCTGAGATGCCTTCTTTGGCATACAGGTGAACTTGAGCCCCTTCATTTTCAATGATAAAGCTCTCGGGTATGGATAAAGACTCGACTTCGAGCAACTGGCTTTCATCAATGGGCGTCATTCCGTGATCAGACACCACTACAAGATTTACGGGTAAGTCTAACGCGTTAATGCGTTCATAGAGTTGACCGATGAGCGCATCTACCTCTTTCACCGCATCATTGGTTTTGTCAGCCAGCGGCCCTTCGTCATGGCCTATCGTGTCGGTTAACGAAAAATAGCCTGCGATTAAACGAGGTCGTGAGACTTCCGGAAGTTTAAGCCAATTTATAATTTGGTCGATGCGCTGCTGATAATCGGCGTATTTAGAGTAGTGAAAAAAGTAGCTGGGCTGCGCCCCTGAAATACGAGCATCTGATTCTGGCCAGAAGAAGGTAGCTGCCTTCATGCCATGATATTCCACTAAGTTCCATAGCGGTGTTGCCGTAATCCACGTGCTGTCCATACGACCATAACCTAATTGATACTTTGCATACCCCTCTTTTGAAGGGCGGGATTTGTCATAAAAACGGTTATTCACAATCCCGTGGTGTTTAGGAAGCAGCCCTGTGATCAGAGAAATATGATTGGGGAAGGTATTTGACGGATAAACAGGGGTCATAGACGACGCTCTTACCCCTTGCTTTGCAATAGCAGCAAGGTGTTGCGCGCTGTGTAATTCGATATAGTCATGGCGAAATCCATCAAGAGAAATGAGCACGACATATTGGTCTTGCTGCTCCTGCTTTTCTTGCTTAAGGTCTTGTACAGGTGCATTCAAGGGTGACTTGCTTGATGCAAATGCACTGGACGCGGTGAGCGCTGCAACGGCAAGCGAAATAAATAACGACAACGCTAAATGGAATAGCGGTGCATTTTGTTTTGTTCCGTCTGTTGCTAAGCGCATGTTTTTTTTACGTCCTTACTCAATGTTCATTTTGGTAAAATAAAAGGCAATGGAATGCGCTCCCATTGCCTTTACTTTTTGTTTGTCTATGTTGGGCGCTTGTTATGCTTTATATCTACTTTGTAAACATCTTATGCATACGCCAATAGTCTATATCGACTTTACAACATTATTTGAAACTCAGTGGGCGTTTTTAAATTGCTGATAAGGTATCAAGAGGCCATCGCGGTTTGGCTTGTGACGATAACGCCAAGGTTTCGCCTGCTTTTAAGCGCTGCATCCCCGCATAGGCAATCATGGCACCATTATCTGTACAATACGCTAAGCTAGGGTAAAACACCTCACCTTTTAGCTCTTGCATTAGGGCTTTCATCTCACTGCGCAACATCGTATTTGCACTAACACCGCCAGCAATAACCAATCGTTTCATTCCTGTCTGCTTCAATGCTCGCTTACATTTTATAATAAGCGTATCCACTACAGCCTCTTGGAATGCGTAGGCAATATTCGCTTTAATTTGCTCAGCATCATCACCGGTTAGGTCAGCATCGCGAATGGTATTCGCTGCAAAGGTCTTTAAGCCGCTAAAGCTGAAATCTAAGCCTGGTCTGTCGGTCATTGGACGTGGGAATTTGTAGTGTCCCGCCTCGCCCTTTTCGGCCAATTTTGCCAAGAGAGGGCCGCCAGGGTAATCAAGACCAAGTAACTTAGCGGTTTTATCAAAAGCTTCGCCTGCGGCATCGTCAATTGACTCGCCAAGTACTTCATACTGACCAATGCCTTCTACTTTGACCAGCATTGAGTGACCACCTGACACTAAAAGCGCAACGAAAGGAAATTCAGGTGCGTCCTCTTCAAGCATAGGTGCTAACAGGTGCCCCTCCATATGATGAACACCCACCGCAGGTACGTTCCACGCATAGGCCAATGAACGCCCTACCGATGAACCTACTAAAAGGGCGCCTACCAATCCTGGGCCTTGAGTGAATGCAACACCGTCAATATCTGACGGCTGGGTATTCGCATCTTCCATGGCTTTTTCAATTAAGGGAATGATTTTTCTCACATGGTCCCGAGAGGCGAGCTCAGGCACTACACCACCATAATCCGCATGCAGCTTCACTTGGCTGTATAGTTCGTGCGACAACAAACCTTTTTCATCGTCATAAACGGCGATGCCAGTTTCGTCGCAAGATGTTTCTATTCCTAAAATACGCATGGGGAGCAACCCTTTTTACTACTAACTTCAATACCGAGTTTTTGGATATATAGCAATGCTGTCTAATATATAAATTACTCACTACAGTGTTGTGAACAATAATTAGTTAAGCGAATATCAAAAACTGAGAAAATAATTCTGGCGATCTGGCGGGATCATCTTTATGATCCCGGCGCGATCATAACACTACCCTAGTCAGGATCATTTGCTTTCTACTTTTGATCACAGTTATCTATCAGAAGAAACATGAGCAAAAAGCATTCTGAAAAGGGCGCTCATACAAGCCGAGTTAAACAACGCGGCGCTTAACGAGCGCAGAGTTTACCTTTTATCCTGCATTCATGGAATGCCAGTGAACAGGTAAATGAACGGTAAATGCACAATATTGGCTATTTTTTGGCAATTCATCCTTTACTTTCTCTGTAGATATGATTAGAATTTCGCACCATTTTTAACCCGGGTGGCCTTTTTAGCGCACAATTTTACCCGGATTTACACAGTAAAAGTTTTGAGGTGAGTGTTTAATGCCTATCGTTAAAGTTAGAGAAAACGAGCCGTTTGATGTGGCGCTGCGTCGTTTTAAGCGTTCTTGTGAAAAAGCAGGTGTTCTTTCTGAAGTTCGTCGTCGTGAATTCTTCGAAAAGCCAACTTGGGAACGCAAGCGCAAGAAAGCTGCCGCTAAAAAGCGTCATCTTAAGAAGCTAGCTCGTGAAAACGCACGTCGCGTAAAACTCTACTAATATAGGGTTAAGTAACGAGTCTGAAAGGTGTTGCAATTGCAGCACCTTTCGCGTTTCTGGGCCTCTATTTTTCGGCCTTATTCTTACGACCCCATTTTTTCCTTTTCAAATGGTTGCATTTAATTTCCAACCTGGGGCTTAATAATACCATTCCGCATAGATCATTATCTTCTGAGTGGGCAATGCTCTATGCGGATTGGTATAAGCAATCTACTAATAAAAATCAGGAAACATCATGGCACTAATTGATGATTTAAAAGCAGCGCAAAAAGATGCGATGCGTGCAAAAGAAAAAGTACGTCTTGGTACTATTCGTATGGCTATGGCGGCCATTAAGCAAAAAGAAATCGATGAACAAATCACGCTAGACGATAGCGCAATCTTAGCGGTATTGACCAAAATGGTTAAACAGCGTCAAGACGCGGCAGCGCAATACGACGCAGCCAATCGCGAAGACCTAGCTAGCAAAGAGCGTGAAGAAATCACTTATATTGAAGATTTCTTACCGCAGCCTTTGACTGACGATGAACTCAATGCCCTTATCGACGAAACCATGGCTGCGACTGGCGCGTCGGGTATGCAGGATATGGGTAAAGTCATGGGCGCCTTGAAACCTAAGGTTCAAGGCCGCACCGACATGGGCGCTTTGAGTGCAAAAATTAAGGCGCGTTTGAACGCTTAAGTACTGCCCACGTGTAACAGTGAATCGCGCAGAAGGTGGGCATTGTCTCACCTTCGTTATTCTCATTTAACCACTTCCCTGTTACAGTACTTCACTGTTTTTATGATGTTGTAGCCTGTCGTTTGAAGCGCAGCTAAGACTATGCTTTTCTGTTTATTTTTGAACTCATTCTTTTTTAACTAACTCTTTTTTTAACTAACTTTTGTTGAAAGTACCCTCATGGCTGGAAAGATACCTCGCGATTTTATAGATGACCTGCTGTCACGTACCGATGTGGTAGAAGTGGTAGATAGCCGAGTCAAACTCAAAAAAGCAGGTAAGAATTACCAGGCGTGCTGCCCTTTTCATAACGAAAAGTCACCCTCTTTTACTGTTAGTCAAGATAAGCAGTTCTATCACTGTTTCGGATGCGGCGCTCACGGTAATGCTATCTCATTTATTATGGAATTCGACCGCTTAGAATTTGTCGAGGCGATTGAAGAGCTAGCCCGTTATCACGGGCTTGAAGTACCTCGAGAAAAAGGCAGCCGGCCTGCCATGAGCGAAGAGAAAAAGCAGCAACAGCAAGACGACTATGCAGTAATGGAACAAGTCACACGCTTTTTCCAGCATCAGTTGCGCCAAAACGGTAATAGTAAGAAAGCCATCGACTATTTAAAAAATCGCGGACTAAGCGGCGATATCGTTAAGCAGTGGGAAATTGGCTATGCCCCTGACAGCTGGGACGCACTGCTAAATACCTTTGGTAAAGATCCCCAACGCATCAAGCAGTTGGTCGATTTAAAACTGGTCAATAAAAACGACCAAGGACGTACCTACGACTTCTTCCGCGACCGCATCATGTTTCCAATTAGGGATAAACGGGGTCGCGTGGTCGGCTTTGGCGGTCGTGTTTTAGACGACGGCGGTCCTAAATACTTAAACTCACCAGAAACTCGTATTTTTCATAAAGGCAGCGAGCTTTTTGGGTTTTACTCAGCGCGCCAGAATAATAGAACGCTAGATACTGTTGTTGTTGTTGAAGGCTATATGGATGTGGTGGCATTGAGTCAGTTCGACATTAATATTGCTACCGCTGCCTTGGGTACGGCTACCACACCTGAACACATTCAAATGCTGGTTCGCGCTACCTCGCACATTGTGTGCTGTTATGATGGTGACCGCGCTGGGCGTGAAGCTGCATGGCGCGCGCTAGAGAACGCCTTACCGGCATTAAAAGACGGCGTGCGTATATCTTTTTTATTCTTACCCGATGGCGAAGACCCAGATACCATGGTGCGTCAGGTGGGCAAAGATGCGTTTATGGAAATGCTCGATAACGCGACGCCTTTGTCTCGTTTCTTTTTTGAGAACTTACTAAAAACTCACAACGTGGGTACGCCAGAAGGTAAGATTGCCCTTAAAAAAGCAGCAATGCCACTGATTGAAAGCACCTTAGGTGATGACCAAAAGCAAATGTTGCTGGAAGAGTTAGCCAAGCACACCGGTGAGTTCGATAGGTTTAAACTTCAACAAGATATTACCAAAGCGAATCAAGGTTCAAAGCAAGCTTACTCCCCTAATCGCAACCAGGTAAACAAGCCTAAACTATCGCCACTTCGCATGCTGATACGCTTACTGCTTGATAAGCCAGAGCTAGCAGCACATTGCGAAGATGTGCAGATAGATATATTCGCCGGTAGCAAAGCTGCCGGTATGGATTTATTGCGCGATATTCACAGCTATTGTGTCAGCCACCCTCACGCAAAAACTGCGCAGCTTGTTGAAAATTTCCGCGACCATCCCCATTCTTCTACTATCGCGAAATTATTGTTACAAGAACACTTAGTCAAAGATGAGGATGCTGAGCGTGTATATAACGACAGCTTCGCTCGCTTACTAGACGGGCATTTCGATAGCCGCATTGAAACCTTAATTTCACGCTCGCGGGTTCAACCGCTGACTCAAGCGGAAAAACAGGAATTGAACCTGCTTATGAGGGAAAGGCAGAAGAGTTAACCTAGGGGAAAATGAACTTTGGGTTTATCTGTTTTTGCGTAGTACGCTACGCTAGCTATATGTTTAATTCGTTTTCACCTTGCAATTATGCACGATGCAAGTAATAAAAGCGGAAACGTAAAAAGCACTGGCTAAAAAATCGGCCGTCAATCTGGTAAAACCTCCGCTTATTCTGCTATACTGGCTAATTCGCTGCGTGCATGTTTGAACATGGTTCACACTCTTATGTGAACGAAAATGCAGCAACACGAGTAGCAAAGATATAGCCGAACATAACGGGCAGATCCAAACCCGAGCAGGTGTGCATCGCAACATAATGGTTTATACCAGCGTGGCATCTAGCATTAACGGCCTGATACAAATGCAGTACTACAGCAGAACGGGGAACACACCTATGTGTATGTTGTCTTTTCTATTGCAAACTAATTGAATGTGAGAAGTGTAGGTTATATGGCGCAAAGCAAGCAGTCTCAGATTAAACTCCTGATTGCAAAAGGTAAAGAGCAAGGTTACTTAACCTTTGCAGAAGTAAACGACCACCTGCCGCAAGATATTGTCGATTCTGATCAAATCGAAGACATAATCCGCATGATTAACGACATGGGAATTCAAGTTTCTGAATCAGCTCCTGATGCAGATGAACTTCTCATGCAAGAAGCGAATGCTGATGAAGATGCTGCAGAAGCAGCAGCTCAAGCACTTGCTACTGTAGAAAGTGAAATTGGCCGTACGACTGACCCAGTTCGCATGTATATGCGTGAAATGGGTACCGTTGAACTTCTTACACGCGAAGGCGAAATTGAAATCGCTAAGCGTATAGAAGACGGTATTAACCAAGTACAGTGCTCGGTTGCTGAATATCCAGAAGCGATCACTTACCTGTTAGATCAGTGGGATTTATACGAAGCCGAAGAAATTCGCCTAAGTGACATTATCTCGGGCTTTGTTGATCCTAACGATGATCAAGATCTCGCGCCAACTGCAACACACGTAGGCTCTGAGTTATCTGAAGAAGAGTTAGATGACGAAGATGGCGATGATGATGATGACGAAGATGAAGATGAAGACGATGGCGGCGTAGACCCAGAGCTAGCGCGCGAACGTTTCGCAGAACTTCGTGAACAGTACCTTAAAACTCGCGAAGTCATCGAGAAGAAAGGTCGTTCTCATGCCGACTCTCGTACGCAAATCAACGCGCTGAGCGACGTATTTAAAGAGTTCCGTCTAGTTCCTAAGCAGTTTGATCGCATGGTTAAAAACATGCGTGCAATGATGGACAAAGTACGTATCCAAGAACGTCTTGTAATGAAGTTCTGTGTGGTCAATGCCAAAATGCCTAAGAAAGACTTTATAAAAGCTTTCGCGGGTAACGAAACGTCTACTGCGTGGTTACACGAAGCAGTTAAATCAGGCGCGCCTTATGCGGCTGAACTTGCAGTTAACCAAGAAGAGATCGAACGCTGCATTAGCAAGATGAATCAAGTTGAGCAAGAAACTGGCTTGGTGATCGCTGATATTAAAGACATCAACCGTCGCATGTCGATTGGTGAAGCAAAAGCACGTCGTGCGAAAAAAGAAATGGTTGAAGCTAACCTTCGTCTTGTAATCTCAATTGCGAAGAAGTACACCAACCGCGGTCTTCAGTTCCTTGACCTTATTCAAGAAGGTAATATTGGTCTGATGAAGGCGGTAGATAAGTTCGAATATCGTCGTGGTTATAAGTTCTCAACTTACGCAACATGGTGGATTCGTCAGGCAATTACTCGTTCAATTGCTGACCAGGCGCGTACTATCCGTATCCCTGTGCACATGATTGAGACGATTAACAAGCTAAACCGTATCTCTCGCCAAATGCTTCAGGAAATGGGACGTGAACCAACGCCAGAAGAATTGTCAGAGCGCATGTTAATGCCCGAAGACAAGATTCGTAAGGTACTTAAGATTGCTAAAGAGCCAATCTCGATGGAAACACCTATCGGCGATGATGAAGATTCACATCTTGGCGACTTTATTGAGGACAGCACTATTATTCAGCCCCTCGATTCAGCAACTGGCGGTAGCTTAAAAGGCGCAACGCAAGAAGTACTAGCAGGTCTAACTGCTCGTGAAGCGAAAGTACTACGCATGCGTTTCGGTATAGACATGAATACCGACCACACGCTTGAAGAAGTAGGTAAGCAGTTTGACGTTACCCGTGAGCGTATTCGTCAGATTGAAGCTAAAGCACTTCGCAAGCTTCGCCACCCTAGCCGTTCTGAGCAGCTACGCAGCTTCCTAGACGAATAGAAAAATATTACCTTAAATAAAAATCCTCAGCCCTTGCTGGGGATTTTTTTTATCTTAATTTCCCGAACCTCATGTTTCTATAACAAACTAAAACTCATTGTTCTAACATTGCGCTGCGCATATAAAAAAGCCCCCGTCAGGAGGCTTTCAATGCGCTTTAGGAAAGTTAGCTAGAGCTTACACTCTAAACTGCTTAGCGATTGATTCGAGGTGCTGCGCAAGGTCAGCAAGCTCATTACACATAGTGCCCAGCTCGCCTGAGCGGCTTGAGGTTTGTTCGGTACGCTCGTGAATTTCGTCAACGTGACGCACAATGTCAACGGCAACAGTGCGCTGGTCCTCTGTATTTTGAGCTATTTGCTCGTTCATTTGATTAATTCGACCGATAGTACTTGTAATGGTTTCTAAGCTGCTGCCGGCTTTATTAGCTGTTTCTACACTATTTGTGGCCTGCTCGGTACCACGAGCCATAACTTCCACGGCTGAATGTGCTGCGCCTTGTAGTTGCTCAATAGTACTTTGAATTTCTTCCGTTGACTGCTGTGTACGCGATGCTAGTGTTCTTACTTCGTCGGCTACTACCGCAAAGCCTCGGCCCTGCTCACCAGCCCTTGCAGCCTCGATAGCCGCGTTAAGTGCTAACAGATTGGTTTGTTCCGCGATGCCTTTAATTACGTCTAACACTGAGCCTACTTTGTTTGAGTCAGATTCTAAGCGCCCGATGACGTCAGCTGTTTCACGTACGTTTTCCGCTAGCTGCTGTATGCTTGTAACGGTTTGCTGCACAATTTGACGGCCTTCACTCGCTGCTGTCGTCGCTTCGTTGGCGTCACTTGCCGCTTGAGCAGCGCTATGTGCAACACCATCAACTGAGCCGCTCATGGTATCTACCGCAATCTTGGCATTAGTAGCTGACTGCTGTTGAACGTCTATGGTGCGCTGAGTTTCTTCTGTTACGCCGCGTAAGTTTTGCGCCAAGTTCGATAGCGGTAAACTCGCTTCAACCACATCCCGCACTACGCCCTGTAACTTATCCATAAATTGGTTGAACCAATACACCAACTCGCCAATTTCATCTTCGCTTTTGCTTTGAATACGAACCGTTAGGTCACCATTTTCTTGTGCGATATCTTTAAGCGAACGAACTACATCATCAATGCTTTGTTTAATGCCCCGTACAATGGGTATCGCAGTAGCAAATAACAATACAGTGACGACAACTGCTAAAATAACGCCTGTGCTGATTAGCGATGTGTTAGCACTGTCGGTATTTTGAAATGCTTCTTCAAATGCCGCTTGCTGTGCATCACGAAATTGTGACATAGCAGAAATTACACCATCGTAAGACTTATTCATTCGCGCAGAGAGTTCACCTAACCGACTAAAGTCGGCTGTACCGTTTACCATCGATTGGGAAACATCATAAGCAACGTCAAAGTAATTATCGAAGCCTGAGGATATAGTCGATATATCTGAGCGAAACTCTGGGCTTATTGACCCTATCTGAGTAAGCCCCTTCTTCGCTTCTTCTGCAAGTTCTTGAGCAACTGTTAAAGTGTCTTGATCTCCTGTCGTTACTGCACTTGAAAGGGTGTCTCGTACTTTTTGCATATCGACTAAAGTAGATGCCGATAGTTGTAAGGCAGGAAATTGGACTTTCTGAACTTTCTCTAATGTAGCACCGTTATTAAGAGCGGTATAAACAGTGATGAGTAGGTAAATGATAAAACTTAGCGCCGCGATGCCCGGTATTAAAAAAATCTTACTCGCAATTGGCATTTTTTTTAAAAAGTTCATTAGTTATCCTACTATATCTTTATAATAACACTACTTAACTATGTAGTAGCACAAAGTGCTTCTGCGCTATTTATGAAAAAGCGTTGTGTTGTATGTATCTACCCATTGACGAAAATCTTTAATAAAATTATGGCCTCACTTCTTTGCAAGGCCATACATTTGTATTTAGAAAGTATAATTTACGCCAACTTTCAGTAGTGTAGCATCGTTCAGATCGTTAAGGTCGTCAGAGTACCATGTTACGTCTGTTTTAAGTGCAAAACCTGGTTCAACGTCGTAGCGAAGACCTACAGTTATCGCAGATACATCTAGCTCTTGTTGAGCCGCGATCCCCGCAGCAGTTTGATAAATACCTGCCTGACCGTTAGCACCGTTCCACGTAGCATCAACAACTGCGTCACCTGTTGCAATTGTTGGTGGCAGTGCAGCAATTAACCCAAGCTGAGTGCCGTTGTCTGCTTCTTCGACTTCATAGGTAATATGCGGTGTAAATTTGCCGAAGCGCATACCTGCTGTAACATACCATGCTTGATTATCAGCAATAACAGAGCCATCTACTTCTGTCTGCGTGAATTCAGCGCCAACAAACCAATCATATTTGTCGATATCTACAGCAACTTCGAAGAAGGTTCCCGTATCTTCATTAACGCTTAGACCTTCTGCAGCCAAAGATGCAGATGGGATGAAAGCGCCATACTGATTTAAGCCGCCAATAAATGTGTCGAAGTCAGCATTGGCTGCACTTGTTTTACCACGTGCAAACAAAGTTCTTGCACTGAACCAATCACGAGTAGCGTCGAAAGATATCGCAACAACATTTTCCAACTCAAGCACAGCAGGAGTTCCCGAGATAGTGGTATCCGCCTTTACTTTACCAATAGTTAGTTGGCTTCCGTACTCCCAGTCGCCTGAATAATTGATGTAATCAATACGCACACCTTCAATATTATTGAAGTCAATGCCGTAAACCGAGTCTGGCGGTGTTAGCCAGTGGTAGGAATAGCCGATGTCTAATGAAGAGGAGTATTTAAATAACGGCATGCGAAGACGGCCTGCACTAATATTAATATTGTTATTTAGCACGTAGGTCATATACGCCCACTCAAAATCGACTTCGTAGTCATTGCTGCCGCGACCTACTAACTGAGCAGTTGCAGAAAGCTTGTCGCTTACTTCGCCGCGAATTTGCAAACCAAACACACTGGCAGGTTCAAAATCAAAGTCGCTGTCGTAATCGTAAACTGACTCATCATCATCTAATGTCATACCGCCAATCAGGTTTGCGAAGCCGTTAATTTGTACGTCGGCTAATGTTGGAGTAGCCAAAAGGCCAGCCAAAGATAAAATAGCTAATTTGGTTTTCATGCGTATTCCTTAAATTCTTTGTATTAACGGTAAGTTAAAAGGTGGCGACAACACGTACGCTGTCATTAACAGCGCCTGCGTCTACATAACCTATAGCACCTGGGTTACCCGCTACCGCCGATACTACCTCTGCGTCACTCCCCATTGCCTTCGGCGGTTGACCTTTACCGGTAAACACAAGTTTTGACCAGAATGCAGTTAACTGCGCTGCAGTCTTATTTAATACTTTGCCGTTGAATTCGTCGGTGGCTGGTTGACCTTCAGCTAATGCGATAGGCTCCGCTTGGGTACCGCTAGGAAATGCTTTTGCTTTGTTTAAGAAAAGTCGACTGATGCTATCTTTATCTAAAGAGTCGCCATTGTTGGGATGTACGATGACTGCTACATCAGCGATTGCAACGTTGCAGCAAAGCCCTGCTACAAGTATCCATTTTTTCATCATGTGTCCTCTAGAATTTGTGTGAATACTAGCTCATCGCTCTTTACTTTCTTTACTAGCGCCAAAGACGACATTTACGCGTTTGAGCGAAAAGAAGCAAAAATGTGTTTGTGTGTCCGAACATTTGCAACGATGTAATTATTGGTCACAAATGCAATATTCGCCACTTTGAGCTTGAATTTTTTACCTTATATAAATTAATAACTTATATAAGCGGTTGAGATTGGCGCGCAGTGTAGTAAAAGTGTAAATTTAGACAACTATACAATTGTCTAATACATACTTTGAGCGCTTATAAAGGCCGATAAAATAAATAAATGCGATGCTGAAATACCAAAATAAACACATAAAAACAGCAACTTAAGAAAATCAGGCATCATGGTGTAAGTGATGAAAACTCATATTAAAGTATGGAAAAAGATACTTGGCATTTTTAAACTCGCACCACTTTGCGCTGGCGCGAGTTTAAAAGAGGATCAATAGCCTATAACCGAACTCCTACGACTCACCTTTTTTATAAGGAATCGTTTTTTCTAATGCTTCGATTTCATAGGTTCGCTGCATTGGCGAGCCCGTATTTCTTGCAAGCCAGCTATAGGCAGTGGGAACGACGTATAGGGTCATAAATGCCGAAACAAGCACGCCTGAGAAAATAACCATACCAATCACCATTCGGCTCTCGGCGCCAGGCCCTGATGCAAGTACCAAAGGCAAAGAGCTAAACACGGTTGTAAACCCTGTCATAACGATAGGCCTCAAACGCTGTGCGGCAGCACGCTTGAGTGCTAGTTCAAATTCCATACCCGCATCACGAAGCTGATTAGCAAATTCTACTATTAATATGCCATTTTTCGCGGCAAGCCCGATAAGCATAACCAAACCAATCTGACTGTAGATATTAATCGTCATATCGCTAAAAAACAGCCCTATATAAGCCCCAACGAGGGCTAAGGGCACAGTAAGCATTATCACTAAAGGATGCACCCAACTTTCGAACTGCGCAGCTAATATTAAATAAGTCACCGCAAGCGCCAGCATGAATACATAAACAAATGAGTTACCCGCCTCTTGATATAGTTGTGACTCGCCTTTGTAATCAATAGAAACGTTATCAGGCAGTTCAGTGGCCACTATATTTTCTAAATAGGCGAGCGCCTCACCGAGTGTGTAGCCATCTGCCAAGTTAGCTGAAATAGTTACAGCCCGCATTCTGTTGTAGCGATTTAATCTTGCCGACGTAGCCTGCTCTTCAAAGGTGAGTAAGTTATCCATGGGAATAAGTTCACCGGTACGAGATGACCTCACGTATAAATTTTCAATGCTGTTAGGGCTTCTGAAGTCATCTTCAATGCCTTCCATGATGACATCGTATTCCTCACCTCTATCAAGGAATGTCGACACCCTTCGCTGACCAAGCATGACCTCTAACGTGCCGCCAATATCGCTAATTGATACACCTAGGTCAGCCGCTCTGTCGCGATTAATATTGACCAATAACTGGGGTGATGTCTCTTTGTAGTCAGAGTCCAGTCGAATTAATCCTGAATTTTGCGCTGCTTTTTGTAAAACGATGTCACGCCACTCTACAAGGTTCTCATATGTATCACCTTGCAAGACGAACTGAACGGGACGTCCTAGCCCTCCTCCCGATATCCCGCTTCGCATGATCGCAAACGCGCGAACATCGGGCACGCTGTTAAGCTTGCCGCTGATTTCATCCATCAGTGAAAATGTGCTGAAATCACGCTCATCCCAATCTGCAGAACCTACGATCGCAATTCCCGCATTGCCGCCGAAACCCGGTGTTCTCACCAAGAGACGATTAATTTTACCGCTCTCGCGATAGGGCATTAATATGCTCTCTATTTGCTCTAAGTTTTTTGCGTTACTTTCAAAGCTCGCCCCTTCTTGAGCGTTCATTAAGATGAAAAAGTTGCCTCTATCTTCTTTAGGAACGAACTCACTAGGTACTTTCTCTGAGAGTTGGACTAACGCAACAATCGCAATTACAAGCATTAGCAGCATAATGAAAGGTTGGTGCAAGGTCTTGCCAAGCGTATTGAAATAGCCGGTTTCAAGTTTTGAAAATCGCTTATCCATCCAGCTTCCGAAGCCTGACGAACGTGGGCGTTTTTTAAGTATTTTTGACGCCATCATAGGCGACAAAGTAAGCGCGGTGAAACTTGAAAATGCGACTGCCGCAGCAATGGCCAACGCAAACTCGGTGAAAAGTCTGCCTATATTGCCTTCAAGGAAAACCAAAGGAACGAATACAGAAATAAGTACCAGAGTGGTGGCAATTACGGCAAACCCGACCTCTTTGGCACCGCGATAGGCAGCCAGGATAGGTGGTTCGCCCATTTCGATACGTCGATAAATGTTCTCAAGTACAACAATAGCGTCATCTACCACCAAGCCGATAGCAAGTACCATAGCAAGCAGGGTGAGAAGATTGATTGAGAACCCCAGCGCATACATCACGATAAAAGCCGCTATAATAGAAACGGGTACGGTCACCGCGGGAATTAACGTGGCGCGAATATTTCCTAGGAAGACATATATGACGATCACCACCATCAGCATAGCGATCCCCAAGGTCTCATACACCTCGTCAATCGACGCTTCAATGAAAACCGAAGAGTCGTAGCTTGGTACAATAAAAATATTATCTGGAAGGGTCGCTTCTATTCTTTCTATCTGCGCTTTAGCCGCGCGGGCTACCTCGAGAGTATTGGCTTTAGACTGCTTGATAATGCCAAGGCCAATCATATTGACGCCATCACCACGAAACTCTGTCTCATCGTCTTCGGCGGTAAGCTCAACGTGGGCTATTTCGCCTAGACGCACCAGATAGCCGTTATCCCCTACTGCAACGGTTAGGGCTGCAAAATCATCCGGCGTTAGAAACGTTCGTGCAACTCGTACTTCAAAGTCACGATCAACACTTTCTACTTCACCAGCAGGCAGTTCAACATTTTCAGCGCGAATAACTTGCTCTACATCACTAACAGTTATGCCTCTAGCCGCCATAGCATTGCGGTCTAGAAACACTTTCATGGCGTAGCGTCTTCCACCACCAATTTGAATTCTAGCCACACCGTCAACAATGGATAGCCTGTCAACCAGCACACGTTCTGCGTAGTCAGTCAGCTCCATGGTATTGAGGTTAGTACTTCGTAAGTTGTACCACACCACGGCACTTTCATCTGAGTTTGCTTTAGATACTTCAGGAGGATCGGCTTGATCAGGCAAGTTATTTAATGCGCGGCTGACACGTTCGCGCACATCGTTGGCTGCTGCATCAATATCTCGAGAAAGTTTAAATTCGATAGTAATATCTGAACGACCATTGCGAGACGTGGAAGTCACGTTCTTTATGCCTTCAATACCCGAAATTCTATCTTCTAGAAGCTGGGTAATTCGGGTTTCGACAATGTTTGCTGAAGCTCCAGTATAGGTTGTATTAACCGATACAATAGGAGGGTCGATATCGGGGTATTCCCGTAAACTCAACATGGAGAACGCGACAATACCAAAGATAATCAACAGTAAATTGAGTACGGTTGCAAAAACCGGGCGCTTTACAGAAACGTCTGACAATAGCATAACTGTTTACTCCCTAGCGGTTTAATACATTAACCGGAGATTGGTCACGTACGCGAAGTGTACCTTCGGTTATTACTTCATCTCCTTCACTTAAACCGCTGACAATTTGCACTTGTCCTGGTCGACGCTCACCAATTTTCACCTCAGTTTGATGAGCAACATTATCTTTAACCACGTAAACAAACTGCTTGTCTTGCACTGGCACCAGTGCCTTTTCTGGCAAAACTAAGGCGCTAAGTACACGTTTTTCTACCACGACAGTCAGCAGCATACCTGGGCGTAGACGACTGTCTTGGTTATCAATAGTTGCGCGCACGCGAATGGAGCGACTAACAGAGTCCAAGCGTGTATCAATATTAGTGATTTTTCCTGTAAACTCTTCTCCAGGGTAAGCGACTGACGACGCACTTACCAATTGCCCTTTAGCCACGCTAGCGAGGTGGTTTTCAGCGATACTAAAATCAACTTTGATTTGGCTAATATCATCTAAGGTGGTGATGGTGTCACCTGGCTGAATTAATGAACCAATGCTGATTCCGCGGTTGCCTAACAGCCCGTTAAATGGCGCGCGGACTTGTAGATCATTAAGCTGAGCTAAGGCTACATCTAACTGGGCCTGTAACGCTTTGACTCGGGCTTGTTGCTCATCAAGAAGCTGTTCAGACGTAGCATTCGACTGACGCAAATCGGCTATGCGGGTGAACTGACGTTTAGCCTCGTCGATGTTTGCTTTGAGCTCTTCCACCCTTGCACGCTCTTCAGTGTTATTCAGCTGCACCAAAAGCTCGCCTTCTACGACTTTATCTCCATCATCGAAATTTATCGCTTTTACCGTATCGGTAACTTGAGCGGTGATATTTACAGACTCGTTAGCAGTAGCTGTGCCGAGCGACTCGATAGTGATAGGAAATGATTGGGTCGAAACAACGCTCGTTTTAACAGGCGTAGCTCTTACGCCGGCGTTCTTTTTACTTTCTTCCTGGGGCACATTTAGATATGCCACGACGCCAGCAAGCAGCAAAACGCCAAATAACAAGGGCGATAACGAGAATCGTGAAGACATAACCTTTCCTATTGGTAAAAGCGTATTCTATTAAGCATGGCTTTTGAAGCGCTCAACGAATACTTGAGTACACAAATTCGCTCTACATTTTACGTAAGCGTTCCCAAACACTGTTTTGTGTACCGCGCTATTATTGTTTGTTGTGTTATTTTTATTTTTGCGTAGAGTCTGTGTGATAATTTTGATTGCTTTTCCAACAATTACAAACTAACGCTAGAGTATTTTACCCAAATCAATGGTCATCTTATTTCGCTTATCAGCTATATTTGCTGTTTTAACGCTTTTCGCATGCTCAAAACCAACAACTGAACCAGTAATGTGTCGAGTCTCTGATTCCATTTCATATGAAAACATTCACGCGGAAATGGATATGTCACCCTCACCCAAAGCCGCAGCATGTTTAATTAAAGGTAGTGGCGAAGTATTGCTGGTTAAACATCGGCTTTCTGGCAAGTTAGACTTTCCAGGCGGGACCTGGGATGAGAGTGAACCACTTGCCTGTACGGCTCACCGAGAAACATGGGAAGAAACTGGGTTCAATGTAGAGGTTAAAACATATTTATCGACAACCTCTAATGGCTTAGTCATATTTGGCTGTGTTTTGAACGAAGGAATAGAAACACTGCCGAACACCTTTGATGCACCACCGTGGGCACAGATAGAAGTCGTCAAACTAGTAAAAGTAGACCCGTTTATATTAGACCACGAGGCTTTGAGATTTGCTGACGATCTTATTCCCTTGCGCGATGGCTATACCCAATTCGATATAAAGCAGCACTGACAAAGCATTGTTCATTGTTGCGGGTATTGGTAAATTGTCCCCACGAAAAGAATAGGAGAAGCGGCTTGTTTTCACTGCCAACATTAAGTCTAAAAGGCAAAGTACCTGAACAAGAATGGCAAACCCGTGTCGATTTGGCGGCGTGCTATCGGTTAGTGGCAGATATGCGATGGGGCGATCTCATCTATACCCACATTTCCGCTAAGGTGCCTGGCACAGACCATTATCTTGTTAACGCCTTTGGGCTTACCTTCGATGAAGTTACGGCTTCTAACTTGGTCAAAGTCGACTTAGAGGGTAACATCCTTGACGATACACCTTACGGCATAAACCCCGCAGGATTCACCATTCACAGTGCTATCCACGAAGTACGCCACGACGCTCAGTGCGTTATTCACCTACATACACTAGCCACGATTTCAGTCGCATCGGTTAAAGGCGGGCTTAAGCCGTGGAGCCAATATTCAATGTTTTCACTACCATCGCTTTCTTATCACAGCTACGAAGGTTTAGCTGTTGATGATAGTGAAAAGAAACGCTTGCAGGACGATCTTGGCGATACAAATCACATGCTTTTGCCTAATCATGGCGGCCTAACCCTTGGCCCGACTGTTGGCGACGCTTTTATGCGTTTTTACGATTTGCAGCGTGCGTGCGAAATTCAGCTTGCCTTGATGCAGTCTAATGAAGAGGTTATCGAGATACCGCAAAACATTATCGATGGCATATACGCACAGGCCAATGTAGTACACAGTGGCGAGACTGGCGGTCAAAAAGCATGGCCAGCCATGTTGCGCAAAGCCTACAAGCTAGATCCAGGATTTTGCGAATAATTACGCAATTTCAGCTCAACGCCAACTCATTTCAAACAGGAATTGCTTAAAAACATGAAAGTCACCAAAGTAGAAATTTTTGATATCGAATGCCCTAAACGCCCACAGTGGAACCCTGTTTTTGTGCGTGTTTATACCGATGAAGGCATTACTGGCGTAGGTGAAGCAGGGCTTGCTTATGACTGGGGCCATAGCGCCGCTGCGCATATGATTAAGGAGATTGCCGAAGCCATGCTGATTGGCTTTAACCCCTTTCACACTGAACTGCTTTGGTCGAGAATGCTACGTGAAGGCTTCTGGGGACTCGGTGGCGGTCCGGTGATTTATTCCGCAATGAGCGCGATTGATACCGCACTTTGGGATATAAAAGGCAAAGCACTCGGTTTGCCTGTTTACGAACTCCTTGGTGGTAAAACGAATGGCAAGCTTCGCAGCTATGCCAGCCAGCTTCAATTTGACTGGGATAAGGAAGTGACCAAACTTAACGATCCAGCAGATTATGCTCGCGCTACTGAAAAAGCCCTGAAAGACGGTTACGACGCCGTGAAAGTTGACCCTATCGTCTATGATAAAGACGGTAACACTCACTTTGACAGAACTAAGCTGTTTACTAAGCCCGAGCTTAAACTTTTCAAAGCTCGCCTTCAGGCGATTAGGGACACCATGGGTGAAGATGGCGACATTATCTTCGAATGTCACAGTTTGTTAGGTGCTTCAACGGCCATTCAGCTGGGCGATATTGTCGAAGAGATTGGCTGCTTGTACTATGAAGAGCCAGTGAATTACCTTAACTCGAAGCTTCACGACAAAGTTGCAAAGAACGTAAACGTGCCTATTGCGGGCGGTGAGCGTTTATATCACCGCTGGGACGTTCGCCCATACCTTGAAGACCAGTCTCTCGATGTACTTCAACCTGACGTTGGCCTTTGTGGCGGTTTCACAGAAGCGAAAAAGGTATGTGACTATGCCGACATCTACGACGTGCGCGTTCAAGCTCACGTTTGTGGAGGCCCAGTCGCTACAGCGGCAAGCCTGCATCTAGAAACGGCTATTCCAAACTTTTTAATTCACGAACATCACACCTATGCCATTAAAGATTGGAACCGTGAACTTTGCATTCAAGATCCTCAGCCAGTAAACGGCTTTATTGAAGCGCCTGACACACCGGGAATTGGTATTGACCTAAACGATGAAGTGGTTTACCGCTCGCCACACATGACGGTAACGGAACTTAAATAGCAAAGTTACATACCGGCACTCTTGTAAGCTTGCACGGCATTTACACAAAGTACTTGTAAAGCTAGAAAGCGCCGGAATAAGCCATGAAGCTAGTTTCAGGCTGGCGCTTAAGCGATGTCGTACCATTGCTTAGCGTTTATAGACAACAGCGCCGCTTTTTGAGTTTCAGAAAGCGGCGTTATCATATCTGAGAACCCATTCCAAAGCGCAGCATAAGGCATTCGCCACTGACATAGCGGGAAGTTGCTAGCAAACATAATGTGATTTATGCCTACGCTGTCAAGCAAGGATTCAAAAACATAAGACGCACGCTGCCACTGCCAACGGCGATCTTGCATCTCTAACCCCGAAAACTTAAACACAACTTGCTGTGTTTCACTCAAGTCGCGAAGATTCTTCCGCCATGTTTTAAACGCAAAACTATTTACATCAATCGGTGCTATTGCGGCATGGTTTACAGCCACTTTTAGCGAGGGTGTTTGTTCCAATACCTTTAGCAGCGCACGCACGGCTTTGCTATCGGCAAGGTTTAATTGTGCATCAAAAGACAAGCCTTGCGACGCCATATAATGCAGTCCCCATTTAACCTTAGGGGAACGTAAAAGGGCTTCAGCATCACCATCTAATATATGACGAAGCCCGCGTACTGAGTTGTACTGCTTTAGCTTATCAATATGACTGCCAACAATATTTCTCGTTAAATCGATACACCCAACCGAACAAAATGGCAGCGTACAATGACGCTCCAAGAACGCAATTTCACGCCAGGGTCTTTCGTTATCGTAACCCGCTTCAATGTGAACAAAACCACCTAACAGCCCTAACGACACGCGATAGAGCATGTGCTCTGTAGTATGTTTTGCAATCGCTTTTTTATCTGGCCAAAAAGGGGCGTTGGCTGGTTTCAGCCAATTATAGTGCCCTTCGTTTAAGGCAAAGAAGTGAATATGAGGGTCTATCCAAGTGAATGAAGGCTTGCTCATCTTTGTTTATAAAACCTTGGTGTATGCTATTGCTGATAAGGCATTTCGCGTTGCTTTTCTATTCAGCTCTTTCTATTGTGCTGTGTAGCCCCCATCAACCGCATACAAGCTACCTGTGATGAACGACGCTTTGTTGCTGCATAGAAAATAGGTCAGTTCAGCCACGTCTTCGGGCTGGCCCAAACGTCCAATAGGTTGTGCAGCGGCTTCTTCAGCTACCACTTCATTTTTATCTGCCCCAGAACGTGCCACATAATTATCAATGGCGTTATGAAATAGAGGGGTTTCGATGGTACCTGGGCATACCGCGTTAACGCGGATATTATAGGGTGCGTAGTCAAGCGCGGTGGTTTTCGCCATAGACGCCAACGCACCTTTGCTGACACCGTAGGCGAACGAATTGCGCTTTCCAATAAAGGACTGATCTGAGCCCATTACCACAATCGCGCCGCTGCCCTGCTCTTTCATGGTTGGCAGGCAAGACTTAATCGCGCCGTACGCCCCTTTTACGTTCAAGTTTAGTACCTTATCAAGCAGCGCTTCATCAGTATCTTCAATGGTTGCTGAAACATGTATACCGGCATTACACACCAATGCGTCTATGCGTTGATAAGAACTAATAACCTCATTCACCGCGGCTTCAATATTACGCACAACACTTACATCACACGGCTTCCAGATAGCATTAGGTAACGCTTGCTCAAAGTCTCTGATATCTAAATTAATGACTTGATAACCGTTTTGACTAAACAGCTTGCATACCGCAAAACCGATACCCAAGCTTCCCCCCGTTACAATGCAAACCGGGATCTGCGCATCATCACTGCTATGTTTAAGGTTTTTCTTCGCGCTTTCTGGATTCATGTTTTTATGTACCGTGTTGCTTGTGCGTATGTGAACGGGTTATTTCAATGTAGGCTAAGCATGCCAGTGAGAATTTGAATTGCAAGCGAGCTTACCACTTGAGTTCACTTTTCTATATTAACACCAATGCGTCAGTCATCATCATCAGAGCCTGTGTGACCTTTGCTGCACATTTAAAGTCCACGAGTCTTGGTAAACCTATGTGTTTCTCTCATATCAGTCCGCATAGATCATTACCCACATCATCCAAATTTATTATTAACTTTCCTTTAACGGACTATTCGGACTACGCTTTTTGTGACTATAATAAGCAAAATTAAAACACTTGTTTGAAAAAGGAGTCATCCATGCCTCTATACCACGCCCCTACAACTGATTTTCAGTTTTTGTTAAAAGACTGGCTT
This sequence comes from Alteromonas sp. ABD4_190, assembly GCF_056160105.1. Classification (NCBI taxonomy): domain Bacteria; kingdom Pseudomonadati; phylum Pseudomonadota; class Gammaproteobacteria; order Alteromonadales; family Alteromonadaceae; genus Alteromonas; species Alteromonas sp. ABD4_190. Next base: position 1,404,199 of record NZ_JBSWWN010000001.1, read on the forward strand.
GGACTTGATGCTCACTACGAAAAGCTCGGTATCAGCGACTTTGATAGCGAATTAGCCAACGAGATTATTGCACAGGGTGCAAAGTTTGCTCTAGATGTGGTTGCCCCACTTAACCGTGAAGGCGATGAAGAAGGCTGTACGCTGAAAGACGGCAAAATTACCACACCTAAAGGCTTTGCTGATGCCTATCAGGAATACGTTGCAAACGGTTGGAATGCCATGTTAGGCACTGCCGAGTACGACGGACAGGATTTGCCGTACACCATGGCTGTGCCTGTTCACGAAATGCTAAATGCGGCGAATTTAAGCTGGCGCTTAACCACCATGCTGACAGAAAGCGCAACCCTTGCGGTTACTAAACACGCCAGTAAAGAATTAAAAGATATCTACCTTGCTAAACTAATCAGCGGTGAGTGGACAGGTACCATGAACCTGACCGAACCTCATGCGGGAACCGATTTGAGCCTGCTTAGTACTAAAGCTGAGCCTCAAAGCGACGGCAGCTATAAAGTAACCGGTAATAAGATCTTTATTACCGCAGGTGATCACGACTGGAGTTCGAACGTTATTCACCTTGTACTAGCTCGCTTGCCAGACGCACCGAAGGGCGTTAAGGGCATCAGCTTGTTCTTAGTGCCTAAGTTCCTTCCAGATGCCAGCAATGAGCCGGGCGAGGCGAACAGCTTGTCTGTAGGAAGTATTGAACACAAAATGGGGATAAAAGCGAGCCCGACTTGTGTGATGAACTTTGACGGTGCAACCGGGTATCTTGTTGGTGAAGAAAACCAAGGCCTAGCATGTATGTTCACCATGATGAACGATGCACGCTTCCAAGTAGGCCTACAAGGTTTAGGGGCGGCAGAAGCCTCTTACCAAGGCGCACTGACCTACGCCCGCGAGCGCGTGCAGTCTCGTGCACCACAGGGTATCCAAAACCCAGAGGGCAAAGCAGACCCAATCGTATTTCAACCTGACGTAGCGCGTATGTTACTTACGCAGAAATCACTGATTGAAGGCTGCCGTGCACTTTCACTTTTCTATGCCAAGTTTATGGACGTTGAGAAGCTTGGTGAAGGTCAAGAAAAAGAAGATGCCGACAAGATACTTCAGTTTTTAACCCCAATCTGCAAAGCTTTTATGACGGATATGGGCCTTGAGACCACCAGCCTAGGTGTACAAGTATTTGGTGGTCACGGCTTTATTCGTGAATGGGGTATGGAACAACTTATGCGCGACGTGCGCATTGCTATGTTATATGAAGGCACCAACGGTATTCAGGCGCTAGACCTTATTGGTCGTAAGCTTACCCGCGATGGCGGTCAAATGATGGAAGCGACCTATAATGCGTTTAACGCTTTGGTCAGCGACATTCAAGACAGTGAGGCGAAGGGTCTGGCTCAAGGTATTCTTGATGACTGGCGTGCATCTTCAGCCGATTGCTTAGGTATGGATGCCACCACCGCTGCTGCAGCTGCTTGTGATTACTTGGCATACAGCGCCTATTCGTTGATTGGTGTACTGTGGTACAGCATGGCCGACAAAGCGCAAGCTTCAGGTAACGCGGTCCTTGCAGCGTCTAAGATGAAGACACGTGACTTCTACATGGAACGTATCTTAGTACGTCGCGATGCGCACAAAGCCGCTTATAAAGCTGGCCCTGAAAGCACCCTTGCAATATCAGGTAATGAGTTTGATTATCTGTAGGTAGCTTGTATTTTTATAGCCCGTGAAATGAGGGTTATAAACACAAAAAAGGTCACTATATGTGACCTTTTTTATTGTGATTTGAACGAATGCGTTAGTCGTTCGCCGCTACTTGTGTTGAAAACGTATCTGAAAACCAATCGTTAAGCATGGCTTTTTCGTAGGATAGCGATTCCGTTCGATTGCGACGTATATTCGATTCCATAAAATCCATATCTTTAAGTTTTACATCTTCACCGCTTAAAATGACTTGACCGTCGGCATTAGCTAACGAGTAACTAAATGTCATTCTAGGAATATCAATGCGCTTAATGATACGCACGTCACTGCCAGCGCCGTTGCCAAATCCCACAAATTGACTCGGCCACACTTGGCCGGCTAAATCAACGTTCGTTACCGTCATAGACAATACCTGCGATTCCGGCAATTCACTGGCTAATTCAACGATATGCGATTCGAGCTCTTTTAAGGTGCGCTCTCGAAAGCGTTTACGAGATTCGTTAGTCGGCCTCACATCACTGTAAGACTCCGGCTCATCCCACGTAATTTTAACCTCAGCGGCTTGAGTGGGAACAAAAACGGCAAGCCCTATTGCTGCGGCGCAACTTAAAAAGGAAAAAGTACGTAATTTATTCACTTTCATGCTCCTACATTCAATTGATTTAACATCAAGCTAGCAAGCATTACGAAAGGTTTATAACACGCTATTGAGAAAGCGTACTCTCGACACAAAGGCAAATGTGACTATTCAACTTGCATAAATCGTGATTGCTTAATGATTAGGCATAGTTTAGCGCGTTTAGTTCCCGTGAAGTTTGGGTTTATGTCATCTGTTTCGCAATAAGCACGATGAAAGCGTTTAACGCTAGCGCCATCGGTTGTGATTTGTTTGACGTAATCCTGTTGATAGGGCTTTAGTGGGCTTAGCTGGATATTTATTTTGTCTTGTAAGCTATGCAATTCCTTTCGTTCAGGAAGTGTTGCAACAACCGTCAGCCAATTAGAAATAGAGTTTTGAATATCTTCGAAGAGATACTGAACAAAAGAAGATCTCAACACTATGATTAAAACAACAATTTCGGCAGCGATTATAAAAAACCTTAACATGACTTCTCAGCTAATTTTTGACAGATGTTTACGACAAATGGTGCCAATTTATTGAACACATTTAACTACACATGCTCAATAAACTTTTGTTAACTCACACTTTATTTGCGGACACTTTACATCATTTGTACGCTAATTGACCACAAATATTTCCCTACCAATGTATGATACTTTAATGATGCTCAATACAATGGACATAGCTCAAGTGTGTTAAACATGCTTGAACACTCATTTCTATATTAGCAAATATGACGTTCGATAATTTCAACTGATCTTGGCACTGTATCCATACCATTACGCATAGATTCAAGAAAAGAAGAAACCATGAAACTTTCTGAAGTTTCAGTATTGACTGAAATTTTAAAAAGATAGACCATACGCCGTATTATTGATCTATATTAAGTATGACGTGTTGAACGCAGTTATACTGCACAGGCAGTTTGTTACGTCACATAAGGTTAAGCTATGAATGAACAAATACCGGTCAAAAACGTAACACCGGTAAAAGTACATAAACCCAAAGGAGCCATAGAGGGCAAACGGCATGACTCACGCAGCCGTATTTATGTGCGCGCCGTGCAGGGCCCATTGGAGACGTTTAGACGTTTCTTCGGTCTTTTCTTTCTAGCCCTTTTTGCCATTATTCCGTGGATTCAGTACAACGGCCATCAGGCGGTACTGCTTGATATCGGCGAACAGCGTTTTACTATTTTCTCGCTTACCTTGTGGCCTCAAGACCTTACCTTACTGGCCTATATATTCATTGTTTCCGCTTTTGCATTATTCTTTGTCACCACCTTCGCAGGTAGAGTGTGGTGTGGCTTTATGTGTCCACAAACGACATGGGTATATATATACACTTGGTTTGAAGAAAAGTTCGAAGGGCCACGAAACAAGCGTATAGCCCTTGATGCACGCAAGATGGATACCGACAAATTTTTACGTAAAACGGCAAAGCATACTGCTTGGGTTCTGGTAGCATTATTAACTGCGCTAACCTTTGTCGGCTACTTCACCCCCATCGATGCCTTGTTTGTTGACTTTGTCACATTTGACACCAGCTTCTGGGCGGGTTTCTCAGTTATCTTTTTTGCAGTTTGTACCTACGGAAATGCAGGCTATATGCGTGAAATTATGTGCACGCACATTTGTCCTTATGCACGATTCCAATCTGCCATGTTCGACAAAGATACCTTTACCGTATCCTACGATGCAAAACGGGGCGAACAACGCGGTCCACGCCCTCGAAAACTTAGTCACGAGCAGGTGCAGGAGAAAGGCTTAGGTGACTGCATTGACTGTAATTTATGTGTTCAAGTCTGCCCTACCGGTATTGATATTCGCAACGGCCTTCAATACGAATGCATCAACTGCGGTGCTTGTGTTGATGCCTGTAACGGCGTTATGGACAAGATGGGCTATCCCAAAGGCCTGATAAGCTTTACCTCGGAAGAAGAACTTGCTGGCGGTAAAACTCATATATTGCGCCCTAAATTAATTGGGTATTTTGTCGTACTTGTTGTTATGACCGGTTTGCTATTCGCTAATATTTGGATGCGCAGCCCCACCGAAGTCGACATTATCCGCGATAGAAATTCCCTATACCGCGAAACCAATGAAGGGCTAATTGAGAACGTCTATACCATAAAAGTGCTCAATAAAACCCAGCAAGAGCAAACGTATACGATTGCTGTAAAAGGTCTGCCTGACTATGAGTATATAGGTGAGCAAACTGTAACAGTTGAAGGCGGTGCGGTGTATAGCACGCCAATTTCAGTTGCAACTGACGCCTATAATCTGGAAGATACGGTTACCGATATTTTTATCAGTGTAACCACCACAATTGATGGGGAAACGGTTACTGTTGATGAGCCAACTAAGTTCCTTTATCGATGACAGATTTTTCATTCTCTGGGCTTAGCCCAGACACCATATTAGATGCCCTGGAAAGTCAGGGCATTTTTCTTCAAAGCGGTTTGCTAGCACTAAATAGTTATGAAAACCGCGTCTATCAGTTTTTGGCTGAAGACGGTCAGCGCTATGTAGCAAAATTCTATCGCCCAGGTCGATGGACCGACGCTCAAATTCTTGAAGAACACGCGTTTGCTGCAGAGCTAATCGATAACGAAATCCCATTGGCTGCACCTATAGCTTTAAACGGTAAAACGCTACATCACCATACGGTGGCGGAGACTGACTATCGATTTACACTATTCCCTTCGGTAGGCGGTAGACAGTTTGAGAACGACAACCTTGAACAGCTCGAATGGATGGGGCGTTTTATAGGCCGCATTCACCGCGTAGCGTCAGCTAAAGGGTTTGCAGATCGCCCCTCAATTGACATTGAAAGTTACCTTGATGAGCCCAAACAGGTTCTGTTGCAAAGCACACTGCTACCCGAGCATTTGAAGACGGCCTTTTTTGCCATACTCAATCCAGTTATTGAGGCCACCCAACAAGCGTATAAGCCAACATCGAATATTCGTTTACACGGTGACTGCCACCCAGGCAATATACTATGGCGCGACGGTCCAACCTTCGTTGACTTAGATGACTGCCGTATGGGACCCGCTATTCAAGACTTATGGATGATGTTAAGTGGCGACCGCCAACAGCAGCTTTTGCAGCTAGATACCCTAGTAGAGGCCTACGAAGAATTTCACGAATTCGATACGTCCCAGCTACCTCTTATTGAGCCACTAAGAGCAATGCGCATGGTGCATTACATGGCGTGGCTTTCTCGTCGGTGGGAAGACCCTGCGTTTCCTCGTGCGTTCCCTTGGTTTGCTGAAGACAAATATTGGGAAGGCCAAATACTTGCCCTTAAAGAACAGCTATCTGCACTCCAAGAGCCTCCGCTAAAATTGGGGTACTGAGCCTTCTGCCTTACTGCTGAAAAACGCTTTTTCGATAACCCTAGTACAATAACCGTATGCGGGTTACGAAAAAGCGTAAGGTATAAGAAACCGTATTCGCTATCACTTTTTAAGTTCTATATAATCGCTTTGTGTAGGTGCTTTTGTCGCGCTCCATAACTACTACTGTGACAATAGTTAAACGGGAAATCAGTGAAAAGCTGATGCTGCCCCCGCAACGGTAAACTCAACGCATTGTCGTTTTCTTTTCTTTGCGCCACTGTCTTTTATACGTTAACGCGCTACAGCGCAATCAGACGCCATTAGATGGGAAGGCAAAAGAGCCATTACCTTATCGGTCTTGGTGAGTAAGCCCGGATACCGGCCTGTACTTCATGGTGTCGTTTGCTTGCTCACATCCATAACTAAGCAAAAACGTGCACTTTCCCTAATCATGTGCTCGGGTGGAGCGCATCAAAGACAATATAAAAACCATGCGTACACATTTTACTAAAGCAGCCCTTAGCGCTGCAGTTATTTCGTGCTTAAGCACACCTGCCTTTGCTCAAACCTCAAATCAAGATATTGAAACGCTTACCGTCACTGGCACGCGTCTGCCTATTTCGCTAAATAAACTGCCTGGCTCAGTATCGGTGCTCACTGAAAGCGATATTAAAGCTTCGGGCGCACTTCAACTTACCGACCTAATTCGCGGCTTACCTGGCGTTAGTTTGTCTCAGTCAGGCAGCCCTGGTGGGTTAACAGAGCTGCGCGTGCGCGGCGGTGAAACCAACCATCTGCTTGTTTTAATTGATGGCGTTGTTGCCAACGATGTAGGCCAAGGGAGTCTTGTTGACCTTGCTCACCTAACTAGCGCCAACGTAGTGCGCATTGAGCTACTTCGCGGCCCGCAAAGTGCGAGGTGGGGTAGCGGCGCAATTGGTGGTGTACTAAGCATTACCACTAAATCTGGCCAGTTTGCCGACAATGTTTCTCACGTAGATTTTTCTGCAGGCGTTGGTACACAAGGTACGTTGCAGGGCAGTATGAATGCGCGCTCACAAAGCGATAACGTGGGTGTATCTGCCTACGCGAGCTATATTCGAACTGACGGCGATAACGTGTCTCGCGTTGGTACCGAAGATGATGGCTATGACAATATGACTGCCGGCATAAACCTCAATTATGCCGCCACCACCGAACACACCTTCATCGCGAATTTACGTTCTGTTCAATATGAAAATGACTATGACGGTACTGACTTTGTATTAACCGGCCTTCCTGCTGATACAGATAACGTAACAGATGGCTCACAAATAAGCGCGAAGCTAAGATGGGAATTTGCCCCTGCAAATAAAGGCTACCGCTCGGCATTAAGTGCACACTATCGTAAAGATGAAAACGATAATACTGAATCGGGTACAGATACAGGCGGCACCACAGGTGAGCGAATTGAGTTAAATTGGACCAGTTTTTACACTATCGATAATTGGGATTTTGCAGGCGGTGTTGAATATCTGCAGCGTCTTTTTGACCAGCGCGGCCCTATTGTATTTGGCGATCCTAATCAAAAACAACACGACAACACCTACAGCGTATTTGCAGAAGCAAACAGTCAGTTTACCGAGTCGCTAACTGCAACATTAAGCGCAAGGTTCGACAACAATAGTGAGTTTGATAACGCGGTAAGTTATCGCGCCGGCCTCACATGGCAGCTTAACGATTACTACTCCGTTTTTACCAGCTATGGTAAAGCCGTTAAAGCCCCTACTTTTACCGAGCGTTTTGGTTACTTCCCAGCGAGCTTTATAGGTAACCCTAACCTTGAGCCCGAAACCAGTGAAGAATGGGAAGTGGGTGTTAAAGCGAGCTGGACATCATTGTCTGCGCAAATCAGCGCTTACACTACTGACCTTGAAGATGAAATAAACGGTTTTGTGTTTGTATCTGACTTGGGGGCGTTCAGCGCAGATAATATTGACGGTGATAGTTCACGAGAAGGGATTGATGTAGAACTAAACTGGGACAGCGGCTATGGTGACATTACTGCCGCCTATAGCTACCTAGACGCTGAACAAACTGACAGTGGTATCACAAGCACAGAGTTACGTCGTGCTCGCCATCAAGGCTCGATAACTTATACCACTGACTTTGGTACAGAAAAGTTCAGCTTGTACACCAAGCTGGCCTACACGGGGAGTCGCTACGACACTTTCTTCCCGCCATTCCCTGAGTCATCTCAAACGTTAGCGCTTTCAGCTTATACCCTTGCTACCGTTAACTTCGGTTATCAAATTGACAGTCAGTGGCAGGTCTCGTTGAAAGTCGACAATGCATTTGATGCCGACTATGAAGACATTGTGGGCTATGCGGGTCAGGAGCGACGAGCGCTCTTTTCAGTTAACTTCGCTATGTAGTTAATTCAGGCTTAGCCTAGCAATTTATCCGGCTACATCTTGGTGTAGCCATTTTTCGTTCAATAGTTCCACGTCTATTGTATTGCTGTAGTTTTTGCATCTAATTATTATCATCTCTTTTACCGCTAACCTAGGCTTCAGATCGTTCCCTTTCTCACGTCTTATGATCTCCCCTTCGCAATTAATGTTATTCATATTCTATTCATAGTAAGAGGTTTATTCTGCGACAATCGCTTATCCTATCGCAGACAATGTTAACCTTATCGCGTACTAAGACCTTGTTGCGAAACAGGTCCTAGTTAAGCTAATAAGGCTGTGATAATCTCAACTTTGATAATCGTTTTTTTAATACAGGATCATAATCCATGAAAAAGTTTGCAGTAATGTTTGTCATGGCAATGCTTTTGCCATTAACAGCTTGTGCTCAAGAACCGGCGTCTAAATGGAAAGAAGGCACGCACTATAAAGTGCTTGATAAAGAAGCCACAGATAAACCCGTAATTACTGAGTACTTCTCATTTTGGTGCCCACACTGCTTCCAATTTGAACCAATCGTTGCACAAATCAAAGAAAAGAAAAGCGACGGTACTAAGTTCAACAAAGTACACGTAAACTTTATGCGCTTTACCGGCCCAGAAGTTCAGGACGATGCTACCAAAGCTATGCTTATTGCACGTGCAATGAAGCAAGAAGATGCAATGAACGGCGCTATCTTCAACTATATTCATAAACAGCGTGCGTCTATCACAGGGCTGAAAGACCTTCGCAACATCTTCGTAGTTAACGGCGTAGACGGTGCAGAGTTTGATAAAATGGCGAAGAGCTTCGGCGTTAATAGCATGGTGCGCAAAAACCAACAGCAAATCGATGAGTACCGTGAGCACCTAACAGGTGTGCCTAGCTTTATTATCAACGGTAAATATCAGCCAACGTTTACCTCTGACATGACATTCGATGACATCGCTGACCTTATCGTGTGGTTGTCAGAGCAGAAGTAATTTGGTTTAACAACCAATAACACCTTTAATTATGAAATGGGCGCTCTTGCGCCCATTTTTACGCCTAGGAGCCCCAAATGCATGCAGTAAGTGACTTTGCCGAATTCATTTGTGAACTTGATCAACTCAAAGCAGTGAAGCGTCAGATTACGCTTCCAAGTGATAACTATCGCCAAGAAAACTCAGCAGAGCACAGCTGGCACGTCGCATTAATGGCAAACATGTTAAGTGAATATGCAGCCAAGCCAATTGATATCACGCGAGTTATTCGCATGATCCTTATTCACGATATCGTAGAAATTGACGCTGGCGATATGTTTGCGTTTAACCAGCAAGCCGACCATGACGCACAAGCTGAGAAGGAGCTTGCTGCAGCCAAGCGCATTTTTGGGTTGTTACCAAGTCCTCTGGATAATGAAATGCTTGAGTTATGGCTTGAGTTTGAAGCAGCCGAAACCGCAGATGCAGAATTTGCTAAAGCCATGGACCGAGTGCTACCCGTTTTCCAAAACATGAAAGACAATGGGGGAAGCTGGAAACGCCATTCAATTGCAAGAGAGAAAATTGAAGCGCGAAATGCACATTTAAAATCTTGTGCGCCAGCACTGTGGGACTACGTTACTCATCAGCTAGATATTGCCGTTGAAAAAGGCTGGCTAAGTCAATAACGACTTAGCCAATCTAGTTTCGTGAAGCTACGCTAGGTTAGGTCTGAGAGTTAATTCGCTTAGCACTTAAAAACGTGTACCAACCCACATCCAAAAGCGATTAGCGTCTACTTTTATATCGCCCGCGTCGTAGGTACCGTACTTGATACCGAAATTGTACTTACCCGCAAATTTCTTGGTGTATTGAACATTAAATTCGCTACCTAAATCATCAACACCATTGCTGCTGTCGTCAGCGCTGAAATCATGATAAGCCAAAAGCCACTTACCACCGGCTAGGCCGCCAGAAAGTGAAAACTTAAGGTCTTGTAAGCCTTGTGCTGGTGTCCCCAAAAACTGATCGGTCCAACCGTTGAACTTGTGTAGAGTAGCAAGAGGTGTAGCAAACCCGTACAGTCCATCATCTGAACCTAGTACTTCATAATCGACTTTAGCGGTTACACCAGAGAAGGTTGCGGCTAGATAAGCATTTAGGTAAGACGCATCGAAATCAGTGGCTGTTTCTCCTGCGCCAGCTTCGCTCGATTGCGTAGCAAACTCAGCGCCATAAGCCCAATTTATACTGTCCCCTTTCATCTTTCCATCATAGCTTACGCCATACGTATCCAGCGCATTGTCTGTATCATTATCTACTTCTAATAAATACGCGTAGGCCACAAACTTACCGATTTTCGACTTATAAGTAGCGTGAAGGATATGATCTTTTGAATCTAAATCAGCAGCTTCGGCGAAAATACGGTTACGTTTATACAAATAGCTATAGAAAAGCTCAAGATTGTCAGTTGCCGCATACTTTGCGCTTACGGCATCAAAGGTCTGGCGGTCCTGTCTCCAACCAACGTGACCAACAAATCTGTGGTCGTCTAGCGTAATAACTTGACGACCAACCTTGGCGGTAAAGCCATCTGTTTTGTATTGAATAAAGGCTTGGTCAACTTCCGTTGTTTCTGGGTCAGCAATGACTGAGTATTCACCCACATTGAAGCCAGTAGGCCCTACGGTAAACTCATCTTGCCCCATTACAATGCGGCTATCTTCAACTTCGGCGGTAAACGAGAAACCATTGACACTCCCTGAGCTAAAGCCTAAACGGGTGCGTAAGGTCAGCGCGCTTGCATCTTCTAGCGCGTTGTCTTGATCTACGGCTTCATAACGTAAATTAAGGTCAGCCCATGCTTTTGAGTCGCTTAGCGCAGTGTGAATATCAGCAGCCATCGCGCTGCCACCTAGTACTGCCATAACAGAGGCAGCTAACATATTAATGCTTAGTTTTTTAAACGTGTTCATGCGTGTTCCCTATCGGTTTTGATTTTAATTTTTTATTAGCCAACACTTACCCAGCCAGCATGAAAATGCCGGTTAAAAAGTGAAAGTTATACGTTGTGGGCGGTACAATTACCGCCCTTATCAGATGCCGATAGTGCTAGGCAGCATCTGATTTTTTAGGGTCTTTTTTTTCAGATGTCACCCCGCTGGGTTTTGATGATGCGTTGTTAGTACGTGAAGTAACGGTTTCAACCTTTTTCTGCTTATCGTAAAGGAAGGTTAATACCTCATGTCTGTAGTGGTTATATTGTTTGTTGTCGGCAAGCGCTAATCGGTCGCGCGGGCGAGGCAACTCAATATCTAGAATTTCACCAATGGTGGCGGCGGGCCCATTGTTCATCATTACGATGCGATCAGATAGCAATACGGCCTCATCCACGTCATGGGTAATCATGATGACGGTATTACCCAAATCAGCATGAATTTCCATTAGCGAGTCTTGAAGGTGAGCACGGGTTAATGCGTCAAGCGCGCCAAACGGTTCGTCCATCAATAACACTTTAGGTTCCATTGCCAATGCACGGGCAATACCTACTCGTTGTTTCATACCCCCGGAGATCTCACTTGGCAATTTGTCGAGTGCGTGAGTCATGTGTACAAGCTCTAAGTTGTGCATGATCCATTCGCGCATTTCTCCTTTACTCTTGCCCCGCATGGTTGATTTAACCGCAAGCTCGACATTTTTATAAACAGTAAGCCAGGGCAATAAAGAGTGATTTTGAAATACTACAGCGCGCTCTGGTCCAGGCTGCTTCACTTCAGCGCCATCTAATATTACGCCTCCTGAAGTCGCTTGGTGTAAACCCGCGATAATATTCAGCACAGTCGATTTTCCGCAGCCAGAGTGACCAATTAGTGATACGAATTCGCCTTTGCTAATTTTTAGATTTACATCTTGAAGCGCAGTAAAGGGGCCCTTTGGAGTTGGGAAGTCGATACCTACCTGCTCTAATTCTAAATGTTTAGTATGCATAAATTTCTCCTCAAAATTAGCGTAATACGCTCGACTTATCCCAACTTACCGCGCGCTGAATTGATAACATTAGACGGTCCAATACAAAGCCGATGACACCAATAGTTAATACTGCCACCATGATTCTGGCTAAGGATTCTGAGCTACCGTTTTGAAACTCATCCCAAACAAACTTTCCTAACCCTGGGTTTTGGGCAAGCATTTCTGCGGCAATAAGTACCATCCAACCAATACCAAGCGATAATCGAAGCCCAGTGAAAATCATTGGAATTGAAGATGGCAGTACTATTTTCGTAAGGTGAGCAAAAGGTGTAAGACGCAGCACTTTGCTCACGTTAATAAGATCTTTTTCAATGTTTGACACCCCTACCGCAGTGTTAATAAGGGTTGGCCATAGGCAGCAAAGCGAGACCGTGAAGGCTGAAGTAACAAATGACTTTGAAAACGCTGGGTCTTCGCTTACATAAAGCGCACTTACTACCATAGTAACTAGTGGCAACCATGCTAGTGGCGAAACGGGTTTGAATAATTGAATAAGCGGATTTATTGCCGTGTAGGCTGATTTGCTTAAACCACACAAAATACCCAATGGAACTGCAACTACTGATGCAATAAAAAATCCAACCATAACGGTGTAGAGGCTGGTCCAAATTTGATCGAAGAAAGTAGGCGCACCGGTAAAGTCTCGTATCTTCGGCTTATAAGTAGGGTCTTGCGCCACACGTGCTGCATTTCGTTCTTCTTGACGTTGATAGAAAGCGTCTGCCTTTTCGCGTTGGGCGACATGCTCGTCTATTAAAGCTCCCGCTTGTTCAAAAACTTGTGCAGGGCCTGGAAATTGGCCTAACGATGTATCGATACTTTTTGCAACACCATTCCAAATTGCCAGAAACATCAGCAAGCCGATTACAGGCAGCAACAACGCAGGCGTGGATTGATATAAACGACTCAATAAAGAGTTTGCGTTTGACGGCGATGATGGAAGGCGAAGAATGGTTGTCATCTTGCTCATTGCTTGCTCCTGATACTTAATGTGCGCTATTGCGCTGTGAATGCCCCGTCTCACCTGAGGGTCGACGAGGCAACTTTACGAGACACTTACAGAACAGTGTCGCCTTTAAGACCAATATCAAATTGCTCTAAGTAAGCGTTAGGCTTGCTTCCATCAAACGTTACGCCATCAATAAACTCGCTCTGAGGCGGCTTATAACCTGTTTCCGTTCCAAACTCAGGGAAATCAGATGCCTTTGCTTTACCCTCAGCGATAAGCGCTTTAGCAGCTTGGGCATAAACTTCTGGCTTATAGACTTTCTTGGCCGTTTCCTTGTACCAATCGTCAGACTTAGCTTCTGAAATTTGGCCCCAGCGGCGCATTTGTGTGAGATACCAAATTGCATCACTGTAGTACGGGTAAGTAGCGTTGTAGCGGAAGAACACATTGAAGTCTGGCACGTCACGCTTATCGCCTTTTTCGTATTCGAAGGTGCCCGTCATGCTGTTAGCCAGTACATCTTCGTCCGCGCCAACGTAGTTGCTCTTAGCAAGAATTTTTACTGCTTCAGGACGGTTAGCATTGTCATTTTCATCCAGCCACATTGCTGCGCGAATTAATGCTTTAACCACACGGATGTGAGTATTAGGGTACTTGTCAGCCCAACTTTGGCTTACACCAAACACTTTTTCAGGGTTATTTTTCCAGATCTCATAATCAGTAATTACAGGTACACCGATACCTTTAAATACCGCTTGTTGGTTCCATGGCTCACCTACGCAGTAGCCATAAATAGTGCCTGCTTCCATAGTCGCTGGCATTTGTGGTGGTGGCGTTACAGACAATAGCGCTTGTGCATCGATTTGGCCTGCGGTATCACCTTTGTGAGGAGCGTAATAACCTGGGTGAATGCCACCTGCTGCTAGCCAATAACGCAGCTCGTAGTTGTGGGTAGATACAGGAAATACCATGCCCATATTGAAAGGTTTACCGGCGTTGCGGTATTCATCAACAACCGGTTTAAGATAATCAGCTTTGATTGGGTGTACAGGCTTGCCATCTTCCTGTGGAATGTACGCCTTCATTTTCTCCCAAATCTCATTTGATACAGTAATACCATTGCCGTTTAGATCCATGCTAAACGCAGTAACTACATGAGATTCCGTACCAAAACCAATAGTCGCGCCAAGCGGTTGACCTGCAAGCATGTGAGCGCCATCTAGCTGACCATCAATAACCCGATCTAGCAGCACTTTCCAGTTTGCTTGCGCTTCTAATGTGACGTAAAGCCCTTCATCTTCGAAAAAGCCTTTCTCATACGCCACAGCAAGCGGCGCCATATCTGTCAGTTTAATAAAACCAAATTTCAGCTCTTCTTTTTCTGGCCATCCTACTGCGGGCGCTTGTGCTGAAACAGATGTTGAAAATGTTGCTACAGACACGACAAGTGCAGCACAAACGCTTGCGCCCACCGTTCTAAAGCGTTTTAGTAATGATGTTGTCTTTAACCCAGTCATACGTGTTCCTCGTAGCCAAAAAAAAACCCACCAGCTATAGACATTTACATGTCTAGCACGGTGGGCTTCGTTGCCGTGTTAGTAACATCGGAGTAATTACTAACGCATCAAGTTGTTATTGGTAAGTCAGGAATTCCCGCTCACACACCTCATCTTAAAGGGAGGTTATAAAAAAGCTTTAGCTTAATAAAACCATCTTTTCTTATTATTATCATTTGCCATAAATGCTGGAGAAGTTGGAGCTTCCTTACCGTTCTCCACTGATTCCTGATAATTTTTCTTATTCACACTATGGAAAATGTTGTGCATTACACGATGCATAAGCAGTCGTGTCGCATTCGCAGCCTTGTATGGCAACGTTGTTTTGCACGTATGTATTGCAGCCAACGTGCCAAGAATTTAACCATATGATTATTAAAGAAATACTGAAAAATATAGCTAGGCACTTACAAACTAAAGAAAGGTTTTGTGCACCAAAACGGGGGAGGTGTTCAACCATGGTGCGAGCAAACAAGCACCACGATTGAGTATATTGAAACGTATAAACACGCCTAACACGAATGATAGACGCTTTGATCTATAGACGTTTAGTGAACTGTCCGATAGCGTTCACTACTTCATTTGCTCCACTTTGAATTTCACCCATCGCGTTACCTGATTGCGTTGAATATTCAAGTGCATCTCGGGCTTTTTCCTGTCCTGCTTCAATAAGCTGAACGGCATTTTCAGTAAGTTTTCTGTTCTCTACAACAACGTTGACTATTTCTTCTGTAGCACTGCTTGTTCGTGAAGCCAATTGCCTTACTTCATCGGCAACAACAGCAAACCCTCTCCCCTGATCTCCCGCGCGAGCGGCTTCGATAGCGGCGTTAAGCGCGAGCAAATTGGTTTGATCAGCAATTCCACTGATACTTTTTACCAAATCGGCAACTTTTTGTGATTGCTCATCGAGGTCTTTGATGCCTTCGCTCGCATTGCCCATTTGAGTGGTGAGCTCATTCATTGCTTTCACTGTGGCATTAAGCACTTCATTACCTTTGCGGGCTTGCTCTCCTGTCTCTTGCGAGATATTAAATGCCACATTAGCCGCTTCAGAAATTGCAAACTCACGCTGCATTTGCTCAGTAATGACAGTGGCAAACTTAACGACTTTATAAAGGTTTCCGTCTTCATTTCTAATTGGGTTATACGACGCTTCTAACCAAACTTCGTTGCCCCTACTGTCTATTCGCTTAAACCTACCTGATTCTAATCTCCCTTCAGCTAAGTCCCGCCAGAAATGTTTATATTCTTCTGAATTAGCTTCTTGTTCGGTACAAAACATTCTGTGATGCTTACCTTCTATTTGCTCTAGGGTGTAACCCATACCTTTAAGAAAGTTGTCATTCGCTGTTATTATTGTGCCATCTAAATTGAACTCAATGACAGCAGAAGAGCGATGGAGCGCATCAATCATATCGCGCAGTTCGTTGCTATGCGTGATGTTCCGCGTTTGTTCTGCCATGTAGAAGGCGATATATTTTACGTTACCGTTCGCGTCATCAACGGGCTGCACAATACCGCGTACCCACATTTCTTGACCTTTCGCATCTAAAAAACTGACTGCTCCATGCCAATGACGATGCGTTTTAATCGCACCGAGCATATCCTGTCCAGCAGGTTTTCTAAGCGCACTTTGGCTCATCAATCTCTCTAGAGACTTTCCCTCTAATTCACCTATTGAGTAACCAGTTGCCTGAGAACACAAGTCGTTGATAGCATTAACCCTACCGTCAGGGTTTAATTCTATATAAAGCATCTCTTCGCGCAGCTCCTCCTGAACTGTTTGATATGCCTCAATCTCCTTTTTCAAACGTAAGTTTTCAGCTATTACCTCTTTATTTTTGAAAAACATCCTCTGCTCCTGATGAACTAAGCGCGCTTATTCGTCAGCCTGTAAGCCTTCGGCGATGCAGCACATTTGAAATAGTACGTGCTCCGTCATTCGCCATTACGGTTAGTGTCTGAAACGATAAGCTAATTTTTTCGGTTTTGATTAAAGATAGCAGAGGGAATCGAGATTATTAGGGATTAATAAAAATAAAAGCATTAATATTTGTTGGTCTATGAAAGATCTTTCCCTGTGAACCAGAACAAGCAAGCTCTGGGCTTGCTCAGCCTCACTTTACGGAAGCGATGTATATACGCAGCGATTAAGCAATACGACGATTGGCGATTTTTCGTCAATCAACAAGCTTTTTATGCTCTGATAAATTCCATGTTTAAGCTGGTAGTTCGCGATCAATTAAGCGTGCTCTCTTATAAAGTAAATGGTCAACACAACCAAGTCATTAGAATGGCGATGCGCTCTTATCTCGCTGCGCCCAAAGCTGTCGTGCTTGCGATAAAGCATCTGCAACATCACAACTTTGTAGAAGCACTAGATAGCTGGCAAGCGTACTTAAAATGGCCTGTTCACCGTAAAGGCTGCTTGCTTTACCCGCCCACACATCAAGCATGTCGTCTACGTTCATATCTTTGTCTTTTAGCGCCCACTTGTCAGCAACCACCGGCATTATTACTTCGTCAGTTTTACCATTACGGGTAATGAAAAGTTCGGTTTCTCGTTCTCCGTTAACCTCGGGGTCGCCACCATCGCCGCGAAAACAAAGAGCGTTTATCGACGGATAATTTTCATTAACGCGACAATGCTTATGGTCAAGGTGCATGTGGTAAACCCCTTGCACACAGAACTCTGCGCTAGTGGGGTTCAATAGTCTGGCTAGGGTGTTGGCACAAGAGCGTAGCCCAAACACGTCGCGCAGCTTAATAATGGTATCAAGCGCGGGCAGTAAATATGATAAATCGAGATAGGTTACGCCTTTATCAGCAAGCTGCTGGTTTGCCTCAGCGATACTGGTGACTTCAGGTAGTCCCAACTTTGGCAATGCTATGCTTGCATAAAGACGACCAGAACCGGGTTCATGGGCACCGTGAAGCATAATGGAATAACCGTTTTTGGCTAGTACGGCTACGGCCAGTAAGTACCAAGGAAGCTGACGACGTTTTCCTGCATAACACCCAATATCTAACGTTGGGGTAAGTGTCTTAACTTCAGGCTCAATCAGTTCTCGGCACGCATCGACAAAACCAATCACTTCTTCTGGCGTCTCTTCACGGGTGCGAAGTAACATAAGAAATGCGCCCCGTTGATCGCCGGTTACTTCATTGGCCAATACCATTTTCATGGCATGATAAGCTTCATCACGGGTAAGGCTACGCCCCCCTTTTTGACCCTTACCAATAATCTTAATGTATTCGCTAAATGGTTGCTGCATGTTCGGATGAATGAAGTAGAAGTGTATTTACCTGTTGTCGAGACTCTACCACCTTTCCAAATATAAGTAACGTGGGCCCAGTTAAATTTGCCGCTGTTACTTTGCCATGTATATTGGCAAGCTCGCCAGTGATTACGCGCTGGTGAGGCGATGTAGCATTTTCAACTGCCGCTACCGGCCACGAACCTGGCACCTTGTGCTGTATCAAACCTTTGCAAAGCCCCTCAAGGCGGCTTAGCCCCATATAAACCACCATGGTTTGCTTTAATACATTCTGCGCCATCGGTGCCATTTCAGGCCATTGTTCTGCATCTTTAAAGTGTGCAGTCATAAAACTCACCGATTGGGCACAGCGCCTGTCGGTAAGAGGAATACCCGTATAGGCAGACACGCCCGATGCGGCTGTAATACCAGGGACAATAGCAAAAGAAATGTTAGCTTTTGTTAGCGCATCGGTTTCTTCACAGGTTCTCGCAAACAAGGCTGGGTCACCACCTTTTAGTCGCACCACGGTGTGGCCCAAACTGGCAAGATCAACCACCCGCTTGCAAATAGCGTCTTGGGTAAAACTATGCTTCTTACAGCGCTTTCCTACATATTCTTTCGTTACACTAGATGGAATAAGCGAAAGGATATCTTCGCTTACAAGTGCGTCAAACAGTACCACGTCAGCTTGCTGTAAAAGGCGAAGCGCTTTTAAGGTAAGTAGCTCTGCATCGCCAGGACCTGCACCTACAATAAATACTTGGCCCTGTTCATTGCGCTCATCGCCAAGGTTTTCTGTATTCAGCCACCTGTCTAGGTACGAATACTTAGCCAAGGGTTTGAAATTGCCAGAACGCTGGCGAGTAGTCGAAGTCTTAGCCACAGTGGCATCGCGATAAAAAAGATTAGACAGAGGTTTCTGCTGTTTGAATAAGGTGCGCAAAAACGGTAAAGACCAGCTAGATGCAATTGACATAATTTAACGCTCCTAAACAGATTGGGTTTCTATAACTAAATGCTTGTCTATAAGCTCGTACAAGGCGGGCTTACAAGAACCACAGTTCGTGCCGCATTTTAACTGCTTACCAAGTTCGGTTACCGATGAACAGCCTTTGGTGATGGCATCTGTAATCGTCCTTTCACGCACTTCAAAACAGCTACAAACTACATCGCCTTTTAGAAATGCGTCATCCACTTGGCCTCGTAATAAATTGCGTTGTGACTCAGTGGAAATCGCCGTATTTAATAGGCTGGCAAGCCACGCATTCGGCACAGTCCACGTGCTTGTTGTGTCTGCCGCCACAAGAGCCGCGCCTGTTTTTTCTGGCTCATCACCCAAAAATGCAGCGAAGCACAGTAAGCCATCGACAAGCGCAAGACATACTGAAAAAGTGTGATGTTGAAACTGTAATAGCACCGCGTTTTGCGGTAACTGTGGTATCAAGCTTTGAGTAAATTCACGACGGCTTTTGTTGGAGGCTACATTTAATACTGATAGTGATTCTTCAGAACTACTTCCTTTCGATGTAGCGCTTTCGGCTTCAAGTGGTGTTTTATTCCAGTAATCACATATTTTCTTCAGCGCATCGTGATTATCAATGCTGGGATTATCGATGTTGGGATTATCAATACTGGGGTTATCAATGTTGCTTTTTGAGTCGTGTGCCGATTGTATTTTTGACGATAAAAAGAGTTTTCCATACGTAGCGTAACGTACAGGTGCAATAGCCACTGCAGCATGCTTTAGTTCCGGCTGCCCTGAAATTGGGTCTACCGCGCTCGCGTAAAGTGCACCTAGTTTACTGTGCGACCCCCATTGCGCAGACCAATGAATGGGAATGAATACTTCGCCTTTGCGCATATCCGTATCCGTTTTTACCGGATAGATAACAGGGGCGTCTTTACACACTGCACTTGTCAAAGAGACGAGGTCATTATTTGCAACACCTAACTCAGCAGCGTCTTTTGGGTTTATGTATACAGGGGCGCTGGGCATATGGGCGAGTAACTTTGCGGCTTTACCCGTGCGCGTCATGGTATGCCATTGATCTCGAGCTCGACCGCTGTTAACGACAAAAGGGTAAGCGTCTGACATAACCTGCAATGGGGCTTTATAGGTTACGGGAATCAGTTTAGCCTTACCGCTAGGCGTCGAAAACTGCTTATCTTCAAAAGGACGCTTACTGATAAGGTTGGGCTTAGTGTTTGCGTTAAGCTTGGTACCGGATGAGGGAGTATTCAAAACCGCGTTATAAAAAGGCCACTGGATAGGTGATAGAGCGTTGTACTGAGCTTCATTTAGACTTTGCAAAGGTGATAAGTCTAACTGGCGTTTGCCATTATTGTGATAGCCAGTTAAGCCAGCGTATTCACAAAATATTTGCGACGGATGAGTAAAGCTAAATGCCTCGCCAAAACCCATTTTAGCCGCCACGTCGCACAGTATTTGCCAATCGTGTTTTGCACTTCCAGGCGGGTGCAATATGCCCCGCTGACGTGAAATACGGCGCTCTGAGTTCGTCACTGTGCCGTCTTTTTCTGACCAACCCGTAGCAGGGAGGGCAATGTGGGCGTAGTCAAGCGTATCATTCGCTTCAACAATATCAGACACTACGACCATCCCGCACTTTGAAAGTGCGCGCTCAACTTGTCCTCGGTTGGGCATACTGACAACAGGGTTAGTCCCCATTATCCAAACGAATTTTACTTTACCTTCTTCAATGGCGTTAAAAAGGTCTACCGCCTTAAGCCCCAGACCTTTGGGCATAACGGGTGCGTCCCAGTAGGTTTTTACTGCTTCGATATGCTCAGGATTTTCTAAATCCATGTGGGCAGCTAGCATGTTAGCTAAACCACCGACTTCACGCCCTCCCATGGCATTGGGCTGACCTGTGATTGAGAACGGCCCACACCCGTCTTTGGCAATCAAGTCTGTAGCTAGGTGGCAGTTAATAATGGCTTGGGCTTTATCTACGCCAGCGGAAGACTGATTAACGCCCATAGAATAAAAAGTAATGGCGCTAGATGCTTCACAGAATGCGTCGAAAAAAGCCTTAACCTTGCTTTTTTCTATATCGCATACGCTAGCCACGTCATCCAGCGTTAAGCCACTTGCACTTTCAAGCGTTTCATCAAGCCCCTCGGCATAGGTCTCAACGGCGGATTTGTCTATTCGGCCTTGCGCGTTTGCATAGCTGAGTAAACCGTTAAATAGCGCAACGTCGCTACCCGGCTTTATAGGAAGGTGTAAATCGGCAATGGTACAGGTTTCGGTTTTGCGTGGGTCAACAACAATGACCTTCATATTCGGATTTTTCAGCTTTGCTCGCTGAATGCGCTGAAAAAGCACAGGATGGGCCCACGCCGTATTACTTCCCGTAATTACCAATAAATCTGTACATTCCAGGTCGGTGTAATCGCAAGGCACCACGTCTTCACCAAAGGCGCGCTTATAAGCAGCTACCGCTGATGACATGCAAAGTCGAGAGTTGGTATCTATATTGGCACTGCCGATATAACCTTTCATAAGCTTATTGGCAATGTAGTAGTCTTCAGTAAGAAGCTGGCCTGAAACATAAAAAGCAACGGCATCCGCGCCATACTGCGCAATGGTAGATGTGATCTTATCCGCAATCACATCGGTGGCCGTGTCCCAATCCACCGATTGACCTGCAATGGTTGGGTGAAGCAAACGTCCATTTAGGTCGTTTGTTTCAAGCAGGTTTGTTCCTTTAACACACAATCTTCCATAATTGGCGGGATGCTCTGGCGTGCCTTTAACAGTGTCCAGGGTTGTGGCACGCTTGCTTACGTTGCAACTGATATCTACACCACACCCTACGCCGCAGTATGGGCATGTTGTTTGTCTTAATTGTTCAGACATCATATCGGGTTGTCGTGTAGCCATATTCATTTCATTACCTTTTTCGATATCGAAGTAGTTGAATGCGTTTTTGCAAGAAGACTCTATTCATGTGGGCATTCAAATAGGGTCAGTTTGCTTAAATGCCTACAAAGACCTTCTCGCCCTCGACCTTCACAGGGTAAGCCGTGACGAACACATCATCGTGTTCTTTACACAGCCCGGTTTCTAAAAAGTAATGCTCTTTGTACAACGGCGAAGCGACAACTGGCGCACCGCCTATCGACCCCAAAAGCCCGCGATAAAGCACGTTTGCTTTACCAATAGGGTCGTAGTTACTAATGGCGAAAACCTGGGTTTCGCCGTTTATCTTCAAACTGAAAAGCGCTACTTGCTGTGAGTCGACAAGGGCGCAAACCCCACTGTTTGTCACTAAGTCGTTCGTCTCACAAACATAGTGCCATTGCACTTGCTGTGGTTCTGACGCCATTACATTTTGCGCTGCTGACATAATTTGATTCTCCTAACAGGGTTGATAAGCCAGTGGCTACACCATAGAGACAGGAATGAACTGATCTTTACCCGCTACTTTTTCAGCTTCAGTAGCTGGGCGAACCTGGCCTCGCTCTGAAACAAACTGAATGTTGGTGTCGCTAGCATTGCTGTTTACAAATTGACGGAAACGCTTGCGCGACTCAGGGTTTTCAATGGTAGTTTTCCATTCGCACTGATAGGCATCAACCACAGCATCCATCTGCGCTTCAAGCTCACTATTAATGCCAAGTGCATCGTTGATTACAACATCTTGCAAGTAAGCTAGCCCACCCTCTAAGTTGTCCATCCATACCGATGTGCGCTGTAGGCGATCAGCCGTTTTCACGTAAAACATCAGCACGCGGTCGATGTACTTAATTAGGGTTTCGGTATCTAGGTCGGTGGCAAACCGGTCTGCATGTCGAGGCTTCATGCCGCCATTCCCGCAAACATACAGGTTCCAGCCTTGCTCGGTAGCAATAACGCCAATGTCTTTGCTTTGGGCTTCTGCGCACTCACGGGTACACCCCGAGACGGCAAATTTAATTTTGTGGGGCGCACGTAAGCCTTTATAACGATTCTCTAAGTCAATGGCAGTTCCAACAGAATCCTGTACACCGTAGCGGCACCATGTGCTGCCCACACACGATTTCACGGTACGCAGTGCCTTCGCGTAAGCATGGCCGGTTTCAAAACCGCCAGCGACGAGTTTTTCCCAGATATCCGGTAAGTGCTCTACGCGCGCTCCAAATAAATCAATGCGCTGACCACCCGTGATCTTGGTGTACAAGTTGTATTCTTTTGCCACTTCACCTAGCAAAATCAACTTCTCAGGCGTTATTTCGCCACCAGGTACACGCGGTACAACGGAATACGTGCCATCTTTTTGCATGTTGCCAAGGTAGATATCGTTGGTGTCTTGCAGAGGAAGATGTGAAGCCTTAAGAATGTAGTCGTTATACACCGAGGCTAAAATTGAGCCGACAGCGGGCTTACAAATTTCACACCCTAGACCTTCACCATGCTGCTCTAGTAGCTCGTCGAAGGTGCGAATGCCGTTAACCTTAACAATGTGAAACAGCTCTTGTCGGGTGTAATTGAAGTGCTCACAAATCGCTTTTGATACTTCAACACCGCGCTTTTCAAGCTCGCTATCTACTACATTTTTAAGCAACGCAGCACATCCACCACAACCAGTACTGGCTTTAGTTTCACCTTTTACATCGCCAACGCTGCAACAGCCACCTTCAATAGCTGAGACAATGTCGCCTTTCGTTACATTTAGGCACGAGCATATAGACGCAGTGTCTGGCAGTGCATCGGCACCTAATGCTGGTGCGGCATCAGATGATGGCAGAATGAGGCTCTCTGGATGTTCAGGCAATTCGATGCTGTTAAGCGCATATTGTAATAGCGTATCGTAGTCGCTGGTATCGCCAACGAGTACAGCACCAAGCACAAGCTTTTGCTCGCTATCTACTACCAGCTTTTTATACACGCCTTCAGGCTGATTTAAGTAGGTGTAGCTAAGCGCACCTTCTGTACGTTCATGGGCATCGCCAATTGAGCCCACTTCAACGCCCATTAGCTTGAGTTTGGTACTCATATCTGCGCCTGTGAACTCGGCATCGCCGCCGGTGATATGACTTACAGCCGTGCGCGCCATGGTATATCCAGGTGCTACCAGGCCAAAGATTTTATTATCCCACAGCGCACATTCACCCACAGCGTAAATGTTTGGGTCAGATGTCACGCAGTGGTTATCAATGACAATACCGCCGCGCTCACCCAGTGTTAGCGCTGACTTTCTGCCGAGCTGGTCGGAAGGTCGAATACCAGCAGAAAAAAGAATCATGTCAGTTTCTAGTGCAGTGCCGTCAGCAAACACCATTTTATAGCGGCAGTTATCACCGGCCTCAATAGTTTGCGTTGCCTTTTGAGTGTGAACCGTAACGCCCAACGCTTCAATTTTGTCCTTAAGAACGTTACCACCTGCTTGGTCTAGCTGTACCGCCATAAGCTGCGGGGCAAACTCAACCACGTGGGTGTCGAGACCAGCTTGCTTTAATGCGTTAGCAGCTTCTAAACCCAACAGCCCACCACCAACAACAACCCCTACTTTGCTAACCGCTGCTGAAGCTTCAATAGCGAGTAGATCGTCTATAGTACGGTACACCAAGCAATGCTCTTGATCGTTGCCAGGGATGGGTGGCACAAATGGGTATGAGCCCGTGGCTAGCACAAGCTTATCGTAGCTAAACACCTGCCCTTCTGAAGTCGTCACCTTATTATTGTCACGGTCTATATCGGTAACCAAGGCATTGGTAACTACGTTTACGCCCCACTCGGCGTACTGAGCGGGTGTAGTAAGCGCTAAGTCATCAGCACTCGCGCCGCTAAAAAAAGATGACAGATAAACGCGGTCGTACGCAAGGCGTGACTCACCGCATAAAACGGTTATTTCTACATTGGCATCGCTTTGGTGAAGCTGCTCAACAAAATGATGCCCCACCATGCCGTTGCCTACGACGACAATTTGCGTTTTTGAGTCCAATGAAGTCATGGTATTCCCCTTTTTTCGGGACAAAAAAAAGCCCGCTTCAACTTTCGTTGATGCGGGCTTCGTTGCCTATTTTGCCAACGGTTTAGGTCGGCTAACACATTTTACGGAGTGTTATAAATCACACAATTTTCAGCGATTGACACAAATCACCAAAACACACTTTACGCTTATAGCTATCCAAGTTCAGTGCCAAAACCGTAAGCAATTGTTTTTATTTGATTTACTACAAAATAAGCATTATTCAGACTTCACAACTGCACCAAACAAACGCAAAACTGTGTTTACTTGGTGCATTAAGGCTTTCAAATAACTTAGGCCAGCTTATCCGTCGCTACGCGATAGCGAGGATCTTCAACCACATTAATTTCAACAAACTTATCGGCCTTGCGAAGCAGTGAGCGACACTCATCACTGATATGGCGAATGTGTAGCTTTTTACCCTGCTCTTCGTATTTGTCAGCAAGGGTATCTAGCGCATCAATACCTGATGAATCCCAAATGCGAGAGTCTTTGAAGTCAATAACTACATCGTTAGGGTCGTTGGCAATATCAAACAGGTCTTTGAAATGCGATACCGAGCCGAAGAACAGCGGGCCGTCTAGCTCATAGACTTTCCAACCGTCGTTATCGATATGGGATCTCGCTTCGATATGACGAGCGTGTTTCCATGCAAACACCAGTGCGGAAACGATAACACCCACCACAACCGCAATAGCCAGGTCAGCGATAACGGTAACGCCTGTTACTAGGAAAAGTACGAACGCATCCTCTTTGTTTACGCCGCGAATAATTCTGAATGACGCCCACTCAAATGTAGCGATAACCACCACGAACATAACGCCAACAAGGGCAGCGAGAGGAATCATTTCAATTAGCGGAGCAGCAAATAGAATAAAGCCTAATAATACAACCGCCGCGGTGATACCAGACAAGCGGCCACGGCCACCAGAGTTAATATTAATCATACTTTGGCCAATCATGGCGCAACCGCCCATACCGCCAAAGAAACCGTTTACGGTATTTGCAACGCCTTGGCCAACGCACTCTTTGTTACCACGTCCGCGGGTGTCCGTCATTTCATCAATTAATGAAAGGGTAAGAAGCGATTCTATAAGACCAACCAAGCAAAGAATCACTGAGGTAGGCAAAATGATCATGAAGGTTTCCCAGGTGAACGGCACCATAGGAATAGCAAAGCTAGGAAGTTCACCCGCTAGCGTTGCGGTATCGCGCTGGTCAGCTGGTAGCAAATCGCGAACAAAGTCGATTACAGTGCGCGCTTCAAGGTCAAGACCGTGTACTAACAAGGTTACCGTAACAATCGCTACCAGCGACGCAGGTACAGCTTTAGTTAGCTTTGGTAGTAAATAGATAATAGCCATAGTTAACGCCACAAGCCCTAACATCCAATATAGCAGCGTACCTTCCATCCACTGCAACTCACCGGCTGCGTTAGTGACTTTGAACTGGCCTAACTGCGCCAGGAAAATAACAATCGCCAAACCATTTACGAAGCCTAGCATTACCGGATATGGCACCAGTCGAATAAACTTCCCGAGCTTGAAAATACCGCACATTATTTGCAGTAAACCTGCCAAAATAACCGCGGCAAATAAATACTGCACGCCGTGTTGGGCAACCAGTGCCACCATTACAACGGCCATGGCGCCAGTAGCTCCAGAAATCATTCCTGGGCGGCCACCAATAGCGGAAGTGATCAAGCCCATCATGAAAGCCGCATAAAGACCAATCATTGGTTCTACGCCGGCTACAAATGCAAATGCTACGGCTTCAGGGACCAAGGCTAGCGCCACGGTAATACCTGATAGCACGTCGTTTTTAACGTTGCTGTCTTTACTGGTAATTAAATCGAACATGTTCTCTCAGAAGCTAAGATGTTAAACACAACAACCCACCGTGGCGTACACCGCGTGATAGCAGTACACCAAGTAGGCAGGATGATTTTTCGGCGATTCTATCACCATTGTAGCTTAAAATCTTTTAATAGATTGTTACTGATGCATAAACACTGCTTAGAGGACGCAGCGGCAAGACAACTTAGGCAAACGCCATTTAGTTTCTTGTTAATGTCGCTTCTAGGTTTAGTGTAAGACGCGCTAAATTTTAAGGCCTTTGCTGACAAAAGGCATCTTACGTGGCATCGTATTGCAGTATTTTAATAAACTAGCCCCTCGGTGCGCTTAGCTCGTAGCATGAGCCCGTAGCATTAGCCCGTAGCATTAGTTCGTAACGTTAATCCGCTACTTTGCTTAAGTTGCACTTGATGATGTGGCAATGACGTAAGGCATAGGCCTTATTTAACGAGGAGTTTACGTGGTACCTTATATTCTTACCATTTTGTGCGTGTTAGTGGCAGGCGCGATTCATTGGATGTCGCCAAAGGCTTATTGGAAAGCCACCATTATGTCTACCGCCGTTATCTTACTATTTTCTGTCGCTGCGCTGTTTATTTTTAAGGCTTCAGGAATGCTTGTAAGCGAACATACCGGGGAAAATGCAGACTTCTCCGGCCAGATGCTTACCATTACTACTATGATTGCCTTTTTCGGTTTCTTGATTTCTCTCTTTGTCGGTTGGTTTCTCCGCGTGGTTAGAAACTAGCTTTTGATATTAAATCCAAGTATCTAAAGGCGGATTGCACCACTAATGTGCAATCCGCTTACACTCTCTTCTAAAGTGCCCGTCATTTTTAACTCACCGAATTGCAATTAATTTTGCGTTACACCTATAAAAGTGACGTCTGTTAAGCATTCGGCGCATTACTCCCCCATCCAGGCTTTGCCTAACTCCATTCTGATAAACAGGGCATAAGTGTTGCTTAATTCAACGTGCTTTAAAGCAATACTTCGCAAAAAAACTATCAATAAAAAAGCGAATTGCGTAAACCAACATTTAGCAGGGCCTCTTATGCTACACGAACCTGAACAAACCATTGCGCTTTGTAGTGATGCCACGAAACGTTTTTTGCTGGCCGCAAAACATGCAGAGATCACGGTGTTAGAACAGCTTTCTAGCAACTGTCGTATTGTTATTGCGGTTCGTGAGCTTATACATGAACTGCAAAAAGAGCGCGGAGCCAGCAATATCTTTCTCGCATCTAAAGCCGAGCGCTACAAAGCTGAGCGAATGCAGTATGTCAGTGCTAGTGAACAAGCAGAGTCAATGCTAAAAAGCCATTTGAAGTCTCTTTACTTAACTGATGAGATTACTTCAGGCAACCCACGTTTATTGAGCAGTATTACTTTAGCCATGCAGGCGACAGACTATCTGCCACGCTTAAGAGAGCAAGTCAGTAAGCAGCAGCTAACGCCACTGGAATCAACTCGTGCCTACAGCCGTTTAGTGGCAAGTTTACTTACTGTCATTTTTGAAGCAGCAGATATAGCAAGCGACCCAACTATTACCCGTTTGCTGGTTGCTTTGTTCAACTTCATGCAGGCCAAAGAGTATGCTGGGCAAGAGCGAGCGTGGGGGGCAATTGGTTTTGCCGAAACCCATTTCGACGCGCGTTTATGTGAAAAACTTGCTGCGCTTCAGCAAGCCCAAGAACATCACTTCAATATATTCTGTGAATTTAGCTGTAAGCCGCATAAGGACGCGTTGGATGCTTTAAATAAAAGCCCAGCGGCAATAGATATTACACAGCTTAGAAATATGATCGCGCAGCTTGGAGACGGCAGCCCTATTGCCGCTGAAATATCTGAAGTTTGGTTCGATGTAGCGACTCGTCGCATAGATGCAATGCAAGGTATCGAGGTAGCACTGACAGAAGCCTTAACACAACAAGCTAACAGTAAAGTTGCCAATGCAAAAAATGAAATGGCCAATCATCAACAGTTGCTTACGCGCTTTAACGATGAGCACGCTAATGATGGCTCGCCGCTCACCTTATTGTTTGATCCTAGTATGCCGGGCTTAGCGGAAGATACAAAAGACGACGAAATTAAAACGCTGTCACTCAATGAGCAGACTAAAACCTTATCTGCTCACCGCTCTTTTTACGACTTACTGCGTTCACAAGCCCAGCATATAGAAGACATGGGGCGAGAGCTTGAAGAAGCTAAACGTGCAATTCAAGATCAGAAGCTGATAAGCCGAGCAAAACTGGTAGTCATGGAGCAATTTGGCCTAAGCGAAAACAACGCGTATCGCCGACTGCAAAAACAGGCCATGAGCGAAAATACAACCATAGCCTCTATTGCCGCTAAGGTAGTAGATATTACTACGAACAACTCTTTGAGAAAGTAGCTAGACCTATTTTAACCTTTGTTCGCGCAGCTTCAGTAAAGGCCAAACGTCAAGCCAATTCTTAGATCCGACTCGCTTACTAAAAACATCGGGTCTTGGATATTGGGGGTTAATACTTATGGTGCCGGCGAAATTTGCAACTAGGCCAAATGGTGCAAGTACGTCAAAATCATCATTCGCTAATAAGCGAACCGCAACACAGGTTTCTCGCTCTATCCAATATGAAATAGCGTCGTGGCAATTATTATAGGGAGCATGTCCGTGAGACAAATGCATACGCGCCTGGTTTTTCACCTGCCAATTAGCTTGGGGCATTATTCGGGTTAGCTGGCGTTCAATGGCTTTTTCTTGGTTTTTTATTTCTGATTTAGCGTCTGCAGTTATTAATGAGTGTTCTTGTTGTTGAAATGCTGGTTCTGTTGAAGTCTGGGCTACTGCAACATTCTGAGATACTGTGATTTCATCGCTAAAGTAAATCACATCAATATCGTTAAGCGGCGTTGGTTTAACCCTTTCGTGCAAATCATCCCATATAGCATTTCGCACAAATCCTGCACCTATGTAGCCCTGCGGTAAATCAAGCGACCGCAAGGCATGAAGGCAATCCATTCTGAAAGGGTCCCGCTTGATAATATCACCAAGCCGTTTGAGTTCTTGCACGCTTAACCTTTGTCTTTAATACGCAGCTTTCGCTTCCATTTAATCACGTAAAAGCAAAATGCAGCCATGCTTCCGCCAGCAAACCAGCCTGCGATAATATCACTAGGCCAGTGCACGCCCAGTAAAACACGGCTAAGGCCAATGCAAAATACCAGCAGAGTAGTCGCTAGGTATATCCATACTTGTACCCGCGTACTTTGCGTTAAATGTGTAAGCAAATGAGCCACATAAAAGTAAACAAGGGCTGATAGTGTGGCGTGAGCCGAAGGAAAACTTTGGGTATACACATCAACATGTTGCATGTTCAGCGATGGACGCGGTCTGTCGATCCCCGCTTTAAGTAGAAAAGTCATCGCAATTCCCACTGCAACGGCAATAATAAAGGTAATGGCCTTTTTCTTCTCTCCCGCCATACCCAAAGCACCTGCAACTGCTGCTACAACAAAAATTAGTACCGTATTGCTACCTAGCGCAGTGGTATCTCTAAGCACATCACGCTTCCACCCCGACACATTGCCTAGCTCGCTAATTGTGTTAAACACTGCATTATCAAATGACGTTAAAACGCCCATGTAAACAAACAGCATCATTAACAAAAAGCCTGTCCCAAGTAGTAAAACCTGAATAGCGGGTGCTTTTATCATGCTTAGATAATCGGCGATGGCGCTATTTTTTGTGTTTTTACTGCTTGTCATGTTTCTACTTCCATTTAATATGATTGAGGGTGCTACTTATCGTGCTTGCTGCCACCAAGACAGTTAGGTGATGCTAGCGACTCTCCACCTCTCGCTTCCCACTCGGCCGGTGTATACGTGTGAAGCGCCAAAGCGTGAACAGGCCCCTGCAGCGCTTCTGCCGCAAGCCCGTTAATTTCTCTGTGCCTTGCTATTAAACGCTTACCTTCAAAGGCGTCGCTCACAACGGTAACTTTAAAGTGACTCTGCGCACCGTCTGGCACATTGTGCATGAAGCTTTCATCTACAACCTCAAGATAACTAGGACTAAGTGCCGCTTCAATCGTAGTTTCTAGAAACGCTTTTACTTGCATTTGGCTTACCTTGCTCTTTGAATAAGATGTCGAAATGTAAGGTTAATTCTACCACCGATAGGCTTAGCCGTCTTTGCAATACCGTGCACATAATGGCTTTGTGTCGCGCCTGCCATAATCAATACGCTACCGTGTTCAAGTAACTGCGTATGCTTTTCCTTTGTTTCTTTATGCTTAAAAACAAAGGGTCTTGCCTCACCTAGGGTAACTGATGCAATCACGGGGTTGATTCCTAACTCGGGTTCATCATCGGAATGAAAGCTCATACTGTCTTGCCCATCGCGGTACCAGTTGGCTAGCACGCTGTTGAACGTTACTTTGTACTGTGACGCGCACGATTTTTCACACAGTTGCTCACAGCGCGCTTTAATGTCTGCAAGGCTTTCCGTCCAAGGGTTCGGTGACATGGTTAAATTTGAATAGGTGTAAGTACAATCGGGATCGCCGTGCCAGCTTTGAAGCCGAGGAATTTTTACCGGCTTGCCAAACAGCCTAATCGTATCCTGGCGCCAGGGTAACTCTTCTTGCAGTTTTGCAAAAAAGGAATCTGCAGTAGCCTGCGATAGCGCGTTAGGAAAATAAGTGACATCACCTTCAACTAACGGGAGCTTATAAGACGTGCGCTTGTCTTCAGCCGTGTCGAACAGGGAAAATTGCATGTGTAAGAACTATAATTCCTTTGATATTTTAATTCTAGCTATCTACATAGCGGTTGACGGTGCCAATGCCCCCTTTAGAGCTTGTGTAATTACACCTTATTTTCAATGAGTACGCATGCTTTTCCAGTGCGGATTGCTCTGTCATCGTTAAATATCGTGCTTCATACAAGGTGCATCCAATACCGAAGAATAACGGGTTATTCGCTAGAGCCAAGTGGTTGATATGATAAGATAGACATTAGCACGTAAACTGAATGAGCATTCCCTAGTAGATAATGCTTTGAGCCTTCTCTAAAAACAGACCCCAATGAATACAGAATTTATATTTGCCGACCGCCAGTTCTCGCTGATTCGCTACCCTGAAAAGCACCAGCATGTAAGCCTTCAAGCATGGGATAGCGCAGATGAGCTTGTTATTGAGCACATCGAAACCTTGTTAAGTGAAACATCGCTTTCAATTGGCAGCGGTGAAAATGATGGGTCAATGATGATCTTTAACGACGACTTTGGTGCGTTAGGCTGCTGGTTTTCCCATTTAGCGCCTTACTGGGTATCCGATTCTTATATTTCGTTGCGTTCACTGTCTGAGAACTTGAAAGCCAATAAGTTACTTAATGCATCAGTAGATAACAGTTCAAGTGAGCTAGCGACCGCACCGCTGCAAACGTTAACCAGTGTACAAAGCTTAACGTTTAAACCAGAAACTGCACCTAGCCTTATCGTCATAAAAGTCCCTCGCGCCCTCGCTTTGCTAGAACAACAGCTTATCGATATACAAAAATATGTTACGCCTGATACTCGCATCGTCGCAACGGGCAAAGTGAAGGCCATTACGAAGTCGGTGCTTAACTTGTTTGAGCGATATATTGGCCCTACAACCACCTCTCTTGCTAAAAAGAAATCTCGGCTTATTTTCGCAACGCCTCGTGAGTCTCTAAAACTCGCTGACTCTCCCTATCCTACGCGCTGGCAGTGTAAAAGCACCATGGGCACAGAGCTTACTATCGATAACCTTGCCAACACATTTGCTCGGCAGTCGCTGGATATTGGCGCGCGTATTATGCTTGAGCACATGACGGTAAGTGCCAATGACGTAGTGGTAGATTTGGGCTGTGGTAATGGTGTATTGGGTGTAAACGCGCTGTCTCTCGCACCTGACGCCAAAGTGATATTCGTGGATGAGTCTTACATGGCGTTGGAAAGTGCCCGACTCAACGTGTTAAACAACTTTCCGGATAAAATCGACCAGTGCGAGTTTGTGGCAAGTAACTGCTTAGAAACACTCTTAAATCGCGAAAACAAACCAGCTGTTACTAAGATTTTGTGTAACCCTCCGTTTCATCAGCAAAACGCGATCACCGATCATATTGCATGGCAAATGTTTACTGATTCTCGTGAATTGCTGATTAAAAGTGGTCACTTAGTAGTGGTTGGTAACCGACACCTCGATTACCACATTAAACTTAAAAAGCTGTTTGGTGGCGCCAAGGTACTTGCGAGTGATAAAAAGTTCGTTATCTTAGGCACTGCAAAACGCTAAGCGCGAAGAAAAGTGCATAAAGAAAGCTGCGCAAAAAAGCGCTCGAATCAAGGAATACATTTAAAGGCATTTTTATGAAGAAAATACTTTTATCACTCATCACCGTTGTTATGCTGATTGGCAGCAGTTCGTCGGTTATGGCTAAGAAAGATGATGGGTCTCAGGTTCAGCCAGATAACTATTACCCACGGGTGAAAATAGAAACGACCATGGGCGATATCGTGGTTGAGCTAGACAGAAGACGCGCGCCAATTACGGTAAATAACTTTCTTCGTTATGTGGATAAGCGCGCCTACGAAGACACTATTTTTCACCGTATAGTGCCTGGTTTTGTTGTGCAAGGTGGAGGCTATACTGCTGACTTCAACGGCAAGTCGAACTTCCCCGATATATTCAATGAGTCTGGTAACGGTTTGACTAACGACCTGCACACTATTGCAATGGCTAGACAAGGTGACCCGCATACCGCAAACCGACAGTTTTTCTTCAATGTGAATGACAACAGCAGCTTAAACCCGGGCAGAGACTGGGGCTATGCAGTGTTTGGCGTGATTGTGGAAGGCGAAGATATTGTTGATGCGATGTCGGAAGTAGAAACTGAATACTCCATTCGCCTTAACGCGAATAACGTACCCATTGAGCCGATCATTATTAAAAAGATGACGGTGTTGCCGCCTCTATAACGACGGCTTGCTTTTCGTAAACTACTAACAAAAAACAGCCATAGAGAGCAATGCTTTATGGCTGTAAATCTAACCTGAACAAATGCTGTTTTGGAAAGGTTTTATCGAAGTAGAACCCCTGCTTTTTGAACCCAAGTCGCTGTAATAGCTTTTGCGATGCTTTATTGTCTGGGTGTGTCATTGCGGTTAAAAAGCCATACCCCTCAGCAGTAGCCCAGGCTATAACCTTCTTGCATGCCTCGTAGCATAAGCCGCTTCCTCTTGCTTCTGGCAGCATCGCAAAACCCAAATCTGGGCATTCAAATGCAAAGCGATTAAATAAACCACAAACCCCTAACGGCTGTTTAGTTTTATTTAGCTCAACCGCAAGTAGACCGTACCCCCACTCTTCTCGTTGTGAATTGGTTTTCCCAATGTAATCGCAGGCATCGTCTAACGTATTTACATTTTTACTTCCAATGTACTTAAGCCACAGCTCGTCTTGCTGTAATGCCAATACCCAGTGTTGATCATCAAACGTGAGCGGTCTTAAGGTAATTCTTTCGGAGGTTAAAATTGATGCTTCAGTATTCACACTAAACTCTCTGCCAAAGGGCGTTTGCTACTGCTAAAACTAGCGCTTCGCTAAAATTTTGTCTATCTGTTCAATAGCTTCACTATTTACCTTTGCTGCACGCGGATACTTGGGTTGTGCTCTGTCATTTACTCTTGGGTGCTTCCATAGCGACGTATGTGTTACAAATCGCTCCGCTTCTCTTATGCCACCGTGTTCAAGGCAACCGGCCATACAGGTATCAATATAGGTTTGGTTAACAGGGAATGCTTCGCTTGCTGGCTCGCACGCGAGTGTTTCACAAATCCAGAAAGTAAACTGCGACAATCGCTCATTTAACGCATCTTTTACCTCACCTTGATGAAGGTGAAAATCGAGTGCTTTAGGGCTTACTTCAATAAACCTATAGTCTTTTTCCCTCTCCTGTAAGGCAGGGTTAATTTGCGTGGGGATAAGCTGAGCGTTCAGATGACTGTGGACGTTGGCCACGGCGCCTACATAGGTTTGCTCTTCATGAATACTGCGCGTTACCCAAGCCCGTTCGAAGCCAGATACAGTTACAGGGATCCCTTTAGTGAAAATGTTTGAGTGGCGTTCTCGACTGTCTTTACTAAGTAAACTTCCGTAACCTAAAACCATATGCTTTTCGGTTTGCGTACTTAGCCAATTCGCTATTTCATTCATTTTTACCTCTACGTCATAGCCGCTTCATTATCACTATTTTCGGACTATTTATCTTTGCTGTGCAAAGCCCCAAAAAACTGCGTTCACCATTTTTCACTCAGCATAAATAAAAAGGGCGGAGTAACAAGTTACACCGCCTTTGCTTAATACAGTAATGCTGTTAATTAAAACAACGCTCTCACACCCATAGTAAAGTTTCTACCTGGAAGCGGTGCTTGGTCTTTTAAGAAAGATGTATGAACACGGGCATCTTCATCAGTCAGGTTTTCACCACGGGCGAACAATACCCAGTCGATACCTTGAGAACCAAACTCATACTGTACGCTTGCATTTACCAATGTATAGCCATCGGTTGTGGTTTCGAACGACGCAACTTCGTTTTGGTCGTCGTACCATGTAAAGCCTACGTCAGCGCTTAAACCATTGTTCACGTAGCTCAATTCACTACCAAAGCGCATAGGTGGCGTGCGCGGAAGGTTGTCGTCTTCGATTTCTGCGCGAATATAGTCACCAAATACGGTTAAGCGTAGCGTATCTGTTAAATCAACATAGGTTTCTGCTTCAAAACCCCAGATGTCAGCGTCAGCCTGTTGAAAGTAATAGATAGGCAAGCCTTCTTCAGCGCCGTGCTCATCATGCTCGTGCTCTTCGTGTTCGCCCTCTAGTTCTTCTTCCTCATGCTCGCCGTGTTCTTCATGCTCACTAAGTGCAATTAAACCTGTGCTCGTTTGGAAAATATAGTCATCCGCCTGATTATAGAAGAACGACGCACTGTAGCCCCAGCTTCCGGTAAATTTACGGAAAGTAATATCTAGGTTGGTGCTTACTTCTTCTTTTACGCCTTTAAGTGTTTCTTCAATATGACCTTCTTCATCCATATCAAATACTAAACCCACTTCGTAGCTTTGGGTTGCTAAATGCTGGCCCGCAGAGAAAAGCTCTTGCTGGCTAGGCGCACGTTCGCTGCGTGATAAGGTTACAGCAATTGAATGACCTTCCTGATATTCCCAGTTAGCGCCCGCTGAAAGTGACAAGCTGGTAAAGTCATAATCAGGGAAGTTGAAGGCAACAGCGTGCTCTTCATGCTCTTCGTCGTGTTCTTCGCCCTCGTGTTCCTCGCCTTCATGTTCTTCATGTAATACGTCCAGTTCCACTTCGCTGGCATCAGCGTCTAAGGTCGTGCGCTCTAGTCGGCCGCCAAGCTCAAACGTTACATCGCCTACTTTCTTTTGTTCTATTAGATAAAGTGCGTAGCTCGATGTGGTATTAGCTGGGGTAAAGGCTTCTTCGCCCACGGCATTGTAATCGCTATGATTAAACTGTAGCCCGAATACGCCGTGCCAGCCGTTCACCTCTTCGTGGTAAGCAGAAAGACGGATATCGCTCGACTCATTAGTGAATACCGTACCTGGTTCACCGTCTTCAATCTCAGCATGTTCGTAGTCAGTGTAAGCTGCCGCAAATTTAAGGTTAGTTAGCCCTTTAAAGGGTGAATGCCATTCACCGGCTGCTTGATAGCGAGTCATATCTACATCAAGTAGCACACCTTCTTCACCATGATCATGTTCTTCGTGCTCTTCTTCATGCTCTTCTTCATGCTCTTCGTCATGTTCATCGTGTTCCTCTTCATCGTGAGCATGACTGTGGCCTGGCACGCCATATTCGTTGTCTAATTGCTCAACCGCAAAACCGAAGTAGCCTTCTTCTGCCACGTAAGAAAGACCTGCAACAACGTTGCGAGTCTCCATCGCACTGCTCTCTAGTTCACCATAAGGCTCATCGTCATCAGGGTCGACAGATGCATATCCTGGAATATCCGCATTGTCGGTGTCGCGATAAAAACCGTCTACGTGCCACACAATATTTCCACTACCGCCAGTCACATCTGCGCGGGTGTACGAACCATTATTCACTGTGCTATAGCTGGTTTCTGCTTCGCCTTCCACGCCATCTACTTGGTACTGAGGAATACGCTTGTCAACCACGTTCACCACACCGCCAATAGCGCCACTGCCGTATTGAAGTGTTGCTGGACCGCGAAGTACTTCTACCTGTGTTGCGCTAGAAAGCGTAGCCGCTACGTTATGGTCTGGACCAACGCGAGAAACGTCAGAAACATCTAGGCCGTTTTGAACAATCTTTACACGCGGGCCATCGTTACCGCGAATAACTGGGCTGCTTGAGACTGGACCGAAATACGTGCTGTGCACACCTGGCGCGTTTTTAAGGGTTTCACCTAACGTAGGCGCTTCGATTTTACGCAGCTTCTCTGCACTGATAACAGTTACTGGCGTAACAGATTCAAGTACAGATGATTGAAGTGCGTTAGCGGTAACCACGATATTTTCAACGGATGCCGGCTTTAATACAAAATCGACATTTTGATCCGTATTTACGTCGCCTAAGTCGTTGTCACCATGAATGTAGTTTGAAGAATAAACATGTAAATGAATATGCGGCTGTTTTACGTCGTCGAAGCGGTACACGCCATTTTCATCGGTGTATGCTACACGGCGGCTGCCTTCGATTTTTACTTCAGCCCCTGCAACAGGTTGCCCTGCCGTGTCGGTGACTTTTCCCGTTACTGTGGTGGCATACACAGGCGCACTTAACAGCCCTGCTATGGACAAACTTAGCAGCGAACGCATTTTCATGGGTATTCCTCTGAGGATGTTATAACATTATTTAGTGATGTTATAACATTTTTCAGCATTGACCTGTTCATGTCAACAGCAGGTCAACGTAACTTACCAGTTATCTAACGTTATTTAATGTTTTGTGAACTTTTAAGTGCGAAATTGACACTTTTCATTGCCATACAGCTAAAGCGCTTAGGATATGCTTACACTAAAATTAATGACCTCTTTAATATGTGACGCGCCTATTTTTAACATGAGTAACCTGTCGACACCCAAGGCCACACCTGAACACGGTGGTAACCCCGCTTCAAGAGCGCTTAAGAAATTCTCATCGATAGGCTTTGTGGGCAATCCATTTTCCTTGCGCTTCTCGTTGTCCCTTTCAAAGCGCAGCCGCTGCTCTTTTGCTGCACTTAACTCATGAAAACCGTTGGCCAGTTCTGCGCCTTTGTAGTACACCTCAAAGCGTTCGGCAACCCGTTCATCAACTGGGCTTAGTTTGGCAAGCGCCGCCTGAGAAGCTGGGAAATCGTAGATAAAACACGGTTTTTCGTTACCGATTTTAGGTTCGATTACATAGCTGAATAACAGTTGTAACTTGCTGTCATAGCTTAGATTTTGCGGCGCGTGAATATCTATGTTCTGCTCTTCCATTGCCTTTAGCAAAACGTCGTTATCAGCACTTAACGGGTCAATATTTAAATAGGTTTGAAAAGCTTGCTGATAGGTCATCTTAACGGCCGAAGCCGTGTTTAAGGTTTCTTGCAGCAAGGCGTCAACCTCGTCCATTAAAGCGAAGTGATCAAAGCCTAAGCGATACCACTCTAGCATAGTAAATTCTGGGTTATGCCAGCGCCCTTCCCCTTCGTGGCGAAACGCTTTACACACTTGATAAATACTGCCGCTATCAGCGCACAGTAAGCGCTTCATGGCATATTCTGGCGAGGTCTGAAGATACAACTTACATGGCTTACCAGATGAGGCAAAATTGAATTGTGTATCAAACGCGTCTAGATGCTCATCGGTAACTGTGCCGTTTGAAAGTAAAGGCGTATCTACCTCTAACACGTTTCTTGCGTAAAAAAACTCGCGGATGCTTCTGAGTAATTCTGCACGCGCTACACGCGCATCATGTGTGGTAGTCGGCTGCCAAGGCTGCATCTATTAAAACCTATATAGTAAAGCTAAAACAAAAAGCCGGTACACGAAGGCACCGGCTTTTATACGTAAACAATATGCGCGCACAGCGCTTATTTTTGTGCGCGAGACACGTATTCGCCAGAGCGCGTATCTACACGGATAACTTCGCCTGTCTGAACGAATAGAGGAACGCGAACAACTGCACCCGTGCTAAGCGTTGCTGGCTTACCGCCAGTACCTGCTGTATCACCTTTAAGGCCAGGATCAGTTTCAGTGATTTCAAGCTCAACGAAGTTTGGCGGCGTTACTGTGATAGGTGAACCGTTCCACAGTGTAATAGTACAAACGTCGTTTTCTACCAACCACTTTTGGTTCTCGCCCACCGCTTTTTCGTCTGCAGCGATTTGTTCGAATGTATCGTTGTTCATAAAGTGGTAGAATTCGCCGTCGGTGTACAAGTAGGCAAGCTCTGTATCCATTACATCAGCGCCTTCTACTGATTCACCTGAGCGGAAAGTTTTTTCTAAAACTTTACCTGAAATAAGCTTGCGGATTTTTACGCGGTTAAACGCTTGGCCCTTACCCGGCTTTACGTATTCGTTTTCTAGAATGTTGCAAGGTTCGCCGTCCAGCATGATTTTCAGGCCGCCTTTGAACTCGTTAGTGCTGTAATTAGCCATAATTCCTCTGTCTAAACATAAGGTACAAAAAGTTTCGTGGAACAAATAATACCTAAAAAACCGATTTCTGTAGAGCATAACTGGCAAAAAGAATTGGCGAGTAGCTACACCGATCCTGCAAAACTGTTGCAGCACTTAGGTTTAGACGAAGAAAAATACGCTCAACACATTAAAGCACGCCGCCTTTTTCCCATGCGTATTCCACGGCATTTCGTTAGCCTTATGGAAAAGGGAAACCCCAACGACCCCCTGTTTTTACAGGTTATGCCGCTTAGCGACGAATTTCTCACCTCACCGGGCTACAGCGAAGATCCGTTAGACGAGCACGACACCGAAGGTAAAGGCATACTGCACAAATACGATTCTCGCGTGTTGTTAATGGTTCGCACCGGTTGTGCGGTAAACTGCCGTTACTGTTTCCGTCGCCATTTTCCTTACGCCGAGAATGCAGTAAGCAAACACCAATGGCTTGATGTGCTGGATTACCTTCGCAGTAATAACAAAATTAATGAGGTAATTTTTTCAGGTGGCGACCCACTGATGGCAAAAGATGATCATTTGTCGTGGTTAGCCAACGAAATTGCCGCCATTCCCCATATAAAACGCTTGCGTATTCATAGCCGCCTACCCGTAGTACTGCCAGAACGAATTTGCCATGACTTTGTTGAATGGTTTACCGCATTGCCGCTTCAAAAAGTATTGGTGCTGCATGCAAACCACGCGAATGAGATGTCAGAAACGCTAAAAACCCGATTAAACGCATTACGAGAGAGAGGTGTGACCTTGCTCAATCAATCGGTATTGCTAAAAGGTGTGAACGATTCCGGCGATGCAATTAGTGATTTAAGTGAAACACTGTTTGAAGCAGGTGTACTGCCTTATTACTTGCACGTATTGGATAAAGTGCAGGGAGCAAGTCACTTTTATGTGAGTGATAATGAAGGTCGTCGAATCATGGAAGAAGCGATAAAGCGCCTGCCGGGCTTTTTGGTGCCAAAACTGGTAAGAGAAATTGGCGGTCAACCCGGCAAAACGCCTATCGACTTACATTTGCATCCCTAACTTACGCGTAGGTATCGACGTTGGCGCCTAACGCGGGGTTTGAAGATGACGTTTTTGGTACGTCAGCGGCTGATTCCAGCAGCTGAAGCGACGCTTTACCCTCTTGCTCTTGTTGGCTTTTTGCCAACTTAAGAGAGGCCAACTCAAGTGACGCACCGGACGTTCCAGAGGCACTAGCACCTTGTAGATCCATACCATTTTCCTTTGTTGCTTGTAGCAAAGTAAAAAAATGGGCAGAATTGCCCACCCTTACGATGTGTTGAACGTTACGAAACCAGCAAGTTCTTTAGTGAACCGCAGGTGTTGTAGTTTACAACACTGATAAGTTATCGGCCTTGAAAGGCGAAACTTTAATCATTATTTACCGTGATACATTCGGCGTAGCATAAATGATAGCTGCGCAATATATATGAACATTAAGTGTGCGGCTAACACGTGCACCGGATTACATTAGAAACAAAAGGCGTGACTATGCAACAGAGCCAAGAGATGCAAGCTGTCCATCAACAACTTCAAGAAACACTTCAAACGCTGCACCGCAAAGCCGTTGATGCCGACCTAGTTTTAGATAACTTACAGCGCGATCAAAAAGGAAAGTTTGCAGCCGTTTTCGCAGATGACAGTGGGTTTAGTACATCAGCCAAGCGCTTTGGCCCCTATGTGCAAGAGATTGCAAACGACTGGCAATCGCTAAAGGAACTGGATGACGATGCCGCTAAGCAGGCACTTGCACCTTTGGTTAAAAAAATTGAATTGGCCCTTGTAACCATTGCACAGTTTCAGCAGTCTCTCGCTAAAAAGTAGCCTAGAACTACAAGTGAGTAAAACAAAGCCCGCTATAATAGCGGGCTTTTTATAGATTAATTTCTTACTTACGCCACGCTCTCACATGCCTAAGCGCTTATTTTTGGTAAAGCGGCAGCAAGCTGATTCTACGCTTAATTTCCTGTACTTCTTTCAAATAGGATTTACTGTCTACCCGCTGATACTGCTCGATAAATGCTTGCTTACTTAAGCCTTCAGGCAGGCCTTCAATAGGCGGGATAATTTCAAGTTCACTTTGGATGCGCGCCATCGCGTTTTGTACTTCTATCGCGGTACTTGGGTTGGTAGCGACTTTAGCAAACTCAGTACCTGACATATCTGCCGCTAAATCTACAAAGCTATAGCCCGAACCACCGTTGCCCCGGTCCATTAGCTCTTTAAACTCGCCAATTGCTAGGGACATACCTTGTTCAGCCATTAACTCTAATGCAGCAGAAATAATGAAGTGACGAGCCAAATCGTTGCGCTTGTGCAGCACCGCACCTCTGCGAGGCTTTAATGCTTTTTCGGAATCTGGCTGTATGTCGCCCACCAGAGTCCCAACACGATGATGCCCAACGTAAACCGCTAAAGCGAGGATTACCGCATTATTATGCAGTACTGCATCTTCAGGGGTTTGGCTTTGCTCTCGCGCTCGTGCCATTCCTTCACGCAAGTATTCAGTAAGGGATACCGGTTGATTTGATAAGGCTATTTCTCTACCAGACAAATAACGCAAATAGTACGCGGATAACTGCTGAAGCTCAGTTTGTTCGCTTACAGACATGTTCGACGCCACCACGTTTAGCTCACTTAGCAGCTCATCTAAACGCCCAACATCAAGGGTTAGTTCACCACGCCCCATTGTTACTCGCTCTACCCGAGACAGCGCAATGGTGGCTATTTCGGATTGCGTGTAATAGTTTACCGTACGTTCTAAAAAGCCGAGTAAAAAACGGCCTGGAATGGTTAAGTCGCCAACTTTGACTTGCTCTATACGTAAGCTATCACCAGGTAATACTAATGCCGAGGCATTGATGTAATAACCTGTACTATCAATGGCGTAAGTAACATTTATGGTGCCTCCCCATGGGGTGATATTCACTACGCCCTTAAAGTCAGGTAATGCGCGCTGCAACACACCCACTAAGCTTTCGACTTGAGTTTCGGTAAGCGTAACTTGATGCCCCTTTTCTCGGCGGGAAAACGCTTGTTGCAGCTGAGCTAGTAGCTCGTTCACACTATCAGCACCATCAAGCTGTGTAGGCGCTGTCGATGCGACTAACGGCGCTTTTTGCACAGCCATAATCGTAACCGTAGCAACGCTTACTACAAGCAAAACAACAATGATGGCAATAGTAATCAAAAGCCATTTTACGCTACGCAAAATCATGAGAAATTAGCTGTACCTGTCATAACAATTTATAAAAATAAGTTAACGCCTCTGGCGTTCTTTGCTGTAAAACAAAGAAGGTTACGCCCTAACGTGCTGGTTATACTACGTTATCTATTTTCGCGCCACCAGTGACAAGTGGCACGACAAGTCGGTAATTATTCTTCACAGCATTCGCTAAAAAACGAGTTCGCAGTCCACCCAGTCTTTCAAGCTTGTAAACTGCACTGTAGCACCAGACAAGTCATGATGTTTCGACAACTCCGTGGGTATTACGACGCAGGCTAGGTTTGCAGCAAGTGCCGCTGTCATGCCGGTTTGCGTGTCTTCAATGGCTACACACTCGCTAGGCAATTTACCTAGCTTATCCATTGCAAGCGCGTAACAATCTGGGGCGGGCTTACTGTTTTCAACATCTTCTACGGCGACCACACAGGAAATATAATCACTCAACTCATATTGAGATAACGTTTTTTCTACAGCCTTTTTACTTCCCCCGGTCACTATACCAATGGTAAAGCCATTGTCTGCACATTGTTTAATGGTCTCCCTAGCATATGGCATCAAAGGAAAAGCTTGCTTATCGAGATAGTTACTCACGCTTTTGTGTTTCTGCTGAGCCAGCAACTGCGGTTCTATATCAATATTAAAATGCTCAACTAAGTCCACTGCGTTTTGTTTGACCGGTATCCCTGCCATTACTTCGCAATAAAAATCCTTGCTTAGCTCAACATCATATTTCAATAAAATGTCTTTCCAAAGGTCAAAATGTACGGTTTCTGAGTCAATCAGGGTACCATCGTGGTCAAATAATAGCGTTGTGGTGTTATCGCTCACCGCTAACTGGCGTGTAGATGAAGAAACTGAATGCAATGCCAAAATAAACCTCCTTGCTATTAAAACTAAATTTCGGTGTTGAGAATACATAGAACGCTATCGGCACTGAAAAACCGATATCATCCTG
This sequence comes from Alteromonas sp. ABD4_190, assembly GCF_056160105.1. Classification (NCBI taxonomy): domain Bacteria; kingdom Pseudomonadati; phylum Pseudomonadota; class Gammaproteobacteria; order Alteromonadales; family Alteromonadaceae; genus Alteromonas; species Alteromonas sp. ABD4_190. The sequence goes on from NZ_JBSWWN010000001.1 coordinate 1,447,794, forward strand.
TCTATTGTCTGTTATTTCATTTCGAGAAGGTGAAACAACGTAGTCATTACCAATGACGAATGATGCAGAGACTAGGCCAGCCACTCCTGTGGTACACTGAGAGCCTCTCACCAGTTTGAAAATTTTTTACGTGGAGCTAACTGCGTGCTTTACCACATTTTAGGCTTTGCCAGTGCCGCGCTTTTTTTACTAACATGGTTAGGCTTATGGTCACAAATTAAAGCTATGACGCACCATCAAGTGTCCGTTACAAGCGAGAAAAGCGATGCGAACCACAGCCTGTCGCTAAACCAGTTTGGATCTAGCTATTTTGCGTTTTTCTCTATTTTCCTATTCGGTATTTCGGTAGAGCCTTTTAACCATTACTTGGTTTGGACGCGTTTTGGCGCGCTCATTCTTACGCTCATAATAATTTGGAAAATATGGCAACATAGGCGCACTACTATTTCAGGCTACGTTGCCGCTATTGCTGTGCTTGCGCTAGTTGGCGGTACCCTTTCCATTGCTTTTCGTCCCTTCCCAATGCTTGCGCAACTTGGCGCAAACACGTTGATGCTGGTAGTCACCGTCATATTATCTCAAGGTTCGCTACATCAGTGGCTTGTGTTGCAGCGCAGACAAAAAGTAGGTTCGCTGTCCTTCGCGTTATTTCGAAACATCTTAATAAAAGACGTTAGCACCTTAATGTTCGGCTTAACAATGCCGTTAAGCCAAAGCTGGCCGCTACTCATCTTAAACGGCACCAGTGTCATAATGCGCGGCAGTATTTTACTGCAGATGCACAAACTAAAACGCCGAGAACTCCATGTTTCAGGATAGTATCTCGGCGTTTTCTATTCGCGTTTTTATGACGCTTTGGTTTTTAACCAGCTTTTAAAGCATCGTCGCTCATTCAGTGCGTTAACTCTTACAAGCGCTAGAGCCGTACGCTATAGCGCAACTTCTGCCATATTCCCTTTGCTTTCAAGCCAGGTTTTACGATCGCCAGAACGCTTCTTAGCAAGCAGCATATCCATTAGCTCCATCATCTCTTCAGCGTCTTCAATAGTCAGCTGAACAAGGCGACGGGTGTTCGGGTCCATGGTCGTTTCGCGAAGCTGTAGCGGGTTCATTTCACCTAAGCCTTTGAAGCGCTGTACGTTCACTTTGCCCCGTTTCTTTTCCGCTTCAATTCGGTCAAGAATTCCCTGCTTTTCACCTTCATCTAGGGCGTAATACACTTCTTTGCCTACATCTATTCTAAATAGCGGCGGCATAGCGACATACACATGGCCTTGCTCTACTAAGGCTCTGAAATGACGTACAAAGAGTGCACATAGCAAGGTTGCAATGTGTAGCCCATCCGAGTCAGCATCGGCAAGAATACAAATTTTACCGTAGCGTAAACCAGACAGGTCGGTTGAATCTGGATCTATACCCAGCGCCACAGAAATATCGTGAATTTCCTGTGATGCCAGCACCTGAGAAGAGTCGACTTCCCAGCTATTTAAGATTTTACCGCGCAAAGGCATTATTGCCTGAAACTCTCGGTCACGCGCTTGTTTAGCCGAGCCACCTGCCGAGTCACCCTCTACTAAAAACAACTCAGAGTAAGAGATATCTTGTGACGAGCAGTCGGTTAATTTACCCGGTAATGCAGGGCCTTGAGTAACCTTTTTACGGGCGACTTTTTTCACCTGTCGAAGACGACGCTGTGCATTGTTAATACACATTTCAGCCAGCGCTTCAGCAATTTCAGTGTGCTGGTTTAGCCACAAACTAAATGCGTCTTTCACCACACCCGATACAAACGCACTGGCCTGACGCGAAGACAAACGCTCTTTGGTTTGGCCCGCGAACTGAGGGTCCTGCATCTTAGTTGAAAGAATGTAGGCACAGCGGTCCCAAATATCGTCTGGCGATAGCTTAACGCCACGGGGCATTAAGTTTCTAAATTCGCAAAACTCACGCATCGACTCCAGCAAGCCTTGACGCAGTCCATTAACGTGGGTACCACCTTGTGCTGTAGGAATAAGGTTAACGTAGCTCTCTGTTACCAAATCACCACCTTCGGGCAACCACATCACTGCCCAATCCGCCGCTTCAGTATTGCCGCTGAACGTGCCTACAAATGGCGTATCTGACGGTAAAGTTTCAAATTCTTCCACAGCTTGGTAGAGGTAATCTTTCAGACCATCTTCGTAATACCACTCTTGGCTTTCTTTGGTAACTTTGTTGTCAAAGCGTATACGCAAACCTGGACTTAATACCGCTTTGGCACGCAGATTATGGACAAGACGACTAACAGAGAACTTTGCAGAATCAAAATATTGCGGGTCGGGCCAAAAATGTACACGGGTACCTGTATTGCGCTTACCGCAGGTATCAATAACTTGTAAATCTTCTACTTTGTCGCCGTTTTCAAAGGCGATTTGATATACGTTACTGTCTCGTCGAATAGTTACTTCGACGCGAGTTGAAAGCGCGTTAACGACCGAGATCCCCACTCCGTGAAGACCACCAGAGAAGGCGTAGTTCTTATTTGAAAACTTACCGCCTGCGTGAAGCTTACATAATATAAGCTCTACGCCTGATATTCCCTCTTCAGGGTGTATATCCACCGGCATACCACGACCATCGTCGATAACTTCTAACGATTGGTCTTCATGCAAAATAACTTTGATATTAGAGGCATGGCCGGCTAGCGCTTCATCCACACTGTTATCGATGACTTCCTGCCCTAAATGGTTTGGACGGGTGGTGTCGGTATACATACCAGGACGGCGTTTAACGGGGTCAAGGCCGTTTAAAACCTCGATAGCTTCTGAATTATATTGATTTGACATAGTTATGGTTGTTATTTAAGCCAGCGACAAAGAAAGAGGTACGCGGCGCTTAAGCAAAGCGCTGCACAGCATAGGTTTGATGTTAGCAGGGCGAGTACAGACTGGCAATGCGCTTATTTCAGCAAAAACTCGGCAATAGCAGGCAAGTGATTTTCGTAACCTACAAAGCTGTGATCGCCACCTTCTTCAATAACCAGATGACTTTGTGCGTACTTTTCAGCCGCTAAGCGATAATCCAGTGTTTCATCCTCTGTCTGAAGCAGCACTTTGTAATTGCCTGGCGTTTTAATTGAAGCAGCTTCTAATGCTTGGATTACCCCCATATCGCTTTCTACTATTTCAAACTTTTCTTTGCTGTAAGGGTTTTCGTGGGTACCGATAAAGCCTTGCAATAGCTCGTAAGGGCGAACAGCGGGATTGATTAACACGGCTTTGCCACCAAACTTTTCAAGCAAAAACGTAGAGAGATAACCCCCCATTGAACTACCAATCAGTTTAAGCCCGTTTTCAAGCAGTGCTGGGGTGCTATCAATAAGCTCAAGCAGCTGACTTTCAACTTTGCTAGGAAAGTTAGACAGTTCAGGAATATGTAAGGTGACGTTTGAGTGATGCTGCTCAAAATATTGTTTAGTGGCTTGGGCCTTTATGGACTTCGGCGAGCTCAAGAAGCCATGAAGATATAAAATGTGCTGCATATTTTTCTCTATTCTGTGTTCTCTGTTCTTTTTTGTTTCTTTGTTTTCGCTAAACTCGATGCAAGTATGAATCGGTTTTTAACGCCAAACGCGCCTAGCGCATCCTTCAAAGCCAAGCTCGACTGAGCTAAACCCTAACAACGGTAACGTTTACCGTACCGTCATCCATTAAATTCATCACTTGATACCCCGGCGTTTCATTGCTAACACCAAACTCGGGCCGCATTTCCCACTGCCAACACGTAGAAGGGCTGCCGTAAGAAGGCGTATTGTGCTTTCCTATCTGCTGGCGTAATGGCGAATGTACGTGTCCGTGTAGGAAAGCTTTTATTTGCGGATATTCATCTGTAAGCGATACTAACCGCTGAGCATCAACCAAAGAGTGCTTATCCATCCAACTGTTTGAAGGCAATATGTGATGATGAAGCGCAACAAGATGATTTGTCTGCGGCGACGTAGTTAACGATTGCTCTAGCGCCTGTATATCGCTTTCTTTTACTTTCCCCGCTGCCGTATGCATATTACTTATAGCGCGGGTATCCATGCCGTGTATTTGCCAATTGCACAAGCTTAACGAGTCATTGCTTTGTAAGTGCCGACTGCCAACGTATTTTTCGAAGTACGGATTATTGTCATGGTTTCCCGCCAGCACAAGCCATTCTATATTTGCTGGCTCAATATGTTGCTCCATCAATGCAATAAAATGCTGATAGCTCTCAGGGGAATTATCGCCGCTAATATCCCCAGTAACCAGCACGACTACTAGGTGCTTTGCCCTATTCTCTGGCTCGCTGGCGACTTCTTGAACAATGTGGACTTGAATATTAGAAAGCACACGGGCTAGTGAATCATAAGGCGCGATGCCCGCATATCCCGTCTTATCTTTGTCCTTTAGTAAGTGGCAATCACTTAGCTGAATGAGTGTAATCACGCTTCAGAAGTAACGTTTGAGGAATGTTGCAAACAGAAATTTAGCCATTCAGCTAAAAAGATATTCACCATGTGCTTTTCGTTACGCTGGCGCATTTTTAAATTCGGATATTCGTACGAAGGTTCAAGCGCCCCCGTATTTTGGCTATTGATAACCTCTGCCATGCGCGCATCATGATATAGGCGAACCGTCATACTTGGCGTTAGGTATGACGGCATGTCTTTAGTAGTTTGCTTGATGCTTAGCGTACTGGTGTAGCGAGCAGAGTCCACGATCCTAATCTCATAGGCCAACCCCATGCCAACGGAAAATTCATAACTCAAGTCTTCTGTATCGCAATCAGGTAGCATTCTAAGAACATAAGCATAGTTCAGTTCGCAAAGCGCCTGCATTGACGGAAGATGAGGGATGTATTTTCGTTGATTGCGTTGTGTCACGATGTCTGCCACTGCTCCAGAAGTTGTGTTTTATGCATAAAGAACCATTGTAGCGCAATTACCGCTGCGGCGTTGTCTATATGGCCATTTTCTAGCCATTCAAGAGCGGTATTCTCTTTTACGCGACGCACTTTAATATCTTCAGACTCGCTTTCTAGGCCGTGGATACCTTGTGCCAAGCTTGCATCAGTCTTTGCTATAAATATATGTAATCTTTCCGTGGTACCACCTGGACTCGATAAATAGCTTAAGGCCTTGGTCAAGTTTTTTAACTCTATTCCCGCCTCTTCCATCGACTCTCTATGGCATACATTTTCTGGTGTTTCCCCCTTATCTATCATGCCTGCGATAATTTCTATTAACCAAGGGCTTGAAGATGTGGCTAACGCCCCAATTCTAACCTGCTCAATTAGCACGAATTCTTGCAGAATAGGATCGTAGGGCAAAACCCCCACCGCGTGGCCGCGTTCAAATATTTCTCGCGTGACCGTGTCACTCCATTCTCCATTAAAACACTTGTGCTTAAATTGATACTGATTCATGGTAAAGAAACCACGATACACTGGCTTAATGTCGGTGATTTCGACGTCATTTGAGGTAAATGAAAGGAATTCCTTGCTCATTTGCTGACACTTATGGTTCAAATAGATTTATCATACATAGTACATTTACACACCAACCATGTATACGCATGAAAAATGCGATACGGCGTGTGAGCGAATAACAGAAAACTCATATTACAAGTCGTCTATTACTATAATAATTGCGTGGGTAGATCACATATTCTGTTACAGTTAATCGAATACTGTTACGAGTTTGGACTTTCGGTTTGTGGTTGAATTTTCATACACTTGGTTTTAATAAGTCGTCTCAACGAATAAACGACGACGCAACTTGAACACAACAGGAAGACGTAAGCATGAAACGAACACTTCTGTCGCTAGTTATCGGTGTTTCGATGACAACTGGTGCGCTAGCCGATGACCTAATGCAGGTATATCAACAAGCACTGGCGAACGATCCATTGGTAAACCAAGCGAAAGCGCAACGTGATGCTGCGTTCGAAGGAATCAGTCTTAGCCGCGCAAGCCTACTACCCCAAATCTCTGGCTCTGTGGGTTACACCCAATCTGAATCAGAACGCTTCCAACAAGCGGCTGGTGACAACGGCCTTCAAGTATTCACAACAGATACTGAAGTAGACACGCTTAACTACGGTTTATCACTTTCAATGTCTTTATACGACCACGCAAACTGGTTGGGTCTAGACCGCGCAGAGAAAGTAGCTGAGCAAAGCGATGCACAACTTGCTGCTAGTATGCAAGACGTTATTGTGCGTACGGTTACAGCTTACTTTGACGTATTGCGCGCTCGTGACAACGTAGAATTTGTAGGTGCTGAAAAACGCGCCATTGAACGTCAGCTTGAGCAAACACGCCAGCGCTTCGAGGTAGGTCTAACGGCTATTACTGACGTGCACGAAGCGCAAGCGAACTACGACAGTACAGTAGCTCAGGAAATCCAAGCGAAAAACCAGCTTGAGTTTGCCCTTGAAGCACTTCGTGTTATTACCGGCAAGTACCACGACCGCCTTTTCGGTCTAAATACAGAGAATTTTTCTGCGACTATGCCAGTACCAAAAACTGTAGACAGCTGGCTAGAAACTGCACAAGACAAAAACCTTGCATTATTAGTTGACCGTTTGGCCATGGACGTAGCAAAAGAAGATATTGCTATTGCGCGCTCTGGTCACTTGCCAACATTATCACTGTCTGGCAGCTACGGTCGCTCGAAAGATGATGTTGATGCTGAAGTATTAAATGACGACGGCTCTACCACACCGTTCGGGTATGAAACGCCGTACTTGGATAACCAATCAATTGGCATTACGCTGAACGTTCCAATCTATCAAGGCGGTAGCGTAAGCGCGCAAACGTCGCAAGCGAAGTACAACTACGTAGCAGCCAGCCAAGCTGCAGAGCAGACGTATCGTCAAACGGTACAGTCAGTTCGTAGCTCGTTTAATAACGTAAAAGCGTCTATCTCTACTATTCGCGCTCTTGAGCAGTCAGTGGTGTCTGCAGATAGCGCACTTAAGGCCACAGAAGCGGGCTTTGATGTAGGTACTCGTACTATCGTTGATGTACTTGATAGCACCCGTAACCTGTTTGATGCGCGTCGTAACCTTGCGGGCGCACGCTACGACTTTATTCAGTCAGTAATTACGCTTAAGCAAGCGGCAGGTACATTGACAGGGGAAGACGTGGCTATGATCAACCGAGGTCTTAAGCCAGTTGAGAGCGATAGCAACAAATAGATTGTTTTATATCGCAAGGTAAGCGTTTGATAATGCTGTAAATAGGGTGGCTACTGGCTACCCTTTTTTGTGCGTGTTTAGCGTTTATAGCCCATGTGTTGCGGTGTAAAAAGATGCTTATCTGGCGCAAGAAAACTTCTGTAAAGCACCTAACAGCTGCCGGTACTCTGCACACAATGCCTCGGCATTTTGCTTAGTCATTACAAAATTAGATAAACGCATTGAAACGACGCGTAATTTCTCTTGCAACAGCTGTAACTCATCATCCATGATTATGCCCTTTGGATTTGTCTCTATTTTTAGTGATGTTATTTTTGCCGAGTTTAAGGCTTTAAAGTCGCCTTTTTGACCCTACATTCTGCCATATAATAGGTGCAAACAACTACTTTAGTATAACGCCAAGTAAGCTTACGACAAGCCTCTTGGTTTATTGTTTTTTTCTTGAGTGATAAATAAAAATGCAAGCCTCTGAACTACAAAACAAATTTGAGCGCATAAGAGCAAATAAATGGTTTGAAGCCTTTGTTATCAGCGTCATCGTGATATCGGCGTTATTAGTCGGTGCGAAGACCTATGAATTACCTACCGGCATGTCATCTATTACTTTGTTTTTAGACTGGTTTATAAGCGCGTTCTTTTTAACTGAAATCACAATTCGCTTCTTAGCGGAAAAGCAAAAGCGTTATTTCTTCAAAAGTTTCTGGAATTGGTTCGACACCCTCATTGTAGTTATCAGTCTTATTCCGGCAGACGACACTGAACTAGCGCTAATTGCGCGTTTAGTGCGGGTCTTCCGCGTGCTTCGTATGATTTCAATCATTCCAGAGCTTCGAATATTACTTGTTTCTCTAGTAAAAGCTTTGCCACAGCTAGGCTATGTCATGCTGCTGATGTTTATCATCTTCTATATATACGCAGCGGTAGGTAGCACATTGTTTGAAGATATTAACCCTGTTCTGTGGGGCGATATTACTATCTCAATGCTGACACTCTTTAGGATCATGACCTTCGAAGATTGGACTGATGTGATGTACGAAACTCAAGAAGTCTACTCACTAAGCTGGATTTTTTACCTAACCTTTATTTTCTTTACCGCGTTTGCCTTCCTCAACATGGTCATTGGCATTGTGGTAAATGTGATGGAAAGAGAAAACGAAAAGGCAAGAGCAGAAAAAGAAGCCGCCCTACTTGAAGAGCAAATCGCACAAGGCAATATCGAGCCTACGCTGCATGACGTGATCAAAGAGTTGCGAGAGCTAAAAGCGCAGGTTGCGTCACAAAATAGTAAAGCGTAGATAACTAAGACGGTAGCTGCCTTAGCTAACATAAAAAGAAGGCCACAATACAAAGTGGCCTTCTTTCGTTTCACTTTTTGTTACTAAAGAAAGCTAAGTGGGTTAGCTAAACCTTTATTAAAGCGCCTTACACGCCGTATTGATGCTTGAGGTTTTCTACTCTTTGCTTCGCGGCTTCAGAAGTAAACTCCCTACTTGCTAAGCGTCGTTTTGCTAACTCTTTTTTATCAAGTTCAAGCAATAAGGCGACGTGATTTAAATACACTTCATCGCTAGCAATGGACCCTGTCGATATTTGCTCATAAAGGGTTAGCGCTTCTTCTTTCTCACCTTTAGCGATATAAATCTGAGCCAATGTATCCACAGCATCAGCATTTTCTCGCTGCAGCGATACCGCTTTTTTCGCTAGCTCTTCTGCTCTCTTCAAGTCTTTATCTTCAAATGCTAAATACGCCAAGTTGTTAAGCACCACAAAATTATCAGGCGTTTTTGTAAGTATAAGCTCATAAGTATCAATAGCTGCGGCTCTATCATTACCTATTTGACGCTCAGCTAACAACATTGCACTTTGTACGTCGTTATTGTGCGCATTTACGTGCTTTTGTAGAAAGCTAAATGCTTGCTCTTTTTTCCCTGACATCTCAAGGGCGGCAACTAACAGCAAAGCATTGTCCGAGTTTGAAGTAGCGTCATAAGCCGCTTTTGCGTGGTCAACGGCCTGTTCTGGCGCTTTATCTATAAGGTGTAAGCGGGCAATAACGCCCCTTACGAACGGCAATGCCTTAACATCATCAGAGACGCTGTTGATGATCTCCCATGCCGGTTTTGACTGTCCAAGACGGCTTTGAAAATACGCTTTCAAAAGCGTTAGTTGGGGGTCAGGGCGCTTAGACAGCACCTTGTTTGTTAACGCTAGACCTTGCTTGAATTGCTTTTGTGAGTCGACAATAAGCAGCTTTCCTAATACCGCATTTTTATCTTGTGGGTAAAATGATAGCCAGCGGTCAAAGAAAGCCGTTGCATCTTCTACGTTGTTCGTAGCAATTAGAGCCTGACCTTTTAAGTTCCAAAAAGTCTGAGGAGATGACTCGTCACCTTCAACATCGGCTAAAAGCGATACAGTTTTGTCTAACTGGCTAGTTAGTGAATACATTCTCGCGAGTAAAAGGCGTAGGTTTATATCGTCTTCATTAGCATTAAACTGCGTTTGTGCATGTTTAAGAACGGTATCTGCATTCCCATTTTCCATTGCCAACCCAAACCATAGCGCCAGCGCTTGAACGTCAGCAGGGTTCTCGTCGATAAAAGCGCGGATAAACGCGACTGCATTTTGTTTCTTGCCCTCGGCGACAAGCAATTTAGCTCTGGAGTACGTAACCTCATTACCAGCGTCGTTAAGCTCGCTCGCTTTGTCTAAGTACTGCGCCGCTTCTTGATAAGCGCCTTCAGCCGTTGCAATGTTTCCCAAATAAATTAAGGGAGCCGCTGTCTGTGGCGACGCTTCATGCCACTCTTTTGCCGCACTTTTTGCCTTTTCAAGCTGGTTAGTCGCTATGTAGGCGCGCAGTAAGGTTGCTTGTGAAGTAACAGACTCAGGCGCTTGCTCAACCGCCTGTTCAAGATTTACTAATCCATCAATGTCGTTTAATGAAAGTTGTAACACACCTAAACGAGATAAGTCTTCGGCTGTTGTGCTGACCCCTTCTGATTTTTCTATCATCTGCTGAGCGCCAACAACGTTGCCTTCTCTAAGCAACTGGTAACTGGCTTTCGAAAACAAGGCAGCATCAACACCTTGTTCACCTTCGACTCTTGCTAGCACTTCAAGAGCCTCATCGTTTTCACCTAGTTGAAGCATGCTGTCTGCTAGCATTCGAAGACCAGGGTGATTATCAGGCAAGCTAGACGCCACCATCGTTAAATGCCGCTGGGCCGCCTCAAAATCTTGTATTTGATATGCACTAAAACCCGCAACCAGACGCACAACCTGATCGCTCCTACCGTTTTGAACGGCTATTTCCAAGTGCTCAAGGGCTTTCGCGTAATTTTCGTTGGCCGACTCAATAATGCCTTTGAACGTATTTAGCAGCGGATGGTTTTCGTTTAGCACCAACAAATCATCCACAATAGGCTGAGCTTTATCCAGATCTCTTATTTCAATGAGAAGCGCGGCATACGCAAATTTGCTGGTAACGTCATCTGGAAACTGTCTAACATAAACGCTATATACCTCTGCAGCTTTCTCTGGTTCGCCATTTTGCAGATAAATTTTGGCAAGTTGTTGCAATACGTCTTTGTTGGTCGGCGCTTGCTCGCGCAAGGCTTCTGTTGCAGCTAATGCGCCTTCCATATCGTTTTCTAGCACAAAGGCATAACTATCAATAAGGCCTTTGTAAACCGAACTGGTATCTAGGGTAGAAAGATCGGTTAGAAGCGCTTGCGCCTCTTCTTTTTTACCAAGCTGCAACAGTGCTTGAAGCTTATAAAAGCCCACTTCTGCTGATTCTACCGCGGTCATTCCTTCTGCGCGATAATCTACTTCAGCGAGGGCATTTTCCGCTCCTGACTGTTGATAGGCCACAGATAACAATGGAATAACTTGACTAACGGGATGGCCTAAATCCATTGCCTTGTTAAGTTCTTTTTCTGCCGCCGCATAATTGTTTTGTTGTAGGTATAGTTTTCCTAGCTCAAAACGAGGCTCGGCCGCATTAGGGCCTTTCTGAATAGCGTTTTTGTACTCAACAATGGCGGCATCAAGCTGCTGTTGAGAGGCATAGTTTCTCGCATCAGCCAAATGGCTTTCCATCGACTTCTCGCTACACCCTGACAAAAGTGCACTGGTTAACATTACCGCTAACGTGGTCCGTTTAATTAATTTATTAGTTCTATGCTTTGTCATTGTAATTCCTTGCCCTTCCTCAGATTTTTGTCGTCACATACCTGCTCTTTGTCAAAAGCACTGACTAAACTGCTTATTATTTCATCGAATTTGTGCAATTTCGTGGCAACCTGTCCATTATTCGAATATAATACGGTTTTTTGCAACACTGCTGGCAAGCATATCGCGAAATACGCTAAGAATACGCTTCATTAACTCGCCGGACAGGCCAGTTCAACGCTGTATAGCGTCTTGCGATAATAAACCGAAAAAGTACGGTTTAGTCGTATGCCGCACCCTCCTTACTTAATGCACCAGGACCCTTAATGACAACAACTGTCGACATGACATTTAAAGACCTCAATTTACCAGAACCAATCTTACAAGCCCTTGAAAAAGTTGGCTACGAGAAACCGTCTCCTATTCAGGCTGAGAGTATTCCTCTTATTCTTGAAGGGCACGATTTACTCGGTCAGGCACAGACAGGGACAGGAAAAACCGCTGCGTTTGCCCTGCCTATGTTGGCAAATATCGATCCTGAGCAACGTAAGCCGCAATTACTGGTATTGGCCCCAACCCGTGAACTAGCTATTCAGGTTGCAGAGGCGTTTCAGGTTTATGCGAGCTTTAGTCAAAAAATTAAAGTACTTCCAGTATACGGCGGTCAGTCGTACGACAACCAAATTCGCCAGCTTAAGCGCGGCGTTCAAGTGGTTGTGGGTACACCAGGCCGTATCATCGACCATATAAAGCGCAAAACACTAGACTTAAGCGAACTTAAGTTCTTAGTGTTAGACGAAGCTGACGAAATGCTTCGCATGGGCTTTATTGATGACGTTGAACTTATTCTTAGCCACGCACCAGAAGAGCGCCAAACTGCGCTGTTCTCGGCAACTATGCCTGGTCCAATTAAGAAAATTACTCAGCGTTACTTAAAAGACCCTAAGCACGTTAAAATTGCGTCTAAGGTAAGTACGGCTAGCACTATTCGCCAGCGCTATTGCCAAATTGCACCACACCACAAACTTGAAGCGCTAACGCGTATTATGGAAGTAGAAGTGTTCGACGGTATGATCATTTTCGTACGTACGAAAACAGCTACTGTTGAATTAGCAGATAAACTGTCTGCCCGTGGTTACGATGTAGAGCCGCTAAACGGTGATATTCCTCAGGCTGCCCGTGAGCGTACTGTTGAAAAGCTTAAACAAGGTAAAATTGATATCCTCGTTGCTACTGACGTAGTTGCCCGTGGTCTTGACGTTGAGCGTGTAAGTCACGTTATCAACTACGATATCCCGTATGACAGTGAGTCTTACGTACACCGTATTGGTCGTACTGGTCGTGCTGGTCGTCAAGGTGATGCAATCCTATTTATCTCTCACCGCGAAAAACGCTTGTTGTTCTCTATCGAGAAAACCACTAAGCAGCCTATTGAAGCGATGCCTATTCCTTCAATCAGCGAAATCAATGAGACACGTTTAAGCCGTTTCAAACAATCGGTTGCCGAAGCTGCTCAAGACGATAGCATTGAATCGTTAATGCCAATCGTTGAGATGATCAAAGAAGAAAACGAAGCATCGCCCGAAGTCTTGATGGCTGCGCTACTTAAAATTGCGCAAGGTGATGAGCCGTTAATTCTTAAAGAATCGGATCGACCAGATATCAATAGCAAGCCTCCGCGCGATAATCGTGATAGAAACTCTCGTGATGGACGCGAAAGAAAGCCAAGAGTACCACGTGGTAACCGCAAGCCAGAAGAAGGCATGCAGCGCTTCCGTATTGAAGTGGGTCATGTTCACGGCGCTAAGCCTGGTAACATCGTTGGCGCTATTGCTAATGAAGCAAACATAAACTCGAAGCACATTGGCGCTATCGAAATTTATGACAACTTCAGCACGGTTGACCTTCCAGATGGCATGCCAAAGGAAACGCGCGATACGCTGCAGGGCACCCGTGTTGCGGGTCAGCGTTTAAATATTCGCGAATGGTCTGATACGCCACCAGCTAAGCGAGAAGGTCGTGGCGATCGTGGTAATCGCGGCGACAGAGCGCCTCGCGGCAACCGTGAAGACCGTGGCAATCGCGGAGATCGCGAAAACCGTAAGCGTAAGAACTAAATAGCAACACATTCAGCCTTTATATAACTAATTGCAATATGAAGGCTGTTTTCGTTGTTTTCTTATTAAAAAGAATTGGCGCAAAATAGTGTCAGTTCTTTTTTTGTATTTAAAGCTAAGAAAACCTTTATGGATTACTTTCCGCTATTCCTAGACGCTAGAAAACTCAATGTCCTTATTGTTGGGGCCGGTGAAGTGGCAGCCCGTAAGCTAGAGCTTATTATGAAGACGCCTGCAACCATTACCGTGGTTGCACCTTGGGTTTGTGACACGGTTAAACAACTAGCGTTAAATGAGAAAGTCACGCTGATTGAACGTGAGTTTGAAGATAGCGACCTTACCCATAAAGACATGGTGTTTATTGCCACCGACAAGGGCGATGTTAACCAGCATATTCATGACTTAGCTCGCGCCAACAAAGTGTTGGTTAATGTGGTAGATAACACGCCACTATGCCAGTTTATTACCCCTTCTATTGTTGACCGCTCCCCTATTATCATTGCTATGAGTAGTGGCGGTGTTGCGCCAGTTCTGCTGCGTTATTTGCGCCAAAAATTAGAGACTGTTCTGCCGGCCAATTTAAGTCGATTGGGCGCGTTTTCTGAAAAATTCCGCGAAAAAGTAAAACAGACGCTTAACGGTGTTACCGCAAGACGCTACTTTTGGGAGGACGTTCTTGACGGCGACATTGCAGAAATGGTTGAAAAGGGCCAAGACCAAAAAGCTGATGAAGCGTTTGACTTAGCGCTGCAGGCTGCCGCTGAAGACAAAAAAGTCGAGGGACAGGTTTATTTGGTTGGCGCAGGTCCTGGCGATCCAGACTTACTTACCTTTCGCGCCCTTCGCTTAATGCAAAAAGCTGACGTTGTTGTTTACGACCGCTTAGTTTCACCACAAATTCTTGAGCTTGTGCGTCGCGATGCTGAGAAAATCTATGTGGGTAAGGCTAAAAGCAATCACACGCTCCCTCAAGACGATATTAATCAGCTAATGGTTGATGAAGCGAAAAAAGGTAATCGCGTGGTGCGCTTGAAAGGCGGCGACCCATTCATATTTGGTCGCGGTGGAGAAGAAATTCAAACCCTTATTCAGCACGGTATTGAGTTTCAAGTGGTTCCCGGCATTACCGCAGCAAGCGGGGCATCTAGCTATGCGGGCATTCCGCTTACTCATAGAGACCATGCACAGTCTGTGGTGTTTGCCACCGGTCACCTTAAAAACGGCACAATTGACCTTAACTGGCCTGCCCTCGCGCAACAAAATCAAACTGCTGTGTTTTACATGGGACTAACAGGCTTGCCTATTATTTGCGAAAAAATGATTGAGCACGGTTTAGATGCTTCTACACCTATTGCGCTGGTTCAGTCAGCTACCACTGAAAAGCAGCAGGTGTTAACCGGTACGCTAGACGACATTGTGGCTAAGCAGGAAAAAGCGCAGCTTCAGCCGCCAACACTGATTATTGTGGGTAGCGTAGTAAGCCTTCACGATGAGTTGAACTGGTTTCAAGAATAGGCGACATAAGTCACCTCAGATTGATGATAAACCCCTCTTTTTTCCGGAGGGGTTTATTTTTTCTAGCAGCCGAAGGCTGCGTTTTATCCAAAGAACACCTTAACGTGGCTTCGTCTCTCAATCCCCTTAGACCAAATTCAGCATAAACTTGTTTTTTACACATAGGTGCGCATACTCAGTAATGTAATGAATATGTGGGATATGATGTGGTAAACAGTGTGAAGTGCGGTGCACAGACAGTAATTAGAAATGCGTTGAAAAAATATGTATTCGTGTCTCAATTTCACGGATTTAGCACAGTAAAACCAGCCAGCATGCTTATGCTGTTTTCTAGCCTCTGTTTAGTGGCTGCTGCACACGGCGAACAGCTCAAATACAGCAAAGTTAACACGGATACTGGGGTAAATTTTAGCTACGAATGGCTGGATAACGATGACACGCGACAATCTATTTCTTTTGAGTTATCTAATAGTGCATTAAAAGAAGCCCCCTCTCAGCAAGCGAATTACAAACCGAAAATAGCACAGCGATACATCATTGTTGCATTAACCAAAGAAGCAAAAAAAATAGACCCTAAAGTTGCGCGTGTGAAGATAACACCCAAACGAGAGTCTATTGATATCCAGGTTACAGGCTCAGACGAAGCGCAAGTTGAAGAAATACTCAGCAATTTAAAAGCTATTCAGCAACAAGAGTACGATAAGTACTTGCGAGACCATTACTTTACCCGCTTTACAACCTTGTTTAATCAAAAGGCGGTAAAACCAGACCACGTGCGATATGTTGCTGAGTCGGTAAAGCCTTTAGTAGCAGCATCACAAGCGTTTTATGAAAAAGTGGCTTCACAGTCAGACTCTAGGGCCTATTTTTCGCTCATTCTTAGCTGGCTTCAAAGTATCCCCTACGACACTTTGGAAGACAGAGTAGTAAGTAATGGCTCTGGCTATGCGCCCCCTGTAAGCGTACTTATGCAGAACCTTGGTGATTGCGATAGTAAGGCAGTACTGGCGTCTTCAATGGTGCGCGCGTTTTTACCTTCTACAAAAATGATCATGGTATTTTTACCAAATCATGCCTTGCTCGGTATTGCATTGACGCCTAAGGCAGATGACAGAACTATACAGCACGAGGGAGACACCTACGTGCTCTATGATCCAACTGGCCCGGCACTTATTCCATTTGGACAAGTATCTGAAGATACCGAACGCCACATTGTCACCGGGCGCTATCAAGTGGAAACCGTCGAGTAATAGGATTTATCCCTCCTTAGGGTATTGGAAGTATGTCTTCACTGAATGTAAAAATAAAAAGCGCCTTTTCGATTAAGGCGCTTCAAATAAAATTCTTGGGAAGAGTTACTCGCTAGAGGTTTTCTTCTGCAAAGCTCGCTAGTCGACTTCTTACTACACCGTCTAGGTTAATGGTGGCACTGCCCGAGAAGTCCTTGAACTTCTCAACCAAGTAAGTAAGCCCAGAGGTCACGGCGCTCAGATAGTTACTGTCAATCTGGGCCAAGTTACCGCCCACTATCAGCTTCGTTCCTTCACCACAACGTGTGATGATGGTTTTAAGCTGTGATGCCGTTAAGTTTTGCGACTCATCCAATATCACTATGGCATTTTGAATGCTTCGACCTCGCATGAAGTTCACCGACTTGTACTGAATGTTGGCTTTTTCCATGATGTAGTTCATAGAGCCTTTGGTATTTTCGTCATGTTTGTGAAGTACTTCCAAAGAATCAGTAATTGCTGCCAACCAAGGCAACATTTTTTCTTCTTCCGTTCCCGGCAAGAAGCCGATGGACTCAGCAATTTCCGGCGTGCTTCGCGTAACAATGATTTTGTCATACATGTTACGCTCTACCACCATTTCAAGGGCTGCCGCTAACGCAAGGAGCGTTTTACCACTACCGGCAGGGCCTGTGAGAATAACCATGTCAATGTGTGGGTCTAGCAGCGCATGAAGCGCCATGGCCTGCCCTATATTTTTGGGTGTGATGCCCCAGGCGTGACGACCCATCAAGCGTTCGTAACCTAAATCCAACACCTCTAAATGATCGTCGGTGATCTCTTCTACTAAACCTGCAAACTGCTTCGTTTCGTCGAGCAAAAACTCGTTTACATACGCTTCTGGCAACATAGACTTGGGGATAGTGTGAATGGTGTCGCGCCCTTCGCTGCGGCTATCCACGCTTTTTACGCTATCCCAAAAATTACCTTCAAAGGTATGAAACCCGCGAGATAAATATTTGATGTCAGTAATTAGCTGGTCGGTGCGGTAGTCTTCAACATGAGCGAGGCCTGCCCCTTTCGCTTTAAGGCGCATGTTTAAGTCTTTGGTAACCAACACCACTTTTTGCGGCGCGAACGTCTTTTGCAAGTGCAGCGCTACGTTAATAATGCGGTTGTCATTCTCGTTGCTGGTAAACACTTGCTGAGCCTCAACCATGTTGAGGTCGGCGAATATAGATAGACTCCCTGTAGGTGCCGTTTGACCCGCGCCCAACCCTTCCATCGATACACCCGCTAGCATATCTTCTGGCGTTGCGTCGTGGAGTAAATCCTCCATAGCCCGAATGGATACCCGTGCATCACGCGCCACATCTTTTTTGCTGTCTTTGATGTAGTCGAGTTCTTCCAATACGGTCATTGGAATAACAACGTCATGTTCTTTAAAGGAGAGAAAAGCGTGAGGTTCGTGCAGCAGAATATTGGTATCGAGGACGTAAATCTTAGTATCGGTAGAATTTTTTTTTGGCATCCTTCACTCCGGTAAATAAAGCCAGGTTAGACGTATTGTTCATTTATGAACGCACGCGCTAACAAGCTACAGTTACGGTTGTAGGAGAATGCCGCTCGAAACAGGACTTCTTCCCCTACTCGCGTCGACTGAGAAGCAGTACTACTCTTTCTGCCTCAAAGGTTCGTTTGTTAAATTAGCGAACCCTTAATTCCACCATAATCCAGTTTTTGAGATTTAGCACTGTTTTTTCTTTTTTATTTTTCGTTAGAGCAAGTGAGAAGCGGCGAACAGTCCCTTCACGTTATATGAGATAGCACAGCGCTCCCATTTTGATAAAAAGAAGAAACTGGCATACTTGGTTCGTAACAAATGCTCACACTTTAACGACAGTTAGCGTAGTTTTAACTGCGTTTTTAATACCCAAATACGCTAAGGTGTACTTGTTGAAGCGGTGAATTAAACACGGGGGCTAACCCAATGCCACAACCCCCAATAAAGTGGATGCGTTTAAATTAATAACACTCAGGGAAAGATCAGCTATGAATTGGCTTAACATCACAAAAATAAAAACAGCCATAAGCATGACGTTAGCGCTACTAGCGTGCTTTAACGTTGAAGTTGCATGGGCGAATAGCCAAGCGCACAATGATTCTTCCCTTTCTACCATTCTAATCAAGGTTGAGAAAAGCACGGCTGATACGTCTGAAAAA
This sequence comes from Alteromonas sp. ABD4_190, assembly GCF_056160105.1. Taxonomy (NCBI): domain Bacteria; kingdom Pseudomonadati; phylum Pseudomonadota; class Gammaproteobacteria; order Alteromonadales; family Alteromonadaceae; genus Alteromonas; species Alteromonas sp. ABD4_190. The sequence continues at coordinate 1,466,259 of NZ_JBSWWN010000001.1, forward strand.
TGGGTAGTCACTTACACATTAACTACGCCAGCCAAAACGCTGGCTTTTGTTAGAAACCCAGATACATCAAGAACAACACGTTGGTTCGCGCAAGACAACGACATAGAAATCGTCTTTGATAACGTCAAACACCAAGAACTTGTACGTTCGAAGTCAGGCAGGCCCCTCTCTACCGTGTCATTTTTACTGACGCCCACCTATAAACACTTGGGAAAAGATTACGCACCATTTTCTCCTTTTTCTGATGGTGGAAATGCCTTTCACTCTGGGCGACTGTTTGCTTGTGCTAATGCCTGTACTGAAGAAGATAACAAATGGCAGCTGACACTCAATGTTCCCAGTGATGAGCACATAGTGTTGAATGGCAAAGTAATGAAAAGCAGCGTGTCGTGGACAGATAACAATGATGGAAGAGCCGTGTATGTGGGTAGGCAACAGCCAATTATTACCGATGATGTAGTTGCCCTAATTGATCCCGGGCTTCCTGAAAACATTAAAGCTTCGCTAGAAGAAGATATACCCAACATGATGGCGTTTTTCTCCCATTCTCTTAATCCGCTTAAGGGCGAAAAGCCCATGTTACTTGCCTCTTATGCAAACGTAAACGATCACTCTACACAAGGCGGCACACTACCTAACCAGATATTTATGCATTGGAACAGACAAGACTTAAATGAGCAGGCCGATAACAGCAGCTTTGTTAACCAAACACTTTGGTTCTTTGCTCACGAAGTCGCCCATTTATATCAGCCCGGCAGTACCGAAGGTGTATCAGAAAACGAGGAGCAGTCTTGGCTGCACGAGGGCAACGCCGACTACTTTGCGGCAATCGCCATGAACTTCCTCTACGAAGACGTCAATAGCTACGTTGAAAGCCGAATGACCCGCGCTTTCGAGAGCTGTACTGAAGGGCTGGCGAAGACAACGCTGGCTCGTGCTTATAAAAACGGGCTCTTCAATCTTTATTATTCATGCGGGATGATAATGCACCGCGCCATCGATAGCGTGGTGCAACAAAAAACGTTAGGTGAGGAGTCGCTGTTCACTGTATGGAAGCGACTTCAAAAAGCAGTGAATAATGGTATGCCGCCTGGCACAGAGACGTTCTTAAACTTGTTAGAACGATACCATGCACCTGAGCTTATAAAAGCCATCAACAGTGCAACGAGTGATGATGCAGCAAAAGCCATTCAAGGAATTGAAAACCTTTTTCAGATGCATCAGACCCCCTCTTCGCCCATGTAGTAAAAATGACAACCAATGGTCTAGTATTAATGACTTATCACAACGCAATGCGTACAATACCGCCCCCCGAAAAATAGGTTGGTGATTTATGAGTTCAGATAGTCAATTTTCAGTTGGTCAGCGTTGGTTAAGCAACACAGAAATAGAGCTGGGGTTAGGTGTCGTTATTGGTAGCGACTTCCGTTCAGTTGAAGTGTTGTATCCGGCAACAGGCGAAGCGCGAAAATACACAAAGCAAGACGCGCCGCTTACCCGACTAATATTCGAAATTGGCGAAACGGTCAAAAGCCAAGACGGCTGGGAAATGACCATTACTGAAAAAGAAGAAAGCCAAGATCTTTTCATCTATCACGGGTTTCGCGAAGACACCAAAGCGCAAGCGCGATTACCTGAAACCATGCTAGACAGCCACATTCGCTTGAACCAACCTGAAAAGCGCCTGTTCAGTCAGCAATTAGACAACCCTAAATGGTTCGATTTGCGCGAGCGTGCTTTAGATCATCAATACGATTACTTACGTTCAAACACCATTGGTCTTGCAGGTGCGCGCATATCGCTTATTCCGCACCAACTCCACATTGCGTCAGAGGTAGGCGGCAGACACGCACCGCGCGTATTACTTGCCGATGAAGTAGGACTTGGTAAAACCATTGAAGCCGCGTTGATTATTCACCAGCAGCTTAAAACAGGCCGTGCAGAGCGCGTGCTTATTTTGGTTCCAGACTCGCTCATGCACCAATGGTTAGTTGAAATGCTTCGTCGCGTTAACCTTCCTTTTGCCATTTACGATGAAAGTCGCTGCGAAGCGATAGAGAAGAGTGAAGGCTTAGGAGATGACGAAACGTCTGACGCGAGCGCTGTGAATCCATTTGAAAACGACCAGCTGGTACTTTGCAGTATCGACTTTCTCAGTAAGAGCGAAAAACGCCAGCAGCAAATTCAAGCCGCAGGTTGGGATTTAATGGTTGTCGATGAAGCCCACCACCTTGCGTGGTCAAGTGAAGCTCCCTCTGCCGAATACCTATGTGTTGAAGCGCTAGCCAACCAAACGCCTGGCGTATTGCTACTTACCGCCACGCCTGATCAACTTGGTCACGAAAGCCACTTTGCACGCTTACGCCTGCTCGACCCGGCCCGCTTCCATAGCTACGACGCTTTCTTAGATGAAGAATCGAAATACAGCCAGCTCGCCGATGCGGTAGCGCCATTACTTTCAGACGCCGAGCCTAACGACAAACAACGCAGCAAACTCGCAGAATTCGCGCCTGACGTAATGGACCATGCAGGTGATTTAAGCTCGCCGGAAAATCGTCATGCGTTGCTGCATCAACTTATCGACTGTCACGGTACAGGTCGCATGTTGTTCAGAAACCGCCGTGCCAATATCGAAGGGTTCCCAGAGCGTAAACTAAGTGCATATGAATTGGCTTTACCTGAGGTTTATTCAGAGGCAGTGAGCGGCGGTGACTTAACCTATTCACTGTATCCTGAACGTATGGCAAGCGTGGTTAACAGCTGGACCAAGCAAGACCCGCGCGTTGAATGGCTGCTTGATTTCATGCAAAGCGTTAAGCCAGAAAAGATTCTGCTTATTTGCGCAAGCGCCCGTACAGCGCAAGAATTAGGTGAGGTTATTCGCACGCAAACCGGAATTCGCCATAGTGTATTCCACGAAGGCATGAGCATTGTTGAACGCGACAAGGCGGCCCATTATTTTGCTGATGAGGAAGACGGCGCACAAATTCTACTGTGTAGTGAAATTGGTAGCGAAGGTCGTAACTTCCAGTTCGCTCACCATTTGGTGCTGTTCGATTTGCCTATCACGCCAGATCTGCTTGAACAACGTATTGGTCGCCTTGACCGTATTGGCCAAACCCAAACCGTACAAATTCACGTGCCGTATTTAGCGAAAACCGCGCAGCACGTATTACTAGATTGGTATCACGAAGGGCTGAATGCTTTTGAGAAGACCTGTCCAACCGGCTCTGGCGTGTTCGACGACGTTAAGCCTTTGCTTATTGGCGCCTGCTTACACCCTGACGATATGAGCGCCCGTGACGAGCTTGTGAACATGAGTGTTACGCTAAACAGTCAGCTAGTGGCGCAGCTTGAAGCCGGTCGCGATCGTCTTCTAGAGCTTAATGCTTCGGGAGAGGGCCGCGTAGAACAACTGCTTGAAGACATTATTACCCTTGATAGCGAACAAGATTTGTCGCGCTTTATGGGTCGCGTATTCGATGCTATTGGTGTTCAGCAGGACGAAAAAGGCAATGACTGCTTTATTCTTATGCCAACCGAGTCGATGGTGAGCCAGCTTCCAGGTCTTGACCCAGAAGGCATGACGGTTACTTACAAGCGCCGTGTTGCCACCACGCTAGAAAACGTGCAGTTTTTAAGTTGGGATCATCCACTTGTGCATACCGCCATGGACGTAGTACTCACCGACGTACACGGAAAGAGCAGCATGGGCTTCATTGCCGAGCCGTCTTTGCCAAAAGGCGCTTATTGGGTTGAGGCGTTGTTTGTGCTGCAGGCGCAAGCGCCTAAAGCGCTTCAGTTGGGTCGCTTCTTACCTCAAACGCCTGTGCGAGTGTGTTTAGATGCGCAAGGAAACCTGTCTGAATTAAGCTTCGACGTTAAGCGTAAAATTGGACGTAAGATCTCGGCTCAGCTTCTAAAAGCCTTGCAACAGCCGCTTGAGCTTGCCATAGAAAAGGCGCGTAAGCTTGCTCATCAGCAAGCTAACCAAAAGCAGCATGATGCCCTTAACGATATGCATAGCACATTGAATGATGAAATACAGCGCTTACGCGATCTTCAAAAGCGCAACCCTGCTGTGCGCGATAGCGAAATTGAATTTATTGAAACGCAAATGAATGCGCTCGATAAGGTCATTCAGGAAGCAGATGTTCAGCTAGACGCAATACGTATTGTGGTGAACAACCCGTAAATGCAAAATGTTAAGCACTGAAAGAACAACGTTGAAGTAACGAGTACATAATGGCAAACCCGAGTTTTGTTTATAACCCGCCTATGACGCCTTATCTTGATATCCTGTATCAAGATGAGGATGTGGTGGTAGCGCACAAGCCTAGCGGGCTGTTAAGCGTGCCAGGAAAGGCATTAGAGCACCGAGACTCGCTGATCAGCCGGGTGAACCGTGTTTATCCCACCGCCACAGTAGTACATCGCTTAGACATGGCGACTTCAGGTATTTTGGTGCTGGCGCTCAATAAAGACAGCCATCGCCATATCTCGAAACAGTTTGAACTTCGGCAAACTAAAAAACGTTACTTCGCCCGAGTTCATGGGCATGTAGAACAAGACAGCGGAGAAGTTAACCTTCCCCTTATTTGCGACTGGCCGAACAGACCGAAGCAAATGGTAGATTTCGAGCGCGGTAAGAAAGCAGTGACGCGTTTTGACGTTGTCGAGCGTAACCATGATGAAAATGGATTGCCCTACTCTTTAGTTGCCCTTTATCCCATCACAGGTCGCTCTCATCAACTGCGCGTGCATATGCTTGCTTTAGGCCACCCTATTTTAGGGGACAGACTTTATGCCCATGAAGAAGCGCTATCCATGGCCTCTCGCTTACAGCTACATGCAGAAAGCTTGAGTTTTTCCCACCCAATACTTGGTCATTGGCTGCACTTTAATGTCACCATCCCTTTTAGTCCGTATTGCCCACCTCCACTTTCAGAGCGCATTGAGTAGCCCCTTAATGCGTCTCGGCCTTTATTAAACAACATTATTTTAGTTTTAAAGGGCGTTGCCGATAATCTTAATAGAACGAATTCGTTTATAAACTGATTTGATGCTGGCAAAACTGTCCGTATCAAGGTGATAGTTAAAGGCATACCATTTTTTATGAAAAGGCACGCTCTCCTTTTAACCTATGCATTGATTGTTTCGCTGCTGCCTATGACGGCTCATTGCGACTTTTTTACGGACGTAAAAAATGCTTATCTGCCAGGTGAAGTAAAAGCCCTTATGATAGGCGAAATGGAAGCCCCAATCATTGAAGTAGAGTCAAAAACACCGCTTCCCTTAGGTGTTGCTATCGTGCTTACTGAACCCTTTCCGTCTAGCCTTACTTTGGCGCAAGGAAATAGCCTTGCTAACATGCTTGCTGATAAAGGCTGGAACGTCATCATAAGCCCTTTCAATATGCCCATAAGCTCGTCTAACGCCGAAACCAGTGGTGAACAGGACAGCGAAATGTTGACAGAGGAAGCCTCGTCACCGACTGAAACTGCGCTAGTCATTCACCCTCGAAGTAACCAACTGACGCAATACCTCAACTTTGAAGCGGCAACAGAAGCCCTGACATTGCAGCTCAACGCTTTAGATAATTATTTACAAGACAAAACCGGATATCGCATGGTAATCGCGCAAGGTATGCTTGCTACCACTTACCTGTCTTCTATAGAAACACAGCCTAATTTACAGCCTGACACGTTTGTGGCTATTTCACCGTTTTGGCCAGAGGAAAATACAAACAATTTAGTGATTGATACCATAGCGAAAGCGAACTTTCCTGTGCTCGACTTAACCCTCAGCGACTTCAATGACTGGGAGGGCATCACCACAATGAAAAGAAAAGTTAGAGCAAAAAATGAACTAAAGTTACACTACAGGCAAGTTATCATTCCAAATAATTCTTCAATCTTTAGTATAAAGGCGATTGAAAAAACATCTTATATTCAAATGGTTGCAAATAGCACTATAGGCTGGACCAGACATCTAGGCTGGTAATTCCTCAATCTTGGGATTAGGCTAAATCAGTATCCAAAACAGTTACCTACCTTTATTCACACGAATAATGGGGTGCTGAAGTCAATGGTAATCTTGTTATGGACTATACTATTTTTTAGCAAACAACGACGGTTGAGTGGCTTGTGAATGTTCAAGATTTTGTAGATAACAAAGCGAAACAGCTGTGTTTCTATTTGCGAGCATTTTGGCAGGGAGAGCTTCCTATCGAGGAGATCGAGCTATTCTTTTGGGATAGTATGGAAGAATGGGGGCAAATTGAATGCACATTAACCCAGCCATATACGCAAAAAGAGCGTGTTTTTTGGCATTTGCTTCATCAAGTGCATTACTGGAATGAAGATAAACTAACAAAAGACCAGTTTCTTGTTGATGAGTTAACAAACTGTGTTAACTTTCTGGAAGGTTTAGGGCACTGCCCTCTGGATTGCGTCGGGATCCGCCCCTAATTTCCGCTCACTTACAACGGTATACTCCCCCCTTGGGTTAAAACGTATCGCTTAAAATTTCATCATGCCCCCACAGTTTTATTGCTAAACACAATGGTTCATGGCTCAATACACTTTTGAGTCAACGCCGAAGGCCGAAGTATTGCTTACTGCATTAAAAACGTTCAACGACAAACGCTATCTAGCGATTTTTCTATTTGGCATTTCCAGCGGCTTTCCTTGGATCATGATTGGTTCAGTGTTATCGGCTTGGCTAAAAGATGAAGGTTTATCGCGTTCGGCTATTGGTCTTTTCGGTATCATCTTCGCCACCTACTCATTTAATTTTTTATGGTCGCCCCTTGTCGATAAGCTTAAGCCGCCGTTGTTAGGACAAAGACGCGGTTGGATCTTTTTGATGCAAAGCGCTGTTGTTTTCCTGTGTCTGGCCATGTCCCAACTTACCGCAAACCAAGACCTATTCTACGTAGCCTTGATTGGTTTACTCATCGCCATTGCTTCTGCCACCCAAGATATTGCTATTGATGGCTTTCGTATTGATTGTATTGAAAAAGAAGATAAAGATGGTATGTCTGCTGCCTCATCAGTAGCAACAGCTGGATGGTGGACGGGCTACGGTGGCCTTGGCGCTATCCCCTTTTTCTTAGCAGACCTCACTTCCTGGACTTGGCCAGATATTTACTTATTACTTGGCGCTATTATGGCCTCTTTGGCAGTAGCTACCTGGTTTGCTAATGAACCCGCAGTTAATAGGGAAGCTTTGCTTGAGCAAGTAACGGATGTAGGCGCAAACAGCTCTACAGCAATTAACTGGATAAGAACAACACTCATAACACCATTTTCGGAGTTCTTTAACCGCAATGGCATCAAGCTGGCTGCTTCATTCTTACTGTTTATTTTTCTTTTTAAAATTGGAGAAGCGTTTTTAGGTCGTATGAGCATCGTCTTCTATAAAGAAGTGGGTTTTTCAAATAGCGATATCGCCACTTACTCAAAGTTACTTAACTGGTGGGTGACCATTATATTCTCTTTACTTGGCGGGTTAGTGAACATCCGCTATGGTATTTACCGAGGGCTTATGATTGCTGGTGTTGCCATGGCGGCTTCAAACCTTCTGTTTGCTCTTATCGCACAAACAGGACCTTCAACTTCACTGTTAGCCATCACTGTAATTGTCGATGGTTTTACCGGAGCATGGAGCACTGTTGCCATGGTCGCCTTTATATCACTCTTATGTAACCGCGCTTTTAGCGCAACTCAATATGCACTTATGGCCTCACTAAGTGTTGCAGGACGAACATTGGTTGCTTCTAGCAGTGGTTTAGTTGTCGATAGTCTTAATGGAAACTGGAGTTTGTTTTTCATTTTGACCGCTGTCATGGTGGTCCCAAGCCTTTGCTTTTTATATTCCATAAGAGAGCACATAAAGCGCGTCGAAGCGCCATAAATTCCTTACACCCTGTTGCTATCTACATTTAGTGACCTTGCAAGTTTGTATTAGTTGCCTACATTTAAAGAAGGTAGTTAATACAAACTCTTGCAAGGAAGAAATTTGAGCGCAAACAAGGCTGATCCACCGCAACGCAAGTCATCATTGGCATTTGCCGCTTTTACCTTTTCAAAAGTAAACGCCACGGCTATGTTTTTCGCGGCCATTATTATCTCAATCTTGTTTGTGTTAAACACCAAACAGCAGTCTTCCATTACTAACCTTGAGCAAAAGAGTGATTTAGTAGACAGTATAATTACCGCTGAACATCGAATTCACCAATTCAATAGACAAACTCAAAGCGATAATGGCAATCATACCGCTCTAGCCCATCAGTTACAGGTAACGTACCAGGGGTTACATCGATATTTACAAGACAGATGGAGGGTCAGCGACGCTCCTGCGCCCGTTTCTAAGGAAGAGTTTACAAAGGCATATAAAGGTTTAAATAGAGCCACAGCCGAAGAAAGCGCCAAAACAACGCGAATATTGCTTTATACGCTTATGGCGCTCCCCCCTACTGAAATGAAGCCTTATATTGATGATGGCTTTAGCCTTCTTCCTCTTCTAAGCACCTTACAAGCGGAAGAAAATGCGGCGTTACTCCGTGTACAGGCACTGCGGCAAAAGATGTTGATAACCACTTTATTTGGCGCAGTTGTTCTGGTTCTTTGGTATCTTTGTGCGTGGATTATTAGTAAAAGCTCACCCAAGAAATCTCTGCGAAAACTCAACAAGTCAAAGGTACGGCTTGCTATTGCTGATAATGATCAAGACCTACAGAGCAAAGAGTTTTTACAGCTTATCAGCCATGAGTTTAGGGCCCCGATTAGCGCCATAATTAGTGCCTTAGAGCTTATTCCTAATTTGGAAGATCAGCGTACTCGGTTAATTCAACAAGCAGAGCAATCCAGTTATCGACTGCTAAATTTAACCAACAACCTTACTGATATACTCAATAATCACATAGAGGATGACCTACAACTTGCAAAGGTGGACTTGATCAGCTTGTTAGACGAATGCATATCCCCATTTTCGATTAGAATTAAAGACAAAAAACTCGAGTTCAACATGCACTGCAGTCATAGCGTACCTAGCTATACTGAAACCGATCCTATGGCTCTTTCTAAAGTCGTTACAAATATTCTCGACAATGCCGTCAAGTTCACGTCCACGGGTCTAATCGACGTAACCGTCACAACGTTCGTTAAAAACAAGGGGATATTTCTAATAATCATCGTAAATGACACTGGCATTGGCATTGATGATAGTACACAGAAACGCATGTTTGAGCGCTTTTATAGAGGAGAGCATTCGCAAAGCCAGCGCTACCCAGGTGCAGGAATTGGCTTATCAGTAGCCAAGCGCAGTATTGATAGACTTGGCGGTACTCTTCAGGTTAATAGTACTGTCGGCGTCGGTTCGGAATTTAAAATAGCACTGCCTATAAAGCCCCTAGAAGATTCACCATCGGTGTCATCTACCCCTTCAAATGCCAAATTCGCGGTTGTCGACGATTTAGAAATATCAAGGCTTCACCTTCAGTCCATTATTACCAGAGAAGGGTATAGCGTAAGAGCATTTTCGTCTGGCGCCAACCTTTTGAACCTTCACGAAGAAGTGCTTCAATTCTCGGGCATTATTGCCGATTTATATATGCCTGGGATGAATGGGCTTGAATTGGTGAAAACACTGCGCGCCATTTACGGAGAGCGAGTGCCACCGGTCATCGTATTATCGGCAACACCGGATATTGCAAATATTATCGCCAACAGCGAGCTACCCATATATCAGAGCTTTGTTAAACCCATCGACAGAAACCGGTTTGTAGACGCCATTCATCAACTAACGGTAAATAATAAAAAAGTCATAAAAGATGTAGCTAAGGCCAACATATTAGTTGTTGAAGATGAACCGATTAACGCCGAGATGGTGGAGTATATGCTACAAAGTATGGGTCACAATGTGACGGTGAGTTATACCGGCGACGATGCCATTAGCCGAGTTAACGAAACCGTCTTTGACTGCGTGTTACTCGACATCAACCTGCCAGATATTAACGGTTTGGAAGTAGCAAAAATAATGAAAGAAGGGCACCCTACCCTCCCTGTAATTGCCCTTACCGCTAACGCCCACCGAAATGATAAAGAGGCTTCACTGCAAGCGGGCATTCGCTATCACCTTGTAAAGCCGGTTACCTTTCAGGAACTTAGAAATACCTTGCGCCTTGCGCTTTCCTAAAGTGCGCTCTGGTCTAAGCGGTAAATGCGGTACTGGTTTCTACCATTTTCTTTGGCTTGGTAAAGGGCTTGGTCGGCACATTCAAGCCAGGCCATCGGTTCTTTAAAGTCGGGAGAGAACTGGGCGAGACCAAGGCTTACAGTGAAGTTTATTGATTCGCCCTCATGCTCAACCACCAAACGCTGTGCAAATTGTCGGATACGCTCGGCTACCGCTTTTGCATCGTCTACCGTTGAATCGTTAAGGATAATTGCAAACTCCTCGCCGCCATAACGCCCCGCCAGATCGGTTTCCCGTACACAACGTTTAATCAGGGCAGCAAGCATTTTTATGACTTTGTCGCCTGCCTGGTGACCGTAGGTGTCATTAATGCGCTTAAAGTGGTCGATGTCTAACATAAGGGCGGTGCTAGGCTTTTCTCGCCGAACACACAACTTGTGCATTTCATCAAAGCGCTCTTGCCAATAGCGGCGGTTAAATAACCCTGTAAGCCCATCGACTCGGCTTGCGGTTTTCAACTCTTCGTTAAGATGCTGCATTCCCAGTTTGCCCAGGGCCTGCTCGGTCACATCGTAAACCAGCATACAGAACCGCTCTACACGTCCGCTTTTATCTACAATAGGGAAGATGGTCACGTTTTGGTACATAAACTCAGCGGCGCAAGTAACCGGACGATTACAATCGAACTTTAATAAGTAAGGGCGCTGCTCCCAAATGATAAACACCGGACTTTTTAAATTAAATACAGGGTCAACTTTGGTTCTAAGCCACTTCTCTTCTATTTCAGGAAAGTGAGAAAACAAGCTAGTCCCAACCATAGCGTTCGCTTTCTTAGCGCTATGATCCTCAAGAAATTTATTCCAGACCTGCACGTTGAAGTTGCGATCAATTACCGCAATCCCTACTTCAATTGAGTCGAGTAATTCTGCAGGTACGTGAGATGAACTAACGAGGGTTTCTGCAGCGAGTGTACCAGTTGAAGCATTCATAGACTTCCCTTGTCTTGTTTTATCGAACCATCATCGAACAGCCGTGCATAAATGTGATTCATAGCATCACCGGGAAACAACAACAGAAGGTCGAAGGAAATATCTCTCGACTTTATCGCATAGCCAATCTCAATGGCCATTAATTTTCCCCAGCGCTGTACGTTATCACTTAGAAGCGTTGATAACCCTTGGTGCCGGCCGAGTAAAATAGGATGCGTATGACTAAAAGCGACGTTGAGCTGCTCTGACAAGCCATTTAAACAAGCGCCTATAAGAATATTCGACACGTCCATAAGGGCTTCGAGAGCGAGCTTGTCTGACGATGCCGACGAAGGGTATTTCAACAACTCAACAATGTTTTGCGTATTTGTATCGTTAAAGATAACCAGAGCTTCACCACTTATACCTTCGCTAATAAACCCTTTAGAAACCGCAGAAACGCTGTCATTACGATTAATCTCGGCAATCGCCATAGACAGTTCGTTGCTTTCAATTAAGTTAACATTAGGTATGGGCAAGTCAATAAACTCACCTAGCAGCTGGGCAAGATTTTCTCCCGCGCGACCCATGGCGATATTGACCATTTCACGGCATGCGTCTAACTGCTCTTCGTTGCTCGTTGGGCCCTTGGCTTTAGGCGCACTTGACTCACTTTGCCTCTGCGCCTTTTGTAAACTAGCCCCTGATGAATGGCTCTCACCATTATAAATACCGTAGGAAGATAAGATGTGGCTGAGCTTTTCATTATCAATTGGCTTTCGAATGAAATCTAAAGCACCCAGGGCAAGCATTTTTTCTCGCGCTTGCGATTGGACATCGCCGGAGACCACTACCACTAAACACGGTAGGTCCTGCTGACGGATAGCCTCCATAGTTTGATAACCGTCCATTACCGGCATGTTTAAGTCGAGAAACACCACGTCGCCCTTACCTTCTCGGATAAGAGCTAGGGCTTGTTCGCCATTCTCGGCGAATGAGATATCGACATCCCACCCATCAGGTAAACTGCGCGCCATTTGTCGCCTTGCGAAGCCCGAGTCATCGCAAATCAATATGGGAGTACTCATGGTAACTCCTCAAATAGCTACAGGGGCTTTGATGTGTGGGTGTGATTGGTAATTCTTTAGCGTGAAGTCATCGTACGAAAACCCAAAGATATCTTTTATATCTGGGTTAATTTCCATCGTCGGACGGGCAAACGGTTCGCGACTAAGCTGAAGTTCTACCTGTTCAAGATGATTTGAATACAAGTGTGCGTCACCTAAAGTATGGATGAAATCACCCGGCTCTAGGTCGCATACTTGTGCAATCATCATGGTAAGCAGTGCGTAGCTTGCAATGTTAAACGGAACGCCAAGAAAGATATCACCGCTACGCTGGTAAAGCTGGCAGCTTAGCTTGCCTTCTAAAACGTAAAACTGGAAAAGCGTATGGCATGGAGGAAGGGCCTGCTTGCCCATTGCCGCATTTTCTTTGGGTGAATAGCTAGTATCAGGCAATACCGCAGGGTTCCAGCCGCTAACGATGAGACGACGTGAATCAGGGTTATTTTTAATTTGCTCTACCACTTCGGCAATTTGGTCAACAGAGGTACCGTCACCGCGATCCCAACTACGCCATTGATGGCCATATACAGGGCCAAGCTCGCCTTCATCTGTAGCCCATTCATCCCAAATTTTTACGCCGTGTTCTTTTAAATAGGCAATATTTGTGTCGCCTTTTAAGAACCAAAGTAGTTCGTGAATAATTGATTTTAAGTGACACTTCTTTGTTGTCACCAAAGGGAAACCTTCCTGTAAATTAAAACGCATCTGATAGCCGAATACACTTAATGTACCTGTACCAGTTCGATCTTCCTTTTTCACACCCGTATCACGTACATGGCGCATTAATGCGAGATATTCTTTCATCGTTATTCTTATATTTTTTGTTGTTCAACACGGTCTTTCCCGCGCATATAAGCGCGGACTATTAATCCTATTCCTAAAGCTATCATAGGTAAACAAAGAAGTTGCCCCTGGCTTAGGCCCATTTGGTATAAGCCAATATGAGCATCAGGCTCTCTGAAGTACTCAACGATAAACCTAAAGCTACCGTAACCGAGCAAGAATAAACCACTCACCGCCCCTACCGGGCGCTTCTTGGCAGAATAAAGCCATAGGATAACAAAGAGCAACACGCCCTCTAGCGCAAATTCGTATAGCTGAGACGGGTGACGAGGAACATAACCTGCGTTAGGAAAAATAACAGCCCAAGGTACGTCCGTGGTGCGCCCCCATAGCTCTGCGTTTAGGAAATTGCCAATTCGACCAGCCCCCAAACCAATGGGTACAAGTGGTGCAACGAAATCCCCTAAACGTAGGAAGGTGGTATTCATACATTTTGCGCGCCAAAACAGGGCAGCTAATACCCCTAACAAGCCGCCGTGGAAAGACATTCCACCCGCCCAAATTTTAAATAGATACAGAGGGTCGTCTAAGAACATGCCAAACTGGTAGAAGAACACATAGCCAATGCGCCCCCCCAAAATCACGCCCACAAAGCTCCAGAAAAGCAGATCGCTTAGCTGCTCACGGCTCCAGTTAGTCTGTGAAAGGCGCTTTTGTGCCAGCAAGTATGCGGCAATAAAGCCCACCAAATACATTAAGCCGTACCAGCGCACACTTAATGGACCGACACTGAAGATAACGGGGTCGATACTGGGAAATACCAGATAACTGCTCTGTTCCATTATTTTATTCAATTCCTAAAATCATTCTAATGCTTACTAAAACAAGTAAACAAGCCAACATCGCTTTTAACACACGTATATTAACGCGCTGCCCGAGCTTTGCCCCTATGTTTGCGGTAAACATGGAGGTTGCAACAATACCAGCTGTAGCAGGCAGATAAACATAACCCATACTGTATTCTGGTACATCTATCTCACCCCACCCAGCGATAACAAAACTGGTGGTACCAAAAACGGCAATAACTAGCCCGCAAAAAGCGGCGCAACCTATAGCCGCGCGTACATTAACACGAAACCACACTAAAGCAGGCACCAATAATGCGCCACCGCCAATTCCCATTAGCGCACTTAGCATGCCTGCTCCGCCACCAACAGCGGCTAACGCCCCTTTGGACGCTTCATTTTCAGACGCTTTTTGTTTGCCAAAAATCATTTGCAGAGCTATCAATATAACCAGGACGGCGAACACGTCCTTTAGCAATTCACCTGAAATATGACTTGCCACCTGGGCACCGGCAATTGCGCCAAATGCAATCCCTAACCCTGTATAAAGCACAATATGACGCTGAATATTACCCAGTTTATAATGTGCTAAAGCCGACGACATACCCGTGAAAATGATGGTAGATAAGGATGTTGCGATAGCGACAGGCATAACTGTTTCAGTAGTCATGCCCAGAAAATGAATCAGTAAGTATGACAGCGCAGGTACGATAATTAAACCGCCCCCAATACCTAACATACCCGCCAGAATTCCAACCACAGAGCCCAAGATCAAACAGCTGACAATAATTACTACAAATGGGTCCATTTATTAGGCACCTGCTCGGATAAGGCCTCCTAGGCCCTTAGTTTCAAGGTATTGATTCAAGTGCACAAAAACTTCTTCTTGGCTTACAGAGGTGAGTGCCAATGATAGTAGCTGCTTACATTCATCCAGCGTGACTTTTCTAATAAGCCAGTTTATTTTTCTTAAGTTAAAGCCGTTCATGCTTAATCGGCGATAGCCCATTCCCATTAGCAGCAACGCCCCCGCGGGCTCTCCCGCGATTTCTCCGCAGATAGTAACAGGCACTTGGCTTTGATTAGCTTTTTGAACTACATCATAAAGCGCCCCTAAAACGGCAGGATGATAGCTATTATAAAGCCCCGCCACTCGCGTGTTATTTCTATCCACCGCCAATAGATATTGGGTTAAGTCATTACTGCCCACTGAAAAGAAATCGACGTGTTTGGCCAATTGAGGTAGCTGATAAAGTACCGACGGCACTTCAAGCATAATACCCAGTTTTGGCTTAATCAGGCTTTGTCCAGACTCTGCAATTTCGTCAGATATCTCATAAAACGCCTGATTAATAAGGCGCTTAGATTCCTGCACTTCAGATACCGTAGATATCATAGGCAGCATAATCTGAAGGTTGCTTAGCCCTGCGCTTGCCCGAAGCATAGCGCGAACCTGAACCAAGAATATTTCTGGGTGGTCAAGTGTAAGACGTATGCCACGCCACCCTAAAAACGGGTTTTCTTCATTGATTGGGAAATAAGGCAGTGGTTTATCGCCCCCCACATCGAGTGTACGCATGGTGATGGGTAACGAAGGTGCCGCCTCAAGTACTTGACGGTACAACAGTACTTGCTCTTGCTCCGAAGGAAATCTCTCGCGAAGCATAAAGGGAATTTCGGTGCGGTATAAACCCACGCCTGCCCCAATCTGCTCAGCGTTTAGCTCTACTTCAGCAGAAAGACCCGCGTTGATGTATAAGGACATTCTGCAACCATCAACACTCTCACACGGTTTATCTGCCTCTGCGTCAATTTTCTCTGCAATGGCAGACTCTTCATCAATAAGCTGAATAAACTCAGTCTTAATATTACGTTCTGGAGAAACAATGACTTCGCCAGAATAGCCATCAAGCAGTATTTCTTTGTCTTCAAGTAGCGCTGGTGTAACGTTTTGACAGCCCATTACGGCAGGCACGCCCATAGCCCTTGCTAATATGGCTGCGTGAGAGTTGTTCGAGCCACGAATAGAGATAATGCCTTTGAGCTTATCTCGCGGAAACTCAGCAAGCATGGGAGCTGACACTTCATCAGCGACTAAAATACTGGCCTCAGTAATAACCTGCTCAGAAACTTTTTGTCCATTCGCTTCATACAAAATATTGGCTAGGATACGGTCGGATAAATCGACAATATCAATAGCGCGCTCTTGCATGTAAGGGTCGTCCATAGCCTGAAAACGAGCTGCGTAGCTTTCGACTACCATTTTCAACGACGATGCAGCATCCCAACCTTTGCGAATTTTTTCTTCTACTTCGCGCCCAAGACTATTGGCATCTAATAGGTGATGGTACAGCTGGAAAATGGATTTAACGTCATCGGGGATTCCGTCATCCAATCGCTGAGACAGGGCGTCAACATGCCCCCTTGTTACCTCAACACCTTTGCGGTAAAGCTGAATTTGATCTTGCGGCGACTGTGTGCGTTTTACTACCCAGTTTTTGAGGTTAATCGATTTATCTGGCGATACGCCGATACCGATAGCTAAACCAGGAGAGCCTGGAATGCCACGCACATTTTTTTGTCGAGCAATGTTGTCGGTGGAGTTAGAGAGTGTCAATGCGCCGCGTATGTCAGCATTAGTGATCTCTAACGCAAGCTGTGCAGCAAGGGTAACTAAAAACGCCTCTTCATCTTCGCTAAAGCGTCGCATCTGAGATTGCTGAAGTGTGATAACACCTAGTACACGCCTTTGATTGATAATGGGCGTACCTAAAAAAGCATTATACTTTTCTTCTTTTACTTCGGGATAGTGTTTGAATCTAGGGTGGTTGTGCGCGTTTACGATATTAAGCGGTTCTTCACGTTGACCAACTAAACCGATAAGACCTTCCGAAAAACCGATGCGAACTTGTTCTACCGCATCGGGGTGAAGGCCGTCGGTGGCTTTAAGAATGAATTCTTGCGTGTCGTAATCGGCAAGATAAATAGAACATGAGTCAACACTGAGGGTGTGCTTTACACGTGAGGCCAGTTTAAACAAAGCGGTATCGAGTGCAGGAATTTGATTCATTTCCTGCACGATACGTTTCAATGTAGTTAACATAGCGCCTTGCTGGCTCTGAGGGCTCACTAGTTTATCCTTGTGTAATTGCAGCTTGCTAGTCGTTTAGTGTTGCACATCGCTGCCTCTGACACCTTTAACATCTCTGCCCCTTTACACTTTTTCCATTATCGCCTTAACCGCGCCTGCGCTTTTTACCACGCTTGTGCGGGGCTACATTTGGGCGCTGTTGAGGTCGATGTTGCACAGACATAACTACCGGCGAGAACTCTTTCATAACTCGTCTGTATACATCTCGTTTAAACGATACAACATTTCTAATGGGGTACCAGTAACTTACCCACCTCCAGTCATCAAATTCAGGATGGCCTGTTTTAAGCACATTAACGTCGCGCTCGTTGCAATCTAGCTGCAACAAGAACCATTTTTGTTTTTGCCCTATACAAACAGGGTTGCTGCCTTGTCGAATTAATCGCTTTGGTAGCTTATATCTAAGCCAGTTACGGGTAACACTTAAAATGGTGACATCTTTCGGTGTCAGCCCTACTTCTTCGTGAAGCTCGCGGTACATAGCTTGTTCAGCAGATTCCCCTTCATCAATTCCGCCTTGAGGGAACTGCCATGAATGTTGACCATAACGTCTTGCCCAAAATACTTGACCCATTTTGTTGCAAATCACTATGCCCACATTCGCACGGAATCCATCGGCATCTATCACATAGACTCCCGGGCACACTATACTTGTATATGTTTTCATTCTTCCACAAACTATGCTCCAATCATAGTCTTAATGTTCGCCTTCGCTTTTAAACAGGAAATTAACCACTTTTTATGCAGCCTCCTTCATCACCTCCATCTTCGCCAGATAGTCTTTTAGCGCGATGCCACGCTATTGCAGGTTTAACCTTAGGAGAACTGGCTGACATGGCCAATGTTGCCATCCCTGCGAATTTACAGCGTCACAAAGGGTGGCCAGGCATGCTTATTGAGAAATGGCTTGGGGCCAGTGCAGGTTCAAAGCCACAGCAGGACTTCCCCGAGTTAGGCATAGAACTTAAAACCATCCCAATCGATGCTAACTTTTCACCATTAGAAACCACTTATGTTTGTTTTGCGCCGCTTTTAATGGCACCGGGGATCACGTGGGAAACCTCAAATGTTCGGAACAAGCTACAGCAAGTACTATGGTTACCCATAGAAGGCGACAGAGCCATTCCGTTAGCATACAGGCGTGTGGCGACCGGGTTTTATTGGCGTCCAAATGAGGATGAAAACGAAATTCTCAGAAATGACTGGGAAGAATTGGTAGAACAAATCGCTACGGGACAGGTGGAATCTATTACCTCTCGACAAGGTGAAGCACTTCATATTCGCCCCAAAGCGGCTAATGGCAAAGTGCTTACCGATGCATTAGGACCAGAGGGCCAACGTATTAAAACTCGTCCTAGAGGCTTTTATTTGCGCAAAACCTTCACCCATCAAATACTGCGCAATGCATTTGGTGGGTGAAGGTTGATGGATCATGTTGGTAGTTCACAGGCGTAAGCACCCGGTAAAACATCTTTGTTATTTTTAAGAACGAGAATTTAAGTGCTTGACCAAATACTCACTCAAAAACTTTTCTGAATTTATGCCCATACGTTTTGCCACGGCTTCAAGCTTAGCGTCGCTGCGAAGCAGTACGTTTTTTGCGTATTCCAATCGGTAGTGAAAAATAAACCGCCTGAAGTTTTTCTTCTCAGTAAGCTGAAGCGCAATAGCGAAAGATGTAGGGTCGATATCCGCCCCTTTGCAAAACTCACTTAGCGTAAGAAAGCGGGTTTTATAGGCCTTTGACTCAATGGTATAGCGTTCTGCTTTAGAAATAATACTGCTTATCTCGTAGGGTGTGGCTTTGCCTTCGTCCAGTCGCTCGTAGTTCAATGGCGACGGCGCTGTTCGGCGAATAAAGGTTAGTGAAAACAATACCACTAACAGTGCACAGCCAATCATTAAGTGATGAAAGCTTTCCCAAAAAGGTACGGGGAAAAAACCAAAGGTTGCGGCGGTAACAAGTAAAATACTCATAAAGGCAACACCGACCAAGCTTCCCATTACTCCGGCAAGCTTAGGCATTTTCAAGTTTTTAGTGTCCACCGCCTGCTCAGGTAAATGTCTGTGGTACATTTGAATGTGTTCAGTGATAAGGATACCTATAAGCAATACACTGAAACCCGTTAAAAGTGAGGCCAAATAGGCTGGCCATAACAATAGAGGCTCGCCAGTAGGCGACGATGAAAGCCATTGCTGTTTGTCACCCACTGGAATAAGTAAAACGGTACATTGAAAAATTGCCGTTACCACGGCGGGGCACCATAGCCGCTTTCTTGCCGTAGGATAAGCCAATAACATGGGCTTTATGGCACGATAACAACAAGTAATTGCGATGACGGCAAATACATCTGATAAACCATACAAGATAGCTAGTGAGCTCGCTTGCGCTATTCGCAGCCATTCATCTAGCATAAATAGTGGCCAGCAGATAAAGGCGCCAACTAGCCAGCGCATGCTGTTTAAATTCACTTTTTGGACGAGCAGGCGCGCAAAACAGAAAATATAAACGCCTAGTAGCGCATAAAGAAAATAATCAAAGTAGCTTGAAGTCATCAGCGCCCTCCTTCCCTGAGATAAAATTTACTAACGCAATACGTGTCCACCGACATGGGTTACCAGTAGATTTCACGTTGCATAGCCACAGTGCGCGTTCGCTCCATAATTCGAATTAACGTACTGAGTTTCTCTGCTGTCCATTTGCGTACCTCATCGTGAGAGTCCACTTCCGCATCGTCTATTGATTGCTTTAGCATGAGCAATGCGTTTAATTCATCAATGCCGGTAAGTAAATCTAACCAGGGCGCACGAAAGTTACCTCGCTCTTCAACGAATAGGTCACCAAGCAAAAAACCACTCCATAATGTCTGCCTAAGCATCACTTCTACAGCGCTATAATTGGCAGGCCCCATGGTTTTACTTAGCGGCATACTTTGCTGAACAGTTTGCCAACCTTGCGACAGCCACCCTTTGGCATGGTCAAGTACAGGGTGATCAAATCCCGTTGCCACCTTTTGCCAAGGCTTATTCTGTATAAGACTTATAGCGTGAAGCTTAATGTCTGTAGCATCATTGTCGAAAAACAGTTTTTCAGGCTCATGGGCCTGCATTAAGCCTGTTTGCCGTCCTTGTAGGTAACTTACAACCGCAGGATGTTTGCTGAGTGTTTTGTTAAACATGCTCTTTTTAGACAGCAAGTAGCGCAAACTTTGTAAATCGTCTTGCCAGCCCCACTTTTGCGCATGGCTTACTAGTTTCTTGTGCAGGGCTAATAGCTCAGGGCACTGCAATACGGGTAGATAAAGCGACACACTCTGCAGTAGCAACCTAACGCTTTTAGCAACCTCAGCCAGCATTTTTATAGAGCCACTCTCGCAGAAGACATGCTCGTGATGCTGCCAATGTGCCAAAGCGGTTTGCACTGCTTGGCCGAATGCCTCTTCTGTGGTGGTGGTCTCTTCAAGGGCTAGAAAGTCTGGTAGGTGGCGAACTTTAGCGTTAAAGCCGTGTAGCAACTGATAGCCCTGAGCGGCTTTTGACACATCGCTTAGACGCACCGGCATATTATCATTAATAAGCACAGCCAACGAAAACAGACTGTTGATGTCACCTGACATCAATTCAAGCTCAATCTCATTGATGGGGGAGTTGGCTTTATCCGTACTAGCTTGACCGCAGTCTAAGACAATTTCAACTTGGCTATCGCCTAAAGCAACCACATAGGCATTGCGCGTAAAGTGTGTACTGAACTGTTTAGAAAGACTCGCATTCTTTGTTGTGATGTCCCAACCTTCGGGCCACACATTCGACTCGAATAACGTGAGATCCGGCCTTGCGTTATCAAGACTTACGTTATATTCCATGCGTTTGTGCAAGCCACCGCTTACTACACCGTTGGTTTTTAACGTTTGTTCGTACTCGCCATTATTACCACGTACTCGAAAGCCCATTTTATTGTTTTGAAAATCGAGCTGATCCGTATCGTAATAATCGTTCTCTAAGCGCATTTCGCGATGAGAGTTAACTTGGATATTGTGTTTTTCAAAAAGAGGGAGTACACGTTGGGTAAACGCCTGGTGAGCATTGTCACCCGTTACAAATTTTAATTCTATTTCTGACATGGTTGCGCTAAGCACAGCTTATGATGCTGACACCTTACCCTTGTCGATCACTTTTCGCAATGTTGCTGCTGTTAAACAAGCCGCTTAAATTAGACAAAAGTGGAACAAACTTGCCTTTATCGCGGTCAACCAATACCATCTTCACGTTTTAAATTCTAAAATTGGACTCCATATGATTCGAAAGTGGTTAGCAGCAGCCCTTATTGCATGCTCTTTTCAAGCATTTTCGCTACAAGATACCGCTGACTTAGAAGCGTCTTCTTCGCATTACATAAGAGATGACTTGTTTATCTTTATGCATACTGGACCTGGTCGTAACTATCGTATCCAAGGTTCAATTGAAGCTGGCACCCCTATTACGGTAATTTCGCGCGACAATGATGCCGAATTCACGCAAATTACCGACGATGAAGGACGTAAAGGCTGGGTAGAAAGCCGATTTGTGTCAAACACAATGTCGCAGGCTGAGCAGTTGCCTATTGTTAGTGAGAAGCTTGCTGAGAGCCAAAGTGATCTGCAAGCTGCACAGTCAGAAAACGCCAGACTTCGTCAGCAGCTTAACGATGCTCGTCAAAAGGTGTCTAAACTTACCACGACAAACGACGAACAAGCATCTCAAATCATTCGCTTAACCGCCAAGGTTGAAAGCGCGAATAAAGATGAGCTTGTTACTTGGTTTACTCGCGGTGGTATAGTGGCAGGCGTGGGGATATTGCTTGGTGTAATGCTCACTTACCTTCCTAAGCGCAAACGTAGAAACAGCGAATGGATGTAGTGCTAGCATTTAAAATGAGCGCTTAAACAGACAAAAGAACGCCGATGTTAAACATCGGCGTTTTTTGTAGGTGCCCTTGGAAAGTTTAGTAAAATATTTCCAAAAATAGACAGGCAAGAATAGACCAGCAAAAAAGTGCATAAACTTATGAGCACCTACCCTTTTTACGTGTTACTTAAGCGTAAGAACAACGCTATACCCTCTCGCCACAGAGTCCATCTCACCGTGGTTGCCCTGTGTAACCGGTGCAATAACCTTCTTGTGAGAATATCCCCATTCCAACTTCGTACATAGCTTATCGATAAGCTTTAAGCCTATTCCAAAACCGCCATCTAACTCACTATTTGGCGTTACCGGCAAAGAGGCACTTTCGTTTTGCTCTATGCCATCTTCTTCATTAAGTACGGTAAGCGTTGCACCTGAAAGCGTGATAGTGACTTTACCTTGCTGGGTATGCTGGTAAGCGTTTCGAATTACGTTTCCAATCACTATTTCGCTTGCGGTTTTAGGCAGCATCAATTCACACTCATTCAGGTACAATTGCACATTCACATTTTTGCCTGACAGCAAATACATTAAGTCTTGGCTAAGTGCCTCAACCATAGCTTTTAGATTCACTTTTTCTTTAGGCAGCACTGTCTCTTCATTTCTTCCTAACCACAGTAATGTTTCTGTCAAATCCGCCATGGTTTTTGAGGCATGGTCCACCCGCGCTAGAGCGTTGTTGCCTTTGGTATTTCCGCTATCGATCACTCTATGCAGCAAAGCCGCACTGCTTCTAATAACGGCAATAGGCGTTCTAAGCTCATGGCTGGCGTGATTAACAAACTCCCGCTCTCGGTTAAGCGTAGTACGTACGTTTTGCAAGCTACCGTGAATTATCGCCGCAAGCGCGTTGAGCTCTTTGTAGCGAAACTCAGGAATAGGCTTATCGAGCTCTTTCTCATCAAGAGAGGCTGCCCAGCGTTGTAATGATTCTATAGGACGAGACACGCTGCGCATTAAAAATAGTAGTGCGACAGAAAAGGAAATAAGTGCGACAAAACCTACAATAGCACTGTAGATAACATGGTTAATTCTAAAGTGCTTTTGACCATCTGAGGGCGGCGCTCGGAACACTTGGGAAACGTATCGAAGCCTTCCATCATCCAGAGGGACCAACACAGCAAAGTGCGCCGAAACTGGGCGAGAAAACCAATCTGGCTTATTGATATCTTTTAATAGGGTATATGGCTCAAAGCGCTCTTTGGAAAAGCTTTTCTTCACTTCATCAGGCAAGTCATTGTAATGAGCATAAACATGTAAATCGAGGATCTGCGCATGATTACTTTTATCAAGCTCTGCACTTTGTGCCGCCCGAACCATGGTATTTCTGAGCATGCCGTCCATACCATCAAAAAAGCTATCGCTACTTTGTATAGAAAACAGCACAATGACTATTGTCGCTAAACTTAGTAACGACCATAAGACATAGCGTCTTAAGCTGATGCGAAGGCCGTTTACCATTGATCAGTGTCCTTACTTTTATTTGACGACAATGTATTATCAAAGCCCTCGCTCGACGTTTGGTCACTTTTTAGCGCAGCACAAAACCCTGTGCCCGGTACGGCTTTAATTTCTATGTTTGCCTCAGCTTGAGCCAACGATTTGCGCAAATTGTGAAGGTGGACTTTTAGCGCATTACTTTCGGGCGCGTCCTCCCCCCACACCGCATCGAGTAAACGCTCCCGTGGCATAACCTTTCCTTGCTGCTGCAATAAGGATTTTAGCAAGGTAAAGCCAGTAGGACTTAGCTTAATAGGCGTGTTATCAACACTTGCCACTTCACTACCTAATTCTAAGCTCACATTACCGAAGTTTAGCCTTTTCACTTGCGATGAGCGCCTGTGCGCCAGCACTGAAACTCGTGCAACCAGTTCAGGCATATCAAAGGGTTTTACTAAATAATCATCGGCCCCTTTTTGGAACCCTTCGAGCTTATTTTCTAGCTGGTCACGGGCCGTTAGCATAATGATAGGTGTATCGTTGCCGTCACCGCGCACTTTTTCGCATACGCTTAAGCCATCAAGTCTTGGTAAATTGATATCTAAGACCACAACATCATACGGATTAGATTGCATAAACGTAAGTGCTGCCACGCCATTAGCAGCGTGGTCACACACCATATCTTCAAGCTCTAAATAGTCAATGATATTGCCTGCTAGGCCCATATCATCTTCCACTAGTAACACGCGGATCATTAACCATACTCTCCGTTGAGGGTTTAACCAAATACTTTGCCATTAAACGGCTTATATCTTCATAAATTAACAGCAATGCCGGAATTAATAAAAGCGTGATAAGAGTGGCAAACAAAATACCATAACCCAATGAGGCAGCTGCCGGAATTAGGAACTGCGCCTGTACCGAGGTTTCCCCTAATATGGGGTACAAACCTACAAAGGTAGTAATTGAAGTTAAAAGCACAGCACGTAAGCGACTGGTGCACGCTTCAATTACTGCCGCATTCACAGTCATTCCGTCTTCGCGTAAAGCGTTGAATCGTGAAACTAACAACAAGCTATCGTTTACCACTACACCGCTAAGCGCCAATATGCCGTTTAACGACAGAAGGCTTATCATAAGGTCATTTGACCAGTGTCCAAGAATGGCTCCCACGATACCAAAGGGAATTGCA
Organism: Alteromonas sp. ABD4_190; assembly: GCF_056160105.1. Lineage (NCBI taxonomy): Bacteria > Pseudomonadati > Pseudomonadota > Gammaproteobacteria > Alteromonadales > Alteromonadaceae > Alteromonas > Alteromonas sp. ABD4_190. The sequence goes on from NZ_JBSWWN010000001.1 coordinate 1,490,906, forward strand.
GTCATTATAATGAGCGGCTGCACATAGGATCTAAGCGGTATCGCTAATAATGCAAAAATAGACAATAAAGCGAGTATGAACACGCTTTGCATTGAGCTTTGCGTTTCCGCTTGCTGCTCGGCTTCACCGGCAAAATAAAGCGATAAATCTTGGTATTGACGTTCTAACTGGGGTACAAACTCACTATTGAGATAGTTAACCAATTCTGTAGAAGTAATAACATCGCTATCCACCGACGCACTTACCGTTAAGGCGCGCAAACCGTCTATACGCACTACCTGTTTTTCTTGTACATCTTGAATAACATTCGCCACTACGGAAAGTGGTACCACAGTGCCATCATCCAGGCGTACCTGGGTATTCATTACATCTGACGGGTTCATCCTATCCTTTTCAGGGTAACGTACCCGCACTTTCACTTCGTTTTTATCGCGCAGGTAGCGCTGAACAATTTCTCCACCGAACGCTTTTAAGAGCTGCTGCGATAGGCTTTGGGTATTTAACCCCAAGGCTCGTCCTTCAGGGGTAAGTTCAAAGCGCATCATGGCTTCGCCGGGTGTAAGCGAGCTTTCTACTGCATAGACGCCATCAATATTGTTAAGCACCTCAACAAAAGCATCGTTAGCAGCTGTCAGGGTATCGTCGTTAATGCTTTTAATTTCAACGTTAAACCCGTCTACCATTTCTCGTCGAGAGCGTATCTTTAAGCTTTTTACGCCTTCTAAGCTGCCGGTTAAGGCATTCCAGCGTGCAGACAACTCATCCAAAGAATAAGGCGAGTCTTCATCGAGTGATATGGTGATTGTGCCACTTTGGTCGCCACTCGCCGTTACTTGTAAACTACTAATACCGCTTTCACTAGTGCCGTTTTCTTGCGATAACTGCCGATCTGCTTCAAGCGCATTTTTCTCAAGCAGCATTAAGTTACGTTCGTTCTGTCCATAGCTAGCATCACTATAAAGGGACATATTCGCCGAAACAGTATCATCTTGCATGCTGGGGAAAAAGCTTACACGTACAGCGCCCGTTAGCGGTAAACTAACAACCAAGATAAAAAGCGCGATAAACAATAAAACGGCTGCATAGCGGTAGGCTACAGTGACCTTCAACAAGCGTTGATAGACTCGGTAGTTAAACCATTGAAGTCCACCATCCGCTTTTTGCTGCACTTTATTCCACAGGCCGCCTATTCCCTTTCGGGTTTTCTGTTTGGTTGGCAAGTGGGCTAAATGCGAGGGCAAAATGAGCTTTGACTCCACCACCGAGAGCAGTAAACACAAAGTAACAATAGTGCCAAACTGCGAGTACAAGGTACCTAAGCCGCCAGATACGTTCGATAGCGCGAAGAAGGTTGCCACCGTTGTCAATACCCCAAACAGTGTGGGCACCGCCACTTTATGCGTACCTAAAATGGTATTATGTAACGTATCGCCATGCTGTTTTCGCGTGGCGTAAACGCTCTCTCCTACCACTACGGCATCGTCTACCACTATGCCAAGTGCCATTATAAAGCCGAACGTGGTCATCTCGTTTAGCGTCATTCCCGTGTAGCTATCGGTCATGAAGTACAAGGTGCCGAAGAAAATAAACGGCAAGCCAGCCGCCACCCAAAATGCCACACGCAAATTAAGAAACACAGCAAGGGTAACAAACACCAACACTATGCCCATTAGTGCGTTACTGGTAAGCAATTCCAAGCGCTCGGTAATGAGCGTGCTTTTGTCATACCAGGTTTCGAGTTCGACACCTTGAGGTAGTAAACCTTTATCATGCCACGCATCCACTACCTCGTGGGCCTGCTGCACCATTTTCGTTACGTCGCCATATTCATCCATTAGCACCTGAATACCATATCCATTGGTTCCGTTGTAACGAGACAAGTGATAGCTGTCATCGGCAAACATATCGCGTACCGTCGCCACATCGCCAACGGAAAGTATTACACCACTGGTATCGGCAATAAGGGGAATGTCAGCAAAATCTTTCGCCCAATAAGACTGCTCAGAGGCTTTTAATCGAATTACTTTTTCTTTGTTACGCAAACTGGTTGTAAGGGCGGTATTAGACTCTTGGTTTACCGCATCTGCCACATCAGATAGCGTTAAACCATAGGCCTGAAGCTTGCCCTCGTCTATTTCAATAGACATCATGGGGTCAACAAAACTACCCGCGCTGACCTCCCGAATGTCTTCCTTTGCCAGCAAATCGCGCTCTAATTGTTCGCCCAAGTACTGAAGCGTAGCGTGGTCGACATCACCATAAAGCTGCACCCAAATAGCATGCTCTTGGCGGCGCGCTTTGCTGATAACCGGGTTTTCAGCATCCGACGGGAAGTTAGAAATACTGTCTACTTCGGTTTTGATGTCGTTGAAAAGCGTGTCTAAATCGTATTCGGTTTCCTTTTCTACCTGCACACTGGCGCCGCTGGCATTTGAGGTAGACGTGATTCGCTTAATGCCGGGAATGGCCTCTAGCGCAGTTTCAATTTTGATGGCAATGCCTTCTTCGGCTTGCTTGGGGTCACCGCTGTCATATGTCATCGATATGGTAACAAAGCGTGGCTCCATACTTGGAAACGCCTCTTTGCGGATATCGTTCATGGAAACTAAACCCAGTACGATAAGACTGACCATCAGTAAATTGGCCGCCACCGAATTTTGTGCAAACCAAGCGATAATTCCCCGAGGACTTTTCCCGTTATTTCTATTACCTTTAGGCTCTTCGCTGCCATCAAAAGGCCCGCCGTTTCGGTTATTTGTCATTGGCTTGCCCTCCCGTTTGTCCTTCCACAACAGGCTTAACTTTCGTGTTGATCAGGTAACTGTTTAAAGGGCGCGCAACGACCATCGCTTGGCGAATTTCCCCATCACGTTCTGGCACGGCTTCACTGCCCGTATTGCTCCTAGACTCATTGGTAATGTCGCCAGTAATATCACTCGCCTTAGGTGGAGTGATGTAGGCATAGCCATCGCTTTCAAAAAGCACTGAGGGAGTAAACTTCGCTAGCTGCCCGGTGGCCGGCATTACCAACCATACTTCTTGTTTTTGTGAAATGGCAGAAGCCGGTAGCTTCCATACATTTTCGAGCTGTCTTCCTTCAATTTCTGCCTGCACAAAGCTGCCGAATAAAAGCGGATTTGCTTGATCTAATGGCTTTTCAATAACTGCAATAGCGTTGCGCTGGCGCGTTGTATCGCTTTGATGCCATTCAGCGCGAGCGATGTTGGCATCCCATTTATTGCCTGTGGTGGTATCGGTCAGCGTGACCGACCAATTAATAGCATCATCAGAGAGCTGCGCTCCAGAAACCGAAGGTAACTGAGTCCATTGGCTCGGAGAGAGCCCTATAGCAACTTCGGCAGCATCAGTAGAATAAAGTGTTGCGACAGCACTGCCGGCCTGAACAAAGCTTCCCAACGCTATATCACGGCTCACCACCACAGCATTAAAAGGTGAACGTAATGCTGTAAAAGCTAAGTCTCGCTTGGCTGAGTTTACCGACTGCTCGGCTTCATCCAAGGTCGCCTGCGCGGCTTTAAGCTGTGGCTCTCTTAAAACCAACGCGGATAGTGGCTCGCCTTCAAGCCCCGAACGTGTCCACTCGTCTTTAGCTTGCATCCCCTGTAAGCGCTCTTCTTCTAGGCTTACTACAGCTGTCTGATAGGTCGCATTGGCACTTGCTAATGCCTGCTGATAGCTGGTGTCATCAATGCGCGCTAAAACTGTGTTACTTTCAACTAACGCGCCAGTCTTAAAAGCTGGCGATAAGTGAGTAACTTGCCCGCTAACCTGTGCGACTAAGCTCAAGCTATCTTGAGGAACTACCTGACCATACCCCTTTACTTTGGCCTTGTAGCTGTTGGCGGTTACCTTAATAACCCCGACTTGAGCTAGCTGAGAATCAGCACTTTGTTTTACGTTTTGGCTTCGGTAAGAAGGGCTATCTGCAGATGGCCTTTTACCTGATTCTTTAGCTACTTCGTTCTCATTTCCCCTAGATGGACGAAGCTTAGTGCCTTCAGCCGTGTCACCTCTTGACGGTCTTCCACCACCTGCTGGTCTCATTGTTGAAGCGTCATCTTTTAATTGCTCAGCATCATCGGGTAAGTGCTCAGTATCATCTGGTAATGGTGAAGCTGGCGGGGTTGATTCAGAGGCCCCTTGCGGCCGAGCGCCAGGATGCTGAGCCCCCATGTTCATCATGGTATACATGACTGCCAGCGCAATACTCGCAGCCGCGATCAAGGTTACGATAATTCGTTTATTTCTCATTGCGACACTCCAAGGCCAAGAGCCAGACCTAAGTCAATTCGGTTTTGTAATTTTTGGGCGTGAAGCTCAACAGCTTGAGCTTGTAAGTCAAAGCGCGTGTCATACACAGAAAGTAAGTCCAAGATATCAGCAAGACCTTGTCGATATTGACCTTCAATGGTAGCTACACTGCGCTCAGCATTGGCGAGCGCCACATTTGTATGGCCAATTCGCGCACTGTAGGCAGTTTCACTATCTAGTGCGTTTTGGGTTTCCTGCACCGCAGTTAATAGCGTTTCGCGATACTGCCACCAAGCATTTGCTGCGGTAAGTTTTGCGTCTTCTACTTGGGCCCTCAATGCGCCTCCCTGAAAAAGAGGTGCCGTCATCTGTCCAAGCAATGTCCATACAGGGTTTGTAAACAAAGCTTGTGAGGGTGTAGAGGCAGAATCAGATAGCGATGCCGATAAACTAATACTGGGCAGTAAAGCTTTATAGGCCACATCAACTTCAAACTCTGTTGCTTGTATCGTATAGAAGGCCGCCTGAAGGTCGGGTCTGCGGGCAAGGTCTTGTTTTGGCAGATTAGTAAGCGGCAACAAAATATCTGGAAAATTCACCTGCGTATCAAGCTCGCTTAGCGATTGGTCTTGTCTGCCTAGGAGTACTGCCAATGTGCGCTTGGCTGATGACAGAGCATATTCATACTGGGCAATAGAAGCTCGGGTATTTGCACTGCTTGTACGCGCGGTATCTAAATCGTCTAGGCTTTCAAGCCCGGTGCGATAGCGCGTTAAGATCACTGCTTCGTTGTTTTCTAGTACCGATAACCGAGCCTGTTCGATATTTAGTAATTGCTGTTGAGTGAGTACATCGATATAGCTTCTTATTACGCTAGCAACCAATAAATCTCTGGCCGATTGATAGCTGGCTCTGGCGCTCGCGGCATCTAAGTTTGCAGCACTTATGCCGTCGCTAATTTTCTGCCACAAATCGAGCTCCCAACTTACGTTTAAACTTGCGCTATAGCTCGGGTTGTTTAGCTGATTACTTGTATTTACGTCCGTATTAGTAGATGAACTGCTGCCTGTAGTTTCACTTTTTGATGCTGAGAAACTTGTGTCCACATTCACGTTTCTGTCTGCTTTTGCGCTATCGATAGCAACTTGTGCTTTTCGAAGCGTGATTAACGCCTGCTGCAGACTTGCATTGGAAGACAAAGCTTCATCAATATAGTCTGCTAAATGCGGAAGCTGATTGAGATCTATTACGTCGGTTAACCCAGCGTCTGAATTTAACACTAGGGTTTGCGCTGAGACTTGTTGCTGCGCTTGGGACTGCCACACAACATCATTTCCCGTTGTAAGGGATGCTGATTCGCTCAACCTTCTGTCATCAGTACTTGTGCATGCAGACAATAAAATACAAAGGGTAATACTATTTACCGTAAGTTTTATCTTGCCCATTACTTATGCCTATTACTTGGCGCATAGCTTACTTTTTAAGGCCTATACGCAACTTGTTTAAATTAACTGACGCTAGTATTTCAAACGCGGGGTTAAGGCAGGGTTAAGGCATGAGAAAGAGCTAAGAAAAAGAGGGGAAAGGCTTAGATGAAGCCTGGAGTAAGTCAAATAAAAAAGGCCAGCGTCAAGCTGGCCTAATATATTGATACAATCGCTATTTAATTAATTAGCTATTTGAAGCAAACGCTACCGCTTATTCATCATCTTCAACTAGGGTCATCAACGACGTGTTGCCACCTGATGCCGTTGTATCAATACTGATAGTTTTTTCGGTCATCAAACGCTGAATAAGGTTATCGTTATATTCCGCGGTAATCACCGGCAAAATAGCCCCTTCACGAGAAGACAGCATGGCCGAGATTCTCGCCGTACGTTCAGTACTCGAATCCACTACAACACCCGATAAATCTTCATCCATCAACAGGGTATCTAAGTGGGCAAGGCGCGCTACTTGGAATAAGCCTTTTGGTGCGCCTGTCGATTCAAACTTGTTCTGAATTTCTACGGCTTCATCATAAAAGATTTCAGACACAACTGACACTACTGGGTTGCCGGTTGAAAGTGCTGTTACAACAGAGAGTAACCAATATTCAAAGGTTACTTCTTTATCGGCAAAACATACCAAGATACCGCGCGGCTCTAAGTAAAGTTTGTTCGACTCACCTGTTGGCCCCGGCAGAACTTGTGGTTTTGCTAACTTGCGCTCAACGCTGATCAGCTGCTGACGCGCCGTCGCAAGTGTACGGTTTAGATCGTCGGCTAGCTCGTCAACAATGTCTACTTTCGCAATTTTCGCTAGAAGTTGGCGTACCATAGAGATGCGGTCGTTCAACGGCGTATGACGCCACTGCACTTCCACTGCTTTCGCTCTATCCATCATAACGTGAGCACGTTCGGCAATCTTTTCATCACCTACAAGTGCAGTATCAGTGCCGTCTACATCATCAATATGTGAAGGCTTAGGCGTAGCGCGCTCCATCATCAAGCGAGACAAATAATTAGGACCACCTGCTTTTGGACCCGTACCAGATAGCCCTCGGCCACCAAACGGCTGAACACCAACGATAGCGCCAATGATATCGCGGTTAATATAAACGTTACCTGCGCGACTTTTTGCTGCAATTTCATTAGCACGCTCTTCAATGCGCGAGTGAACACCCATTGTTAAGCCATAGCCCGTGCCGTTAATTTGCTCTAGTACGCCATCAAGCTCTTTCGACTTAAAGCGCACAATATGAACCACTGGGCCGAATACTTCCTTTTCCAACACATCAATGTTCTTGATTTCATACAGGGTCGGTGGGAAGAAGGTACCGTTTTCAAATTGCTCAGGTAATGGTGAGCGATAAAGTAGCTTTGCTTTATCTTCCATTGCTTTTTGATGGTCTGTTAGGCTTTTAAGTGCCTTCTCATCGATAACAGGGCCTACATCAGTTGCTAGCTGCGTGGGGTCGCCTACCGTTAACTCCTTCATTGCACCAATAAGCATTTCAGTAAGATCATCTGCAATCTCTTCCTGTACATAGAGCACACGAAGTGCAGAACAGCGCTGACCAGCACTCTGGAAACCTGAGCGAATCACATCGTCAACGACCTGCTCTGGCAGTGCCGTCGAATCGACAATCATACAGTTTTGACCGCCCGTTTCTGCAATAAGCGGTACCTGTTCGCCTCCGCGCTCTGCAAGCACTTGTGAAATCAACGTACCCGTTTGCGTTGAGCCCGTAAACATTACCGCTTTAATCCGCTCATCAGGCAATAAGGTTTCACCCACTTCTTTGCCTGGCGATACGATAAGCTTTAATGCATCTTCCGGTAAACCTACCGAGTGCATAATGTCGATTGCACGCTGTGCAACAATGCTGGTTTGCTCAGCAGGTTTAGCAATAACCGTATTGCCCGTTGCTAAGGCCGCTGTAACCTGTCCAAGGAATATGGCCAATGGGAAGTTCCATGGGCTGATACAAAGTACTACGCCACGAGGCTTTAAGCGCTGGTCTTCAGCAAGCTCTTCAGCGCGCACTGCATAATAGCGACAGAAGTCTACCGCTTCGCGTACTTCATCAATGCTGTCTTGCGCAACTTTACCCGCTTCGCGCATACAAATGGCAATAAGCTCAGCCATATGGCGCTCAAGCGCATCTGCCGTACGATTCAGGATCTCTGCACGTTCGCTCACATCACGCTTAGACCAGGCATCAAAACCTGCATCAGTGTCATCTAACGCTTTACGCATTTCATCGGGCGTTGCGTAGTGGTGGTAGCCCACAATGTCGTTGTGATCTAGAGGGTTTACAACAGGTGTAGCGCCTGCAGGAATATCGCCTTTCGCTTTGTAGTAATCCTGCCAGCGTTCAAGTTCATGTTTAAGTGCTGTTACCGAATTAGTGTCGGTAAGGTCTAAACCACGCGAGTTATCGCGCTCAGGCGCATACAGCCCACGTGGCGTTTTAATTAACTTGTTATAACGCACCTTCAAGCGCTGCGTTTTCTCTACAGGATCTTCAAGCAAGGCTTCAACTGGCTTCTCATCATCAACAATCGCGTTAACGAATGATGAGTTCGCACCATTTTCAAGAAGACGGCGCACCAAGTAGGCCAAGAGGTCTTCGTGTTCACCAACTGGCGCGTACACGCGACACTGAATTTTATCTTCGGTCACCACCTGATCGTAAAGGGTATCGCCCATACCGTGCAGGCACTGGAACTCGAAGCCTTCTTTGTCATCGCCAGCAAGCTCAACAATAACAGATGCTGTGTAAGCATTATGCGTAGCAAACTGCGGATAGATGGTATCGCGGTACTCAAGTAAGCGGTTCGCACAGGCGTGGTATGACACGTCGGTTGAAGACTTACGGGTAAACACAGGGAACTCTTCAAGACCCGCCTGTTGGGTCAGCTTAATCTCAGTATCCCAATATGCGCCTTTAACCAAACGCACCATTAGCGGGCGACCTACTTCGAGAGTAAGCTCACGCAAATGTTCGATAACATGGATTGCACGCTTTTGGTAAGCCTGCACCGCCAAGCCAAAGCCCGTCCAACCGTTTAAGTCTTCGTCGCGAAATACGGCTTCGATGATATCTAAAGAAAGCTCAAGACGGTCGGCTTCTTCCGCATCTACCGTTAAACCAATATCGTATTCCTTCGCCATCATACACAGCGCTTTTAAACGCGGCGGTATTTCTTCCATAGCGCGTTCGCGATGTGAAAATTCAAAGCGCGGATGAATAGCAGAAAGTTTTACCGAAATCCCCGGTGAACGCTTGGGCCCACGACCATTGGCCGCTTTACCGATAACTTTAATGGCTTTCACGTATGCATCGTAGTAACGCTCAGCATCATGCATGGTACGTGCGCCTTCACCAAGCATATCGTAAGAATACACATATCCTTTGGTTTCTTTCTCTTTGGCGCGATCCACCGCATCTTCAATGGTTTCACCCATAACGAACTGACGGCCCATAACGCGCATGGCAATGTTCATTGCACGGCGAATAACGGGTTCACCTAAGCGGCCAAGGGTTTGTTTTAATAAACCAAACTGTTCTTTTTTGCGTTTGTCGGCATAGTTCACCATGTTACCGGTGAACAATAAGCCCCAGGCCGATGCATTAACAAATAAAGATTCTGAATTGCCTAAGTGCGGCGTCCATTGACCTTGAGACAATTTGTCACGAATAAGCTCGTCTTGAGTGGCTTTATCTGGAACACGCAAAAGGGCTTCAGCCAAGCACATCAATACCACACCTTCTGCTGTAGATAGCGAGTATTCATTCAATAGTGCGTCAACGCCACCGTGACCTTCTTGTTCACGACGAATTTGAAGCACCATCTTTCGTGCGCGTTCCCATGCGCGACTTCGTGCACGCGGGTTAACCTCGGCGATAGGAAGTATTTGATCCACAGCCACCGACTCACTAATGCGATAGTAGTCTCTTATGCGCTGGCGTAGGGGTGAAGTTGTATGAAGTGTGTCGTTAATGAGCATTGCAACCCTTTCATAGAAATAGCTGTAACAAAAAGCGTTCCCGCCGTGTAAGACTGCCCACGGTTACATGGAAGCGGCTAAAAAACAAGCAAAGTCGAAACCCTGCATTGACCTGTCGTTCTTCTTTTAACTTTATACTTTTGGATGAAGATCACGATGGAACCAAATTTGCGCGGATAGTAGCACACAAAAAGGCCCTGCCAAGCCCCCACAATCAAAGTTTTTCGTTTTCTCTGTCAAGCTACGTATTCAGTGCGTTAGATGACATATACCACCCTTTCAAAGCTCCTCCAGCTTTAGTTAATCAGTCCGTTGACTCACTACGCCAAAGCTCGTAGTAAAAGCTTGTTGAAACTGATGTATTTTTAATCGTAATAAAAAGCGGCTAACTAAAAACCGACTACACTATAAAAAAACAAAATAATAATTAGGTATTGCCAATGTGGTTACGAAAATTTAGCTTAATTCAACGACTGGGCATTATTGTTGCCCTAATTACTCTGCTGTTTGTATTGCTAACTGCTGTTGTTTTAAACAGGCACTATGAAGCTTTAAAGCAAAAGTCCTATGACGAAAACCAACATTTAGTTGAAGTAGTTCACACTATGTTAGCCAGCTTCGAAGCGCGTAGCGACGTAGACGAGGCTACGGCTAAACAACAAGCGCTAGCAGCGGTAAAAGCGCTGCGATATGACGGCAGCAATTACTTTTGGATCCAAGATCAAACCCCTTCTATGGTTATGCATCCCATTAAGCCGGCGCTCGACGGTAAAGACCTAAGAACATTTAAAGACGGAAACGGCAAAGCCTTCTTTATAGAAATGGCGCAGAAAGTCAAAGCGCAAGGGGACGGATTTGTTGATTACGTGTGGCCTCTTCCCGGCGAAGAAACCCCTACTGACAAAATTTCTTATGTAAAAGAATTTAAACCGTGGGGCTGGACTGTAGGTTCAGGTATCTACCTTACAAACCTTGAAGAAGAGTTCGCGCACCTTCGCAACCTTATCTTGGTATTTTGCCTAGTGAGCATTGTGTTGGTTGTACTGCTGGTCTATGTAATAGGTGGAAGCATTGTAAAACCTGTCCAAGAAGTGTCTGAACGGATGAAAGATATTTCTCAGGGAGAAGGCGATCTGACTCGCTCTCTTCCTGAAACTGGACACGACGAAGTTACTCGGTTAGCCCGCTACTTTAACGAGTATACCGATAAAATGCGTCAGTCTTTACTGGGTATTCGCGAAAATATTAGCTCTCTTACCCAGCAAGCTGAACTCGTAGAGTCATCCAGCCAAAATAGTAATGTACAAGCGCAAACACAAAACGAGAATATGCTCCAAGTTGCCGCAGCAATGGAAGAAATGACAACGCAGATTAACGATGTCAGCAGCAATGCGGATTCTGCCGAGAAGAGTACGAGTAGTGCTCGAAGGAACGTTCAAAACGGTGCAGCTGTAGTAGACAGTACAGTGCAAGATATCCGCTCGCTGACCACTGATATAGAAAGCGTGAGCAACGTAGTGACTGAACTTGCTGCGCAAACAGACAGTATCGGCGCTGTGCTTGACGTAATTCGAGGCATCGCGGAACAAACTAACTTACTCGCCCTTAATGCCGCTATTGAAGCTGCTCGAGCCGGTGAACAAGGAAGAGGCTTCGCAGTAGTAGCAGATGAAGTTCGCACCTTGGCAAGTCGAACTGGACAAAGTACCGATGAAATTCAAGCCATGATTGAAAAACTGCAGAGTAACGCGAAAAGTGCGGTAGACGCAGTACAAATTAGTCAGTCTGCGTCAAACAAAACGGTAGAAAATGCCATACAAGCAAACCAAAACCTGCAAGAAGCTGACCGCTTAATGACTGAAATTGCGGATATGAGTAGCGAAATTGCGCGGGCTACCGAGCAACAGGCGGAAGCCGCAACAGAAGCGAATATGCGAATAAATGCGTTGTCAGGGGCTGCTGACAGTAGCTTAAAAACAGCAGATGAACTGGCTGCTGCAAGCCAAGCACTTAAAAGCAGTTGCTTAGCAATTATGGATATAGCAAACCGTTTTAAGCTGTAAACATTTCGAACGCGGCTTAGAGAACCCGTGAAGCAATTCGCGCGCGTTCAGGCCGCTTACACCTTAGCTTCGCCCTTCCTTGCTCTAGATGCCACAATTTTCGATAACAAAAACTAAACTTTGTCGCATTTAGGCGCTCTTAAGCTATCAGTGACAAGCTCTGCCTGTGGAACAAAAGGCCTGAGTGCATTACACTCAGAAGCACATAAAGTGGCCGAGTGCCGATTTCTTTTATGTGATCGGCTTTACCAAAGCATTTAGGCAATGGCTTAAGCGCTTGTAACGTTAGACGCGTATCAAATCAAGGAGTTGAATATGAGTAGTGGTTCTAAGGGGAAGCCTATTTTACTATGGGTTGCCGGTTTTTTTGTGTTGTTATTCTTGGTGTACTTTTTGTTCGCCAACACCATTATAAAATCTATTCTTGAGTCAAAATTAGGTGAGTCATACGGCGCAGAAGTGAACATCGACGAGTTCGACCATTCTCTTTTCCCCACTACCGTTACGCTGAAAGGCATCGCGCTAACCAACCCAACCAAGCCATCTCACAACCAAGTTTTTGTGGGTGAAGCTAATGCGGACGTCGAATTAAAGCCACTGCTTGATGAGCAGGTTATTGTTAATAACCTAGACCTTTTAGAAGTACAGTTTGATACCAAGCGTGAGTCAGAAGGTGAAGTATATCGCGTTCCTGAGCGTTCACTGTCGTTTGATGAAATCAAAACGAAAGCGAAAGAGGCCGTGCCTACGGTTGATGAACTACTTGCACGCAACCCGCTAAAAACGACCGCAGCCATCGAAAATGCCAAGGCTGCTTACGAAACCTATGGCAAAGGTTTGAAAGACGACTATGAATCTTTGCCTGACAAAGCGCGTATTGACTACTACAAAACACAGGTCGCTCAGCTAAAAGAAACGGATTACAAAGACCCTCAAGCGTTGGTTCAAGCCAAGTCAGCATTCGATAAACTGAAAGAAGAGATGCAGGCAGACCGCGCGCTTATCAGCAACTTCACTGAAAAGGCTAGCGATGCAAAACAAGCTTTAAGTGAAAGTGTTGAAGCACTAAAAAAAGCACCACAAGAAGATTACGCTTTACTAAAAGGGGTGATTGCAGGCGATCAAGCCGCCCTTTCTCAAGTGACATATTTTGTGTTTGGTGACAAAGCGGCGGAATACACTGAGTATTTAATGGCCGCAATGCAAATTGTTATGCCGCTTATTCAGGGTGAAGAAAAAAGCGAAGCACCTGCTGAAGTGCCCTCAATTTTAGTAAAAGAGGCTAATGTCTCTGTACTATGGCAAAACGAATCTATCACGAGCAAGTGGAACAATATCACTAACGTTCACGAAGTATTTGGTAACCCAACCACCTTTACTATTGAAGCGGCTGGCGATTTATTAAAGTCGTTTACCTCTAGCGGTGAGTTTTGGATTGATGGTGAAGGTGTTGATGCTAGCCAAGTATGGGAGCTAGCCGGCGTAAATATGTCTGACATTTCGTTTAGTGGCAATGAAACGCTTAATGCCGTGCTCAAATCTGCGCTAATGAAGACTAACGGGTCGATGAAGGTGACTGACAATATGCTTACCGGTACCGGCGAAGTCGATCTACAGCAACTTGTCATGGAAGCAACGGGTACTAGCGATATTACCAGTGCTATCGCTCAGGCATTGCAAACACTAACCAGCTTGAACATGACGATGTTGCTTGATGGCACCCTTTCAGACCCTGGCTTTAACATTAAGTCTGACCTTGATAATAAGTTAGCTAAGGCGGCGCTGTCGCAGCTTACTGCTAGTCAGAAAGATAAACTAGACGAGCTAAATACTAAGCTCAATAGCATGATAAGTAGCGAGCAGTCACTTCTATCTGGCGAGCTTGTTGACGTAAACAGTATGCTTAGCGCAGCCCAAGGCGACAGTGCAGCCCTTCAGGAACTACTTCAAGCTCAGCTTAACAACGTTGTTGAACAGCAAAAAAGCAAACTGTTTGACAAATTGAAGGGTAAATTTGGTCAGGGCGAATAATGCACCTTTGACTCGGCGCTTCTTCGCGGCATAATACAACACAGCAGAGGCACAGTGTCTCTGCTTTTTTCCGCTTAACCATACTGTCAGGTGAATCTGTGTTACAAGGTAAATGGCTTCCCATCGTATTAATAGTACTTCTTGGTCTATTGCAATACAGGCTATGGTTTGGAAAAAATAGCATTCCCGATTACTTCAACCGAAAACAAGAAGTTCATACGCAAGTCCTTCAAAACGCGAACCTTGCTCAACGCAATGCGTTACTTAAAGCTGATATCAGCGATTTAAAAATTGGTTTAGAAGCTATTGAAGAAAGAGCGCGAAATGAACTCGGTTTGATTAAAAAGGGAGAAACCTTTTACCGTATTTTGCCCGCAGATGCTAAGTGAATAAAATGACATCGCCCCGCGTTGTTGCGGTTATCCCCGCAGCCGGAGTTGGCAGCCGAATGAAAGCCGACCGTCCCAAACAGTACCTTACCTTAAACGGTAAAACCATTCTTGAACATACCATAGACGCCTTGTTAACCCATCCATTAGTTGACGAGGTTGTGGTGGCCATCAGCCCAGGCGATGCATACTTCGATACCTATGGACTGCGGGATAAACCAATTCACGTGGTAGACGGTGGCAAAGAACGGGCAGACAGCGTACTCAACGGTATCATGTCTTTAGGAGAGCATGACTGGGCTTTGGTGCACGATGCAGCTCGCCCCTGTATTGAAAAGAGTGATATTTCGGCGCTTATCGCCTTAATAGACAATAAGTCGGTTGCCGGCGGTATTCTGGCAACGCCTGTTAGAGATACCATGAAGCGAGTTGCGCTTGATACCAATACCGATACCAGTATCATTTCTCACACCGAGGACAGAGACGGCCTATGGCACGCACTAACGCCACAGCTCTTTCCCGCAACACTTTTAAAGCAGGCCCTTCAGGACGGTTTAGCAAAAGGCGCAGCGATTACTGACGAGGCGTCGGCTATGGAACTTGCTGGCTACAAGGTAGCTATGGTTAATGGAAGCCCAGCAAATATAAAAATAACTCACCCAGCCGACCTTCCTTTGGCAGAATTCTATCTTAAGCAAAAATTTAGCGCGCAAGGCGACAACCTAAAAAGCCATTGCGCACAAGATCAAAAGGCAAACTTATAATGCGAATAGGACACGGTTTCGATGTACACAAATTTGGCGGCGAAGGTCCCATCACAATAGGTGGCGTGCGCATCGACTACGAACAAGGCCTAGTGGCACATTCTGATGGCGACGTATTGCTTCATGCGCTTTGCGATGCAATGCTAGGTGCGGCAGCACTTGGTGATATCGGCAAGCATTTCCCCGATACAGACGATGCCTACGAAGGTGCCGACAGTCGCGTACTGTTGCGCCACGTTGTGAATGTAGTGAAAGAAAAAGGCTACACGTTAAGCAATGCCGATATGACGATAGTGGCGCAGGCGCCGAAAATGGCCCCACATATTAAAGCTATGCGCGAGATCATCGCGCAAGACTGTAACGTCGTGCTTGACGACATTAATGTAAAAGCTACGACGACAGAAAAACTCGGTTACACCGGCCGCAAAGAAGGCATTGCCTCTCACGCTGTCGTGCTATTGGAAAAACTATGAAGCCCTTAAACACTGATCACTGGCAGTACTATTTCACAAAGCCTGTATCTACTGGCATATTTAAATTCCAAGCCGACGACTTTCAAGTTGTTGAAGATTTAGGCTACACGCCCTGCGGTGAAGGTGAGCACCAGTTTGTGTTTATTGAAAAAACCAACACAAATACCGCATTTGTAGCGGAACAACTTGCGCGCTTCGTTAACTTGCCACTACGCCAAATTACTTATGCTGGTCGTAAAGATAAATACGCAGTAACACAACAGTGGTTTGGCATACACGCCCCAGGCAAACCAGATTTCGATTTTAGCAATTTCGAGCTGGAAGGCGTTAAAGTACTCAAACAAATGCGCCACAACAAAAAGCTGCGTACCGGTCAGCTTAAAGGCAATCACTTTACTATTACCTTGCGTCAGGTATTGCACCCAGAAGCTATTGAAGAGCGTTTGCAAGAAATTGCAGAGCATGGGGTACCTAATTACTACGGCGAGCAACGCTTTGGTGTAATGCGCTTAAATGATATGGGTGAAGTACAGCGTGGCGGAAATCTGGTAATGGCCGAACGCATGGTAAATGGTGAAACCATTAGGCATCGTAACAAACGCTCTATGGCACTTTCAGCACTGCGCAGCTGGCTGTTCAATGAAATGCTTTCTACGCGCCTTGAAAAAGGCACATTTGATAAAGTAAACCAAGGCGATGCACTGGTGCTTTCGGGGTCTAATAGCTTTTTCATTAATGAAGGTGCTCAAGGCTCAGAACAGCAACAAGATGCACAACGTCGCTTTGCTGCAAAAGACGTGTGCCCTTCAGCGCCACTTTGGGGTAAGGGAGCACTTGTTACGCAAGCTGACGCGCTAGCATTGGAGCAGTCAGTAGCAACACAAAATATCGAAGTTATCGACTTTTTAAGTCAATGCGGCTTCGAACAAGAGCGCCGAGCGATAAAAATTTGGCCTTCACAGCTTGAATGGCAGAGTAAGGGTGATACATTTACAATCTCGTTTGCGCTTCCAAGTGGCTGCTTTGCAACCTCAGTCCTTAGAGAGTGCGTAGAGACCTTATCCCCCATTAACCGGGTTTAACAGTATTGATAGAAAAGTGTGGCGCGCAACAGATTTAACCTCGCGTAGCTGTGAATAAAAATAAAGGAAGTACGCAACATCATGAGAGCTTCTAGAAAAGGAGACGCGTTAGCACAACTGCTTTATAACGAGGGAATACGTTCACAAGCAGTATTGAACGCCATTGCTGGTACGCCGCGGGAAAGCTTTTTACCCGACGCGCTGAAACATAAGGCCTATCAAAATACGGCACTACCGATAGGTCAGGGCCAAACAATTTCGCAGCCTTACATAGTTGCGAAAATGACAGAGCTATTGCTAGGTAGCCCTAATAAACCCGAGAAAGTACTAGAAATCGGTACGGGATCGGGTTATCAGACTGCTATTCTTGCGCAGCTATTCGCCAAAGTCTTCAGCGTAGAGCGTATAAAATCATTGCAATTCCAAGCCAAGCGCCGAATGAATCAGCTCGACCTTCACAATATTGCAATGAAACACGGCGATGGTTGGAAAGGCTGGGCATCAAAAGGCCCATATGACGCCATTATTGTCACCGCCGCAGCTGCAAGTCTTCCAAAGGATTTGTGCGATCAACTTAAAGAAGGCGGACGGTTGATTATTCCGGTGGGTAACGAGCAACAAGCGTTGCTGTGTATAGATAGGATTGAAGGTGAACTAAAAACATCGACCATTGAATCGGTTCGATTTGTTCCCCTTGTAGCAGGAGAGCTAATGTGAAGCTTTTTGAGCCGTGTTATGACATGGTGTTACGCTGGGCGAGACATCGTCACGCAACCAAATATTTGGGCGGGTTAAGCTTCTCAGAGTCAGTTTTCTTCCCCATTCCCCCTGACGTGATGCTAGCACCAATGGCCTTGTCGCAGCCTAATAAGGCGTGGCAGTTTGCTCTAATTACTACCATTGCCTCTATTTTGGGTGGTATTGCTGGCTACTGGCTTGGTTACTTCGCGTTTGATGCTTGGCTAGCTCCGCTTATAGAAAGCTGGGGGTATACCCATAAAATTGAAACTGCAATGCAGTGGTTTAAAGATTATGGTGTATGGGTAGTCTTCTTAGCGGGTTTCTC
Source organism: Alteromonas sp. ABD4_190 (assembly GCF_056160105.1). Classification (NCBI taxonomy): domain Bacteria; kingdom Pseudomonadati; phylum Pseudomonadota; class Gammaproteobacteria; order Alteromonadales; family Alteromonadaceae; genus Alteromonas; species Alteromonas sp. ABD4_190. The sequence goes on from NZ_JBSWWN010000001.1 coordinate 1,508,542, forward strand.
ACCCATTCCTTATAAGATCTTCACCGTTAGTGCCGGTTTTTTACAGATGGCTTTTCTTCCCTTTGTGCTTGCATCCGCCATTGGGCGCGGCGCGCGATTTTTCTTAGTTGCAGCTCTTATGCGCTGGGGAGGAGCCGCAATGGAGCAAAAGCTAAGACAGTATGTAGAAGTGCTTGGATGGGCAGTCGTTATTCTTGCCGTTCTCGCTTATTTACTATTGCGGTGATATGCATAAGCCTCTTTTTCATATAGGTTTTTTGTTATATTTTTGTGTACTTATCGGGGGTTGTGCAGGAAGAACTGCGCCAGCTCCTGTTGTTTTATTAAATAGCCAAGTTTCAGATGGAACCGAGGAATACACAAAAAACACCTATAAAGTACAACGAGGCGATACACTTTACGCAGTAGCTTGGTACACCGGAAACGACTATCGCGATTTAGCAAAATACAACCAATTATCAGCCCCTTACACCATTTTCCCTGGTCAAATTTTAAAGGTTACACCACCCTCAAATGTAGCTGTAGCCCCCGTAAAACCTAAGGTAAAGACCAAACGGTCAACAACTCCGACCACCTCTAATGTAGACAAAAGTTTGGTTGACCGCCCATCGCCACCAGCGTATCGTAAAAGTGAAAAAGTTGTTAAGCCACAAAAAGTTACGACTGTCAAGAAGCCGTCACAAAGCGTCAAAAAACAAACGCCAACGAGCTTCCCAAGCAAAGTACAAAAGTGGGTTTGGCCTGCAGAAGGTAAGTTAGTTGGTACCTTCAGTAAGTCAGAGTCAGGCAATAAAGGAATTGATATTGCTGGTGCCAAAGGCAGTAAAGTCGTCGCAGCAGCAGATGGAAAAGTTGTTTACTCAGGGAGTGCCTTAAGAGGTTACGGTAAGTTAGTTATTATTAAACACACCGATACTTTCTTAAGTGCTTACGCCTACAACGACACTATTTTAGTTAAAGAACGAGAATGGGTGTCAGCGGGGCAGCAAATTGCAACCATGGGTGATAGCGGAACAAATTCGGTAAAACTTCACTTTGAAGTTAGGTATAGAGGGAAATCATTAGACCCGATGAAATACCTGCCAGTATTAAAATAATAAAAATAAATAACAATAAAAAAAGACAAAGGAGAAACGTCATAAGGTAAACCTTGTAGCAGGAGATTCATGATGGGTAAGTCAAATAAAGCCTTGGAATCAAAACCGCAAGATGACTTAGATGTCATCGATATGCCAGCTGATATGAAAGCTGACGAAACCTTAACAAACGACGCTGAACTAGAAAATGACGATGCCATTTTCAGTCAGGATGACCAACCTAAAAACCTAGATGCCACACAGCTTTATCTAGGCGAGATTGGTTTTTCACCACTGCTAACCGCAGAAGAAGAAGTTTATTTTGCGCGCCGCTCACTGAAAGGCTGCGAAGCCTCTCGCAAACGTATGATTGTTAGCAACCTTCGCCTTGTTGTAAAGATTGCTCGCCGTTATAACAACCGTGGATTAGCACTTCTCGACTTAATTGAAGAAGGTAACTTGGGTCTAATCCGTGCCGTAGAAAAGTTTGATCCTGAACGCGGATTCCGCTTTTCAACGTATGCAACCTGGTGGATTCGCCAAACTATCGAACGCGCGATTATGAATCAAACGCGTACTATTCGTTTGCCAATTCACGTAGTCAAAGAACTAAACGTTTATTTACGTGCTTCTCGTGAACTTTCACAAAAGCTTGACCATGAGCCAACTGCAGAAGAAATTGCGGCGGCCCTTGATAAGCCAGTGGAAGATGTAACAAAGATGCTTCGGTTGAATGAACGTATTACCTCTGTCGATACACCTATTGGCGGAGAAAATGACAAAGCACTGCTAGATATTATCGCTGATGAGAAAGAGTTTAGCCCTGAAGAGAGCTTACAAGATTCTGACATCAAAAGTAATATTGTAACTTGGCTTGAAGAGCTTAACCCTAAGCAGCGCGAGGTACTCGCTCGCCGTTTTGGTCTTATGGGATATGAGCCTTCAACCCTTGAAGATGTGGGTGCAGAAATTGGCTTAACACGTGAGCGTGTACGTCAAATTCAAGTGGAAGCACTTCGCCGCCTTCGCGATATGCTGGGTCATCAAGGCCTCTCATTAGAGAACTTGTTCGACCAAATGAAGTAGCTACTACTCACATTGTAGAGTAAAACTTGAATGCCAGTGTTGTTACGCTCTTAAACAAGCGCTTCAACACTGGCATTTTTATTTTAAATTCAAAGTAACCTAACAAGCTTCTTCTCGTTCTGACGATATTAGTTTCTCTCGAGCGTTACAAAAGTATAATCATGCGCATTCTTTTCATCGGCGCTGTGCGCTTCCCGCGATACTTCCGTCCAGCTTGCTGCTGCTTCATAATCCGGGAACTGGGTATCTCCCTCTACTGAAAGTTCAATATGCGTAAGGTACAGGGTATCCGCTTTATCTAAAAAAGATTGATAGATAGTGCCGCCACCAATAATCATTACCTCGTCATTCTCGCCACTTTTATTACTTAATACCTTTGCGACCTCGAATGCCGATTCTGGCGAGTCAACCACAGTAGCGTCAGATAAGCTGTAATCTTCATTACTCGTGATCACAATATTCGGCCTACCCGGAAGCGCCCTACCGATTGATTCGTAGGTTTTGCGACCCATTATGACAGCCTTGCCCAAAGTGATAGCTTTAAAATGCTTCAAGTCAGCGGGTAAATGCCACGGCATATCATTGTCTGCACCAATAATTCTGTTTTTTGCCATAGCAGCAATCATCGCTATTTTCATTGTTAAACCTTCACGCTGAGTTCTCTTTTATACAATGAAGTATATCAACTTCGAAAGGAAAAAGCGTCCATGTCACAACACCTCAAATAAAAACCATTATCATTTGCAATAACAAAAAAGATACTCTAATGTAGAGTTAGGAGGTGGCTACAATGCTAATAAATTACTTATGCCCTAAACATGCTGACTGGGTTTATAGCAATCCAGAGCAAGCGCTTCACGCAATGGCACGGGATGAAATGCAAGGCACTATGCTGATGCAGAGTGATCAGCTAAGTGAAGCAATCCCTTATCTTGGATGCGCATTTGATATCGCCGTTATTTTGCTTGAAGTTGACGGCGGCGAAAATAGCGCGATGACTGCCAAAATTATGAACTTAACCAGCTTACTTGAAGAGATCTATTTCCACTTAACACTTCCTCATCATAGAAACGCCATAGTAGACAGAGCTCATGCGGTAATAAAAGCGTCGAATAGTGTTGCCAACAACACCATACCAATGCGCTTTACCGTATAAAAATGATTTGCGCTGCATGAAAAAAGCTCGCACTTTGCTATAACAAATATGCGAGCTTTCTATTTTTGACAACGGTTTATTTGCGTCAAACTAGTACCGATACAAACACGATGCTAATTGCCTTCGGTCTTTTCTTATCGGTTGTTGCTTAAATCTGATTTCTAACAGCTGCCTTAAGCGATTGCTATCAAACGACTGTTTCTCAGCGATTGTTTCTCAACGACGATACTCAACTTCCACGTCGTAATCGTCTTCGTCCCAGTCGTCATCATCGAGATCGTCACCTAAGCCGTCTTCGAATTCATCATGGGCTTCAAGTGTATTCTTGTGGTAAGTGTCCCACTTAAATTCCACTTCTTTCTTCTCTTCTTCCTCTTCTATTTCCGCAGGAAGGGTTTCGATGAAGTCCATAATGTCGTTACACAAAGGATCTAGGTTCATCTTTTGGAACGCAGATATTTGATAAACTGGGCCTTCCCACTCTAATGCGTCAATAACATGCTGACAGCGCTCTTCCGCTTCTTCTTCAAGTAGCAAATCGACTTTATTAAATACCAACCAACGGGGCTTTTCTGCCAATTTAGGGCTGTATTTTTCAAGCTCTTCAATGATCGCTTTTGCATGTTCGGCAGGATCGGTTTCATCAACAGGGAAAATATCTACAACGTGAAGCAAGATACGACAACGCTCTAAGTGCTTTAAGAAGCGTATGCCTAATCCAGCACCATCCGCAGCACCTTCAATCAAACCGGGGATATCAGCAACAACAAAGCTGCGCTGTGAGTCTTGACGAACTACACCCAAGTTAGGCACTAGCGTTGTAAACGGATAATCAGCCACTTTAGGCTTAGCTGCCGATACAGAGCGTATAAAGGTTGATTTACCTGCGTTAGGCATTCCAAGTAAACCCACATCGGCTAGAAGCATAAGCTCTAGCTTAAGGTTGCGAATTTCACCTGGTGTACCATTGGTCTTTTGGCGTGGGGCACGGTTTGTGCTGCTTTTAAAACGAGCATTGCCTAAACCGTGAAAACCACCTTGTGCCACTTTAAGCTTTTGGCCATGACGAGTTAAGTCACCCAAAACTTCGCCCGTATCGCTATCAGTAGCACGTGTACCCACTGGCACCATTACGGTGAGGTCTTTGCCTTTCTTACCGATACAGTTGCCGCCTTGCCCATTTTGGCCGCGCTCAGCACGGTGAAAGCGCTCGAAGCGATAATCGATCAATGTATTTAGGTTTTCATCGGCTTGTAAGAATACGCTGCCGCCGTCACCACCGTCGCCACCGTCTGGGCCACCTTTAGGTACGTATTTTTCCCTTCTAAAGCCAATGGTACCGTTGCCGCCGTCACCGGCTTCAACGCGAATTTCAGCTTCATCTACAAATTTCATTTATCACTCCGGGCTGTAATGCCGTGGGTTATTAACTTTTTTAATGCGAATACTAAGTTTACACCAAATTGCGCGTCGGCGCTTTTGAGTCTACTCAGCATTTTAAAAAACGAGAAGTAAAACCTTGCCTAGCGTTAATTCGTTCTAGAATTTAAACGCTGTAAAATAAGAACAGAAAAAGAAAGAAAGGTTTCACAAAACAAAAAACCCCGCAAGCGCGGGGTTTTTCTAAGCCTGTTCGGCGAGAAGCTTTCGCGCTTACTCAGCTACGATGCTTACAAATTTACGGTTCTTCGGTCCTTTAACGTCGAACTGAACTTTACCGTCTTTTAGTGCAAACAACGTGTGGTCTTTACCGATACCCATGTTGTCACCAGCGTGGAAACGAGTACCACGTTGACGAACAATGATGTTACCAGCAAGAACAGATTCACCACCAAAGCGCTTAACACCTAGGCGTTTACTTTCTGAATCACGACCGTTTTTGGTACTACCACCAGCTTTTTTGTGTGCCATGTGTTCGTGCTCCTATTATGCGTTGATACCAGTGATTTTCACTTCTGTGAACCACTGACGGTGACCCGCTTGCTTACGAGAGTGCTTACGACGACGGAACTTAACGATTTTTACTTTATCGCCACGACCGTGTGTAACAACCTCAGCAGTCACCTTACCACCAGCAACGATTGGTGTGCCGATTTTTACGTCGTCACCGTTGCTTACCATTAAAACTTTGTCAAATTCAACCGTTTCGCCTGGGGCTACTTCGATTTTTTCAAGACGAACGGTTTGGCCTTCGGCCACACGGTGTTGTTTACCGCCACTTTGGAAAACCGCGTACATAGTTAACTCCGCTCTGCGTCCACTGACGCTTCAATTCAAAAAACAGGGCGCGAATTGTACGTGAAACATCCGTAAATCACAACCCCGATTCGCAGAAAAATAGATTATTTTTCCAACATGGGGCGAATTATGCCCCAATTGCGTATTTGATGCAGCTTCAAATGCCCAAAAACCGTTAAAAAATCACAATTTTTTTCGTTAAATCAGCAAAAAACTATCAGTGTGGGAAGATAAAAGTAGCCGTAATACAGGTTAAGTTTGATGAAAAACGCGATCTCAATCGTATGAGATCCGTTAGCCAGATCGCTAACAGATCGACAACGTACTACTACGATCAAACTTTTAAATTCTGACTTAGTTGTAATTACATTCCCTCTGAGTATAGTGCTGGGGTTGTTTGTACAAGCGATGATCAAATCTCAAGTATGGATCGCTTCAACATTTGGGCGATTTATTGTTAATGTGAAATCTCGATCTCCGTCGCCCATTTTCATCTTTTTCTTATGCACCAAAATCAACCTAGCAGTACCGCTCAACTTTCTTGCTTAAACATCAAAAAATAGCGCTTTGACATGAAAAATTGACAAGAGCATCTATAATCAGAGGTAATTGAATGGATTCGCCCGATTTGGAAACAAAACGCTTGAACAAATACACTGCAGAAAACGGAATTTCGATGGTGGATTACATTTCGACTAATTTCACTTTCGGTTTAACCGTATTTAAGGAATTACACGTAAATACGTTAAGCTGTCATTTTTTAAGACAATTTGGTGGATAGTACTGATGATTAAGGTACAATCGCCACCAATAATTGCCCAAGACGATAAGAGTAAGTATTTATTGCCATGCCTATGGATATAGATTCAATCCGCGCCCTGTCTAATGATGATATGCAAGCGGTAAACCAGCTGATTCAACAACAAGTCGACTCTGATGTTGCCCTTATTAATCAGCTTGGTTTTTACATAGTAAACAGTGGCGGCAAACGCTTACGCCCACTTCTTACCGTGTTAAGTGCGCGGGCAATGGGTATTAATAATAATGATCACCACACGCTTGCTGCAATTGTAGAGTTTATTCATACCGCTACCCTGCTACACGACGACGTGGTTGACGAGTCGACCATGCGCAGAGGGCGTGAGACTGCAAATGCTATCTTTGGTAATCAGGCATCGGTATTGGTAGGCGACTTTCTTTATACTCGCTCTTTCCAAATGATGGTAAGCCTAAAACGCATGCGCGTTATGGAAATACTGTCGGAAGCCACAAACCAAATTGCAGAAGGCGAAGTGTTACAGTTGATGAATTGTAACGATGCCAGCACGACAGAAGCCCGCTATTTTGACGTGATCTACGGCAAAACAGCGCGCTTGTTTGAAGCTGCTACACAATTAGCGGCTGTGCTGACCGACCAAAATGAACACATTGAACACGCCATGCAAGAATACGGCAAGCACTTAGGCACAGCCTTTCAGCTAGCTGACGATATACTAGATTACATGGCTGACAGCGAAGAAATGGGCAAGAATGCTGGCGACGACTTAGCTGAAGGTAAGCCTACGCTGCCATTACTGTACGCTATGTGGCACGCAAAGAATGATGACGATAAAGCGCTTATTCAAGAAGCCATTGAGCAAAGTAACGGCCTACCACACCTCACGCGTATTCAAGGCATTATGGAAGAAACCGGCGCTTTGGACTACACACGTGAATGTGCACAAAAAGAAGTGCAAATGGCCATTGATAGCCTTAACGCTATAGAAGACTCTGAATATAAAGAAGCGCTTATTGCGCTGGCACATATTTCAATTGAGCGTACGAGCTAGTTACCGACTGATGTTATGAAAAGGCGTGTTGTAAACAACACGCCTTTTTTGTGGGTAAAACCTGGATAGCACTTAAAACGTAGGCTTCAAACTTGTCGATACACAAAATGTTTTCAAAGCTCTGACAAGCCAATTCAATAAAGAACTTTCTCTGCGCTGATTCATCATGAAAACAAACGTTTAGGCTAAGCGCATTTTTATAAGCTACCCTTCAAGCATAAAGCCGATCAGGCCTACTAAGAAGCCAAGAATACCACCAAGGGGTGGCAACCAATGGTTTTCCATACGAATTTGCGGTGCTATATCTTGGAACACTGAATAAAGAATACCACCTGCAGCAAACAGCATAATCCCGCTCATAATCACTGGGAACTGGGCTAAATAGTAAAAGCCTAGCAAACTGAATAACGGCCCGAGTAACGCCATCAGAACAAAGATAACAATGAGTTTATTGCTACGCTGTTTGTTTTTGGGCAACATTTCTCTGTAGGCGTTAAACCCTTCTGGTAGGTTTTGTACCGCAATCAATAGGCCTAGTAGCATGGTGCCACCGCCTAAAGCTGCCGTGGTACCTAGGGCGATAGACTCTGGCACAAAGTCACTCAGCATAGCGGCTAACTGGCTGCCTGCGGTTTTCTTTTTCGCTAAATAAATATCAAGGGCCATAAAAGCTAAGGCGCCACCAATAAAACACGATATGGCAGCAAATACCGATACATCTTTTATCCCTTCGGGCACAAGTACTAAGCCTACTGCTGATATTAGGGCCCCTGCCCCAAGTGCTAAAATGCCGTGGCGTAACTCTTTTTCCAGCCACTTAGGTTGGATACCCTGGTAAGTCGCTAAAATAGCGCCCGCGGGCATGGCTAAGCCTGCTACCGTTGCCATTACCAGTAAACCTACAATATCGCCTTGTGACATAAAGACTCCTTTCTCGCTTTTGTCTGTGCACGTCTATTTATTGATTACTACACACAGCAGCATTGGTTTACAAATAATACCAGTCCGTACAGATTATTACCCACTCAGCGAGATTTAAAATGTTCGTAATCGCGGCGTGTTACCGCAGGTATAGTGGTTCTACATCAAGGTGACACAACAAAGAGTACGTACATTTTAAACTCGCCCTTCGGGAAGGCCTGGCAAGCATCCTAGCTTCATTCTGGGAATTTGAAAGGGTCAGCCGTTCTTGGCATTCCCACGCTTCGCTATGAAGCTTTCCAGCGCCTTCTGAGTGGGCAATTATCTATGCGGAATGGTATAAATATAAATTTCAGAATCTTTTTCTACGCGCTCAATAAAAAAGAGCAGCCTTATGCTGCCCTTTATATTCATGAAAATAGTTTGAGCTTGCGATTAGCTAAACTCGAAAAAACCGATTAATTTAAATCTAAATCTCGAGTCATATTCTCGTTCTTGTCGCGATGCACAATGATATTGTCTTCAATACGAATGCCGCCAAACGGCTTGTATGCATCAATAGTACCCCAGTTAATGTACTTAGACGCAGGCGTCGCTTTCAGGTCGCGCAGCAAGCTTTCGATAAAGTACAAGCCAGGTTCAATAGTAAACACCTGACGGGCTTCAACCATTCGCGTGCAGCGCAAGAACGGGTGCTCATCAGGAGCAGGCTTAGGCGTACCGCGATCGTCGTTGACAAGACCACCTACGTCGTGCACCTGAAGGCCCAAGAAGTGACCAATACCGTGTGGGAAAAAAGTACGGGTAATACCCATTTCTACGATTTCTGGCGGCGTTAAATTCACCATGCCAGTATCGTGAAGAATTTGTGCAATGCCGTCGTGGGCCAACAAATGAATGTCGGTATAAGCTACGCCAGGCTTCAACGAGTCGACCAAAGTCAGCGTTACCTTGTCTACCGCCTGAATGAGGTCGCGAAACATCGCTGAATTCTGAACTCCGTCTTGAGCATAAGTACGGGTAATATCTGCCGCATAGCCATGATAATTAGCACCCGCATCAATCAAAAACGAACGGGATTCTTTTGGCGCTTCAGTATCGCACTGCATATAATGAAGAATTGAAGCGTGTTCGTTAAGTGCCACAATACTGGTGTAAGGCACATCGTTATCGCCTTGTCGAGATGCGGCTGCATAGGCAAGATTGATATCAAACTCGCTTTTACCTTCACGGAAGGCTTGCTCTGCCGCCTTATGACCTGCTACCGCCAGCTTGTTAGCTTCGCGCATGCAATCTAGCTCGTAGTCGGTTTTATAAGCACGTTGATAGTGCAAATAATGCAACACGCGGTCTGGGTTTACATTATCAAAGCCCAGCGCTTTGGCCACTTCAATATATTCGCCTACATAAGCAAAACGGCTTTTGTCATAAGGCAGGAATTTCTCTACCGCATCGGCCTGTTGAAGCAACTTAATGTCGAAGCTGTCAGTCCAAAAATCATTTGGCTCTGGCGGTACTTTGTGCCAGAAATCTTCGGGACGATAGAAAATAAGCGTAGGCTTGTCTACACCGTTCACCACCAGCCAACAGTTAGGGTTATCAATAACAGGCACCCACGCTTTGAACTGCGGGTTTACCTTGAATGGGTAATGATTATCGTCTAAGAAAAGGCGCTTGCCCTGCCCTGAGTGAATAACTAGTCCGTCTAGCCCTTCTCGCTGCAGTGCTTCGCGAGTTCTAGCTTGAAGCTCTTCGATATGCTGTTGGTAGGTTGCTTTATGTTGCGACATAGCCCCTCTTATCTTTTTAGTCGTTAGATGGAACACATTATACCTGCGGTAACACACCGCGATTACGAACATTTTTACTCTGGCTGAGTAGGTAATGACATATGCGGACTGGTGTTAGCTACCAGTGTACCACGAGGCCAGTATGACGTGCATACTCGCTAAGACCGCTGTGCTGTTGTTTACGTTAAGTTTCCCAACTGGTAAATAATAACGTATTGAAAGGCGTACCCTTATACGCCTAACCTTTGACAACTATCGCGGTGCTAGTTGCAGTGTACCTGTTACCGGATGTGTACTGACCGCATCAGCCGATGGGATCATATCGCGGGTAAGTTGAGGGAAGATATTCTCGTTTCCACCTAACTGTTGGTCGTAAATATGCTGATACGCCATCACCGCCTTTACGTAAGCACGGGTTTCTTTATAGGGAATATTCTCAATCCAAATATCCACGGGCAGCGCTTCGTTAGCTGGCAACCATTCTAACACCTTGCGCCACCCCGCATTATACGATGCGGACACCAGCACAGGGTTATTGTTTAGCTTGTCCATTAAATAACGAAGGTACTGCACGCCGTATTCAACGTTATCGTCTACCTGAAAAAGTGTGCTACGACTTACTTTCTCTTTTGCCACATAACGCGCGGTTCCAGGCATAAGCTGCATGAGCCCTGCTGCACCCACAGAAGAGATCGCATCGCTTCTAAACGAACTTTCGCGGCGTGCTATAGCCATAGCCAGCGACTTTGAAATGCTGTATGCCTGTGACTTTTCGCTGAATACATCATTAAAGGCCAGTGGGAATCGGCGTTCCACATCGTCCCAATAGCCGCTTCTTGCGAAGCTGGTAATTGCTTGGTCGTACAGCCCCCACTCATAAGCGAGTATGCCTGCATCAGTCACTTTCGCCTCAGGCAAATGGGAAAGCAAGTAGTACCACTCTCTACGCGCTTCTGTAGTTCTGTCTAACCTGAAAAATTCTACAGCGCGCATAGTAGCTGGGGTTTTCGCCACACTGGCTATAGCTGCCGTGTTTCTTGGTGCCGGCGTATGAGCAAGAGACGGAATTTCGCCTACATGTGCACTGGCCATAAAGCCATAGTAATGGCGTTCTTGCGCAAGCTCTTTGTAAAGCACAGTAGCCTGCATAGTTTGACCAAGCGCTTCTAAAGCACGGGCTTTCCAATAGCGATAGTTTTCTTCTTGCTGCAAACTGGCAGGAGCGCTCTCAATAACATTAACCACTTCCTGCCACTTTTTCGTGCGCAATAAATGGGAAATATGCCAAAGCTTTACATCTTCACTGGCGCCTTGCACATCAGCAAGTTCTAGCCACTGATGGGCTTGGGGAAGGCGGTCTAGTGTGTAGCTAAGCGCTATTGCTCTTCGCATAACGTGTTGCTGGGCTTGTGAGAAGATGTTCTTGTCGTTGTAACGGTTAAAAACCTTGCCTGCTAAATCAGGGTTTCGCCAGGCTAGTTTTTCTATTGCCCACACTATTACCTCAGCTTCATGCGAAGTATTTTTAAGTGGGAAAAGCGCGGTTTTATTAACGCGGCTAGTGTCGCGGGTTACCGATAACCATGCGTCTGCAATGTATTGCTTATCGCTGGGAAGTTGGCGTTTTAGGTAAGAGATAATACTTCGGTTGTCTTCTTTTGCCGCAATTTCAATGCGTTTTATCACCATGTCTGGCGTCATCATGCCTGCTTTTTTCCACTTCGCAAAAAGCGGATCGCATTCGTCAGGCTGGGACTGACCATGAAGCCAAAGCGCATCCACTTCATGGAGAATATCTTGTTCGCTTTCACCTTCTTTTAAACGGTAATTAAGCGCAACACAGGTAAGCCGCGCGCCCATACCGGGGCGATAATTTTCTAGAAAGGTGCTGCGGTAATCTTTTTTAGCTAAGTAGTTGAGCCACTTGTAGCGCACTCCGTAGCTTACTGGCTGACCGTTAAAGTCGTCCAAAAACTGACTAACTTCGCGCTTTGTTTTGATTGACATGGTGCGCTCTAGTTTAAGCCGTAGCAGGTACGGATAAAGTGGATAATGCGCTAACTCATAAATGTCGTTATCAAGGTGTTGAAGGCGGTGTTTCGAATAAGTAAGCAGCTTCTTTTCAACTTCTAAATAGCGGGCACGATCTTTTTCGAAAATATCTTCGGGTAGTGTTAAAGGCTGTGCAGCCCATGCGCCGATAGAGAAAAATGAAGAAAGCGAGCAAACTAATGCCCCCACAACGGTGGCGAATAATTTATTATTTTTTGCCAGCGAGCGCTGACCTGACCGTGAACTAAAATAAAAACCAGACACAATAGAACTCCTACCCTGCTCTACACTCGAATGACCTATGAAAACCGGAGAATTAGCCTAATCGAGCTGATTGTAAAATGTTGCTGATAAAGCAGCACTACGACTGACCCACTACATTTGTTTCATAAACAAAGGGAAAATTTCAGCCTGGCTCCGTGCCAAAGAAGATGTTGTGCCAGCTGTCGTTATTTATGCTTTACAAACATAGTTGACATGATTGTAGATTATTCTTTTGCTGGATTGGCGCTTTGGGCCAATAACGCTCATTATACAACCACCAATACCGAAATGAAGCGTGAATTCGATATTTAGACTTGAATTTAAGTCATCGGACCACTACCTTAGACAAATTGAAACGCTTGTTTGATTTTTTGTTGAAATTTTGTGTGGCTTTGTAAAGAATCTAGCCACCCTAACGCGTTAGTGAATGCATACGACCCTACAAATTAGTTGGATTACTTCACTAACATCCTGGCCAATGCCGAAGGAGATGATAATGATATACACAGGCAAAAGTCTTTCCGTCAGCCTGTTAGATGACGGCTTTGCTGAGCTGGTATTCGACGCCGAAGGTTCAGTAAACAAGTTCGACCGCCAAACGGTGACCGAGCTTGACGAAGCAACAAAAGCCCTACTTGCTAAAGGCGATGTTAAAGGCTTAGTAGTACGCAGTGCAAAACCTGCATTTATCGTAGGTGCAGATATCACCGAGTTCACTGGTTTATTCGCCATGGACGATGCCGAGGTACTACAGTGGGTTGCCAATACTTCACAAGTATTCGACCGCTTCGAAGACCTACCTTTCCCTACCATCGCTGCAGTTAACGGCTTCGCGCTTGGCGGCGGCTGTGAAATGGCATTGGCTTGTGACATGCGTATTGCAGACACTACCGCTTCAATTGGTTTACCAGAAGTTAAGCTAGGCCTCATGCCTGGTTTTGGTGGTACGGTTCGCCTACCTCGCCTTATTGGTGCAGACAATGCGCTTGAGTGGATGACTACTGGCCGTGACAGAAAAGGCGCGAAAGCCCTTGCTGAAGGCGCAGTTGATGCAGTTGTAGCACCAGAGGCGCTAGTTGAAGGCGCGCTTTCAATGGTGAAAGACGCCGTTGACGGTAAATTTGACTGGCAAGCACGTCGTGCGGTTAAGAAAGCCCCACTACAGCTAAACAAAAACGAAGCCATGATGAGCTTCTCGACAGCTCAAGCTATGGTATTTGCGCAAGCTGGCAAACATTACCCAGCACCGCACAAAATGGTTGAGACTGTTCAAAAAGCAGCGGGCCTAGACCGTGAAGGTGCACTTAAGCTTGAAAATGAAGGCTTTGTGGCGTTAGCGAAAACCGACGCAGCGAAAGCGCAAATTGGTATTTTCCTTGCCGACCAGCTAGTTAAGAGCAAAGGTAAAAAGCAAGCAAAAGCGGCAACCAAGCAATCTAAGCTTAACGCTGTACTAGGTGCAGGCATCATGGGTGGCGGTATTGCATACCAAAGCGCGGTGAAAGGCACACCGGTAGTCATGAAAGACATTAACCAAGGTGCACTAGACCTTGGTCTTTCAGAAGCAGCAAAAATTCTTGGTAAAGGTATGCAGCGCGGTAAAGTTGATGCGACTAAAATGGCGCAAACGCTTAACGCAATTACACCTACCCTTGAGTACAGCACGCTTAAAGATGCAGACCTTGTGATTGAAGCGGTTGTAGAAAACCCGAAAGTAAAAGGTATTGTACTCAAGGAAGTAGAAGACAACGTAGCAGACGACGCTATCATCACTTCAAACACTTCTACTATCTCTATCAATCAGCTAGCTGAAAGCCTAGACAAGCCAGAGCGCTTCTGTGGTATGCACTTCTTCAACCCAGTGCACCGCATGCCGCTTGTTGAAATTATTCGTGGCGAAAAAACGTCAGAAGAAACCATCAATGCGGTAGTAGCCGCTACCCTTAAAATGGGCAAAACCCCAATTGTGGTTAACGACTGCCCTGGGTTCTTGGTAAACCGCGTATTGTTCCCATACTTTGCGGGCTTCAGTAAGCTTCTTATCGACGGCGCAGACTTCGTTGCAGTTGATAAAGTAATGGAAAAAATCTTCGGCTGGCCTATGGGACCTGCTTACCTAATGGACGTTGTAGGTATCGACACGGGCGATCACGCAGCAGACGTGATGGCAGCGGGTATTCCAGAGCGTATGGCGCGCCTAGACAACGACCCGGTAACCCTGTTCTACAAAGAAGAACGTTTAGGTCAGAAGAACGGTAAAGGTTTCTACAACTACGGTGTTGATAAGCGCGGTAAGCCGTCTAAAACACCTGCTGAAGAAGCATACGCACTAATGGCGCCACACGTAGCTGAAAAGACAGACTTTGAAGCTGACGACATTATTGCACGCCTTATGATCCCTATGGCAAACGAAGCAATTCGCTGCCTAGAAGAAGGCATTGTAGATAGCGCAGCTGAAGCAGATATGGCGCTACTTTACGGCTTAGGTTTCCCTCCATTCCGCGGTGGTATTTTCCGTTGGATTGAAACCATTGGCTTGGCGAACTTTGTTGCTATGGCAGACAAGTACGCTGAACTTGGTCCTATTTATCAGATCTCAGACGGCGTTCGTGAAATGGCCGCTGCTGGTAAATCATATTTCGCATAAGACCCGGAGGAAAAACTAATGAAAGAAGTGGTCGTAATCGATTGCGTACGTACCCCTATGGGTCGTTCAAAAAACGGTGTTTTCAGAAATGTGCGCGCAGAAGACCTTTCTGCAGCACTAATGACCGCGCTACTAGAGCGTAACCCTGGCGTAAACCCAGCGGAAATTGAAGACATCATTTGGGGCTGTGTTCAGCAAACTAAAGAACAAGGCTTCAACGTTGCACGTAACGCGCAACTACTAACACAAATTCCACGCACAACAGGCGCGGTAACGGTTAACCGTTTATGTGGTTCATCAATGCAAGCGCTTCACGATGCAACAAGTGGCATCATGAGCGGCCGTGGTGACATTTACATGATTGGTGGTGTTGAGCACATGGGTCACGTACCGATGAACTACAACATCGACTTCCACCCAGGTCTTGCTAAGTACACGGCAAAAGCGTCGGGCATGATGGGTATGACCGCCGAGCTACTTGGCCGTCAAAACGGTATTACTCGTGAGCAACAAGACGCATTTGGTGCGCGTTCGCACCAGCTAGCGCATAAAGCACACCTTGAAGGCCGCTGGGCTAACGAGATTGTGCCTGTTGAAGGTCACGATGCAAACGGCGTATTAAAGCTAATTGACTACGATGAAGTAGTACGCCCAGAAAGCACGGCTGAGAGCATGGCGGCACTTCGCCCTGTGTTCGACCCAGTAAACGGTACCGTTACTGCAGGCACGTCTTCTGCGCTGTCTGACGGTGCATCTGCTATGCTACTTATGTCAGCAGACCGTGCGAAAGAGCTTGGCCTAACACCACGTGCGAAAATTCGCTCAATGGCGGTGGCTGGTTGTGATGCGGCAATTATGGGCTACGGCCCAGTTCCAGCAACACAAAAAGCCCTTAAGCGTGCTGGCCTTACTATGGACGATATTGAGCTTGCTGAGTTTAACGAAGCGTTCGCGGCACAGGCACTATCGTGCATTAAGCAACTAGGTTGGATGGACCATCTAGATACTAAGATTAACCTTAACGGTGGTGCGATTGCACTTGGTCACCCACTAGGTTGTTCTGGTTCACGTATCTCAGGTACGCTTATCAACCTAATGGAATCACAAGACGTAAGCCTAGGCTTAGCGACTATGTGTATTGGTTTAGGCCAAGGTATTGCTACCGTATTTGAGCGTGTATAAGCGTTTATATTAGAGCTTTAAAGCTAAATTTTGAAAAGGGCCTTCGGGCCCTTTTTTGTTGCAGCGCATATTTAAAATCAAAAAGCTAAATTAGAAAGTGGGCTGACTACACCATTCGCCCCTTGTTGAAGTATGTGTGTATAGATTTGAGTAGTTCTAACATCGGCATGCCCTAACTGGTCTTGCACCGTTCTGATATCTGCACCTGACTGCAGCAAATGTGTAGCTATTGAATGACGAAGTGTATGAGGCGTAACATGCTTAATTATTCCCGCATCACTTGAGGCGCGACTTACGGCACGCTGTATCTGTTTCTCATCTATATGATGTCGCCGCAATAGCTTACTTTCTGGATCAATACTTAATTTTGATGCAGGAAACAAATATTGCCACTCCAGCGTTTTATTGCGCTGCTGATACTTTTCCCTCAACCCGTGCGGGATCCAAGCTCCAGCAAAGTCTGGCACCATCAAATCTCGTTGCAGAAGTTTTTCACTTTCACTGATATGATTTTTTAAAAGTGGAATCAGCGATTCCGACAGCGTTACCACTCGATGCTTGCCCCCTTTCCCAAACCAAATCCTCACACACTTGTAGTCGAAGTCTATGTCGCCCGCTCTAAGGCGAACACACTCCATTAACCGAAGCCCACTTCCATAAAGAAGTGCTACCGCTAAGTAATGATGGGTAGGCACTCTACCAAGCAATGCTTTTACTTCTAACTGGGTTAGCACAACCGGTAGTTTTCTTTCCCTTCCGCTTCCCACAAAGTTCATGTCTGTAGGTAGCGGCTGCTCTAAATACTTGTTGTAGAGAAAAACCAGCGCATTTAGTGCAGTAGCTTGTGTAGACCGCGCATTTTTTCGCTTGGTGGATAAATGCGTAAGGTATGCTTCAACATGCAAAACGTCGAGATCTTTCGGGTGCTGAAATTTGTGAAAACGAATGTAGTCTGAAATCCAGTTGATATAGGTTTGTATGGTACGCTTTGCATAGCGCTTGAGCATCATGTGCTCGTACAGGGATTTAATAAACTGAGACTTCATGTTCGACTCCAAAATAAAAAAGTCTATTTAAAAAATCACAACGAGATAACTGACTTTAGTACCTGTTTTATTGCAAGAGTATTCACGAAATACCCCAAATTCACCTGCAACCCGATTTGGTGTTTTTAACCTTTGAGCAAAATACACCAAAAACGTATTTTACTAATCCTATCGATAGGTTATGGTTTAACCATATTTAAAACCAAACGGACAAAAACCCCGTTCTGGTTCGTTAAATCGCCCCGTTTAGGGAACGATTAAATTGTTATGTTTTTCAGGGGAACATGTGTACTTAGGTGATTGGGATAAGGCAATAATAAGGAGCTTACTGACATCTAGTTTACTATTGCCAGCGATCTTTCTTATCCGCGCAAGTAACTTACAAAGTTCCGAAATCCCCGGATTAATAGCAACTTTTTCGCTCTATATTGGAGTTTTCCTACTGGTATCTATAGCAGGCTGGTTAATTATCGGGTTTCCAGTTCACTGGCTGGCTTGTAAGTACAAAAAAACAAACTATTTGTTTTACATGGTTTTACCAGTTACCTTTTTACTGGTAAGTGGTACTACTAACGGCCCTTGGATACTTGGCGTAATTGCTTCGGTTCAGGCTTTAATGTTTCGGTATGTTGTTTTTAAAAACAAAACATAACAAAAAAATCAAGCTCGCCCGCTGCGCGGGCTGGGACGCAAACATGTGGGCTGCTCACTTCGTTCGGATTTTAGCCCACATGCCTGCGCCCCTTATTTAAAAGTTAGGTGCTCTCATGGATATAATAGAAATGGAGTTTCAGGATAGGTTGCCCTTTGGTTTTTCACTCCTCTGTAAAGTAGAAAACGAATTAGTGGGCAAGGCTCACGTCAGTATTAAGGGTAATGATGGTGTTCTTTCGGACATCATAGTTATAGAGAGAACACACTATAATTACTCTTTTTTTTCATCTAAGAAGACAATTGTTTCCCACAGGAATAAAGGCTACGGCACTTTATTGCTGAAATCAGTTATTGCACACTGTAAACGAATTGGCCTAAACAAACTGACAGGAAAGATTGTTGGAGAAACAAATCGATTAGAGCAATGGTACTTCAAAAATGGTTTTTCTGTCGTAAATGGTCAAATTATAAAGGTCTTATCGTGAACGCACCTAACAACTCAATAAACTCACTCACTTCGTTCGCTGGGACACATACACGCAGGGCGGCTTCGCCATTATGCCCTACGTGCCTGCGCCCGTTATTGAAAAGTTAGGCGTCATTTACTTACAGCATTAAATGTGGCTTCAGACGTGACACTCCATCATCAAGGTTGTTTCGCTAGGGTGTCTTTACAGCTTACTTTTTCGGTAGTTTCAACGGCTTTAGCAACGTGCTTTTCATCAACACCGCAACGCCAACATTCTGCATCACCAGTATTCTAAACTCGCTCTTTTATCCAGCATTTTCTCTAACATCTGGCATTTCGCACTGGGTTGTTTTATCTTAAATTCAATAATTTAAATACGCGGTCTATTTGGCTAGTGGTGGCAGCAAAGCTGCGTACGTTCCTTTGTACGCCTAACAAAACGCTGTTGGCACTCCCTCCGGTCGCTGGGACGCTAACACGTGGGCTGACTCACTTCGTTCGGATTTTAGCCCACGTGCTAGCGCCCCAAAGCTTAGCGTTATAAGCCACAGGGAATTTGAGTTTGGCAATATTATTTATAAGCGTATTTGTTTGTACATTTTTATGGATTGAACTTCATTACTATGTAATCAATCGGTACGGAAACAGAGCGGCAATCGTTTTGTCGTTAGTAGGGTTGCTTTTGGGATTTCTCTACTCATATTTTTCCTCGTCATCAATGTACGCGCGAGAGACAAAGCAAATAGCCCTGATAAGCTTCAGCGTAATAGTATTTGTAGTTCCAATTATCGTATGTCATTTTTTAACGTGGCTTACGCAAAAAAATAGTGCCAATACACGTCATGTGATTTCTGCTTTCTTGGCATTTATTAATTGTTTTTTATGGCCATTTTTTGCTTTGGTTACCGGTTGTTATGTGCAACTAGATTGTATTTAATACGGCTTATAACAAACGCATTAACCACTCGCTGCGCTCGCTGGGGACAAAAACACGTAGGCTCCCTCGCTTCGCTCGTAATTGTAGCCTACGTATTTTTGCCCGTTATGCGGGCGTTATACCCTCTGAAGGATCGATAGAATGAAAGGGATTAATATAAGTACAAGCCACGATGACTTAGACATCGAATTAATCCACTCCTTTGTGGCGAACTCCTATTGGGCAAAAAACATCCCGCTTTCAACATTACAAAAATCTATAGACAATTCTCTTGTATTTGGAGCCTATGCAACCGGGGGAGACCAAGTTGGTTTCGCTAGAGTTATTACAGACAGAGCTACATTTGCATATCTAAGCGACGTTTTTGTAATAGAGAAGTTTCGTGGTCAAGGGGTAAGCAAACAACTTATGGAAAACATATCATCCCATCCAGACCTACAAGGTCTCCGTAGGTTTATGCTAGCAACAAGTGACGCACACGGATTGTACTCGCAGTTTGGTTTTACATCTGTTGAAAACCCTGAGAAGTTGATGCAAATTTTAACGCCTGGCATATATGATTAGGCACGGGTATAACAACCCAATCAACACACTCACTGCGTTCGCTGGGACGCATACACGCGGGGCGGCTGCGCCATTATGCCCCACATGTCTGCGCCCGTTATTGGAAAGTTAGGTGCTCTCATGGATATAATAGAAATGGAGTTTCAGGATAGGTTGCCCTTTGGTTTTTCACTCCTCTGTAAAGTAGAAAACGAATTAGTGGGCAAGGCTCACGTCAGTATTAAGGGTAATGATGGTGTTCTTTCGGACATCATAGTTATAGAGAGAACACACTATAATTACTCTTTTTTTTCATCTAAGAAGACAATTGTTTCCCACAGGAATAAAGGCTACGGCACTTTATTGCTGAAATCAGTTATTGCACACTGTAAACGAATTGGCCTAAACAAACTGACAGGAAAGATTGTTGGAGAAACAAATCGATTAGAGCAATGGTACTTCAAAAATGGTTTTTCTGTCGTAAATGGTCAAATTATAAAGGTCTTATCGTGAACGCACCTAACAACTCAATAAACTCACTCACTTCGTTCGCTGGGACACATACACGCAGGGCGGCTTCGCCATTATGCCCTACGTGCCTGCGCCCGTTATTGAAAAGTTAGGTGCTTCTGGTAAATCAATGGCTAAATCAGAAATAAGACGATTCTTAAAAGAAATCCGCACTAAATTTCCTGACGCTGTTCCTCTTATGGAAAAACATGAGAGTTGGGCGCTTACATTTCTAATGGAAGAGTTCGCAAATTTGACAACTATTTTGTTAAACCAAGGCGACTTAGAAGAAGCACTTGAGCAGTTGCAGTACATGAGCAAGAAACTAGATACTGCAACCAAGGCGGAATTCGAGTACATAGATGTATATTATACAGAGCACTTATTCTGGAAAGGTACCAAAGAAGGTATTGAACGTGGCTGGCCTCTCGTACCAGATAATCTCAGAAAATTGTACTTGGACTTTCATGGTCAACCACCTAGGGAAGTGATTTAAAAATGCACGCACCTAACAAAAAAATCAAGTTCGCCCGCTGCGCGGGCTGGGACGCAAACATGTGGGCTGCTCACTTCGTTCGGATTTTAGCCCACACGTCTGCGCCCCTTATTTAAAAGTTAGGGCTCACAAGGAAGTTTTATGAACCAAGCAGAAATTAAGATTATAGAAAATATAGAAAAATACGGATGCCATGTTACTTCTGTATTTGACCCCAAAGAAGAAGATCCTAATTTCACTTATACCGTCGGCATCAACAAACAGGAAAGTCGCCCAGAAGTGCTCATCCTTGGTTTAAGAAGTGAATTGTCCTCCTGGATCGCAAATGAATATAATCGCCGCGTCCAAGAAGGAGAAACTTTTACAGAGGACGGCTTTTATGAAGGGTTTCTCGATGGATTTGAAGTTTGTTTTAAACCTGTAGCAAAGAGGTTTAAAGAAGAGTTTATGCTTTCGTGTAATTGGCTATATGAGGGTACTAGTTACCCAGCACTTCAGCTAATCTTTCCTACCGTCCATGGCATTTGGCCGTGGGAAGCAAATGCCTCAGACAGCTTTAAAGCACTGCAACCAAGTTTTCAGGAAGTCTCAGCATGGTGAGCCCTAACAAACCGCTGTTGGCACTCCCTTCGGTCGCTGGGACGCAAACACGGGGCCGCTTCGCGATTATAGCCCCGTGCCTGCGCCCCAAAGCTTAGCGTTATAAGACAAAGGGAATTCAGTGAACAAGGTTGTTATCAGTATCCTTTCAATATTACTCCTACTAACCAACTTGTTTTGGATGTATCGGAGTTTGGATAACGGCGTCTCTTTAACTTACATGGAAGCAAGCCTAGAAACCCAAACTAAAATATCGGAGCAACTGTTCGTTCTAATTAACGCGCAGCTTATAGGTAAAAGTATCAACGAAGTTAATAATATTGTTCCACTGGATATTTATGGCTCTTCACCATTCATAAAAGATGATTGTTTATATTATGGTGGCGTATGCCTTATTGTTGGTACCAATGGCACTATTCAAGGTTTTAAGTAACATGTCTTATAACAAAAAAATCATGTCGCCCGCAGGCGGGCTGGGACACAAACAGGCAGGCGGCTTCGCCATTGTAGCCTGCCTGTTTGTGCCCCATATTTAGGTGTTAGGTGCCAAGTGAAATTACTGTTGATTATTCTTGCGGTATTACCGTTTTATGTAAAAGGAGCAGATGACGTGCAGTGGCCTTCCCTAAAGGAAATTCCATTCGTATCTGGCAGAGTCGCGACAGAAGACGACATTAATCGCGGTGCAGCCGTTTTCCTACTCCAATCGGAAGGTGTAAACATCGGCACTCCGATGGATATTGAACTTCCTCAGTACGCTACTCACTATGACGAAGAATCAGGTGTAAAAACCAATGTTGTTTTGATTCAAGCGGAAAAAGCGGACAATTATGAGTATTACGGTGCCTATACTTTTGAGGATGGCGGTTATTTCATAGGTTATTCCGACGAATTTACTTTGCTTGGCAATGATGTTTCAAACTAAGTCAGAAGCACCTAACAATCGCATAAACTCGCTCGCAAGCTCGCTGGGACAAAAACACGTAGGCTCCTTTCGCTTCGCTCGGTATTATAGCCTACGTCTTTTTGCCCGTTATGCGGGCCGTTAGCTGCTTGAAGGATTTAATGGACATGGATTTTCATACTAAATTGCAAAACGCAGAGTTTTGGTTTACACAAGCGTCTCAAATGCTTGAAGCATCTAAGGCTTTATTTAACTCAATGATTTCAAGGGATTCATCAGATGAATTTCGGGTTGGTGCGCATAAAGGCTCTCTTTTTTTACTAGGAATAGCTACTGAGAATGCTTTCAAAGGAGTTTTGGCTTTTAAAGAAGAACTGAAAATTGAAAACGATAGACTAAAATCAATTACCCCAAAAGGTGTTTCTCCCCATGACTTGGAATGGCTTTCAGAAAAAATAGGCCATACTTTTTCTGAAAAGGAAATAGAGTTGTTTAAACGCTTAAGTGTATACACCATCTGGGCCGGTAAATACGGAACACCTCTAAAGAAAAGTGACTTCATAAAAGATAAAGGGGCACTATTTCAGAGTGAATCCGATTACGATGTTATATCTGACGTTATTTCAAGGCTCAAAATCGAAGCTGGATTCAATAAGAATTCAGGATGGCCTTCACTACGCAGCTAACAAACGCATAAACTCGCTCGCGGGCTCGCTGGGACAATAACACGTAGGCTCGGTCGCTTCGCTCCCATTTTAGCCTACGTGTTATTGCCCGTTATGCGGGTGTTATGTTGCGGGGTAAATGTGGATTCTTACGGAAGGAATAAGCTTCATTACCTGATCATCGACTCACCTATTGCAGAACATCCAGCAGGTATCAAAGAGTTAGTCGATAAGGGAATTAACGTTAATGCACAGGATATTAATGGATGGTCCGCGCTACATTTTGCAGTACAGGAACAATCGTATACTGCTGTAAAAGCTTTACTAGAAAATGGAGCTGACACAGACTTACTTGAATCAAACGGTAATAGCGCTCTTCATAAAGCTGTTTTTTATTCCAACAATAATAATGACATTATCTCTCTATTACTGGTTTATGGCGCTAATCCAGATACAGTTAATAACCATGGTGTTACACCAAGATCGCTTGCTCAAGTAGTGGAAAATTCGAGTATTGTGGCTCTTTTTAACAAATGCAACATAACAAAAAACTAAAGGCGCTCGCGCTGCTCGCTGGGACGCTAACACATGGGCTGCGTCACTTCGTTCCTAATTTTAGCCCATGTGTTATCGCCCCTTAGTTGGGCGTTAGACACTTGTCATGGATATCACATTAACAGATCCCGCTATACCTCTCTTTCATTTTGAGGTCATCAAAAATGTCTCCATTGCAGCGGCATTTTTAAGTATTGTTGTTGGCCTAATTTATAAGGTTAAATACAATACAGCTTTGAGTTTATATAAAATCATTTTGTTTTCTCCTGTGGTACCAATATTGTGTACATACTATGGTTACAAACAATATCTTGACGTTTTTTACGCCCTTTATAACAAAGGGAGTGGGACTATCGAATTACGCTATGTATACCCTGCAAATAAGCACATAGTATTGGATAATCCAAAATCAACTTTCGATCCGGATAGCAGAAGCCGAAGCTGTAGGCTAGTTTTCAGAAAAAACGGAAAAAAATATAGTAGTGCTAGGGCTAATGACGTATCTATATGCAAACAAATTTCGAGATCGCTTTAAGTACGTGTCTAACAAACAACTGTTGCCACTCACTGCGTTCGCTGGGACAAAAATACGTAGGCTCCCGTCGCTTCGCTCCTTATTTTAGCCTACGTACTTTTGCCCCAAAGTTGGGTGTTAGGCGTCATTTACTCACAGTATTAAAATGTGGGTTCAGCCGTGACATTCCAGCATCAAGGTTGTTTCGCTAGGTTGTCTTTACCGCTGGCTTTTTCGGTAGTTTCGACGGCTTTAGCAACCCGCTTGTTATCAATACCGCAACGCCAACATTTAACATCATCAGTCTTCTAAACTCGCTCTTTTATCCAGCAATGTCCTTAACATCTGGCATTTCGCACAGGGTTGTTTTATCTTAAATTCAATAATTTAAATAAGTGGCCGTATCGGCTAACAAAACGCTGTTGGCACTCCCTCCGGTCGCTGGGACGCTAACACGTGGGCTGGCTCGCTTCGCTCGGATTTTAGCCCACGTGCTAGCGCCCCAAAGCTTAGCGTTATAAGCCACTATGAAAACAGTAACTTCACTTCCTGATGATGTAATAAACGAAGGTTCATTCTTCGTAGAAACTTATAAGCGTAAGATGTTAGGTTTTATGGCTCCAGCATTCGCATATTTTTTAATCCCTAAGGACTTAAATATCGAAGCTGTTTTGTTTGTTGTAATTTTTTACTTTTACGTGTTATTCCTGTCAAATGTCTCTAGAATTCTTTGGCAGTTTGCCCGTTTAACTTGGGCAAAACTGTTTGGCTCTTTAATATTTGGGTTACTTGCTGTCACATTCTTCAGGTTCTTCGATATTAACCATTGGCTCATCCATGAGGTAGGGTACATACCTGAAGGTGAGGTAAAGCAAAACTTTGCGGCCATATTCTTTGTGCCATTTGTCGCTGCATACTTTGACTCTTTCAAAAACGTAGAGTTAGCCTTTTATCGTTCAAAGGGTTATGAGTATCAAGGATGGCTAAGTGGTAATTTTGGTGGCTTATAACAAACGCATTAAATCGCTCGCAAACTCGCTGGGACGCTAACACATGGGCTGCGTCACTTCGTTCCTAATTTTAGCCCATGTGTTATCGCCCTTTATGCGGGTGTTAAATGCCAATGGAAGCTACAAAAACAACATCATTTTTGGCTGGAGTATTACTAGTACTCAGCGACACTGTTATTGAGTTTTATTCTCTTCCAGGTGGAGTTTTCGCTTTTACCTTTTTCACCTTAATTTTTTTGCTGGTTATTGGTAAGCAAATTATTGGAGAGTGTCAGCGACAACTTCGTACAGAATATGATTTTGATAAAAAACCATGGTTTGAACCTGATGCATTGCGTTTTGCAGTTAATACTTTTACACGTATATTATTCTTTTTATTGGGTTTTATATCTGCGGCAGAATCGATGAAGTTGGTGATTGGCATTTAACAAACGCATTAACCACTCGCTGCGCTCGCTAGGGACAAAAACACGTAGGCTCCCTGCGCTTTGCTTGGTATTGTAGCCTACGTGTTTTTGCCCGTTATGCGGGTGTTATATGCCTATGCAAAGATTGCTTCTTCTTTTTATATTGGCTTGCTCGTCGTACTTTACACGAGCAGATCAAGTTATCTATGAGCTTGGTTCTTATCGGGATAAATCGCTACTTACTTATTCTCAAAGCTCGCTAAAACTCATTGCTATCAAAGGTGGAAGTGAATCAGTTCTTTGTTCTAGTGTAATTTCAGAAGATACGCTTGCTCACTCATTAGAGTTTTTCAAAGAGGCAGGTATCATTAGCTGGGAACCAACGTATTTTTCGGAAGGTAAAATGGATGGCATAGTATTTAAACTATCGGTCGAAATTAATAACGTTAGTATTTCAAGTATGGGGCATTTAGACAGTGCCCCAAAAAGACACTGGCAACTAGTGAGATACTTTAATCAATTATTGGTTGTAAATGGCTGCTCAAAAAGCATATAACAAAAAAATTAAGTCACTCACTTCGTTCGCTGGGACGCAAACATGCGGGGCGGCTTCGCCATTATGCCCCACATGTCTGCGCCCCTTATTTAAAAGTTAGGTTTTCTATCGAACATTGCAGGGTTGGCAGTGCCATCCCTAGCAGTGAGGGGCGCACAGACGCTTATGGATCCCGTGGATGCGGGAATACCCTCTAAGTATCTGTGGTACCACGCCTCGCCAACTGGGTTGGTACCCCGGGCGGCAATCCACGGAATGGGCCTCGAAATCCATCCGTGGCGTCACGGCCAGTGACGTAAAACCTAGGTTTTAATTTCCTAGGTCGGCCTAGGAGTTATCGAGCAAACAATATGTTTACTTTTAAAACTCCTACATACGAGGTTACTGTAAATGTTGCTGCAATAATTAGAGCTTTAGGGTTAATTATCGTGCTTCTGTAACCGTTGGCGGGGTCACTTTTGTGGCCCCAAGCCAAAAACCTAACAAACGCATTAAATCGCTCGCAAGCTCGCTGGGACGCTAACACATGGGCTGCGTCACTTCGTTCCTAATTTTAGCCCATGTGTTATCGCCCTTTATGCGGGTGTTAGGCGTCATTTACTCACAGCATTAAAATGTGGGTTCGTACGTGACATTTCAGCATCAAGGTTGTTTCGCTAGGTAGTCTTTACAGCTCGCTTTTTCGGTAGTTTCAACGGCTTTAGCAACGTGATTTTCATCAACAGCGCAACGCCAATATTCAACATTACTTGCCGTCTAAACTCGCTCTTTTATCCACCAATGTCGTTAACATCTGGCATTTCGCACAGGGTTGTTTTATCTTAAATTAAATAATTTAAACACGCGGTCTATTTGGCTAGTGGTGGCAGCAAAGCTGCGTACGTTCCTTTGTACGCCTAACAAAACGCTGTTGGCACTCCCTCCGGTCGCTGGGACGCTAACACGTAGGCAGGCTCGCTTCGCTCGGATTTTAGCCCACGTGCTAGCGCCCCAAAGCTTAGCGTTAGCCGCTACTTGTAAATCCAGCCTTTCACTTCTCTTTTTTAGTGGTAATATCAAATCATACCCAACGGGAGTTATTTTATGTCTGATGCATTAAAAGTGTTGCTTGAAAATATCGAGCAACTCAGCACTAAAGAGAAAGCACTTGCTGCCCACTGTCTTTTAACGGCTATGGATACCAAGATTGATAGCGATGTGGAATCCGAGTGGTTAATACTTGCAGAATCTCGCAGCGCAGAGCTAGAGTCTGGTGCGGTAAAAAGCATTAGTTGGGAAGAGATAGAAAAGGATCTTAATTAAAAGATGCTGCCTGTTTCCTTTCACCCGGAGGTTAAAAGGGAAATAAAAGAGTCGTTTGATTGGTATCAAGAACAGTCATTGGGGTTGGGTCACGAATTTACCCAAGAACTCAAGGAAGCCATCGATTCAGTTAGCTCTTTGCCATCGGCATGGACAAAAATGGGGCAAACACATCGACGCTTTGTCTTAAGCAGGTTCCCATACTCTATTATTTATAAAATTATCGAAAACCGGGAAATTAGTGTGGTAGCTATTATGCACAACCACCGAAAACCAGGGTATTGGCACGAACGCGGCTAACAATACGCTCAAGCCACTCCCTCCGGTCGCTGGGACGCTACCATGTGGGCTGACTCACTTCGTTCGGATTATAGCCCACACGCTAGCGCCCCTTAGCTTAGCGTTAGCCAAAAAGTAGAATCAGAGATATGGCAGGAATTTTTAGTTTTAAATGCTCTTGTTGTGGAAAGCAACACGAAGGTTCACCTAGCTTTGGGTTTAAAGCACCTGATCCTTGGTTAGGGCAACCAGAGGAAGTAAAGCAGGAAGGAAAAATCGGCGACGATCTTTGCTATTACACTGATGAAGACGGTACGCATTATTTTGCACGAGTGATAATTGAAATACCCATTCATGGAGTAATAGAGCCTTTCATGTGGGGCGTGTGGGTTTCGCTTAGCAAAGAAAGTTACGAGCATTACTTGGAAACATGGGACGAGCCAGACACTGAAAGGGCTTACTTTGGTTGGTTTTGCAGCAAATTACCTTACTACGAAAGCACACATTCGTTGGCTACCGACGTTCACCCGCAGGCTGATGGTGCTCGACCTTACCTTTGTTTGCACGAGGTAGATCATGAGTTTTACCACGATTTCGTAAACGGTATTAGTATCGAGAAAGCGCAAAAAATCTCTGAGGTTGCAATGCATGGCTAACAAGCCGCTGCACCGGACAAATTTTACTGTCACCTTTTTTGTTCCAAAAAAGTCGCCATCAAAATTTGCTCGGTGAGCCGGGCGTTATATGTTTCTTGATATTGGTGCATATTCAAAGAAAATCAAATGTTTAAATATGAAACACCTCCATGGGGAGCTAAGTTAATTTGCTTTTGTTATCTGGTTGTATCTTGTTTGATGCTGTTTGCTTTTTACACTTATGGTAATTGGGCAGGTAATTCTCCTGTAGTTTTTAAGTACATTTTTGTTATGTTAGGTTTGATCTTCATGTTCCCGGCTTTAAAGCCAAGTAACTGGCGTGGTTGGGTTTACTTTTCAGCAGACAATCGAGGGATAAGTTTCCCAACTTCATTCGATGAAGTTAACAATCAGTCGTCTCTTAATGTTGCATGGGAAAATGTGGGTGTTATAAAAAGTGAAACCCTTCATGGTCAGGTAAAAGGAATTACAATAGAGTTAAATATTTCACAAGCTGATATTGATTTACACTTTCGAAAAACAGATCTAACAAATAAATTTTTAGGCTTAAACAATAAAAGAGGTAACTTTTTTGTCATTGCATACGCAAACAATGCGTTTCAAAAAGTTTCTAGTGTTGTAAACACATTAAATGAAATTAAGCGCTCAAACATATAACAAACGCATTAAGGGCGGACGCAAAAAGCTTGGCTGCGCTCATTCTTCGCTTAGTATAGCCAAGCTTTTATGCGCCACTTATGCGGGCGTTATGCATTACCGATAGAACTATAAGCACTCAGACGACAAGGAAAGTTTAAAAGCGTGTTTTCACTCAAAGCTCTCTTACCCAATTATTCATTCAATTGGTTTTGGATGTTTGTAAGCTTGTTTCTCACAATATGGCTGGGACACCAAATTCTTGCCGCTGCTTTTCACCAAGAGATACTCAATCTACGAACTACCAATTCTGTTTCCTTAACCGAGTCTCCTTTCTGGTTTTCTTTTGTAGTATTGTTTAAATTTACCGCTTGGTCGTTTGCGCTTTGGTACTTCGTCTTTAGCACCAGATATTTACTACAGAGGAAGTAATGCATAACAACTCAATCAACTCACTCACTACGTTCGCTGGGACGCATACACGCAGGCGGCTTTGCTATTATCGCCTGCGCGTCCGCGCCCCATATTTGGAAGTTAGGCGTCATTTACTTACAGCATTAAAATGTGGGTTAAACCGTGACATTCCAGCATCAAGGTTGTTTCGCTAGGTTGTCTTTACCGCTGGCTTTTTCGGTAGTTTCAACGGCTTTAGCAACGTACTTTTCATCACACAGCAACGCCGACATTCTGCATCACCAGTCTTCTAAACTCGCTCTTTTATCCAGCAATGTCGTTAACATCTGGCATTTCGCACAGGGTTGTTTTATCTTAATTTCAACAATTTAAATAAGTGGCCTTATCGGCTCGTGGTGGCAGCAAAGCTGCGTACTTACCTTTGCACGCCTAACAAAACGCTGTTGGCACTCCCTCCGGTCGCTGGGACGCTAACACGTGGGCTGGCTCACTTCGTTCGGATTTTAGCCCACGTGCTAGCGCCCCAAAGCTTAGCGTTAGGCGTCATTTACTTACAGCATTAAAAAGTAGGTTTAACTGTGACATTCCAGCATCAAGGTTGTTTCGCTAGGTTGTCTTTGCGGCTAGCACATATTGCTGTTTAAGCGACTTTAGCAACGTGCTTTTCATAAACACCGCAACGCCAACATTCACCACCCCTAGTTATCTCTACTCGCTCTTTTATCCAGCATTGGCGTTAACATCTGGCATTTCGAACAGGGTTGTTTTATCTTAAATTCAATAATTTAAACAAGCGGCCTATTTGGCTAGTGGTGGCAGCAAAGCTGCGTACGTTTCATTGTACGCCTAACAAAACGCTGTTGGCACTCCCTCCGGTCGCTGGGACGCTAACACGTGGGCTGACTCACTTCGTTCGGATTTTAGCCCACGTGCTAGCGCCCCAAAGCTTAGCGTTAGGCTTATAAAGGTTAATCGCAAATAAAAAAGGAAATTTATGAATACCACAGAACAAATACTAGAGCATCAAATTACTCATGGAGTTTTTGATACTGCGAGCTTCGAAGGAACAGAAGGAATCGCCAAACTTGCGGTATCCCAAGGGTTCGATTCCTTATCACCAAAGCAAAAAGCAGTATTAACGCCATATCTGTCTGTAACGTGTTCTGGCATTACAGACCCTGGAGGTCACCATAATGATTGCTCATTTGAGTTAACTGGAACCGACTTGCTAGAAGCCTACCAAAGAGCTGACGATACTGAATGCTTAGTTTGTGAAAGCTGTAACAGTGAACAGGGGTATTTTGCGCACCAGTGGGATAGGATATCTCGGGAGTAAAGCCTAACAAGCCAATAAACTCACTCACTTCGTTCGCTGGGACGCATACACGCAGGGCGGCTTCGCCATTATGCCCTACGTGCCTGCGCCCGTTATTGAAAAGTTAGGTGCTTCTTAGAAATCAATGGCCAAATCAGAAATAAGACAATTCTTAAATGAAATCTGCACTAAGTTTCCAAACGTTGTGCCACTCATGGAAAAACATGAAAAATGTGAACATCCATTCCTAATGGAAGAGTTCGCAAATTTGACAACCATTTTACTTAACCAAGGTAATTTAGAAGAAGCATTAGAACAGTTGCAGTACATGAGCGAAAAACTTGAAACTGCATCTAAAGCAGAGTTCGAATACATAGATGTATATTACACAGAGCACTTATTCTGGAAAGGTACTCAAGAAGGTATTGAATATGGCTGGCCTCTGGTGCCAGATAATCTCAAAAAACTATACTTGGACTTTCATGGCAAAGCCCCTAGAGTAGTCGTTTAAATATGCAAGCACCTAACAATCGCATAAACTCGCTCGCAGGCTCGCTGGGACAAAAACACGTAGGCTCCCTTCGCTTTGCTCAGTATTATAGCCTACGTATTTTTGCCCCTTAGTGGGAAGTTATCTTCCAATTGGCATATTTGCTCTTCTGCGATAATCTTACTGCATGCCGACAGTATTAAGATTAGGGCCTTATCGTTTCTTCTTTTATAGTAATGAAAACGGTGAACCCGCACACATTCATATTCAGCGAGAGAAGATGCTTGCTAAATTCTGGTTAAAGCCCGTTGCTTTAGCTAGCTCTACTCGTTTTCCACCGAAAGAGTTAAGAAAACTCGATCAATTGGTGGTCGAAAATAAAGAAACATTTTTGGAGGCTTGGAATGGCTATTTTAGCAGTTGAACATCACCCTCTTGCTCACTCAGTAAGTTTTGACTCAGACTCACTTATTATCAGTCTAATTGATGGCCGCTCTCTTTCTGTTCCTTTAGCTTGGTTTCCATCGCTTTCATCTGCGACTGAAGATCAACTTAAAGATTGGGAGATATTGGGTGATGGCGAAGGTATTCATTGGCCTCAATTGGACGAGGACTTAAGTGTTAATGGTCTTCTTTTGGGCAATCAAGGAAAGAAGATAACAAATCAATAAACACACTCACTGCGTTCGCTGGGACGCATACACGCGGGGCGGCTTCGCCATTATGCCCCACGTGCCTACGCCCGTTATTGGAAAGTTATGCGCCAAAGCGTACAGGATTTACATCCATACTATTATGAAGGATTCTTATGATCAAAATTTCCTGACTGCCCGTTTGTTTGTAGAAAATAACATGGCTACCTTGAGGAAATTTTCTGTATCCATCTCTTATTTCGTCGCAGCTTTTACCAATATCAGGATTTTCAGACAACATCCAAAATGAATCGTCGAATTGTTTAAGATATACATTACGCTGTTGTCGGCCCCATTTCCGTTGCGTAAACAATGCAATATCTTTTAGATCTGAGTTTGCTAGTACGGTTAACTTAAACGGTTTCACTCTTTTAATTCACCATCCAGTTCTGATATCAGATGCTCAAGGTCGTATTCAGCTTCGCCGCTTTCTTCACCTGCTACAAGTAATTGACGCAGAGTGTTTAATTTGGTTTCCTGTGTTTCTAGCAAGCGAAGAGCTGAACGAATCACCTCGCTTGCTGAACCATACCGACCAGTTTGAATTTGGCTAGCAATAAAGCCATCAAAATGGTCTCCAAGGGTAATGCTGGTGTTTTTAGCCATCTGGTTTCTCCAAGTACCAATATATACCTAATTATGGTACTTGCGCGTTGTTAGTCAATAGCGCATAACAATCACATTAAGCCGCTCGCAGGTTCGCTGGGACAGTAACACGTGGGCTCTGTCGCTTCGTTCGGATTTTAGCCCATGTGTTACTGCCCATTATGTGGGTGTTAAGCGTCAAGTTGCACCGCGTTGCGCAATGCGCTACACTCTTTCCATGATTAAGTCATTTAAACATAAGGGTCTGAAGCTGTTTTTCGAAAAAGGGAAAACTTCAGGCATACAGACTAAGCACGCGAAAAAACTTCGCATGCAGTTAGCTGCTATCCACACCGCACAAGATATCGGTGACATTGATTTACCGGGCTTCTCTCTTCATCAACTCAAAGGAGAAAGGTCAAATATTTGGTCGATATCAGTCAACGGCAATTGGAGAGTCACTTTCGAGTTCACGGATGGTAATGCTTACATCTTAAATTACGAGGATTATCACTAATGAATATGCATAACCCACCACATCCGGGTGAATTTATTGAATCCATTTACATGGAGCCACACGGTATTAGTTGCAGGACACTTGCTACCCATCTTGGTGTTGCCGCTTCAACACTAAATCGTGTAGTGAAGGGCAAAAGTGCAGTAACGCCAGAAATGGCCTTAAGGCTATCAAAAGTATTGGGGCGCAGCCCTGAAAGTTGGCTTAGCATGCAAGACAATTACGAACTTTGGCTGGCCAAACAGAACATCAACTTGGATAACGTGCAGCCAATAGATCTGCATGCCGCCTAACAATCTGCTGTAGCCGCTCGCGGGCTCGCTGGGACACAAACACGGCGGCTGTGTCACTTCGTTCCGATTATAGCCGCCGTATTTGTGCCCCTAAGTTGGGCGTTATATTTCCCTCAGAATTTAAAAAATGGAGTTTTAATGAGACCATATGCAAACTTAAAAACAAATAATTTAGGACTTGTCCTCATCATTGCTAGACTTCTCGCTTATGTGGGATTTGGCCTTTTATTTTTGTCTCTTATCGTAGCCGTTAGTAAATATAGCGAGGGTATAAATACCTTTATGCATATCTCAGCCATAAGCCTCTTGCCCCATTCTCTATGTTCTTTATTTGGGTCTTCCGTTCTTGCTTCTATAATAGCAATAGAAGAAACCCTTAAAACAAAGAGCAATCGCTCTGTAAGTGAAAATGAAATATAACAAAACGCTAAAGTCGTTCTCCTCGGTCACTGGGACGCCAATACGCGGGGCGGCTTCGCCATTATGCCCCACGCATCTGCGCCCGTTATTGAAAAGTTATACACAAGGAGGGAACCCTACGTGTCAGAAGAAAATATCAAAAAAATTGTAAAGCGATACAAACTTCTTTCATCTTTTTGGCTGTTTGTTTTTTTAATTATTGCAATGTTTGCCAACTGGGCATTAATAGACTCAAATATTCGCAACCACTCAGAGCTTGGCCTCGAGTACTATTCAAGTGACACTGGCTTTATTTGGGGCGCTATCATTGGTGGCTTAAATGTAGTTTTGCAGTTATTTTTCTACTCTCTGGAGAAAATCCTGCTCTTTTTGCAGCAAGAAAGCAGTTCTTCGAATTAAGTTGTGTATAACAAAAAAATTAAGTTCGCCCGCTGCGCGGGCTGGGACGCAAACATTTGGGCTGACTCGCTTCGCTCGGATTTTAGCCCACAAGTTTGCGCCCCTTATTTAAAAGTTAGCTGCCAGAAGGTAAGCATGGACAAAACAACAAAGACGGTAGCTATTTTTCTTCTTATTGTCGGAAGTCTTTCATTGATTTCGAATTCGGTATGGAAACCTTTTGTACAGAAAGAATCGTTAAAAATTAGTGACGATCAATTACAAGATGTTGTAAATCAGATGAATGAAATGACACCAATATTTCTAGACGACATTACTAAGTTAAATCGAGTCCGCCTTGAAGGTAGAACAATTGTTTACGAGTATATCATTGACCATTATGAATCCGAGGATCTTTTAGCTTTTGGCCCGCTTAAAGATGCGCAGTTAAATGAATACTGTAATTCAAATGAAAATAGTTATTTTTCTAAAGTGGGTGTTGCAGTGACTTCAAACTACGTAACCCGTGATGGGCGAAAATTACATAGTTTTACTATGCGACCATCTGATTGCATTGGCAGCTAACAAACGCATTAACACTCGCTGCGCTCGCTAGGGACAAAGAAAACTACATGGACTTAAAAATTGGCGATTGGATAAGAAGCTACAGTGCTGGAATTTGGCAGGTATACAAAATTTTAGAGTATAAGTGCATTAACCCAATTAACGGTGAAACGCAGAAGAAAATGACGGTATTTTCAAAACGTTTTGTATCAAATACTTTTAAAAGGTCTTTCAAGCAAGAAGGCTGCGATCCTTCTTTGGTCCGAAAACTTGATAAAGCTGAGCAAAAAGAACTGGATAATTTTATCAGTGGGAACGCTGATCTATATAAAAAGTTCAACGAACTTGAACTAGATAATATCGATTGTATTTATAACGCGCGCATCGAAATTCCCGAAGACAAATCAATTGAAAGTGTAGCGTCTAAGTTTGAGTCAACGGAATACATCAAAGACACAGACATAAAAAGCCATCTTACAAAACTAGGGTTCAATACCAATGCAATGCCATCTTGGACGGTTCAGTTTGTGTCGCCAAACTATCATTGCATTGATGGCCACTTGGCTTTTAAATTCAACAGAGTGCTGGAGTTCTAATGCCCCATATGGCGGCGTTAGGTGTAGGTGCGTGGATAGCATTCAACTTCGTCACCCTTATTGGATAAGGTTAATAGGCTGGGTATTTTTACCGGTCATGTTTTGCTTAGCTGTTTGGTGTTTATTTTTGCCTGTATGGTATGACCGATACGATATAGCTATGTTTCTTGCGGCTGCGCTATTAGGTGGTGGCAATCTATACATGACAACTCATGGTTTACGCACACTTCCGTTCATGAATTCAGTGATTACACTTACAGACAACGAGATTACTGTACTTAAAGGTAAACAAGCTATCAGTATTAGCTGGCAAAATATTTCTAAAGCCCGTCATATCGCAAGTACACAAGTGCTTCACTTATACGACTCTGAAGGTAAACGATTTTTGTCTGTTACAGAACAGCTAAAAGGCTTTCATCTCTTGGAAAGTTACTTAAATGAAAAAAGCGGCCTCAAGGTTTGAAACACCTAACAAAAAACTAAAGGCGCTCGCGCTGCTCGCTGGGGCGTTAAACCCTTATTCAGCATCAAGTCTCTTTAATGCTTTTTTGTAAGCCTCATTTCTTTCGCGTTTTCCCACTGCAAGCACTATAACTACAACTACGTCATCAAGTACCTGATACACCAACCTATATCCTGATTGACGTAATTTTATTTTATAAACATTATCGGCACCTAACACTCTATCTGGGGCTACGTGCGGTATTTTTAACCTCTCTGCTAACTTCTTTTTTAATTGCTGCTGCAAAGTACTACCAAGCTTATTCCATTCTTTTAGGGCGCTTCTTTTAAACTCTAATTTATAGGTCATCCAAATTCACCGAAACGCTTTCTTCACCTTGCCTTTCTTTAACAAGCTGTAGTAGTTCCAGATCCTCCAAACGATCCATCATTTTTTCGTAAATCTCTGCTGGGACACAATAGAATGCGGGTTCATTCCTATTCAATATGGCGACAGGATCGCCATATGCACTGCTCGCAACTTTCATAGGGTTTGCTTTTAGTTCTGTAATACTTGCAGCAACTTCAGCCAAAACTCTCGCCGCCATAAAGGTCTCCTAAAAGGTCTTTAATTAGGTCATGTTAGTCTATCATTGTTGGTTTAACAAGCACATAAACTCGCTCACTACGTTCGCTGGGACAAAAATACGTAGGCTCCCAGCGCTTCGCTTGGTATTGTAGCCTACGTGTTTTTGCCCGTTATGCGGGTGTTATGTTCAATCAAGGATGAATTAAATTCAGAATATGAAAAAGATAGCTTTAAATTTTGTGATATTGGCCTTAAGCGTTCTTCTTGCATACTTCTGCCTTGAATCCATTGGAAATAATGAAGAGTATTTTTCAAGACACAACTCTCCGACAACCATATTCATCACTTCGTTGGTAGTAGCCAGCTGGTCCGGATTCAGCGTGGCAACAAGCCTGTTTAGTGTATTTCTGCCCGAATCAAATTGGTTAAACAGAGAGCTTTCAGAGATACTAAGACTATCAGAAGGTCAGCGGCCGTATTTGGAAGCTATCGGATATATTTTTCTTGGCGTATTTTTTATCTTTGCTTCGGCGCCATTTATGGGCGATAGCCACTCATTGTTTATAAATCAGCATTTGATTCTGGCCTTTGTCCTAATGGTTGGAGTAGTTTGCTTCATCTGGGGTTTGCTAAAAGCCTTTTTGACATTAATAAGGTTACCCGATGAAAATTGAACATAACAACCAAGTAAAGTCACTCGCTGTCGCTCGTTGGGACGCTAACACGCAGGGCCGCTTCGCTATTATGCCCCACGAGTTATCGCCCCTTATTCAAACGTTAGGTGCTAAAAGGAAAAATTATGAAATCATGGAATGAATTAACTAATCTACAACGCGCAGTTATCGGCATCGCAATGGTTGTTGCGGCCGCAGTTTTGCCAGAGATAGCCTTCTTAGTTCAATTAGGCGGTGTGGAAATCGCATTTGCTCTCGTTTTTGCTAGCCTTGCTCCAATCATTTCTTGGTTCTCAGCTAAATACCAAGCAATTAAAGAATGTTTAAAAACCTCAGTAGTAGCTCTTAGGCATAGTGCATCCGCTAAACCTTCCGTCTTTTTCGTTCAAGCTTCTTTTTGTGCCGTCGCACTTCTATTTACAGGTTCGGGCTTATTGGCTTTTTACTTTTTTATGCCTAGTATGCTGCTAAATGGGGTCTTGGCATGAGCGCACCTAACAACCCAATCAACACACTCACTACGTTCGCTGGGACGCATACACGCGGGGCTGCTTCGCATTTTAGCCCACGTGTTACTGCCCCTTATGTGGGTGTTATGTTTCACGGAGGAAAACCATGTTAAGTAGGTTGTTTGGAAAGAAGAAAGATAAACCTTTTAAAGAAAACGAGGTTCGAGTAACACTACCGGAAGAAACTTACACTGTCATGGAGTGGGAAGCGGACAAACTTCCATGCGTTGGGGTATTGAATTCTGCGCTCAAAAACTTCGAACACAAAAGAGTTTTTGGCTGGCACCTTTCCGTCATAATCGACTTCACGGATATTATCGAAAATGGAATGCCATCCGAAGAAGAAAGACAGATCGTCGAACCATTTTGTGACAAACTCGATGAGGATATTAAGTCGGGCGGGAATGCGTTATTTTTTGTTCGCGAAACTTGGAATAAAACTCGTCGCCTAGTTTGGCGCGTATATGACCCGGAAATAGCTCATGCACACCTTCAGCATATCATTGACAACCAAAAACACCCCAGACCTTTTGATTGGCACATGGAGCAAGACCTCGAATGGAAACAAGCAAAATGGTACTTCGAACAGCTATGAAACATAACAATGCGCTTAACTCGCTCCCTTCGGTCGCTGGGACACAAACGCAGCGCGGCTTCGCCATTGTAGCGCTGCGTTTGTGTCCAAAGCTTAGCGTTATGCTTCAAAACCAGCAAGGAAGTAAATCATGGGTATGTGTTTAGCACTTCATAGTGTGTCAGATGCAAATATTAAAGAAATATTGGAGCGTCCGGAGCTTATTTGGAGACTTATTGCTTCTGATGACCCAGAAATATATGAAGAAGCAATTAAGGAAAAGAATCGAGCTGGCTTTCTGTCTAAGCTTTTCGGAAAGAAAGTTACAACGGAAACCGAAATTCCAAATTTAAGTTTCGTCGAAGGTGAGAACGTCGATGACGACTTAGATAAGTCGTGGCAAGGAATTCACTACTGCATGAATAAGACTGCTTATGAAGCGGAAACTCCAATGGATTTCATTACTGTAGGTGGAGTAGTCGCTGGTGATATTGACGTAGGTTACGGACCCGCGCGTTTGTTTAATAGCGAGACGGTAAAAGAAATCCATTCACGCCTTTTAAACATCACTGAAGCAGATGTGTCAGCAAATTACGATCCAGAGGATATGGATAAGTTAGACATATACCCAAACATATGGAGCAGAGATGGCAACGAAGGCTTGGAGTATATTACGGAATACTTTGTAAATCTTAAAAATTTCGTAGCTAATTGCGCCAACAATAATCTGGGTATGGCTGTGTATATATGCTAAGCATAACAAGCGGCTCCACGCAGACGCCCAAACCTACGCTGCTTTTGTGGGTTTGGGCGCTGGTGAGCCGGGCGTTAGCTGCCAAGGAGAGACCAAGTGCCTGTTTGGGGTTATTTTTATTGTTGCGTTTTTTTGTTGAGTTGCTGTTTTGGTCTTTTTGACAAAAATCGCTTAAGACGTCCGTATCAACCGGCAGGTGAAATTTTAGATTGTCTTTGTGGTATTTTGATATTTCTAATAGCTTTTAGTGTTGTGCAATTTGAGTTTTCAGCAACGATTAGCTCGCTCTGTTTTATATACACCCTTGCGTGGTCATACCATGCTCATAGACATTATCTTGATTATAAAAAATTCAAATCAGATATTCATAAAACAGCAATGGCTGAGCATGAGAAATTATTCGAAAAAATATCAGAGATAAATGAGAGAGCGATAGAAGATGGAGTTGATCCATCCGAATTAGAAAGTATTGAGCAAACCTATGATTTTGACCAAGCAGAAAAAGAGGCTCATTTTTTTTACATTGGTACAGTAGTTGTTATCTTGATAATACTAATTCCATATTTGTATGTTTATCTGAAATCAGTAGGTTTAAGTGGCAGCTAACAAAAAAATTAAGTCACTCACTGCGTTCGCTGGGACGCATACACGCGGGGCGGCTTCGCCATTATAGCCTGCCTGTTTGTGCCCCATATTTAGGTGTTAGCTGCCACAGCGCAGTAATGCACAACATCCTGTACATGTACTCATTTCCGATCTAAACTTGTCTCATATAATGTACAAGTGGGGTGCAAAATGAGAATTGTCTCTTTTACCGAAGCTCGAAACGGTCTAAAAGCCGTTTTGGACAATGTAATCAACGATGCAGATACAACAGTGATCACCCGTCGTGACTCTGAGGATGCTGTCGTAATGTCATTAGATTACTACAACAGCCTTATGGAAACCGTTCATCTACTTCGTTCTCCAGCGAACGCTGAACACTTAAATCGTTCAATAGCACAGTTAAAAGCAGCAAAAACGACCCAGCGAGAACTTATTGATGAGTAACAGGTTGTTATCATGGACTGATGAAGCTTGGAATAGCTACGTTTATTGGCAGACTCAAGACAAGAAAACCTTGAAACGTATCAATAAGTTAATTTCCGATGTTAAGCGTTCTCCATTTGATGGAATTGGAAAACCGGAACCTCTAAAAGAAAATCTTTCAGGTTTCTGGTCCCGTAGAATAGATGACGTTAACCGTTTGGTATATGCCGTGGACGATACCGCAATTACGGTTATTTCATGTCGTTACCATTACTAGTAGGTGGCAGGTGGCAGCTAACAAAAAAATTAAGTCATTTTGACATAAGGGCCTGAAGCTGTTTTTCGAAAAAGAGAAAACTTCAGGCATACAGACTAAGCTCGCGAAAAAGCTTCGCATGCAGTTAGCTGCTATCCACACCGTACAAGGTATCGATGACATTGATTTTCAGACAACATCAAAAATGAATCGTCGAATTGTTTAAGATATACATTACGCTGTTGTCGGCCCCATTTCCGTTGAGTAAACAATGCAATATCTTTTAGATCTGATTTTGCCAGTACGGTTAACTTAAACGGTTTCACTCTTTTAATTCAGCGTCTAGTTCTGATATCAGATGCTCAAGGTCGTATTCAGCTTCGCTCCTATTTTAGCCCACGTATTACAGCCTGTTACAAAGGCGGTAGACACTTAAAAGGAAGTTTTCAAATGAAAGGTATTTATCGAATTCTTATTGCTCTAGTTCTTTTAGTAGCAGCTATCACTTCTTACAGTATGGGGATTCAGTCAGGTGTGTTTCTATTCGTCATATTAGGGTTTATTCTAGAAGGAGCATTTTGGTTCGGCTTATTTCCAGTTAAAAGGCAGAAAAGAACTTAACCATTAGGTATAGGTGTTTTCCAGCAACAAGATCGCTCGTGGTGTTTATATTTGTATAGCGATTTTTTTGTTAGCTCCACAAGAGACCTAAACGAACGCTAAAATCCGAAAAAGACAACTAAAGCATTATGAAAATTACTTTTGTACCAAGCTCAGACTTACGGCGTGCTGCTGTATTTACCTTTGCGAACATGGAAGAGTATTACGCTAAATTTGCTCCCGACTGGAACGCTGAAAAAGTGCTAGAGGTTACGGCTGAACTCGTTAACTACGACATTCAATTAGACAACCAAACAGTGGGGGTTATGCGCCTACAGTTTGAAGATAACACCTGTATTTTACGCGATCTTCAAGTTATTCCGAGTGAACAAAATAAAGGCATAGGGAGCGCCGCCATTGAAGAAGCTGAAAAGCTGGCATTGAGGGCTAACGCCACTTTACTCACGTTACGGGTTTTCAAAATTAGCCCGGCGGTTTCGCTTTATAAAAAAGTAGGTTTTGTCATTCAAAGCGAAGACGACCGTTTTTTCAACATGATTAAACCAGTATCCCCCTGAAAATAATTCATTTACAAGCACTTAACGGAAAACTAACCACAGGCCAAAAAATGAAGATCATTATTGATGACCTCACAGGGGGAGAAGTGCTGGCGCTTTTAGAAGAACATTTATCTGATATGTATGCCACGTCACCACCAGAAAGCGTGCATGCGCTAGACGTTGATGCACTGAAAGCTCCCAACATTACTTTTTTTAGTGGCTGGAAACAGCAACAGCTTGCTGGTTGTGTGGCTATTAAAACCCT
This sequence comes from Alteromonas sp. ABD4_190, assembly GCF_056160105.1. Lineage (NCBI taxonomy): Bacteria > Pseudomonadati > Pseudomonadota > Gammaproteobacteria > Alteromonadales > Alteromonadaceae > Alteromonas > Alteromonas sp. ABD4_190. The sequence goes on from NZ_JBSWWN010000001.1 coordinate 1,550,037, forward strand.
TGATACACATAGAGCCGAACTTAAGTCTATGCGCACTGCAAAGCCTTTCAGGGGCTGCGGCGTGGCGTCTCAGTTGTTACTTTTTGCCTTAGAACATGCGAAAATGAAAGGGTTTAGTTCGGTAAGTTTAGAAACGGGAACGCAAGACTACTTTTTAGCGGCGAGAACGCTTTATAAAAAGTTCGGTTTTATCGACTGCGGCCCTTTTGGTGACTATTCGCTTGACCCTAATAGTCACTTTATGACCCGAGCGCTTTAATTAAGTATTTTAAGAGAATTCCACATGTCACTACCTCCTTGCCCGCATTGCCAGTCTGAATATGTATATGAAGACCAGTCTTTACTTATTTGCCCCGAATGTGGTCACGAGTGGAACCCGAACGAGGTTGAAGAAGAAGTCTCTGCAAAAGATTATAACGGTACCCCATTAGTTGCTGGTGACAAGGTAACGTTAGCAAAAGATTTGAAAGTAAAAGGCAGTTCGCTGGTACTTAAAATTGGTACCAAAGCGGTCATCCGTCATGTGAAAGATGCCAAAGACCACCAGCTAGATTGTAAAGTAGATGGTGCAGGTGAAATGATGCTTACCGCGCAGTTTGTTAAAAAGGCATAAACGGCGCTTTATTGAAAAGCTTCATTTCCTTTTAGCACACTTACTTTTTTGTTAACCAAGCGCGCTAGTTAAAGCAATCTATCACTTTTTAAAAATTTGCGACTTCGTTAGTAATGGTTTCGGTCAGCAGGCTAATCGCTTTAGATGACACTTTTTGAGGGTTAACTAAGCAAACGCCTACATGCCCTAGTTCGGGCAAGTTTTCTGAATTAGATAAAACGTGTAATCCTGACGGTACTGAGCTTTTTGCCAGTACCGTAATGCCTAGCCCTTCATTAATAGCAGTTTGAATACCGTTTAAATCGGCAATGGTGTATACCACCTGCCACGGCTTTTTGATTGCGGATAAAAGGTTAGTGGCGCGTTTGCGATAAATACACGGTGAGGGGGCTGCAATAATAGGGAGCTTAGCAGGCACACTGTTAACAAAGCGCTGACTGCCTACCCATACCAGTTGATCTGAGATGATGAAGCCATCCTGCTGTGGATTTGGGGTTTCCTGTAATGACAAAATTAAGTCGAACTGGCTTTTTAATGGTTCGCTCAACAAATCTTTGCTTAGCGCGCAATGCACCTCTAGCGATATTTCCGGGTAAGTTTGTGTGAACTGTCGAATAATTTTAGGCATAAGCGTGGTGCTAAATTCACTGGGGATGCCCAACTTAATATTTCCGGTCACCTGAGGCTTACCGAACTCAGCCATAGCTTGGTCATTAAGCGCTACTATTTTCTCACCATATGACAACAAGCGGCTACCAGCGCCAGTAAGCGCTAGACGATTTTTGTCGCGAGAAAATAGCTTCTCCCCAATCATTTCCTCTAGCTTTTTAATTTGAAGGCTTATTGCAGGTTGAGTCCGCTGCAGCTGCTCGGCGCACTGCGTGTAGCTACCCGTCTGTGCAATAAGCACGAACGAGCGTAGAAAATCTATGGACAAGTTCTTCATTACTTTGATTTACACCCTCTCTATAGAGTCAACTAAACACTGAACTTTCACCAACAAAGTTTAAAGGCTTACTCTATTACAGACAAAAAACGCGCTGTGCTGTGCCAAAAGCACAGCCATAGGCATTTAATAAAATTATAATGCCATATTTTTTATTAATTTTATTTATTCATTTTGCACTTCTAGTATCGAATACACAACAACGACAATTAGGAGACAGCATGAATACGCTAAACCAAAACCTTACCCAGCAAGACCCAGATATCGCCGAATTTATTGCACAAGAAGACGAACGCCAAGAACATCACATTGAGCTAATCGCATCAGAGAACTACACCAGCAAAGCCGTTATGCAGGCGCAAGGTAGCCAACTGACGAACAAGTATGCAGAAGGCTATCCGAGTAAGCGCTATTACGGTGGCTGTGAAGCCGTGGATAAAGTTGAACAGCTTGCTATCGACAGAGCCAAAGCCCTGTTTGAAGCTGATTATGTAAATGTTCAGCCCCATTCTGGTTCGCAAGCGAATACTGCGGTTTACATGGCACTACTAAGCCCTGGCGATACCATACTCGGGTTAAGTCTTGATCACGGCGGTCACCTAACCCATGGTGCAAAACCTAATCTTTCAGGCAAGCTATACAACGCCATTCAATATGGGCTAAACACCGAAACCGGTGAGATTGACTACGACCAAGTACAAGCGTTAGCTAAAGAGCATAACCCAAAGATGATCGTGGCTGGTTTTTCAGCGTATTCTCGCGTTGTAGATTGGCAAAAGTTTAGAGAGATTGCCGATAGTGTAGGCGCGTATTTGCTGGTAGATATGGCACACGTAGCAGGCCTTGTCGCGGCGGGTGTTTATCCCTCGCCAATTAACGCGGCGCACGTGGTTACTACCACTACCCACAAAACACTACGTGGCCCTCGCGGCGGGCTTATTATGTGTAAGACAAACCCTGAACTTGAAAAGAAGTTTAACTCACTTATTTTCCCGGGGATTCAGGGCGGCCCGCTAATGCACGTTATCGCGGCTAAAGCTGTAGCGTTTAAAGAAGCCATGACAGCCGAATTTAAAGCATATCAAAAGCAAGTGGTTATCAATGCGCGCGCTATGGCTGATGTATTTATGACGCGTGGGTTTGACGTAGTATCTAATGGAACCGACAACCACATGTTCCTACTAAGTCTTGTAAACAAAGGAATGACCGGGAAAGAAGCCGACGCCATTTTAAATAGTGTGAACATTACTGTGAATAAGAATACTGTACCTAACGACCCACAGTCGCCTTTTGTAACAAGTGGTATTCGGATAGGTACGCCAGCGGTGACTTCTCGTAATTTTAGTGAAGACGACTGCGCCCAGTTAGCCAACTGGATTTGCGATGTGTTATCAGAACCTAAAGACGGTAACCTTATTCAACAAGTTAAAGATAAGGTTGCCACGCTAACCTCTGCCCGCCCAGTTTACACTAAGTAAACCTAGCGGCTTACAAAGAGCGAACTCGTGCGCTGCAGGTAGCCACCATCACCCGCCACACGAGTTTAGCTCGTTTGTTAAAATTGCTGAAGTGGGACGGTTAGCAATAGCAGTAACCGGCTGGCAAAGGTGGGTGTAATTGAGGCTATATTCCGGGGTAAACCGTTAGCTAAGCCACTTCCACCAAACAAATACCAAAAGAAACCCGAACAGGTAAACCAGGCCTAGCAAGCTAAGTAACTTTACAACCTTATTAGGCGCGGCATCAGGGTGCAGCTTAGTTTGTGCCACCAGCTTATGATTAAGCCAAGCAAACATTGGCGTGGTTACAAAAGCTAACGTCATCGCAAAGCCTAGCATGGCTAATAAAGCAGACTTGAAAAAGAGTACAATGACAAAGCTGAATATTGCCATGAAAAGCAATACTGGTGTTACAAGTGTATTGCGAGCGGCGTTATCCTTGTTAAACAATAGCGCAATTGCTTCTGCAACCACTCGCGCATAACCGTCATATACGGTTAGCGCCGAGCCGAATATACATAAAAACGCCACTATCGCGATAAGCAGATGCGCCCACTCCCCGATGGTTGACGAGTACATGCTGATAAGCTGATGAGAAAAGCCAATACCACTAGTACTGAGTTCTGTGCCGCTGCCATACAGAATTAACGCACCTAACCCCAAAAACAACAGTGCAAGTAATACGGTTACCGCATAGCCCAGGTTAAAATCGAAAAGGGCCGACTTCGGCGTTACCGCTTGACCTTTGCACTGACGCTTTAACCAAAGAGAAGTAATAGAGGATATTTCAATAGGTGCAGGCATCCACCCCATTGTTACCACTAAAAAGCCTAAGGTGGCGAGTGTCCATGGAGAGGGCTGCGAATCAGCGGGGATGAGCGGTGCAGTATAATTACTAAGAGCAACGATAAACACAGCAATCGTTGCCACTACAAGCACGCCCATTATGCCTTTGGCAATGTTGTCGAGCCCTTCAAAATGCCCTGCCAGTAAAATCAGTAATATAAGTGCTAAAACTACTGAGGCAGACACCGCTATGGCTATATCAAATGGAATAAAGTACGACAATAAACTAGCTGCAAACAGCAACAGCGCGGCAGCATTAACTACCGACGCGATACTATTTAGGCACAAGGCAATGGTTAAATACCGTTTGCCCATTTCTAGATAACCTTGCTGCAAGGTTTGCTTCGTGCTGATGGTGTAACTTACGCCTGCCCTGAAAAACGGATATTTGAGAAGGTTTACCAATAGTATTAGCAGCGCTAATTGCCAGCCAAACTTTGCCCCTGCTTGAGTGGATGCCACTAAATGGCTTCCACCTACCGCCGCCGTTGCCATAAGCACACCAGGACCAAGTAATTTTAGTAAGGTGATAGCGCGTGCAAAGAAGGGTGTTTCAGCTGTGTACGACAAGGCAACCTCTAAATGGGCATTAGAAAATAGCCGTTAACCATATCAGGTTACTAATCAGCAGAAAAGACACTACGTGATGAGAAAGTAGCATGAATAAAGATTGCGAACACTGCTGGTTCGCAACCTAGTTTTCGATTTAAAACAACGTGAATTGACTAGCGTTTAGCAAAAAGTTTTATGTTAGCGTCGGTCGAAATTCACTTTTTTCTTAGGGTGCTGGTAATAACCTTCTTTCAGCAGACGCTTGAAGCGTGTTAACTTCCCGTCTAGCGTCAGTTCTTCTAACCCTTTGTTGAATAAAGACAGTATAAGTTGACTATCCCCTTGCCCTTTAGGTACTAAAAGATGCGTGGTGACGGTAGAAATAAACGGCTTGATAGGCATTACATCTCGACGCTCTCCCCTTGTGAAATCGCGCTGTAGCAAATACCAACCGGTAAGTTCATCAATGGGGAAAACATCGATATCACCGTTTATCAAAGCTTCTAGGTTCGCTTTATCAGTCTCGCGCTCCACTACGCTTTCGTTACCTTTAATGAAGGTAGCAAGCTCATCGTTATATAAATACCCTTGCGTAACACCCATTTTGAGATCTTGTATATCGCTAAGGTCACTCCAACTATCGGGGCCTTTGTCGGCGTTAACATAAAACACCAGGCTCTCTGCGCTTATTGGGTTACTGTGAAAAAACTCGCTTTCTCGAGAACGTACAAAGTTGCCGTAAGAAACTGCGTCATATTCACCTTTTAGCGTTGCTTCTAACGCTTCTTCCCACGGTAAGGATACGAACTCCACCACAACGCCCGTCTCTTTGAACGCATCGGCGATGATATGGTTTATGTAACCTTCGTGCTGCATTTCAGTTGACGTGTAAGGCGCATATTCTGTGGTCGCTATACGCAGTTTCATCCATGAATGGGCAAAACTTTGCATTGGAATTAGCGCTAGTATCAATGTCGCTATAAGTAGTAATCGCATGTCAAAGTCCTGTTATTGATTAGAAGTAAATGCCAAGGTTTATGTTTAACCGGTGGGTAGTTTCTTGTCTACCGCCTAAATCTAGGCCAACGCCAGGGCCGCCTGAAAACCACATATTTTTGCCTTGAATACTATCTACATATACAAACAATTTATCCCAGCCAAAGCTGCAGCCATTTATCCACTGAGAAGAGTTTTTCCCTTCACTTCCTTCACCTTTTGCCACGCTGTACTCTGAGTAACAAGTAAGTGATTCTATGTGAGTAAACTTATAAGGCACAGAGTACACAAGGTTTGCTGAATAGGTTTTACCGTCAGCAGCCGCCAGAAATGGAAAGGTAAAAGACGATAGCGCTATGCGATCGTCTGCTTGACCTTCTGGTGCAGCCAAATCGTACTCATAGTCGATATACTGTAGTTCGACCTTTATATCTCCTTGGGTATGACGCATATGCACGGCATAGGCATTCATATCACCATCATCCAGGGTATCCAAGTTCAAGATGTTGCCGTACTGGTAGGACACGCCAATATCGGTAGTGCCTCCGCGAATAAAGTTCGCTGAATAATTAGCACGTAGATTGTACTGCCCGTCTTCTTTATTTCGGTATTCCCCGTCGTCTGCCACGTCAAACGAATAGCGCCCGAATTCAGCGGCATCGTTGTACTCGTCGTTCATAAAATAGGCGGCTTGAAAATCCCAGTTGCCCCAATCGTGGTTTATTTTCACCCCAGCATCGTAATCATCTTCGAAGCCAAGATAATAATTTACCGAGAACCAAAAGTTGTTGCTGGCAAAGGGCTGTAGGCCAAACGGGGTTTGCGTTATGCCTGCGGTGATTTCGGTTTGATCATCAAAATGATAAGTAAGATCAGCGAAGCGAACGGTATCAAAATCAGTGTTCTCGTACCAACGGTACTCTGCTTTATAGCTAAACTGGTCAGACTCGCCGGATACGCCAAGCTTGAATGACTCAAATTCGAAACCATCTCTAAACTCGGGAATTTGCCAATCTTGATGTCCGTAATTAACCCTTACGTGACCGCTTAAATTAAAGGGGAGTTCGTCGGCTTTTACGCCGCTCGAAGCGCATGTAGCAATTGAAACTAAAGAAAATGCGGATAGTAGCTTGTTCATTACTGTTCCTGTATTGAATTTTCGGCGGGAACCCTTTGCTAAAAACTGCCTCTAATGAGTAAAGGGGCGCTTAAGCGCTTAGGAATTTCGTGCACCAAAATAAATCCTTCAGTACTTACAATACTGAGCAAACCTTAAAAAAAGATCATTTGTTAAGGTCTGACTTCTGTGATTTGAGTTGAGAAACTTCGCCGCCCCGATAGGCGGCGGCATTTAAACATTGGCAGTCGAATGTTTAAAGTGAAGTGGAATGAATGTACGGTAAATAAAGAAGTTTTTGCCGTGAACGCCAGGGTTTATCTAAAATTTGAGCAACGCTTTAAAAGAAAGTAACCCAATACTAGGAAAGCCTGTGAATATAGCCTGTCAGCTTTATGACTACATAGAAATAGCCTGCATGTATAAACTTGAGGTAAGCGCTGTATTAAAAAGTGGGGAACTAAAAAACGGTAAGGCATTAAATACAGTTATAGATAAACGCAATGACGCGCCAACAGAATGTATACAAATGCGCATTAACGGTAATGTAGAAAACATTGCCCTTAATGAAATCGCTCAACTTCATGCAATAACTGATAACCCGCATTTCAGCTCGGTGAGCTTTTAGGTAGTATGCCGAGTTCACTTAACCAATTTTAACTGAACCACATTTATGAGACAACACCTTTCGGCGATTACCTTCTTTGTAGACAACTACGACAACGCAATTGAGTATTTTACATCGGTTTTAAATTTCACCTTAACTGAAGATAAAGCAACTGGTGAAGACTCGCGCTTCGTGTTGGTAACGCCGCCAAACAGTTCAGCCAGCTTGTTGCTAGCGCAAGCTAAAAACGACGTTGAATTAGCGCTTATTGGTAACCAAGCCGCAGACAAAGTATTTTTAATCTTAAATACCGATGACTTTTGGCGCGACTTTAACGAAATGCAAAGTAAAGGCGTGATGTTTTTAGAAACTCCCCGTGAAGAAGTTTATGGTACGGTAGCCATCTTTAAAGATAAGTTTGGCAATAAGTGGGATTTGATCCAAACCACTGAATAGCACTTTATACAGGTGCACCTTGCTGATAGCGCATTCTGTATCAAAAGGCTTAATAACCCGCAGTAAAGACGTAAAGGAGAAGTAAAACGTGCAGGCCATGAAACGTTCTATTATTGCAGATGTTGTTGCAATAGCGGCGATAGCACTGTTGATCACCACTACCTTTTACTGGATTGAAGCAAGACGTGAGGTCATTATTCTTTGCGACAACTTTACGCCAGGGGTGTCGAAAAAAAGCGTTGAACGCCAGCTAGGCACCGCAGACTTATTGCTGTGGGATACTGAGTTTGTTGCAAATGGCAGCAAGATTGAAGCATATAGTCCACTACACTTAGGTATCATGAAGTGCAGTGTAGAATTTAATAAGCACGATATTGTGGTGTTCTCTATTGTAGAATAATCATACAGTCTTCAAATTTTAAGAGAGCATTGCGCTTTTCAAGTTATAAAACTGAACCACCTTGGTGCAACTTTTACATTGCCGCAACACCCTATTCACCGAAGCGCTAAAAGTCGTAAAGGCAAACTTACCTTCCGCCATTTATTGCACCGACTTAACTTTTCATCCCGCTGTCACCGAGTGTGCTGTAAACGTATAATTACGCCGTGTCTTCTTAACGCAAACTCATTTCTATGCAAAAAACAAAACACAGTGTCATCGAGGATGTTTTCGCCCTGATAAGCGCCGGCTTGTTTGTTGCGTTTGGCGTATATCTTTTTCAGTCTCAAGACCTAATGGTAGGTGGCGCGGCAGGTCTTGCGCTATTAGGTACCTATGCTTTCGACATGGACTTCGGGTTATTATTCTTTTTGATTAACCTACCTTTCTATACCCTAGCGTGGACTCAAATTAGTAAACGTTTCACCATCAATACGTTTATCTCTGTAACCACTGTTTCGGTATTAACCGAGCAAATTCCGGCATTTGTAGATATCAGCCACGTTAACCCGTTTTTCGCAGCGGTATTTGGCGGAATTTTAATTGGTGTTGGCATGCTGATGATGTTCCGTCACAGCTCTAGCCTGGGCGGCGTTGGTATTATGGCGTTCTACTTACAGCAACGATTTAATATCAGAGCAGGGACTTTCCAGTTAACTGTAGATAGCTGTATATTGCTTAGCGCGCTGTTTTTTATCTCGTGGCCATTAGTGCTTATCTCGATACTCGCAGCGTTTTGTTTAAACATGGTTATTTCGCTTAACCATAGACCCGAGCGTTACTTCCCAGTACCCGGCGAAGACGGTTCAGCCAAGGCTAAAACAGAATCAAACAAGGCTGACGTGAAGCGTGTGGATTGCAACGAGCACAGCAGCATAGACAGCGAACTTCGCGCCCAAAACGGCTAAGTTGGTAGCCAGCGCCTATGGTTTTACGTTTAAGGGCTTAAGCGTGTAAACAGGTACCGGCAAGCGGAAAGTACTTAACGGTTCACATAAGTAGTTAATAAAAAGCCCGATTAGGCACAACCTAACCGGGCTTTATTGTATCTTTTATTTGTATTCCTTGACGCCTACAACAAACCTATTGCTTCTTTTGAACAGGTCTTGATGGTCGACTAACTACTCCACGGTTCACTCTTGGACGAGAAAACGAAGTACGCATACAAACCTCACTTATGAGTTGATGCTCAGAACAGTTGAAGGCGAAATATTCGCCGCAATCCCATCACTAAGCCACAACAGTAAAGCCCAGATTAGGGGTAAAAGTCTCATTCTTTTAATGAATAGTGCTTTATTAAAACTTATATAAAATTTAGCCAAACTGGCACTGCGTTGATTACTAAAGGTATTTCACAATGCGCGGTACACGCTGAGAAACTCGCGTCATTAATTCGTAGTCGATGGTGTCGGCATTGGCTGCAACTTCCTGAATAGATACATTCTGTCCCCACAGCTCTACTTCATCGCCCACCGCGACGTTGTCGATATGAGTTACATCAATTGTGATCATGTCCATAGAAACGCGGCCTGCCAAATAGGCGCGTTTACCTCTAATCATTACCGGCGTACCGTTTTTGCAGTGCCTTGGATAGCCATCGGCATAACCAATACCTACGGTTGCAATTTTGCTGGGCTTACTTGCTACCCAGGTTTGACCATAACCAATGCCCTCGCCTGCCGGTATGGTTCGTACCGCTAATACACTGGAGCGAAGTGTCATGGCAGGGTAGATTTCAATGTCGAGATTTTGTGAGGTAGAAACGGCACCGCCATAAACCCCCACACCTAAACGGTTCCAAGCATTTCGACTTGCAGGCCAGTTTACCGTAGCGGGAGAATTAGCCACGCTGGTTGGCAAGCCCAATTTACTCGCTACTTGATTGAACGCATCGATTTGCGTGTTGGTAAAGTTATTATCTACATCGTCAGCGCACGCAAAGTGCGTAGCAATAACCGTTTGCTCGCTAAGTAAATGATTGTACTTAGCAGCAATCCCTTCGATATCGGAAAGGGCAAATCCCAACCGGTGCATGCCGCTATCCACTTTAAGCCAAATATGCGGGCGCTGCTGTTCGGGGCAGCTTTCTAACCAGGTAAGCTGTTCTTCGCAGTGCATAACTAATATACAGTTATGCTGAAATGCCATTTGGCACTCTTTTGCCTGATGTGCCCCTTCTAACACCACAATAGGCGCAGAAATTCCCGCATCGCGAAGCGCAATGGCTTCTTCAATAATTGCTACGGCAAAACGCGAAGAAACATGCTGAAGAATGCGCGCTACATTTACTGCTCCATGACCATAAGCATCGGCCTTTACCACCGCCATAGACTGACTTGAGGGCGCTAAAGCAGCAAGGGCTTTAAAATTATGTAAAAGGGCATCAGCATGAATGATAGCTTGCGTTTGTCGGCTCACAGAAAAACACGTTCCTTAAATGTTTAATGAGAAAGAATATCGAAAGCCAAAGTGTACCACGAGAAGCGTATTAGCTGCGCAGGATTAATAATGAAAAACGTACCATCTAACGCAAGGTTTCTTATGGCATAAAATACCGTTATGCTTTGCGCTAGCTTATTATCACAATTTCGTTGCCCCAAGGTTTTCAATGTCTTCGCACAATCCTTCTACTTCAGAATCGTCCGCCAACGCCAGTATTAGAAATAAAGACAGTACTGACAATCAAGCGGGAGGTAATAAACCCACCGTTAACGAGTTAGCCCAGTCACTGAATAAAATTGTGTCAGAAGGCAGAAACCCAGACACCCTCGATATAGACACGCTAAGCACCGAAGGCATTCTTGCCCGCATTAACAACGAAGACGCGAAAGTGGCAAACGCAGTTACCTCGCAAATTCCACAAATTGGAAAAGCGGTGGATGCTGCAACCATTAGCATTAAAAATGGTGGCAGGCTTATTTATATAGGCGCGGGGACCAGCGGCAGACTGGGCATACTTGATGCAGTAGAGTGCCGCCCCACGTTTAGCGTACCTGATGAAATGGTTGTTGGCGTGATAGCTGGCGGTGAAAAAGCCATTCAGCACGCCGTAGAAGGTGCAGAAGATGACGTCGACGCGGGGCGTGCTGATCTGGAAGCGCTGTCTTTAAACCAAAACGATACGGTTATTGGTATTTCAGCAAGCGGGCGCACGCCCTATGTAAGTGGCGCACTGGAATATGCCCGTTCGCTTGGCTGCTTTACCGGCGCTATTGCATGTAGCCCTAACGCCGCTATTTTTACTAAAGCTGATGTAGCTATATGCCCAGTTGTTGGGCCTGAGGCACTTACTGGCAGTACGCGCATGAAGTCGGGTACGGCGCAAAAACTAATTCTTAATATGATTAGCACCAGCACAATGATTAAGCTGGGGAAAACCTATCAAAACTTAATGGTAGATGTGAATGCCACCAACGAAAAGCTAAAAGCCCGCGCGCTTCGCATTGTTATGCAGGCTACGGACTGCAGTGAAAATGCTGCTTTAGCAGCGCTTGATGCGTGTAATAACAAAGCTAAAGTTGCTATTTTAATGGTATTAACAGGGCAAACTGCACAGCAGGCTGCCGCTCAGTTAGATGCTAACGATGGGTATTTACGTACCGCCGTGAATAAAAGCGAATAACCACGGTAAACTAATGCTATGAAAGTTTTAACTTCGGTCACATTGAGCAAGGTTTTTAGACGCCTAACGTCGAGCGCATTCATTGCAGTACTCTCTTCAGCTCTAATTAGCTTATCGCTTAACGGCTGTGCACCGCAAAACTTATCTACACATGTATATACAAGTGATGCTGATGGCCCTGCGAATCAGTCTATATTAATAAAAAAGCAACCTGCGCCAGGGACTAAGCAGCCCGTATCAAGCATTAAGCAGTTTACTGTAGGCGCTGAACGCTATTCAAAGTACCTGCCCTTGCTAGAAGGTAAACGGGTTAGTTTAGTGGTAAACCAAAGTGCGTTGGTTTCGGATCTCTACCCTTCGCCTTCCAGCACGTTTGAGCTTCAAGAGCGCCAATCAAGCAACAGCTTGGCTACACAACTAAATACGATAAAGACAAGCCAGCGCAATCAGCATCTGCTTGATGCCCTACTTCAAAGCAGTGTTAATGTTGTAAGTATTATGTCACCGGAGCACGGATTTAGAGGAGACAAAGGCGCAGGCGAAAAGGTAGATAGCAATATTGATGCTAAAACCGGTATACCTATTCACTCCCTTTACGGCGCAACCAAAAAGCCTACCCCCGACATGTTGGATGGTATCGATGTGATTGTTTTCGATATTCAGGATGTAGGCGTACGCTTTTACACCTATTTAAGCACTTTGCACTATGTGTTGGAGGCGGCCTTTGCGCGTAATATCGACGTTATCGTGTTAGATAGGCCAAATCCTAACGGCCGCTTTGTTGACGGGCCAGTACTGCAATCTAAATTTTCGTCGTTCATTGGCATGCATCCTATTCCCGTGTTGCACGGTATGACCTTAGGCGAGCTTGCTCAAATGATTGTAGGAGAAGGTTGGTTAGGTATTGACGCGAGCAGTTATGACAACGCTAAGCTTACCGTTGTACCAGTGGGAGATTATAAACGCACTGCGCATTATTCGCTGCCCGTGGCACCGAGCCCTAACCTGCCAAACGATTTATCTATCAAGCTATATCCGACACTGTGCTTTTTTGAGGGCACCGACGTGAGTATAGGTCGCGGCACTGACTTTCCCTTCCAACTTATTGGCCACCCTTTTGTTGAGTTTGGTAAAAGCAAGATACCGGTAAATGCAAATAGTGCAGCGCCCCACCCTAAACATGAAAATACTCTGCTAAGTGCACATGTCTTTTCTTATGCTGATCCTACGATCTTGGAAGGCTCTGACTCCAAGCAAACAACTCACAAGCGCTCACCAATTAGTGGCTTAGATATCGCTACATTGATAGATGCCTATTCTCGTTTTTCTGAATATAACAAAATGGTCAGCGCCAGAGGTGACTCTGAAGCAACCTTCTTTACTCGCCCAGATTTCTTCGACAAATTAGCGGGTACCGATACGCTACGATATCAAATTCAAGCCGGTAAAACGCCTGCAGAAATTCGCCAGAGTTGGCAGAAAGAGTTAAATAAATTTAGAGAAAAACGAAAAGCATACCTGCTTTACGAAGACACGGACTGATGTACAGATAAACGTCTTTAGCCTTGAGGATTTGAGGTGTCTTATCAAGGTAAATGTGGAGGAAGCGTTAGAGATACTAAACTTACCACTCAACATGTAAGTAAATACTCACACCCACACAACCCCAGACTTACCGGAAGCTAAAAAAGTTAGTAAAAACTAACCTTCTTCATTTTTTGTTTTTACCAAAGCTGCGAGCTGAGCTTCAGCGGTGGCTTTTTGATGTTTAAGCTCATCTCTGCTTTCACCGTCACTCTCAGCGATTTTTGCATCAATATCGGCGATCGTCTGCATCAGCGTTTCTTTACTTTTTTCTTTTTGCTCTGCCTCTTCAGCCTTGTCAAAAATAACGTCTTCAGGAGATGCTTCTTCTTGCTTAGTGCGTCCAGGCGATTTAGCTATCATTTTCAAGCCGTCGGGCTGGGGGCGTTGATTCATAAAGCTAGGAGAAACAATTTCAATATCGGCATTATGTAACGCGTCGAGTACGGCCTTGTGAAGCCGTGAACGCGCGCTCAGCAAGCTTTTAACTTCTGTGAGGAGACCTGAAATACGATAGCTTACCGAAAAGTCGCCTAGCCCAACTACTTGCACAAATGGCTCTGACAGCTGGCCATTTTCAGCTGCCACAAGTAAGTGCTTTTCAATAATGCTGTGATGAATATCGTAACCTAAGCTGATGTCCACGCTGACGATTGCACCTGATGCTCTGGTCACGGAAACGGGCGAATTAACCATTAGCGTATTGGCAAAGGCAATAAGCTCTCTGCTCTCGGTTTGAAGTTCAACATCAAGCAAGCCCATTTCGGTAACGCGACCGCTATAGCCTTCTACCTTAATGAAGTCTCCCACTCTAAATGGTCGGTTAACACGAAGTACGATCCCCGCCATCAAATTCCCCACCATTGTGGTAGAAGAAAAGGCAATAACTCCTGAAATAAGTACGCCAATAAGCGCGATAACTTGGTTTCTAGTGCTTTCACTTACCGGTAAGGCCATCGCTATTACAACCGCTCCAATGATAGTAAGTACCAACATTCCTACTTGACGCGGTAATTTCTGCTCACTGGTAAGATGGCTCTGTTTGGCTAGCAGAAGGTAGTGCAGTGCGATGAGCGCACCTATTACCAATACAATAGCGACAAGGAGCGGAACAAAAGGGAACAACGCACTTAATACCGTATCGATTAATGAAGTTTGCGTAGCGCCTGATGTATTTGTTGTATTCACGATAACTCCTTTTAAAATGGCTTTTGAAATGGCTTTTGGCTTGGCTCTTAGTTAGCACTTAAATGGTCAATATCTTTGGTTTTGGTCTCTGCTTTCGCGTGGCCACCTATTTCAACGAAACCGGCGAACGTCCCTCAGCAACCGTGCTCCCCAGTAACACTTCGACCAATGCATTAAGACTATAGCTCGTAACGTGCTGATTTTCTGTGTCACTTTGCTGTGTAATGTTCACCGCATAACTAAATGTAGCAATAGCAACATCGGCTAACTCTTTCACGTCATGCGCTTTGTATGGCATGCGCAGTGGAGCAAAGACCACGGTTTTATTCTGTGCTTTCGCAGCAACCATCATTTTTTTGCTAAATGCCATCACCTCAGTTTCGCTTGCGCGTCGTTTTACATGCTCAGGTAAATCGACTCCTCCTAATTCATAGTTAGCATGGAGCGGGCTAATATTGCCAACCACCAGCACGTCAGCTTGTTTTAGTAGATTCATTGCCAATTGGGTTTTAGGTAACGCAGTTAACGGTAAACAAGCAAACTCTAAAGGCTTATTGTTAACGTTGGGACGTGCGCGTGTAAGCGCGGCTTCAAATGCTAAACATCTTGCTGCGTCTGGCATAAGCGCCAACCAGCGATTTGAAGTTATTGGCAACTCATCCTTCCCGAAGAGTACAGACACCGACGACTTAGAAAGAGCTTTCTCAATCTGAACCCCTCTGTTTTTCAAACTGTTAGGGTTACTCATTGAAGCATTTTCTTTCGCTTCATTGAGCCACCATGACATGGGCTTGGAAATAAAACTTTGCAAAGCAAAGCGCTGTTTTGCCTTAATAATACGATTATGAGACGTTTTCAAGAAAGCGCTATCCGACATTCGGTTTGCTGCATTATCCAAAAGTAACGCGAACTTTTTTATGTCGTCCTGGGTTCTTATGGTGAACGGCATAAGCGCAATATCAGCACCTGCGCTGAATGCACTGACTAATGCTTCTTCATGGGAGAAAAACTGAGTAATACCTGCCATGTCTAACGCGTCAGTAACGATAAGGCCTTGATATCCTAATTGGTTGCGAAGCAAATTGCTTAGTATCTTCTTCGACAAAGTAGCAGGAACTATTTGTGACTTACCATGCTTATCGATAATTGTCGTATCGTCTAAAGACGGGTATTGAATGTGTGCACTCATTACCATTGCAGGAGGCGTTGCACTATTAATGATATTCGCAAAAGGAAGGATGTCACCCGCCATAGCTTGCGCTTTGCTATGCGTTACTTGCGGCAAGCCACTGTGGCTATCTACATGGGTATCACCATGGCCTGGAAAATGTTTGATAGCACTCATTACACCTGTACTTTGCATAGCACTGACAAATGTCTGCCCGAGTGCGGATACCTGCTCTGGGTTTTCCGAAAAACTGCGTACGTTAATAACAGGGTTCTTCGGCTCGCTATTTACATCAACCGACGGCGCAAAATTGGCGTTTATTCCCAGCGGTAAAAGCGTATGCCCAATATGCGATGCCACACTTTGTGCAAATGCGGTGCCTCGCTGGTGAAAAGTGGCGCCAATGGCCATGTTACCTGCAAACGGCGAGAGCATGTCTGAGGGCAACCTTGCTACTCTGCCCCCTTCTTGGTCGACAGCAATGAATAACGGCTGACGCCCTGCTTTTACCATGTGCTGCTGCATGGTGTAATTGAGCGTAATTAACTGCTCGGTATTTTGAATATTCTCTGAAAACAAAATAACACCGCCGATGTTGTGCGTACTGAGCACATTTAAAAGTGGCGGTGGAATTACGGTCATGGGCGTACGGCAGCGCGATGACGGCGTATTGTCTTCACAGAAATAGCGAAAATCCAAAATGATTTTTTGCCCGAGCATGTTTTTTACAGCGCGAATTGTTTCGGCATCAGCGCTGGGCTTAGGATTATTCGAAGCGTTAGCACCTCCAGATTGAGCGGTTGCGCTAGCAGTAAACAGTGAAGCACTTAATAAAATGAGTATGCCTGACAAGATAGCGCTAAGGCCCATCAATGAAGCACGTTTTTTACAAATAACTTGCTGGAATAACAATGTTTATCTAATCCTTGGTAACACGAAGCACAATACGGTACGCTAGCATAAATGAGAGAAGCATGTTCGCCAACTTTGAACTGCAATCACACATTCTCTTACGCAAATAGACATACCCATAGGGCAAGTAGAGCGTAGTAACTTATCAAAGCTCAACAAGTCCTAGGCACACATAAATTTAAGTTTGGAAAGAAGTATGGATTGGATGTCAGTCATCCCCCCTCTTGTGGCTATTGCCGTCGTTTTTTGGAAAAAAGAAGTCATTTTAGCATTGGCGCTAGCCGTTCTGTCTGCCGAAGCCTTAATTCTGGTAAATGCTGATATCGCAACCAGCTACATGGCCCCGATTAATGCCATAGAGCGTGTGGTTGATACCGCTGCCAGCCCTGGCAATACACGGGTGCTTATTTTCTCTGTACTAGTGGGCGCGTTACTCGCATTTATACGTGACTCTGGCGGAGTAACGGCAACGGTCAACTTTCTAGTAAACAAAGGGGTAGCGAAGAGTCGCAAACAAGTTGGCGGCTTGACCATGTTCACCGGAATCGCTGTATTCATAGAATCAAACTTAAGTGTGCTCACTGCCGGCATATTCGCCCGAGGTCTGTTTGATCGCTTCGGCATGAGCCGCGCGCGCTTAGCTTACATCATCGATTCCACCAGCGCGCCCGTTTGTATTTTGATTTTATTGAACGGCTGGGGCGCATTTATACTCAGCCTGCTCGATGCATACGAGCTACCCGCTTCGTCAGCCTCAATTTTATGGGGCAGCGTATTTTTTAACTTTTACGCTATCTTCACCTTACTTATTGTGGCCTACACTATTTCCGCTGACAAAGTGCATGGCCCCATGGCTGAGGAAGAAAAAGCACTCACGCATGTAGAGGTTAACCAAACTACGGAACCTGCCACCAAGGCTCGTTTCATGTTGGTACCGCTAATAGTAATGGTATTAAGCATGGTTGGCTTCATGTTCTGGACAGGTAACGGCGTATTGTCTGAAGGCAGCGGCAGCAAATCTGTACTTTACGCTACGGCTCTAGCCACTGCCATTGCCTATGGTCTGCTCTTAATCCACAAACGGTTCACACACAAGGAAGCGGTAGAAATTGGTTTTAAAGGGATGGGTGAACTACTTCCTCTAGTAACCATAGTGTTACTGTCGTTAACCTTAGGCAATAGCCTTAAGGTGCTTGGAACAGGCGTGTTTGTCGCGGGCATAGTGGGGGAATATCTTCCTTTAGTGCTTATTGTTCCCATGCTATTTATTGCCGGAGCGATCATGTCGTTTACCACAGGCACGTCATGGGGCACATTCGCCATCCTAATTCCTATTGGTGTGCCGCTGATTCAAAGTTTAGGGTTACCCCCTTCACTGGTCATTGGCGCTATATTGGGTGGCGGTATATTTGGTGATCACTGTTCGCCTATCTCCGACACTACTGCCGTATCTTCGCTAGCAGCAGGTACTGACGTATTAACGCACGTTAAAACTCAGTTTCCCTACGCACTATTTGCGGGCGCACTTACGCTTATTGCCTATTTTGTAGCAAGCTTGGTCATGCTTGGTTAATGCCGTTGATTAAAGTTTGCTGGAAGTCAGTTGCTAATCGCAAAGGTTTAGCAATGTCTGTAACAAGGAGTTTGTAATGAAAAAGCGGATAGCTAACGTCGGGTTTATCTCGGTAATAGTGGCATTTATTTCAGTAGTGGCAGCGTGTTCCCATGGGCCAAATGCCCCTGTTGATAGTGCTAGCGACAATACAGTAGGGCTTAGCCAACAGGCCGTTGCTATGCCTGACAGCTACAGTGCCGATGCTGCAATGCAGGTACTCCAAGAAGGTGGAAACGCAATTGATGCTGCTATTACGGCACAGTTTGTCTTGGCTGTTACTCTACCTGAGGCGGGCAACGTAGGCGGTGGCGGCTTTATGACAATAAAGTTTGAAGATAACACCGACTTTTTAGATTACCGTGAAATGGCACCTGAAAATGCGCATCGCGATATGTATCTTGACGAGAAAGGTGACGTAAAACCGTACGAGTCTTTGTTTGGGGCTAAAGCGTCTGGCATTCCTGGTACCGTTGCTGGTATGTGGGCCGCGCATAAAAAATACGGCACATTGGAGTGGGAGCGTCTACTCGCACCAGCCGTTGATTTGGCCGAGCAAGGTTTTGTGGTTCACGAGAAGCTGGCCAATAACATTGATCACTATATTGAGCGTACCAAAGAAGCAGCTATCAATAACAACTTTAGCGAGTATTTTGCACACGCTAAAGCAGGCACTACCTTCAAACAGCCAGAGCTAGCGAAAACGCTTAAAGCTATTCAGCAAAAGGGAAAGGATGGCTTTTATAAAGGCGATGTAGCAAAGCATATTGTTGATTTTATGCAGCAAAACGGCGGCCTTATTACCTATGAAGACTTACTGGCTTACAAAGCAGTGTGGCGCAAACCTCTTCACCTAAACTGGCAAGGTTATGAGCTGGTGACCGCACCTCCTCCAAGTTCTGGTGGTGTTGCCGTTGCCCAGTGGATTGGCATGTTAGAAGCCTATGACGAAACACACGATTTGCCAGCGCAAAACAGCACTGAATACATTCACGTAATGTCAGAAATTGGTAAGCGCGTGTTTGCCGATCGCGCTGAATACATGGGCGATCCTGATTTTGTTAGTGTTCCGGTAAAAGCACTCACTGACGCTAACTATATTACTCAACGCGCAGCCGATATTCAGCCTACCAGCATTTCTGATACCCCAAGCGTTAAGCCTGGTTTAAAAAAAAGCGAAGATACAACACACTTCTCTATTATGGACAGATGGGGTAACGCGGTTGCCAATACAACGACCATCAACCTTACGTTTGGTAGCGGTGTTGTTGTGACCGGTGCAGGCTTTTTGTTGAATGATGAAATGGACGATTTTAGTGCTAAGCCTGGCGTGCCTAACTTCTTTGGTGCAGTGGGTGGTGAGGCAAATGCTATTGAACCTTACAAGCGCATGCTGTCTTCTATGACGCCAACGCTTGTCACTAAAGACGACCAAGTAGTACTGGTAACTGGCTCTCCTGGCGGTACTACCATTATTTCGTCGGTAGCTCAGTCGCTATTGAATGCCCTGCTTTACGATATGAGCGCTGAAGAAGCCGTGAACTCACCACGTTTTCATCACCAGCTATTGCCCAAAGACACCATTCGTATGCACGACGGGTTTACAGAGGCAACGGTAAATGAGCTTAAAGCAATGGGCTACACCATTGATAACCGTCGCTTTGGTGATGTACATTTGATCAAGCGAACTAAAGAGGGTGTAGAAGCCGCATCTGAAAAAAGCGGACGAGGTAAAAGCCTAGTTGAGTCGTATTAGCATAGGGCTGTTAGCTGACCCAAATTAGCTGAGCACCATTAGTGGAGCTATAGGGGCTCAGCGTTATTATTTCAGCCTTGAACAAAGTACAAGCTGAAAACTATAGCAACAGCGTGGCGCCGATAGGCACGTACTTAGACGCCACTTTTTGAATACTTTCAGCCGTTAATGCAGGAACACCGTACACAGTTACGGTTTTCCCTTTTGCTTTAAGGGCGTTTACAAGAATATCGAAATCGCCGTCGCCCGACACCAGAATGATCTGATCAACATCGTCGGCGTGTTCAAGTGCATCTACTGTTATACCTACATCCCAGTCACCTTTCGCCGAGCCGTCAGCACGTTGAATGAAAGGCTTTAACTTTACTTCAAATCCAATAGCACGAAGAATGTTTTGAAATTCACGCTGCTTGCTGTCCCCCCTGTCTATGCCGTATGCGAAAGCATGGGCTATATCCAAGTTGTAGGTAAGTTCACGCCAAAACTGGTTGTAATTAAAGTTACGTTTGTACGCCTGACGGCAGGTGTAATACACGTTTTGTACGTCTACCAACACTAATGCTTTATTCAAAACCACTCTCTTCTTCGGTTTACTCGGTCATTGTTTTCTGATGTTAAAGCCTTTTGATAATAAAACCAAAAACCTGTTGATGAGTTTATGCGCAAAGAGCAACTGACACCGATTATTATGAAGCGAAAAGCTGAGACATATCTGCGAACGCTTTGAACTCTAACGCGTTGCCGAAAGGATCTTTAAAAAACATGGTGGCTTGTTCGCCGGGCTTTCCTTTAAAGCGAATATAAGGTGCGATAACAAACTCAGCATTTGAAGCCTCTAGCTTACTTGCTAGCGCTTGCCAGTCGTCCATGGTTAGCACAACGCCGAAGTGCGGCACCGGCACGGCATGATCGTCTACCCCGTTATAAGCAGGCGGCGACGGCATGGCCTCTACACAGTGCGTCACTAATTGATGGCCGAAGAAGTTCCAATCTATCCACTGGGTGTCACTGCGGCCCTTTTCACAACCCAACAACTCACCGTAGAACGCTTCTGCGTCGGTTAAATTAGTGACCGGAATGGCAAGATGAAAAGGTTGAACCATGAAAACTCCTATTATAAAAACTTCTTAAGCAACGACAGCTTAAACTTAGAAAACGGCGCATAACGAAAGAACACGTCGAGGGCGAATGAACGTTTCATTACCGTTTTAATATGGCTGAATGTATCAAAACCTGCTTGGCCATGATAGTTACCCATGCCACTATTTCCTACGCCACCAAACGGTAACTCAGGGTTAGTCATGAACAGCATAGTGTCGTTAGTACACACACTGCCTGAACTGGTTTTGCTGATAATAATATCAAGCACATCATCCTGATCACTAAATGCATAAAGTGCGAGTGGCTTAGGCCTGCTGTTCACGAACTTAATGCCCGCCTCCATGTTGTCGACAGTGATAATAGGTAGAATAGGGCCGAAGATCTCTTCTTTCATTAGCGGGCTATCTAGCGATGGCTCCAGTACAAGGGTAGGCGCCATTGCTGGACGAGATTCATCTAGCTCGCCGCCATACACCACATTGACGTTTTCAAGGTAACTTTCAAGACGCTTTAAGTGACGATGATTAACGATATTGCCGTAATCTCGTGACGATAAAGGTGCTTTGCCGTATTGCTTTTTCAGCTCTTTTTTAACCGCATCAATAAGCTTTTGCTCAAAGCCCTTTTCAACAATGACATAGTCAGGCGCAATACAAGTTTGGCCCGCATTCATCCATTTACCCCACACTAAACGGCGCGCGGTGACAGCAAGGTTTGTGTTTTTATCAACAAAGCAGGGGCTCTTACCGCCAAGCTCAAGGGTTACTGGCGTTAAATGTTTGGCCGCGGCGCTCATGACAATTTTGCCCACCACTTCACCACCGGTGTAAAAAATATGGTCCCATTTGCAGGCAAGTAGCGCCGTCGCTTCATCTTTACCGCCTTCTATTACGGCAACGCATGAATTATCCATATATTGGGGGATAAGCTTAGCCACCAGCGACGAGGTTTCTTCAGCCAATTCAGAGGGTTTCAATACCGCACAGTTGCCCGCTGCAATAGCGGCGATATAAGGGGCAAGCAATAACTGAAGCGGATAATTCCACGCTCCAATAATAAGCACAGTGCCAAGCGGCTCAGGCTTGCGAAAGCTCTTACCTGGCCATGCCACCATGGGCGTTGATACTTTGCGTGGCTTTGCCCATTTATCCAAATGCTTAAGCGTATGCTTGATATCAGAAAGCAGAAAACCTTGTTCCGCTACCATGGCTTCGGTCTTACATTTGCCCAGGTCATTTTTAAGGGCCTGCAAAATGTCGTGCTGGTTGTCTTTAAGTAGTGTCTCTAATGCCTTTAACTGGCTTCTACGCCACTCCAAGGACTGGGTTTTCCCTGTATCGAAACTGTCGTTAAGCTTGTGAACAACGTCAACGAAACACACGCCAGTTTCCACTGCGTGAAGAGAAGGTCTATTTGGCATAAGAAGGCTCCGATAGCATAACACCCACTGCAACAATTCTATGGCTCATCTTAAGATTGTTGTCGGGCAAAGCAGCGCAATAATTAACTGATACTATCTTATATTAATAGGGATGTTCGAAGACAACGCAACTAAATTGTTAATTAATGTTTAATGCGTTTGCGTTTTAGGCCCTAACCGTAGGACTTATAGGAATAAAATGCAGGTGCTAAAAAATGAAGCGTGATCAGTGAAAATGAAAAAGAGGTAAAGTTTGTGTGCAACAAAAAAAGCCCAGTGAACACTGGGCTTTTAAACATATTTAATGTGAAACTATTACGCGTCGTATGGGCTGCGTAAAACGATAGTTTCGTTTCTGTCAGGGCCTGTTGAAACGATATCAACCGGCACACCTGTTAGCTCTTCAAGACGCTTAATGTAGTTTTTCGCAGCTTGTGGAAGCGCTTCAAACTCAGTTACACCAAAAGTGTTGTCTGTCCAACCCGGCATTTCTTCATAAACTGGCGTCACTTTTTCGTAACCGTCAGCCGCCATAGGTGGCACGTCTTTCACGTTACCGTCTGCATCTTTGTAGCCTACACAAATTTGAAGGCTTTCAAGACCGTCTAGTACGTCAAGCTTAGTTAAGCAGAAACCTGTAATAGAGTTGATTTGTACTGCGCGTTTCATCGCAACTGCATCGAACCAACCCGTGCGGCGCTTACGACCTGTGGTCGCGCCAAACTCGTGACCTTTAACACCTAAGTGTTGGCCTACTTCACATTCTAGTTCAGTAGGGAAAGGACCTGAGCCTACACGCGTAGTGTATGCTTTAACAATACCCAGTACGTAATCTAGCTTAAGTGGGCCAAAGCCAGCACCCGTTGCTACACCACCAACGGTAGTGTTTGACGACGTAACATAAGGATAAGTACCGTGATCGATGTCTAGAAGTGTACCTTGTGCACCTTCAAACATAATAGGCAAGCCAGCATTGTGTGCTTTGTCTAGTTCGTCAGTTACATCAACAACCATTGCTTTAAGAATGTCAGCAACTTCCATTGCACCTTTTAAGGTTTCGTCAAAGTCTACTGCTTCTTCGCCATAGTACTGAGTAAGCGTGAAGTTATGCACGTCTAGCACTTCTTTCAGCTTTGCTGCGAAGTCTTCTGCATTAAACAAGTCGCCAACGCGTAATCCACGACGGGCTACTTTATCTTCATACGCTGGACCGATACCACGACCCGTTGTACCAATTGCTTTTGCGCCGCGGGCTTTTTCGCGCGCTACGTCTAGTGCAATGTGATAAGGAAGAATAAGCGGACAAGCTTCACTAATCTTTAATCGCTCGCGCACTGGAACGCCACGCTCTTCAAGCATAGTCATTTCTTTCATTAGTGCGTCAGGGCTTAGCACAACACCGTTACCAATAATACAGGTAACATTATCGCGTAGGATGCCTGATGGGATTAAGTGAAGTACGGTTTTTTCACCGTCGATTACTAGAGTGTGACCTGCATTGTGTCCGCCTTGGTAACGAACAACATATTTTGCGCGATCAGTGAGTAGGTCTACGACCTTGCCTTTACCCTCGTCACCCCATTGAGTGCCGAGTACCACAACGTTCTTTGCCATGAATCATATGTGTAAGAAAATTAGGCGGGGATTCTACAAAATTCTAGGGCAAGGATCATCTCTTTTTCGAACAAAAATACGACTATTTTATTTTTATTTTTGAAATCACAAAGATGCCCCGCTGCCCTTCAAGTCTTTTTGAAATAAGGCTTGGCAAAGTATTTTTCGACACGAACTTTCTAAGGCGCTAATTTTTAAAGCATTCTAAACTTCATATAACATGAAAGCTGAACAATCGGTCTACCCACAGTCTGCGCTAGGGTCATTTATATAATTTTTCGCTATTTATTTACCGGCGTTGTAATGCTTTAAAGCGAATTAGGTATTCGAAGGGCTAAAAATATACCTCTTAATGTTGAATACAGGTTTAAGAGCACACTTTTCAGTCAACGGTAAAGTCGTGCGGCTTTTCGTACTACGTATTATTGTAAAGCGTGTGGCAGTGTTTGATGAGGTCCGTTTTCACACCGCTTCACGCCTCTTAATGCCTAGTTCTGGGCGCTATCTCAACTGAAATAAAACAGCAGTAGTGCGCCTATTATCACAAGGGTTCCGCCAACTTGACGCAGTTGATTACTGGGCTGTTGGCTTATCTGAAGTAAATAATTGCGCCATTTATTAGGAAAAAGAAGCGGCCCTATTCCTTCTATAATAAGTACCAACGCTAAAGCGGGTAATAACCACTCCATAAAACTATCCTTAAATAAGTGTGACGTTAATATTTACGTATGTTTAAAGCAACACTTACGCTTTCTGATTCAGTGCGGTTAAATCAATGTACTCAGGGGTGTGGTACAGACCAAAACCAAACCGTAAGCGGTTTCCTCTAAAATCGGTAAGGATATGGTGCTCTTTAAGCGCTGAAGCAAGGGCTTTTGTTTCATCGGCACTATCTAATTCAAAGGTAAGGAAATGCCCTCGGTTTGCTTCATCACTTACTGCTAGATGTTTTTCGTTTAGCAAGGGATGGTTGCAGGTAGCAAGTTTCTCTAGAAATGTGCGCTGCATGCCCATTACGTATTCGTTAACTGTAGCGACATCAATGCCATTGTCGTCGAACATACGAATCACGGCTCTTAATCTGTAGAGCGCGGTAAAATCCATGGTCGCACCAGCAAAGCGCATTCCATTTAGACTATATTGAACGTTATTTTTACCGCCCGTCTCGCGGGGTTTGTCTAACTCGCCGAATTCGGCAAACCAGCCGGTATAGCTGGGTCTTAGCTCACAGCCCACGGGTACGTGCGCAAAACATGCCCCCTCTCCTGCCTGAGCATATTTGTAACTACCGGCAAGATAAAAGGCTCGGTGGGCAATGTTCGCTATATCGGTAGGCTTTGCCATAAACCCGTGATAGCCATCAACCACAATAAGGGTATTGTCGTTAGTTACGCTATTTACGATATCTGTGACATCGTTCACCACGTATCCGGAATTAAAAAACACCTGACTAAAGAAAACCAGCTCGGGATCGTGTTCGGCAATGGCGGCCTTAAAGCGCGACGCAAACGTATCGTAGGGTTTAGTAGGTACGGTAATAAGTTCTATCGCACCCTGCTCTTGCATCCTACTCGCTTGGCGCTGAAAACTGTGAAACTCGCTGTCTGTCGACACTACTTTATAAGGCGCAGCGCTATCGATGCAGCTCATTACGCGATAAAGCAGCTCATGGGTATTGGGCGCAAAAACGATTTGCTGTGGCGCACCAGTGTTCAGTATGTTGCTAATGCGCTGCTGTAGCTCTGGCACCAAAGTTTGGAAGAAATATCCCCATTTTTCGTCAACATACTTAGCGCTGTCATCCCAGTAGTTGAGCATTGCATCACGCGTGCAGTCGGGCCAAAAGTAGTGGCTGTGACACGCATAGTGCTGTTTACCTTTGTTCGCATTAAGAAAACCCGTATAAAAATGCTGATATGCCATGCTCTATTGCCCAATATAAAAACTGCGGAAACCCTATCAAATTTCTACCTTTTTCGCATGAATCTGCGCCTGCAACAAAACATTTATTTACAAATTAAGTGTAAATTGTTTTGCCCAAATCGACGTGCTTAGTGATATTTCTTATATAAACACAATCACTGCAAATTTTAAGAACTCTGCTATACCCTATAAAGGCAAGATGTTTTTGTTAGCCGAGTTAGCAAGCTCCGTCTGTTCCACGCAGACAAACATTAAAGGTATTTTATGCGTTTTCCTAAATACGGAAATTATTCATTGGATGTCTCAGGTAACGTTCTTGAGGTGTTTGCTACTGGGGCGTGGAACCTTAAAACAACCGAGTATTTTATTGAAGAGATGCATGCGCTTATTGATAGGTTCGACAATAAGCCTTGGGCTGCCTTAATGGACGGACGCCGTTGGGTATTATCTACGCCGGAATGTCAGACCCGTTTAGCGGATGCAATAAAGGTGAATATTTCAAGAGGGCTTACTCGCTCAGCGTATGTGCTGGATAGCGGAATGGTCAAGCGAGCTCAACTAGAACGCACCCATCCTTCTAAACAACGTGACTTTAAAACAAGCGACTATGAGCGGGAATATTTTGAAAAATACTTCGAGGCACTGAATTGGCTGCATGAGGAAGGTTTTTCACCTATTTGCTAGTTTTTAACGAACACGATGGCCGGCCCGACAATACACTTATTCTTACAAACATTGGGTTAGTCGCAACAACTAGTTCGATTAACCGTGTAGCCAATTTCCAAGCCTAAGGCGACGGTTTTAGCGTTACGGTGAACGCTAAAACCCGAATAGGCTTAGTACAACAAGCTATAGACTTTACGACGATACTCAGACTTAAGCGGGTCGCCGTCAGCGAGTGCATTCATCATATCCATCATTAACTTTCTGGCATCGCCAAAGCCAAGCTCTTTCTTTAGTACGGTATAAAGAAGCTCAAGCGCGTCTTGTGCTTTGTTCGCTTGCTGCAATTGTACAGCTAAGTCTACTTTCAGCTGCAGGTCATCAGGGTTCGCTTCTACTCCCGCTTGAAGCTGGCGTATTTCAGGCGTATCTGCAGCTTGTTCTGCAAGTTCGATTTTGCCCGCCAAACTCTTATAGCGAGAGTCTTGATCTACCAGCTTAATCTCTTCAAGCAAAGCTTTAGCTGCATCGATAGAGCCAGTCTCAACGTAGCAATCAATAAGCATATACTTAGCGTTTACGTTATCAGGGTTAAGCGTTAAGGCTTCTTTTGCCGCTGGCAGTGCTTCTGCGTAATCCCCTTGTTGGATCGCCTTGCCTGCAGTGGCAAGTAGATCATCTTCTGGGTTTGGCAAATATTTATCCAGCATTTCACGAATTTGCTGCTCAGGTTGTACACCTGCAAAGCCATCGACGGGCTGACCATTTTGCACCACCATTACCGTTGGTAGGCTTCTAATACCAAACTGAGCAGCCACTTCTTGCTGTGCTTCGCAGTCTACTTTGGCCAATATCAGATGCTGGCTATATTCACCTGCCAGCTTTTCTAATATGGGCATTAGGTCTTTACAGGGTTCGCACCAATCAGCCCAGAAATCGATAAGCACTAGTTTTTCTTGCGATGCTTCTACAATAATTTGCTGAAAGTTTTCTACCGTAATATCCACGATGGTTGCTTGGCTATTTGCAACGAGATTTTCCATAACGCAGGCCTTTAATTTCTTGTATTGAGAGGAATATGGGGCAGGCGCTGTAAAATTACAAGGCTAAGGGGAGTTATCTTTAGCTTTAGGATGAGCGAGATACTTTTTTTGTAAATGCTGTCATTTCGCCTTTGTCGCTTTCACGACAATCTCTACCTTCAAGGAATGTTAATGTGGTGTAAAGTTACTCTATTAAGCTACTTTATTATTGAGCCACCCAACTTTTATAAGATTTGGCTAAGAGGGTTTTATGACTACACAAACAAGCACAGACACTCAGTTTGCTTCATTTAAAGAGTTTTACCCGTTTTATTTAAATGAGCATAAAGACGGCACATGCCGCACGCTTCATTTTATCGGCTCTTGGCTAGTACTTAGCGTTATAGCGCTAGCGGTATTTATGGCGAGCTGGTCGCTACTGTGGTTTATTCCGCTAGTAGGTTATGGCTTTGCTTGGGTAGGTCATTTCTTTTTTGAGAAAAATCGTCCCGCTACATTTAAACACCCCCTTTATAGTTTGATGGGCGATTGGGTCATGTTTAAAGATATTCTCGTGGGCAAAATTAGTCTTAAAGGCGAATGAGAATTACACAAAAGCGATACTGCGTTCATACCGATAATACCCGCTGTTAGCCTTCCATTGTTATACATAGCGTCATGTGCTGCGATACATGCAGCAATTCGCATTTTTAACGGACAATCCACCCCCTTCACCGCACACCCTTTACATAATGGAAACGAAAGCGATATGGTTGAGAATAAGGTTCTCAGTTTACTTAATTAACCCTAGCGTTAACGTTAAGAGCACGACTGCGAACATATTATCTTGAAAAACGCCGCCTATCGCGCATAGCGCAAAAAGAAAAACAAAAGGAACAAACATGTTTGTGTCTCGTTTCCCCCTTCGCCCTATACAACAAGGCTTATTAGCTACCTCGACAGCGTTATCACTGTTGGTTTTAGGCATGAGCCAAGCCAGTGCATTGCAAAACTCTGACTCTGATTCAGGTAGCGTAAATGCGCTAACGTATGAAGATACCTTTAACTTGGAATTTGTCACTAACCCTCAATTCCTTGATAAGGAAACGGTTATTTATTCTCGTCAAAGCATGGATGTCATGACCGACGGAAGACAAAGCCGGTTGTGGCAGGTAAACATTAAATCCGGTGAACATCGCCCGTTTATTGGGGTGGACGAAAACTTGTCACAGGCCACCTTATCGCCCAACGGTAAAATGGTGGCGTTTACAAAAGCGGTCAACGGCCGCGCACAAATCCATCTCTATTACTTAGATACCATGCAGTCTGTGCGTTTAACCAATACCAGCGAGACACCTCGCCAGTTAACCTGGTCTCATGACAGCAAAACTTTAGCCTTTACTCAGTTTACCGAAGAAAAGCAAAAGCCACTGTTTACAGGAATGCCGAGCAAGCCAAAAGGAGCAAAGTGGGCTGACCAAGGTACGTATATTGATGCGGTGCAGTATAGAGGTGACGGCAGAGGCTACTTGCGTGAAGGCTTCGACCAGATTTTTGTTCTGCCTGTGGAAGGCGGTACGCCGCGACAGTTAACAACGGGGAAATTTCCAAGCGGCGGTACCCTTGCCTTTTCTAGAAACAATGACTGGATTTATTTCGCCACACCGCAGCGAGAAGACTATGCGCTACACCCATTGTCTGGCGATATCTACAAAGTAAACGTAAGCACAGCGGCAGTTGAACAAGTTACCGATATGGAGGGGCCTGAAGGAAGGCCAACCTTGAGCCCCGACGGTAAGTACCTTGCGTTTACTCAACTTAACGACAGAAAGCTTTCATATCAAAACGGTGACCTCGTTGTACTAGAGCTCAAAAGTGGTGATATTACCCGCTTAACTACATCGCTAGATAGAAGCTTAGGTAAGTTCACGTGGCGTAAAGACAGCCGAGGATTAATCTTTTCTTACCTTGATCATGGCGAAACTAAACTTGCTGCAGTGAATCTGAAAGGGGATGTGAAACCTATCGACGTTAGCATAGGTGGACAAGCGTTTGGACGCCCTTACACGTCGGGCGACTTCGCAGTTAGTGATAAAGGCGACATTGTTTACACAATGGCAAGCCGCACTGTACCTGGCGACCTGGCGCTTTATAGAAAAGGCAAAGACGATACGCAACTCACCGATTTAAACAGCGACGCACTTGGTCATAAAACGCTGGCAGAAGTACAAGACCTTTCCGTAGTATCAAGTGTGGACGAGCTACCTATCGACGCATGGATTGCTTTGCCACCAGGATTTGATAGCAGCAAAAAATACCCGCTTATATTAGAAATTCACGGCGGCCCGCATGCGGCCTACGGCCCTCACTTTGCCATGGAAATTCAGCTAATGGCCGCGCAAGGTTATGTCGTAGTATGGGCTAACCCAAGGGGCAGCAGCTCTTACGGTGAAGACTTTGGTAATTTGATCCACCATAACTATCCGTCAGAAGACTACAACGACTTGATGGACGTGGTAGATGCGGTTGTTAAGCAAGGCTATGTAGATTCAGAGAATCTGTTTATTACTGGCGGCTCGGGCGGCGGAACCCTTACCGCATGGTCCATCGGTAAAACTGATCGCTTTAGCGCAGCCGTCGTGGCGAAGCCGGTTATTAACTGGATGAGCTTTTCGTTGACCGCCGATGCGTATCCTTACTTTAGTCAATATTGGATGGCTGACATGCCGTGGAATATTGCGGATAAACTCTGGCAGCGTAGCCCTTTGAGCATAGTGGGCAACGTGGTTACGCCAACCATGCTACTTACTGGCGAAGCCGATCACCGCACTCCCATCAGTGAGACCGAGCAATACTATCAAGCGTTGAAACTGCAAGGTGTGGATGCGGCTATGGTACGAATTCCAGGCGCGTCACACGGTATAGCAAGCCGCCCTTCGCGATTAGTTCAAAAAGTGGGGAATATTGTGGCGTGGTTTGAGCGCTACAAGAAAGACAACGACAGCGAATAAATCGTTTTAAACCCACAGTTCTTTTTAAGAAAAAAGGCGCCCTTCAGTGAATGAAATGGCGCCTTCCTTTTTATCATCGACCCTTATTTGGTCAGCTTCACTACTTTGCCATTAGGGGCGTCGGTCAGTAAGTAAATGGCACCATCTGGCCCCACTTCTACGTCGCGGATGCGGTCATGGTTGTCGCGAACATATTCAAACTGCTCACCAGGCTTTCCATCTTCTACCTTGATACGGCGAAGATGGGTGAATTTCAAAGACCCCACTAGTATATCGCCGTTCCACTCTTTAAACATGTCGCCCTGGTAGAAGGTTAGCCCACTTGGTGCAATAGACGGGTCCCAGTACAACCAAGGTTGCTTCATACCATCCATATGAGTTTTATCGCTGATAATATCGCCGCTGTAGTCAACGCCATAAGTAATCTCTGGCCAACCGTAGTTCGCACCGCGCTCTAGGATATTAATTTCATCACCGCCTTTGGGGCCGTGTTCCATTGCCCAGACTACGCCAGTTTCAGGGTGTATAGTGACGCCTTGCACGTTGCGATGACCATAGCTGAATATTTCAGGGGCATTGCCATCGGTAAAAGGGTTATCTTCTACTGCGCTGCCGTCACGGTTAATACGCACAATTTTACCAAAGTGGTTATCGGTGTTCTGCGCTTCTTTCATATACTTATAGCGGTCGCCCATGGTGACGTATAAGTGCTTTTTAGCATCGAATGCTAAGCGACAGCCAAAGTGAAAGCCGTTATCGACAATAGAGTCGGCACTAAAAATAACTTCAACATTTTCAAGGCCCGACTCAGTAAGCGTGGCTTTTGCAACACTACTGCTACTGCCAGGTTTGCCTTCTGTCTCACTCGCTTTGCTGTAACAGAAATAAATCGTGTTGTTGCTGGCAAAGTCTGGGTCGATGGTAATGTCTAACATACCACCTTGGTTCTGCGCGACCACTTCTGGTACGTTATTTAGGCGCCCTGACAATTTACCGTCTTTAGACAAACGTTGGATACCACCCGCTCGTTCGGTTACCAGCAAGTCGCCATCAGGTAAAAACACCATGCCCCATGGATGTACTAAGCCTTCAGCCAGCGTGGTTACGAAAATATCGCTGTCGGTGATTTCATGGTCTTCGTCATGCTTGTGATCGCCATGAGCTAGGGCTAATTGACTTACTGCTAGCGCCATCGCACACGCTACTGAACGCGCTAGTATGCTTACAGGTTTGGAAATAACTGCTGGTTTCATCGTTAGAAGCCTTTTTGACAGAAGCTGTGTTTGGTGGCACAGACTTCTTCTATTATTTTTTAAGTTATAGCAGTATACAAAAAAGGGCACAGCGCTGCTGTACCCTTTGTGATAGTTCTACTGGCTAATGCGATAAAGTTAGTTTGTTGTCTAAGTGACGCGAACCACCTTCACCACGTCGCAGTATTTATTTTGGAAGCGTTGCGCGAAGCATCCACGCTGTTTTCTCGTGAACACGCATGCGGTCACCGATTAGCGCTGCAGATGATTCATCGTCAGCATCTTGTGCTAGCTTTAATGATTCGCGGCACGTTTTCACTACTTGCTCATGACCATGGGTCAGTAAGCGAACCATTTCGTTGGCCTCAGGCACACCTTCAACTTCTTCAATTGAGCTAAGCTCAGCGAACGACTTATATGTACCCGGCGCTGAAACACCTAAAGTACGGATACGCTCTGCGATTTCGTCTACTGCTTCTGCAAGCTCGGTGTAATGCTCTTCAAACATAAGATGCAGTTCACGGAACTGCGGCCCTTCTACATTCCAATGGAAGTTATGCGTTTGAAGGTACAAAGTGTAAGAATCGGCCAATAGCTTTTTTAGGCCTTCTGCTACTGCGTTACGATCGCTTTCAGAAATACCAATATCAATCTTGCTCATGTCACACTCCTTAACGTTAAAACCTTTTTTAGATTTACCTTCAGTCCATTTATCGGCGCTGAAAAATCTTGGTTTAAATAATATAAGTTAATAGTACTACAGAAATTTTGATTTAGATTAACGGTTTAGTTGATTGCATTCATCGCATTAATCGATGACTTTATACATTCTGCCTCAGCCACTCTATTAATGGTGGTGATGGTGGCTTTCGCCCGCTTCTTTTTTAACAGGTAGCAAAACCTGTAGTTCGCTCGCATCGCTAAATGTGAGGGTTAGTGCTACTTCGCTGCCCTCTTCTAATCCTTCGGTTAGCCCCATCAACATGATATGACGGCCGCCTGATTCAAAAGAGACCATTTCGCCCGCTTTTATTTTAACGCCGTCAGTTAGCTCACGCATTTTCATCACGTCTTCCTCCATCACCGTTGTGTGGATTTGCGCTTCACTTGCTACATCGCTTGATACTGAAACAGACGTCAGTGTTTTATCGCTGTCACTATGATTATGCAAAGTAAAGTACACTGCGCCGGTTTTTGCCAAAGCAAAGGTCGCTCTGGCATAACCATTCATCACCATAACGTCAGTTTGCTTACTGATGTGCTTATGCTGCTCTTTTGGCATGTGATGGTTATCATGGTCATTGCCATGCGCGTAAATACTCGCAGACAAGCTTAAAGAAAATAAGCCAGTTACGATAACTAACGGTTTAAGTGAATTGGAAAAAAATGACATACAGTCTGCTCCGAATGAATATTCGTTAGCAAGTGTACGTAAGTTTGGCATAGGAAAAAAGAGAAATGGTGCCGACTGCCGGAATCGAACTGGCGACCTACTGATTACAAGTCAGTTGCTCTACCAACTGAGCTAAGTCGGCACACTTTAAAAACCGCTGCCTAGACAGCGGATGCGTATTCTAGCGATAAACGCGTGGGTGTCAACCTTTTAATCGCGTTGCTTCACCAACTAATTTCGGGAAGTACTCAAGTGGTAAATATTTACTCAATGCCATGAGCTTTTCACCTAAACTTTCATAACTATTAGTGGTGACATTGATGTGTCCCATTTTGCGTTTTTCACGAACAGACTTTCCGTACCAATGCAGGTGACTTCCATCAATACTTAGCAGGTCTCGTGAAAAGCTGCTGCAACCAATGATGTTAACCATAGCACTTGGACCTATGGCTGACGTATCGCCAAGAGGCAGACCGCAAACAGCACGCAGGTGATTCTCAAATTGGCTGGTTACAGCGCCTGACTGGCTCCAATGCCCAGAGTTATGTACACGCGGCGCAAGTTCATTGACAAGCAGTTTATCGCCTACTTGGAACAACTCCACTGCCAACACGCCTATGTAGTCCATACCCTCAGCTAGTTTCACGAAAATGTCGTGAGCTTGAGCCTGGAGAGCATTGTCTACGTTAGTTGCTGGCGCAACCGACACGTGAAGTTGCCCCTGGTGATGTAGGTTTTCAGCAAGCGGATAGGTTCTCACGTCGCCATTGGCATTACGCACACCAATTAATGACAGTTCTCTGTCGAACGCCACCATTTTTTCTACCACTAATGGCACGTTTTCTAAGTCCAAGCCTTGTAGCGAGCTTTTTAGTGCTGGTAAATCGGCTTCATCACTTAAACGCCACTGTCCGTAACCGTCGTAGCCATCGCGACTCGCTTTTAAAATAAGTTTGCTACCGAGCTGTTTTACGCAGTCGTCTAATTGAGCAAGGTCAGTCACTATCTGGTGATCACAGTTTGCTACTTTCATGCTTTCAAGCAGCTTTTTCTCGCGTACGCGGTCGGCACCAACAAGAATACTGTCGATATTCGGCATCAACTTGTTTGTTTTAGCCGCTTCTTCAAGCAATCTTTCAGGTACATGCTCAAACTCTACCGTTAATGCATCGGCATCTTCTAGCGCTTGCGCTAGTGTAGTCTCAAGCGGGGTTTTGCTAACTGGATGTACAACGGTATCGTTGTTTACGTCCACAGCTTGAACCTCAATACCCAGCGGGCTTCCTGCTAGGTACATCATTTGAGCAAGTTGGCCTGCGCCGTAAACGACTACTCTCATTCATCTAACTCCAATGTGTTGCTTGACGCTAGAACGGTTTCGGTTTGAGATTTTCTAAAAGCAATAACCGCATCACGTACACTTTCTTCTTGAAGTGCAACTACTTGCGCTGCCAGAAGACCTGCATTAGCGGCTCCCGCCTCACCGATAGCCAATGTACCTACCGCAACGCCCTTGGGCATTTGAACAATTGAGAGAAGTGAATCTAACCCATTTAATGCTTTTGATTTAACTGGGCACCCGAACACAGGTAAATGCGTATGTGCGGCAATCATGCCCGGTAAGTGAGCTGCGCCACCTGCGCCAGCAATGATTGCGCTGAAACCTTCATCAGCAGCATTTTCTGCAAACTCTACTAGCAAGTTAGGTGTGCGATGCGCCGACACCACCTTCGCTTCAAATTCAACACCAAACGACTTCAGCATCTTTGCGGCCTGCTGCATAGTAGGCCAGTCTGAAGTTGAACCCATTACAATCGCGACTTTTGCCATCTAGAGATCCTCGGAGTAGGTAAAATGGACAACCTTGGAAAGGCCGCGATTGTAGCTTAAAACCGTTCAAAATCCCACCGTAAATGGCGTGAAATATAGTGCTATAGAGTACGAGCGAA
Organism: Alteromonas sp. ABD4_190; assembly: GCF_056160105.1. NCBI lineage: Bacteria > Pseudomonadati > Pseudomonadota > Gammaproteobacteria > Alteromonadales > Alteromonadaceae > Alteromonas > Alteromonas sp. ABD4_190. The sequence continues at coordinate 1,585,299 of NZ_JBSWWN010000001.1, forward strand.
TAAAAGCACTCTACCTTGACCGGTGATCTATCTAAACCTAATAACCCGTATTAACTATAATTAATTTGTGAAGAAAAACTGCCGTATAACACGGATTAGCAACCGCTACGTTATAAGCTTTGCGGTGTTAGTAGTTAAATGGCGCAAGAGGTTATTGATGACAGATAAGCATGAACCCGACGTACTTGACGAAGTCATAGAAGAAGTGCAGGACGTGGTCTCTGATTTCTTAAACCGCGAGGCTGCTCCCGGTATTTTGCTGATGGCAGCGACAATACTCGCACTCATTATTGCCAATTCCCCATTAGATACCCTTTACGACCATTTAATCAGCATGCCAGTTCAAATATCCGCTGGGTCGTGGGCTATTGATAAACCATTGCTGCTATGGATTAACGATGGCTTGATGGCAGTCTTTTTCTTTCACGTAGGCTTAGAGCTTAAACGGGAAGTTTGTGAAGGTGAGCTAGCAAACCCTAAAGATATTATTCTACCTGCTGCTGGTGCCGTGGGCGGTATGGCACTGCCAGCATTAATCTATGTAGGTATAAACTGGGATAACCCAGTGGCGATTGCAGGTTGGGCCATTCCCGCTGCCACAGACATTGCCTTTGCGTTGGGTATTTTGGCGCTACTTGGTAGTAGAGTACCTACTAGCCTAAAAGTGTTTTTAGTTACGCTAGCCATCATCGACGACATTGGCGCTATTGTAATTATTGCTTTGTTCTACACCGAGCACATTACCGCAGGTGCGCTGTACATTGCTGCTGGCTGCCTACTGTTGTTGTGGCAAATGAACAAGCGAAATGTGGTGGATATTCCAGCCTATGTTTTTGTAGGCCTCATTTTATGGGTAGCTATGCTGAAGTCGGGTGTGCACGCGACGTTAGCCGGTGTGGTACTGGCTAGTTTTATTCCCATGCGAGATCAAAAAGACCCGTCATACTCTCCAGTAACTCGACTTGAGCACGGTTTAAATGGTTCTGTAAGTTTTGCCATTTTGCCTTTGTTCGCCTTTGCTAATGCGGGCATTAGTTTTGGCAATATTAGCCCAGAAGGAATTTTTCACCCTGTAACCTTTGGCATTTTCCTTGGCTTGGTTGTGGGAAAACAAATAGGTGTATTTGGGTTTTGCTATTTAATGGTAAAGCTGAAACTAGCAAAGTTACCTGATGACCTGAACTTCAAGCATATTTATGGCTGTGCGCTGCTTTGCGGCGTTGGTTTTACTATGAGTTTGTTTATAGGAGGCCTTGCTTTTGAACAAACCGGGATTAATCAAATCTTTGATGAGCGGGTCGGAATTTTAGCGGGCTCACTCGTGTCTGCGTGCTTGGGCTACATTGTATTGCGCCTGGTAAGTGATGCACCGAGTGATGACACTGACGTAGCCTCAAACGCTAGCAAGCTCACGGGCAATACAGTCAAATAGCACTTGCTTGCGTATAGGCTTACTTAAATGCGCATTCATGCCTGCTTCTAAGCAGGCATTTTTATCTTCGACAAATGCGTTGGCCGTTAGCGCTATAATTTTAATCTTAGTTTTATTTCGACCTTCTTTGCGGATAAGTGTGGATGCAGCTAATCCATCCATTATGGGCATCTGACAGTCCATTAAAACTAGGTCGAAATCATGTTTTTTCTCTGCCTGAACGGCATCTCTGCCATTCTTAGTTCGAATACATTTGATGTTCGCTGATTTAAGCATATCCATCACGATGTCAGCGTTTATATCATTATCTTCTGCAAGAAGTACGCGAAGACCGCTGGGGAGTGTTGCTGAGGTCTTACGTTGCTCCTGCTTATCACTATTACTCGTTGTGGCCGGAATATGGAAGGTAAAATTAGTTCCCTTACCCAATTCACTTTCAACGTAGAGTTCGCCGCCGAGCAACTCAACCAGTCCTTTGGATATGGCCAAGCCTAGGCCGGTTCCTCCAAAGTGGCGGGTGGTTGAGGTGTCAGCTTGTTCAAACTTTTCAAAGATAAGGTGTATTTTTTCAGGAGCGATACCGATGCCGCTATCCCGTATCGAAACTTTAAGCCCTTGGTGCGCGTAATCAACGTCAACCGAAACTTGACCTTCATTGGTAAATTTAATCGCGTTACTAAGAAGGTTATTAATAACCTGAGCTACTTTTCCAGCATCAATGTTTAAGGCATGGGGTACATGGTCACTAATATGAAGCGCAATGTCGTATCCCTTAACCTGCGCCGTATGGCGATAAAGTTCACAGGAAGCTTCAAGCAATTCACGAATGTCACAGCGCTGGATATCACTGAGCATTTTGCCTGATTCAATTTTCGACCAATCCAAAATACTGTCCAAAATAATCAATAAATTAGTAGCTGAACGAGAAATCGTTTTTGCTCTCACTACGATATGTTCAGGAAGGTCGTTGTCTAACATCAATTCGCAAGAACCAACGATACCGTTCATTGGCGTTCTTATCTCGTGACTCATATTGGCGAGAAATTGCGTTTTGGCAACGTTAGCAGCTTCAGCTTCTTTTAACGCTTGTGCTAAATGCTCAGTCTTTTCCTCTATGCGCTTTTCCAAGGACTGGTTTAACTCATTAAGTTCTACGTTTAGCCCCTGCTCTATTTCTCTCGCTTTCTTAAGCTCATCAAAGGCACCTGACAAGCGGGTTTCTAAGCGCATAAACTCATCGCTTAGTAACGATAGTTCTTGAATGTGGAGTGCTCTTTGCGGCGCTTTTTTTCCTTGTTGCCGTGTAGGTTCGAAGTCTGCAATATAGCGAACGAGACGGCGAATGGGTGCTCCTACCATTTTCGCTACTACATAGCCTGTAAAGGTCCCGAACGCAGATAAAGCCAGCAATAAAAGTAAATCTTTGAGTAGATAACTACTCATTGATGCCATCAAAAGCCGTTTGTCGAAATAATAGCTAACCTTCCAATTGGCAAAAGAAATGTTCTTGGTAAATCTAAGCCACGTCTTACCTTGAGGACCATCATCAACTTCAATGGAACATTTGGGCTCACATGAATAAAACGGTGCTTTAGTTAACGGCTTTAACGCTAACGCCTCTGAGGCGTAAATTACCTCACCCTTTTGATCTTCGATTAACATCGAGAATCCACCGAGACTAAGGCTATCAATAGCATGAAAGCTCTTCAGAGATAATGACCCTTCTACAATACCTTTAGGCGCCCCATTGCTATTTAATATAGGCGCAGATAGCGCGACAATTGGGTCGTTACCAAAGCCACGGCCTTGAAAAACGTTAGATAAAAATGGCACGCCACTTTGCATAACTTCATAAAAATAAGGCCGATAAGACACATTGGGCCGCCCATTTTGTTTTGCTTTGTCCAACATGCTTGGTGGATAGGCATGCGTAATATCACCATCTTCATTGGCTACCAGAAAGGTTAAAAATTCAGGGTTATGAGAAGCCACAATTTGTAGATTTTTGGCTGCGATGTTTTCGGCATTTTTTTCCGAACCACTATTAGAAAGTACTTTCGCTGTAGCGGTAATAGCATTTTGATGATGACGTAAAAAGTTTGAAAGCTGGAACTCCAGCACTTTAACTCGCTGGGCCATATAACTGTAAATTTGCCGCTCTTGTTGATGCTGAAACAAGCTGACTGACAGATATATCACCGCCATAGAAGCAACAAAAAAGCATCCAGAGAAAAAATACCCAAAGAGAAAGTGAAGCGTGACCCGCTCGGATTTGTAAGAAGTTTGCCGCTTCAGGCCATAAATAGCTAAGTAAGCGAAATGGCCGATGATCAAACCAAATACACCACTGACCCAAGTAACTAAAACACCAGAGAACACCATGTTCACGTTGCCATCATCGAACAGAGAGTGTTCTAACAGCAAAATGGGTAAAAAGACGATAGACCAGAAGCCTGCGCCTACTTTAATCACTTGCTTTAGCGATTTATCATAGCCGAAAAAGCTAAGTACTATTGGCAAAAGAGTGAGACTTTCTTTGCCTACAATGCTGCCTTCGTTTAGCCAAAGTGGAAGACTGATTAGCAGTCCAATGGGAATTGAAAAAAAAGGGGAAAAGCGAAGGGAGGCGTAAACTGCCGCTCCTATACCAAATGCAGCTATTCCAGTGCTGTCAAAAGGCGGAGAGAGGGCATTTAAACTTGCACCCAACACACATACAATTAATGCTTGGAAGGCCAGAGACCATGAAATGGAAAACGAATTACTACCAATTTTCAACACATGTCTCCAGCCGCCAGTGTTAGTGTTGCGCCATATAATCTAAAGTAAAGTTAGTAAGTAGCTTCACACCCAGCTTCATTCCCTCATCATCAACGTAGAACTCTGGCGTGTGATGAGCAGGGCTGTCTTCTTCTGATACATCTAGCGGCTTACCGCCTACCCAAACGTATAAGCCTGGAACTTGCTCCTGGAAAAATGAAAAGTCTTCAGCCCCGGTTACCGGCTTAGAAAGCAATGTGTTTTCGACGCCAGCGGTACGCTGCATGGTAGGTAGCATGGCTTTTGTAAGCTCTGGGTCGTTATACGTAATTGGGTAATAGTAATCTAGTGGTAGCGTGAGTTCTGCCTCTGCCCCCATACTCTCTGCAATCGCTTTTACTTTACGTGGAAGTGACTCGTAAATATGATCGCGAGCGGCTTCGTTAAGAGTACGGATAGTGCCTACCATTTCGACTTCATTTGGAATGATGTTAGAGCGATTACCACCATGGATTGAGCCAATCGATACCACTGCCGCATCGTCAATCAGTTTTAATTCACGACTTACAATGGTTTGAATAGACATTATCATTTGCGCAGCAGTAACTACTGGGTCTACGCTTTTCCACGGATAAGCGCCATGCGCTTGCTTTCCGTGAATAACAATTTTGAACGGATCTACTGCGGCCATAGTGCCACCGGCGTTATAGCGCACTTTGCCCACATCAGTGTTGGCATTAATATGCAAACCAAAAATAGCGTCGACGTCAGGATTCTTTAATACGCCTTCTGCCACCATAACTTCAGCACCGCCTTTTTCTCCAGCGGGGGCGCCCTCTTCTGCAGGCTGAAAGATAAATTTCACTTTACCTTTTAATTCACCCTTTATTTCAGTAAGGATTTTTGCGGCACCCATTAGCATAGCCATATGCGTATCGTGACCGCAGGCATGCATCACTGGCACTTCTTTACCATTATATTCGCCTACTTGCGTAGAGCGATATGCTAGGTCGTTTTGCTCTTTGACCGGAAGCCCATCCATATCTGCTCGTAGGGCAACAACAGGGCCAGGCTTGCCAGAGTCTAATATTGCTACCACCCCGGTTTTAGCTACACCGGTTTGAACTTGTAAGCCTAGGCTTTTGAGGTAATCAGCCACATACTCAGCGGTTTTGAACTCGCGGTTAGACAGTTCTGGAAACTCATGAAAATGATGGCGCCATTTAATAACGTCTGACTCTACTTTGTTAGCCAGTTCATCAACATTAATGGGGTTAGCGCTAGCTGTAAAAGAGGCTAGGCCGGCAAATACAAGTGACAGCAACTTCCGATTCATATCTCTTATTTCCTTTGATGTTTTTAGACAGAGTAAATCATCTTAAAGGAGAACACACTAATGCTTCTGCAATTGCAGCAAAGAATTAGCAGGCAGTTGAAAATACCCCATTCGCCCAGCCGTGAATATTAGACGGAAGTATAAGGCAAGCCACTGACTAATTTGGGAAACAAACTAATCTGGAAAACAAAAAGGCGCCATGAGGCGCCTTATGTATATATCAACTTATTGCTAAGTCGCGATTAGCTCTTTTGTCTACGCATTGCGTCAAAGAACTCATCGTTGGTCTTGGTCATCGACAACTTACTGATAAGGAAGTCCATGGCATCGATTTCTGACATTTCATGAACAATTTTGCGAAGGATCCACATTTTCTGTAGTTCGTCCTGCGCAGTAAGTAGCTCTTCACGACGTGTACCTGAGCGATTGAAGTCGATAGCTGGGAATACACGTTTTTCCGCAATCTTACGGTTAAGGTGAAGTTCCATGTTACCTGTACCTTTAAACTCTTCGTAGATAACTTCATCCATCTTAGAGCCGGTATCGATTAGCGCTGTTGCGATAATGGTTAAGCTTCCGCCTTCTTCAACGTTACGTGCAGCACCGAAGAAGCGCTTAGGCTTATGTAGTGCGTTTGCGTCAACACCACCAGTAAGTACTTTACCTGATGAAGGAATAACCGTGTTGTATGCGCGCGCTAGACGGGTAATGGAATCAAGCAGGATAACCACGTCTTTTTTATGCTCTACAAGACGCTTCGCTTTTTCGATTACCATTTCTGCCACTTGTACGTGACGGCTTGCAGGTTCATCAAAGGTCGATGCAACAACTTCCCCCTGAACAAGGCGGTGCATCTCGGTTACTTCTTCTGGACGCTCGTCGATAAGTAACACCATTAACTCACAGTCTGGGTGATTAGCGGCGATTGACTGGGCGATGTTCTGAAGCAGGAGTGTTTTACCGGCTTTAGGTGGTGCAACGATAAGGCCACGCTGACCTTTACCTATTGGCGATGCTAAATCGAGTACACGAGCCGTGATATCTTCCGTTGAACCGTTGCCGCGTTCCATACGCAAGCGGTCTGCTGCGTGAAGCGGTGTAAGGTTTTCGAAAAGGATTTTGTTACGTGAATTTTCAGGCTTGTCGAAGTTAACTTCGCGAATTTTAAGCAGAGCGAAATATCGTTCACTGTCTTTTGGTGGACGAATTTTTCCAGCAATCGTATCACCTGTACGCAAGTTGAAGCGTCGGATTTGGCTTGGCGATACATAGATATCGTCCGGCCCTGCAAGATACGAAGAATCAGCTGAGCGTAAGAAGCCGAAACCGTCCTGTAAAATTTCTAGTACCCCATCACCAAAGATATCTTCACCGCTTTTTGCGTGTGTCTTTAGGATTGAGAAAATGATGTCTTGTTTTCTGGCGCGCGCCATGTTTTCCAGGCCCATTTCCTCGGCCAGGTTAACCAACTCGCTTATTGGTTTGTTCTTTAATTCAGTTAAATTCATACTGGTGGGTCTTTGTGCTTGAACTTCGCTTACAGGACTTAAAGTCACTCTGTTCTAGTTTAGATTTGATATCACCCGGATATGGGCGTAAGCAGAATGCTGCTCGGATGAGCGCTGAGGAAAAGTTAGCACTATATTTAATCAACGTCCAGCGTTTTACCACCGAAATGTTAAATATTTTGATGCGATCTTTTCTAAAACTAAATGCAAGTACCTGTGATGCAAATAAAAACCGGCGCTTTATTCGCACCGGTTTTTTATTTTGTTTCAATTACAGATTTTCGTTTAGAAATTCTGTTAATTGAGCTTTTGATAGCGCGCCAACTTTAGTAGCAGCAACGTTACCATTTTTGAAAAGTAGCAATGTAGGAATACCACGAATACCATATTTAGGTGGAGTTTCGTTATTTTCATCGACATTCAACTTGCCAACTGTTAACTTGCCTTCAAACTCGGTCGCAACTTCTTCTAAGATTGGTGCGATCATTTTACACGGGCCACACCATTCGGCCCAGAAGTCAACCAGTACAGGACCTTCAGCATTGATAACATCTGCTTCGAATTTATCGTCAGATAACTGGATAATTTTGTCGCTCATTCTTTTCTCCATTATTGGTCTGTCGCTGATTTGTCTCAGCCCGACCATAAGTGTTATATAGAAACTGTTTTTTAATGCAAGCACTGATAAGCTATAAGCTATGCCTACTCACTTAACTGATACTCATTTTTCCGACCTGCCGATTAACGGCAAGGTTGTTGACGCCTTAACGGCAGCTAATTTTTCACATTGTACACCAATTCAAGCACTTGCACTGCCTCCATTATTGGAAGGTCACGACATTGCAGGGCAGGCTCAAACAGGAACAGGTAAAACCATTGCCTTTTTGGTGGCTACATTTCACTATTTGCTAAGCAAAGCAGAAAATGCAGACAACAGCAAATCAAATGGCCCTCGCGCAATTATTATGGCGCCGACCAGAGAGCTTGCCGTACAAATCTATAACGACGCCAAACTGCTTAGTGAGCATACGGGATTGTCGCTTGGGTTGATTTATGGGGGCGAAGGTTACCAAAGTCAACGTGAAACTTTGGAAGAAGGGGTAGATATTATAATTGGTACGACAGGACGCATTCTTGATTACTACAAGCAGAATGTGTTCACACTGAAGAATATTCAGGTTGCCGTACTTGATGAAGCCGACCGTATGTTCGATTTGGGCTTCATTAAAGATATCCGCTTTTTGTTCCGCCGTATGCCGCCTGCTAGCGACCGCCTTAGTATGCTATTTTCAGCTACGCTAAGCTATCGCGTACAAGAACTTGCCTACGAGCATATGAATAACCCGACTCATGTTCAGGTTGCCCCAGAGCAAACGACTGCAACTCGCGTTTCACAAGAGTTATTTTACCCGTCTGATGACGATAAGATGTTGCTTCTTCTTACGTTACTCGAAGAAGAGTGGCCAGAAAAAGCGATTGTTTTTGCCAATACTAAAAATAGCTGCGAAAAAGTCACTGACTGGCTAACCGCTGATGGACATCGGGTGGGCTTACTCAGCGGTGATGTGCCGCAGAAAAAGCGTTTAGGCATATTAGAAGATTTTACTAAGGGTAACCTTGACATCCTAGTGGCAACTGACGTTGCAGCACGAGGTCTTCATATCGACGCAGTAACTCACGTATTTAACTATGATCTGCCAGACGATGCGGAAGACTATGTGCACCGAATTGGTCGTACTGGTCGCGCAGGTCAAAGTGGCGTAGCCATTAGCTTTGCATGTGAAAAATACGCACTAAACTTACCTGCTATTGAGCAATACATCCAAAAGGCAATTCCGGTTACCGATTACGACCGCGGTGGCCTACTTGACGATGTAACGCCACCTAAGCCACGCAGAAGACGTACGCCCAACAACCGCAACTCTTCACGCCGTGGCAACGGTAGAGGCCGAGGTAAGCCTCAAAACCGAAATAACAGAGCGCAATAATAAAGCGTAAGGTAGATTATAAGAAACGAGATTTTATGCAGGCAGAACTCCAGCACGATGCACAGACCTACGGCGAGTATTACGCCGCCGTAGACTTGGGCTCTAACAGCTTTCACATGGTGATTGTTCACGTTGTTAACGGCAGTGTGCAAATAATTGGGAAAATTAAGCAAAAAGTACGTTTGGCCGCTGGCTTAGACGATGACTTAGCACTTGATGATGTAAGCATGGAGCGCGGCTGGCAATGCCTGCAAGTTTTCTCGGAACGCCTGCAGGATATCCCTCCATCTAATATCAAGATAGTCGCTACTGCTACCCTACGCCTTGCAACCAACGCTCATGTTTTCATTCGCAAAGCTGAAGAAATTCTTAATCACAAGCTCAAAGTTATAAGCGGCGAGGAAGAAGCGCGACAAATTTACCTAGGGGTAGCCTATACATCAGCAAACCAAGGTAACAGCCTTGTTATTGATATTGGTGGTGCAAGCACCGAGATTATTATCGGTAACGACATGCAACCTATTCATTTGAAAAGTTTGGATATGGGCTGTGTGACTTTTATGGAGCGTTATTTTACAAGCGGTACCATAACCGAAGAGAACTTCGAAAATGCTAAAAAAGCGGCCCATGCACTGATTGATGATGTATCGAGCGCTTTTTTGTGTTTCGACTGGGAAAATTGCTTAGGCGCGTCGGGGACGCCGCAGGCGATTACCGAAATTTTGGTAGCACAGGGTATCAGCGATGCCATTCGCTTAGATTATCTGTATCACTTGGAAAAGCAGTGCATTGAATGCGGCAGTATTAAAAACCTTGATATCGACGGATTAGAAGACAATAGAAAAGCTATTTTCCCTTCTGGCTTGGCGATTCTTATCAGTTTGTTTGAAGCGCTAAATATTAACCATATGAATATCTCTGGCGGCGCCCTGCGTGAAGGACTTATCTACGGAATGTTGGATAATGTCACAGAAAACGATAGACGCCAACAAACACTTAACCAAGCAAAGCAGCGTTATCACGTTGATAAAAACCATGCTAATGCTGTGCGCCATGTGGCGCTTGCTTTGTGCCATCAGCTTTGTGCTCAACAAAATATTTGCCATCTAGATACGGAAACTATTTTAGGGGCCGCTGCACAATTGCATGAAATTGGTCTTCACATTGAATATAAGCGCCATCACGAACATGGTGAATATATTTTAAGTCATATTGATTTACCGGGGTTTACTCGCTTGCAGCGATCAGCAATTCGCGACCTTGTTGCGCAGCATCGTTTAACAATTGATGCAGACATTTTTGACAAGTACCACGAAGACTATCGCCCTATGTTAAAAGGTATGCTTCGAGTATTACGCATAGCGGTAGTCTTATGTCTACGTCGCCAAAACAAACATATTCCAGAAGTTTCTCTGACATGTGATGATAGTAAGTGGACACTTACTTTCCCCAAGGGTTGGCTTAAGTCTCATCCTTTGATCAATGCTGAGTTAGCTAACGAGTGTTGGCTACAGCACAAAGCTGGTTGCGAGCTTGTGTGTAAGTAAATACTCACACTCTTATTGTATCAATTAAAAAAGCCGTGCTAAGCACGGCTTTTTTGGAATGCGCAATACAAGACTACTTAATTCTAATATCTATTTACCATTTTGCTTTGCTAGCAGCTCGGCTGCTTTAGGTGCGAAATAGGTTAAGATGCCATCCGCCCCAGCGCGTTTAAATGCAAGTAAAGACTCTAAAATTACCGCTTCTTCGTTGAGCCAGCCGTTAGCAAAGGCAGCTTGATGCATGGCGTATTCGCCACTTACTTGGTAGGCAAATGTTGGCACTTTAAATTCGTCTTTGCAGCGTCGTACTACATCTAAATAGGGCATGCCGGGCTTCACCATTACCATGTCAGCGCCCTCTTCTATATCAAGGGCAATTTCATGAAGGGCCTCATCGGTATTCGCAGGGTCCATCTGATAGGTTTTCTTGTTGCCACCTTTGATATTTGCGGCAGAGCCGACGGCATCGCGAAACGGACCATAGTAAGCAGAGGCGTATTTGGCCGAGTAAGCCATAATGCACGTGTTGATATGGCCTGCCTCTTCAAGAGCCTTACGAATGCTGCCGATGCGGCCATCCATCATGTCAGAAGGCGCAACAATGTCTGCACCAGCTTCGGCATGTGATAAGGCTTGCTTAATAAGGACTTCAACAGTTTCGTCGTTCATTACATATCCAGTCTCATCTAAAAGGCCATCTTGTCCATGAGACGTGAAAGGGTCTAATGCAATATCAGACATCAGCATGACTTCAGGGAACGCCTTTTTAAGCGCCTTCATAGCTTGTTGAGCAAGGCCGTCAGGATTAAAAGCTTCACTAGCACATTCTGTTTTGAGCGACATAGGTGTTACAGGGAAGAGTGCAATGGTCCTAATACCTAATGCTACCCAATCAGCAGCTTCTTGAACCAGCAAGTCAATAGAAAGCCTTTCAACGCCAGGCATAGAAGGAACGGCTTCCCTAGCATTTTCACCGGGCAACACAAAGACAGGATAGATTAAATCATCCGTAGTTAGCCTGTGTTCTGCCACAAGCCCTCTTAACGCATCTTTAGCACGTAATCTACGCATACGACGGAGAGGGAAAGGTGAAGATGTCATAGTTTTTCCTGTAAATGTTTGTGTATTACGGTGTTTCGCCCTGAAGCTTTCGCTTCGTACAGGCACTCATCAGCATATTTAAATAAACTTTGAGCGTGCTCTTCATTCGCGATAATGGTTGAAGAAGCACCTGCACTGGCTGTTAGCTTAATCAATTGCCCCTCGTATTCAAGTGGACTGTTTTCTAAGCTATGTCGAATATTCTCGGCAACGTGGTACGCGCCGCTCAAGTCGGTATTAGGCAATATAATGGCGAACTCTTCACCACCTATGCGACACAAATCATCTGTTGGACGATGGATGAGTTTTTGAAAGACATTTGTTACGTGAATTAAACACGCATCCCCTCCGTCGTGTCCGTATTCGTCATTAATATTTTTGAAGTGATCTATGTCTACAATGATCAGTGATAAAGGCGTTTGCTCACGGCGGCTTCGCCTTCCTTCCGACCGCAATCTTTTATCAAAGTGGCGTCGATTGTGTGCCCCTGTTAGCGGGTCTATTGCGTTAAGCCTTTCTAGCTCTTGATTCACATCGGAAAGCTCTCGCAGTGTTATCTCTAACTCGAGCGTACGCTCCTGGACTTTATATTCCAAATCATCTTGATAGCGTTTTTGAACTTGCAACAGGTTTTCTTTTGCAGTATTCGCCTGTTTTTCTTGTTCAAGGGCAAACTCCTTCGCATCAAGCAAGTCGTCTCGACTGTGGCTGTAATTAATCGCTAAGATTAGCGCCAAAATAAGGGCTTCAACCGTCCCCCCGATAATCAGCAAGTTATTCGATGATATAGGTAGCTGGATAATATTTACATTATCTAAACTTGCACTCAGCCCGCTAATTAGTAGGAAGCCCCATGCAATAGTAAAGTAGCGAGCTACCACCTCTCCTTTAAGAGAAAGCCATACGCCCAGAGACAGAGTAAAAATAACCACTAGGCTTAGCAATAAAAGAAATGCTTTTATCATTAGCCAATAAGGCAGAACAAGACCTGCAACAATACTCAGGCCGCAAATCCAACTAATCGCTTTGGTCACGTTATCCAGTTTATTACTGTAATTTTTAATAGGCAGAAGACTACGCGTAAATAACGCGGCAAACATAATGGTAGCGTTTGCAAATACGATAATCGCCTTACTCTGAAACCAGCTACTCCCAGGCCAAATATAAGAAAAGCCATAGCCATGAAGCGTAATTAAAGTGAACGCTAGGTTGATTACATAACCCGAGTAAAACAAAAAAGACACGTTTTTGGTTGTGACAGTTAAAAAGGCATTACTCACCCCCATTGCTAGCAGAACGCCGAAGAAGATGCCTAACACCAAGTTTCTCGTTGATGTGTATTCTATAAACTCTGTCTCTTCCCAAATACGAATGGGAAGGCGTATGCTGCCCGATGTTTGCAGTTTAATAATAATGCGCAGAGATTGCGCACTGTCAGGTAAGGGGAATAAGGGTTTGACGTGCGCAATGGGTCTATCGTCAAAGCTTTGTCCGTCGCCGCCAGAGTAAGACACTATGGGTTTAGTACCCACTTGGCTATATACAGCTACATCCAAGTTATCTAACAGCGGATAGTCTATATGTAAAAGAAACCGGCTTTGGTTGCTTTGAGTAGGCTCGACCACCATTGAAAGCCAGTGCACATTTGTGTCCATTCCTAAATTCACTGGAGAAGAGGCTTGAGACCATTCACTAGCAGAGGTTTGCACAACACTATTAAAATCAAGTTTCATCCCTTGAGTTTCTTTGAGATAGGTTAACTGTGAAAACCGAGGGGAGAGGCTTGTGGCTGGTGATAGGTTAAGCAGAACTAAGGCAAATGTCACAACGGCAAGGGCTGTAATAAGAATAAGACCCGCATCATACTTGCGCATAGCTTTTAGATTTGTCTGCATATAAACCAATGTTTAGCTAAGAGAAAACAACTCACAGCTATTAGCATAACTGCTAATACGCAATTTATCAGTGTCAACTTGCAGATATTCGCTTAATTGCTGGGCGATATGGGGCAAAAAAGCGGGTTCATTATTGCGTTTACGTGGACGAAGTGTTTTGGGAAATAAATATGGGGCATCAGTTTCAAGAATAAGCTTATTCAGCGGGATATGCTTTACGGCATCACGTAAGTCAGCACCGCGCTTATCGTCGCATACCCACCCTGTAATGCCAATATAAAGGCCTAACGACAAATACGTTTTTACTTGTTCAGTTGTTCCAGTAAAGCAGTGGGCAATTCCCCCTTTTAAACTCGCCATATACTGAGTTAACAAGCCAATCTGCTCTTTAAAGGCATCTCTTTCATGCAAGTACACAGGTAAATTTAACGACGCCGCTATTTTTAGCTGTGCTTCGAAAACCGTTAATTGAATATCTTGAGGCGAAAAGTTACGGTTAAAGTCTAATCCGCATTCACCAATAGCTACACAGCCTTTATGCTGAGCAAACTCACGTAAACGGTCATAGTCGCTTTCATTGACATCTTTCGCGTTATGAGGGTGTACACCAATGGTGAAACAGCATTGATCAGGGTACTTTTCATAAAGCGCTACCGCGGCATCCCACTCATTGGGATGAGTGGTAATGACACACAGTTTATCAACACCGGCGTCTTGTGCACGCTGTATGACTTCTTCGGCGTCAAAACGCTTATCAAGCAGATTGACGCCTGCGTCGAACCAAGGCATTTATTTAACGCGCTTTACTTTCATGCGCTTATTTAGACCTTCAACACTTAAATAAAAGGCACCAAGAAGACCCCGCTCAACAGAAACGGCTTGCCCTTCCTTTAGCTTCAAGTAAGTTTGATCAGTTTGCTGCCAAACAGAACCATCGCTGAATGTAAGCACATACTTATCGCGCAGGTTTTTCTTGATTGCGTTAATAGTAACGGCAATTTCCGAGGCCGCTTCAGTCAGGTCGCGCTTGTGCTCCAAACCAAAATCATTCTGTGTCTCTGACGGTTGAGCTTGCTGAGCAGCAGGCGCAGGACGCGAGTTAGCCTGAGCGCTAATATTTGGTTTGTAAGCCTTCAGTTGGCCAACCTGCGCATTAACGCCATCGTATTGATTTAACGACTTCGCCACGCCGTCATAGCACATTAAGCGCTTAAGGCTGTTATCGGTTTTGCGGCATTTTTCCATCGCATCGCCGATAGACTCAGCGTGCAAATGAGGTGCACTAAAAGCACACAGTAAAGTGGCAATAGAAAGCAGTTGAGTTTTCATTTTTATTCCTTTCTCTTCTGAACTTTTATGTGTTGTCAGGGGTTTGCGTTTCGTCCTCATCTTTTGGCGTTTTACCTGCATAAAAACCTCCTACGATGATACCAACTTCAAACAACAGCCACATGGGAATAGCCAGTAACGTTTGAGAGATCACATCAGGCGGTGTGAGCAGCATGCCAACAACAAAGGCCCCTACAACCACATAAGGCCGTTTAGCTCGCAGCGACTTGGCATCTGTTACCCCAGTCCAACACATTAGAATAATAGCTATAGGTATCTCGAATGAGACTCCGAATGCGAAGAAGAGTTTCAACACAAAGTTTAAGTAACTTGAAATATCGGTACTTACAGTAACCCCTTCAGGGGCAACGCTGGTGAAGAACGCAAACGCGATGGGGAAGACAACAAAATAGGCAAAAGCCATACCGGCATAAAATAGCAAAGTACTTGATAGCAGCAGTGGCGCAACCAGGCGCTTTTCATTTCGATACAAGCCTGGAGCAACAAAGCCCCAAACCTGATAGAGCACATAGGGAATAGCAATGAAAAACGACAATACTAAGGTAAGTTTAAAAGGTGCGAAAAAAGGTGAAGCAACATCGGTTGCAATCATGCTCGCGTTTTCTGGAAGTGTTTCAAGCAGAGGCATGGCCAACAGCTTATATAAATCCTGTGCAAATGCGGCAAGACACACAAACACAATCAATACGCTCAAAAGTGCTTTGAGAATACGACTGCGCAATTCAATTAAATGAGAAATAAGGTTATTAGCGTCAGACATCTATTGCTTTTTATAAGGTTCTTGAACCGACTCTGCAGCTTTTTTCAGCTCATCGACGCTCTGTTCAAGTTCAGGTGAAAGATCTTTGAGCCCTTGCTGCTCTGCTTTTTTCAAATTTTCATGCAATTCGTGCACGCGCAGCTGATGCTCAACCTCTTGCTTAAAGCCCGTTGCTACATTCCGTACGCTACGAATTGTATTTATAGTTGAGCGCATGGCACCCGGCAGTCTTTCTGGCCCCAAAATGAGAAGCGCAAGCACACCGATAACCAAAAGCTCCCAAAAGCCGATATCGAACATTAGGATTTTTCTTTAACGTCGCTCTGCGTCTTCGTTGAAACAGGCTCTGCCGCTGACTTTTCTTCAACTTGCTTCTTTTGCTCGAAGTCAGCATCTTTCTCTTCTTCGCTGACGGCTTTTTTGAAGCCTTTGATTGCGCCGCCTAAATCAGTACCTATACCTTTAAGGCGCTTTGTACCGAATAAAAGCACCACAATAACCAGTATAATCAGCAACTGCCAAATACTAATACCACCCATAAAAATAATCTCCCTTACATCGTTGAGCACAGTATGCCATTGCCCGCTGTTGCTTTCACCTGAATATTTGCCTGAATGAATAAAGATTGACGTTTTACTAATGACACTCCATGCTCTCTATATCTTAAAAGCGAATAGTAGAAACATTCAACTATTCTAATTTTTACAAGGAGTTAGTGAGTAATGTTGTGCCTTACTGTTATTTATTGCCATTTATTACTTACTGCCCCTTCGAATTTATACATCACCGATAGCAAGGTGAACCCCACCGTAAACACGACCAGTGGAAGTAGCGGGTATAGCGATGTTATAAGGCCCGCAGCTACTGAAAATCTGCCGTCTTACGCGTCTGCAGAAGCTTCCCCTGCCGTTTCAGTAGCGTCACACAATGAACAATGGTTTGATGTGTGGCAACGTAGCTTTACTGACACCATGGACTTTACTGTTAAACAGCTCGACGGCTTGTTCGAAAATTCTCAAGAACTCAAGGCTCCCGGACAAAAAGAGGCCCGGGCCGAAGGCCGTGTTCAGCTTGCTTGGGAACCCAGAAGCGGCATGCTTTCTGATACGGATCTTCGTTTTAGGGTACGAGTACGCCTACCGGCATTAAAAGAACGCGTTGATTTACTCTTGAGTGATAACGAAGACGAAACACAGAACAACACAATACGAGCCGCGAGAGATACCGGCAATAACAACCGCGATCGAACGACCATTGCGCTTCGCTTTCGTCCTGAGCAAGACTCGCACTACTCATTTAGAATTGGCGCTGGTCGCCGCGACCAACTGTATGCGATGACCCGATACAGAGATGCTTTTGCCTTTTCTAATCAATGGGCCATGCTATACGATGCCGAACTTTACTATTACACCCGTGACCGTTTGGGTGCGGAGGTGGGCGTCGCTTTTCAATACGAAATCAATAAAAAGCACTTGGTTCGACAAAATAATCGCTACTACTACCGCGACGATACCAACGACTGGCTATGGCGTCACGAGGTCCACCATTTGTTTTCGGTAGATCGACATAACGCCGTTATTCCTCACCTTATGGTGGAAGGGCTCAGCCAACCCAATTTTCGCGTAGAAGAAGTCTATGGCGGGTTTAGGTGGCGTAACAACATGCTGCGCGATTGGCTATTCTTTGAGGTAGAGCCTTTTGTATTATGGCTGCGTGATGAGGATTTTAAAACCTCATACGGCGTAGCCCTGCGCGTAGAAGCCTATTATGGGCGAGACACTTAGAGTAATTCCCTAGAATGAAAAAAGGCTGTCTAATGACAGCCTTTCGAAAAAACGCTTTGCGCGAAAACTCAGAAAAAACTTAAGGACGAAGCGCCCTATCACCTCGAGCAAGCCCACACACACCGGTGCGTGATGATTCGATAATTTCAGCACACTGCCCCATAGTCGTGGCAAATGCATCCAGCTTATCTGTGGTACCCGTAATTTCAATGGTGTAGTTATTTACGTTCACATCAACAATACGCGCACGGAAAATATCAGAGTTCCGCTTCACTTCAGCACGCACCGACTCTGTGCGAGTCGCGACTTTAATCAGCATAAGCTCGCGTTCAATGTGCGTACCTTCAGTAAGATCTACCACTTTTAGTACATCAATAAGCTTGTTAACTTGCTTAGTAATTTGCTCAATTACTTTGTCGTCACCATGCGTGATAATCGTTAGACGCGAAAGGCTCGCGTCGTCAGTCGGTGCCACACACAGTGAATCAACGTTATAACCACGTTGGGAAAATACACCAACGATACGAGATAGTGCGCCAGGGGCGTTTTCCATTAATACAGAGATAATACGTTTCATCAGGTTCGCTCCGTCTTGCTTAAGCGCATGTCATCCATTGCGCCAAACTTAATTTGCATTGGATATACGTGTTCGTTTTGGTCTACTGCTATGTCCATAAACACTAAGCGATCTGTGTAGCTGAAACATTTCTCCATTGCTGCGTCTAGCTCGTCGAGCTTGTCTACTTTTATGCCCACATGTCCGTAAGCTTCTGCCAACTTCACAAAGTCAGGCATTGAATCCATATACGAGTGTGAGTGACGCCCTTTGTAAATCATATCCTGCCACTGACGAACCATACCTAGGGCACGGTTATTCAATGAAATAATCTTAATAGGCAGGTTGTACTGCAAACAAGTAGATAGCTCTTGAATATTCATTTGAATACTGCCATCACCGGTTACTACCACAGAGGTTGAGCCCGGGTGCGCAAACTGCACGCCCATTGCAGCCGGTAAACCAAAGCCCATGGTGCCAAGGCCTCCTGAGTTAATCCACTGGCGCGGTTTATCATACGGATAATAAAGCGCAGCAAACATTTGGTGCTGACCAACGTCAGAACTTACGTAAGCTTTACCGTCTGTGTGTTTGTACAAAGCTTCGATAACACGCTGAGGCTTAATAACTTCTTCGCCTTGTGCGTAATTCAAGCACTCGCGGGAACGCCATGTTTCAATTTGCTGCCACCAGTCCGCCAGCTTTTCACTCTGACCTGATAAATCTTTCTTATTTACCTGGCTTAAAATTTGATCAAGTACTTTATCGACCGAACCTACCACTGGAATGTGCGCATTTACGGTTTTAGAAATTGAAGCTGGGTCGATATCAACGTGAATAATGTCTGCATGAGGGCAGAATTTATCAACGTTGTTGGTAACACGGTCATCAAAACGTGCACCTAGTGCTATGATGCAATCGGCATTATGCATGGTTTTGTTCGCTTCAAGCGTACCGTGCATACCTAGCATGCCGATAAATTGCTTGTGTGTACCTGGCATAGCGCCAAGGCCCATTAGCGTGCAAGTTACCGGTGCATTTAGCTTCTCAGCTAATTCAATAACCTTTGCTGATGCATCGCAGGCTACGGCACCACCACCTACATATAATACTGGACGTTCTGCTTTAAGTAGCGACTCGACCGCTTTCTTAACCTGTTTAGGGTGGCCTTTTTCGGTTGGGTTATAAGAACGCATGGTAACGTCACTTGGATACACATAAGGGTGCTCTTCCGCTACGTTAACAATATCTTTTGGTAAATCTACAACCACCGGGCCAGGACGACCTGTGTTAGCAATATAATAGGCTTTAGCAATCGCTTCTGGAATATCAACCGCGCGCTTTACCAAAAAGCTGTGCTTAACGATAGGGCGTGAGCACCCCACCATGTCAGTTTCTTGGAATGCATCTTCACCGATGTGCTTCGACGGCACCTGTCCCGATAAAATAACCATCGGAATAGAGTCCATATACGCAGTAGCAATACCTGTAATCGTATTCGTTGCGCCAGGACCTGATGTGACGAGCACTGTGCCGGTTTTGCCAGTTGAACGTGCATAACCATCCGCCATATGGGCGGCTGCCTGTTCATGACGTACGAGGACGTGTTTGACATCATCTTGCGCAAATAACGCATCATAAATGTCTAATACGGCACCACCTGGGTAACCGAACACGTGTGTCACTCCTACATCTTTTAGCGCTTCAACCACCATGGCTGCGCCCGACATCATTTTCACAGTGCTTTTCTCCTGTAATGGGTTGGGGGGTTTGTCAGCGTACGTTGACGATGCCCCGACTATAACTAAGGTAATAGGAAGATAAAACACCAAATTGCGTAAAAGTGAGATATATATCCCAATATTCGCAATAAATAGGATGGATATTTCGACTGAAGGTTTATTTTGACAGGAAATAGGATGATTGTTTACACAAAATTAACAGTGTGAACAATAAAGTTTAAGAGTGAAAACGATGCGCCTTTATCCACTAACGTGCATAAAGGCATAAGCTTAATCGTCTAGATCAATATCAATGTCACTGTTATCGCTTATATCTTCATCATCGTCAACTTCTTCTGCAGCCGGGCGCTTAGAGCCATAAATACTTGCTGTTTTTGGACGGTTTATTCTGGCTTGGTATTTCAACCACGCTTTCTCTTGCGGTGTTGCAGGGTCACGATGACCAAGAGCCGATTCCAAATAGGCTTGTTCTTCATCATTCTCTGGCGTAATTTTCCCGTCCACTAGTGCAGCGAACAAACTACCATGAGCCTGAAGAAGCTTACTTTCATTAATTGAAAAATCACCAGAGCGTGCGAAGCCGTAGGGATAGTTCTTCTTATCTGCGAAGGGTTTTCTTGTGACTTGTTCTTTTGTGATTACAGACATCTTAACCTCTTTCATTGCGGCCCCTCGTATTACATAAGTAGAGGGCTGCCAGCTAATAGTTGAATGAAATAGACTTCCGATATAGCGCCTTAATCGCTTACCAGTCTATTCTTAGATGTGTTTTTGAATGCTGTCAATTAGAAATAGGCATGTCGTAAAAACTTAATATTGCAACGGTGACTAGGCATAAAAAAGGCCGCAAAAGCGACCTTCAAATAGCAAAATATTGTTTAGCGTTTTTCGCTTACCCAAACAGTAATAGTGCCATCTACAACCACGGTCCCTTCTGCGTTATACGCTTTAACCGAAATGGGTAAATCTCCCGGCTTCCACGCATCCACGGGAACTTCGGCAACACAGCGAATGTCTGAGTCTGCTTTTGCAGGATATTTCACTTCCATGCCCTTTGGGATCCACCTAAGGTTTTTAGGGATTGATGCTTCGCACATAAAGCCCATGGCCATTTCTAAGCCATTACAAATCGCAATAACATGAACCGTGCCGATGTGGTTTTCAACCCCTTTACGCTTTTTAATGAGCACTTCACAATAGTTAGGTTTAATGTCAGTAATAAGCGGTGAAACGGTAGAAAAGTAAGGCGCTCTGCGCGCTGAGTACCAGCTAAACAGTTTTTTGCCAAAGGGCAGTTTAAGGAATTTATTATAGGTATTGAGTACGTAGTTTTTTGACATAGTTTTCACGCTAATCTTATATGAGGTTAAACCCATGGATGAAGAATCAGTACACTAACGCGTTGTTCTATGATCAACCTTATGTTTAGCGCACGCCTATCTGGTTAGACCAGTTTATACTTAGCAAGATAATAGTAACTTACTTACGTTGCAACAAGGTTTATAACAAAAACAAAAAAGCAGCTCGATTGAGCTGCTTTTATTAGGATTGTAAGCGCTTAGTTAAGTTGCATGTCAAACCCTACAAAGTAAAATCTTCCTCGGGCACTCGCTGGATAAGCAAAGTTCGTCAAGAAAGGTTCTTCGTTAGTCACGTTCTTAATACCCCCATACATTTTAACCGTATCGGTTAATACATATGAGAAGTTGATGTCGTGTTGGAAAAACTCATCCATTACGACCGAGTCATCATAATCACCACGCTCGTATTCTTCGATTTCAACAAATGCAACTAACTGCTCATCCATGTACTGAGTTTGCCAACCGATTTGCAGATCCTGCCACTTCCACGTCACGGTAAAGTTGCCAGCCCATTCAGGGCGATTTACTTCACCAAGCTCTGGGTTAACTTCGGTAAGGTCATTCGGGTTAGTAAACTGGTCAATCTCGTTCACCTTGGTTCCAGAGATTTTGGTTAAAAATGTATGGTCATCAATATCAAAGTCATAGCCAACACTGAAATCTACGCCCGACGTTTCTAGACGAGCGAAGTTAACATCGGTAGAACGTAAGAAGTTTAGACCAGCAAACTGCGGAGAGTTTTCATCGGTATTACGGGTGAATAGAGAACAGAAATTTTCGTTCAAGGTTTCACCAATGTAACATCCGTTTACGATGTCGTCAGAGCTCACAGAGCTGATCGCCGATTCAATCTCAATGCTCCAATAGTCGGCTGTTAGTGATAAGCCTTCTAACCAGCTTGCTTGATATACGAAACCCACTGTTGTCGTATCGGCTGTTTCTTCCTGTAGTTCTGGGTTACCACCAGTTACGCCAGGGAATGCGGCTGAAAGTGGATCGGTGTAAACATACTCGCCAGCTTCGTTAAACGGGTTATAACCAATTGACTGGAAGTCTGCCACGCAGTTGGCTTGTATCTGATCTGCTGCTGCCGGGTCATTACCACGGATACCTGCAATTACACTAGCATTACAAGGGTCAGTAGGACGGAATGTTGTACCCACTTCAGGACCGAAAAGCTCTGTAATGTTGGGGGCTCGAACAGCCTGTGACTGTGACAAGCGGATCATAAGATCTTCGTAAGGCGCATACATTAAGTTTGCACGCCACGTCGTTGTGTCTCCAATTGTAGAGTAATCAGAATAGCGCGCAGCCAAATCTAACGTAAGTTCTTCAGCAAGCATCTCGCCTTCAATTAGAGGAATAGAGACTTCAACAAATACTTCACTTACATCAAAGTCACCGGTTTCATTTGCCGTTTTAATAGACGGCTGGAATACCAGTGAGTTATTAGACGAATAGTCAGAGATAAATGTTCCAGCTTGGTACTGTGAACCCTCAGGAATAATACCAAGTTGCCAATTATCGAAGGTCGCTTCTGATTTTTCTTTTCTATACTCCCCGCCTAGAGCAAAGAATATCGGACCATACGGAAGCTCAAAGTAGTCAGATGAATCACCAGATAGTGAACCACTCACCACGAACTGTTCGATGGTAGTTTTACTACGGCTATCTTGCGTTACCCAATCAACCGCTTCTTGAGAAATTCCGCCTGCGCCGGCCCAAATATTTAAAGGTACACAGCTGCCGTCACCTGGAGTAAATGAAAAGTAGCCTGGGTCATATACTGGGATATTAAATGCGGTAGTAACTTGAGGGGTATCTGCGTCTAAGTTCACACGACAGGTTGCCTCTCCCGTTGCAGGGTCTGTTACCGCGTCGATTGCAGAGAAGAAACGGTCTACTACAACAATATTTTCTGTGCCTTCTTGCTCAAACTCGAATCTTCCGTAATTTAACGCAAGGTTATACTGCCAGTCGTTTTCTAGGAAGCCTTCTAGCCCAATAACACCACGTAGGGTTCTACGCTCGTTCTCGATTTTACCTTGACCAATGCCAATGGGGTCAGCCGTAATGGCAACACCACCTATTTCGTTCGCCAACGGCTGAATGAAAGAAGGCAAGTAAGGATTATCTGCAGCACCAAATAAAAGGTCCCAGTATGAAGAAGGCTGGCTTTCATTTTCGGTTGTCTGAACAACGTACTTAAACTCACCAAACACGGTGCTTGTGTCAGTAAGGTCATAATGACCCAACAGGTTTAACGCAATTTTGTCGTTCGGCGTAATTAGATAGCCACGCTGCTGCTGAATGGTGTTATAAGAATCACCACCGAAGCCTTCAAAGTTACCTGACACTAAACCATCTTGAATAGGTCTGTAAGAACCATCTTCTAGCACGTTCCAGCAACCACCTAGTGCGCCGAATGACGCGGCACCAAACGAGCTGTTATATCCAGAAAATGAGTCAAGACAGTCTGGCGTTCCATTACCATCAAGGTCGATATTAGTCGCAGGATCAAACCCCTCAAACGTATAAGGGTTACCCGGTATGATGTAGCCATAACCTGAAGTGAATGGGAAAGTGCGGTAAGGAAGAACTGCACGAGGATTTGCTGTGGCCGCGCGGTTGAACAGCGCTAGCTCTTCTGAAGTTAAATTCGGCTGGGTTCCAAAAGTATCTACGTAGTTTTGAATGAACGCATCCTGAGATGGAATGCTTAAACCGAAATTGAATAGGCCGGTATTGTCGTAGTTATAGTATTGCGCCAAGTTTGGTGTACTAGCCCCAATATCGCCTTGTTGGAATCGCAACGCGGGGTTAGTCCAATCTCGCGCAGAGCCAATGATCAAACCATTATCTCTTTCACTTACCCGCACGCCTTCATCGTTTTGATACTCAATATTTATTGCAAAATTACCTCTGTCGTTGTCAAAGTTTTCACCATACAACGCAGACATACTAATTTGCTCGCCATCGCCTTCAGACGAAATGCCCGTATTTACATCAAATTCAAAACCTTCATAGTCATCTTGCAAAATGAAGTTAACTACACCCGTTACCGCATCGGCACCATAAACGGCAGAAGCACCGCCGGTAAGCACTTCTACAGACTTAATCAGTTTAACTGGGATTGAACCCACATCTACCGCTGCAGAACCGGCAACACCGCCCACATGGCGACGACCATTTACTAGTGTTAAGGTACGATTTGAACCTAAACCACGCAGGTTCAGGATATTCGCACCGTCTGCAAACGCTGAGTCTATAGAGCTTTCCGCTGTTGTAGATGAAAACAATGCAGGGATGTCGTTGATTACATCAGTGACAGAGAATTCACCTGATAGCTGAATATCTTCTTCTGAAATTGCCTGAACAGGTGAAGGAGATGCTAGGTTAGGATCTCGCGCTATACGAGAACCAGTGACCACTACTTTTTCTACATCCTTTTCGTCAATAGCGGCTTCTTCCTGAGCCTGAACTGCAGTTGCACTTAATGCCAGTGCAGATGCTACTGCACACGCAAGTACAGTAAGCTTGTTTTGCTTTGATGAATCAAAAGCCATGTGTGTTTCTCCAAATATACTTTTTCGTTCCAGAGTGCTCTTTACGGCACTTTAGAGGAGTCTAAAAGCGATGGTTATTTTTATATGTTTACAATTTGCGTTTTACATAATGCATTTTGCAAATGGTGTGCCTATCAAAAAGCAAGTAAACAGTGAAACTACCGCTAAAAAACGGCGCATTATGCATATTTACCCACTAAAATCTATTTAATATTCAAAAAGACTTAACTAACGGCTTTCGAATGCACATTTAATGTGCAAAAGAGCTCGTAAAATGTAGATTTATTGAGAACCAGGTTGAAATCAAGGCGGCACCGCACTAGGAAGGTGCAAAGAGTCATGAATAAGGATTCACAACGGTGCGTAAAGACAGACAGAATCGGCGCTGAAGCAATAAGCGCACACAAATTTATACTTTCGTATAAATTTAAGAATACGCAGTTAATTAGGTCACCTTATGTATTTAATTAATTAGGTTCTAAACCATTTTTCAGCGCTGACGACTTGCCGATTCTTGAGCAAGTATGCACGGTGCTTTTCAGTAAAATAAGAGGTTATGGTTTGTAGCAAAAACTAATTTGAGTGCTTTGTGAAGCGATGGCCGACACTCGGTCGCGGGCCCATCAAGGGATCACATCAATACATCTGCAAATATTTAGATTTTCGTGATGTTTGAAAATTTGGAGCGGGAAACGAGATTCGCATCTGGCCGACACTCGGTCGCGGGCCCATCAAGGGGTCGCACTTAAAAACTAGATAAGTTTTAATTTTTGAGGTGTCTGAAAAATTTGGAGCGGGAAACGAGATTCGAACTCGCGACCCCGACCTTGGCAAGGTCGTGCTCTACCAACTGAGCTATTCCCGCATAGAGTCGATGCTGTGCATCTTATAGGCAATCTAGAGACCTAGATTAAAATTTGGAGCGGGAAACGAGATTTGCCAACTGGCCGACACTCGGTCGCGGGCCCACTAGGGGTCGCGCTTTTCACGCCCACTGAAAGTAAAGTTTACTATCAGCTTTTAAAATTTGGAGCGGGAAACGAGATTCGAACTCGCGACCCCGACCTTGGCAAGGTCGTGCTCTACCAACTGAGCTATTCCCGCAACAAAAGAGGTACTTCGTTTGAAGTGGTGCGCATTTTACAAAAATTTTGGGGTAACGCAACCTTTAATTCTACTTTTTTTGCACCTCAATGTTTGAATGCCTAAATCGTAAACACTTTCTCTCGATAATAGCGCATTTCTTCAATAGACTCGCGAATATCATCTAGCGCTAGATGTACGCCTTTCTTTTCGAAACCGTCTAAAACTTCAGGCTTCCAGCGGCGCGTTAGCTCTTTTATTGTACTTACATCAATATTTCTATAGTGGAAGTAAGCTTCAAGCTCGGGCATGTACTTAACCATGAAGCGTCTGTCTTGCCCAATGGTGTTTCCACACAGTGGTGATTTACCTGCATCTACCCACTGCTCTAAAAAGGCAATAGTCTGCGCTGATGCTTCTCCTACGCTAACCTTACTTTCTCGGCAGCGCGCAGTTAATCCGCTTTCTCCGTGAACGCGTGTGCACCACTCGTCCATATTGTCTAACACTTCATCGCTTTGATGTACTGCAATCACTGGGCCTTCTGCCAAAATATTAAGCTGTGCGTCGGTAACAATGGTCGCGATTTCCATTACTACACAGGTTTCAGGATCTAACCCTGTCATTTCCATGTCTATCCAAACAAGGTTACTGTCGTGTTTACTCATTACTTTCCTCTTTGCGCTACAGACATGGCAACCATGCCCTACAAACGGTATTATTGACCATAGTATACGTGAAACTAGAAAAGAATCGTGGCGAAAAAACCAAAACTTACACAACGACAAAAACGACAAGTGGCAGCTAACAGAAGCAAACGCTTGCGTGAAAAGCACGCCTCAAAAGACGCGGCGAACCTAGATGAAAGCACGTTAGAAAGCGGTACGGTAATTGGTCGCTTTGGTAAACACGCCGATGTTGAAGACGCAAACGGCGCAGTATCTCGCTGCCACATTCGCCGCACGGTAGATTCTGTGGTGTGTGGCGACAAAGTGTTTTTTAGTAAAGGGGATGACGCTGAGTCAGGTGTAAGTGGGGTTATTGAAATTGTAAAAGACAGGCACTCTGTCCTGACTCGCCCAGATTATTACGACGGTATTAAACCCATCGCTGCGAATATTGACCGCATTATTGTTGTTAGCGCTATATTACCCACCCTATCACTGAATATTATCGACCGTTACCTGGTTGCCTGTGAAGACATAGGCATCACGCCGCTGATTGTCCTTAATAAAGTAGAACTGCTCAGTGAAGAGGAACGCACAACCGTTACAGAACAGCTTAAGACGTACGAAAACTTAGGCTACGAAGTGCTGTTTACCAGTTGTAAAACCGGTGAAGGCATTAGCAAACTTAATGAATACCTTAATGATAATATCAGCGTTTTCGTAGGGCAGTCCGGCGTAGGCAAATCGAGCCTAATTAACCAAGTTCTGCCAGACGCCGATGAATTAACCGGCGATATTTCAGATAACTCGGGGCTTGGTCAGCACACAACGACGGCGGCAAAATTGCTTCACCTGCCGGCCGGTGGCGATTTAATTGACTCTCCAGGAGTACGTGAATTTGGCTTGTGGCATATTCCTACCGAACGAATTACATGGGGATTTATTGAGTTCAGAGATTATTTGGGTGGCTGTAAATTCAGAGACTGCAAGCACTTAAATGACCCCGGCTGCTTACTTAGAGAAGCTGTAGAGGAAGGGAAAATTAGCGCGGAACGCTTCGATAGCTATCATAGAATATTAACCACCATGGAAGAGCAGCGCCCTAGTCACAGTCAGCCACCCGGGGCGTAACGACTGCCACCGGGTTTCAACCTCACTGGAGCGCCAAACCCGTAGGAGCGACCGAAGAAGTACACGCGCTACTTACGCGTAATAGCCGTCGCTAACTCGACGATTTATTCTTTAGGTGTGAACCACGTGCTTATGCTTTTGTGTAAGCACTCATAACCCTAAAGTTACTCTTAATACCACGACTTACTATACAATAACGCTATCTATGCAATGCGTTATTGCTTGCATAAAAGAAACGGAGATATTTTGTGTTAGATTGGCTTAAAGTTAATTTACAATACGTTACACCAAAGCACCTGCTTTCACGCCTTGTAGGCAAACTTGCAGAAGCAGAAATGGGTAGTGTTACCACCTTTTTCATCAAGCTGTTTATCAAACAATACAATGTTGATATGACTGAAGCGCTGCATGAAAAGCCCGAGCATTACCGAAGCTTTAATAAGTTCTTCACCCGCCCGCTTAAACCTGAAGCACGTACCATTGATGAAAACGAGGACGTACTGATCCATGCCGTTGATGGTACGGTAAGTCAGTTTGGCGATATCCATAGCGACAGTATTTTTCAAGCCAAAGGTCACGACTTTAGCTTAACTACATTGTTAGGCGGAAAACCTGAAGTAGCAGCACCATTTAAAAATGGTAAATTTGCTACTATTTACCTTGCCCCTCGTGATTATCACAGAATCCACATGCCTGTTGAGGGCACGCTTACTGATATGTTGTATGTGCCGGGCGAGCTGTTTTCAGTAAATCCGCTTACGGCACAAAATATACCTGGTCTATTTGCACGTAACGAACGTGTTGTCGCGCTTTTCGACACGCCTGTGGGCAAAATGGCGATGGTGCTTGTGGGCGCAACTATTGTGGCTAGTATTGAGACCGTTTGGGCAGGCACAGTTACGCCACCTGCAGGTAAAAACGTTCAGCACTGGTCATATGAAAAAGACACAGAAGCGTCTGTTTTCCTCGAAAAAGGTGCCGAACTTGGCCGCTTTAAACTGGGATCTACCATTGTGGTATGTTTTGAAAAAGACATGATCAACTTTGAAGATATAGCCCCAGGTATGGTTACTCGCCTAGGTGAACCTATGGCTTCAAAAATATCTGCACATGAGATAGTTTCCCAAGACGTTGCTTCACCAGAGCCTGAGCAAAATAGCGATGAGTTCGATGACAATGCAGGTGAGACAAAAAAAGAAACACCATCTGAGGGCGCTGACAGCTAGTTTATGGATGCTGTTAAAAAAAGCCTGATTTCGCTTCACCTCACGGTCATTTTATTAGGTGGTACAGCCCTTTTCTCTAGGCTTGTACCACTTAGTGCCAGTGACATTACGCTGGTGCGTTCAGTATTTGCTTGCATCGCCCTGCTGGCATTTTTGAAACTGGCCGGAAATAAAATAAAGCTAAATTCCAGAAAAGATTATGGCGTCGCTCTTGGTCTAGGGCTTTTAATGGCGCTACATTGGGTTACCTATTTTGCCGCAATGCAATATGCTGGCGTATCTGTGGGCATGATTGCGCTATTTACCTTTCCTGTCATTACAGTGCTTATTGAACCTTTTTTCGAACGAGTTAGACTGGTGTGGCAGGACATTGTATCTACGTTAACGGTAGTCATTGGTGTTTATTTAATTGTGCCCGAAACGTCGTTGGAAAATGACGTTACCCTTGGGGTACTTATCGGTATTGCATCTGCCATCTTGTATTCGTTTAGAAACCTTATTCACCGTAAGCATTTTAAGCACTACAGCGGTGCGCAAGCTATGGCGTGGCAAACATTAGTTATCAGTGTATTGATGCTGCCAATAGGCAGTGCTGAAATAGCCTCGGCGTCAACGAGCTCTTGGCTAATGCTGTTACTTTTAGGCACAGTATTTACCGCGCTTCCCCATGCTTTAATTGCGGCGAGTTTGCGCCACTTGCGGGCAAAGACATTTTCACTCATTGCCTGCATGCAGCCGCTTTACGGTGTTTTTCTTGCCATCATTTTACTAAATGAAAAGCCTGGTTTAAGCGCACTTCTAGGCGGCATTCTTATTACGTCAGCGTCAGTCTATGAAACGCTCAACACGCATAAGTTACACGGCGCGAACGATAAGTAATGTTCACTCTGAGACTAGAGAAGGGAATGTAGATGCTAATTTTTGCCCACCGTGGCGCTAGTAAAGCCGCCCCAGAAAATACGCTTAGAGCGTTTAAGCTGGCCTTCGAGCAAGATGCCGACGGCATTGAGTTTGATACTTATCAACACGAAAGCGGCATTATTGTTTTTCACGATAGAACCCTTACACGTAGAGCTCGCGAGACAGGTTATTTGTTAGATACGCCTTGGCAATCCCTCAAACAAATGGACATTGGCGATGGAGAGCGCATCCCCTCTCTTTACGAAACGCTTGAATGCGTTCCAGGTAGTAAGTGGTGCAACATTGAAATTAAGCACTTACACGATGTCGATAGCTGGGTAAATGACGTTAAAGCTGCAATGAAGCAAAGTAGCATAAGTGCTGACAAGCTACTTATATCTTCATTCAACCATCACTGGCTTAAAGCGATTACACACCTATGGCCGGAAGTAAAAATTGGCGCGTTAACCGCAAGCTACGAACTAGACTGCACAGCCAGCGCGCGGGCCCTTAGCGCTTACTCGTTAAATATTGCGCTAGACGCGGTGGATAAGCAGTTTGTGCAAACGGCATTGCAGGAAGGTTTTGATGTATTCGTTTATACGGTAGACGAACCTAGAGATATGCTAATGCTTAAAGAGTGGGGGGTAACCGGCATATTTACTAATCTGCCAAATGTAGCACTTAATACGCTATCTGATTAGGTCACGTATTTTCTTAAGCCTATGTTCTCTTAATTATACCAATCCGTATAGATAAGTGCTCGCTGAGTGGGTAATTATCTCTGCGGACTGGTATTACACCAGATACAAAAAAACGAGCCATTGGCTCGTTTCTTAAAACTTTGTTTTGATAGCTACTTAAAATCAGTAGATAGGTGGTCTGAGAACACTGTATTTTTGCAGCACTTACACTGTCGACACAGGCGCATATTGACCCAGTGACCCGCTACAATTAGTCCTGCCCCTAACGCAATAGTAAATGGCTCGTAATGATGCCCAAAAATATCTTTATTCCAATAAATTGCGCCACCAGTAAACAGTAGTGCTAGCGGGTAATATTTGCCGTGGTAGCGAATGGCACCGCTAATCAAGGCTACCGCCCCAACAATCAGTGAGAACGTCAGAATAGTTCTTTCAAACCATACTTGCGCAAAAAAGCTAGAACCGATAAGCGGTAACAGAGGCACCAAAACAGGCAGCGCAAGGCAATGCAGCGCACACAAGCTCGACACCCAGATGCCAAGTTTGTCTAGTTTTGTTGGATTCTCGTCAATTGGAGTCATTACTCTAATTACCACCGTGCTTAAAAATATATACGCGAACCATTCGCCAGAGACGTTATATTATAACAGACTCATAAAAATGAGAAACGTTCCCACATTAAATTTTGATCTTATCGAGATGAAAATAGACTAATTAAGTACGGGAAAAGACGAAGATGTTACTCGTTAGGCGCTGTAGTCGCGCGTTCAGTTACCTTTTTAG
This sequence comes from Alteromonas sp. ABD4_190, assembly GCF_056160105.1. Lineage (NCBI taxonomy): Bacteria > Pseudomonadati > Pseudomonadota > Gammaproteobacteria > Alteromonadales > Alteromonadaceae > Alteromonas > Alteromonas sp. ABD4_190. The sequence goes on from NZ_JBSWWN010000001.1 coordinate 1,616,480, forward strand.
ATAATGTACTTTGCACAAAGCCACTATTAACAAAAGTATTCTGCTCATTTATTTCAGAGCCTATTTTGTTTACATCTGCACGAGTAAGATGAGCAGTCTGGCTCCGCTCTTTACCAAACTGTTTAGCCACTTTAGATGCGTATGAAAAATGGTCGGCTACTGAAGTAAGGGTAAACCCCTCTTTTTCAAGAGAGGGTAAATGCGTATTTAGAAAATCAATTGTTTCTGGGTGAGGGTGACCAATCACTACAACGTGACCATTCTTTTGAGCGATGCGTTTCATTTGATTAAACTGCTTCAACAAGAACGACGGCTCTAATTTGTGGTCCAGAAATACCTGCCTGCTTGCGCTAGGCACCCCCAAACGCTGCGCAATTTCTTCACCTTTAGTTAGTACAGTAGTTCTGCTATCTACAAAGAACAGACCTTGGCGCTTCACCTCTTTTAACAGTGCTTCCATTCCTTCTTGCTGACCGGTGAAAGCACTGCCCATGTGGTTGTTGACACCCACTGCGTTTGGCACACTTTTCATCGCTTTGCGCAAATTATGAGTAATAGCCCCGGCAAACATATCCGTGGTTAATCCAAGCGGCCCCATTTCATTGCCATTTTGTGCCTGCATAGGCATATGGAGCATAACCGCCCTGCCCTCAAGCTCGGCACGATAGGCAATTTTAGAAGCCAGTGGCGTTTGCGGAAGTATAGAAAAAGTAATTTCTTTAGGGAGAGAAAAAGCAGCGACATCGGACGGCCTGTAGCCCAGGTCATCTAATATTATTATTATTTCTGACTTTGCTTTTACTTGAGGGCTAACAAGCCCGCATACAACAAAGATTATACAAGGCATTAGCAGACGCAGAAGCATCTAAATCACATCCGTTTTTTTAATCATTATTATTAAGCGCATTAGGTGAATTACTTCACTTTGTCGCTAAGCATACCAATAACGAAAGTTCTTTCAACAAAACTAAGGCTTAAATCGCTGAATGTTACTTTAAACGGCAACATAAAAGGTTACTGTGAAAAGTATATTGTGACTGAGGCGAACTAATCCAGCCAAGCTTTCGGGTTTAGCGCCTTGCCCTTGTGACGAATTTCAAAGTAAAGATTAGGATATTCCTGACCACCGCTTCGACCAACAAGTGCAATGCGCTCCCCTTGGCTTACGTCATCGCCTGCTTGCTTAAGGAGCGCTTGATTGTGGCCATAAACACTCATGTAGCCATCGCCATGATCGACAATAGCCACTAGACCAAACCCTCGAAGCCAATCGGCATACAACACTCGGCCTGGCGCAATACTGTTAACGGGGTCGCCCTCAGCGCCATCTATCACAATACCTTTCCAAGATACTTGCCCTTGACGGCGACTACCAAATAAATGACGTATTCTGCCTTTCACGGGGGCGGGAAGTTTCCCTTTTCTTTTGGCAAGTCCATTCATGCTGAACTCAGCCGCACGCGCAGCGCGTTCAGCTGCTATACGGGCTGCTTCAATAGCACCTCTGAGCGCTTTCTCATCGGCTCGTAATGATGCAATGCGCTGACTTTCTGAAGCAATAGTTTTATTTATTTTCTTTAGCGTTGTTTTACGGTCCGCTTGACGAGTAATAAGCACGGCCCGCTGGCTTTCTTGGTCGTCTTTGAGCGCGGCTAACGACGATGCTTTCTCACTAAGCTCAGCAGTTACCTCTTCAAGTCTTGCAACATTACTTCTAAAACTTTCGATTTCTTTTTGGCGCGCTTTCGCCACGTATTGATAGTAGGTAATAACACGCTCAAAAGTACGCGCATCATCTTGATAAAAAAGCATCTTAGCGTAGTCGTAGTGACCCGCCATAAACGCACTTTTGAGTTGACTTGCCAGTAAAGATTGCTGTTTGCGAATAGCAACTTTCAATGCATCTTGCTCTTCTTTTAGCGTAGCTTCTTCTTGCTTAACGCTTTTTAGCGCTTGTTCGGTCGTCGATAACGCTGTTGCTACTTTTGCTATTTCTAGCTCTGAGGTCTTCAGTACGGCTTTTAGCTCTTCTGCGCTGGCTTTATTGTTTTCGAGCACTTGCTGCCTCGCACGCAGTTCGGCCTGCAGCTTTGCTAACTTTTCTCTTTGCGCACTAGCTTCGCTGTCTTGAGCTAACGCGTCACTTCCAATTGGCATAACAGCCAGAGCTACTATGCATCCGATAACTGAAAGAAATGAACGTGCTGACATAACGTGCGCTTAAAACCTCTACTTTTGCAATGGTGATAACTGCCTGACCAGCTGTATTTCACCACCACTATTAATAACAACATCCAGTGTATCTGACGGCTTCCCATATGCCCAGTGCAATTTATCCGTAATATCAACCATCTAAAGTATTTACGCTCAAGGCGTAGTGTCCGTCTCTTCGCTAACTGAAAGGTAAGCTGGTTTCTCGCCCATTTTTCTATATACTTTGCACTCTTTTCATGGTCTGTAGACAGGGTTAGAGGTAATGGATCAACTAATAGAATTTGCTAGCAACAATATTATTCTTGCTGGTATTTGGGTTGCGCTGATTGCCATGTTGATATTTAGCTATATCAGTGCATGGACATCTTCAGTAAAAGAATTAAGCACGCACGAAGCAACGGTTTTGATGAATAAAGACGATGCGATAGTGCTAGATACACGCCCTGCGAAAGAGTTTAAAGCTGGCCATATTTTGGGTGCCAGACAAATTAAACCTGAAGAGTTGCGTGAGAAAAACTTCAAGAAACTTGAAAACAGTAAAGACAAACCCATTATCGTAGTATGCGCTATGGGTAATCAGGCTCGTGGTACAGCAAATGCGATGCTTAAAGATGGTTTCGCGAATGTGAGTGTATTAAAAGGCGGAATGAACGCGTGGCAAAGTGCCAGCCTTCCCGTTTCTAAATAACAGGTAACCTTTATGAGCAAAGTAGAACTTTACACCAAGGGCCACTGCCCTTACTGCCACCGTGCAAAAGCATTGCTAACGCAAAAAGGTGTAGAATTTATTGAATACCCAATAGATGTTAAGCCTGAACTGCGCGACGAGATGATTGAACGTGCAAACGGCGGCTGGACTGTTCCGCAAATTTTCATTGACGATCAGCACGTTGGTGGCTGTGACGATATGATGGCTTTGGAAGCACGAAGCAAACTAAATCCAATGTTGGGTTTGGCGTAAAGCGTCAGCGCATACAGCAACGCACTACATTAAATTAAAACGACAATTAAATAGGAAATACCATGGCTGACGAAAATCAGACAAATAACGGCGAAGCAGCGGGCGCACAAGCGCAACAGAGTGCTCAGTTCAATATTCAGCGTATCTACACAAAAGATATCTCTTTTGAGTCTCCAAACGCGCCAGCTATTTTCACTAAAGAGTGGAAGCCTGAAATTAAACTAGACATCGACACTAGCACTAACAAGCTAGAAGAAAATGTATTTGAAGTTGTACTTTCAGTTACCGTTACGGCAACGCTTGGTGAAGAAACCGCATTCCTTTGTGAAGTGCAACAAGCAGGTATCTTCGCTATTGGCGAAATGCCAGACCAAAACAAAGCGCACACGCTGGGCTCGTTCTGCCCGAACATGCTTTTCCCATATGCGCGTGAAACCATTTCTAACTTGGTTAACCGTGGAACATTCCCTCCACTTAACCTAGCGCCTGTAAACTTCGACGCTATCTTTGCAGCTTACGTGCAAAAACGTGCACAGCAAGCGCAGGGCGAAGCGCCAAAAATGGACGCCTAATTAGGTGAACATGAAACACGTGGACATGAAGTCGAATTCGGTTTCAGAGTCAGTTTCGGTATTAGGGGCGGGGTCTTACGGCACCGCCCTTGCTTTTTGTCTTGCCAGAAATGGCAACCCCACACTGCTTTGGGGCCGTGATGAAAAGCACATTGTCGAAATGGAAGCGAACCGAGAGAATGCTCGTTATCTTCCAGGCGCAACATTTCCAGATGCACTGGTGGTTAATGCCGACTTAGAAGACGTTGTTGCTGCCAGCAAAGATATTTTAGTGGTTGTACCTAGCCATGCGTTTGCAGCTATGCTTCAAAGCTTAAAGCCATTGCTTAAACCGCATCAACGTATTATTTGGGCGACCAAAGGACTTGAGCCAAAAACTGGCCGTTTGCTTCGCGATGTGGCAGAGGAAATACTGGGTACCGACTATCCCCTAGCCGTGTTATCAGGCCCTACCTTTGCTAAAGAAATGGTAGCGGGATTACCTACTGCAATTTCATTGTCTTCTACCGACGATGCTTTAAGTGACGAATTTGCAGCAAAGCTGCATTGTGCAAAGTCGTTCAGAGTATACAAAAACTCAGACTTTACTGGCGTTCAGCTTGGTGGTGCGGTTAAAAACGTTATCGCTATTGGCGCGGGCCTAGCCGATGGCCTTGGCTTTGGTGCAAACGCGCGAACGGCGCTGATCACCCGAGGTTTAGCAGAGCTTACCCGTTTGGGCGTGAAGCTGGGTGCAAGTCCAGAAACCTTTATGGGTATGGCGGGTCTTGGCGATTTAGTATTAACCTGTACTGACAATCAGTCGCGCAACCGTCGCTTTGGGCTGGCTTTGGGTCAAGGCAAGAGTGTCGATGTTGCTATTGACGAAATCGGACAAGTGGTTGAGGGATATCGCAACACTGAAGAAGTGCATATATTGTCTAAAAAAGTAGGCGTAGAAATGCCTATTTGTGAACAAATTTATGCTGTGCTTTATCACGGAAAATCCCCTAAAGAGGCGGCCTTAGCTCTGCTTGGTCGAGACCTCAAGCAAGAAGCCTAGTGAATAATTGATGGTTTTTGCTTGGTAGCAAAAACCATCAACCGTTTAACGCCCCACTTATTCTATCTATATCCAGCCTATTAACCTGTCTTAGCGGCCTTCTCTTACCACGATCACTTTAGTGTTGTCGTGATAGCCAACGTGACTGCGCTTGTGGCGTTTCACTTTTTTCACCTTTTTGTAGGGGGAATCAACAACCACATAGCGATTCCCATGCTTGCGATAGTAATGATTATTAGCAACGTAATAACGATGATTGTCGATAACCTCCACTCTATGCGCACCTGGCAAGACGTTAACGTACAGGCCAATTTCAGGAACGCGTATGGCTACGTCAATAAGCGGACGAGCAGGTTGCGTAATAATAGTGACTCTTTCATTCGCCCCTCTATTCGAGTGAGAATGATGACCTGAATGGGCGCTTGCCTGCCCCGCAATCATTAAGCAAACGCCAGTGATAATACCCAGTGTGATACGTTTCATACTGCTTCTCCTAACTCATTCGTGCATGTTCACAGGCTATATTAATGAGTGAAGCTGAACGAAAACTGACTCAGGCAGGCTTTACAGTGTCTTTACACTAGGCGCAAAAAAGCCCCAGCAAGGGGGCTTCGTAAAAGTGAATGTCTTCGGGCTGCTTTTAACACCTTCTGCTAGCGTGCCCCTTCGTAGCCAAATTGACGCCAGCTTTCATACACAAAGACAGATACGGCATTGGATAGGTTCATGCTGCGACTGTCTGGCAACATGGGAATGCGAACACGCTGCTCTGGAGGTAACGACTGAATATAATCGTCGGGTAAACCACGGGTTTCAGGACCAAATATAAGTGCATCACCTTTTTGATACGATACATCGCTATGAAACGCTTTGCCTTTTGTTGTACAAGCGAATACTCGATTTGGTTTTGCATCTTCAAGGTAGGCTTCTAAGTTTGCATGGCGCTTAACGTGAGCAAATTCATGATAATCTAAACCTGCACGTCGTACTCGCTTGTCGTCCCACTCAAAACCTAAAGGCTCGATTAAATGTAGTGTGAACCCACTGTTTGCGCATAGACGGATAATATTTCCCGTATTTGGCGGGATCTCTGGCTGATAAAGTACGACATCAAGCATGTTTTTAAACGACCTTCACTGTTAATAACCGACGTATTCTACAACGAAACACGGAAATTCATCACCTACTCTGCGATCAAGAAGTCTAGAATTCTGGAAAGAGAGCGCTCGCGAATGTCGTCTGACTCGGTGAATAATTCATGATAAGCCCTTGGTATAATTTCAAGCTCAGCATTTGGCATTAGGTGTGCCACCCTTCGTTGGCGCTTATTATCTATTATGGCGTCATCGTCGGCGCTTAAAACTAGTGCTGGAGTGGTGATTGCCGCCGCACTATCTTCAATCCTATTCATAGCCTGATGGGCTGCGGCCAACCATTCAGTAGTTACGCCCCCAAGCTGGATTTCTTGCTCTTCATCATATAACTCGCGAAACAACGCATAGCGGGTTTTACTGTGGGTAAGCTTATTCAATGAAAAAGGAAACGCAATATACGGTGTTTGACCGAAGAAATACCCTGCGTCTGCTTTTTTCATTCTATTTACCGCTAGGCCGGTTCGGATTAAGCCATTCGCCAACCAATTAGGCAAGGAAGGTTTAATACCGAACATGGGCGAAGCCAGCACAGCTTTGGAGAACAAGTTAGGCAAACGCAACAGTGTAAGCGCTCCGATAGCGCCGCCCATCGAGTGGCAAACCAGCTGTAACGGACCTTGCTGTAGCGGTTTCACTATTGTTTCTACGAACATGACAAAGTCATCAACATAGTCATCAAAATCCGCGACATACCCGTGTTGAGGATCACGTGTCATTCTGTCAGACAAGCCTTGCCCTCGATGATCGAGAATAAAAACGGCAAAGCCGTTCTGATAAAGGTCGTAAATAAACTCTTTGTATTTTAAGTAAGACTCTATGCGACCCGAACAAATAACAATAGTGGCTTGCGGCGTTTCTGGAATACAGTAGGCGTAGCGCACCTTTATATCATCTTTGCCAGTGAAATGGCCCTGAGTAACACTGTCCTGCCAAAAAGGATTAATGTGGGAGGCGAAGGTGCTGGCTAAATTGTTTTCTGATGTGAACATCCAGTTCATAAATACCCTATTAAAGTTAATAGGCGCTCTTGGTAAGACTGCAGAGCATCGTCAAAGTTACTACTTCGGAAATGACAGGGTTACTCGCAGCCCACCGCGCTCAACAGGTTCAGCTATAATTCGCCCATGATGCAACTCAACAGATGCTTTTGCAATGGATAAACCTAGTCCAACGCCTCCTGACTCTCGCTCCCTTGCAAGGGTAGCCCGATAAAACGGCGAAAATATACGTTCACATTCCTCTACCGTCAGCCCCTCACCGTCATCGGTGATATGAATGCTCCACTGCTCATCGTCTTCACTATACGAAATATGCGTTAAAAAGCTGCTGTGACGAATGGCGTTACGCAGAACATTTTCCACAGCGCGACAGAGCATCATACTGTCGATGACAACAATTTTTTTAGGTATATCATCAATTTTTAACTGTTTGTTTTTATTTGCTGCTTCAAAATTCGCATCGGTAAAAACTTCGTTGAGCACTAACGATAGCATCTGTTTTTCCATCTTAGCTTGACCAGCCTCGGCACGACTTAATGTTAGCAACTGACTTACCAGCGTTTCCATACGGTCAGCTTCTCGCTCTACCCGCGCTAACGTCTCTGGGTCTACATTTTGTTGATGGGCAAGACCAAGCGCCATTTGTAACCGTGCAAGCGGTGAGCGAAGTTCGTGTGATACATCGGCTAATAAGCGCTTTTGCGCCCCCCACATCGACTCTAACTGCTCAGCCATTTTATTAAAGTCGCGCGAAAGCTGCCCTAGCTCGTCATGACGTTTAGCCGCTCGCCCTACCCGCGCCTGCCAGTCGCCATTTGCTATGCGTTTCGCTGAGATTTGGATACGTAAGATAGGGTTTGTCAGTGATTTCGCAAACAACCAGCTCAATAATATGGTGGTGATCAACGCGATACAAAGAAACAGTAAAACCGGTGGCGTTTGCTTTTCAGGCATTTCCAGTCTAACCGTAAAAAGCGCAAATCGGGTGCCGTTGCGCTCAAAGAAAACCGGACCCAATATTTTGAATGCTCCACGCTTCACAGCTATGGGTGACGTTTGTGTTACTAATCTAAGTAAATCCTCTCTGTCTTCGTTACGAAGCGGAGGCCCTCCACCTGAAATAACACGATTATCACTAATGTCGACAGCCACCATTCGCCCCCTCCCAGCTCTGGAATGACGATCAAGCGCTCCGCGTAATGGCGCATTTTGAAAACGATCGTTTTGAATACGCTCCACCACTTGATTGAGAGCAGCCACTTCAGGTGGCTTTATGGGTACGATTTCAAGGTCTTCGAAGAAAAGGCGGCTGCCCCAAATAGCCAATAAGGCAGTTACAATGAATGTAGCCCAAAACCAAAGGAACAAGCGGCCCATGATGGCCCGCGTTGGGCTAATACTGCGTAACAGTTTTACCATCAATGACTTCCAACAATTAACATGTACCCTATACCTCGAATGGTCTTAATTTTTTCATCTCTGGCCACTGCACCAATTTTTTTGCGTAAATTACTTACGTGCATATCAATGCTTCTATCAAAGGCTTGAAGTGGTTTACCCAGTATTTTTAAGCTTATCTCTTCTTTAGTAACGCGTTGAGCGGCATTGAGCATTAACAGGCGCAGAATTAAAAATTCCGTTGTCGTAAGTGTTAACTCAACATCATCCACTTTTGCCAGCTGACTGCGGGGACTTAGAAAGATACCATTGACGAATAAGTCTTGCTCAACGGCTCCGCCAGTTGACGACAAATTATGACGGCGGACAATAGCTTTTATTCGCGCTACAAGCTCGCGGTGGTTAAAAGGCTTAGGCAAGTAGTCATCGGCCCCCATCTCAAGGCCTAAAATGCGGTCGTAATCGTCGCCTCTTGCAGTAAGCATAAGTACTGGCGTACTGTGGCTTGCTCGAAGCTTTTTCAATACCTCAAACCCATCCATTTTGGGCATCATCACATCAAGCAGTATCAGGTCGTAATGACGCCCGGAGATCGCTTCTGATAATCCTTCTTCACCACCATTTCGCACTTGCACCTGATAACCCATACCCGATAAGTACGTGGAAAGCATTTCTGTAAGCTCTAGGTCATCATCAATAACAAGGATAGACTGCAAGTGAAAATCTGAACTCATGGTATTAAACTCTTTAACTGCTAGATTCATGAAAATGCCTGTAAATTAGATAAAACTCAACCTACGCTTGCGGGGTGCTTCGCCTTAAGCTTACAAACAACACTGACAAAACGCGTACTATATCTTTTCAGACCTTTACAATCACAAATCGGCATTACCTTTACATAAGCTTTACACTGCATTGACTGCTTTTTTAGACGCGCACGCTACGATTAGCCTGTCCGAAAAAAAGGAGACGACAATGAAAAAGTTATTAATTGCTAGTGTAACAGTAGCAGCAATTGGCTTAGGTGGCCTCGCTCTTGCGCATCCTGCCGGGCCTGGAATGCGTCACCACGAACCGGTAAAAGAAATTGTTAAACATCTTCGCGGCATCAGCTTAAGTGACGCCCAGCGCGAAGAAATAAAAACACTCGTAAGCGCATTTAAAGACGCTAACCCTCGACCTGAATTTGGTGATATTCAAAAACCTAACTTAGATTTTGCGAGCGCTACTGAAGCGCAGATCAGCGCTTTTATCCAAACCCAAATTGAAGAGCGCGAAGCAAAGCATTTTGCTTTTGCTCAACTGCGCCACGACATCTACAAGGTGCTGAATGAAGAACAGCAAGCAACTCTGTTAGCTCGAGACGCTAAAAGAGAAGTAGATAGACAACAACATCATGATGCTTTCAAAAAACAAGAAGCGCGCTTTGCCAAGCGAATGGATGGTGAGGGTCAAGGTCCTAAACCCAAGCCTAGGGAGTTTTTGTTCGAAGGCATTGAATTAACCGACGCACAAATAGAAAGCCTTGCTGAGCTTCGCGAGTCGTTCAAAGAGACATCGAAAACAAATAGAGAGACGCTACGCAATTTTAAAGACGCCCAGCGAGATTTAATTCGAAGCCAGTCTTTCTCTGAAGACGCTTGGGACGCGCTTATCGCGCAATACAAAGATAGCCTTGTTAATGCCGGCGTGGAAAAAGCTAGACAGCACCAGGCCATGTTTCAAGTCCTAACATCAGAGCAGCAAGCGCAACTAGCAGCTCTGCGCGAAGAAGAACGTAAGCTACACGAGCTATTTAAGCCTTAACGCTTAGCTTTTTTACCCTTTTTACCCACCTTACCCACCGTAAAAAGTGCTGGCTTCGGCCAGCCTTTTTTATGGCTGAGCCTCAGACAACTTTTGTGTTACGGATAAGGTCAGTGGCGTCACAAAATCACCAAGATGTACGCTATCACTACCTGGCTCAGCCTTAAGCAAGCTAACCTCGTCAGCCACTTCAAATACTTCTAAAGTAAGGGTATTACTCGAAAATAAACCCGATTTTCTTGATAACCCTAGGGTAGGTAACGCGCGTTGCTTTACGAGTGAAAATTTATCTCCTGCCGTCAAACCGCTATTTTTACCTAGGTCGATTGCAATATAGTCCGGCGATATATCTATAACTTGCGCATAGGTTGTTTCGCACTGTAATGCCCCATGAATATCGGTAATGGCAGCGTGTATAGTGTTTAGCACCATTCGACCAAAATCACTTCGCCACAAAAGGCTATTGTTACTATCTACAGAATCGTGTTGAGAGAACGGCCAGTCCGCTTCACTGTGATAGCTATCGTTGAAAATAACTTTCGCTTTAAACGTATCGAGTACGTAAACCTGAACAGTAAAGTTTCTGCGAAGTGCTGTACTATCGCTTTCAAATACCGACGTTGCTTGTGACACCTGTTCAAAAAGCGAAATGTCTTTAACAAACCCAAATACCACAAATTGCTGACCATACTCATTTCGAAGGTACGTGGACATCGCCGTCAAATCGACATCAGAGAGACTAGACGTTAGCCAAGTATTTACGTTAATGAGGGAAACGGGAATCTGGCTAACACTATTGCCGTTATAAAGCCCATTGAGCTGCTGTGTAAAACGTTGAGATACATGACTACCAAATGAATAAAGCATACCGGTAGCAGCTTGCTGCGGTGAAGTTAAAGAGAACTCCGTTACTAGTATCCGATGGGCTAATCCATTATTAGTACAGTTAAACAGAGGCGTAATATTAACGTTCACCACTACAGTAAGCAGGTCGTCTTTAAGTGTTTCACTTATAATTTCTACACGCTGTATTCTTCCCTGAGAGCGAATTTCTGCCTTACTAGAAAGCAGTAAACCATCTACCATAATATCTTGTGCTGATATCGTGCTGCCACTATGAAAAGCCGCATCTGCGATAGCGTTTTGTATGGCACTGGTTCTTATATCGCTTAACTCTGCCCCTGCGAGGGCTACAGTAGATTCGCCTTGTACCCATTGAGCGCAAGGCTGCTTAATCACAATTAATGAAGAGAATAAAACTAACCCAGTAAGCGTTTTACGTAATCGGCTCTTGTACATGTAATTCTCGTCACTAACCAAAAATTGAAAACAGTTTACCGATTACCGTAGGCTGCTGATTTTCCTGTAGATCACCTGTACCGCTGTATTCAATTAATGCGTTACCGACTTTAGATGACAATACTGTGTTGCTTTCATCAACGTCCTTTTTACGTACTTCTCCGGAAAAACGAATGTATTCTTTTCCCCTGTTCATGGTTATCCACTTTTCTCCGGTAACAAGTAAATTACCAGCTGGTGTTATACCGGTTACATATACAGTAATGCTGCCACTCATTGAATTTGATTGTTTGGTTTGAGCTGAGCTAGCAAATTCGCTGTCTTGCTCATGCTCTACTTCAACATCATCGCCTTCAACACGAATACCACCTAGTTTCAATGTGACGGGCGCCAAATCGAACGAAGTATTTTTGTCGGTATTAAAATCAAGAGACTTCTCTGATTGGGTCTGCTCATCGAGCTTAACTAATATCATATCTCCTACTTTAAAGTTCGCATGACGCTCATATAGGCCTATTGATTGCTCAGGGTTAAATAAAGACCCAGTAGGCACATGTAAAGTGGGTGTGGGCTGCGCTCTGGGTGGTGAATAGCGCGGATGACCAGGTTTCGGTTCGTCTTCTATTTGGCTAACTGCCCGTTGCGACACATTGGGGTTAGTAGGGCTATTTTGAACCACCTGCTCTTCTTCAGTAATTGTTTGGGCGCAACCCCCAAGTGTAAAGATTGCGATAAGTGTGTGTATATGGCATCGAACTTTCATGACATTGCTCAGTATTATTTTTTATGCAGTGTGTAATTTAAGTGCCATCCATGACCTGACAGGAGCAAGTTTAAACGAACAAATCAGAAGAAATCTCGTTCACTTTCTCTATTTGCAAAACCTTTACAAATCAACTATATGCCTGCGGGTAAGGGGATGTTATGGCCTTAGAAAACACAACCACCAGCTCTGTTGGAACTGGCTTCAATGCACTGTTATCAAAACTTGATTTAGCGTCAGGTTTCAATGACAGTAAAGCGACAAATTCTGCAACAACATCAGATAATGAAGCGGCAACAAGCGGCGATTCTTTGCCGTCTATATTCTCATTGTTACTTGAACAACAGAGTCAGACGAATGAACCAGTGGGTACATCAGATACCGTTACGGATACTATTGCGGATAAAGAAGAGGCTATCAGTGCTGCAAGCCTTGCAGCAGATGCTCTCTCACCACTGACAAACATGAGCAATGTACTTTCAGATGATGCCATAGTCGCTATGCAAGGTACGCTGTTAACTGCATTGCAAAACAATATCTTTCAAGCGTTATCCACTAATAGCGACACCACTAATACTGCTACTACCAGCGCAACGTCTGACATTAACAATACTAGTATTAATCAAAATGAAGCCAGCCCAACTTTATTCGACACCCTATACACAAACGCATTTGGTGATGACGGGCTTAACCTTAAAGACGGCTTTGATGTTTTAAATATTGCAAACCACCTGCCCATAGTGTCTGATATTTACGAGGCAACCACCTCTAGCCATACTGCTGCCGCGGCAAGTTTGGCTGGAAGCTTTTTATATGGGGGCGTAGGTGGCCTTATGTATAACGCTGTAGACTTAGCCGTTGAAAACGTTACTGGGCAAAGTATTTCAAATAACCTGTGGTCTATGGGCCAAGCTCTAGTGTCATCGTCCCTCAGCGAAATTAATGCAGATAGTGTTTTACAGGTTTCGGATGACAATGCACTAGCCTCAACGTCTATCGAGACTACTGATATAAAGGCGGGAATAGCCAATAAGGCCGCGGACGCTACTTACCAATTCGTTCAACGAGGCTTAAATTAAAGCCTCAACTTTGAACAAGCGCACGTAGAGAAAATAGTGCTTGCCCGAAGGCCTTAGAAGTTGGGTTTAACTGGCTTGTATTCAGGAGATAGGAAGAGCGGTGATGTGATCACTAAATCTGCTGTGGCTGGTGTGCAGGCTACTGGTACATTCCATACTGAACACAAACGCAATAGCGCTTTTACATCGGGGTCGTGGGGCGCTGGATTTAAGGGGTCCCAAAAGAAGAATAGCGCGTCTAGCTTGTTTTCTGCTATCAACGCGCCTATTTGCTGATCTCCGCCAAGCGGGCCGCTTTTATAGCGTGTAACGTCTAATCCGGTTTCACTGGCAACTAAACCGCCTGTTGTTCCTGTTCCTACTAAATTACACTGCTTAAGCACGTCAATGTGCTGTTTAACCCATGCCAGTAATTCGGGCTTCTTATGGTCGTGCGCCACCAGCGCTAAAGTAAGTTTGCTCATTTTATTTTCCGAGTTTAATCCCAACAACGTATTTTTACAGCTTTCTGCTTAGGTCTATAGCAACCTATCACTTATCACTGTCTGATTTCATGCGCTACTTGCGCTTTACAATTAGGGCCCGTTTTTCTTTGCAAAAACAGACTTTATTCTTAGCTTATTAAGCACCAAGGCTGCCATAAGTAAGTACGACTACTATTTATTAGCTACTAAATATAAATATTCAGTTCTATTAGTCTTGCTGTCAACTTACTGTCACAACTATAAATATATTATTAAGTATCTTGTTACAGGCTAAACAGCATAAATACAAGATAAAATATTTATACATTTTTATTGCATAATCATTCAAATTAGATACACTAGTCCACGGTTAAGGCATCCAGCCCTGAAATTTGGGTTGTAACATGATAGGAATTGATGATGACACAACCAACTCGCGTTGTTGGTTCAACCACTAGCAACGACAAAGAGTTTACCTCTCCCCTGGCTGGCTACACCTTGCATAGCGCACGACGATGCGTGTGCACATCTATGCTTATTCGGTAGCACACTTTTTACCTTTGTAATGTGGTCGCGGTTAGGCAAGGATTTACGCCCAACCAGTTTACAAAGGTAAAAAGTGATTTTTTTCTCCTTTTATTGAATTTTAAATTATGTATAGCGTTTCAATTATTGGTGCCAGTGGTTACACAGGTGCACAACTTGTTCAGTTGGTAATTCAACATCCAAAACTTACGTTAGCGGGTACTTATGTATCTGAGAAAAGTAGCGATGCGGGTAAAAATATTGCACAGCTTCACGGCAACTTGGCCCATGTCAATGCTACGCTCACGCCTATCTCAGATGCTGCCCTAACAGAGATGGCTAACGATGTTGATTTTATTTTTCTAGCAACGCCTCATGAAGCAAGCCACGACTGGATGCCTGTTCTATCTTCAGGTAAAGCAAAGGTACTTGATTTATCAGGCGCTTTTAGGTTGAAAGACACCCAAGTTTTCGAACAGTTTTATGGCTTCCCTCATACGCAAAAGCAAAGTCTAGCTCAGGCCGTTTACGGTCTTGCCGAGTGGCACGAAGCACAGATTGCCAGCGCAGATGTAATTGCTGTTCCGGGTTGCTACCCCACAGCCAGCCTTAGTGCACTTAAACCACTTGCTGAAAATAAATTGCTTGATGCAAATGTACGCCCTGTAATTAACGCCGTTTCCGGCGTATCAGGTGCAGGTAGAAAAGCCAGTTTAACCACCAGCTTTTTTGAGGTCAGTCTTCAAGCATATGGCGTATTAGGTCATCGTCATACGCCTGAAATTGAAGCGTATTTGGGCACGCCCGTTATCTTCACGCCGCACCTTGGCAACTTCAAAAGAGGTATCTTGGCAACGGTCACCGTGAAGGTTAAAGCTGGTACCACCACCGAGCAGCTTGAACAAGCGTACACTGGCGCCTATGCTGATAAACCTATTGTGCGTTTGCGTACCAGTTTTCCAAAAATTGACGACGTTGCTCATACCCCTTTTGTTGATCTTCACTGGAAGCTAGATGAAGCATCTGGGTATGCAGTGGTTACCGCTGCTATAGACAACGTTATGAAAGGTGCAGCCTCTCAGGCTATTCAATGCCTTAACATAATGACGAAACAACCAGTAGAAACAGGGTTAGTACTATGAGTGTTTCACCTATCGTAATTAAAGTTGGTGGTGCATTGCTTGATGATGCAGCAGCAATGACGCGCTTATTTTTAAGCGTAAAAGAAGTTCAAGCCACCCGCCCCGTTGTTGTGGTGCACGGTGGCGGCCCGTTAGTTGAAACCCTAATGGCGAGCCTTGGTCTTCAAAGCACTAAAATTGATGGCCTTCGCGTTACGCCCGATGAGCACATGCCTTATATTTGCGGCGCACTTGCAGGCTCTGCGAACAAACAACTTTGCGCAGCGGCACTTGCCACAGGTATTACTCCTGTTGGTTTATCTCTGCTAGACGGGAATATGGTGGTATGCGAGCCACTGGCTGATCAATACGGTGCGGTAGGCGTACCTTCAACTGCTGATGCTGCGTTTCTGAAAAACGTACTAGCGCAGTCTACACTTCCGGTAATTAGCTCTATTGGCTCAAGCCCACAAGGTAGACTGCTGAATGTCAATGCCGACCAAGCTGCTACGGTTATCGCCGAATTGCTTAACGCAGAACTTTTATTACTTTCCAATGTTGAAGGTGTATTGGACGGTGACAAGTCGCTAATTAGCGAACTTAACGCTGCAAGTATTGCGAAATATGCAGACGAAGGCGTGATCACTGACGGAATGAAGGTGAAAGTAGGTGCGGCACTTGCGTCTGCAGAGAGCCTAGACCGCGCGGTTTACATCGCAAGCTGGACAGCCGATATCAACGACATTTTAAATAAAAAAACGGGTACACAAATTATGCCCGCAGCGCTGGCAAACACAAAGCCAACAAACGCTGAATTAACAAAAGGCAATGCCGGAGAAGTACAATGAAACAGGACCTACTCACCTTTGCAGACTGGACACCCGACGCAATGAAAAACTTGCTGCAATTGGCTGTAGAAATTAAACAAGCCCCAGCAAGTTACAGCAACGTGCTAGCGGGGAAATCAATTGTTGCCCTGTTTGAAAAGCCATCTTTGCGAACCCGCGTAAGCTTTGATATTGGTATTAATAAGCTTGGCGGCCACATGGTGTACTTAGATGCACAGTCGGGCAAATTAGCAGGTCGAGAAGATGCAGTGGATACAGCAGCTAATCTAGCCTGCTGGGCTGATGCCATAGTCGCTCGCGTGTTTTCTCACGAAACCCTAGAGACCTTTGCTAAGGCTGCAAATGTGCCGGTTATTAATGCATTGTGTGATAAATATCATCCATGCCAAGGCCTTGCTGATTACCTCACTATGTTTGAACGCTTCGGCAAAACTGAAGGTCTTACTATGGCTTATGTGGGCGACGGCAACAATGTAACTCACTCACTATTAATTGTTGGTGCGCTTTTAGGTTGCAACCAAGTTGTAGTCACGCCAGAGGGGCACGAAGCGGCACCTGAAATTGTGGCGCAAGCCAAAGCGATTGCCGAGAAAACGGGTGTATCGATTGTTGAAAGCACGGACCTTAGCGCCGCTAACGGTGCAGACGTTATCTATGCAGATACATGGCTTTCAATGGGTGACGATACGCCACTTGAAGTAATCAAAGAAAAGTTCATGCCTTATCAGGTCAACGAAGCGCTGATGGAAGCAACAGGTGCAAGCTACGTTATGCACTGCCAACCTGCCCATCGCGATTTAGAAATTACAGGCTCGTTAATTGATAGCGATAAGTCGCTATTAATGCAGCAAGCCGAAAATAGAATGCATGGCCAAAACGCCATTCTTACTCAATTACTTAACGCTTAAAAAGACGCCTAAAGAGACGCTTAGAAGGATTATTTAGATGCAAAACGTTAAAAAAATCGTGCTGGCCTATTCAGGCGGGCTTGATACATCGGCCATCATTCCATGGCTTAAAGAAAACTATGGCTGTGAAGTTGTCGCATTTGCGGCAGATGTGGGCCAAGGTGATGAAGAGCTAGAAGGCCTTCACGAGAAAGCTATCGCGTCTGGCGCGAGCGAGTGCCACATTGTTGATTTAAAAGAAGAGTTCGTAAGCGAATATATCTTCCCTACTATCACGACAGGTGCAGTATACGAAGGGGAATATTTACTTGGTACGTCAATGGCGCGCCCGGTAATCGCAAAAGCGCAAGTTGAGATTGCCCGTAAAGTAGGTGCAGACGCCCTATGTCACGGTTGTACCGGTAAAGGTAACGACCAGGTGCGTTTTGAAAGCACCTTTGCCGCCCTTGCTCCAGATCTTACCGTTATCGCGCCGTGGCGTGAGTGGGATATGGTAAGCCGCGAAGACTTACTTGCGTACCTCGCTGAGCGCAATATTGCGACAACAGCGTCAGCGACAAAAATATATAGCCGTGATGCAAACGCATGGCACATCTCACATGAAGGCGGCGAGCTTGAAGATCCATGGCAAGAGCCTACCAAGCAAGTGTGGACCATGACGGTTGACCCAGAAGATGCACCAGACACGCCTGAGCGCGTTACCCTGTCTTTTGACGAAGGTAAGCTGACTCATGTTGATGGTGAAGCACTATCGCCTTATCAAGCGCTAGTTAAACTTAATACTGTTGCTGCGGCACACGGTGTTGGGCGTATCGACATTGTTGAAAACCGCCTTGTAGGCATGAAGTCACGTGGTTGTTATGAAACGCCAGGAGGCACTGTATTACTTAAAGCGTATAAAGCGCTAGAAACTATGGTGCTAGATAAAGCGGCGCTTAAATACCGCGAGCAAATTGGCCTTGAGTTCTCACATGTTATGTACGATGGCCGTTGGTTTACTGCCCTTAACGATGCACTGCTTGCTGGTGCAGCGTCTTTTGCTAAGAAAGTGACAGGCGAGATAGTGGTTAAGCTTTATAAAGGCCAAGCTACCGTTACCCAGCGTAAATCGCCCAACAGCCTTTACTCTGAAGACTTTGCTACCTTTGGTGCAGACGATGTTTACGACCAGAAGCACGCTGAGGGCTTTATCCGCCTATTCAGTCTTTCAAGTCGTATTGAAGCACTAAAAAATCAAGGTTAATTGTATACCGCGCGTAGCTTTTAGCAGCTACGCGCAGGTATCAAAGGCAACAAACAGTATTTAAGGAGCATCGCATGGCGTTGTGGGGTGGCCGGTTTGAGTCCGGTGCAAGTAGTATGTTTAAACAGGTTAACGACTCGCTGCCGTTTGACCAAGTTATGGCAAGCCAAGATATTCAAGGCTCTATCAGCTGGTCTCGTGCGCTGCAAAAGGCAGGCGTACTAACTGCTGACGAACAAGCACAGCTTGAAGCAGCACTTAGCGAGTTAAAAGCGAAAGCCGATGCTGGAGAATTAGACTTTAACGCATCGAGCGAAGAAGATATTCACAGCTTTGTAGAAGCTGCGCTTATTGAAAAGCTTGGCGATATTGGCCGTAAACTACACACAGGTCGTAGCCGTAACGACCAGGTGGCTACTGACTTTCGCCTGTGGGTACGAGAACATATTACCTCACTTCGTGCTGATGTTTTAGGTGTTATTAAATCTCTTCTAAATGCCGCAAGCCGTCATCAAGAAGCGATCATCCCAGGTTACACTCACTTACAGCGTGCACAACCTATTCACTTTGCACACTGGTGCTTAGCTTACGTTGAAATGCTAAAGCGTGACTTAAGCCGTTTAGACGACTTAAAAGTACGCATGAATCAGTGCCCTTTAGGTTCTGGCGCATTGGCAGGTACCACGTTTCCTGTAGATCGTCACGCCATTGCTGAAGAGCTGGGCTTTGACTCTCCATGCCTTAACAGCCTAGACGCTGTGTCGGATAGAGACTTTGTGCTAGAGCTTTTATTTGTAGCCAGCACCAGCATGATGCATTTGTCTCGTCTTGCCGAAGACATGATTTTCTATAACTCTGGCGAAGCCGGTTTCTTACAGTTAGGCGATAGCGTAACTTCTGGTTCATCGCTTATGCCGCAGAAGAAAAACCCAGATGCACTAGAGTTAATGCGTGGCAAATGCGGCCGTGTATTTGGCTCGTTACAAGCACTTTTGGTTACCATGAAGGGTCTTCCACTTGCATATAACAAAGATATGCAAGAAGACAAAGAAGGCGCTATCGATACGGTAAACCAGTGGCATATTTGTTTATGCATTGCCAGCGAAGTGCTCGACTCACTGCAGCTTAATGAAGAGCGCTGTCGTACTGCGGCAACTCAAGGCTTTTCTAATGCAACCGAGCTTGCAGATTACTTGGTTGGTAAAGGTGTGCCGTTTAGAACAGGCCACGATATCGCGGGCCGTGTCGTACTTCAGGCTATCGACAAAGGCTGCGCTATTGAAGATTTACCGCTAAGCGACATGCAGGCGATTTGCGATAAAATCGAAGACGATGTTTATCCAGTACTTCAATTAGAATACGGTGTAAACCAGCGCAATATCCTTGGCGGAACCAGCAAAGAAACAGTTACTAAAGCACTGTATCAAGAGCTGGAAGACTTGGATAAGCAAGGGTAGCGACAAGGAACTGCTTAGATGGTATTAGCGCATCATGACGGCATAAAACTGTTTCGCAGTTCACTGCCCTATATTAATGCTCACCAGGGAAAGACCTTCGTTTTGATGTTCGGTGGCGAAGCCATTGAGCATCCTAATTTCCCAAATATTATTCACGATATTGCCCTGCTTAACAGCTTGGGCGTGCGCGTGGTCGTAGTGCACGGTGCCCGCCCGCAGATTGATCAGCGCGTAGCCCTTCGCAATATTGAAGGCCGCTTTGAAGGCGGTGTACGCATTACCGATAAACAGACTCTTGAGTGCGTAAAAGATGCCGCAGGCTCGGTGCGCTCACAAGTAGAAGCTCTGCTTACCATGGGGCTGCCGAATTCACCTATGCACGGCTCGCAAATACGCGTGTGCTCGGGCAACTTGGTGGTGGCCAAGCCAATGGGCGTGAGAGGCGGTGTTGATTTTGAGAACACGGGGTTAGTGCGCCGTATTGATACGACCGGCATTAACGATCATTTAAACGATGGCTCGATTGTGTTGCTATCGCCTATGGGCTATTCATCAACGGGAGAGGTGTTTAACTTATCTCACGAAGATGTAGCTACGCAGGCGGCTATAGCCCTTAAAGCTGACAAACTTATCGTATTTTCAAACTATGATGGCGTATACAACCGTGACGGACGTTTACTTCGCACCATTGAACGCCCTCAGCTAGAACAGTTGATGATGGCGGGCGACATTACAACCGAAGATACGGTGTTAAGCGCTCTTACCACCAGCGTAGCTGCAGGTGTTCCCCGTGCCCACTGCATCAGCTTTGAAAAGGACGGCGCATTGCTTCAAGAGCTGTTCACCCGTGACGGTACGGGTTCGCTTGTAATGGAACACCATTACGAACAACTGCGTGCAGCGACTATCGAAGATGTGGGCGGGATCTTAAAGCTAATAAAACCGCTAGAAGAAAGCGGCGTGTTAGTTAAGCGCTCTAGAGAGCGTTTAGAGAACGAAATCAACCAGTTTATCGTGATAGTGCGAGACGGCATGATCATCGCGTGCGCAGCTTTGTATTTATATCCTGAAGACGGCTGCGCCGAACTAGCTTGTGTGGCGACCCACCAAGATTATCGCGGTAAAAACCGTGGCGAACGGATTCTAGATGAAGTGCGAACGCGTGCTAAAGAAGCCGGTATCAACAGTATTTTTGTACTGACCACAGTTACCGCACACTGGTTTTTGGAGCAAGGGTTTGAACCTGCTGACATTAGTGCGTTACCTGCCGTAAAGAAAGAGCTATATAACTTCCAGCGCAATTCTAAAGTGTTTACCTTAACGGTTTAGGAAATCTCTTGTTTTAAAGCGCGAATGCTATGGCTTACCATCCCAGCTAAGCAGTAGCATTTGCGCGTCACTTATCACTCAGCACTAACTATCAAAAAATAAATAGTCAGGATATTGCATTTTATTGGTGCAGAAGGTTTACTGGTTTGACCAGATGAGTTTTCGAGATCTCCAATGTCGAGCAAAATAAAGCAACACGCCCCCCTAAAAAGTACGAGTGTTAAAAATATCACTGTTACTTGCGTTGATAGCACGCCACTTGCAGCCTCTCTTTTCACCCCCGAGCAGCCTGCTAAAGCAGCCGTTATGATTGGTCCCGCAACGGGTATTAAACGTCAGTTTTACCGCGCATTTTCCACTTATTTGTGTGAGCAAGGGTTTGGCGTTATCACGTTCGATAACCGAGGTATTGGCGAGTCGGTAAAGGGCAGCGTTAAACAAAGCGATGCATCACTTGTAACCTGGGGTGAACAAGATATGCCGGCGGTGCTAGAGACACTAAAGGTTCATTTCCCTAATGTCCCCTATTTTCTTGTTGGTCATAGCGCAGGTGGTCAACTACTGGGTTTGATGCATAACGTACACGACCTCACTGCTTTTTGTAACTTTGGCAGTTCATCAGGAAGCTTGCGAAACATGCGTAAAAGCTATTTGCTAAAAGCGCATTTCTTTATGAATTTCTATATCCCCGTGAGTAATTTACTGTTCGGCCATACGAAATCTCAGTGGGTAGGCATGGGAGAACCACTACCTAAAAAAGTAGCGCGCCAATGGCAAAAATGGTGTAACGGCAAAGGCTACGTAAAAACAGGGTTTGGCAGTGATATTAACCAGCACCACTACGACACTATTCAAATTCCTTCTAAGTGGTTACTCGCCAACGACGACTACATTGCTAATATTCGCAACGTTCACGATATGATTAGCGTTTTCCCCAATATGGAAGCGCAAGTGGAGGAACTCGACCCTCAGGCCCATAACGTAAAAGAAATAGGCCACATGAAGTTTTTCTCACGAAAATGTCAGCATCTATGGCCTAAAGTTACTGAGTATTTCAACCAATACGTGTGAAAACTCCTTCGAACGAGCGCTTTTATCAAAGCGCTCGAACTCAATGCAAGTGTCTGGGTTACACACTAAACGAGTGTATAAATTCTTCCTTCGCTTGAGGGGATTTGACCTTGTTGATGCTGGCTAAAGTCATCTTGTAACGTGCTCAGCCCTTCACGCTCTTTCACGTTCAACCAACTTGCGCTCCACGCTATGGCCTTTGATACAAATCCACTACTCAATTTCTGGTACTCAGCAGCCCCAACCTCAGACATGCGCTGCTGTATATGAGCAGGCGCAAAGAAGAACTCCTCATCGCTTGCGGGCTTAACGTCCTGCCAGTGAGTAAGCCCAACGTTAATGTACCTGCTTAGATGCACACCAAGTTTATGTTTTATTGAGTCTTTAACCTTGGCATTGCCGGACATGTCGACCACAACGGTGCTTTTTAGTTGCAACATTTCCAGCTGTTCATAGCTAATAACAGTGCTGTAAACATTTAACGCTTCAAGTGATGCAATGCGCTTTTCAGAGGTGACGCCTATCGCGCTAATACCGGCTTCATTTAACGCAAAGGCAAGCCCTAAACTGGTTTTGCTTGAAGCACTTAATACTAATAACTGCTCTCTTTGTGCCCCAGGTATAGCATCGACTACTTCTGATAGACAGTAAGACGTTGCGTATAGCGGCCACAGCAACATCTGAAAATTTTCTTGGCTGTGCTGCTTAGTGATTACTTCAGCGTTAGCATCGCTCTTTTGGGCAGGCAGTGGACGATAGACGTTATAACCTTGCGGCAACTTCAAGCGATGAGGGCTACAGTCGATAAGGTTACTGCTACTAACTGTAGTGTTACTCATAACCAAATATTCAGCGGGCGGAAAATAACCTAGAAAACGACTCCCAACTTCTACTCTATCGTTGTTAGAGCTAATTACTTGACCCACTCCCCATACAGGAATAACGCCCCAGTTTTCGTTGCTACTAGTATTAAAAGGTGGAAAAAACTGCCAATACCCTAGCTTGTCACCCACCATATAATAGGTCAAGTTATTGGCAGTAAACGTGAACCTTTCAATTTTGATTACTAGGCTTTTCGCCTTTCCAGCTCCCTCTATCTGCGCGTTATCATGACTAGCTTCTGTTTGCATTATTCGAAAAACGGTTTGGGTTCGTTTTGTCTATTTGAAACTGTTTCATCGCTATTTGTAACCTCTTAAAGTTGCCCAGTAGCTTTTAAGCCGTGGATATAAGTCATCAGCTTTTGCATGGCCGGTGCTGCAGCTTCTTTCAAACGTCCTAATACCTGCATTTTTTGCATATCGTCTTTTGCCACGCCGTGCACTATTTTTGAAAAGCCATCTAGTCGACAATGGTAGATCCAATCTTTAAGCGCTGTGTCTTCCCCCCAAATTTGCATGTTTCGCAACATGGCAGCAGTCATGGGTAACCAGTCGACGTCACGATTAGGTAATGGGACCACTTGTGTCAGCATCTGCTTTTGTTGTTCATCGCTGTAGGCCGCCTCTACGTGGGCAATAAGCGCTGCACTAAAGACGGGTTGATAGGCACGTACTGTTTGAGGGGTGATGGTGTCGCCATCAAACACCGCTTTCATCTCTAAATTAGTAAGCGCTGAAGCAGAACAGTCAATAACAAGTACGTTATCTGGCATATTCCACGTGGTATCTTCAAATTGAAGCTTATCGCGGCTGATATGCTTAACCCGACCTTGTCTAACGACAGATGGCAGCGTTTGTAAGGCTTTAAGCTCTAGTTCGCTTACCGTTGCCCCGTGGAACATACTGGGTCTTACGTTTTTATCTAAACGCAACAGAACACCGCGTTCCTCTAACTTGTCGAACATATCTTCAATGGAGGTTGAAGCAGCAATAGCTTCCATTTGATTTGCTTGTGCCCCAATAGAGTCGAAGAAGAAGTCATCTAAGGGCTGGGTATTTTTACGGTTGAGTAACCACGCATCTCGCGATACCACCCAATGAATATTATGCGGCGCTACGTGGTTTTCAAGCAGCCATAGGCAGGTGTCAATACCCGTTTTACCACCACCGACAACCACGTAGTTTTCAAAGCCTTCGATATTTTCAACCAGGGTATTAACTGGCGTAAACGCTACATCATGGTCGCGAGTAAAGCTTGGAGTATGGGTAAGCGGAATATTGGTGTTTAGATAAGTAGCATCAACAATTTTCTTGTTCACAGTCACGTTATACTGCTTGCCACTTAAGGTAGAAATAAACTGTTTGTTTCCTTTGTATTCGCATAGCGGGTAATACTGCACTCGATTTGAAGGCAAAAAGGTTTCATTCATTACCGCATCGAAATACGCGCTAACTTCTTGGCCTGAAGCTAACCCCATTAGACCTTCATTCATTCCACACTTGTCGATTACGCCCCGATTTAGCTCTTTTGAGCATACGCCATAGAACGCTGAAGGCTGGTGAAGGGTAACGAAGGGGTAGGCATAATTCCAATGCCCGCCGGGCTTCGCATTTTTATCTACAATCAAAATGTTAGCGTTTGTTTCGTGAAGCAGTACATCAGCGAATGCCATCCCTACCGCTCCAGCGCCTACAATCAAATAATCGCAGGTTAATTGCTCAGTTTTCATATATAGTATCCTTATGAATAACCTGCGGCCAGGCAGGTTGAATGTTAAACCAAGAGATATAACAGCGTTATTAAGCCACCTTACATAACGGTGTTATATTGCGCAACATGTAAATGATGTGTAAATGAAAAAAGATACGCGACAAAAGATTTTAGATGCTGCTTCAGCACTGTTTTTAAAAGGCGGTACAAACGCGCTTAGCGTGCGCGCCATTGCTGACGGTGCAGGTATGTCTACTATAGGCATTTATAGCCATTTCAAAGGTAAGCAGGGTATTTTAGATGCGCTCTATATTGAAGGTTTTGAACTAGTAGAGCGTGAAATGTTGGCAGCCGACGGTAATACTGCGGCAGAAAAAGTGATTAATGGCTGCGAGCGTATTTTAACGTTTTCAGAAACCCATGCAGCCCATTATCGGTTAATTTTTGCTTCTAATTTGAAAGACTATACGCCATCAGATGAGGCGATAGAGGCAGGTGAAAAAGCCTTTATCACGCTAACTAAGCTTACCGCTGCGTTAATTAAAAAAGACCTGTCTGTTGAAGAAAAGCAAGATGTTGCTATGCAGGTGTGGGCGCTAAATCATGGTTATATCACGTTAAATCAGCACGAAATTAGCAACCGTATTACTTGGAACAATTGGAAAGAACGTGCGCTTCAAGCCATTCGCTTACACGTTTACGCCCTAGTCGCTACCCAGTAAAAAAGCGGGGTCAGAGTACTTTTTCCAAAATTAACTCTGACCCCATTTACTCTATCTGTTAGATACCGCCTGTCTCACACGGGCGCCATAATCACTATCTGCCAAGTCGTATTGAACGAACATGGCTTCTTGCACATCTTGAGTCGCTTGGCTTAAACCATCAGCGATATTGTTTACCAACTGCTGCTTTTGGTCTTCACTCATAATGCGATACAGGTTACCTGCCTGAGAGTAGTTATCTTCATCACGGTTATCATAAATATCTAACCATGCATCTTGCTCTAAAGGCATCGGTGGCTCTTGTACCTCTGGCATTTCAGCAGGCTCACCAATTCGCGCTCGGTTATTTGGATAGAAGTTCGCTCCACTTCCCGCAAGTGCTGGGTTAATCCCTGCAAAAGCGCCATCTCGCTGATAATTGTGTACCGGACAACGTGGTGCATTTACCGGTATTTGATTGTAGTTTGCACCAATGCGGTACCTGTGTGCATCTTGATATCCAATTAATCGCGCTTGAAGCATTCTGTCTGGCGATGCACCAATACCCGGTACCAAATTGCTCGGCGCGAACGCTGCTTGCTCAGTTTCTGCAAAGTAGTTATCAACATTACGGTTTAGCTCCAACTGTCCTACTTCAATTAACGGGAAGTCGCTGTGCGGCCATACCTTGGTAAGATCAAACGGATTGATACGATAATTACGTGCTTCCTCTTCGGTCATTATCTGCACGTTCACTGTCCACGATGGAAAATCACCGTTATCAATACTTTCAACAAGATCTTGTTGGGCACCATAGGCAGGCATTTTCGCTGCTTCTTCGTTAGTAAGCGTTTTGATACCTTGGTTAGTTTTAAAGTGCCACTTCACCCAATATCGCTCACCGGCGTTGTTCCAAAAGCTCAAGGTATGTGAGCTATAGCCATTCACATGACGGTATGAATACGGGATACCACGGTCAGACATCAAAATAGTTGATTGATGTAATGACTGAGGGTTGTTTGCCCAAAACTCATATACCGCCTGCGGATCTGGCAAGTTAGTACGTGGGTTCTTCTTCTGGCTGTGTATGAAGTCAGGGAACTTAATGCCGTCTCGCAAGAAGAATACGGGCGTGTTGTTCCCCACCATATCCCAGTTACCCTGTTCCGTGTAAAACTTCACCGAAAACCCACGTGGGTCACGAGCGTAATCGCTTGAGTCTTGACCACCACCTACAGTAGAAAACCGCAAAAACACATCGGTTTTCTGCCCTTCTTTTTGCAAGAAATCAGCAATAGTATAATCAGACAAACTTTTAGTTAGCGTAAACGTACCATACGCTGCACTGCCCCTGGCGTGAACTACGCGCTCTGGGATTCGCTCGCGGTTAAAGTGCGCAAGCTTCTCGAACAAATAGTGGTTGTCGAAAGTAACGGGGCCACGTGGTCCTGCAGTTCGACTTTGATTGTCATTAGCAACGGGCGCACCATTGCTAGATGTTAGCGTGGTAGGATTTATAGTTGTACCTGAAAATGGACACTTACTCATTGCGAATTCCTTCTAATTCATTTCTCGCCCTCTTTTCAGCTTTACTAATAGTCTCGCTAAAACTGGGGGCTATATGCGCAATTAACAATGTTTCGTTAATCACCTTTTTCGTTTAAAAAGATAATCGCTGATTCACAACAACAATTAAAGTGAACAAAATAGATAATGCTAATCGTGATTTCAAATTACGCTAAAACACCTTTACTAGGTGAATATTTTTGAATATCTGTTTTTGCTGCTGGGGCGTCGTAAGATGAAGGTAAGTATCGGCGAGTTTTTTATGACTGGAAGGAGCGAAAGCTACTCATCGCTATTGTCTGGCATCTAAAATAAATGGTGAAATGTGCAAATTCCATGGGTTCTTCAGCTGACACGCTCACTATTTTAGTTCGATATAGGCGATAAAAAGATAGAGCAAAACGAATTACTTTTTTGCAATGAAAGTCTAGCGGTGTGCTTTTTTCGTAAAAGGCACAATAAGCATCCGCAATCTACTAGGGGCTTGCCTCATGACAAAGCCACTCATATTTATCACCGGTTTTATAATGTTGTGCATCATTGCCTTTGCTTCTTGGAATACCTTTGAAACACTTTGGCGTATTAACAGCAAGAACAGCGAGCTAAGTTTTATGGGCAGTTCGGGTTGGCAGTGGCATAACAAATCACAAGGGCTTCAAATAAAGCGAGTTGATGGCTATTTGCCTGCGCTCAGAAAAGTGTCCGAGAGTAAAGAATATGCATCACTCGTTACCATTACCGAAAAGGGCAACTACCGGGGTTTTGTGTTTTTTGACCAAGACTGTGAAGAAGGCGC
This sequence comes from Alteromonas sp. ABD4_190, assembly GCF_056160105.1. NCBI lineage: Bacteria > Pseudomonadati > Pseudomonadota > Gammaproteobacteria > Alteromonadales > Alteromonadaceae > Alteromonas > Alteromonas sp. ABD4_190. The sequence continues at coordinate 1,644,387 of NZ_JBSWWN010000001.1, forward strand.
TATTGTCTCGGAGCGGGTAGCTTACAGTTCGGCAGAACCACCAAAACTTGAAGTGTTACACTGCCTACATGGAAAGCTGGTATATATGAAAAACTGGACAACAGCACCCACAGAAAGCTGGCGAGGCCGAGTGGGCAACTTTGAATTTAATGAGCCCCTGAATGAGTGGGATTTCACTCCACTTCAACAAGCCTACTTAAAGAGTGTGGCAGAGCTCATTTGAAAATTGGGGTCAGAGTACTTTTTGATCTCGGTTTTTGTCTATCCCCCTTCCTTAGCCATTCTGATGCTAAAAAGATGACAAACATAACTAAAGTACTCTGACCCCGTCATTTGAGTAATGTACTCTGACCCCATTAATTAGGTGTTGGCGAGTGCATCGTCGATATCTTTGGCGCTGTGGCGGTTTTCTAACTGGCCATCGTCTCCCCAGGTCTTGTTGACGATACGACCTCGTTTAACCCCTTCACGCTGCTCTAGTTGCTTAGCCCAACGAACTAAATTTGTGTACTCGTGTACTTGAAGAAACGTTGCGGCATCGTACAGATTTCCAAGCACTAGATTGCCATACCATGGCCATATAGCCATATCAGCAATGCTGTATTCTTTTCCCGCCATAAACTCATTGTTTGCTAAGTGCTTGTCTAGCACGTCTAGCTGACGCTTAGTTTCCATAGTAAAGCGATTGATAGGATATTCCATTGGATACGGCGCGTAACTGTAGAAGTGTCCGAAGCCACCGCCTAAGTAGGGCGCTGACCCCACCTGCCAGAACAGCCAGTTGAAACATTCCGTCTTGGCATGGGCATCTTGCGGAATGAACTTACCGAATTTTTCCGCCAAGTAAACTAATATCGACCCCGACTCGAATAGCTTGGTTTCTGGTGACGTTGTCGTGTCGACCATAGCAGGAATTTTACTATTCGGATTAACGTCGACAAACCCGGAAGAAAACTGGTCGCCCTCACCAATGTTAATCAGCCAAGCGTCGTATTCTGCTTCGTTCACGCCAGCAGCTAACAGCTCTTCAAGCATGATAGTCACTTTTTGACCGTTAGGCGTGGCTAACGAGTATAGCTGCAAACCGTGTTTACCATTCGGACGAGCCTTTTCATGGGTAGCGCCCGACACAGGGCGGTTTATGCTGGCCCACTTGTTGCCATCATCCTCAGCCTGTGTCCAAACTTCTGGTGGGGTGTAGGTACTTTCTGTCGACATAGCAAATCCTTATAGGTTCTTTATTGGTAATGATTACTGCAAAAGTTGTACTACAATACATAGCTATTAAGAACAGCTTTTAAAGACTTATAGCTCAACCCTGTCGACTAATAAACGGTGATATACGGTTACTGACATAAAAAAACCGCGCTTTGTAAAGATACAAAGCACGGCTTTAATAATAAAAGGCGAGCAGTCCTTTGCCCGCAAACTGGTACTATTCGATGGTTACCGTTGTAGTGTCGCCCGCTACAACTGTGGCAGTATCGATAGTGTGTAGAAGAGTAATAGTGAGTTACTTAACTTTGTAATAGGCGTCAATCAGGTCGGACTCATCTAGATAGGCAAACATTTCACTTTGTTCATCTAGGGTACTTTCTGAAGTAGGCTCGATAACTTTTTCAGTAGCCTTTTCATCATGTGCTACAACCTCAACATGAGTTGCATCACAAGCAGACAGTGTTGCAAGAGCTGCCATAACTAACGACGTAGAGAATGAGCGCTTAATAACTCGCGCACTCAAAGGACTTACCTTGTTTTTTAACTTTGTCATCAATAACACCTCTTGCTCCTTGTTATAACTAATAATAGGTATATCAATCATTGTGCCAAATAAAAATAATCGATAAATTACAAGAGCTTAACTAAAAAACAATAATATGATATTTGAATAATACAAAGGAAATGTTGCGCATAGGCAACACCATATTACATTTGATGGGATTCAGGTCGTGAAATGGAGCCAGCCGTTAGATGATTATTTAATTCTGCTTTTAATTAGTAAGTAATAGTAGAAACAGTTATTACACGCACAAAAAAAGCAGGCTAAGCCTGCTTTTCGATAACGTGAACACTTATTAGATGCTAACGCGCTTATAAGGGCGATACTCTGCTTTCCAGAAGTTTCGCTCAATGCTGGCGCGCAGTGCGTCGTCAGACATTTCCAAGGCTAGTCCCTGCTCCATCGCTACTCTGCCCACTTCAAAAGCAATCTCACGGCTAATTTCTGCAATTGCTGCAAGTGGTGGCAATAATGAACCTTGACCGGTGTTGACTAATGGCGACGCTGCCGCCAGAGCATTACTTGCTGCCATTAGCATTTCATCGCTAATTAACTTCGCTTTTGATGCAACAACACCAAGACCAATACCAGGGAAAATATAAGAGTTATTACACTGAGCAATAGGGATGACATTGCCATTGTACTCAACAGGCTTAAACGGGCTCCCGGTTGCAATAATAACCTCACCTTCGGTCCATTCAATTACTTGCTCTGGACGCGCTTCAACCTGGCGAGAAGGGTTGCTTAACGGGAAGATAATCGGCAGTTCACAACCTTGCTTCATGGCACGGATAACTTGCTCAGTGAATAGGCCTGGCTGACCCGAAACACCAATAAGTACGTCTGGTTTCGCGCAGTGCATCACATCTAACAAAGAGGCGTAGTCACCGCTGAATGTCCAATCTGCCAAATCGGCATTCTTCTGCTGAAGTTTTTGTTGAAAGTCGCGCAAACCTTCCATGCCTTCAGTTACCAAGCCAAAACGGTCAATCATAAACACTTGCTTACGCGCTTGTTCGTCAGTAAGGCCTTCAAATACCATTTGCTGAATTAGCATTTCAGCAATACCACAGCCCGCAGAGCCCGCCCCAACGAACACAACTTTCATGTCTCTTAGCTTCTGCTGCTTGGTTTTACACGCCGCCAGAATAGTGCCAAGAGTAACTGCAGCGGTGCCTTGAATATCGTCATTAAAGCAGCATACATCGTTGCGATAGCGGTTTAATAACGGCATAGCGTTTGGCTGCGCAAAATCTTCAAACTGAATCATGACATCAGGCCAACGTCGCTTTACAGCGTTAATGAACATATCAACGAATTCGTCGTATTCTTCCTGTCCAATACGCGGATGGCGCGCTCCCATATACATTGGGTCGTTTAGTAGCTTTTCGTTATTAGTTCCTACATCTAACATTACGGGCAATGTGTATGCCGGGCTAATTCCCCCGCAAGCGGTGTAAAGCGAAAGCTTACCGATAGGAATGCCCATCCCCCCGATACCTTGGTCTCCCAGGCCTAAAATACGCTCACCGTCTGTTACAACAATTACCTTCACTTTGCGCTTAGTCGCATTACGAACGATATCATCTAGCTGATGGCGCTCTTCATAAGACACAAATAAGCCTCGTGAACTGCGATAAATATCAGAAAACTGTTCACATGCATCACCGACTGTTGGCGTGTAGATGATAGGCATCATCTCATCGATGTGCTTTTGAATAAGGCGATAAAATAAGGTTTCGTTGTTGTCTTGAATAGCACGTAAGTAAATATGCTTATTGAGTGCTTCATCGAAGCTACTGTATTGCAAATAGGCGCGTTCAACTTGCTCTTCAATAGTTTCGTACCGTGGAGGCACAAGACCGGTTAAGTTAAACGCAGCTCTCTCGCGCGCAGTGAAGGCGCTGCCTTTATTCAGTAGGGGAGTTTCCAGCAGTGAAGGGCCGGCATGAGGAATATAAAGATATCGCTGTGAATCTTCTGACATTGGTTTTCCGATAATGAGTTCAGGGCAAATACATCGCCTTCGCCTAAAGCAGCACGCACACAGCGTGCTTTTTTATAATTAGAATATTTCTTCTGGCTCTGGCGCAGTAGTGTTGTCCTGCGTGGCTGGATCTAACACTTCGTCATCGCGAACGTAAGTAGTTGGCTCAGTACCTTGCAGGAAATATTCGAATAGTGTCGTATGGTCTGTGCGTCTGGTCAACTTTCCACTGGTACGATCAATGCGAACACGCACTATATCTTCTGGTACGGGCATCGGCGTATGCGGTTTACTTTCAAGGGCATGTTGCATAAATCGGATCCACGCAGGCTCCGCCGCTTTAGCTCCATCTTCGATACCAATCAAAGCGTTACCAATCCAGTTGAACTTCTCAGGGTTTTTATTGATAAGGTTTTGGTTTCGCGTTGCACGGCCTAGTTGACGGCCCATGTTGTCGAAGCCAACCCAGGTTGTTGCAACTAAGTCCTTATGGAAGCCGCTAAACCAGGTATCTCGTGAATCATTCGTTGTACCTGTTTTACCTGCAATATCAGTACGCTGAAGAATATTGCGAGCACGCCAGCCTGTGCCTAGCCAATAGGTTTTTTTACTCCAATTCCCGTTTGCTCTAACCGCTGTACGCATCATCTCTGCTACTAAAAAGGCGTTTTGTGCAGTGATTACCTGTGGCGCTATCACTTTTTCTTCGCCTTCATCACCGTCGACGTCACTAAGCAAAATGTCTTGATTTAATTCTGCGGCAAGTAAAGCCTCAATATCAGCTTCTTCGTCTTCGGGTAATATTTCCGGGTCGCTTTGATTCTCACAACGATTACATGCCCAAACCGGGTTTGCCTTCCATAGCTCATCACCATTTTCGTCCAGCACCTTACTGATAAAGTGAGGGTTTACCAGGTAGCCTCCGTTAGCGATAACCGACATTCCTCTTACCACTTCAAGCGGCGTGTGCGAACTCGAACCTAGAGATACAGTTTCATCTAATGGAATGTCGTCTTTGTTAAAACCAAACCGGGTTAAATAATCTGCCGTTTCTCTTAGACCAACACCGCGAAGTAATCGAACCGATACCACGTTTTTAGATTTGCCCAAGGCTTTGCGCATTCTTATTGGGCCATCGTACTCTGCCGGTGAGTTCTGTGGTCGCCAGGCAACGCCTGTTGCCGCATTCCATTGGTTTATAGGCGCGTCGTTTATAATAGATGCGAGTGTGTAACCACTGTCTATTGCTGCTGAATAAACGAAAGGTTTAATGTTTGAACCCACTTGACGCTTAGCCTGGGTAGCCCTATTAAATTGGCTTTGGTAGAAGCTATAACCGCCAACCACGGCTTCAACCGCGCCGTTTTTCGGGTTAAGTGCAATAAAGGCTCCGCTTACCTCGGGGATTTGCGAAATGCGCCACTGCCCTTCTTGCTGCCTGATATAAATTACTGCGCCTTCTTGGGTTACATCTGAGGCGGTTTTAGGGTCACTACCCTGCCTAAAATCCGTAATGTAGCGTCTAGCCCAATCGAGGCCATCCCACTCTACCGTAATGGTTCTTCCATCAACGGCAAGCACATCGATTGACTGATCATTTACCTTTGTAACTACAGACGGTAATAAGGGTTTGATATGAGGAATTTCTTCAAGCACACGCATGAGTGATTCGTTGTCCCACTCTTCTCGTGTTGTTTTATTGCTTATATCAAAACTTAACGAAAGCTGTGGGATTGCGTCATTTTTTCCTTCTTTCTTAGGAATATTCCATAAGTACCCAAGAGCGCCTTTATAACCGTGACGCTCATCATAGTCATGAAGGTTTCTTACCACAGCACGTTGTGCGGCTAGTTGAAGGTCAGAGGTAGCTGTAGCGTAAACTTGATAACCGCCCGTTTCCGCCTCTTCTTTGCCATAAATTTCAACCATTTCGTTATAAATGGTGTCAGCCAAATAAGGGGCATCAACTTCAATTTCGGCACCGTGCTTCTTTGCTGAAACTGGCGCATTGGCAGCTTCATCAAACTGCGTTTTAGTGATGTATCCTTCGTCAAGCATGCGAAGTAACACCACTCGTCTGCGCTCAACAGAGCGTTGCGGCCCACTGATAGGGTTAAGCACTGATGGCGCCTTGGGAAGACCGGCAATAGTAGCAATTTGAGCTAATGAAAGCTTGTTAAGCGGTTTGCCATAGTACACTTGAGCAGCCGCACCAAAACCAAAGGACCTATGACCTAACTCAATTTTATTGAGGTATAGTTCGAGAATTTCTTGCTTAGAAAGCTCCTGCTCCATGTGTAATGCAATAAAAATTTCTTTTATTTTACGAATATAGGTTTTTTCACGGCTAAGAAAGAACCCTCTTGCTAACTGCATAGTTAATGTACTCGCGCCCTGGCGCTTTTCGCCCGTTAGCACCAAGCTAACTGCAGCACGCATAATACCGATAGGATCAATGCCGTGGTGTTCGTAGAAGCGACTATCTTCTGTGGCAAGTATGGCATCGACTAATTCATGTGGAACTTCTTCAAGCTTCACAGGAATTCTTCGTTTAACTCCATATTGTGAAATAAGTCTCCCGTCTTTGGTGTATATCTGCATAGGTGTTTGCAGTCGCACATCCTTTAGTACAGTAACACTTGGCAGATCAGGTTTGATATAAAGGTAAATACCAACTAACGCTGCCGAACCAAGCAAAATTGATAGAAAACTAAGTAAAATAAGTGGTTTAATGTACTTCACTGTAACGAATACCAAGACATTTTGTTAAAATAACGTATATTCTATACGTATGTTTTATCTCTAGAACCATACGCAGAATTCTATTAGAGTAGTATTGTACTTTAGAGCAACTACCTTTGAAACCGGACAATTGCAAATGAAATCGCTGTATAAAAACAATAAAATGGAAATTTACACATGAAATCGCTGTTTAAAAAAAAGCTGCCGTCGATTGTGGGCTTAGACATAGGGACGCGTCAAATAAAAGCGGTATGGCTAGAGCAATCGAAAGACGGGTATATACTTCAGGGTTATGCCTGCGAACCCATTACCAAGATCGCTTTTTCAGAGCGGGATATTAAAGATTACGAATCAGTAAGCATTGCGCTTAAAAAAGTTCAAAAATCATTAAAAACTAAACTAAAGTTGGCAAACATCGCTGTTGCTGGCACTTCTGTTATCAGTAAAATTGTATATATGGACCCTGAGCAGAATGATTACGACCTTGAAAGTCAAATTGAGATAGAGGCCGACAGCCTTATTCCTTATCCACTTGAAGAGGTGTATTTAGATTTCGAAGAAATAGAGCCAAGCAAAACTCACTCAGGTAAAGTCAACGTGTTATTGACAGCCGCTCACAAAGACGTAGTCGACAGTCGGTTATTACTAGCAAGAGAAGCTAACTTCGAACCCAAAATTGTTGATATGGAAAACTATGCTATTGGAAACGCGTTGAGTTTTTTCCATTCAAACGAGGCTGACGATAAGCCAATCTGTTGCATTAATGTGGGAGCCTCTCTTCTTCAAATTTGTGTGGTTAAAAATGGTAATGTAATTTATACGAAAGAACACACTTTTGGATTAAATCAGCTCATAAACGACGTTAGTGCCATTCATATGGTAGAGCGTGAAGTTGCAGAGCGCCAATTACTAGATGGCACGCTTCCAGGAAACTGGGTAGAAGATACTCTTCCAATTTTTGCTGCAAATCTCCAGCAAAGTATCAACCGGGCGCTCCAGATGTATATGAGCACTACGCACGCTGACCGCCCAACAGAAATACTATTGAGTGGGGGCGCTGCCAATATTGAGCCTCTTGTTGAAATTCTCAATCAAGACCTCGGGTTAAACGTAATTGGTTTTAATCCATTTAAGGATATTTCAATCAATCCCAAATTAGATGGTGAAAGACTAAACAAAATTGCGCCACAATTGACGATTGCAGCGGGACTAGCAAGTAGGAGTTTCACACCATGGCACATATAAATTTACTTCCATGGCGTGAGAAGCAACGTCAGCACCAAAAACAACAATACTTGTTAGGCTTGGTTGCAGTAGCAGCTATAATGGGTTTGATATTTTGGTTTATTGCGCAAGCATTTGATCAGCAAATCAATAATCAAAACTCTCGAAATCAGTTCCTTCAGGGTCAAATATCAGCTCTGGACGCGCAAATTGGTGAAATTAAGAAAGTAAAAGAGAATAAAAGTGCGCTGGAACAACGAATGGCGCTTATCGAACAACTTCAAGCTAACCGAAACGTAACGCCTGTAGTTTTCGACAAGCTCGCGTCTATCGTACCCGCTGGTGTTACTTTTGAAGCGATGAGTCGTGCTGGTAATCGCATCAGCATCGAAGGCACAAGCGATTCTAATAATCGACTATCAGATTTCATGCGCGCGTTGGAAAACTCTGATACGTTTATCGGCGCAGAATTGTCGTCGATAAAAGCTGACAGTAGTACAGCGATAGCGGTAAGCGACTTCAAGCTGACGTTTTTGATTAACCCCAATATAGCTCCTGTAGAAGAGCCTGGTAATGGAGTCTAGGCGTAATGAAATTTGATGTATCAAAATTAAAAGAACTAAATGAATTAGATTTCGAACAAATTGCAATCTGGCCAAATGAGGTACGCATAGTTGTAGCTCTATTCGTTGCAATTATTGTCGGTGCGTTAAGCTACTACACACTAGTCGTTCCTAAGCTGCCTATTTTAGAAGCTGCAGAATTAAAAGAAGGTGAGTTAAAGTTACAGTTTGAGGCAAAATACAGAATAGCCGCAAATCTCGACGCGTATGAAGAGCAATTGGAACAAATAAGAAAAGACTTTTCATCAATGCTTAGAAGCCTACCAACAAGTAATGAAACACCAGGACTTTTGGATGACATAACCTATGTTGGTACATCAGCAGGGCTAACATTCAGGTTGCTCAATTGGCAAAAAGAAGTTCCAAAAGAGTTCTACACAGAGCTACCTATTGAAATGGAAGTGAGCGGTGGCTATCACAGCTTCGGTGAGTTCACATCGAAAATAGCAGCGCTACCGCGTATTGTGACACTTCACGATTTTGAGATAGAGCGCTCATCGGGTGAACTATCGCTAAAATTACAAGCGAAAACATACCGCTCAGAGAATACTTCGCTAATAGGGGAGGAAAAAGAATGATTCGTCGTGTTTCTTCTCTATTTATTTTTGCTATTATCTCAGGCTGTGCACCGCAATTAGACGACCTACAGGCATACACTCAGGAAGTAAAAAGCCGTGCTCAACCCCAAATTGAACCTTACGTTGAGTTTCAAGTTCAACCGCCTTTTGTCTATACTTCGAGCTCTTTAAAAAGCCCGTTCAAATATCCAGAAGGTGTGGCGACTCCACTTAAGAAGCCACGTATAGAGAACTGCTCAGAACCAAACTTTGACCGCAAGAAAGAAGAGTTAGAGGCTTATGGTTTAGATGCACTTTCGCTGATGGGTAATTTCAAGCTTAAGGGCGAAAGATGGGCACTGATTAAAAGTAACGATGGAATTCTTCACAAAGCCAAGATAGGGAGCAGAATTGGCGTGTTTTACGGAACTATTACACAAGTCGGAACAGATTCGATTACGATAAGACAATTACTACCAGATGGTGCAGGCTGCTGGCAAAGGAAAACAACAACAATGAATACAGCATCTAAGGCGGGAGAGTAAACATGGCTGAACGATACATATTTAACAAGTCACTGAATCGTAAAGCGCCCAAATGGTATTGGCTTGCAGCTGCAGCTACTGCTATTTTCTCTGTCGCTGTTATTTCATCGCCAGTGAAGGCACAGGAACCTGTTTTAGTCGACCCGAAGAGCAGCGACTACGCTCAACAAAGCAGATCGACAATTACGAATGTAGACTTTACCCAAGCAGGCAAGGAAACAGCCATAGTCTTGGTGACATTGGATGGCTCAGAACCCAAGGTACAGCTAATTGAATCTCAGGGTAAAATTACACTTACACTTACAGACACTGATTTAGGTGACGACCAGCTAGTCGAGTTAAATGTTGCTGATTTTGGCACTATTGTGTCAACTATTGAGACTTTTCAAGACGATAGCAACGCACGTGTTGAAGTAAATTATTCTGGGGCTGTGCTTGTTCAAAATACCATTAACGATAATGTGCTTCGATTAGAAATCAAGCCAATGGACACCGAGCAAAAAGAAGCGTTAGAGAATGAAAAGCAATACTCTGGCGAACCGATATCGCTAGACTTTCAAGACGTCCCTGTTCGCCAAGTGCTTCAAATTATCGCGCAGGTTAACGGTTTCAACCTAGTAACTACTGACACGGTAGCCGGTAACGTTACTATCAGTTTATCGGGCGTTCCTTGGGATCAAGCACTAGAAATGATTCTTCGTGTTAAAGGCCTAGATAAACGCCTAGAGGGCAATATTTTGTTAATCGCCCCTGCTGAAGAGTTAGCCGCTCGTGAAGCGCAAACATTGCAGTCACAGCAACAAGTATCTGATTTAGCGCCGCTTCAAACAGTGGATATACCGGTAAATTATGCAAAAGCTTCAGCTTTAGCTGCAATTTTGAAGTCTTCCGAAGGGGGAATTCTTTCGGAGCGTGGTGGCGTGACGGTAGATGAGCGTACAAACACGCTAATTATCCGCGACACACTATCATCTATTGACGAAGCACGTAAGATGATTGATGTGCTTGATATTCCAGTAAAACAAGTCCTGATTGAAAGTCGCATGGTTACTGTCTTAGACAATGTTGACGAGCAGCTAGGCGTGCGCTGGGGCTTCAGCGATCGCCAAGACGATAATGGTGTTTCCGGTAGTATTGAAGGTGCCGACACCATTGCGGGAGGCGTAATACCCAGCATTGATAACCGCCTTAATGTAAACCTCCCAGTAAGCAGTGCAGCTGGTACCATAGGTTTTCAGTTAGCAAGCTTAATAGATGGAACTATTCTCGACCTTGAACTTTCAGCGTTAGAAGCCGAAAACAAAGGGGAAATTATAGCAAGCCCACGCATTACTGTTGCCAACCAACACGAAGCTTACATTGAACAAGGTACTGAGATTCCATTCGTACAGGCGGCGTCCAGTGGTGCAACTGCCGTTACATTCAAAAAAGCTGTACTTTCTCTTAAGGTTACGCCACATATAACACCTGACAATCGGATTATTCTTGATTTGGTAGTGACACAGGATACTCGAGGCGAAACAGTCAGTACATCAACAGGTGATGCCGTTGCAATTGATACACAAGAGATAAAAACACAGGTATTAGTAGAAAACGGTGAAACCATAGTTCTTGGTGGCATTTTCCAGCAAACAAGTTCAGATGGTGTTTCGAAAGTGCCTCTATTTGGCGACCTGCCTGTAGTGGGTTCACTGTTTAGAAACACTTCTCAACTTCAAGAAAAGCGAGAACTACTCATTTTTGTTACACCTAAAATTGTAACTGAACGCCCATAAGAACCGCTTAACCTTAGAAAAAAACGCGCATCTTTATGCGCGTTTTTTATTTTTATCCTTTATTTTCTAACTAAATTTAAATGTATACGCTATTTGTTAGTAACAAAACTTGCATCGCCTTGCATGAAACTGAGATAATCCCCGCCTCGAAATTTAAGCGAGGTTTAAGGAGTGGTGCTTATTGGACACTAAATAGGCACGAGTCAATGGGTAGGCTGGTAAGGCAACAGTGCACTGCCCCTAACATGATTAAGTTGTGATATAAGCAAATATGGCTGAAAAACGTAATATCTTTTTAGTTGGCCCAATGGGTGCTGGCAAAAGTACTATCGGTAGACATCTGGCAGACGAACTTCACCTAGACTTTTTTGATTCTGATCAGGAAATTGAGCGCCGCACGGGTGCAGACATTGCCTGGATCTTCGACCTTGAAGGCGAAGACGGATTCCGTAAACGCGAAGAGACCGTCATTAACGATTTGACAGATAAGCAAGGTATTGTACTTGCCACTGGCGGCGGTTCTATTGTAACCAAGGCTGTGCGTAATCGTTTATCTGCCCGCGGCATTGTTGTTTACCTACAAACAACAATCGATAAGCAAGTTGCCCGTACACAACGCGACAAACGTCGCCCTTTGCTACAAAACGAAGATCCTGAACAAGTACTTCGCGATCTTGCAGAAATGCGCAACCCGCTTTATGAAGAAGTAGCTGATTACATAGTTGATACAGACGACCAAAGTGCACGTGCTGTAGCAAATCAAATAATCAGTAAAATCGGTCTATAAATTAAAAAATGTAATAGGAGGTGCTACGCCAATGTCAACCTTAACTGTGGAACTTGGAGAACGTAGCTATCCTATACAGATAGAGGCTGGGCTGCTTTCGCAACCTGGCCTTTTTAGTGCCTATATTAAAGGCCCGCTTGCTGTCATTGTTACTAACGAAACCGTTGCACCGCTTTACTTAGAGACGGCTAAAGCGGCGTGTGGTGACGTTCATGTTGAAACCATCATTCTGCCAGACGGCGAGCAATATAAGAATTTAGAACAATTCGAAGTGGTTATGACCCGTCTTCTTGAGCTTAACGCAGCAAGAGATACTACGCTTATCGCACTTGGCGGTGGGGTAATTGGCGACCTAACAGGTTTTGTGGCAGCCACGTACCAGCGCGGCGTACCTTTTATTCAAGTGCCTACAACGTTGCTTTCTCAAGTAGACTCATCGGTAGGCGGAAAAACAGCGGTAAACCACCCTCTAGGTAAAAACATGATTGGTGCTTTCTACCAACCTGTTTATGTTGCTATTGATACCGACTCGCTAGCAACACTACCCCCAAGAGAATTTGCTGCTGGTATGGCAGAAGTTATTAAATACGGCATTATTTACGATGCACCGTTTTTTACGTGGCTTGAAGAAAACGTTAACGCACTTACGTCTCTTGATACTAATATCCTTACCTACGCCATTTCTCGCTGCTGCGAAATAAAAGCGGATGTGGTTGCGAAAGACGAACGGGAAGGTGGTTTACGCGCCATTCTTAACTTAGGTCACACGTTTGGCCATGCTATTGAAGCTGAACAAGGTTATGGCAATTGGTTACACGGCGAAGCAGTAGCCGCTGGTACTATAATTGCTTGTAAAGCTGCTGAAGCATTAACATGGTTTGAAGCGTCAGAAACACGACGCGTGTCAGCGCTATTCGAAGCTTTTGCACTGCCTATTGCAGGGCCTAGTAGCATGACGAAAGACGACTATGTTAAGCACATGAAACGCGATAAGAAAGTGGAAGCGGGTAGTATTCGGTTTGTACTTCCTCAAGGCATTGGCAAAGCGGTTGTTACTAAAGACGTTACCGACACCATCCTTACTGACATTCTCTCTTAGACATTCGCGTTCGCGCCAAACTGGCAGCGTGCCCTTTCATTATTCCCAAAACTTGGGAAGCTGATAATAAGGTGCGTTGCTAGACTAGTTTTAAAGCAACGTTGAATAAGGGCAAACTCCCATGCAAAGTGAACTGCATGAACGTTTGGAATATCTGGTTAATTACTCCTCTCAGCTGATCTTTGTCAGCGGTGAGTCTATTGCTCAACAACAAAAAACCCTTGAAGCCTTTGTCTTTCAACAGCACGACGATACCGAAATTGCGTATTTGACCGCGCAAGATAATATGGAGCCTTCTGACTACCGTAGACAGCTTTGTCGGCAGCTACTCGGACAAGTAGTGGGAAGCTTTGTTCGCCCCCTTAATGAATTACTTTCTGATTTGAATAGCCACGAAGGCCCAATTCTAATTGCTATCACCCAAGCCCATAACCTTCCTGATGCACTGTTACAAGAGCTGTGGGATTTGGTCTTACAAAGTCGATTTGCTGGAAACAAACAGCATTTAAACGTACTTTTATTTGCAAATAACGCATGGGCCGAGCGCGCTAAACAATGGCTTCCTGCTAAAAATACTGAAACACCGCTTATTATTAGCAGCCAGTCTGTGATTAGCGAGCAGCCTAATTACGAGTCAGACCTTGATAAAATGATAGCTTCCCGAAGAGAAGCGTTTCAGGCTCATTTAGAAAATAGACAACGTAAAAATACTAAGACATTCACAAACCCACTAAAAACAAAATGGTTTTATGCTGGTGTAGCTCTGGTGTTTCTGGCCACATTCTCTGGCCTTATCTATTGGCAGTACGGTGAAAAGCTCGCATCAATTTTCTCTCCTATTAGCCAGCAAACTCTTGAATCTAATCAAACTCAGGTTGAACCGGGTTCAGCCTATAACAAGCTAATTGCTGACGGCAATGGTGATGAAGGCTTCAATGTCGACATCGATAAAAGCAGAGAAGTCACCGCTGCTGAAAAGCAAAATGACGTAAGCGCACAAACCGGTAATGTGGAAATTGTCTCGACACCAAGTGCACCACCTGAGCTAACCGGTCAATCAACCCTTGATAAGCCAGCGGAAAATGAAATAGCAGAGAATGATTCGCTGATTACCGACTGGGAAAGCGCAGTATCATCACTGCCTGATGCAGGTTCTTTGTCTGAAACAGAAGGCGATAATAGTAGTAATACTTCAAGGGCACAAAGCAACAACTCTTCCTCTGTCGATACTACTAGTTCAGGTGAAAGTACTGAGCAAAGAACGGAAGAGAATACACAAACACCATTAGCGAACCCGCAAAGCACTGATACGAAGCCTAGCAACGAAAATGTGAACCAAACTTCACCGCAGCGAAACCAGTGGATTAACGCTAACGATTACGCCATTCAAATGCTAGCGATGAAAAGCGAATCGGTGCTCAATGCGTTCTTGCGTGAACACAATCTTGTAGAGCAAACCCGCATTTATAAAACTGAACGCTACGGTGGCGATTGGTTTGTAGTTGTTTTTCGAGAAGTTTACCCCTCACTATCGCAAGCACAGCAAACTCGCGCAGCGTTACCTGAATATCCGGGCAAACAAAATGCGTTTATAAAGCGGGGGAGTCAGGTCCTAGCTGAAATAGATAAAGCGCAAAATTAAGCCGATTCAAAGTCAAAAGCACCTAATTAGTTCTGATAATTTAGCTAAATTCCACTCTTGCGACACTTGTTGGTTGTCCGTTTTACTGATGAAAGTTACAATCTACCTTTAGCGTGGTGATATCTGATACTGATCAGCATAAAAGTATAAAGACGACCCTTTCCCTTGGAACGGCGGCGCAAGGAAAAACCACCGTCTTCATTCCGTCTAGGTAGTAACGTTTAAGCATGATGCAGAAAAAGAACCGTGCCTTTTTAAAGTGGGCCGGTGGCAAATACAGCTTGGTTGAGCACATTCAGGCCAGATTACCGCAAGCTAACAAACTCATAGAACCGTTTGTTGGTGCTGGATCTGTATTTCTGAATACGCAATACAAACGCTACCTGCTTAATGACATCAACCCTGACCTCATTAACTTATACAACTTCTTAAAAGCGCAACCCGACGCGCTTATTAACGATGCGCGTGCGTTTTTTGATGGGAGCCGCAATGAAGAGAAGATGTACTATGACCTGCGTGAAGAATTCAACGGGACGCAAGACGAATACTATCGCGCTATTCTTTTTCTCTATTTGAACCGCCACGGCTACAACGGTTTGTGTCGATATAGTCTTCAAGGTCGTTTTAATGTGCCTTTTGGCCGGTACAAAAAGCCCTACTTTCCAGAAGACGAAATGTTTGTGTTTTCTGAAAAATCACAAAAGGCCACTTTTACCTGCCTACCGTTTGAGAAGGTTTTTTCAAGGGCTAGGCGAGGCAATGTTATTTATTGCGATCCTCCATACGCACCTATTAGCAAGACAGCAGCCTTCACCAGTTATGCGGCGCGAAGTTTTGGGCAAGAGTCCCAAGAAAAACTGGCAGAATTGGCCACCCGAGCTTCTAAAAAACGCGGTATACCGGTTTTGATATCGAACCACGATTTACCGCTAACTCGTGCTTTATATCAAGGTGCAGACTTTAGCATGCTGTCAGTTAAACGCTCGATTAGTCAAAATGGCGCGAAGCGACAGCCAGTAGATGAAATATTAGCTTATTTTCCACCCGCGAAAGTCGTTGTGAAACGGAAAACACGCAAGAAAAAAGTAGCTCAGTCGGCTTCTGCTGAATAATTATTGCGAGATAAAAGGTTAGCAAACACCTATTTGAAGCGATGAAGCGCTTTTACTCAGTGTAAGGGGGCTATCAGCCGTAGCCTGTATACCACTTTACAAACATGAAAAGTGATACGACAAATACCACAACTAAAATAACGCCTATAACAGCAAAGCTGATAAAGGTACCTTTGGTAAAGTCACGTTCATAATTTTTATGGCTTTGAACACCAAACAAACTTGCCACTACACTACCTAGAACTGACCAGAAACCAGTACCAGATTGCATAATGCCCCCTTAAGAGTCGTTTGAGGGTGAAGTGAAATCCCGATTACCATCGTCGCTGTGAAGCAACTCTAGTAAATCTAAAAAGTGAAACTGAAAGGACGGTGACTTTCCTGCTATCCATGACAGCCAGCTAACCTCTTCTACCCCCTCTTGATGACGGGCGCACTGGTTTTGAATGTGGCTTGCAGGGAGTTTTGGGTTAAACTCGGTAACGGGTTGGAATTCACAAACAGACGAGCGTGAGCTTGGCGGATTTGTAACGGCCACGCTGATTAGGCCGGCAGCTCCACAAATCGCAAAAAAAGGAAGAACTTTCATCCTGAACACCCCTTACACTCGTTTAAAATTTAATCTCATTATAATCAAAAGCAAGTAACGAACAAGTTAAAAATGCGTTGCTCTTTAAAATGAAAAGCCTAATGAAAATTACATTAGGCTTTTACTACTCAACGTTTTAATTAAGAGGCCGCTCTGTTAGCCCCTTTTTTAAATTAAAGTTCGAAATCTACTGAATAACCTACAGTGAATTTTAACTCGTCGTTATCTAGTGCGTCAGCACCAACATCATCTAAGTTGGTTCCAGTCACAGCGAAACTAAAACCATCTTTTGCAATGGTTACGCCGTAATCGGCATAGCTATCAGTACCGTCGCCGAAGTTGAAAGCATCCACAAAGTCACCGTCATGATAACCAGCATGTAGCGTCAACTCAGTACCATTCAATATCTCGGTGGTGTAATCGAGAGACGCGTAGTAAGCCTGTCCAAAGCCAAAATCTTGGCCTTCAGCTTCATCCGCTTCGGTGTGCGCTAATAGGTAAACTGTTACGCTTACACCACCCATGCCTACTGAGCCGTAGATTTCTGCAAAATCGAATTCTGCTTCAGCGTCGTAGTTGTAATATAGGTAACCGAAGTCGTAAGCAATACCATCAGACTCACCTGAATAACCAAAGTATACGTCATGCTCGTATGAGTAAATATCATCTGATGCATAACTTACGTTAGACGCCCACGTACCTGCATAGAAACCGCTTTCGTGTGCGTAGTCGATACCGCCCTGTACTGCAGCTTCGTTAACAGTTTGTGTTAAACCACGCCAAATGTAGTTGCTGGTTGCGCCAGCGTTTGCGGTAAATTCACCTTCTGCATAGCTAGGCATAGCGGTTAGCAAACACGCTGAAGAAATAGCAGCGGCAAGTAGGGTTCTTTTTGTAGATGTTTTCATGTGTGTTCTCCAGTCAAATTCAAACTTGTTGTAATTCGTTTTTTCTGTCTGTGTTTTCTTTTTGGACTGGATAACGCAAAGTTGATGCCCATTTATGGTTCATTAAAAAAGCCTGCCGAAAAAATTATAAACCATTGATAATTAACAACATAAACAGCGCGCACTTAATACTCTCATAATTTACTCAGTTTTAAGGCCGCTTAAAAACGCACCAACAAAACGCAGTCTCACCAAAATTGTGCAGCAGCGCGATTTATGGTTGTCTGTCTTAAATTTATGTCAAATCATCCTTGATGTACCCTTTACATAGTAAAAATGCCTGGTTTTGGGTAAACTTTCGCAACCCTATAACGTAAGTGGCAACGCCCCCTGTTGTTTTTGTTTAAAGGACACGCAATGAAACCGTTTTTAATCGCTCCATCAATACTTTCTGCCGACTTTGCAAGACTTGGTGAAGATGTAGAACAAGTATTGGACGCTGGCGCCGATGTGGTGCATTTCGATGTAATGGATAACCACTATGTGCCGAACCTTACGTTTGGGCCAATGATTTGCGAAGCATTGAGAAAATACGGTATAACCGCGCCGATTGATGTTCACCTTATGGTAAAGCCAGTAGATGATCTTATTGAGAAATTCGCCAACGCGGGCGCAAGCTATATCAGCTTTCACCCAGAAGCGTCTGAACACATAGACCGGTCTCTTCAGCTTATTATTGATGCTGGCTGCCAACCCGGCTTGGTATTTAACCCGGCTACGCCGCTACACTACTTAGATCATGTTATGGATAAACTACACCATATCCTTATTATGTCGGTGAACCCTGGTTTTGGCGGCCAGAAGTTTATCCCCAGTACCCTAGATAAGGTACGTGCGGTGAAGCAGCGTGTACTAGAAAGCGGCTACGAAATTCGAATTGAAATTGACGGTGGCGTAAAAGTCGATAACATTCGCGCAATAGCAGAAGCGGGGGCAGATATGTTTGTGGCTGGTTCGGCCATTTTCTCCCAACCCGATTACGGCGATGTGATTGCGCAAATGCGCGATGAACTTTCATCGTTGTCTAAAGCTTAGTTTTTAACAGAATTTAACGTATTACAGGTAAATAGAAATGAGTAATAAACCCGTTGTATTAAGTGGCTGCCAGCCTTCAGGACAACTTACCCTTGGCAACTATATGGGTGCACTTAAACAGTGGGTTTCCATGCAAGACGATCACGACTGCTTATACATGATTGTCGATTTACATGCGATCACAGTAAGACAAGATCCGAAGCAACTTGCCGAAGCCTGTCTAGACGGCCTTTCTCTTTATCTAGCTTGCGGTATTGACCCGCAAAAGAGCACGCTATTTTTGCAATCACATGTTCCTGAGCATGCGCAGCTGTCGTGGGTATTAAATTGCTATGCTCAAATGGGCGAGCTAAACCGCATGACGCAGTTTAAAGATAAGTCTGCGAAAAATGAGAACAACATAAATGTAGGCTTATACAGCTACCCTGTACTTCAAGCAGCAGATATCTTGCTTTATCAAGCCGATAAAGTACCTGTGGGTGAAGATCAAAAACAGCACCTTGAGTTAACACGCGATATAGCAACGCGAGTAAATAACTTATACGGCGACGTATTCCGCTTACCAGACCCTTATATTCCAGAGTTCGGTGCGCGTATCATGAGTCTGCAAGAGCCAGAAAAGAAAATGTCTAAGTCAGACAACAATCCTAATAACTTCATTGGTCTGCTAGAAGACCCTAAGAAGCTGGCTAAGAAGATTAAACGTGCGGTAACCGACTCTGACGAACAAGCTAATATATACTTCAACCCAACCGAGAAACCAGGGGTATCTAACCTACTTACCCTGCTTTCATTAGCTACGGGTAAATCGGTAAAAGATCTTGAGCCTGAATATACCGATAAAATGTATGGTCACTTAAAAGGTGATGTTGCCGATGCGGTAGTATCTTTACTTGAGCCTATTCAAACTCGCTATGCTGAAATTCGCGCAGATAGAGCATACTTAGATGACGTTATGCGCCAAGGCGCTGAAAAAGCATCAGCACGTGCAGCAGAGACGCTGGCCAAAGTTTACAAAGCCGTTGGCTTCATTCCAAAGCCGTAACTTAAAGACAGCATTTAAAAGACATGAAGCGTTAATAGAACGCTTTATGTCACAACCGTTGTTTTACAGAAATACCAAGGATTAACGCTGCTGTGTTGCTGTTAATTGATAACTTCGATTCGTTCACTCATAACCTCGCTAGGTATTTCACAGAGCTTGGCGCTGACGTTGAAGTGGTAAGAAATAACGCCCTTAACCTTGACGATATTTCGCGCTTGGCACCTTCTCAACTTGTTATCTCGCCAGGCCCTTGCACGCCTAACGAGGCGGGTATTAGTTTATCTGCGATAGAGCATTTTGCCGGTGAAATTCCCATAATGGGCGTTTGCTTAGGTCATCAAGCCATAGGACAAGTTTTTGGTGCAGAAGTGGTAGGCGCCCAAGAAATAAAACACGGTAAAGTTTCAGCATTGTCCCATCACAACACAGGGCTATTTGAAGGGCTACCAAACACCTTTAACGTAACCCGCTACCATTCATTAGTATTAAGCCCTGAATCTTTACCTCCATCACTACGCGTCGATGCTTGGTGTGAGACAGCGGCGGGTACAAAAGAAATTATGGCAGTTTCCCATAATCGCTACCCTATATGGGGTGTTCAGTATCACCCTGAATCATTACTTACCGAACACGGTCACAGCGTGCTTGAAGCTTTTCTTCATCATAAAAAGGTTTAAGTCTACAGGCGTATTGCCGATACCCTACATAGTGTAAAAGGTTGCGCTTGAAGGCCGTTAAAATTCGCAATTCACTGATTTTTCGTTTAACTTTTCATAATCAATTTTAGCCAAGCGCTAACTGAGCGTTATGTTGAAAACTACATAAGCGATATCAATCATTGCAGGGTGCTAACTGTGCTTTTAAGTGGTAGCTACATTTTCATCATTACCGTAGCTAACGTTATAAAGGCCCCTAATGTACGATAATATCGCCGTTCACCAAAAAGTTATGAGCAGGAGTGCTTTTAATATGACCATGGGGGCAACCACACCGCCGACGATAGATGATCGATTTGAAAATATGATCGTATCACCCGAGCGCGTGCTTGAAATGCTAGGAAAGCGTAAGGTGGGCCAAGTCAGCTTCGAACAGTCAGAACAGGGTGACGCACGTAGGCTTTTACTTCACGTTGAAAAAGTCGCAATTGAAAACAAACGTCTACAGGAAAAAACAGAAGCCTCTTATTTAGAATCGGTTAGCCACCACCTTCACGAGATTCTGCTTGATGAACTTACTGAGCAACTTAGCTACACCGAAGAGCTCGTTCAGAACGTGCTCAACTTACCTGAAAACATTGGTGAGCTGTTAGATGCCTTATCTGTTAAAGCGTGCTCAGTTTCAAAACTAGAGCCTATCGTCGCCACTATGCCGTGGCTTTATGACGAGCTCATAGTAGTAGTAAATACGCCTCAATTCAGACGCAAAGATTCGCGAGGACGTATAATCGTTGTTGAAACCTTGCGCACTTCATTGAGCTTTTTAGGTATCGAAAACTTGCGCACGCTAATACCTTCATTGATATTAAAGCGCGCCATGCCTCAAATTACCGATCCTTACCCGCTTATCAAGCAAAAACTAACGCATTACTCAACAGGCGTTGCGCTTACTGCAAAGCGCCTAGCTGCACTGAGTGATCTAAATAAGCATCAAGCCTACACGCTGGCAATGATAAGTAATTTAGGCCGCTGTGCTGTGACACGACTTTATTTCAAACTGTTCGATAAGATCCAACTGCACTTATTACAAGAGTGCCAGAGAGACAAAGAACAAAAGCGTCATGAGGCTTTATTAAAAATTGCGCCGTCGGCTAACCACCTTATTGCGTTACAACAAGAATTCGCTGATGCAGTGAGTGCCGACATTTTAGAGTGGATGCACTTTACCCGTCTGCCAATTGCACAGCCAATGCGAGACTGTGCAGATAAACAGCTTACTCAACCCAAAACCTTAAGTAAAATTCTGCATCAAGCTCGAGCTTATACACAAATAAGAATGCTACATCAGCTCAAGCTCGTTGACATTCAAGAGGTAAAACCGCTTTTTTCTGAGCAGCGCTACCCAGCGGGTGCACTTGAGAATCTCAAAAGTTTGGATATTTTCACCCTTCCGTTGGTAAAAAGTGAAGATAGTTGACAGGCCTTGAGGCTTTCCCCACGCCCAGTTTGAACAAAAATTATGCACAGAAGAACATCAAACCTCAAATAATTTGTGGATATTCATGCATTGGTTATGCACTTTTCTCGTAGTTGATACCTGATACTCAAAAATATTGACGACAACTCAGTGTCTTGCTTATTTATAGCTAAAGTAAACAGGCAAGTTTTTCACTGCGCAATGCCCCTTTCTATTCCTCTGAAGTACAACAAAACCACCAGACAGCGCTTTTCTTTGCGTAAAAATTGATTATTACTAATTGATATAGCCCAGTAGTTAATAGTTATTCACTTTTCCTGCAAATTAAGCCACAGTCCTTATAAATAAAGGGCTACAGCCTTTTGCAAAGAAGACAAATGTTAAAAAAAATGGCATACTGTAAATCAAATCCGATTAGTTTTTATGCGCCCAACTGACGCTTATCGACTCTCGTTGCACGAATAAAACGTGCGATTCGATTAGACAAGCAAAATCACACAGTGTGATTGGCGCCCAATGCAGAGGTAACAAAGATGAACGTAACTCGCGCTACATTTGATGATGTAATGGTTCCTAACTATAACCCAGCAGGTATGGTACCTGTTCGAGGTGAAGGTTCACGCGTATGGGATCAAGATGGAGCTGAGTACATCGACTTTGCAGGCGGTATTGCAGTAAACGTTCTAGGTCACTGCCACCCTGAGCTAGTTAAGGCACTTAATGAACAAGGCAGCAAGCTTTGGCATCTAAGCAACGTATTTACTAACGAACCTGCGCTTCGCCTTGCTAAAAAGCTTAACGATGCGACATTCTCTGACAAAGTTTACTTTGCCAACTCTGGTGCGGAAGCTAACGAAGCGGCATTAAAGCTTGCTCGTCGTTGGGCACTTGATAAGCACGGTGAAGACAAGAATCAAATTATTGCTTTTAATAAAGGTTTCCATGGTCGTACCTTCTTTACCGTAACGGTAGGTGGTCAAGCGGCTTACTCTGATGGCTTTGGCCCTAAGCCAGGCGCTGTTGATCACTGTGACTACAATGACCTAGCTGCCTTTGAAGCACTAATTTCAGATAAAACTTGTGCTGTAATGATGGAACCACTTCAAGGTGAAGGCGGTATTATTCCACCTGATGTTGATTTCGTGAAAGGTGTGCGCGAGCTTTGTGACAAGCATAACGCACTACTTATTTTTGACGAAGTTCAGTCAGGCGTTGGTCGTACCGGTCACCTCTACGCATATATGGGCCTTGGCGTAACACCCGATATCTTAACTACAGCTAAATCTCTTGGTGGCGGCTTCCCAATTGGCGCCATGCTAACAACGAATGATATTGCAGCACATCTTAAGCCAGGTACCCACGGTAGTACTTACGGCGGTAACCCACTGGCCTGTGCGGTTGCGGAAAAAGCGTTAGATATCGTGAACCAGCCAGAAGTGCTTGAAGGCGTGCTTAAGAAAGAAGCCCTTTTCCGCGAATTACTTGGCGCTATCAATGACAAGTACAACGTATTTGAAGAAGTGCGTGGTCAAGGCATGCTGTTAGGTTGTGCATTGAATGAGAAATACCAAGGCCGTGCACGCGACTTCATGATGGCTGCAACGAAAGAGAACCTAATGTGTCTTGTTGCTGGCATGAACGTCATTCGTTTTGCACCTTCACTGGTTATTCCTGATGAAGACATTAAAGAAGGTCTTGCACGTTTTGAACGCGCCGTTGCTGCCGTTGTAAACGCCGAATAATTACAACACGAGTAGCGAACATGAATATCATTCGCCCTATCACGAAGGCCGACTATAACGCGCTTAAAGAAATCGCCGTTGAATCAGGTATTGGCTTTACGTCTTTACCTGTCAACGACGAGTTGCTGCAGCGTAAAATTGATCGTGCAGAAACTGCGTTTAACAAGCCAAACGTAACCGAACCTGGCGATGAGTCATACTTGTTTGTGATGGAAGATACCACTACCGGCCAGGTAGTGGGTACAACAGGTATCGAAGCGGCTGTTGGCATAGATGACGCGTTTTATCACTACCATTTAAGCAAGGTGGTACATGCCTCGCGCGAGCTTAACATTCACAATACGGTAGACATTCTAACGTTTTGTAATGACTACACTGGCGTTACCGAGATATGTACCTTGTTCCTTCGCGAGCAAGCCCGTGGCGGCATTAACGGCCGCTTCCTTTCAAAGGTTCGATTCTTATTTATGATGGAGCACCGTGAACGCTTCTCAGAAACCGTTATTGCTGAAATGCGCGGTGTGAGTGACGAAGAAGGACGCTCACCGTTTTGGGAGTGGTTGGAAACCCACTTCTTCTCGATGGATTTTCCTACTGCCGACTACTTAACTGGCATTGGTAATAAAGTGTTTATTGCTGAGCTTATGCCAAAGTACCCGATATACGTAAATCTGCTTAGCAAAGAAGCGCAAGAAGTCATTGGCGAAGTCCACGACAAAACACGCCCTGCACTTCAGCTTTTAGAAGAAGAAGGCTTTTCTTGCCGCGGCTACGTAGACATTTTCGACGCAGGCCCAACGGTAGAAGCAAACTTGAGCCACATCCGCACGGCTCAGTCGAGTTTAAAACTGCCTGTTTTGATTGACGATAGCGCTGCTGCCCAAGGGCAAACGCACTACATCATTAATACATCAGTATCTGATTTTCGTGCAGTCGCCACCGAGATGACGGTAAGCGAAGAAAAGCAAGTTGCCGTGCTATCTCGCCAAGCCGCTGCTGCATTGAATGTCAAAGAGGGAGAGCACGTACGCTTTGCCCCTGTTACATTCAGAGATTAAAAGGACACCCACTATGCTACATACACATTTTATCAACGGTGAATGGGTTGCCGGACAAGGTCACGACTTAACGTCAGTTGACCCTGCAAAAAACGAAGTAATTTGGGAAGGTAAGTCTGCGACTGCCGCTCAAATTGATGACGCAATTAACGCCGCTCGAGCTGCACTTGTAGCGTGGAGCATGAAAACCGTTGAAGAGCGTCTAGAGATCATAAAGGTTTACGGCGCTAAGCTAGAAGAAGCCAAAGCGCACCTTGCCAAAGTTATGGCAAAAGAAACGGGCAAACCAGAATGGGAAACCGCTACGGAAGTGGGCGCCATGATGGGCAAAATTGGCATTTCTGAAAAAGCTTATTTTGAACGCACGGGTAACGTTGAAAACCCAATGCCAGTTGGTAAAGCATTCATTCGCCATAAACCTCACGGCGTTGTTGCGGTATTTGGCCCATACAACTTCCCAGGTCACCTGCCAAACGGACACATTGTTCCAGCCCTTATTGCAGGTAACACAGTTGTATTTAAACCAAGCGACTTGACGCCTATGGTTGCACAAGAAATGGTGAAGCTATGGGACGCTGCCGGCCTGCCAGCGGGCGTACTTAACCTTGTTCAGGGTGAAGTTGAAACAGGCAAAGCGTTGGCGTCGCATAACGACATTGATGGTCTGTTCTTTACGGGTAGTTCTCGTACTGGGAAAATCCTTCACGAGCAGTTCGCAGGTCACCCAGGTAAAATCTTGGCGCTTGAAATGGGCGGCAACAACCCACTTATCGTAAAAGACGTGGCTGATGTTGATGCGGCAGTACACGATATCGTGCAATCTGCTTTCATTACTTCAGGTCAGCGCTGTACGTGTGCTCGTCGCTTATTCTTGCCAGCCGATGCACAAGGTGATGCAATCCTTGCTCGCCTTATCGAAGTAACCAAAAACATTAAAGTTGGCGATTACGATGCAGAAGACCAGCCGTTTATGGGTGCTATGATCTCAAGCAACGCCGCTGCACTTATGGTGAAAGCGCAGCAAGAACTTGAAGACCTTGGTGGTAACGTGCTGGTTCGTCTTGAACAAAAAGACGAAAGCAAAGGTTTTGCTACCCCGGGCATTATTGACGTTACCGACATGCTTGCTTCGCTACCAGACGAAGAGCACTTTGGTCCACTACTTAAAGTAATCCGCTACAGCGACTTTGATGCTGCTATTGCAGAAGCGAATAACACCAGCTTTGGCTTATCAGCAGGTCTTCTGGGCGACAACGAAGAAGACTATCGTTACTTCTTCGCGCGTATACGTGCGGGCATCGTAAACTGGAACAGACCTATTACCGGTGCAAGCAGCGCTGCGCCGTTTGGCGGTGTGGGCGATAGTGGTAACCACAGAGCAAGCGCGTTTTATGCCGCTGACTACTGTGCATACCCAGTCGCTTCCGTAGAGCTAGACAAAGTCACTATGCCGGGCAAATTAAGCCCAGGCTTGTCGATGTAACCCAAGCTTTTACAGCGATAAAAGGCCGATGCAGAGTGTATCGGCCGGTTAAGCACCAACCCTATACGAACTATTCATTTAGAAATAGTCGACGACAGAAAGGACCCTATCACTATGCATAGCAACATCGATACGTTGTTTAGCAACATGTGGGACGATTACGTAACCATCACTCCCTCAGCGCATAAAATCCATGCACTTTTGGCGGGAGAGGAAAACACGAACGACATCGTTAACGACCATGTGGCTTTTAGAACTTTTGCTCTTGATAAAACCCGCTTAGACAAGCTTGCTGCGCACTTCTTAGCATTGGGTTATGAAGCGAAAGGCGACTATGACTTTGAAGCTAAAAAGCTGACTGCAAAGCACTTTGAGCACCCTGACGATACTAAACCAAAAGTATTTATCAGCGAGCTTCGGGTAAACGAGCTTTCTGAAACTGCTCAAGCTATTATCAAGAAGATGGTTGATCAAATGCCTGAGTCTGTAGTGGATGCCGATAACTTCTTGTACTCGGGTAAGCATTGGGACGTTACTAAAGCAGAATACGACACACTGCTTAACGAATCAGAATACGCGGCGTGGATGGCGGCATGGGGCTTTCGTGCTAACCACTTTACAGTAAGTGTTAATCACTTAACCCGCACTGACGAGTTGACTGACGTAAACACATTGCTTAAAGAAGCAGGCTTTGTGCTAAACACCTCAGGCGGCGAAATTAAAGGCGGTCCAGATGTATTTTTAGCGCAGTCGTCAACTATGGCTGACCGTGCTGACGTAGCATTTAGCGATGAGACTGTGGCTATTCCAAGCTGTTTTTATGAATTCGCGCAGCGCTATGAAATGCCTGACGGTAAACTTTATAAAGGCTTTGTTGCTGCATCAGCAGATAAAATCTTTGAAAGTACAAATGCTAAGTAGCGCGCCTGCTTAGTCATTAAAAAAAGCCCGTTAGGGCTTTTTTTGTTTAAGCTGAGCAAAAGACATTACCGATTAGGCTCAGTGCTATGCCTGGCAAGAAACTGGTCGTAAGGCATAGGTTTATCAAAGTAAAAGCCCTGCATTAACTTAATATCTGCTTGCTCCAAAAAAGGTAGATAAGACTCTAATTCTACCCCTTCAGCCACTACATCTATTTGCAGGCTCTTCAACATAGCTATTAAACCATTAAAAAGCGCGTTTGCTTTGCTATCTTGGTGTATACCTTGAATTAAGCTTTTATCTACCTTGACCACCTCAAACTGAAAACTCCTCAGGTAGCTAAGTGATGAGAAGCCACTGCCAAAATCATCTAAAGACAACCTAAACCCACTCTCTCTGAGTGTATTTAATGCTCTTAGCGCTGACTTTTCGTCCCGAATAAACACCGACTCAGTGAGCTCTAATTCTATAAATTCCGGAGATACATTGTTATCCAGACAAATGGAGGCTGCTTGGTCGGGAAATTCCGGGGCGAGCATCTG
This sequence comes from Alteromonas sp. ABD4_190, assembly GCF_056160105.1. NCBI lineage: Bacteria > Pseudomonadati > Pseudomonadota > Gammaproteobacteria > Alteromonadales > Alteromonadaceae > Alteromonas > Alteromonas sp. ABD4_190. Next base: position 1,671,755 of record NZ_JBSWWN010000001.1, read on the forward strand.
ATTAGCACTAATATTAACCGATAGCGGAATAGCTTCGCCTTGTTGCGATTCCATTATCGATATGTAGTCGCATGCCGCTTCTAGCGCTTGTAAACCAATGGCGCTATCTAGCTTGTGCTCTTCTGCTATGGGGATAAACACTGCTGGCGATACCACACCATGCAGTCCTGAGATCCAGCGGCACAATACTTCACCACCTTTTAAGACGCCATTTAAGTCATATTTACCTTGAATATAAAAATCAAGAAGATGATTTTCTACGGCTTTGCGCAAGTCGTTTACCATACTGACTTGCTGCGTCATGCTTTCATAAAGCCCTGGCTCATAGACAAAGGTTTGCCCTTTCCCCAGCTCTTTTGCGCGATACATTGCTGCATCGGCACACTGGACTAAACCTTCAATGCTGTTGCTGTGTTCTGGAAATTCTGCAATGCCAATACTGGCCGACAGTCTGAGCTCTGTCCCTTTTACAACAATGGCGTCTTCTTCAATTTGACTAATAAGTTCCTGTGAACGTTCGGCAATGTCTTCAATATTTTGGTTAGGCACTACGGCAATAAATTCATCACCTCCCCACCTGCCAACTTCCCCAATGGGACCGAACATAGCGGTAAGTAACGCACCCATGCGCTGTAGTTCTGCATCGCCTCTTTCATGCCCCGCATTATCATTTATGGCTTTAAACCCATCTAGGTCAATAAATACAAGAGAAAAAGGCTGCACCTTTTTCACTAACTCTGAAATAGACTCACGTAGCGAGTTACGATTAGAAAGACCGGTCAATTCATCGTGCAAGGCGAGTTGACGTAGCTTGGCCTCGTTGCGCTTTCTATCGCTGATGTCGCGCATTGTTGCGATTAAATAAGTCGAGGTTTGTTGATAGGTTTCGAACAAAGCCACAGAAATATCTACCACTTTCATTTCGCCGCTTTGGTTTTTTATTTTTGACTCAAATCGAACCTGCTTATCGATGGCCAATTGCGCTTTATCAACTTTCTCTGCGATAAATATTTGATTGAAATTCACCCCTACACATTGCTCTTTTACTGACATACCAAGTAAATGGATAAAGGCATCATTACACTCTGTAATAATAAGGTCGGGAGAGAGGACTAACATAGGCTCTCTTGAACTAGCGAACGCAGAGGCCATTAAATGGAAAGATTGTTCGGCTTTGCGCTGCTGGGTGATATCTTTGGTAGTTCCCACAATGTGCAGTGCTTCGCCCGCGCTACCCCGCTCTAGTACACGGCCGCGTAACCTTACCCATTGGTAGCTATTTTCTAGCATTAAACGAAAGGAAAATTCAACGCGATCGCGATTGCCGTGAAGTGCCATGGTCCAGTGAAACTGAAGCCCTTCCAAATCGTCCTCATGGACCCGTTCAAGAAGCTGAATTAAGGTGCCCGACCACGTAGATACACTTTGTGAGTGAAGAGAGAAAGAGCGAATCTCCATAACGTCGCTTCGTGCTTCCCAACTCCAAAATGACTCTTGCGAAGCCCACAGGGCAAGCTCTAAATCCTTCTGCGCGCGTTGGCTCTTTTGCAAAGTAGCATATAAGCTTTGGGTCTTTTCTCTGAGCAAACTTTCGGCTTGCTCTCTGGCATTTCGCTCTCGCTTTAAACGACGCTCAATTAAAGCTACAGCGTCATTATTAGTGGGCTTGCCATTCGATGTTTCATCTGACATTAAACCCCCGTCAAACAACAAGAGATATGCTAAATTCGTACGTGTGAGGCGTTTCTAGTTGATGGGTTTCCCTTTCAATTTTGCAGTTGTAATAGGCTGCAGCGGCGTCCATCAAGCCCTCAGCTAGGGGATATAACTCTCTTTCAGAGTAATATTGTAGGCGCATGGAGGTGTCTGTGCGTGACAGCACCTTAAAACGAGGGAGGTCTGCGTCAGGATAAAGCTTTTTAACCTGGACATGGATATCGCCGTCCAAGTGCTCCAACATGTCTAGCATGCTATTGGTATTGGCTAATACGTCACCGTGTACGGCCCCTAACTTACCGAATAAATAAAAACCAAAATCGTATAAGAGTTCGTTAGCAGATTTACCCGTTCTCTCTACCAGCACACCTACCAGGCGTTGCATCTGTTCAAACGGGTAATAACCCACTGCGGTATATGCTCCGTCGTTCTCTAACCCAGCTTCCATGATGACATCATCAGCGAACTCGGGAGAAACCTTCTCCTCAAGCATATCGATTAATGATGTAAAAACTATGCCTAACATGTAAATTCCTCATTCATTCCTTTAATGAGTGTAGTTCACCTAAGCATAAGAACAACTTAAACTTTATGACAAATCTTCAGGTGCTTCGTCTTTATTTGATAGCACTACTTCTACGCTATCAACCCGCTGTAAACCGCGAGGCAATTTATTCCCCCTACGGCCCCTTTCTCCTTGATAATGGGTAAGGTCTTCAGCACTTAACGTCATATTGCGCTTCCCTGCTCCAACCTTAATGGCCGCGCCATCAGGCACAACGGTCAGCACTTTGACATACTCTTCACGAGACTGTGATTTTGCTGAAGGAATATTGATCAGCTTATTTCCTTTTCCTTTGCCTAAACTTGGCAAGTCGCGAAGCGGGAACATAAGCATACGCCCTTCGTTAGAAATACTTAAACACCAATCAGAGTCAGGGTTAGTCACTGGCATTGGTTTCATTACTTTCGCTGCTGTAGGCAAAGACAAGTAGGCTTTACCCGCTTTATTCTTGCTAACCATATCTTTGAATGTGCCGACGAAGCCATAGCCCGCATCAGAACCCACCAAGAACTTACTCTCGTCTTGCGCCATAATCACGTGCTGGAAGGATTCCCCACCAACAATACTAAAGCGCCCGGTTAAAGGCTCGCCTTGACTTCGTGCAGAGGGAAGTCCGTGAGCGTCGCACGAGAATGTTCGCCCTGAGCTATCCATAAATACGGCAGGTTGATTACTTTTGCCTTCAGCGCTAGATAAATAAGCATCACCCGCTTTATAGCTTAGCCCTTCAGCATCAATATCGTGACCTTTTGCACAACGTGCCCAGCCTTTTTCTGAAAGTACAACTGTAACTGATTCCGCAGGCACTAACTCTTTTTCAGACAGCGCTTTAGCTTCGCTACGCTCGACAATAGGTGAACGCCTTTCGTCACCGTATTTCTCGGCGTCAGCAAGGATTTCTTTTTTAATGAGGGTTTTAAGGCGGCGGTCTGAGCCAAGCAGTTGCTGTAGCTTGTCACGCTCGGCAGCTAGCTCGTCCTGCTCACCCTTAATTTTCATTTCTTCTAATTTGGCTAAGTGGCGAAGTTTCAGCTCTAAAATGGCTTCGGCCTGTTTATCACTTAAACCAAAACGCGACATCAGCTCAGGCTTGGGTTTGTCATAGGTACGAATAATTTCGATAACTTCATCGATATTCAAAAACGCAATTAACAAACCTTCTAAAATATGTAAACGAGCCAATACTTTATCTAAGCGATACTGCAAACGTCGTGTCACTGTATCTTTTCGATACTGCAACCACTCAGATAAAATAGTACGCAAGTCTTTAACCTGAGGGCGACCGTCTAGACCTATCATGTTCAGGTTAACGCGGTAATTTTTCTCAAGGTCGGTAGTTGCAAACAAATGCTGCATTAATTGGGTAACGTCAATGCGATTTGAACGAGGAGTAATAACTAAGCGAGTTGGATTTTCATGGTCCGATTCATCGCGCAGGTCACTTACCATTGGCAGCTTTTTCGCCTGCATTTGCGAAGCTATTTGCTCTAGGATCTTGGCGCCAGACGCCTGATGAGGTAGAGCAGTAATGACCACATCCCCATTCTCTTCGCCGTAGACAGCACGCATTTTTATTGAGCCACGCCCAGTCTCGTAAAGCTTTTTAATATCGGCTTTTGGCGTAATAATTTCGGCTTCAGTGGGATAGTCTGGCCCATTAACATGTTCAAGGACATCGCTAAGCTCAGCTTTACTGTTGTCCAGCAGCATAGCGCATGCGTTAGCCAACTCTCTTACATTGTGCGGTGGAATATCAGTGGCCATGCCTACTGCAATACCTGTCACACCGTTAAGTAGTATATGCGGTAAACGGGCAGGTAATACACTTGGTTCTTCTAACGTACCGTCGAAGTTGGGCACCCAGTCTACCGTGCCTTGGCCAAGTTCGTTTAACAGCACTTCCGAGAATCGAGAAAGCTTAGCTTCGGTATAACGCATGGCTGCAAACGATTTAGGGTCATCCGGTGCGCCCCAGTTCCCCTGACCGTCAACCAAGGGATAGCGATATGAGAAAGGCTGCGCCATAAGCACCATGGCTTCGTAGCAGGCAGAGTCACCATGTGGGTGAAATTTACCAAGTACATCACCTACAGTTCTGGCAGACTTTTTATATTTTGCATTCGCGCTTAAGCCTAAATCGGACATCGCATAAATAATACGTCGCTGTACCGGCTTTAAACCATCGGAAATATGCGGAAGAGCACGGTCCATGATGACGTACATGGAATAGTTTAGATAAGCGTCTTCGGTGAAACGTCGAAGAGGAAGTTGCTCTACCCCATCGCGATTAATGATGATCTCGTCACTCATGATAGTTTTTTCGTTTTGTTATTAATACCAATGCGCTCGTAATAGAAAGGCCGTCATTCCCGTTGTGTTGTAGCGCACTACTTACTGAATGTACGCGAGCGTTTAGGCTATTGTGGGGTAAACCGCATTTGTGTGCAATCTTTGAAAACAATTGTCACCACTTTTCAAATAGCCAATGCCTCTCAGTCTTTGCTATTTAGCAAAGATCCTTGCAATGTAAATGCTATCAATGTGTTAATTGTTTGCTTTGTTATTCTGCAAATAGAGTGTTTAAATAGAACGGGTTGAAGTTTCCGTTCAATATTCACCCTAAAAATAATAAAACCCTTATCTAAATGGTAGTTAAAGTACAGAATAATATGGCAACCTTTCGCGCACTTTCTTTCCTAATTATTTTGCTAGCTAGCTTCTGGCCTTCTTGTTCCCAAGCGCAACATATCGAGCAGCTTTTTGACGAACAAAGTACGTTAGATTTATCCGACTCACTGTACTTTTTATTCGAAACCGACTACCAACTTACCATTGGCGATGTATCAAGAAGACGAAACGACTTTCTTATGCATCCTCACGGCAATCCGAATTTTGGCTTTCGCAATAATGGTATGTGGTTGCTTACATCCGTTGCCAACGTTTCAAACGACAAGAACTGGGTGTTTTCAATAAACTTTAGCCAACTTGATAGTGTTGATTTCTATTTAGTACAAAATGGAAAGGTCATTAACCAGAGCCATCAAGGTAAGACGCAAAAAGAACAACGTTTTCGCGTCCCCACCTTTCGCGTCGAACTCCCTAACAGCGACCCTGTCGATCTTTATATACGTATCGAAAGTCACTCTTCAAGCCTTATAGCTCCACTTCGCATACAGGCTGAACTTTTACACAGCAGCTATTTCCAAATGGACAGTTTGCTATGGGGCTTTTTTTACGGCGGCTTACTCATACTTGCTATCTATAATTTAGCCCTATTTTTAGGCGTGAAAGAAAAAAGCCTGCTTGCTTATGTCGGATATATATTAGCGGTTATCTTGTGGCAATTCGTGTGGGGTGGGCATACGCACCTATTGTTCACTCAAGGTATCCCCATTTGGTTAGCTGGTCATTCAGAGTTAATATTCGTCATTATTGGTATCAGTTCAGGCCTGTTTGCCAAGACTTTCTTAGAAACCGAAAAGTATTCGCCCACTGCTCACCCTATTATTAACCTATTATTAATCTGCCAAGCACTGACGGGACTGGTGTGTTTTATTGATCTTCTTCCTTCTATGTGGAAGAACAATCTAGTGTATGGCGTTGGGCTTATAGCAATTTTAAGCTATGTCTACGCGGGGTTTGAGGCCTTCTTAAATAACTTCAAACCGGCACGATACTTTATTTTTGCATGGGGTATGCTTGCCACGGGCGCTATTGTTGGCATGTTAAGCCTTATCGGCGTGCTGCCTTCAAACGATTTTACTACCTACTGCTTCCAAGTTGGCGTTTTCCTTGAAGCAGGGCTTTTTTCTTTTGCATTGATGGAGAAAAGCAGGGGGCAGCTTGAAAGTGAAGTGGAACAAGCAACCAATGATTTACGCAACAACGTTGAACTTATTGAAGAGCAAAATGCTCGTTTAGACATTGCACGAAAAGATGCCATTAAGGCCAGTAACGTAAAGTCTCAGTTCCTTGCAAACATGAGTCATGAAATTAGAACGCCACTTAATGCAATACTGGGGTTCAGTAAAGAACTCAATAACGCATTATTGCCTACTGACCAGCAAGAACAGGTGCGGATAGTCAGTACCGCAGCCGAAAACCTGCTTACTATTGTTAACGATGTACTCGACTTTTCAAAAATTGAAGCGGGCAAACTTCAAATCAATAACCAACCTTTTTCTCCTAATAAATTGCTCGAAGAGATGGTCACAATAATGGCTAAATCTTCGCATAGTAAACGTATCGAGTTCGTTTTTGACTTAAAACCACTACCTGAAAAACTTTTAGGCGATGTGTTTCGCATTAAGCAAGTGCTTAACAACTTACTCAGCAACGCACTTAAATTTACGTCTAGCGGAACCATTACATTATCAGTAAATGGGCGTTTACTTCCTCACGGTATCCACGAGTTAAATATTACCGTTGAAGACACGGGGATTGGCATTAGCCGGCAAGACAGGAAAAAGCTTTTTAACGCTTTTTCTCAGGTAGACGATGCGCTTAATCGCAACTATCAAGGCACGGGCTTAGGTCTTGTTATTAGTAGAGAACTCGTTCGCCTGATGAACGGAGATCTAACGCTTAAAAGTGTGCTGGGCCAGGGTTCTATGTTTAGTGTTTCCCTTCGCATGAATCAGCTTAGCCAAAAGTATTCATTGACGAGTAGCGAAGACTGGAAAGGGAAAAGCGTGGTCATTTTCGACCCCATTCCTGCTACCCGCCGCTCAAGCGCTACTATGTTGTCGATATTGGGTGCCAAGGTCACCTCGGTGGAGTCCTTAGAATATTTAGCTACACTAAGCGGCCAGCATGACTTCTTTATGGCAACGGTACCGGTAAGCAAAATGGTACTGCGTGATACTTACCTTAGCCAATTTGTGCAGTTCCCAGCCAAAAAACGAGTACTCTGGTATTCTGGCCCTGAGCCCTTTGCGCAATACCCTAGCCTATCGCAGCACTTCCATTCGCAAATACGTATGCCAATAACGTTGACTAAGCTAGATAGCCTGGTAAACCAACACACAACGCCAGCGAAAAACGCCATGCAAGAAAAAATCAGCAGCTTGCCTAACGTGAAAATATTGGCTGTTGATGACATGGAAATGAACCTGAAACTTCTGCACACATGGCTTGACCAGTCACCTGTTGAGCTCATTACAACAATTAGCGGACAAGATGCCGTAAACCAGTGTCAGACACAAGAGTTCGACCTAATTTTAATGGACGTTCAGATGCCAGGCATGGATGGTATACAGGCAACTCGTGAGATACGCAAGTCTCCTGTCAATATGGGCACGCCCATCATCGCTGTCACCGCACACGCATTTAAGGAAGAGCAAGAGCGATTGCTCGCATCAGGTATGGATGATTACCTTCCTAAACCTATCGAGGTAGAGTTACTTATCAACCTTATCAAGTCGTGGTGCCATAGTATTGAGCCAGGAGAAATCGAAATCCCTTCCGTTGACTGGCAGCTTGCGCTAAAACGTGCCAATCAAAACCAAGACACCGCAAAAGAAATGTTGGAAAGCTTTATCACAATGCTTCCAGAAACTATTGATACGCTTTCAGTCTTGTGGGGAGAACAAGACTATAACGAGCTTAAAACCGAGGTACACAAGCTTCATGGAGCATGTTGTTATACTGGCTTGCCACGCATGCAGCACCTCGCCCATGAAACTGAAAGTGCGCTCAAATTAGGCCAACATAAACTCGTTGATGAGCACTTACCCGCACTTATCGCTGAAGCTAAGAAAGTATTACGAGAGGGTAATACCAATGCTTAACGAATGATTCACCACGCAGCACGATAAGTGCAGCGTGGCTTAATCGTTTTGAAAAGACTGCCGAGTGTGCTGACATTCGGCGATTAGCCTGGCAAATTCGCTGGCGTCCCTATCTAACTCTGAACTAGCTATAAAAATATCAAAACCAAGTCGTTTTCGTAGCTCTACCATTCGGTGAGCTAACATGGCTTTTATTCCCTTAATGATAGTGCCGTCTTCCATAACGTAATGATTATCGTCAAACATCGATTGTTCGTAACAACTTCCCGACGCACAGCCTTCGTCAGTATTTTGCATTAGCAGAGGCCGCTGCTCCATCAATAAATGTGTAGCAAGCCTAGGTGATATTGTGTTTAGAAAATCAGTGTAGCTTTTTATTTTGAAACCGATTGTCTCTAGGGGCACGTGATCTAACCCATGGCGCACACGTGGGCAATCTGCGCGCTGTAGGTTGTCCCAGTGAATTCGCCAACTCCCGAGACGATGGCGATAGGTGATGTAATCTCTGGCTATTTCTAAACTATAGTCTGGTTCGCGCACCTTAAAATAGCCGACCAACAAACACACCAGTGCCGCACTTGTCATAAAGATACCGGCTAAAAATAGCCAATCTGGCAAAAAGACCAGCCACAATGCTGCAACAAATAGCCCTACACAGCCTAAAACTAGGCTAGTAATGCCGTTACTTTTTGACGCAGCTCGGATATAGATAGGTTCAACACTAGTGCCAGACATATAAATACACCATCAACATAACTACAGCCCAAACAATATAGAGTCTAACGCGTTTGCATTTTACGCAGTCAGTATGCCACCAGCGCAAAATTGGGTTTGATTTTCGCATACGCTAACAACACTCTCTTATACGCCTATTAAAAAGGGATAGTTTAACCCTAAAATTAAGCTAATGTGTTATTTCTATAGCGATACCGCTGAAATGCCGCCACTATAGTCGGCGTAAAAACTAGCGATAAGATAACAGAGAAGCCTACCCCACCAGCAAGGACAACAGCTAGCGGCGGCCAGAAACTCCCCTCGCTGAACAACAACAGCGGTATTAAGCCGCCTACCGTTGTAAATGTTGTCGAAAGTATGTGACGGCTACAGCTCATGGTTTCTTCAACAATGGCTTTGGTATCGCCTTGCTTTGCTGCAGGATTAGCATTAATGGCCGCAATGACGACTATCGAGCCGTTGATTGCAACGCCGATAAGCCCAGCACAACCAAGTAGAGGGTTAAATCCAACTGGCAAACCAGAAATCCACAAGCTAAACATTCCCAACCCTACCGAGAAAACAGCAACAAGCGCAATAACGCCAGCCATACGCAAGCTAGTAAAGGTTAAAATGAGCGTGGTGACCATTAGCACTAATAAAACCGGAGCATAGGTAGCAAGCTTGCCTAACGCCTGCTGTTGCTCGTCTGCATCGCCTGCCAAATGGATGCTGTATCCCTCGGGCAAAATAAGGCGGCTTTCAAGCAAATCTCTTAACTGATTACTGGCATCAATTGCCGGTACACCGGGAAGCAAAAATGCTTGGATACGATTAAGCCTTTCTCCATCTACACGGGTGATACTGCTAGTGGCTGGCCGAAGTGTTAAATTCGTCACAGCAGCTAGAGGCGACCATGAGATACCACTTTCACCGGCGACAGGTATGGGCATAGCATCCACACCCGCAACGTTTTGTCTGTATGCCTCATCAAGTCGCACTCTAACGGGAATTTCCTCCGTGCTTTCCAGCACAGAGCCGCCTGTAATCCCCGAAAAGTTAATTTGCATCTGATTGGCAAGCTCAGAAAGCGTTAAGCCGAGATAAGACAGATTATCGCTGTCAGCATTTATTTTAAGTTCAGGTTCAGCCATTGAAATACTGGTGATCGACTGAGATATACCGTCAACTTGTGACATCAGCATACGCACTTTATCGCCTAGATCGTTCAGTATGTTAAGATCAGGGCCGAAGATTTCTACTTCGACAGGCGCAGCAATAGGCGGCCCCTGTCCAAAGGTTCTTACTACAATCTGTACTTCAGGATACTCGCTATCAAGGGAGTGCTGCAGCTTACCTACCAGCGCTACGGTGTCTTCTACCGTGTTTGTCGACACAACCGCATTTGCAAAATACGGCATGTTGTCGCGGGTCATTGTTTGATTGTAATAGACCGACGGCGCAGATCCCCCCACCAACCAACTGACTTGCTTCACCCCTTGTTCGCCGCGAATTGCGGTATCAATTTTTTTAACATAATGAGTAGTGTTATCTATACTGCTTCCTTCTTTCGTCCACAGGTAGACTTCAAATTGATCCCTATCTGCACTTGGGAAAAACACGTTAGCAAGTGTTGTAGACAGCACAAATCCGGACAAGCAAAGTAAGGCAACGACCGGCAGCACGAAAATAGGCTGTTTAATCCAGCGACCTAGCTGTTTTTTAAAGGCGAAACTAAGCTGTGGTGCTTGTAACCCAACTTTCCACCAAGATGGTGATGCCTTTTCACGGACCGAGTCATTATCGTGCTTAGGTAAAAAGCGAGCGGCCAACGCAGCTATAATAGTCAGCGAGATGAACAGTGAACCAATCAGCGCCATAACCACGCTAATTGCTATTGGCCCTACGAAATCACCAATATTTCCATCAAGAAGAAAAATTGGCATAAAGCCAAGAATGGTAGTAAGTGTTGAAGCCAATAGTGGCGCAAATAGGTGAGACACACTTTTAGCCATTGCTCCCACCCTTGTCAGGTTAGGATCTTGCAGATTAATGCGTATTTCATCGGTGATTACAATGGCGTTATCAATAAGCAAGCCGATGGCAATAATCATCCCAAAAATAGACATTTGATGTATTTGTTCGCCGTAAAAGCTTAACGAAAACAAAGCAAAGGCCGCACACAATGGCAGTGCTAAACCCACAATCCACGCCGCTCGAAATCCCATAAACAGTAGAATGACCATCATGACAACGGCACACCCCATAAGCAGGTTCATCGACAAGTCAGCAAGGCGGTTAGCCGTATATTCGTTTTGCTCAAATGCGACTGTCGCAGTCAACGTTCCGCTGAATTCATTATTAAATTGCTCTACTACCGCTAATGCATTTTTTGTCCACACATCAGAGCGCAGTGAAGGCTGCATACGGGCTGCAACAAAAATTGATTCTTCGCCATTCAAAAAGGCTACTTCGCCTCTAGGCGTGGTGTAACTGCGCTCTACCGCCGCCACATCTTCTACCCTCAAGTAGCGGCCCTGTGCGTTCACCAAAGGAATAGACGCTATCATATTTACGCCATTTAAGCCCTCTCCTACTGTAAAGCGCACGTTGCTTTGCTCGGTGTTCAGCATACCCGCTGGCAATTTGGGATCGGCTCGGCTAATTGTATTGCTGACCTGCTGAAGTGTAAGCCCTGTAGCGGCGAGCTTAATAGGGTCAATATTTACACTAATTTCTTCCTGCGGTGCGCCGTAAACGCGCACCAACTCGGTTCCGTTAACATTGCGAAGTCGATCGGTAAGTTCTTGGGCCAATCGAGCAGTTAGCGTAATAGGAGTATTATCAAAATGGTCGGCTCGAACAGAAAGGAGCAAGGTAAAAGCGGTTGCACCACGCTTTTCGTCAAATATCGGTGCCATCGCGCCTTCTGGAAAGGACTCGGCGGCATCACCTAATGCATCGCGGATCTCGCTAAATAGCTGCTCGTTACTAGTGTTATCAATCCAGTCTTGGGTTTCAATTAATATGATGGAAATCCCTGCTCGAGAGGTGGATTTCACTTCTTTAATTTCAAATATTTCTCTTAACCTGTCTTCAAGTACATCACTGACCAAAGCTTCAACACGCTCGGCTGAAGCTCCTGGATATTGAGTGATGATCAGCGCGTTTCTTGTATCAATTCGAGGATCTTCTATTCGCGGCAGTGAGCCTAGCGCGGATAAGCCTGCGGTGATCAAAATCAACAGACTTAAAATCAGCAAATGGCCGCGTCGGTAAAAAAGCGTGTACCAAGGATAAGGCTTATCGGTGTCGACATTGAATGACTTCATTAATGCGCCCCGGTTTCTTGCTGATTGGGAAAGGCTACCTTTTGTCCGGGCGCAAGTTTGTGCGTGCCTTCGTCAACGTAAATATCGCCATCTTCAAGTGCACCCCGAACGAACGCCTTGTTTCCATCGGTGTATACCACTTCGACTACACGCGCTTGCAACGTAGGGCTTCCCTTACTTGGTAAAACCAACACACGCCATAACCCTCTAAGTCCATTACTTAACGCACTAACTGGAAGCCATGTACCAGTTTCGGAGTGTGAACGTAACGCAGACAATATTGCCATATCACCTGGACGAACTTTTTCATTGTTATTAAGGGTAACAAGAATATCCACAGTTCGAGTTTGTACATTGCGAACGGGAAGACGCTGAGTTACCGTTCCCGTAACATCGGTATCTCCAACTCTCACGAGCACGGCTTTATTATCGTCAAACTGCTCAACAACTTCCGCGGGCACCGCAAAGCGCACCTGATAGTTTTCAGTACTTGTAATACCAAACACAGGACTGCCTGGATTCACCACACTCCCTTCATCGAAAAACCGACGATTAACTACACCATCAAACGGAGAAAGAAGTGTGGTTTTTCTTATTTCCACATTAAGAGATTCTAAGGCGGCCTGTATTTCACTCACTTGGGCCTTAGCGACATTTAAATTCGCTTTTGCTTCGTCTAAGCGTTGTGCTGACTCTAGCTTTCTCTCCACCAATGAAGTGGTTCTATCACTATTAACTTTAGCAAGTGTAAGGTCAGCGTTTGCTCGCTCGAGCGCGGCTTGTAACTCACGCTTTCTTGCATTTAGGCGCTGCAAATCTTGGTGAGCAAGTATATCGCCTTTCTTTACCACTTCGCCTTCATCAACAAGCATTTGGGTTACTTGACCAGCGACATCAAACGATAACGATGTTGCCTTGGGTGATTCAACTAAGCCAAACACATTAATGGGTGTTTCAAAGCCTGACTGAATTTTTACTTGGCCTGTAGACACTGTTACGGGCAGCCTTGCCTCTGGCGTTTGTGTTGCGTTGCCCAAACCTGCCGTCATTAAAAGAATAATTAAAGCTGCAGTGAAAACGGCAATCGAAATTATTAACGTGAATTTACCACCTTTAAGCGGCTTATTTGCAGCAGTCATAACAGTTCCTTTAACCGATTTAGCGAACATTTCCGGCTATATTTGCATACTTATTGTGCTATGCTAGTATATAAATACTAGACCGTCCAGTATGATATTTAAATATTCATCAATACAGAGAGAACCTACGTGGCAAACACCAAGAAGCAAGGCCGTCCAAAGAGTGAAGAGAAGTATCACCTTGTACTGCATGCTGCGTCCTGCCTGTTTTTAAAGGAAGGATTTGCCAATACATCAATGGACACTGTGGCTAAGGCCTCTGGAGTATCAAAACAGACTGTTTACTCTCATTTCGAGAATAAAGATACTCTTTTCAAAGCGGCTATCTCTTCAAAATGCAGAGCGTATCAACTCGATACTCAACAACTCATCGACGCCTCATTAGGCTCACTTTCACTGTTTGAGTGCTTACAAAAAGTGGGCTGTCAGTTTGTACGCCTCCTACAAGACCCTGAAGCTATCGCTATATTCCGCGTAATTATAGCCGAAGCGGTGAATAGCCCACACGTAGCTACACTTTTTTATCAAGCAGGCCCTGAGGCTTCACTCGCTACACTAAGCTCAGTGATTGAGAAATTTGGACAAGGTAGCTTGAACGCTGAGGTTGCACAGCAACTTGCTGTGGATTATTGCGCGCTACTAAAGGGCGAGTACCACACCATGATGTTATGTGGCATAAAGTCTCCGCTGACAGACGACGAAATCAAGACGCACGTTGATAGTGCCGCAGAAAAAATCCTGCTGCTTTTTTCTCATTACACGCAGCAAAGTGACAAACACCTTAAATAATAAGAACCTTCTCGATTAGCTTAAATAAAGGTTTGATAAGCTAGCAGACAAAGAGAAACGTAAAACAAGATTAACCTTGCGCTAATGACTTAGCACCTGCGGTATTATAAACTAGCGGCGTTTTCGTTGATGATTGAGAAGCGCATGTCTGACTTTACCGGTAACCACATTCTTTCGGTTAATCAATTCGATCGCGACGCCATTGAGAAAGTCTTCTCAGTCGCCAATTCCATGAAGCCTTATGCCAAGCGACAAAAGCGCACGACCGTATTAGACGGCGCAATTCTCGGCAATCTATTCTTTGAACCTAGCACGCGTACCCGCGTGAGCTTTGGCACTGCTTTTAATCTTTTAGGCGGCGAAGTAAGAGAAACTACCGGTATGTCGAGCTCTGCACTGGCTAAAGGCGAATCACTTTATGATACCGCCCGCGTGCTCAGCGGCTACTCTGATATTATTGCCATGCGACACCCTGCAGCCGGCTCCGTTGCTGAGTTTGCAGAAGGTAGTCGAGTGCCTGTAATTAATGGGGGAGACGGCGCAAACGAACACCCCACCCAAGCACTTTTAGATCTATTCACAATTAAACGTGAGCTCGAGTACAACGGTCACGGTATTGATGGTTTACATATCGCAATGATTGGCGATCTGCGATACGGTCGAACGGTACACTCATTATCTCGCTTGTTATGTTTGTTTAAAAACATTCGCTTTACGCTCATTTCGCCGAAAGAGCTGGCCATGCCTCAACCAATTATTGACGCAATAGAAAACGCTGGACATCAACTTACTATCACGGACACGCTCGAAGGAAATATGGATGCGGATATATGCTATCAAACACGTATCCAAGAAGAGCGCTTTCCTTCTCAAGAAGAAGCGAACAAATACCGAGGTAAGTTCCGTTTAAACCAGTCAATCTACACGAAACATTTTCAGTCGAAGACAGTTATCATGCATCCACTTCCACGAGATTCACGTATGGAAGCCAACGAATTAGATAACGATCTAAACCTTAACCCAAACCTCGCTATTTTTAGGCAAACCGACAATGGGGTGCTTGTAAGAATGGCTTTGTTTGCGCTTACTCTAGGTGTAGAAAACCTTCTCACTAAGTATGAGCGTGACGTAGTTTGGTACAGCAATAAGAGTAAGTAATTACATGCAAAAATCTGAAGCCCTATTTACCCGCGCCCAAAAAACCATTCCTGGTGGCGTAAACTCACCTGTTCGCGCATTTAAAGCGGTAGGCGGTACACCCCGCTTCATTACTAAAGCTGACGGCGCTTATATGTGGGATGCGGATGGCAAGCAATACATTGACTACATTCAGTCTTGGGGGCCGATGGTACTAGGTCACAATAATGCAAAAATTCGCGAGGCCGTAATTGAAGCATCATACAACGGCCTCTCATTTGGCGCGCCTACTGAAGCTGAAGTGACTATGGCTGAATTGGTTAGCGAACTGGTTCCATCCATGGAGATGGTGCGCATGGTGAACTCTGGCACAGAAGCCACCATGTCAGCTATTCGTCTTGCTCGCGGCTACACCAGCAGAAACAAAATTGTTAAGTTTGAAGGCTGCTATCATGGACATGCAGACTCACTTTTAGTGAAAGCTGGCTCTGGCGCATTAACCCTTGGTGTGCCTAGCTCACCAGGTGTCCCTGCCAGCGTAGCCGAACATACTCTTACGGTTGAATACAATAACCTAGACAGCGTTAAAGAGGTTTTTGAAGCTCACGGCGATGATATCGCCTGCATTATCGTTGAACCAGTGGCTGGCAACATGAACTGTATCCCTCCTGTAGAGGGTTTTCTTGAAGGGCTTCGCGCGATATGTGATAAGTACGGCAGCGTGCTTATTTTTGATGAAGTGATGACAGGTTTCCGCGTATCTCGTGGCGGCGCTCAGGAGCGCTACAAGGTTAAACCTGACTTAACCTGTCTAGGTAAGGTGATTGGCGGAGGCATGCCAGTGGGCTGTTTCGGTGGTCGCCGCGATATCATTACGCATATCGCGCCAACCGGCCCTATCTACCAAGCTGGTACGCTTTCAGGCAACCCAGTTGCCATGGCGGCAGGTCTTGCTGCATTAACCCAAATTAAACAGGCAGGCCTTTACGATTCCATCTTCGAGAATACACAAAAACTAGTTGATGGATTTCAGGCACTAGCTGACAAACACAATATCAGCCTAACTACTAACATTGCTGGAAGTATGTTTGGGATATTCTTTACAGACGTAGAGAAAGTTACTAACTATAAGCAAGCGATTAACTGCAATACAGAGCAGTTTAATAAGTTTTATCACGGTATGTTAGAGCAAGGTGTTTACTTGGCTCCCGCTTCTTACGAAGCAGGCTTTGTCTCTAAAGCGCACGATGCAGAGGTCATTGAAAAAACTCTTGCTGCAGCAGATAAAGTTTTCTCAACTCTATAAGCTCATTTTTGCTTAAAGTATTTATTAACTCTCGGCGCTAACACTAGTATAAATGTAACTAAAAACTGTATGTTAACGCCGTTTTCTCCTTTATACTTCCTTAGCAGCTTAAATTTCATTCTTTTTGAGTTGTTTTTCTTTAGGAAATTGAAAGGTTTGGTTAACAATGGATTGGCAATTATATGCCCTTTTTTCGCTTGGAATTTATAGCATTGTTGTAAGCGTTCTTTATGTGAGGCGAAGCAGGCGTTTTAAGTATCGTTTACAAAGAGCACTTTCACGTAACACAAGTAGGCATGCTGCCACACTTCAAGCTGCAGACCAGGCTCGATTTCAGGCGGCCGCCGATGAAGCTTTAAAACTCACTCAAACTTTCCAAAAGTTTGTTCCCCGTCAATTTGTAGAGCATATGGCTACTACCGAAGTAGAGTCACTCGAGCTTGGCTACGCGGCTGAGAACGATGTCGCTATAATGTTTTGTGATATCCGTGGATTTGCCGGTTTTAGTGAGCGGATTACGCCGCAAGAGTTAATGAACTTCCTTAATTCTTACTTTACGCGAATGAACGACCCCATTCACCAAAATCGCGGTTTTATTGATAAGTTTATGGGCGACGGCATAATGGCGCTATTCGACCACCAAGGTGGAACCCCTAAACAAAAAGCGTTAGATGCAGTTAAAGCTGCGTTAGATTTACGAAAAGCGCTAACTATCTATAACGGGCATAGAAAAAACTGCGATTACGAAGCTATTAACATGGGGATAGGCATCCATTTTGGCCAAGTCATTATGGGAACAGTGGGCTCAGAAGATAGGATGGACACCACGGTTATAGGTGATAGTGTTAACATCGCCTCTCGTTTAGAAGCCCTTACGCCTAAGTATAAAGCCGATATTATTGTTAGTGCACAGGTGCTTCAAATTATCGGTCCTGACGAATCTCTTAAAACCCGTCTCCTTGATTGGGTTAGGGTTAAGGGTAGAAAAGCGCCAATCGAGATATATGAAATACTTAGTCACCTGCCAAAGGAAGAGCAAGAAAAGAAACTTGCGGTGCAAGCAAAGATAGCGACGGGTTTAGCGTGCAGAGTTAACCAGCAATGGGAAGAAGCAATTGTCTATTTTGAGGCAGCGTTAGCAATCAGTCCCAATGACTCTCTAGCGAAACATCATCTGGACGTTTGTCAAGTTTATCAAAATTTAGAACTCAGTGAAGATTGGGATGGCGCTCTGGTCCTCTAATTGTTTCAGACTTGGCTCATAACCAATATTCCAGTACACGTAGGTCATTACCCACTATTGACACAAAGCCTGCAAATTTAATTTCCTGAGAGCTTTGCCTGCTGACGAATAAAAGTGATCGAAGGAGCAAAAAATGCAGCACCTGTTTCAGCACTGGTAAAGTCCAGCCATCTGTCATAATCGCCTTCACCGTTGCCGTATATTTGGCTGTGGAGCATCTGTTTAAATGGCCGCGCACTGGCACTACAGCTTACAAAGAATAAACCTTGAGAGGCCATATCACCGTATGGCATGCCTTGCTTAATTAGCCTTGGTTCGTCGCCATCGGGTGCAACAGTGCTTGCCCTAACACAATGCGAAGATTCAGACTGTTCGCTACTTACCAAATTGTGTTCTTGCGTGGTGCCCATCACCTGTTCTTGCTGACGGCTTGAAAGACTATTCCAGCGCCTTAAATCATGGCGATAGCGTTGTATGTGAACATAGCTGCCACCGCTAAAATCAGGGTCATCTTCGCCAATAATCCCGACTTGTCTACGCTTCATGCCACGAGGGTTATCCGAGCCATAAAGATACCCATTGAGGTCCCTGCCATCTAAATATCTAAATCCTCTTATTTGTTCAACGAGCTCAACATGAATACGCAGCAAGTCCATTACTTCAATGCCAACGGCGTGGCAGATATCTAGCCTATCAGCTCGAATTTGAATAAAGATGTCACAAGGCATTGTTGGCGCACTTCTGTCTTCACACTGCATATCAGGAAAAGGGGCAAGCTCAACAGGTATCAAACCGGGGTATACCTCAGCCCAGTAACCGGTGCCAACAGCGACAACGCCGGTTACCATGGCTTCGTAGTGCTCATTCTCAAAATGCTCGAATATATCCAGCACGCGAGATAGTTTAGCGCGTACCGCTTGGCTATCGTCATCAATGACGTTCAGTAATAAATACTGTGCATGTAAATTTGGCTCAGCGCAGAGGCCTTTTTGTGGTTGTGTCATTGCCGCTCTTGTTGTTATTAACGCCTTGTTCTGACGTTTCGCTGCTGGCGATCATTCGCCGCGCTTTGTTGTGCGAACCTTATTGTAAAGTGTAGCGGCTGCTTCAAACTTTGAAACCCTTTAAAGCGAAGCAGCAAACGGAGGAACAAATTAACTCCGCCGCCTATTATTTACATTAGTGTGCTTAATAGCCCGCGGCTTGTCCATCTTTTCGCGTTTCTGAAGCGCCAAAATAGACACCTTTCTGCTCGTCCCAAGCGATGGCCTGATAGCCACCGAACGCGCCTACCACGCGTTGAAGCTTATGCCCCCGCTCCATTAGCTCTCGCTGAACGGTTTCACTGAACCCTGATTCTAAGCTCACATAGCCACCATCAGTCATCAACGCACCCGTTGGGCTACTCGACCCACTGTGCAGTATGCGTGGAGCATCCCCCGCTTCCTGCAAATTCATTCCAAAGTCGAGAATGTTTACAATAATTTGTGCATGCATTTGAGGCTGAGTTCCACCGCCCATCACGCCAAAGCTCATCACTGGCTTACCGTTTCTCGTTACAAAAGCCGGGATAATGGTGTGAAATGGACGCTTTCCCGGGCGATATTCATTAAAGTGCCCTTCTTCAAGCGTAAACATCTCACCTCTATTTTGAAGAATAAAACCTAGCCCTGGAGGTGTCATGCCTGAGCCCATTCCGCGGTAGTTACTTTGAATTAAGGACACCATATTGCCCTCTTTATCAGCAACGGTCAGATAAATGGTATCTCCTTCATAAATACCCGCATCAACGCGATTCGCTGCGCGTTCATTATCTATGAGCTTCTGACGCTTAGCGGCATACTCTTTCGAAATTAGCCAGTCGACTGGAATATCGTTGAAGTCTGGATCCGCATAGAACTTAGCGCGATCTTCAAAGGCGAGCTTCTTGGCTTCAACAAAGGTATGGATGTAGTCTGCTGAGTTAAACCCCATTCCTTCGATATCATAGTGCTCAAGCACATTAAGAATCTGTAGTGCCGCTATGCCTTGTCCGTTGGGCGGAAGTTCCCACACATCATACCCTCGATAGTTAGCAGAAACGGGCTCTACCCACTCCGAGGTATGCGATGACAAATCCTGGTATGACAAAAAGCCGCCTTGAGACTTCATGTAAGCATCGATGGTGCGTGCGATATCGCCCTTATAAAAAGCATCTCGCCCGCCTGTTGCAATCTTTTCATAGGTCACAGCTAACCCGGGGTTTTTAAAAATATCGCCTTTTTGCGGTACTTTTCCGTCGATAAGAAAAGTCTCTGCGAAGCCGTCATAGTGACCAATTCGCTCTTGATTCATCTGCCAGTAATAGGCAATGACTTCTGAAACAGGAACCCCCTCACGGGCATATTTGATAGATGGGGTAAGCAGCGCAGACATGGGCAGCTTGCCAAATTTTTCGTGTAGTGCAAACCAGCCATCTACAGCGCCAGGGACAGAAACGGGTAGCGGACCAAATTTTGGAATTTGATGCAAACCACGCTCGGCAAACACCGCTTTGGTTAACTGTCTGGGTGAACGGCCAGAAGCGTTTAAGCCGACTAGCTTCTCTTCTTTTGCATCCCACACAATGGCAAATAGGTCGCCGCCAATACCGCTGCCTGTAGGCTCAACTAAACCTAACATGGCGTTAGCTGCAATAGCTGCATCAACTGCACTGCCGCCTTGTTTTAAAATATCCAACGCCACTTGCGTAGCTAATGGTTGGCTTGTTGCTGCCATGCCGTTCTTTGCAATAACTTCTGAGCGACTTGCAAAGGGATGCCCCGTTATTCTGTCGTAGCCCAAACAGCTGATACTAAAGAAAGCCAGTATCAAAGGTAGAAGTCGCACACTTGCAATCATAACCGTCCTTTTACTAAAACGTTGCCGATAATAAATCTAGCGTTAGTCTATCGGTTCATAGTGTAGCGTTATTGTCACATTACGCCTAGGCTCTTTTCCTAAGCTCAGTAATGGTCTTAAAACACATTGCATGAAACGAAAAAAGCCCCGCATTAGCGGGGCTTAAACGAAGTAATAAGGCATTATTGTTATTGTTGTTTCGTTGCCTAATCGAGACTCTCTTACGAACGGCTGCTTGTGAAGTCTGGGTATGCTTCCAGACCACATTCGCTCATGTCTACGCCGTCGAATTCTTCTTCTTCGCTCACACGTACACCCATAACCGCTTTAATCACTAGCCATACCACTAGGCTCACTACGAATACCCATACAAAGATAGTCGCTGCACCAATTAGCTGACCAGAGATGCTTGAACCATCGTTAGTGAAAGGTACAAGGATTAGACCTAGAAGACCAACCACACCGTGAACTGAAATTGCGCCCACTGGATCGTCAATTTTAAGCTTGTCTAGTGCAACAATGCTAAGTACTACTAGGATACCGCCTAGGCCGCCAAATAGAGTCGCTTGAAGAGGCGTTGGCGTTGATGGCTCTGCAGTGATAGCAACAAGACCCGCAAGCGCACCGTTAAGTACCATAGTTAGGTCAGCTTTACCGAATAGAATACGTGCAACGATAAGTGCAGCAATTGCACCACCCGCAGCTGCAGCATTCGTGTTCATAAATACGATTGCTACTGAGTTTGCACTTTCAACAGTTGCAGTAGCCAGTACTGAACCACCGTTAAAACCAAACCAACCCATCCAAAGGATGAATGTACCTAATGTTGCCAGCGGCAGGTTAGCACCAGGGATAGCATTTACTTTGCCGTCTGCAGTGTATTTACCTTTACGCGCACCAAGTACAAGCACACCAGCAAGAGCAGCTGCTGCACCAGCCATGTGAACAATACCTGAACCTGCAAAGTCAGAGAAACCAAGGTCGCCAAGCGTATACATACCGAATACTGCTTCGCCGCCCCATGTCCAAGCACCTTCCATTGGATAGATGAAGCCCGTCATGACAACTGCGAACGCTAGGAATGCCCAAAGCTTCATACGCTCAGCTACCGCACCAGATACGATAGACATTGCTGTTGCAACAAATACTACTTGGAAGAAGAAGTCAGCAGAAGGTGCATATGTTGCTGGCTCTTCAGCTACACCTGTTGCGCCATCAGCCATGATACCGCTTAGGAATGGACCCCAGTCGCCGCCACCGTACATAATGCCGTAACCGCAAATCATGTACATAGTGCAAGCGATAGCGAATAGCGCCACGTTTTTAGTTAGAATTTCTGTGGTGTTTTTCGCTCGAACAAGACCAGCTTCAAGCATCGCAAAACCTGCAGCCATCCACATAACTAGTGCACCGCAGATTAGAAAATAAAAGGTATCTAGCGCATACCCAAGTTCAAAAGTGATTTCCATTATGGTTTTCTCCGCAAATATATCGTTGTGGCTTACAGCGCGTCGCTATCCGACTCACCAGTTCGAATACGAACGGCATGTTCAAGGTCATAAACAAACACCTTGCCGTCTCCAATTTTGCCTGTTTTGGCAGCGCCAACGATGGCCTCTACCAGGCGTTCTACTTGATCATCCTGAACAGCAATTTCCAGTTTGACTTTAGGTAGAAAATCCACCTGATATTCCGCTCCGCGGTAAAGTTCAGTGTGTCCTTTTTGACGTCCAAAGCCCTTCACTTCGGTCACGGTCAAACCGTCGATTCCGATTTCTGAAATGGCTTCACGAACATCATCTAGCTTGAACGGCTTGATGATCGCTGTAACTAGTTTCATGAGTTGCTCCCAGTTTGTTTTGGTTATTCTGTAATTTATGGTCGTATTTCCAACTACGGGAAGATAAACCAAGAGCCATGCCATAAATATTTAACTATATAAATCATACACATAATCACAAGCAGCGGCGGCGCGCACAAAAATAATGCACATTAATGGTGCACGAGTTGAAAAATGCCCAATAATGTAGCGGCCAAAGAAATTACTGAGGTAAGGTGACTAAAAAGTGCGATGAAATTAGGATGGAACTATTCGAGAGAGCGAATGGTCTGTTGTTTACTATGACGACTATCACCCCATCTTTCTTTGCGCCAGAACGCAGCACTGAGAACCATTCCGTTACTAAAAAAACGGCGTGGAGAGCGCTGTTAGTTTCATGTGGTGTTCACGTATTTGGGGTGATTTTGGTTGTCTTACTTTCTCAATTGAGTATTGATAATCAAAAAGCTCGTGTTAACGTTTTAGAGCGAACACCTGAGATCAGTGCCAAGCTATACTACCCTCCAACTCCGGGTCCCTCAATCCAAGCCGAAATAGAAGACACTAAAGCAGTCGATGCTTCCGCTAAAAGGCAAGAAATTGAACTGAAGTCTGATGTCACTCAACCCATCGAAGCACCTGATAGTAAAACTAAAATTTCTGAAATTCCTGAAGCAAAGCAGCAGAAAGTTACTGAGCCCGAAATACAGCAAGTCCAGGTAGAAAATAAGCCAATTACTGCGCCACCAACGCCTACGCTTTCAAAAGATGCAAATCGTCGCGCGGGTTCGTTAAATTTATCGGTCAAAGATGGCGCTGCGCTTTATTTTGAAAAATATAACAGTGAAAAAGTAGCTGAAGACGCCGAGCAAGCAGCAAGGAATTTCCGAGAACGAAAAGATAGCCCTATATTAAGCGGGCCAAGTACACAAGAAATACAAGCTAATGAAAATCGACGCCCTTCAAAACGCGTAAACTGTAGCAGTACGACCAATAAAACGTTGGCGATATTGAGTGGGATTGCTGGTGGAACCTTAGAATGCACCAAAATGGACGATCACAAACGTTTTATAGATGCGAGAGTGAATAAACTGCCCAAAGATGAAGAGCGAAACTAGCGCGTATTGATTTTTGCCGTGCTCTTTTTTGCGATAGTCCGTAGCCGACTAGTGTCCCCCTTTAGCAAGGCGTGATTACTTTCTTTTAAAAGACTTTGGTGGTTGCCCGAAATAGGCTTTGAATCGGCGGCTGAATGCAGCAACATCTTCGTACCCCGTTAATTGAGCGATGCTCGACATAGGCGTATCGGTGTTTCTAAGCAGTGCTTTGGCTTTCTCCATCCTTATCTTCACTAGGTAATCACGTAAGCTAAGACCAGTGGTTTGTTTAAACCGAGTTTTGAACTGTGTGGTTCCCATACAGGCCATCTCTGAAAGCAACTGCAACGAATGCGATGCCCCTAAGTCACTATGTATATGGCTTATTACTTGGGTGATCCGCTTGTCTGTTCCCCCGCCCACCTCGCTTTTCGCCAGTAACACCTGAAATAACGCGGTCATTTCATCCTGTCCGTAAAACGCGTAATTCGTTAATTGCACTTCAGTAAAACTTAAGAAAGCTTGAAGGGCGGTATTAACCTGAAAGATAGGGCTTCGTTTGTCTTTTAACTGCTCAGGTACTGAAAGTAAGTCGGCGACCACAAACTTTGCATTTTCGTTTGCACTAAAACTATGTACTTCGAGCGGCGCTATACACACTCCCTCACCTACACCGACGCTGCCAGTAAAACAATCTTGCGCTATTTCTATATGCCCATTTACAGGCAATACTAACTGATAAAAAGGGTGAGCGTGACTACGGGCTTTTCTTGCATAAGAACGAACTGAAAGCGAGGGTAATTGTGTTTCTTCATCTGTTTCTCTGTCGTTACTCACACTGATTCCAGCCTTTTTCTCTGATGTCACATTATTCATAAGTTGCCAAAGGTAAGATGCTGCGCGTATTCTTTGTATGCCGCAACTACTTATCGCTTGCCGATTTGCTATGTTAGTGAAACATAAAAACAGCACACTTAATAACAACGAATATAAGGAAAATCACAGTGGCCGCAGCTAACTTACTTGCCTTACTTGATGATATTGCAACGTTAATGGATGACATCGCAACCATGTCGAAAGTCGCAGCGCAAAAAACTGCGGGCGTTTTGGGTGACGATTTAGCGGTAAATGCTGATCAGGTCCAAGGGGTTAAAGCAGATAGGGAATTGCCTGTTGTATGGGCTGTCGCAAAAGGCTCGCTTATCAATAAGGCCATTTTGGTTCCCGCTGCATTAGCCATAAGTGCCTTTGTTCCCTCCCTCATTACCGTGTTATTAGTGCTGGGTGGATTATATTTATGTTTTGAAGGTGCAGAAAAATTGCTGCATAAATATCTTCCTCATGAAGGTGAGGAAGAAATACGAGAAGCTCGAATTGAAGCGCTCTCTAAAGACGATGTAGATATGGTGGCTTTTGAACAAGATAAAATTAAAGGCGCTATACGCACCGACTTCATCTTATCTGCTGAAATCATTGTTATTGCGTTAGGTACCGTGACAGATGCAACGCTTACAACGCAAATTGGTGTGTTAGTGGCACTAAGCTTAGCCATTACGCTTGGCGTATATGGACTAGTCGCGGGCTTAGTTAAAATGGACGATGTGGGCCTTTACATGCTTCGCAAATCGCTAACAGGCTCTATGAACACCCTTCAACGATTTATCGGCAGAGCATTGCTGGTTGCCGCGCCCGCACTAATGAAAACCCTCGCGGTAGTGGGTACTGTGGCCATGTTCTTAGTGGGAGGCGGAATTCTTACTCACAGCATAGGCTTTTTACATATTTTTACCGACTGGTTTACCACGCTGATCCCAAGCGCGTCGCTGATCATGTCGATACTGGCAGATGGCGTAGTAGGTATTGCTGCTGGTGTAATCGTTGCGTTAGTTGTGACAATGGTTACGAAGTTTAAAGACAAAAAGTCCTAGGGCCGTGCTCTATGCTTTATCTTTTTGTTTGATCTTTTTCCTTTGCTTTTTCACTTTTTCTTTTAAGCGAGGGCGTCGCGGCTTTCTGTACCGCAGCCCCTCTGTTTAGCTCTTTATCTGACAAAAGATGCCTTAGCATATGTTCGCAAAAACGTTGCGTTAGTCATTTTGACCACCCCCGTATGAAAAGCACTAAATTTTAGCGTTTTTGTAACAAACAAACTTTTCGCTCATTTCCCCAATAAAAATAAAACTCAACAATTTCAAAAAGATAAACAATTTAAACGAGTTGGCACATCCCTCGCTATAAACTAATTGTTAATTGATAACGACTTATTATCGAAACCTTTAGCAACATGATAGCTGCCACGCAGTATGTTCAAGTGCAGTGTCTAACTTAATTTTTGGAGATTACTATGTTTATCGGTCGCAAATTTTTCACTGCACTAACTTTAGCAACTAGCGTATTAAGCGCAGCAGCATTCGCTGACGAATCTCAGAGTAACATTGTTTCACATACAGATTTTATCGTTGAAAGCGCCATGAACGACGTAAAGCAGAACTTAGCGCTGGATGTGACCTATGACGTGTTAACTACAAGTCATACATTTGAACCTGAAGTAGAAGAAGCACGTTCGTTGGTTGCAGAGATTACTATTACACCGATTGAGCCAATCAACTCGGACGATAACGACGCATAAGGAGAGTGCACATGTTAACCGCCGCAACCCTATTTATGGTAGTACTCGGGCCGGTTATTGCGTTTGCTGTAAGTGCGCTGGTGTTTTCTACAGCGCGCCTCTTCCTTCAGAAAGGGCATTGAAAACGCAATAAAAACAAATAGGGACCTAACCGACTACCATAACCTGTTTTGCCTTCCCTGGGCCTTTTACTCCAGAGGGAGATAGAAAGCACTGACAGTATCCCAGCCAAGTGATCG
This sequence comes from Alteromonas sp. ABD4_190, assembly GCF_056160105.1. Lineage (NCBI taxonomy): Bacteria > Pseudomonadati > Pseudomonadota > Gammaproteobacteria > Alteromonadales > Alteromonadaceae > Alteromonas > Alteromonas sp. ABD4_190. Next base: position 1,698,149 of record NZ_JBSWWN010000001.1, read on the forward strand.
TGTTTTCTATCTTCTTACTGGAGTTTTTTTATCCGAATATCCGTTCCCACCAGCTTTTATCATTCTTCTCGCTATCTTCCTTCACAGGACGACCCGAGCAGTCTTGCTGGGGTGGAGGAAGCACATCCAAAATAGCCGGTACGCTTAAACTTCCAGCACATCCTGCAACAACGACTGCACCCGTTTTTGCATCGAAATGCGCAATGCCCAGACCTTTAGGGAAACGTCTTGATAATGATTTAGGTGATTGAGACTTCATGTAATTAATGAACACGGGAAGCGCTCCACCGGCACCGGTTAAGTTAACGGGTTTATTATCGTCGTTACCTACCCAAACCGTGACCACATTGTTTCTATCGAAGCCACTAAACCAGCTATCGCGGTAATCGTCTGTGGTGCCCGTTTTGCCAGCCATATTCACATTGCCAAAATTCCAACCGATGTGCTTCGCAGTGCCCTCTGTGGTTACCTTATACAACGCGTAATTAAGCAGATAGGTGGCAGCCTCATCAGTTCGCTGGCTAAAGAACTCCGCTTTTTTCCAAAGCAAAGCGTTATCCGCTGTCACTACAGATGTCACTGTATGGAGGGGTATGTAGCGCCCATCGTTAGATAGGGTTTGATACATTTGATTAGTGCTAAACGGTGTAAGTTCGAAGGCGCCTAGGGTTAACGACGGTACTTTATCTACTGGCGTAGTAATCCCCAAGCGCTCAATGGTATCGGCCAACGCATCTAGGCCTATCTGCATGCCTAAATTAACGGTTGGTATATTTAAAGACTCGACAAGTCCTTGAAGTAAAGGTACCTGCCCTCTGAATTCTTTGTCGTAGTTTTGCGGCGACCACTCGGTGCCGTTTCGACTCTCAAGCGTTATCGGTTCATCTTCAAGAGGTGTTGCTAAGTTAAACTGTGTAGGGTCTTCTAATGCAGTTAAGTACACAGCGGGCTTAATCAAAGAACCTATCGGCCGCCTAGCGTCTAATGCTCGATTGAAACCTTTAAACGCAAAGTCTTTACCGCCCACAATCGCGCGCACTTCACCACTTGCGCTGTCGGTGACTACCATGGCACCTTGCAGTGGAACGCTTCTATCTTTTTGCAGGCCATTTAAGGTGCCTGACAATGCACTTTCAGCGCGGCGCTGGGCCACGATATCAAGTGTTGTGAACACTTTTACGCCCGAGTCTCTTAAACTTGGCTCTGCTAAAATTTCATTAAGCTCTCGACGTACCTGCTCCATGAAAGCAGGGTGTTTGCCGCTTGCTAAACTCGCACCACTGGCAAGCCCTAACGGCATATTTACAAAGCGTTCGTAGTCTTGGCGGCCAATTTCATTTTCATCAAACAACATGCGAAGTACTAAATCACGTCGCTCTTTTGTTCGCTCGGCATATTTGCGGGGGTTGTAATAAGATGGGCCTTTAATAATGGCAACAAGCGTGGCTATTTCAGGCGTGCTTAACTCGTTTGCTGGTCGGTCAAAGTAAAAATAGCTGGCAAGTCCAAAACCATGTACGGCCATGTCACCGTTTTGACCTAAGAACACTTCGTTCAAATAAGCTTCAATAATTTCTGATTTGCTGTAACGTGCGTCAATGATCACCGCCATAATGGCTTCTTTTGCCTTACGTACAATTGAGCGCTCACGGGTTAAAAACATGTTTTTAACTAGCTGCTGCGTCAACGTGCTGCCACCTTGAACCGTTCGTCCGGCTGCAATATTCGCCATTAGCGCTCGCAATATTGAAAGTGGTGCAACACCATGGTGATTATAAAAATTGCGATCTTCCACCAGCGTAAGCGCTTTAGGTAACATTTCAGGAATAGTATCAAGGGTCACGAGCATTCGATCTTCTTGCGAACCGCTTGTCATACGCGTTACTAACCAAGGTTCCAGTTTTGCAGAGCCAAAAGGACGCCCTTGCGATTTGTCATAGATTTCCCCAATGCGTGCACCCTCCCACGTAATTACCAAGTGGCGAAGAGGCTCTGCACCTTCAGGGAACTGAAACGCACGGCGCTGCACAGTTAACACTTTGTTTTGATAACTATATTCGCCGCTACTGTCAGCAAAGGTTACCTTGCGATAGCCTAGCAAATTGAGTTCATCGATGACTTCTTGTGGCGTGATCTCCTCGCCTTTACTTACTTCTAAAGGACGTGCAAAGATTTGCGCAGGAACTTCCCACTTGTTACCCGAGAACGCATGTTTAATTTGTGCGTCGAGATAAAACGCATAAGCCCCAAGCACGACCAAGCCAATTAAAGTGACTCGCCAAAACAGCTTAAAAAACCACGAGCGTTTGGTTGAGCTCTTACCCTTGTTGGTTGCTTTGCTTTTTGAAGATGATGTGTTTTGTGTCTGTTTTTTTGCCACGTGAAAACGCCATGAAGATCATTGAAGATGACATCGCATACTTTGCGATATAGATTTAACGAACGTCGCTTAAAACGTTAGTTTTAATAGTATCAACATTACCATTCGGGCCGCCGCTCAACAACTGTTTCCAAATATGCACACTTAAAGCCCATTTACTATAGATGCGGGATAAAGTACTTCTGTACGCACTAGGAAAAGTGAATTTTACTCGCGTTTCACGGTCACAATGCGATAGCATGCTGGCAAGTAACACAGGAACCGTACTATGCGCTTAGCTTCATTTAAGTCTTCTTTTTTCTCTACTCGTTCGCCTAAAGGGGCCAAGTCTTACGCCTCATTTCTTCGACCGTCACTTCGCACGTCTATGGCACTGCTTCTCGCGGGTGCGACAATAAATTCAGCGTTAGCCAATGAACAATTCGCTAGCTGCACCGCAGCGCTTGCTGATAAAGCCAAGCAGGAAGGGGTTAGCCAGCAAACCATTGATAATGTATTTCCTAACCTTGTTCATCAGGACCGTGTGATTGAGCTAGACCGAAGCCAACCCGAATTTGTACAAACCTTTCCAGGATACTTTAGTAAGCGCGTTACCGATTGGCGCACTGAAAAAGGCAAAGAGATGTACGCTAAGCACAAGGCGCTGTTACACAAACTAAGTGATAAGTACGGCGTGCCTCCTCATTACTTGCTCGCTTTCTGGGGTCTAGAAACAAACTTCGGCTCTTACAAAGGCAAAATGCCCGTACTTGATTCTCTTGCTACTCTGGCTTGTGACAAACGAAGAAGTAAGTACTTTACCCAAGAGTTTCTTGTGGCCGTGAAGCTAATGGAACGGGAAAAGCTACAAAAAGAAGATATGATTGGTTCGTGGGCTGGCGCTATGGGCCACACTCAGTTTATGCCTTCGGCCTATACCCACTATGCCATTGACGGCGACGGCGACGGACAAATTAATTTGTGGGCAAGTGAAGAAGATGCGTTATCTTCTGCCGCAAACTTCCTTGCAAGCCTAGGTTGGGAGCGCAGCTTCCGCTGGGGTCGTGAAGTGCAGTTGCCTGAGACTTTTGACTATCAAGAGTCTGGCTATAAAAATAGACAACCTCTTAGCGAATGGAACGCTCAAGGCGTGAAGAAAGCCGATGGTTCTGCGCTGGGCGAAGACGATACCACAGCTTACGTTATTGTGCCTGCAGGACATAACGGCCCAGCCTTTATTGCTTATAAGAACTTCCGCGTTATTATGCGCTGGAACAACTCCGAGTTTTATGCCATCGCCGTAGGCGTATTGGCCGACCGCATCGCTGGGGCATCAGGAATTAAAGCAACCTTACCTGATCTCCCCGCCTACAGCCGCAAAGACATTATTACGCTTCAAAGTAAGCTGAATAATTTAGGCTTCGATGTGGGCAAACCAGACGGCATCATTGGCCCTGCCACTCGCGAGGGTATCCGCAACTACCAAATTAGCAATGATATGATCGCAGATGGGTTTCCAGGTCTAGAGGTAATGGCTGCACTTAATATTGAATTGGCAAGCAAGGCTACCTCTTAACCTTGATGAAAACAGCGCCCTTTTAGGAGCGCATTAATCATATAGTATTTTCAGTGACCGGTAAGGTAGAAGCCGTTCATCTTATTGGTTACTGAACGTATTCAAACGTAAGGCTTGAAAAGTAAGTTTCAAAATCTGCTGCAGAACTATTTGTGAGGGGTACGCCCCAAACCGTATTTAGCATAACAGGCCCTTCGACATTAAGTTTAAACATCGCCTTTCCTTCACTGTCAGTTTGCACCGCTTGCACTTCAGCACTGTGATCAACCAAAGATACTGCATCGATAAGTGCATTGCTTAAGGGCTTTCCTTTGAATAACACCTGAACAGATAGGGTGTTATCTTCAAGATTATAAGGGTGTTCAAGGGGCACTATTTCTAACGTGTGGCCAATAGGTTTTAGGGCATTGTCCGTTATTGCCTCACCCACTTGCACGATGGTTTTTGCTTTCCTTGAATAGAGCTCTTTTCCAGCGATATCGTTTTGCCCTCTCGCCTCGCGATGAGCTAGTATTTCAGCTAAACCCTCATCTTTTGCATACTGATTAAACTTCTTCGCTTTTAGTACGCTAGTAGCGTGATAGCTTTCAAACCCTATGACATGGGTGCCAGAAGAAAGCTTGGCCGTTTTAGCCATGCCGGGCAGCATTGACGTTTTAGGTACTACGCTGGCGGCCATATCACTCACGCCGTCAGAAGAATAAGTGCGCAACGCGACTATCCTATTCCAGGACAGGTTCCAATGAGAGGTATCTTCTTTATGGCCTACTTTAAACTGCAAGGCAACAGCACTTGGCTCTTGTGAACGGTAGCTTGCTGGCTCTAACCAAAAATCGTGAGCCTGAGCGCTTAAAGATGTAACAAACAGAAAGCCCGCGGTGGCTAAACTGGATAATTTCATAGCGTAAGGTTACCTAAATAAAAGTTTGTAATTGCTACCACCAACTTAGCTTAGTTTTTAATGTGTAACCACTGTCGTTAAAAACAGACTGTACAAGCAACTGGCGTATAAGCAGTTGCTGGTGCTTGAAATACACAACAATCATTTGAAAACAGTAAGTGGTGTTAAGTATCAATGGCTACATATGCTTTTTTGTTTTACTGGTCGGCAATGCATTGGCAGGGTCATCCGGCCAAAAGTGCTTGGGGTAACGTCCCTTCATCTCTTTTTGTATTTCCTTATAGCTGCCTTGCCAAAACGCACCTAAATCACTGGTGGTTTGCAGTGGTCTACCCGCTGGCGACAGCAGCTCGCACACAACAGTAACTCGCCCACCCGCTAAGCTTAGTGGAGTGCTTTGTGAATACAATTCTGGCATTTTGACCGACAGCACTACATCTCCATTGTCGCGATAATCTAGGCTAGCCTCCCTGCCCGTAGGAATAGTCATGTGAGTGGGCAAAAGCGTGGCTAATGCGTCTTGCTGAGGCCAAGATAACCCATTATTTAAGGCCGTCTTCCACGGTAACTGCTTAAGGTTTTTAATACTTTTACAGCTTTTTAGAACAGGCACTAGGCTGTCTTTTGCCCTATGCACCAGATCGCTTAATGACAACGGCCAGGGATCTGGTTCGTCAAAAGCTTTATCTTGCGGGAGATTGAGCTTTGCGGCCATCAGAACTCTTCGCCACCATTGCCAATCGGCATCCGACAGTGGCCAATTGGATAACGGCAAGGTATCGAGATAGGCAAACCAAGCATCGCACATTGCGCTATCCCAAAACACTTGTTCCCGGCTTTTTTCCTGCCCGGATACTGGCGCACTATCTAGCGTTATGTCATAAAACCCTGTACTTACTCTGGCTTCCATTACGCCAGTGTCGCTGTTAAGAATAACGCTACGCTTTTCGCTAAATGCGTCAGGGAAAGCTAAACGCAACAAGCGTTCAGGAACATGCTGAGCTAGGCGTATTGACACTGTGCTTTTGATTAGCTGCCCCTCAAGCACTGCTATCCACGGGTGATTGTCCTTTTCGCTTTCGTTGAAGAATGTATTACTGGCTGTAGCTGTTAGCTCAGCCCCCTTTCCACTCGCTAACTTGTACTCAATAATATGAGACTGAGAAGCACCGCTTCGTGTAGCCCCTTTTATTGCGCCTTTCGAATTACCAGGGCTACCGCTAGAACTGCTTGGCGCATTGCGCCTATAGCCCACCTGCAAAGGAAATGCGATGGCAATACAAAGGCCAAGGGCGCGTTCGTCTAATGCATTGATATCGGGGGTGAAAGTCTGCGCTTTGCCCTGCCCGCTTTGCACATAGCTCGCATAACGGGAAGCTTGTTGAATAAGCTGATTGCGAGTGCTGCTATTAGCATGAAGCAGAGCATCCATTACATTTGTCGCACCATTCACATTAATATTGCTTTCGCTTATTGCCACAACAAACGGTGCAGCAAAGCGAAGCGCGCTATTTTCATCAGCACTTAGCCCGTCTATGCCTGTTTTTGCCGTTAGCAATAAATGGGCTAAATGGGGCTGACAAGGTAGCTGGGCCAGCGCTCTTCCATAGGGAGTAATGCTCGATTGAGAGATAGCATTAACCCGCTGAAGCTTTTGTTGTGCCACCTGCTGCTGCGCTTGTGTAGGCTTCGTCAGCAATGCCAACGTATCTGGGCTGCTGCCCCAGGCTAAAGTATCAAGCAAGAAGCTGCTTAAATCTTCTTTTTCAATTTGCGCTGCATTATGTTTCGCCAAACGCTCGAAGCTGCTTTTGCTACACAAACGATAGCAGGTTCCGGCCATAACCCGTCCTGCTCGCCCTGCTCTTTGAATGGCAGATGCTTGTGAAATACGTTGCTGGGTAAGCGCGGTGATATCGCTTGAAGGATGATACTGAGCACTGTTCTCCCACAGAGTATCAATAACTACTGTCACGCCTTCAATGGTTAAACTTGTCTCTGCAATATTGGTAGATAATATGATTTTTCGCTTGCCCTGTGGGTCTGGCGCAATGGCTGCTTGTTGCGCTGATTTTCCTAAAGCGCCATAAAGCATGTGAACGGCTATGTCCGCACTTTCAGCTACCCCTTTTATTTCTCTGGCAACAGCATTTATGCTTCCTCGGCCGGGAAGAAACACTAAAATATCACCATCGTGCTCGCTTACTGCCTGTTTTATGAGATTACTGGTTTTCGGCACCAACTCATAAGCCTGCACATCTTGGGTGTAGCGAACATCAACAGGAAACATGCGCCCTTGAGTTTCTAAGTTCGCTACTGGCAGTACGCTAAACGCATTAAGCAATGTTTGAAGTGGCGCAATATCCAAAGTAGCCGACATCACCACTAGGCGTAAGTCATCGCGAAGCCCAGACTGGACTTCAAGTGCCAGTGCCAAACCAAAGTCACTATGAATACTGCGCTCATGAAACTCATCGAAGACAATAGCATCTACACCAGTAAGCTCTGGGTCTTGCTGGATCATGCGCGTTAGCACGCCTTCGGTTATTATCTCAAGCCGAGTGGCAGACGATGTTTTCGACTCACCCTTTATACGATAACCAACTGTTTCACCCACACTTTCATTTAACTGTTTTGCTAAGTGGTCAGCAAGATTTCTTACCACCACCCGGCGTGGCTGCATAAGCAGTATTTTTCCCTTTAGCGAAGATTGCAGCAGTGACAAAGGCAGTACAGTAGATTTCCCTGCCCCTGGAGGCGCCCCTATAATGATGTTGTTAGTAACTACGGCTTCTTGTAGCGGCGTAACAAGTTCATAAGCGGGTAGGTGAGAAAACGGCTGTAACATAAAGGGCATAAAGGTGTTATAAGTTGGTGGGTATAGTGTACCTGATGTAAACAATGCACTCGAACATCACAGCTATTTTTTTAAATTTGGTAAATATTCAATACGCGCGACTTGTTTTGGAACTCGTCCGCAGCGCCATGATAAACTTATTGTCGTACGGACGTTCGCTGCCTTCTTAAACTCGTGGGCTGCACTACTGTTTAATGTACATAGATAGGGCAAATTTAAAGGAGGAAAGCTATGCGAAGCTTTATTGGTTTAGATCTTAGCGCCACAGAAAAACTTGCTCTAGATAGCTGGCGTCAACAGGCGTTGCCTGAAGTAATGCCTCGTCAATGGGTGAAAAGCGAGGTGACTCGTACTCGTAAGTCTAGCAACAAGCGTAACGAACACATCAACAATCAAGGGCCCGCAATACCTTATGCAGTGCCAGCAGCAAACTTTCATATCACGCTTTGCTTTTTAGGCGAAATAAATCACCGTCAGCACGAAGCGCTTGTGTATGAACTCGATCAGCTCGTCAGTGAGCCCTTTTCTCTAACTCTTAATGCTACCGGGTTATGGAATGGACCTAAAATACTCTTTGCTGCACCCACTGAAACACCAAAGGCACTTAATGAACTCGCTAAATTGTCGAGAAAAGCGGCCCGTAAAGCAGCAATCGAAGTAGAAAGCAGAGAGTATAAGCCTCACGTCACTCTTGTAAGAAAGGCTACGTCGACATTGCCGCTACCGCTTTACAGCCCGAGCGTAGACGTTCACATTTCAGCATTTCACCTATTTGAATCTGTGACTACGCCGCAGGGGGTGACCTACCCTATTCGTCAATCTTGGCCGTTGAAACACAATATGTCGGTAAGAGAGAAACTTCGCCGCGGTATTACAGATGAGTAAAAAGAGGCAAGTAAAGAGCGGCGAATAAGGAAAATGTACTACCGAGCTGGGTTATATGCATCTGTACCGCTATAAAAAATGCCTTTCATAGCTAAGCAGCCCTGATGACTGAAAGTAAAGGCTGAGAGCAATGACTGAGAGTGATTATGAGTTATAGCAATTTAAGCTGGTATTAAATCGCCTATAGCCTTTACAACGCCTAGCGTCACGGGTAAAAAGATAGCCTGTTTTTTTATTCAAACTGCTCACATGCAACAAACATTTAGATTAGTTATAGACTGCCCTGACCAAATAGGGCTAGTTGCCAGCGTGTCGCAATTTTTAGCCGACCACAACGCAACCATCGTTGAAGCCAGCCATCATACCGATTTACAAACCGGCCGCTTTTTTATGCGCCATGAAATTAGTACCGATTCGCTTAAGTTAGATCACCAAAGCTTCGTTAAAGAGTTCACCCCACTTGCTAACGAGTATCAGATGAACTGGAAACTCAGTGACTCTAGCAAAAAGCAGCGCGTTGCTTTGTTAGCGAGCCTCGAATCTCACTGTTTAGTTGACCTGCTTCATCGCTGGCATACTGGCGAGCTGCACTGTGATATTCCAGTGATTATTGGCAACCACCCGCAAATGAAACAGTTTGCTGACTGGTACAAAGTCCCTTTTCATTGGGTAGACTTTAAAGCCTTAGGAAAAGAAGCAGCATTTGCGCAAATCACCACCTTACTTCAAGAGTACAAAATTGATTTGACCGTGCTTGCCCGTTTCATGCAGATTTTACCTGATACGTTGTGCCAAGAGCTGGAAGGTAAAGCCATTAATATTCACCACAGCTTCTTACCTAGCTTTGCCGGTGCTAAGCCTTACCAGCAAGCCTATGATCGCGGCGTAAAATTAATTGGCGCAACCTGTCATTATGTCACTAAGGACTTAGATGAAGGCCCAATCATTGAGCAAAGCGTTAAACGTATCAGCCATAGCGACAGCGCAGCTGACATGGTGCGCAAAGGTAAAGACTGTGAAGTAACCGCACTGGCTCACGGTGTGCGCTACCATTTAGAAGACCGCGTAATTATTCACAGAAATAAGACCGTGGTGTTTGCGTAAATTTTTATACTGATAAAATAAAAAAAGCCCGCGAGTAAACATTACTTTCGGGCTTCTTCTTACACTGTTTTCGCTCTACACTTTTTTCGTTTTATTTAGACATTCTTTTTTACGTTGTTAAATCCATCATCACCGAGCACTTCTTGAAGCCTAGCTTTTATTACGGCTTCCTTGTGTGGATAGTGAAAATCAAATCCCCTGCCATTCTTATCTAAAATTACCCCGAGATAACGGTGAGAAACATTTAGCGCATAAATTGTGTCTGCGTTCACTTTTAGTGGCTGGCGCTCGTGACGGTGAAAATAATGAAAGACCAAGAACTCGCCATCGTTCTCTATCAAATCTTCGATAGGGTATCTTCTGCTGACCCCGCCGCTTCTTAAAAAAGAATAATAACTAACACAAAGCCCTACACTGCCAAGGGTAGCCGCTAGTTTCAATTCACCATCTGCATTTATGTTAAAAATAAAAAGAGCGAGTAGAAGAGCCGGAGCACCGAAAAATAGAGCTTTGTCGATGGGTTTGCGTTGCATTACCTTGCCTGTGGATTCAACTCCGTTTGACAATAAATACATCACAAAACGACTATATATTCAACTAAATTGGGCTAGTGCGCATGGCACGCCTAAGCTTCATGTAGTACCACAGGTTTGATACCGCAAATAGCGCTTCAGTAATGGCTAACCCCCACGTTTGAGTAATGACGCCGTATGCCGTGAAGTTGATTGAACCAATAATCATACACACGCGAAGGCCTGCTTCTTTACAGTGCAGTTCGCCAAAGCGATAAGCCATGAAAGTTAACACAGGCATAGCTTCAATCAGAGATGTTTTACCGGTTAAATTGTTTACTGTCAGTACAATCACCATCATAGTGATTAAAGTAATGTAAGTTGCGATAGGCGACAGTAGCTTGTTTTTTACTAGTCGATAACTGGTACTCAGTCCTGCCACCGTGATAACTACGGCACCTCCCCACGCTTGCTCGAAAGCCAAAAGAGAGCCAATGGCAATACATAGCCCCAAGTTCAGCAGCAGTAATTTGCGTTCAGTATTCGACCCAAAAGAGGCCAAAGCGAATGCTACGGGAAACCCGTGAAGAAGTAATTCAAACATGGTGATCACAGTAAATAAGTTAGTGGTTTACGGGCTGTGGAGTACAGCTAATTCAGAACGCGCGCAGTGTAATTTCCAACCAGCGCAAAACCAATCAAAATTTGTGCAATTTCGACGAATTGCATACCAGTACGATTTCCCCTCCAAACCGCTGTACTGCAAGGAATTACGTTAAAGAGCATTTAACTTATTTTTACATTATCTTAAGATGGTTTTTGTCAAAAAACCTATAGATAAAAACAGACAGGAAAACTCATGGGTAAATTTAAAACATCACTTACCGCGATAGCGGTTGTGGTTGCACTTGGTGCATGTTCAGAACAAAAAGCACCTGAGACCACCAGCACAGATGTACAAAATACAGCGACATCTCAACAAGCACAGTTTGATAACGTGCTGCTTCAAGAGTTTAAAGGCCCTTACGGCGGTGTGCCTGCTTTTGATAAGATGAATTTAGAAGATTTAAAGCCTGCACTAGAAAAAGCCATGGAACTGAATCTTAAAGAGATTGAAGCCATCGCGAATAACGAAGCGCCACCAACGTTTGAAAACGTTATTGTAGAAATGGAGCGTGCAGGTGCAGAACTTGGCCGCGTATTCACCTATTACGGCATTTGGAGCTCAAACAAGTCTAGCCCTGAATTCCGCGAGATTCAGGCAGAGATGTCACCTAAGTTATCGGCTTTCTTCACGCAAATTACGCAAAACGAAAAGCTTTTTGAAAGAGTTAAAACGGTATACGAATCTGACGAGTTAGATTCACTTACGCCAGAAGAACAGCGTATAACCTGGATGACTTACAATAGCTTCGCACGCAATGGCGCGACGCTAGATGGCGAAGCAAAGAAGCGCTACGCTGAAATTAACCAAGAGCTTGCTACGCTGCACACTAAGTTTTCTAACAACGTGCTAGCAGACGAAGAAAACTACGTTACTTATATTACTGAAGACCAGCTTGACGGTTTACCAGCTTCATTTGTTAAGGCAGCAAAAGCAGCAGCCGAGTCTCGCGGCGAAGAAGGTAAATATGCAATTACCAATACGCGTTCATCAATGGACCCGTTCTTGACCTACTCTACAAACAGAGAGCTTCGCGAGAAAGTATGGCGTACTTACTACAACCGCGGTGACAATGCTGACGAGTTTGATAACAACGACATTATTAAACGCATCTTAACTCTTCGTGACGAGCGTGTTGAGCTATTAGGTTACGAAAACTACGCACAGTGGCGCTTAGAAGATCGAATGGCGAAGAACCCAGAAAACGCTATGGATCTGATGATGAAAGTATGGCCTGCTGCTATTGCTCGCGTTGAAGAAGAAGTGGCCGACATGCAGGCCATTGCCGATGAAGAAGGTGCAGACATCACTATTGCGCCATGGGACTACCGCTTCTATGCAGAAAAAGTGCGCCAAGCAATATACGACCTAGATTCAAACGAAGTAAAGCAGTACTTACAGCTTGATAAGCTTCGCGAAGCGATGTTTTACGTTGCAGGTCGCTTGTTCAACTTCAACTTCACACCTGTTGAAGAAGGCAAAGTGCCAGTTTTCCACGAAGACGTGAAAGTTTGGGAAGTAACCGACAAAGACAGCGGTGAGCACATTGGTCTTTGGTATCTTGACCCGTTCTCTCGTCAGGGTAAGCGCTCTGGTGCGTGGGCAACGACGTATCGCTCTTACACCACGTTCGATGGTAAGAAGACCGTATTGTCTTCAAACAACTCGAACTTCGTAAAAGGCGCTGAAGGCGAAGCCACGCTTATTTCGTGGGACGATGCTGAAACCTACTTCCATGAATTTGGTCATGCTCTTCACTTCTTAGCGTCTGACGTAGAATACCCGTCTTCGCATTCTGGTGTACGCGATTACACTGAGTTCCAGTCTCAGTTGTTAGAGCGCTGGTTGACCACCGATGAGGTAATCAACAACTATCTGGTTCACCATGAAACAGGCGAGCCAATTCCAGCAGAACTAGTTGAGAAGATTAAGAAGGCCTCAACCTTCAATGAAGGCTTCAAAACCACTGAGTACATGGCTTCAGCCATCATGGATCTGAAGTACCACACTACCGATCCTAGCAAGATTGACCCTGACACTTTTGAGCGTGAAGAGCTTAAGAAGCTAGACATGCCGGAAGAAATTGTTATGCGTCACCGCTCACCTCATTTCGGCCACGTATTCTCAGGCGAAGGTTATGCAGCGGCCTATTATGGCTACATGTGGGCAGAGGTATTAACCGCTGACGCAGCGGAAGCCTTTATGGAAGCACCGGGTGGTTTCTACGATAAAGAAGTAGGCGATCGCTTAGTAAAATATCTATTCGCCGTACGTAACGCAATGGATCCAGCTGAAGCATATCGCAAGTTCCGTGGTCGTGACGCCAAGGTAGATGCATTGATGCGTGACCGTGGTTTCCCTATTCCTCAGGAAAATAAAGAATAAGCGAAACGGCGGCAGCAGCAGGCTAAGTTAACGCCTGCGACTAACCAAATCCGTTTCTGAAATGCTTAGGCTCTCGTATTTGTTATAACAAATACGAGAGCCTTTTTATTTATCCCCTTCATATGTAAAGGCTAATATTTTTTATTGACCTGTTGGTCAATTATGCCTCACAATCAATTTACCCTTTTCATTAGCAAAAAGTATAAACTTTGCAATGAATAGGTCGATAACTTCTCTGCGCGTTAAAAAATAATAAAAGCATTAGCGTAAGAATCATAAAGTAGTACTGGCCAGCTTACGATCCAGTATTAGACGTTGCTGTGCCTGCAATGCCACGTCACCTTTAATCTATTAATTTTCAGCATTAACTTACGTGGTCGAAAGTCATGACTTTCAGTATTAAACAAAAACTTATTATTTCTCTTATTGTGGCCGTACTTGCCGCAGCTATTCTTGTAGGTTCAATTAGCCAATGGATTGCCCGTGATCTCGTTAAAGAGAACATGGAAGAACTACAGCTCCCTTCTTTACTGAAACAGGTTGGCAACCGCGTAGACAGAGAGGCTAGCGTGATGCTTACCGTAGCACACAGCATTGCCTCTAACCCGGATATTCTCGCTTGGTCATCAGCCGGCGCCGATTCGGCAGGTGAGCGTCGTCTACTGGGCTATCTAAATAATATCGTTGAATTTAACGATTTAACGGTAGCCTCGTTTGTAGACAGAACCACCTACAAATATTGGAACCAAGATGGCTTTTTGCGCGTGCTTCAAAACGACGAATTTGATGGATGGTTTTTCGCTTACAAAAATAGTGGCGAACCCATCTCGCTGAGTTTGTACAACGAACCCGGACAGGGTTACCGCCTGTTTGCTAATTATCAGCAAGTAAACGGCAGAGGTATGTCAGGGGTAGCTAAATCGGTAGATGAGTTATTAGGTATTATCAATGCCGTTAAAATTGCGCAAACCGGATTTGTTTTTCTTGTAGACGGAAGCGGTACTATTATCGCGCACCCCAATACCGATTTACTGGGCAAAGCCAAATTAGCGTCAATAAGTGATTCGAACACAGCGGGGCAACTGCTCAATCGTCAGGGGTTCGCCATGGCCACCAGCGACTCAGCAGGCGATACTCAGTTATTTGCCAGTACCTATGTGGAAAAGGCGGGTTGGTACGTAGTAGCGCAAGTACCCGAACACGAACTTTATGCATCTTTAGATGCTGGTAGTCGCCAAATCATTATTTGGGCGTTGACCATAGCCGGTGCTTTTGCATTTATCGGAATATGGCTAGCTGGAACTCTTACTAAACCACTTGAATCACTCGCAGATGTCTTCCAACAGCTTGGTAGAGGTCAAGGCGATCTGCGCTCGCGAATTCCTATGCCTGAACAAAAAGAAATTGCCCGCTTAGTAGAAGGGTTTAATAACTTTATCGACCACCTTCACGGCACTATCTCTCAAGTAGCTAAAACAAGCCATGCATTAAAAGCATCGGCTCAGGATGTAGCAAATCAGTCTCATCAAACTGAGAGCTCTACGAAAAGCCAACGAGATCAGACGTTGCAAGCTGCTGCGGCATTAACAGAGATGGGCAGTACGGTAAATGAAGTGGCCCAGTCAGCGACTCATGCAGCGCAAAATGCGAATTTAGCAACCACAAACTCGGCTCACGGACGCGAAATTACTCAGCGTGCGGTGCAGGCGATAAACGGCCTGTCAGAGCAAATTCAAGATGTATCACGCGTTATTCAGTCGCTAGATGAACATACAGCAGCCATTGGCGGTATCCTTGATACTATAAGAGGTATTTCGGAGCAAACTAACCTACTTGCGCTTAATGCTGCAATTGAAGCCGCGCGGGCTGGCGATCACGGCCGAGGTTTCTCGGTTGTTGCCGATGAGGTTCGAACTTTGGCGCAACGTGCCGCCCAAGCGACTGATGAAATACAGGTTAAAATTGACAAGTTCCAGCAGGACTCCAAATCTGCGGTTTCGCAAATGGAGTCAAGTCGTGCGCGCACTACCGATGTGGTAACCGCAACTAATGAAATTGACAAACTGCTTCAAGATATTGCTGAAGAAATTGCTCACATTAATGATGTGAACACGCAGGTAGCGACAGCTACAGAAGAGCAAGCAACTGTGGTTGAAGATATAAACCGAAACATTAACGATATCAGCGCATCTAGTGAAGAAACATTAAATGCGACACAGATATTGGTGAATGTGAGTGACAAGCTTGATGAGTTGGCTCAAGAGCTTTCGTCAGAAGTGAGCAGGTTTAAGTTGTAGGCTTTTCTATATGCCCATTGCTGAAAGTGACAAGGTAAAACAACCTTTTACGCCATCATTTAAAAAGTGATGGCGTACTGCACTTTAACTTGATTGTCGCGGCTTGAACGCCAAGGTAATTGGAGTGACGCACCATCGCTTTCCCACGACTCTCGCATAGCGCCGAAAGTAAGTAGGTGCTTATCTTCGTTTAACGGAACTTCTACGTATAGACCTGCTGTTGTGCTCGTTGGTAGTCTGATTGTATCGGCAACCGGGATACGCATCTCATGTTGTGGGCGCACTTTATGACTCAACCCTACACGGTAATCCCCTCTATCCCACCAGCTAACTACTTCAAATTCATGACTTCTGACACGCTGCGACAAAACACCGTAGTCAAGAAGGCCTTTGTTGTAGTGCACAATAGCTTCAATGTTAAACATAGGCGCTATTTTTTGGCTGAAAGCTAATTGATATTGCTTCTGCTTGCAGCCTTTAAATTTAATTTTATTTTTGGTGAGGGTTAAAGAGAATATATCGTCGCTGTCTGAATATTTGTTGAGCCATTGTTGAGCCTTTTCAACCACAGAGGCATTAGCTGCCCCAGCCATTAATAGACTTGGGCAAACACACATTGCTAAAAAGGACTGGTGTAAACGTCTCATTTTGATTGCCTCTGAAATTGTGGTTGGCTACAACTTGTTCAATCACAATTTGAGTATAGACGGTAGTACGGCTAGTTGGGTATTAGCCATTTTACTAATATGGACTAAAAGATAACTTTAAAGGAATGATGATGAGTCACACAACCAGTGACGGCGTATGCACACGATAAGCTAGCCATGCTGGCATATCAAAGGGCGCTTACCTTGATACAACCTGTGAGCTAGACAGAGATGCTTTGCGCCCCTCCGTTGCTTCTTCACTAAACCAATAGGTGCCCTTGCTATCCACACAGACACCTTCAACTTGTTTATATTGCTCTAACGCCCAAATATCATGAAGCGTATAGTCTTGCGAGATTTGCGCAATAAAGGTAGCAAAATTGCCAAAGGGGTCTGATTTATAACCTGTGATAACAAACCGGTTTTGATGGCGGTCGAAGTCAACGCCCGTAACCACACCTGGTAGGCCATCAATTGATGTAAAAGGGCTGATAGTTTGTTCGATCTCCCCTTCGTTAACTTTGTAAACATGAGTTATGCCCGTTCTCCAGCTTTTCGAGAACAAGAGAAGTTCATCACCATGCTTAACCATTGCTTCTGAATCAAAGTCATGAGCGTATGGGATATTAATGTTAGCGTTATTACCCGCATACTTTAGCGTAAAGGTGGTAATTTCATTTGCGTTACGGCGACTTACTTTGTGAACCTCTACCTTTTCTCTGTTGCCTTTGTTGTTTCCGACATCGGCTATATAAAACGATGTGTCGTCAGCCGTTATGGCTTCCCAGTCTCTATTAGTAAGCGGTAAGCGCGTGCGCTCAATTATTTCACCTTGATAGTTAATGCGATAAATAACGGGCGCATTTCCGGAATCGTTGAGCGAAAACATGCTATCGACGTCGCAAAAT
The DNA here is from genome assembly GCF_056160105.1 of Alteromonas sp. ABD4_190. Lineage (NCBI taxonomy): Bacteria > Pseudomonadati > Pseudomonadota > Gammaproteobacteria > Alteromonadales > Alteromonadaceae > Alteromonas > Alteromonas sp. ABD4_190. The sequence continues at coordinate 1,715,244 of NZ_JBSWWN010000001.1, forward strand.
AAACCAGAGGTTTCTGACAGTTCTTCAGGTAGTTTAACAGTACTGTTCACGATCAATGAAGCAGTTGGAGTGGGATATTGAGTCACGCATGCCGAGATTAGCAAAAGCGCTAACGGTAAAAAGGTAAGTTTAAAAAAGCGGCTCAAAAGATAACTCCAGAATAAACGATAAGTATAAATAATAACAAAGCTTGAAACATCAACATGCATATTACAACGCTAAAGACAGTCTATTGGTCTAAACTTCTTACCCAAGCGTATATCGCTGTAAGCTTAACTTGTTCTAAAGTCTCAGTATGATAAATGATTAAGCTAATATACGATGGAATAATAACAACTTCTTAAGGATTCACTTTGTCAGACCCGCTTCTCTCACTCGTTGCAGTAGGACTGCTGTCAATAACATGCCAATACTTAGCTTATAAGGTAAGGCTTCCTGCAATTTTGCCACTCTTAATAGTCGGTATTGTTGTCGGCCCGGTATTCGGTGTGCTTAATGCGGACGACTTATTTGGCGATTTATTGTTTCCCGTCGTTTCTCTTTCTGTTGCCATTATCCTGTTCGAAGGCTCACTGACGCTAAAATTTGGTGATATTGCGGGCCATGGCAATATGGTGAGGAATTTATGCTCTATCGGTGTATTAGTCACCTGGGTGGTTGCGGCGACAGCCGCACACTATAGCCTAGACCTTTCATGGCAGTTGTCCTTTTTGTTCGGTGCTATCGTTACTGTAACTGGCCCTACCGTTATTGTTCCCATGCTAAGGACTGTACGACCTAAAACTAACCTAGCCAATATTTTACGTTGGGAAGGTATAGTTATCGACCCTATTGGCGCCTTGCTAGCGGTGCTGGTATTCGAATTTATCGTAGCGTCACAAGAGACAGCTATCACACATACGCTCATTGCCTTTGGAAAAACCGTTGGTATAGGCTCTGTATTGGGGCTTGCCTCAGGCTATTTACTGGGTCTATCTATTCGTAAGGAATGGATCCCTCACTATTTGCTCAACACCGCTGTGTTAACCGTTATTTTAGGTGTATTTGCTGCATCAAATTACGTAGCGCATGAATCGGGCCTTTTGGCCGTGACCATCTCTGGCATGGTGTTAGCCAATATGAAAGATGTTGATGTAGAAGACATCCTCGAATTTAAAGAAACCTTAAGCGTGTTACTTATTTCCGGCTTGTTCATACTGCTTGCCACCCGACTGAACTTACAGTCTGTCATCGATGTAGGATGGGGCTCGATTGTGGTGCTAGCCGCTATTATGTTTGTAGCTCGGCCTCTGTCAGTATTAGCATCATCCATTGGTACTGGGCTTAAGCTTAATGAATTAGCGTTGCTAAGTTGGATTGCCCCACGTGGTATCGTTGCGGCAGCAGTCTCAGCCCTGTTCTCTCTTAAGCTTGAAGAAATCGGCTACGAAGGAGCGGGCATTATAGTGCCTATCGTATTCATGGTGATTATCGCGACAGTTGTGGTACAGAGCCTTACATCACGCACCGTTGCGTCGTTACTTAAAGTACGTGCCCCTGCTCCAACTGGCTACCTCATTTTTGGTGGCAGCAAATTTAACCGCGCCTTGGCGTGTGAAATGCTAAATCAAAAATTAGACGTGACAATTGCAGATACCAACTGGGATGCCATTAGAGAAGCGCGCATGATGGATATTCCGGTGTATTTCGGAAACCCTATGTCCGATCATGCAGCCCGACACCTCGATTTAAACAGCTTTGGCACTGTATTAATAATGTCGCCCTATAAACAATTGAACCCGCTTATTGCCTATCACTTTGAATACACTATGGGTAAGGACAAAGTGTGGGCGCTTACTAATAATGAGCAGTCGACGCGACCTAGTCACCAAGTAAGCGAACAATACGCTAAAAAGCTAACGTTATTTGATGAAGGTGTAACTTATGGTTACTTAGCGTCTGCTATAGCCCGTGAATCTGCGGTTAAAACGACCCGGCTTTCGGAAGAGTTTACCTTTGAGCAGTATACGAAGCAGTATGGTGAACGGGCTACGCCGCTTATTGCCATTAACGCCGAAGGTAAAAGCTACACCTTTATTAACGGAAACAGTATTCAGCCTAAAGCTGGCTGGCGTGTTATCAGCTTGATTGAGCCAGAGCTTGAACAAAAAGTAGAAGAGTAAAAGTAAGAAAACCTCCTGCCTCTCGGCAGGAGGTCTCTCCCTGGAGAACACGTAACACAGTGCCCTTTTTTAAAGGTGCATATTTATTTGGATTTTACTGCTGTTACGCTGTCGTAGCCTTTAAAGCAAAGAGTAGACCAAATTAATAAAAACCATAATTTACATAACCTTACATTAATTTACGCGTTCTAGTTTTACTGCCACTTCTTAGAAAACCCCATTTAGGTGCATAAGGCGCACTATTTAGGGGTTCGTTTTTTAATCAAAACAATTAGTTAACGTATTTTCGTATGCACTGAACTGTAGCTTCAAGAGCACCACTATTTTCTTCTAGTACTTTACGGCCTGATTGGCCTGCTTTTTCTCGCTCATTGGGGTTTAGAAGCCATCTATTCACAATCGCCGACATTGCTTCCCCACTCTCTACTTTTATCAGCGCGCCACACTCTTCTAAATAACTGCAGATAACCGGATTATTATAAGTGTGAGGGCCCATTATTATTGGAATAGAAAAGCTTGCAGGCTCTAGGGCATTGTGCCCCCCTCTATCAGCTATGGAGCCACCAACAAAGGCGAAAGAAGCCACCGCATAGGCATCATTTAATTTTCCCATCTCATCGAGTAACACAACATTGGTATCTTCTGGTACAGATTGCACTTGAGAACTTCGAACAAAGGGTAGTGAATTAGCTTCAATAAGTTTCGCTACTGTATCGAAACGCTCGGGGTGACGCGGAACAATAATTACTTTTAAGGAAGGGCTTTTTTGCCACAACTCTTTGGCCGCTTGAAGTACCGCTTCTTCTTCAAGGTCATGGGTACTCCCCGCTACAAGTATGGGGTAATCTGCTCGATTCAAACCTAAAAAAGGATGCTCCGGCGCGGTAGCAGAAGCTACTTGGTCGAACTTAATGTTGTTAGTAAGCGTAAGCTTTTTATCGGGCACCCCAAGCCATGCGTAATTTTTGTAGTCGCGCTGCCCTTGGGCACAAATATGGTAAAGCTTAGCGAGCATAGGGTTAAACAACTTACCAATCTTTTTATAACGTCTGGCAGACCTATCGGTCATACGAGCGTTAACGACCATTACAGGTATATCCCGTTTCCAGCATGCGTGGATAAGGTTAGGCCATAACTCTACCTCGGTAATTAGCACAGCTTTGGGCTGAATTCTTCTAAGCATTCCTGCCATAGCCATATGTAGATCGTAAGGTAAGTAAAAGTGATGCACGCTGTCACCGAAGATTGCGCGTACCCGCGCAGAGCCAGTAGGCGTAGTGGTGGTCACCGTAATTTGGCAATCGGGATCGTCCGCCATGATGCGCTTAATTAAACAAGAAGCCGCGACCACCTCTCCCACTGAAACGCAGTGAAATAAGTATCCGTCTTTTTTAGGTGCATGTGCGACGAACCCAAAGCGTTCAAACCTTCTGCGGTTATAGTCTTTGTTTCTGGTGGTACCTCTTAGCATTAACTGTAAAAAGGCGAAGGGAATAATGAACACTAATACAAGCGAATATGCCCATCGGCATATATCTTCGATAAGTGTGGGTTTGTAGCCGTTACGCTCGGCAGCAAACATAAATTGTCCTTAATGGTAAACATAAACGCATACATAACCGTTAATACAATGTGCGTCATTAAAGTGTCGTCAAACTGTGATGATATTGCTAGCTAGTTAGCTTCACGTGAATTTTGAAAGCCTATTCTAATGCCGAAAGACGTACAACAAATTCTTTTTATCAGGCTTAGCGCAATTGGCGATATTGTAATGGCTTCTGGCCTACCGTCTAGCATAAAGCAAAGTTATTCCCAACACGGTGAGCCTGTTGAATTAACTTGGTTAGTAGAAGCCCCCTATGTCGCGCTAGTTAGCAGTCAGCCTTATGTCGACCACGTTATTGCGTGGCCAAAAAACGAATGGCGAGCGCTGTTAAAGGCTAAAAAATACTGGGCGCTTTTTAAAACTATAAAAGCGTTTAGAAAACAGCTCAGAGAAAAGAACTTCAAAGTGGCAATTGAAGCGCAAGGTCTGTTGAAAAGCGCCTTTTTCGCTTACATCAGTGGTGCTTCACAACGTATAGGTTTTAAGAGCAAGGAAAATAGCCAGAGATTACTCACTCTCGCGCTAGATAAGCCAACATCACAACAAATTAGCAGCGAATATCGACATCTCGCTAAAACACTATATTCACTTTGCAGCGCTGAAAACAATGATAGCTCAGACTATGAAATGTGCATCAGATCAAGTAGCGCTACTATGCAGTCAGCGATATTGAAAACTAGTCACTTAGGCTTAACACAACCCTTTATAGCCATCGCGCCTTTTACCACTCGCCCTCAAAAGCATTGGCCTTCTGAACACTGGCAAAGTTTAATTCACAAGGTACGCAAACACTCTAGTTTACCTATCGCTATTTTAGGAGGCCCTGGGGATACTGCAAAAGCAGAAGCCTTAACCTTTGAATGTAACGGAGTAATTTCGCTGGCAGGTAAAATTAGCTTAGAGGAGTCCGTAAGCGTGCTATCACTTTGCCATGCATTTGTTGGCGTAGATACGGGTCTTACCCATTTAGCTACAAGCTATAAAAAACCTACTATTGCCATTTTTGGTTCAACAAGACCCTACACCATCACTGAAAATGCAGATACCCATGTACTGTTTGAAGACATGCCTTGTGCCCCATGTAAACGAAAACCCACATGCAATGGCCGCTTTGACTGCATGACGCTCGTTACACCTGAACAAGTCTTTAATCAGCTTAAACCATATATAAACCACTAATATGAGCAACAAGCATTCTGTCAACATTAACGTTCTGCATATCGAGTTGGGAAGGCATTTATACGGTGGTGCGAAGCAAGTAACTTATCTAATCGGTGCGCTAGATAAAGACACTAGGTTTACTCAACATCTTGTTTGTGCCGCTAGTAGCGAAATCAGTCATTACAATTTTGACCGCTGTAAAACCCTCTCTATTGGCTACAATGGCGATACCGACCTAATGGGCTTTAAGCGTTTACTTGACGCTATAAAGCGCATTAGGCCCGACATAATTCACGTACATAGTCGACGTGGCGCTGATGTCTGGGGCGCACTGGCAGCAAAGTTCACTGGAATACCGGCGATATGTACCCGACGTGTAGATAACACAGAAAGTAAATTCGCTCGCTTTAAATATCGAGAATACGAAGCTGTTATAAGCATATCGGAAGGTGTGCGCAAGGTTGTCTCAAAGCATTGCGAAAAAGTAAAATACCAAGGAGTTATTCACTCTGCCGTTGACCAGGAAGAATACGGACAGCCGGCTGACCAGCAGTGGTTAAGGAATAAGTTTAATATTCCTCAGCACCACTTCATTATCGCTAATTTTGCACAATATATCCCCCGTAAAGGGCAAGCCGATTTGATACTCGCTATGCGAGAGCTAACAACGCAATTCAATAACCTAACTTGCCTTCTTTTTGGTAAGGGCTCGCAAGAAGAACACTATAAGTCGTTAATCGACGAATACAACCTGCACAGTAGCGTAAAGCTGTGCGGGTTTACTAACGACGTCGCTAGCATATTGCCAAATATAGACGCGCTGGTTCACCCCGCTTACGCTGAAGGCCTTGGCGTTATACTTCTACAAGCAGGTATAAGCAAACGTGCTGTTGTATCAACCCCCGTTGGCGGAATTCCGGAAATTATAAAACACAAGGAAACGGGTTTGATGGTAAGTCCTGGAGATGTCAGCGGACTTGTGCAAGCAGTAAGCTTATTGATAGCAAAACCCGAAGAAAAGATAGCATTAGGTAAAGCACTTCACCAGCATGTGAAAACACACTTTAGCATAGAGAATATGGCAAGAGAGTATGCTGCGCTTTATCGACGAGTAGTGAAAGTATGAAAGAAAAAAGCAAAGTTTGTTATTGAGTAAAGTTCACCCTGTTGACTATTTAGGGTGGTTTAGCAAACACAAAAAAGCCGCTCGAAAGCGGCTTTTTTAAGACTTTGAAAAAAGTTAGCGATTAAACGCCAGCTTTTTCAACAACGTCAACTAGCATCCAAGATTTGTTCTTAGATAGCGGGCGACATTCACGTACTGTTACTACGTCACCTTGGTTGCACACGTTGTTTTCGTCGTGGGCGTGAAGCTTAGTAGAGCGCTTGATGAACTTCCCGTAGATTGGGTGCTTAACAAAACGTTCAACTACAACAGTGATGGTTTTATCCATCTTGTTGCTAACCACACGACCTTGTACTGTACGAATTTTTTGCTCAGTCATTACGCATCAGCCTTTTGAGTCAGAATGGTTTTAACACGCGCGATGTTACGACGTACTTTTCTCAACTGATCAGTTTTTTCAAGCTGACCTGTTGTGTGCTGCATGCGTAGGTTGAACTGTTCGCGTAGCAGGTTAATCAACTCTGCGTTCAGCTCTTCTACGCTTTTGTCTTTCAGTTCAGTCGCTTTCATTACATCACCGTCCGAGTTACAAAGGTTGTTTTAAATGGCAGTTTAGCCGCTGCCAATTCAAACGCTTCGCGTGCAAGATTTTCAGGAACACCTTCCATCTCGTAAAGAACACGACCAGGCTGAATTTGGCATACCCAGTACTCAACGTTACCTTTACCTTTACCTTGACGCACTTCAAGAGGCTTCTCAGTAATTGGCTTGTCAGGGAAAACTCGAATCCAAATTTTACCTTGACGCTTAACGTGACGAGTCATAGCACGACGCGCTGCTTCGATTTGGCGCGCAGTCATTCGACCACGGCCAACTGCTTTAAGGCCGTAAGTACCAAAGGCAACAGTGCTACCCGCTGCGAAGCCGCGGTTGCGGCCTTTGTGCATCTTACGGAACTTCATGCGTTTTGGTTGTAACATGATTAGCCCTCTCGCTTAGCGTTGCGGCCTTTCTTCTTAGGTTGAGCAGCTGGTGCTTGCTCTTGAGTTGTAGGTAGACCACCTAGAACTTCACCTTTGAAGATCCATACTTTAACGCCGATGATACCGTAAGTAGTTGACGCTTCAGAGGTTGCGTAATCGATGTCCGCACGGAAAGTGTGCAGAGGAACGCGACCTTCACGGTACCATTCAGAACGTGCAATCTCTGCACCGCCCAAACGGCCGCTAACTTCAACTTTAATACCTTTCGCGCCTAGACGCATTGCGTTTTGAACTGCGCGCTTCATAGCACGACGGAACATAACACGACGCTCTAGCTGGCTAGAGATGCTGTCAGCTACTAGCTGACCATCTAGCTCTGGCTTACGTACTTCAGCGATGTTGATCTGAGCTGGCACACCGGCTAGCTTAGATACGTAGTTACGCAGCTTTTCTACGTCTTCACCTTTCTTACCGATTACTACGCCTGGACGAGCAGTGTGAATAGTCACACGGATGCTCTTAGCAGGACGCTCGATCACGATTTTAGAAAGTGAAGCGTTCTTAAGTTGCTTAGTCAGATACTGACGTACCTGATGATCGTTATACAGGTTGTCTGCATAGTCTGCAGTATTAGCGTACCAGGTAGAAGTCCATGGTTTGCTGATACCCAGGCGTATACCTGTAGGATGTACCTTCTGTCCCATTATCTACTCCTAGTTATCCGCTACAACCACAGTGATGTGACTGCTGCGCTTAAAGATACGATCAGCACGGCCTTTAGCACGTGGCTTGATGCGTTTCATAGTTGGACCTTCGTCAACGAAAACCTTGGCAACGACTAGCTCGTCGATGTCCGCGCCTTCGTTGTGCTCTGCGTTAGCAATCGCAGATTCCAAAACTTTCTTTACTAGCGCTGCGCTTTTCTTCGGGCTGTACGCAAGAACTTCTAAAGCTTTCTCTACGTGTAAACCGCGAATTTGATCCGCAACCAAGCGTGCCTTTTGAGCCGACGTGCGGGCAAAACGGTGTTTAGCTAATGCTTCCATCTTCCTACCCCTTAACGTTTAGCTTTCTTATCCGCGACATGGCCGCGGTAAGTACGCGTTGGCGCAAATTCGCCCAACTTGTGGCCGACCATTTCGTCACTAATAATGACAGGTACATGTTGGCGACCGTTATGGACCGCAATGGTCAACCCAATCATATCTGGGATGATCATAGAACGACGAGACCAAGTTTTGATTGGTTTACGTTCGTTCTTTTCCACTGCAGCCTCTACCTTCTTCAGCAAGTGAAGGTCAATAAAAGGACCTTTCTTGAGAGAACGTGGCATGGTGAATCCTCGCTATTACTTGTTTCGACGACGTACGATAAGCTTATCAGTACGCTTGTTGCTTCGGGTTTTCTTACCTTTAGTAGGAACACCCCAAGGAGTTACTGGGTGACGACCGCCTGATGTACGACCTTCACCACCACCGTGTGGGTGATCAACCGGGTTCATGGCAACACCACGAACGGTAGGACGAATACCACGCCAGCGTGTAGCACCAGCTTTACCTAGTGAACGAAGCATGTGTTCTGCATTACCAACTTCACCAATGGTGGCGCGGCAATCAGAAAGAACTTTACGCATTTCGCCAGAGCGTAGACGTAGGGTAACGTAGTTTCCGTCACGTGCTAGGATCTGAGCGTAAGCACCAGCAGAACGTGCGATTTGTGCACCCTTGCCAGGCTTCATTTCAATTGCGTGTACAACAGTACCTACAGGGATGTTACGCATAGGTAGCGTGTTACCAGACTTGATCGGAGCACCCGAACCAGACTGGATTGCATCACCTGCTTTCATACCCTTTGGAGCCAGAATGTAACGACGTTCACCGTCTGCGTACAATACTAGTGCAATGTTTGCAGAACGGTTTGGATCGTATTCTAAACGCTCAACTTTGGCTGGAATGCCGTCTTTGTTGCGTTTAAAGTCGATTACACGGTAGTGTTGCTTATGACCACCACCAATGTGACGAGTGGTAATACGACCATTGTTGTTACGACCGCCAGATTTGCTGTTCTTTTCAAGCAAAGGTGCGTACGGTGCACCTTTGTGCAGGTCAGGATTTACGACCTGAACAACGTGACGACGACCGGCAGAAGTTGGCTTAGCTTTCAATAATGGCATTTCTAATCCCCTTCTTACTCAGCACCACCGACAAAGTCGATGTCCTGACCTTCTTTAAGAACCACGTAGGCCTTTTTCCAGTCGCTGCGCTTACCGAAAGACATGCCGTGACGCTTGGTTTTACCCTTAACGTTCACAGTACGAACACCTTCAACTTCAACTTCAAACAGTTTTTCAACTGCAGCTTTGATTTCAGCTTTGTTCGCGTCTTTAGCTACTTTAAATACAACTGTGTTGTTCGCTTCAGCAGCCATTGTAGACTTTTCTGAAACGTGAGGTGCTACTAGCACCTTCAGTAGACGTTCTTCTTTCATGCTAACGCCTCCTCAAGTTGTTTAACCGCATCAGCAGTAATTAGCACTTTTTCAAATGCAATCAAGCTCACTGGGTCGATGCCTGCTACGTCACGTACGTCAACTTTGTACAAGTTGCGTGCCGCTAGGAACAAGTTCTCATCAACTTCTGGAGTAACGATTAGAACATCATTTAGTTCATATTCGTTAAGTGCAGAAATAAGAGCTTTAGTCTTAGGTGCGTCAACACCGAACTTCTCTACAACAACCAAACGGTCTTGACGGATTAGTTCAGACAGGATGCTCTTAAGTGCACCGCGATACATTTTCTTGTTAACTTTTTGGTCAAAGTCACGAGGCTTTGCTGCGAAAGCACGGCCACCGCCAACCCAAATTGGGCTACGGATTGTACCAGCACGTGCACGGCCAGTACCTTTTTGACGCCATGGCTTCTTACCGCCACCACGAACTTCAGCGCGAGTTTTCTGCGCTTTTGTACCCTGACGAGCGCCTGCACCGTAAGCTACAACTACCTGGTGTACCAGGGCTTCGTTGAATTCACGTCCAAAGGTCGCTTCGGATACTTCAAGAGCGCTTTGCGCGTCTTTCAATGTTAATTCCATCAGTTCACTCCCCAGACGTTACGCTTTAACAGCTGGCTTTACGATTACATCGTTGCCAGTTGCGCCAGGTACGGCACCTTTAACTAGGATAAGGCCGTTCTCTACGTCAACACGTACAACTTCCAAAGACTGAGTAGTCACTTGCTTGTTACCAAGCTGACCAGCCATTTTCTTGCCTTTGAATACTTTACCTGGTGATTGGTTTTGACCAATTGAACCAGGTGCGCGGTGTGACAAAGAGTTACCGTGTGTCATACGCTGTGAACTGAAGTTCCAGCGTTTGATTGCACCTTGGAAACCTTTACCTTTTGATGTACCAGTTACATCAATCTTTTTAGTGTCGTTAAAGATTTCAACAGTGATTTCACTGCCTACTTCAATATCGGCACCTTCGTTTTCTTCTAGGCGGAATTCTACTAGAGTGCGTCCAGCTTCAACACCAGCTTTAGCAAAGTGACCTGCTTCAGCTTTGTTGATGCGGTTAGCTTTCTTAGTTCCAGCAGTAACCTGAAGAGCGCGATAACCGTCAGTTTCCTCAGTACGAAGCTGAGTAACGCGGTTTGGGGTCGCTTCAATAACAGTCACAGGGATAGACGTACCATCTTCAGTGAAGATGCGAGTCATACCCACTTTACGACCGACTAGACCAATCGCCATTGTTATAACCCTCTCTTATTAGCCCAGGCTGATTTGAACATCAACGCCAGCAGCCAAGTCCAAACGCATCAACGCGTCAACTGTTTTATCAGTTGGCTCGATGATGTCTACCAAACGCTTGTGAGTACGGATTTCATATTGATCACGCGCGTCTTTGTTAACGTGCGGAGAAATCAGAACTGTATAGCGTTCTTTGCGAGTAGGTAGAGGAATAGGACCACTTACCTGAGCACCAGTGCGTTTCGCAGTTTCAACGATTTCAGCCGTAGACTGATCGATCAACTTGTGATCAAACGCTTTCAAACGAATGCGAATTCTTTGATTTGGCATCGATTAAGCTCCAATCGAAAGAACAAAAAAATTCACCTTTTCTCTTCCATTAATTCCGGAAAGAAAAGATGTGCGTAAACCGATGGTTCCCTATCGGAACCCTGTTCTTTTTTCTAGCACGCCAGCAACAGGCTAATCAGTAATGATGAATCCGTTACTTCGGCAACCACCCTAAAAGCAGTGAGGTTGCGGCTAAAAACTTCATACCCTAATTGGGCAGTGGGCGCGAATTATACAGAAAGAAGAGGGCAATGCAAGAGGCAGTTTGGTTTTTATACACATATTTTATTTCTGCTCCCCATAAACTAGAGTAGTAGAGAAGAAATGTCTGTTTTATTGTATAATTTCTGTCTTAATTAAGAGGAAGTGTTAGCATAGCTTCAATGTTCAACAGGGAAGTAGGCATTGACCTTACATAAGTGTATTTATGGAAGTAGTAAATAATCAACAAACATTTGCGCAAATTAGACGCATCTTAAATAATCATTCTACGCTGCTTGATGCTTACAGCGTAATTGAACCTATGATTTTAGACTTATTCGATGCTAAGCGAATGAGTATTTTCCAACGTCGCCGTCAGCATCAAGACCTAGTAGCACGATTCAAAACGGGTAAGGAGACTTTGGAGATCAAAGTTCCTATCAGCCCCATGTCTATTGCTGGATATGTAGCGCTTTCTCAAAACTCTATTACTATAGATGACCCGTACGACTCCCAGCAATTAAAGAGTATCCATCCTCGTTTACGCTTCGCAGATAGATTCGATAAAGATAGCGATTTTAAAACTCGGAATATTTTATGTGTGCCCATTATGAATGCCGGCGTACTTATGGGCGTTATCCAAGTAATCAATAAAAGTACCGGGCCTTTTTTAAAAGAGGATGTTGAACTTTGCAATGCTTTAGCACTGATACTAGGGGATAAGTTTAGGTTTGAATTAGGTGGCACAAATAACCCCTTTGACTTACTCGTCCATAAGAGCCTTATCGAAGAGCAAGCTCTCGAAGATGTTAAAGCAGCGGCGTCAGATATTCGAAATCTGATTCAGATACTAGTGCAAGAGCATAGAGTACCAGAAGAAGAAATAGGTAATTCACTTTCCGTTCACTACCAAGTACCTTATCTTCCTTACTTACCAGACAAATATCACCGCTTCGAAAACGACAGTCGCCTTAATGTCAGCTATTTAAAGCGCAACTATGTTGCTGTACTCGCTGATGTTCATGACAAACCTATCGTACTCATGGCAGAGCCAAATAACGCTTCGCTTTTAATGGAAATTGAAAGCGCTATGGGTATAGATAGTTATGAAATTGCAGTGAGCTTACCTAGTACTATATTGCAGTATCTAGGTGAAAAAGGCGCAAGTTCTGGCCCAGGAGAGATGAGCGATATTCTAGATGAAATCGGTTCATCAGTAGAAGATAGCGACGAACAATTTGACGAACTATCTGACGACGCCCCTGCGGTAGTTAGATTAGTTAGTCGAATTTTACATGACGCTAAGCGCCTTAACGCATCAGATATTCATATTGATCCAGAAAAAAATGCCCCTACTCGCGTAAGAATGCGCGTAGACGGCGTGTGTCGAGACATGAACCAAGTTCCTAACTCGCACCACAATGCTGTAATTGCGCGTATTAAAATTATGTCTAATCTTAATATTGCCGAAAAACGAGTACCTCAAGACGGTAAACTTGCCTTCAAAATGGGCGGGCAGTTGGTTGAAGTTCGTGTTGCAACCATCCCCACAGTTGCAGGAGAAGGTGTTGTAATGCGGATATTGGCATCTGGTGGTGCAATGCCAATTGATAAAATGAATCTTGCACCTACTAACAGGCAACGCTTAGAGCATATGATCAAAAAGCCTCATGGCATTTTGCTTGTTGTAGGGCCTACCGGTTCAGGTAAAACTACCACTCTTCATGCCATTTTGGGTTACTTAAACACACCAGAAAAGAAAATTTGGACAGCGGAAGACCCTGTTGAGATAACTCAAGCAGGTCTACAACAGGTGCAAGTAAGTGCAAAAATAGGCTTTACGTTCGCCAATGCGCTTAGAGCTTTTCTTCGTGCCGATCCAGATATTATTCTGATTGGTGAGATGCGTGACAAGGAAACCGCACATGCTGGTATTGAAGCCTCACTAACGGGGCATTTAGTGTTATCTACACTTCATACAAACTCTGCGCCTGAAACAATTACACGTTTGCTTGATCTAGGACTTGACCCAGTAAACTTTTCAGATGCCTGTGTGGGCATATTAGCTCAGCGCCTAGTAAGAACAATTTGCCCTAATTGTAAAGAACAGTATCCTGCAAGCGAAAAAGATTTGGCGTTCATTGAGCGTCAATATGGAGCTGAGTATCTACATGAATTGAATCTACCGGAACCTCTAATGCTCTATCGTGGAAAAGGATGCAATGACTGTGGAAATACCGGTTATAGAGGAAGAACAGGTGTTCATGAACTCTTGGGTATGACACCAGAGTTGCGCTCTCTTGTGTATAAAGAAGCAAGTGTTGCAGAAATGAAAGCACAAGCGACTACGGATGGCATGAGAACCCTTGTACAAGACGCCATTTTTAAAGTAATCAAAGGCGATACCGATATAGCGCAGGTTCAAATTATAGGTGGGGATTAAATGCTTTTATCATTTTCGCTATAGCAGCCTCCATAATCTGTACTTAAATACGGTTTTTTGAATACGAAAAATATAGTATAAACAGAAAAAAGGAACGGAAAGGATACCAATGAAAAAATTTATCGCTGTTGTCACAATCATATCTAGCATTACTTTGTCTGTACCTGCGATAGCGCAGGTAAAGACAAAAAATCATATTTGGAAGTCTGAGTATCTTTCGACGTTGGATTTGGGACTACATGCTCTCAAGGCTGAAAAGTATGAAAAAGCGCTAGAGAAACTCACTGAGTCTGCCAAGATGGGTAATAAAGAAGGCCAGTACTATCTCGCACAGATGTACTTTCAGGGCTGGGGAACACCGGTCAATTATGAAGAGGGCTGGCTGTGGCTGAGCGTTGCAATGGAGCAAAAAACTGCCGAATGGAACCGCTCTTACCGTCAAATTAAAGACGCTCTACCCGAAGATTATATTAAAGCGCTAGAACCTTACGTCGAAGAATATATCACTTTATATGGTGCGGAAGCGCAAGATTTAAGATGTGAAAAGCGTTCGGCAATTGGTTCACATATAAAAGAAATCATTTGCGAAAAACGCTACTACTAGTAGTTAACTTTTGTAAATCAAACTAGGATAAAGGCTGCGGTGAAAACGCAGCCTTTACCACGTTTTTTGAATAGACGCTTATCGTTTTAAATACTCTCGAATAACGTAGTGAAGAATTCCACCGTTTTCAAAGTAGGTAAATTCGTTAGATGTATCAATTCTGATGTCCATCATAAAGGTGGTTGTTTGCCCGTCGTCTGACACAGCTTTTACTTCAACCTCGGTCTGCCCGCGCTCAACTGCCTCGATAGAGAACGACTCGTTACCTTTAAGCGCCAAAGAACTCGCGCTGTCACCTGATTTGAATTGAAGTGGCAGAATACCCATTCCTATTAGGTTAGATCGGTGAATACGCTCGTAGCTTTCTGCAAGCACAGCCTTCACGCCCATAAGAGATGGCCCCTTTGCAGCCCAGTCTCGACTTGAGCCAGTGCCGTACTCCTTACCACCAATGACAACTGCGGGTACACCGTCTTCTTTATAGCGCATAGCAGCGTGGAAGATAGACATGCTGTCGCCGCTCGGATAGTGGGTTGTCGCACTGCCTCGTGTACCCGGCGCCAGTTGATTTTGAAGACGAACGTTCGCAAACGTCCCTCTCATCATCACCTCATGGTTACCGCGACGAGAGCCATAAGAGTTGAAGTCTTTAGGCTCAACACCTTGTGCCTGCAAGTACTCACCTGCTGGGCTATCATTTGCGATGGCTCCCGCTGGTGAAATATGGTCTGTCGTGATTGAGTCACCAACTTTCACTAGGCATCGCGCATTTTCGATTGCCGTCAAGGCTTCCGGCTCTTTACCCATTACTTCAAAGAAAGGTGGATGCTTGATATAAGTCGACTCTGGCCAGTCATAGACAGATGTTTTACTCACTTCTAGCTCATTCCATTCTCCGGCGCCTTTAAACACGTCTGCATACTTTTCTTTAAACAAATCACCAGTAACGTTTTCAGCAATATATTGCTGAATTTCGTCTTCAGTAGGCCAGATGTCTCTAAGGTAAACAGGTGAACCGTCACTCGCTTGGCCTAGCGGCTCTTTAGTGATATCTATATTCATGTTCCCTGTTAAGGCATACGCGACTACTAAAGGTGGTGATGCAAGATAGTTTGCCGCTACGTCAGGGTGAATGCGTCCTTCAAAGTTACGATTACCAGATAGCACCGAAGTAACAGTAAGTTTCGCCTTTCTAATAGCATCAGTAATGGCATCAGGTAGTGGACCAGAGTTACCGATACAGGTTGTACAGCCATAGCCCACTAGGTTAAACCCTAGGGATTCTAACGGGTCCATAAGACCAGCATCTTCTAGATATTGAGTAACAACCTGTGAGCCAGGTGCTAATGATGTTTTAACCCACGGCTTACGTGTTAATCCTTTTTCCGCGGCTTTCTTAGCTAGTAAGCCTGCACCAACAAGTACTGATGGATTCGACGTGTTAGTACAACTGGTGATAGCAGCGATTACAATTGCACCATCTTCTAAGTTGAACTTGTTACCTCTGAACTCGACAAAAGAATCATGGTCTTCATCAACATCATCACTGGTTCCCAGCCCAGCCTCAGCAATTAAATCGGTTTCTTCATCTAGTACTTTCACATCAATTTGCGAACGATGCCATTCATTAAACGCTTCTGCTGCATTGTCTAGGGCAATGCGATCTTGTGGGCGTTTCGGCCCAGCAAGTGATGGCACTACTTCGCCCAAATCGAGTTCAGTTGTTTCATGGTACTGTGCATCTTTTGAATGATCATCATGCCATAAGTGACTAAGTTTGGCGTACTGTTCTACAAGAGCGATTTGGTCTTCATCTCGACCTGTAAGTCGCAAATAATCTAACGCAACATCGTCTATCGGAAAGATACCGCACGTTGCGCCATATTCTGGTGCCATGTTTGCGATTGTTGCGCGATCTGCCGTAGTAAGATGCTTAAGACCCGGTCCATAGAACTCTACAAACTTTCCAACAACGCCGTGCTCACGCAATTGCTGTGTGATAGTTAGCACCATGTCAGTAGCAGTGACACCAGCAGGTAATTTCCCGGACAATCTAAAGCCTACTACTTTCGGCAATAGCATAGTAACGGGTTGACCTAGCATTGCCGCTTCTGCTTCAATACCACCCACACCCCAGCCAAGTACGCCAAGGCCATTAATCATGGTGGTGTGAGAATCGGTACCCACAAGGGTATCTGGATAAACCAAGGTCTCACCATCTTGCTCTTTGGTAAAAGCACAACGAGCCAGATACTCTAAATTAACCTGATGCACGATACCGCGACCAGGGGGAACCACTTTGAAATTGTCAAAGCTAGACTGCCCCCACTTCAGAAATTGATAACGTTCTTTATTGCGCTCAATCTCTATATCGGTATTCTTTTCTAATGCATTCTCTTCAGCGAAATGATCAACCATCACAGAGTGGTCAATGACCAGTTCTACAGGGTTTAGGGGGTTAATTGCTTGTGCATCGCCTCCCAAGCGATTGACTGCATCTCGCATTGCAGCTAAATCGACGATGGCAGGAACGCCGGTAAAGTCTTGAAGAATAACCCGCGCAGGAACAAATGATACTTCGTGATCGGCGTGGTTGTCAGTGTCCCACTTAGCCACTTGCTCAATATCACTACTAGTTACAAACTCTTCATCTTCATGTCGGATTAGGTTCTCGAGAAGAATTTTAATACAAAAAGGTAGCCGGTCGAGCGCATACTGATTACCTATACTGTCAAAATTGACCGCCTTGAAGTTTTTGCCGTTTACTTCAAGCTGCGAAAAAGACTTATATGTCATACGCTCTCATCCTTCTTTGCCTGTTCATGAATATTGTCAACGTTTCAATTTTGCCAATGCAAGAAACGAGCGACGTGTTTAATCCGTCGCGTTATTTTCAAGTTTGTACGGCATAAACATGAAAAAAAGTTCACCTATTATTAGTTATTCGTATCGCCGCTTTTCGTTTCGACATGTGCCTCTAAAGAGGTGGGCGGAAAAAGTGTTTCCTATCAGCGAAAAGCAGCCAGTTAGAATAGTTAGCCTTTATGGACAAATAGAAGCTTTTGGCCTGTGGCGACAAGGAGGAAGTTATTACGAATGAAATGTCATACACCTCGTTCATTTACAAATATATAACATCCGTGTTTTCTTATAATCTTGCAAGCGGTATGCTAATTACCACGCTAAACGCCTAATACCTTGATACATGCTCAGAAAGTCATTGAAAAACGAGCACCGGTAAAAAAGCAATAACAACAATACGAAGTTATCATGACCCATCCGCTTATTAAGAAATACAACCTAGAACCTCATCCCGAGGGAGGTTTTTATCGTCAGGTTTTTCGTTCAGAAAATAAGACTACATCCTATGTCCATGGTGCCAGTCGTCCAGCACTCACCCATATCTATTTTCTTTTACTTAAGGGCCAAGTCAGTCGCTTTCATCGCGTTTTACACGATGAAGTATGGAATCACTATGAAGGTGCTCCTTTACAGCTATTCCAAATTCAAAAACAGCAGTTATGGGAACGCCGTATAGGTGGTGGCAACAACGATTATGTTGAAGTCGTTGAGGCGGGCAATTTTCAAGGAGCTGCAACTATGGGTGACTACTCACTTGTCGGTTGTACAGTCGCGCCAGGGTTTGATTTTGAAGATTTTAGCTTTATTGAAGAACCATCAATGAAAGAGTGGATAAAAGTTGCCCATCCAGACCTGACACGGTTTATTTAATAAATCTCTTAACTGAAAGGCAAAGACACGTCTTACCTGCGATTTTATAACCGCTTAAACTGGATTTTTAAGCGCCAATCAAGGATGATAACAGCAGTTTTTAAATATACGTCTGAACGTCCAACTTCTGGAATTATCTCAGACTATTTCACTTTAACGCCGCAGGTAACCCAACTATGTATAAATTGGTACTTATTCGTCATGGAGAAAGTCAGTGGAACTTGGAAAATCGTTTCACGGGCTGGCACGACGTTGACTTGACCGACACTGGTGTAGCACAAGCAAAGACCGCAGGTCAGCTTCTTAAAGATGCTGGATTTACATTTGATCAGGCATATACGTCTGTACTCCTTCGCGCAATCAAAACGCTTAATATTGCCCTTGAAGAAATGGGTCAACACTACCTTCCAGTTGAGCGCCACTGGCGCCTGAACGAGCGTCACTACGGTGCTCTGACCGGTCTAGACAAAGCGGAAACTGCTGCTAAGCACGGCGAAGAGCAAGTGAAAATCTGGCGTCGTAGCTTCGATATTCCACCTCCGGCAGTTGAAGACGATAGCGAACACTTCCCAGGTCACGACGCTCGTTATAACAATGTTGATGCTGATATTCTGCCACGTGGTGAAAGCCTGAAGCTTACTATCGAACGTGTATTACCTTACTGGCACGACGTTATTCGTCCAGACATCCAAGCTGGTAAGCGTGTAATTATTGCTGCCCATGGCAACAGCCTTCGTGCCCTTGTTAAGTATCTAGATGGTATGTCAGACGAAGAAGTGTTGGGACTAAACATTCCTACAGGTGTACCACTAGTATATGAACTAGATGAAAACCTTAAGCCAATCTCTAAAGAGTATCTTGGCGATGCTGATGCAATTAAAGCAATGATGGATGCAGTTGCAAAGCAAGGCAAAGCGAAGTAATCGAGTGCCTTTTTAGATACGAAAAAGCCTGCTTAAGCAGGCTTTTTTATGGGTATCTAATTAGACTAATTTGGCACTTTGACTAGCCAGTTGTGGGTATCTTCGGCTTTACCCCATTGGATATCATTTAACGCCTGTCTAAGTTTCATTGTCACCGGGCCAGCTTCGCCGCTTCCAACCTGATACTCTTTGTCGTTATGAATAAAAGTACCCACTGGCGTAAGCACAGCCGCTGTACCAGACAGCGCCGCTTCTGTATTTGGTTTTGCAGAGCGTTCTAATAGCTCTTCAACTGTAATATCGCGCTCACTTACTTTCATGCCGTGATCTTTAGCAATTTGAAGAACGGTTGCACGGGTTACTCCGTGTAAGAAGCTAGAGTCCAACCCTTTTGTAATGATCTCGTCACCGTCAATAAGTAAGAAGTTTGCTGCACCGGTTTCTTGAACGTCACCATTAGGACAAAACAGTATTTGATCAGCTTGAACTTCCGCGCGCGCTTTAAGAATAGGTGGTAAAGCACTGGCATAATTACCGCCACTTTTAACCATTCCCATATGTGGAGCACAGCGCATTCCAGTTTCATCTAACAACAAACGAAGCGGTTTTGCTCCGCCGGCAAAGTAATCGCCGACCGGAGACAATAATACGTATAGCATTGAATCCGCTGACGGTGCTGCAGCTTTGCCAATGGACGCTTCTGTACCGATATGAGTAGGACGAATGTACATAGAACCAGGAGGCTCTGGAACCTCAGAAGCGTATTTAGCAACAATATCAATAATCATCTTTTCAACTTGCGCTTTATCTATTTCAGGCAAATTTAAAAGGCGGCTACTTTGAGCAAAGCGCTCAATATTCTTATCCATTCTAAATATATTGATGCTGCCATCTTCATGCTTAAATGCTTTTAAACCTTCAAAGCATGTACTCGAATAGTGAAGCACGTGCGCACCAGGGTGAAGTGAAATGCTGTCTGCACTGACAAATTCGGTGTCAGTCCATTGATCGTTGACAAAGGTAGTAAGCGCCATTTGTGGCATGAATACTGTACCGAATACGGCCATTAGTTCGTCCTATTTACTTCGACTAAAATGTTATTCGCAAGAGTTTACCAAAAAACCTACACATTGCTAAAAGTAAGTCGACTCTATTAAGGCTTTTATCGAATAAGACCGTCTATGAATACTGACAGTGAGAAGAATTAAGGGTCCCAAAAGCAAAGAAAATGCTTTAGACGTAAGCTTTTCTGTAAGACGTTAATCTTGAATGTTTACTGTTTTCCTTCTAACGCTTTTTCTAGCAACTGTTCTATTCGTTTAACGCTTTCAATAAGTATCTTCAAATCACCGTTTTCATCGACTTCTTCTTTAGGGAACGTGCTATTATTTATTAGTAACTTGTCTTTTTGTGACAAAATTGTCTCTCTGAATGCATCGGCGTCATTGATACCAATAAGTGAAACCAAAGCGCCTTGCGCCGATTGCCCAGCAGTTTCGAATGACAACCGATATAAATTGAAGAGCCGCATTAACGGTCCTTGGACCATAGCTACATCGGTAATTTTCTCTAAAGGAATAGACTTCTCTTCTTTGTTAAATACACCTCGTTTTACGACCAGCTTTCGCTCTGTAACAACAGCAGACATAGCGGCCATTATTTTGCCACTGATCAGGAAAAACAAGGGAATGGATACAATCAAGAAAGGTATACCTACTATAGTGATAGACGACACCAACAGTAAACTTAAAAGCCAGTAGGTTTTTACCGCAGGGTTAAAGGTAGCTTCAAATATTACTCTCTCAGACATCATCAGTTCCTTTTAGTTGGATATATTCAAGTATAACCCTAACAAGTGCGAGAAATGGTAAACAATTTTCTGGTTATTATTGATGCGCTAAGTAATAGCTTTTGAAGTCAGAGTGTATTTCTACGTTGCCAATAAGACGCAAAGAAAGTTGACGCTTACTAGAGTAATACAGTGGCACCTAATGAAATAAAGTACTCTGCTCCCTCTTTGATGTTCGCTGGAACATGGCCAGTGAATTAATGTACTCTGACCCCATTTTTTCTTTCTTCCAAACGCAAAAAACCCGCCATTAGGCGGGTTTTGTCGTGCAAAATCGTGACGCTCTTTGTCACGACTTTTGCGCAAGGAGGACACACAGTACGCTCAGTTTTTTACTACAACGTGCCTATACGAAAAAAGCCCTTGTCATAAGACAAGGGCTTCTTAGAATTAGGACCTGGCAGTGTCCTACTCTCACATGGGGAAGCCCCACACTACCATCGGCGCTAATACGTTTCACTTCTGAGTTCGGAATGGAGTCAGGTGGTACCGTATCGCTATGGCTGCCAGGAAAAACTGGTAACAATCTAGAAAACTGGATATCAATTCAATCAGTGAGTAACTACTTTTCACTCTACTTACTTTAGCTTGTCTACAACACTCAAAAGCCTAAAGCTTTTTGGGCGTTGTATGGTTAAGCCTCTCGGGCAATTAGTACAGGTTAGCTTAACGCCTTACAACGCTTCCACACCCTGCCTATCAACGTCATCGTCTATAACAACCCTTCCAGAACTTAAAGTTCAGGGATGACTCATCTTTGGGCCGGCTTCCCGCTTAGATGCTTTCAGCGGTTATCCGTTCCGAACATAGCTACCGGGCAATGCGATTGGCATCACAACCCGAACACCAGCGGTTCGTCCACTCCGGTCCTCTCGTACTAGGAGCAGCTCCCATCAATCATCCAACGCCCACACCAGATAGGGACCGAACTGTCTCACGACGTTCTAAACCCAGCTCGCGTACCACTTTAAATGGCGAACAGCCATACCCTTGGGACCGACTTCAGCCCCAGGATGTGATGAGCCGACATCGAGGTGCCAAACACCGCCGTCGATATGAACTCTTGGGCGGTATCAGCCTGTTATCCCCGGAGTACCTTTTATCCGTTGAGCGATGGCCCTTCCATACAGAACCACCGGATCACTATGACCTACTTTCGTACCTGCTCGACGTGTCTGTCTCGCAGTTAAGCTAGCTTATGCCATTGCACTAACCTCACGATGTCCGACCGTGATTAGCTAACCTTCGTGCTCCTCCGTTACTATTTGGGAGGAGACCGCCCCAGTCAAACTACCCACCAGACACTGTCCACAATCCCGATAAGGGACCAATGTTAGAACATCAAACATACAAGGGTGGTATTTCAAGGACGGCTCCACACAATCTAGCGACTGTGCTTCAAAGCCTCCCACCTATCCTACACATGTAGGTTCAATGTTCAGTGCCAAGCTGTAGTAAAGGTTCACGGGGTCTTTCCGTCTAGGTGCGGGTACACAGCATCTTCACTGCGATTTCAATTTCACTGAGTCTCGGGTGGAGACAGCGTGGCCATGGTTACACCATTCGTGCAGGTCGGAACTTACCCGACAAGGAATTTCGCTACCTTAGGACCGTTATAGTTACGGCCGCCGTTTACCGGGGCTTCGATCAAGAGCTTCGTCCGAAAACTAACCCCATCAATTAACCTTCCGGCACCGGGCAGGTGTCACACCCTATACGTCCTCTTACGAGTTTGCAGAGTGCTGTGTTTTTAATAAACAGTCCCAGCCACCTGGTCACTGCGGCCTCCATTTGCTTACCACGCGAGGTGTTCACAAACAGAGGCGTACCTTCTCCCGAAGTTACGGTACAATTTTGCCGAGTTCCTTCACCCGAGTTCTCTCAAGCGCCTTAGTATTCTCTACCTGACCACCTGTGTCGGTTTGGGGTACGGTTCATATAATCATAAGTTTAGAAGCTTTTCCTGGAAGCAGGGCATCAACAACTTCACTCCCTTGGGAGCTCGTCTCGTGTCTCGGCCTTGAAAACCCGGATTTACCTAAGTCTTCAGCCTACGCACTTTCACTTGGACAACCAACGCCAAGCTTGCCTAGCCTTCTCCGTCCCTCCATCACTGATTATATAAGTACGGGAATATTAACCCGTTTCCCATCGACTACGCATTTCTGCCTCGCCTTAGGGGCCGACTTACCCTGCCCTGATTAGCATGGGACAGGAAACCTTGGTCTTCCGGCGTGGGAGTTTTTCACTCCCATTATCGTTACTCATGTCAGCATTCGCACTTGTGATATGTCCAGCAAGCTTTACAACTCACCTTCATCCACTTACACAACGCTCCCCTACCCAGCATGTAAACATGCTGCCGCAGCTTCGGTATATTGCTTAGCCCCGTTACATCTTCCGCGCAGGCCGACTCGACTAGTGAGCTATTACGCTTTCTTTAAAGGGTGGCTGCTTCTAAGCCAACCTCCTAGCTGTCTATGCCTTCCCACATCGTTTCCCACTTAGCAATATTTTGGGACCTTAGCTGGCGGTCTGGGTTGTTTCCCTCTCCACGACGGACGTTAGCACCCGCCGTGTGTCTCCCGGATAGTTCTCATTGGTATTCGGAGTTTGCAAAGGGTTGGTAAGTCGGGATGACCCCCTAGCCTTAACAGTGCTCTACCCCCAATGGAATTCGTCCGAGGCTCTACCTAAATAGATTTCGGGGAGAACCAGCTATCTCCCGGTTTGATTGGCCTTTCACCCCCAGCCACAAGTCATCCCCTAACTTTTCAACGTTAGTGGGTTCGGTCCTCCAGTTGATGTTACTCAACCTTCAACCTGCTCATGGCTAGATCACCGGGTTTCGGGTCTATACCTAGCAACTAAACGCGCAGTTAACACTCGCTTTCGCTACGGCTCCGCTATTCGCTTAACCTTGCTACTAAATATAAGTCGCTGACCCATTATACAAAAGGTACGCAGTCACCCCGAAGGGCTCCCACTGCTTGTACGTATACGGTTTCAGGTTCTATTTCACTCCCCTCACAGGGGTTCTTTTCGCCTTTCCCTCACGGTACTGGTTCACTATCGGTCAGTTAGGAGTATTTAGCCTTGGAGGATGGTCCCCCCATATTCAGTCAAGATAACACGTGTCCCGACCTACTCGATTTCACTGTAAAGATTGCGTCGTGTACAGGGCTATCACCTTGTATCGCTCCTCTTCCCAAAGGATTCCACTACATTCAATACAGCTTAAGGGCTGTTCCCCGTTCGCTCGCCGCTACTAGGGGAATCTCAATTGATTTCTTTTCCTAAGGGTACTTAGATGTTTCAGTTCCCCTCGTTCGCCTCGTTACACTATGTATTCATGTAACGATACCTGTAAACAGGTGGGTTTCCCCATTCGGACATCTGTGGCTCAAATGCATTTTGTCGGCTCACCACAGCTTTTCGCAGACTTACACGTCCTTCATCGCCTCTAACTGCCAAGGCATCCACCGTATACGCTTCGTCACTTAACCATACAACCCCAAACAGCCTTTTGACTTCTGTCTAAGTTATGTCGTATGCATGACAAGCTAATCGGAAGAATTGCCTTGCTATCAAATCATCGATTGATAACAAGCAATTCAGTCAAGTAGAGTAAAAAGTCATCTTTCGATTTCTCAGTTACTCAATTTTGATTGATTACTATTAATATCAGCTTTCCAAATTGTTAAAGAACTATCGTGCAAAATCATGACGCTTTTTGTCATGACTTTTGCGCAAGGAGGACCTACATTACTCTTTCAAGTATCGTAAATGCTCCCTCAGGGTAAAAAACCCTAATCAATCTTTACTGAAACAGTAAATATTCATTAGGATTTCGGGTCCAACGTGACACGTTTCTACCTTTGTTACCTTCCTTTCTTAAATTAAGGAAATGGTAGGCTTGGGCAGACTTGAACTGCCGACCTCACCCTTATCAGGGGTGCGCTCTAACCAGCTGAGCTACAAGCCTTCAGTACTTCGCTTATGCAAGCTCAGTGTCAAGTAGATGGTGGAGCTAAGCAGGATCGAACTGCTGACCTCCTGAATGCAAATCAGGCGCTCTCCCAGCTGAGCTATAGCCCCATAAACTTGTGTCGTTCTTCATTTTAAACAAGACTATCTGTGTAGGCACTGCATCAAGGCGTCTATCGACGTAATGGTAAGGAGGTGATCCAACCCCAGGTTCCCCTAGGGTTACCTTGTTACGACTTCACCCCAGTCATGAAACACAAAGTGGTAATCGTCCTCCCGAAGGTTAGACTAACTACTTCTTTTGCATCCCACTCCCATGGTGTGACGGGCGGTGTGTACAAGGCCCGGGAACGTATTCACCGCAGTATTCTGACCTGCGA
The DNA here is from genome assembly GCF_056160105.1 of Alteromonas sp. ABD4_190. Classification (NCBI taxonomy): domain Bacteria; kingdom Pseudomonadati; phylum Pseudomonadota; class Gammaproteobacteria; order Alteromonadales; family Alteromonadaceae; genus Alteromonas; species Alteromonas sp. ABD4_190. The sequence continues at coordinate 1,740,477 of NZ_JBSWWN010000001.1, forward strand.
TTACTAGCGATTCCGACTTCATGGAGTCGAGTTGCAGACTCCAATCCGGACTACGACATTCTTTAAGGGGTCCGCTCCACATCACTGTCTCGCTTCCCTCTGTAAATGCCATTGTAGCACGTGTGTAGCCCTACACGTAAGGGCCATGATGACTTGACGTCGTCCCCACCTTCCTCCGGTTTGTCACCGGCAGTCTCCTTAGAGTGCCCAACTTAATGCTGGCAACTAAGGACAAGGGTTGCGCTCGTTGCGGGACTTAACCCAACATCTCACGACACGAGCTGACGACAGCCATGCAGCACCTGTGTCAGAGTTCCCGAAGGCACCAATCTATCTCTAGAAAGTTCTCTGCATGTCAAGTGTAGGTAAGGTTCTTCGCGTTGCATCGAATTAAACCACATGCTCCACCGCTTGTGCGGGCCCCCGTCAATTCATTTGAGTTTTAACCTTGCGGCCGTACTCCCCAGGCGGTCTACTTAGCGCGTTAGCTTCGCTACTCACGACTTAAAGTCACAAACAGCTAGTAGACAGCGTTTACGGTGTGGACTACCAGGGTATCTAATCCTGTTCGCTACCCACACTTTCGCACATGAGCGTCAGTCTTTGGCCAGGGAGTCGCCTTCGCCACTGATGTTCCTCCAGATATCTACGCATTTCACCGCTACACCTGGAATTCCACTCCCCTCTCCAAGACTCTAGTCTGCCAGTTCTAAATGACCATCCCAGGTTGAGCCCGGGGCTTTCACATCTAGCTTAACAAACCGCCTGCGTGCGCTTTACGCCCAGTAATTCCGATTAACGCTCGCACCCTCCGTATTACCGCGGCTGCTGGCACGGAGTTAGCCGGTGCTTCTTCTGTTGTTAACGTCACGGCTAGCAGGTATTAACTACTAACTTTTCCTCACAACTGAAAGTGCTTTACAACCCGAAGGCCTTCTTCACACACGCGGCATGGCTGCATCAGGGTTTCCCCCATTGTGCAATATTCCCCACTGCTGCCTCCCGTAGGAGTCTGGGCCGTGTCTCAGTCCCAGTGTGGCTGATCTTCCTCTCAGAACAGCTAGAGATCGTCGCCTTGGTAAGCCTTTACCTTACCAACTAGCTAATCTCACTTGGGCCTCTCTTTGCGCCGGAGCCGAAGCCCCGTTTGGTCCGTAGACATTATGCGGTATTAGCAGTCGTTTCCAACTGTTATCCCCCTCACAAAGGCAAGTTCCCAAGCATTACTCACCCGTCCGCCACTCGTCAGCGAAGTGCAAGCACTTCCTGTTACCGTTCGACTTGCATGTGTTAGGCCTGCCGCCAGCGTTCAATCTGAGCCATGATCAAACTCTTCAATTAAATATATCGAAATATGAATCGTCGTTGTGACACTCTTAACGAGTGCCCACACAGATTGTCTTGTCTAAATTTTTAAAGAACATTCACTAGAAGCCTTGCTTCTTAGTGACTCACCCTGTTCGAGTGAGGTGCGCATTATACGCTGGAAGTTTTCAGTGTCAACACTTTTTGAAAATTTATTTTCGAAAGCGTTTCTTCTAAACTCCCGTCTTTACTGGCCTATAAAGGTAGTAGAGACTTACTTCAGGAGGGTTGCTGTTTTGCTTTTCCCCCGAAGCGGATGCGCATTTTAGGGAAATGAGCGCTCACGTCAACAAGTATTTTAAAAAAAACCTTATTTTTCGATCGTTTGCATAAACAATGCGCAATACGTTCATAAAAACCACTAATTAACCGCGCTTTTCACGATCTATAAGGTTAGTTAATTGGTAAGTCATGCTGTGTACTATAAATTAATAGAACAGTATTTGAACGTGTACGTGGATTATTAAGGGGTTCGCATGAAGGTTTCTGAATTTAGAACCGCTGGAAAACTCATAACGGGTCTTGGTGCTATAAAAGCTCTCACTGATGAAATGGCGAGATTATCCATAAAGGACTGTGCCATCGTTACTGACAAAGGCGTTTCGTCATCCGGTCTTCTTGATCAACTACTCACACTGCTACCCTCCTCACCGTTACTTATTATTGATGACATTCCACCTGAGCCTGAAGTGAATATCATAGAGGATAAGTTAGCGACACTTCGTGAGAAGCAAGTAGACGGAATTATTGCTCTTGGTGGAGGTAGCGCTATTGATAGTGCAAAAGTACTTGCAGCTACATATGATCATGCCGGCCCCCTCAGTGAACTCTTCGGTGAAAATACGCTTTCAAAACGTCGTTTGCCTCTTATTGTTATCCCTACTACCGCAGGTACAGGTTCAGAAGTTACCAACATTGCTATCTTGTCAGACCCGATAGCACAGATGAAAAAAGGGATTGTTAGCCACTGCTTGTTACCCGATGTTGCTATTGTTGCACCTGAGATGACAAAAACGTGCCCACAGTCGATTACAGCAGCGAGCGGTATAGACGCATTCGTTCACGCGCTTGAAGCTTATATAAGTGTAAATGCCAGCCCAATTACCGATGCACTAGCAGAGAAAGCACTGAAGCTTATCTTTAATTCATTACTTCACGCTTATAGTAACGGTGAGAACTTATCAGCACGGGAAGATATGGCCACCGGCAGTTTAATGGCCGGTCTTGCGTTTGGAAACGCGGGCGTGGGGGCAGTACATGCCTTAGCTTATCCACTAGGGGGACGGTTTCATCTGTCACATGGCATGAGTAACGCGGTAATGCTACCTCATGTATTGAAAGTAAATGCACCGTTCTGCCAAGACAAACTTTATTGTGTGGCTAAGCTTTTAAAGGTATGTGAGCGCCACCACCCAAAAGAGGAGGCAATAAAACTATTATTAGTTGCTGTAGAAAAACTGTGTCGCGATGTTGGCATTCCCGCTTCACTCACCCACTTTAATATTTCGCCTTCTTGTGTAGGTGAATTAGCAGAAGAGGCGAGTAAAGTGACTCGCCTTCTTCGCAATAATCCCAAGCAATTGAGTATTGAAGAGATTGAAGATATCTATCGGCTTGCTTTTTAAAGTGGTCTTACCCACCAATTTCAATTCAGCCTTAGTTAACGCTTTTATACTTGCCGTGGTTATAATGGGCACACAGTAACAACGTCATAATAGTAGTAATTTTATGAGTCAACTTTTCAGTGCCCTTTCTCGCGCATTAAGCCCCTATTACACCGAAATGAGCATTATGCTTATGGCCACAATTTTAGTGGTGTACGGCGACCTGATTAACGGCCATGTAAAACGCATACTGGCACCTTATCATTTCATCATTCGCGTTAGTTTGTTTGTAGTCCTTTGTGCCTTCGGCTATGGCGCACTAACCTTATACGGCGCACCGTTCTTAAAACACACCCTAGCCTACTTGCCTTGGCAGTACCAAGGTGCAGGCTACGTGGCTTCGTTTCTGTTGATTGGCTTTTTGGCTGAGAGGCGTAAGTATGTTTAGCAGCTTTTTACCCCGTCTAAAAAACTAAGCGACTGTTTTACTATATTGCTCGATGTACTTTTTAGGTGGTAGGTGCATGACCTTCTTGAAAGAAGTAGAAAAGTAAGCCGCTGTTCCAAAGCCAACATCTAAACATGTATCTAAAATACTATTTCCCTCTAGCAGCAGTGGGATAGATTTTTCAATTCTGAAGCGCGACAGAAACTCGCTAAAATTGTACTCGAACAATTCAGACATCCTTCGATTTAAGCTTCTTGGACTTATCAATAACTGAGAAGCAGCTTGGTCTCGATTGAACGCTTCGTCTTGATAATTCTTCTCAAGTACAGCGATAAAATTCAGATAAAACGCCATATCCTTCTCGTTATCAAATTCTGGAATTGTTAAACACCCAAATTTGAAAACGGGAAGCGTGCTTTCATCTTCTTCTTTTTCTTTTGCTTCTCTGACAGACAATAAATGTTCAACACGCAGTATTATCTCTTCATTTGAAGCTGGCTTCGCTAAGAAGTAATCTACCTTTTCCTCTAACGCAGCTTTCTCGAGTTCAGTTCCTATTTCAGCAGTCAGCATTAATATCGGAATATTTGCATAACTTGCATTGCTGCGAATAGCTTTAGTTAAACTAAGCCCGTCCATTTCATGCATCATTTGATCTGTTATTACTAAGTCCACCAAATAATGTTGCATTACATCTAAGGCTTGGACACCGTTTCGCGCAACTAGGCAGCGGTATTTGTCAGAGAATAGGTCAAAAAGATAAGAACGGAACTCTCTGCTGTCATCAACGATTAACAGCGATTTCTTATTTGTTTTAGCATCCGCTGGCAAAAGATTTTCAGCGTGCGAATTCACAAAAACAATATCGTCAATCGGAAGCGTTACGGTTATTTTCGTACCCACACCTTTTTGACTCTGAAGTACAACATCTCCTTGGTTCAACTCTACTAGAGTTTTAACCATAGCCAGCCCTACACCATTTCCATCTAATTTAGTGTTACCTTTAGCAAACCTTTCAAATACTTTGCTCTGTAAGTTTTCCTCAATTCCCTCACCATCATCAGTTACAGTAATCTTTAGTGCCTTACTATCCTGTATAGCGCTTACCTTTATCGTGCCAAGTTCAGGTGTAAACTTGATAGCATTTTGGACTAAGTTAGCCACGATTTTCTCAAGGCTTTCACTGATCAGAGACACACTTTTTTTAACCTTTATCCGCACTTCTAGATTTTGCCTTTTTTGCTTGGCTAAAGGTTCTAGAGATAACAAAATAAAACGGATATTTTCGGGTGAATAAGACTTGTAATAATCTTCTGCTTTGAAAGCTGTAGGGACATCCTGACTCATCTGATTAATTAATTGCTCGACCCTTTTCACATTGTCTTGAATGCAGACTAATTCTTTGCGCGTGCCCTTATCTGCGTCAGGAATTTTTTCTAACGAGCCGTTAATCACTTGGATTGGTGTTCGAAGTTCAGAGGTTATTTCGTTGATGAAACGCTCTTTACTGCGAAGCATTTTTTCGAACTTTGAGTGTCCATCTGTTATTTCATACCGCGTGAGATGAGTGTATAGCGAGGTGGTTTTGAAATAACCCCAAAGCGCTGCTAAATATTTCAACCTATATGCAATAAGCAGACTTAAAGCCACAAGAAAATATCCGCCTAATGCATACCGTTGGAGGTATATTGGTTGCTCTACCTCGAAACTAAGAGACGTAATCGGGTTTTCGCCACCGCTTACTCTTGCTTGGAATTCATACCGACCAGGCTCTAAATCTGCCATGGTAAGAAATGCTTGGGGTAAAGGGTGTAACTTCCACTCTTCGTCCATGCCTAAAATTCTAAACTCTAACTTTTCATTCTCATGGTTAGAAAAACTGCTCGTCCTAAAATCAAGAGAAAGTTTATCGAAATCACTTTCTAACTTTATAGTCTCTTCAAACGCTATCGGCTGTGAATAAACTTTATGAGTTTGCATCCCACTATCGGCCCACTCTGCTCTAGTAAATACAACTTTACTTTTTAAGCTGTCTTTGGCTTTCATGGCTGCTATCGCTTTTTCTTCGTCAACCAGATAAGAATACTTATCGCCAAGAATAATCAACCTTTCACCAAACTGGTGTATCCCTCGATATTCGAAATCTGTATCAAATACGCCGTCGCTTTCATTGAAGGAAACTAGTTTCTTATCTGAAGTGACCACAAAAAGCCCCATATTGGTCAAAAACCACAAGTGATTACTTTCACTATATAGGGCTCCTCTAACAAACCTAGCTCCAGTACCAGCTAATAGGTCGGAGGTACTTATTTCTCCTGTGACTTTATTTATCGATTTGATACCCTGCCCTGAAGTACAAAGTAAGAAAACTTCTTGCATTTCAATCAAGCAAGTAAGCCCTACCCATCCACCGTCATCAGGTGAAATAGACTTCCAATTAAACTTGGACATTTGTATATGAAAATTACTATCGCTATCAAACCCTGCTATTTCACCTGAAGTTGTTAAGAATGAGCTGAGCATTTTCCGAGGTGCAGGGATCTTATCTACTATTACGCCATCATTTAATATATCGTAAAAAGCTTTACTCCCATCATCATAATACAAATAGAGAAGCGAGCCTGATTGCTGAATGGCATGACTAAACCTAGAACTGCAGTAATCATCATGAAAGCTATAACTTTTAGAAAGTTCGGCATACTCAAATAGATTTTCATCAATACAGCGGTTCCCTCCCCAAAAACTGAAGGGCTTTAACTCTCCTGTTTCTATGTTTATAAGATAATCTTGCCTTTGAGTACTAACTCCATACCCAAACTCATCACTAAAGCCAAACGACTTAATGTTTTGCCTAAGTACTTGTTCATCTTTATGTATTAGATTAATAGCTTCGTGAGACTGTGTAATTGAGATAAGACCAAGCTGAGACGAGGCCAGTAGTAATTCGCCTGAAGGAAGTTCTGCTAATTTTACGATACTCCTAATACCGTCTGAAGTTATGAGCGGCGCCATAAAATCAGGTTTGTTAATTTTTCCATCATTTAATTCATAAAGACCTCCTGCAGCGACAAATATCCTGTGAGAATTTGAGACATAGATATCTGAAACAGGGCCAACAGGGTACTGAGGATTTCCAAAAGGGAAAAACGACTTATTGTCAGTTACGGTGTCCCAAACATAGACCCCCTCGCTACCACCAAGGTAAAGAGTCTCGCCGAGCACTGACACGACATCGATCGATGAAAGACTAGTTAGAAAACTATCTACGGGTATTATTTCGCTCGTTTCTTTTTTAGGATCAATTTTAACTAACCCACTTTCAGATCCAAGGTAAATCAAGCCATCTACTGATACTGCCAAAGAAAGTACATTGCTTACATTACCCGGCGCAACGTTTGATGCCCACTCCTGAAGCTCTCCGGTCTTTTTGTCAACAACGATAATTCCAGTAATTAGTGAAACTACTGTGTACTGCTCAAGAACCCCTATCTTCCAAGCATATCGTGGCCACTTATCTCCAGAACGAAATTTTTCTATGGCACCCGTGTCTGTCCTGTATTTGAAAACCCCTACACCAAATTCGACGATCCAGAGTGTATATTTTCCATCATAGTATAAGTCTGAAATAGTCCCCCGCTCATTAGGGTCGATGTTATATTCTAACTTCTCTGAACGACCGCCTAAATACCTAAACAAACCATTTTCTGAAGCTATATAGACTGCATTGCCAACAACTTCAGTATCTCTAATTATTCCTACGGGAATACCAGCAAATTTAGTTTTCCCGTTCAAAGTAACACCAAAAGCACTAACACTTTTTGAATAGGTGAAACAAAAAAACATAAAAATTGCGCCAATAATGACCAATTTTCCAAAAAGTCTAATTCTTGTCTCTAACTGCAAATCCATATGTCTTTAGCCTTGTTATTTTTTAAATGCTTTCTTTAAGCAATAACAAACTTTATAAAAAGGAATTAACTATGAGTATCGAACAAAATATGAACATGCAAGAGTTGGCAGAGGAAGACTATACTAAAGTATATGCAGGCACTGGGCACTTTTGCTTATTAGAAGAAGACTTAATGGCAATAATGCCCGAATTTCCAACTCTACCTTCGGGTCATAAAGTCGACATCTAAACCAACAACCACTTCATCCCAGCATTCTCGGCGGCTTGCTGGTCATAAATAAAGTCGCCTACATACAGGCAGTCTTCAGGTTGAAGCTGCCATGTGTTCGCCACTATTAATAAGGCGGTTGGGTCGGGTTTGGCTGGGGCATCTTCGCGGGTTATCACGTAGTCGATAGGTATACTGTTATTGGCTACCTTAATTGCGGTGGCTTGTCGGCAGTTGCGGGTAACAATTGCCATGGGGAGCTTGTGTGCCTGCACTTTCTCTACCATGGCTTTGCCAATGGGTAACCACTTGGCGTTTTCTGCATCGTCTAGTTCGTGTTGCAAAATAGTGCGGTGGGCGTTGGCTTTGGTTTCGGCGCAGCTAAGGGCTTCAACAAAGGTAAGAATGTCTTCGTTTTGTGGGCAGCCTACATCGGCACGCATTTGCGTGAAGTTAAGGCTAGACTCTACCAAGGTGCCATCTAAATCAAATATCACACCTTTTATGCCGCTTAAGTTCATTTGCTCAATACTCACGGTTTTCTCGTCCTTTTACTTCACTGTTATTCTTAAAGTTCGGTTAACGCCCACTTAATTGTGGACTGCGCTTAACTTACTCACTAACCTTGCCACTAACATAATGCCACGAATGCCTTTAGCCTTCTGTTACGTTTGCTTAAGGCTATGATGTTCTGACTAAAAATCAACTGAATGATTTAAGTTTACCCCGCCCACACCTTGCATTAGCATAGCCGCTCTTTTTGTCAGACTACTTATTTGCCCCAGCGTTATTGGGCAAAGTTTTAACAGGTAATTTATGGGTGTTTTTGCTGCGCTAGGTACAGCGCTTTGTTGGGCCATTGCTGCACGCTTATTCCGGGGAACCGGTAACGCGTTTTCGCCACTAACTATGAACTTTTGGAAAGGCCTAATTTCAATTGCCATTTTAGCCTTGGTTTTAGTTGTGGTTCAGCCAACCGGGCTTACCACCAGCGCAGTGTTGTGGCTATTACTTAGCGGCCTAATTGGCATAGGCATTGGCGACACCTGTTTCTTTAAAGCCCTACAAAGTATTGGCGATAGCCAAGCGGTACTGGTTGCCGAAACCCTTGCGCCTTTATTTACCGCGCTTTTCGCTATGGCCTTTATTGGCGAATGGATTACCTGGCAGCAGTGGGTTGGCGTTGCGGTGGTACTGTTTTCGGTAGATATGGTGATAAAGGCACGTAAACGCAGTTCTACTCATGTATTTGCTACCAGCGGTTATTTATATGGCGTAGGCGCCGCACTATGCCAGGCCATTGGCGCGGTAGTCAGCCGCGACATTTTAAGCGCTGGAGAAGTTGACGCTGCAAGCGCGGCATTTTTGCGCCTAGTGGGTGGTATGGCCTTTGTGATACCGCTTATCGCCTTAACCAAAACCCGCTATATACCTGTTATCGACTATCAAAGTAGCCACGGCAAACGCATATGGCCTGCCTTTGTATTAGCTACTCTGCTTGGCACTACTGCAGCTATTTACTTACAAATGTTTGCATTTGCCTATGCCAAAGCTGCCGTGGTTCAAACCCTTATTGCTACAAGCGCGTTAATGTCGCTAGGGGTTGCCTGGGTACTTGGTGAGAGGGCAACAAAAGCCACTATTGCATGGTCTGCCGTTGCATTAGTAGGCGTTGCAATTTTGGTAAGCTTTGGATCGTCGGTGCATTAAAGGCCGTTTACTTTTTACCTTCAAGAAATATGAGATTCAGACACAAAAAAGCCGTAAGTTTTAAGGGCTTCATGTGGTAGTTCGTAACTCAAATCGATATTATAAAGAAAAAACGTAAACGCTATCTCTTATGGCTCGAAGGTTATATTTAACAATCTTATCTTTTTTTAGTGTGCTATTTGCCTCTTGTGCGCTGGCGAATACTGATGTCGATGCCGTTATCGAAAAAGTTCGAGCGCCCTCCTACGATTGTCCAAGCCAATCGTTGCTGCCAGAGCTAGAACAAACGCTCGCTTTAGAAAGCTTAACATCCCAACAACGTTTTGCTTTAACCGTAGCCAAAGGGCAGTTTTTAATTTGTCGTGGCAAGTATGAAGAAGCTGAGAGCTTGCTACTTAAAGCCATAATGCAAAACAATATTGACGAGGGCTCTTATGCGTTTGCATCGGCTATTTATCAAATTGGCTTTTCTTATGATGCCAGAGAAAACCCGGCGCGCTGTAAGTATTACCAACAAGCTCAAGATTTATCTTCGCCCGAGCGCCACAGCGATATTTTTACCAGCTCTTCGCTAGGGCTTATTAACTATTGTTCAGAGTCTACGTCTCCCGAGGTTAGGCTGGGCAAAATGTTTGGCGTGCTTAAGCGCTATTCCGATAACGGTAGTCCAGGCGAGTTGGCGCATATCCACAATGCTATCGGCCTTCTCTATGGTGATTTAGAACAACACGCCTTGGCCGCAGAGCAGTATTTAAAAGCCCATGAAATGGGCCTGCTTGTTTACAAAGGCAGTAATAAGGTCAGTATTATTATTAGCGCCATTGTATCACTGCTAAGCAGCGGACAAACCGACAAAGCCTATCAAAGTATTTTGGAGCTAGGTGCACTGAATAGCGAAATCAACACGCCACTTAGTAACTTTTTGTATCAATATGCACTGTCTATCTATTATAGAAAAACGCAAGATTACAATAACCTAGCCTATACTCTGTCCGATTTAGAAGAAGCATCAGCCAATATCTCTAGCTCTTTTGGTCAAATGCTGGTTGATTGGCACAAAGCAGAACTATGCTTACACAACAATAACCTAACCTGTATAAAGCAATACTTAGCTGACATAGGTGCGTTAGATAAAAATGCTATTCCAAGGATTTTCGAAACCAACCTAGACTACTTGAGCTTCAACGTTTCAATATTTTTGGCTTTAAACGATATAGAGCGCGCAAAAGAAGCCCATAATATCTACTCAAAAGAGGTCATTAAGCGGAGAGAAGTTACCCAAGATACCGCGATGATTGTCGGTGCTGCCAACTTGTATACGCGTATTTATGATCTTGAATCAGCTATTGAAAAAGCCGAAGAACAAAGAAGGAATACTTTGTATACCGCCATCGTTGTGTTCTTAGCGCTCTTTCTTATTGCCGGGTACGTTTTACGTAAAAAGCACTTAGCACGCAAAGCCATTGACCCGGTAACACTTTTACTTAACGCCGACTCAGCCATTGCTCGCATTAACAAACTGGATGCGCCTAAAAAGGGGCGCGCCATTGCTATTGCAATATTCGACATCAGTAATCTACGAGAGATAACGCGTAAAATGGGCTCTACGAAAGGCGATTTTGTATTGCGAAAAATTGCGCAAACTCTACAGACCGTAACCCGGGGTAACGATATTTTAGGGCGTTTTGGTACAGACCAATTCATTTTATGCCTTCACAACATTGAAGAACGAAGTGCACGCCAATTCTTCGACCGCGTGCAAAGCGCGCTAGCAAATACCTTTGAGGGCAACACCACAGATGACGATATTACGGTTGAGTCTCAAATGAGCGTATTTGTTGGCACCGAAAAAATTACTGGGCTAAACGACATACTCGACGACATCGCCATGTCGATTGATATAGAAAGTCGCACCGGCACCATTTAGCTTAAACAGAAAACGCGCGACCTGCATTTGCAGTGTCGCGCGCTCCCAATACCTCCATAATCTCTTATCAACACCACCCATCGACATTGGTCGTAATGTGCTTTAGCAAAACCAATTCTGGTTTACAGTGGTATAAGCAACGAACAAGCTAAAACGAAACGTACCGTTTACTCTCATTAACTAAAGGAAGGTGAATCGTGACGCCAAGGGTTATTTTTTTCGATATCAATGAAACACTTTTAGACATGCAGGCTATAAAAACAGGCTTAGCGTCGGTGCTAAACGGCGATGAGACACTGGTAGACTTATGGTTTGCTAACCTTTTGCATCACAGCTTAGTAGATGTTGCGACTGGGCAGTTTCACGATTTCATTGATATTGGAGCCGCAGCACTTACCATGGTAGCTCACAGTAGGAATATATCTGTTGATGAAGCTACCGCAAAAGATACCATCAAACAGCATATTACCCGATTGCCTGCGCATGACGATGTTATCCCTACATTAAAAGTGCTTCAAAGTGCTGGCGTAACCTTGGTTGCACTTTCCAACTCATCAAAAGCCGGGCTAGACGCACAGCTGGAATATGCCAATATTAAGCCGTATTTTTCTCATGTATTGAGTGTGGAAAGCGTACGAACTTACAAGCCTCATGCAGCGGTTTATCACTGGGCCTGTCAGCAGGCTAATGTAGAGAACGAAGATGCCATGATGGTGGCGGCACATGGTTGGGATGTAAGTGGTGCTAAGGCGACAGGTATGCAAACTGCATTTGTAGAGCGTTCGGGCAAAATGATGTACCCGTTAGGTTTAGCACCTGATCACAGTATTGGTTCGCTTGATGAGTTAATAGGTATAGTAACTAACTAACTTTATCTACTTTACAAACAAAAAAGTCTTACCAACGTAAGACTTTTTTACTTCTAAACATCAAGTATTTAAAGTTTTGCTAAAGCTGACTGATTAGCTTTGAAACCTTTTATGCTACATGAATTGCGTTTAGTTTCTAATGCGCTTAATTGACGCTTAAGCCATGATTTTTGAATACCTGACGTTGCCGTATCCATTTCAGTGCTTACGCGAGTAATTTCTTTTCCGACGTTAACGCATGCTTTCTTATTCGGTTCAAAACCGCCATTAGCGAAAACAGAAGAAGAAAACATTAACGCAGATAGCGCTATTAGCATTTGCTGTTTCATAAGAATCCCCAACTACTCGTTAAATCCCGAGCGAGTGTCATACCATAAGAATGAGCATATATTTGCTCTCAAATCTGTAAGGAATATAGCAGGCCTTTTATTGCTTATAGGTACAGTAAAATATACGCAGTAATAAAACTTTGTTTATTTCCCCACCAGTGCATGTAGAACATTATCTTTTAAATTATTATGGCGACAATGCTTTACTCTACCACTTCACTTACGTTTTTATATTTTAAGTACTTAAAAGTAAGTCTATCCATAGTATCGACTTCAGCAACAGCATTTTGAAGCAACATTACTTACTTATTAAGTAGCATTATTAAAACACCTAAGGTGTTCTTTAACAAGCAAATTTCTAACAATATTTTTACAGCTTTAAGACAGAAATTGCTTTCTGTAAGTGCTTACTCACCATAGTTATAAGCGGCTACCAGCAGAGAGCTTTTCTACAGTTTGCATAACCGCTTTTCCCATATCATCTAAGCTTAATACTTGCTTAGCAGCCCCCTTTTCAATAGCGACCTTAGGCATGCCAAATACGATGCAGCTTGCTTCATCCTGACAGAATGTCTCGCAACCGGCGTTGAATAATTCTTGAAGACCGATAGCACCATCACTACCCATTCCCGTTAACAGTACACCTATCGTGTTACTACCCGCACTTTTGCATAGCGAATTAAAAAGTACATCCACAGAGGGCTTATGACCCGATACCCGCGCACCATCGGTAAGCCTGATACGATAATCGGCTCCGCTTCTTTCAATTTCCATGTGCTTGTCGCCAGGTGCTAGATATGCCTGACCAGGAAGCAAACGCTCGCCGCCCTTCGCTTCTTTAACCTGCATTTGACACACAGAGTCTAACCGCCGTGCATAGGTAGAGGTGAAGCCTGCCGGCATGTGCTGGGTTATCACCGTTGCAGGAGCGTTTGCAGGGAAGGTTCGCAGCACCTCTTTTATAGCTTCGGTACCGCCAGTCGAGGCGCCTATGGCAATAAGTTTTTCTGTACCGGAGTAACTGACTTTGTTTACAGAAGCCGTCTTAGTGGGCGACGCCTTCTTTACTTTTGAACGTGCGGCCGTTCGAATTTTGTCAACGATTAACTCGTGGTATTCCGCCATACCTTGAGCTACACCGATTTTAGGTTTAGCAACAAAATCAATCGCACCTAATTCCAGCGACCTTAATGTGGCGTCAGCCCCTTTCTCTGTTAGCGTTGATATCATAACCACAGGGGTTGGCCTGGCATTCATAAGCACTTCCAGAAAGCGCAAACCATCCACTTTTGGCATTTCGATATCCAATGTTATGACATCGGGCGACTTCTCAAGCACCATCTTTTTCGCTACAAACGCATCTGGCGCTGCACCTACCAGCGTCATGTCTGGCTCACTCTTTATGATTTCACTGAGTATTTGGCGGATAAGCGCTGAATCATCTACCACTAACACTTTTATTGTCATAACTAGTCCTCAAATAAATCTACGCTGCCACTTGGCGTTTGCTTCGATAATTCCCAGCGGTGCTGACTTTCTCGCTCGATGATTGTTGCGTTGTTTAACTCGTGTATGCGCTTCATCATCACGTGGCCACTACTTGGGAAGAAATAGACTTTTCGCGCATAAACATCGCACAAGTCACTGGCTAAAATAGGTATGCCTTCGGTTTCTAAAAACTGAGTTACAAATTCGGCATTAAACTTACCTACATCGTTTTGAATAAAAGACGGCACGACTTTCCCGCCTCCGAAGACTTTTGCTTGTAGTCGGTTCTTTTTTGCCCCTACTTTCACAAGTTCATTAATCAAAATTTCCATGGCGTGAACCCCGTATTTTGCTGCCATTCCCTGAATCTTTTCAAATTCACCTGCCGCTTTATTAATGGTGGGCAACATGAAGTGATTCATCCCACCAGACCCTGTGATGGGGTCAAACAGGCACGCCGCCACACAAGAACCAAGAACAGTGACCAGCATTTTGTCTTGTGTGGTAACAAAATACTGACCAGGTAACAGCTTGACTGCTTCTGTAGAAAAACGTTTATCGTAGTAAGTTATGGGCAGTTCAAAATTGGGGGTCGCCACGATATCTCCTAACCGACGGGGCGATAAATGGTTTTCCCCACCGGTCTCACAAGATTAGTATACATATTGAAGTTTTCAGAATGCCCAGCCATATAAAGTCCAGATGGCTTTAACATACCCACCATTTTTTGTAGTACTTTGAGTTGTGTTGGTTTATCAAAATAAATCATCACATTGCGGCAAAATATAACGTCAAGCGGCCCCTTAACATCCCATTTTGCATCGGTAAGATTCAGCTTTTTGAACTGCACCATATTGCGAAGCTCATCGACCACTTTCACCTTTCCCTCGTTAGCACCTTTACCCTTGTGAAAGAACTGCTTTTGCCGGTATTGAGGTATTTTCGCTATCGAGGCTAAGGGATAAACACCGGCTTTGGCCTTGGCTAACACTTTGCTGTCTATGTCTGAGGCAATGATCTTGACCGGAGTTTTAAAACTTCCAAACGCTTCAGCCACTACCATCGCGATTGAATAAGGCTCTTCACCAGTAGAGCTGGCTGCACACCAAATGTTGGTAACATTATTCTGTCTTAGGTAATCGGCCAACGCGGTAAAGTGGTGCGGCTCGCGAAAGAAAGATGTAAGGTTCGTGGTTAGTGCATTGATAAATTGCTCTAACTCTGACTCCGATTTGTTCACTAAAGCGAGATATTCGTTAAAACTGCGCAAATTTCTCGCCCTAATCCTACGCGCTAGCCTACTGTAGACCATTGCTTCCTTGGCATCAGATAGATTTATTCCTGCCTTTTTAAACAACATCTTCTGCACGTTTTTAAAGTCCGCCTTTTCAAAGGCGAACTCCCTGGTGCTATCTTTTGTTGAAACAGCCGCTGTCATTAGAATGACTCCCACTCTGCTTCGTCAGGCATAGCCGGTGTTAGCGCCTTCGCTTGAGAGGCTCGCTGAGCTGGTGCTGCAGATAAGCGCTGCGGCTGTCGAAAATCTCCGTGGGTGAGGGCCGCGACATGCTGTTGGTCACTGCTTAGCCCTTTTCCTACTTCAAATACTGAGACCCGTTCATTCAATTGCAGTGATTGCTGTTTAAGACTATCGGCCGCAGCAGCAGCTTCTTCCACTAGCGCAGCGTTCTGCTGGGTCATTTCATCCATCTGAACTACGGCTTTACTGACTTCCTCTATCCCCGCAGCTTGCTCTGCAGACGCCGCTGCAATTTCAGACATAATGTCATTCACTCGTTTAATAGAGGTTACTACTTCAGCCATAGTCTCACCCGATTTAACAACCAGCTGGTTACCGCTTGCAATTTTTCCGACCGAGTCAGAGATGAGTTCTTTAATGTCTTTCGCGGCTTCTGCAGAACGCTGCGCTAAATTACGCACTTCAGAAGCAACAACGGCGAAACCACGACCTTGCTCACCTGCTCGTGCAGCCTCTACTGCGGCGTTTAATGCCAGTATGTTAGTTTGGAACGCAATGCCGTCAATCACACCTATGATGTCTGAAATTTCCTGAGCAGAGTCATTTATCTGCGTCATGGTATCAACCACTTCACTGATAACCTCTCCCCCCTGAGAGGCAATTTGACTTGCCTGCGCTGCAAGGCCGTTGGCTTGCTCAGCATTCTCGGCGTTAAGCTTTACGGTGCCGGTTAGCTCTTCCATGCTCGATGCTGTTTCTTCAAGGCTTGACGCTTGTTGCTCTGTACGGCTCGACAAGTCGGCATTTCCTGTTGCAATCTCCCCCGATGCTACATTAATGGTTTCTACCGCTTCATTAATGCTGGTGATCGTGCCGCGCATTTCATTGATAAATTGATTTATTGCTTCGCCTAAGACAGCAAAGTCGCCATCTAATGCATGGTCGATATTAACGGTTAAATCGCCCTCTGTAAGCTTAGTCATAACGTGCTTAATTTCATCAACTGCCTGAGTTCGACCTGTAATGTCCGTAGCGAATTTCACTACGCGGAAGGGCTTACCGTTGTGATCTAAGATGGGGTTATATGTCGCTTGAATAAAAATTTCTTTGCCGTTTTTGCCAACTCTGCGGTACTCACCAGAAGAGTAGGTGCCACTGCGCAACGCATCCCAAAATGCCGCATACTCAGGGCTAGCACGATATGACGAATCGACAAACATGCTGTGGTGCTTACCTTTAATTTCTTCTAGGGTGTATCCCACCGTATTTAAAAAGTTTTCATTGGCATCTTGGATAATGCCGTCCATGTTAAATTCAATGACTGCTTGAGACTTTCCTATGGCCGCCAACTGCCCTTCAAAATAGGCATTTTTCACTTTTTGTTCGGTAATATTGCTCGCGTATTTGACCACTTTTACTACGTTACCACTCATGTCTAAAATGGGGTTGTAGGTTGCTTGAATCCATACATCTGAACCATCTTTGGCAACACGATGAAATTCACCCGAATAAAACTGACCTTCAGCCAACTTCTTCCAAAAAGTGCGATATTCCTCAGATTCACGTTCCTGTTTAGTGACAAAAATTCTGTGGTGCTTTCCTTGGATTTCGTCTAGTGCATACCCAACCGTGGCCAAGAAATTATCGTTTGCGGTCGCGATGTTACCGTTGGGGTCAAATTCGATAACTGCTTGAGATTTACTGATCGCATCTATCTGACCTGTGTTAAATGCATTCTGTAGTTTTTGTTCAGTGACATCGGATGCGTACTTCACCACTTTCTGGGGCTGGCCGAACTCGTCAAAAATAGGGTTGTAAGACGCCTGGATCCAAAGCTCGCTACCGTCTTTTTTTACCCGCTTAAACTCGCCAGACTTAAATTCACCCTTTTTCAAGTCACGCCAAAATGCGGCATATTCGGGGCTCATTTTGTAATTGGGCTCAACAAACATACTATGATGTTGCCCCTTTATCTCACTTAAGTCATAACCCGTTGTATTACAGAAGTTTTCGTTGGCGTGTTGGATTACCCCTTCTAGGTCAAACTCGATAACAGCTAGAGATTTATCGATTGCGTTTATTTGCCCTTCATAATCCACGTTTTTACGTTTTTCCGCCGTAATGTCAGTTGCGAACTTAACTACGCGAACAATATTACCCAGTTTGTCGTAAATAGGGTTGTAAGAGGCTTGGATCCAAATTTTGTCACCGTTTTTTGCTACACGGCAGTACTCTCCACTGCTGCGTTCACCATTTCTCAGCCCTTCCCAAAAGTGACTGTATTCTTCAGAAACGCCATAATCTGGCAGTACAAATAATCGATGATGCTTACCGACAATGTCCTCTTTTGAATAACCTGTTACTTTGAGAAAGTTATCGTTAGCATCTTCAACAATGCCATCTGGAGTAAACGAGATTATGGCTTGGCAACGGTCGAGCCCCTCCAGTAAGCCAGATTTATGCTGCAATTCTTGGTCGTTTATCCATTCCACCATAGTGCCAAGTTTTTCGCCCTCAACACTTTTAATTGTGGTGAGCCTTAATGTAAACAACAGTTTGTCTACCGGCAGTAAAAAGGCGTCGCTACTATTACAGGTGCTATACCGCTGGCTTAATTCTCTACTACTAGCAAAAAAGCCTGCAATTGAGGTGCCGGTCAATTCTTCAAAATTAAGATTGGGAAGCGCGCTAGAAAACTGTTCGCTGTGCTCTTGCGCTAGCTGTCTAAATGCTTTATTGGCAAAGGTTATCGTTCCCGATGCGTCCACTAGCATCAAACACGCCGTACTCTCGCTCAGCGCCTGCTCTTGAAAACGAGAAAGGCTTTGAGCAGCCACCAACTCTTCATTATGAAATATATTAAAAACACCCATAGCATCACCTATCATATTTGTCGCGCTAGTTGTTTGAAGCGCTGAATAAACCCGCAACTTATAAAAAAGGCGAATTCCCCTTTGAAGAATTCGCCTTTAGTTAACTAGAAAGACTCCCACTCATCATTGTTCGGTACTTTAGGAGCTAGCTTTTTATTTGTATTTAACATGGCCACTGGAGCCACTTTTTTTTCCTTCACTACTTGATGCACTTTTTGAGGAAGTGCCTCAGTGATAGTGGCTCTGTCACCAATATTAAATGTCGACACACGTTCAGTCAGGTTACCGGCCTGCTGTTGTAAGCTTTCAGCCGCCGCTGCTGCTTCTTCTACCAGTGCTGCATTTTGCTGTGTCATTTCATCCATCTGCACCACCGCTTTGCTCACTTCTTCAATACCTGAAGCTTGTTCCGAACTCGCGGCAGCAATTTCTGACATGATATCGTTAACCCGCTTGATAGACGTGACTACTTCTTCCATGGTATCGCCAGACTGATTGACGAGTTTATTGCCCCCATCAATTTTGTTCACCGAGTCTGATATAAGCTCTTTTATCTCTTTTGCCGCCTCTGCTGAACGCTGAGCCAAGCTTCGTACTTCTGATGCCACTACCGCAAACCCTCGGCCCTGCTCGCCTGCTCTAGCTGCCTCAACAGCGGCATTCAAGGCTAGTATATTGGTTTGGAATGCAATGCCGTCGATCACACCGATAATGTCTGAGATCTCTTGAGCTGACTCGTTGATTGAAGACATGGTGTCAACCACCTGGCGAATGAGCTCACCGCCTCTTGTTGCAATGTCGCAGCTTTGTGACGCCAAGCCATTTGCCTGCTCAGCATTTTCGGCATTGAGTTTTACCGTACCGGTCAGCTCTTCCATACTCGAAGCAGTTTCCTCAAGGCTAGATGCTTGTTGTTCAGTTCGGCTTGAAAGATCTGAGTTACCGGTAGCTATCTCAGAAGACGCAGTATTGATGGTTTCTACCGCTTCGTAAATGGACCCTATAGTGCCAGACATCTCTCCGACAAACTGGTTTATGGCATCGCCCAATACCTGAAACTCACCTTCAAACTGTTCGTCCAATTCTGCCGTTAAGTCGCCACCGGATAAGCGGGTCATCACATCACTGATAGAACCGATAATACGGCGCATATCGTCAATAAAGCGGTTGATTGATGTTCCGAGTTCTTTAAACTCGCCGTCGAACTCATGCTCGATGCGGCAGTCCAAATTCCCTTGAACAAGCTCATTCATTGCCGTTTTGATATCGCTTATAGCTTGCTTCCTACCCGTGATATCAATGGCATATTTCACTACGCGATGGGGTCTGCCGTTTTGATCCAAAATAGGGTTATATGATGCTTGGATCCAAATTTCTTTACCGCCTTTGCCCACGCGCTTAAACTCATCAGTAAACAGTACGCCTTGACGTAGTTGCTCCCAAAACTGACTATATTCAACACTGCGCTTATACTCTTCATCAACGAACATGCTGTGATGCTTGCCAACAATTTCGTCTAAGCTGTAGCCAACCGTGTTGGTGAAGTTTTCGTTGGCGTTAAGAATTTTTCCGTCAAGGTCAAATTCAATAACCGCCTGAGCTTTATTTATTGCTTCAATTTGCCCTTCGAAATAAGCGTTACGTAATTTAGATGCAGTAATGTCAGTGGCAAACTTCACTACGCGAATAACCTTGCCATCACCATCAAATACCGGGTTGTAGGTCGCTTGAATCCAAACCTCTTTACCCATTTTGTCAAAACGGCAAAATTCTCCACTTTGCGGCTTACCCGCTTTGAGATCGCGCCAAAATTGTGCGTATTCTTCCGTGCGAATGTACTGGTTATCACAGAACATTTTGTGATGATTGCCTACGATCTCGTTAAGGCTATAGCCAAGCGTATTTAGGAAGTTGTCGTTTGCGTTTTGAATTACACCGTCTGCATTAAACTCGATCACCGCTTGAGCGTCGTTTAATACATTAAGCATGGTACTTTTGATAAGTAGCTCAGACTGATCAACCCATTCAACCATAGTGCCTATGTTTTGATTGTCTTGGTCGAAAAAAGGCGTTAGCGTGAGCTTAAAGTTCAAGTCGCCTATGCTTATTGTAGAAGTCATTGTCGATTTTAGTTCAGCTAAGATATTGCGCTGATGTGACGGATTACGATGAAATTGGTCGATGTTCTGACCTTCCAAATTATCAGCCGAAAAACTGGGAAGAACAGCCTGAAGTTTTTTTTCATTTTCTTTAAGCAGTGTTTTTACCGACTGATTCGCGTAAATAATATTTCTTTCTGCATCAGCCATCATGATGCAACATGTTGTTGCATCAAGCGCCTGTTTGTTTCTCAATGCTTGATTTACGTCCGTTGCCTTCGTGAAGTCCTCTAACCACGTCATGATTCCCATTGTCTTCAGCCCTCAACCACTTGTGTTTTTGTTTCAACTAAGCCCAATTCGTTACTTGTAATTAGGCTCTCAATATTCACTAAAATAACCATGTGTTCGTCTACATCCGCTAACCCATGAAGGTATTTGCTATCGAACGCCACACCAAACTCTGGAGGAGGAAGCATGTCTTCTTCCGAAAGACGGATTACGTCGGACACCCCGTCGACGACAATGCCAACAATTCGCTCGTGGACATTGAGCATAATAACGATAGTAAAGTCGTTATAGGTTGCTTCGCCTACATTGAACTTAATCCGTAAATCCACGATGGGCACAATATCGCCACGAAGGTTTATTACACCTTTAATAAAACTTGGCGCATTGGCAATTTTGGTGACCTGCTCATAGCCGCGAATTTCTTTTACCGTCGTGATGTCTAAAGCGTAATGCTCTTCGCCCAATACAAAAC
Organism: Alteromonas sp. ABD4_190; assembly: GCF_056160105.1. Taxonomy (NCBI): domain Bacteria; kingdom Pseudomonadati; phylum Pseudomonadota; class Gammaproteobacteria; order Alteromonadales; family Alteromonadaceae; genus Alteromonas; species Alteromonas sp. ABD4_190. The sequence goes on from NZ_JBSWWN010000001.1 coordinate 1,761,550, forward strand.
TTAAGAATTCATTCTCTTTTGACGCACTAACGGCTTGCTGTAATGCTGCTTCGCTCATAGTGAAACCTCTTCATTTGGAATATTGGTACAATTTGCTGCCACTGAGTCGGCATCCAAAATCATTGCGACCTTGCCATCGCCCATAATGGTAGCGCCGGCAATCCCTGCGACTTTTTTGTAATGTTGTTCTAAGCTTTTGATCACGACTTGCTGCTGACCCACTAAAGAGTCCACCAGCACGCCGTAACGTTTCTTGCTACTTTCAAGAAGTACCACTATGCCCTTGGTTGGTTCAGTAATGCCGTCGTCAACCTGCATAAGCTGTGTAAGCGACACTAACGGCCAATACTGGTCTCTAATCCACAGCACCTTGTCATTACCAAGTGTCTTTACTTGGGAAGCGGTGGGCTGGAAAGACTCGATAACATTAAGCAGCGGGATGACAAAAATCTGATCGCCAACAGACACACACATGCCGTCGACAATGGCGAGCGTAAGGGGTAAGTGGATATAAAAGGCTGAGCCCTCGCCTTGCGACGATTCGATTTCAATGCGCCCGCCAATAGATTCGATATTTCGGCGCACTACATCCATACCTACGCCACGGCCCGACACATCAGTAACCTCAGCTGCGGTTGAAAAACCCGCTTGGAATATAAGCTGCCAAATTTCACTGTCTGGCATATCCGGTGTAACGGCTAGCCCGTTTTGCGTGGCTTTTTCTAAGATACGCGCTTTGTTTAAACCCGCTCCGTCATCAATAATGCCGATGATAATGCTGCTGCCTTTTTGCTCTGCACTTAAAATAACGGTTCCGTTTTCAGATTTACCTGCTTCAAGGCGCTCTTCAGGGCTTTCTATACCGTGGTCAATACTGTTTCTAACTAAATGAGTAAGCGGGTCGACCAGTTTTTCGATAAGGCTCTTATCAATTTCAGTGTTGCCCCCTTGAATGACCAAGTCGACTTTTTTGCCTAGCTTTGATGAAAGGTCGCGCACTACTCGGGGGAAACGATTAAACGTCATATTCACCGGCAACATACGCATAGACATTACCGACTCTTGTATTTCACGGGTATTGCGCTGAAGCTCATCTATTGCAAGCTGTAGGCGTTCACCTACCTGCCCTTCTACTTCTTGGCCCACGTTGGAAAGCATGGACTGAGTAATAACGAGTTCGCCAACTAAATTAACCATGGCATCAATTTTTGTGGTGTCTACACGAATTGACGCGGCTTCTTTTGCCCCCGCTTTGGGCTTAGTCTTGACTGGCTTAACGATAGGTTGTTTAGGTGAGGCCTGTGTCGGCGTCGTTTGTGTTACATCTGGTTTAACAGGAAGACTTTCTGGTTCGAAGAAGCCAAAGCCTTCGTCGTTTTTACTCGCGTGAGGCGCCTCTTCAGCCTGTTTCTCCGCTGTTACTTCATCATTTTTAAAGAATCCAAACCCTTCAATTTCCTCTGCTTCTTTTTTATTTTGCGAAGTTTCAGAAGCGGTGCTTTGCGATTCAGTCTCTTCATCATCGAAAAAGCCAAAACCTTCAATCTCGTTGTCCGAAGCACCTTCAATATCTTCGGTTTGCTCATTGGGCTCGTTAACGACTTCACCTGAAGCGCTCGCCAGCGTCTCTTCGAGTACCTTTATACTTGCGTCAATTTGTTCTTGAGGAAGTTCTGTCTGATCTTTATAGGCAGACATGGTGTCTTTAAGTACATCAAGGGTTTGCAGGAAAACATCAACGATTTCTGCCGTTACTTGAATTTCTTGGTTGCGGGCTTTATCAAGTAGGTTCTCCATTACGTGAGTAAGATTCATTAAGGCATCGAAGCCGAAAATTCCGCTTCCGCCTTTTATGGAGTGAGCTGCTCTAAAAATACTGTTTAATTCTTCCGGGTCGGGAGCATCCACATCCAAGGTCATGAGCAACTGCTCCATGTCTTGAAGGTGTTCATCACTCTCGTCAAAAAACACACCGTGAAACTGGTTTACATCAATGGTCATGGTTGACTCCCGCTTGCCCTATTAAAACCGACGCTCAATTAACCCAACACTCGCTTCATCACATCTAGCAGCTTGTTTGGATCGAAAGGTTTCACCATCCACCCGGTGGCTCCCGCCGCCTTACCTTTAGCCTTCATGTCATCGCCAGCCTCTGTAGTAAGCATCACAATTGGCGTTGACCGGAAGTTGGCTAACCCTCTCAACGACTTAATAAGCGTTAGCCCATCCATGCGAGGCATGTTTTGATCAGTCAGTACGAAGTCGAAGCGAGCCCCCTGGCACTTGTCTAACGCATCTTGTCCATCCTGCGCCGTAGTTACGTTGTAATTCGCTGACTTGAGGGTCATTTCAACCATCTGACGAATAGACACTGAATCGTCAACAATCAATATGCTTTTGCTCATAATTCAATCACCTTTTGAATTGTCAAAATTGCTCTTACCTTGCTTTGTAGAGACTTTTGTTTTCGCTAAAACAGCTCCACATCGCCCGCATCCATAGAAGTAGCAGACACAGGGTTGTGATCCGCTTGCCCTTTTTCAGTTAAAGAGTGCTGATAGTTTTCTAGATTTTCTCGAACACGAGTTACGCTTTCCGGGGTCAGATCTGAAAGTTGCTCAACAACGAACTCAATGATCTCTCGGGTGTATGTAAGGTTTTGGCCGTTAATATCGCCGAACTGAAGACCGCGAATGGCGGAGGCTGTGGAATCGGCAAGCTGTTGTCTAATGGCCTCGAGCTCACTGGCCCCTTCTATATCGGCTTCTGCTTTTTTGATAATGCCTTTAAGCTGAGCGCTGATGGCGTCTTTCGCATTGACCACATGAGAGATATCTTGAGAAGCCACTACTTCAGCCGTTTCTGTCAGTTTATCAATGAGCGATTTGATATTTTCTATTTGGGTCTTGATCACATCGCTGAACTGGGTTGAACGGGTAGATAGCGCGCGGACCTCATCAGCAACAACGGCAAACCCACGACCAGCCTCACCTGCACGAGCAGCTTCGATGGCCGCGTTCAACGCTAGTAGGTTAGTTTGTGAAGAAATATCATCAATGCCACTTAACGCTTCAATCACGGTGGGCATGGCTTGCTGAATAGTTTGAACTTGGGTTTCTAGCGCTCTTGTTGAGTCGGTCATTTGGGTAGTTGAAGCGATAAATTGCGTGAGCGTTGAGTCGGTTTCTGACGCGAATGAACGCATCTTGTCGGCATAGGCACAGTCGCTATTGTCATCGTCTTTTAGTAAATTGTTTATGCTGCTCTCTTGCTGACCTAACAGCGTTTGAAGAGAGATAAAGGATTCGCTAAGCGTAGCCACTGCATCGCTTTGCGTTGAAAAGATGTCGCCAATATTCGTTGAAGTAACGGATAATATGTCACTTGCCTCAGACACGGCAGTACTGATTGAATCAGTCGCTAGCGAGGCCTCAGATAAAGATGGTTCTTGAACAGCTGAATGGCTCACTCTGTATTCTGATGAAGCCTGACTAGCGTTTGTAACTTTCAGTAGTACGAACAACAAAAAAACTACACAGGCAGAGCTTAAAGCAAGGCCCAAATGCGATACTGACGTAAGGGATAGGCTCCAGCTTCCTAACATCATCAAAAACGCGACTATAAAGGCATTGCTCTTACTAGAGAAAAAGTTATCCAAATAATTTGCTGCTATAGCGACCACAATACCACCTCAATTGTTACCACCGCGTTAACGGCTGTACAAAACACAATCAAATTATGATCTAATTCTTATATTCGACCATTATACTTTTGAATACTTTTGTTAACTTGTTACTTTGGCGACAAATGCGACACGTTGCGATAGCAAGAAAACATGAGAATTGAAAAGGGAAGTTGGTAAAGAAATTGTTAGAGTGTTAGAGGAAATAAAGGCATGAGAACACCTTAAAGCCGACTACCCGCTCCTAATGCTTCGAGGGTATCGAGTATAGCGTCTGAAATTTCTTCTAGGGGCTTTATGAAACTTGCAGCTTTCATTTCTACAGCGGTTTTAGGCATGCCATACACCACACAGGTTTTTTCATCTTGGCAGAAAGTGACAGAGCCTCTAGTGTGCATGTTCTTTAAACCTTTTGCCCCATCGCGTCCCATACCAGTAAGCAATACGCCCACTGCGTTTGCACCTGCATGCTCAGCGAGCGAGTCGAACATCACATCAACAGAAGGCTTGTGCCCCGACACCTTAGGGCCATCATCAAGAGTTAAGCGATAGTCAGCGCCACTTCGCTCTACCTTTAAGTGTTTATTGCCTGGGGCTAAATACGCAAAGCCTGGCAATAAGCGCTCTCCACCTTGCGCCTCTCTTACGGTTATTTCGCAAAGGCTATCAAGCCGCTTGGCATAGGTAGTAGTGAAGCCTGGCGGCATATGCTGGGAGATGATAGTTGCCGGGGCATTGCGAGGAAAATGCATGATGACATCTTTAATCGCTTCAGTTCCCCCGGTTGACGCACCTATACCAATTAGCTTTTCTGTGCCGGTGTAGCGCATGGAAGCATGCTTAGTACAGCGAGTTTCAGTAGGGTGGCCTAACTTTGAGTGGGCTGCTGCTTTTATCTTTTCTACGATAACTGCGGCATATTCGGCCATACCTTGCGCCACACCTAACTTTGGCTTTGCCATAAAATCAACCGCTCCCAACTCTAGGGCGCGCAATGTTGCATCGGCTCCTCGTTCAGTGAGCGTGGAAATCATTACCACTGGGGTTGGCATCGCCTTCATCATCACTTCTAAAAAGCGAAGCCCATCTACCTTCGGCATTTCAATGTCTAGGGTAATAACATCGGGCCTGAACTCTTGTACCATTCGCTTTGCAACATAGGCGTCTGGCGCCGCCCCCACCAGCGATAAGTTAGGATCGCGCGTGATAATTTCTGACAGGATTTGGCGTATTAACGCAGAGTCATCAACGACGAGGACTTTTATAGGCATGTGACTGTTCCGAAAATGAAATAACGCCGGTTTTCGCTTGTTCTGAGAGTAATACGCGATGCGTAGATTCTCGCTCGTAAAGCGTTGCATTGTTAAATTCGCGAATTCGCTTCATATAAACTTTTCCGTCAGCCGGAAAATAATAAATTTTTCGAGCATAAGTAGACATTAAATCGCTGCTAACAAGGGGAATATTTGCATTATCTAAATACTCTAAAACAAACTCTGCATTTACTCGCCCAATATCTTGTTGCACAAACCCTGGCAAGACTTTTCCGCCGCCAAATGCTTTCGCCACCAACTTGTTTCGACGCGCGCCTAAATGCACGAGTTGGTCTATCAGCATATTCATAGCGTGCACGCCATATTTTGTGGCCAAGCAGGCGTCGAGATTGGTAGTAAAGTTGAGATCGGGCAACATGAAGTGGTTCATACCGCCAATTTTCTTTTCTTGATCGAAAATGCACGCCGCAACACACGAACCCAAAATAGTTACCAAAGCTTTGTCTGCGGCAGTAGCATAGTATTGCCCCGGCAGGAGTTTTACCGCTTCTTTTTGAAGGCGGTTATCAAAATAACGTATGGGGTTTTCATCCTGACTCATACTGCAAGTTCCCTTCAAACAACTGGTCGATAAACGGTTTTCCCCATGGGCGCCACCAGTTCAGGGTACATAGTGAAGTTTTCCGAATGCCCTGCTACATACATGCCCTCACGACACATTAACTTAACCATACGCGCTAAAATTTTGCGCTGCGTAGGTCGGTCAAAGTAAATCATAACGTTGCGGCAAAAAATTACGTCTATCGGCGCATCTACACACCAGTTTGGCGACATTAAATTGAGTGGTTCGAACTGCACCATTTTTCGTAGTTCGTCTACTACCCTTACCCTTCCGGTTTGGGGCCCTCTTCCTTTGTAAAAAAATTGGGTTTTATAATCGTGGGAAAGCTGGCTGATACTGTTTTGGGCATAAATGCCTTGGCGGGCCTTCTGCAACACTTTACTATCAATGTCTGTGGCAAGTATTTGTATGTTGGGCGTAAAGGTGCCAAACACAGACGCCACCGTCATCGCAATACTGTAAGGCTCTTCACCCGTGCTGCTCGCAGCGCACCAAATACGTTTAGTTTGCGGTCGCTTTCGAAGGAAATTTGCTAGCGCTTCAAAGTGATGAGGCTCCCTGAAAAACGCGGTGAGATTGGTGGTAAGCGCATTGATGAAGTGCTCCATTTCATCATCATTGCTTCCAACATAAGCCAAGTACTCTTTAAAGCTATTTATTTCGAGCGTGCGCAGCCGCCTCGCAAGGCGGCTATAAACCATCGCATCTTTAGAATCGGCGAGGTTGATACCTGCTTGTTTAAAAAGCAGACCTTTTACCCGCTCGAAATCTCTTCGGCTATATGAAAACTCCCTTTGCGCGTCCGTGCTTTGTATGGCCGACATACACTAAAATGCCTCCCAATCCGACGCATCAGGCGCGGCTGGATTCAGCGCTTTAATTCGCTGCTTGGGCACTTCACGCTCTTTAGGTAATGCACTACTGCCATTTAACGAGCGTGTGTAAGAGGCCTGTTCGGCCTTTCGATTATTTCCTACTTTAAATACCGACACCCGCTGCGCTAATTCACCTGACTGCTGTCTCATACTGTCAGCCGCTGCCGCTGCCTGCTCAACTAACGCGGCATTTTGCTGAGTCATCTCGTCCATTTGAACCACCGCATTACTTACTTCCTGTATTCCTGTGGCTTGCTCAGATGATGCCGCAGCAATTTCAGACATAATGTCGTTAACGCGTTTAATCGCAGTGACGATATTAGCCATGGTTTCGCCAGACTTATTCACCAATACATTGCCATCGCCAATCTTTTCCACCGATGCTGAAATTAGCGCCTTAATGTCTTTTGCTGCCTCTGCAGAGCGCTGAGCCAGCGTCCTTACTTCAGAAGCAACAACCGCAAACCCGCGGCCTTGTTCGCCGGCTCGCGCGGCTTCAACTGCTGCGTTTAGCGCAAGTATGTTGGTTTGAAACGCGATGCCGTCAATAACACCGATAATGTCTGAAATGCGCTGGGCAGAATCGTTAATTTCACCCATGGTATGCACTACTTGCTCAATAACTTTGCCACCCTCAGATGCCACATCCGACGCCTGGCTTGCTAATCCTTTCGCTTGGTCAGCGTTCTCAGCATTTAGCTTCACTGTTCCCGTTAGTTCTTCCATGGCTGAGGCAGTTTCTTCTAAGCTAGAGGCCTGCTGCTCGGTGCGGCTAGACAGGTCGGCGTTGCCCGTGGCTATTTCGTTTGAGGCAGTATCAATGGTTTCAACAGCAGTGTGAATTTTCACTATGGTGTCGTGTAGTTCGTCAATAAAGTGATTAATGGATTCACCGAGTACTTTGAAATCACCATCTAGTGGCTCATCTATTGTTTTCAATAAATCGCCTTCTGTTAGGCTGGCCATAATAGACTTGATACTTTCAACTGCTAAGGTTCTACCCGTAACATCTGTCGCGTATTTCACTACTCTAAACGGCTTGCCATTTTGGTCTAAAATGGGGTTGTAAGAAGCCTGAATATAAACTGGTTTTCCCGATTTATCGAAACGCTTATATTCACCGCTGGCATAAACGCCTTGACGCAATTGCTCCCAGAAGGCTGCGTATTCGGGGCTATTTTTAAAAGCAGGATCTACAAAAATGCTGTGGTGCTTTCCTTTTACTTCGTCAAGGGTATATCCCATAGCGGCTAAAAAGTTACTGTTCGCGTTTAAGATTACGCCTTCTAGGTCAAATTCAATAACAGCCTGAGACTTACTTATTGCGTTCAACTGACCTTCAAAGTAAGCGTTTTTCAGTTTATCTTCGGTAATATTGGTGGCGTATTTGACTACCCTAAACGGGTTGCCATTCATGTCTTCTATGGGGTTATAAGAAGCTTGAATCCACACGCTACTCCCTGACTTGCTTACTCGCTTAAACTCGCCAGAGAAAAACTTGCCAGATTTGAGTTCAGACCAAAAGCGCTGATACGACTCTGACTGCCTGGTTTCTTCATCCACAAATAGTTGGTGATGCTTACCTTTGACTTCGTCTAAGTGGTAGCCCATGGTGTTAAGGAAGTTGTCATTAGCAGTAATAATGTTGCCATCTACATCGAATTCGATGACCGCCTGCGATTTACTGATAGCGTTTATTTGCCCTTCGAAATACGCGTTTCTTAGCTTATCTTGCGTTACGTCGGTGGCAAATTTAACTACTTTAAATGGTTTGCCAGTACTGTCAAAAATGGGGTTGTAAGACGCACGGATCCATATTTCTTTGCCACCTTTTGCTATCCGTTTATATTCCCCCTCGCTGTGCTCTCCTGATTTTAAACTCTGCCAAAAAGCAGCGTATTCTGCACTTAGCTTGTAGCTTGGGTCGACAAACATACTGTGATGCTGCCCTTTAATTTCAGACAGGCTATAGCCCATTGCGGCAAGGAAGTTTTCGTTGGCGTTTAGAATATTTCCCTCTAGGTCAAACTCGATTACGGCCTGAGATTTGTTAATGGCGGTAATTTGCCCTTCGAAATCTGCATTTTTCTGTTTTTGAGCCGTAATGTCAGAGGCAAATTTAATGATGTAATCCACCTCGCCGTTGTCGTCAAACACAGGGTTATAGGTAGCTTGGATCCACACCTCTTCGCCTTGCTTATTGATTCTGCAAAACTCACCGCTGTGTACGTCTCCGCTTTTTAGCTTTGCCCAAAACGCTTTATACTCATCACTTTGTGCGTAGTCACTGTCTACAAAAATACGATGGTGCTTTCCTACCACTTCAGTCTCGCTATAACCCATGGCGGACAGAAAGTTGTCGTTAGCCGATAATATTTCCCCATCCGTAGTAAAGGAGATTACAGCTTGGCTTCGCATAATGGCATCGACCATGCCTTTGTTGCGTTTATTTTCTGTATTGTCCTGCCACTGCGTAACGAAAAGCTCAGTGCCGTTTTCGTCCGCTGTTATTGAAGATGCACTTACGCAAAAGCTATGTTCAGCGAGTGAAACAAGCTGCTTCTTGTCACCTGAAGCATGGGTGAGTAAATAAGACGGATTTTCTGAAGAGCTAGTCCCAACAGTAATATCGTCAATGTGCTTGCCTGATAATGTTGTCTCGCCACCACCGACAGAAAAGTCTTTAGGGTAGGCTTTTGCCATATGCAGGAATGCCGGTGTGCAGTATTGAATAACCCCAGACTTGTCGATAACCAACAAGTTTGAGGCACTAGCCTTTAAAATATTCGATTTCAATAGCGCGTCGTGTTTCGCTACCTTCAACTCTTCGCCGTTAAGAAAATTAAATACGCCCATAACTAATATTTCCCAATGTCAGGTGTTTCCGTTTAGTGAAGGACCTTGTAACTACGCGTCGTCGTTAACGCTTTCAGGTGCAACTAAACCCAGCTCTTCGCTGGTTATTAAGCTCTCTATGTTCACCAGAATGACCATGTTTTCATCTACATCGGCTAAGCCGTGTAGATACCTACTATCAAAAGCTACGCCAAACTCTGGTGGCGGAAGTACTTGCTCTTCAGACAAGCGAATAACATCGGATACACCATCTACCACGATGCCAACAATACGTTCTTGAATGTTTAGCATTATCACTATTGTGAAGTCGTTATATGTGGCCTCGCCTACGCTAAACTTGATACGCAAATCCACGATAGGAACTATGTCACCACGCAAATTAATTACCCCTTTGATAAAAGCAGGCGCATTCGCAATTTTAGTAACTTGTTCGTACCCTCTGATTTCCTTCACTGTTGTTATGTCCAAGGCGTAATGCTCATCGCCAAGCACGAAACTTAAGTATTCTTTGTCTTGTCCACCAGTAACCGCTTGATGCAAGGCCGTTTCACTCATGAAAGTAACTCCTCTATTTGACTGGAGGTGTAGGTTGTAGCAATGGAGTCTGCATCGATAATAAGTGCGACTTTACCGTCCCCCATAATGGTTGCCCCCGCTATTCCAGCCACTTTACGGTAGTGTTCCTCTAAACTTTTAATTACCACCTGCTGCTGGCCCACTAGCGCATCAACTAAAATACCAAAGCGCTTTTTACTGCTTTCAAGTAACACCACAATGCCCTCTGTTGGAGAAAGTGCGGCGCCTTCTACTTCCATAAAGTCGTAAAGAGGCACTAAAGGCCAATATTGGTCTCGAATGTAAAGTACGGTGTCGTTACCCAAGGTTTTAAGCTGCTGCTTTGTGGGTTGGAAAGATTCGATAATGTTTAAAAGAGGAACAACAAAGATTTGCTTACCCACCGACACACACATGCCATCGACAATAGCTAGCGTAAGCGGTAAGTGAATGAAGAAAGCTGAGCCTTCACCAGCGCTCGATTCAATATCGATACGTCCGCCAATTGATTCGATATTGCGGCGCACCACATCCATACCTACCCCTCTGCCCGATACATCAGTAATGGCTTCAGCGGTTGAAAACCCAGGCTGGAATATCAACTGCCATACTTCTGAGTCTGGCATATCATCAGATACGGCAAGCCCGTTACTACGCGCTTTATCAAGAATTTTATCGCGATGAAGGCCACCACCATCGTCAATAATACTGATGATAATACTACCGCCCTTTTGCTCGGCACTTAAGATAACCGTGCCCTTTTCCGGCTTGCCGGCAGCCGCACGCTTTTCTGGCATTTCGATGCCATGATCAATGCTATTGCGCACTAAGTGAGTAAGCGGGTCGACAATCTTTTCAATTAGGCTTTTATCTATTTCCGTACTGCCACCTTGAAGTACCAATTCAACCTGTTTACCCAACTTTCCTGCTAGGTCTCTCACTAAACGGGGGAAGCGATTGAAAGTTGCCGTTAGCGGAAGCATGCGCATAGACATGACCGACTCTTGTATTTCTCGGGTGTTGCGCTGTAACTCATCAATAGCAAGCTGTAGCCGCTCGCCAATTTGCCCATCAACATCTTGGCCTATCATGGAAAGCATTGACTGGGTGATTACCAGTTCGCCCACCAAGTTAACCATGGCGTCAATTTTTGTGGTATCTACTCGAATTGAAGCCGACTCTCGAGCAGAGCTTTTTTTCGTAGAAGGTTTAGTTTTCTTTTTAGCAGTTGCAGGCGTAGAGCCAGCCTCAGCTTGCGGTGCTCTAGAGGCTGTTGCTGAACTTTTTGAAGTACTGGCGCTTTGACTTTGCCCGTTGTTAGTTGTGTTTGCTGCGGTATTTATGTGGCGAGCCGAAGGTACGTCTTCGAAAAAGCCGAAGCCTTGGCTTTCCTCTTTGTTACCACTTTCAGCTGTTGCTGCTTCTGATTTTTCCGTTTTAGATTCGACGAGATTACTTTGGGTATCTTCGTCGTCGAAGAACCCAAAGCCTTCTTCAGCTTGAGGTGACGAATGGGTAGTTCCGCCGTCTTGAAGGTCTTGGCTATCAGATACGTCATCAAAAAATCCAAAGCCATCATCGTTTTCTTCGCTGCTTTCGCTAGATAAATTTTGAATAGGCTCATCATCGAAAAAGCCAAAACCGTCGTCAGTAGCTGAACTAGACTCAGAAGGCTCGTCATCAAAGAAGCCAAAGCTGTCATCGTGTTCACTTTCGATTTGCGCGTTCACGCTTACTTCAGTTGACCCATTGTTACCATCTGTTTCGGCATCAGTGGGTTGCCCGTCAATAACAGCGTTGAGTATTTTTATGCGCTCATCAATGCCTTCTTGTGGAATTTCAGTTTCATCACGATAGGCGTTTAAGGTGTCTTTTAAAACGTCGAGGGTTTCTAAAAGCACGTTGACAATGTCAGCCGTTACAGTGAGTTCATTATTGCGGGCTTTGTCGAGTAAATTTTCCATCACATGCGTTAAGTTCATCAACGCATCAAAACCGAAAATACCGCTACCGCCCTTGATGGAATGGGCTGCGCGAAAAATACTATTGAGTTCTTCAGGATCGGGAGACTCGACGTCCAAGCTCATCAATAGCTGTTCCATATCGTCGAGATGCTCGTCGCTCTCGTCGAAAAATACGCTATGGAACTGTTCAATATCGATGCTCATTCTGAATCCTTCCAGACTTAAGGAATTAGTAAAAGGGACTAACCTAAGACGCGTCTAGTCACATCAAGAAGTTTGTTTGGATCAAAAGGCTTTACCATCCAACCGGTTGCTCCCGCAGCTTTACCTTTTGCTTTCATATCGTCGCCCGCTTCTGTGGTAAGCATGACAATTGGGGTTCTGCTGTAGGCCCCTAACCCACGCAAGTTTTTAATAAGCGTAAGGCCATCCATACGAGGCATGTTTTGATCAGTGAGTACAAAGTTAAATTGCTGCCCCTTACATTTATCCAGCGCTTCTTGACCGTCTTGGGCTGTAGTGACGGTATATCCGGCGCCCTTTAGTGTCATCTCTACCATTTGACGAATCGACACCGAATCGTCGACAACTAAAATATGTTTGCTCATGTGCTCACTTCTCCAAAATATGTCATTACTGACAGTGCTTCCTGTTCCTTTCTTAGCTTAGAACAATTCAACTTCTCCAGCGTCCATAGAGGTGGCAGACACTGGGTTGTGGTCATTTTTACCTTTTTGTGCGAGCCCTCTTTGGTACTCGCTTAATTCGCTGACGAAACGCTCAATATTGTGGGGATCTAACGTTGCCAACTGTTCTAAAATGAACGTAATCATGTCTTGGGTATATTGGATATGCTGGCCATTGATATCGCCAAACTGCATACCTCGGATAGCAGCGTTTATAGACTCATCAAGCTGTGAGCCTATATCTTCAATTTGTTTAGTAGTAACAAGGTCTGCTTCTGCTTTTCTAATGATTTCGGCCAGTTGATCACTTATATGTGATTTAGCATTAACAACCTGAGATATATCTTGCGAGGCTACAAATTCTGCAGTGTCAGTGAGTTTGTCTACCAAACTACGGATATTCTCAACTTGGGTTTTTATAACGTCACTAAATTGTGTAGATCGCGTTGATAATGCGCGCACTTCATCAGCCACCACCGCAAACCCTCGACCAGCTTCGCCTGCCCTTGCCGCTTCTATCGCAGCATTTAGTGCCAACAAGTTGGTTTGCGCGGCAATATCATCAATGCCGCTAAGTGCGTCAATAACCGTTGGCATCGCCTGTTGAATGGTTTGCACTTGTTCCATAAGGTGCTTTGTTGACGAGGACATTTGCTCGGTTGAATCGATAAATTGGGTCAGGGTTCCATCGGTTTCTTGTGCAAACGTACGCATGCGTTCTGAATATGATTGTGATTGCGCACTATCGACGCTCAATAACGCATCGATACACTGAATTTGTTGTGCAACAAGCGCTTTTAAACTACTAAAAGCATTGGATAAGGTTTCAACAGCGTCATCTTGGGTAGACTTGATGGACGATAAATTGCTGTCGCATGTGCTTAAAGACAGAGCAAGCTCGTCGCTCGCTTTTTTGATATCAGCACTACCCGCTTGTTCGCTTTGCGCTTGAGGATCATTATTTGGATAGACCTCGTCAACTTCCTCCGCACTTTTGCTATAAATGAAAGCACTAAAGACAACTACGCCTGTCAGTACCGCAAGCGCTGTGAGCGCAGACACAAAAAAGAACAAAGCCCAAGAAGCAGCTATGCCTACTACACAAAGTACATATATGCTCTTTAAAGCCCCTTGCTGCATTGAAGGTAAGTTATTAAATGACAAAAAAACTCTCCTTGAAAAAACACTGCTACTTAACTCCAACAGTCATCTTTCATATTTAAGCACGTTACTTGGTTCACGAATTACAAAGCGCTGGGCACACTCTATGAGCGCCAATAGACATAAGCCTAGCGCAAAGGCAACATAACGTTGTTAGCCAAGGTGGGTAACAACGTTATGCTTAACTGGCTTTGCACACATGAGATAAGCGTAGTACCCATTTTGAAAAGTAGGCAAGAACATGCATAAGTTTTTTATAAAAAAAGCGCTCTTTGGCTTTAACTGCGCCTAAAAAGCGTAAACTAGTTCTTATCAGACTTGTTTTCAGAGTATTTGGCTTCGCTCCACTATGCGACAAGTGCTTGACACCGAGCAATAGTCTAGGTGAAGACATATTGTTACCTCTATTCAATGTCATCGAGTCAGGTAAACGTAACGATTTAACTCCCTCTTAAAGTCGAGAAATGCGTTAAATCAAACCTCGACGATTAAGTGCATGAAATTACTTATATTAAAAATCAACAAGTGCACCACTTGCTATATTAAGTACCCTTTCGTATGCCCTTCCGCAGCTCAATAGATAGAACTAAATTCAAATTGGTAATACCAATAATTTTTGATAGAAATATAGCAAGATTAAAATAGTCAATATTTTCATTTATTTATACGGGATATAAAAATAAATATCATTGTTGTTTTGATCTATCGCAAATACTCCTTTACATTGTGTTAACCAATTTTACACAAATCATCATTAAATTGGTTATACCCTTTAATAATTAAGTAAGGACTTAATAATGAAAGTTGCCTACACCCTACCGTGTGCATTGCTAGCTATTGCCGCTACTAATGCACATGCAGCAACCTTTGTAATGGAAAAAAATAACACTGCGTTCTCTATAGATGGAAACGGTGGTGCTGTTGTTGGCCAACAGCCCTACTTATGGAACACGAATCTCAACAATGTTAACCAGCAGTGGGTACAAATTAGTCATGGTGATGGCTATTACTCATATAAAAAACAAGATACAAACCTTTGCTGGGACGGTGGTAGCGGTGGCTCTAACGGCCAAGCTATAACTTTAGAACCTTGTGATGCATCGAATTACGATCAGCATTGGGAAAAAATAAAGGTGATCAGCGGTACAGAAATTTATCGCTTTCAGAAGCGCAACGCCTCTGGCTATTCGATAGACGGGGGAAATGGCGCCACACGACGTCAACCATTATACCTTTGGTCTTCTAATAACAGTAACGTTAACCAGCAATGGGAACTAACTCGAACAGACGCAGATTCACCGTCTACGGGCAATACTGGAAGCTCTGTTTCAATTAATACCGCTTTTGACGATGGTAGCGGCCATGGTAGTTATCCTGCGACCAATGTTATTGATGGTAATACCGACTTTTCATCACGTTGGGCAGGTAGCGGCTCGCCAGTAAATTTAACCGTTCAGCTTAACGAAACTACAACGGTATCAGAAGTTGGTATAGCTTGGGGTCGAGGCGATACGCAGGCATACACGTTTGAAATATACGCACGCCCAGGCACAAGCGGCTCGTGGACGAAAGTATTTGATGATGTGAGTAGCGGCTCTACGTCAAATATCGAAGTGTTCGATATTGATGATATTGCAGCTCAACAAATTCGCATTAAAACATTTTCTAACACTGCAAATTCAACTTGGACAAATATCACAGAAGTTGAAGTCTATGAGGGCGGCTCTGTTACGCCGCCAACTTCGAATCCGTCACTAGATCCAAGTGCACCACCGTCAACCAATTTCGATTTGTCTCGTTGGTATTTAAGTATTCAGACTGACGATGACGGTAATGGAAAAGCAGATTCAATTAAAGAAGACGAACTTAACGCAGGCTTTGAAGATGATCGTTTCTTTTATACAGCTAACGATGGGGGCATGACGTTTAGAAGCGAAATAGATGGGTATAAAACATCAACTAACACTAGCTATACTCGTTCTGAGCTACGGGAGATGCTACGGGCCGGTGACACATCTATCGATACGCAAGGCGTTAATAAAAACAATTGGGTATTTAGTTCTGCCCCCTCTTCTGCGCAAAATGCAGCGGGCGGTGTTGATGGGAACATGAAGGCTACCGTTGCAGTTAATCACGTAACCACTACAGGTGATAGCGGGCAAGTAGGCCGTGTAATTATAGGGCAGATACATGCTGATACAGATGAACCTGTGCGCCTTTACTACAGAAAACTACCCGGGCACGACAAAGGCTCGATTTACTTTGCCCATGAACCGGGTAATGGCAATGCCGAGCAATGGTATGAAATGATTGGTTCGCGTTCTAGCTCAGCAAGTGAGCCTAGCGACGGCATTGCACTTAATGAAGTGTTCAGTTACGAGATAGACGTAACGGGTAATACCCTAACGGTTAAAATATTGCGCGAAGGTAAACCTACGCTAATTGAAGAAGTGGACATGAACAACAGCGGCTACGATGTTGCCGATGACTACATGTACTTTAAAGCAGGTGTTTACAATCAAAACAATACGGGTGATGGCGATGATTATGTTCAAGCGACCTTCTATGCGCTTGATGTAACGCATGACTAGATAACCCAAAAAGCATAGCCAGCTTAACTACAAGCTGGCTATTTTCTTTCTCTCTTTTTTGCAATTCAAAATGGCGCAAGACTCAATAGCGCGCTACTTCGTGTTACCCGGATAGCATTCCAAAATGGATAACGGCGTTTCGCTTTGACATACGTATTTGAAATTATTCACCTCTGCTGGACACAAAAAACAGTCCCATTGTTTTAGCTGTGTGACTTCATCAACATATTTGACGGCAATATTATATGTCGACTGGCTTGGTACTTTTTTCGGTCACAGACAATTCATCGTGCTCTTGTTCTGCAAGCTTTGCCCGTTCCGCTTTAGAGATGTATGCTGGCTTATTGCTTTTGTGAAGTTTAGCCTTCGCTTTCTTATCTTTTTTCTTAAGCTTAGTGAAGATTTTCTTACGACGGCTCATGCTCTGTTCTCTTAATCAGTATCGCATATTGTTCGCATTATACGATGCGAAGCGGTAAAGCTGCCATATGCGTTTTCGCGAGCACAAATTTCAAAATAAAGGAAAGTGGTTTGGAATCAAAAAAGCCCTCGCATTTCTGCAAGGGCTCTCTGAATAATGGTGCCTCGACCCGGGATTGTAACGCGCGGCGCAGCCGCAGGGGCACGATAGCGTGTGCCTGGTATTTCCAACGCCTGGATCAAAAAAGCCCTCGCATTTCTGCAAGGGCTTAAATGATGGTGCCTCGACCCGGGATCGAACCAGGGACACGCGGATTTTCAATCCGCTGCTCTACCAACTGAGCTATCGAGGCTGAAACTTGTTAGCGTTCTAGGCGTTTACTGCCTGTCCTGCTGTGGGTGCGTATTAAACGGTTTTCGCCTTCACAAGTCAACCGTTTTTCTCGCTTTTTTTGCGCTTTTATTACTGTTTGCACATTGTTTGCTCAAAAAACGCTTTTTTGCTTATTTTTCAGGCGGAACATAGCCTTCAATCGTAGGCTCAACGTCGTCAAACAAGTACGCCGACATTTTTTCTTCCAAAAATGAACGGGCATTCGGCTCCATCATATTCAACTTGTGTTCGTTAATTAGCATGGTTTGCTTTTTTTGCCATTCAGCCCATGCTTCTTTAGAAATGTTGTCGAAAATACGCTTACCCAGTTCGCCCGGGTAAAGTTGGAAATCTAAGCCGTCAGCTTCTTTTTGAAGCTTGCGACAAAATACCGTTCTTGCCATGTTATTTCCTTTCGTATGCTATCTGCTTAACAATAAATATTACGTTGGGCTTAGAAGGCCTAACGTACTAACTGCTGAATAATCTTGGTTGTAGGCGCCGCTAAACCAACTTCAATAGGCTCGTTCAACGAAAACCAGCGATATGCCGTTTCGGCTACGCGCTTTGTTGGAGCAGAGTTTACCACGGCCACTACCGGGGTGATATCTAAATGAAAATGACTAAAGGTATGGCGGAAACCTTCAAGCTCTCGCGTATCTTCAACACTGATTCCCCGTTTGTTAAGCTGCTCAATTCCCTCTTCTATTGAAGATACCTCGATAAAACCATACAAACCGCCCCACAGCCCTGTTGAGGGACGCTGCTCTAAATACACTTGGCTGTTAAACTGTGCCACCATCATGTAGGTGGATTTTTCCGGTAGCGTTTTTTTCGGCTTCTTACCCGGGTAGTCGGCTTGCGCGCCTTGGGCGTAGGCAATACAGTCGGCTTGAAGCGGGCATTCATCACACTTTGGCTTGCTTCGCGTACAGATCATCGCGCCCAAGTCCATCATCACCTGCGTATAGTTGGCACAACGTCCGCCTTCTGGGTTAGTCGGCGTATTTGTTTCTGCCACCTCCCACAGTTGGTTTTCCACTTTTTTCTGCCCCGGCCACCCGCTTATCGCATAGTAACGCGCCAGCACACGCTTCACGTTGCCATCTAATATAGCAAAGCGCATATTGCGAGATAGGGAAAGTATCGCCCCAGCAGTAGAGCGCCCTATACCGGGCAAATCCATGACTTCTTCAAGAGAATAGGGAAACTCGCCGTTGTATTTGTCTACCAACATATTCGCAGCTTTATGGAGATTCCTAGCTCTCGCGTAGTAGCCTAACCCCGTCCAATGATGAAGCACATCGTCTTGGGATGCCTTAGCTAAGTCATGAACCGTGGGGAAAGACGCCATAAAACGTTCAAAATAAGGAATTACCGTAGTTACTTGGGTTTGCTGGAGCATAATTTCCGACACCCATACTTTATAAGGCGTTACGTCTTGCTGCCAAGGCAAATGCTTTCGCCCGTGCTTGTCAAACCATGCAAGCACTCGCTCTGCGAAGCTTCCTGTATATTGTTGTTCTGTCATAATTATCTAAAAAAGTAATTGCTACTGCTTATTCTTTTACTAATAAAGCTTAGCCACACAAAAAGCGTAATGCTTTCTAGTAAGCGACCATTCATTAACTGGCGCGCTATGGTAGCATGTAACTAGCTAGTTTAATGTTAAGGAGCACACGTGTCTGTGCAGCACCCTGTTTTGTTTTTTCCCGGTACACTCTGCGACGAACGTGTATTCCTGCCACTATGGCGCTTGTTGAATATTTCACAGCGCAGGTATGTGCCGCTTCAATGGGCAGCATCACAAGAAGAAATGCTGGCATTAAGTGAAGACCGTATCCTCGATGACGAAAAAGTGCACCTTGTAGGTTACTCCATGGGCGGGTTTATTGCAGCGTTGGTCGCACAGCGCAATCCTGCCAATGTTGCCTCTGTTACGCTGATAGGCTACAACCCACAAGGACTATCAAAAGAAGAGATTGCCAAGCGTAAGCAGCTGACTACCATGCTGAAGCAAGGAAACTTCAAACCCGACAATGATGCCTACCTCTCGCGATTTATTCACCCCACACGTTTGAACGATGAAAACGTGGCTGGCATTGTAAAATCGATGGCGCAAGATTTAGGTAAAACCACGCTACTTAATCACACACTCGCCACAACGCCACGAGAGAGTACCGTAAAATCACTGGCGAAGATCAGCGCACCTGTAACCTTTATTACCGCTCAACAAGACGCAATTGCACCGTCAGAAGCAATCCAGCAGCTCAAAGGTTCGTTATCCAAAGCAACCTTCCACACTGTTAGCGATGCGGGGCATATGTTGATACTTGAGCAACCTGACACTGTAGCGTCTATTATTGCTAAACAAATTGGCGTATAAAATTACAGCATTTTTACCACTACAGCGTTGCATAAGCCGTGGGTAAGTGGATAATGCGCCACCAGAAAATTGGGTTAGAAAGGCATTGCAAATGAGGCAATTCAAAAGTCAGGCGGAAGCAGAAGCCGCTGGAGTATATGTAAGCAAGGTAAAAAGCTTCGTAAAGCGCGAAGGTAGACTTACTAAAGCACAAGAAAAAGCACTAGCAGATCACTGGCCAACCAAAGGCATAGACTATATTAATGCACCCTTGTCTTTACCAGAGGTGTTTGGCCGAGACGCAGATGTGGTTGTAGAAATTGGCTTTGGCATGGGTAAGTCTTTAGTTGAGATGGCGGCAAACGCGCCAGAGAAAGATTTTATCGGCATTGAAGTGCATCGCCCTGGTGTTGGCGCATGCTTAGCTGACGCCAATGAGCAAGGCGTTGAGAACTTGCGTGTAATGGAACATGACGCGGTTGAAGTGCTTAAGAATATGATCCCAGATGGTTCATTGTCTCGCCTGCAGTTGTTTTTCCCAGACCCGTGGCACAAAAAGCGTCACCATAAGCGCCGTATCGTACAGCCTGAATTTGTTGAATTAGTTCGCACTAAATTGGCTATTGGCGGTTGCTTTCATATGGCGACCGACTGGGAACAGTATGCTGAGCATATGCTAGAGGTCATGACCAACGCCGACGGATACACCAACACCGCAACCGATGGCGACTACGTACCCCGTCCGGACTACCGTCCGATCACCAAGTTTGAAACTCGCGGTCAAAAACTAGGCCACGGTGTGTGGGATCTAATTTTCGAGCGTACTAAGTAATGATTCTATCTCCTCAAAGCCAATTGTTGGAACGAAATATCGCGCTTTTCGACGAAGGTCAGTGGGCATTTATCAATCCTTCTGACGCGTATTTTCTGGATGGCCTTAAATCGCAGGACGTCACGGTAATTCACCAGTTTTTCGATATTTTTTCAGAGTGCGTGCGCGTGATACCCTCTGTATCGTTCGACAGCAGAGACATTACGCACACTGGCTTTGAGGTGACGCAAAAGGTTGGCAATCATACCCATATTTTTGCGCCTTTCTTGGCTTTAGAAAAATCCCACTCTGACGTGATGATTTTCTTACCTAAAGCAAAAACTCATTTTCAGATGTTACTGCGAATGGCCGCAAGTATGGTTGGCCAACATGGTCGTATTCATGTGGTTGGTGAAAACAAAGGCGGCATTAAAAGTGCCGCTAAGTTAATGCAACAATATGGCCCTACGCAAAAAGTTGATTCGGCGCGCCACTGCAGCCTTATCACCGTTATGGTAGAAGAGCCCCATCTTGCCTTTGAGCCCGATGCTTGGCTTGACATGAATACCTACCAAGTTGAAGGTACCGAATGGCAAGTTGCCTCTATGCCTGGCGTTTTTAGTTATAAAGAACTGGATGCAGGGACAGAGTTACTGCTAGAAAAACTTTCGACCTCACTGAGCGGTGAAGTTTTAGATTTTGCGTGTGGCGCCGGCGTTATTGGTAGCTACATCATGCTGAAATACCCGCATTTAAAGCTGCACCTTACCGACGTGAGCGCCCTTGCTGTCTATTGTAGCGCCCTAACCTTGGCAGAAAATGGATTATCAGCAACACTTTACGCTGCTGATGGTTTGCACGGTTTTACTCAAAAAGTACAGCATATTGTCACCAACCCTCCATTTCACACCGGTATTAAAACCGACTACACCATTACGAAGCGATTTATCTCAGATGCAAAGGCAACCTTAAGCCGTGGTGGCAGTATGCAAATGGTGGCAAACCGATTCTTGCCATACCCAGGTTTGCTCGCAGAGCACTTCCAAACGGTTTATACCACAGCACAAACATCGCAATTTTCTGTCTATCAGGTAGCTTTGTAATTAAAAAAGCCATTAGCTTGTGCTAACTTGGCTTTTCTACCTGTTGCTTATGCCATGGTGAATACCTCACAATGGCACTCAGCGCTTTCCATATACTCTATTAAAGCATAACGAATGCACAACGTGTGCGCTCTGGGAGATTAACTGTGAATATTGTATTTGCTATTTCAGAAGTTGAAGAGTTTGTTAAAACAGGCGGACTTGCTGACGTTGGCAAAGCGCTTCCTCTCGCACTACATAGTTTAGGCGAAAACATCACTATCATAATGCCGTATTATCAAGTACTGGCAGAGCAATTGAATCTACCCACAGTCATCGAGCAACAAACCCTCTTTACTGAAGGGCAAGTGTACCATTTCGATATTCGCTTTATGCAATGGCACGGCATTGCAATTTACTTTGTAGACGCGCCTGACTACTTCATGCGTGAAGGGTTATACGCCAACGCCTTTGAAGCATATGAAGATAATGGTGAGCGTTTTAGCTTTTTCAGTGGTTCCGTCCTTCAGACGCTAAAAGCGATGGATAAGAAGCCGGATATAATACATTGTCACGATTGGCATACGGCCATGCTTCCGTTTTTACTTACTCATGACAAATCTGGGTATTTCGATAGCACAAAAACAATATTTACTATACACAATGCCGCATTCCAGGGCGTACACAAACTAGAAGCCATCCCCTTTCTTCGCCATCATCCAAACATTTTGGCGCAAGTGCACGGCGGTTACATCAATATGCTTCAGAGTGGGATTGAGTTTGCTACGAAAGTGACAACCGTAAGCCCTAACTATGCAAGCGAGTTACTCACAGACTTGGGCAGTCACGGCCTACACGAGCGGCTTGTAAATCGTCAAGCCGACTTGAGCGGTATTCTAAATGGATGTGACTACACTCAGTGGAACCCCGAGACAGATAGATTTCTCCCTGAGAACTACAATGTAGAGAATCTTCATCCAAAGACTGCATGTAAACGAGCATTACAAGAGAAGTCAGGATTACCTGACAATGGCAACGTACCGCTTATTGGAATGGTGTGCCGGCTAACAGAACAAAAAGGATTCGGATACATATTGCCAATCTTAGACGATTTAATTAAGCACAACGTGCAAATAGTCATTGTGGGCACGGGCGACCCTGAAGTATGTATGGACCTAGGTGAATTTGCCCAACAACATCCTGACAAATTTGCATTTATTAACGGGTTTAGTTCAGAGCATGCACACCTTGTAGAAGCGGGCGCCGACTTTTTTCTTATGCCTTCGCAATTTGAGCCATGCGGATTAAATCAAATGTACAGCTTAGCCTACGGCACTATCCCTATCGTACGTTCGGTAGGAGGCCTTAAAGACACGGTCATCGACTATAGCAACGATAGTGAAGGTACAGGGTTTGTATTTGATGAACCTACACCCCATGCTTTGTTGACTTGTATTCGACGTGCTCTACTGGCTTTCTACGAAGATACGGGTAAATTCAGAGCGATGCAGCAACGGGGAATGCGAACTCGCTTTACATGGGAAACGGCCGCTGAAAGCTACCAGCAGTTATATTTATCTGCGGTAAACTAGCCATTAGTTCTGTTGTATTTTTTTGTATGTGTACAGCTTTTTTGCCCTTATTATTCATCATAGCTAGTAGCGCAAGAAACGTGCAAAAACGTTAGCTGAAGGGTGTTATAGCACCGAAACATTTCACATTAATTATTGTTTATAAACACCTTTCTTTTTGGCCATTTTTGCGCCACTATTAAAAAACGGACGAAGTGAATGGACATT
Source organism: Alteromonas sp. ABD4_190 (assembly GCF_056160105.1). Classification (NCBI taxonomy): domain Bacteria; kingdom Pseudomonadati; phylum Pseudomonadota; class Gammaproteobacteria; order Alteromonadales; family Alteromonadaceae; genus Alteromonas; species Alteromonas sp. ABD4_190. The sequence goes on from NZ_JBSWWN010000001.1 coordinate 1,784,666, forward strand.
GCGCTGGGCAAGTATGACGGACAGAGCAGTTAAGCTTTCAATAAGAAGCCTTTTTCTATGGGTTGTGATGTCTATTGCTACCTTTTCTCTTGCAGTGCTATCAGGTCTTGCCGTTTATACGCAAATAAAAACTTATCGACATGAGCTTGAATCTAACGCGATTATGCTCGCCAAATTGGTGGCAAGAAGCTCATCTTCTTATCTTTATGATGAAACCCCTGAACGTATTGAAGCCGCATTAAATAACCTCGCGGCAGCAGAGCAAGTACTAAATGCTCACGTTTACAAAGCGCAAAACAATACACTGCAGCCAGAAATTTTTGCTTCGTACAATAAAGAGGGTCAGCTTTTACTAGGTGGTAAGGAAAATCAGCTAGCTTCAATGGTTATGAATCCACTACTGGCAGATAACGGGCATTACCTTGAACTGAGTGCAAAAGTATTTGACCCCGAAACTAATATCCAGCTGGGATGGGTGTATCTAAGGGTTTCATCGGAAAACTTCAACCAACTGGTTGGGAAATCAATTTGGCTAAATTTAGCGATAGCCTTGGCGCTGTTGGCAATAAGCTTTTACTCGGCACTTAAAATGCAGCGCGTCGTAACTGGCCCAGTTGAAAGCATAGCCAACTTTTTACAACGTACGTCGCGTCAGCGTGATTATTCAGCTCGCGCTCGTGGTTCTAACATTAAAGAACTCGACATATTAGCTGATGCGGTCAACGTGATGCTGCTGCGCATGCAAGAATACATGCAAAAACAAAGGCAAGCAGAGGAGCAACACAGAAAACTTAATGCCAGCCTTGAAGATATGGTCAGCCATCGAACAACCGCGCTTAAAGACGCGAACCAAGAGCTTATTCAAACGCTAGAAAAGCTACATCAATTCCAGCGTCAAATTGTACAAAATGAGAAAATGGCTTCCCTCGGTGACATGGTTGCCGGTGTCGCACATGAAGTTAATACGCCAATAGGCCTAGGTGTTACTGCATCGACCATGATGCTAGACAGACTAGCAGTTATTCAGAAAGACTTTGAAAATAAAACACTGAAAGCCAGTGTCATGAAGCGCTTCTTGGATGAAAGTAACGAAAACCTCAATATTATTTACCGCAATTTAAACAGAGCTGCTGAGCTTATTAGTAGTTTTAAGCAGGTTGCCGTAGATCAAACCTCAGAATCTAGTAGAAGTTTTTGCGTTGTACAGCTAGTTAATGAGATACTGTTATCATTGCAGCCTCGACTCAAAAAATTAAAACACAAAATCAACGTAAATTGCGACCCTACCCTTAGCGTTGAAACGAAGGCTGGCCCTATAAATCAAATTTTGATTAATTTAATCATGAATTCAGTTATTCATGGGTTCGAATCCGTGGATGAAGGAACCATTGATATTCGTGCTGAGTTGATTAGCAGCGACAAGCTCAAGCTTGTTTATACCGATAACGGAAAGGGCATTTCTCCTGAAATCCGCAAGCGGATTTTTGACCCCTTTGTCACCACGAAGCGTGGACAAGGGGGGTCAGGGTTGGGAATGCACTTGGTGTACAACTTAGTTACGCAAGCCCTCAATGGTTCGATATCGATTACTAGCGAGGAAGGTAACGGAGTGGAATTTGTAATTATCTTCCCCGTTGTTAATGCGAAAACATCAGAATAGTTGTATAAAGGCTGAACTTTTCTTGATTTTTATTGGCTAATCCCAATACCTTAGCAGTAAGAATATTCACAAGTTGCTTGCAATCAAGTACATGGATATTAAAATTTAACCAGTTAGTTGCTTAAATCGTATTTTAGAAAGAGTGTAAAACACCATGCAGACGCCAAATGTGTTAATTGTTGAAGATGAGGTGGTAACCCGTACCACGCTTAAGAGTCTATTTGAAGCGGAAGGGTATAATGTATTTGAAGCCGAAAATGGTGATCAAATGCATGATTTCTTCGAGAATCACGCTATCAATTTGGTTATCATGGACATAAACCTACCAGGCAAAAACGGCCTGATTTTGGCACGTGAAGTACGTGATCGTAAAAACGTAGGCCTTATCTTCCTAACGGGTCGCGATAACGATGTTGATCGCATCCTAGGTCTTGAAATTGGCGCAGACGATTATCTGACTAAGCCGTTCAACCCTCGTGAACTAACGATTCGCGCGCGCAACCTACTGTCTCGTACAACAAACTCTTCAGAAGATGACGATTTACCAAGCCGTGTAAGCTTCAACGGCTGGACTCTTGACGGCGACAGCCGCTCTTTGATTTCTCCTAGCGGTAAAGAATTCCGTCTACCTCGTAGTGAATTCCGTGCGCTTCACCTTTTCCTAAGCAACCCAGGTAAAATCCTTACCCGTGAACAGCTAATTATGGAAATGACAGGTCGCGAGCTTCGTCCAAATGACCGTACGGTTGACGTAACTATTCGTCGTATTCGTAAGCACTTCGAGTCAGATCCAACAGATGAAGAGTTGATTGTAACTATCCACGGTGAAGGTTACCGTTTCTGCGGTCAGGTTGACGGCTAAACCTCTACCTGAACAAATATTAAGTTAATAGAAAAGCCGCTACCATGTAGCGGCTTTTTTGTGCGTGAATATCTGGCTAGCCAACAGTAGTCTTAAAGCATACTGCGTAACGGTAATACTTCTCTTCCAGTAAGAAGGCTTTGTGCGTGCTCGGGCTCCACGAGTCATCTCCACCAACGCCCATATGCGCATGGTCAATGTAAACAAACACACAGTCTTGAGGTACTAAATCATAGGTATGCTTTGCTCTGTCCAGCTGTGCTTGCCCATATTCACTTACGCTGAAATGGAACCGTCCGCTGGCATTTAATTCGCCGATAGCTAGTTCTTTGCAGTTACTGCGCAAGCCATTATCCGTAGGGAATATATAGCGCGTTTGCATTCCTTCTACAGGCAAAGTGTAGTGGCCATAGCGTGCCGCTGCTTTTCTGTCTGGGTAATTCTCAAACGGTCCTAGCCCTTTCCAATTAACTTGCATGTGCTCTTGGGTCACAGGCACTGCCATTTGCATACCAATACGCGGCATCGGCGGTAAGCCATCATCCAATAACACCTCTACTTCTACTGAAAGCTCAGCTTGTGCATTTACGGTATAAATCCACTTGGTTGAAGCTATCAGCTTTTGATCATAGTAATATTCAAATAACGACGTTATTCGCACGTCTTGAGCGCCCTGCTCGACGTTTACGCCAGAGCAAGTGCGTAACCACTCACCTATGCCTGCACGACGCCAGCGGGACTCCCACGCATTAGGGTCTGGATTATCGACTTCACTTACCCCAATATCATTATCTAGCGGTGCTCTAAAGAAATTGTCCTCTAGCGGTGCGCTAAGTGCCTCCTCTGTACCTTGAAGCCACGAGGTTAATAGCCCGCTTTCACTATTAAAGCTAAATACGTTATTTTGGACATTTACCAGCAGCATCCCATCTTGGGCCTCAACAACGAGCTCACTTTTGTCGTCTTGTTCATTAAAAGAAAACGGGGCCATACCGCACATGTTTGTCAGTGCTAACTGTGCAGTGTCCATAACATGCCCTGCATTAGCCCATGGGCAATTATTCGCAGTTACAACATCAATATTTAAATGATACTCAGCGCCTGATTTAAACGTGATTTCAGGAGATAGCGTTAGGGTCTGTGCTTGCTGCGGACCTATATTGATTTCGCACTCGCCCTTTGCATTTGCAATTGGTTTTCCATCTTCTAGTACTTGCCAACACAACAACTCATTATCTGTATGTCTAAATAGGTAATCGCTGTTTACTGTTAGTTCAAACGCACTGTCTTTCTCGGTCAGTGAAAAGCTTAAGTGCTGCTGACAATATTTAGCTTCAAACAAATGGGGGTGTGGTGTTCTGTCTGGGAACAGCAATCCGTTAATACAGAACTGACGGTCGTTATCGGTATCACCAAAGTCTCCACCATAAGCCCAGTAAGCTTCACCACTATCGGTGTACTTAGTTAACCCTTGGTCAACCCAGTCCCAGATAAAGCCGCCCTGAAGACGTGGATAGTCTTTAAATGCCTTCCAATATTCATCAAAGCTTCCCAAACTGTTACCCATAGCGTGGGCGTACTCACATAAAATAACGGGCCGGTTTTCACCGGGCATCGACAGCCACTTTTTGATAGCCCATTTAGGTACAGCGTCGTCTTTTACATCCGTATCTACCCGCGCATACATAGGCGCGATAATGTCGGTAGCCGTAGTGTCGGCACCACCACCTTCATATTGCACAGGTCGTGATGGGTCAAATGACTTCGCCCAGCCATACATGGCATCATGGGTAGGCCCATGACCACATTCGTTACCTAACGACCAAATGATGATACAAGGGTGGTTTTTGTCCCGTTCAACCATTTGGGTGAAGCGGGCCATGTAAGCGCCTGCCCAAAGCGGGTCGCGAGACAACCTACCCATGGGAAACATACCGTGGGTTTCGATATTCGCTTCATCGACCACATAGAGCCCATATTCATCGCAAAGCTCATACCATCGAGGGTGATTTGGGTAGTGTGCAGTACGCACGGCATTAAAGTTGTTTTGTTTTAATAGCTTAATGTCTTCAAGCATGTCATCTTCATTGATGGCATGACCTTTAAGCTGATGGTGCTCATGTCGGTTTACCCCGCGAATAAGCACAGCTTTGCCATTAACCAATAGCTGGCCGTTTCTCATTTCAATATTTCGAAAGCCAACATTGTAAGCTTCACGGTCTACCGTTTCACCGCTCTCATCAATAAGGGAAACTACGATGCGATACAAATTAGGGGTTTCAGCAGTCCAGTGCTTGGGCTCTTTCACATCTAATGTTTGGAAAACCACATCATCCCAACCGCCCTTTTCATCAATACGCTTATTGTTGGTACCGGTAATAACTTGCTCGGTAACAGCGCTATCGCCATCAAAAAGCTGGATACCTACTTTAAAGGTAGATGGCGCATTGATGGCAGTACGAACTGAAACCGTAGCGTCGCGGTAACACGCATCAAGCTTTGGTGTAACGAACACGTCTTGAATATGCTGCTGAGGTTTAGTGACTAAATTAACGTCGCGGAAGATGCCGCTTAGCCACCACATATCTTGGTCTTCTAAATAGCTACCGTCAGACCATCTGATCACCATTACTGCCAAGCGGTTCTCACCTTCCACTAAGAGACGGGACAAGTCGAATTCAGCGGGCAAGCGACTGTCTTGAGAATAACCTACATACTCTCCGTTGCACCAAAGGTGAAAGGCGCTATTTACCCCTTCAAAGACGATATGATTGCGCTGGTCTAACTGGTCACTGGTAACGTTAAACGTTGTGCGGTAGCAACCCGTTGGGTTATCGCTGGGTACCACAGGAGGATTCACCGCGAAAGGATATTTCACGTTACAATAAATCGGTTTGTCGTGCCCACTCAGCTGCCAGTTAGACGGCACCGTGATAGCTTGCCAATTAGCAGATTCATCATCAGTAAGTGTTTTAGAAATCAGGCTTTCAGGTACGCTTTCTGGGGCATTAAATAAACGGAAATCCCATTGACCATTTAAACTGCGCTTTTGCGCATTGGTGCTGTGCAGTGCATCTTCTAGCGTTTTATATCCGCGATGTGGACTGTGGGCACTGATGCGGTTTCTTTGAAACACAACCGGGTTTTGCCAGTCTTTTTGAGCGACTACTTGGGCAACATTAAGCATGTCATATCCTTTACTTTTTCGTTAAGCGAAATATAGCTAACTTTCCACAGATCCTTTATGCTCTAACCTTACATCTATTTATCCAAAACTATCATTTTACATTTATGCAACCTAGCTTCAGAGACATTGTAGATATTGGCCCCAATTGCTTCGAACGCTTTATAGATAGCAGTAACGCGCCAGAAATCAGTGATCTAGGCATTGAACTGGCAGGATGCTCAAACTTATCAGGGAACTATACAGTGGGGCGTGTTTCTCCGCCTAACCATACCTTGTTCTATAGCATCAAGGGGCAAGGAAATTTTCGCGTTCCCTCAAGCGAACTTCAGTTACGAGAAGGGCAGCTTATTATTTTACCTGCTGGACAAAACTTTGAAGTTTCCATTATCAGCGAGCAGTGGGACATAATTTGGGTAAATTTAGCTAATGTCGAGCGCTGGAAGTCATTTAGAAAAAGCGATGCGCTGGTTGTAGATAACGCCATGCTAGAAGGACTACATCACGCCATGGAACTTGTGTATTTGGAACGCGAACTTGAGAACCGTCTCGCTGCCATGCAGCTTGTTTCTCGTTACTTATGCCGCATAGCAGATGCTCCATTAGGTAAAAAGCATGCCAGTGAAGATAAGGAGCGACGCCAAATAAGTCGAGTGCATGCGCTGTTTTCAGTAGTGGATAAACAGCTACAGTTTGACTGGGATATGAAAAGCTTAAGTGAGAAGGCCCATTACTCTGCCCCTCATCTTCATAGACTGTGTTTGCAGGTGTTCGGGAGAAGCCCCAAACAGCACGTTATTCATTTGCGTATGGCACGGGCCAAAAGCTTATTGTTAAGCACTCAGTGGCCCGTTTCCTACATTGCAAGCTATGTGGGCTACACAAATGTATTTACGTTCTCAAAACGCTTTAAGAAATCGACAGGTCTCTCTCCTTCAGCGTTTCGAGAAAACGCGAGCTAGCTGCCCGCAATCTTCATTTGGTCGATAAGCACAGAGCCAGTCTGAACACTACCGCGCACATCTTTTTCAGCGCCAATTGCCACAATACCTTTGAACATATCTCTTAGGTTACCGGCAATAGTTACCTCGTGAACTGGGTATTGGATAATGCCATTCTCGACCCAGTATCCCGCTGCGCCGCGCGAGTAATCACCCGTCACACCATTAACGCCTTGCCCCATAAGTTCGGTCACAAACAAACCTGTGCCCATTTCTTTAAGCAGGTCAGCGTCGCTATGTCCTGTATCGCCTACTAGCCAATTGTGAATACCACCAGCATGACCATTAGAGCGGGTGTTTAGCTTACGCGAGGAGTACGTAGTATAAAGATATGTGGCCAACTTGCCTGCGTCTACAATAGTCATATCTGAACAGGCTACACCTTCGTTGTCGAAGCTAGAACTTGCCAAGCCGCCTTTAATAAACGGGCGCTCTTCAATATTAAGCCACTCAGGGAAAACTTGTTTGCCAAGGCTATCAAGTAAGAAACTAGAGCGACGATAAAGACTGCCACCGCTGATAGCACCGACATAGTGGCCAAATAAGCTAGATGCAATATCACGGTGTAGAAGTACAGGCACGTTAGCCGTGTTGATTTTACGAGCACCTAAACGGTCTACAGTAGCTTTAGCGGCATCAACACCCACTGCACTTGCTGATTGCAGCAAAGAGGCTTTACGACTTACTGTGTAAGCGTAATCGCGCTGCATGTCGTCATCTTGTGCCCCAATCACCATACAGCTTAGTGAATAACGGCTGCTTGGATAACCGGCGTTAATTCCGTGCGTGTTGCCGTAAACGCGCATACCTAGATTTGCGTTATACGACGCGCCATCTGAATTTGTAATGCGCGAGTCGTAATTCATTGCCGCCGTTTCGGCTTCAATAGCAGTTTTAATAGCCTTTTCAGTATCTAACTCTTCAGGATGATACAGGTCTAAATCAGGGAATTCAGTGGCGATAAGGTCAGCATCGGCCAAACCTGTACAAGGATCTTCACTCGTATAGCGTGCAATATCGACGGCTTTTTCTACCGCTAAAGTTAGTGCTGCTTTACTTAGATCAGCAGTAGAAGCACTGCCTTTTCGCTTGCCTACGTATACACTGATACCTAAGCCACCGTCGTTGGTAAATTCAACGTTTTCAACTTCTTGCATACGTGAAGACACGGCGATGCCCTGCACTTTAGACATGCTGGCTTCGGCTTGTGTTGCGCCTTTTGAAACGGCTAATTTTAGTACATCATCTACGACATTTTGAATGTCGGCTAACTGCTGCTCAATTTGCATAGTAAGTTTCGCTGTCTTAATTCGACTGTGATAGTTACAATTTAGCTAAAGTGTAACACTAATGAGTTTGAAATGAGTGATCAGAAATACAATTCTCCTGAAGATCCTTACTTCGAAGATGCGCAAGCAGATGAGTTCGAAGAGGAAGAGTTTGTCAGTAAAACTGAGCTAAAGCGTCAAGCAAAAGAACTTCACAAGCTAGGTGAAACCTTGGTTAACCTGACCGATGCTCACATAGCGACGATTCCAATGGATGAAGAGCTGGCCGATGCGGTTGCTATTGCCCGTAAAGTTAACAAGAAAAAAGATGGCTATCGACGCCAGCTTCAGTTTATTGGTAAAGCACTGCGTAATCGCGATACTGCCGATATAGAAGAAGCTCTTGCAAAACTTACCCACCAGCACCAAGCTGCCAACGCGGCTTTTCATGCGCTAGAGAAAGCCAGAGAAGCAGTAATTGAACAGGGCGACCCCGCCATTCAGAAGTTGATTGAAGCGCACCCAGAACTTGACCGCCAAAAGTTGCGTCAATTCCACCGCCAAATTAAGAAAGAGCGTGAAAAAAATGCGCCGCCCAAAGCGTTCAGAGAGTTATTTCAATATTTGAAAGACGTTATTCATGAGGATTAACGGTCTGCAATTAAAGTAATCTCAACACCACAGTTTCGTTCACTAGCCAAAGGGGGAAGTGTGAAAATATTTTCCAACCCTAGCGCAACACTGAAAAGCAAGTACGGTCAGTATCAAATTGCTGTACTTGGTAACATTGTTGGCGTGTCGGCTGAAGGTATTGCCGATGACTCAGACATTGAACGCTATGCGCGGGATATGATGGATGTAATAAACAGCTTTGGTGGGAATCACTGGGCATTTTTAGGTTTTTTGCATGGTTCAGCCCTTCTAACGAAAGCCGGCGAAAAAGAACTTCAGCGTTCGGTTGAGTGGCGTGCGCAACACGGAATGGCGCTTGGTGCGCTAGTTATTGGTGACACTACAGTACAGCCTATTGTAAGGGCGCAATTTCAGAGAATTTACGACAATGCAGGCCTTGAGCTAGGTATTTTTACCAACGAGGAAGATGCTATTGAGTGGTTAAATGAAAAAGGATTTGAAAGTTAGCCACGGCCTATACCAGCCCGCATACAAAAAAGGTTGGTGCCTAGGCCCAACCTTTTTTAATTTTCCAATTTACGGGCTTGAGCTGAATTAAGCCGTACCACCCACCGTCAACTCGTCAATTTTAAGTGTAGGTTGGCCTACACCTACTGGTACGCTTTGACCGTCTTTACCGCATACACCCACGCCTTTATCTAGCGCAGTATCGTTACCAATCATTGAGATTTTTTGCATAACCTCTGGGCCGTTACCAATTAAGGTTGCCCCTTTCACTGGTGCAGTAATTTTACCGTTTTCGATAAGATAAGCTTCAGCGCTAGAGAACACGAATTTGCCAGACGTAATATCTACCTGGCCGCCAGCGAAGTTCGGTGCGTAAATACCTTTGTCGATAGAGGCAATAATTTCCTGCGGATCGTGTTGACCTTCCAGCATGTAAGTATTGGTCATACGAGGCATAGGCAAGTGTGCGTAAGACTCACGACGGCCATTTCCGGTAGGCGCAACGCCCATAAGCTTAGCGTTGTGTTTGTCCTGCATATAGCCTTTCAAAATACCGTCTTCAATAAGCACGTTATGTGCTGTTGGCGTGCCTTCGTCATCCACTGACAACGAACCGCGACGATCGCTTAATGTACCGTCATCAACAACGGTTACACCTTTGGCGGCAACGCGCTCGCCAATGCGACCGCTGAAAGTTGATGCACCTTTACGGTTAAAGTCGCCTTCCAGACCGTGACCTACTGCTTCGTGAAGTAATACACCAGGCCAACCGTTTCCTAACACCACAGGCATAGCGCCTGCTGGTGAGGCCACTGCCTGCATGTTAACCCGCGCCATGTGAAGTGCATCATCGGCTAGTTGCTCATAATAGGGTTTGCCATCTTCATCTTGCTTAAAGAATGAGTAAGCGTATCGCCCGCCAGCACCCGCTGAACCGCGCTCGCGCCTATCACCTTGTTCTAGCAATACTGAGCAGTTTAAGCGCACAAGCGGACGAATATCTGTGGCTAACGTACCGTCGCTACCAGCAACTAAAATTTCTTCATACACACCGCTTAAGCTCACCACTACCTGATTGGCAGACGGTTCTTGTTTGCGGATGTAGGCATCTACTGCTTTTAAAAGCGAAATTTTCTCAGCGTCTTGCATCGCAAGAATAGGGTTATTTTCGCTGTATCGCGCTTGCACTGGTTTTTGTCCAAGCGAAGCAACTTGTTGTGAACCGCCGCTTGGCGCAATGCCGCGAGCCGCTTTGCACGCTTTAGTTAACGCTTCTTCGCTTATTTCATCAGAATAAGCAAAGCCCGTTTTTTCACCGCTAATAGCACGTACGCCTACGCCTCGCTCAATGTTATAGCTGCCTTCTTTGATAATACCGTCTTCCAACACCCAACTTTCGTGTTGGCTCGACTGAAAATATAAATCGGCATAGTCGGTATCGTGGCGATGAATGGTCGCTAAAGCACGCTCTAGCTTAGTGATATCTAGCCCTGAGTCAGATAATAAATGACGCTCAACAGATTTAGACAAAGTGACTCCTGAATCGGTTATGTTCGGCAACCGGCATATTCTGTTTAATAGTTTCTCTTGTTGCAATATCTACGTTTGCCGATACCAGCCCCGTTTCAGAGACTTGTTCGGCAAGGGTTTCTCCCCAAGGCGACAGTACAAGACTGTGACCGTAAGTTTCGCGGCCATTTGCATGCACACCACTTTGATTTGCAGCTACCACAAAGCACTGCTTTTCAATGGCTCTGGCTTGCAACAACGCATGCCAATGCGCTTCTCCGGTGCGTTGGGTAAAGGCCGCTGGCAACACCAAAATATCGATATCGCCCATTGCAGTAAATAACCCTGGAAAGCGTACATCATAGCACACCGCAAGACCAATGTTGCCTATTGGCGTTTCAACAGTAACCACCTCGCTGCCCGCTTCGGTTGTCGCCGATTCACGATAACTGCCCGTGTTGTCGTTAACCGATACATCGAACATGTGAATTTTGCGGTAGTCTGCTAGCACATCGCCATTGGGGCCAAACAGCATACAGGCTGCGGAAAACTTCTCTGGGCTATTGGTTTTCACTGGAAACGTACCCGAGACCAGATAGCACTGGTATTGTGCAGCAAGCGCTGACAAACGGCGCTGAATCTCACCTTCGCCCTTTGTTTCTGCCACAGTAAGTTGCCCTTTGTCTTGACCGCCGAAATAAGCAAAACACTCTGGAAGCACAACTAAACTGTCTTTCTCAATCTTTGCCGATGCCATTTCGTTTGCAACGGTGTCGAGATTCTCTTCCACATTTGGCGTAGAAGTCATTTGTAGTGCTACTAAATCAACCATCGATCACCTCCATTTTCAGCCTGCGTACGTCATCTTCCGTTAATGGCCTGTCTTGGGGATTGGCCGGTACGGGCGCATTTTGAGCAGGTAAGCTAATGTCTTTACTATTGCGCTCAACTTCGTCGAACTTAGGTTCTTTTATGGTACCCGTTACGCGATAGTTCACATTTGAAATGACTTTCGCAGAGGTCAACACTTGGTCAATGGCAAGGGCAGCTAATGCGGTAGGCGGCGTTGCTAAGAAATACACGAGAAACGGGAGGTTCCCTGTTACATTGGGCGCGAACGACACGTTGTAATTTAATCCGCCCGTATTCAAGTCGGTGAAGCCGGTAATTTCTATTTCTCCCGCGCCGCCGTCAATTTCAGTATCGTCAGTATATGCTTTGCCGTTAACAATGCTTAAGGTACCGCCCATGTCGTCGTAGAAAAAGCCTTTGGCAAAGACGTCTCGAAAATCAAGGCTGAGCTTTCTTACTAACGAGTTTAAGCTGAACAGGGTAAATATTCGCGACCCCTGGTCACTCAACTCCGTAAGATAACCATCAGACAGCGTCCACTCTACGTTGCCGTTAAGCTGTTCAAACCCAAAGTCCATTGGCGCATTGGGCCAGTTAATGTCGAACTGCACGTTTGCACTGGAATCTTTAATGCCAGATTCAACGCCATACTCTTTTAGCATTTGCCCAACATCTGGAGACGTTAAGGTGCCGTTTAACGCGCTTTTCACCTCGCCACTTACATGCTTCCAGTAGCCCGTTGCGGTAATGTTGGTTTCATCAGATTTTACCAAAAGCTGTCGTATTGCTAGGCCATTATCTTCTTTTGCCACGTCTAACGTTACTTCACCTAAATCAATGCCATGTACGCCGCATGACTGGCAATAAAAATAAATGGGCGGCAGTGTGTTGGGGTCGATATTATAAGGTGACTCATCTTCTTCGCTTGAAGCGGCGCTAGTTGCAGATAATGCGGCATTACTATGACTATCTGCTGTTGCAGATGCCTCAGGTTCAATAGGTTTATCTAACGACAAATAGTCGGCGTTTACTTCGATGCCTTGTTCATTTAAATCACTGTTAATGCGAATAGTTGCCCTAGCCTGAGGTGAAGCTAGGTCCAAAATCCAATCCTTGTTGCGCTCAACTGCATTTAGTTCGGCCTTATTAATGCTGTGACCAGCAAAATTAAGCATGTCGGCTTTAGCAAATATACGAGAGGGCGTGCCGAACAAATTCGTGCGCTTAACTTCAGTCACGTCAGATTGGCTAGCGGGCTGTTCATCGGTTTGCGTATAAGTATTGCCGGTGTTTTCCCCTTTGCCAGAGAGCAACATGTCGATAGTGGTAAACCACTCTTGTACATCGGCGTGAGCTAGATTCGCACTGATACTAAAGCCTGTCCCAATATTGGCTATATCGCTTTCACCTAGGGCCAAATGCGCCCGCGAAAACTGCATTTCTTTGTGGGGTAGCACACCGTCAAAACGGATTTTACTGCCAAGCGTGGCTTTAACGTTCGATGCTTTGCCATCGCCAGTACTGATTATCTGTAGAGGTAAGCTTGTACCGGCTGCAGTATCAAAAGGAGCAGGTAATATACTTTGTGTTGCCGTTAAATCTGCCGAGAGATTTGCGGAATATTCAAATCCGGTTTTAGAAAGAGTTAAGTCTACCTTAGTATTCCACTCACTTTCACCATCTATGTACGTAGTGAGACCCGTGTTTACATAGTTAGCCAGCGGGTGTACGTGCCAACGCCCACCTAATTCTACATGGAGATCGTACGTGTCGCTTTGCCTACCAGACAGCGACAAATTCACCGGCTGTTTCAAAAACAGTGCAGTGAGTTCACTTGCGTCTATATTTCCATTAGTAAACGACACCTCCCCCGACGCATTATCAAAAAGCATTTTAGTTGTCGCAATATAAACAGAGTTGTTGGATAAATGCGCAGCACCCGATGCCGTTACATCTTTGCCCTTAAAAGGAATATCCAACTTGAGGTTAGTGGTTAGCGGCCCACTAATTTGCACTTCATCATTTAACACTTTGCCCAAAGAGTTTTTGAGTGATGAGCCCATCATTAGTGCCGTAAGCGCCTCGCCAGAGCCTGAACCGGTGGCGTAGATGTTCAAGCGAGCATCAGCCTTAAAGCTAGGTATACTGGCCGACATATCAGTTATTTTTACATCAGCAAGTGTTGCGCTTGGGCTCTCCATCACTAGGGCATTGTTCACAAAATACAAAGACAAATCTAAGTTATTGAGCGCAGGCCAGTCAGGTGCAAAAAGAAAATCCCCTCGCTTGATATCGACATAAGCTTGGAAAATACCGGTATTGTCTTCAAAGGGGAAGTCACTCGTACGGCCATGCCACAAAACACGCGCGTTTGTAATTTCACCTTCGCCGGTAAACGCACGAGTCAGATATTTGTCGGTATTAGCCCCCATTAAAGAAGGGGGAAATAAACTGCTCACCTCATTTAGCGCCAGTGGGTTTACATCCACATAAAGTGACATAAAGCCTGTCGACGTATTCAGCTTAAACTGCGGTTGCAAATTAACAGCATCACTATCTAGTAGCATGTCGCTGCCTTTTACTATCCACTGCTTTGCTGCTTGGTCTACTTGCTCTGGATAAATATAAAAACGGGATTTGAACTGGTTTATATGGATGTCTTTTTTGATAACACCATCAGCGCTGAGCACGCTGTTTTCACTTTCTAAGTAAACGGCGCCATTATTTTTATACCAAAAGAGGTCGGCGTTGAGGGAAGAAAGGCCTGGCACCTTATCCGTTTTATCCCACTGTAGATCGAGTACTTTAGCGGCTAAAGAAGGCTGACCGTTATGCAGCTGTATTTGCAACGTAGCTAATTCCCCCTTTGGATTTAGCCCGCGTATTTCCTCTTCACTAGTGTCGTCCATGAAAAGTGGGAGTAGCAGCAAAAAAGGATTAATTTGCACGGGTTTCACAGTGTTTATCAACGCATCACCGTTTGCGCCTACGCTCCCGATAAGATCAGTGGTAAGAGTCTCATTACTTGAGTTAAGCACAAGCTGGTCTACCCTAACATTCCACCCGCTCTGATTGCTTTCAGCATTGGGCAACGCCTGAAGACTACCGCCGCTGATGCCGGTTACCGTTTTCGCACGGCCACTTCCCCACTCTAGGAGGCTTTCACTTAGTTCGGCTTGTATACTCGTGATTTCACTTTGAGAAAAGTTCGTCCATACCTCGAAGTTTGCACGGCTTTGGGCTAATGGGCGCTTAGTTTTTATCAGGTCGCTCACCCAAGGAGAAATATCAAGCTCTTCGGCTTTGGCGTAGAACACGCCCTCAAACTCTTCTCGCGTGCCCGTTATATCGATAATGAAAGACGCGGAGTTAGCGGCTAAGTCTACAACTTTCAGTTGTCCTAAACCTTGGTGCCTCTCTTCATAGTTGTTCCAGGATAAGCTCTCTATATCGAAGGAATTGGTTTCGTTAAGGTGGGTCACGGAAACCACTCCGTCTTCTAGTGAAAAGCTTTGCAGTTGTTCTAGAAAAAGTCGCTCAAGGGCCTTCACCACAGGAAAGTTATTCTTACCGTCACCGGAAAGGCGTTCGGCATCAATATCGAGTTCTAAGCCCCGCAGTTCAAAACGATTGGAAGAAATAAGCTGGTGACGTAGCGATTCCCAAAAATCTAGCTCAACGTAGATTTGTCTGATATCCAGCGCAACAGGAGAAGCATCGTTTTTAGCCAGCGACACAGAATTGAGCACAACGCTAGGACCACTGCGCTGCCAAACAGCATGCACACTTTCAATAGATAGGTTTACGCCATACTGCTCATTAATATAATTTTCCAACAGGTGTTTGTTGTGCTCAATATGCGGAAGAGCATAGCGTGCAGCGCTTAAAACAAGCGCGAAAAGTACAAGCAACACGGCGAGTAGCAGCCAAAACTTCTTAAGTAGATAAGCGGCTACCGACGAAAAATTTGTCACATTTTGCCTTTGTATACGTTAATGCATTACATCATGACGACGTCGTACTTATCCTGATTGTACAGTGTTTCGGTTTGAACCTTGATTTGTTTAGAAACAAATACTTCTAGTTCTGCCAGCATATGAGACTCTTCACCCATTAAGGCTTCTGCCACTTTTGGTGAGGCATAAACCACAAACTTGTCTGCGTCATAGGCGCGATTCACCCTTACAATTTCACGCATAATTTCAAAGCAAATGGTTTCTATAGTTTTTACTGTGCCTCGGCCTTTGCACACCGGGCACTCACCGCACAGAATATGCTCAATGCTTTCACGGGTGCGCTTACGGGTCATTTCAATAAGCCCTAACGCGGTAAAACCGTGAATGTTTATTTTGGCTCTGTCCTTGTTCGTCGCCACCTCTAATGAATGTAAGACACGTCGTTTGTGGTCTGGTTCCATCATATCGATGAAGTCGATAAGGATCATACCGCCTAAGTTACGCAATCTTAGTTGACGCGCAATCGCCTGCGTCGCCTCAATATTGGTGTTAAAAATTGTTTCTTCTAAATTACGGTGACCAACAAAGGCACCCGTATTGATATCGATAGTGGTCATGGCTTCGGTTTGATCGATGATCAGATAACCGCCCGATTTTAAGTCCACGCGACGCTCTAGCGCACGCTGCGCCTCGTTTTCCACATCATACAAATCAAAAATAGGTCTATCACCTGGGTAATATTCGAGCTTGCCGTTCATTTCAGGCACGTACTCTTTGGTAAACTGGTGTAGTTCGTTGAATGATAGTTTTGAGTCGATACGAATTCTATCTAGCTCTGTGCCTACAAAGTCTCGCAGAACCCGTCTTGCAAGCGGTAAATCTTCATAAAGCACATTCGACTTGCGCTTTTTCATGCGAGACTGAATTTTATCCCACAGTCTTCGCAAAAACGCGGCGTCTGACTGCAACTCATTTTTACCCACGCCCTCTGCGGCAGTACGAAGAATAAAGCCGCCATTCTCATCGCAAAATTCTTGTACAAGGGATTTTAAACGATCTCTTTCTGACTCTTCTTCAATACGCTGCGATACACCCACGTGGGTTACCGAGGGCATAAATACCAGATATCGGCTGGGAATAGTGATATCTGTGGTAAGGCGAGCACCTTTAGTACCGATGGGATCTTTTACCACCTGAACCACAATATCTTGACCGTCTCGTACCAGCTCACGAATGTCTTGCTTCTGAATGTGGCTTGCCGAGACTTCTTCAGCAATCTCATTGTGGATGACAATGTCAGAGGCATGTAAAAACGCCGCTTTTTCTAACCCAATATCGACGAAAGCAGCCTGCATACCCGGCAATACACGACTCACTTTTCCGCGATAAATATTGCCAACTAAACCCCGTTTAGTATGACGCTCTACGTGAATTTCTTGCAGTATTCCGTTTTCAATAAGCGCCACCCGTGACTCTGACGGGGTAACGTTAATAAGCAGTTCAGCACTCACGACACAACTCCAAATGCATTAAGTAATTGGCGGGTTTCGTATAACGGCAACCCTATTACGGCACTTGCACTACCGTTGATAGAGACCACAAACTCGCCACCAATACCCTGAATAGCGTAACTCCCTGCTTTGTCAGCAGGTTCTCCTGTTTCCCAGTATGCGTCAATTTGCTCATCCGTCAATGCTGCAAAAGTTACAGATGTGGTAATGACTTGTGTCTGTTGCTGAGCGTCATTGAGTGCGCATATAGCGGTAAGTACCTCATGGGTTTTACCAGAAAGCATCGAAAGAATGCGCTTTGAATCGGCTTTATCTTCGGGCTTACCCACACTTCGCCCGTTAAACGATATCAGGGTGTCGCTGGCCAAAATAACCTTGTCTTCCGTTATTGCTTGCTGAGATGACAGTTGCGCCCTAACTGCTTGGGCTTTTTCAGTCGCAAGCCTTGCAACAAGCTCCATCGGTGACTCATTATCACGGGGCGACTCGTCAATATCGGCAGGTTGTATTGTATGGGCTATGTTCATTTGCTTGAGCAAAGCTGTGCGTCGTGGTGAGGCTGACGCTAACACTACCGATTTTGTCATTGGCTTACCTTTGGTTTAATCGTGAAGGTGTTTACATTAAGAAATTGATAATTGTCTGCGCGTGCGCCTAAGTAGCCAAAATACCCACGGCCAAATCACCATGGACGTTAAGACTGGCCACAAGTAATCAACTTGAAAATAGATATCCGTTAACAGGTGCTGAACCCAAAACGTCAACAAATGATATAGTGAAGCAAGTAGACCGATGATAATCGCCTGCTGCCACACAGAATAATTCCTGAGCCTTTGGTAATTGGCGGCCAGTACATAGACACAAATACTTAAACCGAAGCTGTGAATGCCCAGCGTTGTGCCCACCAGCACATCCATAGCAACACCAGTTAAAAACGCCACACCTACATTTACTCTGTGGGGCAAGGCCATACTCCAGTATGCAAGCACAACTAGCACCCAGTCAGGCCGATACACATCTACTTGAGTGGGCAGAGGAACTATTTGCAGTACCAGAGCCACTAGCAGACTTAACCAAATAACGAGGTTACGTTTACGCATCTGAAGACTCTTCCTCGCTGGTAGCAGGTGTATTTATCTTTTCAACCTTATCTGACTTAGACTTTTGTGATGAATCATCCGTACGCCATAAAAGCAAAAGATGACGAAGCCTATCTAATTTTGCCAGCGGTGTAACAATAACCCGAGCGAAAGGACGACTTTCATCTCTCACTACCTGTTTAACTGTTGCTACGGGGTAACCTTCTGGAAACACATTTCCAAGCCCCGATGAAATAAGCGTATCACCTTCCTGAATGTCTACGCTGTGCGGTACATGCTCGAGATATAATTCTTTAAGCGAGCCGCTGCCGGTGGCGATAAAGCGGATATTATTTCGAAGGGAGCGCACAGGAATGGCGTGTGTAACGTCAGCGATCAGCAATACCCGGCTGTTAGTTGACCCCACTTCCATCACTTGACCCACAATCCCCTTGTCATCAAGGACCGGCTGAGAAGGATACACGCCATCTATAGCCCCTTTATTGATGACCACCTGCTGACTATAGGGGTTTTTATCTACCGCCATCAGCTCGGCAACCATTTTTTTCGAAGATAGACGCACGGGCGATTGCAGTAATTCTCGAAGTTGCGCGTTTTCTTTTGCGATAACTTCGTACTGCTGCAGCTTTTCACTCATCAGCAGCAGTTGGTTATTAAGCTTTTGGTTTTCTGCCAACAACTGTTCTTTAGAAGTAAGCCGCTGGGCACTTTCGCTAAGCATTAACCCCGGAAGGTTAGCAATATACTGTAGCGGGCTCATTAGAGAGTTAAGGTATACTCGCGTTGATTTAAAGCCATCCATTTTATGATCAACAAATATCAGTGTTACTGACAGAACAAGCGCCAGCGTAAGCCTGATATTTAGAGAAGGGCCGCGAGTAAAAATAGTATCCATGATACAAATAAGGCAACCTTATGGTTGCCTTTCCTGTTTATTCGTAGCTAAACAGGTCGCCACCGTGAAGGTCAATCATATCGAAAGCCTTACCACCGCCGCGTGCTACACAGGTCAACGGATCATCAGCGATAACCACTGGGATACCCGTTTCTTCCATTAATAGCCTATCTAGATCTTTAAGAAGTGCACCACCACCGGTAAGTACCATACCGCGCTCAGAAATATCAGAAGCAAGCTCTGGTGGAGACTGTTCTAGCGCTACCATAACGGCAGAAACAATACCTGTTAGCGGTTCTTGAAGCGCTTCAAGAATTTCATTTGAGTTAAGTGTGAACCCGCGAGGTACGCCTTCTGCTAAGTTGCGACCGCGAACTTCAATCTCACGAACCTCCTCACCTGGATACGCCGCGCCAATTTCGTGCTTAATGCGCTCAGCAGTGGCTTCACCGATTAAAGAACCGAAATTACGACGAATATAGTTAATGATAGCTTCATCGAACTTATCACCACCAATACGAACAGAAGATGAATAGACAACGCCATTTAGTGAGATGATGGCTACCTCGGTAGTACCACCACCAATATCAACTACCATAGAACCCTGCGCTTCTGATACAGGCAAGCCTGCACCGATCGCCGCAGCCATTGGCTCGTCAATGAGGTAAACTTCTCGCGCGCCCGCACCCAAAGCAGATTCTTTAATCGCTCGGCGTTCTACTTGTGTTGAACCACAAGGTACACATACCAATACACGAGGGCTAGGACGCAAGAAGTTATTGTCGTGAACTTGTTTAATAAAGTGCTGAAGCATTTTTTCAGTCACGTAAAAGTCGGCGATAACACCATCTTTCATCGGACGAATTGCACGTATATTACCTGGTGTACGACCAAGCATTCGCTTAGCTTCTGCACCTACTGCTGCAACACTTTTTGGTCCTGCCGCGCGCTCTTGACGAATAGCTACTACTGAAGGCTCGTTTAGAACGATACCTTGGTCTTTTACATAAATCAGCGTGTTAGCTGTTCCGAGGTCGATGGACAGATCGTTAGAGAACATGCCTCGAAGCTTTTTAAACATGAAGTGTGTATTCCTGTTCCTGTGTTAACGCGTATTTGCAAAGGTGAGATGGCGACGCTTTAACGTGAAGTCGATATTTATTCGCACACTTTAACAATGGGGGCAATTTTGGGCAAGTAATGGTGTCACTTAGCGCCAAAATAACTACTTTATTGATAAGCAAATTCGGCGTCAGCCCCACAAACGCATAATGCATACGCGCTTATCATTTGATTCCTACATTAGAACCATTAATGACCCCGAGAACGTTAGAAGGTTCAAAAACAATTAGCTAAATATTCACACCTTTTTACAATGAGGCCGCTACCGCTCGGCCTACCTGTAATGTCGTGAATAAAACTATTTAACTGCCTTATTAGTTATTGATTTGTTCCCGCTTGTAAATGATGTTGTCGTTTCCTCTATAAACACCATAGGTCAGCGTGGCGCTAGGCGGGTTGTCAGCTTCACCATCTCCATCCCAATCCCAAAGCAACCACGCTTCGGGGGTATAAGTTAAAGGATAATTACCCGCTCCATTTGGCGATGATAAGCGCATACCTTCGCCGGTGACGTACGCACCTTCACTTAGGGTTCCGTCTTCAGAAGAAACTAGCTCACCTGAGGCATCATTTATATTAGCGTGAGCAAAGTCTGAGCAGCTGTCGTACGTGTTTATGCGCCACGTTTGACCATCCCAGTATTGGGTACGAAGGGGAAGCAATAAGGCTTCATCTGCACCGCCATAGTTGTTAATTAACGTGGCTCGGCCGTAGGCAAAGCTGATCGCATCACCAAAATCATCAACACAGGAACCCGTACAAGAAAGCCCATTAAAGTTTGCGTTGTCAATTTGTCCACTATCAGCCACCAGCGCAATAGATGCATCCATATATGCTCCATCGAGTGCTGCGCCACCCAAGCGGCTAAATGCTATATCATCGTCAGAAAAGGTAATTTGACCTGTAGCACCGCTTTGAGGCCATGAAATCGTGTTTGTATTTTCTAAACGGTCTAACAAACTTCCGTCATGTTCAACTTGCAGCCCAAGGTTTGTTAGTTTGTCGAAGCCATCATAGTAGTTCGCAGTGCGGCTGCCTTTTTGGTTAAGGGCAGTAAGAGTAAAGCTCACTTCGCTGATGGGCTGGCCAAAGTAGTTGAACGCATCGCTTGCAGCGCATGCTGCCACCACGGTTCCTGACAGTGAAAAATTCGATGGTGCAAAGCGGCCCACATTATCAACTCGGCCTAATACCGTGGTATCGTTCAAGTATGCACTTTGAGCAGCAATAGAAATGACACCCACCTCATCATAATTTAATGACTGATTAACTTTCCCCTCGTTGTCAAAATTAACGCTTATGAGGCTTAATGAACCTGTTGTCCCACCTGCTGGCAATGTTTGCTGAGGTGTCAACGCTACGCTACCAGAATAATGTTCAGCGGTGGTGTTATTGCCTAAATCAGCAAAATTATCTGGCACACCATCATTATTATTATCTTCCCCATCAACCCACTGCGCCGCACGAAGACCTAGCACAAAGTTTTCTCCCGTGCGCGCTAGCAATGTACCATTCGCGTTCGTTGCATACCCGTTAGGGTTCGTACTGGTGCCACCGTCATTTAAAATGTCCATAGCAAACCCAAACGGACGAACCGTAAAGATATTTGAAGACCCAGATATTGCTGTCCTGTCAGTGATTGTTCCTGTGAGCGATAATTCACCCGCATCAGGATACTGCACCGTAAACTCAGCGCGAGAGTTTGCGTCAAATTGCAGTGCGAAGGTATCCGCAGATAACCCAAGTTCATACGTGTTATTGTTATTTGAAAGGGCCACCTTATTCGAGCAAGTGCTAGAACTTGCGCAATTGTAGTTAAGGTCCACATCTACAACTTTGTTTCTTAAAAATTCTGAGTTACCACAGGCCTCGACAGCATAGGTCTTACTATTAAAGCCTTGATCTGATGGTTTGCCAGATAGTTGGGTTACAATAGTGGCGGTGTTGTCTGTAAGGTTTTTAAACACTAGACCATCGTCTTTGAAGTCAATTTTACACCCTTCAATACCTACATCCTTTCCCCCAATAAAACAGCGAAGCTGTGAAGATGGCGTTTCGCCTAGTGTTGCAAGCTTTGTATCGTTTCCTTTCAAGCTGTCTAGCGCTAACGAAATCTGTCCAGTAAAAGAGACGACATCATTTCCGCTCCACTGAAAATTAGCATTGTTTTGCGGAGACAGATTAACCGTTGAAGGCTGAGAGTAGATGAGATCGCAATTCACATCTGCACAAGCCTTAAGCGTTATCTGTTTAGCCGCGCAGCTACTGCCTTTGTTGTCCGCTAATTCATAGCGATAGTGATTAAGTACTTCGATAACCTCTCGACCGCATATGCCGGGGATATTATTCGGTACTTCGTTTGCAGTAACTCTAAGAGGTGCTGGAAGAGTTGCCGTTGTTGAAGAAACGGATTCAATTCCTCCACCAGCATTAAAACGACCAATGATGGTTTCATCACCAACATTAGCGAATGTGACCGAACCTTTTGCAATAACCAAGGCGTTAGGGTTAGAGCCATCAATAACTACGTCGCCGTCTACATAAATCGCTAGGTAAGCACCATCAGCAACAGTAACGTTGGCATTAGCCATAACGAATCGGGTTGGCTCGCCAATTGGATTTGTACCTGGATCGGAAATATAGATGCGTGTAGGGGCTACGACGTTATAGTTACCCGCTGCCATCAGCACATTTTGCCTGCTGAAGTAGTAATCCCCTGCTAAATTACCGGCTGCTATTTCGGGGCCGCTGTCATCAACTGTAATACTAGGTATTGCTCTGGCTTGTGATTCAGTCAGTGAGTCTGTGTTATTTACGGTACAGTCGACGCCCGGCTCTCCACATTTAGGATAATCCGCTGTGCCAGCGGTTCCACCAGGAATTAATTGCGTTGCACTGAGTACACCGCTGTTTTCATCGATAATACGGCTATTAGCAGGAAGATTAATGGCAGAGCCACCAAAAGCTGCAACCGCGCCAGGAAATGCCACGTCACAACTGGGCACTTCACCACTAAAGACAAACTCTGATGTCATGGCCAAAATGCTGGCATCTTCTTCAGCGTGGTTACGTTCTGAATCTAAACTTCGGTCTTCATCAACGCGAAGGCCTAACCTGTCTTTGTTTACCTGACAACTGCGCAGCCACCCTCCGTCTTGACCATTGCGGCTGATCTTACTGGCAGCAACCAATGGGGTTTGCGTATAAGAGTTCTTAAAGTTATTTCGAAAACAGCCGTCGCTCCAGCCTTGAATACGAACATCCGCAAAATCCGCCTCCCAAACTACCTCTACGCCATTGTCGTCAAAGAACCTGCGGTCAAACCCTTCAGTGGTGGCCATGTAAGCAACCGTTTCAGTGCGTGTTACGGGCTCATAATCTGTTTCTGACGCTTCCAAAGCTATATAGTATGAAGGCGCTTCATATTTAGCTGCAATGGTTAGGAATGGCAGTAGATGTTCATTGGGAGGTTTCTTGCCATTTACGTCAACTTGGTTATTAACAGTTTGAATAGAGTGGAAAAAAACGGGTTGCTCTCCAAAGTCTGTCTGAAGAGGCACTTCTGCGTATCGCGCATCTTCAGTACCAGGCACTAATGGTCCTGTTGGAAAATACCAGGGAGAATTGGTAGCAGCTTGGATGGTAGTAGCATCCAGCTCCATTTTTCCTACCTCAACAATATCGCCGTCAGGGAATTCGTGAACGCCGTAGGCAATCGCTAGGTAATGACCTCCCATGGTGATATGAGGGCCATCTTCACCAGAGGGTTCAAGGGGCAATGCTTCAAAACCCGTTCTGGTCACGTTGCGAATTTTGACGATAGCAGGGTTAGCACCCTGATTGGTTGAAAGCATAAATACTGCGGGCGGCTCATCGTACACCTGCGAAAAACTAATAGTCGTCCACTCTGCTTTGTTATAGGTATTTTGAAGTTCGATGAACCTGCCTTCGATTTGGGGGATAGCTAACACGGGCAATGCTAATACAGATAGCATCCCAATAAAAAAGGCTCGAAAACGAGATATACGGTATGTCATTATTCTTCCTGCCTCACTTCAACAAGAACGCGTTTTGAGGTTTCAAGCTGGCCTGCACTGCACTGTGCTTCCGCACCTAACGCATAAACCCTAATTTCACCAGCGGCTACTTCTGGCTCTTCGACCTCGGTCTCTACTTCACAAGATAGCGTAATAACACAATTCTGCACGTTAGCTGCATTAATAATTACTGGCTGAGTAATGGCGGTACAAGCAGGGTTAGCACCGTTAATGAGTCTCGAAATCGCAACTTCCATTCCGCTTTGCGCGGCCAAATAAGCGCGAGCGCCATAATATTCAATAGATTGCTGACGAATATTAGATGAGATTTGATTAGACAAGGCTATACCAAGCCCTAAAAGAACAATGCTTATTATAATCGCAACTATTGTTGTAGAGCCTTTTTGGCGAACTGGAGAACCAGACAAACCAAGAATACGTTGGCCTCTTCGGTGGTTTATTAACTGGGGCATTTCTTTACTAGGGCACATTAGGGAAATGAACCTCGTGTACAACGGATATCTGCTCATCATCACTGTTTTCTAAGGTCATTTGTAGCTCAATTAAGCCATTTTGGCGTAAACCCGCGGTGACTACATTCGCGCTCCACGATGTCACATTAGTTCCAAGAACGCCGGAAGTACCACCTTGCGTTCTGATTAAACGCTCTCCCTGAGAGGTAGATGTTCTGCACACTGTTACTTGCGCTTCAGGAACGAAGAAGCGTTTGCCTGGGGAAGATTGTGTGTTCGCGGCGCTAAGCGTGAGCTCATATTGATTATCGCTAGTCGGCTCAGAAGCAGCATCAGTAATAGCATCTATAGTTCGGCCGTTATCATTCACGCTCTGCGGGTTTGTGGGGTATATAACGAGTGTGTCATTCACACTTAACTGACTGTTGAACACGACTACGTGCATGGGATTATTAAACGCATCACCTACGTATGTACCGCTTTCTTTAATCGGGTAGTAAGAAAGGCACCCTAAACTTGCGTCAAATGACACTGAGTTTGGCACTACATTACGTAGTTCTTTTTCCAGTCGCAAAATAATAAAGCGCGCTTCTGAAACAAGGCGGGTCCGCTCTGCACCGGTTATATAAATTTGCGCACTTAAAGAAATCACTTGGGCGACAGATACGCTAATTACACCTAAAATAGTGATCACTAGAATAAGCTCTATAAGCGTAAAACCGCGCTGACGCTGTGCTTGTCGTGGAAACATTAATAGCTCCCTCGATAAGCGCTAAAGTTGTAGATTTGGCCGTCTGGTGCAGTCACGGCTATATCAATTCGCTTGAACGTTTGACCGTCAGTGAGCGTACTGTCATCTAAGTCACTGTCGTAATCTACCGTTACCGTAAAAGCAAAATTGTTGTAGTTACCGCCGACGTTACTCACTACATAGCCGTTGTAATCGTCAACATCATCATAGTCGTCTTCGCTCGCCTCTTCAGGGCCAAGTGTTGTTGAGCAATTTCCTTTGGTATTACAGGTTTCAAAAGGCGGGCTTCGGTCGCTGTTTTCATCAAACGAACGGCTTAGAATATCGTTCATTAACGACTGACCTAACTTAGCTGCTTTTACTTGGCGAAATGGCTCAGCCGTTTGCTCAGCTTGCGGAACAATAAGCGATAACACTATTGTTAAGCTGATAGTGAATACAACAATACCAATTACTAGCTCTAACAAAGTAAAGCCTTCACTGCGTTTTTTACGCGTAGGAAACACTGCGCTAGCACGCATAAATGGCCCCTTCACTTTGCAAACACATGGCAAAGGTACTTATTTGAATTTTGCAGTTAGTTAAGCAGGCAATGTTGCTCGGTCGGCCGAATCCGTCAAACCGAATTTGCGAAAAACTATCGCCGTTATCATCTGCAGTTTGGAAGATAAAGTCGGTGTTGGATGCGTTAACAATTTGGTCGTCATCAAAAGCAGTGGAAAGAGCGTTCGCGCAGTCGTGTCCAGCGGGGGGAGCAATAACTGTACTCGTTATTTTCACGCAGCTGCTGTCTTGTACGTTTTGCATGGCGCGAAGCTGCATATTACGCACTAACTGAAGGGTTCTGTCGCGAAGTGCAATGGCTTCTTCAGTATCGCTACCAAGAAAGCGAGGTGCGGCGGTAACCGCCAGCACCCCAATAACCAAAATGGTTATTATAAGTTCTACTAGTGTAAAACCGCTTTTCTTCACATTACTGAACGCAAGTGTTGACTTCAATCGACGGGCGCTCGCCTTCGGCTGTTGGATTTGTATATTCTACAGTACACGCAGCGTCCGCTGCTGTTGGAGCTGTGTCAGAGTAAGTTCCGAACCCTGTGTAATATATAATCGCAACGCCAGTCCCATCAGTAGAAACTTGGTATTCATCTGGTAGGTCTAGCAAAGCTGTGAAATTAGCAGTTGTTTGACCTGCTGGATATCCATATACCAAAGATACTGTTGAAGAGCCTACGTCTACAGTTTGAGAAGCATCGCTCGTTCCCGCCACGTCATTAATTAGCGCTTTGCCATAAACAACAGATGATGAAGATTCCAAAGATCCAGCGATACCCTGCAATACAGAATCACGTGCGTCGTCTTGAAGGTTCAGAAACTTAGGTGCTGCGGTTACCGCTAGGATACCCAGCAATACAATTACAATGATTAACTCGATTAGGGTGAAACCCTGTTGTGTTGATACTTTTTGCATAATCAAACTTCCTGAGTATTAATTAAAAAACAGTAACCTGGCCAGTGGCTGGGTTGTAAGTGAAACCGTCAAACGTCGTACCGTCAGGCGTGCCGTCTGCTGGCGCTACATTGTTAGGTAAACCCATAGACTCAACTAAGTAGTAAACACAAAGCGTGTTTGTGCCAGAGTCATCTGAACGTACCGCATATCTGAAGTCAGCAACAACCGTATCATTGGTTGATGTTGTGTTAGTAGGCGCTGACTGTAGAATTAGGTCAAATGTGTTTTTACATTCGGCATTGTTCACCGAAGAAATAAGCGTATTGCCCGTTGGGCTGCCTGTGGGATAGCCAATGGTGCCATCTACGCCCACTGGCGTTTGGTCATAGGTGACTACTGTGCTGTTAGCGCCACTGTTGTTGCCGCTTGGGCGGCCTTCCACTTCCCACTGTGCGCGCACAAGACCAACAGCAGCCGCAAAGCCACCTGCTACTCCTTCTACACTGGCCTCTCGCGCTTCATCAGTAACATCGATAAAACGCGGTAGCGCTGTAGCCGCAAGCAAGCCTAAAATAATTACAACAATGATAAGCTCTATTAGTGTAAAGCCTTGCTGTCTCGTGTTCATAGCATCTCCTAGATTACAAATAAGCGCATAACTCCGACGCTTAGTTAACTTCTTTTTTCTCTTACCAAGCCGCTATCGGCGTGGTACTCGAACCAAACCTTGTCTTGAAAAAAGTATGCACATCGCAAATAGCCGTTCACGTATTCATCGTTTACCGATACTTCAGACGACATATCGAATTCTCTTAGTGTCGCCAACGTGAACATATATTCACAGGCATTCCCTAACCCAGCCTCAAGCCCTTCAGGCCAGCCTTTTATATTTACAAATAACTCTGCAGCGACTTCTTGTTGGCGCTTCTGCTTTATGTCGCCACTGGCATCAAAGTCAATTTCGTAAATCAAAACCTTTGATTGCTTGGTCTTTATCCACTGGGCCCTTGCCAACATAACAACCCGCTGAAACTGAGCCACTGCGTTTTCTTTGTTAACTTTTTCAGCTTCTTTTATTACTGGCGTTGCGTGATAAACATACGTAGCAGCCACAACAGCAAGCACCAAACCAATCACGATAAAGTTAAATAACCCTGACTTAGTGCTAGCCACGCTTTACCCCACTAAAATGGCGCGAAACTCTTACCCGCCCTTTACCGCCGACATCATGTTCCACATTGGTGTAAATATGCCAAGCGCCAGTATTAATACCATTACCGCTACAAAACCTATCAAAATAGGTTCAATTTTGGCCGTTAAGCTCTTAAGGTCGAAATCAACTTCACGTTCGTAATAGTCTGCGCTCTCTTCCAAAAGCGGCTCTAATCGACCCGTTTCCTCACCCACAGCTATCATTTGTAGTACAAGTGTAGAAAACAGTTCGCTATTTTTCGAAACCCTCAGCAAACTTTCGCCTTTTTCTATGCCCTGGCGCATTTCTTTAATGCGCATCTGCATATGGGCGTTATCTACAGCATCCGCTGTTAGTGACAGGCCTGCGGTTAACGGCACACCAGCTCGCAAAATCATAGAAAAACTACGGCTATATCTTGCTAACAATGATCGCTCAATAATGCTGCCTACAACAGGCAACTTTAGTTTAAATTTGTCCCATTTAAGTCGTCCATTAGTCGAATTAACGTATTGTTTAGCCGAAAAAATTGTTCCAATTAGAACAATTAAGATTAACCACCAGTAGTTTACAAAGAAGTTTGAAGTGCCTATCAGCACGCGAGTCATTATAGGTAGCTCGGTGTCGAACCGCTCAAACATTTGTGTAAAAACGGGTACAACGAAAAGGTTCAATATAAACATAGCAATAGCGAGTGCTATCAATACAAATGTGGGGTACCGCAACGCCGATTTAATGCGTTTTCGTGTTTCCTGTTCTCGTTCAAAATAGAGGGCTAACTGCAGAAAAACATCGTCCAGCTTACCGGTATTTTCCCCTACTACGACAACAGAAATGGTCAACCGCGTGAAGACTTTTTCATACTTTGTCATGGCCGAAGATAAGCTTCTGCCTTGTTCAAGCTGATCGGCAATGTCCTTTAAAATTTCTTGGAAACGCTTATGTGAGGCGTTTTCACTTAGCCCTTTAATTGCCCGAATAATCGGAATACCCGCTTTAAGAAGCGAGTACATTTGGCGAGAAAAGATGATCATCTCATCCAGTCCCACTTTAGCTTCGAATAAGTGGCCAATGTCTAAGCCACTGCCCGCTTCTGCTGCCTTTTTAGTTTCTTCTATAGAAATAGGAACTATGTTTTTAGACAGTAAAGCCTGCGCTGCGGCTTGTGCTGAGGCAGCTTCAATAACCCCTTTTTCAGGACCACCTTGAGTCGATTTACCCGCATAGCTAAACTGAGGCATTAGTGGTTCACCACCTCAGGAACAAACTCAGCGACTTTGAAGACCTCATCTAATGAGGTTTTGCCTTCAGCTGCATAATCAAGAGCCATATGAGAAAGTGGAACAAAGTCCTTGTTGGCCTTTGTCGCGTCAACAAACCCCTGCGTATCGTCATCTCGCAGCGCTTCCATCATATCTTCGTTCATTTCCAAAAACTCGAAAACACCAATACGACCTTTGTAACCTGTGTGGTTACAGCTATTGCAGCCCCTACCTTTGTAAAAAGTCGCATTTGCTAGTTCTGGCTTTAGGAAACCTACCCATGCTTGCTCTTGCGCGCTTGGCGGCCGCTCTTCTTTACAGTTGTCACATACACGACGTACCAAACGCTGCGCCAAAACGCCACGCAGTGATGTTGCTACTAGATAGGGCGCCGCGCCCATATCGATAAGACGGATGGCGCTAGTTACAGAGTCATTGGTGTGAAGCGTACTTAAAACCAAGTGGCCAGTTAGTGCTCCTCTCAGTCCTATTTCAACTGTTTCTTGATCGCGCATCTCCCCTACCATGATAATGTCAGGGTCTTGTCGAAGGGTGGTACGTAAAATTGACGCGAAGTCGAGACCAATTTTTGAGTTAACTTGCACCTGATTAACACGAGGCAAACGATATTCAATGGGGTCTTCAGCGGTAATGATTTTCAAGTCTGGCTTGTTGAGTTCGCTCAATGCGCCATACAAGGTCGTGGTTTTACCTGAACCTGTAGGCCCAGTGACCAATATCATGCCGTGAGGTCGGTTTATTGCTGCGCGAAATTTCTCGGCCATCGCATCCGGCATCCCCGTCTGATCTAACGTCAAAAGACCCGCGGATTGATCTAGCAAACGCATCACCACCGCTTCACCGTTAGCGACAGGCATGGTGGAAACACGCACATCAAGGGTATGACCCTTCACTTTAATATTGAAACGCCCATCTTGAGGAATGCGCTTTTCTGATATGTCGAGTCCAGACATTAGCTTTAGCCTAAGTACCAATGCCGAGGCAATTTTAACCTGGTTTAGCGTGTTTTCCTGCAGCACGCCGTCAACACGCTGCCTTATGCGCAGAATATTTTCATCTGGCTCAATATGAATATCAGATGCACGCACCTGTACTGCATCTTCAAAAATAGAGTGGAGTAGTTTTACTACTGTGGCATCTGAAGTGGTATCGTCTAAGGCAGAGAGTTCAAAATCGGCTTCATCGGCATATTCTTCGCCCAACTTTTCTGCAAATGACGCAATATCTTGAGTGCGACGATACACGGTATCGAATGCTTCAAGCATTTGATGCTCTTGCACGATAGCTAGTTCAATATTGCGAGGAGCTACTAGCGGCCCAAGCTGGTCAAGACCGCCTAAATCGGTGGGGTCGCTCATACCAAGCAGCACTTCATCGTCGTCAGCTTCTAGTACTAGCGCGCGATAGCGTCTTGCATAAGTTTCTGGTATAAGTTGCGCCTGCTCTGGATCAATTCGGCGCTGTGTTATATCTAAAAACGGAATATTGAGCTGCTGCGCAAGAAAGCGCAGAAGTTGAGGCTCGCTGATAAACCCTAAGTCAATAAGCGTATCACCCAGTTTGCGCCCAGATGAACGCTGTGCAGATAGTGCATTATCAAGCTGTTCGCTGGTAATAATATTTTCGTGAACTAATAAATCGCCGAGGCGCATCTTTAATCGAGGACGCATTAAGGTTGCTCCTGTAAATCAGTTAGGCGGGCACTGGCATATTGCGATGACGTAGAAGAGAGGCCACCGATTGCTAGGGCTCTGGAATATGAAGAAATAGCCAAACGCTTGTCTTCCAGTGCATCATAATTAACCCCCAGTGCCAGCCACCATTTAGCGTTATTTGGTTGTAGCGAAGTCATGGCACTAAACGCCGAGACAGCTTGTTTTGGTTTGTTGATGGTTTGTGCAGAGGTGCCCTTTAGTATCAAGTAATCGATACGTTTTTCAGCCAGTGCTTTTACATCTAAGCTGTCAGGCATCAGGTTCAATGCTTCTTCAAAACGACTTTCTTGAACCAAAATCTTGGCCATAAGCTCGCGCCACACTAACGACTCTGGCGACATCACAACGCCTTCTGAAAGCACCTGGAGAGCTTGTAGGTTGTTATTCTGCCCAAAATAAAGCGCGGCTAATTGTTTGCGAGCCTCGGTGTTTTGTGGATAGGTAGACAGTGCAAGAGTAAAGCTTTTTTGGGCGTCGTCGAAAATTCCAAAATTGTAAGCTTTCAGCCCAGCTTCTAAATGAACAGCGCTTTGTTGCTCTGGAGATTTAGGCGTAATGTCAATTGCTGGCTCACGCGAAATAATGTTGTCTGACTTAGGCGAGCTCAATTCACCGCTTGTTTTAACGTTTGTTCCAACACTTGTCTTGTTGGCCGTTTGTATATTTGCTTTTTCTTGGGTTAAGCCTGAGGCTTTCACTCCTGCCGCCCCAGTTTCTTCTGCCTCAGCTGTTGTGGTCTCGGCTGCAATTACGGTTGCCCCTACTTTTGACTTAACATTCGAGCTTGCGTTTGAAGTATTAGCAGCTTGCGCACGCTGCCTATATTCAGCCTCGTCGTCGACTACCGTCTCATCAATACTATTAAATACAATCTCGGCCACATCTGACGGCGTATTTTGGTATGCCAAATCTTGCTCGGATAACGGCGTAGATTTCATGCCCTCTAACTGTTGTTCGGCACTATCGACACCTTGCTTGGAAGTACTTTCTCTGTCCGCTTGGATGGGCTTATTTTCCAGTGAGCTTGCTGCTGTATTCTGTACATCGCCTTTTGCAACAATGTCAGCGCTACCTGTATTACCAACACTGTTACTATTCCCAGACTCAGTCATGCTGCTCAACACCAGCCAAATAGCTAGACCTAGTACAGTGAGCGCAATCAGCGCTTTAGGCCACAGCGAACGATTTTCGACGTGAACCGTAGGCGGCAAGCCAAAATCTTCGTTCTGGTTTCGCTCATCAAGGGACTTTAGGGTGTCATTCAAAATACTCAAAAGTTCTGCGCTCCGTAAAGATGAAGCGCACTTGCTACAGCAACCACGGCTATCGATAAAACCACAATACTTTGTCTAGGTACTAGCCGCCGTTTACAGTCATCAGTATCAATTACTGCACTTATCGTATGTTGCCAACTCGCCGAACTTTTCCCTTGACCGTAAGCACGAAGAAGAATTTTGTGGCAAACGATGTTAACCAACCGTGGCGTTCCTCGGGTGACTAATGCGATAAAAGCCCGTAAACCCTTAGAAATTAATTGCTCGCTTCCGCCCGCCGTTGTTAGCCTATGCCCTATGTAATAATCCACTTCCGCCGACGTCATTGTGCGCAGCGTGTACGAAAAGCTGATGCGCTGACGGATTTGCCTAACCTTGGGGTTTGACAGGTTAGCGTCAAGTTCTGGCTGACCGAATAAAACAATTTGAAGTAGCTTACTTTTCTCAGTTTCTAAGTTGCTAAATAAGCGCAGCATCTCAAGTGCATCCCAGCTTAACGATTGCGCTTCATCGATAATCAGTACTGCTTGCCGCCCTTCCTGTTTAAGTGCTAACAGCCTTGACTCTATGGCACTGTGTAACCCCTGAGAGGCTTCGTTTTTACTTACATCAATACCTAATTCATTGGCAAATGCTATACGCAACTCGTCAGGGCTAAGGTATGGATTCGGTAAGTAGCAGGCTACAAATTTATCCGAAAGGTGATTTATCAGCTTGCGGCACAACAAGGTTTTACCTGTACCTACTTCACCGGTCACTTTGATAAAACCTTCAGACATACTTAACGCAGACAAAATGACTTTTAACGCTTCATTGTGCGGCGCCAGTGCACAAAAGAAATCCGTGTTCGGCGTGAGCGAAAACGGCATTTCTGTGAAGTGATAAAAGCCCTGATACATAATTAGTTTCTATACCACTGGTCAAGCAAAGACTGAGTGCGAAGGCGCTGCTTTTCCCACGTATCTGGCTGTACCACAGAAGGGCGAATAAGAATAACCAATTCGCGCTTGCTCTGGGTTTTCGCTTTGTTTTTAAACGCGTTACCTATAATAGGGATGTCACCTAACAGCGGCGTTTTGGATTCTTGCTCGCTAGTAACCGTTTCCATTAACCCGCCGATCACCACAATTTCACCGTCGCGAGCGCGGATCACTGTGTCTGATTCACGGATATTGCTTTGTGCTAGCGGTAACAAAATTTGTTGGTCACCCACTTGGATAACCTTGGTCTGCTCCGCTGTTTCTGTAACTGAAGGGTGAACGTGCAATATCACAGAGCCGCTCTTGTCTATTTGCGGAGTTACATCCAAAGCAATACCAGAGAAGAAGGGGGTTAGTTCTATATCGTTTTCATTTTCAGTCTGGGTCGCACTCTGATCTTCACTAGTCGATACATCTGTAACAAAGTACTCATCTTGACCTACTTTAATAACGGCCTTTTGATTGTTAGTCACCGTTACGCGCGGATTACTGAGCATTTGCACGTCGCCCTGGGTTTGAAGCATATTGATTACGCCATCAAAGTCACCGCGGGAAATACGTAGCGTTGATACTCCACCGATATCGCTAGAAATCGAGTTGCCGATAGCATTTACGGCGTTAATTGCAGGGTCAATGCCCGAAGCGGTGTTTGCTGCAAAATTCGAAGCAAGCGCCCCGCCGCTAAACCCAAAATTGAGGCTACCCGTTAAGCCACTTGCTATCCGGTCCCACCGTACGCCTTGCTGGTAACCATCATTAAGCGTGACCTCAATAATACGCGCCTCCAGCACTACCTGGCGCTGCAAACTTTCTTGACTTTGGTTTAAGAAATCTTTGACCACAGCAATTTCGCTTGGCAGCGCACGAACCGTCACTAACCCCGCCTGCGGTGAAACCACTACTTGACGACCTTCAGTGGGTGATACCAGAACTTTTAACGCTTCTTTTAAGTCACTCCAAAAATCGTTTTCACTGGTAGTTTGAATGTTTGAACCGTTTAGCTGCTGTATGTTGTTGCCGCCAAGACCGCCTTGGCCACCAAGTCCACCAAAACCACCTTGACCGCCCAGTGCGTTACCGCTGATGTTATTGTTGCCGTTAATACCGCCGTTGTTACCACCGTTATTTTGGTCCTGCTCGCTTACTCCACCAGCAATCACGCTTACGTTCGACACACCAAAACGCTTGATCATAAGGAAGTTTACCGGGATAGATTCTGTTTTTAATTGAGAAGGCATAACCTGGATGACCTTACCTTCTAAAAATACATCCAGCGGATACATTCTAGAGATAATCGTAAGCACGTCATCAAGCGCTACGTCTTTAAGCGTTAAGCTGATTTGCCCTGACACAGCTGGGTGCACTGCCACGCTATAAGGCGTATCTTCCACTAGCGCATCAAAGAAAGGGCGAACATCTACATTGTTGGCAGATACCGCGAACATTTTCTGAGAGGTAGGAGCCGGTAGCGATTGATAACGCGCTACTTCTGACAGCAATTCTTGGTTTAACTGTGGCGGAGGTGTGGGCTTACTAACTGGAACATTCTGCGAACGATTGAGTTCGTCGCGAATATGTGGCTTCACTTCCTCGCCAACACCATAGGTTTGACAACCCGCGATAACAAACACCGCAGCTAGCACCAGTGCGTTAGAAATAAGGCTATTTTTTAATTTCATATGCATACATTCTTAGTATTTTCTGCTGACGACCGTCAGTTATAATCACGTGTTTAGGGTTTATTTTAGACACAGTAAATTCATTGAGCGTATCACCCTCTCGATAAGACTTGCCAGAGATGATCGCGCTATAACCGGAACTGCGTTTAAAAATTGACTGCAGTGCCAATTCACCATCTAGTAAGTTGCTTTCGCTTGCACTCGCCCCCTTGAACTGGGCAGGTTTAGTTGGGTCTACTGCGGCCATTGCAGGCTTGAAAACACTACCTACTATCAACAAACTAAATATGAAGCATTTCATCGTCTTCACCTAGACTCCTTAAAGCGAAATGAAGGTAGCGTTATTGCTTACTGTCGCTAACCCCAATGTCAGTGATGCACTGGGATATTCGTCGACGTTATAAGCGAAGTCCGTCACAATGACTTTTTCTGGTGCCGCTTGTAGACGCGCTAGATAACTGCGTAAGTCGAAGTAACTACCCTCAATCACTAAACGCATATTGTGACGATAGAATGATGTACTTTGCGTTTCACCTTCACCAAAACGAAGAATTTGAGTAGGTTCTACGTTAAAGTTAACCAAGCTCACATTGTTTTCTTCATTCAATAACGTCATTAACAACTCGGGCATTCTGTCGGCAGCCACGAAACCTTCGTTCAATGAAAGTAGCTCATCGTCTACGCTCAATAGTACTTTTCTCGCGCTATCCAATTCTTGTTGCATACGCTGTGTGTAATCGACAGACAGCGCTTGCTGAATGGCATCCCTCTGAATAACCAGCGCCTTGTATTCACTTTCTTTTCGAGTAAGGGTTTTATCCGCACCAGACATGCTATCTAGCGCGGGCGATATGCCAAACCAAAAGAACAGATAAACGATAAGGCCAAAGTTCACCCACAAAATAAGCTGCTTTTCTCTGTTTTCGAGCGCAGAAAACTTATCAGAGAGCTGTTGATACTGACTCATCAGCGTCTCCTTCAAAATCAGTTGATATTAAAAATTGCTTCACGTCTTCAGCCCCATCTACTTCGTCGAACTTCACTGACGAAAATGACTTACCCTGAAAGAAAGGTGATTGCTGTAATTTCTTTAACCAAACAGGAATAGACGACGGTGCCACCGTTTGCCCTGACAAACGAATTTTCTGGGTATCTATGTTTATGCTGGTAAGCCAAAGGTTCTGGTTGTGATAGTTGGCTAAGTCGTCCATCACTTCGCCATACTTGGTTGCATCAAAAGACAGCTCTCCACTTTCTAAATAGGCAAGCAATTGCTTTCTGTTTTCTATCTTTGCATTCACTTGCTCAAGCTGCTGCTCAAGCGCTTTGGTATCTCGCTTTTTCTCTAGGGCATCATTGAGTGATTTAATCTCATCATTGATTTGGCGTGTCGATGCCGACATCTCTTGTATTTTTTCTTGTTTCGCGTTTAGCAACACGTTAAAAGCCACAACAGCAATGAGCATTATGGCAAACGCCACGCCATTTACCCAAAGCACCTTTGATAGGGGCAAGCGCTCTTTTTTAGGCTTAAGCGATGGATGGTAAAGGTTTATTGTTCGTTTCACTGTGCCTCCCTCGCTGCAACAAGCGCACTGGCCAAAGCAAAGTGGCAAGTGGGGTCAACAACATCAGCTAACTCGAGCTCCGGCACGAACTTTTTCATAGCCGCAGGCTGAAACGGCTTTAAGCGCTCTATTACAGGCTCGCAATCAAACTGTGTTCTGAACAAAATTTCTTTTAGCGGTGGCTGTTTTAGCTGTGACTCATAGAAATCCATCGAGCGCTGTATTTCTAATCCAAGCATGTCGCCTAACTGGACTAAATCTTCTTCGGCGGCGTTTTTTTTGACAAAGCCTCTCAATCGTCGCGATAGCCAAATAGCACGCGAACGCACTATCATCAAAAAAGGTTCGCTATTGGGCTCTTGAATAATGAGTAATCGCGCATAGTCATCATCAGGTACCATTTCTGTAGCCAACACTTCTTTGGCGTGAATATGAGTGAGCTTTACCTCTTTCTTTTTCGACAAACTTTGAACCAGCGCGGAAAGCGAGGATTTATCTGCAGCAAACACATCAATTTTTTTATTGCCGGCGCGAGTTTGAACTGGGTAGTCGATGTAGTCCAAAACAATATTGCTAGAATCAAACGGAACCAACTCGCCAAGGGTCCAAGGGAGCGCGGTTGTAATGTCTTCTTCAGGCACTTCAGGTTTATCGACCTGTACCATATGGTACATTTCTTGTGAAAGCACAACAGATAATCGACACGTTTCCTTCTCGAAATCACGCAATACGTCACTTAATTGCGTTTCAAGAGGTTGTAGATTATTGAAAGGAACAGACGCAACAGAGCTGAGTACATGACCACTGTTGCCAAAGTTAACAGCGGCAATATGTAATTCAGTAGCACTCACAGAAACACCTACTGTGAGCGTTGTATTGTTCTTTTTCGAAGAGAATAAGCTAGAAAGCATATGCCTACTTAATTCATTAGTGTCGAGTATTATCTTATTATCAACAATACCTCAAGGCGTCAGTTTGTGACATGGCGTTAACTAAAAAGTAGACTAATTATCTAAATAAACCAAATACCTACATAGGCGATCATTTATATTAATATGTATTAGTATGAAGACCTTACTAGCCTTTTAAATCCATAACTGAACCGTTTGCGGGATAGTAGTCGAAGTAGGTTCCTCTGCTTAAGCTGTAACGGCACCAATAGTTATCTTCATTTATTTCAAGCTCGGCGTAGTATCTTGCATGCACTTTGAAGCCGTCGACACGTAATGGGGATGCCACTATTGATGACCAAATTTTTTCACATCCAGCATCTGACATGTCAGATGTCGGCCACCCATTGTGGTTCATACGCACTGGTGTTCGGTTAATTTCGCTGCCTGTGTCATCATAGTGAATAAGCATTATCATAGTGGTAGGCTGGCGCACTCGCCATTGCCAATGTGAAGAAACAACGTGGCGTTTAAACGTATCGAAACGCTCTGCAAGAGCTTCTGTTGTCGTATCTGCTTCATCAACGTGAAAATTGTTAATTGCTACCCCCAATGCTACCGCGAAAATAACGGCAATAGACGCTTTAATAACGTTTTTAGTGGTGTCTGAGTCTTTTTTATTTTTGTTCATTTGTGGATTCTCAGCTTATAACTGAAGTAATAAACCTTGTTTAGCCTCGGTGTTTGTCGCTATATGCAAAACATGATGCGGCTGTAGCAGGCGAAAATCGACTTGGCTATGTTCTTAGTTTATCGGCATTGTGAATAAAATATGAAGTATTATCAGTTCGCAAAGAAACTTGAAGGAAACCTTTAGTCTACCTCGTTCACCAGTATCAATGATTGAAGTACGACTCTTAGTTAAACGGCTTTTTGTAGGATAGTAATTCCCCAGAAATCACTG
This sequence comes from Alteromonas sp. ABD4_190, assembly GCF_056160105.1. NCBI lineage: Bacteria > Pseudomonadati > Pseudomonadota > Gammaproteobacteria > Alteromonadales > Alteromonadaceae > Alteromonas > Alteromonas sp. ABD4_190. The sequence goes on from NZ_JBSWWN010000001.1 coordinate 1,822,985, forward strand.
TCTTTTTGCTTCAGCTGCCATCCGCTTTTCATAAGCACTTTTCGCGTATAGTAGTTCGTCATACCATGCCCAAACAGAACCACTTTATGGTGTGTTTCGCTGAGTTTATCGATATGCAATGAAAGTTTTTCAACCCGCTTTTTAGCATATTTAAAACTCTCAAAGCGGCCTTTAGTCCCCATAAACCAAAGGGCCCGACTCAGCAAAACCCAGTGCCAACTGCGTAAAGTGAAAGGCAGCTTGTAATAAGGTATATCCATTTCTCTCAGTTCCGGTAGCTCTTCGTCAACTGAAGTTGCCCCATATTGGGCTGCTGTTAACTTTGCTCTTAAAAGCGGACTGACGGCGATATAGCTACCAGATATATCTATTTTTCGTTTAGGTTGGCTGGCTGGGTCAAGGGGAGATTTATTGTAGTTACGCACCCAGCTTGCATAATCCGCGGCATTCACTTTCTCATTGTGGGCTGAAAGTGGCTTTCCGTGGCGAATGAAAATTACTTCTTTGACTGCACTTTCTTTCACGACATCCGTGTTCATATTGTGTCCAGTTAATAAAAGCTAACGATTTCGCTAGCGTTAAGTAAAGGGTTCTATGAATCGTTATTTTCTTTATACAGCGGGAGCATACGGAACGAAGAACGTGAGCTTAAACGCAACGCCCTTTGTACATACTGAAGCTAATGAACAAAGTTACGCACTCGCTAATACTGGGTCAATAGCTTGTTGTTCGCTATCAAGGGAGTGAGCTTTTTGCTCAATGTATTGCGATAGCGCCTCTTGTTGCGCTTTATTTAAACGCAATCCATGCTTAGTTCTGCGCCAAATAACATCTTCCAGGGTACATGCCCACTCACTCTCAATTAAATAGTCTACTTCAGCGCGATACATGCCTGCGCCAAAGTCTTCTCCCATCTCAGCAATTGACGATTTTCCTTTTAAAAATTTGTAGCTTAAAAGGCCATATTGACGGGCATAGCGTTGAGCAATATCTTTGTTCAACCACGGGAACTCACCAATTAACTTATCTACAAGCTCTCCTTGGCTTTCGAATGCGCCACCTGGTAAAGGGACTTCCTTGGTCCATGCTTTTTTAGCTTTAGGAAAACAAGTAACCAGTTTGTCTACCGCATGCTCAGCTAATTTTCTGTAGGTCGTTATTTTCCCACCAAAAATATTGAGCAACACAGGCTTACCTGTCTCACCTTTTAGCTCAACTTTGTAGTCTCGCGTTAACTCTTGAGCAGAAGCATTCTTTTCTTCCAGTAAAGGTCTTACGCCACTGTAAGAGTGAACGATATCGCTTAGGGTAATTTTTGATTTAAAGTAGGTGTTTACCACGTCAATTAAGTATTCGGTTTCTTCATCCGATATAGCAGCATCTGATGGGTTGCCTTTGAAGTCTTCATCAGTAGTACCTACCAGCGAGAAATCCCCTTCATATGGGATAACAAAAACAATACGCCCGTCTTTGTTTTGCAGTATGTATGCTTCATCAGTATCGTAAAGTTTCGGCACAATGAAGTGGCTTCCTTTCACCATACGCATAGCATTTGGGTTGTTAACATTTACTAAACGATCTAAGAACGATACCGCCCAAGGGCCTGCAGCATTGACAATAGACTTCGCTTTTACTGTAAACGTTTTCCCTTTTGCCGTTTTAAGTTCAACACTCCACAGGTTGTCTTGCTTTTCAGCTTTCACACATTCAGTGCGGGTGTAAATTTGTGCGCCTTGGTCTTGTGCGGCCAGTGCGTTCAACACCACTAAGCGTGCATCATCTACCCACCCATCAGAATATTCAAAACAGGTTGTAATGTCGCTAACTAGTGGGCTTTCGCTCGTTGTAGAAAGCTTACGCGAACGTGGCAGCATGTTACGTTTCGCTAAAGAGTCATATAGAAATAATCCGATTCTAATCATCCAAGCTGGGCGTAGGTGCTTTTGATGTGGCAGGCGAAAGCGCAGCGGCCACATGATATGGGGTGCCTTTTTAAGCAACACTTCCCGTTCCGCTAATGCCTCTTTTACTAGGCGGAATTCGTAATGTTCCAGATATCTAAGGCCGCCGTGAATGAGCTTGCTACTTGAAGAAGAGGTAGCGCCAGCAAGGTCACCTTTTTCACATAATGCTACTGAAAGCCCACGTCCTGCAGCGTCTAGCGCTACGCCAACACCGTTAACGCCGCCGCCAACGACTAAAACGTCGACTGTTTTTTCAGATTCATTGCTGTGACTCATAGTTTGCCCCTGCTCGTATTCACATTTGCTTTATCTAATTGTTGGCTATTTGACAACCAAAAAGAAAACATGTCAACACAAAACGAACATTATCGAACATTAAAGAAAGTTAAATGAACCCAGTTATACGTTAACGTGCTGGTAAATAATGCATAGGAAGAATGTAGGGTTTAGCTAATCTACATACGCTGAGTCGCATGTTTGTAAATACAACTAGATGAGTGAATCAACACAAAACCATGTGCAAAGAACACTTGGCAACGCACAACATTGTCGAATGATAAGGCTAGTCCAGAATTATGACAGATCTGTGATTGTGACGATAAATGAATAAGACAACTTATAGTTATGCTTTTACAAAAGTAATGTTATTTTCTTTTATAATTTTGCCTATGCTTGGCGGTGGTGTTTTGTCGCAAACTAAGCAGTCGACTTGTGATATATGGCCTTGTTCAACCATAGCGCGGCGTTCAAATTTACTGTAGTCGGCCGCAAGAATCACGTGCTGAGTGTGCTCTAAAATAGCTTGTGAAACTTTAACTTCTCTAAAGTCAAAGTCTAATAACGCGCCGTCTGAACTTATACCACTTATACCGATGATTCCGTAGTCCATGCGAAACTGACTAATAAAGTCACAGGTTGCTTCACCAATAATACCGCCGTCGCGATACCGTACTTCACCTGCGGCGATAATCACCGAGAAGTCTTCTTTAGCAGATAGGATTGTCGCTACATGAATGTTGTTTGTTACTACATGTAGATTTTTATGATTAAGCAGCTTAGTGGCAATAAGCTCTGTTGTAGTACCAATATTGATAAACAAAGACGCACCATCAGGTATCATGGCCGCAACCGCTTCAGCAATTTTTTCTTTGACTTCGCTGTTTTGCGTTTTACGTTCTTGATAGGGCGTGTTTTCCCAACTTCGATTTAAACCCGCACCGCCGTGATAACGACTGACTACACCAGCATCAGCCAGTTGATTTAAATCTCTTCGAATGGTCTGAGGTGTAACGTCACAAGCACTCACCAAATCATCAATAGACATAAAGCCCTGTTGCTTTATTAGCCCAACAATTTTTTCGTGTCGTTGCGTTTGGTTCATCACACATCCTCAAAGTAAAAATCGATATTGATTATACGTGCTTAAAGAGGAAGTTCCCACGATAAAACGAAAAGCAAATGTTCGTTTTCGAAAATATGCCGTTGTTAAACATCTGTAAATGATGCAAACTCTATGAAAATTATCTTCAGGAGTGACCTTATGGGACAACATATTCTTGCCATTGATCAAGGCACAACAAGCTCTCGCAGCATTATTTTCTCTGCAAAAGGCAGTATAGAGGCCATCGCTCAACAGGAGTTTTCTCAAAAGTATCCTAAAGATGGCTGGGTTGAGCACGACCCGGAAGAAATTTGGGAAAGCGTTGTCGCAACCCTGAAGGAAGTTTTTAACAAATGTAATATAACCCCGTCTGATGTCGCCGCTATTGGTATCACTAATCAGCGCGAAACCACGCTAGTTTGGGATAAACAATCAGGAAAGCCTGTCTACCCTGCAATCGTTTGGCAAGATAGACGTACAGCGCAATACTGCCGAGATTTTAGCGAAGACGAAGAATTTGTATCGTATATAACAGAGTCGACAGGGCTCTTACTTGACCCTTACTTCTCAGCAACCAAAGTCGCGTGGATACTAGATAACGTCGAAGGCGCCCGAGAGAAAGCAGAAAATGGCGAGCTTCTGTTTGGTACTGTGGATACGTATTTAATTTGGCGCTTAACGGGCGGCGAATCACATAAAACTGATGCCACAAATGCGTCTAGAACCATGTTGTTTGATATTCATAAACAATGTTGGGATGAAAAGCTCCTTAATAAATTTAATATCCCAGCTTCAATGCTGCCGGAAGTTATGGACTGTGCAGCAGATTTCGGGGTAATTAAAGAAGACATTATCGGAAAAGCTATTCCTATTCAGGGTGTTGCAGGTGATCAGCAAGCGGCACTTGTGGGTCAAGCGTGTTTTGAAAAAGGCATGGCAAAAAGTACGTACGGTACGGGTTGCTTTATGATCCTTAATACAGGCGACGCCCCTCTTCAGTCGAAAAACCGATTACTTACCACGGTAGGTTACCGACTTAACGGCAAAACCACCTATGCATTAGAAGGCAGTATTTTCATGGCTGGCGCGACCGTTCAGTGGCTACGTGACGGACTTAAATTAATTGATGATGCTGCAGAGTCAGAGGCCTTAGCGCAACGTGCAAGACGAGATAACGGTGTGTTCTTGGTTCCCGCATTTACCGGCTTGGGCGCGCCTTATTGGGACCCAGATGCCCGCGGAGCTATTTTAGGGCTAACTCGGGATACGGGGATCAGTGAAATCGTGGCTGCAGGCCTGCAATCAGTTTGTTATCAAACTAAAGATCTTCAAAAAGCAATGGAAAGCGACGGAGCGCGTCCCACGACCATTCGCGTAGACGGCGGCATGTCGCGTAACGACTGGGTTATGGGCTTTTTGTCAGATATTTTGGGTGCTGAAGTAGAGCGCCCTGAAATTACCGAAACTACTGCGCTAGGCGCCGCTTTTCTTGCTGGGTTACAAGCAGGTGTGTTCAGCAATATTGATGATTTAACTCAGTGCTGGAAAAGTGATAGCGTTTTCACACCGCGCTTATCAAAACAAGAACGCGATCAGGCTTACGACGGCTGGAAGGCCGCTGTAGACCGTATCCGCTGCAGTTAATTTCTCCTTATTTTTCCTATTGTTAATAAAGTGCGGTTATATTCCGCACTTTTTTTATACAAAAAAAATTTTTATAACATTGTCATTACATTGTAATTTTGTGCTAGTATTGAACCCAAGGTAAACGTTTCACCTTTTACCTTAAAAAAGAAAACTTATATTTTTCATAAAGTTACAAATAATAATCGAGAAAATATAACGTTAAATGTGTAAAAGTAATGTTAATAAGCTTGATCCGCACATACTAAAAACGTAATTTAAGTGCAAAGTACGTTAAAACGTAGCCTACTCACGGAGAAAACACAGTGACACATAAAATTAACACATCACAGTTAGGCCCAATTGCGAAACGCTCACTTTTAGGTGTTGCTATCGCCTCTGCCCTACACGCACCGGTTGCATTTTCGCAAGACGCTGACGCGCAGAATGTAAACGATGCACCTGTTGAAGTTATTGAAGTTCGCGGCATTGTAAGCAGCTTGAAAAGAGCAATGTCTGATAAGAAAGAAAACTTAGCTGTTTCAGACGGTATCGCAGCAGAAGATTTAGGTAAGTTTCCTGACCTTAACGTTGCTGAATCACTTCAGCGTATCACTGGTGTTTCTATCGACCGTAACGGTGGTGAAGGCCAGCAAGTAACAGTACGTGGTTTTGGCCCTCAATTTAACACGGTACTTGTTAACGGTCGCCAACTCGCTTCAGACGATGCTGGCCGTGCATTTAACTTTGACGTACTTGCTGCTGACCAAATTACTGGCGCAAATATCTACAAGAGTGGCGTTGCAAACCTTCAGTCAGGTGGAATCGGCTCTACCATCAATGTTTCTACTGCTCGCCCGTTCGACTATGACGGTTTCCAAGCGGTTGGTAGCGTAAAAGGAATGTACGAGACGCTTTCAGAAGAAACATCACCGCAAGCCTCATTCCTAGTAAGCAATACGTTTGCCGACGATAAGTTTGGTTTACTTCTAGCGGTATCACACCAAGAGCGTGAAGTTCAGATCAACCGCATTCAAACAGCAGGCTGGCGACCAGGACTGACACTGTCGAACAGAAATGACGGCGTAATTGCATCAAATGTATACCTTCCTCGTAACTGGGATCAGGTTGTAGATCAACAAGACAGAACGCGTACAAATGCGTCGCTTGTTGCGCAGTTCGCACCATCTGATGATGTCACTATCACGTTAGACGGTTTTGTATCTAAATTTGAAATTGATTCACAAGTAACTGACCTAGCATCATGGTTCGAACCAGACCGCGTTGGCTCTGCGACCATTTCTGAATACGGCACTGCTATTCAATTTACGCAAGAAATTGACTTACACCAAGGTAGCGGTAACCCTGCGTCTGACTTCGTTTCATCGACCCGTGGTGTACGTGATGTAACCAATAAAGGTTTTGGTTTAAATGTTGATTGGCAAGTAACTGATGCCCTTTCAGCAACATTCGACGTTTCAACATCTGAAGCTGAGAACGATATTGGTGGTAAAGGTCGCTTTAATGTAGTTGGTATTATTAACAACTATGAGTTTGACGGCACAGGGAGCACACCTACAGTAATTCACGACGGTTTTGGCAACGGTCAATTGCCTGACATTAACCTTAACCGCCTTCACTACAATGACTTAGGTAACGTAGTTGCATCAGAAGACGAAGTAACAGAGTACAAAGCAGATTTCACTTATTTAGCTGATTCTGACGTTTTCCGTAAGGTTGATTTTGGTATTTTGCGTTCTGAGCGCGAAAAATTCGTATTCCAAGAGTTTGCGTCACAATGTGCGTTCTGTGGTTATGGTACAGCAGCGCCAATTGATGAGCTTAATATCCGCCCGTTTACTGCAAACAACTTCTTCAGCGGTCTGATTGACACTTGGTATACCTATGATGGTGATGCATATCTAGACTACCTTGCCTCTCAAGGTGCTCCAGTAACGCCAACGTTGCAAAACAACTACTACAACATTGAAGAAGAAGTCACTGCACTTTATGCTCAGTTCGAATTTGGTTATGACATTGGTGATATGCCATTAACCATGAACTTTGGCGCACGTTATGAAGAGACAAGCGTGGCTGTCTCAGCGGTACAAGCCTTTGTTTCGGATATCGTTCCAACTACCGACTTGACTCTGTTTTCAAACGTATTTGCGCCAGCAGAAAACATTACAGGCACAACATCGTATTCTAACCTATTACCTAGCTTGAACGTTAAGTTAGAAGTACAAGAAGATATGATTGTACGTTTCTCGCGCTACGACTCTCTGACGCGCCCAACTATGTCGCAGATGTCTCCGGCTACTACATTTGGTGAACCTCGCCGTCAAAACCTTCAAGCAAGTGGTGGTAACCCTAACCTTAAGCCATTTAGTGCAGAAAACTGGGACCTGTCGTTTGAGTGGTACTACAGCGATGACTCAGTCTTCTCGTTTGCAGTATTTAGCAAAGAAGTAGAAGACTTCATTGTTACACTTTCAGGCGCAGAAACTTATAACATGACTGACCGCCTACCAGGAGACTTCCGCTGTGCTGCAGCAGATTGTGCGCCGGGCGTTTCGCTTGACCCACAAGACCCTGACCGCGATGTAGTAGCTGACACTGAAGAACTTAACGGTGCAAGTGAAGTTTATACCGTTACACGCCCTCAAAACGGCGAAACAGCAACGGTTAATGGTTATGAAGTGGCTATTACCCACGTATGGGATAACGGCTTCGGTGTAACGGCTAACGCTACGGTAGTTAACAGTGATGCGGAAGTATCTGGTGATACTAGCCAAACGTTTGCATTAGAAGGGCTTGGCGACTCACAAAACCTTATCGTGTTTTATGAGCGCGATGCGTTCCAAGCTCGTGTAGCGTTTAACAACCGTGAGTCGTTCCTGTTTTCACTTGATAATGGTTTATCTGGTGAGCCGACTACTACTGAAACCTATGGTCAGTGGGACGTAAGTGCAAGTTACGACATCAACGAACACCTTACGGTATTTGTTGAAGGTATCAACGTGACTGAGGAAGAGCTTACGCAAACAGGTCGCTTCCCAGACCAAATTTACTCAATTGAAGACAATGGTGCTCGCTACTCTGTAGGTATCCGAGGCTCATTCTAAAATTTGTGTGTGTTTTGGCAGGGGTAAAACCCTGCCATTTATCCATAAGCCTATTGGCAAATCGAGTACGTTTATGGATAAATGTAGAAAGCAGTCATAATTCCATTTAAGTAGTGTTGTTTCATGAACCATTCATCTGATACATCTAAAAAACAGCGTATTGTTATCGTAGGTGGCGGCACCGCTGGCTGGCTTACTGCCGCCATAGTCGCAGCCAAACATAAGGTAGCAATGGGTGAATGTGGTTTAGACATTACATTGGTTGAATCTAGTGATATTCCCACTGTTGGCGTAGGTGAAGGAACTTGGCCAACGATGCGTAATACGCTTAAAGACATTGGGCTGTCAGAAAAAGAAGTATTTAGACGCTGCAGCGCTGCATTTAAGCAAGGCGGTAAGTTCGTAAATTGGGTAAATGGCGACGGCGACTTTTATTACCACCCGTTTACCGTTCCGCTAGGTTATGGCCGCGTTGAGATGGCCCCCTATGTAGGCGATATTGCAAATTTTGCCAACGCCACTAACTTTCAGCAGCACGTGTGTGAGCGTAATATGGCGCCTCGCACTCTCAGCGAACAGGAATACAGCAGCGCGCAATCGAACTATGCGTATCATTTAGATGCTGGCGCATTTGCTGACATGTTACGAGACTTCAGCAAAACGGAGCTAGGCGTTAAACACATTGTCGCCACGGTAGAAAGCGTAGCCGCAACCTCAAACGAACATATCGAAAGCGTTACGCTTAACAACGGCATGGTTTTAGACGCCGATTTATTCGTCGACTGTTCTGGCTTTCGCTCACTATTGCTTGGCGAAACCCTTGGCGAAAGCGTTGTTTCCACAGATGACGTGCTATTTAATAACTCTGCCCTTGCCCTTCATGTACCCCACGAAGAAGACTTTGAAATAAAGCCCTACACCCAAGCCACAGCACAAGAAGCAGGCTGGATTTGGGATATTGGTTTATCTTCTCGAAGAGGCGTAGGCCATGTTTACTCCACCGAATTTACTACCGATGAACGCGCCGAAGAAGTATTGCGTCAGTACGTTGGTGACAAACACGGTGATTTGAAAGCGCGCACCATTCGCTTTAACTCTGGTTATAAGAAGCGTATTTGGAAAGGCAACTGTATTGCAGTAGGTCTTTCCGCAGGGTTTGTAGAGCCGTTAGAGGCAACAGCCCTCATGCTTATTGAGATTTCAGCACGTTATATTGCAGAGCAAATGCCGCTGCCCGTTTCTGCTATGCCTATAGTCAGCCAGCGCTTTAACAAACAAATGAACTATCGCTGGCAGCGCATTATCGACTTCTTGAAACTTCATTATATTTTCAATCAACGCAGTGAACCTTACTGGGTTGCTAATCGCGATGCGTCTTCTATCCCCGACTCTTTAAAAGAAGATTTGGAAATTTGGAAGTATCGTGGCCCTCAAATTGCTGATTTTTCAGCGGCAATAGAGCTATTCCCTGCCGCCAGCTATCAGTACGTACTATATGGAATGGGATTTTCTCCAGACTTTTCTTTGCAGTCTCATTTCTACAACGAACGTGACCTAGCTGATAAAGTGATTCAACAAAATCAGCTAATCACGCAGCAAAAACTAAGCAGCTTACCTAATCACCGCGACTACATTGAGCAGTGGTTGGCAAGCTAACGAGAACTATAATATGCCAACATTTGAAACCTTATCGGCTGATACCCACAGCGCTCTTACTATTGATGAGAGCAAGCTTGCTAGTACTTATTCGAAATTTCACCTTCTCAACATTGAGATAAAGGAAGCCGTTCAAGCATCTAGCGACTTTCCTCTGTTTTTCAGTAAATCCACTGAAGCGCAGTATTGGACTATTTCAGCCCTGTGCGGGCTAGCCCCCCAAGAAAACGTATTTGAAACGCAGGGTACATGGCTTGGTCATTATGCACCGCTTAGTCTTCGCACCTTACCTTTTATCGTACGGCTAGGAAATGACGCTCAACAGCAAAAAGTTTTAGTTGATGTCGACTCGCCGGCCGTTTCTTCTGAAAACGGTGAAGCGCTCTTTTTGTCTTCAAAGCGCCCTACTGCGTACTTAGATAATAAAAAGAAATTGCTGGATGAGCGTGTTACCGCCATGCAGCAAACCGCCGTAATGATGAATCAAATTAGCGAGATGGGGCTCATTCATACTGTTGACTTGATAATAGAATATAAGGACAACACCAATCAGCGCGTGGGCGGATTAGCTACGGTGAATGAACAACGTTTGCAAAACCTTACCGGTGAAGAACTGGCTAGTTTGAATCAAAAGGGCCTGCTCAACGTGCTTTTCAATATTCTTGGCTCTATTTTGCAAGTGAACCGCGTTATCCGTCTTCATAACACTAAATTCCCTGATCGCGCTGTAAACAACATTAAGTTCGAAACCAGCAAGTCATAACTATCCTCTAGGAGTAAAACATGTTTTCCAGCACTATTCAGGTGTCTGTTTTTGTCTTTGTGACTGCTTTAATTGGTTTTCTTACCTATTTAAGTTGCCGCGGACAAAATAGAAGTGCCCAAAACCAAAACCGCGAATACTTTCTTGCAGGTGGCGGTCTAGCTTGGTATTTCGTTGCAGGTAGTATCACGCTCACTAACTTGAGTACCGATCAGCTTGTAGGTATGAACGGTAACCAAATGGCCTTGTTAGCCCTATGGGAATTAGCAGCCGTTGTGGGCCTTTTCGTACTGGCAAAAGTATTCTTACCTGTGTATTACAAGTTCAAGTGTACAACGACGACAGAACTTCTAGAGCAGCGCTATCACGATAAGCACATTCGCGCGGTTATTAGTGCGCTCTTCTTCGCAGGCAGTGCCTTGATATTTTGCCCGGCAGTAATCTATTCGGGCTCATTGTTCATGCAGTCTATGTTTAACGTTGAGCTGCCGCTTATGTACATTGCGGTTATCTTCGTTATCGTTGGTGCCCTATATGCTATCTTCGGCGGCCTTCGCGCAGTAGCGGTGTCTGACACCTACTCTGGCGTGCTTCTTTTAACCATGGCCGTACTGGTGGTTATTCTGGCGCTTCAAGCCATCGACTATAACTTTGACGGCATTCCGCAAGAGCGACTTACCCTAATTGGCGATGATGAGTCTCCAATTCCTTGGCATACCTTGCTTACCGGGATGATCTTTATCCAAATGTTTTACTGGGGAACCAACCAAGTAATTACACAGCGCGCAATGGCGGCACCTTCGTTGAAAGAAGCGCAGAAAGGCGTATTCGCTGCGGCCGGTATTCGCTTGCTGATTGTACCTGCCATTATTGTTATTCCAGGCATTGTTTCATACAAACTATTTGGTGATATTGGTGATAGTGCTTACGGAAAAATTGTTGCAACGGTATTGCCTGATTGGCTTTCTGGTGTATTCGCTGCGGCTATGGCGGCTGCGGTGTTAACCACGTTTAACAGCAACTTGAACTCTGCTACTGCGCTATATGTTTGTGATATCCACGAAAGCTACATCAACAAAACACCTAACGTACCTAAATTAAGCGGCTACGTTACGGTTTTATTGTGCTTAGTATCGCTTGCGCTAATCCCCGTATACCAACAAGCTGATAGTATTATTAACCTAGTTCAAAAGCTTTACGGCCTATTAAGTATGCCGATTCTTTCGGTATTCATCGTTGGCTTACTGTTTAGAAACGTGCATGCATTCGCAGCCATTGGCGCAGTACTGTTCGGTGTTTCAATTTACGCATTAATGAGCTTTGAAGCTTCACCTCTGTATGCACCATTTGGGCTTCATTACATACACCTAATGTTCGCAACGCTTATCGGCTGTGTCGCCTTTGCTCTTATTGTGAACCGCGTAGTGTTTAACCAAAAGGCAGAGTTTTCGTTAGAGCTTTATAAGAAAGAAGCCTAACAAATTAGTTACATGTCGAAAAAGGATGTCTTTTGACATCCTTTTTTGTTTTTAACAATTAATATCGTCTATATTTTACAACTATTGGTCAGACTTCATTTCCTTCGCAATGCAGACTACCATTGAAAGTAAAACGTTTACCCTAAAACTGTAGAATAGGTATAGTGAACGTGATTTAATATGCGAAATTATCGCGTAAGAAGACACGTCTTACGTAGTAAAAAACTTGTATTACCACCTAATTTACGTTTTATTAACGCTGAGGTTTTTATGTCGTCACTTTCTCAATTCGTACGCCTGTCGAACGAAAAAGTCACCTTAATATTCGACTGTCAGGGTCGCATGCCAAAAGTCATTTACTATGGTGCGCCATTAAGTGATAGCACAACGCCTGAAATGCTTAGCGTTTTAAACACACGCCAAGAAGCTAAATGCGCACCAGTAATAGAGCCACCAATTACTTTAGTGCCTACCCATGGTGAAGGTTGGACAGGACAGCCAGGCCTTGAAGTTTCCGGTGATGCGGACCAGTGGTCAGCAGGCTTTAACTTAGTAGAGATAAATCAAGACGCTCAATCGGTTGCCTTCATTTCTGAAGATGCACATCGCGGTATGCGCCTTATCACAAGTGTAGAGCTTGATACCGCGACCAGTGTGGTTAAATATGTTTCTCGTGTAGAAAACACCGGCAGCAGTGCACTGAACCTCAATTACTTGAATGCTGCTAGCCTTCCTCTTCCTACAACGGTTAGTAAAATTAAAACATTCGAAGGTCGTTGGTCTGCTGAATTCCAAACCAAAGATCACGACCTATTCTTTGGCAGCTACGTGCGCGAAAACCGACGTGGCAAAACCTCTCACGATACTTTTCCCGGTTTAATCGCGTTCCCTGAAGGAACAGGCGAGCTTAACGGTGAGTGCTTTGGTTACCACCTTGGCGCTTCAGCGAACCATAAACTTCGCGCCGAGCTAATGGCCGACGGCAGAAGCTACGTACAGTTTGGTGAGTTATTATTTCCAGGTGAAGTTGTACTTAATGCTGGGGACAGCTATACATCACCAGTGCTTTACACCGGCTATGGCTGTGAAGGTTTTTCTTCCTTGTCGCAACAGTTCCATAACTTCATTCGCAGTAATGTGCTAAACCACAGCGCTGAATCAAAGCCTCGCCCAGTGCACTACAACACCTGGGAAGGAATTTACTTCGATCATAACGAAGACGAACTTAAAGCCTTGGCTGACAAGGTAGCTCCGCTAGGTATTGAGCGCTTTGTATTAGATGATGGTTGGTTTAAAGGCCGCAGGAACGACAAAGCTGGGCTTGGTGACTGGTTTGTAGATGAAGCCATCTACCCAGAAGGACTAGACGGGCTAATTGATCATGTTACTGGCCTTGGCATGGAATTCGGTATTTGGTTTGAGCCAGAAATGGTTAACCCAGATAGCGACTTATATCGCGCGCATCCCGAATGGGCACTTCAAACTGAAAACAACCCTCATGTGCCATTTAGAAACCAATACGTTCTAGATTTGACCAACCCTGAAGTGGTTGAGTACCTTTATAAAGTTATTACTGATGTACTTAAAGCCTATCCAAAAATAAGCTACATCAAATGGGACATGAACCGCGACGTAAACCATCCGGGTAACCTTCAAGGCAAACCAGCAATGCACGGCCAAATGGCAGCGCTTTACGGCTTAATTGACCGCGTAAAAGCAGCTAAGCCAGGCATTGAAATAGAAAGCTGTTGTTCAGGCGGCGGACGAGTAGATTTAGGCATATTGCCACACACAGATCGATTCTGGACGTCAGACTCTAACGATGCATTAGACCGCTTATATATTCAGCGCGGCTGCTCTTACTTCTTCCCTTCTGAAGTCATGGGCGCCCACGTAGGTCCGCGTGACTGCCATATTACAGGTCGTAACCTACCTATTGAGATTCGTTCTGCGGTCGCCTTGTTTGGTCATATGGGGATAGAAATGGACCCGCGTGAACTGACAGACCACGAGCAAAAAGTGCTAGCGGACGCCATTTCGCTTTATAAGAAATATCGTCATATTACCCACGGCGGCGACCTATTCCGCATGGACGATGACGGCATGAATGTGAAATTTGGTTATGTGTCGAAAGACAAGCAGGAGGGTATTTTTGCATATAACAGTGTTACAGAAACCGTACGCACTACGCCGAATCGTTTCTACTTTGCAGGGCTTGATGCTAACAAGCAATACACCATTGAGCGTGTATGGCCTGAAAAGCTGAAAGAATACACTCCTTCAATTTTGCAGCAAACTGAAGGGCAAGTGTTCTCTGGCGAAGTCTTAATGAAATACGGTATGCAGCTGCCGGTACTGTTCCCGCAAACAGCGCTGATTTATACTGTTAAAGCCCTGTAGCTTTCTAAGCGCTATGGCTTTCTAATCACTGTGGTCTCATAAGCGCTGTGCCCTTTTAAGCGCTGCCTAAGTAAAATACGAACAAGCGAGCTACGCGGTATTACACCGCCGCTCGCTTTTTTTGTTTTGGTTTAGCTTACTTGCCTTCCATCTCAAGGCCTAGTGCCCATCGGTCGTCGAAGCCCTTCCAAGGTTCTGGCTTTTTACCGTCTACGGGAACTTGGGCACTGCTGCCACTCATGTTCAGGTATTCACAATCATCTTTTAAGTCTTTCACATGACAGTTCATAAGCGCCAACGCGAAGTGCTCGTTGATAGCATTCAGCTTTTGCACTTCCCACGCAGGCTCAATGTAGCTGCCCAAATCAAACTCGCTGCCATAGGCTTCTTTAGGGGCGGGGTGAGGTGCGACATTATGACGAGCGTTTTTAACAGTAAGTAGCTTAGAACCTTCACTGCCGGTATTTTCGAATAACCATTTAATACCATCGTAACCTGAAATATCGTCGTTATCACCCGCCACATAAAGAACAGGTACCTTGATATTGTTCAATGATTCAACATCAAACAGCTGGTGTTGCCCTCCCCATGGAGCTAGCGCTAACGCTGCTTTCCAAGCTGGTAGTACATCCTTGCTACTGTCGTTGCCACCTGCGCAAGTATTTAGCGCGTCTTTGATAAGCGCTGCTACTTTAGGGTCTTGTGTGCCAGTGAAGGTCGCTGCCGTTTGGTCGTTAAACGCATAACAGCCGCCTACTGTACTTACCGCACCATAGCCTCCCATGGAATAGCCAATAACGCCTGCCTTACTCGCATCAACACTGTTTTTAAAAAATTCGTGTTCGCTAATGCTGTTCAAGGTTAGAACCTGGTCTCGAGAGCGATTTAGTAGCGTGCTTGGAAAGCCTGAATACGGATTTTCCGCAAAGTTAACGTCTTTGTTTGTGGAGTCTGTATGGTCGATAGCCGCAACCACATAGCCATGAGACGCAAGGTGTTCACCTAAATAATACATAAGCGTACGATAGCCGGTATAGCCGTGAGATATAACCACCACCGGGTAATCAGAACCTGCAGTAGCAATAGGCGCATCGCGGCTTGCATCGCCTTCAATTTCAAATACTTGACCACTTCGCGTTTCATTCACATATTTTGCCGTCTCGGCTGCACTTGAAGCTGGATACCAAACCTCTAGCGTTAATTTACGTTCGACATCATTCCCAGCAATATCTTTCACTTTTTCTGGGTAAGTCGCTTCAATGGTTTTTACGCCAACTACGTGAGCGCCTTTCTCGCTTAGCGATGGCATAACATCCGCTGGAAAAGGCTTATAGAGGTTCTGAGCTGCAGAAACCGGTGTAGGTAACATAGCAGTACTAAACGCGAGTGTAGCAGCGCCACAGAGCAGGGATAACGTTTTCATAATTAGGCTGATTTTCTTGTTATTGAAAGACAATTTTATAATACTGCCTAACGAACTCCATACAAGTAAACCTCCATTATTATTGCTGATTAAACGAAATAAGAAGCGGTAATAAAACGAGAATATAAGGGATCAGCAACAACCTCGAAAACGATAGAGGTTACGGTAAAGGGTGTATGGAAGAAATTATGAACTAACTAAAAATCTCCACATATTCATATAATAAAGAGACTGGGAAATAGGTTAAACGTGCTACCCAACATTTACTTTTTCGATAGAAAAGTATTCCATCGTTGATCGAATAAAGGCTTAAGGCGTTGAGAATAACCATCCGCTCTGAAATTAGTATCTCTCAAAATCTCACTTTTTTCAGGATTCGCAAAAATACGCGCTAGCGCTTGATCCAAACTCGTTGTTACCTCTTGCCCTAGCGCTGTCTTTGAACATAGCAAGCGCTTTGTTCCTCTCAATTCTTCCGACAGTTCGCTAACTTGATACACATGCAAGGTGTCGAGCTCTTCTCTTGATAATGCAGCTATTTCACGCGGACCGACATAGCCAAAATCAATTCGCCCGCTTTTAAGCAATGCGATGGTATGCATGCCTAGGTCTGTACCTAGACTATGCACTCTTAATACATTGTATTTTGTTGCCCACTGTTCGACGGTTCGTGCATAAGCGTTACTTACGTCTTTGTAGAGCACTGTTTTTAAGTTTTGATTGAGTAAAGCTTGCAAAGAAACTGACTCAAACAAGCCTTTCACACTTTGTGACAAGCCGACATTTTCTTCATCATCAATTAAAGGTGGGAGCGCTTTTCTTGACACAACAAGTAAAGGCAAATTGATAGAGGTAGGTTCAGAATAATACCCCCATTTCGTTCTCTCTTCTTGGTATGACGCGCCGTAAAAACAATAGACCTTTTGAGACGACTTTTCATGTTGAATTAACGACCAGGCACGCTTAACTGGGTAGGCTTCAAATTGGTGGCTATAACTTTCAAGATAACTAGAAAGATGAACCATGAGATCATACACCGGGCCAGATGTAATAGTAATACCAGGCCCTTCAACACCAAGTTCAGGTGGACGCATCCAAATAATGGTAGGCTTCTTCTCATCACAACCTTCAACGTCGCACTCAACATTATTTTGAGCTGTTGAAGCGCTGATGTTGATACTGAAAAATGCAAAAACGAATAATCTTGCTAATACCGACACGTTATAAGACTACCCTTGGATGTGAAATTTAATGGCATTTATCCATCACCAGTCTATATGCGGCGCTGTGGATATAACTGGAATGTGATCTTACATTAGTCGGATACAAAATTAATTGGTTTCAGTCTCATAATTGACTGAATTTAGCTCAAAAAAAGCCGCTAAAAAGCGGCTTTTAAGATTATTTTTACATTTATATTTATTACAAGACCTAAAACGGAATGTCGTCGTCGAAATCAAAATCAGGTTCAGCCATTGGAGGATTTTTAGGCTGAGACGGATTTCCACCTTGAGGCGCTTGATTGTAGCCGCCACCTTGGTTTTGATTATAACCACCTTGTTGACCACCGCCTTGCTGTGGCGCTTGATTATAGCCGCCCTGCGCTGGTGCTTGGTTGTAACCACCTTGATTATTTTGAGGACGCTGGTAACCACCGTTACCGCCGCCACCTTCACCGCCGCGACCGCCAAGCATTTGCATTTGGTCTACGATAATTTCAGTAGTGTACTTATCCTGACCTTGCTGATCTTGCCACTTGCGCGTTTGCAATTTACCTTCAACGTAAATTTGCGAGCCCTTTTTCAGGTACTCTCCGGCAATTTCTGCTAAGCGACGGTACATTGTAAGGCGGTGCCACTCAGTGCGCTCTTGAACCTGACCCTGTTGGTCTTTCCAGCTTTCGCTAGTTGCTAGGCTTAAGTTCGCAACGGCGTTTCCGTTAGGCATGTATCTAACTTCAGGATCATTGCCAAGGTTTCCAACAAGAATAACCTTATTAACGCCTTTCGTTGCCATTGATGTCTCCTGTAACGTTTTTAGTGGCTTGCTGTATAACTCTTCTTTGTAAGACATCAGCAAGCGCGAAAGTTCATCGAATATTAGCCAGCTAGTATATCGTATTTTATTAGGGAAAATTGAAATTTTTCGACCCACGTTTACGTTACTAACTGCAACACGTTCTAGAACTTAACAAAATTTACTGTCAGCGTCTTCTGAACTTTCGCGTTGTTTTTAGCAAGGCCTATAGTAACACCCTGCCATTTTTATGATTACCACCACGTAATATAAAACGCTGCGGTCAAAATCACTACTGCGATTGATGCTACGTTAAACCCACTTGTGGTTTTGAACTGCACTTCATTAAGGTCGACCGCGTTTTCGCTAATGCCCTTTTTCTCCAGAAGTGAAACAACTACAGCCAAGGCAACGCAAAGCAGGAATACAAGCCCAACGCGGTCAATAAATGGCAGCTCAGGCCAGAACTGTCTAAACACAATGCTTAAAACAAATGAACCTAACGCGGCAAGCAAACCACCGTTTGCCGTGGTCTTCTTCCAGAACATACCTAGCACGAATAACGCGCAAATGCCCGGTGTAAAGAAGCCCGTAAATTCTTGGATATACTGGAATGCTTGGTCGAAATTACCTAATAACGGTTTAGCTACCACCATCGCAATGATTAGCGCGACCAAGCTTACTATTCGCCCTACTTTTACATAGTGCTGCTGTGACTCGTTCGGGCGCTTATCTTTATAAAGGTCCATAGTAAAAATAGTGGACACGCTGTTTGTCATTGAGGCTAGTGATGACACAATTGCCGCCACAAGCGCGGCAAAGATAATACCTTTAAGGCCAACAGGCATTAGCGTCATTAGGCTTGGATACGCTTGGTCTGGCTTAGCTAAGTCAGGCACAATAAGTACTGCTGCAATTCCCGGCAATACCACAATTAAAGGCATTAGCAGTTTTAGGAATGCCGCAAACGCGATGCCTTTTTGCGCTTCTTGAACACTTTTTGCCGCCAACGTACGCTGAATAATGTACTGGTTAAAGCCCCAGTACGACAGGTTCATTATCCACATACCGCCAACCAGTACAGAAATGCCCGGCAAGTCCATATAGTGCGGGTTGTCTTTTGACAAAATCATGTCGAATTTTTCAGGTAGTTTATTGGTTAAATCGACAAAACCCTGAATAACACCGTTTCCATCACTGATTAGGTTCAACGCGGTATACGACAGGAACAGCCCGCCAATGACTAACAGCACCACTTGAATAATGTCGGTTAACGCGACCGCTTTTAGGCCGCCATAAAGTGAGTAGGCTAGCGAGAAAAGACCTAAGAACATCATGCCGTAAACCATATCGACACCAGTAATGGTATTGATGGCCAATGCACCTAGCCACAGCACAGCTGTCAGGTTTACAAATACATAAACGCCTAGCCAGAATATTGCCATTACCTTACGCACGCGATGATCGTATCGCTGCTCTAAGAATTGAGGCATGGTGTAAATTTTATGCTTTAAAAAGATAGGTAAAAAGAACTTGCCCACAATAAGCAGTGTAATGGCAGCCATCCACTCATAAGACGCAATGGCAAGCCCTAGCTGGTAGCCTGAGCCAGACATACCAATGATTTGTTCAGCGGAAATATTGGCGGCAATTAACGATGCGCCAATCGCCCACCATGGCAAGCTTGAGCCTGCTAAAAAGTAATCGTTTGTGTCTTTTTGATGCCCCTGCTTTTCGCGCGAAACCCACCACGCAATTCCGATAAGCGCGACGACGTATACCACGAACAACGTGATATCTATTGATGCTAATTTCATAGTTTTTCCCAAAGTTCTTATTTTGGGTGCGGCGATTGTTATGCAGGGTACACAGGTGAAAAATTGTTTTTATTATTTTATTGGTTGTTGCCACACCAGTGTCACGTTTTTAAAACGCGTTTCGCAATTTACGAAGAATTATCAACTGATCAGAAATTCAGCGATAAATACATCGTGATATTGCGGGTAGTATTAGTATCACACTTTGTTGATTTTTTTTAACAAGAAATGCGTATTTTTGTAAAAAAAAGCCGCATCAATGGATACGGCTTAAGGGACACAAACAATTCTAACCATTAGGATTGTTTTTAGAAAAGGGAGAGGTTTTCGTTTCTAATCCTTGTTTTCGTTCCTGCAAACTTAAGCAAATGCACCTTGCGTAGCTGTACACACGTAGATGTCTGCATGGTAGCCAGTTTCGTCAAAGTACTTGTCTGCTACTACTTGCTTCACAGCATCAACTTTGTCTGTAGGGGCAAGCGCTACAACGCAGCCACCAAAACCACCGCCCGTCATACGAACACCACCAGATTTACCTAACACGTCACCGATGATTTCAACCAAATAATCAATGGGGCGTACGGTAATTTCGAAATCGTCACGCATGGAAACATGAGACTGCGCCATAGCGTCACTAACCGTTTCAATATCACCAGACTTTAACGCTTGGCTTGCGGCCAACGTGCGCGCGTTTTCAGTAATGATATGCTTTGCTCGGCGATAAACCACTTCAGGCATGTGTGCTTTGGCTTCTTCTAGCATCTCCATGGTTGCTTCGCGCAATGATGAAACACCCAGTAGCGATGCACCTTGCTCGCACTGCTGACGACGCAAGTTATACTCGCTGTCTACCAAGCCACGTTTCACATTGGAGTTGATAATCACGATTTGGTGAGAATCTGGAAGTGGTGAATGTTCGATGGCTAACGACTGACAATCAAGCAGCATTGCCATACCTTCGTTGCCCATGGCTGAGATTAACTGATCCATGATGCCGCACGAACAGCCTACGAAAGTGTTTTCTGCTTTTTGGCCTAATAGCGCAGCCTGCACTCCGTCTAGAGACAATTCGTACAATGCGCTCAAGGCTTTTAGTATTGCCACTTCAAAAGACGCTGAAGAGCTTAAACCGGCGCCCTGTGGAACATTACCCGTTACCAACAAATTTGCGCCGCCAAAATCTGGCATCGCCTCTTTTAGCACTTTCACTACGCCGCGAACATAGTTTGCCCAACCTTGTTCCTCGTCGTAATTAATGTCTGACAATGAGAACTGGTTCTGCTGATTTTCGTAGTCCATAGCAGTAACCAGAATGTCATTATCGTCGCGCTTCGTTGCCGCAACCCAAGTACCAAAGTTGATAGCAGCCGGAAAGACGAACCCTTCGTTATAATCGGTGTGCTCACCAATGATGTTAACTCGACCGGGCGCGTGTGCGATTAGGGTCGGCTCATTGCCGTAATGCGCTTCAAATTTTGAAAAAAGTACTTGGTTATCCATTGGTATTCTCACGTTGCTTGTAGTGCACCGTAGGCAGTGCTTTTAATCTGTCTGCCGCCTGCTCAGGGGTTAAATCACGTTGTGCTTCGGCCATCATTTCGTACCCAACCATAAACTTACGAACACTCGCTGAGCGCAATAGCGGCGGGAAGAAATGAGCATGGAGCGTCCACTCAAGGTGGTCTTCATTATCAAATGGTGCACTGTGCCACCCCATTGAATATGGGAAAGACGTCTCAAATAAATTGTCGTATTTCGCTGTTATCTCACCAATGATTTTAGCAAGTGAAAGCGATTGCGAATCAGATAGCATATGCAAAGATTGAACATCAAAACGCGGCAATAAAAGGGTTTCAAACGGCCATGCAGCCCAATATGGAACCACAACTACCCAATCATCGTTTTGGCACACTACGCGCTCTTGCTTCTTAACTTCTTGCTCAGCGTAGTCTAGCAACATAGGCGTTTTGTGTTCACCAAAGTACTGCTTAAGCTGAACAACTTTTTTTGCTGGATCTGTGGGAATGTGCTGCTGTGCCCATACCTGACCATGCGGGTGAGGGTTAGAACACCCCATCATCGAGCCTTTGTTCTCAAAAACCTGAACCCAACGATAGCTTTCACCCAGTTCAGCCGTTTGAGCTTTCCAAGTGTTAACCACATCTACCCGTTCTTCGTCGGTTAACTCCGGCAACGTTTTACTGTGATCTGGTGAAAAACAGATAACGCGACTGCAGCCTTGCTCTGTTTCAAATTGGAACAGACCTTTTTTCTCACTGGCTTGCGCTGTATCTTGCTTAAGTGCAGCAAAATCGTTTTGAAAAACAAACGTGCTTTTATAATCTGGATTAACCTCACCGTTCACCCGGGTATTCGTTGGGCACAAATAACAGGTAGGGTCATAAGAGGGTTTTTGTTCATTGTTCGGCTCTTCGGAAGCCCCCTGCCAAGGACGCTTAGCGCGGTGTGGTGATACAAGCACCCACTCTCCCAACAACGGGTTGTAACGGCGATGTGGATCATTAGTTGGGTCAAAAGGGGTTCCCATAATCACTCTCTCTGCATTAGCCAAATGCGCTGGAATGCGCAACATAAAATAGGGTTAAACGTTTACCCTGATAATAATATATGAAGAAACTCCGATTATCAATTAAGTCCCAAAGAAAATTAATTGTTAAATTAATAACAATTAATTTTCTTTTGCCTTTCTGCTCATATCAAAAGGCACTGAACCTATATCGAATAATCTCTTGATACTTTTCATTTGGTTTTACAAAACAGTTTGGAAATAAAGGCTTATTAGGCGCATCAGGAAAATGCTGCGGCTCTAGGCACAATGCACCTAACTGATCACGCTCTTTCAGGCTACCGGTATAAAACTGCAATCCGGGAAGGCTAGTAAATAACTCCATGGTTACGCCTGTATCGATTGCTTTCACTACTGCTTGAGGATTATCAACAGACGTAATTTGAAGTACATAATTGTGGTCAAAGCCTCCCACATTATCAAACAGCGGATGGGAATTAGATTGCTCTACTCTTTGTTTAATTGCAGTAAGCGAAGTGAAATCAAAGGGTGTATTGCCGACATCGACCAAATCACCTGTTGGGAGTAAACTGCTATCTGCATCAGTAACCTTTTCTGCGTCAATCTGAACCAGTGTATTACCAACCTGCTCTTCATTGCTCAACGTGAAGTAAGCATGCTGCGTGAAACTAAGCGGCGTTTCTTTATCTGTTGTTGCAGAAATATTTAAAGATAGTTCATTGTCCTGACTCAACGTGTAACAAGCCTCAACAATGATATTGCCTGGAAAGCCACCTTCTCCGTCATGGCTAGTTAATGTGAAAGTGACGCTGACACTATCGGACGATTCATGTGTTTTCGCTTCCCATACTTTCTTGTGAAAGCCCGTAAGCCCACCGTGTAGATTATGGTCACCACCGTTTTTATCTAACGCGTACTGCTTGCCATTTAAAGTAAATGTGCCGTGCCCTATCCTGTTTGCAAAGCGCCCCACGATGGCGCCGCGATAACTAGGGTCTTCAATATAACCTTGTAACGTATCAAAAGTTTGCACGCAGCTTATTAACTCGCCTTTCGCATTTGGAAAATGAATTTCCTTAATAATTCCACCGTAGTTAAGCAGGGTAACCGACATCGCGTTGTTATTAGTCAAGGTAAAAGCATGTACCGTTTTACCGGCTATTTCACCAAATGTAGACACGTTTATTTTCATAACAATTTTTTTACCTTCTCAGATGCTAGATAAATAAAGTTCGGGCTATCTATCGTGCACTTTCGTAAGTTTGGGTATAGGTAGAGCATTTATAACGCGTAAAAGGGTATACGTTTTCCGCGCTTTTTGACAGGGGTTTAGCAAAGAACTAGAGTTGGTAAAACCACTTCATGGTCTTGTCTGGTTTATTAGGCTTATTGCAAGACAACAAAGCGTGAGAATTTTACCTTTTTTTGTAAATATAATGTACGCTATGGCAATCAGGTCTTATGGCCTTCAATGCATTACAAAACAAAGTTTAAGAGAAAATGGCAACAATAAAAGATATAGCCCAAGCCGCCGGAGTTTCTTTAGCGACTGTATCAAGGGTTATCAATAATGGGCCGAAAGTAGGCAACGATACCCGACAGCGCGTTAAAAAAATCATGGAAGAGATGGGGTATCGCCCCAACGCAAATGCGCGGGCACTTGTTACAAAACGCAGCGCCTCGTTGGGCGTGGTTATTGCCGAGTTGCATGACCCCTTTTTCGCAATGTTAGCTCATGGCGTCGAGTCGATAACACGAAAAAATAATGTTCAAATTCTACTTAGTGCCGGCTCTATAGAGAAAGAGACAGAGTTGCGCGCCATTGAAACCTTATTAGAACACCGTGTTGAAGCCATGGTAGTGCACAGCAAAGCCCTTGATGACAAGACTTTGATTGGCTTTGCTAGCCAAGTACCAGGCTTTGTTTTAATTAACCGATTTATTCCAGAAATAGCAAACCGCTGCGTATGGCTTGATAACGTAACCGGTGGTCGTCTTATGGCGGAATACGCCATTAATCAAGGGCATGAACATGTGGCGGTAATAAGCAGCCAATATCGTATTGACGATCCGAATCATCGTCTTGAAGGAATCAGAAACGCCATTGATAGCGCAAAGCTAAGCTTACCTGAGAGCATGATTGAATACGCCACTCCTGATCAAGAGGGGGGTGAACTAGCCATGCAAAACTTGCTTGCCACCGGCGCGAAATTTACCGCAGTGCTGGCATATAACGATGCGATGGCGTCAGGGGCTATGACCATGTTGCAGGACCACGGTATTTCAGTTCCCGAACAAGTTTCAGTAATGGGCTACGATGATGTGCTGCTGGCAAAATACTGTCGCCCTAAATTAACCACACTGCGTTATCCCGTTGAAATGATGGCGGCGAAAGCGGCTGAGCTGGCGTTAAAGTATGCGTCTGGAAGTAAACCAGAAGAAGGGTTAACCTTTAAATATACACCTACGGTGGTTAAACGAGATTCTGTAGTAAGGATATAACCTTCGCTTAATTTGGATAACTTTCATAGGACGCAAAATGAACACCCGCCATTGGCGGGTATTTTATTTAGTCAGTACTAGACCGGTTTGGTGAGTGATTAATCGTAATTCGATGTATTCTTGAGCGACCGTGTTCTAAAAATTTCATGACACGAAACTATTGACAAAAATACATGCTTGATCATTTTGCTTAAGATTTTTATCCCCAATACAGAAAATTGCCTGATCCTGCACAAGGTTACGATCAAAAAATATTAAGATCAGCGACAATTGCTCTACATCGCTTGATTTAACTGACATTTCGTGATCCGACCAGAAAAGATTGTTAAGATCGTGATCTGTTGTTCTATATGGCTATTAACAGACTTACCAACAAGGTTTTCCACTACTTATCCACAGATAGTGTGATTGGCTTATTGCGTAAATCTAGCTAAAAACTGCTTGTACTGCTCAATAGCATAGTCGCTTTTTAGCGTAGCGTTATGGGTAGCACCAGGAATAACTGAAATGTATTTCTCGCTACTTGATGCATCTTTTAGTAACTGCTGACTAATAGGATAAGGCGTTATTTTGTCTTCCTCACCAACGACCAACCACAACGGGCCTTCATAATGACGGAGAATAGGCGCAATTTGCATACTATGAACTTCATCGTGAAGCTTCATGTTTGTGAATGAATTAGAGAATCCTGGCACCATATTGGCAATTAGGTCAGAGATGTTATTGAAAGCACCGTCTAATACTAAAGCGTCTATCTTTCTATTTGCAGCAACATAGCTTGCGAAATAGCTGCCTATACCTCGGCCGTGAACAATAGTGGGAATTGAGGCATCAAACGCACTTTCTACATAATCAAATTGAGTTAACGCGTCTTGCTTAATAGCGTTAATACTTAGGTCCTTCGCTTTATCGCTAGCACCTACTCCCTGATAATCAAGCCACAATATATTAGCAGGCAGCTTTCCCAGCCTATGAATTACACTGTTATTTTCACTTACCGGCATACGGTTGTCTGCAAAGAAAACAATGTTAACAATTGGGTCGGGATATGAAACGGCAACACCTCTTAGGGTTAACCCCGCTTCATTTTTAACTTCAACACGGGTGATGCCCGCTGACGTTTTATCTTTTTGAATAGCCGCGTGTAGCTTTGTAGTATCTAGGGGCTTTTGCTGAGTGTCTTGATAAAAGAAAGCCGAAGGGGAAACGTTAATCGCACACCCCATTAATGAAACACTTGTAAGTAAACTGATTACTGCGTTTTTAAAAGTCATAATTTAAGAACTGTCCATGTTGAATGGTAATCGTGAAATTGAGTTATCAGCAAGGAAGGCTTCATTGCTGTGCCACTGACCAAATTTTACACTCTGCTATGCTAAACAAGCTGTAACAGTTTGCAACAGTTGTTATGTTTCTTCGCGCTAAGAACTTTCTTATACTCGAGTCTATATTACTTACATAAGCTATCTATAAGAAAAAATTAAAATAATGAAAAATAAAATGTTTTTCTTTTCCCGTATAAAGCGTTCTGCACGAATCATTTTTGCGTGCGGCACCCTTCCACTGCTTATCGCTTGCGAATCGACGACTCCTGATCTCGATACTTCTTTAATACCAGAATCGCAAAAGGAAGATTACCAACTGACACTGTCTAAGGCGAAAGCGTGCCCTGTGAATTTAGCAGAACTTGTTGATACTCGATCGAGCAAAGATTTATTAGTAGGAAATAGCAACGTAACACAAGACACACTCTATGCCCTGCTACAACAAAGCTTAGAAGAAATGAATGTAAGCGCTAATATTGATGCAAAAAACAGCGTGAAAGTTTCGCTTAACCGCGCATTTGTGAAAAGCTTAGGGAGTAATATGGTCGCTACGGTTGTACTTAACGTGAGATACAAGCCAGCTTACGTTGAGGAATATTCACCCGTCACTGTGTTCAAGGGTAGAAGCATGAACGTGAACGTCAATGAAGAAGAGAGCAATCAAATTGCCATTGATGCTATGAAAACCGCCATCGAAGATGCTACTAAGCGTATAAAGTCTTCACTGTTACACAATTGCGGAAATGCGCTAAGCGAACTAGAGGCGGTATAAGCCTGAGAAGTTTTATAGTGGACGCGACTGAGTGAACAATCTCCCTAAACTCGAACTTTCAAATAGGGTAAGATTCAGTAGATTAACCGCGTATTTTCGACCATAAAGCACGCCATGCCGCCTTCTATAGCAGCTTTTCGGCCCATGTCGGTATCTTCAAACACCACACACTGCTGTGGTGCTACACCCATTAACTCTGCCGCACGCACAAAAGTTTCAGGGTGAGGTTTACCTTGGGTTACGTCATCGGCTGTGACCAGCGCCGATAATTGGGCGAGCAGGCCGTGCTCATCTAATACCATTTGAGCGTGCTGCCTATCTGAGCCTGTCCCCACTGCAATGGGCATACTTCCTTTATAGTGATTAAACACATCCAGGGTATCTTGAATAAGTCTTGGCACATGATCTAGCCCTTCAAAGGCCTGTTTTTTATATGAAGCAACCTCTGCAGGTTCATGGCTTTTGCCATACCTAGCATTCATAAGATGTACGGTTTCAAAGGTAGGAACACCACCTAAACTGTATTGATACTCTCGGTCGAAGGGATAACCAAACGCATCGCACGTAAGCTGCCACGCATCAATATGCGCTCCCATTGAATCGACCAAGGTGCCATCCATATCAAAAATAATGGCTTTGTAGCGGCTTAGGTCAATCATGGTTTTCGCTTCCTTTTCGAAAATAGTGTGATGTTAAGCTTTCATGGTTGCAATGAGATAAGCAACTATGCAGACAACACGTCTCGCGCTTTTACCGCATCAAAATCACGATCAACTTTCAAGTATACCGCGTTATTTTGACTGTTTAATGTCACTTCCAACACACCAGGCACTAACAGCAGCTCGGCTTCGATAGTGGAAACATTTGAACCATCAAATTCACCATGCATCATTACGCGCTTAACTCGGCTCACTTCTTTAACACCAAGAATAATGAAAAGCCAAAGCAGAGTGCTAGCAGCGCCGATGCCATACGCCAGTTCTTGCGACCAAATATCGGTAACGAAACCTGAAATTACACCACCTAAAAACGCGCCAAAAAACTGAAAACTAGCGTAAAGCCCCATGGCCGTTCCTTTTTGTCCGGCAGGCGCAATGCTTGACACCAAAGCAGGAAAATTCGCTTCTAAATAATTAAAGCCGGTAAAGAAAAGAACCACTGCTGCGGTAACCCACCACCAGCTATGGTCTTCTAAACTCAACGCCAAAAACGCGCCGCCCATAAGCACTACACCGGTTACAAGAAGTGATTTTGGGGTACGGCCTCTTGCTGCGCCCATCATTATGATTAGACCAACAATTGACGCACCTAATACGGGTAGATACACCGTCCAATGACTATCTAACGTCATATCAAAGTTCAGTAGCGTAATGGGCAGTTGGACAAACAACAGCGTAATAAGCATGTGCAGAATCATTACACTGACGTTTAAACGCCATAATTGAGAAGAAAAGACCAAACGCTTTAGCTGGTCTTTTTGTGGAAGTGTATCGCCGCTACTAAGTTGAACGCCATTTGGCACTACCCATTTAACCAGTGGCATGCAAAGAATGGCCAGAATACCAGTAATACCAAACACACCGGCAAGCCCATAGCTGTTAGCAATGAGAGGCCCTAAAATAACGGCTAAATAGAATGAAAAGCCAATGGCTATACCTATAATAGCTAACACTTTGGCTCGCTGACTTTCCCGGCTAACATCGGTAGCTAGCGCCATTATTGCCCCGGCTATAGCCCCTGCGCCTTGAAGAATACGCCCAACAATCATCATGGCCATACTGTCGGCATTTGCTGCAACAAAGCTTCCTAATGCAAATACAGCAAGCCCTAGCAAAATAACAGGTTTACGCCCCCATTTGTCAGACATCATGCCCATGGGAATTTGCAGCGCAGCTTGGGTTAGGCCATATCCACCCACGGCAAGCCCTACCAACAGCGGCGAGTAATCCGGGTAGTCCATCGCGGCCACAGCCAACACGGGCATAACCATGAACAACCCCATCATGCGTAATACGTAAACGGAGGCGAGTGCAAGCGCGGCGCGTAATTCCAAAGCGTTCAAAGCGTCTGTTTCCCTCAATAAATAGAATCAAAAAAACATAAAAGCGCGCAGAGAACACCAGTTTCTGCTGCGTTAAGAATAAGGGCGCGAAGTGTAGCATAATACCAGTACGCATAAATAATTACCCACTCAGCGAGACTTAAATTCGGTTAATGCACTTGGCCTTTTCCTCACCTTTGAGGTTGATTTAACCCCTTTACCTCTAGCGGGGTTTAAAAGTGGGAATAATATCTCCATTTTACAATGTCGTTTTGTTAGCTCTAATCGTAAGTATGCGCGCGAAAGGTGATCTGCTTACTCAGCTTACAGTATAACTTGAATGTCATATCACTTTACTTGACACCTATGGCATACTGATTCTTTTTCTCTCATTTAGGCTTCAATGGATAAAATCGAAATTCGCGGTGCTCGCACCCACAACTTGAAAAACATCGATTTAACACTGCCACGAGACAAACTGGTGGTGATAACCGGCCTTTCTGGCTCGGGTAAATCGTCTCTTGCTTTCGACACGCTGTATGCAGAAGGTCAGCGTCGTTACGTTGAATCTTTGTCTGCTTATGCTCGCCAGTTTCTATCTATGATGGAAAAACCAGATGTTGATCATATTGAGGGTTTGTCACCAGCAATATCCATTGAGCAGAAATCAACGTCGCACAACCCCCGTTCAACCGTGGGTACCATCACCGAAATTTACGACTACCTGCGTTTAATGTTTGCGCGAGTGGGCACGCCACGCTGTCCAGATCACGATGTGCCACTAGATGCACAAACGGTCAGTCAAATGGTAGACAAAGTGTTAGCCATGCCCGAGGGCAGTAAGTTAATGCTGCTAGCGCCTATTGTTAAAGAGCGTAAAGGCGAACACGTTAAGACGCTGCAAAACTTGTCTGCTCAAGGCTTTATTCGCGCGCGTATCGACGGTGAAGTGTGTGACCTATCTGATCCCCCGCCTCTCGATTTGCACAAGAAGCACACCATTGAAGTTGTGGTTGACCGCTTTAAAGTGCGCGACGATATGGCACTGCGTTTGGCTGAATCATTCGAGACGGCGCTCAGCCTAGCTGGCGGTAACGCGGTTGTGGCTGATATGGACGACAAAGACGCAGAAGAAGTTGTGTTTTCTGCTAACTTTGCATGTCCACACTGTGGTTACAGCATTAGCGAATTAGAGCCGCGCCTGTTTTCATTTAATAATCCAGCGGGTGCCTGCCCTACTTGTGACGGCTTAGGCACAAGACAGTTCTTCGACCCCGCACGCGTAGTCGGCAATACCGAATTGAGTCTGTCTGGCGGCGCTATTCGCGGATGGGACAAGCGCAGCTATTACTATTTTCAAATGCTACAGGCAGTAGCAGACCATTATAAGTTTAGCCTTACCGTGCCATTTGAAGAACTCGATAAAAAGCACCAAGACATTGTGCTGTATGGTTCAAAAGGCAAGTCGCTGTCGTTTAAATATATAAACGAGCGTGGTGACGTGATGGAGCGTAAGCATCCATTTGAGGGTATTATCCCTAATATGGAACGCCGCTACCGTGAAACCGAGTCGAACTCGGTGCGCGAAGAGCTAGCAAAATATTTAAGCCAGCAGCACTGCAGTAGCTGCAACGGCACACGTTTGCGTGTTGAAGCGCGTAATGTATTTATACAAGACACCAATCTCCCGGCCATTGCCGAGATGTCGATTGCCGATGCTTATGGCTTCTTCGAGACACTCAACCTTGCAGGCCAACGTGCTCAGATAGCCGAGAAGATTTTAAAAGAAATTATGGACCGCTTAAGCTTTTTGGTTAATGTGGGACTTAACTATCTTTCTATGTCGCGCAGCGCCGATACCCTATCAGGCGGAGAAGCTCAGCGTATTCGTTTGGCGAGCCAAATTGGGGCTGGTCTTGTTGGCGTAATGTACGTACTCGATGAGCCCTCTATCGGGCTTCACCAACGGGATAACGAACGCTTACTCGGCACACTTACGCGATTGCGTGACCTAGGTAATACGGTGTTAGTTGTAGAGCACGACGAAGATGCCATTCGCGAAGCCGATTACATTGTGGATATTGGCCCAGGAGCGGGTGTGCATGGTGGTGAGATTATCGCCGAAGGTTCACTTGAAGACATCAAAAGCAGTGAAGACTCACTTACCGGAAAATACCTATCTGGCAGAGAAAAGATTGATATTCCTGCAACACGCACACCGGTAAAAGACGATAAGTGGCTAGAACTTTTAGGCGCTACCGGCAACAACTTGAAGTCTGTGGATTTACGTATACCCACAGGCGTAATGACCTGCGTAACCGGTGTGTCTGGCTCGGGTAAATCAACGCTGATTAATGACACCTTCTACAAAATTGCCCAGCGCGAGCTGAACAAAGCGACCACGTCTGAACCTGCGCCGCATAAGTCGATGACAGGATTAGACCAGCTAGATAAAGTGGTCGATATTGACCAAAGCCCTATCGGCAGAACCCCGCGTTCTAACCCCGCGACTTACGCTGGCATTTTCACACCTATTCGTGAAATGTTCGCCGGCACACAAGAGTCGCGTTCACGAGGTTACAAACCTGGTCGCTTCAGCTTTAACGTGAAAGGCGGGCGCTGTGAGGCGTGTCAGGGTGACGGCGTAATTAAAGTGGAAATGCACTTTTTACCAGACGTGTACGTGCCTTGTGACGTGTGTCAGGGCAAACGCTATAACCGTGAAACCCTTGAGATAAAGTACAAAGATAAGAACATTCACGAAGTGTTAGAAATGACGGTGGAAGATGCCCGTCAGTTCTTTGATGCCATTCCTGCTATTTCACGTAAATTGCAGACCCTTATGGATGTAGGCTTGTCATATATTCGACTAGGCCAAGCTGCCACTACGTTATCAGGTGGTGAAGCACAGCGTGTGAAATTGGCGAAAGAGTTGTCAAAAAGAGACACTGGGCAGACCCTTTATATCCTAGATGAGCCAACTACCGGTTTGCACTTCCACGATATTAAACAGTTATTAGCCGTCCTTCACAGACTGCGCGATCACGGTAATACCGTTGTGGTTATTGAGCATAACCTAGATGTGATTAAAACCGCAGACTGGATTGTTGACCTTGGACCAGAAGGCGGATCCGGAGGTGGCCAGATTATTGCAGAGGGAACACCTGAGCATGTGGCACAACAAGAAGTTTCACATACAGGTCGATTCCTGAAACCCATGCTCACACAGGCTTGAGCCAGTTATGATGTAAATTCTTAGGCATTAAGCGCACGATTTCTTCTTGAGAGTTGTTGTGAAATTTACACTTCAATTTGTAGAAAGTGCGCGTTGATGTTTATTTACACGTTTTTTACGCTGGTCAGAGCTTGTTTTGGCAAATCATACGTTACGATGATTTATGTGAATTTTGCAGTAAGAATTGCTGGAGCGAAACCCAATGACTCAAACGCCACCACTAGCCTTAGTAAAGACTTGGTACCACCTACTTTCATCATCTGAAGATAATGATGTAAAGGCGCGCGCACAAGAAATGCTGTTAAAAGCCTTCGAGTCGCCAGAAGCCATCGCAGTTTATTTGAAAGAACACAATATTCTTAAGCACTGATCAAAAAAGCCTTAGCGTAGTAGGCGTAACTACGCTAAGGCTTTGTGTTTATTTATAAACGATATTAAGCGTGTTTCGCCGCTTGAATAGCTAACCCTTCACACACAGAGTTAAATGCGTCGTTTTCTAACCGCGGTAACCCCGTAAGCAGTTTTTCATAAAGGGCATCAACCACAATAGGTGATAAGCTCATACCACCCGTTATCATTACTACTTCTGGTTTTTCACTGCTATTTTCCAAGCATTCCACCACTAGCGCTTTCACTTTATCAAGCCAAGGCTTTAATGCTTTTTTGAGCGAGTCTTGTGAAATCTCCACGTCAAAATCATCTTCGATATAGTGCAGCGGCAGCGTAATGTTTTGCTTGCTCGAAAGTAGTTCTTTGGCCAAGCGCGCTGAGTTGACTACCCGAGCAGACAACTTATTCTCTTGCACAATAAGCAAACGTTCTAACTGGGCCGGCTCTTTAATCACAGACATGGTTTGTGAAATGTCTAACCCGTAATCATCAGAGAAAAAGCGCGTAAGTGCAGGAATGTTATCAACAGCGCACATATCAGAAAAATAGGTAGGCGGAACAGGAAGCCCGTTCATCATCTTAAGGCCCATACCCATTTCAGGGGCTATGCCTTTAAGAACCAAGCTTTTATCACAGTCCATACCGCCCAGACGCCTGCCTGTTACCGCTAGCACATCGTCTTTACGGTCAAGCTGATTAGAACGTTCCGGCGAAAGCTTAATACAGCAAATATCCGTTGTTCCCCCACCAATATCTACAATCAGCGTGGTGGTATCTTTTGGTAATGTTTGCTCAATTTTATACGCCGCCGCTATAGGCTCATCTAGGAAATTAACCCCTGTAAACCCTGCTTTAGTCGCAGCTTCGGTCATAATTTGAATGGCCTGGGCGTTCCCTTCTTCACCACGGGTGCCGTGAAATTTCACGGGTCTGCCGATAACGGCATTATTTACCACCTTGCCTAGCTGCTGCTCGGCACACTGTTTAAAGTAAGCTAGCTGCTTGGCAATAATACCGATGAACGCCTGTTTTTGGTCGCCATCTAGCGATGCGCCTAAAAAGTTCTTTGGTGAATAAATAAGTCGGCCTTTGTCCGGCATTTTAAGAAAGCGTCTAAACCCCTCTTCACCAAATGCAAACTTGCCGTGCTCTACTAAACGCAGCAAAGGAATCTCGTCTAGCGACATGGCGTGCATTAACTGCTGAATCGCTTTGCGTTGAAGGGCTGGCTTGTTATGCAGATCACCACGCAGCGAATCGATTCGGCTGCTATACATTGCCTGCTCTTTCGGGTCTTTTGCCGAATAATAGCCGTCTTTGGCTTTGTCTATTTGTTCGCTGATCACTCGCTGCAACTGCGCAACTTTCGCCTCCACCATAGCATCAGGAGGCGGCGGCAGTTCATCTTCAAAGTAAATGAACACCGAAGAACGAATTTTATTACCCTTTTTATCTAGCGGGTCAAGTTTGATGTGCTGATGGGCCGTTCCATCAAAATACACAACCTCAGAATTTGATGTACCGTAGTCAATCCCAATCGCAGTCATAGTATGTTCGCTCAAAAAGTTAGAAGCGGATTGTAATGCAAAAGCACTTAACGGCACACCCCCTGTAAGCTAATCAAAACACAACGATTTACCTTAAACACAATCGCTTACACAAGGGCTTACTGAAAACCTTTGCCCATAATGCTAGAGTAGGAATTAAACTTATAACAATGCCTACAAAAAATTATGAGTAATACAGCACCACTTATCACTTCTTTTGACGTGCGTTTTTGCGAAACCGACGCCTTACAGCATGTTAGTAATACGGCACTGGTTGCGTGGTTTGAAGCGGCCCGAGAGCCCATTTTCAGAATGTTTACCCCTGAGCTAGACTTACAAAACTGGCCGCTTATTTTAGCCAGCTATAAGGTCGATTTTTTAGCGCAAATTTTTTACGGCAAACCGGTGACGGTGAAAACCTATATTAGCCGATTGGGTAACAGTGCATTCGACGTGTTTCAAGAGCTTTGGCAAGACGACAAGTTATGCTCAACTGGCGTGACTACCATGGTGCATTTTGACTACACAACACAGCGCTCTGCGCCTATCCCGGATAAAGTGAAGTCGAAACTGCAGTCACACTTTAAAGAACTACCCACTAAGTAATAAAGCGCAGTACGAGGTACCCATGAGCGATCTAATTGAAGTTATTGATGATGTGTTACCACCAGAGCTGTGCAAACAACTCATGGAACGCTTTGAAAGCAGCCCTAATTTGTCTCAAGGCCGCACCGGTGGTGGCGTCGACTTAGATAAAAAAAGAAGCATGGATGTATCGATAAGTCGCAGTCCGGAATTTAAAGACTTGTTTCAGCAAGTGATGCAGCATACCGGAAAGCAACTGGTCTCCTACATTGAAAAGTACTATTTTGCGCTTGTTGGGCCTATTGGCTTGACCGTACGTCATCCCAAAACTGGTGAACCGGTAAAAGTAACAGGTGAAAATTTTGATGAAGTGGGCAAACCCAATTTGGCGAATTTGGTGAATTACCTGTTTCGGGTCGGCGATGTTAATGCACAGCGCTACACCGCGGGCAATGGTGGCTACCCATACTGGCATTCAGAAGTCTATCCACAGCTTCAACATAACGATGCACTGCACCGTGTATTGCTGTTTATGTACTACTTAAACGATGTGGAAGAAGGGGGCGAGACGGAATTTTATTATCAAAATCGTGCAGTTAAACCCAAAGCAGGTAGAATGGTAATTGCGCCGGCCTACTTTACTCACACCCATCGCGGCCAAATTCCAAAAAGTAACGACAAGTACATTCTAACGTCGTGGCTTCTATTTAACCGCGCTGAACAGATTTATACGCAGGGCTAGCTTAACGATAACTTCGTGATGATGTGCTCTAGCTCGCTGTACTCATTTTTGTCGATAGGTAAGAAGGGTGCAGGTAAGCTAGGCGTTTCACAATAGCCCAAAATTTCTGCCGCGGCTGCAACCACACGCAAGCCGCCGCCATTGCGCGCAAACATGCTCCATATTCCGCTTAACGCTTGTGACTGAGCCTGTGCATCAACAGCATTACCAGACTGAGCGGCGTCGATTATGCGCATTACAGTTCGCGGGAATATTCCTCCAATAACAGAAAGCCAAAGGTCACAACCTTCGCTCATTCCTGCTGCGCCAAAACTATCACCACTCACGCCTATAGCAATGTGTGCAGGCACTATCTCTCGCAATGATGATAATCGGCGAGCGCCTTCGCTATTGCTTGCTCCAGAGGGTGAGATATCCTTGCTAGCGCTTTTGGCAAATGGAGTTCCGGGTATTTTGATCGCTCCGATATTCGGTAATTTCCCTATACGGCGGTATAAATCATCGCTGAAGGTAAAATTAGTCACGCGAGGATTTTCGTAAACGCAGATAGGCACAGATACCTGGTGACTCACTGCTTCATATAGGCCATACACTTCTTCTTCGTTAAGCACTTGATAGGAAACGGGTGCTAACAGCACAGCACTAACACCCGCTTGCTGCACAGCTTCAACGTTTTTTAGCACGTCATAGGTGCGCAGCGCCCCAACGCCTGCCATAACAGGAATGCCATTTGCGTGGTCGACGGCGAGCTTGGCTACGTCGTACTTTTGCTCTCGCGTTAGATAAGGATACAGCCCAGTAGAGCCTATCGCGCAAATTGAATCTACATTCGCCGAAGCCAAATTATCAACAAGCCCTTTAAACGCTTTGTAATCAATAGCTTCTTGTTTAAAGGGGGTAATGGGAAACGCTGATAATCCTGTAAACACTTGATATCCTTTTTAAACGTTTTATGCTTAAAACCCTTCTACGGCTTCGCCTTTCAAACGGTAACCTACAGACGCAATGTCGCCTTTCCAACCGTCTGTCGACAGTTCACCGGTTACCCAAATCGCATCGTAAATATTATCTATGCGCACACCTTCTTCAAACTTTACGTACACAATTTGATTAGACGGCGGCGGTGGTACGTGAATACAGGCTCCAAAATACGGAACAAGTAAAAACTCGGTGGTAAGCTCAGCGGTACCTTCTAGCGGCACAACAAAACCAGGGATTTTGACTCGTTTACCGTCAAAGGTATCGATTACTGGTGCATCAGGCTGAAGCTGACTCATTTCACCATTGTGTTGAACTGATGGTGGCGCGAGCTCATTAAAGCCTTCAGGCACTAGGTCTTCCCAATATACCTCTACCGGAGCTTCATCTGCCAGAGCATTGAAGGTTACAACCATCATTACTACAGCGAATAATGAGGTCATGGATAATTTATGGTGGATCATACTGCTCTCTATCGTTGAGTATTTTGTTCGCTTTTTTGTATCGGCTTTTGCTTTTCGTTTTCAATCTTCACTTTTTAGCCACATACAAAAAGGGCCGGTATTACACCAGCCCTTTGTACCATCAATTTAAAGCAGCGTGAATTATTCTGCTTCGAAACGCGCGATGCTTGCGGTAATTTCTTCTTTTGCAGCTGCAGCGTCTGCCCAACCGTCAATTTTCACCCATTTGCCTTCTTCAAGATCTTTATAGTGCTCGAAGAAGTGCTCGATTTGCTTAAGAAGAAGCGGAGGTACGTCTGCAATTTCTTTAACGTCACGGTAAATAGTAGAAAGCTTGTCTACTGGTACCGCTAGTACTTTTGCATCTTTACCAGACTCGTCTGTCATGTTTAGTACGCCAACTGGACGACACTTAATTACAGAACCTGCAAGTAGTGGGAATGGAGTCATAACTAGTACGTCAACTGGGTCGCCGTCTTCAGACAAGGTGTTGTTCACGTAACCGTAGTTAGTTGGGTAGTGCATGCAAGTTGCCATGAAACGGTCAACAAATAGCGCGCCAGTGTCTTTGTCTACTTCGTACTTCACCGGGTCAGCGTGTGCTGGAATTTCGATGATTACGTTCACTTCATCTGGTACATTTTTACCAGCAGAAATAGCACTCAAGCTCATTCTTAGGTCCTTTCAATAATGGATTAAAAATTTTGGCCGTAAGTATACGGTGACAGCAGCAAAATAAAAACGCTTTACGACCCATGTCGTACTAATCTCTTTATTTTTCGCTAAATTTTGCTGCTTTTTAATAAAAAATGACCCTAAAGGGCCATTTTTTCGTTACTTCGCGTTATCGTTGTAGCTTAAACACATTTCAACTTCGTCTTTCGAGCCGATAATGCAGGGTACGCGCTGATGAATTTCTTCAGGCATTACTTCTAGAATTCGGCCAGTACCCGTTTCAGCTTTACCACCAGCTTGCTCCATCAAAAATGCCATTGGGTTGGCTTCATAAAGCAAACGCAATTTGCCAGGTTTAGACGGGTCTCTGTTATCGAATGGATACATAAAGATACCGCCCCGACAAAGCAAACGATGAATATCACCTACCATTGCCGCTACCCAACGCATGTTGAAGTCTTTACCGCGAGGGCCTTCTTTACCTGCTAGCAGGTCTGCAACATACGCCTGCATTGCCGGTTCCCAATGACGCTGGTTCGACGCGTTAATTGAGAACTCAGTGGTTTCTTCAGGCACTTGAATATTCGGGTGAGTCAGAAGGAAGCCACCGTGAGTTTTATCAAGGGTATAGATATGCGTACCGCGACCGGTAGTCAACGCTAACATTGTAGACGGGCCGTAAAGCACATAACCTGCAGCAACCATTTGTGTGCCCGGCTGTAAGAAAGCAGATGGATCATCTGGCTTCATCCACTGCGGTGCATGTGTGATAGAGAAAATAGTACCGATTAGGCTGTTAATTTCGGTGTTTGACGAGCCGTCTAGCGGA
This sequence comes from Alteromonas sp. ABD4_190, assembly GCF_056160105.1. NCBI lineage: Bacteria > Pseudomonadati > Pseudomonadota > Gammaproteobacteria > Alteromonadales > Alteromonadaceae > Alteromonas > Alteromonas sp. ABD4_190. Next base: position 1,861,264 of record NZ_JBSWWN010000001.1, read on the forward strand.
TCGAAGCTTACCAAGTAGTTACCTTCCGGATTGCACGGTACTACATCGTCTTCTTCTTCAGACGAGATAGCTTTAACATAGCCAGATTCCCTTAGCGTGTCCTTTAGAATATGGTTTGAGATAACGTCGAGCTTTTTCTGTGTTTCGCCCTGTACGTTTTCTGAAAGGGTTGAACCGAGCACGCCAGCAAGTGCGCCTTGACTCACGCGGAAAGAAATTTCTTTACAGCCCGCTAGCAGTGTACGAATGAGCAGTATTAACTCAAGCGGTGCACCGTCTTGTTGCAATTGGGAATTTAAACGTTTCATTGAATGTAAGCCTTTTTTTGTGTGTAGGGTGTTGTACTTGCAGTCGCTCAGCTTTCCTTACCGGCGTTTATCTGAAGCACACACAGGTTTTAAGCCTGTGGTTAGATTGTAACCGTGTTCACTGCGAAGTGGAACATACCAGTTCAATGACATACACACACCATACCAGTTTGCATCCCGCAGACATCCTAAGATGAGCGTAATTTAAAGGCATGAAGCATAGGTTGAAATACAAAAATTGAATTATCTATAGGTTGCAGGGTTCTGATAAAGTACCCCTATAACATGAAAATTCATTGAGAATGCGCTATGCATGTACATATTTTAGGCATTTGTGGAAGTTTTATGGGTGGCATCGCCGCTATTGCTAAAACACTCGGCCACAAAGTTACTGGCTCAGATAAAAACGTTTATCCACCAATGAGCACCCAGCTTGAAGCACTAGGCATCGAGCTGACCCAAGGCTATTGCGAAAGCCAATTTGATCCAGCACCTGACATGGTAGTGATTGGTAACGCCATGTCGCGGGGTAATCCGGCGGTAGAGTACGTGTTAAACCGCAATTTACCTTATACCAGCGGCCCGCAATGGCTACTTGATAACTTACTAAAAGACCGTTGGGTAATTGGGCTTTCAGGTACCCACGGTAAAACCACCACCAGCAGCATGGTCGCGTGGATTTTAGAGCACGCTGGTCTCAATCCTGGCTATTTGATTGGTGGCGTACCGGAAAACTTTGGCGTGTCAGCGCGCGTGGGTGAAAGCCCTTTTTTCGTGATAGAGGCTGACGAGTACGACAGCGCATTTTTCGATAAACGTTCTAAATTCGTACACTACCGCCCAAAAACCTTGGTCATTAACAACCTTGAGTTTGACCATGCAGATATTTTTGCTGACCTTGCTGCTATCCAAACTCAGTTTCACCATTTGGTTCGCATGGTGCCTGAAAATGGGCTTATTCTTACACCAGACAGTACACCTGCTATAGAAGATATGCTTAAGAAAGGCTGCTGGTCTTCTCGTCAATCGTTAGGCAAAGAATGGCATGCTGAACTACTTAAAAAAGACGGCAGTGAATTCAATGTATTACATAACGGCGTTATAGCCGGAACTGTAACTTGGTCACTTGTAGGTCAGCACAATGTAGATAATGCCCTTATGGCAATAGCAGCAGCCCACCATGCAGGCGTTACCTTACCTGATGCCATAGACGCCTTATCATTTTTTAAGAATGTTAAGCGTCGCATGGAAGTAAAGGGGGAAGTAAACAACATCACCCTTTATGACGACTTTGCACACCACCCTACTGCAATTGCGACTACACTTGATGGTCTGCGCAAAAAAGTAGGTAATGCGCGTATATTAGCCGTGCTAGAGCCGCGCTCAAACACCATGAAAATGGGCGTGCATAAAGATACACTGGCGAATTCATGGCAAAAAGCCGATGAGGTTTACCTTTATGAACCTGAAGGTATGGACTGGTCGTTAGTTGATTCGGTAGCGCACAGCAATGCGCCTACGCACTGCTTCAAAGATGTAGAGAAGATCGTTCAAGGCGTTTGCAACGTAGCACAACCAGGCGATCACGTACTTGTAATGAGTAACGGCGGCTTTGAAGGGATCCACGGCCGACTTTTAGATGCCTTAGAATCGAAATTTAAAGTATAAAAAGCACGAGTCTTTGAATTAGCTACAGCTAAAAAGCTAACACTAAGACGTAGTGTCTACAGAGGCAATGTAATGAAACACGACAAGCAAGTCACACTTGCTATCACAGGTGCATCTGGCGCACCGTACGCACTTACACTCTTGAAATCGCTGGTTAATGCAGATTATCAAGTGTATGTACTTATCTCTTCCGCAGCAAAGGTAGTCTTTGCCACTGAAGAAAATGTAAAAATACCCGGGCGTCCTGAGGACGCTGCCGCATTTTTTACCGAACATTGCGATGCCAAACCCGACCAAATAAAAGTGTTTGGTAAAGAAGAATGGTTTTCCCCAGTTGCGTCTGGTTCAGCTGCGCCTGCCAAAATGGTGGTATGCCCCTGCTCTACTGGCACCTTGTCTGCCATCAGTATCGGTGCGAGTGACAACCTTATAGAGCGTGCGGCAGATGTGGTGTTAAAAGAAAGAGGCCAACTTATTTTGGTTCCGCGAGAGATGCCGCTTTCTTCTATTCATTTAGAAAATATGCTCAAGCTTTCGCAAATGGGTGCTACTATTATGCCTGCAGCGCCAGGTTTTTATCACAACCCCAAGACTATCGATGACTTAGTAGATTTTGTTGTGGCGCGCATACTAGATCATTTAGGTATTGAGCAGTCTCTTGTCGCAAGATGGGGCTATCAGTCTTCCAAACATTCTGAGGATTAACCATGTTCGCGTTTGCAAACAGGATTTGCGCAGTTGCGCTGAGCACGCTATTTACATTGTGCATTTCATCACCTGCTTTCGGCTGGGGTCAGACCGGGCACCGAGTAACGGGCGCTATTGCCGAGCAATATCTTAGCCCTCTTTCTCAAGCGGCAATTATGGATTTGCTGCCACATGGCTCCTTGGCTGAAGCCTCAACCCATGCCGATGAAATGCGTTCTAACCCAAGCGAATTTTGGCAGAAAACGGCCAGTCCTTGGCATTATGTCTCTGTACCTGAGGGCAAGACCTATAAAGACGTTGGCGCACCAAAACAAGGTGATGCAGTTACCGCTTTAAAGCAATTTACTGAAACCTTAAAAAGCGATACGGCTAGCATTGAAGAAAAACGTCTAGCCCTTCAATTTATCGTGCATATTATCGGCGACTTGCATCAACCACTTCACGCTGGAAACGGCACCGATCGTGGCGGTAACGATGTAAAAGTGCGCTTCTTCTGGCAAGATTCTAACTTGCACCGTGTGTGGGATTCGCAAATGTTAGACCAGCGCGACTTGTCATATTCTGAATGGACTGAATGGCTTACAAAGACCATTAACTCAAAAGATATTCGAAGCTGGGCAACCACCGACCCTATGGTATGGATTGAGGAAAGTACCGCTATTCGCGACACTATTTATCCAGATGACGCCAACAACATGAGCTACGATTATTTATACAATCACCTACCTACTGCCAAAAAGCGTTTGCAGATGGCGGGAATTCGTATCGCTATGTATTTAAACAAGGTGTTTGACGAGGCCAATAAATAGCTTTTCTCAACCCCGAGTTACTCCAAGGCTGATTAATTCGCCTCACCTAGGTTTCGGGAATGTCGTAAGTACCTAAAACAAAAACGGAGGCATACGCCTCCGTTTTTTAATTCTTAAAGCAGCTAGCTTCTGCTTACTGTTTAACTTTAATCTAAGTCTAGCGGCTCGGGGGAAAGAATAACACCCGTGCTATCAGCATATAGGTGGTCTTCAGGTAGAAACGTAACGCCACCAAAGTTAACGGGGACATCTACCTCACCTATGCTTTCGCACTCAGCATTCACAGGGATTGCTGCAACAGCCAACACGCCAATGTCCAGTTCAGCAAGGCTATCGACTTCCCGCACACTCCCGTAAATCACAACAGCTTCCCAATCGTTATCGATAGCAATTTGAGCAGATGATGCATCAAATAACGCACGGCGGCTTGAACCACCGCCATCTATCAGCAGCACTTTACCCGCGCCAGGCTGAGCAAGTACACGGTCAATAAGACCTCTATCTTCAAAGCATTTAATAGTGGTAATTTCACCACCGAAAGAATAACGGCCACCAAAGCTTGCGAAAATTGGATCTACTACGTCTACGCTATCAGCAAACAAGTCGCATAATTCAGATGTGTTGTATTCCATTCTTTTTGCCTTACTAAAATTGAGAAGCGTTGAAGCTCTAAGCTAGTAAAACTTAGCATAGCATTAAATCTTATGATGCAAACGGTTGATTTACCGCGTTTCGTTAAATTTTTCGCATTTGTTTAAAATGCAAGACTTTCCTCTAGCCATAGCCAACATGAGCACGTATTTTGCTTCATACATTCAGCTGAAATACTTTTGCTAAAAAATTTGTTTAATAATCATTTTCCCCGTTTGAGCAAAGGGTGCATGGCTAAAAAGAAACCACGTGAGTTGTCAAAAAAGTTTCTTTTTTCCGTCACCCACTGTTCACAGACGCACTTTAGCCTGTGCAGTAATTAATCGATAGGGGACAAGGCAATGTTAATGAAATCCTTGACCAAGTACGACACTGACTTATTTTATCGCCTCTACAAACTGACGCAAAAAAGAGACTGCCGAAGTATTGTGTGGCTATCAAAAACAGGTGACGGCTATTTATACTTCGTCATTGGCATGTTGCTTTGGGCGTTTGAGCCTGAACACGGTGAGCTTTTCCTCTATACGGCGCTGATGGCATATGCGCTGGAATTACCCATCTATGTGCTGCTTAAGAAAATGTTCAAGCGCCCGCGCCCTTGCGATTTTCTAATGAATTTAACAGCACATGTCACGCCGTCGGATAAGTTTTCACTTCCCTCAGGCCACACTGCGGCCGCAACATTAATGGCTTGTATCGTGGCGCACTATTACCCGCCATTTGCCTTACTTGCTTACAGTTGGGCGGCGCTTATCGGGCTATCACGAGTGTTATTAGGTGTACATTATCCTTCTGATGTGGTCGCAGGATCACTGCTAGGCGTAACTATCGCGACACTAAGTATTTCAATTCTGGGGTAGTATGAAATTATTGTATGGTGTGCAAGGCACCGGAAATGGGCATATTGCCCGAGCACGAATCATGGCCGCCGCACTAGCGCAGCGGGATGACATTAGTGTTGACTTTGTTTTTACCGGCCGCGCCCCTGAAAAATATTTTGATATGGAAGTGTTCGGAGGATACCGAACATATAAAGGACTTAGTTTCATTACGAAAAGCGGACGAGTAGACAAATGGTCTACGGTGAAAGAAGCCAACATTCGTCAGCTAAATAAAGATATTAAAGCATTCGATACTCGCGATTACGATTTGCTGGTTAACGACTTTGAACCGGTAACGGCGTGGGCAGCAAAAAAGCAAGGCTTACCGTCTATTTCTATCAGCCACCAAGCGGCGTTTGCTTATAATGTGCCGAAAAGCGGGAATACCATATTTGATACCGTGCTCATGAAAATGTTTGCGCCTACCGATTTACAGCTAGGCGTGCATTGGTATCATTTCAATCAGCCTATCATCCCGCCTTTCGTTGCTGAAAAGCCAATAACGTCTTCAGGTAATGGCCATGTTTTAGTTTACCTGCCGTTTGAAGATATCGAAGATATTCAACAGATGCTTGAGCCGCTAAGCGATCAAGTATTTGAGTGTTTCCATCCTAATATTGATGAAGCAAAAGAAGTGGGCCACATTCATTGGCACCCCACGTCCAAAAAGCATTTTCAAAAAGCGCTTCAGCACGCTAGTGGTGTAATTGCTAATGGCGGCTTTGAGCTATCAAGTGAAGCACTTCAGTTAGGAAAAAAACTGCTCATTAAGCCCTTACATGGCCAGTTCGAGCAGCTGTCCAACGTACTAACCCTGAATAAACTGGATTTATGCCAGACCCTTTTTCAACTCGACACCGATATTGTAGAAGAATGGCTTGAGGCGCCCGAAAACGAAGCGATAGCCTTTCCTGACAATCCAAACATACTCATCGACTGGCTCAAAAATAAAGACTTTTCTGATACCAAGAGCCTATGCGACACACTTTGGAAAAACGTTCATTACGGTGATAAAACACAAGAACGATTATTGGCTCTTGCAATTTAACACCGCAATGCGATGATAGCGGCATTTGTCGTATTCTTTGCGGGATTTTTCGTGCTTAAAAAGTCTGTTGTTTTCTTGCTAACACTCTCAGCATTGTGTGGCTGTGGGTACAAAGGGGCGCTCTACATTCCTGAGGCGCCTGCACAAAACACATCTGCTGAACCAGCGTCTTCTAAAAATGCAGAAGCTGAGGCTTCATCAAGCGCCAACACCCCATCCCCCGCAACTACTTCTGGAGAGCTGAACTAGTGGATTTTTTCGCCTACAGCCAAGGTCAGCTGCATGCTGAACAAGTGTCTGTTTCTGATATTACAGCCCAGCACGGAACGCCGGTATATATTTATTCTCGCGCTACGTTAGAGCGCCATTGGCACGCCTTTAATGATGCTATTGGTGAACACCCTCACCTTGTTTGTTACGCCGTAAAAGCGAACTCAAATATCGGTGTGTTAAGTGTTCTAGCCAAATTAGGTTCAGGCTTTGACATCGTTTCAGCAGGTGAACTGGCCCGTGTAATCGAAGCCGGTGGCGATGCTAGCAAAGTGGTATTTTCAGGCGTAGGTAAAAAACACGACGAAATTCGCTATGCGCTAGAGCAAGGCATCATGTGTTTCAACGTAGAATCAGAGCCAGAGCTTCATCGAATTAACCAGGTTGCGGGCGAGATGGGCGTGAAAGCCCCTATTTCACTGCGCATAAACCCCGATGTAGATGCCAAAACTCACCCTTATATTTCTACAGGGTTGAAAGCGAATAAATTTGGTATTGCCCGAGAACGCGCGATTGCTACCTATGAATTAGCCGCCTCCCTGCCTAACCTAAATGTGGTTGGTATGGACTGCCATATTGGCTCGCAGCTCACTGAAATTGGTCCGTTTGTAGATGCGCTAGAGCGTCTGCTTCTGCTTATTGATGAACTGGCTGAGCGCAACATTAATATTGAGCACTTAGATGTAGGTGGTGGTCTTGGCGTAACTTATAACGACGAGCAACCGCCTCATCCTAAAGCCTACGCACAAGCCATGGCTGAAAAAATGGTAGGCCGTGAAAACCTTAAGTTAATCCTTGAACCTGGTCGAGCTATTGCAGCTAACGCTGGAATCCTGGTCACCGAAGTTGAATTTATCAAAGAAGGTGAAGAGAAGAGCTTTGCGATTGTCGATGCTGCAATGAACGATTTATTGCGCCCTGCGCTTTACTCAGCGTGGCAAAATATTATTCCTGTGAAAGAAGGAAGCACGGCAACGCCTCGCACCTATGACGTTGTAGGACCTGTCTGTGAAACCGGTGACTTTATAGGTAAAGACCGAGAATTAGCCATTGAGCCTACCGACTTACTTGCAGTTCGCAGCGCCGGAGCCTATGGTTTTGTGATGGCGTCAAACTACAACAGCCGCTGCCGTCCAGCCGAGATTATGGTAGACGGAGACAAAGCAATTGTGGTTCGCGAAAGAGAAAAACAAAAAGATCTCTGGCAAGGTGAGCACAAACTTCCGTAAACTAGAGACAAACTAACAAGATAGATGCGCGTTTAATGCAGGTTCAATTTTCTAAAATGCACGGCTTGGGTAACGATTTCATGGTTATTGATAACGTTACTCAAAACGTCTTTTTCTCTAAAGAAAAAATTCAGCAATTAGCTAACCGAAACTTCGGCATTGGCTTCGACCAGCTGTTGATGGTAGAACCACCATACGACCCTGAACAAGACTTCCACTATCGCATCTTCAATGCTGACGGCTCAGAAGTAGAGCAATGCGGCAATGGCGCTCGTTGTTTTGCGCGCTTTGTTAAGCAAAAAGGCCTGATTAACCGCAATAAGATAGTGGTGAGCACCAAAGCAGGTAAGATGGTGCTTTATTTGGAGAAAGACGGCCAAGTGACCGTTAACATGGGCAAACCGGAGTTTGAGCCTGCGAATATTCCACTTACAGCCAACAAGCAAGAGAATACCTATATTCTGCGTGTGGGCGAACGCACCTTGTTTATCGGATCAGCGTCAATGGGCAACCCCCATTGCGTTATGGAAGTTGACGACGTTGATACGGCCAATGTAGCCGAAATTGGTCCGCTTGTTGAAAAGCACGAACGCTTTCCCGAAGGCGTAAACGTGGGCTTTATGCAGATAATTAACGAGTCTTATATCAAACTTCGCGTATTTGAGCGTGGTTCAGGTGAAACCTTGGCCTGCGGCAGCGGTGCATGTGCAGCAGTTGCAATTGGTCAAATACAGGGTAAATTGAGTAAAGATGTACGGGTAGACTTGCCCGGAGGCAGTTTACGTATACGCTGGCCTGGCCCAGATAACGTGTTAAAAATGACAGGACCTGCCGAACACGTATATGACGGACATATAAATTTATGAGTGAAGTATCTGGGCAATCTAACGCCACGCAATTAATTGAGCCATTTAACGACACGACGGAATTGTCGAGTGCTGATGTGCGCGCGTTCTTACTACAAAATCCTGAGTTCTTTGCCGAGCATGCCGACCTTCTCGAAAAAATTAAGCTTCCCCACGAACACAAAGGCAGTGTTTCACTTGTTGAAATTCAAAGTGACCAGTTAAGACAAAAGGTCAGACAGCTTAACTTCAAACTGAATCAGCTAGTTACCATCGCTAAGCAGAACGAAAAAATATATCGCGTTTATACCGACTTAAACGTGCAGCTACTACGCTGCGAAAGTGTTGCCGAAGTGCAGTTTACGTTGGAAGATATATTACAAGAGCGTTTGCAGTTGTCCTCTGCTGTAATAAAAAGCTTTAAAGGCCCCCACGCTATTCCTGAGCTGCAACAACGTTTGTTCACAGAGAAGCGCTTTAAGAATACCAACTTCTTTTTTGGCCGTTTGTCACAGCACGAACGTCAACTTCTTTTCGGCGAAAGCTCTGCAGAATCTGTAGCGCTAATGTTGCTTGGTGATAACCGAGAGTTAGGCATTTTGGGCATCAGCAGCAGCGATGCCAGCCACTTTACTCCAGACATGGATACCCTTTTGCTTCAGCAACTTCAGCAAGTGCTTAATATTATCTTGCCTGAAATGATGGGATATTAGGTGAAGTGTCTACGGACGCCTTAATCAGCGAACCCTGCCAGCAATGGCTAGATAAGTTTCTGCTTCATCTTCAGGTGGAGCGTGGGCTATCTCCTCACACCATCAAAAATTACCAGCGCCAGCTAACCGAAGTGGCTAAGCTCCTTGGGATTTACGAATGGTCAGGGCTCACGCCCAGTGATATTAAGCGCGTTATGGCTGATGCCAAAATGTCTGGGCACAGCGCGCGCAGTATTGCACTTAGACTGTCAGCACTTAGAACCTTCTGTCAGTACCTTATTGACCACCAGCAGCTATTCAGCAACCCTGTTGAGGGCATTCAAGCTCCTAAACAGGGAAAGCCATTACCTAAGCAGCTTAGCGTAGATGAGATGCAGCAGTTACTTAATGCGTCGCCTCAAAGCAGTGACGATGATGAAGGCATGCAGTTAAGGGATGTAGCTATGTTTGAACTGCTATATGGCTGTGGCCTACGCTTAAGCGAACTTACTGGGCTTAATTTAGCCGACTGTCTAAAAGACGGTACGGTGAAGGTCATGGGTAAAGGAAGTAAGCAACGGATACTCCCATTAGGCCGACATGCGCAAAAAGCGCTAAATGCCTGGTTAAAAGTGCGCCCTGCCTACGCATCGCCTTACGAAAGTGCGGTCTTTGTGAGTAAGCGCAAAACCCGAATATCAAACAGGCAGGTCGCCAATCGCTTGGACAAGATGGCTAAAGATCAATCGCTATCGCAGAAAGTAAGCCCCCACAAACTGCGCCATTCTTTCGCTACTCACGTATTAGAATCTAGTGGCGATTTGCGTGCGGTTCAAGAGCTGTTAGGTCACGCTAACTTATCGACAACACAAGTTTATACTCACCTCGACTTCCAGCATCTCGCCAACGTTTATGATGCGGCTCATCCGCGGGCACGCAAAAAGTAATACTAACCTAAGGTTTCACCATGCAGTTTTTCAGGTCTATTAACAAAGTCGAGGCGATGACCTTTGACCTTGACGACACCCTTTACAATAACGAACCTATTATTCGACGGGCCGAAGAAGCGCTTCAAGCGCATATTGCAAAACACCACAAGTCAGCCGCCGCGCTCTCCCCAAACGACTGGTCAGCACTAAAGCGAGCTGCCATAAAAAAGGACCCGCGCTTAGCCTCTGACATGGGGCAGCTTCGCCGTGTAGTGCTAACCGCAGCACTATCGAATACGGCTCCCGAAACGTTAAAAACAGATGTGACCAACACCGGCGAACTTAGTGATGCGGTAGAAGCTTGCTTTAACTGCTTTTACGACGCTAGAAGCGACTTTAAATTGGCTGATGAGGTACACGCAGCACTTAAAACAATTAGTAGTAAATTACCGCTTATCGGCATTACTAACGGCAATGTAAACGCAGAAAAAATAGGCATTGAAGGTTATTTTGAATCTATTCTTCACGCCAGTACAACACGGCCGATGAAACCAGCCCGCGATATGTTTGATGAAGCCGCAGCACGTTTACAAATTGCACCGAAACATATTCTTCACGTAGGCGATAACATCATAAAGGACGTCCAAGGTGCAATTAACGCTGGCTTCCAAGCTGCATGGTTTGCCTGTAACAGACCCATGACGCTAGCCAACGAACCTGTAAGCGTATTGCCTCACGTAGCACTAGACAACCTCAAAGAGTTAACCCACTTCCTATGAATAATGGGGTCATGAATAACGGGGTCAGAGTACTTTAAACTTTTACGAAGTGTAAAAGGGGAAATGTACTCTGACCCCATATTTTAGTTATCTTCTAGGACGTTTTGGCGCATGGATTCACAAGGGCTTTGACAAACCGGTCTCCCAACCACCTTTGCTGGAACGCCCACCACGGTAACGTGGGCTGGTACGCTATTTAATACAACGCTACCTGCGCCAACTTTTGAGCCTTCGCCTATTTCGATATTTCCTAGGATCTTGGCACCTGCGCCAATTAACACACCCTGGCGAATTTTAGGGTGACGGTCGCCCGACTCATTACCCGTACCGCCAAGGGTGACACTTTGAAGAATAGAAACATTATCTTCTACTACCGCTGTCTCACCCACCACAATACCAGTCGCGTGATCGAACATAACGCCCTTACCAATTCGTGCAGCAGGATGTATATCTACACCAAAACTTGCCGAGTTGCGGCTTTGCAAAAATAAGGCTAACTGGTGGCGCCCGTGAACCCAAAGGTAGTGCGCCATTCTATGCACCTGAACGGCGTGGAAACCTTTAAAGTGCAGTAAAGGAGTAAGGTAGTCGTTCACTGCGGCATCTCGCGCATTAATCGCCATTATGTCAGCAATGGCTGCCTCGCTAATGCCAGGCTCTAACAAGTAGGCTTCGTCGAACACCTCACGTATAGCAATCGCAGGCATCACGTCATCTGCCATTTTGTTTGACAGAATAAAGCTTAGCGACGATTCGAAATTATGATGAGCAAGAACACTGGCGTGCACATAGCTAGATAGCAATGGTTCGTTGTCAGCAACAATTTGCGCTTCTTGTTTGAGCGTCGACCAGAAATCGATGGGCGTAGAAAGTGCGGTCATGAGCATGTCCCGTTAGTGTGCTGTTAATTAGCTGTTTTTGTGCCAATGTATGTCGTTAAAAAGTTGGGGCCGTGTGCTTTTTTTAACTTGCCTAAAATGGCTTAACTCTTTTGCTAACACTCGCCCTGTAAGAAAGCGCAGAGGTAGCCGAATTAAGAGAGCAGAAAGTTTACCCGAGTTTGGCGTGATGCAATACCGATGTGATACCTGCCAAGCGCATAATTCGATCAATTTATCGTATTAATTCGTTATAGCTAATAACTGTATCTTTCATTTGTGTACCTTTGAGCCTTACGTCGACCACACTAGGCTCTGTCACTACTCAATTAGAACGGTTAAAGCGTCCGTTTCTTTCATTAAGAGACTCGCATAAACACAAAGCTTAACTTGGCAAATAACTGCGTTCTTATTTAACGAAAAGGGCTGAAAAACTGGACTGTATAAATTAACAGTCAGATGGCATAATAGCCCGCTGCTGAATGTACAACACTATCAACTAACAGGTACCACACTATGGATGTATCTCGACTGCTAGACGAGCTTAACGACAAACAGCGTGAAGCAGTAGCAGCCCCATTATCAAATGCCCTAGTATTAGCTGGCGCTGGTAGTGGTAAAACCCGCGTATTAGTGCATCGCATCGCGTGGTTGATGGAAGTCGAAAACATCGCCCCTTTTTCTATTTTGGCAGTGACGTTTACAAATAAAGCCGCCAAAGAGATGCGCGGCCGTATTGAGTCGTTGATGGGTCGCAGCCTACACAACATGTGGATTGGTACCTTCCACGGGCTTGCACACCGCCTATTACGCGCGCATCACGCTGAAGCTAATTTGCCTGAAAACTTTCAGATCATTGATTCTGACGATCAGTATCGACTCATTCGCCGTATTCTGAAGGCCATGAACCTGGACGAAAAGCATTGGGCCCCTCGTCAAATTCAGTGGTACATAAACGGCAATAAAGACGAAGGCCTGCGCCCTCAGCACATCGAGACTCACGGCGATCATATCCAAAAGACCATGCGTGAAGTCTATGCGGCATATCAGGACGCCTGCGACCGCTCAGGCTTGGTTGATTTTGCCGAACTATTGCTACGCGCTCATGAGTTATGGGCAAAGAATCCTGAAGTGTTGGCGCACTATCAACGCCGTTTCCGTGCTGTGTTAGTTGACGAGTTCCAAGATACCAACAATATCCAATATGCATGGCTTCGCATGCTGTGTAGCGGCGACAATAACAATATTATGATTGTTGGCGACGACGACCAGTCTATTTACGGCTGGCGAGGCGCAAACGTAGATAATATTCAGCATTTTCTAAAAGACTTTAATGAGCCTACCACTATTCGCCTTGAGCAGAATTACCGTTCTACCGGGAACATTCTAAAAGCAGCGAATACGGTTATCGACAATAATACAGGCCGTTTAGGCAAAGAGTTGTGGACGGAAGATGCGCAAGGTGAGCTGATTTCTGTTTATGCGGGCTTCAACGAGCTAGATGAAGCGCGCTTTATCGTGTCTAAAATCAAAGACTGGCTAAACCAAGGCAACGCCCTTAGCGACACTGCCATTCTTTACAGGAACAACGCCCAGTCTCGAGTACTGGAAGAAGCCTTGCTACACGAAGGGCTGGCGTATCGCATTTACGGCGGTTTGCGCTTCTTCGAACGCCAAGAAATAAAAGATGCCCTTGGCTATATGCGCATGGTAAGTCACCCTCACGATGACGCTGCCTTCGAGCGCGTGGTAAACACCCCAAGCCGCGGTATTGGTGAGAAAACTCTTTCGCAAGTGCGCGACACTGCACGCATGCATAACTGTTCTATGTGGCAAGCCAGCCAGTTGCTTATAAACGAAGGTGGGTTTAAGGGCCGTGCATTAAACGCGATGCAAAGCTTTGTATTACTAATTACAGAGCTTGAGCAAGCCACGTTAGATGAGCCGCTTGATCAGCAAGCCGACAAAGCGATTCGTCAATCTGGTCTGTACGCCATGTACCAAGCAGAACGCGGAGAAAAGGCCCAGGCTCGACTAGAAAACTTAGAAGAACTAGTCAGTGCATGTAAAACCTTTATCGTGCCCGAAGAAGCCGAAGAGATGTCGCCTTTAGCCGCGTTTTTGGCCCACGCTTCGCTTGAAGCGGGCGAAACTCAGGCGGATAAAGACCAAGATGCGGTGCAGATGATGACTATCCACACTGCCAAAGGTCTTGAGTTTCCACTGGTGTTCCTAGCCGGCGTGGAAGAAGGTATGTTCCCTAGCCAGATGACCAACGACGAACCAGGTCGAATGGAAGAAGAGCGTAGACTTTGCTATGTTGGTATGACTCGCGCTATGCAAAAGTTGTATATTACTTACGCAGAAAGTCGTCGATTATATGGTCAAGATAAGTATCATACGGCGTCGCGCTTTATTCGCGAGATGCCAGCAGATTGTGTGGAAGAAGTTAGGCTTAAATCAACAATCTCAAGACCAGTACATAACCGCTTTAGTCAAGCAACCTCGCACGCCAGTTTTGAAGAAACAGGCTTCAGTTTAGGTGAGCGCGTAGTGCACCGTAAATTCGGCGAAGGGATTGTGCTTAACTATGAAGGGAGTGGTGAGCATGGCCGCGTTCAAGTAAACTTCGACGAATTTGGTAGCAAATGGCTGGTACTTGCTTACGCAAAGCTGGAGAAAGCGTAACATCATTAATTGGCAAGGTAGCCTTACTCTAAGTTGGAATGTATGCAGCAACATGTGCTGATCATCGAAAATGGTGAAGGCAACCTTGAGCTTATAGCGAAATTAGTCCGCCGTGCGGGACTTACGCCCGTCGGCGCAACCTCGCTTACCGAAGGTAAGGCCCGTTTTTCACAAGAAATGCCTGAAACCTTCTTGTGCGCCATTGTTGCCTATGCTTTACCTGATGCGCCGAAAGGTGAAGCTATCGACTTTGCTGTCGAATCTTTTATTCCGACCATAGCGACAACGGAAAATCTAGACAATGCTATTCGCGACAAGGTTCTTGAACGGGATGTTGTCGATTACATTCCCAAAGAAAATTCACAAAACTACGATTACCTAAACCGCCTTATCAGCCGTCTAGAAAAAAACAAATCTACCGGCGTTGTAGTCGTAAGTACCAATCGTGTTATACGCTCAAAAACGGTTTCATTACTTCAGCGTCATAATTTTATTGCCTTTGAATGTTTAACAGCTACCGACGCAATGCACTGCCTTTCTGAACACAAAAATGTACGTCTGGTCATCACTGACAACACGCTGCCAGACATGACAGGCACCCATTTTGTGGCAAGCCTAAGAAAGGCCTTCTCCAAAGAACAACTTGCCATAATGGGGATAGCGGGTGGTAAAGGAATGTTGATGTCTGCGCACTTTATCAAAAGCGGCGCTAATGATTTCTTACGCGTACCGTACTGTCATGAAGAGTTCTTGTGTCGCGTGATGCAGAACGTGGAATATATTGAAAGTGTTGAAGAAATACGCCGTGTGGCGAATACCGACTATCTGACAGGTTTACCGAACCGACGTCACTTTTTCTACATGGTCACAGTGCAACACCAAATCCTTTCTGAAGACCATGCCCTTGCTCTGATTGACCTAGACTTTTTCAAATCAATCAATGACACCCATGGTCATGACGCCGGTGACGTTGTGCTAAAAGCCATGGCGGCCCTCATTGAATTTTATTTCCCTGATGAAATCATTTCCCGATTTGGAGGCGAAGAGTTTTGTATTTATATGCCTGCAACGCCGCTTAAAGAAGCATGCGAACGCTTAGACGATTTTAGAAAAGTGGTGGAAGCTGAAGTTATCCAACTTCCCAAAACGGACATAAAAGTGACTTGCAGTATTGGGGTAAGTGGCGCACACACTCAGCGTGTGGATAAGCTTTTGAGCCTAGCCGACAAACAGCTTTATGCTGCAAAAAATAGCGGGCGCAACCAGGTGAAATGCGAACCGCCCGATATACCTCAACAAGAGCAAGGGTCCTTGCTTTAGCTTTTCACTCAATCAACTCCCCCTAAGCTTTCTGACGCTTAAGTCAAAACTTGCCCGCTATGCATTACTACCACAAAAAGCAAATAGCGTTCTTAAACGAGCGCTTTAGGTAATCGCTTGATGCCCGGCTTACATCACGCTAGCTTGTGTGCAGAAGCCCTTACTCTGAGGCAAGCTTTTGCACTTTACGCTGACTGCGGTAATTAAATAGTGAGTCGGCGCTGAACAAGATAAGCGCAAACCACACAAAGCCAAAGGTCACCAAACGCGACTCTTCAAGTGGCTCGCCGTAAAGGTAAACCGCCAGTATGAACATTAGCGTTGGGCCGATGTACTGAAAGAAGCCCAGCGTTGAATACATAATCCGCCTTGCTGCGGCGGTAAAACAAAGAAGTGGCGCGGTAGTTACAATGCCAGCCGCCAGAATAAGGGCATTTAGGGTGGCGTCGTTATTAAATAAGTTGCTGTATTCAGAGCCAAAGAATACCCAGTAGACAATAGCTAATGGCGACAGCATTAAGGTTTCAATGAAAAGGCCGGGTAGCGAGTCTACTGCCACTTGCTTGCGCAATAAGCCGTAAACGCTAAAACTACCCGCAAGCACCAAGGCAATCCACGGAACGTGGCCGTAAGAGAAAACAAGAATAGCCACGCCAATAGCAGCAAGACCTACCGCCACGCGCTGTAAATTGCGCAATCTTTCTCCTAAGAAAAGTCGCCCCAAGAATACATTGATAAGGGGGTTGATGTAATAGCCTAGGCTTGCATCAAGAATATGGTCGTTATTAATTGCCCAAATAAACAAAAGCCAATTTGCCCCCAGCAGCAGCCCAGCTACGAACAAAATCTGCATAACCCGTTTGTTGCGAAAGGCTGCGCCTACTTTTGACCATTGCTTTAGCGCAGCAATAAACCCAACCAACAGCACCACAGACCAGATGACCCTGTGCATAAGGATTTCAGCCGCCGGCAATACCATTAACTGTTTGAAGTAAACAGGCGCAACACCCCACATACTGTATGCGGCAATTGCGCAAATAACGCCGACTTGCGCGGCACTCGCTTGCTTAGACAAGGCTGGCTCCAACGAGATTCAGGGTAAGAAGGCGCATATTGTTTATCAGGTTAGATGAATACACAACCCTTAACGCGTTCCAATGCGGCAAAGCGCATGTAATACCAGCCCGCATAAATAATTACCCACTCAGCGAGAAATAAAATGTTCGTAATCGCGGCGTGTTACCGCAGGTATAGTGGTTCTACATCAAGGTGACACTACCAAAGAAAAAGCCCCACCAAATGTATTCATTCAGTCGGGCTTTATATGTGTAAGGCACTTTTAAGCTGAACGAGGCCTTCAGCCGGAGCAATATTTCAGAAGAAGCCGTCTCAGAGAAGAAAGAGTGTCCCTAAACCTAAGAATGCCACAAAGCCTACGATGTCAGTGACGGTAGTCAGAATGACCGACCCCGACAGTGCGGGGTCTATTTTTAGTTTATCTAAGATGACAGGCACAAATACGCCCGCTAAGGCAGCGGCGACAATATTGAATAATATGGCCAAACAAATAACCAAACCTAACATGGCATCGGTAAACCAGAAGTAAGCAACCACGCCGATAACCAAGGCCCAAATAACGCCATTAACGCCACCGACCTTTAGCTCTTTCACCATGAGCGCCCGTAAGTTAGCCGGCGTGACCTGCCCCAGCGCAAGCCCTCGTACAATAAGAGTTAGCGTTTGACTACCTGCAATACCGCCCATGCTCGCCACCACTGGCATAAGTACCGCAAGGGCAACCACTTGTTGCAGCGTGCCTTCGAACAATCCAATAAACCACGAAGCTAAAAATGCGGTAAGCAAGTTAATGCCAAGCCAAAGGGCCCGGTTTTTCGCACTTTTCGCTACAGGCGAGAATAAATCTTCATCCTCGTCCATACCGGCCGAAGCCATTACTTGGCGCTCGTAAAACTCGTTTACCAGTTCACTTGCCGAAGTCACATCTAATCGACCAAGTAATTTGTTGTTCTCATCAACTACCGGCAACGATGCTAGCCCAGAACGTTGAACAAGTAGCGACGCATTCATGGTGTCGTCAGCCCCTTGGATCGTCGTTACGTTTTCTTCCGACAAATCGAATAGCGACACGTGATCTTGCGCATTGAAAAGGTGGCTAATTTTAACCAGCGCTGAAAATTGACCTGAGCGATTCACCAAAAAAATACTGTCACAGTGCTGAGGTATATCCCGCCTTAACAAGCGCTGCCCTTCGCGTACTTTCGCGTTCGACGGCAGCACTAACTGCTCGTGGTTAACCCAGTGCCCTATTTGGTTATCAGGGAATTGTGTGGCTTCTCTGAAGTACTTTCGTTCTTTAGAATCAAGCGATTCATAGGCCATATCGACGAGGCGTTTTGGCAAAGAGTCGAGTAGCTCTAACAGGTCTTCTGCATCAATATCAGCAAAAATAGACGCCCATTCGTCGTGCGGCGTATTGTCGATTAGAATTTCACGAGGGTCGCTACGCATCTCAACAAGTACGTCGAGCTTGCGGTCGCGAGGAATGCCTTCCCATACCACCAAACGTTTTTCTACAGGCAGTGATTCTAAAAGAGATGCAATGTATACCTCGTCTTGTCCGGCTAAAGCCGCCAACAAGGTCGCCGGATCGTCACCCATACTTTCGGTAACAATCTCTTCAATTAAATCTGGTAATGGCTCTGCCATGCTACACCTCCCGTTAATACCGCTCACTTCCTTTACACAACGTAACAACAGGCATTGTGGAATGATGCAAACCTATTTAGACATTGCTATCCCAGCATATACGTACCCGTGCCAAAGGCTATATGATCGCCTTTTTCGTTGTGTAATTCCATTCTGCAAACCACTAATTTACTGCCCTTGCGTATAATCACCGCTGTTGCAATAAAACGCTTGCCTCGTCCTGGCCTTAAGTAGTCAACACGCATATCAACCGTACCCATGGTGGGCAATCTTATCTGCAGGTCTTCAAGTTGCTCTTCTGTGGTTTGCTTAATGGTTTCTATAATTGAAACTAAACCACCGATGGTGTCTAGCATAGTCGCTGTTACGCCACCGTGTAGAATTTTTTGCATTGGATTGCCGGTAAGCGTGGGCTGCCAATTAAGATGCAACGAAATCTGCGTTTCCAGACCAGTACCCTGTGTGACAAACTCCAAACCAAGCAGCTGGTTAAACGGCATATTATCACGAAAAAGCGCAATGACATGATCGATCATAGTTTGATGGTCTAGCATTTTATTTACCGTAGGTTTTTCATTATTAGGCATTGTGTAATCCACTTACTGTCACAGTGTCGATAACATTACTACTGAACATAACAAGCAAGGAAATTCATCCAGCCAATAATACCTCATTAGAATGGATTATTTGGCTCAACGCCGTCGCTAATTCATCGCCTTCCCGTCACACAATGTGCGCAAAAAATGCACGAACACATCTAATTAAACTTTATTAGGCAAGTCATCGCTGCATTTTAGTCTAGTTTTTTGAATTGCCCCGTGAAGCCGAGCCTAAAAACGCGTAAAATCCAGCGTCATGACAACTGCAATAGCTCCAACAGAATCAGCGCCAGAAACGCAACGTATAAAAACACCAGAAACTGTCTTAAAAGATGTATTTGGTTACGATGCGTTTCGCGACGGTCAAGGCGAAGTCATTCACCAAGTATGTGAAGGTAAAGACGCACTCGTTTTGCTTCCAACAGGTGGTGGTAAGTCGCTGTGCTACCAAATTCCTGCATTAGTACGCCCCGGCACTGCTATTGTTGTTTCACCGCTTATTTCTTTAATGCAAGATCAGGTAGAGCAGCTAAAAGCATTGGGTGTGAACGCTGCCTATCTCAATTCAACGCTAGAAGCAGACGAA
Source organism: Alteromonas sp. ABD4_190 (assembly GCF_056160105.1). Taxonomy (NCBI): domain Bacteria; kingdom Pseudomonadati; phylum Pseudomonadota; class Gammaproteobacteria; order Alteromonadales; family Alteromonadaceae; genus Alteromonas; species Alteromonas sp. ABD4_190. The sequence goes on from NZ_JBSWWN010000001.1 coordinate 1,880,879, forward strand.
CAAGCGCACATAAATGACGCACTGCAAGCTGGAAAGCTCGACTTGCTGTACGTGTCACCTGAGCGTTTAATGCAGTACTATTTCCAGCAATCGCTAGCCCACGCCGACATAGCCTTGTTTGCCATTGATGAAGCCCACTGCGTTTCCCATTGGGGGCACGATTTTAGGCAGGATTATCGCGCTTTGGGTCAAATAAAGTCTCGTTTTCCCACTATTCCTGTCATCGGCCTAACGGCTACGGCAGATTCAGCCACCCAAGCAGACATATTGACGCAGCTAAACCTTAACAACCCGCTGGTTTATAAAGGCAGCTTCGACAGGCCCAACATTCGTTACCGCGTAATGAGCAAGTACAAAGCTTTCGACCAAGTTGTTGCTTACGTAAAGCAGCAAGAGGGCAGCGGCATTATTTACTGCAACAGTCGTGCGAAAGTCGATGACCTGCACGCTAAATTATTTAGGCAAGGCTTTCGTTGCGCGGCATATCACGCAGGTATGGATAACGACGAGCGAGAGCTAGTGCAGCGCCAGTTCCTTAACGACAAAATTGATATTGTGGTGGCCACCGTTGCCTTTGGCATGGGTATTAACAAATCGAACGTGCGTTACGTGGTTCACCACGACGTTCCGCGTAGTGTTGAAAGCTATTATCAGGAAACCGGTCGAGCGGGGCGAGACGGTCTGGAGTCTGAAGCTTTACTATTGTTTGATGAAAAAGACGCGGCCCGTGTAAAACAGTGGATAGAGCAAGGCGAAATAGCTGAGCGCAACCAAATAGAGCTGCAAAAGTTCGCGGCCATGGAAGCCTTTTCAGAAGCACAGACCTGCCGCAGGCAAGTACTGCTGAACTATTTTTCGCAATTTAGCGACAGCGCCTGTGGCAACTGTGATATCTGCTTAGACCCGCCTAAAATGATTGACGGTTTAGTCATTGCACAAAAAGTACTGTCGTGCGTGTTTAGGCTCTCTCAGCAAGCCTCTAGCCAGTACGTCATTGATGTGTTGCGAGGCAAGCAACTTAGGCGCCTTCAGGAATCAGGTCACCACCAGCTTTCCACGTACGGCATAGGTAAAGATAAATCGGATAGCTACTGGCACAACATTATCAACCAGCTTGTTCATAAAGGCCTTATACGCGTTGATATTACCGCCCATGCCGCATTGCGCTTAACCGAGGCCGCTCGGCCTGTGCTAAAAGGTGAAGTGGCGGTTCAGCTTGCCGTTCCGCGACTTGAATTTAAGCCCGACAAGAAAAAAGCAAAACAAGCGCCTGCTAACTACGACCGAACGTTGTTCACCCGTCTTAAGCACCTACGCAAAGTGTTGGCCGAAGAAAATGAAGTGCCGCCGTATGTGGTATTTAGTGACGCCACTTTGGTTGATATGGCGTGTAAGCTACCTACTACACGCAACACGTTATTAGAGGTAAGCGGTGTGGGCCAAACCAAGCTGGAGCGCTATGGAGAAGCCTTTATCCAGCTTATTGACGACTATATCAATCGCGACCATTAAAAGCTTCAGGGCCAACTAGGTCTTTATTTCCCAGTCGGCCGCAGGGTTTGCACAGAGTAAAGGGGCGCGCCTTGCGGATGAACACATTAAGCGTAAGCGTACTCACCACCTTTTTCTAACGCTGCTTTGTAAGCTTCTCTGGCATGAACGCGCTTTACGTAACCTTGAATAGCGGTAAATTCTTTAGCGCGGCCGCTGGCCACCAGCGATTCTAGAGGAAATATCATTTGAACATCAGCGCCACTAGGCGCGTCACCCGCAAACCAGGTATTTTTTGATAAGTAAGATTCCACATAGCGTAAGCTCTGCGCTAAATTAGGGCCATAATAGGCATTTAAAATACCGTCTATCAGTTTGTTAGTAATTGGCTTAATAAAAAAAGGCTTCGAACCTTTTTGACGTGCTTTCTCCAGCACTAAGTTTGCCACTAGTGGCGGCATTAGTGAGCCTTCGGCGAAATGCAGCCAAAACCAATATTGTTGAAGTGCTTCGGGGTCTTGGGGCACAGCAAATGCGTCGGTAGCGTGATGACGAACTAAATATTCCACAATAGCGCCAGATTCTGCAATTGCACCGTTCGGCGTAGTAAGCACTGGAGAGCGCCCCAATGGATGAACAGCCCGCAGCGAGTCAGGCGCCAGGTTCGTAGTGCTGTCTCGTTGATAAAATTCTATTTTGTACTCTACGCCTAGCTCTTCAAGAAGCCACAAAATTCGCTGCGAGCGAGAGTTATTTAAATGGTGAAGTGTTAGCATACTCCGTCCTTAATACGCTTAAATTAACGCTATTGTTTTTGTGTTGTACTATATACACTTTTTAAAGCAAGCGGGTTTACTACTGCCAATAAATTGATAACTTCTATGAAAAACCTCACCAAAGAAGACATGCTACAACATACCCTTGTTAACGAAGGCAGCCTAGAAATTCGCACTGCGCTACCCGCTACCCCTCTTAAAACTCAACAGTGGGTGGAACAGTTTTGTGCTTTTTTTAACTTCAAACTTTTAGAGACAGATTGGGGGGCTGACCGGTTTCAGGCCATCATAACCGCAAGTGCAAGCGAAACAGATTTACAGTGTATGCTTTGTATAGAATGGCTCTGTGAAGCTATATGGCTGGAACCTATAGGTGTGCAGCAATCGCCATCAGCAATTTTTAACTACCTTTTGCAAACATAACACTTGAGTTATCACTGTACGTTGGGTTTGGCTTTTCGTTACAACTAGTATTATTCTAAGAAAAGCACCCGAGGGATAAGAGGGCTTAACAATACATATTTCGCCTTTACAAACATCCTCTTACTATGTGGTACAAGGAATTAACGAGTGGTAATAGCCCGGCTATTTAAGTACGTATCAGCATTGCTCATCAGTTGGATGTTGCTAAGCGTCAGCGTTTCGGCTAGCAGTCAGCTTACCGTTAACGAATCCTTTGAGCGCCAGATTATTAATCTCCATGCGCGTTTGTCTGTCGCCCCCACTAGCGCCACATATTTTGATGTTTTACATGGTAACACTAAAGATATTTCAGCCAACGCCTCTTTTTCCGATGAACGTATATGGTACTCCACCGAACTTGTTCATACGGGCTACAGCCCTATTCCACTGGTGCTTAATGTTGACCGCTTAAATGTTGACGATTTACAGATATTTCTACTTGATAGCAGTGAACGAATTATTAAGTCCTATCGTTATCAAGCAGGAAAAGGTGACTATTCTTTAAGGCAGCCTCTTCCTAATATAAGACTGGCTTTTACGCTTCAGCCCTATCAGGACGCTCGCTTACTGATTGCGGTAAAAGACAAAGGGTTAAAGTACTTTCCAATCACCTTGTGGGAAAGAGACTTACTCGCACAGCACGACACCAATATGCTCACTTTGCTTGGCGCAGTAACGGGCATCATGGCGTTGATTGCGCTCTATTTCCTGTTTTCCTACCTGTATCAACGCATTGCCACCCGCTTTTGGCTTGCCATGTCGTCGCTTGTACTTATGGCACTATTGTTTATAACAGCAGGAGGATTGGCAATTTGGCCAAGCTTAACTAACGGCAGCGAGCACTTCTATGCCGTCTGTTTTTGCATGCTGTTATTGTGCATTGCCAAAGTAACGCACCATCTTTTCACCCGTATCCCCATTACTTTGCGGTCCTTAAGTTATCTTGTACCCGTTGTGGCTACCGCCTACTGTTTTACTGTAAATACTTATATCGCGTCTATCACACTTCTGCTGTTAACCGCAGGCATGGGGCTTTATCACGTTTTGCTAGCACTCGTATTTAAAGATAAAGGGAGCCGTGCAGTCTGCATTACCTATATTCTCGCCTGGCTTTCCTTTTACGCATTCTACGCACTAGTGACGCAGAACTTATTCAGTAATTTGGTTTATACCGTCGATGTTGCTATCGGTATGCTCTTCTTTCTTACACTCGGTTTTCTATGTTTTGGTTTTGCTGTCATCACCAAAGAAAACGTGTTGAATCAACGCCAGCTTTCAACACAGGCAGAAACGATATCAAGCTTGAATCACTTCTATGATTTATTTAGGCACTCAGCAGAAGGGCACTATACATCCACATGGGATGGAAAGCTCATTTCAGTAAATCCCGCTATGTGTAAAGTTTTTGGCTACGACAATGAAGAAGAAATGCTTGCCGAAGCAGAGAACACAAAAGTGTTCTACGCCAGTGTAGAAGATAGGCAAATTTTACTCGGCGAGATTTCGCAGCAAGGTCACGTTACCGGCAAAGAAATACGAGGCAAGCGCCGCGACGGTAGTGAATTTTGGTTTTCTCTCTCGTGTCAAATTCGAGAAAATGACGAAGGCAGCTTTTTGTACGGCTCTATCATAGATATCACTGAAAAGAAGCAGTCAGACTTAAGCCTGCATTATTTAGCTACTCATGACTCGCTGACTGGCGTTTACAACCGACGCCAGTTTGAATCTATGTTCAAAGATAAAGTCGTCAACGCAAGCGACACACCATTGTGTTTACTGTTTTTAGATCTCGACAGGTTTAAGGTGGTCAACGATACCTGCGGCCATAAAGCTGGCGATGTACTTATTAAGGATATTGCCCGTTTGATTGAGAACACCTTGCTTTCAGACGCGCAATTGGGCCGCCTTGGTGGCGATGAGTTTGGCATTATTTATTCAGGTATTGATGCCGACGCCGTTTACTTAAATGCAGTAAAAATCCTTAACGCCGTGCAGGCTTATCGCTTTATGTGGGACAACCGCATTTTCAACTTAGGCGTGAGCATAGGTATGGTGGTATGCGACGATACCGATGTCGACCCGGGCCAGTATTTAAGTATGGCCGATGCCGCATGTTACTTCGCTAAAGAACAAGGAAGAAATCAGGTTCATAGATACAACAAAAATGACGAAAGTATGCAGCGCTACCAGCGCGAACTTGATTGGGTATCCTCTATTAACAACGCGTTAGAAGAAGGTCGCTTCGAGCTTTTTTATCAATCGCTAAGACCATTAAGTAAAACCAGCGACGGGCACTACTATGAAGTTCTGCTGCGTCTTAGGGAAAAAGACGGGCAGCTTGTCGAGCCTGCCAACTTTTTACCCACGGCTGAGCGATTCGAGATGAATGTCAGTGTTGATAAATGGGTTGTAACAAATACCTTCAAATGGCTCTCTGAAAACCCTAAGCACCTTGCAGAATTGAAACGATGCAGCATCAATCTTAACTGCCACTCCCTGGCAGATAGAGATTTTACCTTGTTTATTCTCAATGCATTCGAAACCTTTAATATCCCGCACAACAAAATATGTTTTGAGGTTATTGAGTCGGTAGCCATCATTAAAATGGAAGTCACTCTTGCCTTTATGCGTACCTTTAACCGTCTCGGGTGTTCTTTTGCCCTCGACGACTTTGGCAGTGGCTTCTCATCGTATAATTATCTTAAAAGCTTACCCGTGAGCCAGGTAAAAATTGACGGTATGTTTATCAAGGATATGCTAAATGATAGCGTAGATACGGCTATGGTTGCCTCTATTAACGACGTGGCCAAAGCCATGGGTATGCAAACTGTTGGTGAATTTGTAGAAGATGAAGGCACCATGGCACAGTTAGGCAAGATGGGCGTTGATTTCGCCCAGGGCTACGGTGTTGCTAAGCCCGCGCCTTTACGGGAATTTAAGCCCCTCTGATAACTATCCCTGATATAACCTTTACGAAAAAAGTGATAGCACAAGCGTCAACTCGCGTATAATAAAATGGTAGACTTGCAAAAATAGAAGTCATCCCCACTTATTGCCTACTGTCCAAAGTGTAGAAGTAACATGAGTAGCAAACAGCCTAAGTACGAATATGTCAGCACCGCAAAATTACCTACAAGAATGGGTGATTTTAAAATACACGGCTTTGTTGAAGCCAGTGGTCAGGAGCACGTCGCCCTTTCTTACGGAGAGTGGAAAGAAGACGACGTTGTGCCTATTCGTATTCATTCAGAATGTTTAACCGGTGATTCTTTATTTAGTACCCGCTGCGACTGTGGCTTTCAGTTAGAAAAAGCCATGCAAAATATTGTAGATAACGGTCACGGTGTACTGCTTTACTTGCGCCAAGAAGGCCGCGGTATTGGTCTTTTAAACAAAATTCGCGCTTATAACCTTCAAGATAGCGGCATGGATACCGTAGAAGCTAACGAACACCTTGGTTTTGACGCGGACCTTAGAAGTTACGACATTTGCAAACTCATGTTAGACACCCTTAATGTTAAGCACGTGGAGTTGATGACAAACAACCCTAAGAAGCTTGCCGCACTAAAAGCACTGGGTATTGATGTTGTAGCAAGAAAGCCGATAGATCACGGCATCACCAAAGACAACAAACACTACCTAAAGACAAAGACGGAAAAGCTCGGTCACGCCTTCGACCCGCATGTTTTCAAATAGCTAGAGACATTGGCAACGTCCATACAAGCTAGCATCCATTATCTTCTAAAAGCGCCCACTACAACAATGTGGGCGTTTTCTATTCAGCTTCGGTTAATTATCGTTCGAGCATAATGTATACAGACTTACCACATTGCGCGTAAAAAGCAGCAAATCTGCAGCATAGCAATGTAAGGAGAATGTATGAAAAACATAACCTTTTCGATAGTTATAGCGCTGTCCAGTGCGCAGGCGCTGCCTGTACTTGCTCAGTCGAATACAAACCTTGCTCAGGTTTCGTCTTCAGCCCAGCAGTATTCTGATGCCGAATTAGATAGTGCACTTGCGCCCATTGCCCTTTACCCCGATACACTGCTTACCCATATTTTAATTGCTTCTACCTACCCTTTAGACGTAGTTGCAGCCGACCGCTGGCGTCAAAGCAATAAGCATCTAACGCCTGAACAAGTAGAGGGTGTATTAGATGGCGTAAGTTGGGACCCGAGCGTAAAAGCACTCGCGCCATTCACCGAGCTACTTAATACCTTGGCCAGTGATCTTGAGTGGTTACAGCAGCTTGGCGATAATGTACTTATTGATCAAAGTCGAGTGTTAGATCGTGTTCAGGTACTTAGGCAGCATGCCCATAACACGGGTAACTTGGTAACTAACGACTACATTGAAGTTGAAAGAGAACGTGAAAGCAGTCGAGAAATTATTTACATAGAGCCGCGTCAGAGAGAGGTGGTTTATGTGCCATATTACGACCCACATGTTGTATATGGTAACTGGTGGCACCCAATTTCGCCAATTCGCTGGAGACACCATGTAAGCTACCATCACCATAGCAATGTATACTGGTCTCCAAGCGTTCACCTTTCTACCTTCTTCTTCTTTGGCAGCGTGCATTGGCATAACCGTCACGTAGTCATTCACCGCGAGCCCGTGCGCCGCTATTACCACGGTAGCCCACGTAAACGCGTGGTAAGTCGTGACTATCGCCGTTGGGAGCACAATACAGTGCATCGCCGGGCACGTTATTCTAATCGCGTGATTCACAGTGCGCCTGCGCGCTATGAGCATGCTGGCGCTACCCGGACCAAGCACTTGTCGAACAAGCAAGTGAGAACGGCGAATTCACCGTCTCACTATAACGATAAACGGGTTAATAAGCCTTTAGCGCGCTCTGCAGATAAGCCTTTAACGCGAGTAGGCGATAACAAACCGGTAAGACGGACTATCGAGCCGAAACAGGTAACACCGTTAAGAGAAAATCGCTTTCAGAACAAGCAAGATTCTGTGAAGCGCAAACAATCGATAGAGCATGCGCTGAAACGCAATCAATCGGTGGCTAAAAATGAAAAACCAACGCGGAACAACACACTTAAAGCCTTGAAGCGTGACAAGCCGGCTAAAACAGCGCCATCGCCACAGTCTAGGAAGTATGCAAACAGGAATGGTGCGCAACATGGTTCAGTGAAGCAAAACGTAAATCGTCAACGGATTGAAAGGACGAGTCCACAACACCGTTCCGTTGCCCGTGAAAGTAGTAAACCTAAGCGTGTAGAACGAACATCTAGCCATAGATCGGTAAAACAGTCTCAGCGAGAAAGACCACAAAGGCAAATATCTCGGGTGGAGCGCAGCGTTTCAAAAGGAAATAGCTTTAAACACTGATTTTAAGAATTTAACTTGCGTTGAACACTAGCCTTTACAAAAAGAGGGCAAGGATGGATGGTTATATAGCGGCTTGCAGATTCAGCGTTTGCATGCCGCTTTTTTTATTTGGTCACTGCGCAGACGCGTGAAATCTCACTAAAGCCTCTACAAAGCGAAGTGGAGACTGGGGGTCAAGGTTGAAATACAGTGAGGGTTCAATGAGCTCAAGCTCCATTATCGCCCAGTTGTTATTCTGTTTCACCAAATCAACCCGCGCATATAGTGCGTCACAGGGCATAGCTGCCAGTGCTTTTTCAGCGACAGCCAATTGTTCACTGTCTACGGTTATAGAGTGCAAGCTGCCGCCATGCTCTTCTTGCACGCGAAAGTCGCCTTTTTGCGGCACTTTCTTAATGGCATGGCTGAACTCACCACCGAAGTAAAATAATGAGTACTCCCCTTCATCAACAACGCTACTTAAGAAAGGCTGGATCATAAAATCTCGCTGTTGAAATGTATCGTAGAGTACTTTCTGATTCACATGCCCCTCACGCCAGTCGTCAGCAGAAAGCTTGAAAGTATCATCAGCGTTAGCACTCAGCGTGGGTTTAATCACCACAGTGTCACAGCTAAAATGCGCAAAAGCTTCCTCTATAACACCGTTATTGAACTCGCTCCCCCACATTGTTTCGACAATAGGAACCCCGTTGCTCTGTAAGTCTTTAAGGTAGAGCTTTTCAATATTCCACTTCATCAAGGACAACGGGTTCAATAACACCGCACTCGACGTATTAATACCTTCTAAACACGCTAAAAAGTCTTCAGCGTGCTGCTGATAATCCCACGTACTGCGAACAATAACATAGTCAAACTTATCCCAATTCGGCGAGTCGCTATGCCATGAGACAGTTTCAACAGACCACCCGCGTTTTTCGAAAAACGGAATTAATAATTCATCATAAACAAAAAAGTCTTCAAGATTATCGGTAGACAAAAAAGCGATAGCTGGCATAACTGAGTCCTTAATTTACACGGGCTTCGGCGCATTAATGTTCTGTAATAATTTAAGTGTCTATACCAAAGTCAAATAGCGTAGACACCGCAACTGGCGTAGACTTCAGCGAAATTAGCACACCTATAATTTTTAACCTACACTTATTGCAAAACAACCATCGGAGATTGGCATGCAGTACCCTTGGCTCCTTGAAGGTCATAAAATTTTTCGCGTTGTAATTGCTGTTCAATTACTCATTGCTATCGCTATTGGTGTATTTACAGGTGAACTTTTACCTGCGTTTATCTTAGGTGTTCCTATTGCAGCTTTGCCACTTGTACTCAGCCTTCAAAACCCTTACTCGGCGATAAGCCGCCATGCTATGGCAATCGGCGTTCAATTGCTAACTGCGCTTCATATTCATCAATCTTTCGGTTTAATCGAAGTCCACTTCGAAATTTTTGTCCTTCTTGCCTTTCTTTCTTATTTCAGAGACTGGAAAGTGGTTGCAACAGGGACTGCGGTTGTAGCAGTTCATCATATTTCATTCTTCTTTTTACAGTCTGGCGGAGCGCCGTTGATGATTTTTGAGGAAGGTCACGTAACTTTCCCTATCCTGCTTATGCATGCTGCTTTTGCATTGTCCGAGGGTGGCGTATTGATGTACATGGCTAAGCAAGCCCATCAAGAAGGTGCAGGCGCCGCCGAACTACGCTTGGCCATTGAAACCATGCAGCAAGATGATGGCAAGCTCGATTTGTCCGTTGAGCTAAATCGCGGCAATAAAATAGTCAGGCCTTTCGCTGAACTTATTGATCAAGTGAAGTCTCTCATCGAGCTTGCTTCTAACTTGACTGATGAAGTGGTAAAAGGGGCTTCAAATATGGAGTTAGCAGCTAATAACATGTTTGAAATTAGCAGAAATACTGACCAAGAACTTGCCATGGTGTCGGCATCGTCAGAAGAAATCGCACAAACCATGCAGCTTTCAACAGAGCAAACTACCCTTGCTAGTGATAAAGCGTCGGCAGCGCAAAGTGCCTCCCAGTCTACCCGCGACTCTATTTCTCAATCCAGTAAAACAATAGACTCGTTGCGCAACACGCTAAATGCTGCGGCGCAGACTAATACAGCGCTTAACGAACAATGTTCACATATTTCTGACGCCATGCGCTCTATCACTGCTGTGGCTGAACAAACTAATTTGCTTGCACTGAATGCTGCCATTGAATCAGCTCGCGCTGGCGAACACGGCCGCGGTTTCGCCGTGGTAGCCGACGAAGTGCGCACCCTGGCGATTCGCTCAAAAGAAAGTGCAGACCAAATTACTAGCATTACTGAACAGCTAGTAGCACAAACCGCCAGTTCGGTTGATCAAATGCAAACCTGTATACAACTGGTCGATGAAGCTGTTGTTTCAAGTGATAGTGCCACATCGGCCATGTCAGAAATCATGCAGCAAATCCGCGAAGCCAGCGAAAGTATGACTGAAATTGCCACCTCTGCTGTGGAACAGGAAACCGCGTCAGCTTCCATTGCGCAAAGCACCGCGCGATTGAGTGAACTTACTTCTGAAGAGCTTGCTACCGCTGAATCGCTTGCAGGTGAAGTTGAAGTGTTGTCACAAATTTCTCAGCGTATGCGCAGCGCAATTGAACGCTTTAAGCTGTAAACACAAATCTTAAAGCACAGTCGAAAGCGTTTTATCTCATGCATAAAAAGGCTAGCTGGCTGCTACTTATATTATGGGCGATAGGGCTGCTCTGCGCCCTATTAGTATATGGCCAGCGTCAGCTATCAGACTTCGACCCTAACGGCGAATTGCTGCACCGCACTACTGCGCCAGACTTTGACGCCACCCTCGTTTCAATATTAGAAACACAGGATATCCAACCAGGTTCTATCATTCATGTGGGAACTCAGTCCCGCTGCTATTGCGACACGCTAACAAAACCACACCAGTCTCAGTTGCTAGCAAAGCTCGGGGATTACTATCACCAAGTCAGGTTAAACGTGGAAGATGTACCTGAACTAGCAGCTATACTTGAGGCCGTGCCGGCCCTTATCGTGATAGATAAACAAGCGCAACTTCGCTATCTAGGCCCTTACGCCACAGGCTATGGATGCTTTACTGGCAAAAACCTCGTCGAACAGGTGGTAAGCTACACCACGCAGCATCCCTATGCAGGTGCCGTTATTAACACTGATGCTACAGGTTGTTTCTGCTAAAACGCAGGCGCATCAATAGGAAGACTCATGCCTTTTAGGTGAGACACTACGCTGCGACCCAATGCACTTAAATCATAGCCGCCTTCTAACATACTTACGATACGACCTTCGCAACATGTATCAGCAACGGCGCGAAGCTGTTGACTTACCCAGAAATAATCATCTTCCACTAGGCGGAGGTGAGCCATTGGGTCTTCAGCGTGAGCATCAAAACCTGCAGAGATAAAAATTAGTTCAGGTTGAAAGTTGCGTAATGCATCAAACCAATACTGCACTTTTTCCCGAAAAACCTCTCCTGTTGTGCCTGCTTCTAGCGGTACAGAGAGAATATTACTTGCCAACACCGGCGAGCCACTGTGCGGATAAAAAGGGTGCTGAAAACTGCTGCACAGCATAATGCGCTGGTCGCCGGCTACAATTTGCTCGGTACCATTTCCGTGATGCACGTCAAAGTCTACAATGGCAACCCGTTTTAGCTCATAGTTTTGAAGCGCGTAGCGAGCAGCTATAACAATGTTATTAAAAATGCAAAACCCCATAGCACTATCGTATGTCGCGTGGTGCCCGGGTGGCCTAGTAGCACAAAAGGCTTGCCGGTCATTGCCTTCCATTACCCAATCGACAGCATTACACCCTGCTCCCGCTGACTCTAGCGCTGCGTTTAAGCTGTGGCGCATCAAACCTGTGTCTTCATCTAACCAAGCCACGTTGTCTTTGTTTTCTGAATACAGCGTTTTTTCGTGGTCGTTAAAGATAGATTGAGCTGCATGCTCAAATACACTTTTCACATAATATGGGTCGTGCGCTAGTTTCAGGTAGGCTTCGGCAATAGGCGTAGCGTCAGCATGCTCACACACCATATCGAGTCCTGAAGAAAGCAGTTGGTCGTCAATAGCAAATAAACGGTCTGGCGATTCGGGATGGTCCTTGCCTAAATCGTGTTTGGTGCCGTGCTTGCCGCGAAATATTTTAATTGTCATGTAGAGATGCCACGTCTAGTACTAACTCTATATCACTGGGGTCGCCAGTAAATTTCCGTTTAAATTTGGCTTGTTCGAAAATAGTGATCATGGGGCTATTATCGCCACGCACATAGGCCATCATTTTCGCAATGCCTCTTATTTTTGCTACCGTGATAAGCTCGTTTAACAAGCGGCTTGCCATGCCTTTTCCTTGCTGGGTTTCCCGAGTGACAAAAGCGGCTTCGCAGGTATTGTCGTTTGGGTTGTAGTAAAAGCGCCCCACTGCGTGAATAGTAATGCGCGAGCCCTCTTGCCTCACAATACACAGCGCTGCATCAGAGCTTTGATCTACCGACACCAAGTTACACGACTTTTCACGGGACATTTGTTTCGGGTCGTAGTTGTAGCGCAGCCTTAACGTTTCTTTTGTGTGGGAATAAAAGAATTCTTGCAGACGCCTTTCGTCTGCCGGATTCAGAGGGCGCATGTAGAACGTTTCGCCTTGAATATTAAGCTTTTTAAGCTGAATAGCTCCCAGTTCTGGAATATCTGTGGGGTACTTTTCTTGGTAGTGGGGCACCCAATAATGCTGACGTACTTCTTCTAACAGTGCTGCACGGAACTTAGGATGGGCCACGCGAATAAGCTCTAGCGCACGCTCTCGAATACTCTTACCTTTAAGTGACGCTATACCGTATTCGGTTACCACATACTGCACATTTCCGCGGGAGGTGACCACGCCTGCGCCTTCGCTTATACGCGGCGTAATGCGGGAGATAGTTTCATTTTTTGCGGTGGAAGGAAGCGCAATGATGGCTTTACCGCCTTTACTAATAGACGCGCCAGTAACGAAATCAACCTGCCCTCCTATGCCGCTGTAAAAGTCATAGCCCAGTGAGTCGGCTACTACCTGCCCGGTTAAGTCCACTTCAAGGGCACTGTTTATGGCAACCATATTGTCGTTTTTGGCAATATTAGTAGGTTTGTTAACGTAGCTACTGGGGTAAAATTCAATATGCGGGTTGCTGTCGATTAAATCGTATAGCTTGCGTGTACCAATGGCAAAACTGGTAACAATTTTACCGGGGTGGAACGTCTTTTTCTTGTTGGTAATAGCGCCAGATTCCAACAGTTCGATAATACTATCGGTAAGCATTTCGCTATGGATACCTAAATCTTTGTGATTACACAGGTATTTCAGCGTGGCGCTAGGTATTTTACCAATACCAAACTGAAGCGTTGCGCCATCATCAACCAACATAGATACATACTGACCAATGCGTTCTGCCACTGAATCTATTGGTGGCGGCGACACTTCTACCAATGGCTCTTCGGCTTCTATACACGCCGTTATCTCACTAATATGAATATAAGAGTGCCCTGAAGTTCTTGGCACCTGAGGGTTAATTTGGGCTATGACTTTTTTGCTTTGCCTAATTGCAGACATGGCAATATCTACCGCTGGGCCTAGGGAACAATAGCCGAACTCATCTGGTGGGCTTACGTTAACAAGGGCAGCATCAAGCGCCAGCGTGCCATCGCTAAACAAGCTAGAAATTTCAGAGAGGAATACGGGGGTATAGTCAGCTCGGCCTTCATCAACAGCCTTTCGCATGGCTTCGCCGCCGATAAAAAACGTATTAGCTTTAAAAAGGTTTTTATACTCGTCTTTTACCCACCGCGTGTCACCTAAGGCCAGCATATGCACCAGTTCGATATCGCTAAACCCTTCGCTGTTATCAATAAGGTGCTGCACCAGCGCGTGCGGTACCGCCGCATTCCCGCCAACAAAGACACGACAACCCGACTTTATCAGCGACGACCACTGCGGCGCTTGAGGTAAGTTAAATGCCATTTCCATCTGCCCTGTTTTAAGCAATATCCCATGATGCCATAAATACAGGCAATTTCATGTATTAACCCGACGCAGCGCTATAAGCGATTAGTCTTAACCTTAAAACGCGGATACAAAAAAAGCCTACATGATCGAAAGCGCGCCTTTGCGGTTATCGATAAGTAGGCTTCAGTGATTTTAGCTTTTAATCGCTAGGCGTTATTTTTTGTATAGACCGCCAAGCACAGATCCCCAACGAAGCACGGTAGTATAGCTTAAGAAAACTAAAGCTCCGCAAACGTTGCCATGGTACTCAGCGCCCTAGAAGCGGAATTTTTCCAACCAATTTCTGAAAAAAGGTGAAATAACGGACTTACTGTTCGCAAGGCGATGCCCATCGTTTAGCAGCAACAATTGCGCCTTTTGATGACGGGCATACTTAAGGCTGTTTTCAATAGGTACGATGTCATCATTCCAACCATGCACCAAGCTCACATAACCATCGTACGGGAAGCGTTGAATCTTGTAGTTAGGCAAGTAAAGCGCAGGCGCCATCAAAAACACGCCTCTGGCTGAAATCTGACTTGCGGCAGCAAGTGATACATAACCGCCCATGCTCGAGCCTACTAACACGACGTCATTACACTTTTCAGCGATGGTTTCTTTTAAGCGCTCTAGGCGGGCTTCGGGGCAGTCGAGATCTTGATAATCGATACTCTCAACACCAAAGCCCATATCGCTTGCTACATTAGAAAGCGTGGTAATCTTGCTGCCCCATGGCCCGCTTTCTTTACCGTGAGAAAAAACAACGGTGGTCATTACCAATATCCCTATTCAAAAAAATTGAAAAGTTTTACCCACTCTAGCGTACTTACTTATTGCTTGTCTTCCTTATGAAATAGTTTTTCTACCATAACGTAAAACATAGGCACGAAGAATATGGCTAAGAAGGTTGCTGCGAACATGCCACCCATTACTGCAATACCAATGGCGTTTTGGCTTGCTGCACCTGCACCACTGGCCAGTGCTAACGGCGTAACCCCTAAGATAAACGCCATAGACGTCATCAATATAGGGCGGAAGCGCTGAGACGCCGCATTAGACACAGCCGTCATCAAGTCTTCACCGTTTTCGTACTGCTCTTTAGCAAATTCTACGATAAGAATCGCGTTTTTCGCAGCAAGACCCACCGTAGTTAAAAATGCGACCTGTAAATACACATCATTGGGCAGGTTAAAAATGAAGGCTGCCGTCACCGAACCTAAGATTCCCAAGGGCACCACAAGCATTACCGCAAAGGGTACCGACCAGCTCTCGTAAAGGGCTGCTAAGCATAAGAAAACAACCAATATGGAAATAGCATACAGCATAGGCGCTTGAGATCCCGCTTCTTGCTCCTCATAAGATAAGCCTGACCACTCAATCGCAAAACCAGGAGGCAGCTGTTCAACCAACTTCTTCATTTCAGCCATAGCTTCACCTGAAGAGATACCTTCAGCAGCACTACCTTGTATATTTACCGAAGAAAGTCCATTAAAACGTTCTAACTTGGGCGAGCCATATACCCACTCGGTTGTTGAGAAGGTACTAAAAGCCACCATTTCACCATCGCTATTGCGCACAAACCATTTCTCAAGGTCTTCTGGCGTCATACGATGAGGAAGGTCCGCCTGCATGTACACCCGCTTAATTCGCCCTTTGTCGATAAAGTCGTTCACATAGCTTGAGCCCCAAGCAATTTGCAGCGCGTTGTTAATTTCACTCAAGTTCAAACCAAGCGCTGAAGCCTTTTCGCTATCAATGTTAATTTTAAACTGGGGCACATCGCTTAAACCGTTAGGACGAACACCCGCCAATTTGGAGTTTTGTGCCGCCATACCTAACAGCTGATTACGGGCATTCATAAGGGCTTCGTGGCCGTTACCACCGCGATCCACCAGCTGCATATCAAAGCCCGTTGCATTACCTAATTCCATAATGGGTGGCGGTACAATGGGAAACGCTGAAGCATCTTGAATCTGGCTAAATGCGCCAAAAGCTCGGCTCATTACAGCAAAGGCCGAGTTACTCTCGTCACGCACACTCCAGTCGTTGAAGTTTAAGAATGCCATACCGGCATTTTGCGCTTGTCCTGCGAAGCTAAAGCCCACTACCGCAAACATACCGTTTACTGCTTCGCTCTCTGCTTCAAGGATGTAGTCTTCCACCTGTTTAATGGATTCAAGGGTACGGCCTGCCGTAGCGCCTGGTGGCGTGCTTACCAACACCATCATTCGACCTTGATCTTCGTCTGGAAGAAAGGCCCCAGGAAGCTGACTGAAGATAAACACCATTCCGCCAACAAGTAAGCCGTATACAACGAAATAACGCTTAAAACGCTTCGCCATGTGGTTGGTCGTTTTCTGATAGCGGTCGCGCCCTTTGTTAAACGTGCGGTTAAACCACCCAAAGAAACCTTTATTTTTATCGTGATCCTCTGAGTGCTGTTTCAATAACGTGGCACATAAGGAGGGCGAGAGCACGATAGCCACCAGCACAGAGAACGCCATCGCTGAAACGATAGTTACTGAAAACTGACGATAAATAGCCCCGGCTGAACCGCTAAAGAACGCCATAGGGATAAAGACCGTTGACAGCACCGCGGCAATGCCCACAAGTGCGCCAGTGATCTGCGACATCGACTTTTTCGTCGCTTCAGCAGGCGGCAGACCTTCTTCTTCCATAATGCGCTCAACATTTTCTACAACAACGATAGCGTCATCAACAAGAAGACCGATAGCCAACACCATGGCAAACATGGTCAATACGTTGATACTAAAACCAAAGGCCAATAGCACCGAGAAAGTCCCAAGTAGTACAACAGGTACGGCAATGGTGGGAATAAGCGTTGCGCGCCAGTTTTGGAGAAACAGCAGCATCACTAAGAAAACCAACACAACCGCTTCGATAAGCGTATGTACTACTGACTCTATAGAAAGCTCGATGAAAGGCGAACTGTCTACTGGGTAAACCACTTTCACCGTATCAGGTAGGTTCGAGCGCAGCTCTTCAACACGAGCTTTCACTGCTTTGATAGTGTCTAGCGCGTTTGCGCCAGAAGCAAGGCTAATCGCCATGCCAGATGCGGGTTTGCGGTCATAGCGAACAATAACATCGTAACTTTGCGCACCTAGCTCTACTCGGGCCACATCACGTACACGGACCTGAGAACCGTCTGTGTTCACACGTAGTACGATGTTTTCAAAATCTTCAACGGTTTGAAGGCGGCTTTGCGCCTGAATAGTGGCGTTGATTTGCTGATTTTCGATAGCAGGTAGCCCGCCCAACTGACCTGCTGAAACATCGGTATTTTGGACCTGAACTGCGGCCTGTACGTCAGTTGGCGTTAGGTTGAAGCTGTACAGCTTGTCTGGGTCTAGCCAGATACGCATAGAGCGCTGTGCACCGAATACTCTTACGTTACCCACACCGTTAACTCGAGAAATAGGGTCACGGAATTGGGAAACAAGCAGGTCACTTAAGTCGTACTGCGTCATTGAGTCGTCTTCAGAGTAAAAACCTACTGCCAATGCAAACGCGCTGTTTGCCTTAGTCACGGTTACCCCTTGTTGCTGCACCTGCGTGGGCAACAATGGTAGTGCCCCCTGCACCTTGTTCTGAGTTTGAACCTGTGCAATATCTGGGTCAGCGCCAGGCTCAAACGTCAGGGTAATTGACATACTGCTGTTAGAGCTACTTGCCGAGAAATAGCGGAGATTATCGATACCCGTTAAGCTTTGCTCAATGACCTGCGTTACCGAGTTTTCAACGGTTTCTGCTGAAGCACCAGGATACGTTGCCGAGATAGTAACCGACGGAGGCGCTACCTTAGGGTATTGTTCAATGGGGAGTGAGGTTATCGCCAACACACCCGCCATCATTGTGATAATTGCCAGCACCCATGCAAACACGGGCCTGTCTATGAAAAAACGAGCCATATTACTTAAATCCCTTGTTTGCTATCGTGAACCACGTGAAGATGGTTGCCATTCTGACGGGTTAACTTTCGCCCCAGGCTTTACCTTCTGGTAGCCAGTTACAATGACTTTTTCGCCTTCATTTACGCCGCTTATCACCACGTACTGATCACGGTATATCTTGCCGATTTCTATGGTTCGGCCTTCTACCTCGTTGTTCTGGTTCACTACGTAAACCGAAAGCGAACCGTCTGGCTGGCGAGTCGTCGCACGCTGAGGCACCAAAAGCGCATTTTCACGACCGGTAATGACATGGCCCTTTACAAACAAACCAGGAAGCAACACACCATCAGGGTTTGGCATTTCGGCGCGAAGGGTAACCGAGCCGGTAGATTCATCTACGGTCACTTCTGAAAATTTCACGCTGCCTGTTTTTTCGTAACGCTTGCCAGTGACTTCATCTACAGTCAGCTCAACATCCATTGAGCCTTGCTTACGCATAGACTGGCGAAGTGTAATGATAGATGCGCCAGATTCCTGCATATCAATATAAACAGGGTCTAACTGAGTAATAGTGGCTAACTGCTGTGCTTGGTTAGTGGTAACCAATGTACCTTCGGTAACATATGAACGGCTAATTCGACCGCTTATGGGCGCGTATACCTTGGTGTAGCCCATGTTTACCTTTGCTACATCTACTGCCGCTTCCGCCACACTGATAGCGGCTTGCGCCTGATCTTTTTGCGCAATTACGTCATCATACTCCTGCTTACTGACTGCATTTTGTGCAACAAGGTCGTCGTAACGTCGCGCCTTAGCTTCCAGCGTTTTCAAATTTGCTTGCACACTCTTTAGATCAGCTTTGGCACTGTTTAGCTGTGCCATGTAGCGCGCTTCATCTATTTGATATAGCTGCTGCCCTTTTTCTACATGAGCGCCTTCTTCAAACAACCGCTCAGTGATAACACCATCCACCTGAGGTCGCACTTGCGATTGGCGAGACGGACTTACTCGCCCTGGCAACACCATTTCATGTACTACAGGTTGCTGTTTCAGCGTAACTACTGACACCGATGGTGCAGGCATACCTTGCTGAGCACCTTGCTGTGCTTGCTCGCCTTCATTCGAACACCCAGTAACACCTAATAGTGTTATTAGTGCTGCAGTAACATAAAAAATGCGACTCATATATTTTCTATTTCCCAATAACTTTCACATAGAACGCGGTCTGCGTTCTATACGGATAAATTAAACGTAAGTTTTGCTTCCAATGCGCCGATTCATCCTGCTCCTATAGCTTGGACATGAGGACAATCGGAAAAGACGTGGCATAGTTAAGCGATCATTGATACGAATCTACGCTCTAATAGGTCATATTGTGCGCATTTATCACATACAAGGAAAGTCAATGAAGCTGAAGTTACCGATGTTGTCGGTCAATTACCGAAGCCTGTATGCATTATGCGAATAATACGAAGTTGAACGCCAATACACGTTCTATTTAAACGAATAATAACGGCTAAGGGTTTGATAGGCGTGTATGACCGCTTGAGCATCTTGCTGTGTTCCACCTTTATCAGGGTGTGCCGATTGCAGCGAGCGTTTGTAGACACGTTTTAACTGTAGCAGCGTGACAGGCTCGTTCAGGGAAAGACCAAGCAAAGCATGCGCTTTTTCAATTTCACCTAGCGTATAGCTGACAGTATCTCCCTTCAGCATTCTTTCCCAAAACGCGTTTAGCAGGTTATCGACCGTATCGCGATCAGCCTCTTCAAAATTCTCCCAATTCAGATAATACGCAGCGAGTGGATCAGGGTTTTCCAGAGTCGTCTCACCTAAACCAACATTGCTTTGCGTCAAATGACTCTCGTTAAACAGGTTTAGCTTTATGCCAAGTGCGTGAATCTCTAACACACCTTCGTTTTGCTCTATCCAATACTGCCTCAACTCGTACAGTGCATGAAACAGAATAAAGTGGGTTTTAAAAAGCATGAGCGGGTCACGCAAAGCATCTTCATCGAAAAGTTGATAAGGCGGCTTTTTTAACAATTCAATAAGAGCATATTCAGTGATACCGTTGATGAACTGGCTTTTTTGCGTCGATAAGATATCAACAAGGAGTTCAGCTTGCATAGCGTACGTATGACTGGTGTCCGGTTGTGTATTCAAACCTGGTACCTATTAACTATCGTCGGTAGAAAAAGATAAACGAAGCGTACAAATATGTCGCGTACGGGCATAGATAAATTTTGTTTGTCGAAAGTAAACCAAATTACCGCTTTCACTGTTAAAGTAGGTTGATCAAACTAAAATAACAACCTTGGAGTTCCCTTGAAAGCACTCATTGCCCTTACCAGTATTGTTGGTTTTTTGATGGTGGTGTTACCCGGACCACTATATCAGTATGCTGGTGTTAGTTTAGGCACCGCATTTACGTCACTTCGCTTTGGTGTATACGTAGGTGGTGCAGCGTTGATACTGATTATTCTTCAAGTATTAATTAATCGTAAGAACGTAAGTTGGGGTAGTACATTTGTATGTGCTGTTCTTGCTTTAGTAGCCGTCGGCATGCCCGTTAGCATGATGAGCAAGGCTAGCGCCGTACCGCCAATTCACGATATTACCACCGACGTAACGAACCCGCCTGAATTTGTTGCCATTGCACCGCTTAGAGAAGGAGCGCCAAATTCTATTGCCTATGAAGGCGGTGAGGTAACCAAACAGCAGCTTGAGGCTTATCCTGAAATTAAAACTCAGCTACTCCCTCAACCTATAAACGAAGTTTACATGGCTGCAGAAAAAGCCGTTGTAGCGCTTGGGTGGGAACGAGCAAGTGAAGGCGCACTCCCTAATACGCTAGAAGCAACCGATACTACGGCTTGGTTTGGCTTTAAGGACGACGTAGTTATTCGATTAACAGCCAAAAGCGATGACACACTTGTAGATGTTCGTAGTAAGTCTAGAGTAGGTAAAAGCGACTTAGGCAAAAATGCCGAACGGATTGAAACCTTTATGGCCGAGCTTAGAAACCAGCTAGGTTATCAATAGGCTCACTTAGAAAATCAAACGCAAACTAAAAAGCCCGTCAGTAAATTACTAACGGGCTTTTTTGTCGTTGTATCAATTTGGTTTAAACAGGGCCATTTCAAACAGAAATCAACTTCGTACTAGTGCGCGAGTTTGAGCACCACTACACCGGCCACGATAAGCGCCACGCCAAAGTAACGCGCTAATGAAGACGGGTCGCCGTAAAACATCACCCCCACCAAAAACGTGCCCGCGGCACCTATCCCCGTCCATACGGCATACGCCGTACCTATGGGTATTTGTTTTTGTGCCATCCAAAGGCAGAAACCACTGGCAGCCATGAAACCTATGGCTAGCAGAATTCCCATAACACGGGTTTCTGCTTCTTGCGACATTTTAAGCCCCACGGGCCATCCGATTTCCAGTAAGCCCGCAACAATCAAATAAATCCAGCTCACTTATATATCCTTAAAAACAGCAGTATGTACAAAAGTATACCTATTCGTAAAAAGGGGGGATATTCAACGCACCTTAGTATTTTGCTATTCAGCGTTTTTCTCACTAAAGGCTTGCTAGCTGGATACTTACCATCCCCAAGACCGCAGCATTTAACCGGTTAAACCAACGCCAAAAATTGGGCCGCTGCATATGATGCGCAAAACGTGCAGTCAGCGTACTTAAACCAATAAACCACACGATAGACGCACCAATCGCACCACCCACAAACCACCATTTATTTTCCTGCCACTGGCTCGCCAGATTACCCATTAGCAGTAATGTATCTAAATAAAAGTGTGGATTTAGCCAGGTTACTGCTAGCGCAATAAGTAGCGCTTTTTTAAACGACAGCTGCTTTTGTGCCATTTCTAATACAAGGGCATCATTGGCCAGCGAAGACTTTATTTTGTTAAATGCAATCCACAACAAAAAGGCTACGCCAGCCCATTTGGTTACCGTAACTAGCATTGGGTACTCTTGCAGCAATAAGCCAAAGCCCATGGCACCCAAACTAATAGAAATGGCATCGCTTAAAATAAACAGCAAAACAAATAGAGAGGTCCACTGTTTTTTCATGGACTGCTCAATCAGAAAGCTGTTTTGCGCACCTACTGCGATGATAAGGGTGCCGCCCATTACAAAACCACTCGTTGCTGCCGCTAACATGCCAAATGCCTCTTAAAATAATAAATTGAAAGTACGGTTCTATTGCTCGGTCTTTCGTTGCTTGGCTTTATGATGCCTAACGTTAGGTATAGCCGGCCAAACAAGAATTTGAAGTGGCGCTATTTTATACAACTTGCGATACTTAATTAAATTAATGATATTTGTATTCAATAAGTAAAATTAATAACTTTAACTTTCCTTTCACAGGTTCTAAAAAATGCTCGATTACGATGCCCTTCGATGCTTTCATGAAGTACTGCGCTATGGTGGCTTTGAAAAAGGCGCTCAGGCGCTAAACCTTACGCAGTCTGCGGTGTCGCAAAAAATTAAACGTCTTGAACAAAGCGTGGGCGGGCCTGTTATGGTGCGAACAAAGCCCCTTCGTGCTACACCGTTAGGGCAAGAATTGCTAGCGCATATACAAAAAGTGAGTGTGCTAGAAGAAGCGCTGAATATAAAAAGTGGTTTAGAAGCCTCGGCGGTACCACTCAGCGTAGCGGTGAATAACGATGTGCTCGCTACTTGGTTTTCGCAAGTTATGGCAGCATTCAGCGATAAGCGGGCCAACCCAGTTCACATTGTTAACGCGGATCAAACCCAAACACGAGACATTCTTCAGCAAGGTCGCGTTATGGCATGTATTAGTCAAACAGGCACACCGGTTACTGGCGGGCAATCGGTAAGACTGGGCACCATGCGCTATCAACTTTATGCGTCACCACGGTTTATTGAGCGATATCTTCACAAGGGCATAACGCCTGAAAATGTGATGAATACTCCAGGACTTTTGTATGATGAGTACGATGTTACGTTACTTACTGACTATCAAAGAGAATGCTTAAATATTTCGCCTACCTTTACCACGTGTCACTGGTATCCCTCATCTCACGGATTTGTAAAAATGGCGCTGGGCGGCGTGGTGTGGGCCCTACTCCCGACTCTTCAGGTGGCACAAGAAGTGAAAGAAGGCGAGCTTATTGCGCTTTTCCCAGACAAAGCACTAGCGGTTCCTCTTTTTTGGCACTACGCAACACTCGAGTCGGCTGCGCTTGCTGACCTTACTAAAGCTGTTAAGCAAGTCGCGAAGGCACAATTAAGGTAAGGCCACCTTAAGAGCTAGTAGCATACTCGGCGTTTTTACGCTTTTCTTTCACGCTATACATCAATTTGTCGGCTTTGTTTAACAAGCTCGGCAAGTCTTTGAAGCGTTCTTTTGTGATATAAGCGCCTACACTCGCCGTGGTGTTTATCACCAAGTTTTCTGTTCTGATATCACGCTCGGATAAGCTTTCCTCAATGCGGGCGGCCAATCGCTTAGACTGACCTTCACTATAGCAGTGACTTAATACCACAAACTCATCGCCTCCTAAGCGCCCCACGGCGTCTTGCTCTCTGCAGCGGCTCATTAAAATTTTTGCAACCACCTGCAAGACCTTATCTCCGGCGTGGTGTCCGTATTGGTCATTAATCTCTTTAAATTTATCAATATCAATGAAAAGCAGTGTTAAGTAGCCACCCTCTTTGTTGAAGTTATTCAGCAGCGACTGCGCTACGCCTTCCCAACCGGCGCGGTTTAACACATTACATAATGAGTCTGTGGATGCCCGTTTAAATGCACTAAGTCTGTCGTCATTAAGCTTTTTCACTTTTCTTGACGTTGCAATGGCAAAAATAAAGGCCTCGATAGTTATCCCTAATACAAGGGAATATCGATATAAAAATGGCGATACTTCTGTAAAAACCAAACGGAAAAGCATGGACAAAACCATCACTGCAATCCCAAGCATGACCAAATTTGCACAATGCACCTTACGATAGGCAGCATAAACACAACTTGATAGCGTGCACGTCATAGTAATAAGTGTAATTAAACTCAGCATGCTGTTAATTTTCATAGCATCTGAGACTGGAAGAATAAGCTGAACTACAGAAAACGCGAGTGCTGCACATGCCATTCCAAGCATAAATTGGCGCTGCCAACCTTTTAGAAGCGCTTTAAAATCAAGTAGCTGATCTAAGAATTTCACGCCTGCAAAAAGGGTAATTCCAGCAAAGAGTAAATGTAGCTGGAAATTCGCAAGCAAAGCGACTTGCGGAAATACAATGTTCAACAGCCCTTCTTGGAGCAAAAAGAATACGCCAGCACTGAAAACGTAGAAGCTATACGAATACAGGCCATAGTTGCGCATACTTGCCCCCAGCATGCCTACGTATAGAGTAAGTGCCAAACAAAAGCCAATAAATAAGCTCATTGTGAGAGTGTGAATAGAAGCAAATTTATGAAAATCACCAAGCGGCGTCACCTTGACCGATACGCGGCGTTCCACCTGTGCGTTGATATCTAAATAAAAGCGGTTGTTTGAATTGTTGATTATGTATGCTTCAAAGGCACTAGGTAATCTTTCAACTTTGCGCATTTTGCTATCGTATAGCTGGTTGTAATTAATATAATTACGCGGAAAATACAGAACATGCTGCGCATCGACATTACAGCTTAGCACAAGTCGCTGATCACCCGCTTTAAGAAGAAAAGTTGTTGAAGTGGATGCATCAATTTCGTTTTCGAAGTTACATTTAGCAAGCGAGTAAGAGCTTACTGCACATAAGACAAGCCCTAATAATAAGCGAATAAAATTACCTGACACACGCCATGTCATAGATTTGCTTCCTACTGGTACCGCAGCCAAATCCGTGTAGCAAAAATATCCCTGTACGGCTATTACACTAAGATATGTATGCTTGGTTATATTAAGGTATAAAAACCAACACACATTAAGTTTAGTTTATAAATTTCAGTTCGCTCGAAAAAATGTTTCTTGAACATTAAAAGTTAATATTTAGAAATATAGTAAGCCAAGTTAACAAACTCTCAGACGCTAAACTCAACACCACTTACACCGTTGAGTTTAGGCCTAGCAAATAAATACCCTTGAAAGCGTTGAACACCCGCATGCTGTAACCATAACCATTCATCTAGGGTTTCTACTCCCTCAACTACTAAAGGAATACCCATTGAATTCGCAAACTCCAATACCGCCTCAGTAATAGCTTGCCTTTGCCCACTTTCATGGATTCCTGTTGTGATTTTTCTGTCTAGTTTTATTTTGTCGGGAGAAAAGTCTGCTAGTAATGAAAGCCCAGCATAGCCTGCGCCAAAATCATCAATAGCGATACGAATACCAAAAGAACGAATCTGTTCAATTGCGTTGTGAAACGCATCACTTTCACTGATTATCTCAACCTCAGTTACCTCCAAAACTAGTTGTCGAGGTTTTAGCCCTGAGCCAATAGCAAGACTATGTAAGTATTCACCTACATTTGCTCGGTGCGTAATTGCACCAGGACATAGATTTATCGACAACGATTGCTCAGAAGAGATTAGAGCCGCCCCCTGCTTTATAGCAATAGCTTTGGTCTCTAGGTCAAATTCGTACTTTTCCGCCCCCTTGAGACACCCCATTAAATCCTCGGGATACTTACCATCTTCGCTCCTTATAAGGGCTTCTATGGATGATACTTTTCCTCTGCTTGTATCGACAATGGGCTGGAACGCAAACTGAATATGGGAATTTATATAAGGTGCAGTGTTTTTTTCTGGTGTGACTAGATTTACCCTCAGATTTTTGCGGGCTTCATCAGTCAAGCATGTGCGCCATTTTCCGGAAGCAAAGCTATTGAGAAGGGCAAAAATCCGACTTTCTCGGTCGAGTGTAATTTCTGGGGGTAACCAGTAACAACTGCTGCCTTCTACGATTGATAAGGCGCGTAAGTGCCAATCACCAAAATCTCTTTTATGAACAACAATTTCCGTGACCTTCACCACATTCTCGTGGCGGTTGTCTTTTTTTATGTGTTCAAAGAGAAAATTAACGTCCTCACTCTCACCTTCAAGTACCTGAAAAAAATACTCTCCGTCGAAAAGCAAAATACCGGTTATATTATGACGTTCATTAAAGGGTAAAGAGTCACAAGTAATTTTTCGTAAACCTGTTTCATCTACGTGACGAGTCGAATGGCTTCTATAAACTAACTGTTTTAGCACAAGACCTCTCTTTTACTTCATACTCCAATCCATTTTAAGGCTAGGCTGATGCTGTAAATTGCAGAACGTCCATTTATAGCCGTTGCGGGTAGACCCACAAAAATAATCATAGTAGTAAAAACGCCGTTTTCACAAAGTAGGTTCATAAGTGAAGGTTTATTTAACGCCGTTCAATGGCTGGTATTGCAAAATAAGCATCTAAGTCTGTTTCTTTTAATGCTTCGAGTTTGCGCTTTCTCTGTGCCCTTTCGTTAATGGTTTCTCCAAATACTTCCATGTGCAAATCGGCTATAAGGGCCTTACCTTGTTCTTTGCTGATTAAGCCCATTACTTCACCGGCGTGCATGAATCCTTGCACTCGATACTTTTCTGCCTCTACTTTTTTCCCCTCTTTACTTGCCTTGTAAAGGCTTACCAATTGCGCTTTACAGGCGTCTAAAAATAGTTGTTTTTCAGTCTCGTTTTGCATTTTCGCATCCCTTTTATTTGCCTCTATACCTTAGCGGTAAATCACAAATATAGATAGCAGCCAAGAAAAGGGGCCTTGCGTTCATTCCTATGCCCTAACAATGACTACAACTAAAGTTCATTGGTGAAAATGAGGTATACCTCCTACGCTTAGCTAAGTGCTAGAGGTTTAATCTTCTAGGAAGTCACAAGTAATAAAGCGAGCTCCATTATGCGAGTACCAACACTTTTAGGTATGGCCACTTTCTTGGTATTTACACCCGCTGCTGAAGCTAAAGAGGCAGCACATGGAAATGCTCATCATTGGCAAACGTCCCCTCACCACTTGTCTGCTCTTGTGGGCACGACCTACACGAAAGAATGTGGTAACGCGTTTACGTTGGGTATTGATTATGAATACCGGCTAAGTGATTTCTTAGGGGTGGGTTTTGTTGCTGAATACGCGTTTGAAGATTTAGATGCCTACACTTATTTACTCGTCGCCGACCTTCACATTACCAACAATTTTATCGCACAAATTGGCCCTGGCGTTGAATTTCACGGCAGCCATAAAATGGAAGTAGCCCGGTTGGGCTTTTTGTATGAATTTGAAATGTCGGGCATTACCGTATCACCCCAGCTTCATTACGATTACCACCGAAACCACAAAAGCGCCGTTGTTGCTGGGTTAGCAATTGGTATGTCGTTTTAAACCACTTGCCCCGCTGCCCAGCCGCTACTCCACGCCCACTGGAAGTTAAAGCCTCCGAGCCAACCAGTAACGTCTACTACTTCGCCTATAAAGTAAAGGCCTTCGACGTTTTTGGCCATCATGGTTTTTGACGAAAGTTCGTTGGTGTCTACGCCACCAATGGTGACTTCTGCTGTTCGGTAGCCTTCTGTGCCGTTTGGCTTTATTTGCCAATTTTCTAATGTGTCAGCAATAGCATCGCACTCGCTGTGGGTAAGCTGCTTCACTGGCACGTTTCGCCAGTTATGATATTCAATAAAACTTTGCACCATACGCTTAGGGAATACTTTATTTAAGCAGGTAGCAAGTAAGGCATCTGGTGTTTCGGTACGAGCAGTTTGTATAAGTGCAGTGGCATCGTCATTGGGCAGTGTGTTAATGCTTAAGCTATCACCCGCCTCCCAATAACTTGAAATTTGGAGCATAGCAGGGCCGCTCAAACCACGGTGGGTAAAGAGCATTGCCTCTTTAAACGTGGTGTCGTTACAGCTGGCGTACACGTCAACGGCTATACCGCTAAGCTCTGCCAGCGTCTCTTTGTCTTTATCGTGTAAGGTAAAGGGCACAAGAGCGGCCCGTGTGGGTAATACGTTCAGGCCGAATTGCTGCGCAATTTTATAACCGAATGGCGTCGCCCCCAGCTTTGGCATACTTAAACCACCGGTCGCGATTACTAGAGACTCACAGCTATATTCGCCGTTCGACGTAGTTAGTAAGTACCCACCCTCAACCATTTCTACGCTTGTAATTTCACAGCGAGTAGTAATGGTCACGCCTGCTTTATTGCATTCGTTAAGCAACAAATCGACGATGTCTTTTGCGCTGCCATCACAAAATAGCTGACCTAAGGTTTTTTCGTGATAGGCAATACCATGTTCGGCAACCAAACCGATAAAGTCCCACTGGGTATAGCGGCTTAATGCCGACTTACAAAAGTGCGGGTTTTGCGATAAGAAATTGGCGGGTTCTGCATACATATTGGTGAAATTGCAGCGTCCGCCCCCTGACATAAGGATCTTACGGCCAACTTTTTTGGCATGATCGAGTACTTCTACGCTGCGACCTCGCGCGCCTGCCTGTGCCGCGCAGAAAAGCCCTGCTGCACCTGCTCCAATAACAATAACATCGCGCTTAATCACTCTGTATTCACCTTACATCAAGCCAAAAATACTCACGCTCATTCAAGCGTAGGTTAAGAGTTCGGGATTATACGTAATAAGCCTTGCTGCACAACGCAAAGCCCAATCTTACTGTAAATTTAATCTAGTTCTTTAGTAGAAAATTATGGGTTTTAATACTTTTTAACAATACTAAAGAAATTTTAATTCCTCTATAAATACGCTCCAAGATTGAGGTGCAACTCAATTTTAACGAACAAACGAACAAATCAAGCAGTAACTACTTCACAAATTACAGAGGATTGTATCCATGGAAGAGTTCTTAGCATCACTCGATATTAATGAGTATCTGCCTGCAGCATTAGCTTGGGCCACCAATATACTTCTAGCCCTAGCCATTCTAATTATTGGTCTTTGGGTAGCAAGCAAGGTGTATAACGCTATTGTCGCCATTGCGAATAGCCACCCTCAACTTGATGACACCCTTTTTAAGTTCTTTGGTAGTGTAGCGCGCTACACCATTCTTGCATTTGTGGGTATAGCAGTACTTAATCGCTTTGGTGTACAAACCGCGTCTATTATTGCCCTCTTAGGTGCCGCAGGTTTGGCGATAGGCTTAGCACTTCAAGGCACACTGTCTAACTTGGCTGCAGGTGTCATGCTACTTATCTTCCGCCCTTATAAAGTGAATGACTTTGTGGATGCCGCGGGTAAGTTCGGTAAGGTAACCGAAATCGACTTATTCACTACTATTTTGCAAACCTTTGATAATAAGCAAATTATCATTCCAAATAGCCAAATTTGGGGCGAGCAAATTGTTAACCACTCTCATCATGAAATTCGTGGCGTAGACATGACCTTTGGTATTGCCTACAACGAAAACATTGATGCCGCCCGCGCTGTTATCGATAAAGTATTAGCAGACCACCCGCACGTGCTTAAAGATCCAGCGCCATTTGTTGAAGTGTCTACTCTTAACGATAGCTCAGTAGACTTCATTGTGCGTCCATTCTGTCACGGCGAGCATTACTTCGACATCCTGTTCTCAGTGCCAGAGCAGGTAAAGAAAGCGCTAGATGAAGCTAACATTGAAATTCCTTTCCCACACCGTAAAGTGATTGTGGTAAACGAAAACGCATAGCGCGCAGGTAAGAAATAACGTCCTAGTAAGCAAAAGGGCAACCGATTGGCTGCCCTTTTTATGTTCTGGTTTTAGTCAGTTATGAACCGACTTATGCTTTATCTTTTTTAGGAAACACGGCCAAGGGGTGCGTAGTAATTAACTGAACGAACGCTCGAGTATTTGGCTTAATGGCGTTTTCATGACTTACGCGTACCTTTAGTTCATCGCCGCTATCTAGCAGAACGGCATAAAGGCGGCTTTCGCCTTCATAGCGCACCCACTCAACGGTACAGTTCGTTTCACTAAGTGTGGCATCTAAGCTTAAATCGTCAGGACGCACCAGCAAGTCTACGTTGCCGTTAGCACCTTGAAGTGGCGTTCCAGGCACCTTGCCAATTTCAGTAACGACCGTTTTGTCTGTATTTACTTCACTAGCATCAAAGGTTGCACTTAAGAAACTTGCCTCACCCATAAAACGCGCCACAAAGCGGCTGGCTGGCGATGAGTAACAGGCTTCAGGGGTGTCTAATTGCTCTAATACACCTTTATTTAATATGCCTACTCTATCACCAACACTTAGTGCTTCTTCTTGGTCATGAGTTACCCAAATTGCAGGCACGCCTGCCTTTTTGAGCGCATCGCGAATTTCCCAACGCAAGCTGTCTTTTAACGCTGCATCTAAGTTAGAAAGAGGCTCATCGAGTAGGACGAAAGAGGGTTCGTGCGCAAGAGTGCGGGCTAGCGCGACACGCTGCTTTTGACCACCGGAAAGGCGTGCAGGTTTGGCATCGCGGAAATTATCTAGGCCTAATAATTTAAGCCAATGGTCGGCAAGCTTAGTGTCTTTTAATCGAAAGCATACGTTTTGCTGAACAGTAAGATGGGGAAACAGCGCGAAGTCTTGGAACACCATGCCCACGTTTCGCTTTTCAGGCGGCACGTGTTTGCTTGCTGTACTTTCCCAATTACCTAGGCTCATTGCGCCTTCTGAAATAGGGATAAGCCCTGCCAATGCTTGTAAAATAGTGGTTTTACCGCAGCCGGTTGGCCCTACCAACATAAGGATTTCGTCTTGCCCAAGCTCAAGATTTAACTTGTCGACAACGCGGGTAGACCCATAATTCACTGACAAATTACTTACACTAAGCATTACGAACGATCATCCTCGGTAACGGTAAACTGGGCTTTTCTTTCGCCCGACAGCATGAGAACCAGCCCCACACCAGATAATAAAACCAATAGAAGCCCAGGTACGGCAGCGCGTCCAAAGTAGCCCGCCTCGTAAACACGCCACATATAAGTGGCTAAGGTTTCAAAACCTGTAGGTCCTAACATTAATGTAGCGGGCAGTTCACGCATGGCTTCCAAAAACACTAATGCCGCCCCTGCAATCATACCACGAAGGGTTAAGGGCAGCGTAACTCGTATAAAGGCCTCTCTTTGGCTAGCGCCAAGTACGCGGGCAGCTTTCACTAGGCCCGAATCTATATTCTCGGCGGTGCTTCTAACACTTCCCACTGCAAGAGGAATAAAACGCAATACATAGGCCATAACCAATAAGCTTAAGGTTTGATACAGCGCAGGTAAGTACTTAAGGCCCACGTAAACCAGTGCCGTTCCCATAACAATACCTGGTACACCAAAGCCGAAATAGGTAATGCGCTCCATAAATCGCCCAGCTTTACCCGCAATAGCCGCGTGAGCAACGGGAATGGCTAGTAGCACGGCCACAATCGCGGCGATAAATGACGCATGGGCTGAATTCCATGCATAGCTTAATTCAAAGCCGCCTGTGCCCTCTCGCACTAACCACAACGTGAAGATAGCTAGAGGAAGTACAATAGCCATAAAGACAACAGGCATGGTCGCAAGCAACATGAGGTTGCGCTGCCAGCGTGCAGGAAATAAGGATAAGTGCTTTCCTGGGCGTTCTTGTGCCCCGCCTATACGGCTTTCTATAAACAGAATAAGCCCAACAATCACCATAAGCTGCAGGCTTAGCATGGCCGCTTGGCTTAAACCAAAAGCGTTGTATTCAACGAAAATAACGCGGGTAAAGGTGTCGAAGCCCATTATTGCGGGTGTGCCAAAATCAGATAACGCGTAAAGCGCAGCAAGAAGTGCCCCCGCGGCAACGCTGTTTACTACACGCGGTAGCACCACACGCCATAAGCTAGCACCTAACGACAGACCTAGCGTACGCGCCGCGTTAACTAAGCTTGCATCTAAACTCAACAGGCTCGAGCGTGTTGTCATCATTACAAAGGGATAGGTGTATAGGCTCATGACCAACGCCGAGCCCCACAAGCCGCTAATAGGGGGTGTGCTAATTCCTAGAACGTTTTCAATCTCTCCGCCAATACCAAATGAGAAGTACATGGCGAATGCGCCAATATAGCTAGGCAACGCCAGTGGCGCAGCAAGTAGAATTAGCCAGAAGCGCTTGAACGGCATTTGCACATAGGCGGTTAAAAAGGCAAGCGGTACGCCTATAAGCACCGAACCAATGATAGTAAGCACTACCAATGAAATAGTATTGCCTAGAACACGTAGGTTATGGGTATCGAAAAGCTGCGCACTATCTTGAGCTAAAGAAAACAAAACGCCGACGGGCAATAAAGCCATCAGCGCAATAAGTAGTGCCAGTGGATACGACTTTGGCCAGTTTGTCACAGTACGCCAACTTCCCTCATAAGGTTAAGTGTTGGGCGTAAATCAGCCAGTTTACGAAGATCCATTTCAGGTGGCGAAAGCGTGCTTAAATCCGCTAAGCCTTGTGGTGGTTCAACCCCTTGAACCAAAGGTATTTCATATGCCTCGCGAGCAAGGTAAGACTGCACTTCATGCGACAGCAGATACCGGATAAAGTTAACCGGTAAGTCACCGTCGCTTAATGCCACAATGCCAGACGCATTAACCAAGCAACCTGCATCGCCTTTGCTGTAAGCAAGGGCCACATTTGCGTTTGGTTTACCCGATTTAAGGCGAAGCGTGTAATAGTGATTGGCAAAACCAATATCTACTTCACCACGTTCAACGCCCATTACTACACCAAGTTCACCCGCATACTTTTTCGAATGCTTATTAATGCCTTTAAGCCAAGCTTTGGTTGCTTTATCGCCCTCCAAAATACGCATGGCGGTGACGAAAGACTGAAATGATGAATAAGCCGGCGCCCAGCCAATTTTTAAATCGCTATCGGCTAACGCCATTACGCTTTCTGGGATTTGTTCGGGCTTAACGCGCTCTGTGTTATACGGCAGTGTACGCACACGCCCAGTTACCGGTGACCAGCTAGGGTACTGAAAATCTTCGCGAAGCTGCGAACGCAAGTCATCAGGCAATGGCTTTGCAGCGCCAGCATCAGTAACAACGCCAATAGAACCGGTGTCTACAGCCCAAAACAAATCAGCGCGTTTAACGCCAGCTTTTGTTTCAGCAACAATGGTATTTGCCAGTGCTGCTGAGCCGCCGCGTCTAACTTTTAGGTTCAACTTGGGGTTGCGCTTTTCAATGGCTTTTAGAACATTCTCATACAGACCGCCTTCGCCACGCCCTAAATAGAGTGTGAGATCACCTTCTAATTTAGGTAAAGACTCAACTGACACACTGCCAGTTTGGGTCATAGCGTGGGCAAAACTAAACGGCAAACCAGTCAATGCACCGGCTGCTGCTAAGCCTTGTAAGAATGTTCTACGTTGCATACCCCTTCCTTAAAATACGTCTTTACGACTTTGTTCTACTTCAACTAGCAGTGTACGAGCGCGATCAAGTTTAGCCTGCATAGATTCTACAACTTTGCGTACCGCGTCTACGCCAGTATCTTTCGAAATGGCTTGCGGAAGCGTTACGTTAAAATCTTTTTCTAGATCTTCAACCAAGGCTGCGTCTTTTGCAATCAAGTCACCCTCTACACCTTCAAAACGTTGAAGGTAGGTGTCGTGCACTAGTGTTGTTGCAACCTCGTGAAGCTGCTCTGCATATTTAGCGACAACGCGATCAAGACGTGTTTTGATATCGTCGATAACTTCAGGCCCTGTAGTCGGCTCTTTTTCAGTGGTTTGAACCTTGCCTACCAGACCTTTCTTCTGATATTGAGACGCAAGTTTAACTGCGCCTAGCGCCTGCCACAAGGCATGATTTAGCTTCTCTTGCTCTACGCGCACGTCAGAAACTGGCTTACCTTCATCAATAGCTACCTTTACACCATAAATACCTTGCCAAATAGAAGCATAGATAGGCACG
Organism: Alteromonas sp. ABD4_190; assembly: GCF_056160105.1. Taxonomy (NCBI): domain Bacteria; kingdom Pseudomonadati; phylum Pseudomonadota; class Gammaproteobacteria; order Alteromonadales; family Alteromonadaceae; genus Alteromonas; species Alteromonas sp. ABD4_190. The sequence continues at coordinate 1,914,834 of NZ_JBSWWN010000001.1, forward strand.
TATTGGGTTTCGATAGCTGAGTGAAAGTCCACTTCTTCCCAGTACTCGATTAACGCGTCTGTTTTAAGCGATTTATCTTTTGCTTCATACGCATCAACAACACTGCCAAACTTACTTTCTAACCAATGTACTTCTTCGGTGTACTCACCAATATGCGCATGCAAGTTGTTTACGTGATCACCAATTGCACCGTTAGCAAGCGCCTGAGTAGAGAACATTGAGAAAGTAACGGCCGAAGCCATTACTAAAGCACTTATTTTTTTCAGTGTTATTGTCATATTTTTTCCTAAACCGTTTGTCTTTTCTCGCAAATGATACTTATTATCATTAATCAAGTAAAGGTAACTAAACGAGGCTACATGCTACGTAACGCAGTGCATGAGCCTTACGCGAGCCTTTAGTTTCTCTACGTTTTTAACTCAGAATAATGCAGGTTAGTTCATTAACCCTCGCTGAACACTTTGATATTCAACGTAATTTGCAAAACGCTAGATCATAGTTGGGTTACATTTTAATGAAAATAGCGACCAAGTATACGCATATATGAATTAATGAATATTCACAAAAAGCTAAACGAAAAAAGCCCGCAACAATTGTTGCGGGCTTTGAGTATTTAACGCTTTTTAAAAAATTAAAGGCTATCTAACATGGTTTGGGCATCGCTCACGTCGAAACGACCAGGATCTTCAACGTTTAGCTTTTTCACTTCGCCATCTTCTACAAGCATAGAATAGCGTAGCGAACGTAAGCCACCGAAGTTACCTGTACTCATGTCTAAACCAATTTGCTTGGTAAAGAAACCATTGCCGTCGGCCAGCATGGTAATTTCTTCTGCATTGTTTGCTTTACCCCACGCATCCATAACGAATGCATCGTTCACACTCAGACAAATAATGCTATCAATACCTTTTGCCTTAAGCTTATCAGCAAGCGCAACATAGCCTGGCAAATGAGCTTGTGAGCAAGTAGGTGTAAAAGCGCCGGGTACAGCGAATAGTACAACGCGCTTATCTGAAAACAACTCGTTCGTTCCTGGGTTAGTTATTTCGCCATTTACTAAAAGGCTAAAATCTACTTCAGGCAAAGTGCCCCCAACTTGTATCATGCTACTCTCCTAGATTTTTTTGACACAAATACACATCAAATCTGTGTTTTTTGCTTTCAATAGCCATTGATGCTTTTATTCCTGCCAGCACGTCTGCACTGTTTGGGCGTTTAACCACTACCCGGTGCGTAGCTAGCTTTAGTGCTGGCGGTAACAGCGCATCTGCGTCTGGGTCATGACCAAGCAGTTGCTGAAACAGCCGCATTTCCTTTTTCACCAAGGCTGACTTCTTTTTGTGTGGGAACATGGGGTCTAAGTAAATAGCGTTCACATTCTCACCAGAGAAGTATTGCATTACCTCAGCACTATTTCCATGTTGAAGCGACATTTTAGCTGCAAGTTCCGGAAAACTAAGCGCTAATCTGCGAATACCATCTTCAAGCAAGGCAGCAATCACGGGCGATCGCTCTATCATAGTGACCTTGCAGCCAACGCTCACCAAAACAAAGGCATCACGACCTAGCCCAGGCGTTGCATCCACTACGTGCCATACTTCATTGCCTTTAAGACCAATGGCCTTAACAATGGGCTCTTTGCGCCCACCGCCGTGCTGCTTGCGATACAAACTAGCTGGCGAAGCAAAATCAACCTCTACCGGATTCACTTTTTTCTCACCTGCGTCGGCAAGACCAAGCACGCCGTTTTGTACCTGCAAATACAGGCCTTCGCTAGGCTTTTCACTACTGCTAACAACAGGAAAACCCCACTTTTCGCTAACCGCGTCAATTAGCCCTGCGTCATCGCTATTGGCGTTAGCGCTGTTGCTGTTATCACATACAACCAAAGGCACACTATTAAGCATGGCCGTACTGCTCCTTATGCCCTATCCATCTATTTATGATGGCTTGAGCGTGAGACGGGTATTTATCCCAAAGGGTATAGGCAATTTCTTGAACTTTTGGAATAAGAGCAGCGTCGCGTACTAGGTCTGCTATTTTAAGCTCGGCCATTCCCGTTTGCTTAGTACCCATAAATTCACCTGGGCCACGAATTTCCAAATCGCGCTGTGCAATATAAAAACCGTCGTTAGACTCGCGCAATACGCCAAGGCGCTGAGTAGCGGTTTTCGAAAGTGGACTCTGGTACATAAGTACACACTGACTTTCCACCGCACCACGCCCTACTCGGCCTCTTAGCTGGTGAAGCTGCGCTAAGCCCAATCGTTCAGGGTTTTCAATGATCATGATGCTGGCATTAGGTACGTCTACGCCTACTTCAATAACGGTAGTCGCTACCAATAAGTCTAGCTTACCGTCTTTAAAGTCGGCCATAACCTGCGCTTTTTCTGCAGGCTTTAAACGCCCGTGTACCAAACCAACGTGTAAGTCTGGCAGCGCAGTACGAAGAGTAACCGCAGCGTCTTCTGCTGCCTGACACTCCAACACTTCCGACTCATCAATTAGCGTACACACCCAGTAGGCTTGGCGGCCGTTTTCTTTACAAGCCTGACGTACGCGCTCTATCACATCGGCGCGGCGTGTATCCGGCAGCACCACGGTTTGCACCGGTGTTCTGCCTGGGGGCAGTTCGTCAATAACCGAGGTGTCTAAATCGGCATAGGCTGTCATGGCCAGCGTTCTTGGAATAGGCGTAGCCGTCATGATCAGCTGATGAGGATAGCGACCTTGCTGTTCACCCTTATCACGAAGGGCCAAGCGCTGATGTACACCAAAGCGGTGCTGCTCATCCACAATAACCAGTGCTAGCTGCTGGTAATTTACGCTCTCTTGGAAAATAGCGTGAGTACCCACCAACATTTGAATGTCTCCGGCTTCTAAGCGAGCTAAAACTTCATTGCGGGCTTTACCCTTTAGCTTTCCAGCAAGCCAGCCTACTTCAATACCAAGTGGTTCCAACCAGCCACGAAAGTTATTCGCGTGCTGTTCTGCCAACAGCTCTGTGGGTGCCATTAATGCTACCTGATGTCCTGCACCAATGGCAGAAAGCGCGGCCAGTGCAGCAACCAAGGTTTTACCCGAGCCCACGTCCCCTTGTACAAGGCGCATCATAGGCCGTGCGTGCTGCATATCTTTTTGAATGTCTTGTACTACTCTAGCCTGTGCACCCGTTGGTGAAAACGGCAGCTGAGCGAGCATTTTATCGATAAGCGGCTGATTCACTTTAATAGGAATACCAGGCTGCGCGTCAGATAGCTTGCGTACTTTAAGCACGCTTAAGTGATGAGACAGAAGTTCTTCTAATATTAAACGATACTGAGCAGGATGAAGCCCCTCTTCCATTTCGTGTACGTCTACATCGGGTGGTGGGCGATGCACCAAATGAAGCGCCTCATTGAGGCTAATTTGGTCATCGTAAATACCGTCGGGCAGTAGGTCGGCCAGCGCTCCTTTATCTAGAAGTTTTAAGGCCTGGTCAGTTAAGTTGCGGAGGGTTAACTGTTTTACACCGTCCGTGGTGGGGTAAACTGGCGTTAGTGATTCTTCAGTGGGTGGCGCGTCTTCATCCACTAATTTAAATTCGGGGTGCATCATTTCGATGCCCCACTTGCCAGTACGCACTTCACCGAAACAGCGCACCGTGTTTCCCGGTGTCATAATTGACCGCTGTACTGCGCCAAAGTGGAAAAATCTAAGAGTGATAGTACCCGTGCCGTCGCTAAGCTTAACCACCAGCATGCGTTTTTTACCGTACTGAATGTCGGCGCTCATTACCTCGCCCTGCACGCTTACATGGGTAAACGGGCGGCACTCAGCCACGCTGTAAATACGGGTTCTGTCTTCGTAGCGATGAGGAAGATGAAACAGTATATCTTGAAGGGTAAACAAGCCTATTTTGTTAAGCTTTTCTGCCACCTTAGCGCCTACGCCTTTAAGCGCAGTAATGGGGGTAGTGGCCAGTGCTTGCATCAAGCGATATCCTTCTTTTGGAACATTAACTATTTAACCTTTGAATTGGCACAAGCTGGTGTTATTCAACGTGTTATAGGAAAAGAAGTGTAAAGGATTGTTGAGGGGTTGGCGAGTACGCTTTAGGCCAGTTTTTTACGCTGGCCTATGCAAAAGTGATAGTAAAAGCAAAACTAGTACGTTAGTTCTCAGTCGGCTTCTAGCGCGTTAGCCTCTGCTTTAGTAATTTGCATTTCTCGCCACCAGCTATCGTCGGCATCCACTTCACCAATGGCGTTAATAGCAGGCAAAGGCAAACCTTTGCGTTGGCATAGTTTATACAAACGCGGGTAACCATTTTGAAAGGCCAATGCTTGGCACTCTTCTTCGGGTAACTGCTGAGTGTTATACATGCCCGCTATGGTACGTTGGCGCTGAGCTTCGTATAGCACTAGCGCTGCGGCCACCGATACGTTCAACGACTGCACCATGCCCATCATGGGAATAACGATGTCTTGATCGGCAATGGCTTTAGCCTCATCAGAGGCACCGTATTTCTCCTGACCAAACAAAATAGCCGTAGGCTTGGTGTAATCAATATCACGAAAATCGACAGCGGTATCGGATAAATGAGTAACCAGCACCTGCATACCCTGGCCTTTTAGCTCAGCCATCGCGTCATTGATATTGTCGTGGTTGGTTTGGCGCACCCACTGCTGACTGCCCATAGCCGTACCGCGACGAAACTGATATTTCTTTTCCCACACGGTGTGAACGCGATGAATGCCAACGGCATCACAGGTTCTCACTACAGCAGATACGTTATGCGGCTTGTGTACATTTTCAAGGCAAACCGTAAGGTCAGTTTGCCTTCTTTCCAGCACTTGTCTTATGCGCTGGTAACGCTCAGGTGACATGGCTTACTCCGGCAGTTCCATTACACCATCAATTTCAATTTGTGCACCTTTAGGCAGTGCCGACACCTGAACTGCAGCACGCGCAGGATAAGGCTTAGTGAAATAACGGCTCATGATTTCATTAACCGTTGCAAAATGACCTAAGTCGATAAGGAAGATGTTCACTTTCACTAAATCGTTTGTAGTGCCGCCAGCAGCGTCACACACCGCTTTAATGTTTTCAAAAACTTGTACCGCTTGCGCTTCAAAGTCGTCAGAAACCATTTCCATGGTTTCGGCAACCAAAGGAATTTGGCCTGAAAGATAAACGGTAGTGCCTGCTTTAACTGCTTGGCTGTAAGTACCAATAGCAGCAGGTGCCTTATCGGTCTGAATAATAGACTTAGACATAGTAGTTCCTAAATAGTGTAGTAATTAGTGTCGTGATTGACTATGACGAGACACTTTCTGAACTTCTGGCATGGTGCGTATTTTCTTCATCACGCGGGCCAAGTGCACACGGTTGTGCGTAGTAAGTTCTAGGTCGATAAAGTAGATATTACTCTCTTTTTCTTCAGTTTGCAGGCCAATGATATTGGAATCGCACCCTGAAATAGTGTTCGTTAAAGTTGCCAGTGTGCCCTGATGGTTAAACAACTCAATGCGTAGCGACGCTTTGAATTCACCCTGCGGATTGTCGTCCCACTGCATAGGTAGCACGCGCTGAGGCTCTTCACGGGTAAGCTTGCGAATATTGTTACAGCCAGTTTGGTGAATGGTCATACCGCGACCTGGGCTTAATACGGCTACAATTTCATCGTCAGGTATAGGGTGACAACAGCGAGAGTAGTGAACAAGCAGGCCTTCTGTACCACGAATAGCCACATTGCCTTTCTTGTCAGACAGATCCGTCGTACTCTCGCCTAATAAACGCCGAGCCACGATAGCGCTTAGCTCGTTACCTAAGCCGATATCTACCAATAGGTCGTCAAAATTAGCATGCTTGGTTTCTGCCACCACACGTTCAATGTCTTCATTAGGAATATCATCTAACTTCACTGCACCTAATGCATGACGAAGTAGACGGTTACCCATGTTCACGGCTTCTTGAGAGTGCTGTTTACGAAGGTACTGACGAATGCGGGTACGCGCGCGGGCGCTAACCACAAAGTTCAGCCAATTCGCATTAGGCTTCGCTTTTGGCGAGGTAATAATTTCTACGGTTTGGCCGTTTTCAAGAGGCTTACTTAAGCTGAAGTTTCTGCGCTCTACGCGCACGCCCACGCAGGTATTGCCCACATCAGAGTGCACGGCGTAGGCAAAATCGACAGCGGTTGCGCCCATTGGCAATTCGATAATACGGCCGTCTGGCGTAAACACGTAAATTTCATCAGGGAACAGGTCAGTCTTCACCGATTCGATGAATTCAAACGATGAACTGGCTGACTGCTGAAGTTCAAGTAAGCTTTGCATCCACTTGCGAGCACGTAGCTGTGCAGTAGTGCCATTATCGCCTGGCTCTTTGTAAAGCCAGTGGGCCGCTACCCCTTTATCCGCCATTTGGTCCATTTCCTGGGTACGAATTTGAATTTCCACAGGAATGCCGTGCGGGCCAATTAATGACGTATGCAACGACTGATAGCCGTTGGTGCGCGGAATAGCGATATAGTCTTTAAAACGATTTTCAATTGGCTTGTATAAACCATGCATAGCGCCAAGCGCGCGATAGCAGTTATCTACTGATTTAACCACGATACGAAACGCATAAATATCCATTACCTCGTTGAACATCAGTTCTTTGTTTTTCATTTTTCGGTAAATGGAATACAGGTGCTTCTCGCGGCCTAATACATCAGACTCAATCTCGTAGGCATCAAGGCGCGTCTTAAGCTCTTCGCGAATGTTTTCAATGATTTCTTTTCGGTTGCCTCGGGCCTGACGAACAGCAGATTTTAATGCGCGATGGCGCATGGGGTACATGGCCTGAAAACCTAAGTCTTCAAGCTCATTTTTAATATCGTGAATACCCAAACGGTGGGCAATAGGCGCATATATTTCTAGCGTTTCGCGTGCGATACGACGGCGCTTATCTGGGCGAAGCGAGCCCAGCGTGCGCATATTGTGGGTACGGTCGGCAAGCTTGATAAGAATAACCCTGATGTCTTGCACCATGGCCATCATCATTTTGCGGAAGTTTTCCGCCTGCGCTTCTTGCTTGGTACTAAAGGCAAGTTTATCAAGCTTACTAACGCCTTCTACCAATTCTGCAACGGTATCACCAAACGCTTCAGCTAAATCTTCTTTGCTGTAATGGGTATCTTCAATAACGTCGTGAAGAAGTGCCGCCATGATCGTTTCGTGATCAAGGTGCATGTCGGCCAGTATGCCGGCAACAGCTACAGGGTGAGTAATATACGGGTCGCCACTTGAGCGCATTTGTCCATCGTGCGCTTCTTGGGCTAGCACAAAAGATTCCTGAACCTGCTGTACGCGTTCAGCTGGCAAATACTCTAAAACTTTCTGCTTTAAACCTTCAAACAAATACACAGTGGAGCGTGACCCTTATCTAACGTTACAACCCTAAGAATACGTTTAAATGCGCAATAAGCCAATACACCAAAAGCAAAGCGCCAGTGCTTTTTTCAAAGCACTGGCGCCAAAATACCGATAAAACCGTTAAAAAGAGGTCTTACTGATCAGATAGGATGTTTGCTACTGATGCAAATTCAGCATGTTCTTGCTGTTCTTGGGCTTGAAGTTCTGCTTGTTCAAGCGTTGCAGCAGTTACAAAACCTTCTTCAATTTCACGAAGTGCTGTAACAGTTGGCTTGTCGTTTTGAACGTCAACCATAGGATCTTTGCCTTCAGTGGCAATTTGACGTGCACGGCGTGCAGCAACAAGCACTAGGTCAAAGCGGTTACCAATTTTATCTACGGCATCTTCTACAGTTACGCGAGCCATGTATTTCTCCGAAAATTAGGTTGAGCAAGTTATTCAAAAAACGGCCGCGTAGTATACACAGATACGTAGCGCGATCCTAGCATTTTGTTTGAAATTGAAGCAGTCAGATCGTGCAAGATATACAGCGATCGGGATCAGTTTTAAACAAAACGCTTATTGTTTGGTTAAGCTTACGCGCTACCGAGCAATTCGTCCAATAGCACTTGATGACGCATCTGCTGTTTTGCTGTTCGTAAACGCTGCGCTGTCACAATGGCTTCTAAGTCACTCAATGCCGTCGCAAAATCATCGTTGATGATCACGCTATCAAACTCACTAAAGTGAGACATCTCTGCTACTGCTTGTGCCATACGCCCCGCAATGACTTCTTCACTGTCTTGGCCGCGATTATTCAAACGCTGTTCTAATACATCAAGTGACGGTGGAAGAATGAAAATGCCGCATGTATCTGGCATAAGCTTTTTGACTTGGCGAGCGCCCTGCCAATCAATATCTAAAAACACATCAATACCGCGATGCAATGTTTGCTCGATAGTCACACGGGATGTACCGTAATAATTGCCAAACACTTCTGCGTACTCAAAAAATACGCCTTGTTCGATAAGTGCTTCAAACTGCTCTCGGCTTACAAAATGGTAATGGACACCGTCTACTTCACCCGGACGCGGTTGACGTGTGGTATGAGACACAGACACCTGCATAGGCGTGGCTGCATTGCCTTCATACTTTTCCATTAGTGCCTTGATAAGGCTTGATTTTCCTGCCCCTGAAGGAGCAGCAAGAATAAATAAATTACCGAGTAGTGAAGCCATAGGATATAAAAATTCTATCAAAATGTGGTGATTTCAAGTGGCAATGATAGCATATGAACCTATTGCGCTGTAACTGCGATCATCTGGTTTATCCATTGATGGTGCATACTCTTTAGTCGCAGACCGGTGTTAGCAAAATAAATAACAATAATAATTTTCTGAGAATGATGGTGGTAGAAAAAGTACTCTGACCCCATTTTTTTGGAAAAGACAGAGATTGCCCATGAGAAAGGATAACCATTGGTGGTAAAGCAACAACAAAACTAGGAAATAAAGAATGACTCAGCAACTTCTGCCGTGCGTAGAGATAAACCCATCCACTACGCCTGATGCCTGCGTTATCTGGCTACACGGTTTAGGCGATTCCGGCCACGGGTTTGCGCCAATCGTGCCTGAACTTAAACTTCCCGAATCAATGGCGGTCAAATTTCTCTTTCCCCATGCACCTGAGCGCCCCGTTACCATTAACGGTGGGATGCGAATGCGTGCATGGTACGACATCAAGTCATTAGATTTCGAAAGTCGTGCCGATTTCGAAGGCGTAAAAGAGTCTGCTGCGCAGGTAGAAGCACTGATTGAAGCGCAAATTGAAAGTGGCATTCCCAGTGAACGCATAGTGCTTGCCGGATTTTCTCAAGGCGGTGTGATTGCACTTCACCTAGCGCCTAGATATAGCCGTAAATTTGCTGGCGTTATCGCGCTATCAACCTACATGTGTGAGCCATCGCTACTTGCAAGTGAGGCAACAGACACCAACCGTGAAACGCCTATTATGATGGCCCACGGTGACCAGGACGAAGTGGTACCGGTATTTATGGGCAACGCGGCATTTAAAACGATAAATGAGAGCGGTTTTAACGCTACTTGGCAGACGTATACAATGCAGCATAATGTCTGCATGCAAGAACTAAACGATATCAGCGCTTGGCTTCAGAAGGTTTTAAACTAACTTTTACGATGCCTTACTCAACAATGCCATACCCAGTGTGATAGCTAGCTACAGGGCTAAATATCACACTGCGCCGAGCGCCTTTGCGGGTACTACCGTTATATTCACGCGTTGCGTTCATACATGGCATTAAGATGCCAAACAGGTCGTTACAAACATCGCGCTATTCAGCAACGCGGTTTCTGCCCCCATTTTTGGCTTTGTACAGGTTGTCGTCGGCTTGTTTTAAGCTAGCGTGCAGTTTGTCATCGGTAAGTGCGGTAGCTACGCCAAAGCTGGCGGTAATACTGTGACTGATATCCCCTTCTACAAATGGACTCTCTTCAACCACTTTTCTCATTTTTTCCGCAAGTTTTACGCCTTGGCTCAAAGGCGCCAAAGGAAAGAGTACTAAAAACTCTTCACCACCAGTACGCGCAATAACATCAGATGCTCTAACAGCACCTTTGATAATGTTAGTGAAGTGGATTAGCACCTCATCACCAATATCATGCCCATAGGTGTCGTTGATTTTTTTGAAGTGGTCAATATCAACAACCACTGCGGTTAGGGGAAAATAGGCGCCAGGATCTTTCATGGCACGTTCAAAAAAGACCGCTTCCAGAAAGCGTCTATTTGGGAGCTTGGTTAGCGGGTCTGTGTTCGCCTGCTTCATTCGCTCTAAGTTTTCACGCAGCATTTCTTTTCGGCTTTTATGCCAAAAATTTTCACCAATAAAGGCAACACAAATGAAACAGAATGTGGCAATTAAAAATCGTGAAACATGCTCAGCAGGATATTTTGCAACAATAACGTCTTGGTTATAGAGCATGTAAATAGACAGCCCTATGGTGACCGCAACATAGAGCATAGCGGGCTTAAATCGCACTACTATTATCTGAATAAAAAGCAATGGAAAGATGAAGTACAAGCCCGTGTTATTCAGCCCGCCTGTATAAACCAACGCATTGATAGTGAATAGAACGATGAGCCCCGCGACGTAATAAAATACGTCACTTTTGGGGAAAATATGTGAAAGCGCAACGTTAAGGTAAATAACGGTGGCAGATGTAGCTAATACACTAACCAACAATGGGTTATTTGTACCAAAATTAAGCCACGCCATAAATGCGATTATGGTGCCACCAACATAGGAAATAAAATACAACGTCAGTTTGCGCCTTTTTACTTCAGCTTCGTCTTGTTGTGCGTTTCTTAGTAATTGACCAATTGGCGTGTTGTCCATCTAACAACTCTACTCCCCGGATTTATAAGCAGACACTTCGTCCAACTACAGCATAGACGTATATGTGCACAAAGACCAAATAGAAAACTGCGCCTAATTTCAAACATTAACCTAGAAAATGCGTATACTACGAAGTATCTCGTATAACGTTGTGTTACAGCGTTTAAGTTTCTTTTTTTACAGAGTTTGGAATAGCCATGAGTCACCTCAACACTACCCGCACCGTTCGAATTGCTACTAGAAAAAGCGCGCTAGCGCTTTGGCAAGCAGAGTATGTGAAGGCAAAATTAATGGAGCATTATCCATCAATGACCGTTGAGCTTGTGCCTATGAGTACCCAGGGCGATAAAATTTTAGATACGCCGCTGGCGAAAATTGGCGGTAAAGGTCTGTTCATTAAAGAGCTTGAAATAGCCATGCTAGAAGGTCGTGCTGATATCGCGGTTCACTCAATGAAAGACGTTCCGGTAGAGTTTCCAGAAGGTTTTGGTTTGCACGCTATTTGTGAGCGCGAAAACCCGTTTGACGCTTTTGTATCTAATGATCACGATAGCCTAGATGCGTTACCACAAGGCGCAGTTGTCGGCACATCTAGCCTTCGCAGACAGTGCCAAATTCGCAAATATCGTCCGGATCTTGTCATTAAAGACCTGCGCGGTAACGTAAATACCCGCCTAGCCAAGCTCGACGCCGGTGAATACGACGCCATTATCTTAGCTTCTGCAGGCCTTATTCGCCTTGAAATGGAATATCGTATTCGTATGCCGCTGCCTGCCGACATTTCGCTGCCGGCTGTAGGCCAAGGTGCAGTAGGTATTGAATGCCGTAACGACGACGAAGAGCTAATTAACTTGCTACAAGCACTGAATCATTCAGATACCAATACCCGTGTTACCGCAGAACGCGCCATGAACGAAAGACTGGAAGGCGGCTGCCAAGTACCTATCGGTAGCTTTGCTACCCTAGACGGCGACGTACTAACCTTAACGGGTATGGTTGGAAAACCAGATGGCTCCGAACTGCTGTTTGCGTCGGCTACCGCGTCACGAGAAAAAGCCGCAGACATAGGTGTTGAAGTAGCGGAAGCCCTCTTAGAGCAAGGTGCCGGAGAAATTCTTAAAGCACTTTATAACTAAGTTATATTTAGTAGAAGCGCGCATTCCTACGCACATAGGAATGCGCCGCAAACTTAAAAGGACGAGAGTTCGATAATATGCTTCTGTTCACGCGCCCACTGCCAAAATTAAAAGCAAGTGCTTCGGCTTTCGATCAGGCGGGCATTGAAGCGGTAGGGGTAGCCACCTCTGATATTATCGATATCTCATCTGAACGAGAAGCCGCGGCAGAATATTTAGCTTCAAATACAGTAAACGCAATTATTGTTACCAGCGTATACGCTGTGAATAGTGTTATTTCGGGGCTGCGTGACACAGCCCTCCCTCTCCCTTTGTTTATTGCCGTTGGCGATGCCACTGCGCGCAAACTGCAGGCAGGCCTTGAAACGTTTTCTTCGGCGAATGTCGTTACTCCAAAGGTCCATACATCCGAAGGTATACTGGCAATGCATCAGCTTAATGAGGCAAACTGTAAGCATGTCGTTATCATTAAAGGTGAAGGTGGACGAGAAGCCATAGCAAAAGGATTAGACGAAAAAGGTATTTTAGTAAATAGCTTTTGCGTTTATAAAAGGGAGCTACTTACACACCCAATTTACACAAAACGTTGGAAAATGGGCGAAGTTAGCGGCATTATCGCTACAAGCGAGGCAATGGCACTGCAACTGATAGAACAATTTGGTAACGCTTTGTTAGCCTTTAAATGGTTAACAGTGAGTGACCGAGTCGCCCAAACCCTTAACAGCAAAGGCGTTAAAGAGGTAGCGGTTTGTCAGCGAGCCACCGATCAGGCACTCATCGCCTGGGTAAAGGATAACTGGGAGTATTGAATGGCCAACAACAATGAAAATAGCCCACAAAAAGAGGAACTCGTAAAAGTGGAAGCTGAAAAAGAAGTAATTGAGTCTTCTGCCACGCAGAGTGAATCGACTGAGACTGGCGCTAAGAAGAAGAAATCATCAGGCAACGGCCTATTGTGGTTCGTTGTAATCATTTTGTTCTTAGCCGTAATAGGCATGGCTGGCGCAGGCTACTGGTATTACATGCAGCAGCAATCGGCTAGCGCAGACTCCGCAAACGCACAGCAAAGCAACACAGCAAAGTTAAACAGTATTGAGCGCGAGCGCAGTGACATCTTAGCGTCGCTAGAAGCAGTGTCGCGAACGAATAAAGCCCTACAAGATAAGGTAGATGAACTTAAGTCTGAGAATGAGAAACTTAGCCTACAGGCCGAGTCTACCCTTCAACAGCTAAACAATATGGAAGGCCGCCGCCCAGCTGACTGGCTAATTGCAGAAGCTGATTACTTGGTTCGCATGGCGGGCAGAAAGCTTTGGCTGGAAAACGATGTTCGCACAGCAATTTTGCTATTGGTTAATGCAGATAAGCGTTTAAAATCATTGGCTGACCCGTCGGTACTACCCGTTCGCGCTAGCCTAGCTGAAGACATTCAAACGCTACAGCAGCTAAACCCTGTATCGCAAAGCTCAGTAGCGCTTGCGCTTACCGGCATGATTGCGCAAATCGATAAGCTGCCATTGGATACCTTCGAAAAACCTGACGATGCTAACGCAGAAGACACCACCTTGTCAGAGTCAGCTGACGACTGGCAGGACAACCTTGCGAAGGTGTGGCGTTCGTTGGTGAACGATTTTCTTACGGTTAAAACCATTGAGGGTCCTGTAGAGCCAGTGCTGTCATTAGAAGCGCAGTTCCTGGCAAAAGAGCAGCTTCGCCTTCAGCTTATGCACGCGCAAACCGCTGCGCTTCAAGGCGATGCGGGGCTTTACAGCCAATCGCTTCAGTATGCACAAACGCTGCTTATTGAAAAATACGATACTGAAAAAAGCCAAGTAACTGGCTTTGTCGACGCATTACAAAACCTGATTGCCACCGATATATCGCGCCCTATTCCAACAGAGCTAGCGTCACAAAAACCGCTAGAGCGTTTATTGGACAACCGCGTTAAGCAAGTGTTCGGACAAGGAGCAAGCGCACTATGAAATGGTTAGCTATTGCCCTTGCGGTATTAGCCGCATTCGTTGTTGCACTCATTGTTGGACCAATGCTACTTGGCGATAAAGGTTACGTGCTTATTTCTCTTGGCAGTACAGCCATTGAAATGACAGTGATCAGTTTTTGTATTTTGGTCATTGGTGCCGTTATTGCTTGGTATGTACTATCGAGACTTGTTGTGTGGGCGTTAAGCCTGATAACGGGCTCCCACAAGTGGTTTGGTAGCTTAGGTGAACGTAAACGCAAGCGCGCATTTTACGATGGCTTGCACGCCATGGCCGCTGGTGATTTTGATTCGGCGCAAAAAGCATTAGGCAAAACCACCAATGGTGATTTTGAAGGCGTAAACTATTTGGCCTCGGCACAAATTGCCTTTGCCAACGACGATCTAGCCAAAGCCCGGTATTTTCTGCTTCAGGCCACCGACTTTCCGAAAGCGAAAGTAGCCGCAACCGTCATGCACGCACGTATTGATGTCGCTGAAGAAAAGTTTGATGCAGCACTAGAAAAACTTAACGAACTAGACGAGCAAGATCGTGACAACAAGCAGGTTGTGCAGTTAAAAGCGCAAATTCTTGCCAAGCTAGGTAAGTGGCAGGTGCTTCAAGAGAATTTATCAAGCTGGCGTAAAGCCTTGCCAAAAGCTGATTACACCACGTGGAGCCAGCGTATTGCTAAAGGTAAGTTTGCAGAAATTGCCAGTAAGCAAGGTGCCGTTGAGCTTAAATCATACTGGGACACCCTGCCTCGCAAACTACGTCACGATGACGCTTATCGCGCCGCTTATATTCAGCAATTGCTTGACCAAGGCATGCATGCCGACGCACAAAATTTACTAGTTGAATGGCAAAAACGTGGCCCGAATAGCGCCCTATTCCCGCTGCTCACGCAGCTTAATATTCCTGATGCATCGCCATCACTACGTTTACTTGAAAGCTGGATAAAGCAGGACGAAGAAAACGTTGAGCTTTATTCCACACTAGGCCAAGTGGCGTTCAACTCGGGCGATGATGTATTAGCTGAAAAAGCCTTGCTAAAAGCTACCAAAATGGAGTCGCGCAAAGAAGACTTATTGCTGCTATCTGCCATTAGTGAGCGCAAGCATGACACAGCCACTGCCCTTCAGCTTTATAAGGAAGGACAGCAACTAGCTAGCTAAATGAATATTCGTTTAGCTTTCTGGTAGTACTTGTATTTCAACTAAAGTTGAAGATATAGTAACAAGGAATTCTCAATTCGGGTTGTTTCAACAACAACCCGAATTGACTTAAACAACTTGTCGGAGTGCTTCACTGGTAACCCAGTAAGCTGAGACCGCGAAAGTGGGATCCGTAGAACCTGATCAGGCTAGTACCTGCGAAGGGAACAAGAAAATACAATGTGTACGATGTTAAGCAACAGTTTGGCATTGTGAAGCAAGGTTAGATTACTTAGTGGTTTGTTGCTCTTATAACAGACACCAAGCATTCACTTTGAGATAGAGCATCAAATTTCAATGATGCCGTTTATAATTCAAAGTGCATTGCTAAAGTTCTTGTAAAGCAAACTTCCATGAAGTTAAGCGGGTTCAAACCCAGCACCTTTATAATCTACTTCGCTATAGTAATAGGCTAACGCCTATCCGCTCTTACATACTGTATTCTCCTTCACTCCTGACAAGCATTTTTAGAACCTAAATTTACAAGGTCAAATGCTATGTCGAACAGACGCGAACAACGCCAACAAGCTCAACAATTCATAAATGAACTAGCGGGCGAAGCTTACCCCAATTCAACGCGCCACTACGAGAGTGGTAGCCGCAACGATATCCGCGTGGCCATGCGCCTTATCCACCAGCACGATAGCCTAATCGGTGGCACCGAAGAAAACCCTATCTTAGAGCCGAACCCACCTATTCCGGTGTATGACACCTCGGGTCCCTACGGCGACCCACAAGAGAACATAGATGTTCACAAAGGCTTAAGTCCACTTCGTCAAAAGTGGATTGAAGAGCGCAGCGATACTTTTGAGTTAGAGGGTGTTTCATCAAATTTTGCGAAAGAGCGTGAAAACGATATTTTTACTGAAGATTTTCGCTTTATCCGCAGCCGCAAACCTCTAAAAGCGAAAGCGGGCAAGAACGTCACTCAGCTTCACTACGCAAGACAAGGCATTGTTACCCCTGAAATGGAATACATTGCCATTCGTGAAAACATGGGCCGCCAAGCCATTAAAGATGCCGAACTTACGCAACAGCATAAAGGCGAGCACTTTGGCGCGAATTTGCCCGATACCATCACGCCAGAATTTGTACGCCAGGAAGTGGCAGCAGGCCGCGCCATTATTCCATGTAACATCAATCACCCCGAGTTAGAGCCAATGATTATCGGGCGTAACTTTCTAGTAAAGATTAACGCGAATATTGGTAATTCGGCTGTGACGTCGTCTATTGAGGAAGAGGTAGAAAAGCTGGTGTGGTCAACGCGCTGGGGGGCCGATACCATCATGGACTTGTCTACCGGCAGAAATATTCACGAAACCCGCGAGTGGCTGCTGCGTAATAGCCCGGTACCTCTTGGCACCGTACCTATCTACCAAGCGCTGGAAAAAGTGAATGGCGTATCCGAAGACTTAACCTGGGAGATGTTTAAAGACACCCTAATTGAGCAGGCCGAGCAAGGGGTAGACTACTTCACCATTCACGCCGGCGTGCTGCTTGAATACGTTCACCTTACCGCAAAGCGGGTTACTGGCATTGTATCTCGCGGCGGTTCAATCATGGCGAAGTGGTGTTTAAGCCACCACCAGCAAAGTTTCTTGTATGAACACTTTCGTGATATCTGTGAGATTTGTGCTAAGTACGACGTGGCGCTGTCGCTAGGTGATGGCTTGCGCCCAGGTAGCGTGGCCGACGCTAACGATGATGCGCAGTTCTCTGAATTACGTACTCTTGGTGAGCTAACTAAAATTGCATGGGAATACGATGTTCAGGTAATGATTGAAGGCCCTGGTCATGTGCCAATGCACATGATTAAAGAGAACATGGAAGAGCAGCTTAAGCACTGTCACGAAGCACCGTTTTATACCCTTGGCCCGCTTACCACAGACATTGCACCTGGCTACGATCACTTCACCTCAGGTATTGGCGCCGCCATGATTGGTTGGTACGGCTGCGCGATGCTTTGCTACGTAACGCCTAAAGAGCATTTGGGTTTACCTAACAAAGAAGACGTAAAGCAAGGGCTTATTACCTACAAAATAGCGGCCCACGCTGCCGATTTAGCCAAAGGACACCCCGGCGCACAAATTCGTGACAACGCTATGTCGAAAGCGCGCTTTGAATTCAGATGGGAAGACCAGTTCAACTTAGCACTTGACCCTCACACTGCCCGTGCCTATCACGATGAAACCTTGCCGCAGGCCTCTGGTAAAGTTGCGCACTTTTGCTCTATGTGCGGCCCAAAATTCTGCAGCATGAAAATTTCTCAGGAAGTACGTGACGTCGCTAAACAAGCAGAAACCCAAGAGCTTGAGAAAGAAAAAGGCATGAAAGACATGGCTGATGCGTTTAATCAATCGGGCGCTGAGCTTTATCACACTGCAGATAGCAAGGTAGAGCTGCCATGACAAACAGCCACCTAACCACACCCATACTAGAGCCACCTAGCGCAAGGCTGCCGGTGGTATGGTGTATAGGCGGCGTTGATTCAAGCGGTGGCGCGGGTATAACCCGCGACGCCATCACGCTTGCCGATTTAAGTGCCCATGCCTGCGTGCTCACTACACAACTTACTGTGCAATCAAACCAGCATCTGCTTAATAAAGAAAGTATGAGTGCATCTGCGTTAAACCAGCAGTGGCAAGTGCTTTACGAAGATACTCCACCACGCGCCATTAAAATAGGCGCTATCGCAAACGATGAACAAGCGCTTTTACTTTGCGCACGTCTCCAGTCGTTAATAGCGCCTCGGCCCTTTGTAATATGGGACCCTGTGCTGTGTTCTTCATCTGGGGGGGTATTAAGCGACTTAAGTGAAAGCGTGATCGACGAACTGTTAACCACGGTCGATTTGGTAACGCCAAACATTGATGAACTCGCGACACTTTCTCACCTTCCTGTTAACGATGACAAAAGCCTGCAAACTGCAGTAAATCGACTTGTTGGAAAAGGCGCACAAAGCGTTTATGTAAAGGGCGGTCATGCACAATGGCAGGACCCTATATGCGACACCTTTGTGTGCGCATCACACACGCTTTATTTTAGGCAACCAAAAAACAGCAAAGGTAATCTTCGTGGTACGGGGTGCATGCTTGCAAGTGCCATTGCGGCATTCATCGTTCACGACTATTGCATTGAAGACGCGCTAACCTTGGCGAACGCTTATGTGAGCGAAGTGAGACGTAACACGCTTGGCGAACCTGATAGTAATCACCCCATCACGCCTATTTCAAATCAATACGAAGCTTCTAGCCTACCTGCTTACTTCGCAAGGGCTAATGGTTTTCCCGCGCAGGCGGCTAGTTTTCCGCAGGTCACTTTTCATTGTCGTGACACTGCTTCTAATAGAAATGCAGCGGGTATTGGTAACACACCACACAACGAAAAGGGATTAGAAACGACAATAGCTGACAATGCTTCCTTCCCTACACTCACTCATAACAAGTTGGGTATTTACCCGATAGTAGACAGCGCTCAGTGGATAGCTCGGCTTTGGCCAACGGGCGTAAAAATCATTCAACTGAGGGTAAAGAAAGGCTCACAACAAGACATTCGCCAACAGATAAAAGAGGCCATTGAGTTAGTGGAACACACCAATTGTCAGTTATTTATTAACGACTACTGGGAGCTAGCCATAGAGTTAGGGGCTTATGGCGTACATCTAGGTCAAGAAGATCTAGACACTGCAGATTTAAACGCTATTCGAAGCGCCGGGCTGAGGCTGGGCATTTCAACTCATGGATTCGCCGAAATTCAGCGGGTTCGCGCTTTAAACCCGTCTTACATTGCCCTTGGTCATATATTTCCAACCAATACCAAAGACATGCCCTCTAAACCCCAAGGTGTAGAGCGCTTGGCAAAATATGTGAAGCTGTGTGAAGGCATACCCACCGTTGCCATTGGCGGTATTAACTTATCGCGCATTAGAGACGTGGCTAAAACTGGCGTTGACGGTATTGCCGTGGTCAGTGCCATTACACATGCGGAGCATCCGCTGAAAGCTTATCAAGCATTGGCTCAGGAGGCAGGTTTTGCATAGTCAATCAGCACATCGTACCGCAACTGGCCCAGTCAATAACGCTTATGGCTCACTTAATACTGGTAACGGTTCATTCAATAACGCCAGTGGCACAGTTACTCCCACCAATGGCTTCGCTAGCGCCCAGATTGAACATCAAGACATACGCCGCTACAGCAGGCAACTCTTGCTCGACTGTATCGACCACGACGGCCAGCTTAATTTAGTAAACGCACACGCCGTTGTTATTGGGCTGGGCGGTCTAGGAAGCTTAACCGCCCGCTATCTAGCTGGCGCTGGTGTTGGCAATATTACTTTGATAGATGGAGACACTGTCGATATCAGTAACTTGCAGCGCCAGGTTAGCTACAACGAAATGCACCTAGGCGAGCTTAAAGCCAAGTCACTGTATAACGAGCTTCGCAAAGTTAACTCTCATCTGAACATACAATTTAAAAGCCTTTTTGCTGATAGTAATAACTTACCAACTTTAATTTCGTCAGCCACTTGTGTATTGGATTGCACCGACAACATAACGGTAAGACGACAGATTAATGCGGCAACCTATCGCGCCTCTATTCCGCTTTTTATTGCAGCCGCTAGCGGTCTTACATGGCAAGCACTGAATTTGCCACAAAACTCTACCTCCTGTGGTTGTTACGAGTGCCTAGTGGACAAGGTTTCCGTACGTGAAGACTGCGTAAGTAAAGGCGTACTTGGCCCTGTTGTTGGTATGGCTGCTTGTCATCAGGCAACACAGGCTTTGTTGTTTTTAGCAAAAGGATTTCAAGCCGACATCAAGTGGGGCCACTACCTAACTGGAAATGCAGGCCTTGGTTCGCTTCAAAGCTTTGCATTACCCCCCTCTTCTACTTGCGAGGTGTGTAATGACGCAAATTAAAGTGAACGTAAACAATCAACCTATGAACGTTATTTCACCCATTTCACTTAGCGAGTTAGTCGCCCTGAAACAACTCAATGACGACGGTACCGCCATTGCTAGAAATGCTGCCATAGTAAGTAAAAAAGAATGGCCGACCACTTATCTTAAAGATAACGACACCGTTGATATCTTCACCCTAGTTGCAGGAGGCTAATATGCTAACGCTTGCAAACCACACATTTTCATCACGTCTTTTAACCGGTACAGGAAAGTTCAGCAACGCCGCCACTATGAAAGACGCAGTGGCCGCTACACAAAGTAACATTGTTACCCTGGCAATGAAGCGCGTGTCGACTAATAGCAAGCAAGACGAAACGCTAACGGCGCTTCGAGAGTTAGGGGTTACACTGCTACCCAACACATCAGGGGCTAAAAATGCCCAAGAAGCCATATTTGCCGCAGAACTTTCTTATGAAGCGCTAGGTAGCCCATGGATAAAGTTGGAAATTCACCCCGACCAACGCTACTTGCTGCCCGACCCAATCGAAACTCTTCAGGCCGCCGAAGCTTTGGTGAAAAAAGGGTTTCATGTACTGCCTTACTGCGGGGCAGACCCCGTTTTGTGTAAACGCCTAGAAGAAGTCGGCTGCGCTGCTGTTATGCCGTTAGGCGCCCCCATTGGTAGCAACCAAGGCTTACAAACTAAGCCTTTTTTGCAAATTATTGTTGAACAAGCCTCTATTCCGGTCATTGTAGATGCAGGTATTGGCAAGCCCAGTGAAGCCATGGCGGCCATGGAAATGGGCGTAGACGCAGTATTAGTAAATACGGCTATTGCCACTGCTCAAAACCCTGTTGCCATGGCAGAGGCCTTTGCAAGCGCTGTAGGAACAGGCCGAAAAGCGTTTGAAGCAGGACTAGGGACCACAAGCAATTTTGCGCAGGCCTCTAGCCCACTTACTGCGTTTTTGGAGCCAGCGGTATGAAGGTAGCTCAAGCACTAATGCAGCAAGACTTATCTCATCTAGCTATGTCAATTAACAGTAAAACCGCGAGTGACGTAGAGCGAGCGTTAAACGCCAATACACTTACACTCGATGACTTTATGGCGCTGATCTCACCTGCCGGCTCACATTATCTGGAAGCCATGGCAAGTCGCGCGCAGGCGCTAACCCGTCATCGCTTTGGCAATACCATGCAGCTATTCGTGCCTTTGTACCTGTCGAACCTATGTGCCAACGAATGTACCTATTGCGGCTTTACCATGAGCAACAAAATCAAGCGCAAAACCTTATCTATAAGTGAAGTGCTTACCGAGATTGAAGCTATTAAAGATATGGGCTTTTCTCAGGTATTGCTGGTAACTGGCGAACACGAGACAAAGGTGGGCATGGACTATTTTGAGCAAACCCTTAGCGCAATTCGCAACAAGGTAAGCTACCTTATGATGGAGGTACAGCCGCTAAAATGGGAACAATACCAAACGTTAAAGCATCTGGGGTTAGATGCGGTGCTGGTATATCAAGAAACCTATTCGCCCCAGTACTACGCCAGCTACCATACCCGAGGTAAAAAGCAGGATTTCTTATGGCGATTAGAAGCCAGCGACCGTATTGGGAAAGCAGGTATCGATAAAATAGGCATAGGTGCGTTACTTGGTTTAGGTGACTGGAGAGTTGATAGTGCCATGACCGCCCTTCACGGCAAATTAATACAGCAGCACTATTGGCAAAGTCGTGTATCTATTGCTTTTCCGCGCCTTAGAAGCTGTGAAGGTAATAGCAGTGGCGGCAACGCTCTTACCAATAACAAACTACCTAACGAACGAGAGCTGCTGCAGTTAATTTGCGCCCACCGCTTGTTTAACCCGCAAGCGGAATTATCCCTGTCTACCCGCGAGTCGGCAGTATTTAGAGACGGCGTAATGCCGCTTGGTATCACATCGATGAGTGCTGCGTCACAAACTCAGCCTGGCGGTTACAGCGAACCCTCACAGGCTTTAAACCAGTTTGATATTGATGATAGTCGCTCGGTGTCAGAAGTGGTAAACGCAATTGCTAGGAAAGGACTAGAGCCTGTTTGGAAGGATTGGATGTCATTTGAAGTACGCGTTTAGGCTTACCATACTGGGTGCCTACTAATGGTCAATGCGTGATTAGAGCGCTGATTTACACCCCGTCAAACATTAGTTTTTTTAAGGCAAAACAAATAAAAAATTTCTTTTGCTTTCAAGTAAAACCCTCCGTAGAATCCGCCCAAATTTTAGCCAGACACTTTACCTATGTGTCTGGCTTTTTTGTCTTATTTATTTCATATTAAAGTTATCAAAACTTAAGGGCAGTGCGTTGGATACCGTTGAATTTATTCAAATTCGTAGATTTATAGTAAAACTTGGCAAAATGCTGCACAAGTATGGTACTCCTGCGTTCCGTCTGGAAGCTTATCTTGGTGAAGTCGCTCAGTATTTAGGCGTGCACGCGTCATTTATTTCTACCCCTACATCGCTAACTTTCGTTATCTGGAGTGACCGTCACGAAGACGAATACAACCACTCGGCGCGATTACAGCCAGGCGATTTAGATATGAACGCGCTGTCGCTCACCGACGAATTAGCCAGCGAGCTACTATCGGGAAACCTTTCGCTAGCTGAAGCCGATAAGCGCTTAAATGAAATAGATGCCATGGGCAGCCCCTACGGTAAATTATCTACCGGTACGGCATTTGCCATGGCCACCGGTGCATTCGCTATGCTAATGGGTGCAAGCTGGAGCGAAATAGGTTGGTCTGCTGCGCTGGGAATTGTGGCCTATTTGTGGACGTTATGGGCAGAGCGCTCGAAGCGCGTAAACCTAATGCTAGAGCCTGTTACCGCATTTGTAGGTGGCATTTTAACCTGTGCCATCAGCCAGTACGTGGACCCAGGAATTAACATTCCCTTGGTTGTGCTTTCATCAGTGATTGTATTTGTGCCTGGGCTTGCGCTGACGATGGGCCTTGCAGAGCTTTCATCTCGCAATATGGTGTCGGGCACGGCTCGTACTATGGACGCCATTATGCAACTATTTAAACTGTATTTCGGTGCATTCTTAGGTGTTTCGGTAGGTTTTAGCGTGTTTGGTGAAAACGTGTATACCCCTGCAGAATCGCTGCCTTACTGGGCAACCTGGCTTGCCGTGTTCTTACTGTGTATTGCGCTAGTAGCCATATTTAGAACCCGTATTAAGCACATACCTTGGGCACTGGCAGCTGCGTTTATTGCTTATAGCGCTACCGCGTGGAGCTCTGATTACATGAGCCCGGGGCTTGGTGCATTCGTAGGCGCATTTGCGCTAGGCATTTTTGCTAATGCGTTCACCCGCATTGCCGATCAGCCCGCCACCATTGTTGCAATGCACGGGCTTATTGTTCTGGTGCCGGGTTCTAAAACTTATATTGGCTTGAACTCGTTTATGACCGGCCAAGACTTTGTAAAAGCCGACCATTTGGGCCAAGAAGTGTTTCTGATCTTTATGTCGCTAGTGGCTGGGCTTATCTTTGCTAACGTGGTTATGCCCACCAAAAAGGCGCTATAACGCTGTTACGACAGCGAGTAGATCTCGCGCTAAATTACGTAATGCACCATTGGCAGTTAGGATGCACAACGTCCATAGCGCGGCCTAACAAATAAGAAAGTCGTGCTATTTAAGCAACTTGATTAACGCACGCCCTAAACGGGCGTTAAGCGCGCCAGCGGCAATGGCTTCAGCCGAGTTTTCCATAAACTTGGCCGACAAACTGCCGCCAATTTGATTGGCTACTTCGTCGGTGGCTAGGTCGAATACGCCCTGCGCAGCAATATTTTGTGCCAGTACTTTTAATAATTTCCAGTTACCCGCTGTGCTCGGCCTTAACCCGTATACTCGCGCCATACGACGAATAGTGCGAAAGCTAATCCAAACCACGGCAAAGGTTTGGATAAGGTTATTCGGGCTGATAAATGCCAGGCTTCCGGCGGTCACCGACTCTTTATTTAACACCTTATGCGCTTTTTCTTGGACGGGTTTTAGCACCGTATCTTCGTACAGGCCTAATCGTTCTGGGCCCGTCATGTCATCTTGCAGCTGCTGCTTATAGCGGTCGAAGCAATGGGCCGCGTAAGACCCTCTAGAAAAGCGTTTGCCGTGCTGACTTAACACGCGGTCTATTTGTTGCGGCGATGTTTCACTTCCTTTATTAGCCAGTAATTCCCGGATAACACCAGCATCTTCCATCGCTGTATTTACTTGCTTATAGCCGCGCCACTCTTTAAAGCTTAAAAAACTAAAGCAGCTTACAAAGGCCACCAGAAGCGCACCTAAAACGCCTGTACCAATGGGATGCTCAGAAAGGTTCGCAGCAAGGGTGGTATAAGCTTCAAATACAAAAAAGCCAATTAGCGACACAACACCAAATCCTAGGGTTGCGGCACCTAACGAAAAACCGTCTTTCTTAGCTTCAACTTCCCACACATCTTCACCAACCTGCTGCGGAAGCTTGGTTTCAGGCTGCGCAATATCTAAGGTTTGTGTTTTAACCTTGGTTTTATACTGCGGTTTGTTTACCGCACTACTATTTTGTTCGCCCTGAGAGGCAGTTTGAAATTGCCTATCTGCATTACCTTGCTGGTCACTATTCTCGCCATAAGGCGCGTCGCTTCTAGAAATGGGCGAACTGGGCGAATTACTAATATCGGACGAGCTAGACGGCTCTGGGCTTTCATCAAATGTATAAGGTTTATCGCTCATTGTTGTTCTCCTTTGCCCAGTAAAAACTGAAGCAATCTGTCTACGCCCTTACCTGCTAAAATACGCGCTTTAAAATCGCTGGGCACACTCACATTAGGTACTGGGAAATGACTGCCCTCTTCCATATCTTTTAGTGTGCTAGGAATGGGTTCAAACGTAGATTCTACATAGCGGCCTTCGCTGTCTTTATAACGAATAGCGTCTTCATTACTGCCGTCGTCTGTGACTTGCATGCTAGACACTAAGAAATGTTCAAACTGAATAGGTTTACCGTCGAACCGTGCTCGTGCCCCTTCGGTAATCTGGGTAAGCAAATTAAGTAAATTACCGCGCTGACTTACCGGCACCAAGTCAGACTTCGTGGCGACAAACGCCACCTTGCCTATTTGTTCTTTTTTCAGCACATTGCGCGAAAACCAATTACTTTGCCCATACACAAAGGTATCGGCCAAATGGCTTAGGGTTTCCTTTAGCTGATACAAATGCTGTCTGCTATGGTTAAGCCCTTCAAACAAATCTACCAAAATAATTTGCTTATCAGTTTCTTTGAAAATGGACTGTTTTAATGGCGTTAACCACCCGCTTTGAAACTTCGAGAAATGCTTATCAAATATTTTAAACCATGGGTGCGACACATCGCTGGTAATACTGGAGGGCAGCGGCGTAAAGCCGAAGGCCTGCCAGTTAAAGTCGCTCGACTCTAACAAAAAACTGCCCGGCTGTAGCAAAGATATGCCGTTGGCTTTAGCTTCAACCAAATAATCGCGATAAGCATTAACCAATAGCTGAATACGCTGTTCTGTAGGCTCTTGTTCAAAGTCGAACTGATTAACAAAAGCTTTCCACTGGCTGGCAAAATATTGTTGCGGCCCGCTGCTAAGCTGCGCCCACGCAGAGTCTGACCAATGAGCATAGGTTTTACTTAACATAGGAATGTCGGTCACCCACTCGCCAGGGTAATCAATAAATTCAAACACCACTTCGCTATGGGGCAGAACATGGCGCTTTAATGATGTTGTTTCTTTTAAACGTACCACTAGCTTAAAACCGAATGCTTCTTCAGTAGCTTTAGGCCACTGGCCATTTTCAAGATCACCAATATTCTGCAAGTGCGGAAAAGGTTTATAGCCTTCAATGGGCTCTATGCGCATATCAAGCACATGGGAAGGCGGCAAATATCGCAGCAAAGGTAAGCAAGCATAGCCCTCTTCACTGCGGCTTTTCAGCATGGTGATAAGGCTGGTAAATAACATGGACTTACCGCTTCGACTCAGCCCAGTAATAGTGAATCGGTGCGTTTCTTTGTTAAACGCACTACTTAGTTTGTCGCCGGTTAGCGACGCTAATTCCCGAGTTTTGTCAAAAAGCGTAGCGATATTTTTCTGCATTATTGTTTTATATTCTGCCTTTGCAGCTCCTATACCTTTGAGCCTATCTCAACAAACATAACGTGCCGAGAGGGGCTGCACTTACTTTAATATAAAGTTCGCGATATAAGAGTAATGAGGTTTTGTACGTTTAAAAGCAAGGGCAGTGCCATTTAAACACGCCACTTAGCAGGCAAAGCCAGGTTACCCTTGGCCTGCAAGTTAATGCTCGCGAGTTTGATTGAAGAGCTTTTTCTTTATACGATTTTTGCTGGAGTGCCAGTGGTTCTTAGGTTTGCGAGGTGCATTCTCGATAACATGCTCAAAATCAATATCCGACTTTTTCGTTGGCGGTACATGTGCACAAAAGAATGTATCAATTTGTGACTGCGCCAACCTTTTTAAGCTTTCACGATATTGATTAGGATGACATAGCGGATACGGCGGTACTAACTCCCCTTTAACCTGTACCAATACATCGGCAATGTAAGCTTGTTGCGTGGGAATATGCGCAAGGGTTAGGTCGTGATCGGTATGACCCGGCGTGTACATTACCTGCCAATCGGGAAAACCCGGCAACCGCTGATTGTCGGCAAGCGTGATATCTGGTGCTAGTATCGGGTTGTACCAAATAGGCATTCTAGGCTTGCCAATGCGGTTTGCCACCCACCAGGTTAGCAGCAAATCAATACCGTGAGCGGTACGCCCGGCAAAGCCCGCATACCACTTAATCGCTTTGGGGTGTGATGCTACTTGTGCTCCCGTACGCTTGCGCAATTTAATAGCCCCACCGGCGTGATCGGGGTGCATGTGGGTAACCACAACAAGCTTTAAGTCGGTTAACGGGCGGCCTAGGGTTTGGGTAATGTATTTGCACACATTGTCTACATCGGCCCGGCTACAGCCATCAAGCAATAGTATGCCGTTGCTGTCTTCAACAAGATAAATGTGCTGTATATAGCCTGCTAATGTGTGAATTTTCATTACCGCTTCCTTTTCACCCGAACCTGCAACGCTTGCTAAAAGTACTGCCTAACAAGTTTAAGCACTTACTTCTACTTATCTATATACCGTCGCGCTTTTTACCGTGAAAGTCGCTTGGCATTACAAAGCGTAAAATACTGTGCTAGTACCTGTATGCTATTAGCGATGATTGGAATTAATCCTATCAGAACCTATCTGGTATGACCAGATTCAGCGAACAAGTGTAACATTAAATCCCTAAGCCACATTAGCCCTGGCTCGCCTTCTTGCTGGCTATGCCAGTAAAGGTGTGTTTCCAATGCGGGTATTTGATAAGGGAGTTTAGTACTAATCAAGTTATCGTCGCTTACCGCATCGGCCACTGAACCGGGCAAGGTTAATAGCGCATCTGTATTAGCCACCACATCAGCAGCCGCACGATAGTTTTGGCAGCGCCACAAGGAAGGCCGGCTTACTCCCAACTGTTGCAATGCAATTTCTTCAACCGACGCGCCTTTAGCGCGGTTAGATACCGTAATATGTCGAGTTGCCACATACTTTTTCTTATCTAAATTCTTCGCTAATGGGTTTTGCTTATTCATAAGCACTTTGTAGGTATCGCGACGTAAAAGCGAATGGGAAATGGGTGCAGCAACCGCACGGCCAATATCAATAACTAAATGGAGGTTTCGGTTGGTTAAATCAGCTAGCATGGCGTCACGGTGTAAGCGAGTGCTTACTATTTCAATATTAGGCGCTTGCTTTTCTAAGGTTGAAAGTAGTACGGGCAGAACCCCTAACTCTAACGACTCCTGCATGGCAATAACAAAGCGCTGATGGCTGTGTAGCGGGTTGAAATCGGCGAACTCGCCTAATGCTTTTCGAATTTCACCCAGAGCTTTTAGAATAGCCGGCGCTAATCTTTCGCAGGCAGCAGTGGGCAGCATACTTTGCTTTTCTTTTACAAAAAGCGGATCGCCTAAAATATCCCGAAATCGGCGCATAGCATGGCTAACTGCAGACGGCGTAATGTGCAGCGCCTCGGCCACACGGGTCATATTTCTATGCTGCCAAAGCGCTTCGAAAACCTTGAGTAGGTTCAAATCTAGCTTTTCAAATTGCCTGTTTTCTAACACACGCATCACCATGAATGAAATTCACACTATTTAAGGATTATATTTCATTTCATTCACTGAGCAAGTTTCTCTAGTATTAAGCCAACGAAGCACTTTTGCACACATTCATCGATAGCTAAGGAGCATGAATTTAGTGCGCTCTTTACAAGCAAAATAACCATGTGATGCAAAGCCTAAATATGCTGCTGATAAGCATTACAAACTAAAGCGAACAATTTAAAAATAAAGGTACCCTATGGATTTTTCACATAACGACAAAACCAAAGCCTTATTAGAAAAGCTGGATAACTTCATTGCCGAGCATATTGCGCCAATCGAGAATGAAGTTTACGACTTTCACCATAAAGAAAATAACCACGGCGACTGGAAAAACTGGAAGCTGCACCCTGGCACCGAGGCACTAAAAGCTAAAGCACGTGAAGCGGGCTTAGCGAATTTGTTTCTGCCCGATGCAGAGCTAGGCCAAGGCCTCACCACACTTGAATATGCGCCAATGGCAGAGCGCATGGGTAAATACTTATTTGCCCCCGAAATCTTCAACTGTAATGCGCCAGATACCGGCAACATGGAAGTGCTTTATCATTTCGGCAACGATACACAAAAAGAACAGTGGCTAACACCCTTACTGGCTGGTGAGATCCGCTCGGTGTTTGGCATGACCGAACCTGATGTTGCATCGTCTGATGCTACCAACATGGCCGCCACCATCATTGAAGACGGCGACGACGTCGTTATTAACGGCAAGAAGTGGTGGTCGACAGGCTTGGGGCACCCTAACGCGGCATTTACCATCTTCATGGGTTTATCGAACCCAGATAACGACAAGCACAGCCGCCACAGCATGGTGATAGTGCCGCTAGACACACCCGGAATTACAATAAAGCGTATGCTAGATGCCTACGGCGATTATGATGCACCATACGGCCATGGCGAAATGCACTTCGACAATGTACGCGTAAGTAAAGACAACATTATAATGGGTTTAGGCAAAGGGTTTGCTATAGCACAAGGTCGCTTAGGCCCTGGCCGTATTCACCACTGTATGCGCGCTATCGGTATGGCAGAAAAAGCGTTAGAGCTTGCGCTTAAACGCGGTCACGAACGGGTTGCCTTTGGTAAGCCTATCATCCGCTTAGGCGGCAACTTAGAACGTGTGGCGGATGCTCGTATGGCGATTGAGCAAGCGCGATTACTTACTCTTCACGCAGCTTGGAAGATAGATAACCTTGGCGTGAAGCACGCTATGACAGAGATTTCAGCCATCAAAGTAGTAGTGCCGAACATGCTACAAAGCGTGGTGGATATGTCGCTACAAATTCACGGTGGCGCAGGTATGTGTAGCGATTTCCCACTAGCACGCTTTGCGGCTGGCGCAAGAGCCCTTCGCTTAGCTGATGGCCCTGACGAAGTACACAAGGGTATGGTATCGCGCCTAGAGCTTAAAAAGTATCAGTAGCAAAAACTAACACAAAAAATGCGGCTTAATGCCGCATTTTTTGTAGGTTCGATGGACCTAAAAAACTAGTTGTCTTCTTTACGCTGCTCGATGCGCTGATGCAGCGCGTCTAGTTTGCTAAAGCTTTCGAACAGGTCTGGGTGTGTGGCAACTAACGCTGCAACATGCTCAAAAGCTTCTTCTCGCGTGTCGTTAGTAAGAAAGCGAATATCGTCATCGCTAGGTAAGCGATTAAAGTCGATACCTGGGCCTGTAGAAGAAGCTTGAATCTTCATTGCGCGAAAGTCTTTCACATAGCGGGGCTCGCAACTCTTGCGGGCAATTTTGCTACCAATGGGCTTTTCATACTTGCAGATAACATCGAACTTTGCGACGTCATTGATACTGTTGTACAGTTCTAGGAATTCGAAGCGCTGATTATCGAAGGCTTTCTTTAATTGCGGCGTGGTCTTTTGGCCAAATACTTCAATTTTTTCAACGCGTTCTTTATCGTTTTGCGCAGTTACTTGAAAGCTTGCTGCAAGCGCTAGCGAAAGCGCAGCTGTTTTTATGGCATGAAGCCCGTATTTACGTAGGTTTATCACAATTAACATCCTCGTTGTTTTACTTGTACATTTCTCAAACTAGCACTTGAATAAATTTTAGTCAAAAAAATACCGCTTCTTATAACAAGAAGCGGTATTCAATTTTGTTTATAAACTAATTAGTTAGCGTTTTATTTGGCTAAAAATGACTTAGTAAGTATAGCGTGCCTGCACGTACCACATACCACCATTGAAACCAAACGGGCTAGCTTCTGAGTAAAGCTGACCTAAGCTTCCTGCGCTTGGGTTTTCTTCTGGGTACTCGTCGAACAGGTTGTTTACACCAACAACAAGATCAAGATTTTCGCTATAAGAGTACTTGGCTTCTACGTCTATCAAAATAGCCGCATCAATACCATCTACACCATTGCCTGTGTCGTCCCAACCACCGTAGTAGTTAGCGCGAACGAGAGTGCGAAGTGCGCCTTGCGTGTGCGTCCAAGAAATATTACCGCGTAGGTTTGGCAGTAAGTCTTCAATTGCAGCAACACGGCCTTCGCCAATTGGGTTAAGCGTGCCTACATCGTCTACTTCGGTTTCGTTGTAGTTCGCCGCTAGCGTAATACGTGAATTACCTTCCCATAAATCGAAGCTGTAGTTACCTACAATGTCGATACCGCGTGTAGTGGTGTCGAAGCTGTTCGAGAAGAAGCGGAACTGTGATAGGTCGTCTAAACCGATAAAGTCTGAACGGTCGATAATACCCGATGCATCAAGCTCGGTAAGCGCTTCAGATACGGTTGCGTAGTCTGTACCGCCACCGGCGAAGTTAAGCGCATCTAGGAAGTTTACGTTAGCACCTAGTGCAACACGGTTTTCCATTTCAATGTTGTAGAAGTCGATGGTCCAGCTCATATCTGCCACATCAATTGATGCACCGAATGAGAAGTTCACCGCTTCCTCTGGCCCTAAATCTGGGCGACCATTACCTTGGCTTTCAATGAAGTCAGCCGCTAGCTGACCTGCCGCCGATGATAATGGCAGTGTACCTTGGTCAATTAGCACACCATTCACGTTTTGCGTGGTAACGTTAGTAATGCTTGCCTGGCCCGCTGTTGGCGCGTGAAAACCGGTTGAGTATGCACCGCGTAAACGGAAGTCGTCCGTTACGTGGAAAATACCGGCCAGTTTAAAGTCGGTAGTATCACCAAACTCACTGAAGTCTTCACGACGCAGCGCTGCTTGCAAGGTTAGTTGGTCTGTTACGTCAGCTTCCAAATCGATATAAACCGCGTTACTGTCTTGCGACGAGCTAGTATCACGAGGGAAACCACCAAAACCGTTCGAGCTAGATGAGAAACCTTGGCTAGCTAGTGGGCCTAGGGCGTAAGACGCTTCATCACCGGCAAACAAATCAAACTCTTCTTTACGGTATTCTGCACCAAACGCAACGTTTAAGTCAGACGCTAAACCTACATCAACACCGTACACAAAGTTAAGGTTAACTAGTGTTTCGGTTTGTTCTTGGCCACCAGGTACAAAATCACGCGGAGTAGCTGGGCCTAAAGAGGCGTTAATTGTGTTCTTAATGAAGAAATCTGTGCGGTTAGAGCCACGCTGCGCACTGAAGTCGTAACCTAAACCGTTACCAATTTCTAAGTCACCACGTACACCTACGGTAAACGCCATGTCTTCGTTGTCGCCACCAAAGCGAGGTACAAAGCCCGTTGGAATAGTTTCAATGAACGAGAAGCAGTTATCGTCTGCCTGTACTTGCGCTAGGAACGTTGGGTCTGGGAATACATTACCATTACCGCCAATTGGAATGCCGTCGATACAGCTTCCACCTACGCCAACGCCATCAAGGTCGCCTACAAGCACTGAGTGTACACCGTCTGGATCTTCTAAACCGGTTAGTGGGTCAACCAGTGGGCCTGCATATACACCGCCGCGCTGGCTGCCTTCGGTTACTGGATTACGGTAGAAGAAACCACCAGTAACCGTACGTTTACCGTAGTTACCAAATAGGTAAAGTTCAGCTTTGTCGTTTAGCTCGTACGCTGAGTTAATAAAAACTTTATAGTCGTCTTCTACGTCTGGCTGGCCCCAGTACTGTGGCACCTCATTGGTATAAGTGTTGATGGTAGAAAAATCAGACTGTGTTAAGTAACCTGCATCAACCATACCTTGTACGTCGTCACGCACTACTGAGCGCACGGTACCTTCAACATCGCGAATTTCACCTGTGATGTTAACAAAGCCGTCGGCACCTAGTGAGAAACCAGCGTTAGCGGAAATAGTGTAGTTGTCGCCATCGCCTTCATAAGTAGAACCATAGTTAGCGCGGAACTCAAAACCTTCATCGTCGTCGCGAAGCAAGAAGTTAAGTACCCCTGCGATAGCGTCTGAACCGTACTGAGACGATGCACCGTCTCGCAGTACCTCTACTTGTTTTAAAGCTAGCGAAGGAATTGCTGAAATATCAACACCCTGCGCCCCATCAGAAATACCACCACCTAAGAAAGAAATGATAGAGCCACGGTGACGACGCTTACCGTTTACCAGTACCAACACGTTATCTGGCGACAGGCCGCGCATGTTAGCGGGGCGCACAATGGTAGCCGCATCACTGATTGGCTGGGTGTTTACATCGAACGACGGTACGTTAGTACGCAGCATATCTTGCACGTCGCTAGACGAGTTTTGGCGGAATTCATCACCGGTAATTACGTCTACAGGTACGGGGGAATCAGCCGCTGAGCGGTTGCTCATGCGTGTACCCGTTACAATGATATTTTCAACATCTTCTGCTTTTTCTTCTGCTTCTTGTGCAAACGTAGGCGCTGACATCGCCGCAAAAAACGGCATAGAACTAGCAATAATAGCTGAGGTTATTCGATTAAGTTTTTTCCCTTTAGGGAAGTTACCTTGATCCAATGTGTTTCTCCTTCAAGACTTGTTGTTTTTAAGTAATTTAAGTTTTTTGATTATTTTTATTATTGGCGTAGGCAACGCTTATTAGCGGTTGTTGAATAAAATGTGAGACAACCAAACTAATATGCATCTTTAAATTAGAATAAATTCACTAAAAAATATACCTTATTGAGATAATTATCACTCATTAGACGAATATTATATTAGCCTTTAGGATAAGGCCGTTTTGGCGTTTATTAGAAAGTGTAGATTGGTGCAGGCGGCATTGACGGAAGCGATGCTCGATTAGTGGCACCTAGTGTGCCTCGTCAGTTTGGTGTGTTGGTGTTTAAACATTTCTAACGATAAAAAACGCGGCCTAACATAAGATAGGCCGCGTTTTAATTTAACGTTTAATAGTCTTTCTTGGCTTGCTCTTTACGCGCTTCGATATTCTGGTGCAACGCATCTAACTGAACAAAGCTTTCGTACAATTCAGGATGCGTAGCGATAAGGGCAGCCACGTGCTTAAAGGCATCTTTGCGCTGTTCCCTTGTAAGGAATACGATGTGATCATCTGTCGGAAGACGACCTATATCAAAGCCGGGGGCAGAAGAAGACATTACTGCCGTTTGCGTTGCGATAGCACGAAAATCTTTCAAATAACGTGGCTCACATTGTTTTTTGGCTATCTTCGACCCTATCGGACGTTTATAGCTACACAGTACATCGTACTTAGCCGTCTCGTTGATGGTGTTATATAAATCTAAAAATTCGAAGCGTTGTTTATCAAACACATTTTTAAGCTGAGCAATGGTTTTCTGCCCTGCAACCTCTATTCGCTCCATGCTCTCTTTATCCGATTCTGGCTTGCCTGTTTGGGCAAGCGCAAAGCCTGACGCAGAAAGTAAAAAAACAGTGCCAAGCGCCTTAAAAACAGACGAGAGTGAAGCCATTGATGCGTGTTTCATAAAAGGTCCTTTTTTTAGATGTAACACAACACTAGCAAGCGCCCAATTTTTAAGCAAGTCGCTTGTACTTTAGTCGATAGCAATTACATGTAGCTTTGAGCCAACTGTGTTATTTGCCATTCATTCCTTCTTCTTCACGCGCCTTAATGCGTTCATGAAGTGCGTCTAGCTTCAAAAAGCTGTCTAAAAGCTTTTGATTGGTCGCTACCAAAGCTGCAACGTGTTGATAAGCTTCTTCACGGGTGTCTTTAGTTAAAAAGCGCAGGGTATCGTCGTTGGGTAGGCGGTTAAAGTCGATGCCTGGTTGCGTTGACCAGGTCTGCACCGCTAAGGCACGAAAATCAATCATGTATCTGGGTTCGCACAACTTGCGGGCAATTTGGCTGCCGGTAAACTTGCGCCATTTGCAAACCACCTCGAACTGGGCATCTGTATTAACGGAATTGTATAACTCAATAAACGCCATTTGCTGCTTCTTAAATGCGCGCTTTAATTGAGGCGTGGTTTTCTCGCCCTGTACGTCTATGGTTTCAACAGACTGCTTATCGGGTTGAGCAAGTACAGGCGTGTGCATGCTTATGCATAAAAAGGCGGCGCTAAAAAACACGGATACTTTCTTCAATGATTGCATAACGGTTTCCTTTTGCATTAGTGGCAAGGAAACGCTAATCAGTGTTCATTTTTCAATCAAGTTAATTAAGATTAAGTCTTCGTGTTTTTTAAGATACCAACATACTTAGCTGCATCACTTTGAACACCTATAACAGGTGGGCAACAAGCAAGGCGTTAAATGTAAAAGCAAAAGGTAGCCGACAATTAAAAGTTGACTACCCTTTTTTAAATAAAGCGCTTTAATTAAAAGCTATACGAAGCACTTAGCTGGGCGTTAATGCCCGCACCGTAATAACCCACGGTGTG
Source organism: Alteromonas sp. ABD4_190 (assembly GCF_056160105.1). NCBI lineage: Bacteria > Pseudomonadati > Pseudomonadota > Gammaproteobacteria > Alteromonadales > Alteromonadaceae > Alteromonas > Alteromonas sp. ABD4_190. Next base: position 1,949,870 of record NZ_JBSWWN010000001.1, read on the forward strand.
CAGGCTATTGATGTACTTCTTATCAAAGATATTATTGATGTTCATGCGAACGGTTAGGTTTTCAGTAAACGCTTGCGATGCATAAACATTACCCAAGAAATACGCACCTTGCTCAACGTTATAATCGACATTGCTTATCTCAGACTGCCAACGACCGCCAAAGCCTACTTCAACCTCTGGTGCTTGCGGCACTGTGTACGCTAGCTGGAACGTAACTACGTCGCGTGGTGCCCATAGGTTAGCATCATTACCTTGCTCGTCTTCTACGTCGATAGCGGTATAAGACGCGTTAACACGCAGTGCATCGGTTACCTGCCCCGCCACTTCAATTTCAAAACCATCAGACTCTACCGACACGCCTTTATAGTAATACTGTAGCGTTTCTGGGTTAGTGCCAGCGTAGGCGGCTAGGTTATCTTGCTCTGCAGTAAAGTAAGAAAGCGTAGTTAATAAACGGTCGTCGAACCATTGGGCTTTCACGCCCGCTTCAAAGTTTTGACCTTTGGTAGGGTCTAGGTACTGGCCGTTAATGTCGTACTGTTCTTGCGGCTGGTACACATCTGAATAACTTACGTACGCGTTCACATCTTCAGTTACCGCGTAAGTGGCACCAACGTAAGGGCTGGCTTCGCTTTCTGAATTATCGATAACCGCGCCAGCGTTTTGCCCTGTACGCTCAAAATCAATAGCGTTGAAACCAGCAATAACATGCATTACATCGGTAACGCTAAAACGCGCAGAACCGAAGTAACGGGTTAGGTTTTGCTCGATGTTTGAATACTCAGCAGCAGCTAGCCAATCTGGCTCGGCAATAGCATCTAACGCATAAGGGAACGCTGGTGTTGGGCCATAGGCAGGAGTAGCAGCGTAATCGAATGCATGAACGAAAGACACATCATCGCTAGTAGCGTGGCTTACCCCAAAGTTCACTTCATGATTGCGGCCAAATAGCTCGAAATCACCAAATATACGGCCTTCTACAAGGTGAGAATCGCGCTCTGAGTCGTAACGACCCGGCCAGCCAACAAGGCCTAAGCCAGTGTCTTTATCAATTGCACCGTAGGCGTAAAAGAGTTTGCTTTGATCTTCAAAGTCGCGGTAGTTATAGCTAAGCAGAAGCTGCCAATCGTTGTCGAACACGTAGTCTAGCTCTACAAACGCATTGGTGGCTTCGGTATCCCATTTCGACCACTCTTGGGCCGTGGTATCGCTAATGTCCCACTCGGCTTGGGTACCATCAGTATAGTTAAATACTAGCCCGCCCCAGGTGTTGCCGTCGGTATTCGCATCTTGATAAGACAACCCAAAGGTTACGGTAGCGTTGTCGGTTAACTGACCGTCGATAACACCGTACACAAAGCTGCGATCGTTCTCTAATCCATCTAGGTGTGACTCTTTATCTTCAACGCTTGCTACTACGCGGGCTGCCCAGCTGCCGTCTTCAGTAAGCAGCATTGAATAGTCGCCCTGCACACGCTTAAAGTTGTACGAGCCAATGCTTGCGCCAATTTCACCGCCCTCTTCATTGGTTGGGCGCTTGCGCACATAGTTAATGGTACCCGACGCATTACCCACACCAGTTAGCAGGCCATTGGCACCACGAATAACTTCAATTTCTTCATAGCCGTACGCTTCTACAGAACCGGTAACAATACCCCAGTCGTTCGGCAGACCAACACCGTCTATTTGGGTATTTTTAATTTCAAAACCACGGGCTGTGTAGTTGGTACGGTTAGTTTCCCACTCTTCTACGTTAATACCCGGCGCAAGCTTTAGCGCATCATTAATATTAAACGCACCAAACGACTGCATTAAGTCTTCAGACAGAATGCTAATAGACTGCGGCGTTTCGCTAATTTCCATGGTTAAGCCCGTTGCACCGCGGCTAACGCGGTTTTGACGAACGCCAACAATACGAATTTTTTCAACATCTGCTTCTTTAACTTCTACCGTATCGCTTTGTGTAGTTTGCGCATTTACCGACAATGCAAACGCGATAGGCGTTAGTGCAAATAAACTGCTTAGTTTCATGGTTTTCTCTGCTATTGGTTTTGAAGGGTTGTATGTTTTCGGGGCAGGAGTATAAAACACCTTAAGCTTAATTTAAATGATAATTGTTACTATTTACAATTCAACAAGAATGTTTATATGCTTTAAGAAGGATGATTTGAGTTTACTTACTAAATGATTTAGAAATAGACACTCAACGGATTGGCAATAAGTTAGCGGTTTGACCCAAAATATAACGTACTACTCAACTAACGCTTCGACACTTGCGAAACAATACGATAGCGTACCCTTTGAGTCTGTTCACAAAGAATGGTTATACGCCATACCTAAAGAAGGAATGGTGCTGGATGTGGGTGCAGGCTCTGGACGTGATGCGCGTTATTTAGCCTCAAAGGGTTTGGGTGTGGTTGCGGTCGAGCCCGCAACTGGCATTAGAGAGCTTGCGCAAGGCTATACCGTTTCAAACCCAATTCACTGGATATCAGATACACTACCCGAACTGACTGAAGTTTTTCGCTTACAAACTAAATTTGATTTAATACTTCTAAGTGCCGTTTGGATGCACCTCGCGCCATCGTCACGAGAACGGGCTTTTAGAAAGCTATCTTCTTTGCTAAAGCCTAATGGCAAGTTAATTATCTCGCTGCGACATGGCAACTGCGCTGACGAACGTACCATGTACCCTGTTTCAGCAGATGAACTTGCTAAATTTGCTAGCCAGTTCGGGCTTACTTATCGACTGCTTACTCCTGAAAAGTCAAACGATGAGCTAGGTCGCGCTAATGTTCAGTGGCAAACGGTTTTACTGACGCTGCCTGATAATGGTACAGGTGCATTTCCTTTAATCAGGAATATCGTAATAAACGACAGTAAATCATCAACGTATAAGATAGCACTATTACGAACACTGCTTAGAATCGCCGAAGGCCATCCAGGCGCTGTAATAGAGCAAACAAACGAGCATGTTGTTTTACCGGTTGGACTGGTGGCGCTCTATTGGCTGAAGCTTTACAAACCCTTAATTGATAAGTTCGAAATGCAGCAAAACAGCAACTCTAGTAGAGGGTTGGGGTTTATCAAAACTGACGGCTGGCAGCAGATTACAGCCTTTTCCAGTAATGATTTTTATATTGGCGCGCACTATTCAGATAGTGCAACGGTACAAGCGATTTACCGAACCCTTAAAGACATAGCATCGACTGTAAAAAACATGCCGGCTAGATACATTACGTTACCCGGCACTGATGAAGGTGTTTTTCATGTTGAACTTAATCAAACTCGAAAACCTAAAATCGACCTTCTCTTAGACTTCGATTTTTTGTCTTCACTGGGTAAGTTCTATGTTCCTACTCATATTTGGGATTCATTAACGCAGTTTAGCGTATGGATAGAGCCTACTTTGATTATCGAATGGTCTTCTTTAATGGCTGGGTACAGCCAAAACAAACAAAAGCCACTTACTAAAGCAGATTACCTAAATGCACTTAAATGGGACGATCCAGAACGCACCACTTCAAGGATTCGAAAGCGCGTTAACGAATTACTAGAAAGTGAAGATGTTGCATGCTGCTGGTCAGGTAAGCGTTTGAGGCTATCTAGCTACGCTATCGATCACGCGTTTCCGTTTGCACGATGGCCTAACAACGACCTGTGGAATTTGCTACCTACTAAATCGAGCATAAACGCCAACAAATCAGACAAGTTACCCACTGGTTTAAAGCTTTCTAGTTCTCGTGAACAAATAATCTCTTGGTGGAAGCAAGGCTGGCAGAATAACCAAGCAGAATTTTTCAGCCAAGCCAATTTGGCTCTTCCGAATTTAAGCCCAAGCAACACTAACTTTGATGACGTATTTGAAGCGTTCGCGCTGCAGCGTGATCGTATTAAGGCGTTGCAACAGTTGGAGGATTGGCGATGATAATGAACAAGCTAATACAACTGAGTAAATCGCAGAAAAATGCGTCTTACCGAGCGCTTGAAAAAAGTCGCATATCTTTTTCTATTACTTCCCAATCGTACAATATCTTCCTGCCACCAAACGGGCGGATATAGTGAACGCCTTGAATAAGCACAGTATCAATCAACTGCTCTCTTATCGTTCGGGCATCATATTTTATCAATCTAGCCAACTCTGCAGTTGTTACATATTTAGACATAGATAGTTTCACTTTTGCCAAAATTAGATGGTAACTTTATAAATGGAATGCGACCAAGCCGAAAATGCCACTCAGAGTGACAAAATAGCATCCTGGATGACATTTTCAACTATTTTTCTATTTAAGAGTTGAGATTAAGCAGTTTGATTAAGTGTAATTTAGCTAAAATGATGGGCGAGAAGAAAATGAAAGTCGCAGATGTGGCTAGGGAAACTGGTCTCAATAGGAACACGATCACCCTTCTCTATAAAGAAAATGCCACCAGAATTGACATAGAAGCTTTAGAAAAAATATGTGATCTATTTAACTGCAATGTTGGCGATTTGCTCGAAAAAGTTAAAGACGACTAAGAAGGGTGTCGGTAATCGCCTTGTGTAGAATTTAAAATTTCTCGAATTACATTGTGTTCGACATGAACACCTAACGCATCCAGTGCTATGTTGGTTGCTTCTTCTTTACAACCATTTTTGTTTTGCTTTAGAACCTCTACAATTCTTTCTAGAGAGTGAACCAATTCTTGTTCTTTCATCATAGCTTCCCCTAAACGTTCCTTAGTACAGTAAAGTTCTTCATCGAATATATGTCAATATAAATAGATTACAGCACCGTCTAATACCTTCTTAATGAAAATAACACCATATAAAGCCATTTAACAGATATTCGGTATAGCTGTCTCGCGCGACATTGCGATACAATGTTCATATAAAGAGGAGGTCATTAAATGACTGTAGAGATATATAAAGATTTCACATTTGAAGCAGCCCATTTTTTGCCTAATGTACCAAAAGGTCATAAGTGCGGAAGACTTCATGGACATTCATATAAAGTTCGCCTGTATCTGAAAGACGACATTGATGAAACCGATGGGTGGTTCATTGATTTCTCAGATATTAAATCAATCGCAAAGCCTATTATTTCAATGCTAGATCATAATTATCTGAATGAAATCGATGGATTGGAAAACCCAACCGCAGAGGTAATTTCTATATGGATATGGGATAAATTAAAGCCTTTATTGACACAATTGAGCGCGGTAGAGATAAAAGAGACTTGTACGTCTGGGGTTATCTATCGTGGCTAACGACTGTAAAGTGCACTTTATAACAAGTTGTACACAATCAAAGTCTACAAAACTAGGGAAACCAGTCTCTTTATCTGAGATCAGAAAAACTGGAAGCATTAATGTTAGTAAGTGGCTTAATAAGTTGTTAGATAATAGCCCAAAAGCAAAAGCGCTAAATGTTTACACTGGCGACCATTGGTCTGTAGCAAAGGATATATTCAACAAATATGCAGACGATTTATGGATTTTATCGGCCGGGTACGGACTCATAAATGCAAATTGCCAAATAACAAAGTACGATGCAACATTTGCCACAGGTTCGAAAAACTCTATTGGTGCTAATTTCGCTTTGGACCTCCCCCCAAATGAACGAAATAGGCGTTGGTGGAACGAACTTGTTGAAATTAACCATGTCTCTTTATCGATTGAAGACTTATTTACCAATCATAAAGGCGATATATTCATTATTGCTGCTGCCCCAGCCTACTTAAAAGTAGTTCAAGAAAGCATAATCAACTGTATCTCTGCTGGAGTTATTGATGCTGACCACCTTTTGATCGTCTCGAGCGATATTCATAGTGCGCTTAGTACTTATTCGGTAAAAACGAAAGAAAAACTACGAACACATAACAAAATAAAAGGTTCACTCATCTCGCTTAACAACAGGGTCGCGAGGTATCTTCTGAAAGAAGGACAAAAGAACCAATTTAGTCTTTCTAAAATGAAAAAAGCCTATGAAGTCATAGAGAGTGAAATTCAAGATGTAATAAGGCCTCCTGTTAAAAAGCTAAGTGATGATGAAGTACTGGAAAAAATAAGAGTTAAGCTAACTCTCACGACTGCTACAAAGACAAGTGCTTCTGTACTTCTTAGACAGTTCAGAGATGAAGGTTTTTCGTGCGAACAAAAGCGTTTCTTTAGACTATATCAAAGCGCAAACAACACTAAATGCTAGTTAGAGAATGAAAAAAGTTAAGTTTTACTTTCCCGACAGTCACGATTTTGTCGACCCTACGTTTGATTTCCTTACTGAAACAAACAATGAATACCGAGTTATCCAGAGAGATGACAAATACGCCCATGAAATTTTCTCATCGCCTGTTTATGATGGAATTCTCGTATCAAAAGCTATTGTAGAGGGCTTGAGTGGAGTAAAAGGTAGATATTCTGTAGCACAAAGACAGCGCTTTTTTAGAGAAGGGATTTATCGCTTTTTCAGGCTACCAAGATCCTATGAAACTATTGGCGACTGTGGCGCTTTTAGCTACGTAAAAGAAGAACAACCACCATACACTGTTGAGGATGTGGCAGAGTTCTATACAAACTCGGGAATGACCTATGGTATCGCGATGGACCATATCATTTTTGACTATGAAAATGATGACGTTAAAACACCAAAGGTCGTAGACGAGCGCTTGACTGAATGCTTGAGAAGAAAAGAGCTAAACCTAGAGAACGCTAGTAAGTTTTTGAAGGTATCAGAAAATGAGCCTTTTACGCCTTATGGAGTCGCTCATGGTTGGAATCCGACTTCCTACGCTGAATCAGTCAACGAACTCCAAACAATGGGGTACTCTAGGATAGCTTTAGGGGGCATGATTCCCCTCAAAACTAAAGATATTCTGGACATCCTGAAGCGAGTAGAAACAGTAAGGAATAAGACAACGCAACTGCATTTACTTGGGATTAACAGGCTTGAGTATATCACTGAATTTTATAAGTATGGTGTTACCAGTTTCGACTCTACCTCACCGTTAATGCAAGGATTAAAAGACGAAAAGTTCAATTACCATACCCCAACTCATAAGTATACATCGATAGCAGTCCCTCAAGTAGACGCTAACAATACAATGAGGAAACTTGTAGCTAGCGGCACTGTAAGCCAAGAAGAAGCTTTTAAATTAGAAAAGCAATGCTTGGATTTAATTAATAAGTTTGACAAAGGGCTCGTTTCAAAAGAAGAAACATTAAATTCACTATGCGAATATGAAAAGCTATATCTGAAAAATGCGCATCTAAAAAGCAGAAGAGAGTTAATGGATAAGGTGTTAACTGACGCACCTTGGAAAAGCTGTCCTTGCGAAATATGCCAAGATATTGGAATACATGTCATTCTAAAACGAGCTGCTGCGCGTAATCGCCGGAGAGGCTTTCATAATCTTTACAACGCTTACAACACAATTAGCAAAGAATTAGAGAAAATTTCGGAATAATAATGAAAATGCTGACTATACCTGCTTTGAAAATAAAACAAGGTCCCAAGAGAGAACTTTTCAGCTTCGCGATCAATGGAAAATCTATTCAAGAAATCGCTTCTATTTCTCGGGTTAAACGTGAAGAGAATAACCTAGCCGGGTATCAACGCCCAGAAGTGTCTTCTCACATTGGAGAAATTGCAAGATATCTAGAGTCAGATAACCCGATGATTCCCAACGCTATTGTAATAGCATTTGATGAACGGGTGTCCTTTACTCCTTTGTCGACAGACGGTACTTTTGGTGAACTTAAAATCCCACTTGTTGACGGAGAAGAAACAAAGCCTGGTTGGGTGGTGGATGGTCAACAGCGCTCTGCAGCACTAAGAGAGGCAGACTGCGGTGATTTCCAAATGCCAGTCTCGGCTTTTATAACAAATGATACGCAAGAGCAAAGAGAGCAATTTATATTGGTAAATTCTACAAAGCCTTTACCTAAAGGGTTAATTTATGAATTGCTACCATTTACTGAAACAAAGCTTGCCAGACCTTTACAGAAAAAACGGTTCCCTGCAAAGTTGTTAGATGAATTGAATTATCAGAAAGCGTCGCCCATGTATCGGATGATCAAAACCGCAACCAATCCTGATGGGAAGATTAAAGACAATTCTATTTTGAAGTTAATTGAAAGTAGCCTTACAGAAGGTGCGCTTTATAGGTTTAGAGATTCAGAAACAGGCGAAGGCGATATTGACTCTATGTTTACGTTGTTATGTAACTACTGGACAGCAATAAGCGAAGTATTTCCTGAGGCTTGGGACGTAAACCCTAAAGATTCCCGATTAATGCATGGTGCAGGCATCTCAGCAATGGGACATGTGATGGATGCAATATACGACCGATATCATTCTGAAACTCATGACGCTTTAGTATCTAAAGAGCAATTCAAACAAGATTTAGAGCTATTAAAACCATATTGTAAATGGACTAATGGATTCTGGGACTTTGGTGTCGACCACAAAGTAAAATGGAATGAACTACAAAACATCTCTAAAGATTTACAAACTCTTACCAATTACTTGTTACGCAAGTATCGTAATGAAGTATGGAGATAAATGATGAGTAGAGTAGTCGTGGTTTATTCAGGCGGTATGGATTCTTTTACCGTTCTTCACAAAGCTCTTCATGCCGGTCATGAGGTTTATGCTTTATCATTTAATTATGGCCAAAAGCACAGCAAAGAACTCATCTGTGCCCAAGAGGTTACCGAAGAACATTCTATTCCGCATAAAATACTAGATATCCAAAGTATAAGCTCCTTGTTCACTAATTCATCGTTGGTTTCTGACCAAATCGACGTACCAGAGGGCCACTACGAAGCCGACAATATGAAATCGACCGTAGTGCCGAACAGGAATATGATCTTACTGTCTCTGGCTATTGGGTACGCAGTAAATATTGAGGCCTGTGAAGTATGGTATGGAGCGCACTCTGGTGATCATGTGATATACCCAGATTGCCGACCGGAATTTGTTGAAATCATGGATAAGGCTTCCAAAATAGCTAACTTTGAGCCAGTCAAAGTATACGCACCATATCTCAACTCGGATAAGATCGGCATCTTAAAAGATGGTTTAGACATGGAACTAGACTACTCAAAAACTTGGACGTGCTATAAAGGTCGCGATAAAGCTTGCGGCAAATGTGGCTCGTGTGGTGAAAGACTAGAAGCGTTCAAATTTCATAGCAAAATCGATCCCTTAGGTTACTCATCAGGTGCTAACACTAGTTACTAATAAAAATGGACTCAATAAGAATTTAGTTACGAAAAATGTTTACACAAACTCTTACTTTTCAATTACTTTAGCGTTATCGTTTACGGGAAGTGGACAATTGCGTCAAAATCGCTTGGTACTTATACGGTCAGTATCCCTTGGTAATCACACTAATTCACTTAAGTGAATTAGTAAGACTTAATCTGACAGCACCCACTAAAAACTCGGGTAACTGTCAGATTTTATTTTGATGGCTAAACATCGCTGGTAATTTATACCTTCTCCAAACTACAAATTAAAGCCCTTACAATCGAAGAACTGCCCTTTCCATCTGGGTAAATAATATTCTTATTTATATCTTTAACCGCATAATATGATTGATGAGCAGCACTTTTGTTACAAAAAACAAAATAATCAGCTGTTTTTACCAAACTCTTTAACTTATCTGTGGCAACCTTGTCATGGTTTAAAATGACATCAACAGAGGGAAACAAAGTCCTAAGGATTTCTGCAGCTCGTTTTCCTGCTTTCTCCGTAAGAGTAGAAATACCAATTTTTTTGCCCTTTAATCGTTCAAAATTCGTATTGAAAGATGCATTGTTATTTTGAGAGCGAAGTTTCTCGAATAAAAGGGACTCGGGCGAAAGTTGCTTTTCTAGCCAAATAAGCACACTTTGTGTATCAACTTCATATTCATCCCAATGGTCTGCTGCAAACGATCTTATTTTGGGCCATATTCCAAATTTCAAATAATTTTCGTCTTTTATTGCGTAGTCAAATAGGGACTCAATGAAATCAATTACCACTCCAAGTGACCTTCTGCTTAACTCGACGGTCAGTACCAAGTCAAATGCATCCAAAGCTTCCTTGTATTGAGCTTCAGAATGGGGAGTTTGCAAAAAGTGATGAATCAGGTCCTTAAGGAGAAGAATTGTCGTTAATGAAGTCTGGTCGTCGACTGAGATTAGTTCAATTAAAGATAACCAAAATTCTGAATCCGTTTTAACTTCTCGTTCTTCAATCCACCTTAGGAGGTGCGGTGATATGTCTCTAATTTTCTCAGGTTCACTACATTCCTTTATCTTATTAGTAACCATATCTAAATCGAAACCTTCCGATTTTGATTCCATAAGAAGATCGACGTTAACTGAACGTTTATACCCATTAGAAAACCAGGTATTCCAATCCAAAGTAGGATGTACTTCAGAATGAGGCAAGCCATTTGTTACTTCTTCTTCCTGGACATCCTTAGATTCATCATTAACACCATAAACATAGTCTTCGTATTCATTCCATTTTTTTCTCAGAGGAATGCACGATTTTATCTCTTTTCTAATTTCTAGCGGCAGATTATCAAGCCAGTCAAGAATTTCGGGTATCTCACTGGACGAGCAATTTTCAGCATAGCGAAATAAAGCACTGGCTGTATTTACGTCTTTAGGGCCCGCTAATAAAGATTTGAACTCTTCGCTGAAAGATTGCTTCACTTTGAGTGTTAGTGCTGTCTTCTTTATTAAAGACTCTATATTTTCAATCCAAGGCTTTTCTATAAAGTCAGGGATTACATCAACTATATTTTCTACGCCCAATATAACATTCAGCAAAACCCAAGATTTCCAATCGTCTTGGAACCTCGATTCCCTCTTTAATGCCAGCTTATTTGTTAAAAAGGGCTGGAACTTGTCTAACTTAGCCCTAACTAACATCAAATCCATCTCTTCAATACGGACTTCGTCTATTGCCAAAGTTTTTGCAATGGCTCTAACTAAAATGTGATAGATGCGACTAGGAATTATTCCGCTTACGTAATCTATTAAGGAGTCATGGCTAAGTATTTCTTCCCATTTTGACTGCGCATAAAGAGACTGCAATTCGAGACTGAGAATGTTTCTATGACTGAGTTTTCCAGAGTTTTTAATCTCAGCCAAATAGCCTGTGATTAAATCAGAATCTTTATGCCTGCAGGCAACAAAGAAATCCCTTAGTATGCGGCCTACAGGCCTTGATGTATTCGGGTTAAAAGCTGGCTTAATTTCGAATCTTTTAGATATCTGAAGTAATTTCGCAATTACATACTTAACACTTTCAAGTTGTTGATCTTTGTTTGAGTGCTCAAGGAGTTCAAATCTAACGATTCCATGAGGAAAAACCTGTAAGGCATCTTTTTCGTATTCAAAAGAGGGGTGCCGAATTATACGACAATGACTCGTATCAGAAGTACCCAAGGCAAAATGTAAACTGTTCCTTAACTCCATTAGATTTTTGCGGTCGTCACTAAATCCATAGAAGTAAAGAACATTGTCACTATATGATGCCAAAAAGAAGGGGCGATTCCCCTGTAACTTGTCCTTAGCATCTATTATCAACGGATAGACTGTATTTAGCAGATCATCACTGTTAGGTTTATCAACTTCGATAAAGTTCTCATAACTGAAGAATGTTTTCAGCCAACTACCCTGCCTAAAAGAAGTCATGCTCATCTTCGTCATCTTCTATGTTTGAAACATGTTCATCATTAATAATTGGATTGTTAGGCTCGATTGCCCTAGGTTCAAAGTGATAGGATTCTTTAAATTCAATCCTCGCACTTGAAAGTTGATGCTCATCTCCAGTGAGTGAAAGCATCTCTTCATTTTTGCTAGCGCCTGAATAGGTGAAGTTCATAGATCCCTTTAAAAAGCATGACTCTGTAAGAAAACCTTTTATATGAACTTCTTGGCTTTCACATATTCCGAAGCCAACCTCTTTGCCAAGATTAGTCCGAAGTCGATACAGAGCCGCATCGTTAATAGTGTCTTCCTTTACTACTAAATTTAGGTGACATCCGCTCTTGACTGCAGTTTCTAACAAATCAAGAAAACTTACCTGCCTAGCCCCCCATTCTGGGTTTAAATAACTCCAATTACCTGACCTATTGTCCAAAACGTCAAAATCAGTTAACCATGCAGTTACCAACCATAAATTCTGAGGCACAATGATTACGCCAGCAAAAATGCTCGATAAAACTTCTCTTAATTCTCTCTTGCCAAGAAGAGATTTCGTCATTATGTCCCTAGACGTTAACTCGATCATTGTATTGTTTCTGCTATTTCCAAATGAATTGATAAATAATTTTTTTGTCGAGTTATTTTGATAATTCGAGTGTGAAACAACATCCCTAAGTACTCAATCGCTGACGTGTTAATTTCGTAAATAATACTATTTAGCTTATCCACATCTTCAAAACTCATCCGTAGTTCAACTTTGCCTTGTTTTTTCGAAGTTAAAACATCAGACACTTCTTGCTTCCAGTTTGTTGAGTACTCGACAGACTTGACTTTGTCTACAAACAATCGACTTACAGCAAGCCTTTCAAAAACTTTTATGCCACTCGCAAATCGGTTATAGAATTGAATAGAACCTTGCCTAATAGCACTCCCTTTCGGCCAAAGAAGTGCTAAAATTTTATCTTTTGCCTCATTGACCTTTCCATCAATTGCATTGTTTTTAGCAATTAGATAAGCCATAGAAACTAAGGGTATTTCTAACTGAAATTGACTTTCTATATTTTCCCATTGATTTAACCATCCTAAGAGTTCTTTATCATTTCTTGATGTACTCCCAGCTTTTAACAACCTGGTATGAAGTAAACTGTTGAAACTATGTGTTTGGGTCACTCCAAGCTTAGAAATAGCGGTTCTAAGTTCTCTTGAAGCCTCCAACCTATCGCGGTAGCAGTTAGATTGCCTAAATCTCTCTATTGCATCTGACAATTCATCGTTCTTTTGTAACTGAATCAATAACTGATGGATATCGTAGTTAACTTGTTCGTATTCTCCGATGTCAAAGCTTCTTGATAAATGATTTAGCACGCTCAACGGGTCATTGACATACAAATCTTCAAAGCGAGACACAATACCAACACCGCCAGCTTCATTTTCTGTTAACCAAACTTTCAAATTATCCCCCGCCCACACGTGATCGACGTTAATATCAGATTCACTAACATCCGGAAGAAGACTATGGAGCGTTGCAGATATCCCACCGCACAGTGTATTTGCGAGTATATTTCTGAACCATGATATGAAATGTTTTGTGGTTAATTTTTCTTCATATAAAAAACGAAGCAAAGGCTTTAAGGCAACTAAGTTATTTTCATTGTGCAGAAATTCAATAATATCCTTCTGCAAAACTTGCTCTTCAGTATTTTCACCATCTAAGTCTTTCATCTGAAAGACCTCCAATGGAATTGAACAAATTGCGCTCTTAATATCGGGTTCTGAAATAGATTCTACAACAGACTTAATTGTTCGATTTAGTGAGCAAGCTAAATAATATATTGCTGTTGTGATGCAATCGAAAACCCAACCACCTTGGAACTGGTTTTTAAACAATGCTGATTCTTTGAATAATGCTTCAACATAAGCAGCCCGAAGGCTACTTATGAGAACAGGATCTTTTAGCAGTTGAATCAAGCACTTTTCGGTAAAATGAAAATCCCAACAAACTCCATCAACAAAAAGTACACTTCCTACACCCACCGGTGAACCGTCATTCTCCCAGTAAAAGTCAACCTTGGACGACTCACCTGTCTTAAATTTTATAGTAGCCTCTGATCCTGTTGTATATCGAGTTAACTCAATCGGGGTCATTTGGGCGTGGCTGAAAAAGCAGACGCTCTTCAGAAGTTCGAACCAATCAGAACTATGTGGAATGTTCAATTTATGAGAATCAGAATCAACATAAAAGTCTGACTCCCAATTTAAGAATGCATTACTAGTGTCTGTTATGTTTTTGTTTTCAACTCTCTTTGTATATAACTCAGTCGGGTTAAATATTTCGATACTATTACTCGAGTCTAAAACAACCCGTTTAATTGGCTCTGCACTTTTTCCAAATGCGTCATAAACCTCAATCCCACACTTCATGTCTTTTTCTGGTATGGGTGAAAAACTGTCAGATACCAACCAATCGCTTTCGGACTTGTTATTGACACTGTACCTTTTAGATATCCTACCAGGAGCAAATTCCTTTAAGCCTTGAAACAAAGGTAACTCGTGCCACTCTTGTTTTCTGTCTTCTTTTTTCCCTCTCAATATACAAATATTAAGTGAGGGTAAAACCAATTCGCTAAATAAAGTAGCAGGGAAGAACTCAGGCATAGGCGACCCGCTTTTAGTAACCCCCTTCCACTTGGTTCCATCTATGGACCAATCAGTTTCAATTTTATGTAATAAATTTGGGATGAAGTCCATTCTTAGCGAACGAGGGCTTTGCCAAAAGAGTTGGTTGATTTTTTCATCCGACAATCTCAATGCTGCCGTCAGGTATTTCTTCAACTCTTTTATGCTTTGTTCATCACTATTAAGAGCTTCAAGTTCATTTTTAAGAGTCTTAAAATAAAATTTATTAGTTTTCCCTACGGGATTCTTAAGGTTAGACCACAAGTGCGATTTACCCACTTTCCAACTAAGCCAATCCAGTGTTGCCATACATGCTTGCATCTTTTGAATGTGGCTATTTTCGACGGGAAGCCTGCTAGATTTTATCTGAGGGTCTACCAAACCCTCATACCGCTGAAATGCAACTCTATCCCTACCGTAGTCAGATAAGACCGTTACCATCCAGGGACGCATTCCCCTAGCCCTCCCAGCTCGTCCCTTACGCTGAACATACGATGCCATTCCTCTTGGAGCTTTATGTTGAATAACAACCCCTACTTCTGGATCATTAAACCCAACTTCAAGTGATGCAGTTGCGACTGTAATATCTGCGTCGCGATCAACCCCTGAGTCTTGACTAGAAGTTCTAGAAACTCTGGCTCTATCATGCTCATTCATAGCATGGCCGATGTATTCACAATTAGACCAATCCTGGCCTAGTGCGTTCATTTGCTCTTTTTGAACGTCATATTCGGGGTGTTTGCCGCTTCTTAGAAATGCTAAGGGAACTTTAGTCGGTTTGAGATTTTTGAACGCATGATCCCAACCTTCAGCATCGGCCATCATCTCAAATAAACGGTTATTCACATCCAAGTCATCAGTAAATACAAACAGTTTGCTTCCATACGTACCTTTTGAAACAGCGTCGTTTTTAGTATCCATCATTCTCTGAAACAGCATGGTAGTCTGAATCGTAGTAGAAAGTAACGCAGTTTGAGATACGGGATCTCCTCGCAAAGCCAACAAGTACTCGGCCCCTTCCTCTAACATTTCGGATTCTAGCGGTTCAATAGCTTCAACCTGATAATCAGAAACACCGGTGAATGAGGCAAAAAACTTGGAAGCATTGTTTAACGTAGCAGACAGCCCCACAAAGTGTGGTGAAGAATTCGTATACTTCATCCATCGCTTAAGTAAATAAGACGTTTGCGCCCCAGTAGAACCTTCATAAGTATGCACTTCATCTAGAAGTACCAAAGGAATAGATTGATTTTTTCGAGCACCAAACAGATGGTTTGAGAAACTGTTTCCTAAATGCTGGTTCAGCATTTCGGTTGTCGTAAATAGAATATCAGGCGCTGGAGACTCTCGTGTTAACGCGATCTCATCTCCATTAATTCTTTCACCGCAAGAACCACAAATTAGTACTTCCTTATTGGCGACAAAATCCTCGTACTTCCATTTTAATACGCCCGAGCATTTACAACTCAACATATTATAAGAAAGGTTCCCATTAGCTAGTTCTGGGTCGTTTTTACTCCAAGTATCACCGAAAAACGTGCCAATTCTAATTTTTCGGGCGTCATGTCTCTGCAAGTAAGAGTCTAGCTTCCTCGCTTGGAAAAATGTTTCTTGAAATTGGTCTTTAAGCAATTCTTTTCTAGGATAAATTGCTAAGATTCTAACTTTGATCTCTTGATTTTGAGTGAGTTCGGTAGCCAAATTAGCTAGCGCTGGTAAGTAAAATGAAAGCGTTTTACCACTACCAGTTCCTGCACACACTATAGTTGCAGAAGCGACATTACTCTTTTTAGTCAGTTTATTCAGAATTCTTGTTGTCGCTCTTTTTTGAAATCCAGAAAGCTTTAACTCTTGGTTACCATCAAGCATAGAAAAGAGCGCGTCTCTGTGGTTCCCGCCCAACTGGTTCGATTTACATACTTCATTAACAACTAAATTAGGTTCGATATCCCTCTGGGGGTACTTTCTCGCCCTACGTATAAATCTGAAGTCTGAGACTAGAGTCTTCGTATGCTGGAGTCTTTGTCCGTGGAACCACTGTCGCAACTTCTTAGAAAGATAAACCGACTGAGCCATTCGGCTTCGGTAAGCATCGGGAAAGAAAATATCAGCGACAGAAAAGATTAAACATCTCTTTATTAATTCTCTAAATACATCTTGAGCATTTTGAGAAGTTTGAGACTTTATAATTTCAAGTATCTCACCCTTTGTATGGCGAACCTCTGCATCGCCCCACGCCAAAAGCTTAAACTCTCTCTGCTCAATTATGTCCAGGCAGTTATCCAAACTTTGCCGCAGTACTTTCTCATCTACCATAAACGACTACTTCCCCAATTATTTTCTTTCTACCTTGAAGTTCGTTAATTTACTGTTGGAATTAAGCCAGTCTAGGACTTGAGGGGTCAGCAAATCTAAAGTTGCGGGTTCAAATCGAGAATTCAGCGCCTTAAAAAACCTGGCAACATCTTCGGGGAAATCAGAAACATCAAATTGAGCTTTCAGACTCACCATTGAATCATGTAACTTTTTAATTTGAACTGCGTCTTCCTTTGTAACTGTTCTGGTTCGTTTTAGCGCTTCTAAATTAGAAGCATTACTGATAAATTGTTTGTAATTATCTTTTTGAGTTGGGTTGTGCTTCTGGCTTTCTAAGACCTGCTCTTCAATAAAAACACTTTTATCTATCAATGCTAACCACTTTCGCCAACAATCTTCATTAGCCGCTTTTATTTTTTCTAACAATCCTTTCAACATTTCTCGGGCATGAATATAGGAATCCTTTTGTTGTACTTTATAACTTTCCTCTCTCCATGCATGCTCAAACTCGTCAAACTTTATAATAGTGTTGCCAATTAACTCTGCTACCTCCCGATCGAAAACAATAGAGTTTACGCCATTTCGATATATACCATCATCAGAAAAAACTGTGGTGTAGTCTGGCGTCTCTTCTAATACTTTGTTCACAAAGTTCAAAGCTTTTATAACTTCAAACTGTGTTTTGAGTTTGTCACTTACAAGACGCAGTTCCTTGTAAATAATCTCATTACCCTCGATAATCACTTCATTCTGTTGGGAGCTATCTGCCAACATTATTTCTGATTTAAAAGTAGCGACTCTTTCCTTCAAACTATTCATTTACTATCTGACTCCATAAACGAGGTTAAGTCCGAAAGTGTTTGGCTTAAATCAGCGTTAGTATTTTTGATGCTTTGGTTGACAGAACTTAACCGGTTTGCTCCAACAGTGTTATTGACCAATTGTATTTCCGGCAATGCTAACTTTTCAAAAGCTTCCCATTGGGAAAGAACTTTTGACAATAGGCTGATGAGTTTCCCATCAAGGTTGGCAAGTATCTCAATCTCTTTTTGCTCATCTTCAATGGCTATTAGCTTGATGGCATTTTTAACATCAATCCAACTTAAAGTTTCTAGTAACGTTTTGATATCTTGATTAGCCGTTTTACGCGTCAGGGTTTCATCAGGATACAATCCCAAATCTTGAATAGATTTATAAACTCCTCTTATCTCTTCGAGTAAACTTTGAAATTCCTCTTTATTGTCACAATCGCCTATACACATCTTTATTCTATGAAGGTTAGGCTTTATTTCATCGATTGCCGCTTTCTTAAGTCGCCGCAATACTGAATCAAGCTTCTCCTCTCCATTTTTTTTGGCTTCTTTGATTGCCGCCTTTAATATGTCTGAGTCGGCAGCAACATTGTCAATAAGAACAAGACTGGACCACACTTTTTGCGTATCGTCCCATTGATCTAACAAAGCAACCCTTAATTGTTCGAAACCAGAATTTAACGGTTCCTTTAGAATCGATTTGATGTGTACACTTTTCATGAAAAGCGTATTTTCGAGACTACCTTGCTCTTTTAGACCCAAACCATTTAGCAACATCAACTGCTTACCCACTGAGCGTACTAAATACTTTTTACGTAACGCCTTGAGGGCTATCTTTAAAACATGTGGAACCCATTTCTCAGCGAAACTTTGATAATAAGCAAAATCTTCATATCCTTTTTCATAATTCCAACCCGTGGCAGGGTTAACTTTATTATTTCTGTGATAGCGGATTATCGCTAGTGCAGTTCTTTGAATTACATTGGAAGACTCTTGAGTAGCAAAAAAGTCATCTTCTGAACAAAATTCAATCAGCGTGTCTCTTATATTGTTGTTAGAACCTGGTATATAAATTAGGAAACGATCTCCCTGTTTCAGAATTGCTTCTAATGCTGTTCTTTTAGTTTTTCCGACTTCAAAGACTTTACTATTCTTAAACCCCATCCATTCGGAAAATTGGGATTCTTCAATCATTTTATAGAGTTGACTTCTAAAATCATTCGCCAGCTTAGAATCGATTGGTGCCTCTTTGTTGAACCATTTTCCAAGTTGCTCCTCCAATAAATCCGACTTATTGGGAGTAGGAAGAGGCACAGGTTCAATAGGTTTTTGTGGTGGTACAACGATAGGGCTTGGTGTAGGGATATTAATTTCGCTTCCTAAGTAGGGAGCAAGTTCTGGTATATGGAATGAAATAGCAACTTCTTTGGGTAAAGCTGATTTCAAAGCTTCCATGCTAGATTTATCTGACCAGATTGAACAAAGAGTTATAGCTTGTTGCGGAGTTGACAGACCCAAATTGCTCAATTCAGCTAGAAGAGTTGGTTTGCGCTCTTTAAGTTCAACATTCTTCGGAAATATGCCAGATTCATAGTCGTTTCGTTGATATCTTAAAATATTAAGCAAAATATCATTCAACACATCTCGTGGGTTAAATATTAACGAACCTGAATCGTCGGTACAATACCATTTCGCAAGGTTTACTATGGCCTCTTTATTAAAAGGGAAAAGTGGAATCTTTAAGGAAGATTTACCGAATGCATCCAAACACAATCTATCACTCTCATCTAATTCGTCATTCCATATAGGAATACTATCATCCCAACTCTCAAGGCTAATTAATTCCTGCAATTGGGATTTCCCATAGCGCGCCGCATTTAAGTAGCGACTGCAGAAGTCGACAATTTTTGTAGAGATCTCTTCCTGACTATCCTGATTATTTCTGATCTGCCATTCAAATCTTGCTCTCGTCCTAATGGTGTTTTGTCTTCTTGTATAACCACTATAGCCACTTGTAACTGCGAGTACTGATTTCAGAGTACATAATTCATCTTTAGCCTCCTCTAACAGGCAATCTATCAGGACATCTTCGATAGCCGAAATTGCAGCGAGATCCTCAACTAAAATAACAAGTGTTTGATTACGAACTTTTAGATGCTTTCTTATTTCCTTGAATAAATCCTGAAAGTTACCGCTACCAAATTGAAATAACTGTTGGAAAGCGGTTTGTGAGGCGCGGGCAACCCCTTCATTTATTACCTCTAAAGCCTTTTTACTTTGCTCGGGATTACTGTCTAATCTAAGTGTGCTTAGAGCTCTTCGACCGGGTAAAGACAAATCATCTATTTCAATCTCTTCAATCATCGAGTCGAAATCTTTTTGTGATAATGCAAATTCTTTTTGGCGCAACTCTTCCTCTGTTGCCCCTTTAATCCACCTGGTTGCTATATTGTAAATATAGCTATCATCGCCAATGAGTCTCGATTTAAACTCAATATCATCTACTAAATTAGGGAGTTGTTTAGCAAACTGTATCCTTTCCATTAATTCTTTGGCATTGGGGGATCCACGTTCGCAGTTTTCCAGAAGTTGTATACTCTCTTCACCAATATCCTGAATACCATGCTTAAGATGAGTACCAAAAAGGTCCGCTATTTTCCGGGCGACAAGAGTACTCCCGACTTCATCTACTTGTTTCCTCGCACTTTCGAAAACATCACCTTCCAAACCGTCAAGAAGTAGATGAAGCGTCTGTCTTAAACTCGCATTCTTAGGGATTCGAACTATCTGCCAATTCTCTTCCTGAACTATTTTCTCTGTTTTAAGCTTAGCATGTAGCCACCTTATTAGGTGTGATTTACCGAGGCCTGCATCAGCAACGATAGGAATTGGCCTGTCAATCTTTAAAAAGTGCTCTAACAGGTCCTTCTCAGTGGCCTCTTCTTCAGATGTATTGCTACTATATTTCGTCAACCTCATCGGTTCGTGTACAGCAAGCAATGTCTCATCAGAGAGTTCTTCAGCTTCAGTTTTGATGCAATCTATAACGTTCTGTACGGAGGGCCAATATCTGTCTAAACTCATTTTACTCCCCCAAATCTTATGTGACTAACTGGCCTTTTTTTATTTCCAGGCAGTTTCAACTGCACGGTTTTTTCAGCATCAGATTTAGGTATAAGAAAAATAATCCCTTCAAGGTTGAGTCGGTACAATGCATGAGAAAGGCTTGCCGACAATTCATGGTCAGGCAAAGGTGTCCAATCTTTTATCTTAGATCGAATAAGTTGCTCAATTATGATGCGATATTCTCCACCATCAATTACAGGAAGTATGTCTCTTAGTTGAATTAAAAATTCTTCTACTGGCATTTCATTAACATTATCTGAATTTTTGAAGATCTTATTAATGACAGGCCTAATTAAGCGAGTAGGGTCAACCACAAACTTATCTTTCGTAACTTTTTCTAGAAAACCTATTAGAAGTCCATAATTAGCAAAAGCCTTAGTCTCATTACTAGAGTTAATAGTCAGGCGTGTGCCAGCATCTGATCTAGTCGGAAGATACTTCCCAACTATATTTTCGATTTCTGTAGATGTAAAAAAACTGCCACCAGTAAAAGTCAAAGAATCTAAGCTCAGTAAGAGAGCCATTCCTCTTATTAGTGGTTCTATTCTTGTTCCATTTACAATATCCAACCGCTTTTTGAATAAGACTTGAGATACTCTTTCCCCGAGGTTTTCGTTACTTGACAATTCTGACCAAGCTTTAATATTGTCACCATCTTCTTCCCACAGGCCCTCGCTCTTCCAGAACGTCAGAGTGTCCTTTAACTTTTTTTCTGGATTCCCGTTTCTTTTAAACTGACCTAGCTCGTCTTTTTCATCGGCGATAAAAAGGTAGTCAGGCATGCTTGATGTTAAAATGTCGGATACAGATATAAGCTCTGAGCTTTTTTTCTTTGAGCGTAAATGACGGTTCACCAAACGATCAATAAAATGCAGTGAGGTTATATGACTGCCGGGGTGCATATTATTTATTACTGACATCAGTTTTTTCCTAGCAGATTTCTAAAGTTACTTATTGATAATGATGTTGAATAATTTTCGTACCAATTTCGATATTCCTTGCCCGACTCTTTTTTTGACCGCTCAGCAAAGAAATACGTTACATTCTCTCTAAACCTCGGCACATCAATCACTTTCGCGCTTCCATCAGTAATTAATGCGGTTGGCCAGTAGCTTGCTTCATCTTCAAACTCTTGAGAAATCCAGAATCTATCAAAGCCAACGGGCATAGATTCTTGGAATTCAGCTAAAAATCTTTCAGATGCTTGAATTCCCGAAATAATGTTTTTCTCTAGCATTGATTTCAGTAATCCTTTCCAATCGAAACTATCGTGATTCTCAAAATAAACCATGCACATATTCCGGTTAGAAATCAGCGTTTTTAAACTGGAGGTTGATGTTGC
Organism: Alteromonas sp. ABD4_190; assembly: GCF_056160105.1. Taxonomy (NCBI): domain Bacteria; kingdom Pseudomonadati; phylum Pseudomonadota; class Gammaproteobacteria; order Alteromonadales; family Alteromonadaceae; genus Alteromonas; species Alteromonas sp. ABD4_190. The sequence goes on from NZ_JBSWWN010000001.1 coordinate 1,971,827, forward strand.
CAGAGAGTTGTAATTATCCAGATAGGCTGTCTTTCCAACAGTCGGGAAAAAACCGTCACAGTTGACACACCCTCTGCAGGTGCGCTGTGCGGGTATATGATTAATTGAATAGTACTTAGAAAGCGTTTTACAGAGTGGTTTTGAATTATATTCCAGGTAATGCCTCAGAACGTTGAATCGCTCATTTTGGACAGTTAACTCACTTTCTCTGTATTCATTAATTTCAGTTTCCCAATAATCCTTTTTCAGTGCTCTTGGCTCTAACAACTCTATTACTATTGTTTCAGAGTAATCTTCCCAGAACTTTTGAAGTTTTAGTTGGTCATGAATTTTATCTAACGTTGAAGGTGGCTTAGGAACTTCATAATATATTTTAATTGCACCAGCACGCTGCATAAACAGCAAAGTCAACCAATTCCACTCGCTATTCCTATCTGTTTTTTTTTCTAGATCCTTTCGAAAAATGGAAGTGTTTAGCTTATAAAGATCGTCACTTTCAAACAAATCACTATCAACAGTCTGCCTTCGCGCAAACATATCCATCCAGCGTTCAAACCCTAGTTCGATCGATATGACATTCTCTCTGTTTATATTTTGAGCAATGGATAACTGATCATGATGATAAACCATTAGTGCTATTGCAGAGTCACCATTACGGCCAGCCCTTCCAATTTCCTGATAATACCTATCGATGTTATCTGGAACACTAGCATGTAAAACTGTTTTAACATCAGATTTATCCATACCGACACCAAAAGCAGAAGTTGCAACGATAATGTCGTACTGGTTACTCTTCCATTTTTCTATTATCTTATTTCGTTCTTCATATTTTGTGTCGCCGACAAACTTAGCAATCCTGGTACACCCATAACCCTTTAACTTATTATAAACGTCTTCGGCTTCAGACTTTATTGTCGTGTACAAAATCAATGGTTTCGGTAGTAAAAAGGCATATTTGCATACTGAAGTCAGATGCTCTTGCCTATTAACTTTTAAAACAGAGCTTTTAATTTCTGGGCGAAGAAAATTACCGTTGACGATAATCGGTTCGTTCACCCCATCGCCATAAACTTTATTGATAGCCTCTATATTCGATTGGGTAAACGTTGCCGACATCAGGACAGTGTTAAACTTACTTTTTGAAACCTGTCTAAGTGTTGCAAGCAACGCTCCAAATTTTTGAAAGTCGGGCCTAAAATTAGTGCCCCAACTATCAATTAGATGGGCTTCATCAACAATAATTTCTGCTATTTGATCGCTTTTCGATAATGAAAACAGTAAATGAAGTAAACTGCCAGTAAGCGACTCTGGTGATGTAAAGAGAACTTTCTGACGGCCTGATTGCATGTTTAACTTTATTTCTTTTCTCTCTTCCTGAGTTAAACTTGCATGCCAACAGTAATTGGAAACAACAGGAATGCCACAATGTTGAATTATTTCTCTAGCTCTTGCAGCTTGCTCGATTGCCAAGCCTACTGTAGGAAGAATAACAATGGTATTAGCAAATTCTCTTTGGAAAATTATCGAGGCGTGTGAAATCAGAGTCTTACCACATCCGGTGGGCAAATTAACAAAGATAGTTGAACCTTTTTTAGCTGTAAGGCATGCACGAACAGCTAATCTTTGCCCTGCCGTTTGGTATTTGCTGTACCCAAGTCCATCAAGCTTATTCTTTAAACACTCATCTAGCTTTACGGGTACGGTTTTTCTTGTGTTCTTCAAGGTATAAACATCGAAATCGTGTTTGTGGAGGCTGCTTTGATCAAGTTGTAGTAAATTAGTCCCTTGCCTTTGAGTCACTCCAGCCTTTTTTGCAACATCCAACTCAAGTCCATTTAATTCTCGTGGAAAGGCAAAACTAATGTAATTTTGATTGACTGTTTGATGAATTGAAACTAAGAAATCCTTTATTGCCAACAGCACATCTACTGAACTAACATTATTGGATTTAACAACTGAAAGAAGTCTGTCAAAGAAAAAGTTACCGTTGAAGGAGATTTGAAAATTTGACAGTTCTTCAATAAAAAACTGGGACTCAAACTCATTTAATTTCAATGAATTTATTTCAGGCATTATTATCATCCACCTACTAATGTCATGCTCAAAGCGGAAACCAGCGTCACAGATAATTTATTTATTAGGTCTAAATGTTCATTTTTAGTCACTTCACTTTCTTTGATTTGAGACTCTCTATGTGTGACAGCACTCTCAATTACTCTCTCCCACTCATCTTTCGAACAAAACGAATCGAATAATTCCCACATATCCTGTTCTCCAGATACTTGAACTTCAAAATCTCTATAACCACTATCACGCTCACCGTTCGATGCTTTTACCGGCTTTTCTAGCAATTTCAGTATCGCTTCATTGTTGACTAGGTTCCCAGAGTCATTTACCCACTCAGTTACTACGTGGGGTTCGAACATTGCATCAAGTTTCCTCTGTTCTACAACTGAACCTTCATTTGACTCACAGGAAACTAGCCAATTCAGCTTAAAAAAAGTCTTGGGCTTTTCGAGTTTTATCTTTATTTGTCTCAAAATTGAGCTTACAAGTCCTAAAGTGCTCGCATGAGTAAAATTGTAGATCGTATCGATAAAAGGTTGGCCATACCGCAATGGATAAGCACCAGTTTTGGCGGTAACTTCCCTGTCAGGTGTCATTGGTTTTGTAGAGGGGTTCCGTAACCCACTATTAAAGTCCATTCCTAAAATACAGTGATGTAAAAAGTCGTCTATATTTAAACGAGTTATTCCAAGTCTATATTGATAAACAATTGAGGAATCCTCATTACGAGTTATACCAAATTTTAAACTCCGTTTTATCCAGCTTTGTAATGAGTTATGTAAAGATTCAGCATTTAGGTCAACGTTCTGAATGTTCTCGGCAAACTTATTGATAGAAGCGAGATCAATCTGCATTTCATTCCAAACTTCCTGATCTGCTACCTTCTTCCGCTCTTTTGCAATTAAGCCTTTTTCACCCCCCAACTTATCTCTAAGACAAGTCAAGTGTCCAAAACCATTTATTAACAGGTTAGCTTCTTCAGCTTGGATAGCTTCTTCTACAACTAATTGGATACTTGCCGTTGTTTCATTAAATACGCCTATGGTATCTTTTAAAAGAAGAGTCCAGTTTTGGATGAAACCTTCATAATTTGGAACAAGAACATAGTTCTCAATCGGTTTCATGCTTTTCGACGTCGCACTATACCTATTTAACCTACCAATACGTTGCTCAATTCTTACCAAAGAGCGTGGTATGCTGTAATGAATCGCGAGTCGTGAAGTTCCTTGTAAATTTAACCCATCCTCACCTTTCTCATCGGTAACGAGTACCTTTATTAAGGGGTCTGCGACAAAAAGCGGCCTAAAATCTGGAGAATGCCTTTCTACATCGCCTCTATGTTTTTGCAAAAATACATAAAGGTGGTCCGCCGAGGCTTTATTTCCGCAGAAAATAACTACTTTGCCATCTATATTTTTTGCCAACCATTCTTCAAGTACTTTTCTTGTAAGTTGATCCTTGTTGTTTTGTTCAACGAGTGCCGACTCCTTCATAATCAAGAATGTTTCAGAAAACTGCTTATAATCATCAGTATTAATTAACTTATCGAGTTCATGCGAAAAACTCTTTGGAGAATCTAAAAGCGCGTCTAAAAGGGTTATCACACTTGGTATTTTTTGCTCCAAGCCTTCACAAATCAGGTAGTCTCTATAGTCATCTAGTTGTTGATCTAAAGAGGGTAATTGTTTTGCAATTTCCCATTTATACAGTGCGCAATCACCAAGGCCCGGAAAAAGTAGTTCAATCGAACTGTTTTTGCTACCTCTCCTGTTTCTGATAAAGCGTTGAAACAACCTATACTTTTCACCAAAATGTTCCTTAAGCTCATGAATTGCCGAATTTCTTTTATCCTCATCCTTATTCTTATTGAAGTAATCAATCTCAGGCCTTAGACGCTCAATCAGTGTCGTTAATTCCGCATCCACCAACCCCAAACTTTCTAGTTCATCTAGTATCCCAGCCAATGTAAAGTCATCAGACTCTGATGAAATTGCTGTATAAAGCCCTGAAAAGCGCTCCCTTTCACTTACCTTTTTGTTGAATTCATCAATACCTGCCTCAGTAATTTTGTAGCTTTCCGGGTTAAGACAATGCAACATAGCCAAGAAACTTTTCGCATTCCCAGCAATAGGCGTACCCGATAAAATAACTGTGGAACGTGCATTTGAACAAAAGGTGACTATTTTTTGGTAATTTACAAAACTGTCGCTATCCCATGCCAAGTCAGCGAGGTTATGCCCTTCATCAACCACAACCATAGTTGGTTTATTTTCATTTACATCAAACAACGGCAAATCAAAATAATCACAGACAAAGACTCTTTGATCTTCCTCTAACTCATCGCCAAGCACATCCTCTAGATGAAACTTTAATGTTAACTCCTCTTTCCATTGGCTAATTAGGGAAGCAGGAGTGATAACCAATACACAAGCATTATCTTTAAGCTCAAGAATATGTTCGCGGATCAAGAAACCAGCTTCAATAGTCTTACCTAAGCCAACTTCATCGCCTAATAAGTATTTTTGATTTGAATCTTTCAGAACTTGTAATACGACTGATAATTGATGGGTTTCGAGGTTAACTGCACTACTGGTTAAAGAAGATATTGATTTACATGCTGCTCTTTGTTCAATATATGAGGTAATAAAATTTGTTCTATTTACATAATGCTTATAAGCAGTTGTTGCCTGCGATGCTAGAAATTTATACGCAGGGAATGAAGCATCTCCTAACAAGTTGGGGACGAACAAATCCTCTAGTTCGAATACCTCTGACTCTCTGCTATTAAAGTAAACTAAATGTTTATCGCCTGGTCTCTCGCCATCGTAGAACCCCAATCGCCAACGCTGTTGTGGCCCAAACTGCACATAAATGGGCGTTTTCTCGAATAACTTGCTTTTTCCAGTTAGTTCACTTCCTTTAACTTCGACTTTTTTATCAAATGGAGTTAAAGGAGAAGTAAAAAAACCGACTATCGCGCTTTGGTCTGTCTTAGAAATTGATAAAATCTTACCTATGCCAATGAAAGAACTACTTTCAACCAGAGAACCGATTATTAATCTCATACTACTTTCTCTTTTCTATCACCTTTTTGCTTAAAACAGTAAAAGTCGACATGACGAAAAAGTGCTCGATGGGATAAGAGGAGGGCTGTTTGCTTAAAACCGTTAGAACAATGTGATTTGGACAATACGCTCAAAACATCAACAAAACGCATTCTACATCCTTATAGTTAGTCTTTAGCCTAATAAAATAACATTGAATTATTTTCTGATTCAACGGCGTTTATCGAAAGTTTAGTTTGATTAAAGCGTATTGCGTATTATTTCAACTCTTTTGAATATAAGCATTTTTCTTAGTCAGCCGCTTTAAAACCTTTCACATACCTCTGCCCTAGCTTGGCTAAAGCCATGTTTACATTTAGTTCTTCATCTTCAATCATGAATTTCATTGCTGTTCGCAAAACGAAATCACTATTTTGCTTGTATTGTTTCGCGAATTTTTGGCAAGGCTGCTTAATCTCGTTTTCAAGCTCTTGAAGTTTCATCGTATAATGAAAGTTTTCTATCGCTTTTTCGAAAGACTCACCGCTATCAAAATAAAGCTGGCTTAGCCTGCCTTTCTTTATTTGATAAGTTGAACATGCAAACTCTAGGGCTTCTTTAAAGCTACTAAATTCGTGTTCGAACACTTTAAACAATCTTTTGTCAGGTTTGGCGACTCGTGTAATACTGCCATTTATTTCATAGTCAAAGCCTGCAAAACGAACTCTTGAAATAGCTTCTTTGCCAAGATTCGAACCACCTTTGAGACTCCTTTGGAATGACGCATCCATCTCTTGTATTTCATCATCACTCCAATGATTAAACACTCTAATCGCCTTTTCGTATTTATCTGCTAATAGCCCTTTTAAAGCATCTATTCGTAAATCTAGCGATCCGAGATTTTGCTTTTTAAGCAAATCTCGACATTCAGTACAGGCAGGCACAGATATAAAATCAGCCTCTTTGCTTGCTTCTCGCCATTCATGAATAAAGTTAATGGGGGGAATATAGTCTGAACATGAGGCTTCACAGCCACAATAGATACAGCGATTAAAATCAGCGGAGTGAACAGCTTTTAAAGGTTCGTAATACTTTTCGTAGTCCATTACTAATGACGCGCCTTTCATTGAAATTTTATGTCATCTCTTATGACATACTTTCAAACATAGTCTAAATTTGACGGCTTGTGAATAGCTAAACTAAGAATCTAAAACAATCTCAAGCTTATGATAAATATATTATAATTTAATTATAAATAAAGAACCGCCTTTCGCCAGCGCTCCTCCAAAGCAACTAAACTCTTTATCGAACACCTCGCACTGTGATTTTGCCACCCGCTTTTTTAACTCGCTAATCATTAGCACCAATTGAGTTTATAATAGCGGTTAAACCGTTTTTGAATTACATCGATCGACCTGAGTAGAACATGGCCCATAAAGTACGTTATAAGTTTAAAGGTGTGGCAAAAGAGATAAACTTTTCTTACAGCCTCCATCAAAATATGCATGAAGCTGTGGCCGATGCTGAGGGAATAGACCTTTCCCAGTTTCTGCAAACTGAACAGCAACTTGCCGCTATCAGTAAAGACAAAAAAACCGTAAGAAACTTCAGAGATACCGAATTTACAAAAATGGGGTTTTCTGACTTGTACTTCTTAAAAAACGGTCAAGAATAATGGTGGGCCGATAGGGTTCGAACCTCTGACACCGGAGCGCAAAGCCAACAATTAAATTTTTATTGGTTACCCTCAACCAACCCATGAAATACCTCAATCGCCCTATCGAAGCTTTCGTCGTTGTCGAAATAAAGCTGGCTTAGTCGGCTTTTCTTTATTTTGTAGGTGGCGCTGGCAAAGGCTAGCGCTTCTCTAAAGCTGCTAAATTCTTCGTCGAATACTTTAAACACGTCGCGCTGGGGTTTTGCCACCCGCGTTATGCTGCCGTTTACTTCATAGTCGAACCCAGCAAACTGAAGGCGTGACAGGGTTTCTATACCTAGTCGCATGCCGCCTTTTAGGCTTATTTGAAATGCGGCGTCCATTTCTTCAATTTCTTCCATGCTCCAGTGGTTATATACCCTAATGGCCTTTTTATACTTTTCTGCCAATCGCTTTTTTAAGGTGTTTATTCTGGGTTCTAGGGTGCCGTTGTTTTCGTTTTTTAGCAGGTCGAAGCATTCGTTGCATGAAGGTACAGCGATGAAATCGGCCTGTAGGTGCCCGCTTTGCCAGTCGTGAATGAATGTTATGGGTGGAATAAAGTCTTGGCGTGCAGTTTCGCAGCCACAATAAAAGCAGCGCCCGAAGTCTTCTGAATTCACGGCTCTTAGTGGCTGGTAGAATTTTTGGTAATTCTTTACTGACATGCTGCCATTTGCTTGAACGTTGTTGCGAAAACAATACGGTTATTTATGGTGGCTACGTTAACACAGCACGCCTTTTGTGAAAGTTAATTGTGGCGCGTGAAAATGAAAAAGCGCCACCTTTTGGCAGCGCTTTGCTTTAGAGCTTGATCACTATCTATAAGTTAACGGCTAAAAACTAAAGCCTCGACGGCTTACTGTGCGGGTCGCCTTCAATGTGGTCTTTTGGCCCGCGCGGTTTGGGTTTTGCGGCAATGGGCACATCTTCTTCGGCTTCTTCTTCAATGTCCCAGCTGCCCTCTTCGCTCCATGGGTCGTCGTCTGGGAACTCGCCTATGTTGATTTCTTTTACCGAATAGTCGGGCTGGTAGCGCATGTCGTAGTTTGCGGCCCGTACAATGGCAACACACAACATAAAGGCTACGGCCAATAGCGGTACGCCCCCAATTATCGATGCGGTTTGTAGCGTTTCTAACCCGCCCACAAACATAAGCACTATGGGCATGAAAGATAGCGCGAAGGCCCAGAATAAACGGTTCCAGCGCAGTGGCTCTTCGTCTACTTCTTTTTGTACTACGGCCGCCAAGATGTAAGAAATTGAATCGAACGTGGTAGCGGTGAATATTAGCGCCAGTAGCGTGAATACAGAAATAACTAAGTAGTCGAGCGGCAGCGTATGCAGCATGGCAAAAATAGCGGCCGTTGGGCTTTCTTGATTCAGTATGGTAACTACGTCTAGTTCACCCGATAGCTGTAAATACAGGCCGTAGTTCCCCATTACCATGAAGAATAAGAAGCAGCCCATGGTGCCGAAGAACATAGAGCCTGCCACCATAGCGCGAATAGTACGGCCCCTTGAAATACGAGCAATGAACAAGCCTACGCTTGGCGCGAACACCAGCCACCAAGCCCAGTAGAAAATGGTCCAGTCTTGAGGGAAATGGGTGTCTTCAAAGCCGTTGAATTCGGCGAACGGCTCTAGCCATGTGGCCATTTTAATGATGTTGCTCATTACTCGGCCAAGGGCGTCTAAGCCGGTATTGGCCATAAATAGCGTGGGCCCAACAATGAAGATAAATAGCAGTAAGCCAACTGCCAGCCAAAAGTTAATGTCTGACAGCAGCTTAATGCCTTTTTTAAGGCCAACATACGCGCTGTAGCCGAATATGGCGGTACAGGTTATTAGCACCAGCACCTGCGTAGTCAGCGATTTAGGTACACCGAACAGTTCGTGTACCCCTTCGTTTATCATAGGTGCCGCCAAGCCAAGCGTTGTTGCCCCGCCGCCTAACATGCCGAAAATAAAACTGATATCGATAATTTTACCTAGCCAGCCGTGAGCCATTTTCTCGCCAATTACCGGCATTAGGGCTTCGGATATTTTAAGTACGCTGTGGTTACGCACGTAGTAAAAGTAAGCAATAGGTACCGCAGGAATAAGGTAGATAGCCCAGGCTAACGGCCCCCAGTGGAATATACCGTAGGCCGCGGCCCATTTTGCGGCTTCTGGAGTCTCGCCTTCTATATGAAACGGCGGCGCTTGGTAGTAGTACACCCACTCAATCATTGACCAGTATAAGATAGACGCCCCAATGCCGGCGCAAAACAGCATGGCGGCCCAGGATACGGGCGAGAACTCAGGCTTTTCTTCAGGCTCGCCCAGTTTTATTTGGCCGATATCGCTGAACATGATGTACACCATGAAGCCACCTGCGCCTACACCAAGTAACAGGTATAAAACGCCCAGTTTACTGGTAACGAATTCTTTGGCCGTGGCTACCCACTGTGCGCCTTGGTCGGGCCAAATGATAAGGGGGATGGTGACGGAAAGAAGAAGAATAAGAGAGCCAAAAAACGTAGGCTTATCGATTACGCTAAACGCGGTTTCCTGTTCAGTGCCAGCCTTTGATGAGGCTGCATCTCGGGTATTACTACTCATACACGATCCTTTGTTTTATTTTTATAGACGCCATTATGCTGTACAGCTTTAAACGGGCGATCTTTTAAAATAGTTTAACAGATTTACGCGATGGGTACGCAGGTGAAACTAACTGCATGTATACGCTTAATGTTCACCTAACCTCGACAGCTTTATTAATAGGCTTTTTGATTACGTACCGCTAATTGAGTTTATAATAGTGGCTAAATAGTTTCGAATTCGATAAAGCAACCTGAGTAGAGCATGGTCAAGAATAGTGGCCAAATATATTCTAGTAGATAAGGAAGCCTAAAACCTAAGGGTTAGGGCTTCCTTCACACTATAATTAATACGTTAAGTTTTTAAAATTTTTACTAAGCAAACGCTCTGCAACCTCCACGGGTTTCGCAACGGTAATTCCTTCTATTAGTACATCATCAGAACCCGGTTTATTAGGGAGATAAAGCGGGCAAATTTCTACTTTCGCGCCTAACTGAATTAACTTTTTAAGCATCATTGATGGTGAGGCGTCCATTGGCTTCATCGGCTTTGTTACCGTGCTGCTTAGTGCTAAATCGCCCGCAGGACCACATAATGTAATATGTGCCTCTTTTCCATGCGCCTTTATAGTTTGAAACGATAGCACCATCGCCATCATCTGAGCTTGTTCATTTTCAGATGTAATGACTACTGCTAGACCGTCTACTAAGTCGCTCTCTTTTGCCTCAACGAGGCCTGAAACGCTAACTAAGAGCGCTCCTAGAACAAGTGCTTTAAAAAATTTTGCCATCATTTCATTCCTATCTAATTCCATTAAACGATTAATCCGATGAAGCCATTCAAAAAAATATATTAGAAAAACCTCATAACTCACTATACATTAAATGTGTAAGTTAAATACACCTTTAAACAAAAGAGAGCTTAATCATGACGACAGAAACTCAAAACAACGTAACTTTCCCGCAATTAAACCGCCCTGCACCTGACTTTTGTGCAAAGACAACCCACGGTCAAAAATCACTTTCTGATTACAAAGGCAAGTGGTTAGTACTTTTCTCTCACCCTGCTGACTTCACGCCGGTATGTACTACTGAGTTCATTGGCTTTGCTAATGCTGCTGACAAGTTTGCTTCACTTAATACTGAGCTACTTGGCCTTTCTATCGACAGCACGCATTCGCACATTGCTTGGGTTCGCAACATTAAAGAGAAGTTTGGCGTAACTATTCCTTTCCCAATCATTGCTGACTTATCGATGGAAGTGGCGAAGGCTTACGGCATGGTTCAACCTGGCGCAAGCGACACCTCTGCGGTTCGTGCAACTTTCATCATCGACCCAGAAGGTATTCTGCGCGCCATGGTGTATTACCCAATGAGTAACGGCCGCGCGGTTAACGAGTTTGTAAGACTAGTTGAGGCACTACAAACCAGCGATGCAAACAGCTGTGCTACACCTGAAAACTGGAAGGTTGGTGAAGAAGTAATTGTACCGCCTCCACACACTATCGAAGACGCAGAAAGCAGAGAGTCTGCAGGCCACAATTATGTCGACTGGTACTTCTGTAAAAAAGCGCTGTAAGTAAAACGCTTTTGTTGGTGGCATGAAAGCATGCCACCTTTTTCAAAATTTAGGAGATCACCATGAATATTGAAATTACTTCTTTCTTAGATAATGACAGTGAAACCTTCACTTACGTTGTTGAGGATAAAGCTTCTTCAAAAGCGGTAATCATCGACCCGGTATTAGATTTTGACTATAGCGCGGGCCGCGTACATACCGCCAGTGCACAGAAAATTGCAAATTTTGTAGATGAACGGGGCTTGTCAGTTGAATGGGTTTTGGAAACCCATGCTCATGCAGATCACTTGTCAGCCGCTCCATTTTTCAAGCGCAAATACAACGCCAAAATCGGCATCGGCGCGCGCATTACTGAGGTACAGAAAATATTTAAAGCGCTGTTTAATTTAGAGAAAGAGTTTTTACCTAACGGTGCTCAGTTCGATAGATTATTTGAAGAGGGTGATGTTCTTGAAGTGGGTAACATGCGCTTTGAGGTTATGCATGTACCTGGGCACACGCCAGCAGATATTGCCTACTTACTTAATAACGAATCGGTATTTGTGGGTGACACTATGTTTATGCCTGATGTGGGCACCGCACGATGTGATTTTCCAGGTGGCAGTGCAACCACGCTCTACGATTCAATACATCGCATTTTGGCATTACCTGAAGATACTAATATCTACGTTTGCCATGATTACCCCACTCAACATCGCACCCATGAAAGTAAAGTAACGGTTGGCGAGCAGCGCGAATACAACATTCACGTTAAAGATGGTGTTTCAAAGGATGAGTTTGTGAAAATGCGTGAAGCGCGGGATGCAACATTAAGTATGCCCAGACTCATTTTACCTTCTATTCAAGTAAACGTGAGAGCCGGTGAGTTGCCACCGCCAGAAAGTAACGACGTTAGCTACATTAAAGTGCCTATTAACCAACTGTGAGGTGAATAATGAAAACGCCAAAGGTATTCATTAGCGAAGTAAAAGCTGCGGTTGAGGAAGTAACGGTAGACGATTTAATGGTGGCACTAACTCAACCAGACGTTATTTTGATTGATGTTAGGGAAAGTGAGGAATACAAACATGGTCACATTAATGGCTCGGTGAACTTTCCTAGAGGCATGCTTGAAGCAAAAATATGCAGCCACCCGCTTCTTGCCCACCATTGCGAAGAGCAGGATGCGATTAACGACCTAGCACAACGCAGTGTTTACTTGATTTGTAAGACAGGCGGCCGGTCTGCGTTAGCGGCTAAATCGTTAACTGATATGGGCCATAAGTATGTGTTTTCTGTGGCAGGGGGCATGGATGAATGGCAACGTAAACAGCTGCCTTTAAGCCATTGAAATCGCACACAGCTCTACACTTTCTGGTTAACTCTAAATTTTCATTTAAATACGTGTTCCTGTTTGCAATAAAGCGGCGTTTCAGGCCGCTTAAGCAGTGAACTGCTCGCAATAAATAGTTACCTAAACATTAATAATAGTTAAACCAAAAGATAAACAAGTATTTTAAATATACATTTAAAACGATACTGCGTAAAATACCTGTCATTAGCCCTATGTAGGGTGAATTTAGAACCCTGTTGCGTTTATCTCTAAAGAGGCCAGCATTATGGAATTAGATCCTCTCGTACTGTCGAGAATACAGTTTGCATTTGTGGTGTGTTTCCACGCCATATTTCCGGTGTTTACGATTGGTCTGGCAAGTACTATTGCTGGATTTGAAACACTTTACTTCAAAACTGAAAACCCAATTTGGCAACGTTTGTCAAAATTTTGGATTCAGGTTTTTGCCGTTGTTTTCGGTATTGGCGTGGTTTCAGGTATTGTTATGTCGTTCCAGTTTGGCACAAACTGGAGTAACTTTTCGTACGCCACGGCTAACTTCCTTGGGCCAGTATTAAGTTACGAGGTCATTACTGCTTTCTTCTTAGAAGCCGCTTTTCTTGGCGTTCTGCTTTTCGGTCGAGAAAAAGTACCACAAGGCGTACACCTTTTTGCCGCTATCATGGTGGCAACAGGAACATTTATTTCTTCATTTTGGATATTGTCAGCCAACTCACTGCTGCAAACCCCAGATGGCTTAGAGCTTATAGACGGTATTTACCACGTAAAATCATGGGCTGACGCATTATTTACTGCCTCTTTTGGTTATCGTTTTGCTCATATGGCGCTAGCGTCATTTCTTACGGCCGCCCTTGTTGTTGCTGGTGTAAGTGCATGGTTCATTTTGCAGAAACGTGAATTGGAAGCGAATAAAAAAGCGCTGTCGGTAGCGTTATGGTTCTTATTGTTCCTTGCACCACTTCAAACTGTAGTTGGAGACTTCCATGGATTAAACACTATGAAACACCAGCCTACGAAAGTTGCGGCGATGGAAGGTAACTGGGAGACCAGCACTGGAGTACCGCTACTTCTGTTTGCTATTCCAGATAAAGAAGCGCAAACCAACCACTTTGAATTAAAAGTTCCTAAGTTAGCCAGCTTCATACTCACCCATGACTGGGACGGTGAAGTACCCGGATTAAAAGCAGTGCCAAAAGAAGAGCAGCCACCGGTGTTTGTCGTATTTTGGTCATTCAGGGTCATGGTTGGGCTTGGACTGCTGATGGTGTTGTTCGGTGTGTGGGGGCTTATTTATAGAATGGGCGGCAAAATTTATACATCGCCAGTGTTCTTACAAGGCCTTAGATTGATGAGTATAAGCCCATTCTTTGCGGTGCTAGCCGGATGGATAGTGACCGAAACAGGAAGAGCACCTTGGCTCATTTACGGCCAAATGACGCATGCAGAAGGATTAACGCCTTCGCTAACCGGTGGCATGGCATTATTCTCTCTAATTGGGTATGTGGTGGTGTACGCACTAGTATTCAGCGCGGGTATTTACTACTTGCTTAAAGTGTTCAAAGGCGGACTTGAGAAAGCTAACGCCCCTCATGAAATGGATGAAGTAGAACGTCCTGCACGTCCATTTTCTGCTGGCCACGTGGCTATTGACGGAGACTTATAAAAATGGAACCAACATTTGATTTAACCTTAATTTGGGCAGGCATCATTGGTTTCGGGATCATGATGTACGTGCTAATGGATGGTTTTGATTTAGGCCAGGGCATTTTGTACCCCTTCGCACCCGACGAGCAAGCACGTGATAAAATGATGAATTCTGTCGCCCCAGTGTGGGATGGCAACGAGACTTGGCTAGTATTGGGAGGCGCGGGACTACTCGCGGCCTTCCCGTTAGTTTATTCGGTCTTTTTACCCGCTCTTTATATTGGCGTGTTTTTAATGCTAGCAGGGCTTATTTTTAGAGGTGTTGCCTTTGAATTTAGGTTCAAGGCGAAAACGTCTAAGTACTTATGGAGCTATTCATTTTCTATAGGGTCATTCGTCGCGTCGTTCGCGCAAGGAGCAGTAGTAGGTGCCTATATTCAGGGGTTCGAAACTGAGGGCTTTGCTTACTCAGGTGGCCCCCTTGACTGGTTAACGCCGTTTACCGTACTAACAGGTTTTGGTCTTGTTGTAGGCTATGCGCTTCTAGGCAGCACCTGGCTCATTCTGAAAACAGACGGTGCGGTACAACAATGGGCATATAAAATTACGCCTAAGCTGCTTATCGCTTTGCTTGTTGTATTTGGTGTAGTGTCTTTTTATACGCCTTATGTAGATAGCACAGCAATGGTCAGATGGTTTGAAGGTTTTAGTATTATTTGGGCACTTCCGGTATTGGTATTATGGTGTGCCTATGTAGTATTTCGTTCGGTTAAAAAGCAGCAAGATGGTATGCCTTTCGTTGCTACCATGGGTATTTTCTTGTTCAGCTACCTTGGTTTACTAGTGAGCAAATGGCCTTATATTGTTCCACCAAACTTTACTATTTACGACGCCGCGTCTTCTTATAATTCACAACTGTTCTTGTTGTTAGGCTTCTTGTTTGTTATTCCCATTGTATTAGCCTACACCAGCTGGACCTATTGGGTATTTAGAGGAAAAGTGGGCGACGCTGGTTACCATTAATCATGACGAGTAGTACCCCAAGCGCGCCTGATACCAAAGCGGTATCAGGCGCGCAGTTTTTAAAAGAGCAAATGGCTAGCCAACGCTCCCTTTTGAATCAATCAGTGCTTTATGGTTCGATAGGGGCAGTATTCATGATAGTGCAGTGGCTGTTGGTTGCACTCATTGCACACGACACGCTGGTGGACAAATCCCCTCTCACCACTATGCCTGGCTACTGGCTGCTTCTTTTAGCAGTAAGTGTTGTAAAACCATTGTTCACATGGAAACAAACTAACCTAGCGCAAGACGCAAGCGCCAATGTAAGAAACCATTTAAGGAAAACATTGCTTAAACGGTGGAATACTACCAGCCCCATGGCGTTACAGAGCCTGTCTAGCGGCGCATTGGCATCGCAGTGGGTTGAAGACATCGAGGCTACCGATGGCTATTTTTCCCGTTATTGGCCTCAACAAATGCTTGCCGTTATAACGCCCCTACTCATTCTTGTTACTGTTGCCTATTTGAATTGGCTTTGTGCCATTTTGCTCTTAGTATCAGCGCCTCTCATTCCACTATTTATGATTTTAGTAGGCATGGGGGCCGAGCACGTGAACGAAAAGTATGCGTTATTACGCCAGCGATTAGCTGGGCACTTTCTCGACCGCGTTGCGAACCTTTCAACTATTGCGCTTTTAGGCGCGCAGAAAAATATGTCTGATGAGGTTGCCAAGCGCGGCGATACTTATCGTAACGTTGTTATGAAAACTCTTAAGCTGGCGTTTCTTTCTTCAACCGTACTGGAGTTTTTCACCAGCGTAGCCATTGCAAGCCTTGCTATTTATATTGGCTTTTCACTTTACGGGGCAATTAATTGGGGGCCAGCACAGTCGTTAACGTTGTTTTCAGGGCTTGGTATTTTGTTGCTTGCTCCCGAATTTTTTAAGCCATTGCGCACGCTGTCTACTTACTATCATGACAGAGCCAGCGCTTTAGGCGCCGCTAATAATATAGTGTCTTCACTGCAGCACTTGGAAGAACAAGAATTAGTATTAGGCTACAGCGATGGCAGACAGATTACAGCTTCAAGTGAAGTTACTCGCTTAACACTTAAAGACGCCGTAATTGGATATAACGGCGATAAAGAGAAAAAACCTGCCCTCGATTTTTCTTTTTCCGGGCGAGGTTTACTGGTTTTTTCTGGCGAATCGGGGTGTGGTAAAACCACCCTTCTCAACACCATTGCAGGTTATTTACACCCAGTGTCGGGTAGTGTTGAACTAACACTTAAAGAAGCGCACTCCATTGCTTATTTACCTCAGAAAGCATGGATTAAAAACGCTACCGTTCGAGAGAATTTATCCGTTTCGGCCTCCTCTGCATCAGATGAAGATATGTTAAGGGTGCTTAAAAAGCTTGAGTTGTCAGACGAGCTTTTAACGCATCATAGCGGGCTAGACACAGTGATAGGTGAACACGGACAAGGATTATCTGGCGGGCAAATGCAGCGTATTGCGCTAGCAAGAGTACTGTTAAACCCACCCGAACTCATATTACTTGATGAGCCCACGGCAAGTTTAGACATAAAAAGTAGGCTCATAATTATACAGGCTTTGGACGAGCTTAAAAGTCGCGCCCTTGTAGTGGTTGCAACGCACGACAGTGAACTTATTGCAAAAGCCAGTAATCATTTTGACTTAACCCATAAGGCCTAACGGTAATATGAAGTTTTGGTTTTCAATTATCTTTAAGAATGAACGTAAACGCCTGCTAATTGGGCTTTTTTGGTCGTTTTTTACTATGCTTTCTGGCGTGGGGTTACTGGCGCTTTCCGGTTGGCTCATTACTGCCACGGCGTTAGCTGGAATAGCCATAGGTGCGGGTTTAATTGTGAAGCTTGATATGTATATGCCGGGCTCTGGGATCCGCTATTTTGCCCTTAGTCGGACCATTGGCCGATATATTGAAAGGCTATACAATCACGATACTATTTTGAGGCTAATTGCGACATATCGCGTCACGATATTTAATGCGCTTTCCCATAGGCCACTTCACGATGTTAGGCAAACATCCGACAGTGAGTGGCTAAGTCGGCTCACCTCAGACTTAGATGCTCTTGATAGCATATTAATTCGCTACACTATTCCAACTCTTGCCACAGGGCTTCTTTTAGGTGTAGTAAGCGTATTTTTGTGCTTTATCTGGTTTGAGTTTGGTGTTGTTTTTCTAATTGTTTCAACCCTAGCCTGGTTACTTCTTATATTGTTTTCAATACGGCAAACCAAAAGTGCCGCCTCGCAAGCCATTTCGCACTTAAATCGTACTAGAGAAACATTGATTAGCCATCTCAAGGGCGCTTTTGTGCTCAATAGCCAGCACTTGATGAGTCATCATTCGCAAGATACTAGCCAAGCACTCTCGCTATTTGAACGGCATCACAATAATTTGCAAAAACGTATTGCTCGAATTCAGATGATAACCGATTCAATATTTGGTATTGCCCTAGTAGCTACTCTTTATGCCAGCTTATGGGCAGTAAATCACCACGTTATTGAGGGGCCAACATCTATCATGTTGGCACTTTTGTTCGTTGGCGTGGCTGAACTATTACAAGCCACACCAGAGCAGTTCAGTTCGTGGGGAAAAACCGACTATGCAAGTAAGCGACTATCAGCATTGGCCAGTGAACGCTGTGATAACGATAGCACTGATATTACGGCAGTAAGCGCGGTATCATGCGCGGTAAGTAATCACCCACATATTCCCGCGAGTGCGTCACGCAAGATAAGTTTTAATTTGAATGATAGCCCCCCTCTTTTTATCACAGGCCGTTCTGGGTCTGGCAAGTCTACCTTAGCGAAGCTTATGTTTAAGCTTGTACCGTTAGATAAATCGAACGCTAGCGTAATGATAAATAATATATCTGTACAAAATATTTCGTCAGACAGCTTGTATCGCCACTGTGCCTATCTAGAGCAAACCTCTTCGTTACTGTCTGGCAGTTTGTACTACAACTTAACGTTGGGGCTTGAAAACATAGAAGACAGTAGAGTGTTCGATGTACTTTCGCTAGTTGAGCTACAAACGTGGGCTGATTCGCTTCCCGAGGGATTGAACACCTGGTTAGGTGAAGGTGGAGCAAAGGTCTCAGGTGGACAAGCGAGACGTATTTGTTTGGCTAGGCTACTACTTAGAAACCCTGAGCTTATTGTGTTAGATGAGCCATTTAATGGGCTTGATAGCGCTATGACAGAGCGCATTTTCATGCGTATATTGCCGTGGCTGACGTCACGAAAATCTATTATTTTACTTCATGAAGTACCCTTGTTTATCGAGCAGCAAAGTATTGATTACCATTCGCTTAATGTGGATTTATCTAAGGCGTAAAACCTGAGGCGCCCTTTATTTAATTACCCTCTTTTATTTAATTCTCCCTTTTTGTTTAATTAGTTGGGGCGCCTACGCATTGATTACCTTATCTCACTGTTAACGTATTAAACGACAAGGAAGAAGGGTAAGTTAAAAATCGAAACCAACAGCCAAACCAGCAACCTTTGAACTTCCAACGCCCTCGTGATAATCAAAGTGAAACTGCGGTGAAACGGTATACCCGTTGTATCGAAATTCATACAAGGCACCGAGTCTAGAAACAAAGAACTCATGTTCAGAGGTGTACTCGTAGCCAGGACCCACCTGGATAATAAACTCATTGGTGATGTGAATATCTGCCACTGCAAGTACAGTTAGCGCATCTAATGAGCCGAAGGCATATTCTACCACACTACCTAAGCCTAAAAGCGGTGAAACTCTGTATTCGTAATCTATACCAACGGTTTCACCGTTGCCATGTTCAGAAAAATCCGTATGACCGATGAATAACGAGATGTGATTCGGACTGTGTTCATGCTCTGACGCGTTTGTTGAGAACGCCAGTACAGACAATATCAGTAATAACAAACCGTGCTTTAAGCCTAAGCGGTGTGAATTTAGACGTATCGTTTTCATATAGTTTACTCTTGAGTGACGTTCCGCTGTTTTATTTAACGCAAACGAGCGACAGTGCGTGTGGTGAAAGTCCTTTATTCATTATAGGCATCTTGAATCCGCTTGCTTAAAAGCCAGCCTGCGGCATAAAGACCCACTGAGAAAATAAAATGGGATAACAATACTTTCGACTGAAGCATGGCAGGGTTAGGTGTATGCAAGCCTGCAATGCCGTATCCCATTCCTGGATACATAAGAAAAAAAGGAATACTGCACGTTGCAAAACCCACAATAAAAGCAGGCAAGAAGGACGGTTTCAGCACCCACTTAACGCCGGTAAAAATGAGCATGAGCAGTGCGAACCCTATGCCGATTGCGTAATGCCCAAACCACCCCAACATTAATTCACCTGCTCTTGGTACCGCAGTTTTAATTGATTGATGAGAAAATACGCCGTCTGTCATATAAATAACCCACCGCCCGATAAATTCATACCGCGTTAGTGGCTTACCTAGAATAATGTGTTGTAGATAGTTCACAACATCTAAAAAGGCGGTTGCTGCCACACCAAGCACCACTGATAAGATCAGGATTGTTGTTCTGTCAGTTTTGTTTGCTAAAGCGAGATTCATGGTCAATTACCTAAGTTGAGCAGACAGGCTCAGCTGAATATTCCTACCCATGCCTAATGCATAGCCTTTGTAGGTATCTAAAAAGTCTCGATAAGCCTCATCAGTTACATTATTTACTTTTACGCTAAGGGTAACTGGATGCTTGTTTATCTGTAACTGCGCTGAAGCACCAAGGTTTATCAAGTGATATTGTTCTGTCGATGCGGTACCAAAAGGGAGAAAATCGTACTGAGCAAAGGGTTCAAATTTTCCTGCAATCGACTTGTTATTTTTGTATTCGTGCTCGATAACAAAATTAATACCGCTAAATAATGATAGCTCGCCGAAGCTGTAGTTAATTCGCTGATAAAAGCTATTTGCAGGCATTAGTGGCAGCTCAGAACCAACACTAGCTAGTTCACTGTTGATAATATTGGCGTTAAACTCCCAGTCGATATGTTGGGTTATTTTGAAGTTTGCGCCTATCTCAACGCCCTCTATTTCGGCGTCTCCCTGCCTCATTTCAAACAGGGGCAAACCGGACGGCTGATGCGTAGTGCCGGTATCAGCTTGGTAAATGTAGTCTTGAAACGTATTTTGATAAAACGTGATAGATGCCTGTATATTTTGACTTATGTAATTCAACCCAACTTCTTTGTTGAACGAGTATTCTTCTACTAGTTCGCTGTTGCCAGTTTGATAAGCCGCAACACCACCATGTACACCACCCGCATATAAATCAAAAATAGATGGGGCTCTAAACCCTCTTCCTATTCTCTGAATGAACAGCCAGTTATCACTGAGTTTCCAACTTAAACTCATAGATCCTGTTAATGCTGTCCAAACTCTACGGTCAAAGTTATCAACCCACAGCTGACTTTCGTTCTGTGGCTCCAAGGCTATTTTGTCCCATCGGCCACCCAATTCGGCAATGAGAAAATCGTTTTCAAACTTCTCGTAAGCATATAAGGCTATGTAGTCTACCGAGGCATCTGGGACCAAGGTACCAACGTTGGTTATCTGATTTTTGTATATGTATTCAGCACCGAATTGACCTTTCCACGCTGTACTATAGTCATGTTCAAAAACCAACTTACTTTGGGTGCGCTCTAACTCAATGTCTAAATCGCTGTTGGCGTTACTTAACTTTTCGAATGATATTCCTGTGCCAGCAGTGCGCTCATTCTTCTGCCAATTAAGAATAAAATGAACATTCCATTGGTCAGAAAGGTGAAGGGCCATATCAGACAAGACATTCTTGTTGTCTAGATGCTGGCCTGTTGGCACATTATTAGGTTGAAGAAAATTCTGCTCGTTTGAAAAACCTGTATACCTTAACGTCCAATCGAAAGCATCTGAAACGAACCCGCTAGCCAAACTGATACTTTCAATATCAAAGTCAGTAAATGGTATTTCGCCTGAAAAGCGAGGGAGGCTGCTGACACTCATTGAATTAACATCTGCAGAAGGCGTTTCAAAGTTATCAGCTTTTTCACGGTGATATGAAGATGCCCACCCCCACTGTGCTTTGCCGCCTTCTGCGTGTAAAGACGTACCAAGCTGTTCGTTATTAGTGCCGTATTTAAAGCTCAGGAGGGCAGAAGACAACAGTGATTCGCTGTACATGGGAACTTGAGCGCTTATTACGTTAACGACACCGCCCATTGCATCTGACCCAAAAATAACGCTCATAGGCCCACGTACTACATCTATTCTGTGCGCGTTAACCGGATCAACAGTTGGAGCATGTCTAATTCCAAACTGTTGAAAGTCTTGAGGTACACTATCTTGCAACACTCGCACGCGGTTTCCTGTTAAGCCTCTTATCACTGGCTTTCCCGCTTGCCCGCCTGTACTTACCGTATCTACTCCGGCCATATGTGCAATTGAGTCGCCTAAAGAAAGGCTGTGATGCCATAACTTGCTTTTGCCACTTAAAATAGACGCAGCTATTGCAGTTTCTTCTACTTTCAGTGCCATTGGCGAACCCGTAACGCGGACCCGTTCGATCTCATGCAGATGATTATGAGATTGTGGGGTATCTTGTGCATTTACAAGAGAGCTGATTATTAATCCGATCACGCTCATGGTTACTTTCTTGCTCATTTCACCCTCTCAAACGTTATAACATATCAATGCACGGAAGCGGCAAATTGAAAAAAAGCGCCACCTCTGATAGGTGGCCAAGTAGTTTCGACCATATCCAAAATGGAAAAGACATGAAGTGCCTTGTAATAAGTTAGGCAACTTCCTGTTTTAAACTGCGCTAACTCACTACGCCGTTATAATATATATTTCAAATACACATTACAATATTGAATAAAGATTTATTTATATTTTTGCTTTTAGTTTTGAAAATTGGAGGCGTGCGAAAGATAGGAACAAGCAGTAATTTATTTAACGTTGCCACCTAATAAGCGTGCTTACGCAATACTCAAGTGCAGTTCATTTTTTAAAATAAAAAAGCTCTAGCCTTTTTACCAGGCTAAAGCTTCCTGTCGAATTTAATGACGAGTTACTTATTAATATGCTGAGTTTCGGGCTTAGCCAGCCACTCTCTGCCTTTTAGCATGCCTTCCCAATAAATGGGAGGAAGCAACTTTTCTTTTAAATACCATGCTAGGCGCGACGGTTTCGTACCATCCAATATCCACGCCGGCATGCTGTTAAGAATTTTGCCGCCGTAGCCAAATTCGGCCAATATCACTTTACCTCGCTCTACAGTAAGAGGGCAGCTGCCATAACCGTTGTAAATGGCTTTATCTGTTTGCACACCGCGCTCGTAGAGTAAGTTATTGGCAACCACGGGGGCTTGCATGCGCGCCGCCGCCGCGGTTTTAGCATTAGGAGCGTTTATGGCGTCGCCAAGGGCAAAGATATTTTCAAACGATTTGTGCTGTAGCGTTGACTGGTCGACATCAATCCAACCATTGCCATCAACAAGCGGGCTGACTTTGATAAAATCTGGCGGAGACTGGGGCGGAACCGCGTGCAGCATGTCGAATTCAGTTTCAACGAGCGGGGCGTCTGGGTCTGCCACCTTCTTAAATGAAGCCACTTTTGCTTTGCCGTCCACCTTTACCAGCTGGTGTTCAAAGTTAAGGTCTGCGTGGTACTTCTTAATGTATTCCATAAGTGCCGGCACGTATTCTTTTACACCAAACAGTACAGCACCCGTGTTGTAGAACTCTACGTTAATGTCATCTAGCACGCCTTCTTTAAACCAGTGGTCGCAAGACATATACATGGCTTTTTGTGGCGCGCCTGCACACTTAATAGGCATCGGTGGCTGTGTAAATACTGCCTTCCCTTTTTTAAGGTTTTTTACCAATTCCCATGTGTAGGGCGCTAAGTCAAAACGGTAGTTTGACGTCACACCATTTTCACCTAGGGTTTCGCTTAAGCCCTCCACTTTATTCCAATCTAGCTTAATGCCGGGGCAAACCACCAAGTGTTCATATTTAATGGTGCGGCAGCCGTCTACCACAATCATGTTTTCTTTTGGCGCAAAGGCCGCTACGCCGGCTTTTATCCATTTAACATTACTAGGAATAACAGAGGCCACAGTGCGCACAGTGTCGTTGGCGTTAAATACGCCCCCGCCTACTAGCGTCCAGCCTGGCTGGTAGTAGTGCACTTCATTGGGCTCTACTATGGCGATATCTAAATCTGGGCATCGCGACTTCAAACTAGATGCAACAGCAACACCGCCCGCGCCCGCCCCTACAATGACTACCGCATGAGAGTGATCGGCATGGTCGTTAGGCGTTTCACCGCCGTTTTTTAGGCGACGGACTACCCCGCTCAAGTCATAGCCTGCTTTCTGCGACAGGCAGAGTACCTCTTCATAAGACAGCGTTTTGGTTGCGGTCATGGCCCATAGGGTAATAGAGCGTGTGCCTGTGCGGCAGTAGGCAAATACGGGGCCTTCTAACTTCTGTAAGTTGGCTTCAAATGTTATTGCGTCTTGCTGAGTTACTTTACCGCTTACTACAGGCTGATATACGCAGGGTAAACCCAGTGAAGATGCTTTTGCTTCTATTTCAGCAAAAGTAGGCTGGTCTGCGCCTTCACCGTCAGGGCGGTTACAAATAATAGATTTGAACCCTGCTGCTTTTATTGCTTCTATATCGTCTACTGATATTTGAGGGCAGACAGATAGCTGTTGTGTTACGTTGGCATATTGCATAACCCACCCCATTAAATGGCATTCACAGGAATTTTAATGAACTGCTTACCGCCTTCAGATTTTTCGCCAAACTGGCCGTTTCGAAGGTTTGCTTGAATAGCGGGTAACAGTAATTTGGGTACCGCAAGGGTTGCGTCTCTTGCCTCGCGTTTTTCCACATATTCCTGAAGGGTTACTTCTGGGCGAATTTGCTTGTTCGTTTCCTTGGCTTCTTTGATAGATACTGTTGATAGCGGAGCTGCACCGTCTTTAGGGTAGTCGTGACCAAGGTAAACAGTAGTATCGTCAGGCAGGGTGAAGAAGCGCTGAATGGTATTGTAAAGTTGCTCGGCACTGCCTCCCGGGAAGTCGCAGCGCGCCGTTCCTAGATTAGGGGCGAACATGGTGTCGCCTACAAATATTTTGCCGTCTACCAAGAAGCTTGCGCAGGCTGGGGTATGGCCCGGTGTATGCCATACTTTTACTTCATATTCACCGATATTGAAGGTGTCGCCTTCTTCGAACAGCACATCAAACTGACTGCCATCGCTCGGCGTATCGTTGGCCGTCTCAAATACGTCTAACCAGGTATCTAACACTGTTTTAATACCTGAGCCAATACCAATTTTGCCGCCAATTTTAGACTTTAAATAGTGCGCCGCCGTAATGTGGTCGGCGTGCACGTGGGTTTCTAAAATCCATTTATTCTTAAGCTGGTTTTGATTGACGAAGTCGATAACTTTGTCGGCGCTTTCCATTGACGCGCGCCCCGAAAAGATATCGTAATCGGCAACCGAATCTATCACGCCACACTCTTTGGAAGTGGGGTCGAATAGCACGTAGGTAAACGTGGCCGTTTTGTTATCGTAAAAGGTTTCAACGTTCATGGGTTTTCTCCTAAAGAAGTTCTTTGGTCATGATGAAAACGGCAATAACTAGAGTGAAGAATGCAAAGAACTTCTGCAAAGCTGCACCGTCTAGTTTTCCCGCTACCTTCGTGGAGACAGCCATCCCAATAAACGTGGCTACCAGCATAAGCGGCAGCAAAGGCATCTCCAATTGAATTCCGGTTTGTAGGTCGCCAATGAAGCCAAGTAACGACTTTAAGGCGATAATGAATAGCGACGCGCCCACTGCATTCTTCATGGGCATGCCTAAAATAAGTACCAAGGCAGGTATGATGAGGAAGCCCCCACCCGCGCCGAGTATGCCGGTAACAACACCAACTACGGCGCCTTCAATAATTATCAGCCCAACGTTGGGTTGTTTATTCTCAACAACCTGGGTTGCTGGCGCCGATTTGCTGTAAGCCTTTTTCAACATCATGGCGGCCGAGGCCAACATCAGCATGGCGAACAGCACCATGATGCCCAGATTTTTATCTATGGTTAGCGATTGAAAAGCGATAGTTTCGGGAATGGCGGGCATGAGGAAGGCCCGTGTTAGATAAACAGCAATGATGGAAGGTACAGCAAATAAAATAGACGCTTTAACGTCAACTAAACCCTCTTTGAAATATCTTACTGCGCCGAATGCGGCTGTGGCACCCACAATAAGCAATGAATAGCCGGTGGCGACATCTGGCGTAACGCCCATTAAGTAAACGAGAATAGGCACGGTAAGGATTGAGCCCCCTCCGCCTATTACGCCTAACACCATTCCCATAAGAACAGCAGCGATGTAACCAAGAATAATCATATCGACACCTTATTTCATTTTGATATATGATAGAACAAAATATACAATAAAGTATATTCTAAATATATATTTAATTTTTATGGTGCGGTAAAATTCAGCGATTAAGACAATCGCTTTTTTAGATAATCCATGAAAATCAATACTTTTAGTAATTTAGCGTTTCGCGTTTTGATCTATCTCGCGTTACGAAAAAATCAATTGGTAAAGACAGGTGAAATTGCAGATGCGTACTTCGTATCTTTTAATCACTTAAAAAAAGTCATCACCTTGCTGATCGACAAGGGATACATTATTGGCACAAAGGGACGCGGGGGCGGCATTCGTCTGGCAAAAGATGCCAAGCTTATAAATATAGGTGAAGTTTTTAGGTTAACGGTTGAAGACGTGGCATTGGCGGAGTGTTTTGCATCACCAACGAATAAATGTGTTATCTCGCCCACATGTCGCTTGAAAACAATTCTTCAAGACGCAGCTGATAAGTTTATTAGCGAGCTTGACCAATTTACCCTGCACGATTTGGTGAAAGACAGAGAAGGCGCGCTGGCGATGCACCTTGCCATCGATTTTATAGAAGTTGAATAGAAGTTTTAAGGCTTCTATCTGTACCGTGTTTATCCGCGATAGCGTTACTAACAGTGCATCGCACGAGTAGATTTAGGAGAGAGAATTGGAAAACTGGACATCAACTCCCTTTGAGCCGCTTGCCGGTTTAGCAGGCGGGCTGCTTATTGGTTCATCGGTGGTTTTATTACTGCTTACCCTAGGCCGTATTGCAGGTATTTCAGGTATTGCCGCAGGCGCGATGACACAGCGCGGCGTTGAACGCTACTGGCGCTTGGCGTTTTTAATAGGTGTTGTGCTATCTGCCGTGCTTTACATGGTGTTTGTTGGCGATTTGCAGGTGCAAACGCAAATGAGCTCGGCATGGTTAGTTGTGGCTGGCTTACTCGTAGGCTTTGGTACACGCCTTGGCTCTGGGTGTACATCGGGCCACGGAGTAGCTGGCCTTTCAAGGCTATCCCCCCGCTCTATTGTTGCCACGCTCACGTTTATGGGTGCGGCTGTACTTACCACCACAATTATCAGACACCTGTAAATTAACTGAGGAAAGAGAACATGAGAGCAATTATCGCCTCGCTACTTTGTGGGCTGTTGTTTGGCTTAGGCCTGCTAATTTCAGGTATGAGTAACCCTGCCCGTGTACTTAACTTTTTAGATTTAAGCGCCAACTGGGATGCCACGTTAGCGTTCGTAATGGGCGGCGCGATTTTGGTGGCGGCACCAGGCATGTACTGGGTGCGCAAGCGCAGCAAACCCTTGTTTGCGAATAAGTTCGATATACCAACTAGCAAAACTATTGATGCTAAATTGATATTGGGCTCTGCCGCTTTTGGTATTGGCTGGGGCATTAGCGGTTTTTGCCCAGGCCCTGCCGTGGTTGCCATTGCGTCGCTTCAAACTGATGTGCTGATGTTTGTTGGCGCGATGATCATTGGCATGCTGGCGCAGCATTGGCTGAAGCCTAAATCGGCATAAAACATAACTGCTTCTTTCCTTGCGGCTTTATCCCCTGGTGGAGATAAAGTCGTAATCATCCCCTCTAGAGGATAAAACGTGGCAGCCACTTACAAAAAGTGCAAATAGCTTACTTAACGATTTGCGGTTTTCCCTTTCAATAAACCCACACCCAAGGCGGCCATGGTTACGGCAATAACGCCATTTAGATAGTTGAAAAAGGCATAGGGTACATAATCGAGAACCTCAACCCCAAGGGTGGCAGAATAGAATGCTCCCGCTGTTGTCCAAGGTATAAGGCCTGTGGTCATGGTGGCGCCCTCTTCTACCGACCGAGACAGTACAGCAGGGTCGAGGTTTTGTTGTTCATATTTTTCTTTGAATAACTGGCAATTTAATATGATTGAGATGTAGGCTTCGCCCATAGCCACATTGCCCAAAAAACCAGAGGCTATGGTTACCGCAATTAAGCTTGCTGTGCGCTTCACCCGTTTGATAATGCCCGCCAACAGCGCCGCTAAAAAACCCGCGCCGTGTAATATACCGCCCAGTGCGATTGCCATTAAGGCCAGCAGTAAGGTCCAACTCATACTGCTGATGCCGCCCCGCCCAAGTAGAGCATCTAAATTCGCGATCCCCGTATTTTGAGGGGTATTCTCCCAAAGAGCATTAAGTACGCTTATGGCGTTAGCGTTTTGGTAGAAAATAGCGATGATAACCGCTAGCAGAATGCTGAATGACATGGTGACTTCAGCAGGGACTTTTTTGATGCTTAGTACCGTAAGTAGCGCCAGCGGTAACAGTGTTATATAAGGCGCAAGGTTATAATGCGTGGCAAGCACTGCTTTAATTTCAACTATCTGCCCAACATCTATATTCTGGTTTGCGTAGCTGAACCCTATTACCAAGAAAATAACGAAAGTAAGAAGAAAGCTAGGCAACGTAGTTAGCAACATGGCGTACATATGCCGATAGAGGTTCGTGCCCGCACTCATTGCAGCGAGGTTGGTGGTATCAGAAACTGGCGACATTTTGTCGCCAAAGGTTGCGCCGCATACCACCATGGCCGCTACAATGGGAGGCGGTATGTTCATGGCCGCGCCAATGCCCATTAGCACCACGCCCATAGTCCCTACGGTTCCCCACGATGTGCCTGTTGATACCGACATTACCGCACAAAGAACTAACCCCACAGCTAAGAACACACTGGGATTTAGCCAGCTTAACCCATAATAAATGAGCGTTGAGATAGTGCCGCTTTGCATAAAGCTGGCGATAACCATTCCAATGAGTATGAAGATATAAATTGCCGGCATGGCCCGGGTTAATGCGCTGGTCATTAATTCGCGAATTTGCAGGTACGTGTAACCCAAACTAAAAGCATTCGCCCCAGCCCACAGCAAACATAAAAATATGAGCGCGTGAAGGCTAATACCTAAGCCGAACAATCCACCTGCTATTAACGCGACAATAACGCCAAAACAAAGCAGTGACTGAGCAAAACTGGGGCTACGCAAAGATGGAGGCAACGTTAGTGACACGTGGATACGCTTAAAAGTGAAGTAGTGAATTTCAGTATAACGACTTTGCGATGTGTTGTGATCAAGAAAAGAGCAGTGTTAGTCATTACCTACTCAGGTTTGCCTTGCTGCCGAGGAGCATTTTGAAAAGATTGTCGATAACAACCCGCCGTCATGCCTATGTGTTTTTTGAAGAACCTTGAGAAGTAGGGGTAATCCTTAAAGCCAAGGCTGTAGCATAGGTCTTGTATTGGTTGTTGGGTGTAAACCAATTTCCGTTTCGCTTCGTCAATTAATCGCCTTTGAATAATGTTTTTGGGTGACTCTCCTAAATTTTTATTACATAGGCGATTTAAGCTAGACATAGAAACAAATAGTTCACTGGCATATTTGGATAAGGGCCAGTGCTCTAGGTAATGCTCTTCTATTAGCCTTTTAAATTTGATCAATATGCGCGCTTCGTGTGGCCCAGCACTGTATTCAAGCTGCTGCTCTGCTGCTAGTCGTTGAAGGGTTAACAACACAAGCTTTGTTAACAACAGCAATGATTGGTCTTGATTTTTTGGGGCACGCTTTAGCTCGTCGCGAATGTCAATGAAGTATCGCGTTAACCTATTAAACTGCTGACTGTCTTCTTGAAACACATGAGCAGAATGGAAAAGGTTGTTTATGGCGGAGTCTTGCGCATTTTGCATTTCTTCGCCCAAGATAGCGCTTGTAACAGATAGTACAAAACCTTTAATGTTTGGCTGAAACGTAAAGCCATGTACTACCCCCATAGGAATAGTTACTGCGCATTTCCCCCTTATGCTGAATGTTTTTTTGTTTAACGTAACGTTTGCCTGCCCATCTAAAATGTACAACACTTGAAATAAATGTGCATGTCTGTGCGGTTTTATTACCCAGTCCAGGCTTTCACTTCGCGTGGAGATATCTTCCAAATGCACCGCTCCCGGCCTTTCTATAAGCCCACTTTCCCCATATAGGTCGTAGTTTGGATATTGATGAATTTGCGATGTCATTCTAAAAACCATATTAAACACAATTATCAACTTGATTGAAAAGTACAATAAAATGAGTGAAAAGTTAATAATTTGTTACCGCATTTAACTTCACACTATTTGCACAATATTCGCAAAGGTAGTGAAGATGAAAACATTAACCACACAAGTAGCTATTGTTGGCTCTGGCCCTTCTGGTTTATTACTTGGTCAACTCTTAGCTAAGCAAGGCATAGATAACATTGTTATTGATAGAGCAAACAAAGATTACATTTTAAGTCGTATTAGAGCGGGCATTTTGGAACAGGGATTTACCGATCTTGTGCGAGAGGCCGGCGTTGGTGCTCGCATGGACGAAGAAGGTGAAGTGCATGATGGTTTCGAGATTGCCATTGACGATAAAACGGTTCATATCGATTTAAAAGCGTTGGCTGACGGCAAAGCTGTTATGTGTTACGGCCAAACCGAGATCACTAAAGATCTTATGGAAGCGCGCGAGGCGGCAAAGTTAACCAGCTTCTACGAAGTTGAAGATGTGACTTTGAACGACATTGATACCGCATCGCCCTATGTGGTTTTCAAAAAAGGGGACGATGTTTACAAGCTTAATTGCGACTATATCGCTGGATGTGATGGTTTTCACGGTGTTTCTCGTAAAACTATTCCTGAGTCGGAAAGAACAGAGCACGAGCGAGTTTACCCATTTGGCTGGCTAGGAGTGCTTAGCGATACGCCGCCTGTTAGTGAAGAACTTATTTATTGCAAAAGCCAACGGGGCTTCGCTTTAGCAAGCAGACGTTCTTCTACGCGTTCGCGCTATTACCTTCAGGTGCCTGCCACTGACGCGGTAGAAAATTGGACAGACGAAAGGTTCTGGGATGAGCTTAAAAAGCGCTTACCTGCAGAGGTTGCCCAAAAGCTCATAACTGGGCCAAGCATTGAAAAGAGTATTGCTCCTTTGCGTTCTTTTGTTTGCGAACCTATGCAATACGGTGCACTTTTTCTTGTTGGAGACGCTGCACATATTGTTCCCCCAACAGGCGCAAAAGGCTTAAATTTAGCAGCATCCGATGTGGCAACTTTGTACAAAATACTTTGTCGCGTTTATCTTGAAGGCGACAACTCACATATTGAAGACTATTCAAAAATTGCATTACGAAGGGTATGGCACGGCGAACGATTTTCGTGGTGGCTCTCGAACATGCTGCATAATTTCGATAATGAGCATGTTAACGATATGGGCCCAGAGACATTTCAGCGATTCATGAACTCTGAGCTGGATTACTACACGTCTACCGAGGAAGGGAAAAAGGTTATTGCCAACCAGTATGTAGGCATGCCCTATGAAAACTTAAGTAATTAGTCGCAGACGTTCAGTTACGTTTATATTCATCTAGCACTTCAAGGAAGCGTCTTTGAAGTGCTGTTGGCTGCCAATCGCGTCTTAGTGTGTAGCCTATTTCTCGACAGCTATCTGGCAACGGGTTGGGGCTTACATAAAGCAAACCAGCATCGACCTCGTCTTGAACTTGCCTTGCAGATAACAAGGTTACTCTGTCGCTTTTTAACAAGATCCCGCGGATCGCCATCATAGTACTGCATTCGATAATATCTTTGGGTACCGGCATAGCTTCAAGCTCGAACATGCGATTAAAAACCTTTCGCGTTGGCGTACCGGCTTTGGGAATAACCCACTGCCATTTACTTATGTTGGAAGCGTAAGTCCCCTCTTCTATGGTCGCTAAAGAAGGATGGTGCTTGCGCGCTACAACGTGCAGTTTATCGTCGAACAATTTGTGCTGCGTGATTGTGTTATCAAGGTTGGGGGCACGCAATGCCCCTACAATGATATCAACTTGCCCTTGCAGCAAGCCAACAAGTTGTTCCTCATATGGGCCGTCAACAATACTCACTTCTGCTTGGGGATATTCCTCTAATAACCGCAACACCGCCATAGGTACTATGTTTGCCCTTGCCAGCGGCAAACTGCCTATACGTATTTTGCCAGAGCGCTGCCCAACGAACTCGTTGACTTCCTGCAGCCCTTGTTCAATTTCAGCTACAAATAAATGAGCAAGACGGGCAAGCTGCTTTGCTCTCCACGTTGGTTCAACACCAGTGGGAATTCGACGAAATAACTTTTGTTCAAGCGTAAATTCTAGGTCTTTGATCGTTTTACCCAGCGTTGGCTGCGTTAAACCCAGCTTTGTCGCTGCGTTGGTGTAATTTCCGGTATCTACAACCGTAATTAATGCAATAAGTTGACGGGTTGTAATCAGCCGTAAAAACCCTTCTTTTCTCTTCGCACTTTTTTCAAACACGTTATTGGCAAAAGACAGTAAATAGTCGAACGCTCTTGTTACCCGCTTCAAAAAAACATCGCCTACATCTGTTGTAAACATACCTGACTGGGTGCGTTCGAAAATTATGTGGCCAAGCTGAGACTCCAGCTTGTTGATGCCTTGCGTTAAGGCCGATTGTGATAAATGAATATACTGAGACGTTTCGGTTAGCGTACCGAACTCTCTAACTTTCATAGCACTAAGCAAGTGACGCGTATTAAAAACCAACGTATGCCCCTAATGTTTTTTAGTCATTATAGAAAAAATTAATAGCAAAGGGCAGCAATCTAACGTTCTTTTCAGCGCTGAGTTATCCATAATCGAGGGACTTCAATATTAAAGGAATATCCTAATGGCTATTTGCGTAACAGACTGCCCACGACCTTCTCTGTCAACCATTGAAAAATATCAGGGGTCAGAGGTTGCTACCGTTCACGAAGCGCAGGGTAGAAAGGGGCTTTTAGCGCAAGATATGCGCCCTATTTATCGACCTGCTCAAATAGCCGGCCCTGCGGTTACATGCCAAGTAGCGCCAGGAGACAACTGGATGATTCATGTTGCGGTTGAGCAGTGTCAGCCGGGAGATGTATTGGTTGTTACGCCAACCAGCCCTTGTTCAGATGGCTTTTTTGGTGACCTGTTGGCTACATCGTTAAAAGCAAGAGGGGTAAGAGGGCTGATTATTGATGCAGGTGTTCGCGATATCGCTACCTTAACTGACATGAAATTCCCCGTGTGGTCTAAAGCCGTGTTTGCGCAAGGCACCGTAAAAGAGACGATTGCTAGTGTTAATGTACCTGTTGTTTGTGCAGGTGCTTTGATAAACCCTGGGGATATTGTTGTTGCTGATGATGATGGCGTGGTGGTGGTGAAACAAGAAGAAGCAGATGACACGTTTGAAAAGGTTAAGCTGCGCGTAGAAAACGAAGAGTCCAAACGCAAACGTCTTGAACAAGGTGAGCTTGGTCTGGATATTTATAATATGCGCGAACGCCTAGCAGCTAAAGGCCTTCGCTATGTAAAGCACGGTGAGCAATAGCATTTATGAAAGCCGTAACTGCGTGCCTAATGAGGGGCGGAACCTCTAAAGGACTCTATTTTTTAGCCAAAGATTTACCCCTTGATGTTCATCGTAGAAATGCCTTTTTATTGTCGGTTATGGGCTCTCCCGATAGCCGACAAATAGACGGTGTGGGCGGTGGTCACCCGCTAACTAGTAAGGTGGCCGTTGTGAACCCGTCGTCTAATCCAGAAGCCGACGTTGACTACTTATTTTTACAGGTAGCGGTAGATAAAGCCCAGGTCAGCGATACGCAAAACTGCGGAAACATCCTTGCCGGCGTGGGTGCGTTTGCTATTGAACAGGGGCTAGTAAAAGCGCAGGACACGACAACCGATGTACGTATTCGCATGGTGAATACCAACACGTTCGCTGTAGTAAGAGTTCAAACGCCTAACGGCGTGGTCAATTACGAAGGCAGTGCGAGTATTGACGGCGTACCTAATACCGCCGCCCCTGTTTATATTGACTTTTTAGATGTTGCAGGTTCTTCCTGTGGAAGCTTATTCCCCACCGGGGCCGCTCAAAATACCGTAGAAGAGATTAATATTACGTGTATAGATAATGGTATGCCGGTCGTGCTTATTGATGCTCACTCGCTGGGACTTAAGGGAAGCGAAACACCAGAACAATTAGAAAGTAATGCCGCCTTAAAACAAAAAGTAGAAGCTATCAGGCTTAAGGCTGGCGAAATGATGCAGTTAGGCGATGTCACGGCCAAAACGGTCCCTAAGATGACGATCATTTCTGCCCCTCTAAATGGCGGAGATATCAATACTCGCACCTTTATTCCACACAGAGTACACGACGCTATTGGCGTTTTAGGCTCAGTTAGTGTTGCGACGGCTTGCTTGGCAAAAGGCACCGTTGCCTACGACCTTTATCGCCGCCATTGCGCTAAACGTGATAACGAATTGCAATCTGCTGTGCCCCTTGCAATTGAGCATCCAACGGGAGCGTTCAAGGTAGATATGGAGGTCGCAAATGCTGATGCATTCGAAACATTTGAAGTGAAGCGCGCCGCTTTACTGCGCACAGCCAGACTGCTCATGCAGGGAACGGTGTTTGCTCCCGACTCTGACCCTACACTAGCTCATGAATAAAAACGATAAAGAGGACCGAAAATGATCATTGATTGCCACGGACATTACACCACTGCACCCGAGCCACTACAGCTTTTCAGAGAGGCGCAAATTAAAGCGTTTAAAGACGGCAAAGCGCTGCCTGAAGTTCCTCATATTAGCGATGACCAAATTCGAGAAAGTATTGAGAAAAACCAGCTTAAGTTACTAAAAGAGCGTGGCTCAGACATGACAATATTTTCTCCGCGCGCATCTGCGATGGCGCACCACGTTGGCGATGAAGCAGTTTCAAAGCAGTGGACCAGCGCATGCAATGACCTGATTAAGCGCGTTGTCGATTTATACCCTCAACACTTTATTGGTGTGTGTCAATTACCCCAGTCACCCGGTGTTCCAATCAAAAACTCTATTGATGAGCTAGAGCGCTGTGTTAATGAGCTGGGCTTTGTAGGCTGCAACTTAAATCCAGACCCCTCCGGTGGCCATTGGACATCAGCGCCTTTAACGGACAAAAGCTGGTATCCGTTCTATGAAAAAATGGTAGAACTAGATGTACCAGCCATGATCCACGTGTCGGGCTCGTGTAACGCGAACTTCCACGCTACGGGTGCTCATTATATGAATGCAGATACCACGGCATTCATGCAATTTTTGCAGGGTAATTTATTTAAGAACTTCCCCGAACTGCGCATTATTATTCCACACGGCGGCGGCGCCGTACCTTATCACTGGGGGCGTTATCGTGGCTTAGCTGATATGCTAAAGCAACCTCCACTCGATGAACATGTAATGCAAAACGTGTATTTTGACACCTGTGTTTACCACCAACCCGGGATAGACCTGTTGTTCGATGTTATTGACATTAAAAACATTCTATTCGGCTCAGAAATGATTGGCGCAGTGCGAGGTATTGACCCTCAAACGGGTAATTATTTTGATGACACAAAACGCTATATTGATGCGTTGGATATTCCAACAGAAGATAAGCAGTTAATATTTTCTGGCAATGCTCGTAGGGTATACCCTCGACTAGATGCCAAACTAAAAGGAATGGGGCTATGAGCAAATTTACCGTTGATCCAGATTGGTTACACTGGCACCCATCACCGTCGAAACCACAGTTTACATTACCGCAAGGCGCGGTAGATGCGCACTGCCATGTGTTTGGCCCTGGTGAACAATTTCCTTTTGCTGCTGAGCGAAAATACACACCATGTGACGCATCTAAGTGGCAGTTGTGGGCGCTGCGTGATTATTTAGGTTTTAGCCGAAATGTTATTGTGCAGGCGACATGTCACGGTGCCGACAACCGTGCATTAGTTGATGCGCTAAACAACTCTCAGGGACTTGCGCGAGGCGTTGCCACCGTAAAACCTGATATTTCAGATGAAGAGTTGTATGCACTGCACGAAGCTGGCGTACGAGGCGTGCGCTTTAACTTTGTTAAACGTTTAGTCGATGCCCTGCCGTTTGATGCATTAAATACAGTAGCGCACCGCATTAAAGAACTTGGCTGGCATATTGTTATTTACTTTGAAGCCCAAGAGCTACCAGAGCTTTATTCGTTTTTTACCGCACTGCCTACCACGGTTGTTGTTGATCACATGGGTCGTCCCGACGTGAGTAAACCGGTAGACGGTGAAGAGTTTGGGTTATTTCTAAAACTAATGACAGAGAACACCAATTTTTGGTCGAAGGTGAGTTGCCCAGAGCGAATCTCACTGGCTGGGCCGAGTAACGGTTACCACGATGTCATCCCTTTCGCCAGAGAAGTGGTTGAACGCTTTCCAGACCGTGTTATTTGGGGCACAGATTGGCCTCACCCGAATATGAAAAGTCACATGCCGGATGACGGAAAGCTGGTTGATTTCATTCCGCTTATTGCCTCTACAGAAAGATTACAGCGCAAACTTTTGGTTGATAACCCAATGAAGCTTTATTGGTCTTAAGGCTCGATACTGCTTTTGAAATTGAGGAAGATTTTATGAAAATTATAGTTGTAGGTCCTGGCGCTTTTGGTATAAAGCACTTAGATGCATTGAGCAAAATTGATGATGCTGAGGTTGTCGGTTTAGTGGGCCGAAACCCGCAAAAAACGCAAGCGGTTGCCGATGAGTACAAGATTCCCCATGTGTACACTACACTTGAAGAGGCACTAACCTCTGATGCCGATGCCGTTATTCTTTGCACCCCCACCCAGATGCATGCCGAGCAGTCTATTTTATGCATGCAGGCGGGCAAACACGTACAAGTTGAGATACCACTCGCCGACAGCTGGGAAGACTCTCAAGCCGTCATGGATGCACAACTAGCGTCTAATTTGGTATGCATGGTGGGTCATACTCGCCGCTTTAACCCGTCTCATCAATGGCTAAACAAGCGTTTGCGCAAGGGTGAATTGAATATTCAGCAAATGGACGTTCAAACTTATTTCTTTCGTCGCAAAAACATTAATGCGAAAGGTGAGCCTCGTTCTTGGACAGACCATTTGCTTTGGCACCACGCTGCTCATACGGTTGATTTATTTGCCTACCAAGCAGGCTCGCCTATTGTAAAAGCGAACGCCGTACAGGGGCCGATTCACCCTGAACTGGGTATTGCTATGGATATGTCAATTCAGCTTCAAGCTGAAAATGGCGCCATTTGTACCCTTTCACTATCTTTCAATAATGACGGACCGTTAGGTACATTCTTCCGATACATCTGCGACAACGGCACTTATATCGCAAGATACGACGACCTTGTTAACGGCCATGAAGAACCAATTGATGTGTCTACCGTTGATGTATCATTAAATGGTATTGAGCTACAAGACCGCGAATTTATTAGCGCGATAAAAGAAGGCCGCCAACCCAATGCTAGCGTAGCGAGCGTATTGGGCTGCTATAAAGTACTTCATGACCTTGAGCAACAGCTAGCGTAGTGGGAGGCGATTATTAAAACGCGTAATCTTTTGGGTAAACAGGTGGGTGAGATTGGCTTTGGTTGTATGAACTTTAGCCATGCCTATTCTGGAAAACTCAGCGAAAATGATGCTATCGATTTACTACACAAGGCTTATGATTTAGGCGTCGATCATTTTGATACTGCGGCATTATATGGCTTCGGAGAAAATGAGCGCATTGTCGGAAAAGGGATAAAACCCTTCAGAGACAAGATTTTGCTGGCCAGTAAGTGCGGGATGACTGGCGTGAACGGCAAGCGCACTATTGATGGCTCGCCTAAAGCTATAGAGGCTACGCTTAATAATGCGTTAAAAAGCTTACAAACCGACTTTATCGACTTGTACTATTTGCACAGGATTGACCCTAACGTGCCGGTAGAAGAAAGTGTTGGCGCGTTGGCAAATGCGGTTAAAGCAGGCAAGATTGGCGCGATTGGTTTATCTGAAGCGTCTGCCGAAACGCTTGTTAAAGCGCACGCCATTCATCCAATAGCCGCGATGCAAACAGAGTATTCACTGTGGACACGTAATGCAGAAATTGCAGTTCTGAAAAAATGCGAAGAACTAGACGTTGCTTTCGTTGGCTTTAGCCCTTTAGCACGTGGATATTTAAGTAATACATTTGCCCATATTGATGACTTAGATAGTGGTGATATTAGGCGGGGAATGCCTCGGTTCCAAGGTGAAAACTGGGTGCAAAACCGACGTATATTTACCCAATTTGCAGCCTTAGCAAATGAAGCTGAATGTACACCCGCGCAACTGGCCATTCATTGGGTTTTGAAACAAGCAGACTATATACACGCTTTACCCGGCACCCGCTTTATCACTCATTTAGAGGAGAATCTGCGGGCGAGCGAATTAACCATTGATAGCAATATATTGGTGCGCGCCGGTCAGTTAATTAATCAAGAAACGGTGCAAGGCCCAAGATATCCTGCCGCTGCACAGGCTGATATAGACACAGAAGAGTTTTAATACTGCTAAATAAAAAGCGGCGAGTACTTCACATGTACTCGCCGCTTTTTTGTTTACGCTATGCTTACGGCGTTATGTACGCCGCGTAATCTTAGCGATTATCTAAAACCAAAACACCTGCGCCCGTATTTGAAATAGGTGCATGGTAATGCTTGTGTATCACGTTAACATCGTCTTTTAGCGCACCGCGCATGACCAGCCACATTATGGTTTCAATACCTTCTGTTCCCGCTCGCTCCATAATTTCAGCATTTGAAAACTGCGTCATCCATTCAGGTTCTTCAGCTATCTTATCCATGCACTCAAGATCAAAGTCGACGTCTATAATACCGGCTCGTTCGCCTTGAAGCTGGTGCGACATGCCGCCCGTACCCAATATCACAACTTTATGGTCTTCAGGATATGACTCCAGTGCTTTACCCAACGCCTTGCCCAATTTTAAACAACGAGCAGCAGTTGGTACTGGGTGCTGAACTGTATTTACAGCAAGCGGAATAGCTTCTACCGGCCACTCTTCGCAATCACCAAACAACGCGCGAATAGGATTAACGAAACCATGATCGACTTTCATTTCTTGGCAAGTGCAGATATCTATTTCTTGTTCAATAAGCGACTCTGCAATATGCCAAGAAAGTGGTGCATTACCCTTAAACGGGTTAACCGGCTTTAAGCCCCACCCTTCATCGGCATTGTGATACTCATCTGCACACCCTAAAGCAAAGGTCGGAACGGTATCTAAGAAAAAGTTTAAGCCATGGTCGTTATATACAACAATAACCAGGTCTGGCTTTACTTCATTTAACCAGTCTTTCGCAGGTCCGTACCCGTCAAAAAACCTTTTCCAATAAGGCTCTTGCTGAAGACCTTCAGTAATAGCGTTGCCAACGGCAGGTATGTGCGAACTGGTTATTCCACCAATGATTTTAGCCATTCCAGTAGTCTCCTTTTTTCGTGATTTTTTCTATAAGACCGTCGCTTTTGGCCATCAAGTTCTGCTTAAATTCTTCCGTTGTAATACCTTGAAAAGCGGCACCTGCGTCTTGTACAGACACGCCGCGAGGAATAGCCATTTTTGCCATGAAGTATATGTTGGCGCCTAATCTAAGCATTTGTAGAAAATCAGAATTTACCACGACGTCTTTATACTCACCTTTAACCCCATACTTGTCACAATAGGCTGCAGGGTCTTTATCAAATTCCGTTCTGTTTTCTTCGTTGTTAAAAGAAAACAGTAGTTTATTTAGAGCATAAGCAGGGTGAGCGCGCTTACCATCGAACACATA
This sequence comes from Alteromonas sp. ABD4_190, assembly GCF_056160105.1. Lineage (NCBI taxonomy): Bacteria > Pseudomonadati > Pseudomonadota > Gammaproteobacteria > Alteromonadales > Alteromonadaceae > Alteromonas > Alteromonas sp. ABD4_190. The sequence goes on from NZ_JBSWWN010000001.1 coordinate 2,010,960, forward strand.
GGTACCAGGGATGTCCTCGTAATCTTTTTTCTGCCAAGTCATTAGACGTATTCCAAATTAAAACGTACCTTTATTATATGAATGCGCCCTGCTTTTATAATGGCGAAAGCGCATCAATATTTGTACATTTCATAGATTTTTGTCGAAGGTGAGTAAACGCATGGTTTTGGTACAAATACAGCACTAACCATTATGGGACAACGGTTAACGCTGTATTGACCAAGCTCCAATGACTGGAGGGGTAGGCAGCAGCAATACTAGGCCGTAGAGGCCTTTTTTATAACCTTTTTAGGGCCTATGTTTAAGAATTTGTTCTCGCAGCCACTTGTGTAGCGGGTCGTTATTTAAACTTGGGTGCCACATCATAGACTCATTCAACTGTGGCGTTTTAAACGGAATATCATAAATCTTTATAGGGAGATGTCTTGCGTTAATTTCAGCAAGACGCTTTGGTGCAAGGGCCACCCTTTCGGTATTTATCACTGTAAAAAACATACTAGAGAAATCGTTGACGATGACTTCTACGCGGCGGTTAACTTCATCTGAGTCTACCATCCATTTCTCTATGCTCAATTGACTCGCTTTTTCATAGCCAATGGTTACATGGCCAATGTCTGAGAATTGTTCTAGGGTAATATGGCCATTTAGCTTGCTGTTGTTTTCATCCGCTATACAAACGAACTCATCATCTAAAACTTCTTGGGATGAATAGCCATCGAGCATGAAAGCAGAAGGGGCAATAATAAGGTCAGCGCCTTGTTTTGCGAGGCTGTCTAAATCACCAGCAAAAGTAGACATAAATTCAAATGTTATGTTCGGCGCTACTTTCGTGACGTAGGCCAATAAATCAGCCAGCACCACCTGCATTACATAGTCTGACGCAATAATTTTGAAATTGCGATTTGATAATTCTGGTGTGTTTATTTTCTTATCTATAATGCGGTTTCTAATAGTGCTTAGCACTTCGCTGACTGGCTGCTGCATTTCAGCGGCAAGTGGCGTGATGTGCATTTGCTTACCCATTTGTACAAGCAAATCATCATCAAAATAGTCCCTCAAACGAGATAAAATACCACTTGTTGCCGACTGCGAAAGGTGCAGTCGATAAGCGCTTTTCGTAATGTTTTTTTCTTCTAGCAAAACTTCTAACGCCACCAGCAGGTTTAAGTCTAGTTTTTCGTACCGCATTTCTACCCCGAGAACTTATCTACCTATTTTGTACCAACGGTTTTTGAGATATCACGTATCGGCACAAACGATTTTTGCTTAGTAACTCTGAATACTACCATCTTCTGTTAACAATAATTAAAACTTTTAATTACGAAGAGACTTTATTCAATGAAGTTAGCGTCACTCAAAAGCAATGGGCCTGATGGCAAGCTAGTACTTGTTTCTAAGGACCATAGTTTGTGTACAGAGGTTAGTGATATTGCCCCTACTATGCAGTTTGCACTGGATAATTGGGATGCGTGTTATGACAAGCTTAACGAGCGATATCAGTTACTTAATAATGGGAACGCGAATAATGCGTCTCACTTTAAGCCCGAGCAATGTTTAGCGCCCCTACCCCGCGCTTGGAGCTGGCTTGACGGCTCTTGCTATTTAAATCACGGGCACTTAATGCAAAGAGCCTTCAACTTAGATCCTATTGAAGGCGCCGACAAATACCCTCTGGTTTACCAGGGCTCAGGTATTTCCTTTAGAGGAGCACGCGAACCTCTCTATGCCGCCAAAGAAGAGCACGGTATCGATTTTGAAGGTGAGTTCGGCGTAATAACTGGCCATGTTCCTGTAGGCGCATCACAAGAAGAGGCCAAGCAGAGCATTCGTCTGGTCGTCATGTTAAATGACGTCAGTTTCCGTGCCCTTGCCCCCCGCGAAATGAAAACGGGGTTCGGCTTTGTACAAGCAAAAGGCGATACAGCCTTCGCACCTATTGCCGTTACGCCAGATGAACTTGGTGAGCATTGGCAAGATTCAAAGGTCTGTGCTCCTTTAGAAATCCATCGAAACAATGAATGGTTTGGTGCACCAGACGGCGCAAAGATGTTCTTTGGGTTTGACCAACTCATCGCACATATTGCTGTAGCACGAAGCCTTCTCCCTGGCTCAGTCGTTGGTTCGGGCACGGTATCTGATAACACACCTAACAAAGGCCAAGCCTGCCTTTCAGAACTCCGCGCAAAAGAACTTGTTCAATTTGGCGAGCCCAAGACGCCTTTCTTAAAAGTGGGCGAAACAATAGCGATGCGAGCGCTGGATAAAAATGGCTTCAGCTTATTTGGCGACATTATCCAAGACGTTGAGTTGGAGACCTCAAATGTTTAACCCAAGAGAATACGAAATTATCGATTTGTCGGTGACGTTAGACAATAACCCACACACCGACCCACCTCCTTTATTGCCCAAAATCGATTACATGGACCACCAGGAAGGCTGGCCCGAAATGGCGTCAATGTTTCCGGGACTAACCCTCGATCAGTTACCTGGCAACGAATCATGGGCGGCAGAAAGACTTGCAATAACCACCCATAGCGGCACTCATATGGATGCACCCTGGCACTATGCCTCAACTACTGATGGCGGTAAGCCTGCATTCGGTATTGATGAATTGCCCCTGGAGTGGTGTTTCCAACCGGGCGTAAAGCTGGACTTTCGCGACTTTGAAGACGGTTACATTATTACTGCCAGCGATGTGGAAAAAGAGCTGCAACGCATTAATCACGATTTACAGCCGCTGGACATTGTTGTGGTTAACACCCGTGCAGGCAAGATATTTGGTGAACCAGGTTACTTAGACGCAGGGGTCGGCATGGGCCGCGAAGCCACAATGTATTTGCTTGAAAGAGGCGTAAAAGTGGTCGGCACTGACGCCTGGAGTTGGGACGCTCCCTTCAAATACACACGTGAACGCTTTGCAGAGACCGGCGATGCATCCTTAATTTGGGAAGGCCATAAAGCAGGTCGAGATATTGGTTACGGTCAAATGGAAAAATTGAGCAACTTAGAAGCGTTGCCCGCAACTGGATTTTTGATCTCTTGTTTTCCTTACAAAATTAAACACGCCTCTGCAGGCTTTGTTCGCGCAGTTGCATTTATAAAAAAATAAATTATCAGAGCTAACTTGGCGCATTTGCGCCGCAGAAAAATCAGGAAACTACAATGTTTAAATATTTCCCGACAAACTATGTTTGGAACCTGTCAGTCGACCTGGCCATAGAAATGGGTGCACGTATTGGCGAAATTGAAGAAATGTGTGCGCCATTAAAAGAAGCGGCAAAACAACCCGACAAAGAAGGTGTGCAGGCATTTCGTGATACCTGGGCAAAAATGGCAAATAAACTCGTCGAGCTTGCTGAAGAAGATGAAAGCCGAGGCCGATTGTTTTCAGCGGCTGAAAAATACAACCGTGCTTCCTCGTACTTAATTACGTGCGAACGCCTACAAGCCCACAAAGCGCCAGGACGCCTAGAGTTGTACAAGCATCAGCTCGAGCTTTTTCAAAAATCTATTACCTTGGGCAAAGAAAACTGCGAGCGTGTGGAAATTCCTTATGAAGGCAAACACATATCAGCACTGTATGTCAGAGCTGAAAATGTAGAAGGCCCCGCCCCCGTGTTAATCCAAGTTAACGGCTTAGACTCAACCAAAGAAATGAAATATCGCGTTGGCTTACCGGGTTGGCTTGCCAAGCGTGGGGTTTCTTCGTTGATTTTAGATCAGCCTGGAACAGGTGAAGCGCTAAGACTGCAAGGTCTTCACGCCCGTTACGACAGCGAGCACTGGACGTCTCCAGCTGTTGATTGGCTTGAACAGCGCGAAGAGATAGACAGCAATCGCATTGGCATGGAAGGCGTATCGTTAGGCGGTTATTTCTGCCCCCGCGCAGTCGCTAACGAGCCACGTTTAGCCTTGGGTGTATGCTGGGGTGCAAACCATGACTGGCGTGATGTTCAGAAGCGCCGCTTAGAAAAGGAAGGTGATTTCCCAGTGCCGCATTACTGGGCGCACGTGAAATGGGTATGGGGTGCAGAAACCATGGAAGAATTCATGGAAATCGCCGAGAAAGTTCACTTAGACGGGCAAATTGAAAAGATCAAAGTGCCATTTTTGGTCACCCATGGTTCGAAGGACTCACAAATCCCTCTTAAATGGGCAGAAAGAACCTATGAGCAGCTTGTAAACAGCCCGAAACGCGAACTTAAGATTTTTACCGAGCGAGAAGGTGGTGTTCAACACTCGAGTTTCGATAACAGCGCTAACGCGGGTCAATACATCGCGGACTGGGTTGCTGAAACCTTTAACGCGCGTACTGCCTAGAAGGAAAAAACGATGAATATTATTGGCTTAGACAAGCTAGTCTTTGGTGTAGATGACACAAACGCAACAACACAATTCGTTTTGGATTATGGGCTTAAACAAGTAGATGAGCACAATTTTGTTGCTCAAGACGGTACCGGCCTAGAGATTCGGTTGAAAGACGACCCTTCATTACCTGCACCGTTAGAAACCGGCGCTAGCATTAGAAAAACGGTTTACGGTGTTCCGGATCAAGCGAGTTTAGATGCCATTAACGCTGAATTGTCTAAAGATAGAGAGGTAAAGGTACTTTCTGACGGAAGTATTGAAGCTGTCGACGATTTAGGCTTTGTTTTAGGCTTTCAAATTACCGTTCGCACTTCTACAAATTTACCATCAGAAAAAGTGAATGCGCCGGGCGATATTAACCGTGGCGTTAATATCAACGGGGTAGACGATTCGACGCCACCTAATATTCACTCGTTATCTCACGTGGTTTACTTTGTACCTGACTCAGCCGCCATCGAGCGTTTTTACGAGCAGCGCCTGGGCTTTAAAACCACTGACAGGTTTAACGGTGTCGGGGCGTTTATGCGCCCGGCAGGGACAACGGACCATCACACGTTATTCTTTATCAAAACCCCACCTCACATGAAGGGTATTGAGCACTTTACGTTCCACCTTGGCGGCCCGACAGATGTTGTCAGGGCGGGCACGAACATGGTGAACAAAGGTTATCAGAGCTTTTGGGGGCCCGGTCGCCACATTTATGGGTCGAATTGGTTTTGGTATTTCAAAAGTCCGTTTGGTTGCAATATGGAATTTGATGCCGATATGGATCAACATGACGACACGTGGCAGGAGCGCGCAGCGAACATGGGGCCAGACTACTCTCAAATCTTTTTGTTAGAACATAGAGAGAAGTGGGCACCCTCAGGTGGACCACCTGCTAAATAGACTGCCGTTATGGACGAACACTTAGTGTGCAGTACCCAAGAGATCCCGGAGGGGAAGGCAAAAGGGTTCAAGATAGGCGAAAATGGTAAAGATACGTTCTTCGTTACTCGAAAAAACAACCAGTTTTTCGCTTATTTAGATGTTTGCCCTCACTACAACAGTACTACACTTCCATGGAAGCGACATGAGTACACTGATGTAAAAGGCGAGCATATTGTTTGTGCTGCACATGGCGCGCTGTTCAACATAGCGACGGGTGTTTGTATTCAAGGACCTTGTAAACATCAGCGAATTCAAAAAATACCCATACGGATTGAATCGAACCAACAAATTTGGATTTCAAAAAAAACAATAAAGGCCTTTAAATTATGAAATCAAGTGTGAGCAATGTTTTAATAATTGGGGGCGGTTTTTCAGGTATGACCGCCGCTATCGAATTAAGAAAGCGCAATATAGAAACAGACTTAGTGGAGATAGATGAAAACTGGCGTACAGACGGCGCGGGTATCAGCATTGGCGGTGCAACTTTACGAGCATTCAAAACAATTGGGATATTGGATGAGTTTTTAGAGCAAGGCCATGCACATAACGGATTAGATGTATTTGCGCCGCACGGCTTGCATTTAGCGCATGTCCCTACGCCCTCTGTTGCCAACGCTGAGGGCATACCAGGCGCAGGCGCAATTATGCGACCCACCCTTGCGAAGATCCTTGCCGAAAAAACCTTGGCGTCTGGCGCGAATGTACGCTTAGGCTGTACCTATAAAGAAATGGTTAATACCGACGAGGGAGTAGAAGTCAGTTTTACCGACGGTACGACCAAAACCTACGACCTAGTTATCGGTGCAGACGGCGTGCACTCGCAAGTACGTAAAGATGTATTTCCTGAAGTTGAAGCACCAAAATATATCGGCCAAGGTGTGTGGCGCGCTGTGCTGCCAAAACTTCCTGAAGTAAAAAATACAATGATGTGGGTAGGTCCGCACTTGAAAGTTGGCGTTAACCCTATGTCTAAAGATGAAATGTACTTGTTTTTGACAGAAGACAAAAAGGAAAGACCTAAATACGACCCTGCCACTTACGTTGAAAAACTGAAAGAATTAATGGGTACCTTCCCTGCCCCCATGGTTAATCAGTTTAAAGATATGCTGAACGAAAATTCACTTATCGATTTTCGAGCTCTGGGAAATCTTTTAGTACCTGCCCCCTGGCATAGAAAAAGAGTGGTGCTGATTGGTGATACTGTGGCCGCAACCACTCCGCATTTAGCTTCAGGGGCGTGCATAGGCATTGAAAGTGCCATCGTTTTAGCTGAAGAGTTAGCAAAGGATGTTACAGTTGAACAGGCACTCAATTCGTTCTTAGAAAGACGCTGGGAGCGCTGTAGAATGGTTGTCGAAAACTCTGCTCGCTTATGTCAGATAGAAATTGAAGGTGGCGATAAAGAAGAGCACACACAAATTATGCGCGAATCTATTATTGCTTTAGCACAGCCTATCTAAACTTTTAAAGTGCTTATAAAATAAAAGCTAGCAGTTTACTGCTAGCTTTTTTGCTTTAAATATAAAAAACGAAAACCTGTTAAAGTTAAAGATCCAATACCAGCTTTGTGCCTTTTGCTCGAGAACAACACGGTGTCATCAAGGCGCCATCCGCTCTTTCTTCTTCGTTTAAAAACACATCACGATGTTCGACGTCACCTTCCAGAACTTTAGTTACGCAGGTTCCGCAGACCCCTTCTTCACACGCAACAGGAAGAAAAATGCCGCTGTCTTCTAATGTGGTAAGAATGGTTTCATCTGCTGGAACGTGAATTATTTGACCGGTACTTTTTATCTCGACATCAAAAGCTTTATCTTCGTCACTTTCAAGACTGCTTTTATCGATTGAAAAGTACTCTCGGTTTATTAGCGTGTCATTCCACCCAAGCGCAAGTGCACTTTCTATAACATCATCAATAAATCGCTGAGGGCCGCACACATAAATAGGCATATGGGTAGATTTACTCTTCAAATAGTCCTTTACGCTAAGTCGAGACGACTGAGTATCGTTAGAAAAGTAGAACTTCGTATTTGGCAACTGCCTTATTCTGTCGCCGTAGGGCATTGCAGAAGCATTAGTTGCACACACACTGAATTCAAAGGGCTGCCCTTTTTCTTTGCATAACTCTGCCATAGGTAAAATAGGCGTAATGCCAATTCCTGCGGCAAGAAATAGTACTGTAGTATCCTTAGCGGGCAGGGTAAACGGGAAGTGATTTTTGGGTTCACTAATTTGTAGCTCATGACCAGCTTCCAACTCATCGTGAATAAACGATGAGCCGCCACGGCTATTGCTTTCACGCAGAATTGCAATTTCATAGTCGCTATTGTTAGAAGCGCCACACAAGGAGTATTGTCTGAGTAACCCATTAGCTAAATGTAGTTCTATGTGTGCACCGGGTTCCCATGGCGCCAGACTTGTACCATCAACGGCACTTAGTTTAAGCCTTGTAATGTTATCGGTGAGCTTTTCTTTAAGTGTTATCTTAACGTTTTGCATAAACTTTATCTCCCGTGACTTAACGGCTTTCAGCTTTGATGGCGCGGGTTATCATTCTTCTGGCCATAACACCGCCAGAATCGATATCCAGCATGAGAAGCTGCCTATCGGGATATAAGTTTAAGTTCTTCTGTTGCTCTTCTAAGATTTCTTGATCTTCAGCAAATACCGCTCCCTGCTGCTGCTTAATTTGCTCAGTTAGTGCTGTATCATCAACTTTGAAATCTCGCGCCATTCCCCAAAAATAATGTATGGATTGGTCAGATTCTGGCGTAATAAAGTCGACAACGATACTGCCAGCCCTTTTATCTGGTGCCGCATTGATACCGCCTTCTCCCGCCACAGCAACACCCACTTCAATCATAATGTGGCTGGGTAAGTCGAAGCGACAAACTTGCCATCGGTCTACGCTTCCTTCTTTAGGTAAATCATTAGCTTCCAAAGCCGCTTGCCAAAATGGAGGGGCTACAATATTTTCCATAAAGCGTGAGGTCACAACCTGTGCACCCTCAACTTTTGTATTTACTGGTGCTTCTTCTATTTCTGATTGCCCGATACTTGTTGAGTGTACGTAGGTTTCGTGGGTGAGATCCATCAGGTTATCTACCATTAACCGATAATCGCAATTAATGTGATACAGCCCACCACCATAAGCCCAGTCAGGGCTATCGGCCCAAAATAGATTAGGTAACGCATCTTCATCTGCAAGGTCTTGTTCGCCCGGCCACAGCCAGATAAAGCCGTACTTTTCGACGACTTTGAACGCTTTGATGCATGGAAATTTGTCTACCCGCTGCTTGGGCATAGCGTCGGTTTTACCTTCTCTCCCCATCACTAGGCCATGATAGCCACACACCAACTTTCCATTTTCAACATAGCCTAGCGAAAGAGGTGCGCCGCGGTGGGGACAAAAATCTTCTACTGCAGCAACGGTTTTATTGCTATCACGGAAAAAAACCAGCGGCACATCGCAAATTGTACGTGCTAATGGTTTATCAGAATTTACTTCATGTGAATAACACGCTACATACCATGTGTTTAGCGGATAAATTTTTTCTTTCATATTGTTGTCCCCATCCAAAATTGGATCCAATATATGCCATAACACGTTAAAATCAAGTTATTTAAACGTAAATTGGATCCAATAATTAAATAACGTGTCCTTTAAGGCCTTAAGCACCCTTGATAATCACCAATTAGCAGGAAACAGGGCTTGAGTTGCACTGATTAAAAACGGTAAATTGGATCCAATTTCGATGTATGTAAGTGAATTATGAGCGAGACAAAAACGAACCCAGCCGTGGTAAGTATTCTTCGAGAGAAAATATTGATGGGTGAATTCCCTGCTGGGAAGCGTCTGGCAGAAACACAAGCTGCAGAAGCCTTGGGAGTATCAAGAACCCCGGTTCGTATTGCGCTGCGCTCTTTAGCGCAGGAAGGACTTCTTGAAAAGCTTCCTGCTAGAGGCTATCGAGTAAAAGAAGTCACCGTCACAGAAATTACGAATTCGGTAGAAGTGCGCGGTGTACTTGAAGGGCTAGCAGCCAGACAAGCGGTTGAGATAGGATGCAGCGAGCACACAATTGAACAGCTAAAAACGTGCTTGGCACAAGGAGATGCACTATTTGTTGATGGCAGCATTGATGAGGCTGGCATAGAAGCATATCAACAGATGAACGAAACATTTCACGATATTATTATCAACGCAAGCGGAAACACGTCAATTAAAAGTGCGTTGCAGCTAAATGAACATTTTCCTTTCGCCTCGGTAAGTGCCATTGCATACGACCCGAACCAATTAGACAGAGAGTTTCATCGCCTCAAATACGCTCATACTCAGCATCATGCTATTGCAGATGCCATGATCAAAGGCCAAGGTGCGCGTGTGGAGGCTTTATTAAAAGAGCACTCTCTTGCCACTATCAATCATATCGACTTATTTAATTCCAATACGTATAAGCTATACAAGCCTAGAAAAATGTAGGCCCTAGGTGCATGAGGGCCCGCAGAGAATCTTAATTATCGGCTATTTTGCAACAAGCGGCTGCGCATGCTTTGTTTTTGCAAGCGCTAGTAGCGCGGCCAAAAACGCTAACGCCGCAAATAGCATCAATACGTTATACAGACCACCAAACTCTACCTGAAGTAAGGTAACCAGAATTGGCGCACTAAATTGCCCAAGGAAAAATGCGCCAGTCCACAGTCCAGTGCCTTTTCCGCGAACATTTACTGGTAGCACTTTCAATACCCAGTTGAGTGTGGTGGGTAGTAACAAGCCAAAGCCCAAGCAAGCTATCACCACAGATACAGAAGTCATAACCAACGACGTGGAAACCGCCGCGCCCACATAGCCCAGGGTAGCTAGTATTAGACCACCAGCTATAAGCGCTGGGCCAGTTAACCCTTTGGCTTTTTTAAATGCGATAGACCCTAGCGCAACACCGATATTTGCAGCGGCACCAATCCCCCCAATGACACCTGGTGACACCTCGGCTGATAGCGCTAATATCTCTCCTAATTTAACGATGATTGTATAGAAGATTACACCAACAAATAACGTTGTTATAAGTATAGGAAGAATGTCGCGCCACGGCGTTCTAACGCCGGATGCGGTATCTTTAGAAGACGCGGAAGGTTCAAACAAAACCCGGTGGACTAAGAGGGCTATGGGTAGAGCGAGAATATACAATAAGAAAGGGCCTCTTGAGCCTAACAGCTCTCCTAAAATACCGCCAAAGGCAATAAGTACTATTGCACTAATACTGACACTGGCAATTTGTATTGTTACCCATCGCTGACGTGCTTTACCCGTGTAGTAATCTGCAATGAGTGCTGTTGCGACCGTCATAATGGCAGCCTCTGCCATACCTAACACCACGCGAGATAAAATAATATGGAACAAATTAGTGAGGAAGAAGGGTGCAAGTCCAATGAATGCATAGATGATTAGCGCGGTAAGCAACACTGGCTTTCGGCCAACTCTATCGGATAGCCATCCGGCTATGGGAGAGAACAGTGCTACACAAAGCGCGGGGATTGTCATTGCCATTGGTACTAGAAATTCAGCGCCTTCTATATAGGCAAATTCTTTCATAAATAGCGGCAAAACCGGTACTAAAGAAATGATTGCCATAGTGGGCATGATGGCTGCTAAAACTAAAATCACACCATGTTTAGACGCCGCTACGCCTTGTTTATCTAAAGCAGTCATACAAGTACCCCTTCTGGTTTTTATTGTCTCTACCGCTTATCTCACTTGATAGTAATTTGCATAGGATTCGAAGGATAATTGTTCGCCTCGATATACAGGTATTGGCAATGGCGATACTTACCGTATGCGCTCATAAAAGGCCCTTGTGACATATTCATGAGTGAGCTTTTCACTGATGCGTGCTGGTCTAAGCTATGCGTTCTCTCTCCGACCCGCCGCTAGCTAGATTTACTTTTTATTGCAAGGCAAATGTCTTCAGGAATAAGAGGTAGCAAATAGTTAGGTATTGAAAGATTACAAAAATAGCTACAGCCGGATTAGAAGGCTGTAGCAGATTTTTTTACAGAGAGATCCCTTTGAAGGCGCTGGCGCTGCCTTGCAGAGCCAGCCTAGTGGTGGCTAGTACATTAATGTTGTAACTTCACTTTCTGCCCAGCCATAGCGTACCGCTTTGATGAAAAGCTTATTGTGCGCACTATCTGGTACAAAGCTTTTATCATAAACTTGCCATACTTTGTTGTCATAGCTATAGCCTATGGATGCACCTTCTGTTCTAGGGGCTATGAAAACTTTACCTGTGATCTCATCAATCTCGGCAACGGCAGGAAGGGTTGTTTGCTGCGCGTCATGACGATTTCCGCTATCTTGAATTAATACGCTTTCGTCAATCAAGTTGTAATCACTACCAAGATTACGCCAGTTATCCAGCTGCTCTCTGAAACGCGACAGAACATGCGCGTAATCCGGATTGCTCGCTAAGTTAACAAGTTGATCTGCATCTTTTGATAAATCATAGAGCTCTTCAGGCGCCTTGCTGTCGAACCATTTTTTCTGCTGAGCTGTGAGCGTGTTGCTCGCTTTAGCATTGTTCAACGCTTTAACTGATGAGAGTACGTTTCTGAATTTAATTTCAGCGCCATTTGGTTGGGTAGCGTAGTTGCGTACGTACTGATATTTTTCGTCTAACACATAGTAAGAGCGAAGATCGACAGAGTCCATTCTGGCACGGTCAGCAAAAATATAGTGCCGTTTGACCGGTGCGTCATCAGACAAATCAACCCCCTGCATATAGGGTAACCTTTCGATGCCTGCAAAACCCAACAGGGTTGGCGCTATGTCTTCAAAAGACACTAATCTGTCTATCGTTTGGCCACTTCCTGGCATCCAATCAGGTTTATATTTTTCAGGAATGTGCATAATCATTGGCACTTTGATACCTGATACTAACCCTTCGCGCTTACTGCGAGGCAACGCATCACCATGGTCGGTGGTAAATATAAAGATGGTGTTGTCCCACAGTTTATCTTTCTTCAAATTCTCGATGACAGCCCCAACTTGTTGGTCCATCACCTCGATATTCTCATAAAACCTCGCGATTTCCTGCCGCGTTTCTTTTGTATCGACTAAATAAGGAGGCACCGTAATTTTATCTAAGTCGGGTGTACTGAATTGGTAGTTTGCGCGGATCCCTTCACTAATTTGGTTCATTTGCTGTAAATGAGGTGGCGTATTTTCTGGTATAAACAGCGCTGACTCGTGTGTAATAAAAGGGTTTAAGTTTAGGAAAAACGGTTTACCCTGCAGGTCATGTGTTCTCCATGCCGAAGGCACTAGCGAGTCTTCAGGGTTGCGAACATTTCCGTTAGCACTCCAAATAGTAAAAGGCCCCACGCCAACGGCACCTTTGGCAAATTGGTAGTCGGTCTTGATATCGTTGTAAGTAAAGTAGCCATTTTTACGAAGAATTTCAGGATAGGCTTTGACCTGTGCAGGCGGAACACCAAAATACTCTCTGTCTGCAGTACGCATATGCTGAAGGCCTACTCTGTGTGGCGGAGCACCAGTGATAAGCCCCGCTCTAGATGGTGCGCAAACACCAGCCATGGTATACACATTGTTGAACATTACGCCTTCGTTAGCCAAGCTGTCTAAATTTGGCGTACGCGCAACGTCGTCACCATAGGCACCAATACGCGCGCTTAAATCTTCTGCCACAACAAGAACGATATTCGGCTTTTCGCTGTCTCGTTGCTCATTAAATTCAGCGCTCATTACCTGTGACGTATTCGCCGCTAATAATGCTATCGCTATAAGTTTTCTTAACATCGCAATCTCCTTTAAAGCGGCTGGTAAATGGGGCTTTTCAACTCAAGGGGCTGGGTTGAGAAAATGTTTTTAGATGAAGAAGCAAGATGCACGTCATACAACCCGGCCTCGGCGTACCAAGCGTTCTTTTCTGTATTGAACGACATGAGATCTTCTGCGGTTAAGGTAAACACTACATCTTCTGACGCCTTGGGCGCTAACAGCGATGTTTTAGCGAAATGCTTCAACTGCTTTTTAATTAAGGATTGTGGGCCTTGTGGTGCACCAATATAAAGCTGAACGACGTCTTTGGCTGGCACCTCCCCGGTATTAGTAACCGTTACCTTAACTTTCACCTCATCTGAAAAAGACGTACTGCTTAAAGACACGTTTTGATAGCTAAAGTTAGCGTATGACAGGCCAAAGCCAAAAGGAAATGCTACCGCTTCGTTCGCTCCATCAAAGTACCTGTAGCCTACTCGTGTCCCCTCTTGATAAACAACTTTAGATGGTTGAGAGCCGGTTATGCCATTTGGTTCTGCTTCTTTATCGGTGATAAAACCAGGAAAGCCTTTATCTGATGGATAATCTTCAAGCTTAAGTGGCCATGTTGATGCAAGCTTGCCTGACGGGCTTACTTCACCAGTAAGTATATCAGCCACAGCATTACCCGCTTCTTGTCCAGGTAGATGAGTAAGCAATATGGCGTCAGCTTTTTCTTTCCAGCTCTGCGTCTCGATTACACCGCCAACATTTAAAAGAACGATAAAAGGTTTGTTTTTGGCCGAGAAAGCGCGTGATAGCTCAGTCAAAAGAGCCTGTTCATGTTCTGTAAGATAAAAGTCTTCACGCTCTCTATCTACGAACTCTCCTGAATTGCGACCTAAAGTAAAGATGGCAACATCGTGGGTTTGTGCAAGCGCTTCAGCCATTGTTGTTGATATGTCTAATTCACCTAGTGCAGGGCTTGGCATCATGTCCGCTAAAGGATGGTGGGATACAGGCAAATTGGCAGTTTCAGTTGCAATGTGTTTATCGTAACGTAATGATAATTCCTCGCTTAAATGTATTCCTGCGTTCTTAAGCCCTTGCGCTATTGAAATACTGTAAGCTTCATGAACATCGCCACTGCCAGTGCCGCCAATCGCTGTTTGATACGAACTATTACCAAGCAACGCAACTGAAGCACCAGCCTGTAAAGGTAGTGCCTGGTGTTCATTTTTAAGCAGTACCATCCCTTCTGTAGCGATTTCGCGAGCGAGTTTGGCATGTTCTTGAAGGGGGGGGTTGTTGGTGATCGTGCTTTTCTTAAACGAGTGGGTTTTGACAATTAGATTCAAAATATTGCTAACGTTACGATCTAAAACAGACTCTTCTAGTGCACCGTTTTCAACGGCACCTTTGATGATAGCATTTTGATGATCCATACCAGGCATCAGTAAATCGTTGCCCGCCGACATTTGCTTTACGGGATTATCGCCACCAAACCAATCCGTCATCACAATGCCGTCGAACCCCCACTGGTGACGAAGGGTGTCCGTTAAAATAGCACTGCTTTCTGATGTATATTCGCCATTTACTTTATTGTACGAAGACATTAACGCCCATGGTGCGCTCTCTTTTATGGCAATTTCAAACCCTTTTAAATAGATTTCCCTAAACGTTTTTTCATCCACTTCTACATCAATTTGATCACGATTCCATTCGTGGTTGTTAGCAACAAAGTGCTTTAGCGTTGCACCTACCCCCTGGTATTGCAGGCCTTCAACATACGCAGCAGACATCATTCCACTTATAACGGGATCTTCAGAAAAATACTCAAAGTTCCGCCCTCCCATTGCATGCCGGTGTATATTCAATGCAGGCGCTAGCATCACATCAATGCCGTACGCTTTGGCCTCATTACCTACGGCTTGCCCAAATTTTTGAACAAGAGGAAGGTTCCAGCTTGAACCGATTAAGGTGGCGATAGGAAAAGCAGTGGCGTAAAAGGTTGCTTCATGGTCATCTCTAGTGGGCGAGATACGCAAACCTGCAGGTCCGTCGGCAAAAACGATGGAAGGAATACCTAGTCGCTCAATCGCATACGTTGTTCCTGCGGCGCCAGGCACTTTATCTTTAGTTACACCGACTTGCGGCCCACCGGTTTCCATGGCCATACCCGTTCCTCGAACAAGCATTACCTTTTCATCTAGCGTCATTGCTTTAACAATGTCTTCCACTGGCGCGTTGCCAAGTTTAAGCTCGTCTGACGTATTAGCTGAAGAAAAAGTGGGTACGGAGAGAAAAACCATCAAAACAGAGCATCTTTTTATAAACTTCATATGAATTTTTTCCATGCAGTATGCGCGCTTTTGCCCTGTTTGCCAGGCCATGTAAATCGCAACATCGTCGAAAAATTTTAAAACAAAATTAACAAATTATGCTAAAAGAATCACAAAGTGAGAAATAGTTGATAATTTGGATATATAACTATCGTTAAAAACGATAGTTACAGGATATCGAATTTTTTGGGTCTTTAATGAGTGAAAAGTGCGCTAGGCGCAGGCCTAGCGCTTTAGTTGATTAGAACTCTTGAGATACTCTTATACCAATGGTACGCATTGAGTTAAGTCCCCATGTCTGTACGGTTGAGGCTAACCCGGCATTGTTTTCACCTGCGTCAAAACCAATAGAAACTGGATATTTTTCATCAGTACAGTTATTGCAGAAAACAGAGACGTTTAAGCCATCGTAGGTAGAGATACCGGCACTCAAATTTAAGGTTGTTATTGCATCAAGTTCTCTCTGAGGCGAACCAATGCCATAAGACGTTTCCGAGCGATAGTATACGTTTGCATTCACAAAGCCGTACATGTTTTCGGTCAACTCTTGTTCATAGTTTGCTTGCAGCGTTGAAGTAATATCAGGTGCCATTGGAAGCGTGTAACCCGAGGCATCAAAAAACGCATCGTCAGGACCACAAACTTCAGAATCCGGCGTACACGATGCACCTTCAAAACTATCAAACGTTGCGTCTAGTAATGACGTGTCCCATTGGAGCGTGAGGTTTTCAGTTGCCATGGCCTTTAATGAAATTTCAGCACCTCGGGACGTTACGCTTGCCGCATTTTGAATAATGAACGCTTGAGCGTCTAGATTAAACGACTGCGCTTGGTAGTTATCAAAATCAGTGTTAAACACAGACACGTTCAAGATAACCTTGTTATCTAGCAGTCTGCTCTTTACACCGGCCTCGAACGTGGTCGATATTTCATCTTCAACTGCAAATGGAATATCAGGGTTACCTTGGTTATCTGTATTAAATCCAGGTGCTTTATAGCCTTGCCCAATCGATGCGTACAGCATGACCTTATTGGTGTACTCATAGTTAGCGCCCAGCTTCCAACTGACGTTGGTATTATCGACTGATTCTTGGAATCGACCACGCGGGCCACCTATCCCTACAAAGTAATTACGCTGCATTTGTAAAACGTCTGTTGAAATATCGTCTTGCGTAACGCGAGCACCTGCGACTGCCGTAAATTTATCGGTCAAGTAAAAATCGAACTGACCAAAAACAGCATAGCTTTCCTGTTTTAGCTCAGTATCGCTGTCGTTCCCTAAGAAAACGTCATTGCTATACGGGCATTCTGGCGGCGGTCCAGAAATCTCTGCGCCAACGCAAAATGGGAACCCAACTGCAACAAATGGAGGAGGGCCTTCAACGTCTAAGCTGTTGGTCATACCAGAGGTAGAATTAAAGTAGAAAAGTCCAACCTGCCCTGAATAATCGTCATTTTTTGGGAATACGAGTCGCACTTCGTTTGAATATTGCTCGTAGTCGTTGGTATTTGGGTTATCAACAATGTCTCTTCTAGATGCAAAGTCATTGTGCAAATTAGTATCGCTTTCAAAGTAACGCCACGCAGCAATATTAATGAGCTCTATACCGCTATCAAACTCATACGCCAACTCAACTTGCGCTCCACCTGTCTCTACGTCGCTAAACATTGCACCATCTGAATTGTTGGTCATATTTTCAGGGCCTGGAACAATATTGTCTGGCTCAAAAAAGTCCAATAACTCACTGTTTGGATCTACGGTTCGATAGGTTCGGCTGTAGCGCTCAGCCGTGCCTTCGTTTTCGTTATAATCGGCAATCGCGTATAAAGAAAAGGGGCCATCTTCATAAAGGTACTTAACTTTAATCCCCGATTTATCCTGACCTAAGTCTGTTCTTACATCGTCATTAGGAAACACGTTTTCGATAAGCGGATCTTGAGACGATTTGAGCAGATTTACACGAAGCGCTGAATTATCTGAAACAGGAACATTTACCGTCCCTCGGATAATGTGCCCTTTGGCATCAGTGGGCGTGGTATCTCTGTAGTTATATTCTAATGAGACATTACCTGAGAATTCATCAAACTCAGGCCTTCTTGTTGTAATGTTTACCAAACCTGCGGATGCGTTTTTACCAAATAACAAGCCTTGAGGACCGTTAAGCACTTCAACAGAGGCAATGTCGTTGAATGGTTGGCCAGCAAGCGCATTTCGCCCTAAGCTTACGCCGTCAATTGCCAACGCCACACTCGGGTCAATGGTTTCTGCAAACACTTGAGTGCCAATACCGCGAATGGCAAAGGTGTTGTCTTGCCCTAGTTGTAATGTAGGCGCCAGCGTTGAAAGTTGAGTGATTTCATTGATGCTTTGTTTTTGTAAATCGTCAGAAGATAATGTTTGTACACTTACCGGTACTTTCTGAATATCTTGCGAAGTACGCTGTGCTTTAACCATAATTACTTCAAAGCCTTCAGAGTCTTTGGCTTCGGTTTCAGCGTTCTGCGCAACGGCTGATTGAGCAAAAACAGCTGCTATAAGGGTTACCAGCGCTGATTGTTTAAATTTTGATGTGCTTTTCATGTGTCCCTCTTCTCAGTAGTCATTCGAGAGTGTTATTTGTGCCGCGTCATTAAAGTGCGTTATGTGCTAGCTAGTTTCACAAAGCGGTCTTTGAATCTAGCCACCCAACGGTTTACAAGAATTTAACCAAATAGAAACGTTTGAACACTCCGATTTCGTGATACCCACCTATCGCAAACTATGATACTTAGCAAAACGTTTAACACCTAAGCTCTAAACGCAGCTAAACCCGTGGACTTCGTTCCTTTATTGAGCCGAGTAAACATCGAAAAAAATAACGGCAACAGCGTCTATCGAGTATAGAGATATTTAGTATCTGTAATTTCGATTTTTACCTTATCGCGGCTTTTCCTAGGATCGGTAGTTACTGAAATGTTAAAAGTAATTTGTTTCATGACCAGCGATGAAATTCACGCTGTAGGTTACATTCGCTACAGGTAGTTCAGCGCTTGATTGGGGCACGCATTACTTTTCCATATCTTACTTCACCTCGACATGATCACATTACATTTTGCTTGAACCATCAGACGACTGTGAAGTTTCGCAATAGTGTGAGCCGCTAAGGCGGCGCACTTTTTTTGGAGAGCATAAATTGAAGCGCACATTGAAGGTTTTTATCACGGTTTGCAGTGTACTTACTCTTATTGATCAGGCCTCGGCAACTGAAAGCGAGCATAGCCAGAAGCGAAACATTGTATTTGTATTAGTTGATGATCTTCGATATGACGGGATGGGCTTCATTCAGCCTACGCTCCAAACCCCCAATATTGATGATTTGGCATCAACCGGCGTGCACTTCACAAATGCATTGGTGACTTCGTCTTTGTGCTCACCTAGCCGTGCATCAATTTTGACAGGCATGTCTACTCGCAATCATAAGATCGTTGATAATAATAATTCTAGCGAAGAAGGGTTAACCTTTTTCCCTCAGTATTTACAAGACGCGGGCTACCAAACGGGCTTTTTTGGGAAATGGCATATGGGGTCTCACTCAGATATGCCCCGTAAAGGCTTCGATAAATGGGTAAGTTTCACCGGTCAGGGCACCTATTATCCGCAAGACCGGGTACCTCCACCATTACGCAACAAAGGGATTGTAAACCAGCTAAATGTGGATGGTGTTCACGTTGATCAAAAAGGCTATATCACAGATGAGTTAACCGACTATGCACTTGAGTGGCTAGATAACGATATCGACCAAACACAGCCATTTTTACTTTATCTAAGCCATAAAGCAGTGCATTCAGATGCAACGCCTGCCGCTCGCCACAAGGACCAGTACAAGGATGTCGAATTTACATTGCCTGAAAGCGCAAAGGTGACAAAAGAAGATGCTAAAAACAAGCCTATGTGGGTTCACAATCAAAGAAATAGCTGGCATGGCGCCGAATTTTTCTATGCCAGTGACAGAAGAATGCGTGACTACTTAAAAAATTATTACGCTACGTTGTCAGCGGTAGACGATGGTTTAGGCGAAATTATTAGCTATCTGAAAAAGAAAAACCTCTTTGATAATACTATGGTTGTTTTCTACAGCGATAACGGCTTTATGATTGGGGAACACGGCCTAATTGATAAGAGAAATGCTTATGAAAGCTCTATAAAGGTACCGCTTGTTATAAGTGCTCCCGGTCTACTTCCTGAAGGAGAGAGCAACCATACATTAGTGCGAAACCTTGATTTAGCCCCAACATTTCTAGACCTTGCTGGTATAGCGGCACCAAGTCACTTCGAAGGGAAAAGCTTCTTACCCGTTGCCACTGGTGCAGTAAAGGAAGAAGAGTGGAATGCCCCAGACTTTGTGTACGAGTATTACTGGGAATATTCATTTCCTATGACCCCAACCACATTCTCAATACGACGAGGCGACCTTAAATACATTCAGTACCACGGCGTTTGGGACATAGAAGAACTGTATGATTTAAGTACTGACCCCGATGAGCGAAAAAACTTAATTCGCCACCCTGATTACGCAGAAAAGCTGCTTCCTCTTCGCAAAGCGCTTTATCAATCTTTATTTCCAGCAACAGGTGCAAAGCCTTCGGTTCCTTTCAACGCTCGCCTTTCAGAGGGGTTGAACTTACGCAAAAAAGAGGGTTCAGAAGCTGCTCCCTTTCCCGATTGGTGGAAAGTAGAACCTAATAGATTTGATAAATACAACGGCTTATTCCCTGATACTCCTTTGAAGATAGAAAAGGAAAGAAAAGGTGAGCTTTACTTTCCCTTCATGGAAAGTCTGAATAAAAACAACTAGGAGAAAGTTTGTGCAACAAGCAAACACTAACGAAAACCGATTCACTATTATTCTTGTCAGCTTGGTAGCGACTATTGGCGGTTTTTTATTTGGTTTCGACAGTGGCGTGATTAATGGGACCATCGACGGACTGCAATCGGCGTTTAATGCCGATGATGTAGGCACAGGTTTTAACGTTGCATCAATGCTATTAGGTTGTGCCATTGGCGCTTTTTTTGCGGGGAAATTAGCAGATATTTTTGGTAGGAAAAGCCTGCTGATTGTCGCAGCAGTTTTTTTTATTATCTCAGCATTAGGCTCGGGGCTCGCTAGTAGCTCGATTGAATTTGTTATATACCGCGTACTTGGAGGGATAGCTGTAGGGGCAGCTTCCGTCATGTCACCGGCTTATATTGCAGAAATTGCACCAGCTAGATACAGGGGCGCTTTGGCGACTATTCAACAAGTTGCCATTATTACTGGTCTCTTCTCGGCATTTGTTAGCAACTATGCATTGGCGCTATCGGCAGGCAAATCAACTGGCATATTGTGGGCAGAATTTGAAGCCTGGCGTTGGATGTTTTGGGTAGAACTTGCCCCAGCAAGTTTGTTTTTTTTCGCACTGTTCTTTATACCAGAAAGCCCAAGATATTTAGTTTTCTCTGGAAAACAAGAAAAAGCCAAAAGCGTGTTAAGTGCGCTTTTTGGAGAACAGCAGGCCAATCTTATATACCACGAAATATCTGACTCGCTGCAAGCTGATCATAAGCCTTCAATGCGAGACATTTTCGACACATCAACGAACAAAGTTAGGCCCGTTGTGTGGGTAGGTATTGGTCTAGCCGTTTTACAACAGCTTGTTGGTATAAATG
Source organism: Alteromonas sp. ABD4_190 (assembly GCF_056160105.1). Classification (NCBI taxonomy): domain Bacteria; kingdom Pseudomonadati; phylum Pseudomonadota; class Gammaproteobacteria; order Alteromonadales; family Alteromonadaceae; genus Alteromonas; species Alteromonas sp. ABD4_190. Next base: position 2,032,063 of record NZ_JBSWWN010000001.1, read on the forward strand.
TGGTGTTTTATTACGGTGCCGTATTGTGGCAAGCCGTTGGGTTTACAGAGTCAGATGCATTACTAATAAATATACTCAGTGCAGGGCTAAGTATCTTTGCTTGTATTATTACCATTACCTTGATCGATAAATGGGGCCGAAAGCCCATACTCACTGTCGGCTCTGTCGGTATGGCAACAGCACTAGCGTTAATGGTTATCGCATTTCAAAGCGGACAATTTATAGAAGGACAGCTTCAGCTGCCGGGTCATATGGGAACACTCGCTCTAGTGGCGGCTAATGTTTACGTTTTCTTCTTTAACTTATCGTGGGGGCCCGTGATGTGGGTAATGTTAGGTGAAATGTTTCCTAATCAAGTAAGGGGGTCTGGTTTAGCTATAAGTGGCCTTGCACAGTGGAGCGCCAACTTCCTCATTACAATAACCTTCCCAATATTGCTTTTAGCAATTGGTTTGGTTGGTGCTTATAGTCTTTACGCGCTTGCTGCATTTTTATCTATTTTCTTTGTCGTGAAGTTCGTGAAAGAGACGAAAGGCAAATCACTTGAAGCAATGTAACAGCAACACCAAAAGTGACGCTATTGTCATCAACTCTCGTCAAGCAGGGAAATGGTTCACGACGGAGGTCAAAATTGACCGCTAAAAATCTCGAGCTCTATGTAGAGAATAGCTTTGACGAGTTCGAAGCTTTCTTTCATGGCGAAGCACTGACCGTTCGTAGTCAGCTACACGGGTGGAAGGTACTACCTCATCGTCACAAGGCGCTTTGCCAAATTTTTGTTATCACGACCGGCGGTTGCAGAGTTCAACTCGATGACAGAAATACGATAGTGACCGCTCCCTGCGCGCTTTTTATACCTGAAAATGTTGTTCATGGATTTGATTGGGAGGTGGGGTCGAAAGGGCATGTATTATCTGTTGTTTCACCCGTGGTAAAACAAATAGCACAGAATGTAGATTCCTTGGGTTTCATTGACGATGCATTGATAGGGAATTTAGACGGAAAGTACATACATGATATCGTCTATTTGTGCCAAAAGCTGGAAGACGAAGCCCGGAACGTCTTCGCTTGTAGCGGGGCGATGACAATAGCATTACTTCAACAACTTTTAATTATCCTCGGTAGGGTTGAGCCATCAACAAGTCAACCTGTGATTAAGCCGTCTAGATCTGAACACAAAGTCCGCTTTTACGAGATGCTAATTAAGAAGTATGGATGCGAACAACACAAAGTGAAATGGTACGCGAATAAGATAGGAGTAAGTAGCGCTCATCTTAATGTAATTTGCAGGCAGTATTCTCAATCGAGCGCTTCAGAATTGATTTACAGGTACTTATTAGATGAGGCGAAAAGGCTTTTGATTTTTTCGAATATCAACATCTCTGCCATAGCAGAGCGTCTGGGTTTTCAAGACCAAGCTCATTTCACTAAATTTTTTAAGAAAGCGACTCACTATACACCTTCTAGTTTCCGCAAAAACCACAAATAAAATGGCCCGCCCTAGAGGATTCGAACCTCTGACCTCGGCCTCCGGAGGAGGCGACTTTGCGAAATTAAACAGGCCTATTGATTGGTTTTCCCAGTAAGTACTGCCTGATCGAGCAGATTCTAAGTCACACCTGCCAAACATCTAAAACGCCATTTATGATTAGTTAATTGACACTTTTAATTAAGTAGCCATGCTAAAAGGTAACTTTCATAACTACTCTTGAATAAAGTTGAATCTCAAACCAGAAATACCATCTTTATCTGTCGTTAAAAAACATATTAAGTTAAATCGTATTCTCTTTTGTTTTTTAATTTACTTCATTTCGCGCTTTACATACTTAACAAGAAAGTGAAAGTTAATCGAACGTTAGCGACCGTACCTCTACCGTGATATTTTATGATTGTTTTTTGTTACTTTTGGCTTTCTTAATTAATGTTACGACTGTGCTTTTTACTCACTCTTATTGGTATTTCGTTCAACTCTTTTGCGAACGAGGCGCACCAGTGTGGTGCTTGTCATGAGAAGGAGTTAAACGGTTGGCTCGAGTCTGACCACAGTAAAGCAATGGCTATTGCCTCAGAAAGCACGGTTCTAGGCGATTTCAATGACACGACGTTTACACACTTCAATCAAAAAGCCACATTCTTTAAAAAAGAAAACAAGTTCTTTGTAAAGTTTCAAGAAGATAAAACTGAGCCAATAGATTACGAAGTCAGCTATGTGTTCGGTCACTTCCCTCTTCAGGAATATCTCATCAAAACTGGACGGGGGAAAATGCAGGTCTTTCCATTTGCATGGGACTCAAGAGATAAGTCGAGTGGCGGTCAAAAGTGGTACCCCATATATCCCGACGAGGAGATAAGCAGGCAGGATAGGCTGCATTGGCTTCAACCTTTGCAAAACTGGAATGGTATGTGTGCGGACTGCCACTCATCAGGATTAAAGAGAAACTATGATGATGAAAAAGACACTTTTAGTACTGTGTGGAATGAAATTAACGTTTCTTGTCAATCATGCCATGGTTACGTTGACGACAATCATTATGCTGGTAACGGCTCTACTCACTCGGTTCTTTCTGAGAGCGAACAGCAAGATATTGGCAACTGGCTGTTAGGCAAAGGCAAAAAGATAGCCACGTGGGAAGGTCCTGAACGCGATAATAGCTTCATGGAGCGCTGTTTTGCATGTCATTCACTTCGCACCCCACTCACCGACGGTATTACGCCATCCGAACCGTTCTTATCGCAATTCAAGCCTGCTTTGTTGACGACGCCTCAATATCATTTAGATGGTCAGATACAGGGTGAAGTCTACGTTTATGGCTCATTTTTACAGAGCAAAATGTTTGAGGCCGGCGTGAACTGTAACGACTGTCATAACCCTCATACTGCGAAAGTGAAAGTCGAAGGAAATGGATTATGTTTACAGTGCCACCAAGCATCAGCATACAATGACATCAAGCATCATAAGCACGAACCCGATAGCCAGGGCTCACAATGTGTAAATTGTCATATGCCTACGAATACTTACATGGGCGTTGATAAACGAAGAGATCATAGTTTCAAGGTCCCAGCACCGCACCTTACTGAAAAATTTGGCACGCCTAACGCCTGTAATAGCTGCCACGAAGACAAAGGCCCGCGATGGGCGCAAGACAAAATCGACGAGTGGCATGGCCCGTCAGCGCCTTCACACCCTGCTGAAATGCAATATATGGTATTGCTAAGTGGCGACACCTTGACACCCAATAGTCACTTTTCCTTAGCAAAAAACAAAGCACTGCCTGATATAAAACGAGCGACTGTCGTTTCACTGCTTCCCGCTTCAGTTCAAAATCTAGCGTATAAGTATGCCAAAATGCTGGCCAATGACGAGAGCCCGCTAGTTCGTCTAGCATTTTCCGATATTTCATTTCTTGTCGATAAACACAGACGCGTCGAGCTTCTAAAAGCGCTTTTAGCAGATGAATATAAAGCGATTAGGGTCTCGGCTGCTGAACAGCTCATTGCTTCGGGAAAAGTAGCACTTATTCCCGCAACTGTATTAGACGAGTTATACGAAGCCTCTCAACAGAGCCTCTGGCGGGGTGAAGGAAACTTAAACGCTAGTCTTATACAAGCAAATCAAGGTAACTTTAAGAGAACAAGAGATTTTCTTGAAGCTGGTATATCCCGAGACCCCTTTTTTGAACCCAATTATATAAACCTAGCAAATTTATACCGTTCTTTAGAGGATAATACTTTAGAGGCAGCAACGCTTAAAAAAGGTATAAATGCTAATCGACACTCATCGTTAATGCATTACGCAGAAGGAATGCGCTTAATACGCAGCCAAGATTTAAACACTGCAATAGAACACCTTACCACTGCCACCGATATCGAGCCAACAAACAGTAACTATCTATACATTTTGTCGTTAGCGCTAGACAAAGCTGGCAAAACGCGACGAGCTATTGAGTTGTTAAAAATACAGAATCCACGCGTTGAAGGTCGTTATGAAGTGCTACAACTCGGATTGACTTTATCCCAAAAGATGGGGCTCAACGATGAATTTACATACTTTAGAAAAGAACTTGAGAAAATTCAGCGCCCGTAGATGCGCGAGAATTACGTAACTGTTTGTTAAACCACTTTTAGGATAAAAACTGAAATGTCTGAAAAGTTAGGTGATATTGAAGATATGGATGGCGGTATCAAGCGTCAGACACTTGCATATAATGACGATGCTATGACCGTGAAAGTATCTCGGCTTTAAGCAACCAGTCGCGGTATTCGACGAATAGCGCAAGGCGGCCTAATTTAGCGAGTGGTGCACTTTGGAGTTGAGTTCGCGGGCCGCCGACGCCAGACAATAATTGGTCACAATCTGTTCAAAGGCCACTTTTGAATTACTTGTGACCAAAAATAGCAAAGGGCAAAAAAGAGGGTAATGGCCCGCCCTAGAGGATTCGAACCTCTGACCTCGGCCTCCGGAGGGCCGCGCTCTATCCAGCTGAGCTAAGGGCGGTTTGTAGTACCAGTGAGATAATCACCGAGCGTTTACTGTAATGAACTACGTGGCTAAACGTATGTAGCAAACGGGGCGTAATAATACTGACGCCACGGGCTGGCTTCAACTCATTTATTAAAATCTCTTTAGTTGGCTTGGCATCAGTGTTAAAAATCCTTACTTTTTATGGGTAATTGGCTTCAAATAGTTGTTCAACCCCAATTAACCGTTATAATCTGGCCAGTTATATTTTAAACAAATTCATCATTGCCTGGAGACAGATGTGAAATTAAAGACTTGGTTAACTGTTGCTGCTACTGCGCTAACTGTATTTGCAGCACAAGCACAAGAAATGAGTAACGATGAAATTGCCGATCGCATTAAGCCGGTAGGTCAAGTACACGTTGCAGGTGCAGCAGCTGAAGGTAGTGCAGGCGCAGCGGGCGGCGCGAAGTCAGGCGAAGACGTTTATAACTCTGCATGCGTTGCGTGTCACGCAGCGGGCGTTTTAGGTGCTCCTAAGCTTCAAAATGCAGCTGATTGGCAGCCTCGTTTGGACGAGCGCGGTCTTGATGGTGTATGGCAAAACGCGCTGAACGGTATTAATGCTATGCCTCCTCGTGGTACCTGTGGCAACTGTTCTGATGACGAAATTAAAGCCGCTATTGAGTACATGATTGAAGGTATTTAGTACCTGATAAATAGCAACAATTTGATTGAAAACGTAGCGTTTTACCCGCTGATCGGGTAGTTTAGCCTATTGGGGAAACGTTACTTTTTTACTGGCGAGCGGAATGTCACAAGATTCGACGCAACATGAGTTGACGGAAGAAGAGCTGCGCGAACTTATACCGCAGCTTCAACAACTTACCGACAAATATAAGCGCGCTGAACGTGTTCAGAAGGCGCTTTTTGATATTTCTGAACTTGCCAGTTCTGTAAGCCACCTAAATCGCCTTTACTCCGCCATTCATGAAATCATTGCCGATTTCATGAATGCAGACAACTTCTTTGTTGCCTTTTACGAACCAGAAACCCACATTGTCGACTTTGCCTATTTTGTTGATGAGTTCGACGAGCAAACTGTTCCTCAGCTTCCCGCTGAATCTTTGATGGACGGTATGACGGGTTATATTCTCAAAACCGGCAACCACCTTTTTTATAAGCGCAACGAAGAAGAAACCTTCGCCTCTGATTACGACATTAAGCTAGTCGGTTCCCAACCATTTGAACTACTGGGCGTTCCCCTAAAACGCGGTAGTCAGGTGATTGGAGCAATGGTAGTGCAAACTTACGATGAAGGCGTGCACTACAGCCAAGAAGATTTAGAAGTTCTACTTTTTGTCTCCCAGCATATTGTGACAACAGTAGATAGGGTAAAAAATAGAGAGCTCACCGAGCGCACCATCCGCGAAAGAACCCGACAACTGCGAAAAATTAACGATGACCTACAGGAAGAAATTCTTGAGCGCCAAAAAGTAGAGTCGTTGCAACAAGCACTTTTCGAGATTTCTGAGCTGGCCGCTAATCTTGAAGGCGATATGGATGCGTTTTATTCCAGTTTGCATGAGATTTTGGCAAGGCTAATTAGTGCACCAAACTGCTACATCGCCATTCACAATAAAGAAGAGGACTTGTTAGAGTTCCCTTACTTTAGCGATACCAAACAAAGTGAAATTAACGCCAGGCCCCTTGGATTGGGGCTAACAGAGTTTGTATTGCGTACTGGGCAGACAGAGCTAATCAACCCGCCAAGGGTACTGGAGCTTGCAGAGTCAGGGGAAATTGACGTTTCGTTGGCGCAAACGATGTTGAATAGCGCAAACTCATGGCTAGGCTCGCCACTTGTCGTTGAAGGCGAAATTGCCGGGGTTATCGCGGTTCAAACCTACGGTAAACTGGCAAAATACAATGCCCGCGACCAAGAGCTTCTGCGCTTTGTTTCGCATCATATTGCTGTAGCCATCGAACGAAAGCGCAACACCGAGTCGATGCAGCGCTATAACATTGAGCTTGAGGAGCGCGTAAAAGAGCGTACCGCAGAGCTTAATCGTGCGAACAAGTTTCTTAAACAGCAAATTGAAGAGCGCAAAGAAATTGAGCTTAAGTTAATTCACGACGCCCACCACGACTCGTTAACCGATTTACCCAACCGCGCTATGTTCACTAGCCGGTTAGAACTAGCCATTGCCAGTAAACAGCGTTACAGCGATAACTTATTCGCGGTTTTATTTATCGACTTAGACCGCTTTAAAGTTATTAACGACACGCTAGGTCATCATGCCGGCGATGAATTCTTAATTGAAGTAGCCAGACGTATTGAGTTGTGTATTCGTGGCCACGACTTATTAGCCCGCTTAGGGGGAGATGAGTTTGTAGTTCTATTGGATAACTTCGAAGACGAAGCGGATGTCGAAGAAGTAGCCAGCCGTATCATTTCATCTATTTCAGAGCCATTTTTACTGGATGGCCGCGAAATGTATTCCGGCGCCAGCGTGGGTATTGCGCACTTAGAAACCTATTATCGCAGCGCAGATGAAGTATTGCGCGACGCCGACGCCGCCATGTACCAGGCTAAAACGCTTGGGCGGGGTCGCTTTGTCATGTTTGATAAGAGCATGCGCGACAGGCTAATAGAAGAACTTGAGCTAGAAAACGAGTTCCGGCGTGCGCTGCGTGAAGAAGAGTTTGATTACTTTTTGCAGCCAGTAATTGATTTAAATAATAACAGTACGCTGTACAAAGAAATGTATATTCGCTGGTCTCACCCGGCCTACGGCAAAATAGCCCGCGAGCAGTTCAGACAAGTGGCGGAACACAGCGGTCTTACCCTAGATCTCGATTTATTCCAGTTGAACAAAGCCTGCGAGCTACTAAATCACTATAAAGATACCGATGAGCCTATCAACAAAATAGCAGTTAATGTATCGATTAATCATTTACTGCAGGCCTCTATGGTTAATCAAATGATAGATGTGATTGCAACGTCTAACATTACGCCGAGCCAGCTAGTGTTTGAGTTTGATGAAAATGACTTAAACCGCCGTTCGCAGTTTATCTTACCGGCAATTAAAAAACTTAAACGGGCTGGCGTAACCCTTGTTCTTGATAACTTTGGTAGCGGCTTAGCCTCGCTAAGTTATCTGTTTGCCTACCCCTTCGACTTCATTAAGATTGACCACAGATTTGTAAAATCACTCCCGCGTTCTCAGCGTAATTTAAAGCTAATTCAATCAGTCATGCTTATTTCTGAGCATTTGAAGTTCCAAGTAATTGCAGAAGGTGTAGATTCTCAGGCACAGCTTGATGCCCTTAGTGAAATTGAATGTTCATATGGCCAGGGCAAGATATTGAAGCACGCAAAAGTGCTTGATATGGCACTGCTAGCCGGCTAAAAGTGAGCACTCACTTACGATAAAAGGCCTTATAATAAAAAACAAATGGGTGGTGTAAGATCCGAGCCGCGCGATCTGTAACTTTTGTAGGCTAACTACCCGCTTTCAGCTGATGCTTGCTCAACAAGGTATGCCCAAGACATCTGACCAGGAAATTTTTCACTGCGGTTTTTACAACCAGCCTGCAGTGATAAAGCTAACTCAGCTAAATACTTACCGACTACTTTTTACCTAAGATACCTCTTAGGTTAGCAATACCCACCTGTGCTTTTTGCTGGCGCTCTTCTTTCGTTGCCTTTGGCTTTTGGTTTTCCCACTGAACGTCATCGGGCGGTAGCTCGAATAAAAAGCGGCTTGGCTCAGGGTTTATCACTTCACCAAACTGTCGGCGCTCTTTAGCGAGGCTAAAAATCAGCTCGCGCTGGGCACGGGTAATACCTACGTAGGCAAGTCGGCGCTCTTCTTCTACGTTATCTTCGTCAATGCTGCTTTGGTGTGGCAATAAGCCCTCTTCCATACCCACTAAGAACACAATGGGAAATTCCAAACCTTTCGAAGCATGCAGTGTCATTAACTGTACCTGGTCCCCTTCCCCGTCGTCTTCGCCGCGCTCCATCATGTCGCGCAGTATTAAGCGGTTCACTACCTCGGTTAAGGTCATAGGTTGGTCTAGGTCGTTACCTTCAAGCATATCGTTCACCCAACCGAATAGGGTACTTACGTTAGCCATGGCCATTTCAGCAGCTTTGGGGCTGGCGCTGGTTTCATACAGCCACTCTTCGTAGCCCATGGTGCGGATCATGGTGCGAACTGCATCAGCGGTGTTGCCACGCTCTGCATTGTCCGACAACTCAACTACCCAGCGGGCAAAAGTCGATACCGAATGAAAAGCTTTGTCGGGCAGCACGCTGTTTAAATTAGGGTGGGTTGCGGCTTCAAACATAGATACGCCCAAGCTATTGGCAAAGTTACCTAGTTTTTCAAGCGTAGCGCGGCCTATACCGCGCCCTGGCGTGTTTATTATACGTAGCAAAGCGTTATCGTCGTCCTGATTCACCAGTAATCGTAAATAAGCCATGATATCTTTCACTTCGGCACGGCCAAAGAACGACATGCCGCCGCTAATTTTGTAAGGAATGCGGTTGCTCATTAGCAGCTTTTCAAAAATACGACTTTGGTGATTCCCGCGATACAAAATGGCGTAGTCTTTAAACTGAGTACGATTCATGAACTTGTGCGCAAGCAGTTCTGCCACTACCCGCTCCCCTTCATGCTCTTCGTTCTTCGCCTCTATCACTTTAAGCGGCTCGCCATACTGCAGCTCTGAGAAGAGGGTTTTATCGAACAAGTGCGGGTTGTTCTGAATAAGTATATTCGCGCAATGCAGGATACGGCCTGACGAGCGGTAATTTTGCTGCAGTTTGATAACGTTTAAGCGCGGAAAGTCCTGTTGTAATAGGTGCAGGTTTTGCGGCTTAGCGCCACGCCATGAATAGATAGACTGGTCGTCGTCGCCAACCACAGTAAAGCGTGCGCGCTCACCAACTAATAACTTTACTAACTCGTACTGACTGGTGTTGGTATCTTGGTATTCATCCACCAGCAGGTAGCGAATTTTGCTCTGCCATTTGGCTCTAATTGCTTCGCTACTTTTTAGAAGCAGTGTGGGTAATAAAATTAGATCGTCGAAGTCTAGCGCGTTGTAGGCTTTTAGGTTGTCTTGGTAGCGCTTGTAGGCTTCTGCAAATTCTCGCTCGCCCGTGCTGGTTGCCGACTTTAATAAGGCATCGGGCAAGATAAGGTCGTTTTTCCAGTTCGAAATGCAGCTTTGTAGTAGCTGAAGCTGCTCTTTATCGCCATCGAGTGTTTCGGACGTTAAATCGTTAAGCAGAGCAAACGAGTCTTTATCATCGAATAACGAGAAGCCCGGCTTTAGGCCTAAGTCTTTTACATGGGCTTTAATAATGGTTAAGCCCATGGTGTGGAAGGTCGATACTTTTAGCCCACGGGCTTCTGGCTTACCTAAGGTTTGCGCCACACGCTCTTTCATTTCACGTGCTGCTTTGTTGGTGAAGGTAACCGCCGCAATATAGCGTGCTGGCATATCGCAGTTTCTAACTAAATGAGCAATTTTGTTGGTAATTACACGGGTTTTACCACTGCCCGCCCCGGCCAGCACCAAACATGGGCCAGACACATAGGTTACGGCAGATTCTTGAGCTTCATTTAGTTTCATTTAATTCCTAAAACAACGTACGTTTGGGCGTAACACGGTTTTCATTGCATGTCGCGACGATACCGATAGAATAGCTTTCATATTTTGAGCTGCGCATTATAAGGGAATTCCATGTTGGATCCGAAGAAACTCGAAGATTTAGCGAAACAAATTGCTGATGCCGTACCACCAGGCGTTAAAAACATGGCTGAAGAAGCAGAAGGCCGAGTGAAAACAGTATTGCAGTCGCAGCTGTCGAAACTTGATTTAGTGACTCGCGAAGAGTTCGATATTCAAAGCCAAGTGCTTATTCGCACCCGCGAAAAGCTAGACGCTATGGAAAGTCGCATTGCCGAGCTAGAAGCAAAACTAGCTGAAAAATAGTTGTTCACAGCTTATAGAAAACTCAAAGCGCCTTTATGGCGCTTTTTTGTTGTCTTCAATCATGTTTGAGTGTTGAAGTTCTTCATTCACGCTTCTGACATGCAACTATTTAAACAGTTTAATATCGATAGTCTGCCCATCGGGAAACTTTGCATGAAGTTCTAATGTTCCGCCGAGTGCTTCAATGTATTGAGATAAAGTACTTACGAGTAAATCTGGTCTAGACTCTATTTGAGAGATATTGGGTTGCGCTAAGTTTAGGCGTTTTGCGACTTCCCCTTGATTTAAACCACGCGCTTTTCGGGTTTCAGAAAGCGTCATATCTGCAATAATTTCCAACGCTTTAGCTCTAGCTGTCGCTTGAATTTCGGGTTTTACTTGCTTACGTAGCTCACCTATTGTTTTTGCCATAATACTAAGCCTCCGGTTTATAAAAGTCCTTCATCTTTTAAATATCGCGCAAACACTTTTTCAGCCAGATAAATCATTCGTTTGTAAAACAGTTTATCTTTCTTACCGTTTTTGCGCCCTCCACACAGAAGCACTGCATTTCTTTTTGGGTCGAAAGCATACAAAATACGGTAGGGCTTTCCTGAGTGTTGAAGCCTTAATTCCTTTAAGTTTCTAATTTTAGCGCTGCCTTTCAATGTATCAGCATAAGGCCTTCCTAAAGTGGGGCCTTTAATCTCTAAGACATCGATCATCGCTAGAATATCTACTTGCTCGAGATCAGAGAGTGACAAAAACCACTGCTCAAATTCATCTGTGACAACAATTTGCCATTCCATTGGCACCTCCTAACATACTCTCGAAAGTATATATCGTCAAACGTATATACTTTCGTTTAGTTATAATGTGACGTAAGAAGGTAAAAGCAACAAATTGCTACTGCGAGTAATTTTCACTGCGGCTTACTTGTTCAATAGTTGTATGGTTTCGGGTGTATTAACAAGTACCCTACTAAACCAAACAAAAATGCAGCGCCGTACCCAGCGTAATGGCTAAACCAATGTAGTGGTTTTCAATAAACGCGGTGAAACAGCCTTCACGCTGACGGCGTTTAATAAGTTGATATTGGCGCACGCATAGCAAAGTAGAAAACAGCACGGCTGTGTAATAAGGCCATGTCGCATTGATTGTTAAGCCTATACACCACAGAATAGTTAGCGCGCAGGCTTGCAACAACATCACAATTAGCACGTCGTTTTTACCGAACAATATAGCGGTAGATTTAACGCCTATTTGCAAATCGTCGTCGCGGTCTACCATGGCGTACATGGTGTCGTACGCTACTGTCCATAGTAAGTTAGCAATAAACAACCACCAAGCGTACGTTGGTACAGTTTCTAGCACGGCCATGAAAGCCATAGGTATAGCCCAGCCAAATGCCGCACCTAATACCACCTGCGGTAAGTGGGTATAACGCTTCATGAAGGGATAGCTTGCAGCAAGCAAAAGCGCTATGAAAGATAACGCGATAGTTTGCCAGTTAAGAAACAGCACTAACACAAAGGCGATGGCGATAAGTGCGCCAAATAACTGCAGCGCTTGTTTAGGTTTCACTTCGCCCGTTGCAAGCGGACGCTGTGTTGTGCGCTTTACGCGTCCGTCCACTTTTCTGTCAGCATAGTCGTTGATAACGCAGCCAGCTGAACGCATTACGACTACGCCAGCCACAAAGATAAGCGTAATACCCAAAGGCGGTAAACCTTGGGCCGCCATCAACAGCGCCCACAATGTAGGCCATAGCAGTAAATAAATACCGACAGGTTTATCAAGGCGCATAAGTCGCGCATACGCATTCCAATTATGCTTCATAACTGTTGCTCGCTTTCCTTTTCGCTTGTCGCTATATAGCCGTATGCCGGAGAATCGGGAAGAAAAACTTCAGCCACTATCATGCTGTAGTTGTCTAACGTAAACAACGAGCGTCTTCCCCACAAGGTTTGGTTACTGTTAATGCCAAACTGGGAGGCTTGGGCAGTACACAATTGGAACTCTGATCGGGTGAACCGCGTGTCGTTAAATAAGCGTTTTCCCAGTGGCTCGCGGCCTAAGTCAGAAAGCTCGCTGTCTACAAACGCTTGGGGAATAATAGAACGTGCAAACACCCAGGGTTGATGGTTACCGCACAGCAGGATTTCGCGAGCTTGATAGCTGCTGTTACCGTTATTGTGAAGTAACGACAGCTCGTTGTCGTGAGGTATTTGCGTGCGCTGCCCGATAAGCTCCAGCGAAAAATGATCGCTTAGTGATTGCACCCGCTCGGTCAACGACCCTGTGTCTAACAACCAGTTTTTTAGCTGCGCATTAGGAATTGTGATGCCAGAAGGTGCTTGCCAGTCAACCGCCAAACCCACTGGAAAAGTGGCATTAAAACTCACACGAAAAGCCCGAATAATGAATCTGTTAGTATGATAACACGTCATGTGAGAATATTTTCACTTGGTTAAACTTTTGCAGTAGTGTGTTTGATAAGGGATTTGCTACACTATCAAGTGAATTTATTACTTTGGTGTTTCAGGCTTCACTATGTTTAAGTCACTCGTTTTACGTGTATTTGCGGTTAGTTTTTTTGTTTTTGGTTGCAATTCAGCATTGGCGCAAGATAAAGCCAACTACGCTTACTTGGGCTTAGAGCCAGAGATTGTTACCAACTATATTAGCGACAGCGCACAGAAGCTTGGTTACGTTCGCGTGTCGGTAGAGTTAATGATTCACGATGTGAACCAACTGGAAATTGCTGAACACCATATGCCGCTGCTACGTTCTACCGCCATTGAGATTTTCGGGCAGCAGCCTGCAGAGAAAGTAAAGTCGCTTACCGGTCGTGAAGATATTCGTCGCGCTATATTGAAAGCCCTTCAAGAGCACATGCAGCAAGAAACCGGTGGTGAAGTGATTAAGAACGTTATCTTTACTAAGTACTTATATCAGGGCGCTTAAACAGAATAACCGCTGTCTAGGCCAATGAAGAAGCGAGCTTTTAATCAGCTCGCTTTTTGTTTCTAAAGCAGTTTTACCATTTTTTGTCTTAGTATGTAACACGCCAATTTTCTAGGTTAGAACGGCATGCTATCTCATACTTATACGTCGTAATACCTAGACACTTCAGTATCTTTTGGTTTTAAGCCCTGCCTTCATCAACTGCTAACGCTTTCCAGAACCTAAGCTTAACGTAGCGGCAAGTAAGCAGCCTGAAATAAGGCCCGCCGTATGCGCTGCATTTGCCATACTCACCCACAGAATGTCGGCATAGCCAAGTACTAGCCATACTAGCATAAAGCCGACAATGGAGTTTGGCAGCGAAAGTCCCCAGCTTGGGCGCAGCCAGCCAAGCCACCACACGAAGCCCATCACGGCATAAACCACACCAGACAAACCGCCAAATAAGAGTAGATTACCTTGTACAGGGTCGCTAAATAGCGCTTGTGCAGCATTTGAAACCGTGGCTGATATTACAAAAACAATCAGCAGCATGCTTATGCCCAACGTACGCTCGATCTTGGCTCCCAGCATGGCCCACCAGAGTAAGTTGAATACGATGTGAAGTACTGAAAAATGAATAAACGCCGGGCCAAGTAGCCGCCACCACTCGTGATTTTGCAACAAAACAGAAAACGGTTGCATCAGTAAGTGCTGTGCTATGGGGGCAAACAAGCCAAATAAAGATAATAGGTACACCGCTGCGCACAGCATAAACACCACAGACGTAAACGGTGCTTTAACGGCGTCGGACATTATTTTACTTAACGAAAAGCCGTTGCCTGATGGGGCCAGCTGTACGTTCTTACCACTATCCCAAGCCGCTTGCTGATATTTAGGGTTTGTTGGATTTACTAAAAAATCTTCTGCGATAACCTTTGCGCGATCGGTATGCTCGCTATTATCCAGTACAACCACGAATTCTTTGTCGTGCTGTACGACCTTGGCGCTGATATGCTGACTGGTTAAATAGTTGGCGAGAAGGTGCGCAGGACTTTGCTGATTAAACGCGATTAAAGGATGACCCATAAACTAGTTGTTACCCCAAAAGCAAAAAGAGTGTGAAGCGATAAAGATGTGCGAGAGCGTGGAAACCTAGCTCTCGTTACTGACTCTTTATACTGAAATAGTGAAGGACCTGCAAAACATAAAATAAAGGTGCACATTGTGCACCTTTATAAAATAGCTATTCGGTTACTACCGGCTTCGCCTGTCGCCACGCTTCAAAGCCCCCGTCCATACTGTAAACGGTTTCAAAACCTTGTTGAGCAATCACTTGCGCAGCCTGCTGGCTGCTTACGCCGTGATAACACACCACAACAACTGGGATATCTTTGGGTGTTTGATCAATAAACGCCCCAAAGTTGTCGTTGTTCAGCGGTGCCGCGTTGGGCATATGGCCATTAGCAAACGATTGGGGATCGCGAATATCCACAATAGTTACGTCGCCTTGAAAGTTAGCCACGTCGTTTACGCTAATGTGTGAGAATGTTGTCATTATTGCCAATCCAAAATAACTTTACCTGAGTGTCCTGACCCCATGGTATCAAACCCTTTCTGAAAGTCATCAATGGAAAAGGTGTGAGTGATGATGGGTGAAAGGTCTAGGCCGCTTTGTAATAAGCTCGCCATTTTGTACCAGGTCTCGAACATTTCTCGGCCATAGATGCCTTTTATTACCAAACCTTTAAAAATAACTTGGTTCCAATCGACAGCAACGTCTTGCGGAGGAATGCCCAGCATGGCCACTTTGCCGCCGTGATTCATCTTGTCGAGCATGTCTCTGAAGGCTACTGGCACACCAGACATCTCAAGGCCCACATCGAAGCCCTCTGTCATACCCAGATCGTCCATAACGTCTTGTAAGTTTTCTTTACTTACATCAACAGCACGGGTTGCCCCCATTTTGTTAGCCAGTTCAAGACGGTAAGGGTTGATGTCGGTAACAACAACGTGTCGCGCACCTACATGTTTTGCGACCGCCGCCGCCATAATACCTATAGGACCAGCACCTGTAATAAGCACATCTTCGCCTACTAAGTCGAAACTTAGCGCGGTGTGAACGGCATTACCAAACGGGTCGAAAATAGACGCGAGGTCGTCGCTGATATTGTCTGGAATTTTAAACGCGTTGAATGCTGGAATTACCAAGTACTCTGCAAAAGCACCAGGGCGGTTTACACCCACACCCTCAGTGTTACGGCACAAGTGTACGCGACCAGCGCGACAGTTGCGGCAGTGACCACAGGTGATATGACCTTCACCAGAAACACGGTCACCAACTTCGAAGCCTTTTACTTCTTGCCCCATACCCACTACTTCGCCAACGTATTCGTGACCAACCACCATAGGTACGGGAATCGTGTTCTGCGACCACTCATCCCAGTTGTAGATATGCATATCAGTACCGCAAATCGCGGTTTTGCGAATTTTAATCAGTAGGTCGTTGTGCCCTACTTCAGGCTTTGGCGTGTCTTGTAGCCAAATGCCTTTTTCCGCTTTTGCTTTTACAAGCGACTTCATGAAATCACTCCCATTTCACGGCCTACTTCAATGAAAGCATCGATGGCTTTATCTACGTGTTCAAGGCTATGACCTGCTGACATTTGCGTACGGATTCGAGCTTGCCCTTTAGGTACAACAGGGTATGAGAAGCCAATAACATAGATGCCTTTCTCTAAAAGTTTGTCGGCCATTTCACTGGCTAAGCGAGCGTCACCAAGCATCACTGGAATAATAGCGTGGTCTTTACCGGCAAGAGTAAAGCCAGCCTCTTCCATGCGCTTGCGGAAATGGTTGGCATTTCGCCATAAGTTAGCGCGCAACTCATCACCCTCTTTCATCATTTCAAACACTTTTAATGATGCTGAAACAATAGGTGGCGCGACTGAGTTAGAGAATAGGTAAGGACGCGAGCGCTGACGTAGCCACTCTACAACTTCTTTTTTGCCCGAAGTATAACCACCTGACGCGCCGCCAAGGGCTTTGCCTAAAGTACCTGTTATAATGTCTACACGACCCATTACACCGCAGTATTCATGGCTACCTTTACCGTTTTCGCCCAAGAAACCCGTGGCGTGGCAGTCATCAACCATTACCATGGCATCATATTTGTCGGCTAGGTCGCAGATTGAAGCAAGGTCGGCAATAACGCCGTCCATAGAGAACACGCCGTCGGTAGCAATGATTTTAAAGCGTGCGCCGTCGGCATCGGCTTGCATCAACTGCTCTTCTAACGCTGCCATGTCGTTGTTAGCGTAGCGGTAACGCTTTGCTTTACACAAACGTACGCCGTCAATGATACTAGCGTGGTTTAGCGCATCAGATATAATGGCATCTTCCGGCCCAAGCAGGGTTTCAAACAAACCGCCATTTGCGTCAAAGCAAGACGGGTAAAGAATGGTGTCTTCGGTGCCTAAAAAGTCGCTGATAGAGGCTTCTAGTTGCTTGTGAATGTCTTGCGTTCCGCAAATGAATCGCACAGATGCTACACCGAAGCCATGGCTATCTAAGCCTTCTTTCGCCGCTTCGATTAAGCTTTCGTTGTTTGCCAGGCCGAGGTAGTTGTTAGCGCAAAAATTAATAACATGCTCACCACTATCAACACCAATATCCGCTTGTTGCTGGGATGTGATCACACGCTCTTTTTTGTACAAACCATCTTCTTTTGTGGCTTCAATTTGCGATTGCAAATGAGAAATAAATGCCGCAGACATGCCATTCTCCAAGTGTGGGTATATAAAAACCGCTAGTGTAATGAAAGCGCGTGAAAGGGTACACACCCATGCGCTGTATTTAATGGGTTTGTCGACTAAGTTTGTAAATTATTTAGCACAGTCAAAGAAAAACACTTAAATCACACTAATTTGCTTTAGGTGCTATGTGAAATCTTTCCAAAAGCCGTTTTCTACCTTATTGCTTAGTGTGTCCCAAAGGTTTACTTCAGGTATAGGACGGCTGATAAGATAGCCCTGCCCCTGATGACAGTCGAAATGACAAAGCAATTCATACTGCTCATTGGTTTCAATGCCTTCAGCTATTACCTGCATGCCCATATTACGCACCATAGATATGGTGGAATGCACAATATTTCTGTCGTCTGCGCTGCTGGCAATATTAGCAACAAAAGAACGATCGACCTTTATGTAATCGGCTGGCAGTGATTTTAAATAGCTCAATGATGAATAGCCGGTCCCAAAGTCGTCAATGGCTAACATACACCCCATATCACGTATGGTTTGCATTATTTCCGTTGCCCGCTTGATGTCTGAGACCAAAACGGTTTCCGTTAGCTCTAGGCAAACTTGGTCAGGCGCAATATCATTTTTGATGATTTGGTGCTGTAAAAACTCAGGTAAGCTGGGGTCTAGGAACTGTCCTGCCGATAAGTTAATTGCCACTTTAATATCTGGATATCCGCTATTTTTAAGCTCACGTACCAAATGGGTGGAGCGCGTGATAACCCAGTAATCTAGCTCGAGCATAAACGACGTATTTTCAAGCAGAGGAATGAAATCACCTGGTGAAATATGCCCTTTTTTAGGGTGATACCAGCGCAATAGCGCTTCAAAGCCCATAAGTTTGCCGCTGTGAATGTCAATTTGCGGTTGCAAGGCAAGGCTGAACTGGTTACCTCTGAGGGCTTCACGGGCTTCAGATTCCAACTCGACTTTTTGCATTACCTTGAGGTTCATGGTGGCGTCATACACCCTAAATTCTGCGCCTTTCTTCGCCTTAGCTTCGTACATTGCAATATCAGCGTGACGTAACAGTTCCACCGGCGTGGCACGAGAGTGATTAGTTATGGCAATACCAATACTGATTGAAACATAAAAGGTCACGCCATCAACAATGATAGGCTCTTTGAATTCGTCTATGATTTTTTGCGCAACAGTATCAACATGCTTTTTGCTATCTATGTTTGACAGCAAAATAACAAATTCATCGCCACCAAAACGAGACGCAATATCAGATTCCCGAATAGGTTTTGAAATTCGCATTGCAGCGGCTTTGAGAAGCTTGTCACCCACGTCGTGCCCATGACTATCGTTGACCTTCTTAAAGTCGTCTAAGTCCATAAACATAAGAGCAACTAGCCTGTCATCGCGAATTGAACTAGCTAATTGTTTTTCAATTTGAAAGGTCAACATGTTGCGGTTAGGCAGCCCTGTTAGCACGTCGAACATGGCCATTTTTTCGAGCTTAGCGGTGTTAATTGCCATTTGTCCGTCAAAGCTTTCTAGCTGGCGCGCTAAATCGTTCGCCGCTTCCTCAACCACGTCGAGTTCGTCGGTTAGCTTAAATACCGGCTGCTTTCTACGCTTAGCCGCAACCGTGTAAAATTCGCTAAACTTATGCTCAGCCAACATAGGTAGGCGTTCGCTGATATCTAATAGCCTTGTGCGATATTGATTTAAGAAAAGATAGAGCAACGAAGAGAAAAGAAGAAATAATGCGATAGCGCTTGAAATAACCACGTACTGATATTGCTCGTTCTGACGTATCATTGCCGACACATCTTGTACAATAAGTAAATAAGGATGGTCTCCTGACGCGTGGTCAAAAGGTAGAAGGCTCACTAAAAGCTGCTGGCTGTCTAAACCTACATTCACGCCTTTGATAACGAGATCGTCAACACGCCAGTTAGCCGGCAAAGCGTCAATAAGTAAATTTATGAACTGTCGATTGGCCGCCGTAACTTGGCTTGCTACCTTTAATGAAAGATTGCCCTCTTGTAATTCGCTCAACTGAACAACCGCAACCTTATGCACATCGGTCGCTCGGCTGAACAAATACAGCAGTTCCCGCATAGAAGTAGAAACAATGATAACCGGCACTTTCTCACTCTGCGCCATTATGGGTATGGAAATATAATGGGTACATACGCTCTCGCAGACCAGTAACGAGCGGCTTTCAAATGCTGCCCGGGTGGAATCTACAAGGCGCTCTATAGTGGCGTTAACAGGGTAAGCGGGCTGTCCAACAACGCCATTTTCATCGAATAAGTACAGGCTTTCGACCTGAAAATTGAGCGTTAGGTATTCGTTTAGGTCATCTAACGTACTACGTAATTCATCAAGGTTATTGGAATAGGCGCCACTTTTACGGCTTATAATATCAATAAAGGTGATCATGCGGCTATGGAGAATATCTTCAAACAACTGCACGCGACGTTGATTGCTGATTTGGCTTTCACGCTGCTGTAATTCAAGCTTAGCTTCAGATTCTTGAATAAGCATGGTAGAAATTACAATTGTAACAGTTAAAACCATTGCCAATAATATGGCGATGGTTTTAGTGGTAAAAGATACCTGAACCTTCATTTACTAGCCTTAAAACCAATACATCAATTGTATTGACCACATTTCCCAATGTTTATCAGAGTAGGATGCCACATCACGGTTCAACAAACTCACCACGCGGGTTGCCCCCTCTACCCAGTGATATTCCCCTTGGAGCCTCCATTTTGGAGCGATGTCCCAACGTAAACCCACCGTATACGTATCCTGATATCCAAAGTAGGCAGGGATAAGACCTCCTGTCTTTGTCTCTAGGTCTTTACCATCACGGTCAGATGTATCATTGATGTAAGTGTCGTAGCCCAATAGGCCGCTAACGTGGTTGTTAAAAAGGTACCTGAATTGAACAAAGCCGCCTTCTCCGGTGCGCTTTTCGATAAAATCTGACGAAAACAGCCCTTGGCTTAGTTGTTTGTCGCGTATTAATTCAGCAGACAGCTCCCAATTTTCTGCGAAGTATTGCGCAGAAAACATAAATCGCTCTATGTTCGCGCTGCCAGGCAAACCATCTTCATCCGGTGATGGCGTGTACCTGAAATCGGAATCAAGCCAACCAGCCCCTATTTTCCACGTCATGGATGAGGGCTGTAAAAACAGGCTCGCTTGATGTACGAAGTCTTGTTTAATTTTCCCTTTAACTTCATTACCTAACAGAAAGTCGCGCTGAGAATCGTTAATGTTCGAGCGCCCATAACTCCAGTTAAGCTCCCACGTATATTCCTTACTAAAGTGAGAAAAACTGGTCAAAATACCATTACTACCCAATGCAACGTCACGAAATCCGTCGTTATAAACTGATTGAGGTAATAATGACGTATATCGAGTTTGAGGAACATCTCTGGTTGCGGAATAAAGCCAATGGATGTTTTTAAAGCGACCTGCGTGAATTTGCCCGCGCCATCCGCTAGGTAAGTCAGGCAGTTTCCAGTCGACAAATAGATAGTCTAGGCGAGCACCTTGTTCGAAACGGTTACCACCGTCTAGATAATTAATTTGGCCAGCAACGGATATATTTTCTGCAACCTGATAGTAACCGTTCAAGCCTATCTCTGTGAGTTCACCAGTAACCTTGTTGTTGTCAGTGATAAAACTACTGTCTTTCGACTGGGTAATGCCTTGTGAAATATAGCCATGCCATGTGAAGTCTGTCTGTGCGTTAGCAACGAACGAACTGACGATTACGAGCGAAAAAGCGATATATTTTTTCATTCTAAGTCTACCTCTACGCGTCTTAGCTTAACAATATCACTTCGCTCAACGTAACCGATAGCGCCCACGGTATTCTCTAGTGCATCAACTAGCGCTTGATAAGAGGTTACTCTGATAGGTGTGATACCTTGCCCAGAATAGGTAATTTGGTCCCAAAGCCGAGACAACTGGTAAGGAAACATTTGAAGGATATCGCGACAAAACTGACGGTGTAACTCATCGCTGTCTTGCAGTACAAAAACCGTTATTTTAGTGCCGTTGCCCCAGTACTGACGCTGCCCTGTAAAGATCTGACGAAGCTCAGAGCGATTAAGCTCTGCAACCATTACGCTTTCATTCACCATGACGTTAAGTTCAGACGCATTTACTTTAGACACGCACAGTACTAGCACTGCTAATGCTAGCAGCACTATTTTTGATGTGGTAAAAGCGTAAATACCGGACAGCCATCGCAAAGCGGGCTTTTTCATTAAGTAACAGCTCCCTGTTTCACAGAAGTACAGTTCACAACGCTAAGTGTAGATAATAGTTGGTAGTTTTACCTTACGATAAAAAATTAAACGAGAAACGTCGCAACTTTTTGCTTTACCATGTCTACGGTAATTTTTTCCATTAATTGGCGCCCTTTGGCTCGCGTACCCCATGGCAACGCGTCCCAGGGTTTTCCCTTTTGTTCTTCTACACATTTATCATACACAGAGACTACTCTATCAAGGTCGTTATAAGGCCCCGTCCTGCGTGGGTTAGAGTGTGCGTATAGCCCAATTACAGGTGTGCTAACAGTTGTAGCCATGTGAGCCGGACCAGTGTCTGGTGCAATAACTAGGTGGGCATGCTTAAGCAACATAAGCAACTGATGCAATGTTGTTTGCCCAGTAAAGTCTTTAAGCGGATATTTTACACACGCTTTTATTGCATCAGCAGTTTTGCGGTCTAACTCTCCTGGACCGCCACATAATATCACGCTGACGCCGGCCTCCTGGATATAGTCAGCAATACTTGCGTATCGCTGTGGCAACCAATTTCTTTCAGCTTTACTTGCAGCAGGTGAAATAACCACATATTTACCCAGTATTTTTGCTTGTTCTTCGCCCCACTGCTCATCTTCTGGAGCAACCGGGATATTCCAAGATACTGGCTTTGTCTCTGGTACGCCTAATGCATCGGCAAAATCCATAAAACCTTTAAGCACATGAGCGTGCTTTGTGGCAGCCACCCGTTTATTGGCAAACAACCAGTGCAGCTCCTTACTTCGCGCCCAGTCAAAACCTATGCGCTGTTTTGCTTTAATCACTCGCGAAGCTAAGTTTGCCCGTAATGCCACCTGCATCATTAATAAAGCATCAAAGGTTTCACCGGCCACTTCCGCTTTTAGCGAATCTACTGCAGCTTTCCCTTTTGATTTATCAAAAATAATGAACCGTACGTTTGGCATCAGCTTCACCAGCTGATACTCCACTTTCCCTATTACCCACGTAATTTCAGCATCGTTCCACTGTGATTGAATTCGAGTAACCATAGCAACGGCATGACACACATCCCCAATGGCCGATAAGCGCATTAAACAAATCTTTTTTCCCACAGAAGCTCTCTCGTTGCTGAAAAACCAAAATAAATCATTAGAATATGAAATTTACCATAAGTTGTGGGCAACATGGCGACAATGCGACGAGACATAGGTGCTGGGCACCACTTTATTTTCGACAATACCTTGGTTAGTCAGCCCAATACTGAAATGTTTAGCCCTGAGTTTTGGCAACTGCAGAACAAGATAACAGGTCAAGCCAAGGGGCGTGGTACAACCATCTTCATTGAGCATGAAGGTCAACACTGGGTTTTACGGCACTTTATGCGTGGCGGACTGGTAGGCAAGATACTCAGTGACCAATACTTTTTTAATGGCATTGAACGTTCTAGACCTTTCGAAGAATTCGCATTGCTCGAATACATGCGAGGTGAAGGTCTTTTGGTACCTATTCCTGTCGCTGCTCGTATCCATCGCAGAGGCTTAATTTATCGGGGCGATATTATCACCCTTAACATTCCTAATAGCCAAGACCTGCACCACGTTTTGTGCCAGCAGCCACTATCAAAAAACGAATGGCATGAAGTCGGGCGAGCGCTGGCTCGAATGCACAATTGCCAGGTTTATCATCACGATGCGAATGTTCGAAATATTATGATTGATGGCGATAAGCAAATTTGGCTAATCGACTTTGACCGCTGTTCGAAACGCCAAGGGGATAGCTGGAAACAAAGTAACCTAGATCGTCTATTGCGCTCTCTACATAAAGAGCAAGCGAAAAACCCGGTATTTCACTGGAAAGAAGACGATTGGAAGGCATGCTTAGATGGCTATAACGAATTGGTGAAGCGTTAAAAACCGCGAATAATAAACATAATTGCAGCAGTACTTAGCATTACTCGTTAATGTGGTACAGTAGCCCAGTTGAACCTATAAACCCTATACGACAATAAGATTCAATTTATGCACACTAGAGCACTTTACCCAGGTACTTTCGACCCCATTACTAACGGTCATGCAGACCTTATTGAGCGGGCGTCTCAGCTATTCTCTCACGTTATTGTGGCTATCGCTTCTAACCCCAGTAAAAAACCGCTTTTTACATTAGAGGAACGGGTAGAAATGATAAAGAAAGTTACCGCCGATCTGCCTAATGTTGAAGTAGTAGGGTTTACTGGTTTACTAGCGGACTTTGCGGATGAACAAAACGCGACTATTTTGATTCGTGGTTTACGCGCGGTATCTGATTTCGAATACGAATTCCAGCTGGCCAATATGAATCGACGCCTAAACCCGAAGCTTGAAAGTGTATTTCTAACTCCAGCTGAAGAAAACTCGTTTATTTCTTCTACTCTAGTGAAAGAGGTAGCCTTGCATCGCGGGGCCGTAAGTGGTTTTTGCCACCCGGTAGTAGAGCAAGCGTTAAGAGACAGGCTAGGTAAAAAGAGTTAGGTAAACCGGCGTTGTCCAGTACAGTCGCTTTACGGTGTTAAGTTGCTTTAAGTTAGTTTTCTAGCTGTAAACCTTTCTAGCATAAATCTTTTTTAGCTATTAGCGCTGGCAGCGAGTACAGAAAAAGGTATTGCGCTGCCCTATCACCTTGCTTTCAATGGCTTTACCGCACACTTCACAAGGCTCACCTTTTCTTCCGTACACATTTAAATGCTGCGCAAAATAACCGGGGTTACCATCGGTTTGTGCAAAGTCTTTGAGCGTAGTACCACCTTGCTCGATGGCTTTAGCGAGCACTTGCTTTATTGTAGCGGTGAGTGACTTATAGCGAGCCGCACTGATGTTACCCGCCGCTCTACGCGGATCGATACCGGCAAGAAACAAAGCTTCGTTTGCATAGATATTGCCCACACCAACAACGATTGCGTTATCCATAATGAAATTTTTTACCGGGCCTTTACGGTTACGCGATAGCTTGAACAGGTGCTTTTCGTCAAAGTCGTCTGTAAGTGGCTCTGGGCCTAGGTTGTCAAACATTACTTGATGCGTATTGGGCGCTTGAAATAAAACTGCTCCAAAGCGCCTAGGGTCATTTAAACGCAAGCATTTCCCGGTATCTAGAACAATGTCCACGTGGTCGTGTTTCACAACGGGTGTGGTTGCGTCGATGACACGCAGCTTGCCCGACATTCCTAAATGTAAAATAAGCGTGCCTGTTGCTGTTTCAATAAGCAGGTATTTCGCTCGACGTTTTACCGCAATTACCTTCTGCCCCTCAACACTTGAGACCTCCTCAGGTATGGGCCAGCGCATTCTTCGTTCCCGTACTATTACACGAGTAATGGTATTGCCGATTAAATGCGGTGATATGCCTAGCCGGCTTACTTCAACTTCTGGTAATTCAGGCATTTATCATGTCCAAGGTAATAATTTATTGAGGTTGGTATTGGTTAATGTGTACCAGTTATTTTCAAATTTGATCACTACAGGTGATGTATTGGGGTAAATAGCATAAACGTTGCCGTTACTATTACCCGCAAGCCAAACCACAACAATATAAGGCTGGCTATTCATGACCGACTCAGGTACCTCAGTAGCTGGGTTCAGCATAGCCCGTTGCCAGTGTGAAAACTGCTCGTCAGGTTTTACAGCAAGGCTTGTGTTAAGGCTTTTTTGACGCCATTGTTGCCCGATGCGCTCTAGGCTATTTGTATCATGCTCTATCTTGAGCACGTAAGCATCTTCAGGTAATAAACTACGCGTTTGTACAGGGTCTTTCTTTGGTACCAAACTGTCTAAGTTAAACAGTGCAATCATAATGAGCATTGCGATGATAACGACGTTGTTCATTGCCCGCTGAGAAATTCTTGCCACGCGTTTTTCCGTAATATGGTCGACTATAAACAACGCAATATAGTAATGCCTCATTCTCTTATAAGCTAATCCAATGTGCAGATTACCTGCTTAACTCTGTGTAGGGCGCTTTTAACGAAAAGTTGGCGCTGCTTGAAGTCTGGCTTAATACGTTTTTAGGATGCTGTAAGCCTTAGTCAGCGTGCTGCTTACGACTGATCTGCTGCAGGTAAGGCAACTATCTATGTTTGAACAAAAGCGGGATCATTTAAATGCGACGTCGGGATCTTGTGGGATCTGTGAGATATGCGAGCAAGTATTGCGAATTTAAAAGCAAAAAACCCAGCAAAGGCTGGGTTTTCGTGGAGACAAAAGCAAGCTAATTACTTGATTTTGGCCTCTTTGAACATAACGTGCTTACGCACAACGGGATCATACTTTTTGATCTCCATTTTGCCAGGCATGTTACGCTTGTTTTTATCAGTAGTGTAGAAGAAACCTGTACCTGCTGAAGAAACTAGTTTAATTTTATCACGCATTGTCGGCTTCCTTAGATTTTCTCACCACGGGCACGGATGTCAGTTAGTACTGAATCAATACCTTTCTTATCGATGATACGCATGCCTTTAGCAGACAAACGTAGTTTTACAAAACGGCTTTCGCTCTCAACCCAAAAACGGTGTGTTTGAAGGTTTGGTAAAAAGCGACGACGAGTCGCATTTCGTGCGTGTGAACGGTTATTACCAACCGTTGGACGCTTACCTGTTACTTGGCATACTCTTGACATTGTATTTGTCTCCAGAACAACGATAACTGTCGCGTCAGTTAATCCCAAGCGCTCAAACAGTGGTTGGGTCAAATGACGTATTACTATAAATTAGAGGGCGCATTTTATACAGCAAAGGCAGGATCATTTCAATAAGAAAGTACAAAAAGGTTACTTTTTATTTTCCCTGGCGCTCAATTTTTAAACAATACTCCATTTCACTCCCAAATAGCCACCTTTCAACCTTATCATTCGTCTATGCGGGCAAACTTTGTTACATTTTCATTTCAGCGCGATATACTAGCTCGTGTTAATCGTTACTGATAAAAGCATCAGTTTGCAGCATTATGTAGGTTGTTTGTAATTTTGGAGTCGAAATATGTCATCAAGTGTGCTTTTTGATGTGCAACATCTCTATTATCTACCTCAATACTTGCCTGTGGCAAAGGAGCTAAAAAGCCAAGGTGCTAAGGTTCGGTTCATATTGCACAAAGAAGATGGATACGACGAGATAAAAGCGCAAAAACTTGACGAGGAACATTTTGAATATTATTTTATTGCCGATAAATCAAATGTGTTTGAATTTTATGAGCAACAAAAAGTAGACTGGATTATATTCGGCAACGTACCTCCATTTCATCGTAAAAAGAAAGCGTTTCTACACGCAAAACTTGCCCTAATGCAACATGGGATAGGCCCTAAATCTTGCTATTACAAAGTATCAGAATACCCTTTCGATGTTCGCTTTGTTGAAGGAGAGCGTAGGCTAGCAAGGTTAATCGAGCGTTTTCCACAACGCACTTTTGTAAATACGGGTTATGCAAAACTCGACCCTCTTTATGGCGATAACCCTGCTCCGATTTCATTGGAAGATATGGGGTTGGATCCCACTAAGCCTACGGTCCTTTATGCCCCTACCTTTTTTCCAAGTAGTATAGAGCAATTTGACGATAGTTGGCCCCGTTCGCTTTCTGATTTCAATATTATTCTTAAACCTCACTTCTTCAGCGTAACCAAAACAAAATATGCTAATCAGAAGAATAAACTTCACACTTGGTCATCGTATGACAATGTCTACCTAACACAAAAAAGCGAGTTTTGTTTAGTACCGTTTATGAAGATTTGTGATGTAATGCTTTCTGATGCGTCCTCTGCTATTTTTGAGTTTGCAGCGATCGATAAACCCGTCGTGTGGTGCGATTTTACCAAAAGAAAGTGGAACTATACTGGCCTATTTAAATTTAGAATGAAAAAGCGCCTCGATCCCGATATTGTACTTTTTCACGATATTGCAAACCGTGCCTCAAATCCTATTGAATCTAATAGATTGCTCAGGGAATGCGTCAATGCTCCGGATGCAAGGCGTGCTGAGCGACTTTCAGTTACCCGTTGCATGGTGGGAGCAATGGATGGAAAGTGCAGTTCACGGATAGCACATTACCTTACGACAAATAATCAGGAATTACCTTGCGAAAAATAATCACCTTCGGCACATTTGATGTGCTTCACATTGGGCATATCCGTATTCTTAAGCGCGCCAGAGCTTGTGGCGATCACTTAACTGTAGGCCTATCTTCTGACGAGCTCAACTTAGATAAAAAAGGGCGCTCTCCTGTGTACGCCTATAGCAGTAGGGAAGAATTACTGTCTTCATTGCGCTTCGTTGATGATGTGTTCATGGAAGAGTCGTTAGAAAAGAAGCGCGATTACATTATGCAGCACAACGCCGATGTACTGGTTATGGGTAATGACTGGGAGGGTAAATTTGACGAATTTGGAGATATTTGTGAGGTCATTTATTTACCCAGAACACCTTCCATATCGACGACAGAAATCATCGAAATTATTCGAGACACTCATTCATGAGATTTTTGCTTTATATATCTCAAAACTACTCTTTTGAGATCCTACGACCGCTTCAACAAGAAATGCGTAGCGCTGGTCATGAAGTAAAATGGTTCGTAGAAGGGAATGACATCAACACATCACTCTTTCGTGAGGATGAACAAGTGTTACCATCAATCAAAGAGGTCATCCAATTCAACCCCGATGCATCCTTTGTGCCTGGCAACCTTATTCCTTCATTCTTACCTGGCTTAAAGGTACAGTTATTCCACGGCTTTGAATGGAAAAAGAAAGGCCATTTTCGGATCAGAGGTTGTTTTGATTTGTATTGTACGCAGGGCCCGTTTTTCACTAAAAAGTTTGAAGAGCTAAGATTGCAACATCCTCACTTTACAGTAAAAGAAACTGGATGGACTAAGCTAGATAACTTATTTAAAAGTGGTAATCCTGATACCCCGACTAACCAAAAGCGAGTTATCCTTTACGCCCCGACCTTCTCGCCAAGCCTTACCTCTACCGAAGCATTGTTTGAGCATATTGTTGCACTGAGCAAAAAGCACGACTGGCAATGGAAGGTAAAATTTCATCCTAAGATGGACAAAGCAACCATTGAAAAATATATGCTCGCACAGCACGATAAACTAGAAGTTGTCACCTCTTCTAGTATTCTTCCTTTGTTGCGGGAAAGCGATATTATGATTTCAGATACCTCGTCTGCTATTACTGAGTTCTTATTAACGGGTAAACCAGTTGTGACATACAAAAATGGGCAGCCAGAGCCAGTACTTATTAATATTGACAATGCCGATGCACTTGAGATGAGCATAATAAAGGCGTTAGCCATGGATTCAGAACTTGAAAATGCCATCAGTGTTTACAGCAGCGAAATGCACCCCTATAAAGATGGGGAATCAGCAAAGCGCGTCTTAGCGGCAACAATTGATGAGATTAAGCATTTTCCAAGGTCTGAAAACTGCACTAAGCCTAAGAATTGGTTCAGAAATCTAAAACTGCGAAAGCGTTTGAAATACTGGCGCTGATAGTAAAATGATAAAGGGAGCATGTGCTCCCTTTTTAGTTTCTAACTTTTACGTAGCTAAACTATCGCTAGTCGAAAAAAGGTGACCTGGTTTCTGTGAGGTCTATTAACCTTGAAGGTCGGCGTAACATTTGCCCACCATCACGAGAGATTGGTACCCAAGGGAACAATCCTCGCCCTTTCGACGGCTCTAGCAAGAACAGATCGGTAGGAATGGAAATATAGAAGCCTTTAGTAAAACTCCCCTCCCCATATTCTTCTGAAGAAACATCAGTGAAGGCAGCGTAAGCACCTACTATAATGCCGCTATCAAAGCGCTTGGCGTAATCAATATTCACGCCTTTATCTTTCGCCAAGAATTGACCCGCACTAACCGTAATTTGCGTATCATCTAGGAATTCAGGCTGCCAATAGACACTTGCATGGCCGGTTATCGTGTCGTAATCCTCTAAGCCTGTTTGGCTGTAAGGGTCGCGCTGTTTAACGTAGTTGATATCGATGCCGTAGGCGACATTACTATCGACAGGGCGATAAAGAATTTCACCACCTACACCAGCAAACATGGTTTCTAGATAACCTGCGTATGCTTGAGCATAAAGATCGTCAGCGATATCGTCTTTGTAATGTAAAAACGCAGTATCTAACCATACATCATTTTCAGACACATATTCACGTACCCGGGTACGCACGCGAGGTAAAGACACGTCTTCACCATCTACGAGGTAATTAAACTTATCGAAGTTATCAAGAAGCGTCACTCGTGCACTACTCATAGCCGAGAAGTTTTCGTTTAACGCATAGCCGCCATTTAGCATTAACCCTGTTTGATAAAGATAGAAATCTTCTGGATTACCAAACGACTGAGTGAAAAAGAAGTCAGCACTGTAGAAAAAACCCGAGGTATTTTCAGGGTCGTATGCTTCTTTTATCTCTTCAGAAGGCGATGTTCTCACGTATGTTTCCGTTATATCGGCATCGACCGATTCGTATCGCGCCGCTGAGATAAAGGCTTCAGAGTCTATTTGAGTATCAACCAGTGGAAGGCCACCGCGATTATCTACCATATGATAGGTTTTAACGCTATCTGGAAGCTCAGAAGCCGCAACACGACCTACCCGCTCGATAGCTTCATCTTGGTCGCGGTATTTGACCTGCGTTCCATAGAAAGTTGCGCTGTCTTCTTTAATTTCAGCATCGGATAAGAGGAAACCACCTGAGTTATAAAGGTCGTTATAAAGACGTGATTTGTTCACATCTTTAATATTAGATGGCGCATTTCTTCCCATTAAGTTTCGCGGCGCATCGTCGAACTTAATCTGTGATGCTGTGTTCATGTTGAAGCGATATGTAACACCAAAACCAATGGTATTTCCACGTTGGTAATTTAACGAGAAATCAAAGTCTTTATAGCGATATACCGCGCCCACATTCCAGCGAGAATCTTGCTCTAGCTGGCCCGCTCTATCTCGGGAGTAATCGTTGCCTTCAAACTCAAGTTTTAGCGTTAACGGCTCCCATGGTGTTTGATACTCTACGCCACCAAAGAAGGCAGTGGTACCTTTAAAAAATTGGTCGTAATCGACCTTACCACCGCGGCCTGAGAATCCGCCAGGGCGTTCACAGAAGCTATCTTTAACCTCACAAAATGGATTAGTAATATCATCTGCTGTCCCCAAATATCCCCAGCCTAAGCCTAAATGGAAATCAAACGGTCCTACCGATTTACTGGCGTTTACGTATTCGCTTTCAAAGAAGCCAGTGCCACCGAAGTCTCTAAAACCAACGCTAATATCTGGTAGGTAGTAACTTTCTTTCCATAGCCTGAACTTAACGTCTAGGCCCTTATCTTTTAAGGTTTGGTCGCCACTGAATGATTCAACTTGGCTATATAAACGTGTACGTACGTCGGTATAGCGAGCGGTCGCTTCCATCCAATCATAAAGCTGGATATTAACTGACCAGAAGCGGTATTCACCGTTATCGGTATAATTGATGGCCATTCCGCCTTCATCTCGCATACGCGCGGTTGGCGTTTGAATTAGGCCATTACCGCCTTGCACCATCTGCGAGGGCGTAACGCGAAGTTGAGTATCAGCAAGCGTGGCAGAAGATAATGCGCTGCTAATTACCAGCGCGAGTGTTTTTTTCTTAGGCATTTGTTTCTTAGATACTTTTTTCTTAAACATTGGCGCACTCATTGAGGTAAAACCCTATGTACAGCTAACGCGGCAACCCGCTC
This sequence comes from Alteromonas sp. ABD4_190, assembly GCF_056160105.1. Taxonomy (NCBI): domain Bacteria; kingdom Pseudomonadati; phylum Pseudomonadota; class Gammaproteobacteria; order Alteromonadales; family Alteromonadaceae; genus Alteromonas; species Alteromonas sp. ABD4_190. The sequence continues at coordinate 2,063,246 of NZ_JBSWWN010000001.1, forward strand.
ATTTAATTGCTTAAGTTTATTGCTGAAAAGCTCTGAAGAAATAGGCACGTAAACCTGACTACCCGGCATAAGCTGAGCAAAATCTAAATTCCAGTAAGCAATACCCTTCTCTTCTATATTACCCATGGGGTCAATGACATAAACCACGCTTCTGTCGGCGTCTACCGCCTTTTTAACCGTATGAGCCGCCGTATAAATTGAGGTATCGCTTTGATGTTGATAAGCGCCTGGCTTTATTACTGCACCCGAGAAATGCACTACGTTAGGGCGCCCATTTAAACGGATCCAATATTTACCCGGCTGGAACATAGGGTTGTCTTCAAAGAACAACCTAGCTCGATTGTAAGAAATAGGCATATCGATACGTGTAGACACCGTCCATGAAGATACTTGTTCAAAGAGGTTTTGCAGTGCTTTGTGAGTGTCTGAGTCTTTATCAAAGCTAGCCAGTAGTTCTCTTATTTGCGACAGCGCAATCTCTTTTTCTCTTTCAGCTGTTGGGTTGGTTAAATCAAATGCAGAAGCTGTAGGCCAATACCAATCGCCATTATCAGCCACTATAGACAACACACTTGATAACCTGATTGGTCGGTCGAACTGATAAGTTTGCTTGTTCACCATAACGCTTACAAGGCCGTCATTGGCATATAAACTAGTAGATGTAATAAGACCCAAGGCAATAAAAAGCGTAGAAATAAACTTCATTATTGCGTTACTCCTTGTTTGTTCATCTCACGTACTACACGGCTTAGATAAACCATGTCGTACACGTCTCCCTTAGGGCTGAACTGTTGCTTCGTGGCCATTAGCTCTTTCGTGTGTTTATGTAGGAAATAGGTATTTTCCCACGACAATCCCACGTCTATAAAGGGGGTATATTCTGAAAAGTCTACGGTTTCTACGACTTTGATAAGGGGCACAGAGAAGCCAAGGTATTCGTGAGTTTCCTCACCCACAATTCGCCATGAAGAGTCCACTGGAACACCGTAGCCAATTGCTTCGATATCCACTTTACGCTTCCAACTGAAAGGCAAAACATCATTGGTAGCTAACGGATTATGCTGCAAATTGCCTGTATAAAAGAGGTCGTTATCTAAACCTTCAGTTTTCACGATAATACCGTGGTGCATAGTAAAAATGACTCTATCACCCGACACCCATTTATACTTATCACCATCAATGTAGGCTAATGCAAGGGAAGCGGCGTCTCGTTCCCCGGCTTTGATCTGCATAATATCGGCCTTACTCGCCGCAACCTCTTCAGCGGTATAAGTTACCGTTCGATCTTTTAAAGCAAGTTTAAGCGTATTGTAGTAGGCAAGTGTTGTGGTGGAACATCCTGAAAGAGACAGGCAAAGAAAGCCAATAACGGCTGATAGAATATGTAGTTTCATTGAGGTACGCCGACAAAAACTAAAAACAATTAAATTTTGCTATAAAAATAAAAAAAGCCGCTAAAAAAAGCGGCTTTTTTGAATACTCTTAAATTTACTGTACGGTCGGCGCGTAAGTAAATGTAACAGGCACAGTAATTGTTTTAGTTACAGTGCTTGTACCAGAAGTAGTTACAGTAACAGTGTTAGTTGTACCAACACATACGCCGTCAACAAGTGGATCATCACCTTCACACGTAGGCTGAACTGGATCAGTCCCACCATTTCCTGGCGCGTCTGCAGAGTTGTTGTTTGCAACACCAGCGATAATACCAGCAGCAACAACACCAGTAGCGATTAGACCACCGCTTACTGCGCCCGCACCACCTGCACCAGCACCGCCTTCACCTTCTTGTGCGTTAACACCAGCTACCATAGTAGCAGCTGCAAACAATGCAATAATTGACTTCTTCATAACAGTCCTTTAAAAAAAATTACCCACTAGGTCCTATGCTAAATCATTTTCATCTATTTGACTAGATTATAATCGACAAATGACTTAGAAATCTTATGTTAGCAAGCCACGCTGCGCAAATGAAATGGTTTCTTTGTCCCCAACCACAAAATGATCAAGCACAGGTACATCGATCGATGCCATAGCATTTTTGATCTCGGCTGTTAACCGAATGTCTGCGTGACTAGGTTCTGCTACGCCTGAAGGGTGATTATGGACCAAAATGATCGCCGCCGCGTTGTCGATCATAACCTGCTTGATCAATTCTCTCGGATACACTGCAGCGCTGTTGATCGTTCCGTTAAACATGGTACGAAAAGCGATAAGTTGATGTTGGCTATCTAACATCAAAAGCGCAAATTTTTCTCTTTCGCAGTCTCTTAATTTGGCCTGTAAGTAACGCTTAGTGTCATCTACGTTGTTAAATACATCTTGGCGTTTAAGTTTTATTTCTAAATTGCGCTTAAAGATTTCAAACCCTGCTTGGAACTGGGCATACTTACACGGCCCAATACCTGACACCTTTGAATAGCTTTCTTTCGTTGCGGTTACCACTCCTCGCAAACATCCGAGTTCGTTTAACAATTCATGCGCTACAGATAAGGCGCTCTTTCCTTTCACCCCCTTGCCCAGCAACACAGCGAGCAACTCAGCATCACTTAAGCTTTCTGCACCGTGCTGTAGTAGCTTTTCTCTTGGCCTTTCACTTATCGGCCATACTTTTATCGACATGTACTTGGTCCGTTAACTCAATAAAACAGTGGTTATAGTTGAATTGAAAGAGATTAACGACTGTATAAAAGGCGGGTTTCTTCTTTTGAAGTTGAGCAGATATAAGACAAACAGTATCAAAACGCCAAGATCGACTTTTGTTCAGCTATCCGATTTTTTGTCACCATGGTAGGCTAATATTAATATTTAGATTTCGTGTTCTTTTATGTCTATTGCTAATAAAAACATTTTGCTGGGCGTGACGGGTGGTATTGCCGCATATAAAGCTCCAGATTTAGTGCGCAAGCTCACCGCATTAGGTGCAAACGTACGTGTTGTTGTCACCGACTCTGCCGCAGAGTTTGTGAGCACTTTATCGCTACAAGCTGTGTCAGGAAATCCGGTGCATCAGCACCTTCTAGACCCAGCTGCTGAAGCCGCGATGGGACACATCGAATTAGCAAAATGGGCCGACATACTACTTATCGCGCCAGCCACAGCAAACACTATCGCTAAACTTGCTCACGGCATGGCAGACGATTTACTAACCACGCTTTACTTGGCCACAACCGCTACGCTTTTTGTTGCCCCAGCAATGAACCAGCAGATGTGGAAGGCGTCGGCGACACAGCGCAATATTGCTACACTTCAAGAAGACGGTGTAACCTTTATTGGCCCAGCAAGTGGTGAGCAAGCTTGTGGTGATGTGGGCTCAGGCCGTATGGTTGAACCTGTAGATATCGCCGATGTATTAAACGAAAATGAAGATAAGACTTCAGAGTTGGCATTAGCATTAACAAATCTAGCGGGAAAACAAATCACGATTACCGCAGGGCCAACCAGAGAGCCGTTAGACCCGGTACGCTATATCTCTAATCACAGTTCTGGAAAGATGGGGTTTGCTATTGCGCAAGCCGCGGCTCAAGCGGGCGCGAAAGTAACGCTAGTTGCAGGGCCAGTAACGCTTTCTACACCTACCCTTTGTAACCGTATCGATGTCACCACCGCAGATGAAATGCTTAAGGCTTGTGAACAACTTGTACCTTCTACAGATATTTTTATCAGTACCGCCGCGGTTGCCGACTATAAGGCATGTTCTGTGGCGGACAATAAAATAAAGAAAACAGGTGATGAGTTAACACTTACTTTTGTTAAAAACCCTGATATTCTAGCAACTGTGTCCAACAGACAAGACCGCCCATTTTGCGTAGGCTTCGCAGCTGAAAGCCAAAATGTGGAAGATTATGCACGCGGCAAACTTGCTAAAAAGAAGCTAGATATGATTGCGGCAAATGATATAACGGCGGAAGGTCTAGGGTTTAATAGCGATAAAAACGCGCTGCATGTAATATGGCAAGACGGTGATAAGCGACTGCCTGCCACCAGCAAAAATGCGCTAGCCGAGCAGCTGCTAGCGCTTATTGCAGAACGTTTCGCTTTCAACAATAAAAACTAACAGATACTTATTAAGTGTCGATAATAAAAACGATAAATATAAACGCTTTGGCGTAAGCCAACTTAACATGGAGCCCGGGTTGCTATAACTCGGTAGCGGAGGAACCACTTTCGTCATGCCTGCTGTCAAAAAAACAAATCGCAGAGCTCAAATTCTGCAAGCACTTGCTGGAATGTTAGAAACCAGCCCAGGTCAACGTATCACTACTGCTAAGTTAGCGGAAAAGGTCGGGGTGTCTGAAGCGGCACTGTATCGTCATTTTCCCAGTAAAGCGCGAATGTTTGAAGGGCTTATCGAATTTATTGAAGAAACGCTTTTTACGCGTATCAACAAAATTGTTAATGAAGAAAAAGACTCGCTCACGCGCTGTCAGCTAATTCTCCACCTTATTTTAGGCTTTGCAGAGAAGAACCCAGGCATTACCCGTATTTTAAACGGCGACGCGTTAATGGGTGAGCAAGACCGACTACGTGCACGTATCGCCAAGCTTTTTGAGCGTTTAGAAACCCAGCTTAAACAAGTGCTAAGAGAGCGCAAACTGCGTGAAGGGAAAACCCTTTCCGCCGATGAAGCGATTATCGCCAATATGATGATTTGTTATACCGACGGACGTATCAATGGTTTTATCCGCAGCGGCTTTACCCGAAAGCCAACAGAACAATTCAATGAGCAATGGGCTGCGTTTAAGCAGATGTTTGTTTAAGTCAAGCGATAACCAATAACAGTAAAGGCGCTTTTTAGCGCCTTTACTGTTATTGTATTAAGCAAGTTTGCATGTAGTCGTCATCACCTTTTCTGTCATCGTCTCACTATTCACAAAATTTGATATATAGTGTGCCAAAGCATCTTGCTTCAGTAATCTTTTAGTAAGTGCTTCAACATGCTGACTATCAATATTTTTCCACGTAGTTGGAATAACATAGTAATTGTACATGAAATTTAAGTAGCCGCATTTAGCTTCAGTATCTGCTGCAAGCAATTCAATATTTTTCATGACTTCTAGCATTTCAGCTTCACTTCGCACAAGTTTTGTTACGCCTTCAATGCCGTTGCATGCCTTACCTAACACCACCACCGGCTTGTCCAGTAATAGAGACTCGACTCCCACTGTAGAGTTCACTGTCATCACTGCTAATGAACGTTCTATTAACTCTTGAGTCTCGCAGTGATTAGCGAACAAAATCCGTTCGTGTTTATTGTGTAGGTTGTCGTGCCTCACTGATTCTGATGGGTGCTCTTTGATTACAATATGAAGCGTAGGATCATCCACTTTGTCTATGACATTGAGTAAATGCTGGTAATACTGCGCCATACTTCGTATCCAAGGTGAATTTGAAATAATTTGGCTATCAGTCTCTACTTGAAATGGTACAAATATGTAACGTTCTGGTAATTCTCTTGCTTTTACCCCGCATGCTTTTTCGCACACTGGTTTACGCGGCACTAGTTTGCAAGGTAATGCTTTATTCTCATAAAACTGTTTGTAAAAGTCTTTGGTAGTCGGTAATGAGTTTTCGCAGTTAACGCCAGCCCAATCACATGTTGTAGAATTTGGGAATAGTCCGTTTTCAAAATATACGACTTCTTTTTTTAGTGCTTTCGCAGCAGCAATTGATGAACTAGGCTGTTTTTGTCCGTTCCAGACCCCCCACTACGTCTGAATCTTCCCTTTCAATAAGCGCTGCACTTTTAGCAATATCTAATATCGTAAGCCATCGACTTATTTTTTCGTAAATCAGTCACACAAAAGAATGATGAAGTTTTTTGTGTTTTTGCGCTTTTTTCAATAAGTGGGGATTAACTAAAGCGTCAATATCGATATGTTTCATGAGGGCTCAGTGCCGGACGTTAATTGGCAGAAACCAAGTAGAGGCAATATTAGCAACAGATACATTTAGCGAAGTTTGCTCCGCAAATTGCTTAAAGTACCGTATGTGAGAACTACCTCTAGCAATTAGCGTATACTTTTTCTGTTGCTTTACCACTGTAAGTTTCTCCTGCGTTCTAACTTGATGAACTCTTCGGTTCTGCGCTTATATCAGAACTCATGTTATTAGTAATAACATAGACTTCATAGCATATATTAAAAATTTTACCCTACCTCTATTATTGTAGACATAATTTCTTTCTTATTAGTTAAAGGTTGTGTAAAGACGAAACAAATTATCAATACACAGGTACAAAAAAAGCAGCATAGAAATGCTGCTTTTTAGCGTCGAACAAATATGGGTTATTTACTAAACGTATTACCAAAGAAGTCACCATCGTTCCACTTAGGCTTGTTCTTCTGATTTGCCAATGTCCAACCGATTTGCGCGTTGACCTTAGTGAACGTCTCTGCAGCATTCCAGTTGAAAGGCTGATTAATATCATCACTAGGCTTGTGATAGTGCGTAGATAAGAACTTACCAAATACCTTGCTGCCGTCTACGTTAGGATCTTTAGATTTAAGACCAGGCACCATAAATACTGAAGGTACACCTTGTTTTACAAACGCATAGTGGTCTGAGCGAGTGAAAAGTGCCTGCTCTGGCCATGGGTCTGGGCTTAGCTCGATATCGGCGTTAGCTGCAGCTTTTTCCACTGATTCTTGCAAATCACTGTGGTTCGCGCCAAACGCAATAACGTCTGCAAACTCGTAGGTCAAAATCGGCATATCTAGGTTTACGTTCGCCACCATTGAAGTAACAGGTACCGTTGGGTTACGAGCGAAATAATCTGCACCTAGCAGGCCTTTCTCTTCACCCGTTACCGACACGAACAGAATTGAGCGCTTTGGCTTTTCTTTCATTTCGCTAAACAGGCGTGCAGTTTCTAACATCACTGATGTGCCCGACGCATTGTCCATAGCACCATTGTTAATGTTGTCTTTCTTCACTGTTTTGGCAAAACCAATGTGATCAGAGTGAGCAGAGAAAACCACGTACTCGTTTTTAAGCTCTGGGTCTGAACCTTCAAGTACACCCACAACATTCGGGCTTGTAATGGTGTCGTGCACACTCTTCTTGCTGATATCTACCACACCGTTTAACGCAAAACCTCGCGGTACTTTGTCAGCTTCAAGAACTGCATAAACGTCATCAAGGCTCTTTTCAGCACCTTCAAATAACTTACGCGCCGCACCTTCACTCATATAAGCGCCACCTTTCAGTTGAGTAAAGCTATTTGCAGGCTGACCTTTGTCGTCTAACCAAGCCATACGCGGTGTATGAATGTAGTTCAAACGGCTTTGATAAGGGCGTACCTTTTCATTTTTAGGCGTAGTAATAGTGATCATGCCAATTGCGCCATGATCTACCGCGTACTTTTGCTTTTGATAGCCAGACGCAAAGTGAGCGCCCTCTTCTGATGGGAAGTCACTTGGCTTACCTGCAAGGGCCACAACAATTTTACCTTTTACATCTAAGTCTTTGTAATCGTTGTGAGATAGCTCTTCAGCTACGATACCGTAGCCTACGAATACCATTTCACCTTTTACATTAGCCTCGGTGCTAAGCAAACTCGGGCTAGCTAGATACTCTTTCGGATAGTCAAACTCGATGATCTCGCCGTTTTGGGTGAAGGTAAACTTAGGAGACTCTTGAACCAGATTGGCTTTACGAAACGATACGTTTTGTACGTAACCATCTGTACCTGCCGGCTTCAAACCATATTTGGCAAATTCGGTAGCAATATAAAGCGCCGCAATTTCATGACCGCGAGAGCCAGTATCACGACCTTCAAGTAAATCGTCTGCTAAGAAAAACAGATGTGATTTAATTCGCTGTGTATCAGGGTTAAAAGCATTGTCTGTCGATGCGTGGTTATGTGCAGTAGCAGCAAAGCTCATTGCTGTCATTGCACTACCTATCAGGAGTTTTTTTATCATTCTAATTTCACCATATAACTAAGTGTGCATCATGGTAACGCAGTTAATAGGGGGAATACCATTAAACTACTTACGTTTACCATGTGTTTCCTACCGTTGCTCGCATTTTAGGAGCAAGGTAAAATTGTGGGCCAAACGCCGGAGCAATTTCCGGGAGTATCTATATTTTTTAGTGAAGAGCAGCACCCATGTCGAAAGACGATATTCTTTACCGCGTTCAGTTCATCAGCAATGGAGAACGTTACGAGCTTTACGTTAGAGCCCTTACTCAGGGCGCTTTGTTTGGCTTTATCGAGATAGGTGACTTTGTGTGGGACACCCACACAAGTGTTGTTGTAGACCCTAGCCATGAAAGGTTAAAAGCCGAATTTTCTGAAGTAACAAAAACGTATATTCCTATGCACAACGTTTTACGCATTGACGCCGTAAATAAAAAAGGAATAGCCAAAATTACTAAATTAGAAAATAAATCTGATAAAGTAACTGCTTTCCCTAGTCCAATATATACACCAACGAAAGAGTAGCCGCCGGAGTCTATCCGGTAAAGGTTACCGGAGACCCTTATGTATCGCTATCTGTTAGCTGCATTACTATTTATTTGCAGCGTTAGTTCATCTGCAAAGGACCTTGACGATGAAAGCTTGTACCAACTACTTGATGACATTTGGCAGTATGAGCTTTCGGTTTCCCCGCTTCTAGCTTCTCGCCAAGGCGATAGCTCCCTCGCTCATGTGCTACCCGATATTTCGCCCGAAGCACTAAAAGCACAAAATGAACAATGGCGTGCGTTTCAAAAAGCCTTAAATCAGTACAAAAAAGACAATATCTCTACTGACGCTTATATTGCTTTGCTAATGCAGCAATACCGTTTAGCTAACTATGTGGACGAATATACGTATCGCGCGCATTTAGTGCCTATCAATTCAGAATATGGCTTTCACGGTGCAATGGCCTCGCTTCCTAATTTATCCACCTTTAAGCGCGTAGAAGATTATCAGGCCTATATTAGCCGCCTAAATGCGCTGAAACCTTATTTTGACCAACAAATTGCGTACATGAAACAGGCGCTAAAAGAAGGCTACACACAGCCTAAAGTCGTGCTGAAAGGGTTTGAAAACTCAGTGGCGTCATACATTGTTGAAAACGCCGAGGACAGTGGCTTTTATTCTCCATTTACCCGTTTTCCAGAGTACTTTACTGCCGAGCAAAAATCAGCGCTAACGGAGCAAGGCAAGGCTGCCATAACCAGCAGCGTGTTGCCTGCGTATCAAATATTCTACGACTTCATGGTAGATGAATACATTCCTAATGCCCGTGAAGATATTGCCGCGAATAACTGGCCTGATGGCGTTGCGTATTACGCCAATAGAGCCAAGCATTACACCACCACGGATATGACGCCTCAGGAAATCCATGATTTAGGTTTGTCTGAAGTAAAACGCATTCGCGCGCAAATGCAGCAAATTGTGGATGAACTTAGCTTTGATGGCGACATTAACGAATTCATTACGTTTTTACGCGAAGACCCGCAATTCTATGCCACCAGCGCTGAAGATTTGCTGAAAGAGGCGTCGTTTATTGCAAAGAAAATGGACGCAAAGCTTCCTTCGCTCTTTGAGTATCTGCCAAGAACGCCTTACGGTGTAGCGCCTGTACCAGACGCTATCGCGCCCAAATATACAACGGGCCGCTATATCCATCCCAGCCGCGATGACCAGCCAGGATATTACTGGGTAAATACTTACGCCCTTGATAAGCGCCCTTTGTATGCATTGCCTGCACTGACCTTGCACGAAGCAGTGCCTGGACACCACCTTCAAATATCGTTGGCAGCAGAGCTTGAAGACTTACCTATGGTACGTCGTAACACCTATATTTCAGCGTTTGGTGAAGGCTGGGGTTTGTACTCTGAGTTTTTAGGTATTGAAGCAGGTATTTACGATACGCCGTACGACAACTTCGGTCGCTTAAGCTACGAAATGTGGCGTGCGTGTCGCTTGGTTGTGGATACCGGTATGCACACGATGGGCTGGAGCCGTCAACAAGCGGTTGATTATATGATGGAAAACACCGCGCTTTCAGAACACAACGTAAATACTGAAATAGACCGCTATATTTCTTGGCCAGCGCAAGCTTTGTCTTACAAGATTGGTGAAATCAAAATTAAAGACCTTCGCAAGAAAGCAGAGAAAGCATTAGGCGAGCGTTTTGATGTGCGTAAATTCCACCGCGCCGTGTTAGAAAACGGCTCAGTTCCACTGTTTATCTTGGAGCAAAACATCAATACGTTTATAGAAGAACAAAAGGCAAAATAAACATGATCGTTGCATTTGGTGTTATTGGATTACTTATCCTGTTTTTAATTTACTTTGTGCTGCGAGCGCAGAATTTGCAAAAAGAGCTGGCGCTGTTGCGCCACTCGAATAAACAGACCAGTAACAAAGTTACGTATGCTTATCGCAATCTTGTTCTTGTTACAGATGCGTTGGAAAAAAACCTTACTGCGCGTATTGAAAGTGCCTATAAAAGCCGCCTTATCGACCAAACTCAATACAATGCGCTGCACCCGCTTATGCGCAACTTTTCAAGCATTATTATGGCTTGTTGTGAAAAAGGAATGTCTCTTGAAGAGTCTTTAAATAAAGCGTTGCAGAATGAAGAAGTAACGCTTGAGGAAATTCGTGAAGTGGTAAAGGCTCTACCTAGTAACGTTCGCATGGTGTGGGCAAAAAATACCGCAGATGGATTTATTGCTTTTTGCCAAGCCGTTACAGCAACCGTAAGCGGTACCGCAGCAAAATCACAAAAAGAACCATCATCACAAGAGTAACCTCTTGTTCTTATCCCCATGTTAGCGCCGATAAGGTGCTAACTGTATGACAGGGTCGCCTGCTTTACTATGTAGTAAGGCCAGCGACCCTAGCCATGTTCCTACTTTTTTAAAAGTTTAATCTTTTTACCTTTCCAAACTAATCAGTAAGTTAGCGCTTAAAACAACAAGTCAAAAACCTTTTGTCTTGAAAAGGGTTATTGCTGCACTATAATACTGTATAAAAATACAGTTTATTTTGAGTGCCATGAATAAATCGTTATCCGTGCTTAACAACCATCCGCATATTTGGCGGGCCAGAGATCAAAAGCAAAGTGAAGCTAAGTTTTCGCTGGGTTTTCCGCGTCTGGATAAAGCGCTTAACGGTGGCGTTGCCTCTACGGGGCTTGTACGTATTGCCTCACTAACCGGCGTGGGTGAGCTTTCACTATTTAAACGGGTTATTTGCCAGCACCGCATGCATAAACTGGTGGTGTTTATTAACCCTCCCGGGCTACTACAGTCGCCGTGGTTAGAAAATCTGGGACTTAAAGCGCAACAAGTGCTGGTAGTAAAAACAGGTGCAGAACAAGAATCATTATGGGCAGCAGAACAGTGCTTAAAAAGTACGGCTTGCCATTGCGTGGTGCTGTGGAGTAATGCTGTAAATCAAAAAGAAGCACGGCGCCTACAAGTTGCAGCAACGCATAATGATGCGCTGTGCTTGCTGTATACTCCACCGCAACAGCAGGCATTACAGACAAGCTTGCAGGCTGAAACGACAAGCCAAAACGACAGCTCATTGCCCATCACTTTAGATATTGCGCTACTTAGCAAACCCCACGCCTTGTCGGTGAATATACGCAAACAGCGTCATGGGTGGCCCAAAGATAACATTGTTATTTCTCATCAGTGGACCCCTGACAATCAGGCCATTAAATGGGCCATGGCACACAACACGCTTTCCGACAAGGCGCTACACTCTGTGAGCTAATAATGTTGTGGGCTTATATTTACTGCTATCAACTTACTTTAGACAGCCACATAAAAGCGGCTAAAACTAAACGTGCGCACAGGAAAGGGCCTGGAAACGAACCTAGAGACGAATCTAACGGAAGTTCTTCTTCATTACCGTCGAATACACCTATTGCTGTGTATTGCAGTAAAACAAACAAAATTACGCAGTGTAATGATATTGCGAAAAAAGAAGGCATTGAAATTGGCCATGGACTTGCCCAAGCCGCGGCGCTGTGCCCCTGCGTGCATATTCTGCCTTTCAGTGAAGAAGCCGAAAAGCATATGCTGACGCAGCTAGCCCATAGGCTGTACCCTCTTGCTTCTGACATCGTACTAGACAGCCACATTCATTCGAATGGCGTAAATGGCCTGGCAGTAAGGCTAGATAACCTAATTCATTATTATGGCGGGCATAAGCCGCTGTGGAAAACCCTAACTCAAGCACTCGCAGAGGCAGATATTCGCTATCATTTTGCTAGTGCATGGACGATTGAGGCTGCAAGGGTATTAGCCCTTCATCAACACAATACCTATATGCATGCGCCAGATGATATAAAAAAAGCGCTAAGTACATGCCCGCTTTCTATTACTGCTTTGTCATCTAAAGTCGTTGAGGCCTTAGCAAGGGTAGGTGTTACCCGTGTACAGCAACTCTTGGCCATGCCGGTACAAGAGCTGGGGCGGCGCTTCGACAATAACACCATTATGTACCTTACTGCGCTCAGAGGAGAAACTTTTCCCCGCGTTACGCTATTTAGGCCTTTAGAGCATTTTGATAACTTTACTTTATTGCCTTTTGCTATTGAAAACACGCAGCACCTAACACCTTTTGTCACACAGCAGTTTGAGCATTTGTCTCACTATTTACGGGCCAGGAACTTATATACATCAAGCATAAGCGTGCATATTCATTTCAGAGAAGCACCTGTATTGGATATTAATATTCGCTCTGCAATGCCTCAGTCTTCGGTGCATAGTTGGCTACCACTGTTTAGCCTTAAAACCGAGAACTTGGAGTTACCTGAGCCTGCCACAGCGATTGCGCTTACCTGTCGGCAGTTTGAAGAAATAGATTCGCAGAATGGCGACTTTTTTAGCGATAGATTTAATGACGTTGCACAGAAACAATTGATTGGGCGCTTAAATGCAAAGCTAGGCGATAACAGTACGTTTCAACCTCGCGCTGCTGACAGTCATCAGTTTGAATACATGACGGTGACTGAATCGAGCGCCGGTAGCTGCACCGATAATTACGCTTATAGCAGTGACATTACGCCCACCTTTACCTTTGATACACCTAAGCCACTTACTCAGGCGACCCAAATTTGCTTTGGCCCCGTGCGGTTACACAGCGAGTGGTGGCATGACAACCCAACAAAGCGAGATTATTTCATCGCCCAGACTGAGCAATGTGTAAGGCTTTTAGTATTTAAAGATGAAGAGAGCCGCTGGTGGGTACAGGGCCTTTTTTGTTAGCCACATGCGGTTAAAGAAGAGGGAAAGGCGAAACCATGAAATACAGCGAACTCTTTTGCCAAAGTAATTATAGCTTTCTTTGCGGAGCCTCCTCTCCTGCAGAACTTGTCACAACGGCGTCTTTTCTTGGCTATGACGCGCTTGCCATTACAGATGAGTGCTCAGTAGCGGGAGTCGTACGGGCTTTCGATGAAATTAAGCATCAGGGTCTGCCTATTAAGCTTATCGTTGGCAGTTACTTTGTATTCGATGACACTTTATCTTTTGTACTGCTGTGCCCGAACAAACCAGCCTACAGTGAACTGTGCCGAATTATAACTAACGCCAGGCGTCGCTCTGAGAAAGGTGAATATCAACTAGCTGAGTGGGACTTGCGTACCATTCGCCATTGCAAATTCATTTGGTTACCAAGCGGCAAAGAAGCCCACGACAAGCATTGGGCTGAATGGCTGCAAAAACACCCTAGTATTGATGCCTATATTGGCGCTCAGCGCCTATTAGACGGGCAGGATCATCAGAGGTTTGCGCACTACAACCATTTACAGTCTGCCTACTCCTTTCCGGTTATTGCCTGTACAGGTGTACTCATGCATCACGCTGACAGGCTACCGCTTCAACATGTTTTACATGCTACACAACAGCATACCAGTGTAGATAATATAGGCCGGGAAGCATTGAGTAACGCAGAACGTAGTCTGCGAACCGTACAAAAAACTAAGAAGCTTTACCCTGAGAAATGGATAGCCAATACCAATGCCCTAGCCCAGGTATTCACGTTTTCTTTAGAAGAGTTGCGCTATCACTATCCTTCGGAACTGGTGCCACAGGGCTATACACCCACATCGTATTTACGGGAGCGCGTAGAAGCCGGTATTAAAGTACGCTTTCCTGAAGGTATAACCTCTGAAATTCGCCAAATTATAGAAAAAGAACTAACACTTATTGCCGAACAAGAATACGAGTATTTCTTTTTAACCATTTACGACATTGTTCAATTTGCTAAGCAGCAGCGTATTTTGTACCAAGGACGAGGGTCGGCAGCTAACTCTGTAGTGTGCTATTGCCTAGAGATAACGGCTGTAGATCCAAGGCAAATAAGCGTACTGTTCGAGCGTTTCATATCTAAAGAACGTAACGAGCCGCCCGATATTGATGTGGATTTCGAGCATCAGCGCCGTGAAGAGATTATTCAATATATTTATCAAAAATACGGCAGAGAAAGAACCGCTATCGCGGCTACCGTTATTTGCTACCGCTTTAAATCAGCGTTTAAAGATGTAGGTAAAGCACTTGGTTTTAGCGAGTCACAACTTGATTTTGTAGTTAAACAAATCAATCGCCGAGACAGTGTTATTCCGTGGAAGTCTCAGCTAGCGGGGCTTGGGTTAAACCCTGAGGAGCCTAGAGTACAGCAGTTAATTACCCTTACCGAAGCTTTACTGGGTACGCCCCGACATTTATCGCAGCATGTAGGCGGTTTTGTTATTAGCGCAGGGCCGCTCTACGATCTCGTTCCTGTTGAAAACGCCGCGATGGAAGACCGCACTATTATTCAGTGGGATAAGGACGACATTGAAACCTTAGGTCTATTAAAAGTGGATGTACTCGCGCTTGGGATGTTAAGCGCTATTCGTCGTGCATTTTCTCTTATCAACAAGCAATATCCGGTTGAAACCAGTATTCCATTTATTACTAAGCTTGGAGATGACAAACAAGTTTTCGATATGATTTGTCGTGCCGATACCGTAGGCGTTTTTCAAATAGAATCACGGGCTCAGATGTCTATGCTGCCAAGGTTAAAGCCCCGCCGTTATTACGATTTGGTCGTACAAATAGCCATTGTACGGCCAGGTCCAATTCAGGGTGATATGGTTCACCCTTATTTGATACGCCGACACGGTAACGAAACCATTAGCTACCCATCTAAAGATGTGGAGAAAGTTCTGTCTCGCACTATGGGCGTGCCTATCTTTCAAGAGCAAGTGATTCAGCTTGCCATGGTTGCAGCAGGCTTTAGTGGCGGAGAAGCCGACCAACTGCGTCGCGCAATGGCGAGCTGGAAAAAAGACGGTAGAATTTTTGAGTTCAGAGACAAGCTTATTAAGGGGATGACGGATAAAGGCTATGACAGTACGTTCGCCCACAACTTATTTGAACAAATAAAAGGCTTTGCAGGTTACGGCTTTCCTGAATCTCATTCGGCATCTTTTGCAGTATTAGCTTATGTGTCTTGCTGGCTGAAGTTTTACTTCCCCGCCGAATTTTACGTGGCGCTGTTAAATAGCTGGCCCATGGGGTTTTATTCTCCTTCTCAGTTAGTTCAAGATGCTAAGCGTCATCATATACGGGTAGAGGCGCCCTGCGTGAACCAGTCAAACGCAGAGCACACTTTGGTTGTAAAAGGCCAAGAAAAGTACATTCAGCTTGGTCTTAAGCTTATTAAGGGTTTAAGTGAAGCGTCGTTTCAGATTATTGTTCAAAACCGTTCAGATGAAGGCTACACCAACGTTGAACAGTTACAGCAGCTATCGATAAAAAGTAATGAACTAGAGGCACTTGCCAGCGCAGATGCACTTCGTACTATTTCAGGGAACCGGTACGAAACCCGCTGGCGAATTATGGATACACAAACGCGTTTACCGCTATTTGATACCGATGATTTTTATGCAGATAAAAGTGCCGCAACCCTTGACGCTAAACCCTCTGAAGCAGAAAACTTACTTGAAGATTATGCCTCGACAGGCTTGTCTGTAAATAACCATCCTATTTCATTGCTTAGGCAGCAACATGAGCTTAAAGACATAAGCTGGTCAAATTCACTTAAAGACAAAAAAAATAAGTCTGTAATTAAAGTACTTGGGGCAGTAACTGGTCGACAGGCCCCAGGCACTGCCGCAGGCGTCACCTTTCTGACCTTAGAAGATGATATAGGCAATATAAATGTTGTGGTATGGCAAGCTACCGCTCGTGCTCAACAACAAACATTTTTAAAAGCTAAACTATTACAGGTAAATGGTATTATTGAACGCTCCAAAGAGGGAGTTATTCATATCATCGCAGGTAAGCTTATTGATCGGACGCCGTGGCTCGAAAAGCTGTCATTAAGTTCAAGAGATTTTCACTGAGTATTTTACACCCGCAAAACGATAAATTATGGTGTATAGATACGCGATTTATTTTTGTATTAAAAAACTTCCTCTCAAGGAAATGCTTCAAAGATAATTTATTTGTATATTGTAAATTGCTGTAGTCATTTTGGAGTTTAGAATGATGCGATGTATTGGGCTTTTCATTGGCTGTTTGTTTAGCCTTAATATTTATGCAGATAAATATGTGATTGGCGCACAAAACTTAGCTTATTTCCCCCATTACGATTTTGCATCATCAACAGATAAAGGGGTTGCCTGGTCAATTTTAGAAGCTTTTTCTGAAGCTTCGGGACACGAGTTTGTGTATTTAAGCTTGCCTATAAGACGGCTTCAACTCGAGTTAGTTAAAGGTAATGTTGACTTTGTATACCCTGATAATAGAGGCTGGTATAACAGCATTACCACTTCAAATGACAAGTACTTTTCCCTCCCATTAACCAGCGCAGTAACGGGGACAATTGTAAAACGACAGAACGCTGGGAAAGGCATCGAAAAAATAAAAAACCTCGCCATGCCGTTAGGCTTCACACCGGTAAATTGGCAAGAAAGAATAGACACTCAACGTACCCAAATAACTTGGGTTACGGATATTCAACAAGGCTTGGCGCTTTTGTACCAAGAACGTGTAGACGGGTTAGATTTAGAGTATTTCGTTAGCCAGCGATCTGCTCCTCTATCATATGAGCAAGACGCATTTACTTTAGATTTGACACTTCCACATAATGAAATTCCTTTTTCCCTGTCTACGCTTTATCATCAAGACATTATTAATGAACTTAATAAGTTCATATCCTCAAATCCAGAATTAATTGATAGCATAAAAACAAAATACGGAATAACCCCGATTGAGAAATTGTCTCAGCAGCTTCTTAACGAACAAGGATTGGAAATTGAAGAGGTTTGGAAATAATAAAAACGCGCTATGGAAACCCTTGTAAAAACTTCAATAATGTCAGTAAAGTAGACTTTCTAAAACTAAAGCCCCACTAATTCTAGAGCCCTATCCGACTGAAATAGCGGCTTTTTTTTGATTGGATAATTTTTTGCTTGTTGATCATCAGATCAAGGAGCAATCATGAAACAGTTATCACTACTTTTATTTTCTTTTTTAATCATTTTTACCGCTAATAGCGCGCAGGCAAGGCAAACTGTCAGTGTAGACTATATGCACGGATTTGATGATATCGACGGTATGCGCTTCGCATACAGACCACTTGAACAAACATTAGCGACAGATTGGTTTGGCGACATAAAGCTTTACTGGGAAGTGAGCGCGGTTGTTTGGGAATATGGCGAGAACGATACGCACAGTACAAGTTATGGCGCATCACTGACTCCTGTTTTTATGAAACAGGTAACCACACTATATGACAAGTATCCTGTATATATAGAAGCAGGTATTGGCGCAAGCTACATTGGCGATCAAAAAGTGGCTGGTAAAGATATTGGATCTAACTACCAATTTGAAGACAGATTAGGTGTGTTTGTAGAGATCGATAAAAAACAACACGTTGCTCTGCGTTACATGCACTTTTCAAACGGCGGCTTTAACAACAACAACCCCGGATTAGACTTCCTAAACCTATCCTACGCCTACCACTTTTAAAGAAATGGGGTCAGAGTACATTTTTGCACTGCAAATAACGACGCTAGGCTGTGTTGTTACACTGTTAAGATCATTTATTCAAAAAAGTACACTGACCCCATTATTCTATATTCAAGCTGACTTGTCCCTCGGCCTCTTTATGATAAGGAAATAGAGGCTTCAGGCTGCCCATAAAATGGGATGGAAAAACTTTGGGGTCAGAGTACATTTTCATTCCGCAATCATTGGGTCAAGGGCTGTTTTGATTTCGAGGAGTATTAGAAGTATTAATGTACTCTGACCCCTTTTTGATGTTTTAAAGGGGGAAGATTGGGGATTAATGTACTCTGACCCCATTTTTTTGTTTCTTCCAGACGCAAAAAACCCGCCGTTAGGCGGGTTTTTCTTAATGGGACCTGGCAGTGTCCTACTCTCACATGGGGAAACCCCACACTACCATCGGCGCTAATACGTTTCACTTCTGAGTTCGGAATGGGTCAGGTGGTACCGTATCGCTATGGCTGCCAGGAAAAACTGGTTTGCAGTAGCGTTTACTGCGTAAAGCTGAGAACTCTCAACTTCACTAAATTCTGTGAGCTCGCATATAAAATGCTGTAGCTTCTATATAAAGCAAAAAACCCGCCGTTAGGCGGGTTCTTCTTAATGGGACCTGGCAGTGTCCTACTCTCACATGGGGAAGCCCCACACTACCATCGGCGCTAATACGTTTCACTTCTGAGTTCGGAATGGAGTCAGGTGGTACCGTATCGCTATGGCTGCCAGGAAAAACTGGTAACAATTTGGGAAAGATAATATTAATTCAATCAGTGAGTAACTACTTTTCACTCTACTTTCTGCTCATTTTTCAGAGCTTAGCTTGTCTACAACACGCAAAAGCCTAAAGCTTTTTGGGCGTTGTATGGTTAAGCCTCTCGGGCAATTAGTACAGGTTAGCTTAACGCCTTACAACGCTTCCACACCCTGCCTATCAACGTCATCGTCTATAACAACCCTTCCAGAACTTAAAGTTCAGGGATGACTCATCTTTGGGCCGGCTTCCCGCTTAGATGCTTTCAGCGGTTATCCGTTCCGAACATAGCTACCGGGCAATGCGATTGGCATCACAACCCGAACACCAGCGGTTCGTCCACTCCGGTCCTCTCGTACTAGGAGCAGCTCCCATCAATCATCCAACGCCCACACCAGATAGGGACCGAACTGTCTCACGACGTTCTAAACCCAGCTCGCGTACCACTTTAAATGGCGAACAGCCATACCCTTGGGACCGACTTCAGCCCCAGGATGTGATGAGCCGACATCGAGGTGCCAAACACCGCCGTCGATATGAACTCTTGGGCGGTATCAGCCTGTTATCCCCGGAGTACCTTTTATCCGTTGAGCGATGGCCCTTCCATACAGAACCACCGGATCACTATGACCTACTTTCGTACCTGCTCGACGTGTCTGTCTCGCAGTTAAGCTAGCTTATGCCATTGCACTAACCTCACGATGTCCGACCGTGATTAGCTAACCTTCGTGCTCCTCCGTTACTATTTGGGAGGAGACCGCCCCAGTCAAACTACCCACCAGACACTGTCCACAACCCCGATTAGGGGCCAATGTTAGAACATCAAACATACAAGGGTGGTATTTCAAGGACGGCTCCACACAATCTAGCGACTGTGCTTCAAAGCCTCCCACCTATCCTACACATGTAGGTTCAATGTTCAGTGCCAAGCTGTAGTAAAGGTTCACGGGGTCTTTCCGTCTAGGTGCGGGTACACAGCATCTTCACTGCGATTTCAATTTCACTGAGTCTCGGGTGGAGACAGCGTGGCCATGGTTACACCATTCGTGCAGGTCGGAACTTACCCGACAAGGAATTTCGCTACCTTAGGACCGTTATAGTTACGGCCGCCGTTTACCGGGGCTTCGATCAAGAGCTTCGTCCGAAAACTAACCCCATCAATTAACCTTCCGGCACCGGGCAGGTGTCACACCCTATACGTCCTCTTACGAGTTTGCAGAGTGCTGTGTTTTTAATAAACAGTCCCAGCCACCTGGTCACTGCGGCCTCCATTTGCTTACCACGCGAGGTGTTCACAAACAGAGGCGTACCTTCTCCCGAAGTTACGGTACAATTTTGCCGAGTTCCTTCACCCGAGTTCTCTCAAGCGCCTTAGTATTCTCTACCTGACCACCTGTGTCGGTTTGGGGTACGGTTCATATAATCATAAGTTTAGAAGCTTTTCCTGGAAGCAGGGCATCAACAACTTCACTCCCTTGGGAGCTCGTCTCGTGTCTCGGCCTTGAAAACCCGGATTTACCTAAGTCTTCAGCCTACGCACTTTCACTTGGACAACCAACGCCAAGCTTGCCTAGCCTTCTCCGTCCCTCCATCACTGATTATATAAGTACGGGAATATTAACCCGTTTCCCATCGACTACGCATTTCTGCCTCGCCTTAGGGGCCGACTTACCCTGCCCTGATTAGCATGGGACAGGAAACCTTGGTCTTCCGGCGTGGGAGTTTTTCACTCCCATTATCGTTACTCATGTCAGCATTCGCACTTGTGATATGTCCAGCAAGCTTTACAACTCACCTTCATCCACTTACACAACGCTCCCCTACCCAGCATGTAAACATGCTGCCGCAGCTTCGGTATATTGCTTAGCCCCGTTACATCTTCCGCGCAGGCCGACTCGACTAGTGAGCTATTACGCTTTCTTTAAAGGGTGGCTGCTTCTAAGCCAACCTCCTAGCTGTCTATGCCTTCCCACATCGTTTCCCACTTAGCAATATTTTGGGACCTTAGCTGGCGGTCTGGGTTGTTTCCCTCTCCACGACGGACGTTAGCACCCGCCGTGTGTCTCCCGGATAGTTCTCATTGGTATTCGGAGTTTGCAAAGGGTTGGTAAGTCGGGATGACCCCCTAGCCTTAACAGTGCTCTACCCCCAATGGAATTCGTCCGAGGCTCTACCTAAATAGATTTCGGGGAGAACCAGCTATCTCCCGGTTTGATTGGCCTTTCACCCCCAGCCACAAGTCATCCCCTAACTTTTCAACGTTAGTGGGTTCGGTCCTCCAGTTGATGTTACTCAACCTTCAACCTGCTCATGGCTAGATCACCGGGTTTCGGGTCTATACCTAGCAACTAAACGCGCAGTTAACACTCGCTTTCGCTACGGCTCCGCTATTCGCTTAACCTTGCTACTAAATATAAGTCGCTGACCCATTATACAAAAGGTACGCAGTCACCCCGAAGGGCTCCCACTGCTTGTACGTATACGGTTTCAGGTTCTATTTCACTCCCCTCACAGGGGTTCTTTTCGCCTTTCCCTCACGGTACTGGTTCACTATCGGTCAGTTAGGAGTATTTAGCCTTGGAGGATGGTCCCCCCATATTCAGTCAAGATAACACGTGTCCCGACCTACTCGATTTCACTGTAAAGATTGCGTCGTGTACAGGGCTATCACCTTGTATCGCTCCTCTTCCCAAAGGATTCCACTACATTCAATACAGCTTAAGGGCTGTTCCCCGTTCGCTCGCCGCTACTAGGGGAATCTCAATTGATTTCTTTTCCTAAGGGTACTTAGATGTTTCAGTTCCCCTCGTTCGCCTCGTTACACTATGTATTCATGTAACGATACCTGTAAACAGGTGGGTTTCCCCATTCGGACATCTGTGGCTCAAATGCATTTTGTCGGCTCACCACAGCTTTTCGCAGACTTACACGTCCTTCATCGCCTCTAACTGCCAAGGCATCCACCGTATACGCTTCGTCACTTAACCATACAACCCCAAACAGCCTTTTGACTTCTGTCTAAGTTATGTCGTATGCATGACAAGCTAATCGGAAGAATTGCCTTGCTATCAATAAATTGATAACAAGCAATTCAGTCAAGTAGAGTAAAAAGTCATCTTTCGATTTCTCAGTTACTCAATTTTGATTGATTACTATTAATATCAGCTTTCCAAATTGTTAAAGAACATAGTGCTTAATTCAAAACACTTAGGTTTGATCTTAAATCAAAGCTAAGGGCTTTTATTTAAGTCATCTTTAAATATAAACAAAACAATCTGTGTAGGCACTGCATCAAGTGCGTCTATCGACGTAATGGTAAGGAGGTGATCCAACCCCAGGTTCCCCTAGGGTTACCTTGTTACGACTTCACCCCAGTCATGAAACACAAAGTGGTAATCGTCCTCCCGAAGGTTAGACTAACTACTTCTTTTGCATCCCACTCCCATGGTGTGACGGGCGGTGTGTACAAGGCCCGGGAACGTATTCACCGCAGTATTCTGACCTGCGATTACTAGCGATTCCGACTTCATGGAGTCGAGTTGCAGACTCCAATCCGGACTACGACATTCTTTAAGGGGTCCGCTCCACATCACTGTCTCGCTTCCCTCTGTAAATGCCATTGTAGCACGTGTGTAGCCCTACACGTAAGGGCCATGATGACTTGACGTCGTCCCCACCTTCCTCCGGTTTGTCACCGGCAGTCTCCTTAGAGTGCCCAACTTAAGGCTGGCAACTAAGGACAAGGGTTGCGCTCGTTGCGGGACTTAACCCAACATCTCACGACACGAGCTGACGACAGCCATGCAGCACCTGTGTCAGAGTTCCCGAAGGCACCAATCTATCTCTAGAAAGTTCTCTGCATGTCAAGTGTAGGTAAGGTTCTTCGCGTTGCATCGAATTAAACCACATGCTCCACCGCTTGTGCGGGCCCCCGTCAATTCATTTGAGTTTTAACCTTGCGGCCGTACTCCCCAGGCGGTCTACTTAGCGCGTTAGCTTCGCTACTCACGACTTAAAGTCACAAACAGCTAGTAGACAGCGTTTACGGTGTGGACTACCAGGGTATCTAATCCTGTTCGCTACCCACACTTTCGCACATGAGCGTCAGTCTTTGGCCAGGGAGTCGCCTTCGCCACTGATGTTCCTCCAGATATCTACGCATTTCACCGCTACACCTGGAATTCCACTCCCCTCTCCAAGACTCTAGTCTGCCAGTTCTAAATGACCATCCCAGGTTGAGCCCGGGGCTTTCACATCTAGCTTAACAAACCGCCTGCGTGCGCTTTACGCCCAGTAATTCCGATTAACGCTCGCACCCTCCGTATTACCGCGGCTGCTGGCACGGAGTTAGCCGGTGCTTCTTCTGTTGTTAACGTCACGGCTAGCAGGTATTAACTACTAACTTTTCCTCACAACTGAAAGTGCTTTACAACCCGAAGGCCTTCTTCACACACGCGGCATGGCTGCATCAGGGTTTCCCCCATTGTGCAATATTCCCCACTGCTGCCTCCCGTAGGAGTCTGGGCCGTGTCTCAGTCCCAGTGTGGCTGATCTTCCTCTCAGAACAGCTAGAGATCGTCGCCTTGGTAAGCCTTTACCTTACCAACTAGCTAATCTCACTTGGGCCTCTCTTTGCGCCGGAGCCGAAGCCCCGTTTGGTCCGTAGACATTATGCGGTATTAGCAGTCGTTTCCAACTGTTATCCCCCTCGCAAAGGCAAGTTCCCAAGCATTACTCACCCGTCCGCCACTCGTCATCTTCTAGCAAGCTAGAAATGTTACCGTTCGACTTGCATGTGTTAGGCCTGCCGCCAGCGTTCAATCTGAGCCATGATCAAACTCTTCAATTAAATATATCGAAATATGAATCGTCGTTGTGACACTCTTAACGAGTGCCCACACAGATTGTCTTGTCTAAATTTTTAAAGAACGTTGCGACTTCGTCGCAATTCACTAGAAGCCGTTGCTTCTTAGTGACTCACCCTGTTCGAGTGAGGTGCGCATTATACGCTGGAAGTTTTCAGTGTCAACACTTTTTGAAAATTTATTTTCGAAAGCGCTTCTTCTAAACTCCCGTCTTTACTGGCCTATAAAGGTAGTAGAGACTTACTTCAGAAGGGTTGCTGTTTTGCTTTTCCCCCGAAGCGGATGCGCATTTTAGGGAAATGAGCGCTCACGTCAACACTTATTTTAAAAAAAGTGTCATATTGGCTTTGAACGCTCAAAATACCAACTACTTCCAGTATTTTAGCTTATTCCTTAACCTGAACTTGCGCCACAGGTTAAGCGGCTTAGCTTTTATCTTACCTTTATAGTTACTATTAAAGTCATCGACTGCATCTAAAATACGTTCGCAATTACGTCCATCTCTATAGGCTTCATGATAATGGGCTAAGTCATTAACCTCTTTCATTAATGATGCTGGTCGCGTCAACGCAGTTTCGATGACGTTTTCTACTTCGCTTACTTCTGTGACATTAAGTAAATGTTGTCCAGGGTTTGTATTGCGATAAGTGACAACAGGTTTGTTCATCATCATAAACTCTAAAATTATAGAGCTGCTGTCACACAACATGACATCTGATTGCTGAAAGTCTTCAAGACGCACATTATCGACAAAGGTAACGTTACTATTTTCATCTGCCAAAGCACGGTATCTATTTAATAGTGCTTGATCGTTGAGTTTAGGATGAAATGTTAAACGCCAATTCCATTTCTTTTCTTTCACTAACTTACTTATTGTGTCGACAAGTATAGGAGCAGAGGTAATGCCTTTAGAAAAAGTGGTGGCGTAGAGAATAGTGGGAACATCGTTTTCCTTCTTATGTGAAGAAAAGTAGTCATCCACTTTAGCCAAACCTGTTTGGTACACTTTAAAAAACTGATGTTTTACCTCAAGCTGCTTGAAATACTCTGTGCTACTTGGCCCCTGAGTACAGTACATATCAAACCACCCACGAATAGAGAAGTGATAGATGATATTTCCACACGCAAATATGGCTAAGGGGTTGTATTCAACAACATCATTAATAGTGTGAAGACGAATTTCATCAGGCTTCAAAAGATCGGGACATTTTCCTTCCAAAAACCACGCTACTTCGTCACCTCTAGCCCTAATGGCCTCTTGTAGTGGTCTATAAATAGGATACGCATAGGAAAGGGCAGTGAAAAATACATAGCGCTAGGGCATTACAACGTCTCGATAAATTCTATTAGCAAGCTACATTATCATTTTTCTCCTTGTGATTTACTACCCTCCTCTTCGCGTGTTGCAATGTAAGGATAGTTACCTGTTGCTTAAAGCATTACAGGTAGGCTCTGTAACCACCCTATCAGTACCAACTCATCTATATTGCTGTTAAAGTTTGCGTAATTCACTTTCTGCATAGTTTATATGAGTGTGTAATGTATAAATCGATTGATAGTTTTAAAGGTGTTTCTCCTACATTAGGAGAGAAAGTCTATGTTGATGACTCGGCAAGAATCGTCGGTGATGTAGTTTTAGAAGATGATGCGAGTATTTGGCCGCTGGTTGCTGCACGCGGTGACGTGAACAAAATTCGTATTGGTGCCCGTTCTAATGTTCAAGATGGCAGTGTTTTACACGTTACCCGTAAATCTGAGAAAAACCCCAACGGCTTCCCACTTATTATTGGTGAGGACGTTACCGTTGGGCATAAGTGTATGCTGCATGGCTGCCAATTGGGTAATCGTATTCTGGTCGGTATGGGCGCTATTGTAATGGATGGCGTTGTTGTTGAAGACGATGTGTTCATTGGCGCAGGTACATTAGTACCTCCAAACAAAAGATTAGAAAGCGGATTTCTTTACGTTGGAAACCCCATGCAAAAGAAAAGGCCACTCAACGACGCTGAATTGGCATTTCTAAAACAGTCTGCCGTTAACTATGTTGTATTGAAAAATGAGTACCTTGAAGAAGCGAACTAGTTTCGCTTCTCACTTTGCTCAACAATATCTCTAACCTGTTTCACAATGTCCGAGGTATCGGGGCGCTTTTGTGTCCATATATAGAAAGCTTCTGCCGCTTGCTCAACCAGCATCCCTAACCCATCTATTTGCGTACTGACACCTAGTTCGGCCGCATCTCTCATAAAGCGCGTAGGTGAATTTTTATAAACCATGTCGTAAACCACTTCACAGTGTTCTAAAACACCATCGTTCAAACTACACGGCAACTCATTACTTAAACTAGCGGCTGTTGAATTGATAATAATATGAGGTGCTATCGTTGCGATATCTTCAAGGGACACCACCTGCACTTTAGCGTTAGACGTGGCGCTTGCGACTTCTTCAGCTTTTGCTTTGGTTCTGTTCGCAATAGTCAGTGAAGCAGCACCCGCTTTTAACAACGGAGAAATAACGCCTCGGGCTGCGCCGCCGGCACCGATAAGCAACACGCGTTTGCCCTTAATTTCCACTCCACTATTAAGTAAATCATTTACCAACCCCACACCATCTGTGTTGAACCCCAGCAGTTCACCGCTGTCACCATTCATTAGAGTATTAACAGCTTGTGCATCTTTAGCTGCTTGGTCATCTACCTTTGCTAAGTTAAAGGCATCAAGCTTAAAAGGCATGGTAACATTGCAGCCTACAGCACCTTCTTGAGCTAAAAACGCTTTAGCAGCTTCAACAAAACCATCTTCAGGCGCAAGTATCTTTTCATAAGAAATCTTTTCTCCAACTTGATCTGCAAACATTTGATGAATAGTTGGTGATAAACTCTGTGCAATAGGATTTCCGAATACAGCGAATTTTTTCATGGGAATACGAGACTTATTTAATATAAAGAAGAAAAGCGATAGTCGTGCTTCGCAGAGTACACCATATGAGCGTATAGGTGGAGAGGAGAAAGTACGGGAATTAGCAAATACGTTTTACGACATTATGGAGACCGACCCATTAGCCAATGAACTACTTGCTATTCACCCTCAGCCATTAGACAGAATTCGCCATGTATTCTTTTTATATTTAAGCTTATGGCTGGGTGGTCCTGATGATTATCAGCAGCAATTTGGCCACCCGCGTCTACGTGCACGCCACCTTCCCTACACCGTAACACCAGAGTTAAAGGCCCAGTGGATGTATTGTATGCGAAAAGCCATGTTTAAAACGGTTGAAGATATCGCCTTAGCTCAACAGTTACTTGATGCACTCGATCAACTTGCCAATCACATGGTGAATACAAAATAAAAAAGCGCGTTGAAAAGATTAACCTTTTAACGCGCAAGTCCCCTGTTACTGTCTACGCTCTTGTTGGCGTATAAAGTAGTGCAATTGTGAAAGCTTCAACTGTTAGGTTTAGGCTTTAGAAGGTGTAACCTACCGATATCGTATATACCCAAGGATCTATTTCAATATCACTCACCTTTCCAGCAGCATCACCTACTTTAAAGGTGGCTTCTGTATCAATATCAATAAATCGAACCGATGCATTGATGTGCCATTTGGTATCTATTTGGTAATCCATTCCCACCTGTGCTGATAAGCCAAATGAATTATCAAGCGATAGGTCGCTTAAGCCAGCTGTTTCATTCGCACCTGTAAACCCTTCATCAAAGATAAAGGTGTAGTTGATACCTGCACCAATGTACGGCTGAAATGCAGAGCTGGCATCATTAAAATAGTAGTTTGCGGTAAGCGTAGGTGGAAGGTGTGTAACTTCACCAAGCTGATTCCCTGTGCCTAGAGGGTCTGCCACAGAAAAGTTCACGTCGTGCTTAAAGGGCGTTGCGGCAAGCAGCTCGATATTAATATTATCGGTAATAAAGTACGCTACATTTAAACCTAGTTGAGTATCGTTATCGATATTAAGGGCCACGCCAAGATCAGTTCCACCCGCTACGATGTTAGAAGTCGATTCGTCAGGAGCAACGGTAGTAAGACCGCCACGAACAATCCAGTCGCCCTGTTGATGAGCGTTAGCTAAAGGTGAAAGTGCAGCAAGTGTAAGGCAAAGTGCAGATGCAGATAAAAAGTGTTTGCGCATGATGTGTCTCTTTTGTGTTTAACTAAGATGACGCTACTTTACGCCCTTGGTTAAGAGAAACATTGATCCAGCGCAAGCTTGATAACTCACTGAAACAAAGATGATATTCGGACTTGATTCAGATCAAAACACGCCGTATGTTCATTTCACACGGCGTGTTTTGTAATTGATGACTTTAGTTAAAACAGTAGAAGCGACCTTACTGCGTTAAATTCACCAGTCAGTAGGCTTTAACCAGTCAGTTAACTTAGCTTCAGCGCTACCCGGTGCCGGCGTATAGCAATACTCCCAGCGGGCTAAGGGCGGCATCGACATTAAAATAGACTCTGTGCGCCCTCCGGTTTGTAATCCAAACAGGGTACCGCGGTCGAATACTAGATTGAATTCGACGTAGCGACCTCGGCGATAAAGTTGGAAATCACGCTCTCTTTCACCAAAGTCGGTTTGCTTACGGCGTTCAACAATAGGAACGTAAGCATCGATGAAACCATTGCCTACCGCCTGCATAAATGCAAATGACTGTTCAAAGCCCAGTTCGTTCAGGTCGTCAAAGAACAACCCTCCCACGCCGCGAGTTTCGTTTCGATGTTTTAAATAAAAATAGTCGTCACACCACTTTTTATACTTAGGGTATACATTATCGCCAAACGGCTTACATAATTTCTTTGCAGTATCATGCCAGTGCACAACATCATCTTTGAACGGATAAAACGGCGTTAAGTCAAAACCACCGCCAAACCACCAGATAGGTGCTTCACCTTCTTTTTCCGCAATAAAAAAGCGAACATTAGCGTGTGACGTTGGGATATACGGGTTATGTGGGTGAATAACAAGTGATACGCCCATTGCCTGAAAGTTTCTTCCCGCAAGCTCAGGACGATTTGCCGTTGCTGATGCAGGCATTTGACTGCCAAACACGTGAGAAAAGTTAACGCCGCCCTGCTCAATCACCGCACCGTTTTTTAAGACTCGAGAGCGACCACCTCCCCCTTCTTCACGCTGCCAACTGTCTTCGACAAACTGACCTTTCCCGTCGGCGAGCTCGAGGGTTTGGCAAATGGTGTCCTGCAGCCCTAGTAGATAGCTTTTTACTTGTTCGATTACTTCAGCGGCATTTTTACCGTCCAGTAATTCTGCTGACGTCATGCTCTTATTACCTCTGCTGTGTCACCATCGCGAATGGTACTGGGTTTAGTTGCACCGCCTACTGCACCGTCAACGTAGAAGACGGAATCAGCGAATACGGCTTTTGCTTCTTCAGTGGTGATGGCTGGCGGTTGACCGGTTAAGTTAGCGCTTGTAGAAACTAACGGTTTACCTAACTTGTTGCACAGCTCTAGTACTACTGGATGATTAGTTACACGCACAGCTATTTTATTATGCTTGCCGGTTAACCAAACCGGCGCCGATGACGACTTAGGTAATAGCCAAGTATTAGGGCCTGGCCAGCTAGAGAAAATATCGGTGCGTCGGTGTGGTCGTATGGCGTTGTCGTTGACATAGGGCAATAGCTGACTGTAATTGGCAGCTATTAAAATAACGCCCTTTTCTACCGGTCGTTGTTTTATCTCTAACAACGCATTTACCGCTGCTTCGTTGTCCGGGTCACATCCAATGCCCATTACCGCTTCGGTTGGATAAACGATTAAACTTCCCGCTTCAAAAGCGGCAACAACAGGGTCTACTTCAGACGAATTAGCCTCAACGGGGGTAAACGTGTTTACGTTCCCATTTTGGATATCAGACATGGTTTTAATCTCTACGTATAGTTCTTCGTATAATTACTTTTTATAGCCGCAAGCCGGCTGAGGACACTGTAACTGCCCCTTTTTGTCTATCAATACTCCCCAACCGCAGTCTGGGCAGCTTTCATTAACCGGCGTGAAATTTAGCACATATCGACATTGTGGATAATGGTTGCACGCAAAAAACTGTTTGCCGTATTTGTTAGTACGCGAGATTAGATGCCCTTTCTTACACTTTGGACAATCCACCAAAGTATCTTCTTTTTCTTTAATGGGCTCTATGTGATGGCATGAAGGAAAATTTGTACAGCCGATAAACATGCCAAACCGCCCTTTCTTTATGGCTAAGTCGGATGCGCATTCAGGGCAGGCTACACCGTCTAAGGTTTTCAGTATGGTGGTTTGTTTATCGTGAAGTGGCTTACTAAAGCTACATTCCGGATAGCCCGCACACCCGATAAAAGGGCCGGATTTACTGTTCTTTATATGAAGAGGTTTACCGCACTCGGGGCAATCTCCGAAATTATCATCGAGAGCATGCTCGTGCGCTGAAAAAAGTGAGTGGTCTATTTTAGACATGTATTAGACGTTAAGGCCTTAACGCGCTGTGATTCACAGCGCATTTTGTAAGTAAAGATTTAAGTATCGGTGACTACGACTACACTAATGCAGCACGCCATCTGGCTCTTCGAACAAAAGATCTTCCATTTGTTCGTAGGCTTTCTCTTTGCCAGGTACGTTGAATAGTACCATTAGCACAACCCACTTGAGGTCTTCTAAACAGAATTCATTGGAATCGATTTCCATTACCCGATCTATCACCATTTCACGTGTAGACGCATCTAGTACATTAACCTGTTCTAAGAACATAAGAAAACCACGACATTCCACATCTAAACGCATCTGTTCTTCGTGGGTGTAGATACGGCTTAAGCTAGTGCTAATCCCTTTACACAAGTACGGCTTGATATCCGTTTCTTGAAGAGCCGCTAGCTTCTCTAACCAAGCGAGGGCTTTATAAATCTCATCGTGATGGAAACCTGCACGCACAAGTTCTTCCGTTAATTCGTCTTGATCAACACGAATTTCCGTTTCACTGTGAATGAAGTTTTCAAACAGATACATGAGGATATCGAACATATTATTTTCCCCTCAATTTAACGTAACCACCAGGGACAGCGGCTACTAAACCACGCAACTCATATTCTAATAAAGATGCCATTGCTTGCGATACAGATAAGGCATTGCGCTGGGCTATAACATCAATAGCGGTGATGTCATAATCCACACTAGCTAATAATTTATCGGTTGCCAAGCTATTCGCTGCACTTTTTTCGTTGGGCTCGTTTACATCCAAGCTCAGTTGTTCAGGCTGAAAACTAATTTCATCAAGAATATCGTTAATATTAATTACTAATTTGGCGCCCTGCTGGATTAACCAATGGCAGCCTTCAGAGTACGCGTGAAAGATACTACCAGGTACAGCGAATACTTCTCGTCCCAAATCTGCGGCCAAATTCGCAGTTATCAAGGTACCGCTCTTAATTTTTGCCTCTACCACTAAAGTTCCAAGTGATAACGACGCGATAATTCTATTTCGCCTAGGGAAATGCCAGGGTTTAGGGCCTACACCAGGGAAGAACTCTGTCACCAATGCCCCCTGGCACTCAATAATTTCTTCAGCCAATGAAAGGTTTTTCGTTGGATAACAATTATCTGGCCCCGTACCCATAACTGCAATTGTTCCGCCCTTTTCTTTCATGCTTCCTTTATGTGCCGCGCCATCTATTCCCGATGCGAGCCCACTCGTAACCGTTACACCATTGGCAGACAAGCCCTTTGCAAAATTTTCAGCAATAGACTTCCCATGAATGCTTGCTCGTCTGCTTCCAACAATGGCCACTTGTGGCGCACTGAGCAATGAGCTTTCGCCCTCAACAAACAAAACCAATGGAGGGTTACTTAACTGCTTTAATCTTTTTGGGTAAAAGGGTGATTCAATAGATATTATGGACCGGCTAGCCTCTCTTTCGAGCCATTTAATTGCTCGCCCCACCCGCGAAGGTGACATTTTTGTTGTCAACGCTTGAATATGCGGAAAATCAGATTGGTGCTGATATAAATCTAATGGTTTTATACCTGAAGCTACAATAGCATCAAGCCATTTTTTGCTTGGTATTGAGTGTGCAGAGGCAAAATTCAACCAAGCAAGATCTTGTTCGGTTAGCGTTTGAGATGATGCTGAAGTATTTTTAGAAATAAAAGGCGTCATTGCCGCTCCTGATAGTAAGCGGCAATGAAACTTTTAAGGGTTAAGGGTTAGCAACTATATTACCGCGCTTGACACCTTTACTCGCTCGCGTAATTAAACCATAACTTGCCGCATTAAAGGTTTTAAACACTATTAACTCACCAATTTTAAGTGCTGGTTGATGAACCGTATTAATAAACAAGTCACCTTTAGCACCGGGCTCATCAGTATAGCGAGGGTTCTCTTCGTTAATTATTGAAGGCCCCTGAGCGTATATACCCATAACTGTACCTGGCTCAACTTGATTGCTACCCAAGTCCAATATCACGACGTCGTATCTTCCAAGTAAATCATGATCGTGAAGATCGCCAATCACAGCACCACGAGTGCTAGTAGCTGCTTTGAGCTCGAAGCTTTCAGGGTGTTCAAAACCTCCAGATAACAGCTTGTCACCGCGTCTTGCTTCTTGGTTTACAGTATCGATGTAAAGCAAGATAGCGTCTTCCGATTCACCTTCTTTTATGACGTCTGCTGTCGAAATATGAGTCGCCTGAATACCCAGCACATTTCCTTTAAGGTCGGTAATGGTATCGTGCTTTCTTACTACTCTGTACTGTTCCTCAGTACTGTTTTGTTTTTGACCTAAAACAAAATCGTTAGAAGAGAAAACAATATTGCCATCGCCATTACCAAGCACGCGCGGCAACATTTCATATGCAGCTTCGTCAATAATAGTGTGCTGTTTAATAAAAGGGGCAATAGTTTCCCAAGCCAGTACATCAATAGGGTTTGGTTTTACTCTTTTATCTGCGTTTGGTGATAAATTGAAGG
The DNA here is from genome assembly GCF_056160105.1 of Alteromonas sp. ABD4_190. Lineage (NCBI taxonomy): Bacteria > Pseudomonadati > Pseudomonadota > Gammaproteobacteria > Alteromonadales > Alteromonadaceae > Alteromonas > Alteromonas sp. ABD4_190. The sequence goes on from NZ_JBSWWN010000001.1 coordinate 2,095,848, forward strand.
AGGGTTTGTCTCGTTGAACTGACAATACAGGTTTGCCATCAACGATAGTAAGAACAATCACATCTCCTGGATAAATTAAGTGAGGGTTCTCTATTTGAGTGTTGGTACGCCATAGTTCAGGCCATAACCAAGGCTCACTTAAAAATACGCTTGAAATACCCCAAAGCGTATCTCCCTTTTTTACTGTGTAAGTTTTTGGCGCATCATCCTTGAGTTGAAGCGCAAGTGCGGGTAGCGCAAATAGCATGCATAGTGCTATCGCTAACGGTCTACGAATTTTACTGAATCGCATTTTGAATTTTACCACCTCTAATACACTCCCTGCTGTTTATTGTTGTTTTTCCAGACAACATTACTATATCAGTACATCTATTTAATATTAAAGGCTTTAGTAAAAAACTGCACGAAAGCCTCGATATAAGTTAGAATAATAACCCAAATCTTTATGTAAAGCGTGCTAATAAATTGATCGTATACCAATTTATACAGCGAAAAGGTGAAATGATAGGCCATGGCAATTTTAGACGTATTAAGCTTTCCTGATGAACGTCTTCGCACGGTAGCTAAGCCGGTTGAAGAAGTTAACGACGAAATTAAACAATTGGTATCGGACATGTTCGATACCATGAAAGACGAGAACGGTATTGGCCTTGCTGCAACGCAAGTTAACCGTCATGTTCAAGTTGTTGTAATGGACGTATCGGAAGATCAAAACGAGCCACGCGTATTTATAAACCCTGAAATTACTCGCAAAGATGGTTCAACTATTAGCGAAGAAGGTTGCTTGTCTGTTCCAGGTAACTACGCCAAAGTTGAGCGCGCAGAAGCGATAACTGTTAAGGCGCTAGACCAAAACGGCGAGACTTTTGAGCTAGATGCTGAGGGCCTGCTGGCTATCTGCATTCAGCATGAGTTGGACCATTTAAAAGGTAAACTGTTTATTGATTACCTTTCACCACTTAAACGCCAGCGTATTCGTAAAAAGCTTGAGAAAGAAGCGCGTCTTGCTGCAAAAGCATAAGGTATAACGTGACAACTCCATTAAAAGTGATTTTTGCCGGTACTCCGGATTTCGCAGCTAAGCACTTATCAGCGTTGCTAGAAACTGAGCACGATGTTATCGCTGTTTACACTCAGCCAGATAGACCCGCTGGGCGTGGTAAAAAGCTTACAGCTAGTCCGGTTAAAGTGCTAGCCGAAGAAAATGCCATTCCTGTGTATCAGCCTCAGTCGTTAAAAGCGCCAGAGGCACAGGAAGAGTTAGCCTTGCTAAAGGCCGATTTAATGGTGGTGGTTGCTTATGGCTTAATATTGCCTACAGCAGTATTAAATGCGCCTAAGCTAGGATGCATTAACGTTCACGGCTCTATTCTGCCCAAATGGCGCGGGGCTGCTCCAATCCAGCGCGCTATATGGGCGGGTGACGCTGAGACTGGCGTAACCATAATGCAAATGGATGAAGGCTTAGATACGGGAGATATGCTGCATATCGCAACATTACCCATTGCATCTAAAGATACCAGCGCCACCTTATATGAAAAGCTTGCAGAGCTAGGGCCACAAGCGTTGGTAGACGTCGTTAATGCGTTTGATAGTTACACGCCCACCAAACAAGACGACTCTCAAGCGACCTACGCTAAAAAACTATCCAAAGAAGAAGCGCTTATCAATTGGGCAGACGATGCCGAGCAAATAGAACGAAACATTCGCGCCTTCAACCCTTGGCCAGTAGCGTGGATGAAGGTCGAAAATCAGAACGTTAAAGTATGGTCTGCTAGCGTTGTGCCGTTAGAAAAAGACGTTGAGCCAGGTACTGTAGTTAGTGCCAATAAAGAAGGCATTACTATCGCTACCGGGCGCGATGCACTTTGCATCACATCACTTCAAATTCCAGGTAAAAAGGCGCTACCAGCGTCAGACGTTATCAATGCTCGCCAAACGTGGTTTGAAGTGGGTCGTTGTCTGACACAAGCGGACTAAACGTGAAACCATTACCCCTTCCCAAGCAAAAAAACCTGCGCGCAGATTGTGCGTGGGTCATTTATCAAATTTTAGAGCAAGGCAAATCATCGCGTGAATGCTTAGAACGCGTTCAGCGCAGACACAACGCCAAAGATAACGCATGGATTCAAGAAATGTCGTTAGGGGTAATGCGTCGCCTTCCCCTTTTGCAACACTGGCTACGCTCTTTGCTAGATAGACCCTTAAAGGGAAATAAAAAGGTTATTGAGCACCTTATACTTCTTGGCTTGTACCAGCTTAACTTTTCACGTGTTAGTAACCATGCTGCAGTAGGTGAAACCGTTGCTGCAGCGTCTTATTTAAATGCAGCAGCGCTTAAAGGCTTGGTAAATGCGGTATTACGCAATTTTCAGCGAGAGAACCTTGCCGACAAAAACGTTGACGATGCCATTATAAACAGCGGTTTACCTAAGTGGCTGTTTAAGGCAATAGAAAACGCCTATGGCGCCGATGCCGACCAAGTGCGTAGCGAAACTAACGCTATGGCTCCCATCTGGCTTCGTGTAAATAAGCTGCAAACAACATTGGCAGCATTCACCGAGGCGCTAGATAGTGTTGGCGTAGAATATACCCTTAGCGACAATCACGCAGATGCAGTAATTCTGGCTAAACGTGAAGACATTACGTCCCTGCCTGGCTTTGATAAAGGGCACTTTGCGGTGCAAGACGGTGCAGCTCAATTAGCCGCACACTACTTACAGCCACAAGCAAATGAGCGTATTTTAGATTGTTGCGCTGCACCAGGTGGTAAAACCGGGCATATTGTAGAATGCGAACCGAATACTAAGTACGTGCTGGCACTTGATGCCGACGCTACACGCCTAAAACGCGTAGAAGAAAACATGACGCGCCTTAAACACGTTGTGGATATTAAGCAGGGTGATGCAGCTAATCCAGAAACTTGGTGGGACGGAAAGCCCTTCGATAGAATATTACTGGATGCCCCCTGCTCTGCTACTGGCGTTATACGACGCCACCCAGATATTCGCTGGCTTCGAAAATCCAATGACATCGACAATTTAGCGCAGCTACAACGCCGCATATTAGATACGCTGTGGGGCCTATTAAAACCAGGCGGCACCTTGCTTTATGCAACCTGTTCTATTTTACCAAAAGAGAACATGGCGCAAATACAGCAGTTTCTAGCCGACACGCCAAACGCCAAGTTATCGCCTGTAGTGAAAACAGAAACCATAGATAAACCTGGACGTCAGATAACGCCGGGGGAAGAACAAATGGATGGTTTCTATTATGCGAGGCTGGTAAAGTCGTCAGACTAAGTTTAATAGTTGTGCAGGTTACATAGTTATGGCCTGCACAGATATGAAGGCAAAATAATAACGATGAAGATCATCATTTTAGGGGCCGGACAAGTAGGCGGAACTCTTGCTGAAAACCTAGTAGGTGAAAATAACGAAATTACCGTTATTGACTCTGACCCCACTATTCTGCGCGCGCTGCAAGACCGTCTTGATTTGCAGGTTGTTACAGGTGTGGGTTCACACCCTGATGTATTGCGCAAAGCCGGTGCGGAAGATGCTGATATGCTGATAGCCGTAACCAATAGTGATGAAAGCAACATGCTTGCCTGTCAGGTTGCCTATAGCCTTTTCAAAACGCCCACAAAAATTGCCCGCGTACGCTCAGAACAATACATTATTTACCAAGAGCAGCTATATAAGCAGCAAGACATTCCGGTAGACCACATTATTGCCCCAGAGCAACTGGTAACCAAGGCAATTAAACGCCTTATCGATTATCCCGGTGCCCTTCAGGTTGTTGAGTTCGCAGAAGGCAAGGCAAGCTTGGTAGCCGTTAAAGCCTATTACGGCGGCTTATTGGTAGGCCACGCGTTATCTGCACTTAAAGATCACATGCCTAATGTGGAAACCAGGGTTGCAGCTATTTACCGTCGCGGCCGTCCTATTCGTCCACTGGGCACGACGGTTATAGAAGCAGACGACGAAGTATTCTTTATTGCCGCTACCAAGCACATTCGTGCAGTTATGAGTGAGCTTCAAAAGCTGGAGTCTAGCTACAAGCGAATTATGATAGCCGGCGGAGGTTTAATTGGCGCAGGGTTAGCGAAGAAGCTTGAACACAATCATAACGTTAAGCTTATTGAATACAGCCCAGAGCGGGCAAAGTATTTATCTGCCAACTTAGATAAAACCATTGTCTTCAGTGGTGACGCGTCTGATCCTGAATTACTCAGCGAAGAGAATATCGAACAGGTCGATGCCTTCATTGCGGTTACCAACGATGATGAAGCGAATATTATGTCGGCCATGCTGGCAAAGCGTATGGGCGCGCAAAAAGCCATGGTGCTTATTCAGCGAAGTGCTTACGTAGATCTCGTTCAGGGTGGCGAGATAGACATTGCGTTTTCACCACAACAAGCCACTATTTCGGCACTACTTACGCACGTGCGCCGTGGTGACATTGTTAACGTTTACTCATTACGTCGTGGCGCGGCAGAGGCTATTGAAGCCATTGCCCATGGCGATGAAAACACGTCTAAAGTGGTTGGCAGACAAATTGGCGATATTAAGCTACCTCCAGGTACGACTATCGGTGCTATTGTTCGCGACGAACAGGTGATTATTGCTCATAGTGATACCAAGATAGAAGCTAACGATCACGTTATTTTGTTCTTGGTGGATAAGAAGTACATCAATGATGTAGAAAAGCTGTTCCAGCCTAGTGCATTCTTCTTTGGCTAGCGCTAAGCCTCTCTTTATTGGCGCTTTGCAAAGATATCTGAGTACAGTGATTCGAATATAGACTTATAGAACAAAGGGCGATAATTATCGCCCTTTGTTTTAGCTTGTTCTAAACCCTGCGGTTGAACAACGCCTTCAATTCTAGATATTAGCTTCGCCAGAACGTAGGCGAGAATAGTACCAGTAATGAAAAGACTTCTAGTCGACCAAACACCATACCCGTTACTAGGATCCATTTGCCTGCATCAGTTACATCGGCATAGTTTGCTGCCACACTGCCAAGGCCCGGGCCCAAGTTATTTAGCATGGCCGCGGTTGCAGTAAAAGCACTGAGGTTATCTAAACCTGTAGCAATTAGGCCTATCATTATTACCACAAATACTACGGCGTAAGCCGAGAAAAAACCCCATACAGCTTCTACCACTCTGTCGGGCATAGCACGGTCGCCAAACTTAACACTGTACACGGCTTTAGGGTGGATAAGTCTGTCTACTTCACGCTTGCCTTGTAAAAACAATAAGCACACACGTACTACCTTCAAGCCACCACCTGTGGAGCTGGCGCAACCGCCTATGAAGCTAGAAAAAATAAGCATTATGGGTAAAAACGTAGGCCATACAGAAAAGTCAGTAGTGGCGAATCCGGCCGTCGTGCTAATAGACACGGCCTGAATCATAGCCTGATCTAAGGCTTGCTCAGCGGAACTATAGTAGCCTGATAGCGTTAGCACTAGAAAGCAAATACCGATTAGCGACGCTTGGATAATAAAGAAGGCTTTGAACTCTGGATCTTTAAAGTAGCCTTTCACTGAGCGTGAACTTACCGCGGCGTAGTGCAGTGAGAAATTCAGCGCAGCAATAAGCAAAAAGACCGTACAAACCACGTTTACCATGGGACTGTTAAAGTACCCTAAGCTCGCATCATGGTTAGAAAACCCTCCAATGGCTACGGTTGAGAATGCATGACATATAGCATCAAATACATTCATACCTGAAAGCCAATATGCACCCGCGCATGCAATGGTGATAGTTAGGTAGATATACCATAGGTGCTTTGCCGTATCGGCAATACGCGGCGTCATCTTGTTATCTTTAACCGGGCCAGGCGTTTCTGCTCGATACAGCTGCATGCCCCCAACACCAAGAATAGGAAGTATGGCAACAGCAAGTACAATGATACCCATACCGCCTAGCCACTGAAGCTGCTGGCGGTAAAACTGCACTGAATGTGGAAGAAAGTCTATCCCTTCAATCACCGTAGCACCTGTGGTCGTCAGGCCAGAAAACGATTCAAAAAAAGCATCGGTAACTGTCATGCTAGGTTGCTCAAGCAAGATAAGCGGTATTGCACCCACGCTTGCCAGTACAGACCAAAATAGCGCGACTATCAAAAACCCTTCTCGCGCCCTTAAGTCATTTTTTTGCTGACGATTGGGGTACCACAAGGCCATACCGCCAATAACACAGAATATAAAAGCGAGAGTGAAAGGAAGACCGCTGCCATCTTGATAAATCAACGACACAATAGCGGGTGGGATCATGGTTACGCTAAAAAGCGCTATTAGTAACCCGAGTATTCGTATGATGGCACGGTAGTGCATTGTTTATGATGCCTTTATTTTTATAGCGCGCATAAGGGCTTAAGTACCCTAGTTTTAATGTTTTTTGAACTGACTTCAAAAAACAAACGTCGTTACCTAAAACAAAAAAGGTAAACTTAATGTGTTTCGTATAGGGTTTTGATTATAGGACTATAATCAGTAAGGGGAAACCTTTGTCTCCCCACATAATTAAGCTAATTATATAGGATGGCGCTTAACTTTTCGGTTCAGAAAAGCCAGCCCCAAGTTTTCTATTTCATGGCAAGTACAGTCTTGACCATTTTGCTAATACTCGCATTTGCTTCACTAACGCTTTGGGCCAGCATATAGGCAGGGGTGGTTACCAGCTTTGCATCATTATCCACCACAACCTCATCTACCGGGCATTCCACATGAGTGGCACCTAAGGCATTCAAGCCGCAAGCCGTGACTTCATCGTCGCCAATAGTTAGCTTAGTCTTATTGCTATACACTTTGGCGGCTAATGCGGGTGCAATACAAGCATAAGCTGCAGGTTTTTTAGCTTGTGCAAATGCCTTACAGACCTCAAGAACTTCTTCGTTAAAGGTACATTTATCTCCGTCTACAGCAAAGGTACAAAGGTTTTTCGCCGCACCAAAGCCGCCAGGCACTATGAGTGTATCAAATGCATTAACGTCACAATCAGTGACAGGCTTTATATTGCCTCTGGCTATTCGAGCTGACTCTACCAATACGTTTCTGGTTTCACCTTCCGCCACTTCACCGGTTAAGTGATTGACCACGTGAAGTTGCTCTACATCGGGCGCGAAACATTGGTAAGACGCCCCTTCTTGCTCAATGGCTAAAAGCGTTAATACCGCCTCATGTAATTCTGCCCCGTCGAACACACCACTACCACTTAAAATAACGGCTACTTGTTTCATATTGTCCTCCTAGACGTTATGCCATCTACTTATTCAAAATTTGGCTATTAAACACACAAGTGTACAAAAAAAGTTCTTATAAATACGTGTATACAATGTTAACGGTTATGCTACATTACTTGACCAACTTGGTTAAACCAAAAATAAACGTACACCAAGTTATCCACACAAAATGGAATGATTAGTAGCAGGTACGCTGTTTTCACACCTTAGTCTCATTCCCTTATTTTTCTTGATTTAGAAGGTGATCTTTAACTTGACAAAGATCATCTGGATCACTGTGCCTGAAACTTTAGATCACAAAGTTATCCACAGGCGAAATGTGATCGACTGTCACGTTTAATCTTCTTTCATGATATGGCGATCTGCCCTAGCCTGTGGCATCCTTGCGCTCATATTGTATATTGGAAAATCGCCCGCTATGCCAGATTCTAAAAAGCCTCCATTTATTCTTGTCGATGGATCGTCCTATCTCTTTCGTGCCTTTCACGGGTTACCCCCTTTAACGAACTCAAAAGGTCAAGATACCGGTGCCATTTATGGTGTTGTGAACATGCTTAAAAGCTTGATCAAGCAATACAACCCTACCCACATGGCAGTGATTTTTGATGCTAAAGGAAAAACGTTTCGAGACGACATTTATAAAGAATATAAAGCTAACCGTCCTCCGATGCCGGATGAGCTAAGAAGTCAAATCGAACCGTTGCACGCCATCATTAAAGCAATGGGCTTGCCCGTTATTGTTGAGTCAGGTGTAGAAGCAGATGACGTGATTGGGACGCTAGCCAAGCACGCCACCGAAAAAGGCATTGATACCCTTATCAGCACTGGTGACAAAGACATGGCGCAATTGGTGAATAAACATGTCACATTGATCAACACCATGACCAATCAGGTAATGGACGTTGAAGGCGTAAATACTAAGTTTGGCATTCCACCAGAGCTTGTGATCGACTTTCTAGCACTAAAAGGCGACAAAGTAGATAACATACCCGGCGTACCTGGTGTAGGCGATAAAAGTGCTCAAGCCTTACTAAATGGTATTGGCGGTATCGACGATATTTATAAGAACCTGGATAAAATTGCCGATCTATCGTTTAGGGGTAGCAAATCAATGGCGGCTAAAATGCAGGAGTACGAGGAGCAAGCACGCCTTTCTTACACCTTGGCCACTATTAGCATCGATCTTGACTTAGACTATGATGTTGAAGCCTTGATGCCTTGCCAACCCGATAATGAACAACTTCGCGATCTATTTGCTGAGTATGAATTTAAACGCTGGCATACAGAAGTAAGTGCGCTTGTGGCGGGCGGTGATACCTCAAATAGCGACACGACTAGCAGTGAAGATAGCAGCAGTGCACAAGAAAGTGAGCAAAGTACATCGGTAGATATAGACAAATCGAGATACGAAACCGTACTTGATGAAGCGCGATTTAACGCTTGGGTCGCTAAGCTTGAAAAAGCTGAGCTAATTGCCTTTGATACCGAAACTACTAGCCTTAACTACATGGATGCCGAATTAGTTGGCGTTTCATTTTGTATAGAAGAAGGTGAAGCAGCTTACGTACCTGTAGCCCATGATTACCCCGATGCGCCGGCACAGCTATCACGAGAGTTCGTATTAAACGCATTAAAACCTATTTTGGAATCATACAAGATTATCAAAGTAGGCCAGCATATTAAGTACGATAAAAATGTATTAGCGAACTATGACATAACCTTAAATGGCATTGGCTTTGACACCATGCTTGAAAGCTATGTACTAAACAGCACCGCCCAGCGCCACGATATGGACTCGCTAGCTCTAGCTTATCTTGGTCATAAAACCATTCACTTTGAAGAAATTGCTGGCAAAGGTGCAAAACAGCTTACCTTTAACCAAATTGACCTAGAAGAAGCAGGCCCTTATGCAGCGGAAGATGCTGATATAACGCGTCGCTTACATAACGCTATTTGGACTAAGTTAAAAGATATTCCAGAACTTAAAAACTTGTTGATAGACGTTGAAGTTCCCCTTGCGTGCGTCCTTTCTCGCATGGAACAAGAAGGCGTGCTGATTGACAGCCAGAGACTTAGTCAACAAAGCCAAGATCTTGCTAGTCGTATTGCCGAACTTGAAAGTGAAGTTCATGAGGAAGCGGGCGAGCCATTTAACTTAGGCTCAACAAAACAGCTTCAGCATGTTCTATTTGAAAAGATGTCGCTGCCAATTATTAAGAAAACGCCAAAAGGAGCGCCCTCTACTTCTGAGGATGTGCTTCAAGAACTGGCACTTGAGTATCCGCTGCCTAAAAAGATCATGGAATACCGCGGCTTAACTAAGCTAAAGAATACCTACACCGACAAACTTCCTAAGATGATCAATCATCGCACAGGTCGGGTGCATACGTCTTATCATCAAGCGGTAACGGCGACAGGACGGCTCTCGTCAACCGATCCTAACTTACAGAACATCCCTATTCGCAATGAAGAAGGTCGTCGCGTACGCCAGGCTTTTGTTCCAAGGGAAGGAAATAAGTTTGTCGCAGCTGACTACTCTCAAATTGAGCTGCGTATCATGGCCCACCTTTCTGGTGATAAAGGCCTACTCGATGCCTTTGCTCATGGCAAAGATATTCATAAAGCAACGGCATCTGAAGTATTCGGCGTACCACTTGATAAGGTAACAACCGAGCAGAGACGCAGCGCGAAAGCGATTAACTTCGGCCTAATTTATGGTATGAGTGCGTTTGGACTGTCTAAGCAACTTAATATTCCACGTAACGAAGCCCAAAAATACATGGACCTTTACTTTGAGCGCTACCCTGGTGTGCTTGAATATATGGACTCTACTCGTGAGAGTGCAAAGGAAAAGGGTTATGTAGAAACTGTATTTGGTCGCAGGCTATACCTGCCTGATATTAAAGCCAGCAATGGCGCACGCCGAAAAGGTGCAGAACGCGCAGCAATCAATGCGCCAATGCAAGGTACGGCGGCAGACATTATTAAGATGGCTATGATTAAAGTTGACGACTGGATCAGAAAAAATGCATCCGACGATGTAACCATGATGATGCAAGTGCATGATGAGCTGGTTTTCGAAATAAAAGAAGACAAGGTAGAGACCTATGTCTCGACTATTACTTCACTTATGGAAAGCGCAGCTACGCTTAATGTACCACTGGTTGTTGAGGCTGGAGTGGGCGAAAACTGGGATGAAGCTCATTAGTTTGGTAATTAGATTACAGTTTTCACATTCAAAGGCCGTATAATTTCATTAAATTTGGTAATTTAATTACATAACGCCCTTGCCTTTTCTGTGCTTTGTTGTAATATTACACATGTAGGGTACAGAGGTGAGAAAGCTGTTTTCAAACCTTTGCTTTAACCCCGACAGTTTTGTCGGGGTTTTTTTATGTCTGCAGAAAATAAATAACCTTTAAATATCAGACACATATCAATTTTAGTGATTTTTCTTTCTATTTTTCCTGAACTTCTTTGATTACCGCTACTCTATATCTACGGTTTTTATGTGTTTTCTCTCAGTTTACGCCTCGCTCTATGCGGGGCGTTCTTTTTTTGGCGCATCAAGCTTTCCCACTAATACACTAAGTCAATACAAGTGAAACGTTATTCGGCTTCACTATCGGATGTATCTTCATCAACTGATTTGCCCAGCCCGAACCATGAATCCAAAATACGCTCAAGCTCTGGTAAACCGTGTTTATTTAATGAGGAAAAGGTTTGCACCGTTACATCGCCCATAAATGCCATTGCTGCTTCACGGGCCATTAATAGTTGTGCTTTACGCTTTCCGCTTTTGAGTTTGTCCGCTTTCGTAAGAAGCGCGAGCACTGGAATATCTGACGCCACTGCCCAGTGAATAAGATCTTGGTCTAAATCCTTGAAAGGATGGCGGATGTCCATTAGAACCACTAAACCTTTTAGCGACTTACGCTTTTGAAGGTATTCACCTAGTGATGCCTGCCACTTCTTTTTCATCGCAACCGGGACTTTTGCAAACCCGTATCCCGGCAAATCTACAAGGCGCAAGTCTTCTTCTAATTCAAATACATTGATTAATTGAGTACGACCTGGTGTTTTACTGGTTCTCGCCAGGTTCCTTTGGCGAGTTAATGTATTAAGTGCACTCGACTTACCCGCATTCGAGCGACCCGCAAACGCAACTTCAATTCCGCTGTCATTCTTTAAATGACGAATGTCAGGTGCACTCGTAAAGAATTTTGCTTTGGTGTAATACGACATCTAGACTTACCTCCACATGCGTCTCAACCTTCGGTTTACAGTTTTTTAATGAATAAACCAGCTAAAAACCATAGTTTTATCATGGAATAGGTTTTTCTGACGCGTTAAATGTGTAAAATACGCATGATATCACGTATATCACGCGAGCCGTTGGATCCATTTAAGAGATTTATTATGAAAAAACTGTGTTTGTTGGTATGTATGTCTTTAGGTTTAAGCGCAACTGCTATGGCAGAAGGCGACGCCGAGGCAGGTAAAGCGAAGTCTGCAGTATGTGCAGCCTGTCATGGCCCTGATGGCAACAGCATGATTGACATGAACCCGAAACTTGCTGGCCAGCATGAGAAGTACATTGTTAAGCAATTAACCGAGTTTAAACTTGCCTCTCAAACAGGTGGTGAGGAAGGTCGTAACAATGCTGTGATGAACGGCATGGCTGCTCCCCTATCAGAGCAAGACATGAAAGACCTTGCTGCGTACTTCTCAAGCCAAGAACCTAAAGCGGGAGAAACGCCAGAGCAATATGTAGAAGCTGGACGTGCACTTTATCAAGGTGGTGACGAGTCACGTGGCGTAACCGCATGTATCGCATGCCACGGACCTAAAGGTAACGGTATGGCACTCGCGGGCTTTCCTGACATCAGCGGACAGCATGCAACTTACACTGCATCTCAGCTAAAAGCTTTCCGTTCTGGTCAACGTCACAATGACATGAATGGCATGATGCGCGATATTGCGATGAAATTAACCGATGAAGATATCGAAATTTTATCTAACTATATCGCAGGCTTACACTAGGCCTTACCGTTTATACACATTGTTGTTAAAATTTTGTTACCATAAAAGTTGTATTTTTAAATTATTCGTGTAATCTAACGGCGTAGTTTGTAGGTACCTTTGAAAATCTACAAACTAAATAACAAGAATAATAATAAAAATGCAGCATGGAAGACGGGATAAAGAGCCACGAGGGCCAAAAACAACAATACAGCTCTGCTAACAATAAAAATAAGGGGAGCACAGCTAGGGAAGCCAGCTACACATAGATGTGTATAACGGGAGAGGTGTCATCTGACACTCAAACAATGTAAGGTGATGGTGAAAACCATCACCTTTTTCTTTTTTAGTCCCTTTATAAATTTCCGCCTTTTATGTCTTGTCCTTTATGTCAAAGCGCTAATACATCGTCTCACTATCACACTGATAAAAAAAGAAATTACCTTCAGTGTAGTCAGTGCGACCTTGTTTATGTTTCTACTGCGTTTCTGCCGTCAAAAGAAGCCGAAAAACAGGAATATGATCTTCACGAAAACAGTTTCGAAGATGAAGGATATCGAAAGTTTTTAGGAAAGGTTTTAACCCCGCTTTCACCTTTTATAAAAGCAACTAACGCAGGAGAGCTTTCTGGACTAGACTTTGGCTGCGGTCCAGCACCTGTTCTAGCAAGCATGCTGTCAGAAGAAGGAGTGAATATGTGTACATACGACCCCTTCTATGCCCCGACCTTAAAGGTACTAGAGAGAAGTTACGACATTATAACCTGTACTGAAGCTATCGAACACTTCCACACACCGCACGTGGAATGGGCACTGTTTAACAAACTAGTTGCGCCAGGTGGAGTTCTTGCCATCATGACAAAGCGCGTGCTCGATAAGGCTCGCTTTGCAAATTGGCATTATAAAAACGACATCACACATGTAAGCTTCTTCAGCGAAAAAACCTTTGAGTATTTAGCACAAAGAGACGGCTATGACGTTAAATTCCCAGCAAATGACGTTGTGCTAATGAAGAAGCGCTGAAATAGATTATCTATCACTACCTTTATGGCATATTGATTTTTAACCACACACCCAAAGATCAATACGTAGGCACTAATTCGCGCTATAATAGCGCTGTTTTTTTCACTCTCTTTGTTATTTGGAAATTATGGCACGTTCAAAGAAATCTCGTAAAGTCGGTCAAATCGGCGTTCGTAAAGACCCTGACTTTAAACCTAGCGAAAACCGTAAATCAGATTCGCCTCGCCCTAAAAAGCACAAGGGTAAGCCTGCAGGTAGTCGTCACAATGTTGAACAGAAAAAAGTAACTGGCAAAAAGAGTGCTGAGAACAAAGATCCTCGTCACGGCAGTAAGAAGCCTGTTCAGCTTGTGAAAACGGTAACACCAACCCCGGCTCAAAAGAAAAAGTACGCTACTCCAGCCCAAGAGTTAGCAGCCTTAGAAGCAGACCAACGCTTAACAGATTTACTTGATAAGCTTGATGATGACAAGCCGCTTACTCGCGAGCAACAAGCATACGTAGATGAAAAAATGGCGCGCCATCGCATCCTTTGTGACCTGTTAGGTATAGTGGAAGACGATGATGAGGATGACGATATGGATCCGTTTAACGATTTAGACGCTATTAACATCGACGACTTTAAGCATTAATAGAAACAGGAAAACGTTATGCTTTGGGCAGTACTTTCAGGCATTGCGCTACTCATCATTGTTGGGCTTGGCTTTTACGCAGGTAAACTGCTGTTTATGCTAAAGCAGCAGAAAGCGCGACAGGAAGCCGCAAGACAATCTCGTATTGCTACTATCACTGATAGCATCATAGTGATTGCTAAAGCAATGGAGCAACAGCAATGTGATTTATCAGAAGGTGTTATTCGCATTGTTAACTTGCTTAATGCACTTCCTATTAAGTCGCCACCTGACTTTAAAGCGCAGTACCCGCAAGTTCACGCACTTTTCACCGAAGTCAGTGGCTTTGCGATTTTAGAGGCAAGACAACAACTTCCCAAAAATGAGCGAAGAAAACAGGATATCGCACGAGAGCAAATTGAGTCTGAATACGAGTCTAAGGTATTGGATGAATTACCACCGCTTAAAGCCTACTGTGAAACTTTGATAAACGCTCAATAAGACTGCGTAAAAACAAAAGCTTTAGCGTCAGGCATATATAAAAAAAGACCGAACATCATTAGGTGCTCGGTCTTTTTTGTTTTTTATGGATTAATTTCTATATTCAATGTTGTGTCCCTTGCCATATCACTTTATCGCTAAGTCACAGGTACGCTGATAACAGTGGCACCCTACTTCGTGATCGTTAACCATTCCCACTGCCTGCATGAAAGCGTAGCAAATCGTTTCACCAACAAAGTTAAACCCATGCTTTTTTAATGCTTTTGACATCGCTTTCGAAGCGTCCGTAGAGGTAGGTGCCTGCTTAAAGTTATCCCAAGCATTTATCACAGTACGTCCGCCTGTGAATTGCCAAATAAACTCGCTAAATGGCTGTGTTTCTTCTATGGCCAGATACCCTTTAGCATTCTTAATAACAGACTCTATTTTGAGCTTATTTCTGATTATACCGCTATCCTGCATTAATCTTTCAACATCAGCAGGGCCCATTGTCGCGATTTTCTCAGGATCAAACTGGTGAAATGCCCGCTCAAAATTCTGCTGTTTTTTAAGGGTAGTTAACCAAGACAAGCCTGCTTGCTGACCATCTAGGCATAACTTGGCAAACAACGCTCGGCTATCTAGTTCAGGTACGCCCCATTCGTTGTCATGATAAGCCAGATAAATAGGGTCATTGCTCACCCAACCGCAACGGTGTAATGGCGTGTTTTGTGCTGTTTTTAATTGACTGGTCATGGCTTAAGATTAAATCCTTGTTGTGAAGTAGCATATTGCCTTTATTCGTGACGTTTTTTCACCCTTTACACCTACATACTATGCCTCACAAATTGTATACTATCCCACCTCAATTTTAAGTCAGTTAACTAATAAGCAGCGGATGTATGCAAAAATACGATATTAAAACCTTTCAAGGGTTGATCCTTGCGCTTCAAGATTATTGGGCGCGTCAGGGCTGCGTTATTATTCAGCCTCTGGATATGGAAGTGGGTGCAGGTACTTTTCACCCTATGACATTCCTACGTTCTTTAGGTCCAGAGCCAATGAGTAGCGCCTATGTTCAACCATGCCGTAGACCCACCGATGGTCGTTACGGTGAGAACCCAAACCGCTTACAGCATTACTATCAGTTCCAAGTAATGCTTAAGCCTTCACCTGACAATATTCAGGAATTGTACTTGGGGTCTTTGAAAGAGTTGGGCTTTGATCCGCTGGTTCATGACATTCGCTTCGTAGAAGACAACTGGGAATCACCAACGCTTGGTGCGTGGGGTCTAGGTTGGGAAGTATGGCTTAACGGTATGGAAGTGACTCAGTTCACCTACTTCCAACAGGTAGGCGGCCTTGAATGTAAGCCTGTTACTGGTGAAATCACCTACGGCTTAGAGCGACTAGCTATGTACGTTCAAGGTGTAGATAGTATCTATGACCTGGTATGGACTGACGGCCCAATGGGTAAAGTCACCTATGGTGATGTATTCCATCAAAACGAAGTAGAACAATCTACGTATAACTTCGAACACGCCAACGTAGAAGCCCTGTTTAGAACTTTCGACGAGTGTGAAGCCGAAAGTAAAAAGCTAATTGAGAATAACCTTCCACTACCCGCTTATGAGCAGGTAATGAAGGCGTCTCACGCATTTAACTTACTTGATGCACGTCACGCTATTTCAGTGACAGAGCGCCAACGCTATATTCTTCGTGTGCGAACGCTGGCTAAAGCGTGTGCAGAGAGCTATTACCAAGCACGTGAAGCACTAGGCTTCCCGCTATGTAACAAGGAGGCATAAGCGTGCGTACAGAAAATTGTTTAGTTGAATTAGGTACTGAAGAGTTACCACCAAAAGCGCTTAAATCTTTGGGCGAAGCCTTCGCCACGCAATTTGAAGCGGCGCTTACCCAAGCTGACTTAAGCTTTGACTCAGTTAGCTGGTTTGCTGCCCCTCGCCGCTTAGCGGTTTACGTTTCAGGTCTTGCTGAAGGTCAGGCTGACAAAGTGGTAGAGAAACGCGGCCCAGCAGTATCTGCGGCGTTTGACGCTGATGGCAACCCAACCAAGGCAGCACAAGGTTGGGCACGCGGTAACGGTATCGACGTTTCTGACGCAGAGCGCTTGGTTACAGATAAAGGTGAATGGCTTCTTCATAAAGCACATGTGCCTGGTCAAACTATTGCCGAGTTGTTAGAAGGTTTGATTAATCAAGCAGTAAGTAAGTTACCTATTCCAAAGCCTATGCGCTGGGGTAACTACAACACTCAGTTTATTCGCCCTGTGCACACCCTTTGTGTGCTTTATGGAAGCGAAGTGGTCAATGTTTCAGTATTGGGTCTAACCAGCGGCCGCATTGTTCAAGGTCACCGATTCCACGGCGAAGGTCGCTTTGAGCTTGATCATGCTGACAACTACGCCTCTGCACTAGAGCAACAATATGTGCTGGCAGATTTTGAGGCGCGTAAAGATAAAGTACGTCAGCAATTAGAAGACGCAGCTAAAAACCTATCGCTTAAGCCAGATTACGATGAAGAACTGCTTGAGGAAATTGCTTCCCTGGTAGAGTGGCCTGTTGTGCTGCAAGCAGGATTCGATAAGGGTTTCTTAGAAGTCCCGAAAGAAGCGCTTATCTACACAATGAAGGACGACCAGAAGTATGTGCCGCTGCTTGATAGTGATGGCGCACTTTCTAATACCTTCTTGTTTGTAACGAATATCGAAAGCCATGACGCATCTCAAGTTATCTCTGGTAATGAGAAGGTTATACGCCCTCGCCTTGCCGATGCAGAGTTCTTCTTTAATAGCGATAAAAAGACAACGTTAGAAAGCCGCCTTGAAAGCTTAGAAACCGTGTTATTCCAAAAGCAGCTTGGTACGCTTAAAGAAAAGTCTGAACGTATATCAGCCCTATCGGCATTTATCGCTTCGCAAATTGACGCAAATGAAACACAATCAGCACGCGCAGGACTTCTAGCTAAAACCGACTTAATGTCGAACATGGTTATGGAGTTTCCAGACGTTCAAGGTGTTATGGGTAAATACTATGCGCTAAACGACGGTGAAGATGCACCTGTAGCGGAAGCTTTATATGAGCAGTACATGCCGCGTTTTGCTGGTGACGCCCTTCCTAGTTCTGGCGTAAGCGCATCAGTAGCCCTTGCTGACAAACTTGATACACTGGTTGGTATATTCGGTATTGGCCAGCTGCCAAAAGGTGATAAAGATCCATTTGCGCTTCGTCGTGCAGCCATTGGTGTTTTGCGTATCGTTACCGAGCTATCGCTGCCTTTAGACCTTGAAACACTTGTGAGCAAAGCTATTGAGGTATATGGCGATAAGTTAACAAATGCTGAAACACAAACGCAGGTTGTTGATTTTGTATTAGGTCGCTTCAATGCCCTCCTACAAGATCAAGCTATCGCCATTGACGTTATTCAGGCCGTAGCAGCCCGTCGCCCTACTAAGCCTTCTGATTATCTAGCTCGTGTCCATGCGGTAGATAAATTCAAGGCATTAGAAGAGGCAGAGGCGTTAGCCGCCGCTAATAAACGCGTAGCCAATATTCTTGCTAAGCAAAAAGTAGATGTGACTAACTCGGCGAATATAGATGAATCGTTACTAGTGGAAGACGCTGAAAAAGCGCTTTACGCTGACTTAAAAGCCGCACAAAAAGAAGTGGATAGCGCGCTACCTTCGCATGATTACACACGCATTCTGTCGGCACTTGCTACGCTGCGTAATGTAATCGATAACTTCTTCGATAACGTAATGGTTATGGCAGATGACGAAGCAGTTAAGAATAACCGACTTGCTTTACTGTCGCTTTTAAGGCAACTTTTCCTTACTACCGCAGATATTTCAATCCTTGCGAAGTCATAAGGCTAGTTAACGTTAATGCAGTCTAATGCTGCAATAAATGAAAGCCCAACCCTTACGTTGGGCTTTTTTATAAAGGGAGAAACTGTGAATAAGTTACTAACTATTGCTTCTATGTGCATAGCCCTGTCAGCATGCTCAAGCAGTGGAAGCTTTAAGATCCCAGAAATAGCACCGGACGTGCCACGTATTCAATTTGAAAACATGTTTTTAAGAGGCGTGTTTAATTGGTGGGAAGCCGATGCAAGCTATAAGTTCAAAAGGTCAGATTCAGGTTGGGCAGTAGATGTTGAACTGATTGCCGACGGACAACCTTACGACTTCAGACTATCTGATGCAAAATGGACGCCCTCACAGAGCTGTGGAGGCAAATATAAAGGCCAGCCTGTGATGCTAGGCTCTACCGTTTATTTAGTTTGTGAGCAGGGCTCAGAGAACTTGCAATTCACGCCTTCTTCAACAGGAACCTATCGCTTTACAGCAACAGCTGCAAGTGCGGGAGAAGTCGCATTGGTAGTGACCAAAGTTTAAAACGAATGCCGCATTGAAGCGGCATTTTTTTTACATATATCATTAATCATTTAATTCACTGCGGTAAACACGCTATAACGTTACTGTCTTTTTAGCGAATTTTCTCGTTCTTTATACATAAAAAAAGCGACCATGTGGTCGCTTTTTTTTCAGCAGATTTTATCTACTACACGTCCAAGTTTTCTACTTTAAGCGCATTAGCTTCGATAAACTCTCTACGAGGCTCAACTTGGTCACCCATCAATGTAGTGAACAGCTGATCACAACCAATGGCATCCTCAATAGTAACTTGAAGCATACGACGGCTTTCAGGGTCCATGGTCGTTTCCCAAAGCTGCTCCGGGTTCATTTCGCCTAGCCCTTTATAGCGCTGAATGTATTGACCACGTTTCGCTTCATTCATTAACCACTCTAAAGCGTCCTTGAAAGACTCTACTGGCTGTTTACGTTCACCACGCTTAATGTAAGCGTCTACACCCATCATGTCATTAATAGCTAAGTTAAGTTCTTTCAGGCGCTGGTACTCAGACGACTCGATGAATTCGTGATCGATAATGTACTCATAATCGATACCGTGCATACGCATAATGATCGTGATGTAGTATTCGCTCAGCTCAGCATCAGTGCGGATTTCATAGCGGTATGTAGCTCCATCGTTTTCGCGCTCTGTAAGCTGCTCTACGAAGTGTTTCGCTACGTGCTCTAGAGCTGATTCATCTTTCAGATCTTCAAGGTTAAGCGTAGGTGTGTACAGCATGCGGTAAAGAATCGCTGAAGGCATTTTGCGCTTCATACGTGCAATCATCTTCTCTACCGATTGGTACTGCTTAACAAGGTTTTCTAGCCCCACACCACTGATGCCTGGGTCGTCATCGCTAGTGTGCAATGAAGCACCATCAATTGCGATGCCTGTGAGGTAATTAGTCAAAGCATCGTCGTCTTTTAGATACTGCTCTTGCTTACCTTTTTTCACTTTATAAAGCGGCGGCTGCGCAATATAAACATAACCACGCTCAATGATTTCTGGCATCTGACGGTAGAAGAAAGTCAGTAAAAGCGTACGAATGTGAGAGCCATCCACATCAGCATCGGTCATGATAATAATGCTGTGATAGCGCAACTTTTCTGGGTCATATTCGTCACGGCCAATACCACAGCCTAGTGCCGTTATAAGCGTTGCAACTTCTTGTGAAGAAAGCATCTTGTCAAAGCGTGCTTTCTCAACGTTAAGGATCTTACCTTTAAGCGGCAAAATAGCTTGGTTCTTACGATTACGACCCTGCTTGGCTGAACCGCCCGCCGAGTCACCCTCCACTATGTATAGTTCGCTTAGTGCAGGATCTTTTTCCTGACAATCAGCAAGCTTACCTGGCAGACCAGCTAAATCTAGCGCGCCCTTACGGCGTGTCATTTCGCGAGCTTTACGGGCTGCTTCACGCGCTCTCGCAGCATCAATGATTTTACCCGCAATAATCTTACTTTCAGCTGGGTTTTCTAATAAGAAATCAGCAAGTTTTTCATTCATCGCAGATTCAACTGCAGGACGAACTTCAGAAGATACAAGTTTGTCTTTTGTCTGTGAACTAAATTTTGGGTCGGGTACTTTTACTGAAATTACAGCCGTAAGACCTTCACGAGCATCATCACCACTGGCATTGGTTTTAGCCTTTTTATTCAGGCCTTCCTTTTCCATATAATTGTTCAGTGTACGCGTCAAAGCTCCACGGAAACCTGCTAAGTGAGTACCGCCATCTCGCTGTGGAATATTGTTGGTAAAACAGAATACGTTTTCTTGGAAGCTATCGTTCCACTGCATTGCAACTTCTACAGCAATGCCATCTTCTTGCTCGCTCGCGAAATGAAATACTTTTTGATGTACTGGTGTTTTCTTTTCATTCAAATATTCGACGAAAGCTTGAATACCACCTTCGTACATGAAGTGGTCTTCTTTACCGTCGCGTTCGTCTTTCAAACGAATTGAAACGCCAGAGTTTAGGAATGAAAGTTCGCGAAGGCGCTTAGCAAGAATATCGTAATGGTACAGTGTATCTGTGAACGTATCAGAACTTGGCCAGAAACGAATCATTGTTCCTGTTTTGTCTGTATCGCCAGTAACTGCAAGAGGTGCTTGTGGAACACCATGTTGGTATTCTTGCTCATGAGCTTTACCAGCGCGACGAATGCGCAGCTTCAGTCGACTAGAAAGTGCATTTACTACCGATACACCAACGCCGTGAAGACCGCCGGAAACTTTATATGAGTTGTCATCGAATTTACCGCCTGCGTGAAGCACCGTCATAATAACTTCAGCTGCAGACACACCCTCTTCTGGGTGCAATTCTGTAGGGATACCTCGTCCATCGTCAGACACAGAGACTGATCCATCACTATGGATTTGCACAGTTATTTCAGAACAATGTCCCGCCAGTGCTTCATCGATAGAGTTATCGACCACCTCGAAAACCATGTGGTGTAATCCGGTACCATCATCAGTATCACCGATATACATACCAGGACGCTTTCTTACGGCATCTAATCCTTTAAGTACTTTAATACTGGACGAGTCGTAGTTGTTCTCTTCTGACATACTAGCTTTTACTCCTCTTTCACGTTTCCATGTTCCACGTGAAACATTTTCTTTTCGTTGTATTTTTGTATAAATGCGAGTTGCGTGGACTCTATTGCAGTAACGAAAACCTGCGTGTCCATTTCGAGCAACCCATCAATAAATTGTTCTCTTTTATCTGCGTCTAACTCAGCACCTACATCGTCAAGTAGAAATATACTTTTCCGCTGCGTTGCCGAATTGAATAGCTTTGTCTGTGACATTTGTAGTGCAGCCACAGCCATTCTAAGCTGTCCTCTCGATAAAAGCTCCTGGGCGTTAACACCATTCACTTTAAGCCTTAAATCAGCTTTGTGAGGCCCAGAAGAGGTATATCCTATTTTACCATCATACTCGCGTTTTTTAACTAAGCTTTCTGATAAAGCGACATCTTTTTCCCACCCTTTATAGTAACTTAATTCAACGTCAAAGTTTGGAAGAAATTCCTCTGCATACTGTTTAAAAATTGGTGTAAGTCTATCGACATATTCTTGGCGCGTTAGAGTTAAAGTCTCGCCAAGCTCAGCGAACTGTGTTTCCCAGTACTGGTTTTGTGGTGCGGACAAGTTTGCTTGCTGTTTAAGTAGTGCATTTCTGTGTTTAAGAAACTTACCATACTGATTAGCAATAGACTGAAATTGATGTTCCACGTGAAACAACCCCCAATCACAAAAACGCCGACGTTCAGATGGCGAGCCTATGATGAGGTCTGTACTTTGAGGTGTGAAAAGTTGAATGGGAACTAAACTAACTAAATCAGACAATTTATTTGAGTGTTCGCCGTCAATACTACAGGTAAATGTTTCGTTTCTACTTCTTTGAAAGCCTAGCTTCAGCATTTCACCTGCCTCAGATTTACAGGAAGCAAAAACGCTAAAGCTGTCTTTCCCACTCTGAATTACTGAGCCGTGTTTATTCGTTCTAAAAGAACGACCAAAACCTAGATAGTAAAGCGCTTCAATTAGTGATGATTTCCCACTGCCATTCGCACCTTTTATTATCGTTAAGGATGGTGAAGGAGAAAACGTTACGGAGGTAAGATTACGAAACTGAGTAATCTGGACGCGGTCCAGTTTCATGAGGCCACACTAAAGATAAAAAAGAAGCGATAAATAACTAAACTTATCGCTTCTTGAATTGTATATGTAGATAACAAAATAAAGTCGTTATAAGAAAAGGGTACAAATGCTTTTATAGAGGAAGCTATAGTCGCATTGGCATGATTACGTACAAAGCGGCATCATCTGCATCATCCTCGATGAGTGCACTCGCATTTGAATCAGACAGACTTACTTTTACGCCATCGGAGCCTAAGGCATTCAATACATCTATAAGATAGGCAACGTTAAAGCCAATTTCTAAATCGTCACCTTGATATTGAACATCAACAATTTCTTCTGCTTCTTCCTGCTCTGGATTGTTAGCCGTTATCTTAAGCTCACCAGAAGACAAGTTTAATCGTACACCTCTAAACTTTTCGTTAGATAGAATGGCCGCACGTGAAAATGCTTCTTTTAATACAGCTTTACTCGCAATAATTTCTTTGTCGCCATTTTGGGGTAAAACACGGCGATAGTCTGGGAACCTACCATCCACTAGTTTTGAAGTAAAAATAAAATCGTTTGAAAATATACGTAAATGATTGGCGCCAATTTGCACTTTTAGCGATTTGTCATCTTCGCTAATAAGACGAGAAATTTCTAATACCCCTTTTCGAGGAATAATCACTTGGCGAGACGGTAACGCAGTTTCATAGTTCAAACGGCAAAGTGCTAAACGGTGACCGTCAGTGGCAACGGTACGAATGATATTCTCTTCCGTTTCTAGCGACATACCGTTTAGATAGTAGCGCACATCTTGTTGCGCCATAGAGAAACTAGTTGCGTCGATAAGGCGTTTTAAGTCACTGCAAGATAATTCAAACTCAACCTCACCTTCCCAATCCTCAAGATTAGGATAATCGTTAGCAGATAACGTTGAAAGTGTATAACGACCTCTACCAGCGCGAATGAGCGCTTTACTTCCGTCTAACGAAAAATGAATATCTGTTCCTTCAGAAATGCCGCGAATAATATCGAAGAGTTTTTTAGCGGGAACAGTAATTTCACCTTCGGTAAACTCGCCCTCTAGTTTTACACTAGATATTAGCTCGACCTCTAAATCTGTACCAGTAAGCCAAAGTGCGTCCTCACTAACTTTAATGAGAACATTTGAAAGAATTGGCAATGTGTGTCGACGCTCAACAGCACCTGACACTAATTGTAGGGGTTGTAAAAATTGTTCGCGGCTTATAGAAAATTTCATCGCAGTGCTATCTCGCCTCTAAAGTCGTGTTGTTAGGAAGACAAAGTCCTAATGAGGTTCTTATAGTCCTCTTTTATATCATGACTTTCTTCTCTTAGCTGCTCTATTTTTCTACACGCATGCAAAACGGTAGTATGGTCTCGGCCACCAAACGCATTACCTAGTTCAGGCAAACTGTGATTAGTTAGCTCTTTAGCCAGCGCCATCGCTACTTGGCGAGGACGTGCTACGCTACGACTACGGCGTTTAGACAAAATATCAGCTACTTTTATTTTATAATAATCGGCGACAGTTTTCTGAATATTATCAACAGTAACCAACTTTTCTTGAAGTGCCAATAAATCGCGCAGCGCCTCGCGCACAAAATCAATGGTGATAGGACGGCCAGTAAAGTTAGCATTTGCTATAACTCGATTCAAAGCGCCCTCTAGTTCACGTACATTCGAGCGTAAACGCTTAGCGATAAAGAACGCTACCTCATTCGGTAAATGTATGCGGTTTTCAGCTGCTTTACGCATCAAGATTGCAACTCGGGTTTCAAGCTCAGGTGGCTCAATAGCAATTGTTAAGCCCCAGCCAAAACGCGACTTCAATCTATCCTCTACCCCGTCAATCTCTTTGGGGTATCTATCAGAGGTTAAGATAATTTGCTGGTTACCTTCTAAAAGCGCGTTGAACGTATGGAAAAACTCTTCCTGCGAACGCTCTTTGTTTGCAAAAAATTGGATATCATCGATAAGTAGCGCATCGACGCTTCGATAGAAACGTTTAAAATCTTCTATCGCATTATTTTGAAGCGCCTTAACCATATCTTGCACAAAGCGCTCGGAATGCATATAAACAATTTTGGCATCGCCATTGTTTGCCACAATACCATTGCCTACCGCATGCAATAAGTGAGTTTTACCTAAACCTGTTCCACCATAGATAAACAACGGGTTATAAGAACCGCCAGGATTATTCGCAACTTGAGTCGCCGCCGCGCGTGCTAGTTGGTTAGATTTACCTTCGACGAAATTATCGAACTGATACGTCGGATTAATATTGCTCTTATGTTTCATCGCTTCAGGGATCGGGATCACCTTTGGCGGCGTTGACGATCGTGGCGCATGATTTCCGTAACGATTCTGACCATTAGGATCTACATTTCTTGCAGCAGTATTATTCTGATCGGCTTGCTGTGAATAAGCACCAAGATCTTTATTTTGATCTTTATAATTAAAGTGATCGCTACCGCTAGCCACATTACTATTTTGAGGTATGGTGGGCTGACGCTGATACGATGAATGCTGAACCTGGCTCTCGTCGTTGCGGTTAGTAAATTGTGGCGCGCTATAATTTGAATTATGTCCGTGATTCGGAGAATTTACAGTAGTAGAACTATTGGTGTAGCTATCACCGTTTGAACTATGTACTGAACCAGCAGCATTACCCGTAGCCGGCTGAGAACGGTTTACGCTATTGCGACTCATTACCTCTAAACGCAACTGAGGTGCATCGGCTCCAGCAAATTCCCTTAGCAGAGCAGTAATATTATTCAGGTACTTGTCTCTTACCCAATCAAGCACAAAACGATTAGGAGCGTATAGCTCTACAACACCGTCCTGCTCTTCACAAACAAGCGGTCGTATCCACATACTAAATTGCTGCGTAGGTAGTTCTTGACGCAGTCTTTCAAGACATTGGTTCCACAAGGACATGGTACGTTGTTAGCTCCCGTAACTCGCTAAAAACCACCCTCTTTTGAAAGCCAAGCATAGAATAGCAGGCACTGAAGCGCGCCATTAGAAGAAAATAGCGTTGGAGGTGTAGAGTAGCAGCGAGAAATTTAAGTTTTCGTTTTAATCGCTGTGGATTATCTTACGTTATCAACACAATGTAAATGGTGATCCCGATCGATCTTTCTGATCAAAATATTAAACTATTGAATTTAAAGACATTAACCTTTAGATCAAATATAACTATAAGAAGAAAAAATCATTCTAAATTTCACTAAGAAAACCGCTAGATCACCTTGCAATTTATATCTAACATCATGTTTTTCACAATCCGCTGTGGATAACCTGAGTCAAATTTATGCGTTATTCACAACTAAATTGTGTAAAAAACAATGTTATCGTTCAAAAAACAGCATAAATTGTTCACTTATTCGTCCGAAAAGCAAGAATATCCATTGACAGCAGGCCCCGAGATCTCTAGAATTCAGCGTCCTTTTTCGATGGGCTTTTCTGGTGAAAACACCACATTGTTCTGGCAACAGTATAATGTGTTACCAAAAACGCCTATGTTTAACTAAATATAAGTGAGACTTTGGTCATGAAAAGAACATTTCAACCGAGCAATCTAAAGCGCAAGCGTTCTCACGGTTTTCGTGCTCGTATGGCGACTAAAAATGGTCGTAAAGTACTAGCAGCTCGCCGTGCAAAAGGCCGCGCTCGTCTTTCTGCTTAATTAGAAAGACGCCAAAAGTGGGTGAGAATAATTTTTCAAGGGAGTTACGTCTGTTAACTCCCACCCACTTTACCTATGTGTTTGATGACGCAACCCCTGCTGTATCCCCCTCTTTTACTGTTCTAGCTAGAAAAAATACACTTTCTAATCCTCGTTTGGGTATTACGCTCGCTAAAAAACGTATTCGTAAAGCGCACGATAGAAATCGATTAAAACGATTAGTCAGAGAAAGTTTTCGGCATAAGCAGCACAACTTACCCAATGTTGATATTATCGTTATTGGCAAGTCAGGCGCTGACAACCTTAGCAACCAAGAAGTTTTCGCTACATTGGACAAGCTATGGAAAAAATTAAACAAGCGTTGCGGCAACTCTTAATTGCTGTGCCTTTGGCCTTGATAAAATTTTATCAATGGTTCATTTCTCCTATATTAGGGCAACGATGTCGTTTTCATCCTTCTTGTTCTTGGTATGCTATAGATGCATTAAAAACACACGGATTAGTAAAAGGCGGTTGGTTATCTATTAAACGCATATTAAAATGCCACCCTTTGCATGCCGGCGGATATGATCCAGTGCCGGAAAAACAACAAGATAAACACTCAAAATAAAGAGACCTCTATGGAATCGCAACGTAGTTTTCTGATAATTGGCCTTGCGCTAGTTAGCTTTTTGCTTTGGCAATCATGGCAAAAAGATTATGGGCCGCAGCCAGTTGTGCCTGTTGAGCAACAACAAACGCAAGAGACATCACAAGGCGTACCGTCATTTGATGAAAATGGCAGCGAAGATGTACCTAGTAGTGATAGCGTTCCTGCTGCACAACCTATCGCAGCGGCGCAAAGTTCAAACCGCATTATTGAAGTAAAAACCGATACGCTTGATTTACGCATCGATTTGCTAGGCGGCGATGTAGTATCAGCAGACTTACTTAAGTTTCCGGTAGAGCAAGGTTCGGATATTCCTTACAGCCTACTTCGCTCTGGCAACGGTCTTTATGTAGCGCAAAGTGGCCTAATCGGTGCTCAAGGGCCTGATGCAAGCAGCAGTGGCCGCCCGGTGTATAATGCGCAAAGTGACTATTATGAAATGACGGGCGACACCCTTGTTATTCCTCTTACATGGAAAAACAACCAAGGCTTGTCAGTTACCAAAACCTTCACTTTCACAAAAGGTCACTATGACGTAAACGTAAGCTATAGCGTTGAAAATGGTACCGGTAGCGCAGCAACGGTTCAACCGTATGCACAGCTTAAGCAAGTAATGGAATTTGAAGACGACGGCAACATGTTTATGCCAACCTATCGCGGTGCCGCTTTTTCTACCGAAGACGACCGCTATCAGAAATATTCGTTTGACGAGATTGAAGATGACAACCTGCGTGAGACCACAAAAGCGGGTTGGGTAGGCATGCTAGAGCACTATTTTGTATCTGCATGGGTACCTTCACAGGAGCAAACCAATACCCTTTACTCGCGTAACTTAAAAAATCAGTATGCGGTAATTGGTGTGTTGCAACCGTCTGAAAGCGTAGCGCCTGGTGAAACCAAAACCCTTGCGTCTACCCTTTATATGGGTCCTAAAGATCAAGAAAGCCTAGCGAAGATTGCGCGCGGCCTAGACCTAACAGTGGATTACGGTATTCTTTTCTGGATTTCACAGCCGCTATTCGCCCTTCTTACATTCCTTCATAGCCTAGTTAATAACTGGGGTGTGGCAATTATCCTTATCACTATTGTAGTGAAAGGCGCAATGTACTGGTTAACCAAGAAGCAATATGAGTCAATGGCGCGTATGCGTAACTTAGCGCCTAAAATGCAGCAGCTTAAAGACCGCTTTGGCGATGACAGACAGAAAATGTCGCAAGCCATGATGGAGCTATACCGCAAAGAAAAAGTAAACCCGATGGGCGGCTGTTTACCCCTTCTTCTGCAAATGCCTATCTTCCTAGCCCTTTATTGGGTACTGATGGAAAGTGTTGAACTACGCCATGCAGACTTTGTGCTCTGGATCACAGATCTTTCTACAAAAGACCCATACTTTGTACTGCCTATTCTAACAGGCGCGAGTATGTATCTATTGCAAAAACTTCAGCCAACCACCATTACTGATCCAATGCAGCAAAAAATCATGCAGTGGATGCCGGTAGCAATGAGTGTGTTCTTCCTGTGGTTCCCTGCAGGTCTGGTACTATACTGGCTAGTCAGTAACGTGATTACCTTGGTTCAAGCCAAAATGATTTATGCTTCCATGGAGAAGCGGGGCATCAGCAGTAAATAACACGCTGATCAATTAATTATACAGCCCGCCTATGCGGGCTGTTTTGTCTTAAAAGATAGAGGATTAACCTGTGCCATCATTTGATATTGTTTCAGAAATCAACATGGAAGAAGTTCGTAACGCCACCGAGAACGCAAGCCGTGAGCTATCTACGCGTTTCGATTTTCGCGGCATTGACGCGAGCTTTGAGTACAAAGATAAAACCGTGGTCATGAAAGCTGAAGCTGAATTCCAACTTCAGCAAATGGAAAGCATGTTTAGAACGGCGATGTCTAAACGTAACGTAGACACTTCATCTATGGATGTTAAACCCTACGATGCACACGGTAGAACTTACCGTCAGACCATTACCTTTAAAGAAGGTATTGAGCAGCCGATGGCGAAGAAGATTGTGAAGCTGGTGAAAGACGCCAAAATCAAAGTGCAAACGGCTATTCAAGGCGAAGAACTTCGCGTAACAGGTAAAAAGCGTGATGATTTGCAGCAAGTGATTTCGCTGGTTAAAGAGTCGAACTTAGGCCAACCTTTCCAATTTAAGAACTTCCGCGACTAATTATGGAATCACTCACCCTTTCTACCGACACTATTACTGCACAAGCGACAGCGCCCGGCCGTGGCGGCGTAGGTATTGTGCGTGTTTCAGGTCCTAAGGCTAAAGCCATCGCAGAGGCGTTAGTACCAAGCGCACTAACACCACGTCTTGCGACCTACACGCCGTTTGTTGATGCTAACAACAGCGTAATAGACCAGGGCATAGCACTGTTTTTTAAAGGGCCAAACTCTTTTACCGGAGAGGATGTGCTTGAGTTACAGGGCCATGGAGGCCAAGTAGTGATGGACATGCTGATTGATGCCGTGCTTGCGACGGGCCATGCCCGGCTTGCCAACCCCGGTGAATTCAGTGAACAGGCCTTTTTGAATGATAAATTAGACCTTGCGCAGGCAGAGGCGATTGCCGACTTAATTGATGCAAGCTCTAAACAGGCAGCCAAAAGTGCACTGCGCTCGCTACAGGGTGAGTTTTCCACACAAATTCAAACGTTGTCTGACCAAATCGTACACCTTCGTATGTACGTAGAGGCGGCTATTGATTTCCCTGAAGAAGAAATTGATTTTTTATCTGACGGTAAAGTATCGGGTGACTTAAGCGCAATCATGCAAAGCTTAACCAAAGTGCGCGAGCAGGCTAAACAAGGAACCTTGTTGCGCGAAGGTATGCAGGTGGTTATAGCGGGGCGCCCTAACGCCGGTAAATCGAGCTTATTAAACGCCCTAGCAGGACGGGATAGCGCTATTGTTACTGATATCGCCGGTACTACCCGCGATGTACTAAAAGAGCACATTCACATTGATGGTATGCCGGTGCATATTATCGATACTGCAGGTCTTCGTGAAAGCCCAGATAAAGTAGAGCAAATAGGCATTGAACGTGCGTGGCAAGCTATCAATGAAGCTGACCACGTATTATTCGTTGTAGACTCTACCGCAACATCAGTTATCAACCCTTATGAAATTTGGCCAGAATTTATGGCGCGCTTGCCACAAGGCATTCCCGTTACCGTAGTTCGCAATAAAGCGGACTTGAGTACCTTAGATATCGGACAAAGCACGGTTGCTACCGAACAAGGCGATATCTCGGTTATCAACTTATCTGCCAAAGAAGGTAGCGGTGTCGATACGCTAAAAGCACATCTGGCAAAAACAATGGGCTTTGATACGACCACCGAAGGTCAGTTTATTGCGCGAAGACGACACATAGATGCACTCGATCAAGCCTACAGCTATGTAAGCACTGGTGAACAGCAGCTACATGACGCCATGGCCGGTGAATTACTCGCTGAAGAATTGCGCTTGGCTCACCAGGCACTATGTGAGATAACGGGTGAGTTCACATCCGACGATCTCCTTGGCAAGATTTTTTCATCGTTCTGTATCGGCAAGTAGCGTAATAAACAAAGTGATAAGTAAGAAGGTGAATAACCTAACGGATAAAACTTACTTACGTTAAGACGATAATCGAAAATAGAGAAGCAACCCAATAATGAGCAAGCATTTTGAAATCATCGTTGGCACCATGTTAGGCGCCGCAGAATACGTGGCAGATGCCATTGCGGAAAAGCTTGATGCGAGCGGGCACACCCACACTATTCACGCTGAACCTAATCTGGACGAAATAAAAACAGAGTCAACGTGGATCGTGTGCACGTCTACCCATGGAGCAGGCGAACTTCCTGATAATATACAACCATTTGCCAAACAACTAGAAGGCGCGGATTTAAGCGCAGTAAACGCTTATGTTATTGGTCTAGGTGACACCAGTTACGACACCTTTTGTTTCGGCGCGAAAGAAATGGAGAAGCACATAAAAAACGCTGGTGGTACATTAATCACTGATGCCCTTTACATCGATGTGCTTGAACATCCTATTCCTGAAGAAGCTGCAGTAGAATGGTTTGAAGAAAAGCTGGCCAATGCTTAACAACACCATCAATGTGGACATTGCACTATGAACAGCAATCTTACCCAAGCTGAACTAGCGGCGTTGCAATCTCCCCTTTCTAACGATTGCCGGGTACTTTATTTACTTGGGCTTCGAACAGGTGCAAATGCGGCAACGACATCGTCAGCACCTATTGATTATAAGCAATTATTGAACTTGCTAAACGGCGACAGCAAAGACGAACCTTACCAACGCGGTCGTCAAATCAATAGCTTGGTGAAGCAGCTTGAACAAGTGGGGTTGGTTGCCCTGCCCCTTGAACTTGATCTTGAGCACACAATCAACGGGAAAACCCTACTTCTTCCGCTTCTAAGCGAGCCACAATCGGACTTCGACCAACTACATGCCCGTCATAGCGCCATGACCGCTAATTGGACGCCCAATAAGGCGTTGTTTGAAGAAATGGCCTCGCTACTTGGTATTATCGACAAAACATTTGATGACAATGAGGTGGGTGAATTCATTGCCTATTGGTTAGGAAGACCAAGTTCAGTGTTTAGCGAATTCCAATGGACACAAAAGTTTGCCAACAATATCAAGCGCAAGCGTCTCGCTTCAGGCTACGCACCAACAAAGGTGGTGGGAACGCAACAAGTGAAAGTTGCAGCCGGCATAGAAGCAGATGATAATGCTAGAAAGCTGGTGGAAAAGTATGCCGCAACAAAGAAGAGTTAATTCATTATGGATCGTATAACTGACAAAATTGCTAATCTTGCCAAAGCGCTTAAAAAAGATGTCGATCCCAATGGTGAGTACATCGACTACAAAACGCTGCGCAAGCAGTATGAAGCGAAAGCTAACGAGGAAGTATCACAACTACAGCAGCGCAGTAAGAAAGCGCGTGTAGAAGCTATCCATGGCCGTTCTGACCTAAATCCAAAGTGGACGTTTGCTAACTTAGTGGAAGACAGTGACGATGTCATAGAAGCTGTTTCTATCGCACAGTCGTTTATTGCTGCTCATGATGATCCAGCGTGGCGCCAAAGTGGCTCTCATATGATGATTTTCTATGGCGATTATGGTCGTGGTAAATCTCATATTGCGGGTGCTATTGCTCATCAACTTATCGAGCAATATGAGATCTCTGTGCTATACCGTCAGCTTTCGACTCTGCTCGAAATGCGCAACTTTTCTTTTGATTTCTCTGCTACCGATAATGCTAGTCAGCGTTTCAGAGAAATTAACCAAGAGCTTTTAGACGTAGATTTACTTATTTTAGATGAGGTCTGTGTCAACGAGTCTGCACTTAAGAAAAACGCACAGAGCTGGTTTGGGAACTTACTCAGACAGCGCTTAGTGAATAAGAAAAACTGTATCTTAATCACTAATCACAACTTAGCAGAACTTGAAAATGCCCTTGGTCGTTATTGTTTCGAATCGATTAAAGAGTACGATACTTACAAAGTTCGATTCCAAGGCCCAAGCCGCCGTGAAGGCTTAACTATCGAACAAGAGGATATGCAAGGCTCTGTTGCACAGCCACGCTATCAACCTAACCAGGTGCGCTAACAGCACCTGGTTTCCTCTCTCTCAAAACCTTGCCCTTACTCTGCTAGGTCTTTTCCTTCATTAAACCTTATTGCATGTTCCTGTTGTGCCAGGTAATAGCGAATAACTTAGCCTATTGATCACGCTTTTTACCAAAACAATACGGTTTCAATTCATAGATACACTCAACGATCTCCTGCAGTTAAACAAGTAACCATTCTTACAGACCGACTTCTTCCTTGTAAAAGTGACTGTATTTTGGTCATTTCCTATGTTTTTCTCCTGAAAAATGGGCTGTTTTGAAAAAATAATCTTGTCGTTCATAAAAACGTGCACTTTTTTTGAAGGTGTTGATAAATGCGATCGGGCGATCTAATCACAGCTTTTGGAAAAGATCTCCTCCACAATATGATCACGCTATAACGCACGTATCTACACGATCTTTTGATCGCGATACATAAATAGCAAACATTTTATCCCCAGTTGGATCACATCTTGATCACCCCTGTGGATAGGATCCTACAAACCACTGTGCATAAGCTTTGATCGAAAAAAGAATAACTTTTCAAACGATTCGGGGTGTGGATAAAAAGGCCATTTATACACAAGTTTGAGGTAGGGTTATGGATCGGGGTTTCCCAATGTTATTGATCGCGTAACTTGATGATCTTTATGTGCTTTGATCGGTTACCCACAGCTCTTGATGATCCTAATAAAAGTAAAAATAAACAGATCTAAAAGAGATCTTAAGATCTTATAATTCGATCACACCTTTTCAAAAACAGGTTTTGAGGAAAATTTAATCATTTTCTTTATCCAATAAGTCAGATAAAATACGCGCCCTTTTTTCAGCAGTCTCTGCGTGAGAAAAATTAGTTTTTAATCGGCTTATCGTAAGTTAATAGTGAGGTTTAACCATGTTTTATGCTGAAGCATTTGATGTCATCGTTGTAGGTGGTGGACATGCAGGTACAGAAGCGGCACTTGCAGCTGCTCGCATGGGTGCAAATACGCTTTTGCTCACTCACAATATTGAAACGATAGGCCAGATGTCGTGTAACCCTGCAATTGGTGGGATCGGTAAAGGCCATCTTGTAAAAGAGATCGATGCGTTAGGTGGTGCAATGGCACTGGCTATCGACAAAGGTGGTATTCAGTTTAGAACATTGAATTCTTCTAAAGGCCCAGCTGTTCGTGCAACGCGTGCGCAAGCTGACCGTACGCTTTACAAAAACGCTATTCGCGACATTGTTGAAAATCAAGAAAACCTAACCTTGTTCCAACAGAGCGTTGACGATCTGATTGTTGAAAACGATCAGGTATGCGGTGTTGTTACGCAAATGGGCTTGAAGTTTAAAGCTAAGTCAGTGGTACTGACAGTGGGTACTTTCCTTGGCGGAACCATACACATTGGCTTGGAAAACTATCGCGGCGGTCGTGCCGGCGATCCACCGTCTATCGCACTTGCAGATAGACTACGTGCCCTTCCGTTTCGTGTTGACCGTTTAAAAACTGGGACACCAGCAAGACTTGATGCTCGCTCGTTAGATTTTTCTGTAATGCAGCCTCAACCTGGTGACAATCCTACGCCGGTATTTTCGTTCATGGGTGATAGAAGCATGCACCCTACACAGATCCCGTGCTATATCACCCACACTAACGAAAAAACCCACGATATCATTCGCGGGGGATTAGATCGCTCACCCATGTTTACTGGGGTTATCGAAGGTATCGGACCGCGCTATTGCCCAAGTATCGAAGATAAGATCACCCGTTTTGCAGACAAGACATCGCATCAAATTTTTGTTGAGCCAGAAGGTTTAAACAGCATTGAAGTTTATCCAAATGGTATTTCAACCAGTTTGCCATTTGACGTACAGATGAACCTTGTCCGCTCGATTAAAGGTTTTGAAAATGCCCACATTGTTCGCCCGGGTTATGCGATTGAATATGATTTCTTTGATCCACGCGATCTGAAACAAACACTGGAAACGAAGTTTATTCGAGGTTTGTTCTTTGCTGGCCAAATTAACGGTACCACTGGTTATGAAGAAGCGGGTGCGCAAGGGTTAGTAGCAGGCGCAAACGCAGCGCTACAAGTTCAAGAAAAAGACCCGATGATTTTACGCCGCGACCAAGCATACATGGGTGTACTTATCGACGACTTAGCCACCATGGGTACGAAAGAGCCGTACCGCATGTTCACTAGCCGTGCGGAATACAGACTACTGCTTCGTGAAGATAATGCCGATAGCCGTCTAACCGCAATGGGCCGAGAGATTGGTCTTGTTGATGATGCACGCTGGGCGAAATTTAACGACAAGATGGAAGCGGTAGAAAGTGAACTGCAGCGTCTACGCGGTCAGTGGATTCACCCTGATCATGCGGCAACGCCTGAACTTAATACCATGCTGAAAAATCCGGTGAGTCGTGAACATTCTCTTGAAGAGCTGATCCGTCGACCTGAAATGACTTACGGTCAGTTAATGGAAATTGAAAGTGTTGGCCCAGGTCTTGAAGATCCGATTGCTGCAGAGCAAGTGGAAATTCAAATTAAGTACGCCGGCTACATTGCCCGTCAAATGGATGAAATCGCGAAAACGCAGCGACACGAAAATACCTTGTTGCCGGTTGATATGGACTTCAGCAAGATTTCCGGCTTGTCGAACGAGGTTGTAGCCAAATTAACCGAAGCCAGACCGGAAACTATTGGTAAAGCGTCGCGCATTTCGGGCATTACCCCGGCGGCCATTTCTTTACTGCTGGTTTACCTTAAAAAACACGGCATGTTGCGTAAGCATGAGAAAATCAGTGCGTAAAACACGCGCTTAACTCAACACATTACTCGCAGCGCTTAGTTTTTCCTATTTATTCGCGTATTATGATAATCATAATTGCCTAAACTATACGAAAACTAGAAAAACTCGGCGCTTTTCACACTGTCCCATTGCACCAATTTACATTCGTTGTGCGGCTTTGATTAATCCATGTGCCTTTTTCAAGCGCACTTGTATCGAGCATGAATAGCTGCATTAAGAAACAGCTGTAAATGAGCGGCAAATAACGATTCGCCACGCGTGTTTATAGTAGGGACTGTGTAGAGCAAAAAAAATATTTAACGCGAACAGACAGATTTTTCGATGACGATACAGCAAGAATTGCACACCATTTTGGTGTCTGGACTCGATGCCCTTTCACTAGATTTAAGTGATAAGCAACAGCAGCAGTTAGTTGACTATGTGCTGCTCATGGACAAATGGAATAAGGCGTACAACCTGACTTCTGTGCGCGATCCTAAGCAAATGATGGTGAAACACATTCTAGATTCGCTGGCGATTGTGCCCTTTCTTGATGGTAACAATATCATTGATGTTGGAACGGGCCCTGGCCTTCCAGGTATGCCGTTGGCAATCGTGTTTCCAGATAAATCATTCACATTGCTTGACTCATTAGGCAAGCGTGTACGGTTTATGACCCAATGTGTGCACACGCTTGGATTAACTAATGTAACTCCAGTGCAAAGCCGCGTTGAAGAGCACAATGGCGATACGCCTTACGATATTGTGCTAAGCCGAGCTTTCGCTTCGCTAAAAGATATGTTGCACTGGTGTCAGCATCTGGTAGATTCAGAAGGTCAATTTTTGGCGCTTAAAGGTCAGTTTCCACAAGATGAGATAGACGAAGTGAGTGATCACTTCCATGTGAGCAAAACGGAAAACCTCACTGTGCCAAATTTGGTAGGCGAACGACATCTGGTTTGGCTAAAAAAGAAATAGCCGAAAAATAGAAATACACGAGAACAGGATCTAACGTGGCTAAGGTAATCGCGATCGCGAATCAAAAAGGTGGTGTTGGAAAGACAACCACTGCAGTTAACGTGGCAGCGTCAATGGCAGCAACTAAACGCAAAGTGTTGCTGATTGATCTCGATCCACAAGGTAATGCAACCATGGGAAGCGGCGTTGATAAATACGACGTCGAGTCTACGGCATTTGAATTGTTGATTGAAGAAAAGCCAATTAACGATGTTATCGTTAAAGCGACAAGCGGCAAGTATGACCTCATCGCGGCGAACGGTGACGTAACCGCGGCAGAAATTAAGCTGATGGAAATGTTTGCCCGTGAAGTAAGGCTTCGCAACGCGCTGAAGCCCGTTATGGATTACTACGATTTTGTCTTTATCGACTGCCCGCCTTCGCTAAACCAGTTAACTGTGAACGCCCTGGCGGCTGCCGATTCGGTAATGGTGCCTATGCAGTGCGAATATTACGCATTAGAAGGCCTCACTGCCCTTATGGATACCATTCAAAAACTGGCATCTGTAGTGAATCCAGAATTGAAGATTGAAGGCGTATTGCGTACTATGTACGACCCGCGCAATCGCCTCGCTAACGACGTTTCAGAACAGTTGAAGCGTCATTTTGGTGAACAGGTTTATCGCACGGTTATTCCGCGCAATGTTCGTCTAGCTGAAGCACCGAGCTTCGGTACGCCAGCGATGTACTATGATAAGTCATCGACAGGCGCTAAAGCCTACTTGGCACTGGCGGGTGAAATATTGCGTCGTAGGGACAAAACAACGCCTGCACAGGCAAAAGCAAGTTAAACGACAATAAGCTGAATACTATCAGCACATGCCATAGAGGACACTATGTCAGCACGTAAAAGAGGCCTTGGCCGCGGTTTAGATGCGCTACTCGCAACCAGCCAATCATCTGCTCAAAAAGAACAAGATGCCGCCGAGGTAAATTCAACCAACGGTGAGTTGAGTAAACTCCCTATTGAATACTTAGTGCCGGGCAAGTATCAACCCCGTAAAGACATGTCACCTGAGGCATTAGAAGAATTGGCATCGTCTATTCGCGCTCAAGGAATCATTCAGCCTATCGTAGTGAGAAAGGTCGACGAACACCGCTATGAAATCATTGCTGGTGAACGTCGTTGGCGCGCTTCGCAGCTAGCACAACTAGACGAAGTGCCTTGTTTGGTTAAGAACGTGCCTGATGAAGCGGCAGTGGCCATTGCCCTTATCGAGAATATCCAGCGTGAAGATTTAAATGCAATGGAAGAGGCGCAAGCCCTTGACCGTTTAATGAGTGAATTCGCGCTTACTCATCAGGAAGTAGCCGAAGCGGTGGGCAAGTCACGCACCACGGTGACAAATTTACTTCGCCTGAATAATTTGAACGACGATGTAAAACTGTTAGTTGAGCACGGTGATATTGAAATGGGTCATGCTAGAGCGCTGTTAGCGCTAGAAGGTGATACCCAGTCGGAAACGGCGCAAGTAGTATCAGGCAAAGGTCTTACCGTGCGCGATACGGAAAAGCTTGTTAAAAAGCTTTTAGAGCCAGCTAAACCTAAGCCTGAGAAGAAAGTTGATCCCGACGTGCAAAACCTTATGACACGACTTTCAGAAAATTTAGGCACACCTGTGAGTATTGACCACAATGCGAAAGGCAAAGGTAAGCTGACTATTAGCTTTAACGATCTTGAACAACTAGATGGGATTATCTCTAAAATTCAATAGCTTATAATAATAAGAATTTAGATGGTTCCTTTGCCTACCCGCAATTGATACGCTGTTCGGAGCTAATACCGGACACTCTCCTTTCCGGTTATAGCAATAGAAAATTTTCAGAATAACTTTCAAAAAGCGTTGTACTGTTGAAAATTGTCGGTAAAACAGTATACTTCTGACGCTTTTTGTAAGACGTGAACAAGCTGCGAGTAAAAGTGACGAACAAGTTAGCAAAACGCGGGCTAGACCTCGCAAAAAAAGGGCTACTTTTTCAGGCTGTCACGGCCCTATTCGTTACGGTCATCGCAGGTGCTGCGGGAGGAAGTCATTCCGCCATGTCGGCAGCAGCAGGCGCTCTAATCAGTATCCTGCCCAATAGTGTTTTTATGGCTTTCGCGTTTCGATACGCAGGTGCAAGTAAAAACGACCTTGTTGCACGTAGTTTTAGCCAAGGCTCAAAATTGAAGCTGGCATTGACAATCATTTTATTTGTAATTGCTTTTAAAGGTTTAAACGCCGCGCCATTAGAGATTTTCATGGCATTTGTGATTACAACCGCTAGCCACGGGCTAGCCATGTTTCATTACGGTACGAAACAATAAAGACAACGCAAGGCGTTGCGATAACGAAAACAACGTAATCGACCGATTGAGACAATAGAACCAGTCACCAAATTTTTACACTTTACAACTTGGGTTAAACAATGGCATCTGAATACACTACCTCAGAATACATCAAGCACCACTTGACCAATGCCACCATGTGCTCAACTGACAACGGAATTGCTTTTAACAAAGCGTGTTCTGACGCCGGTTTTTGGGCATGGCATGTTGATACACTGGCATGGTCTATCGGTCTTGGTCTTCTTTTCCTAATTATCTTTAGAAGCGTTGCTTCAAAAGCGACAACAGGCGTACCTGGCAAAATGCAGGCGTTTGTTGAGCTTGTTGTTGAGTTTGTTGACGACAACGTGAAAAGCACTTTCCATGGTAAGAGCGCACTTATTGCGCCATTAGCGCTAACTATCTTTGTATGGGTATTGCTAATGAACCTTATGGACTTGGTGCCAGTTGATCTTATTCCATGGGTATCTGGTCTTATTGGCCAGGCGGCTTTTGGCATGGATCCACATGACGTTTACAACAAGGCAGTTCCAACCACTGACCTTAACTTAACGTTCGCACTGGCTTCAGGCGTGTTTATCCTTATTCTTTTCTATTCAGTCAAGATGAAAGGCATTGGTGGTTTTGCGAAAGAGCTAACTATGCAGCCTTTCGGTCACCCTATCTTTATTCCGGTGAACTTTATTCTTGAAACCGTTACTTTGCTGGCGCGTCCGCTTTCACTAGCACTGCGTTTGTTCGGTAACTTGTATGCCAGTGAGCTAATCTTCATTTTGATTGCTACAATTGGTTATTTCCAGCTTCCACTGCACTTCATGTGGGCTGTGTTCCATATTCTGGTACTTCCGCTTCAAGCGTTTATTTTCATGATGCTTACCATCGTGTACTTAAGCCTGGCGTGTGAAGACCACTAAGCATTAACGGGTGTTGGTTTTTATTTGTAACCGACACCGTTTTTACAGAGTTTGACTTTTAAACATTAACTTTAAATTTAACTTAAATCGGAGACGTAAATGTTATACATCGCTGTTGCACTACTGATTGGTCTTGGTGCCCTAGGTACCGCTATTGGTTTCGGTCTACTAGGTGGTAAATTCCTTGAATCTGCTGCTCGTCAACCTGAACTAGCACCTCAACTACAAGTTAAGATGTTCATCGTAGCGGGTCTTATCGACGCCATCGCGATGATCGGTGTTGGTATCGCTCTATACCTATTGTTCGCTGTTGGTGCCTAATTCTACTAAACACTTTTTTAGCGAACTTTAAGAGGAGGGGCGATTGTGAATTTTAACGCCACTTTTATTGGTCAATTAATCGCCTTCGCTGTGTTCGTGGTGTTCTGCATGAAATATGTATGGCCTCCACTAATGGCAGCGATTGAAGAACGTCAGAAGAAGATTGCCGATGGGCTTGAAGCTTCTGAGCGTGCAGAGAAAGACCTAGAGCTTGCTCAAGCGAAAGCTACTGAGCAATTGAAAGATGCGAAAGCGCAAGCAGCTGAAATTATCGAGCAGGCTAAAAAGCGTGCCAACCAATTGGTTGACGAAGAAACGCAAAAAGGCCATGCGGAACGCGAAAAAATTATCGCTTCTGGTTATGCCGAGATTGAAGCTGAACGCAATCGTGCCAAAGAAGATTTGCGCAAGCAGGTTTCTGCACTTGCAGTAGCTGGCGCACAGCAAATCTTACAACGTGAAATCGATGCAAACGCACAAAACGACATTGTTGAAAAACTTGTCGCTGAGCTTTAATAGGGAGATGAGCCATGTCTGAATTGACAACCGTTGCTCGTCCTTATGCTAAAGCTGCTTTCGATTTTGCTGTCGAGAAAGATGCCGTTGCAAAATGGCAAGAAATGCTTGCCTTTGCAGGCGCTGTAGCAGCGAACGATGACATGCACCAGCTTTTGTCTGGTGCGGTTGCCGCTGACACGCTAGCCGACATTTTTAACAATGTTTGTGGTGAGCAACTCGACGAACACGGCCAAAACCTAGTTAAGGTGTTGGCTGAGAATAAACGTTTAGCCGCGTTGCCTGAAATTTCTACTTTGTTTGACGCCTTTAAAGCAGATTACGACAAAGAAATAGAAGTGGACGTAACCTCAGCATCTACGCTGACTGATGCACAACAAAACGAGTTGGTTGCATCTTTGGAAAAACGTTTGGCACGTAAAGTGAAGCTTAATTGTA
Organism: Alteromonas sp. ABD4_190; assembly: GCF_056160105.1. Taxonomy (NCBI): domain Bacteria; kingdom Pseudomonadati; phylum Pseudomonadota; class Gammaproteobacteria; order Alteromonadales; family Alteromonadaceae; genus Alteromonas; species Alteromonas sp. ABD4_190. The sequence continues at coordinate 2,136,612 of NZ_JBSWWN010000001.1, forward strand.
ACGTGGACCCTGCCCTGATCGCTGGAATGGTAATAAATGCCGGTGATACAGTAATTGATGGTTCCGTAAAGTCGAAATTGAACCGTCTAGCAGACGCGTTGCAAGCATAACGGGGATAAGAGCATGCAACTTAATTCCACTGAAATTGCTGAACTGATCAAGAAAAGAATTGAACAGTTCAATGTAAGCAGTGAAGCACGTAATGAAGGTACTATCGTCGCAGTAACTGACGGTATTATCCGCATTCATGGCCTTGCAGATGTAATGCAGGGTGAAATGATTGAGCTTCCTGGAAGCCGTTACGCAATTGCACTAAACCTTGAGCGAGACTCTGTAGGTGCAGTTGTTATGGGTCCTTATGCGGACCTTAAAGAAGGCGATAAAGTACAATCTACTGGCCGTATTCTTGAAGTACCAGTAGGTAACGCACTACTAGGTCGTGTTGTTAACACACTAGGTGAGCCTATCGATGGTAAAGGCGCAATCGACGCTGCTGGTTTCGAACCAGTTGAAAAAATTGCACCTGGCGTAATTGAACGTCAATCGGTAGACCAGCCTGTACAAACTGGTTATAAGTCAGTTGACGCCATGATCCCAGTAGGTCGTGGTCAGCGTGAGCTTATCATCGGTGACCGTCAGTGTGGTAAAACAGCAATGGCTGTTGACGCTATCATCAACCAAAAAGGTACAGGCATTAAATGTGTGTACGTAGCGGTTGGTCAGAAAGCATCTACTATCGCTAACGTAGTACGTAAACTAGAAGAGCACGGTGCACTTGACCACACTATCGTGGTTGCAGCATCTGCATCTGAGTCTGCTGCGCTTCAATACCTAGCGCCTTACTCTGGTTGTACTATGGGTGAATTCTTCCGTGACCGCGGTGAAGACGCGCTAATCGTATATGATGATTTGTCTAAGCAAGCTGTTGCTTACCGTCAAATCTCACTACTACTTAAGCGTCCACCAGGCCGTGAAGCTTACCCAGGTGACGTATTCTACCTTCACTCACGTCTACTAGAACGTGCTGCACGTGTAAACGAACAATACGTTGAGCGTTACACAAACGGCGAAGTGAAAGGTAAGACAGGTTCATTGACTGCGCTTCCAATTATCGAAACGCAAGCTGGTGACGTATCTGCATTCGTACCAACTAACGTAATCTCAATTACCGACGGTCAGATCTTCCTAGAAACTGACTTGTTTAACGCAGGTATCCGTCCAGCGGTTAACGCTGGTATCTCGGTATCTCGTGTTGGTGGTGCTGCACAGACTAAAATCATCAAGAAGTTGGGTGGCGGTATCCGTCTAGCCCTAGCTCAGTATCGTGAACTTGCGGCGTTCTCGCAGTTTGCTTCTGACCTTGATGACGCAACTCGTGAGCAACTTGAGCACGGTGAGCGCGTAACTGAGCTAATGAAGCAGAAGCAGTACGCACCACTTTCAATTGCTGATATGGGTGTATCTCTGTTCGCGGTAGAAAAAGGTTTCCTTAAGGGTATCGAGCTAAACAAAATTCTAGATTTTGAAGCCGCTCTTCACTCTTACATGAACAGCGAACACGCTGACCTTATGAAGACTATCAACGAATCAGGTAACTACAACGACGAGATTGCCTCTAAGTTGAACGACGCTTTAACAAACTTTAAAGCGACACAAACTTGGTAATCAATGGTGCTGGTGTTTAACCACCAGCGCAATTCGTTGAGTAATCGGAGAGATAGTCATGGCCAGCGGTAAAGAAATAAAAGGTAAGATTGGGAGTATCAAAAATACTCAGAAGATTACCAGTGCGATGGAAATGGTTGCTGCGTCTAAAATGAAAAAGGCGCAGGAACGCATGGCTTCTGGCCGTCCATATGCACAAAATATGCTTAAAGTGATTGGTCACATTGCAAACGGTAACCTTGAATATCGCCATCCTTATTTGGAAGAGCGTGAAGTCAAGCGCGTCGGTTACATTGTGATTTCCACTGACCGAGGCTTATGTGGTGGCTTGAACACCAATGAATTTAAGCTCGTCACTCAAGACGTCAAAAAATGGCGTGAACAGGGTGTAGAAGTGGATTTCGCTGCATTAGGTTCTAAAGCGTGCAGTTTCTTCAACCGCTTTGGTGGCAAGTTGCTTGCTGCTGAATCTGGTTTAGGTGACAAGCCGTCTGTGAGCGATGTAGTGGGTGTTGTACGCGTTATGCTTAAGGCGTACGACGAAGGACAAATTGACCGAGTATTCTTGGTATTCAATGACTTCGTTAACACCATGACACAGAAACCTGTGATCAATCAGTTATTGCCTTTGCCAAAGTCAGAAGACGAAGAATATCAACATCGTTGGGACTACATCTACGAGCCAGATCCAAAAGAAATTTTGGAAGCACTAATGGTTCGTTACATTGAGTCTCAGGTGTATCAGGGAGTTGTAGAAAACGCGGCTTCAGAGCAAGCTGCGCGAATGGTTGCCATGAAGGCAGCAACCGACAACGCCGGTAACCTTATTGATGAGTTACAACTGGTATATAACAAAGCGCGTCAAGCTGCAATCACACAAGAAATCAGTGAGATTGTTAGCGGTGCCGCAGCGGTGTAGGCAAAGGTTTAAAAGAGATAACGAGGACAAATTATGAGTCAAGGTAAGGTCGTCCAAATCATTGGCGCCGTTGTGGATATTGAGTTTCCACAAGATGCGGTACCAAGAGTTTATGACGCACTACGAGTTACCGAAGGTGACTTGTCAGGTCTAACCCTGGAAGTGCAACAGCAATTAGGTGGCGGTGTTGTTCGTGGCATCGCACTAGGTACTACTGACGGACTAAAACGTGGTCTTGAAGTAGAAAATACCGGTAACCCAATCATGGTTCCAGTTGGTACGAAGACACTAGGTCGTATCATGGACGTATTGGGTAACCCAATCGACGAAGCTGGCCCAATTGGTGAAGAAGAGCGTATGTCTATTCACCGTGAAGCGCCTAGCTACGAAGATCAGTCTAGCTCGGTAGAACTACTAGAAACTGGTATCAAAGTAATCGACTTGGTTTGTCCATTCGCTAAGGGTGGTAAAGTTGGTCTATTCGGTGGTGCGGGTGTAGGTAAAACCGTAAACATGATGGAACTTATCCGTAACATCGCAATCGAGCACAGCGGTTTCTCAGTATTCGCTGGTGTTGGTGAGCGTACACGTGAGGGTAACGACTTCTATCACGAAATGAACGAATCAAACGTACTTGATAAAGTATCGCTTGTATACGGTCAGATGAACGAGCCACCGGGTAACCGTCTACGTGTTGCACTTACCGGTCTAACAATGGCTGAGAAGTTCCGTGACGAAGGCCGTGACGTTCTATTCTTCGTAGATAACATCTATCGTTATACCCTAGCAGGTACTGAGGTATCAGCACTTCTAGGTCGTATGCCGTCTGCGGTAGGTTACCAGCCTACTCTTGCAGAAGAGATGGGTGTACTTCAGGAACGTATTACGTCAACGAAGACAGGTTCAATCACTTCAATCCAAGCGGTATACGTACCTGCGGATGACTTGACTGACCCATCTCCAGCGACAACCTTTGCTCACTTGGATGCAACGGTAGTACTTTCTCGTGATATCGCGTCTCTAGGTATCTACCCTGCGGTAGACCCTCTAGATTCAACGTCTCGTCAGCTAGACCCGCTAGTAATTGGTCAAGAGCACTATGACGTAGCACGTGGCGTACAGACTGTTCTTCAGCGCTATAAAGAGCTGAAAGACATCATCGCGATCCTAGGTATGGACGAACTATCTGAAGAAGACAAGCAAGTGGTATCACGTGCTCGTAAGATTCAGCGTTTCCTATCTCAGCCGTTCTTCGTAGCAGAAGTATTTACTGGTGCACCTGGTAAATATGTATCGCTAAAAGACACAATCAGTGGCTTTAAAGGCATTCTAGACGGTGAATACGATCACCTTCCAGAGCAAGCCTTCTACATGGTTGGTTCTATCGAAGAAGCGCTAGAGAAAGCCAAAAAAGCATAATGACAAGGCTAGCACTAGCTAGCCTAGCATCATGCTAACGTACCTAATCAGGAGGTTCACATGGCAATGACAGTACATTTGGACGTAGTAAGCGCGGAGAAAGCGATTTTCTCGGGACGCGTTGAATCGATTCAGGTGACAGGTAGCGAAGGTGAATTGGGTATTAACCCAGGGCACGCGCCACTTATCTCTGCTATTAAACCTGGTATGGTGCGTTTGGTTAAACAGCACGGTGAAGAAGAAGTAATTTATGTTGCTGGTGGTGTACTAGAAGTACAACCTGACAATGTTACCGTACTGGCTGATACCGCGGTTCGAGCTGAAGATCTTGACGAGCAGGCAGCACAAGAAGCCAAACGACGTGCAGAAGAGCACATCGCCAACCCAGGCGCTGACTTTAACTATGCGGAAGCAGCTCACGAGCTTGCAGAAGCAATTGCACAACTTCGCCTTATTCAGAAGTTACGCAAGTAAAAAGCACAGCTTTGAAAAAACCCGCCAACAGGCGGGTTTTTTATTGTCGAACGAAAAGTAGTCGTTCACATTCTCTTACGTTTATTTCTATTGCTTACGCTGTCTTTAGCGCTTATGGTTGACAGGTTATTAGTGGCCCATAGGCATGCTTTCTTCAAGCCTTTTGCATCAGTTGATAGTAAGGAAAGCTGCCTTTAAATAATTATTTGAATGATGAAGCTAAATCCATATTCGAATACGCCCAACGGTGTATTTATAGGATTATATCCATTTTTATTGGTTGGTGTTCTTCTCTGTGTGCACTATTTTAGTGGTGCTTTGATGTTGAGTAATGATGGAAGTGTTCGCGAGCAGATTGATTTCAATACAGCATTTGGCATGACCTTGCTTTCTGGTTATTTTTGGCTTTGTTTACAAATAAATCATAAGAATGTACTGAGTACATTAATTTCGATGTTGGTAAAAACAAACCAGCTGAGTCATCTGAGCCGACATAGGCAAAAACTTTTTTCGAAATTACAACTAGATAAGATAAATAGTCTCATTACAGCAATTTTCACCACCTCAGTATACGTAATTATAGACAATCCCCTTTTTTCCGAGGTGAAATTTTGTCAATACGTAATAACTTTATGCGCAGTACTTTTTTGGTTCTTGTTTTTTCTCGTTTTGATTCAGTCTACTTCGAATGTAAACTATCTAAGAAAGTATGTGCTTAATCAAACAGAGGATTACATTGATCATCTAAATTCCCTTTCATCTTTGGCTCGTTTATCATTAATTAATGCGACATTGTCCATTGGCGCATTTTCACTGTTCCCTATATTTTGGATTAACAAAACCGTTCCTTTGTTTGATATTGCTATAACGATATCGTTTTTATGCATTGTGGGGGGGTATCTCTTTTATCCTGTACTTAAACTACAATCCCAGTGGCTCAAAGGTAAAAGGGAAAAATGTTATGAACTTAATGCGTTAATGGACAAAGAACAGTCTTCTGAAAAGCTTGTGTTATACGAGCAAGACCTAGAAAGAATAAATTCACTATTGATGAATTTTTTTGGTGCCAGAGACAAAATTAGGTTTATTGCCTGTGTATTATTAATAATTATTTCTTGGAGTACGGTTCTAATCATCTCCCATAACATCAAAGGGCAAATATAAAACGCCTTGTTAAAACCTTTTATGAGTAAAGTTGAACTACTAGAAAACTTAATGTATCCCCTAATACTCGTAGCTTCTATGATTGCGCTTCATATTATTGGCGGCACGATACAGATAGATATCGCTTCTAAGGATGCACAGCGAGACTTCAATACCGCAATTGGAACATCACTACTAAGCGGGGCATTTCTGTTTTCTATTAGAGTCATGCAAAAGAGTGTTGCCAAGCACCTTTTGCTGATCCTTGATGTAACTAAACAACGTCATGATTTTTGGCTACATAGAAAGAACTTGTCAGAGCAATTCAAAAAACACCTGATTTGGTCGGTTTCATTGGGTTTTATTATGCCTATTTTGTACATGGTAACTGAAGGTGTGATCTCGAGAATTAACGAGAAAGAAGTCTTCATTGTTGCAATGGGAGCAATACCTTTCTGGTTACTCATGTCCCTCTATATATTTCAAATAACGACAGTTAACCGGCATCTAAGGACATTTCTCAATACTGAAGGATTGGAGCTTATTGTGAAAATAAAGATGTATAAAAGTGTTATGACCGTTGCCGCTATCACTATATCTACTACACTACTGGTGTTGTTAATAATGCCTGTATTTTGGATAAACTTGTCAGTTCATCTGTTTGATGCGGTTCTCATATCTACACTATGCCTGTTTTTAACGCTCCTACTCGTTTCTCCGTTAATCAATTATTATCGTAAGTTACTCAATATAAAGCAGTCACTTGCGATTAAATTAGATGCAAGGATAGAGTGCCTCATCAAAGAAAGCGTTACCTCAGAAAGAAGTAAAGAAATAGAAAATTTACTCAGTCTGAAAGAAAAATACTGCAATTCTAATTTTGCTGTCTGTATAAATAAACGTTAATGTTGCTAAGTGAATCAGTGAGCTCAAGCTCACATGAAGTCTTCTACATAACTGTATTGAGAATACCACTGTGCGAATATATGGCGATAAACGTTCTGGAAACTGCTACAAGCTTCAATTGCTACTTTCTTTGCTAGGCAAAACCTGTGAATGGGTTGATGTTGATATAATGAAGGGAGAGACCAGAGCGCTGTCCTTTCTTGAAAAAACGCCTAACGGTAAGATTCCCATACTAGAACTCGATGACGGAAGAGTTTTGTCTGAGTCGAACGCTATCATGCACTACCTTGCTTCTAATACGCCCTTGGTTCCATCTTCGTCCTATCACTTTGCACAATTGTTGCAGTGGCAATTTTTCGAACAGTACAGCCACGAGCCTTTTATCGCCGTTGCTCGCTACATCAATGTTTATTTAGGGTTGCCCGATGAGAGAAAAGCAGAATATGAGTCTAAACAAGCGGGAGGGTACCGGGCGCTTGAGGTAATGGAACATCAACTTAACAGTACACCGTATTTACTGGGCGATACTATTAGCCTAGCTGATATTTCACTGTTTGCTTATACCCATGTAGCACATGAAGGTGGCTTCGACCTTTCAGCATACCCCGCTATTCGCCATTGGATAAGTCTAATCAAAGAGCATAGAGGCTTTGTACCAATGGGCACTTAGAAAAGCCTGTAGCCTTTTGAGCGTTAGGTTTGTCTTCTATGCGACTTTGGCCCTTTCCAATGTTTTTGTAAGGCACACTGTGCTTCGTGAAGTGCAGAGACGTCAGTTTTTTCTAAGCAACTTATCGCATAGGCAGTCGCCTCTAGTGTCGAGAGCGCGTGCTCTAGCTTTGTATGGCGGATTGCATAATTAGACGTAGGAGCCGCAGTAAAGTGAAAGGCGGGTAAAGTGGTAAGCCATGGGTTCTGCTTAACCATACCAAAAGCTTGTTTCCAACTGCCGTCAATTAACAACAAGGTTGAAATTTGATGTAACCTTGTATGGGCGGTATTTTCTATCGGCATACTTTTATCGCTGGGGTAAATCAGCGCCGTATGCTCGAACGAGCACTCCTTTTCCAAGTGTTGCATGGCCTGCACATCGTTTGTAAGAACAATACGACTTGTTGGGATACACAAAGAGATTAGCCTTGCTGTATTTTTCGCGTGATACGCTTCTTTTTCATGCTGAATAATGACGATGTTTAACGACGTATTCAAAGTGCTAATATGGGGGCAGATACACGTTGCTTCGGGGTATCCACATTTTTGACAATAAAGGCGCATTAGCTAATTTCTCTACTTTTATTTTACAATGCTAACTGTGTTTATTTATCGCAATCACCTATTTAACTGCGCAACTTACCAGATAGGATAATATACAGCATGCCAGATGGGGCCGTACAATTCCGAGTAGAAAAAACGCTTTCTTTTGTACCCTCAGGACATGTAGTCAGTTATGGTCTGCTTGCTGATTTATGCGGGTTTCCAGGCAGAGCAAGAATGATGGGAAAATGTTTAAAAGAGATAAACGTAGACTGTAATTGGCATAGAGTATTGCGCAGTGACGGAAAGATTGCCTTTCCTGCAGGTTCGGAAAAAGCAGAAGAGCAGCGACAGCGTTTAACTGCAGAAGGCGTTATAGTAAAAAACTACCGAATAAATATGAAGAAATTCGGCTGGGAGCCAGATTTACACACTATACTGGTGGAGTTAGAGTATTAATCGCTTCTGCGAGTTCAGGAGTTGCCCAGTAGCAGTATAATAGCGTTTGAATAAAAGTGTTGTGCATTCAGAATGATAAAAAAGATTACTATAGATCAGCTAGTGCCGGGTATGTTTGTTCATCAAATATTAGAGCAAAAAGGTACCTTGACAGTAAAAAGCCAAGGGCGCGTTACATCAATTGATCTTGTCAATACACTGAAAAAGCAAGGCGTTAAAACCCTTGCCATCGATACCGAAAAAGCGTTCGAGGCTAGGGGGAGCGCATATTCCTCTACTGACGTTAAAGGCGATTTGGCAAGCCCAAGTGAGGCAGCGAAGCCCCAGCTAGTCCCCCTCGAGAAAGAATTAACGAGAGCATCTAAACTTCACGAACAAGGCAAAGCGATTCAAAAGCTTTTGCTTGCTAGTGTTCAAAAAGAAACGCCTTTTGATGCAAGTATTCCAAAAGCGTTTTCAAACAAGCTGGTGGAGTCAGTTGATAGAAATCCTGATGCGCTGCTTTGCTTAACTAAAATTCGCGAAAAAGACGACTATTTATTAGAGCATTCACTTAACGTTGCTGTTCTTTTAGCGAATTTTGGTAAATTCTTAGGCATGTCAGATGAAGAGGTTCAAGAGCTTTCCTACGCCGGTTTCCTGCATGATTTAGGAAAAATAAAAATTCCAGATGAAATTCTTCATAAACCAGGTCGTTTAACTGATAGCGAAATGGATATTATGAAGGGGCATGTGAAATACGGCGTAGACTATCTAAAGGAGACTGACATAGCGCCACCGCTTATCCAGGCTATCAGTGAGCACCACGAGCGCCTAGACGGACTAGGCTACCCGGCCGGAACGAAAGGTAACGATATTAGCCAAGCTGGACGTATGTTGGCGATCGCCGATATGTACGATGCGCTGACTGCTGATAGGGTTTATAAGGCCGGTATGTCTAGTCAAAAAGCCTTCTCGATCTTGATGAGTGATGCGCCCGACCGACTTGATAAATCGCTTGTTCAGCAATTTATTAAATGCCTAGGGGTATATCCTGTGGGAAGCCTAGTTTTGCTCTCTAACGAAAGGCTAGCCATGGTGCTTGAACAGAAAGATTCACCTCTCACACCAGTAGTGAAGGTTTTCTATTCAGTTCGTAACAGTCATTACCTAACCCCGAAAGATATTGACCTATCTATAGATAAAAGCGTCAGGATAACGAAAGCTGTCATTGCTTCAGATTACAAAATAGATGTAAATGCATTCTTTGAGCGTTCGGTTTCGGTTGGTTGAAACGTTACTTATGGGCAACACAGTGTAGTCTTTACACTGTGTTGTAACGACTTTCTTTTCCCTCTCTGCAAAAATAAATTAATTCGTTTAGCTTACGTTCAGCATGTGTCATTTAGACTTTAGTCAGATTAGTTGCTCGAGGTGAGAAGGAGTCGACCTTAATCACTGATCTAACAGCAATAATTTTATTAAGTTAAAGTATAGGTTGTAGTATCAATACCCTGCTGACTATATCGCAAATAGTGGTGGAACATTTATTGCTAGACTTAAGTACAAGGTTAAGTAATTAACAAAAGTTTTTATACAGAGCTTATTGAGAGTGGCAAGGGACATCTGTCGCTTCTTAATATGAGGCTTAATTGAAATAAGAGGAAGCTATGAAAAAGACTCTTGCTGTAAGTTTGATTGCTGCATCATTAACCGTAGCAGGTTGTGCAAATGACCCTAATAATACGCAAAAAGGCGCTGCTATCGGCGCGGTAGTAGGTGCATTGCTAGGTAAAGCAACTGGCGATAATGATAAAAGTCGCTATGCATGGGGCGCTGCGGTAGGTGCCATTGCGGGTGGTGCAATTGGTAATTACATGGACAAACAGGAAGAAGAACTTCGAAGCGAGCTTTCTGATACTGGTGTTCAAGTGGTACGTGAGGGTGATAACCTGCGTTTGATCATGCCTGGTGATATTACTTTTGCTACTGACAGTTCTAGCATTAGCCCTAACTTTAATCCTGTGCTTCAAGATGTTGCGAAGGTCGTTAACAACTATGAAAAAACCGTATTGATGATTAAAGGGCATACCGACGATACTGGATCAGAGCAGTATAACCAGTCTTTATCTGAGCGTCGTGCGGGAGCGGTTAAAAACTTACTGATTAACTATTCAGTTAATCCAACACGTATTACAACAGTAGGCATGGGTGAATACTCGCCAAAAGTGCCTAACAACAGTGCGGCAAACCGCTCTATGAACCGCCGTGTTGAGATGGAGATTCAGCCGCTTACCCAATCTAATACCTAGTAATTAGTACATAAGTGATAGGTTAAAAAGCCCCGTTCTAATTCGGGGCTTTTTCGTTATCCATGGTTTTAATTTGCTCTGCAACGCTGTCAGCTAGCGAGTTTGGAATTGGTATAGCTAAATGATATTGGGTTAATTTCCAATCTTCGCCAACTTTTATCAAAACGCCAGTCCCTCTTGTTTCGCCTAAACTTTCATTGTCCAGCAACTCGTCGAACCAAGCGATATTTCGGCTAGGCGAAAAATAGATGTGTCTGTCTTTTGGGTGGTACGTCCATCCTGTACCTTTATCGAAGTGGGGCTTCGCATAAGATTTAAACGCCTCTTTGTCCCACACTTCCGACGCGTCAGTGCCAATGAAGACGGCGCTTTCGTGATACAAGTTGAAATACGCTTCAAAGCTAGCAACAGAGGCATTGTGATGCAACGCATCAAGGGTTCGGTTCACCGATACTTTATCTGTATTGGCACTAACGCTTGTCGCTATTGCTGCGCCGACCCAAAGCAGTAGCCAACTCAATAATAAACTTTTCATGGCACCTTCTTATCCTGTATTAAATATTGTGTAGTTAAGCCCAACATTTGGCGATGTTCCACATGAAACAGCCTCAAAGCTCTAATTTTCAACTATTAAAGGGCGTTTATCGGCTCGCTTCATGTATTAAATATATAGAGGAGTCTCGCATGTCATTTGGGAGCAGCTATGGTTTAGAGCTTACCCTAGCCTTCATACAGTGTCGTAGATTCTCGAATTATAAGTCCGGGGTCAAAGCTCAGCTTGACTTCGTTAGATTGCCCATAAACTTTGTTTAAAATGTATTTTGCAGACATCTCGGCCATGTCTGCAACAGGGTTACTTATCGTTGTAAGTCTGGGGAACACATGATGTGCGAAAACAACGTCATCGAAACCAACAATTGATAGGTCGTCTGGTAGACTCATGCCCAAATCTCGGGCGCAGCTTATTGCTCCTGATGCCATCCAATCGTTAGCACATACTAATGCGGAAAAAGGTAAGTCGCGAGCCATAAGTTCCAGTAGCCCAAGCTTTCCGTCGTCTTCAGTATAATTGCCTTCAAAAATGAGCTCGGAGTTAATCGAAAGCCCAGCTTCGGACAGCGCACGATTGTGCCCTTCCAAACGAAGTTTGGCGTCACGCTTTGCTATTGGACCTGATATATATGCAATGTTTTTATGGCCTAATTCGAGTAAATGACGGGTGGCAAGATAACCCCCTTTTTCATTATCCAGCGTAGTGCACGCTTCAGAAAGCCCCTCGACTTGCCTGTTAACTAAAGCGATGGGAAGTTTGGACTGATTAAGTTCTAATAAGTATTCATCTGACAGCGCCTCGGCGTGCATGATAAGTGCGTCGCAATTACGGCTTATTAAAAATTCGACCGCATCTATTTCAGTTTCTAAGCAGTTTCGCCCTACAGTAATAATGACGTGCTTGTCTGCGGCGCGTAATGTTGATTCTACAGCCTGCATCAAGTCGCCAAAAAAAGGAGCATTTAGTTCAGGTACAAGCACACCAATGCTGTCAGTTCGGCTATTAGCCAAAGAGCGGGCGACGGAATTTGGACGATAGTTTAATTCTTCTACCGCTTTTTCCACCCGTTCTCGCAACACCTTATTTACCGAGGCTTTTCCGTTTAAAACGCGGGATACGGTAGATAGAGAAACACCTGCGCGCTCGGCAACTTGGTAAATGGTAGGCACGTGTAAAAACCTCGTTTATTAAAACAATCACTTAACGTTTTTGTATTATGCCGTTATCTAATATGGTTCGCTATGAAAAGGGCGGGAAAGTTCAAGGAAATGTGGTACGTCATTTTTGATTTATGTTGATACCAGTAAACGCATTTTGCATACCAAAGTACCTAAAAATGAATTTTTGAGAAAGCGCTTTCTCACATCAGTCAGAAGTTACTATGAGGTAAAGAAAGGGCTTTCTACACATTACAAAACAAGTAATCTTATAGTTAGGAACCTATTCTATATTCTGGATCTGCTCGCGCATCTGCTCAATCAACACCTTAAGTTCAACGGCTGATTGTGTGATGTCAGTGCTGATAGATTTTGAACCTAACGTGTTCGACTCGCGGTTAAATTCCTGCATCATAAAATCTAAACGGCGACCCACTGCCCCACCCTTTTTAAGGATATTGCGCGTTTCTTTGACGTGAGCGTTTAGGCGATCTAGTTCTTCGGCAACATCCACTTTTTGCGCAAGCATAATCATTTCTTGTTCAAAACGGCCTGCATCAAGCTCTACCTTTGCTTCTTCAAAGCGGGTTTGCACTTTTTCTCGTTGCCACACCATGATTTCAGGCATACGGGCAGCTACTTTTTCCGCTTCAACTTCAATGGCGTCTAGGCGCTGCGTGATCATACCTTTAAGGGCTTCGCCTTCTGTAGCGCGAGCACTGATAAAGTCGTTTAACGCTTGATCGAACGCTGCCATTACGTCGCCGTGAATGGTATCCATATCAGTTTCTTCTGCAGCAATTACGCCAGGCCAGCGCAAAACGTCTAGTGGGTTTACACCTGTAGACTGGCCATGTGACTGCACCCAGTCGGCAGCGTGAAGCACTTGCTTAGCCAACTCTTCGTTTAAGCTTAGCTTGGTTACAGCAGCATCGTTCGCGGTAAAGCGTAGCGCACATTCCACCTTACCTCGGGCTAGCTTTTTACGAAAACGCTCGCGCAAAACCGGCTCTAACGAGCGGAACTGTTCCGGTAAGCGAAAATAGGTTTCTAAAAAGCGTTGGTTAACCGAGCGTATTTCCCATACGGCTGAGCCCCACTCTTTTTTGGTTTCTACGCGCGCAAACGCTGTCATGCTGTAAATCATAAATGTCCTTTAAATTTAACTGAAAGCCTGCAAAAACAACCCGAACGTCGTGTTGTATACGTGAATTTCTACAGCAGGTTTTCTTGTATTTTGTATATTAGCGCACATTTAGGTAATTCAATAAGCAAACATGTAAAGTTCGTTTTTATCGGTCACGGGTAATGCGTTATACTTAGGCACAATTTCGTAGCTACATCGAATTTACAGGGTTTGACCGCGAATTGAGCTTTCTATTCCCATATCGCACGAAAAACCTGTAAAGCGCTACCTTTTTTAAGCATTTACGTTGTGGAGAACACTATGCGTCCAAGCGGCAGAACCGCCAGTCAAATTCGCCCTGTTACTATTACTCGCCAGTACACTTGCCATGCAGAAGGCTCTGTTCTTGTAGAGTTTGGTAATACTAAGGTGTTGTGTAATGCGACGGTAGAAGAAGGTGTACCACGCTTTATGAAAGGCCAAGGTAAAGGTTGGGTTACCGCCGAATATAGCATGCTTCCACGTGCAACCCATACGCGTAGCGGTCGTGAAGCGGCCCGCGGTAAGCAAGGCGGTCGTACGCTAGAGATTCAACGTCTAATTGCGCGCTCACTTCGCGCGGCAATTGATTTAAAACTTCTAGGTGAAAACACCATTACGTTAGACTGCGACGTTATTCAAGCCGACGGCGGTACACGCACAGCATCTATTACAGGTGCATGTGTTGCTCTTGTTGATGCGCTTACCTATATGCGTGCAAAAGGCATTATCAAAACTAACCCGCTTAAGCACATGATTGCTGCACTTTCGGTGGGCATTTATGAAGGTACGCCAATCGCTGATCTTGAGTACACTGAAGACTCTGAAGCTGAAACAGACATGAACATAGTGATGACCGAAACCGGTAAACTGATTGAAGTTCAAGGTACTGCTGAGGGTGAACCCTTCTCGTTTGAAGAGCTTGATGAACTGTTGAAAATTGGTAAGCACGGCTTACGCGAATTATTCGATATTCAAAAAGCGGCACTTGCGTAAGCGAGACAATTAAGCGTATTTAACGCCTACGTAATAGTTAGTAATTAAGAGGTCATCATGAAAGCGTTTCAGCGTGATTTTATCGAGTTTGCCATTGAACGTGGCGTACTAAAATTTGGCGAATTTACTTTAAAGTCTGGCCGCGTTAGCCCTTACTTTTTTAATGCAGGCTTGTTTAATCGCGGCGGCGATTTGGCCAAGCTAGGGCGTTTTTACGCTGATGCGCTAATGGATGCAGGTGTCGAGTTCGATGTACTGTTTGGTCCAGCGTATAAAGGCATTCCTATTGCGACGACTACCGCCGTAGCACTGGCCGATAGCCACAACCTTGACGTACCTTATTGCTTCAACCGTAAAGAAGCAAAGACCCACGGCGAAGGCGGCAATTTAGTTGGCAGCCCACTAGAAGGCAAGGTGATGCTGGTGGATGACGTAATTACCGCGGGTACCGCTATTCGTGAATCGATGACATTAATTGAACAGCAGCAGGCAAGTTTGTCTGGCGTATTGATCGCATTAGACAGACAAGAGCGCGGTAATGGTGAACTGTCAGCTATTCAAGAAGTAGAACGTGATTTTGGCACTCAGGTGATTTCTATCGTATCGCTAGCCGATGTTGTGGCTTATCTGACAGAGAAAGGCGGTTTTGAAAATGAAATCAGTGCCATTAACGCCTACCGTGAAAACTATGGCATCTGATTTTGATGGCGCCTTCAGCGCGGCAAGTCAGCATTTAGACGCGCTAGGTTTACGTTGCCCTGAGCCGGTGATGATGGTTCGTTTAAATATTCGTAAGCTGGCCGATGGGGAAACCTTATCGGTCACGGCTGACGATCCCTCAACGGCAAGAGATATTCCTAGCTTTTGCCGTTTTATGGACCATACGTTGGTAGCGTCTCAAACAGAGACCTTGCCTTACCAATATGTTATTAAAAAAGGGCGCGCTTAAGCGCCCTTTTATCATTCAAATTTAGGCTTTTAGCGCCTTCCATTTAAATTTCCTACCCTACCTTTCTGTATTTCGCTTCTAGCGCACAATAAAGACCAAACATAACAAAGCCTGCGCCCACTGCGGCAATGAGATAAGGGCCGAAGGGCTGCTTTATTAAGGTTTCTAGTGCTTTTTGTAATCCACCTGCTTGGGATGGGTTACTTAATATGGCGGCAAGGATAAAAAAGCCACCTACTAAGGAATAAACGACCCCTCTTGCGGTATACCCTAGGCGACCGGTTACTTTTACACTCTTTCTAATGCGCTGATTTAAAGCGTGTAGTGAAAATTTCTTTAGAAAGTCGGCAGTGTAAGCATGTTTGAACTGCACAACGGCAAATATGATGATGCAAAGCCCGATCGCGGCTACAAGCCACAGCCCCCACTCGTATTGCATTAGAAATTCACTCACTTTCTTTCCGCTCCCTTGCGATGATGAGCTACTTTGTATTTCTAATAAGGTTTTACCTCCCGCGTAAGCAGCAACAAGATAGAACGAGCCTGATATAAAGAAGAACAGCTTATTTATGATGTGAATGAACCAGCTGTCGTCGTCAGATTTGTCGGTAATAAAAATCTGCAGCCAACGCCAACAGGCATAGCATGCTAAGCCAAGAACTAGAATGCCTAATAAGATCTGCCCGAGTGGTTGCTCTTTAAGTGTAAGAAAGACATTGGACTGAGAGGCTTTTTCACGGTTAAGCGCAGTAAATACAGATGTAAGAATGAAGACACCAAGCATAACGTACATGACGGTTTTGGCGCTATACCCCGCTCTAGCGATTATCTCTTTCCATTTAGACGAAGGTTCCACGGTGTCCTCTCATAGCTTAATTGCAAAATAAAAACGATTTCGTTACTTATTCTGTATCAAGTTATGTTCCGTTTTGCTTCCGTCTGTATTTTACGCTTACTAGCTAGCGTTTAAGGCTAACGTTCTGAACTGTCTGCAACGGCTTTTAGCAGCAAGTTTTGAAGCGTACGTTTGCTGTGAGCACAATTGCAGTGAACATCTGTCATATGTAGAACTTCACCTTTAAGCATTTTTTGAAGTACAGATGCTCTTACACTTAATGAGACAAAGCCGTCTTCATTAGGGATTGGTTTCGACATCATCATTCGCTCCTTCAACTGTTTGATTTAATGCAGAGCTGCAGGGGCAAGCTGTCTGCTAATTTGAGGTTCGTAGGTTTGCTCTAGCGTGTGCTGAATGGCGGATATAAGCCGGCATACAGACGGGTTAGTGGCATGCAAAGGCAATATGGCAATTAGCTGCTGTTGGCACTCCTGCAAAATTGCATGAGACTCTTGTTTTTTATGCTCTAGAGTAAGTAAAGAAGATAAGTACATGCCCATAGTGCCGAACGCGAGTACATCTTCTTGCACAGCGCTCACTTTTTGAGAGGATGTGGGCTGCAGCGCGTTGAGAATAGCTTTAGCCGCTTCAAAGGCTTGATAACCTAACTCTCTGGCATAATCTAACTTACCCTGTTGATGGGCTTTTTGCGTTTGTGCCTGCATTGCTAAGCGATGCTCTCGTGCGCTAGAAGGGTTTAGCTGTAGCCACTTTCTGTAAACTGGGCATAAACGTTGAACATTCATATAAGCACCTCCTGTTTTTTATAACATTAGTGCAAATAAGAATCATTATCAAATGTAAAGTTCAAAAAATCTATTAGCGTAATTTGAAATGGGGATTTAGGGTGAGCTCACACGATTTGGTTGATGCTATTTTGATAGCTTTAGCGCCCTCAAATCGAAAGGCTCTTCAATTAGGAGAGCATATTAGAAAGCCACCACAGTAAGACTACCACTAGCGTGATAGCAAACACGGCTTTCATCTTGTAGCGTTTTATAAGTTGCTCTGCTTTGTCACCTGCGTAATACACCACTACTGCAAGGCCAAAATAGCGAATAGCGCGGGCAATAACCGTGGCTAAAAGGAATAGCGGGAGTGAGTATTGGGTGGCGCCAGCAGCTAACATGGCCACTTGAAAAGGAATAGGCGCAATGCCTAGCGTCATCACAAACCAGAAGCCTTGATTTTGCATTTGTTGTTTAACGCTGTCGAACTGGTCTTGACTAAAGAAGGTATCAATAACCCACTGGCCAACAAGGTCGAAAAGGTAATAGCCAAGGGCATAGCCGAAAACAGCGCCAATCACACAGCCTATAGTGGCCATTAATGCTATTTTCCAGAGCGACTCTCGTCTAGCCTGCATTAACGGCACCATAACGGCTTCAAGCGGTATAGGAACAATGGTCGATTCTAAAAATGACGCTAAGGTAATGCCCTTTAACATATGTTTGGAATCGATAAGCTTTTTAGTTTTATGCTTAACCTTTTTACCTAGTGCCATGTAACCTCTACCACTTTTATTGTCTTACTGCTTGTAAACTACCCCGTCTTTCATCACAAAAGACACGCTTTCCATAAGCGATATATCGTCAAGCGGGTCGCCTTGAACAGCCACAATATCTGCTAACTTGCCTTGCTCTAATGTACCTAAAATGTCGCTTATACCCAGTAAATCTGCGCTATTAACGGTAGCACTAAGAAGTGCGTCAGCGGGTTTCATGCCTGCTTCAACCATTAAAGAAAATTCTTGTGCATTATCGCCATGGGCCGATACACCACTGTCTGTACCAAAAGCAATTTTTACGCCCGCTTTGTGCGCTTGTTCAAAGGTATTTTGAATTAGCGGGCCGATGGCTGCTGCTTTAGGGCGAACCAGCTCAGGAAAGAAACCATCAATCTTGGCTTTATCTGCTACAAACTTTCCAGCCAATATAGTAGGTACGTAATAGGTGCCGTGTTTCTTCATTAGTTTGCGAATTTCATCGTCCATGTAGGTACCGTGCTCAATAGAATCAACACCAGCTTCTATCGCGCGTTTCATGCCTTCTTTACCATGGGCATGCACAGCTACCGTCATGCCGTAATCTTTCGCGGTATCGACAATCGCTTCTAATTCGTCGGTCATAAATTGAGGGTTTTGGCCACTTTTGGCTACGCTTAGTACGCCGCCAGTTGCAGTAATTTTGATTAGGTCGGCACCATCTTGATAACGGGCCCGTACCGCTTCGCGGGCTTCCACTTCGCCATTAACAACACCTTGTTTAGGGCCCACGTCTGGTCGAAGTAAGTGAGACATACCATTGCTTGGATCAGCGTGTCCGCCTGTAGTCGCAATAGATTTAGCTACCGTGTAAATACGTGGGCCGGTAGCATAGCCTTTTGCAATAGCATTTCTTAGAGCCACTGTTTCGTTATAGCCATCACCTAGGTTACGCACTGTGGTAAAGCCTGCATCTAGGGTTATTTCTGCGTAGTTTGCTGCACGCAATGCGTAATCGGCTTCATTAAGTGAAAAACGTTCTAAGTAGGTTTGCGGCCCGCCGTGTTGCGACGATAAATGAACATGCATATCCATTAGACCGGGCATAACCGTTGAAGCGCTTAAATCGATAACGGTGTCGCCTTTTTGTGGCTTAGCAAACCCTTTCTTTATCTCTGCTATTTTGTTGCCTTCAATAACAATGGTCATTTTTTCTTGAAGTGATTTTGAGGTGCCAGTAAACACTTTTCCCGCGTGTATGAGGGTATCGGCAACCGTAGAAAAAGGTGATGAGATTAGTGCGCTGGTAATCGCAAGGGTGAGCAAAGGCTTTTTCATGATGTAGGTCTTCTTTTGATTGTTTTATAGACTATATCGAATGTAATGCACGGGCTCCGAGAACGCAAAACAAAGCGCCATCAATGGCGTATTATTGATGACGAATAACGGAATTGTGGGTAAAACGCACTGGTGTAAAACATTGAAGTAACCAGTAAAACGATGAATAAGCGTGTTTAACGTATTTCACCTAACGCAAAAGGTATGCCGCTAGACTGAATAGTAAATCGCGTACCTGAATCATCCGTTTCTTCTTCAGCCTGCTCTAACAGCTGATAATAGGTGTTTTGATGTAGTCTCGCCCACAGGTTTTTGCGAACACATAGGTAGGGAATGGGCGTCGCCTCTGGGTCTCGTATTGCTTTTGGGGGAACGCGAAGTTCAAGCTGATCAGAATGTTCTAACCGGACGATGTCGCCCGTTTGTGTGGTAAATAAGTAGACGCTGTCACTTGTAGACCCACATTCTTCCTTTTTCCATTGGGTAACAAGAAACGGCGTGTCTTCAACGGTTATACCCACTTTCTCTACGGGCGTAACTAAGAAGTATTTATCACCCTCACGCTTTAATACAGAGGCAAAAAGCTGAACTAAGCTTGCCCGCCCGATAGGGCTGCCCTCGTAAAACCATCGGCCATCAAGAGCAATCGTCAGATTAATATCACCGCAAAAACCTGGATTCCATTGGTCGACGGGGGGCAAAGGGCGTGCCTTTGAAGACGCGCCCTTAAGTTGTTGTTGAAATCTAGTTAGATCCACGCTCTTCAACCAAAACTTTCAATTCGCGTAGCTTTGCTTTAATGCGACGCATATTGTCCGGACCTGTGCGAAGTAACTGCTTTTGCGGCTCGTTAAGGCTTTCCAAACGATCGTCTGCATACTTATAAGCTACCGAGTCTGTATACACCTCCACAGGAACCGGTACTTCTGGCGTATCAAGTAACTGGTCGATGGCCTCTAGCAATACACTGTTAAAGTCTTGGTCTGGACTACCAATTTCTGCAAACTTCGTTTGGATATCGTCTTTATAAATACCGTAGATATTAAGCAGCGCTTCATTATTAAATGACTCTAACATGTCCACATAGGGCGTATATCGCTTGTAGCTTGCAGCATCTATCCACTGCTTTCCCGCTTGAGAGTAAACGCGGAAGTTCTGCTCTGGCGGCGTAAGCAGTTGATGGTTGGGCGCCATCTCATCATTCGCCAAATTAGCTACCGATACAACAAAGCGTTGAATAAGCCCTTCGTTAACCAGCATGCGATTTACGGTCTCTTTATCTGCAGATGAACTCTCAATTAATGAAGCTTTGACTGCCGGATCGCTGGTATCCAGCGGCTCTGGGTCTGGTTCAACAGGCTCTGGAAGCGGTTCAACTTCATCTTTCTCTTCAAGTTCAACGGTAGGTGCTGGCTGGGTAGGTTCAAAAACTTCGGGTTCTTCCGGTGCTGTGACTTCAGGCTCAGTCACTTCAGGTTCGGGTGTAATAACTGGCTCAGGCTCTTCGTCGCTTGGCCAAAAAACTACAGCCAGAATAACAATAAGAAGAATGCCTACAATAATAAAATGTGGGCCTAACGATTTCTTTTCTGACGATTCGCTCATAATGACTCCGCTACAAAAATATCCTTTCGGTAATACTACCAGAGATAACACTCAAAATTAGAAAATCAATCAAGAGAATTGTTCCCCCAAAAAATGAATTTCTTACTTTTAAAATATTTTAACGTTCAAAATCCATTTTCCGATTTGTTTTTGACCACAAAATTAGTGGGAACTCCCCATTTTTTATCTTCTTTTATAGCAATACGATGTGAGTGTGAAATAACAATTCAAACACTTGTTTAACATTTTTGGATTGTGTATAAATGTTGTTTCTAATCGAGAGTCAGCGAATGCTAGAGCGTTATCAATTATGGTTGTTAATGAATCAGTTAAGCCTATTAATTAGAGCTTTAGTTAAATACGCCCCTGTAGGATAGTTAGCGTGAGTAAATTATATCATCCGAAGTTACATCGAGCGGTTAAACGTTATGCTGTTATACAGTGCGTTATTGCACTCGGGGTTATGCTATATCTGTTTTTAAATATGCATAGTCTATCAATGTATCACCAAACTATTGCCGCGTTAACTTTCGTTGTTATGTGTATACAAAACGGCTTCATCTTATCGAGAACAAAAGTGGCACTTGCCGTTGAAGGGCCTCGATTATTGGTATTTCCGCTTCTTTGGATCGCGACAGGGATGGGGCTGGCGGCGTTGGTGTACAGCGTCTTTTCCGTTGCATCGCTATTAGTTTTAGTTAACGCTGTACGATATAAAAATCACCGTCCTCCGTTTGACCTAGCAAATGAACCTGAAAACCTTGCATAGCGTATATCTGTTATTACCTCGTTCTGTACATATTCAATGTAAATAAAACCAAGCAGGATGAGCGTAATGCGCACGCTTATTTCATGAGGTAGAAAAATGCATAAGTTTTATTTTCGGGATGTTGAAGAGTCGCCGACGGTTATCGATTACTTAGAAGTTCAGTCTTATGAAATGAACGTGTATCTGGTTTATCTGACTATCAATAACCAAAGCGGTATGCTTTATGACAATAGAGATAAGCCGATGCGTTTTTTTAGTGCTGGCCATATACGCGAGGCTTTTGCGCACTGCCGCGTTTTGCAGGCGGTAATGAAGCACGACACGCCTTACGATGAAATGATTGGTAACCCGCCAAAAAGTAAAGAGCAAATGGCGCTACCCTTTAGTATGGAGTTACCTTATTAAAGGCAACTCAATTTGGCATAGAGCCATAGTTTTTTTATAAATCGATTTGTAAGAAGAGCGCATAGCACGTTAAATCTTGGGCTTTTCCTGAATTTTTATTAACGTAACGTATTGGATTAACGCGCTGCTTGTCAGGTAGTAAGCCATTTACCAGCAGCTTGGCGCATATTAACTCTCGCTTGCAGCCGCTTCGCCAGCAAAAATAACCCACCCAATTTTCTATGTATAAACAGCGCATCAACCGGTGGCGTATGCCAAAAGTTATGCTCCATAGTCAGCGCCATTCCCTTTTCGTGAAGCCTTGCAATGAGATCGCTTTGACCAAAGTCATAAGCGCCTTCGCAGCGGATCGCTTCACATGCCTCCATACCAATGCTTATAACGGCGTCAATTTGCTCTTGAGAGTGACTTTCATCAATCAATCCAATGCTAAACGCGGCTTGCTGCATCATCGCCCGATCTTTGGCTGCGGCGCTGTCGAGTAAGGCTTGATATTGGGCTGAAATGGCGTCGGGGACGTCTCGTGTTGCACCAAAATCTAGTAACACGATTTCTTTTGTATCCGGTTTAAACCGATAGTTGGCTAAGTTAGGGTCGCTCTGAAGCAGTTTGAAATGAAAAATTTCATTAAAAAACAACGTCATTAACGCCGTCATCACAGCATCTCGGACGTCCTGTGGCTCGTTTGATAGCGAGTCTAAATCTTGCGCCTCTATGAAATCCATAGCTAACACCGTACTGGTGGTAAGCGGTGCGTAGGTTTGCGGAATGATAAACACCTTATTCCCTTTGCATTGGATGTCAGTGCTTTCAACCAACGCGCGATAACGGTTGAGCATGTCAGCTTCGCGCACATAATCCGCTTCTTGGTGAAGCTGCACTTTGGCTTCCTGCAATAACGGGCCTATATCTAATGATTTGGGCACTAATCCAGTAAGCTTGATAAGCGCAGCTACGTTATCCACATCGCTATCAATACTCTTTTTCACGCCAGGGTACTGTACTTTTACCGCTAACATCTTACCGTCCATAGTAATGACTTTATGAACCTGGCCTATAGAGGCTGCGGCAATGGGTGCAAAAGAAAAATAAAGCAAGCCGTCTTGCCATTTATCGCCCCAAGACTGATTCAACCTGGCTATTAATTGGTCTTTAGGCATAGGGTCTGCATCATCCCGTAACCGCCCTAAAATAGCGGCGAGTTCTTCAGGGAGAAAGTCACCCGCATCCATTGATATAAGTTGGCCGAGTTTCATGGCTGCGCCGCGCATGCTGGCAAGCTGATCGGCAATATTTGAAATATTCTTTGGTGTTAAAAGCAGCGAAGATAAGACCGGCTTCTCACCTTTTAGCAGCTGGCCAGCCCCCTGAGAAACCACATTACCTGCAATCCTACCTGCTAACGTGCCTAAGCGACCTATACGCGATAGACGAGACGAGGGTACAGCCTTACTTGAACGGTTTGGCGATTCTGTGGATTTATTGGGCTTCTCTGCCATGTTGGCTCTCTGTTTTATTGAAGACGAATAGGGACACTAATTTTTATCGTTTAAAGCATTACTTAAAAAGTACCTTAACCTTTTATACCTTTAAGTAAGGTGGCTGGATCGGGTTTAAAGGTATAAGACCTGACAGCTGAGTTTAGAAACAGAAACTAAGGGGGAAATAATATAGAAATTTGAGAAAAAGGTGGCGCACTGCATAAGTTTACGGCTTACACAGTGCTATATATTTAGATGATCTGTGAAATAAATTGAAGCACCAAGCCAATAACGCTTCCATAAGCAAACCCAGTCCATCCGCTTGCTGTTCTGTATCGCCAAAGCGCAGCACCAAAAAATCCGCACCATAGCATTGCAGAATAAGTAGATATTAGGCCCCCGCCCATCCCTGTATCGGGCAGAAATAGCATTACGATAAATGTCAATGCCATAGCGCCACTTAACAGCACCCACATGATATTTTTCTTATCAGCGAACGCATTGCTGGTTTTACCATTTGCTGGTTTAGCGTCTGGCGTTAGTTCAGCGTTTGCCTCTTGCTCAGTACGCTCTGCTGCGTGAGCAGTACGCATTTTTCTTGCACGACGCTCGCTTCTTGATAGGGTTTTCTTGACCTGTGAAGGCAACGGTGCTGTAGCGCTATTGGTCATGATATACCTCATTAACTGAATTTAGTAACTGTTTATCCATAGTTAAGGTAGAGCATGCATGCCAATATGACTATACGACTTCGGTCTCACACGACAATTTTAGATATTTGATTTTCCCTATTCGAATGCGGCGCTTGAATTAGAGGGGGTAAAGGCTGAGGAAGGCATACATTATCTACAAGAACACCGTGAAGCACGCAAACAAAAAAGCCCACCCGCAATCACTGCCGTTTGACAAGGAATGCGGGTGGGCTTTCATACACCTATTCTGCGAGGTATTAGTGATGGTCGCTATTTTGGCTTTTGAAGCTTACTTCCAGCAGATTTACGCTATCAGCAAAGGTGAGGGTTTTAATATTGCCCTTGCCTTCTACATTTAGCGTATTCACTTGCTTCGGCCACAGGTCACGCAATGCATCATGACGAATTTTAATGCCTTCTAGCACAGGCGGTTCAGCAGTTTCCTGATAAACCCAAAAGTGCTTACCTTCAACTTCAAAGCCCACGTCAGCAAGTCTTAACGATTCGCCTGCCGCGTTTAAGATAGCAAAATGCTTAGCAACGTAATCGGCAAATTGTTGCTGCGTTTCAACGTCGTCCATAATATCTGCATGCTTATCGAACAGGGCTTTAACCGCGTGCTCAGCATCATGCAAATTAAAGCGGTGCATCACTTCAATATTTTCTGTTCTAGGGTTGAACAGTACCGTTGTAATCGCGGCTTTTATTTGATGCGCTTGAGCAGTCGTGCTGAACGACATTGCGCTAACTAGTAGCGCAGCCGCAATAGCTAACCCACCAACGCTTGCAAGCAGAGCATGAGAGCTCTGCAGCAGGCGGGCTAAAGACAACTTATTCGTCATCTTTATCCTCGTCGTCAGTTTTTAGCTCGGTCTTTGAATCGTGCATAAGGTCGCGGTACTCGTAAGTGTTACGCGGCTTATTCTTATACGCTTCAATACGCGAAGGAATGATACGACGTGGGTAGTGGTTGTTTTCCACATCTACGTCCGCTGTTTCCCAATGCGGGTCAACCGTCACGCTTACCAACTCTTTGTCTTTGTCGGTAACAATAAGCTTGCTAACGGCTTTAGGTGTACGACGCCAGATTTCCGCAGGAATACGCATTTCTTCTTTCGTACCGTCTTCAAAGGCTAGCTCAAGAATAATCGGCATTACCAAACCACCTTTGTTGCTAAAATCTAGCACGTAGTAGTTTTTGTCTTCTTTTACCGCACGTTCAAAGGCTTTACGCTCCCAAGGTTCAAGCTTATCAAGGAACTTCTTGTACTTGTTGCGCTCTTTGTTGGTTACGGTATAGCGATCATTTTCATCGTAGAAATCGCTGATATCTTCAAAGCGGTCTACCCACAGCTTTCTACCTTCTTCTTTATTGCGAATATCGGTAAGTGACTTAGGCTTTTCCATTTCCGCTTCGCGCTCACGAGCAAAGTCGATATCTGGATCTTCAGTGTCTAAACGCAGCTTGTGTACGCTGTCTAGGCTAATATCTACGTGGTCTGTGGTATAAAACCAACCGCGCCAGAACCAATCTAGATCTACACCTGAAGCCTCTTCCATAGTGCGGAAGAAATCAGATGGCGTCGGACGTTTAAACATCCAGCGCTGTGCGTATTCTTTAAATGCGAAGTCAAACAGCTCACGACCAAGAATCGTCTCACGAAGAATATTCAGCGCTACTGCTGGCTTTGTGTAAGCATTTGGGCCAAGGCGAAGTACAGAATCAGACTGCGTCATAATTGGAACCTGCGTCTGAGACTTCATGTAGCCTGTGATATCACGTGGTTCAACGCCCCATGGAATCGTCGGGTCCCACTCGCGGCCAGCAACGCCGTCTAGGAAGCTGTTAAGACCTTCATCCATCCACGTCCACTGACGCTCGTCAGAGTTAACCGTCATAGGGAAATAGATATGACCGACTTCGTGAATAACTACGCCAATAAGGAAGCGTTTTTCAGCAAGCGAATAGGTGCGCGAACCATCGTCACGAAGCTCTGTACGCGGGCCGTTAAAGGTGATCATGGGATATTCCATGCCGC
The DNA here is from genome assembly GCF_056160105.1 of Alteromonas sp. ABD4_190. Taxonomy (NCBI): domain Bacteria; kingdom Pseudomonadati; phylum Pseudomonadota; class Gammaproteobacteria; order Alteromonadales; family Alteromonadaceae; genus Alteromonas; species Alteromonas sp. ABD4_190. Next base: position 2,162,672 of record NZ_JBSWWN010000001.1, read on the forward strand.
CAACTGGGCCATTTACTGATTGGGCTACTGGGTATGGGTAATCGAAGCTAAAGCGGCTATAAACATCCATGGTGTGGATGATTGATTCAGTAGAATACTTCTGCCATAGCTCGCCACCTTCTTTCGGGTAGAAAGACATCGCCATTACCAGTGGCTGAGTGTCACCGCCTTGCTGATAACCACGCGCATCCCACGCAAATTTACGCGAAGAGGCCCATGCAAAATCACGAACGTTATCCGCTTTAAAGGTCCAAGTTTTAAGCTTGGTCGTGCCTTCTTTTTCGTTTTCAATAGCTTCTTCTGGCGAAACGATGAATACGATGCGGTCAGCTTTTTCTGCCTTTTTCAGACGGTCGCGCTGTGTTTTAGTTAACACGTCTTTCGGGTTTTGAAGTACACCCGTTGACGATACGATGTGATCAGCAGGAACCGTAATATCTACTTCGTAGTTACCGAATTCTAGCGTGAACTCACCACGGCCAATAAATTCTTTATTGGTCCATGCTTCGTAGTCAGTGTATGCAGCTAGGCGTGGGAACCACTGTGCTAGCAAGAAGATGTCGTTACCACCTTCACGCTCGTCATCTGGAAAGTGCTCGTAACCTGCACGTGCCGAAACCGCATCTTCTTCTACAATGTTAAACGCAAAATCGATATCAAATGTTACTTTGCTGCCTGGCTTTAGAGGCTTGGCCAAATCAACACGCATAAGCGTACCAACAATTGTGTGGCGTAAGTCGTTGCCCGCTTTGTCTTCAACACGAGAAATGGTGTAGCCCAGCTCGTTGTCGTCAACAAACTGCTGACGGCGCAATGCACCCATGCTTAATTTAGCGGGCGTATTGCCACTTGCGGCTTGCGTGCCTGGCCCACGGTTACCAATACCGCCAAACGTAGTAGTAAGCGCAGACATTGAATCGTCGCGGAATTTGTTTTGGTCAAGCTGGATCCACAAGTACTTAAGCGTATCTGGCGCGTTGTTGTGGTAAGTAATGGTTTCGCTTGCTTCAATGCGGCGTTTATCTTCAAGCAGCTTTACGTCAATATCGTAATCTACTTGTTGTTGCCAATATTGGTGGCCTGGCTCACCAGCGGCGTTACGGTATACGTTTGGAGTAGGAAGAACTTCGTCCAGCTGACGGAATTTATCTTCAAAATCGCCTTTTGTTTGTTTTATAGCGGCGGTCGTAGGAAGAGAAATCAGCATAGACAACACTGGCGCTAGCCAGAATAGGTGTCGTTTTGCGGTGCTCATGCAGTTTCCTTGCAACTTGTAAGTTAGAATTGTTATAAGATAACAGCATCTAGTATATAAGCATGCCTGCCACAATCCAATTTTTTGACCGTAAACTAACCATGTTTTAACGCAAAAAAACTGTAACAGATCGTTTTGTTTCGCGCTTCAACTGTCGTATTCTTAAGCTCTTGTTATCTTTTTTCTTTCCCCTATGAACCGTTTCAATTGGCAACGTGCCGTTATAAAAGTTGGCAGTGCGCTCATTGCTCCTGAAGGCAACGAGTGCAGCGGGCGTTATTTGCTGTCTCTCGCTCGATTTATTACTGCTAGTCGCGAAGCTGGCAAAGAAATTATTCTTGTCTCTTCTGGTAGTGTTGCCGCGGGCCGCAGCAAAGTGAAGGTTCGCCACAACGCATCTATTGCAGAAAAGCAGGCCATGGCTGCGATTGGCCAGAATTTAATGATGGCCAACTGGCAGCGCTTTTTCGACTTTCCCTGTGCACAAGTATTGTTAACGGCGGATGATTTACGCGATAGAACCCGCTACGTAAATATTAAAAATACCTTGCGCGAAATTTTGAATCACAATGCGCTACCTATTGTGAATGAAAACGACACAGTTGCTGTTAATGAGCTTAAAGTGGGTGACAACGATAACTTAGGTGCCTATACGGCGTTAGTTGCTCAAGCTGACACCCTCATTATCTGCTCAGATATCGACGGTTTATTTACCGCAGACCCAAGAAAAGACGCCAGCGCCACACTCATTCCACAGGTAGATAAAATAGACAGCACTATTTACGGCCTTGCCGGCGGCGCTGGAACTGCGATAGGAACTGGGGGCATGCGTACAAAAATTGAAGCAGCGGATAAATGTACCAGTAGCGGTATTCAAACCCTGATTGTAAATGGTCGAAAAGGAGAGACTTTTGATGCATTACTTGAAGGTAGTGTACCGGGGACTCTGTTTACAGCAAGCAGCACACCGGCTAATGCCCGAAGGCTGTGGCTTACTCACACTCTTAAAACCGCTGGCAGAATAGAAGTTGATAGCGGTGCGAAAGAGGCGTTAGTGCGAAAAGGCGCATCATTACTGCCGTCGGGTATTGTTGATATTGTCGGTTTGTTTGAACAAGGCGACGCTGTTGAAGTGGTATGCCAAGGAGAAGTTATTGCCAAAGGTCTTTGCCTGTATAACGCAAAAGACTTAACGCTTATAAAAGGGAAAAAGTCGAAAGAAATTGCCAGTGTGTTAGGTTATGAAACAACGGATGTTGCCATTCACCGTGACGATATGGTGCTTTATTCATAGCGCTACCCAAAAGAATCGCTGCAATAGACTACCGCACATTAAACATTAATTGGCGTTAGTCGTTCATCGATTTTCATTATTTGCGCCAACAACAAAGCGATACATTTATTCACTAAGGGACGATCATGACTGATATCACACCTACACTTGCCGACTACCCTTATAAAGTTACTATCGCCACGCGTTGGCAAGACAATGATGCGTACGGACATATCAACAATGTTGTGTATTACGGTTTCTTTGATACCGCGGTAAACCGCTTTTTGATTGAAGAAGGTGGACTAGATATACACAATGGGCAAACCGTGGCGTATGTGGTGAGCAGTCAGTGTCAGTACATTTCGCCGGCGGCTTATCCCGAAGACATTTTTGTGGGTTTGCGCGTTATCAAAATAGGTCGAAGTTCAGTGACTTATGGGTTGTCGGTGTATGCGGGCGAAAATAAGCGACGCGTGGCTCATGGCCAGTTTGTGCATGTATTTGTAGATAGGAAGACCGATAAGGCTATTCCTATCCCAGTAAACGTGAAAGCAGCGTTAGAGTCGATTGTGGAAGTGATGTAGGTCATGGCAAAAATGACGAAACACAACGCCTCTCAAGAGATCAGCAACGGCAAACGAAAGCAGGTTGTCTTTCTAGACGCCGAAACCATGGATTTGCCTAGCCTTGATACCTCGTCACTAGATGACTTACGAACTAATTTTGACGCCGCGATTACGCTTCATCAACAAACTCAAGCCGAAGACGTTGCCGAGCGCATAAAAAATGCCGATGCTGTGCTGGTTAACAAAGTCGTGCTACAAGCCAAAGATTTACAACAGGCCAGTCAGCTTCGCTATATTGGTGTAACTGCGACCGGCATGAACAATATCGACCGTGATTACTGCAAACAGGCGGGTATCACCGTTCAAAATGTAGAGGGCTATGGCACTGACAGCGTTGCTCAACATACGTTGACCTTGGCGTTGAATTTGGCCACCAATTTTGTGACGTATCAGCGCGATATACGCAACCAAGCATGGTCTAGTTCTTCTCATTTCTGCTTACTCAACCACCCCGTGGTGGAATTGGCGGGTAAGCATGCGGTAATTGTTGGGCATGGCGAGCTTGGCAAGCGTGTAGAGACATTGTTCAAGGCTATGGGTATGCAGGTGAGTATCGCTGCTCGCCCAGGTAAACAAGACGACCCTCGTCCAAGTCTTGCATCGCTTTTACCCAATGCCGATGTGGTAAGTCTTCATTGCCCTCTTACTGAAGCCACCGATAAGCTTATTAATGCCGAGACGTTGTCGCTGATGAAGCCAACCGCTTTTCTCATTAATACGGCTCGCGGCGGTTTGATTAATGAGGAGGCACTCTATCATGCGCTTAAAAACAACCAAATTGGCGGCGCGGGATTAGATGTACTAAGCGTGGAGCCTCCGCCTGTTGATCATATATTGCTTAAAGAGGCGCTACCCAACTTGCTGGTAACGCCGCATAATGCGTGGATTGGTAATGGCGCTAGGCAAAAACTGCTTAATAGCGCTATCGCCCATTTATCTGCCCACTTATCTTCTTGTTTATCAGAGCCTCAGGGTTAGAACGCTGCTATGAATAACGCGACCTTGTTTACTTTGTGCTGCCTTATTTGGGGCTCAACCTGGATAGCCATCACTTATCAAATAGGGCATACCTCTGAAACCTTTGCCATTGCGCTGCGTTATTTATTGGCGTCGGCCTGCTTAGGAGTTTACTGTGTTATTAGGCGTTTGCCGCTTAAGCTACCGGTACATGTTCATGTGAAAATGGCCGCAGTCGGTCTCTTTTTATACAGCTTAAATTACACGCTGCTGTATATGGCGCAAGCGCACATTATTAGCGCGCTGTTAGCCCTCATGAGCTCTTGCATTATTTACATCAACGTTGTGCTTCGGCGATGGTGGCTTAAAGAGCCTATAAGAAAAGAAGTGGTTATAGGTGCTACATTTGGCTTGCTGGGCATTGTGTGTTTGTTTGTGCCTGAGTTTTCCAAAGTATCCATGGATGCAGCCCTTGCCACTGGTCTTGCCATAGCGTTTGTCAGCTTTTTCTGCGCCTCAACAGGTAACGTTATCTCAGAGCGTATATTGACTTCGGGCACGCCTGTCATCCAAATGAATTTCTATGCCATGAGCTACGCCATGGTACTGCTTTTCATCACCTCACTGGCAATGCCGGGTAAGTTAGTCATTCCTACCCATACCGAGTTCTATTTGTCGCTGCTTTATCTGGCTATCTTTGGCTCTGTGTTTGCGTTTGGCGCGTACATGAAACTGTTAAAGCAAATGGGCGCTGACAAAGCCGCGTATGTCGTCTTGGTATACCCCATGGTTGCACTGGTTATTTCCACCTTTTTCGAAGGCTATACCTGGAGCGTTTTATCTGTGGTTGGGGTGGTCATTGTGCTGGTAGGCAACGCCATTGCAATGGGGAAAGTTCCCCGCTTTATGCGTCGCCCACCGGTGTCGAGTTAGGGGCTGGTAAAACCGTTTATTTGAGCGCGTTGATTTTCTTATTCAGTTCATAAGCAGGTTCGGTAACAATGGTTTCGAGAGTTTCAATACGCGTCATCAAGGCTTTAATTTGCGCATCTTTTTCTTCTAAACGCTGCTGCTGTTTGTCGGTCACGCCTTTTACAAATGGGTTGCTGCATTCGCCATTCATCCAGTCGTTTAATCGCCACTGAAATTTTGCGTCTAGGTAGCTTGCCAAAAGCACAAGCGACGTGATGCTGCCAATTAACAAAACTAAACTTAACGTAGACATAATGTTTTCCTAATCCGAATTTCAAGGTTGAAGGCTTTTAGGGAAAATGCCCTAAACGCACGCTACTGCACTTACTGTTTTAACTAGTCATTCGCTGTTCAAAAAAATTACAGCATTGGCGAAAAAAGTTTGTAATAAAAATTCGTGGGGGCAGACTGATAGAAGCAACACAATAAAATAACAACAGTTTTTGTGATTAGGGATGTGATCTTGGGGCAGGGTTTTGAAGATGTTTTTGCGCAATACGGGGCAATACTAAGCCGTGTAGCAAACAGCTATGAAGCAAACGAAGCGATGCAGCAAGAGTTATTGCAAGAAATTGCTATTGCCGTTTGGCAGGGGCTGTCTCGCTTTAAGGGCGATAGCAGCGTGAAAACCTATATTTTGAAGATAGCTCATAACCGCGCAGTTACTCACGTAGCAAATCAAGTGAAGCGTATTGATACCCATCAATACGACCAAGATGATTTGGGCTATGACGGGTTCGTCAGTAACACCCACTCACCAGAGGAAATGTCTAGTCAACACCAGTCGCTAGAGCGCTTGTTGCGCGCGGTACGGGCACTTCCATTGCAGTCAAGACAAGTGCTAACGCTTTCTCTAGAAGGCTTAAGTTACGATGAAATTGCAGACGTCTGTGGTCTGACTAAAAACCATGTTGGTGTGATATTAAAACGCGCCAAGCAAAGTATCATGCAGGAGCAACCGCATGCATAATTCAGATAAAGAGAATCAAACGAATCCGCCCGTATCAGTAGACCATGAGCAAAATGATGCCCTTTCTGCGCTATGGCAAGCTCAGCCAGTTACGATTATCAACCTCTCGGAAGTAAAAGCCAGCCTAAGCAGTGAACGAACAAAGCAACGTTGGTATATGGTTTTGGATTCCTTAATGGTTATCCCCGCTAGTTACATTCTTAACAAGTATTGGGGGGATATGACGCTTGTAGCACAAATGATGTTTCTTTTTATGCTAGTCACATCTTTGCCGCTACTCGTTTATCAGCTATGGTTAAGACGCATCGCTGCCTTCTACAAAGATAGCCAAACAGCAGACCATCTTGCCCAACTGATAAAGCAAATAAAAAACAATGTTAAAATCGCATTTATAACCAAACACTCAACTTGGGTAGCCGTAGTTTTTGGATTTGCATTCATTCTAGAACGATACTTCTTCGGTGACCTTTCCCCCGAAAAAATCACTAAGTTGTCCATTGTTATGACATTTATGACCATCGGGATGATGATTTGGTATGTATGGGCTCACAAAAGACAAAAGCGCTTCGAGCGACAGCTTAAAACGCTAGAAAGTATGGTGCAGCATTGCTAGAAAATAGGACTGAACTGAGAGGGTGCTTCATTACGCTCATGATTTAGTTGTCTTTGCTGGAGCTTGAGGTTTCAGCGTTACTTTCTTGTGGTGACTCTGAATTGTTATCAACCTCATCAGTATCATCACTGTCTTCAACACCGTTATCACCTTTACGAGTTCTTTTATCGCCCAAGAAAAACTCATAATAAAGGTCTAACGCAAACTCTGACTGGTCTTCCAATGTGGTTTGGATTGCCTCTAAATATAGGCTAGGTAATAACTGATATTTCAGTGCCAAATCAGGTGGAAGCTGTCTGCGACGTAGCGTGCTGTTGGCATCATTGTTACTTAAACCAACATCGACATTGTACTCCACTGATAGTCGCTCATTAATTTGCCCTGTAACCGACAACATGTTTTCGTTGGTGCTTAGGCTAAAATCATCTATCCCCAAGGCGCTGCCGACTTGCCCTGTGAGGGTTTTGGTGTTCGACAAGCCAAAGCCTAATAGCAGTGCAGCGTAATTAGGATCTTGTGTTCCCGAGTTTGGCCCTGAGCCAGTAAGCAAGTACGACAGTACGCCCTGCTGATCCATAGCTGGCTCTGAAAATAGGTTAATACTTGGCGAGTCGGCTGCACCGTCAATACGAATTCCCGCAATAACGTCGTCATCGGTTTTAGCGGGGTCGCGGATGGCTTCAACTAGCAACAAAGGCTGGTCGATGGGGCCGTTGAACTGCACTTCACCGGTTTGAATAATTAACTGTTGCCCATAAGCACTGTAGCGCCCGTTTAGTATTTGAAGGTCGCCGTAACCCACAAGTGCTGGCTGGGTGTTCACACGAATTCCGCCATATAAGCTTGCGGTTAGTCCAAACGCCTCAAGCTTCACTTCTTCGGTTTTGTTTTTATCAATGTTAACTAGCACCGACGCGTGAACGATATCTAGCGGATCTTCTCTATCGGGTTCGCCTCGTAGGTGCACGTCTTTTGAAGGCGAAACAGCGCTTTCAGGGAGCGACTCTATTTCAATTTGCGCCCACGGAATATTCACTTCGCCGGTAACATCAACCTTTTCTTTTGTGGCCGCTATATCAATATTCGGAGATACCTTGAGCCGGATATTTGGCTGACGAATTTCGAAGCCATTCCCTTTTAAATTGAATGTCGCGCTTGGGTCAGACGACCAGTCTATATTGCCCTTAAGCGCTCCTTTCCCTCCACCCAGCACAAACGCACCGTCTAGTGCTGCGGTCTGGCCATCAAGTACCACTTTTTGATTCCAATCTGCCAATGTTACGGGGGTATCTTGTATATCAATAGCACCATTTGAAATGGCTAATTCACCATTAAGCGCCGGGTCGTCAACATAACCACTTAGCCTAATATCTCCATTAAGCTTTCCTGTCAGGGTTCTAATCGCCGGGGAAAGCGGTTTAAAAGGCGCAACGTTGAGCCCTTCCATCACTAACTTGCCCTCTAGTGGTATGCGCTCATCAAACGGGCGGGTATTTAAAGAAAGCGTTGCATCGCCAATGTCTTGACTAGAGATTAAGGATGTCGACGTTAGCTGACCTTGCTTGATTTTTCCGTTAGTTTCTATGGAATTAATCGTAAGTGTAAGGGGCCGTGTTTCCCCTAGTTGCCACGGGGCGGCGCTCATTGAAGCGGAAAACGTCGCATCTATCGGATCTTTTGGTGAATAACTGCCCTTGGTTTTTACCGTGAGCGTTGCTTGCGAAGGGCTTGAAACAACGGTGGGTGCTAATTCATTCGCCCATAACCCAATCGGTAGTGAAGTAGCGCTTATGTCCCAACTGGCTTTATCTTCCTGATAATTCACATTTGAAATACACAGCTCCCCTTCCTTTCTAGAGGACCAGCAATGTTGGCCTATTTTGGCCGTTACCGGTGTGGTGCCAATGTCTAGACTAAACGAGCTTGATAATGTCCATTGCATATTAGCGAGTTTTAATGCGGTATCGCTGATTTCACCAACCCAATGGTTATTGGTCCATGCACCTTTGAGTGAAAGCGCGATCTTGTTGTTGGGCACTGCCATGTCTAGTTTTGCTGTGTGATCGCGATAGGTTCCATTGATTGCAATTTCGCCATTTAACGGCCCTTGCTGGGCTGCGGCAGCGTTTAGATTAGGCGAGATGGCAATATTAGAGAGGGCTAGGGTTCCGTTTGCGCTAGGGTTCTGCCAGGGACCGGTGGCATTTATCTTACCATTTATCCCGCCGGTTATTTCTGGGTATAGGCTTGAAACAGCATTAACACTAATTGCAATATCAGCATTTAAATGACGTTTATTAAGCACTTGAGCGACGGCGCGGATAGTATTTCTTTCCTGCTCATTTTCTTGCGTAACATTAATATTAGTTACAAATAAATCACTGGGGCCGGCATAAACAGCATTCCCTTTTACTTGCAGCGGTTTGTTTTGAAGCACGCCTGATACCGTCATATCTCTTAGGCTCATATGTAAGCCGCCGCGCTCAGAATATTGCAAGATGCTGTCGATCTGCCCGTTAATTTTCTCCGGGGCATAAGCACTGAACTGTCTACCTGACACGTTTTTAAGCGTTGTCTTACCTTCCCATGCAATGCTTTCGTTAAGATATAGTGTACCCGTGTTGGTTAAGCTGCCTTCCAACGCGTTAATATTGGCTTGATTAACAAAGATATTGTTCTTTTTCAGCACCACATCTAACGACACCGGCACATTCCCAATATCGGGCAAGGTAGCAGCACCAGCTCCTTTAAGCACGTAGTCGCCCATGGTGCCTGCAAGCGTTAACTGTCCTTCTTTTAGCGTGGTATTTTCCATGGTGGGTACAGCTTGCTCTTGCCAGTTCGCAGTGAATTCTATAGGAAGGTTACTGTCTAGTATGTTCGCCATGAGATTAGCGTTTGCGGTAACCGCCCCTTTGGCAATAACAGACAGCGTTAGGTCGTCCAACGCACCTGCGGCGGTTATGTTCACTTCTTGCGGAGCATCGCCGAGCTTCGTTTTGGCGGTAACCGCGACATCCAACGGGTAGTTTCCATTGAGCGAGGCTGTTGCTTTACCTTTTATTTCCCCCTGTTCATGCACAATTGCCAAATCTTCAATTGCAACATCGGCGCCTTTGAAGTGGGCGTCCAATACGGATATGAGAGAAATGTGCTGTTTATTGCCTTTTTGGGCTATTTGAAGGTCTTCTACCAATAATGTGCCAAGAGACAAGGGAATAGGCGAAGCTATACTGGGTAGTTCAGGTACGTTGTAGCTTAGCGAGTATGACGTAGGCAAAGCACTTTCAGTACTTGACGCCTGTTCTTGCTTTGGAGTAGCGTTTTGAGCAGATTGCTCACTATTAGTGTCCGGTGCATTGGTTATGGCTACAGGTGAAGAGCTGGCTGCCTCATCTGGGTTTAACAGAGCAATGCGGATTCCTTTCGCGGCTATGCTGTCGAGTATCAAGGCGCTATTGCCTTCAAAATCTGCTAACTCTAATTCATCTATTTCTACTGTTGTCGTAAGTAAAGCAAGTTTTATATTCGTTAGTGCTAAATACCCGACATCAATAGGCAGCGGTAATTCAACTTGGTCTCCTGTGGGAGTGTCACTCGACGATTCAGGCGCGTTTGATAGTTGTGTAAGCGTTGCATTTTCAAGCGTTAGCTCGTTGACGCATACTCTGGGCTCAAACAAACAACGCCACGTTACATCAATATAGGCATATTGTGCCGTTACCTTCCATTGCGGGTTTTCCCATGCAACATTATGCACTTCTAAGGTGTCAGCGAATCCGCCTTCAATAGCATCAATAGAAAGTTTATCAACAAGCGCGTTGGCCATTAACTTAACGGTAGGGCCCCCTAGCGGGCTGATTAATACTGCATATATGCCCACCAGTATAAAAATAGGTGACAGTAAAATAGCCGAAAGCGTACGTTTTCTCATAGCTCTGGCCCTAGCATTATATGGAAATCCCAAGTGTTCCCGTCAGGCGCAAAACCTCTAGCGATATAAAACCTCACCGGCCCGATAGGGGAAAGCCAGTGAACACCCGGTCCGATGCCGTAGGTCAGCGTTGTGCTGGTATCGTTAGTGGCTGTTCCCGCATCGATAAACGCTGCAACCCGCCAGTTATCTGCCACTTGGTAAGCGTACTCCACACTTGATGTGAACAAATACTTTCCACCGATTGAGTCTGTTTCAAGTTCGCCGGTTTCTGGGTCGATAACTTCGGCAGTAGGTGAGATTTCACGGTACTCAAAGCCTCTTATACTTTGATCGCCGCCGGCGTAGAAACGAAGTGATGTCGGTACTTCATCAAAACTATTGGTTTTAATGGCCCCAACTTCGCCACGAATTGTAACTCTATGTACATTATTAAAAGTGCGAATAACCATAGCTTCAACAACGGCTTTAGCGAAATCGATGTCAGAGCCATAGCCCTCTCTTCCTATTTGAGTGAGCACTTGTAGATAAGCACCGTTGGTAATACTAAGCTCACTATCTTTATCTTGATAGGTTAAAGAGTACCCAGGCAGCACAAGCGATGTGGTATTCGTGCTCAATTCTCCCTGATCGTATGTTTCCCGTAAATAGGTAATAGAGCCATCATGCTGCCACGGAGAATCGTCACCTTGCCAATAGCGGTGTGCAGAAAGGGATAGTGTTTCACTTTCGAACGAGGTGTTGCTGTATTCAATAAACTGATAACCGGCCTCGATGCTGGCGTAATCTCGGGTTATATTTCTCATGGGAATGCGATAGTCGGCGGTAACCGATTGTTCGGGTTCAGAAATGAAAATATCAGATGAGATCGAATGTCCTTTATCGTTTACCCAAGGTCGTTCCCAGCCCAAGCGAACCCTTGGACCTGTATCAGTGGCGGCACCCACTGATACGTTAAATGCATCTGTGGGTCTATGAAGTAGTGATACCTCTACTGGCACAAGTAAGCCTTCAGCTTCACTGACAACGGGGCGGGCAATAACCCGAGTAAAGTACCCAGATTGATTCAATCTGCGGTTGAAATCACCAAGTACTGCAGACGAATAGGCATCGCCAGCTTTGAAAGGCTTTAACCGTTCAATAATGTCCTTAGCCTTGTCATCCCCTACAAACTTTAACTCGCCAAATTGATATTGAGGCCCGCTTTGCGCAATTAAAAGCACGTTCGCTTGTTTTTCGTCGCGAACCAAATCCAAGCGAGTTGCCTGCCAGAAATAATCAAAATAGCCGTTGGATAGCGCGTAGCTGAACATAGAAGATTTAAACGATTCGTAAATGGTTTGGTTGAGCACGTCGCCTTCTTTAAGTTGTAACGAATTAAATCGCTCTCTAAAGGCTTTGTCTTCACGCCCTGCACCAATAATTTCACGGGTCACTTTATTTATCGTGAGCGGCGCATTTAACGCAACATTTACGGCGACTTTGTCACCTTCTAGTATGCGTACTTTTGTTTCACTATTGTAAAAGCCATAAGGCTGTACTGCTGTTGCCACCGCTCCTGCAACTTCATCTTGCCAATAGGGATCCGTCAATAGCGCCTTTTCTACATCAAGCCCATTTAGATGTAGACGAATATTATTACGAAGCTTTGAGTCGTCTACGCCTTTGATGTCATAAGTGATTGATTCTTCGGCAAACGATGCCATGCACAGTAACCACAACAGCGTGCAGCATACAGCTTTAGTCAATAAAGACGTTGCTTGGGATATTCTGAGCGCAAATTGTCGGAAAAATAGGTCTTGCAAACTGGCAAGCCTGCTCCAAGTTGAAGGCATGAAAAGGTCAAATCCTTAAGGTAACGCTGGGCTTAGAAGCTTACCACTAGAGGGTAAAATCCATGTTCTATCTATGGTTAATAGTACCACATTTACAGTTTGTATTCGTAAAGTACGACGAGAGATCAAATTCTTGCGCTAATGTAGATACTTCAAATCTTGGAAGGTTTATTTTTGTACATTAGAGAGTGAATTTGTATACTCAAGCTAGCATAGCTTTGAGAATTGCTCATTCGCTAAGTTCCGCCAACAACAAAAAATTACAAGGGAATGTTATGTCTTATAAAAAGACGGTCTCACTGACTGTATTTATTGCCCTACTGCTATTTACTATGTCTACCTCGTTGAGTGCAGAGCCTTCCGTTGGTAAGCCTACCTACGAAGCGTTTAGCTCGCTGCCAACCTATTGGACTCCGTCATTGTCACCTGATGGAAAGAAAATCGCTTTTGTTCAAAATGTTGAGCAAGAAGAGGCTTTTGCCATGCTTGCCACCTTTGACCTGATAAAGGGAGAGAAGCATTACCTGCTGCGCTCTGACAATGAGCGCGTCAAAATAAATTGGTATCACTGGGTTAATAATGAGCGATTAGTGGTCAGTGCTCGTTATGAGACTCGGCGAGGCACAACCAAAGTGCACGACACGCGGTTACTTAGCGTTAAGTTTGATGGCGAGGGCGGCGCGTTTAATATGGTTGAATGGGAACGCATTAAGCGCCGGGCCGGTAACCCTAACCACATTCCCCAGTTTCAAGATGAGGTTATCGATTGGCTACCTGATGACCCAGATCATGTACTTATAGCAATAGATGCAGAGGTGCTAGGTTTACCTTCAGTGTATAAAGTCAACGTTAACACAGGAGGCGTAAGCCGCATTATGCGCGGTAAAAAGCGCATCAGAGATTGGCTTACCGATCAACAGAGCAACGTACGTATTGGTATCTCACTCAATTATGACAGCGGTGAGCGTGAAGTTTTCCTAAAAGAGGAAGATGAATGGCGAACTTTGTTTGCCTATAACGCTATGACGGAGAAGGGTGAATACCCTGTAGGCTTTGCAAAAGACCCTAATATCTTATACTTCAAGGGCTACAAAGGCGACTACCGCGCACTTTATACCCTAAACCTTAAAACCAATGAGCGAACTGAAGTGTATGCCGATGATGGGTACGACGTAGATGGCAGCCTGATCTATTCACCAGTTACCCGAGATGCTATTGGAGTGCGTCATGATGGTCGTTTTTATTGGGATGAGCGCTATGTTGCACTTCAAAACGGTATAGATATTGGGCTCCCCGATTACGATAACACGCTAGTCAGTTTCAGTGATGATGAACAAACCTATATCGTTTATTCTGAATCGGACGTATTGCCCGGTGTTTACTTACTGGGTAACCGTAAGGAAGGCACGCTCGATGTATTGTTTCAGCAATACAGCCAAATTGACTCTGCACAATTATCAGAACATAAACTCATTGAATATGAAGCCCGAGACGGCATCAAGATCGAAGCATATTTAACCCTTCCCAAAGGTGACGGGCCCTTCCCAACAATTATTCATCCTCATGGCGGTCCGGGTGCACGAGACTTCAGTGGTTTCGACTATTGGACGGCATATTTTACATCGAAAGGCTACGCAGTGTTGAGACCGAATTTTAGAGGCTCAAGAGGCTATGGTTATAGTTTTGCGCAAAGCCAAATGAAAGGCTGGGGATTAGCTATGCAAGACGACATCACTGACGCGGCAGGCTGGATGGTTAAACAAGGTTATGCTGAACAGGATAATATGTGCATTGTTGGCGCAAGCTACGGTGGATATGCAGCTTTAATGGCAACGGTTAAAACCCCTGATTTATTTAAATGCGCGGTGAGTTTTGCCGGCGTAAGTTCACTTAAACACGTCGTCATTCACTCTCGCCGTTTCCTGAACAATGAATTCGTTAAAAATCAGATTGGGGACGACTACGATGATCTAGAAGCGCGTTCACCTTATTACAATGCGGAAAGTATCAAGACACCTATTTTACTTGTACATGGCGAAGAAGACCGTATTGTTCCACCTCTTCACAGTCGTTACATGGCTGACGAATTGGAAGACCTCGATAAAGTCTTTAAGTATGTAGAACTTGAAAGTGGCGATCACCACCTTTCTATTCAGCGTAATCGACATTTGTTTTTTAAAGAAATGGATGCATTTTTGGGCGCGTATTTGAAACCAAATAAAAGCGGCGAGAGGATGGCGGCAGACCTTACAACCGAATAGCTCCCGTTAAACGTGTCAGTATTTACGACAAGCGTGTGTGAATTGACGGCTTTTTAACCATATTTCAGGTATACTATGCAAGGCGCGATTGTTTCGCGCCTTTTTAATTTCCCCACTTTATTTCGTTTTCGAGAATTTATGCCCCAGACATCTAATGGCGTATCTGATGATACTGTAATTGTGCAAAAGCCCGCCCTTGGCCTTGTTGAATTTGTTGCCTTAATGGCAACCATGACATCGCTAGTGGCACTTAGTATAGATGCTATGTTGCCCGCACTCATTCAAATTGGTGAAGCTCTAAATGTAGAGGAGGCCCATCAAACCCATTTGATTGTAACCGTTTTCTTTTTAGGCATGGCATTTGGACAAATGTTTTTTGGCCCGTTTTCAGACAGCCGTGGTCGTCGTTTAACTATATTAGTGGGCTTGTGTATTTTCGCCTTAGGTACTTTTGTGTGTATGTTGGCAACCAACCTGGAAACCATGCTGGTGGGGCGGGTTATTCAAGCATTCGGCGTGTCAGGCCCTCGCATAGCTTCAATGGCCATCATTCGTGATTTATACGTGGGGGATGCCATGGCAAAAGTCATGTCGTTTATCATGATGGTGTTTATATTGGTGCCCATGTTAGCCCCCATCATCGGACAAACGGTGATGGAATTGACGTCATGGTTTCATATTTTCACTATGTTCCTCATAGTGGCTACTATGGCTGGAATCTGGTTTTTCTCTCGTCAGGGAGAAACCTTGCCTCGGGCAAAGCGCAGAAAATTCTCGCGCGCACACTTTTTCAAATCATCAAAGTTTATCCTAACCCACCCCGAAGTGATGGGTTACACCTTTGCGATGGGGTGTATTTTCGGCGCGTTTTTGGCGTATTTAAGCGCGTCACAAACCATCTTTACTGTGTTTTACAATGTAGGTGAATGGTTCCCCTATATCTTCGCTACCCTTGCCTTTTCCATCGGTCTTGCCTCTTACTTTAACGGAAAAATGGTAATGCGCTTCGGCATGCGCAAGCTGTGTCGATTTGCGCTTAAAGGCGTAAATTGTTTTGCGGTGGTGTATTTGGCACTGCTATTTGCTTACGATGGTCTGCCGCCATTAATTCCGACCGTGGCCGTTATGTTCGTTGGCTTTTTCTTTGTAGGTATTCTGTTTGGCAATTTAAACGCTATGGCAATGCAGCCTCTTGGCGATATGGCTGGTTTAGGTGCAGCAATTATTGGTTGCTTTTCAAGCTTATTCTCGGTGCCCGTTGCCCTTATAGTCGATAGTTTTTTAAATGGGAACTTGATGCCAATAGGTTGGGGGTTTCTAATCTTTTTTGCACTGGCTTATGTGTCAGTTCGCTTCGCTGAACGGGTGCGGGAAGTGGTTGTTTCTTAACGAGATAAGCATTTGTCAGTAACCGCTTTGAGTGAGAAGTAGTTCGCTGTAAAAAGAGATGTGAATTACTGAATTACAGGCATAAAAAAGCCCGACCAAAATGGTCGGGCAAGAGGGCTTAGTTAAGCACCTAACGACAGAAACTGTCCTATCCTATGATGGCTTTCATGTCAGTCATGTAGCCACGCAAGGTCTTACCTACCGATTCCACACCGTGTGAACGAATGGCTTCGTTAATTTCAACAAGGCGTTTGTTCTCTACTTGATTAGAAGTAGCTGCTAAACCCTTACCGATAACGCTGGTATCAATGGTAGGCATAAATTTCTCACGCAAAATCGGAATTGCTGCGTTGGCAAACAAATAGTTTCCGTATTCTGCTGTGTCTGAAATAACCACGTTCATTTCATACAAACGCTTACGTGCGATTGTGTTAGAAATTAGCGGTGTTTCATGTAGTGATTCGTAGTACGCAGACTCCGGCAGAATTCCAGCTTCAACCATTACGTCAAACGCAACTTCAACACCACACTTGATCATGGCAACTAGCAAGATGCCGTGGTCAAAGAATTCTTGTTCGCTGATTTCGCCTTCGTAAGCTGGTGCGTTTTCAAACGCGGTTTCACCGGTTTCTTCACGCCACTTAAGTAGGTTCGCATCGCCGTTTGCCCAATCTTCCATCATGGTGCGAGAGAACTCACCGCTGATGATGTCGTCTTGGTGCTTTTCAAATAGCGGACGAAGTAAATCAGTTAGCTGCTCAGAAAGCTCAAACGCTTTCACTTTTGCAGGGTTTGATAGACGGTCCATCATGTTAGTTACACCGCCAATCTTAAGTGCTTCAGTAATGGCTTCTAGGCCGTACTGAATAAGCGCACCTGCGTATCCTGGGTCAATACCGTCATCAACCATTTTCTCGAACGCAAGTACTGCTGCAACTTGCTGCATACCACATAAAATGGTTTGCTCGCCCATAAGGTCAGATTTAACTTCAGCCACAAATGATGACTCAAGTACACCTGCGCGGTCACCGCCCGTTGCACTAGCAAGTGCTTTGGCCTGATCCCAGCCCTTACCTTCAGGGTCGTTTTCTGGGTGCACAGCTATTAGTGTTGGTACACCAAAGCCACGCTTATATTCTTCACGTACTTCAGACCCTGGGCTTTTCGGCGCACACATAATTACTGTGATATCGCTACGAATTTGCTGGCCTTCTTCAACAATGTTAAAGCCGTGTGAGTAACCTAACGTTGCCCCTTTTTTCATAAGCGGCATTACTGCTTCAACTACACTCGCGTGCTGCTTATCAGGTGTCAGGTTATAAACTACATCAGCTTCTGGAATAAGCTGCTGATATGTACCAACAGTAAATCCATTGCTTGAAGCGCGTTTGTAAGAGTCGCGTTGCTCATCAATGGCCGCTTGACGCAGCGCATAAGAGACATCTAACCCTGAGTCACGCATATTCAGGCCTTGGTTAAGACCCTGCGCGCCGCAGCCTACAATGACAATTTTCTTGCCTTTTAAAAACTGACAACCGTCAGCGAATTCATCGCGTGCCATAAAGCGGCAGCGGCCAAGCTGATCTAACTGCTGGCGAAGTGACAGGGTGTTGAAATAATTAGCCATAAAAATTTCCGAACAACATTCATTTTTGTCAATATCAAACACCGACCTTGGCGTTGATAGACCTCGTCTATGACGACTTGATAATGAGACTAAAAGATTTCTTTTGTTTTGGAAAATGATATATTTGCAAGATAATATTGCATAAAGTGAAATGTATATGGATTTTCGCAGTCTACAGCTCTTTAATCACCTAGCTACCAGCCTACATTTCGGCGTCACCGCAGAGGCCATGTACGTGTCGCCTTCTACGCTAAGCCGGGTTATCCAACGCCTTGAGGACGAGTTAGGCTGTACGCTATTCAAACGTGACAACCGCAAAGTGGCGCTCACCCATAGTGGGCACAAGCTGCTGTCATTCTCAAAGCAAGCGCTAGCAGATTGGCAGCAATTAAAAATAGATTTAAAAGAAGATAACGATGCACTGCAGGGGGAGCTCAGCGTATTTTGTTCGGTTACCGCTAGTCAAAGTCATTTGCCCGCAATGTTAAGACAATTTAGACAACAGCACCCCGGCGTTGATATACGACTTATAACCGGTGACCCTGCCCTTGCTATAGAAAAAGTTAAGAGCAAGCAGTGTGATTTATCTATTGCTATCTACACACCTGACCTGCCAACCGACTTACATTTCACGGCTCTTGATAACGTACCCTTAGTGCTTATTGCACCAAAGGAATGGCGGCTCACTCAACTGAGTCAGTTAGACTGGACCAAACACCAAGTGATCATGCCTGAAACCGGCCCAACCCGTCGTACCGCCTATCACTGGTTTGCGGAGCACGGTATTCGCCCTAACGTATATGCCTATGTTGGGGGAAATGAAGCCATTGTAAGTATGGTGGCACTTGAGTGTGGGGTGGGCTTTGTACCTAAAGTGGTGCTTGATCATTCCAGTATGGCCAATGCAGTAACTCAAATACCTGTTGAAGATATCGAGCCTTACGCACTTGGTTTATGCTGTCTCCAAGACAAGCAAAACGAACCGCTTGTTAACGCATTTATGCAGCTCAACATACAAGCGCGTGTCTAAGTTAGAGTTTTTAACTCCCTTAGCTGGCACTAAGCTGTTTTATAAGGTTATCCAGAGCACGATAGCCCAGCGCTTCGGCAATGTGCGCCCGCGATACGGCGTCTTCTTCTTCAAGATCGGCAATGGTTCTAGCTACTTTTAGCGTACGGTGAAATACACGCATAGATAAATTAAGCTGTTTGGCAGCGGCCTGTAGAAACTGTAAATCCGCGTCATCAAGTAAGCATATATCGGCTAATTCACCTGCGTGTAGTGCACCATTGGGTTTACCTTGTCGTAGCCCTTGTTTGTGGCGTGCGGCAATAACTCTGTCTCGCGTTGCGTGTAATGAGTCGTCAGGCTGATTGGCAGGTTCTGGCAAGTCATAGTCTGGCAGTCGAGGTACCTCGACTTGTATATCGATTCTATCTAGCAGCGGTCCAGACAAACGGTTTAGGTAGTTGAGCTGCTGCTGTGGCGTTAATCGGTTATCATCAATATCCCCTGTCGGGCTTGGGTTCATCGCTGCGACTAACTGAAAGTTAGCAGGGTATGTTGCACTTCCTGAAGCGCGAGACAAATGCACGTCGCCGGTTTCAAGTGGTTCGCGCAATACGTCCAGTGCTTTTCGCCCAAACTCAGGCAGTTCGTCTAAAAACAAAATACCATTGTGGGCCAGTGATATTTCACCTGGCACAGGGTTAGAGCCACCGCCAGTAAGCGCTACAGCCGAGCTCGTATGATGTGGCGAGCGCAAATGGCGGTTTAAAAACCGTTCTGCATGCAGTTTTTCACCTTTTACGGAATGAATAGCGGCGACTTCCAAGGCTTCTTCTTCACTCATATCCGGTAATAGCGACAACATACGACTGGCGAGTAAGCTTTTACCTGTGCCTGGAGGCCCTACCATAAGTAAATTATGCGAACCACCTGCCGCAATAATCAGGGCTCGTTTGGCTTGCTCTTGACCGATAATGTCATCCCACCCTGAAGGAGTTTTATTCGTTACTCGCGAAGAAAATGGCTGGCCTTTAGCGAGTTTTTTGTTGCCGGTAAGATGTTCATAAACAGATAGAAGGTCAAAGGCGGGAAAGCGTGTCGCGTGGGTAACCAATGCGGCCTCAACATCATTATCTCCGGGATAAACCAGCGCAATATTTTCATTCGCGGCTGCCATGACTATAGGTATTAGCCCGTTAACCGGCTTTATTTCACCGTTTAACGCAAGCTCGCCCACAAAGGCAATGTTAAGTAGGCTGATGTCTGATATGTAGCCCGACGCGGCTAAAATACCTACGGCAATGGGAAGGTCAAACCGCCCGCCAAACTTGGGAATATCTGCTGGCGCTAAATTCACGGTTATACGCTTAGCGGGAAATTCAAAACCACTGTTAATGAGTGCACTGCGAACCCGCTCACGGGCTTCTTTTACACTGGTTTCTGCCATGCCGACCAGTTGAAAAGCAGGTAAACCATTCGCTAGGTGAATTTCTACACTTACCTCTGGTGCCGACACCCCCTGCCCTGCAAAGGTTTTAACAACAGCCATTCCCATATTGTGAACACCCTCTCTTCGTACACGCTTATTATTTGCCTAACTGAAATTTCAAAACTCAGGCGCGGCCAAATAGCCAACGCGCTAGGCATAAACTCTAGAGAGAGTGGGACGAAGATGTAACTGTACTAACGACGGGATTTATCGCCAATATTCATCGAGTGAGTCCATTAATTATATTGCTTGGCAAGGAAGAGTACATGCTAATGATGATCGCTATAAAATACAGGTAGCTGCCAATGCCAGCGCATGGCGCCTAGCCTAAACAATACGGTGGTTGCAAGGGCGGCAATTCCGCACCATTGAGTAGCAAGGTTAAATTCAAGTGCTATGCCATATACAATACCGCCAGCAATACAGGTCATCGCATAAAGCTCGCCGTTTAGTACCAGTGGTACCTCGCGACAGATAACGTCCCTTAGCAAGCCCCCAAATACGCCAGTAATGGTGCCCATTGCAACTGCCACTGCCATGCCTGTGTCGTTGGCTAAGGCTTTCTCTATGCCAACCACGTTAAATAGCGCCAGCCCAAAAGCATCGGCAATTAATAAATAGTGAAACGGGAAGCGAGGGCTAATTCGTAGCCAAACAATGGGAATAAAGGCGGCAATTAGCGTGGTGTACAAGTAATCGGTATCAGCAATCCAAAACACGGGTACATCTAGCATCACATCACGAAGTGTTCCGCCGCCAATGGCGGTAGCACTGGCGAGGACCACCACGCCAAATCCATCCATGCGTTTTTGATATGCCATAAGGGTGCCTGAAATTGCACACACGGCAACGCCTGCTAGGTTTAACCAGTGAAACCAATCGAACATGCTTTATACCCTTTTACTACTATTAAGAACTCGCTATTTCTGCCGCAAAAAACTTGATCAAGCCGTGTGTTTCATGATATTTCTTTGCGCAATACCAATACGCTGTGTACTGCGCATTGTGTGTAGGGGGAAAGCCATAACCCCTAACGAACAACATTTCATTTTTATAATGCCAAAAGAATAAGGCATTGTAAGTCAAAGATATCATATAAAACAAAGCGCTACTGAACTGTAAGCAGTAAGGCTTTGTCGCCCTTCGCTTGAACGACCTAAGATGATTTAATACATCATCAGTATGACATGCAATTTTGAGTAAAACAGCGCGTATTGGAAAACAAGCCAAGGCATTACTGGTTTACCACTGTTTTTAAGTTTCACATAAAAGGTCTAGCATTAAAGCCTAGTACCTTAAATTAACGGGAAGGATTTATGCCCAAGTTACGTTCTGCAACTACCACACAAGGTAGAAATATGGCCGGCGCTCGTGCGCTATGGCGTGCTACAGGAATGAAAGATTCTGATTTCGGCAAGCCTATTATTGCTATCGCTAACTCATTTACGCAGTTTGTACCTGGGCACGTTCACCTCAAAGACCTTGGTCAGCTAGTAGCGCGCAGCGTGGAAGAGGCTGGTGGTGTCGCCAAAGAATTTAACACTATAGCGGTAGATGACGGTATCGCTATGGGTCACAGCGGTATGCTGTACAGCCTTCCGTCTCGCGAAATCATTGCTGATGCAGTGGAATACATGGTGAACGCACATTGCGCCGATGCCATCGTGTGTATTTCTAACTGCGACAAGATCACCCCGGGAATGCTAATGGCGTCTATGCGCTTGAACGTACCGGTAATTTTTGTGTCTGGCGGCCCAATGGAAGCGGGTAAAACCAAGCTTTCAGACCAGCTTATTAAACTAGACTTGGTTGATGCCATGGTCGCGGCGGCTGACGACAAAGTTAGCGATGCTGATACCGATGAAATTGAGCGCTCTGCCTGCCCTACCTGCGGTTCGTGTTCTGGGATGTTCACTGCGAACTCCATGAACTGTCTAACCGAAGCGTTAGGTCTATCGCTGCCGGGCAACGGCTCTATGCTAGCCACGCACGCCGACCGTGAAGGCTTGTTTAAGCAAGCCGGTAAGCAAATTGTAGAGCTTTGTAAACGTTATTATGGCGATGATGATGAAAGCGTATTGCCACGTAACATTGCCAACTTTAAAGCTTTTGAAAATGCCATGAGCTTAGACATTGCTATGGGCGGCTCAACCAATACTATCCTGCACTTATTGGCGGCAGCAATGGAAGGTGAAGTGCCTTTCACTATGGATGATATTGACCGCCTGTCTCGCAAAGTGCCTCACTTATGCAAGGTGGCGCCTTCTACCCCTAAATACCACATGGAAGACGTACACCGTGCGGGTGGCGTATTGGGTATTTTGAACGAGCTAAATAAAGCGGGCTTGCTTAACACCGATGTTGACCATGTTTTAGGTAAACCGCTTACTGACGTTATCAGTGAGTGGGATATCACTAACCCAGAGAATAAAGACGCAATTACTTTCTATCGTGCGGGCCCTGCGGGTATTCGTACTACTAAAGCCTTTAGCCAAGATTGTCGCTGGGATGAGGCTGATGATGACCGCGAAAACGGCTGCATCCGCTCCATCGAGAATGCGTTTAGCCAAGAAGGCGGCCTAGCGGTGCTCTATGGCAACTTAGCAGAAGATGGCTGCATTGTTAAAACCGCTGGTGTGGATGAGTCTATTCTTAAATTCAATGGTACCGCCCGTATTTACGAAAGCCAAGACGACGCGGTGGCAGGTATCTTGGGCGATGAAGTAAAAGCCGGTGATGTGGTCTTTATTCGCTATGAAGGCCCTCGCGGTGGGCCAGGTATGCAGGAAATGCTGTATCCAACGTCGTATTTGAAATCGAAAGGCCTAGGCAAACACTGCGCCTTGGTAACAGACGGGCGTTTTAGTGGCGGTACAAGTGGCTTGTCTATCGGACACTGTTCACCAGAGGCCGCCAGCGGTGGCGGTATTGGCCTAGTTGAAGATGGGGATAAAATTGAAATAGATATCCCTAATAGAAGCATCAACATTGTTATTTCTGATGAAGCACTTGCCGAGCGCCGTGCAAAAATGGAAGCAAGCGATAAGCCTTGGAAACCGAAAGATCGTGTACGCGAAGTTTCTACGTCACTTAAAACCTTTGCGGCGTTAGCAACCAGTGCCGATAAGGGTGCAGTACGCGATGTCAGTAAGCTGGAAAATTTGTAATGACATCAACACACGTAAGCGATCACGAGTATTTAAAAAAGATCTTACTTGCCCCGGTTTACGATGTAGCCGTAGCAAGCGAGCTTTCCTATATGTCTCTGCTTTCGGCAGAACTTGGCAACGAAATCTTTCTTAAGCGTGAAGATCAGCAGCCGGTAAAAAGCTTTAAACTGCGCGGTGCCTATAACCGTATTTGCTCACTAAGCGACGAGCAATTGCAAGCTGGCGTAATTGGCGCCTCGGCGGGTAATCATGCGCAAGGCTTAGCGTACAGCGCAAAGATGAAAGGCATTCAAGCGACTATTGTAATGCCTGAGACCACGCCAGATATCAAGGTAGATGCAGTACGTCGCTTCGGTGGTGATAACGTAAATGTAGTATTGCATGGCACCAGCTTTGACCAAGCCAGTAACCACGCCAAAGCTTTGTGCGAAACCCATGGCTATACTTTTGTACCGCCCTTTGACGACCCTGATGTTATTGCAGGACAAGGCACAGTTGCGCGAGAGCTGCTAGAGCAAAACCCCAATCTTGATATTTTGTTTATAGCTGTTGGCGGCGGCGGCTTAGCCGCGGGTATTGCGGTTTACCTAAAGCAATTAAAGCCAAGTATAAAAATTATTGCAGTAGAGTCAGAAGAGTCGGCCTGTTTTATTAAAGCAAAAGCGCAAGGCGCGCCAACAGAACTTGAAAGCGTGGGCATTTTTGCCGATGGTGTGGCTGTTAAAGTAATGGGGCAAGAGACCTTCCGCCTGTGTAATCGTTTAGTCGACGAAACCATTACCGTTACCAATGATGAAATCTGCGGGGCTATAAAAGATATTTTCGATGACACCCGTGTTATTGCTGAGCCTGCGGGCGCATTGTCGGTGGCGGCAATTCGTAAATACGCAAAACAGCACGACCTTAAAGGTAAAAAGCTAGGCGGTATTTTATGTGGTGCAAACATTAACTTTCATACCTTGCGCTACGTGTCTGAACGCTGTGAGTTAGGCGAGCAGAAAGAAGCCGTGTTTGCGGTTAAAATTCCTGAAACCAAAGGTGCGTTTAAACAGTTTTGCGAGTGCGTTGGGGCAAAAGCGATCACCGAATTTAACTATCGCTATGCCAGTGAGAGCGAAGCACATATTTTTGTTGGGGTTAAGCTTAAAGGCGGGCAGCAAGAATTCGCTGCACTGCAAAGCGACCTTGAAAGCAAGGGGTATGACTGCGTTAACTTAACGGATAACGAGTTAGCGAAGCTCCATGTTCGTCACATGGTTGGTGGTCGGCCGCCAACTATACTCAACGAGCAAGTATTTAGCTTTGAGTTTCCGGAGCGCCCGGGTGCGTTATTGAATTTCTTAAATACGTTAGGTGAACAGTGGAACATTACGCTATTTCACTATCGTAACCACGGCGCAGCAGAAGGTTTGGTACTGGCTGGCTTTGATATAGCCCCAGAAAGTCGAGATGACTTTAACCAGCATGTTGTCGAGTTAGGCTATAAGGTTGAAGAAGTAACGGATAATCCTGCATATCGCTTTTTCCTGTCGCAACCAGCGTAAAGTCTTATTGGTATGCCGAACAGGCTTTGATAACAATACATATACGAAAAATGGCTCGTTTTTAACCGTTTTCGCTTTGTATTGCTTCACGTTAAGCGCAGGTTTACCGAGGAGCGATACAAAGCGGCACTATTTTGACCTTAATGGCTTCGCATTTGTTGAACGTTGCATAACTGCATTAAAAGAAGTCATTGACTAGATATACGCGCAATAAAAAACCCATGCCAATGCATGGGTTTTTGCTAAGACTAATGCAAAGCTGCTGGCTGCGGCAATAGGCCTAACTTGCAGAATTAAGGGCAACATTTTCCAAATGCTGAATCATCTCAGGCCATATTAAGTCCATAACATCAGCGCGCAACGCTTCGCACTCTTCCGAGTATTTTAGGCTGCCGTCTTTTTCAGAGTCTAACCAATGGTTATCTTTTAGAGCACTGATAAAGCTAGACAGTACGTTCTTATCGTAGAATTCAGGTGAGCTAAGCCCGTAAAGCGCTGATAAACGCTCGGCGACTTGTTTGCTTTCTCGTTCTAATGCACTGCGGCTAATGACTTTTTCTTTATCTAAAATAGTTAATACAACGGCATAACGCTGTAATGTTTCCTGCATACAACGGCTTAATAGCCATGATGAATGGAACTCTTTGCAGTGTGCATCTGGCGGTAAAAGCTCACCATCTTTTTGGCGTAATAGCCCATTGTCAAGCATCGCTGTGATTAGTGCGTCAGTGTGCGCAAGCGCTTCATCTTGGGTAAGGTGCAAGAACAGCTCTTTTTGCAGCAACGGATAAAGTGCAGCAATAAGCTGAAAAATGCTGTTCTTCGTGGCGCCTTTCTTCGCAAAGATAGAGGCCATGATAAGACCTGGGATTGCGAATAAGTGCAAAATGTTGTTGCGGTAATAGGTCAGGTACACCGCAGATTTTGGCTGTGGACTGATCAAGCGCCCGTAATCATCTTCGTTGATATCAAAGCGACCTAACTTGAGCGTATCGCGCAATAGTTCTTCCGCCGACGAATCTGGAATGGTGGCATCATTGCTGAACGGCACGGCTTTAAACAAGTGCATGAAATCGCCCATGGCTTGTTTTAGTTCGGCTTCGCTCATGGTTTGTCTTTTAGATGATAAAAGACATAACGACGCTAACGCCATACCGTTTAATGCTGCTGCACGGTTGATGCGGGTCATGACGTTGTTAGCCAACTCATTAACGGCAGGCGTTAACCAAGCAGGCTTTTTCTCAGGTTCGGCGTCGCGGCAATCTCGCCAATTCGGCACATGACTCTCAAGAAACTGGTTAAGCGCAATAGGCTCACCAAAGTTTACATAGCCATGCCCGTAATTTTTAAGTTTACGAATGGCAGAGAACACCTGAAGGTTAGATTCTTTTTTCTTCTTAGAGCCTTTAAGTTCATTCAAATAGCTCTTCACTTCCATTACGTTTTCATAGCCAATGTAGACAGGCACAATACTTACAGGGCGGTTAACGCCTTTGAGCATGGCTTGAATAGTCATAGCTAACATACCGGTTTTAGGCGGAATTAGGCGACCAGTACGGCTGCGTCCACCCTCGGGGTAATATTTAACAGAGTAACCTTTGTTAAACAGCAACTCTAAATATTCTCTGAACACAGCCGTGTAAAGCTTGTTGCCAGCAAAACTCCGGCGTAGGAAGAAAGCGCCTCCTCGGCGAAACATTTTTCCGACAGGCCAAAAGTTAAGGTTGATACCCGCTGCAATGTGAGGCGTTACCATACCCTCGTGATAAATCACGTAAGTTAATAACAGATAATCCATGTGGCTGCGGTGGCAAGGAACATAAATAATTTCGTGACCGTTAGCGGCCAGCTCACGTATGCGCTCAGCATGGCCTACGCTAATGCCGTTATAAATCTTGTTCCAAATGCGTGTGAGCAGTCTGTCACCAAACCGGATAAGTCCTTCACGGTAATCTGCAGCAATCTCGGTAATATAGCTCTGTGCAGTTTCCTTTGCTTTTTCATGAGTCACTTTTTTGCTTCGTGACTCTTCAGCAATGGCACGACGCACTGCATCTGAACCTAACACACTGTTATTCAGTTCCTGGCGCTCGAGCAGCGTTGGGCCAGTCATGCTTTGACGCTTTCGCTGAAAGTGAGTACTTGCTACTCGCACGAGTTTGTGAGCAATACTTTGATCGCTGCCGTGTTGGTTAGACATGGCACGTGCTGATACTGCTTTAGAATAGTTAATGAAGTTATCACGGCCTAAAAATAGCACGATGAACAATTTGCGAAGCCAACTTGGTGCTGCTGCCTCCGTAATCAAATCGCTTAAGCCTGGGTTCCCCCGCCCCGGGGCTCGACCCCACGTGACATATACAGGCACAACCTGTAAATCTAGATTTTCATGATCTCTATGCAAATGAAAAAGGTCAGTGAAAACCTCTTCAATCCCGGTATCTTTGGCTGACGAGCGAAAAATAGGCTGGGTTTTACGTAAGAACAGCGTCGACGAATATTCTCGCCCTGCCAATGTGAGCGTATCTGTAGGACTAGGTAAACCTAGCGCTTTTGTCGACATTCTCAGTGCAAGCTGATCTGTCACTGAGTTGTTGGGAAGTAGATAAACGATAGGTTTGCTTTTATCTATTCCTAATTCGGTTTCAACGTTAACTGGAATACTGTGAGCTTTGACCAGCAACTTAACAGGATAATGAAACACCGACAGAAGGGCTTTTCGCATCCACGACATGAATTATGTAATCCTATGAAATAAAAACGAGTGAAGTGTAACACAATCGCGTCGCAATCTCGCGATGAGCCAATGTTATTGATTTGCTTGTTTTACAGACTCCGTACCTAGCTGTAAGTTCAAGAAGTTCAAAAGCGTCTGTGTTTTTATATTTTTCGTAGCATCACTTAGGGTAAGGCTCTCTGTCCCTTTTAGCAATGCAACATTAGCAGTATTTAAATTGCTATAAGCTTTGATTGTTACTACTTTTATAAAGGTTAATGAATATGAGCAAGATGTAGTGGATGATCAAAACCGCCTGAAGACAATTGATGATTTTATGCTCAATAGTGAGGTGCCATTAGATCTCAACGATCTTATGGTGGTGTTAGCTGCGGCATACAAAGTGCCTATTGCGCTAATTGGCATCGTTGGTGAGTTTGAAGAGGTTTTCAAAGCGCGGTTTGGGACTTCACTTTCCAAGGTGAGTAGGGAACATGCGTTTTGTAGTCATGTCGTGCAAGAGCGTCAACAAGTTGTTGTAAACAATGCCCAAGAAGACCCAAGGTTTAAAGACAACCCACTAGTGACGGGTGAGCCGCACATCTGCTTTTATGCAGGCACGCCCATTGAAATTAATGATGAGATTATTGGTGCTGTCTGTATTATTGATACCGTTCCAAGAGAAATTGACAAGAAATATCTAGAAGTTCTAGATCGAATTGGCGCGCTTGTTAGTCAGCATATTTCTCTTTCAAAAGAACATGAAGCACTTAAGCGTGAGCATGGGTTAATAGAAAAGTCCCCTATCGTTCTGGCTACGTGGCGAAATACTACGTCGCTCAAACTGGTTCATATATCAAAAAACAGCGAGCGCGTTTTGGGCATATCGTCCCAGGATTTACTGAGCGGTGCAGTCGAGCTTGGCGATGTTTTAACACAAGAGGCTGAGGGAGACTTTACGTTTGCCATGCAGGCCCATATGGAGGGCGTGGAAACGCATACCTGTCGTCTTCAAATTGCCACGCCCACACGTACCATTTGGGTAAGTATGATCTCTACGGCTAGTTTCCGTGAAGACGGTATGTTGTATTCCGTTCAGGCTTTTCTATTTGACACAAGCGACCAAAAATATGTGGAAGACAAGCTCAACAAAACAAACCAGCGTATGCGGCTACTATTGGAAGCCTCTGAGTTAGGTACGTGGGATTGGAATTTGACCGCTGATGTAAATCAAGTGAACAAACGCTGGTGTGACATTGTCGGTCTTGAATATGAATACTATGACACCAGCTCGCGCTTTTTCAGACAGCTGATTCATCCTGCGGATTATGTGAAAGTAGAAAAGCAGTTACACGAACATATTGCTGGAAAGAGCAAGGTTTTCAATACTACGTTTCGCATGAAGCATACTAACGGCTCATGGGTTTGGGTCGAAAGCTATGGAAAAACTGTAGAATCTGACATTATGGGTAAACCCACTCGGGTTGCTGGAATTCATCGTGACATTACCCAACGAATGGAAAGTGAACTTCACGAGCGAAAGAAAACTCAGCTCCTGCAATTTATTAATAAGACCCGGGCTTCATACCTTCAAAACAACGATTTAACCATGGCCTGTCAAACAGTATTGCCTGAACTCATTGACATTTCGGACAGTCAATTTGCTTTCGTAGGGCAAATGAAAAATGAAGGCGATGCATCGAGGCTGTTTATCCATGCCATTTCCGAAATCGTATGGGACACCAGCAGCTTCACACAATATAACGAGTATAAAAAGCGAAATTTATACTTCAGCAGTTTCGATAACCTCTTCGGTACCACTATTTTAACGGGAGAAATTACGATAAGTAATACTTCTGGGAGTCATCCGAAATCTAAAGGTGTTCCCCAAGGGCATCCGCGAATTAGCCGCTTTTTAGGTTTGCCTATCAAAGTCAAAGACAGAGTCGTGGGTATGATTGGTTTGGCCAATAAGTTTGAACCCTACTCTATAGAAGATGCCAAATTTCTACAGCCTCTTTTAGATGCATTAGCCGGTCTTTTCTATGCAGTAGAATTAGAAGATGCACGCGCTGTCGCTGAAGAAAAGCTGCGGCAATTAGCTATGACTGACTCATTAACGGGTTTGTACAACCGAAGAGCATTCATTGACGAGTGTGTCGCGTTTTCAAAGCTGCATCACAGCGCGTGTGTTGCCATTGTTGATATCGACCATTTTAAAAGCGTAAATGACACGTACGGTCATGACGCTGGTGACCAGGCGCTTATTACTGTTGCTCGAAAAATATCCAAGCAAAACGGTTCACCGAATGTCGTTGCCCGTCTTGGCGGTGAAGAGTTCGCAATCGTGATGTTGGGGGAAAATAAAAAAGAAATTAACACGCAGCTAGAGGCGCTTCGCATAGCCGTTGAAGAAAGTGTGGTTAACTATAAAACCGATAAAATAAACCTTACCATCAGCATAGGAGCCACTTTTGTCGATAGTACCTATGGCGCAGACTTTAGCGCCCTGTTATCAACGGCTGACAAATCCCTTTATAAGGCAAAAGAACAAGGCCGAAATCGCGTAGTCTGGGGGGACGATTGACCGTCGCTGTTTGTCGATAAACGCTAGCGAGTTGTGTATCAATCAACAGAGATATTGCCAGGCAAACGACAATAAGTTATAAAAACCGAATATTTTATTGTTGTAAACAAATTAGGCGTGTTTCGTACTTTTGGCTGATGTTAGGCCACCATGCCTTACAAATCAGGGACGATGTATGAACACTTCGCGCTTGGGTTTTTGTGGCCTATTTTCTATTCTAGCTCTCACAGCCTGTGGAGGTGGAGGGAGCTCGGGTTCTCCGACTAACCCAACACCTGCACCGCCTCCAGAGCCGACTGCATTAGAAATTTTATCGAACCCCTTAGACTACTCTATAGCACAGCTAGACAACGCAGCTAAGCGTTATGCTGATAATAGCTATACGGGTGAAACAAACATTGCAATCGCAGACATTAGCGCTGTGCAAAACGTATATATTGCGCTTTTTGGCGAAGATCTTGCCAGCTCACCTTATCTTGACATATTTGAAGTTTCTGAACTTGTCGATGCTAACGGCAACATTGATGGCGTTACACAATGTTCAGATAGCGGCTCAATTAAGTACTCTGGAAAACTTGATTTAGACACAGGTCTTGGAACCATAATCGTCGATTATGATCAATGTCTACACTATTATCTGAACGCGTATCACGATGGTCAATTTTCTGTTGCTATTACGAAATCAGATGACGACAATTTTGAGGCAACATCCTATTTTACGAGCCTTTCGATAGGGAGAGGTAGTCAACGTGCAACGCTAAAAGGGTTAATGAAAGCTGAAATAAGTTACGATCCACGCACGGGGTACTACAACGAAGAACTTATTCAGTACATGACCGCTACCTTTAACGGTGAAGCCTATAAAATAAATGGAACTGCTTTTGATGGCTTTAATGGGGTGGGGTACTCCTCTGAGTTCGAGGGGGCATTGCATATTGGCTCAAAAGGTAAGCTTGATTTTTCTTACTTCTCAGAGGAAGGAGGGCTACCTTATGCTTACCAAGGTTCTCTTGTAGTTAAAGGCAATAGAACCGCTGGCATTGATATTATGCAAGGAGCGGTTCGCTATGGTGAAGATACGAACGGGGATGACACCTATGATGTTGGCGTGTTTTTCAGCAGTATCGAGACATTTGCAAGCAGCAATACCGCGAATATCGTTCTATCCGATATAGAAACTATTTCAGCGCCTCCCGTTGCTGGTGAACCCTATTATTATGCTTATGACCCTGTTTACACGTCTGACGATATAACCGTTGATGAGGGGTATTATTACGACTCTGATACGCCTGAATCTGACTTGTCAGTATCCTACCGCTGGTACATTAATAACATTGTTCTAGAGGGTGTTAGCGGTAACACTCTGCCTGCATATAACGCGGTATTCGGCGATGAACTGAAAGTAACTATGGTAGTGTCTGACGGTGTTAACATCGTTGAATCACAACCCGTGTTTATCACTATCAGTGACTCTCCAATGACACTCGTCATCTCCAATATGCCTGAATCGGTAACTGCTGGTGGTTACGTGGAGTTCACGGTAAGTATGACTGACCCCGATCAAATTAATAGTGATGTTGCAGGCCAGCTTGTCGCTGCACCTACAGGAGTTACCTTAAACGACGACGGCTTACTAACGTGGCAGGTGCCCAACAGTCAACTGTTTAATGCGCAAACCTATATTTTTAGCTTTGCGAGTCTGGATGGCGATGAGAGCCTGCAAACCGTAGAAATAACTGCTTATGCAGATAAAGCACCGGCGTTTGCCCGCACAACTTCAATAACACCGATTTACAATAGAGGTTTTGCGATTGCCTCAACCAAGGGCGTGAATGAACTCATATCGGTCAATCACCGGAATGTGGGCGCCTTCTTGTTAAACGGAAATAAACTAGAAAATACCTATGTGTACCCTTACAAGTTACCTACAAGAGGAGAAATTAAGGGCGTTTATACACAAGATGCTGACGGCGATAGTAATGATGAAATCTATATCCTTACTGAACAAGGTTTATCGGTTATAAAAGACCGGAAAGACAACGCGGAAACGGTATTTGTAGCAGAGGATAAAATAACGTCAGGATGGCTTTACGATATTGATAGCGACGGTATAGAAGAAATTGCATACCTTCACGGCGATTATTATTACGGTGCGACGTCTATCTCCATTCATAATGTGACAACTGGTGAAAAGTTGCAGCAGTTCGATGTCGATGGTGTATCAACCATTTCTTTTGGTAATGTAGACGACGACGCGTCTATCGAGTTGGTGACTAACAATGGCTACGTATTCGATATTAATAGCGGCGCCAATCAATGGCTTTATGGCAATGGGTTTAGCGACGCTTACGTCGCTGTCGGTGACATGAACAGCGACGGTGTCGATGAAATCATTGGTGCCGACCGTTGGGAGAATATTTCAGTCTACTCTGCGGTGTCGAAAAGTAGTTTGGCGACAGCTGAACATAATGATATCTGCGATTTGAGCTATAGCAAAGATGACCAGACCAATGAGGGAATGCTTGTAATTTCTGAGTGCCAGTGGGGAGAGGTGAAAGCTTTCGCGCTTGAAGGTGGTCAAATTTCGGAACAGTGGAGTGTTATTCACAATGCGTATAGCGGTATGTCGCTTTTAATCGGCGACCTGAATAACGATAGCCGAAACGAAATAATCTGGACCGGCGACAGCGAAATTCAGGTTGCACTGCAAGATGCTGAGGGTGACTACGTATTATCAGATATACGAACGGAAGCACACTCTTCTAATTACTTTGCTGCCGGCTGGGCCCCTTTTGGTGATAATGATGAAAGAGCTGTCTTTGTGAGTGAGACAACTAACTACTACACATCAATTCAGATGCTGTCAGTTAACATGGAGAATGAGATTACCCTTAGCGACGAACTCGGCGACGATGTTTTTGACTATAGCAGACCCGTTGTTACTGACTATAATAATGATGGCCTGGGTGAATTATTCACAGGAGCTTTGAATAGCAATACATCATTCAACGTAGTTAAGTTGTCAGATAATTCAATTCAGTGGTCGCTGAGCCAAAATCAAAACAGCCAAGTCTCACTCATCGAAGCTGTAGACGTGAATGACGATAATTTTGTTGATGCGGTCATTGTTGAAAACAATCGACTCAAAGCATTCGATATTGAGAACCAAGTGCTCATTGACTCTGTCATCAATGAGTTTTCAATTGATGCTGTCGCTGAGCTCACCAATAATGGCGAACACTTTTTTGCTGTTAGTGGCTATGAATCATTAAAGCTCTATACAATGCAAGATGGCGAGTTTGTCGGACTGAATGAACTAGATGTTTCTTGTAGTCAATTGATAAGAATTAATGCTGATGGCGACGACGCCTCTGAGTTTGCATGCTTAGATAGAAACTACAATAGAATAAATATTTATGACGTAACAAATGACGCCTTAGTACTTAAAGACGCCATAACGCCTACATTCGATCTTCAAAATATAGCCGTTATTCCAACGACATCGTCTAATCAATCAATACTTGGCATTTACCAAGCTGAAGAATATGACTCATCGTATGGATATTATGACAACGTTGCTTACCGAGTCACTGAAATAGATATCAATGGACATGTCATTTGGCGTAGCCCTTCCATTGGCATTAATCATGTCGATGGTATGCGTACCCGAAAGAACAATGCCGGCGAAGTAGAGCTTCAAATAGGTAATCCGAACATGGCCCTTCTTGTGAAATAAGGGTAATACACTTGTCGCTGTCTATTGCTTGTAGCAAAAGACGCGGCAAGTGCTTGTTATTTAGTTTTAGGTGTATATACTTACAGGAACTGTATGAACAGACAGGTCTTTTATGCGCCCACTCACAGCTCGACAAACCGAAGTTTTAGAACTTATCAAAACCACCATGCAAGAAACGGGGATGCCGCCTACGCGTGCGGAAATCGCTCGTCAACTTGGTTTTCGTTCTGCCAACGCAGCAGAAGAACATTTGAAAGCCTTGGCGCGTAAAGGCGTGATAGAAATTCTGCCGGGTACCTCTCGGGGTATTAAACTCAATATTCCTCTCGAAAATGACGTACCTGAAGAAGAAGGCCTACCTCTCATTGGTCGTGTGGCGGCGGGTGAGCCAATTTTGGCGCAAGAGCACGTAGAATCACACTACAAGGTAGACCCTGCACTGTTTCAACCTCAAGCAGACTTTTTACTGCGTGTTAACGGCATGAGTATGAAAGACATCGGTATTCTAGATGGCGATCTCCTTGCTGTGCATCGCACCACCGATGTTCACAATGGCCAGGTCGTTGTGGCACGTGTAGACGAAGATGTTACGGTAAAGCGTTTAGAAAAACGTGGTCGTGAAGTATTACTTCATGCCGAAAACGAAGAATTCGCACCTATTCGAGTAGACCTAGCCAACGAACCTTTTGCTATTGAGGGGATTGCAGTAGGCGTTATAAGAAACGCGGACTGGATGTAAGGTTTTAACACCTTCAACGAAAAGCGGCGCACTAGCCGCTTTTTTTATGCCTTTTATTGCTTTATTTCTACCAGTTTTCTGGAGTTAGGGTGACTAAGCCCGCCTTTAAAAAGCGAACCCAACCATGACTATCAGAAAGCGTATTACGCGTATTTTGCCTGTGAATGAACTACTGAATATGCATTCATTATTCTAAAGTTTGTTTGAAAATAAATATTAATAACCTATTAGTTGTTGATTTTATAATCAAATGATTGCTAGTAGAACCTTTGTGTTGTTCAAAATGTACGTTTGATTTTATTCTCGCTTAATACATGCTCATTTCTTTTTCCATCCAATATGTAACGTAAGGCTGCCACGGAAGTGATTAAAAATTAACCGCTTCGTTAAATTTTTAATAGAAAAGACTAGACGGCACGACATTATTGCGCAATTCTTATACAGAGATTAACAAAATAATAACAATGACTCTAAATTTGTTTTACAAGTTGAGGTGATGGGTCAATCGTTCGCAAACCATTTGGTAGGGCATCGCGCAAAATAATCAGCGTTTTTGGTCTTGCTATTACGGAGGTGCTGAGTGAAACAACTAACGACCGTTTTCGCAAAATGGTGTTCGACAATACCGTTTTTGCTTTTTTCCCCTTTGCTTCTTGCCCAAGAAGTCAGTGAAGAGGCCTCTTCACTTAATTTAAGGCGCGGTGCCACCGACATCAGCGGGCAGGTTTACGACCTGCATATGCTGATGTTCTTCATTTGTGTAGGTATCGCGGTTGTAGTTTTTGGCGTGATGTTCGCCTCAATGTATCTACATAGAAAGTCCCGTGGCGCCAAGCCAGCTAATTTTCACGAAAACGTGAAGGTTGAAATTGCTTGGACCGTTATTCCTTTCCTTATTCTTATCTTCATGGCGGTACCCGCAGCGAATACTCTAATTGCTATGGAAGACACGTCTGAGCCTGACATGACTGTGCTAGTAACAGGCTCTCAATGGAAATGGCACTACAAGTACATGGATAGCGATGTAGAGTTTTATTCTTTACTCGCCACTCAGCGCGAGCAAATAGAAAACAAATTTCAGAAAACAGATAACTACCTGTTGGAAGTTGACCGTCCCTTGGTTATTCCTACTGGGAAAAAAGTACGCTTTCTTATTACCTCTGACGACGTTATCCACTCTTGGTGGGTTCCTGACTTTGCCGTGAAAAAAGATGCCAACCCCGGATTTATTAACGAGTCTTGGGCCAAGGTGAATGAGCCTGGTATTTATCGCGGACAGTGCGCAGAGCTCTGTGGAAAAGACCACGGCTATATGCCGGTTGTGGTAATTGCTAAAGAACCCGCCGAGTTTGAAAAGTGGATGGGCGAACAAGAAGAGATTGTTCGTAAAGCAAAAGAAGAAGAGCAGCGTCTACTTTCTATGAATATGTCTATGGATGAACTGATGAAAGAGGGCGAGCGAGTATACAACGCAACGTGCGCTGCTTGCCATATGCCAAATGGTGAAGGTTTACCTGGCGTGTTCCCGGCATTAAAAGGCAGCAAGATGGCACTAGAAGATCAGCAAGGTCACATTGACATCGTGCTGCATGGAAAGTCAGGAACAGCCATGCAAGCGTTTGGAAAAATGCTAAGCCTTAAGGAAATTGCAGCGGTAGTGACTTATGAGCGCAATGCCTGGGGCAATAACACTGGCGACATGGTGCAGGCCAAAGATGTCAACGCAGTGGCAAACGGAAACTAGGAGCAGAAAAATGAGCAAAGCAACTGAAGTTATTTCGCCAGATACCTCTGCGCCTCACAGTGATCAAGTAAATGGCGGTCACGCACATGGCGATCACCTACATGATGATCATGAACACCACGATCATATCCCTAAAGGGATAACGCGCTGGTTGTTTACTACTAACCATAAAGACATAGGCACACTTTACCTGTGGTTTGCCTTTATCATGTTTTTAGTGGGTGGTGCGATGGCCATGGTGATCCGCGCTGAACTATTCCAACCCGGTCTACAAATTGTAGAACCAAACTTCTTTAACCAAATGACCACGGTACACGGACTTATCATGGTATTTGGTGCAGTAATGCCTGCCTTTACTGGGCTTGCAAACTGGCTTATTCCAATGATGATCGGCGCCCCTGACATGGCGTTACCGCGCATGAATAACTGGAGCTTCTGGATTTTACCTGGTGCCTTTCTCATTCTACTGAGCTCGCTCTTTATGGAAGGCGGCGGCCCCGCTTTTGGTTGGACTTTCTACGCACCCCTTTCAACGACTTACAGTGGCGATTCGACAGCATTGTTTGTGTTCTCTGTTCACATCATGGGTATTTCATCCATTATGGGTGCGATTAACGTGATTGTGACCATCTTTAATATGCGTGCGCCAGGCATGACCTGGATGAAAATGCCGCTGTTTGTATGGACGTGGCTTATCACGGCATTCTTGCTGATTGCGGTAATGCCAGTGCTCGCCGGTGCGGTTACCATGGTGTTAACTGATAAGTTCTTTGGCACTAGCTTTTTTGATGCTGCTGGTGGCGGCGACCCGGTTATGTTCCAGCATATTTTCTGGTTCTTTGGGCACCCTGAAGTTTACATAATGATCTTGCCCGCTTTTGGCATTATCTCGCAAATTGTTCCTACCTTTTCTAGAAAGCAGCTGTTTGGTTACGCGTCTATGGTTTACGCCACGGCGTCTATTGCCCTGCTCTCTTTTGTCGTGTGGGCCCACCATATGTTTACTACGGGCATGCCGGTGTACATGGAAATGTTTTTCATGTTTGCCACCATGCTTATCTCGGTGCCAACTGGGGTAAAAGTGTTTAACTGGGTAGCGACCATGTGGCGTGGTTCTCTAAGTTTTGAAATGCCTATGATGTTTGCTATTGCCTTTATTGTACTGTTTACCATTGGTGGGTTGTCAGGATTAATGTTGGCGATCACCCCTGTAGACTTCCAATATCACGACACATATTTCGTTGTAGCCCATTTCCACTATGTACTGGTAACTGGCGCGGTCTTTTCTATCATGGCAGCCGTGTATTACTGGTTGCCTAAATGGACAGGCAAAATGTACGACACAACCTTAGCTAAATGGCATTTCTGGTGCTCACTAGTATCGGTCAATGTGTTGTTCTTCCCTATGCACTTTGTGGGTTTGGCTGGTATGCCACGCCGTATTCCTGACTATGCATTGCAGTTCGCTGATTTTAATAAATGGATAAGCCTGGGTGGTTTTGCATTCGGTTTATCTCAGCTCATCTTTCTTGCCCTGCTTATCAAGGCATGCAAAAAGCAAGGTGAGCCAGTATCAGCGCAAGTTTGGGACGGCGCAGAAGGATTGGAATGGGAAATTCCATCACCCGCTCCTTATCACACGTTTGAAACACCACCTGTCGTTAAGTAACGGTAGATGGAGTTGTGAATTGGTCATTCCTTTCAATCGACAAAAGCAGACGGGAATGACATTCACACATTGCAGGTGGTGAGGGAGATAAGCGGTTAAACAAGCGTTTATCAACCTTCACCTTTGGATTTACCCGGAGGTCACGTGATGTCACAGCAAAGTGCAAATAACAAGATGGTTATCAAACTTGTGGCTATTGTCATTGGCATGTTTGGCTTCGGCTTTGCCCTTGTTCCCTTGTACGACGTATTTTGCGACGTAGCGGGAATCAATGGCAAAACCGAGAACACGGCAGCCGTTTATCAATCGGTTGAGATTGATGAGTCGCGAGAAGTGACCGTCGAGTTTATCACTCGCACAAATACTGGTATGCCGTGGGAGTTTCGTGCTGAAACCAAGCGCGTGAAAGTGCACCCTGGCGAACTTAATACGGTGTCGTTTTATGTGAGAAACCCTGCATCAAGCAATATCGTAGCACAGGCCATTCCCTCAGTATCCCCCGGAACGGCAGCACTGTACCTGAACAAGACTGAATGCTTCTGCTTCAATCAGCAGCCATTAGATGCGGGTAGTGAAGCCTATATGCCCATGCAGTTTTATGTAGACCCTCAGCTACCTGAAGAAATTACGTTTTTTACCTTGCAGTACACACTCTATGACGTCACAGCGCGAGCCAGTGACCTAACAACAACACCGAATCCCTTTATGGCTTCCACACCATCAGCTGGCGAATAAGCCGAAGGGGTAAGGAGATGAAAATGCAAACCGAAGTACAGAATCACGAATACCAAAAATACTATGTACCCGCACAAAGTCCATGGCCCATTGTGGGCGCAGTCGCGTTGTTTCTTATTGCCGTTGGCGCAGGAAACTATGTGGTTCAAGCAACCAAAGGCGAAACCGGCTATGGCGGTCATGTCCTTTTAGCTGGGATAGCCGTGCTGCTGGTTATGCTTGTGGGCTGGTTTAAAAACCAAATAGACGAGTCTATGGCCGGCCTATACAGCGATCAGCTGGGGCGTTCATATCGACAAGGGATGAGCTGGTTTATCTTCTCTGAAGTGATGTTTTTCGCTGCGTTTTTCGGTGCGCTCTACTACGCCAGATTTATTTCCGTTCCTTGGCTTGGTGGCGCATCGAATAACGTTATGACCAATGAAGTATTGTGGCCGACCTTTGAGGCCATGTGGCCGCTGGTGTCAACGCCTGGCGGCACTACCACACAGGAAATGAGTGCAGCGGGATTGCCTACAATCAACACGGTTATCTTGCTTATTTCGTCAATTACACTGCACTTCGCTCATGTGGGACTAGAGCAAAACAAACGCAAACAGCTAACCCTCATGCTGGGTATCACTATCTTACTTGGATGTGGGTTCTTGTTCCTACAGGTAGAAGAGTACATACATGCGTATCGCGACTTGGGGCTTACGCTTCAGTCAGGCATTTACGGCAACACCTTCTTTATGCTCACAGGGTTTCACGGCATGCATGTGACCCTCGGTACCATCATTCTTATTGTATTATTTTTTAGAGTGTTGAAAGGCCATTTCACGCCTGAAAACCACTTCGCGTTTCAGGCGGGGAGTTGGTACTGGCACTTTGTAGATGTAGTGTGGGTCATGCTCTACATCTTCGTTTACGTGCTTTAAGGGTAACCCCAAACTCAATAAGGCCTTGGGTTTGGGGTAATTAAACCGGTACCAATAGCGATAAGAATAATAATAACAATGACGGCAGAAGTGAGCACTCGTCGACCAATGTACTTACTCATAGGGCCTTTAGACGTGTCATTTTTCATCATGATTCGCATCGCCATAAACAAATTCACAATCATGTACAGCACCAACGCAACAAGGATTATTTTTATCAACATATTCACCTCTGTTTTTATTCTAATTTTACATGGTGCGAAATAATCATGTTTTCTCGCACGCGCCACGTTATTCCTTGGTTACTCACAGGCTTTAGTGTGGCGATTATGTGCGGTTTAGGGTACTGGCAACTTGATCGCATGGTCCAAAAGCAACAACGCTTAGCTAGCATAGCGCAAAAGCAAAGTAATGGAACCTTGAGTTTAGAAGCGGCGCTGGCTCATGATGATCCTCGGGATATTAATGTGTCGTTCAGTGGCGCAATAGACGCTAACCATGTGTTGCTATTAGATAATCAGATTCACAATCAGCGGGTGGGTTTCGACGTGATTGCGCCTGTATATACGAATGCAGGTTGGCTCTTAGTTAATTTCGGCTGGGTACCGGCGCCAGACTTAACACGCACATTGCCGGATATACGTCTTGTTGGCGAAACACGCGAGTTTACTGGCGTCATTAGTGTGCCGGGTCACAACCCCTTGGTTAAAGAAACTAACATGGCGCTGTCGCAAAGCCCCGCACTTATACAGCACATCGAATTCCCTGCGCTCAGCAGCGCCCTAGAGCGCAAGTTTTTACCTTTTACTCTTCAACTTACCACGCCAGACCCTGCGTTTATTCGCGAACATCAGGCCGTTGTAATGTCTCCCGAAAAGCACCTTGGTTACGCAGTTCAATGGTTTGGTTTAGCCATTGCTGCCGCGGCCATTGGCGGCTTTGCAATTAGTAAGAAAGGACGTAGTTATGAATAATGCTGCTTCGAAAAAAACATTAATTATTATGGTAGCCGTGTTTGTTTTACCTGTTGTTCTGGCAAAGCTCGCACTTGATAACGATTGGTTTACTAAAGGCGCGACTAATAAAGGTCAGTTGCTCGCGCCGACCATCGACATGAGTGCGCTTTTAGAAAACGCGGAACCTAAGTGGCGTTTATTGTATGTGATGCCAAGTGAATGTGACGCAGTGTGCGAAAACGCCCTTTTCAGTATTAACCAAGTGTGGCTCGCGCTAGGCAAAGAATCGGACCGTGCACAAGCAGTGGTCGTCACGACAGCGTCAAGCGACCAAACAGCGATAGCCGCGCTAAAAGACTACCCTTTTGTCGAAACCTTAACGGTTACCACGCCAACCGCCCTTGCCTCTAGCAGTGTCTATATCGTCGATACGCAAAATAACGCCATGCTTTTTTACGACATTAAAGACGATAGAAAAGATGCCGTGATGGAAAGCCGCAATATGCTGGCGGACATGAGAAAGCTTCTCAAACTATCGCGCATAGGATAACGGCCATGAAAAAATTAACCCTCTTCAGTATTTTTCTTGCGGCGGTCGTTATTATTCTGGGAGCGTATACGCGCTTGACCGACGCGGGGCTCGGCTGCCCAGATTGGCCTGGGTGTTATGGA
The DNA here is from genome assembly GCF_056160105.1 of Alteromonas sp. ABD4_190. Lineage (NCBI taxonomy): Bacteria > Pseudomonadati > Pseudomonadota > Gammaproteobacteria > Alteromonadales > Alteromonadaceae > Alteromonas > Alteromonas sp. ABD4_190. The sequence goes on from NZ_JBSWWN010000001.1 coordinate 2,204,067, forward strand.
AACTTAACCGTCCCCTTAAGTGAAGAAAAGGTAGCACAGGCTAATGCCGCCTATCCTGAACGCCCGGTGGAAGCATTCAAGGCGTGGAATGAAATGATTCACCGCTATTTTGCTGGGACGCTGGGGCTGTGTGTACTGGCAATTGCCATTATTGCTGTTCGGCAGCGCAACAAAGGCACGCCGGTTAAATTACCTCTGTTACTGTTGGGGCTCATTGTATTCCAAGCAGCCCTTGGCATGTGGACCGTGACACTCAATTTACTTCCCGTTGTAGTTATGGGGCATTTGCTTGGTGGCTTCTCTGTAATCTCTTGCCTGTTTATTCTCTATCTGCGTTTGCGCAACACCGCAGCCGATGCATCGGAAACTAAACAAGCGCCCGTAGCGTCAGCTATGCATGAACATGGCATTACCGACTTACCTCAGGCCAAAGCCTTTCAGCGAAACCTTAAACTTTTCGCTTTCATTGGGCTTGGCGTGCTTGTTACACAGATTGCTCTTGGTGGATGGACTTCTGCCAATTATGCTGCGTTAGCCTGTACGGAAATGCCAGTTTGCGAGAGTGGCTGGCAGGAAAGAATTGATTTGGCAGGTGCATTCAGTGTGCCTGATGCAGACAACTATGAATTTGGTGCTCACGATTATGGCGAGCGAGTTACCATGCACATAGTGCATAGGTTCGGCGCGGTCATCACGTTTTTATATTTACTAGCACTAGGGATAAGTGTGTTGATAAGCCGCCACACCACAAGTAAACAAAAATATGTGGGTGCGTTTATGTTGGTAGCATTATGCACGCAAGTAGCATTAGGGCTTAGCAACATTATCTTTATGCTGCCACTGGCTGTCGCTGTAATGCATAACGCGGTCGCAGCTGTGTTACTTCTCTCCCTACTCAACCTCATTTTTACCGTATTTTTGGCACTAGAAAACGATAACGTCTTCGGTACAGAAAAACGAAATACAGGCTCATTCTCAGGTTCGAAACCACTGCAGGGTGCAGGTGCATTTAGCATCCACGAAGGGCCTTTGCACGACCCTTTAAACGCGTCAACGTCTTCTCATATTCTCCCTAAAGCTCCAGGAGGTTTCCATGGCTAAATCGGTCTCTTTACATGCACGTACTTCACGTCAGCACACTGTAGTCACGTGGCGTGATTACTATGAAATGACTAAGCCTAATGTCGTCATGTTGTTGCTGTTAACCGCGTTAGTAGGCATGTGTTTAGCTACGCCTACGTGGGTAAACGCAACCGTACTTATCTGTGGCTTATTGGGTATTGGTATGTTGTCTGCGTCTGCTGCCGTTATTAATCACGTTGTCGACCATAAGATAGATAGTGTAATGGCGCGTACATTTAATCGCCCCGTGGCAAAAGGCAAGGTCAGCGTAAACAACGCGCTGTGGTTTGCCGGCATTTTAGGTGTGGTTGGATTTGTGGTGCTGGCTTTTTTTGTAAATATGCTAACCGCGTGGTTAACCTTAGCAAGTTTAGTAGGCTACGCGTTTATCTACACGATGTATTTAAAGCGAGCGACACCGCAAAATATCGTGATTGGCGGTTTAGCAGGGGCTGCTCCACCGCTACTGGGTTGGACCGCGGTTACAGGAGAAATACATGCCCATGCTTTGCTGTTAGTGTTGATTATTTTTACGTGGACGCCACCGCATTTTTGGGCGCTCGCTATTCATAGAGAAAAAGATTACGCCAAAGCGAAGGTACCTATGCTGCCGGTAACCCACGGCGTATCATTTACGAAAACGTCAGTGTTGCTGTATACAGTATTGTTGGGGCTTGTATGTTTGCTGCCCTACCTTACAGGCATGAGCGATCTCATTTATTTGATTGGCTCAAGTGTGCTTAATATCGGGTTTTTATACTATGCATTAAAGTTAAAATTCGATGCGGAGCCACAAACCGCAATGAAAACTTTTAGGTTTTCAATTATTCATCTCATGGTATTGTTTGTAGTATTACTCTTAGATCACTACATTCCACTGAGTTTATGAACCAACGAACTATTGTCGGCCTTGTTGCATTTTTAGCGTTGTGTGCGGGCATTGTCGGGGCGCTTTATATCGCGCCTCCAAGTGTTGAAAGTCAGCCTGAATACTTTCAAACCTACCCAGAGCCAAGAGCATTATCACCTTTCACACTAACGTCACATGAAGGTGACGTATTCGATAATTCCTCGCTCAAAGGCCAATGGAGCTTAGTGTTTGTGGGCTATACTTTCTGCCCTGATATTTGCCCAACTACCATGGCTGAACTAAATGGTATATACCCTGAACTAAAAACATTAAATAGTGTCGAACCTATTCGAGTTGTTTTTGTATCTGTTGATCCAAATCGCGATTCGATTGAAAGACTTTCAGAATATGTCAGCTATTTTAATAAGGAGTTCACTGCTGTTACCGGAGAGCATAAAGCGCTATTCCCGTTCGTACGTAATTTAGGGATGATGTATGCTATCGCTGAAAGTACCGATAACCCTAACTATTTAGTTGATCACAGTGCATCTGTCGTACTTGTTAACCCTGAAGCTAGAGTGATAGGAAGGTTTAAACCAAAAAGAGAGCCCGGAAAGCTATCGATAAGTGATGCCCAGCAAATATTGGCAGATATGCCGATAATTACCTCGAAGCAGTAGTATGGAAATAGAAATTAGGCAAGGTGTGGCATCTGATGCCGCGCAAACAGCGCCCCTGATATTAAGTGCGGCGCAGTCATTATTAACGTCTATTTTTGGACATAATAAGAATAAAACAGCCGGTGGCTACCTTGCTCATGCATGGGAACTCGGTGGCGGCCAATATGGTTTTAAGAACCATTGGGTGGCGTGTAGCGGCAGTGAAGTGTTAGGTGTGGTGACTGCCTGGCATAGTAAACTAGGTGCAGCGTTTGATAGGGCAACCCTAGACAGTATTACGTCATACTTTACTCTCGACGAAGCTATGACAGTACTCATGCGTAACCAAACGGTAGCGGTAAACCTCACGCCACCCACCAATACAGAGCTTATGATTGGCCATATTTCGGTAGAAGAGAGCGCCCGACGAACTGGAGTGGGCTCTATGCTGGTAGATGCGATGCAGGCGCGCGCGGAGAAGCTAAAAAAACGTAAGCTTGTGCTTGATGTTGAAGTATCAAATGTATCGGCTATTCGCTTTTATCAACGCCATGACTTTGTAGAAGAGTCGATTAATAAAGGCTTCATCCGCTTTGCTCGGCCTGTTTAGGTAAACGTTTTCTTATATAAGCGCGAGTTTCATTTACAAGGACTCGCGCGAGCTCCTCATTAGACCAATTTCAAGTCAACAATTCTAATTTGCTTAGTCAGGATAAATACCACCTTCATCTGCTACAAAGAAAGGCGTTGAGTACCAATAATAGCGACCAGTTTGTGTATTGGATGGTGCTGTACAGTTTACCCTTGAGCGACCTACGGGAAGTGTCTTATCTAAGGTGAAGGAAAGCACCTTACCTTCAAGACTTGTCTCAATAGTATCGCCCCCAAAAAAACAATTCACCTGGGTAAGGCGCACATCGTCACTGTCTATGGTTAAGCTTATCGGCGATGATAGCTTTCGCGTTGTCATACGAGGGTCTTCATGTGAACTGTGCGTTACTGGCAAAGCAAGGCTATTTAGCTTGGTTTTCAATGTTGCTAAGTTGGCATAGGGGCCTGCAGCTGGAAACCGTGGAAGGGCTTGCATGTCGCTGGTTGGGCCCACAGCTCCGGAATGCTGACCGAGCCCAATGTAACCTTTGGCTTTTAGCTTATTGGCGAGCGCAGTATTGTATTCACCAAACGGGTACGCTAGATATTTAAGGCTAATATCCAGTTTGTCTTCAATTTTCTTTTCAGCACTTTCTACGTTTTCCCACACTTTTTCCAGCCATGCGCGCTCCCCCATCGTTTGCTCGCCGTTTAGCATGTGAAGGTGGTCTAGCGTGTGGTTGGCAAAAGCAACGCCATCGTTATGCATAGCAATGACTTGCTCCCATGTCAGTTGCTTGGGGCCTACGCCAATTTCATCGGGGTTAATAAACACTGTGTATGGAAAACCAAGGTCCGCCAGAATAGGATGAGCATTGTGTAAGATATTCGCGTAACCATCGTCAAACGTGATAGCCACTGCTTTTTCGGGCAGTGTTTTATTGTGTTGTATTGCTTCAACAACGTCCTGTAGCGAAACAACCGTGTGGTGTTTGTCCAAGTATTCCATGTGCGATCTAAAGGCTTCAGGCGAAATACTAGTGCTGGCCGGTGTTGAAGACGAAACATGGTGATAAAGTAAAATGGCCGCGTTAGGCGTGGCACTCGTACTAGAATCTGAAGCGAAGCTAGGCGAGGCCAGCAACATATTGAAGAGCCCCAACAACGTTAAAGAAAAGATCTTCAAACGCGAGCGAATCATCATTCTATTTTGAATTACATTGTTGGTTTTCATATCATCATCCACTGAGTGCCTGAACAAATTCAATAGCATGGTAAACTTCAAAATTACGCAAATTAAGCCAATTTTATATTTGGCCGCGCAGGTACGCTTTTACTTATGCTGTTGCCTAGGTTGATAGTATATAGCGAAATTAACCCCTACTGAGATCATTTATGCCCCGTTCCCAAGTAACTCAGCGCTCTTTTTTTGACGATCATTCCCGTCTGTTGGCGTTAGCGCTTCCCATGATCTTAGCAAATATTACCACGCCCCTATTGGGCTTGGTTGATACCGCAGTTTTGGGGCATATGTCTTTACCTGCAATGCTTGCGGGAGCATCGGTAGGCGCGCTAATTCTAACGCAAATATACTGGGTGTGCGGATTTCTTCGCATGTCTTCAACAGGCTTAAGTGCGCAAGCGAAAGGCTCGCCCAATAATAGGTTAGAATCGGCTAAGGTATTGTGGCAAACGGTGGCTGTGGCCTTATTGTTAGGTGCAGTCGTACTGGTTCTTCAATCCCCTATCCTTTCTATAGGATTAACCTTAACTCAACCTAATAACGAAGTAGCCTTACACCTTCAAAGCTATTTTTCTGTGCGCGTATGGGGCGCGCCTGCAGCCATGCTCAACCTTGCGTTGGTAGGCTGGCTAGTGGGACAGCAAAAAACGCGCAGCGTTATGACTATTCAAATTGTGGGCAATTTACTGAATGCTGCACTTGATGTGGTATTTGTATTTGCGCTGAATATGTCAGTAGCTGGCGTGGCATTAGCCAGTGTTATTGCTGAATATACTATGGCCATAATGGCGTTAATGGTGGCATTTAAGCACGTTGGCGGTGTAGCTGTTAGTGCGTCTTGGTTTAGCCGAGCGGCCCGTAGGGTGCTAATGAAGTTAAATGGCGATATGTTACTACGGAATCTGGCACTGCAAGGCTGCCTAGCGTTCCTCACTATTCAAGGGGCCCGTTACGGTGAAACGTCGGCGGCAGTCAATGCCATACTTATGCAGTTCTTTGTTTTAATTGCATTGGGGCTTGATGGTATTGCCTATGGTGTCGAAGCGCTGGTGGGTGAAGCTAAAGGGGCGTCTAATAGCGGTGAAGTAAAGCGACGCACCTATCAAGGGCTAGCCTGGTCGAGCTTGTTCGCCCTCATCTACAGCCTGATATTCTGGTTGGGAGGCGAAGCCATTATAGAACTGCTTACTGAGCATGGTGACATTGTAGACGCTGCGCTACCTTATCTTAGTCTAATGGTGTTACTTCCTTTATTAGCCCACTGGTGCTTTTTGTACGATGGTGTATTTGTTGGCCTTACCCGAGCGAGCGCAATGCGTAATACCATGATAATAAGTGCACTAGCTGTGTATTTCCCTGTCTGGTTCCTCACGCAAGGCCAAGGTAACGTTAGCCTGTGGTACGCCCTACTCGCCTTTTTACTCGCTCGTGGCGTAACATTGGCGTGGAGTTTTTATCGTTTAGATAAACGCGGTGAACTAGCTACATCGCAAAGTTAGCGTTTTTAGAGCGTATTGTTGACCTTATTTAGGGAGGGCGCGCCTAGCACGCTGCTTCTTTAAGTCTTCTTAGTGCATTATCCCGCTTTATTTTTGCTACTGAGTTTTTTGCGCGGCTCTTTTTTGCACAATGATAATAGTGTGTAGCTCAGGGTGCTGATCAAACTCAACGTGGCGAACAAATCCGCCCGCTTCCATCAATATTTCCAAGTATCTATGTAGCCCTAGCGAGGCGTAGTAGACTTCTGGGCCCATCACTTCATTTGTGTGCTCTCCACTTTCTGTTGTGCCCCCGCAGCTAAAAAGTAACACGCCGTCATCGGCTAAGTGGTTCACTAGCTTCTTAAGCAAAGGCTCTTGCTGCGTTAGAGGAATATGCCAAAAGCTATCCCAAGCGCTTATAAACGAATAGTGCTTGGGCATAGTGAATGTACACACGTCTGCGCGATAGAAGGTATGGGCGGGTAATTGAGTTGTCGCAATGGCGAGCATTTCTTCGGATACATCAATACCTTCGTAAGTTAACCCTGCGCTTTCGACAACCTGAACAAAACGGTTTGTGCATCCACAACCTATGTCTAGAGCGTAACCTCGTTTTTTTGGTTTGACTTGATTGCTCTCGTCTCCTTTATTTAGCGCTTCTCCTTTGTTGGGCGCTTCGCTTGGCACTGTATCGGGCTCTTGTGATGGGATGTCCGGCAAAAATGACAGGGCTTTTTGATAGGCCGTCATGCCATTTTTCTGATTAAATTCAGGGCGAGTCCAAAGGTGAGTAATGGTGTCGTAGGCCTTACCAGTTTCTTCAGGAGTCATATGCTATCTGTTAGCTGAACTTTCGCTTCTTTAAGATTAATTCATCTAGCCAAAATGTATAGTGGGAAGTGTATGCAGGGAGGATAAAGACGCTACCTGCCTTGGTCATAAACTGCCAACAGATACCGCCTATACTTTTTCGCGTCATTTCAGCCTATTAGGCTGCTCGACATAAAATTAGGCTTAATGCTTTCTATTTTCTTACTATGTGCGTGGCACAGAGTTTGTTACCTGACGGGTCTCTCAGGTAAGCAAGGTATAATTGGCGTTCGCTATTTCCCCGAATGCCTGGTGGGTCTTCACACGGAACGCCCCCATTTTCGCTTCCTACCTTATGCCACTCATCTACGATGTCTGGTGTACGCGCTGCAAGACCAAGGGTTGTTCCATTGCCGTGTGTCGCTTCCTCGCCATTAATTGGCTTGGTTAGGGCTAAAATACCTTTGGGCGTGTAGTAAAACACGCGTCCATATTCATCAAAAACGCCTGGCTCGTAACCCAATACACCTAAAATAGCGTCATAGAATTTCTTCGACGCCTCAAGGTCGTTTGCACCTAACATAACGTGGCTAAACATAGTTGTGTCCTCTGAAGTAGTAGGGGTAACCCCTTTTATCAAGTTAGGTTACTTGTACTCTGCTTTAATGTATTTATTGGCCCAAAGCGAAGTCTACCGCGGCTTTAGCATGGATAGCTGTAGTGTCGTATAACCTAACCTTGGTATGTTGTTGTTGCACTAATAACGCAATTTCGGTGCAGCCTAAAATAATGCCTTCAGCACCCTCGGCCGCAAGCGCGTTTATTACTTCAATATACGCTTCACGAGAATCAACACAAATCACGCCCTTGCATAATTGTTCATAAATAATGTTATGGACTGTATCTCGTTGTTGCGCATTTGGAATAACAACTTCAATACCAAAAGCCTCTTCAAGACGGGATGTATAAAAGGTTTGCTCCATGGTAAATCGTGTACCTAGTAGCCCAACTTTCTTAACTGAATTTTTCTGCAGCACACGACCCGTGGCATCGGCAATGTGAATAAGAGGGATACTAATATTTTGCTCTATGTCAGCCGCGACTTTGTGCATGGTATTGGTACAAATTAATACGGCTTTTGCACCAGCAACTTCTAAATGCTTTGCCTCGCGGATAAGTATATCGGCGGTTTTATCCCATTCACCCTTATGTTGAAGCTGTTCAATGTGAGCGAAATCGACGCTGCTTATTATTAGCGGTGCACTGTGAAGGCCGCCAAGTCGCGTATTAACGTCACGGTTTATTGCTTGGTAATAACTTACCGTTGATTCCCAGCTCATGCCGCCGAGCAAGCCTAGCTTTTTAATAGTATTTTCCACAGTTCACCTTTTTTAAGTACTGAGTAGAACTTTCAATCTACCGATAAAATGTATTCAGGACTAGTAGCAAAGCTAATGAAATAGTAAACACAAGATAATGCGATATAACGGCGTTATATGATTTGTTGTAGCTAGAAGAAAAGGAGTGTTTACTATCACGAAGGAGTTAAACTACTGATAAAAATTAGGGAAAATTGGTTTGCTAAAACTTAGGTGGCGGTTTCTTATTTTTCATAAACGAGAAACGTTGAATGAAAATGCCCCAGTAGCCCAACATGGCAATAGCAAAACCAAGAAATAGCACCAGAAGGCTTAGGTAACGCAGCGCAACATGAAGTTCGCTAAGGGTAAACAACATCAAGACGCCGACAACGAAAATAGATAAGCCTATTTTGAATCGTTGCCAGCTCTTGAGTGGATCTTGCGTCAGCATAAGGGCAGCATTGTACTGTGCACCTAAATAAGCGCAATATTGCGCTTAGTAGTAAGAGTGCTCACCGGCTTGGTGTTCAGTGGCATCGCGCACGCCTTTAAGCTCGCCAGCAAACTGTTCAATCATTTGCTTCTCGATACCTTCTTTAAGCGTCACGTCTACCATCGAGCAGCCATTACAACCACCGCCGAATTGAAGAATAGCGTAGCCATCATCAGTTAACTCGGTAAGTACAACATTACCCCCGTGGCTGGCTAGCTGCGGGTTGATTTCTGATTCGATCATGTAGTTGATTCGCTCGACTAAAGGGGCATCGTCGGCCACTTTACGCGCTTTAGCATTAGGCGCTTTAAGTGTTAATTGTGAGCCCATTTGATCGGTAACGTAGTCAATTTCCGCCTCATCGAGGTAAGGTGCACTTTCTTCGTCTACCACGGCATCGAAGCCGTTAAACGTAAGGCGAGTGTCTGTTTCCTCGACAGCGTCCGGCGGACAATAGGACACGCCACACTCAGCTGACGAGGTGCCTGGGTTTACGACGAATACACGAATATTCGTGCCAGACTCTTGTTTACTCAGCAGTTTTACGAAGTGAGCCTGGGCTTCTTCTGATATAGTTATCATCAGCAAGTCCTACATATTTTGAAAATTTAGATTATTGTATCAAATTTACCTGAGTAAAACAGTCAGGTATTAATTAAATAAATAATTCCAGTGAATCGAATTTGTTGAGAGTGACGTACACCGCTATTACTCTCAACCATAACAACAAGACGGGAAGCGCTATGTTAGCGAAGCTAAAAAACTCCGCCAAAAAGAACCCTTTATCACTCGCTTTTTTGTTGGCGCTTGGCACTATCGGCCTTGGGGCTACGACCAGCCAGCAAGTATTGGCACAGCCAGCCTTATCATCAGTGGTTACTATTACCCCTGATACAGGCGGGCAGCCAGTTACAGCATACTTACCTGATACAGTATCCTACAACCCAGCTATTCCTACGCCTGAATCTGTACTTGGTGCCAACATTGGTGAGTGGCACGTACGTCACGACCAAGTCGTAAATTATATGCAGCTGCTTGCCGAGAAATCTGACCGCATTACCATCGAGGAAACTGGCCGTACCCACGAAAATCGCTCGCTTTTACTCATGACTATCACTGCGCCGTCAAACAGAAACAACATTGAAGCCATGAGGCAGCAGCACATTGATGCCATGAAAAGTGGCAAAAAAGTAGGTAACGACGCTCCTCTGATTTTTTACATGGGCTACAGTATTCACGGTAACGAGCCTTCTGGTACCAATGCTTCGCTAGCGCTGGCTTATTACTTAGCCGCCGCTCAAGGTGAAGAAATTGATGCCTTGTTGAACAACAATATTGTGCTGTTTGATCCATCTTTCAACCCCGATGGTCTCTCTCGTTTTGCTCAGTGGGCAAATATGCACAAAGGCAAGCAGTTAGTTTCTGACAGCCGCCACCGTGAACATGACGAGGGGTGGCCGTCAGGCAGAACAAATCACTACTGGTTCGATTTAAATCGCGACTGGCTATTGCTGGCGCATCCTGAGTCGCAGGCGCGTATTAAACAGTTTCACAAATGGCGCCCACATATCCTCACCGATTTTCATGAGATGGGGACAGACAGCACCTATTTTTTCCAGCCTGGTGTGCGCTCGCGCAAAAACCCTTTAACGCCAGACGAGAACGTCACCTTAACCGAAGCGCTTGCGAATTATCACGCGGCTGCATTTGATGAACAAGGCGAGCTGTATTTCACCGAAGAAGCATTCGACGATTTCTACGCTGGTAAAGGGTCTACCTACCCGGATTTACACGGTAGCGTGGGTATTCTGTTTGAACAGGCCAGTTCACGGGGGCACCTCCAAGACTCTATAAACGGCAAGCTTGCTTTTAAAGACACCATAGCGAACCAAATTACCACGTCTCTTAGTACCTTTAGGGGCGCATTGGAAAATAAGGCTGCAATCCTTGATTACCAATCGGGCTTTGTGAAGAGTACGCAGTCTTTGGCTAAGCAAGATGCCCAGGCTGGATTTGTGGTAAGTGCATCGAATGATACCGCTCGTTTTAATGCGTTTATCGCATTACTTGAGCAGCATCACATTGAATATGAAGTGCTTACAAAGAACTTCGACGTGAACAAGATTAGCTACAAGGCTGGGAAGGCAATATTTATCCCTACTAATCAACCTCAATACCGCCTAGTAAAGTCAATTTTTTCTACGCAAACATCATTTGAAAATAACACCTTTTATGATGTTTCAACGTGGAATTTAGCGTTGGCGTTTAACTTGGACTACACGCCCTTAGACAAAGGCGATGTGCGAAGCCTTGCGCTAAGTGACAACTCTGCTCTAGCACAAGCAACACTTAATAATATCCATGAAAACGCTTATGCCTACGCGTTTTCATGGCAGCATTATTACGCGCCCGCCATGCTTCAAGCTTTACTGGAAGCCGGTGTGAAAGTGCGAAGCAGTGAAAAAGCGTTTTCCGCTATTAAATACGATGGCGAAAGTGTCGACCTTAAGCCCGGTAGTATCGTGGTGCCTAAAGGTTTGGGGCAGCCTGAAAACTTAGTAGCCATTTTGAGCGAAGCGCAGCAACAACTTCAGGTACCTGTGTTTAGCTTGCGTAGTGGGTTAACGCCGACAGGTAATGATTTAGGTAGCCGGAGTATGGCGCCAGTTGGCTTACCGCAGGTATTAATTGTAGGGGGTGAAGGGACGAGTGAATACGAAGTGGGGGAAATGTGGCACTACTTCGATACAAAAGTCGGCTTGTCTGCAAGTATTGTAGAGCAACAACACCTATTAGGTGCGCTTGATGACCCTAGCACCTCATACACTCACATTCTATTTCCAAGCGGTCGCTATCGCTTTACAGAGGACGACAGAGCGAGAATTGAAGACTGGGTGAAAGCCGGTGGCGTGATTGTAGGCCAAAAATCTGCACTGCGTTACTTCGCCAAACACAAGTGGCTAGATGCGGATATTGTCAGCAGAGAAACCATTGATAACGCTTTCGATGAAAGCGATTTAAGCTACGAAGACGGCTCATCGCTCTATGCCAGAAAGTTGGTGGCGGGCGCTGTATTTGAAGCAGATATTGATAATACGCATCCACTTTTTTATGGCTACAGCGATGACACGCTACCTATGTTTAAAACGAACAATATGATCGTGGAAGCAAGCAGCTCGCCGTTTGTCACACCAGCACGCTACACTGACGAGCCCCTTGTGGCAGGGTTTAGTGATAAAAGAATGGTTGCGTTAATGGCTGAATCAACTGCGGTGACGACTCAGAAGATGGGGCGTGGTGTGGTCATTGGTTTTACCGACAATACGCAATTTAGAGGCTACTGGTACGGCACGAACAAAATGCTAGCTAATGCAATTTACCAGTCACATTTTATCCGTTAAATCAGTTTATGAGGCGCGGTGCATGCCGCGCCTAACAGCGCATTTTTCTATATTCCTTTTTTAAGCCTTACGCCTTTAGCAATAAGCTGCTTTTAGGTGGCGGCGTGAATACCGCTGCCCACACTTGAATCTTTATCTTTGGGTAGCGCTGCTTAAGTCTTTTACTTAGTGTGTTTACGGTCACGCCTGTGGTAAGCACGTCATCCACTATCGCCACGGTGAAATCGCTGCCATCTTTATTACCATGCGCCGTTGCTATTTCGTCATCGATACACTGCTTGGATAAAGTAAATACACGGTTTGCGTTCTCTGCTCTGGCTAGCTTGGATAAGTGGTGCTGCACACTAAAGCCTTTGCGGCTAGCCCACGTTTGGTTAATGGGTATACCTAATTCGCGGCATAAGCTTTCACACAAAAGCGTTGCTTGATTATAGTGCCGCGTTGCAAGTCGCCATGCACTAATTGGAACCGGAAGCAGTACATCTGGCACTGATAGAGTGCACTGTCGCTTTTTATGGACAAACCAGTTACTTAATACTTTTCCTGCCGTCAGCGAATGCGTAAACTTTAACTGGTGAACCAGCGATGACATGGGCCATGTGTGTAGACCAAGCACGGATAGTGCGTCGTAGTGGCTATGCTTAACGTGGCCTGCCACAGGGCCGTATTGAAGTAGGTTACTCCCATGTAATGAGGCTTCGAAAAAAAACATGTCATCTTCACACCAGTGACATACTGGCGTAGGACTTGCCTGATAACATAGCAAGCATGAAAGGTTCATAGTGTTGATTCCATCAACTTCCTTGAATTGTCGAACGTCGACCTATTTTCATCATTTCGTGTTTTCTCAAAAACACGTTTCTGCCTAAGGAGGTGTAAATGGAAATTTTGCATACAAATGGCGAGCTTGTCACCCGTACTCAGGGTACAGGCGTAGATGTAGTATTTCTTCACGGGTGGGGTATGAACAGCGGCGCGTTCACATCCTTTATTCCTTACCTTAGTGATAATTTTCGCGTTACCACCATCGATCTTCCTGGGTTTGGAGAAAACGCGGAGATCGTGCCTTCACCTTACAATGTTGAGTCCCTTGCCCAGGCTATTGTAGACAAACTGCCAGACCAGTGCGTGTTGGTTGGATGGTCACTAGGCGGATTGGTAGCCCAAAAGCTCGCTTTATTAGCACCAGAAAAGCTTAATGGACTGGTTACTATTGCCTCAACACCTCGTTTTATAGCTGGGCCGTGCTGGCCAGGTATTGCGGCTGATTTACTTACTATGTTTGAAACACAGCTGGAGAAGAATTACCAAAAGACACTTGAGCGCTTTTTGGCAATTCAGGCTATGGGTAGTGAAACTGCAAAGCAAGATATTAAGTCAATTAGAGAGCAGGTTACGCAGTTTCCAGAACCTGCAGAGGAAGCGCTTAAAAAAGGGCTACGAATACTCTCTACTGAAGACATGCGACAAGATGTAGGGCGAATAACTACGCCTACATTACGATTGTATGGCAGATTAGACAGTTTGGTGCCTACAAGCGGTATAGACCGAATTTGCGAACTGCATCCGCAGGCGGATACGGTAGTGCTGCCACACGCTTCTCACGCCCCGTTCATTTCTCATCCTCAGCAAACCGCCGATATTCTATTTCGTTTTGCAGCAGGTATTTACCAACAGAAAGCGTCTTGAACTAACGCCTCAACAGGCTTCAAGCCTATCTAAATTGGTGGTTTGAAGCTTTTTCTTTCGTTACAGCCAAATAAAAGTCGCCAGCTAACAATAAGTTAATGGCAGTGCCTGATACACGCCTTTCCATTTGTGTAAAGTTGGTCAATAATTACACATGAGAGGTTAGAGGTAGTGTATGACAAGTGTTGATGGTTTAGGTGTAGGCTCTGCATTTGCAGCGGCTCAATATGGATTACAAAGTGCAAGCGATGGCGTATCGCAGGCAGCGGCTAATATTGCTCAGCGGACGGCTGAAGATGCTATTGCTCCCGCTCAACCTACTGTGGCTACCAGCGAAACAAACAACACTTCTTCTAACACAGCTTCTAGCACTACCCGTTTAACCGACGATTTAATTGCGCTTAATGTAAACGAACGTAATGCTCAGGCTTCTGCAAAAGTATTGGGCGTGGCCGACGAGATGCTCGGTACTATTATCGACGTACTGGCTTAAGTGGAGCTGTTGCGATGAATTTCGTTACACCGATACTTAACGCCATTGCCTATCCCACGGCGAACATTAATACAGAATCTGCCCGTAGAGACAACGTGCAGCGGGAAACTATTCCCCAAGCGTCAGACTCCCAGCAAGGCGCTTCTCAAAAAGGTTTAGGTTCTGAAACTGATAAGGCTAAAAGCCCGGGTCAGCCGCCAGCTCCTGTCACCTACGAACGCCCTCAAATACAAACCGAGCTTCAAGCCGCTTTCCAAAACGTTTTTGGGCAAGAAAAAGACAATGCGCAGGACGAGAGTGCAGGCAAGCAAGACGCGAAAGACAGGCAGCAAGAACAACAAGAGAAGCAAGAAGCCACGGAAATTGAACAACTAAAAGCCCGAGACCAGGAAGTAAGAGTTCACGAACAGGCGCATGCGGCAACAGGTGGGCAGTACGCTGGTGCACCGCGCTATGAATACACAACGGGCCCTGATAACAAGCGCTATGTTACCGATGGCGAGGTGTCTATCGATGTTTCGGAAGAAAAAACACCAGAAGAAACCCTGCAAAAAATGGAGCAGGTGCGCGCCGCAGCGCTCGCGCCAGCTGAGCCTTCTTCGCAAGACTTAAAAGTAGCCGCAGAGGCCTCTCAAAAAGCGACTGAGGCGCGAAGTGAGATTGCCAAAGCACAAGCTGATAACCTATCAGTAGAGGGAGCTCCGGGAGAGCAGGTTTCAACAGCTGGCGACGATACAGTTTCAGGTATTGAAGCTATCACTGAGTCCGAAATTAACACAGGCCCAAGAATAGGAGAGGCGGTAGATGAAGTGTTGGATGTAGCGCCTAACCCCGCAAACGCTATATCTTCGAAAGGCTTAGAAGCAAATGCGGCTGACGCCATGCAAACAAGAATAGGCCGTATTCAAAACGCCTATTTGCAAGCCTATACTCCGTCAAGAGAAGGCTTATCGCTGCAAGCATGATACCTTAAGTTAGCGCTGGCTGCTTCACGTTACGCCAGCACTTTATTGACGGAGGATAACTCACGAACTAGCTCAAGGAAATTTCGGAGTACGGCCTTTTTATTGATGCAAAGGTCACTGCAAATCAGCAAGCCTTAATAATCCAATATTGCCTTCGTAAACGGATATTTAGGTGCACCACCAGTGATATCTGATAGCACCGAGTTCATGGTATCTACGTCGCTATCAAATCCACCGTGGGATGTGGCTGCCGTCGCATCACCTTCTTTTCCTTCGCTGTATTTAAACGTTACGTTAGACAGCGGCTGATTAAACACGGCCATACCTAATAATGGCATCTCCGGTTTAGGCTCAAATGCATTTGATACTAAATAAAGTAATGATTTTTGGTAAATACGCGCCACGTGATCATCTTTTTCCAACGCTTCGGATAAGTTGTAAATCGTGGTCGACTGGATATGTTCTCCCTTAATAAACTCCGAAAGCTTTTCGTTGAATAGAGAGTAGCTAATGGCGGGGGCCATTAAATGCAGGCTTTTTACTTTTATATTTTCATCAACTTTGAATAACCTTGATAGACTGTGTGCATGAAAAATAGAGCCTGCCGAATGACCCACAACGTGAAGCTGTATCCTTGGGTTGTTTTTAAGATAGCCGGCTAACTTCGTTAAAAAGTAGGTGCCGTCGGACGTGGTACGAGTAAAAGGCGTGCAAGCGTCTGATTTCATTTCACGCCATAGCGCGCCGCCTACTTTGCGTGTTGCCCATTCTAAAATGCGGTCGGTATAGTCGGTAAATGCCCCAACTTTGGTGCTAATTTCTTCATTCTTGAAGCCTAAAATGTCTTTTAGTTCTTCAAGCATGCCTGTGTCATACATGAAGTGAATGGGATACACATCATTTTTAAGAAAGGTGTCTTTCATGGCAGCAATGCGTTTAGCCGAGGCTTTAATGCTATTTAAGCCGCCGTGCGCGTATAGCATTACATGTTGATGATTGCTGTCAGAAAGCTTTTCAATAATGGCGTCGACGTGGTTTTTATTGCTCCAATATTTACTTTTAGTATCAAAGTGCCCGTCATCAAAATGAACGAAGTGATCTTGAATGCTTACCCGTGGTGTGGAGCGAGAAAACAGTCCTTGTGCAACAGAGCGCGTAGCCTGATGGTAGGTACCCGTACCTGAAATAGGAAGAGCGAGTTGTACCACCCAGGCATCCATAACATTCAACGCCCAGTCATCGTATCGCCAAAGCGCTAGCCCTGATTTTTTCCAATCCGTACCCCACGAGTTTTGGATCCAAAAGCCTTCATCATTGTAGCCAACAATGGCGAACGCATGGCCTCCCATGGGTTCTGGTCTTAAGTTTATTGCGTCGCCCGCGGCGTCTTTCCAGCCTTCATGAATTCTCGCAGAAACAAAGATTACACCCACTTCATTAAGTGCTGCATGAAAATCGCTAATTTCCCGTTCAAGGCGGTAGTATGCGCCGAGCCTATGATTACTGGCGTTATCAGCTATGGCGAGGGTCATTTCAAATTCGTTGCTGTGATTGATATTTTGCGTCAGTGAGTCGCTGCAAACTCCGCTGTTATACCAGCCTTTAATAGCGCCGCGGCAGCTAGAGCCATCATAAGCTTCACCCAACCATTCATCGTGACGCTTTGCCATGGCATAAAGCATCCATGGGCTCACGGTATGTTTTCGGCCTTGCTTGCGATAGATAAAATTTATGGTGGCGGCCAACGCAAAACCTGTACAAGCGCCGTCTTTGCCTTGGTCTAATATACCCAAGTTACCCGGCGGGTCGATAAAAGGTTTAAGCGGGGTAAGGTTGGGTTGGTAGTAGCGATCCCGAAGGTCGGGATAGTCTGCGCTGACATTCAGCATACTTTTTGAAACAGGTAAGTTCATAACATCATCCTCTGATGAGGGCAGTTGATCTTTGCTGTACAGCTAAATGAAACGTGCGTACATCAAAGGTCGGTAGCCGTTAACTCATTATGATCGTCCGAAAGTACTGCCTGGAAAAAGGCTGAGGTCAAATGAGCTACATTACCTTCGTTAAACGTTAAGGCACTTAAAGCATGTCAACGGCCTTGCTAAACGCTACCAATATACGAAATTCGGTTTCGGGGTGACCCACACCCTTCTTCATTGTTTCGGTATTTTCTATTTTGGCGCTCTTGGCTAAAGAGTATTTAGGCATATAGGATTTCTATGCGCCACAAACTAATGTGCCACAAAATAATGTAGAAAAAAACGACAGGCTAAATGAAAGCGTGATAAAAAAGGGCCTGTCAGTGACAGGCCCTTTATAAGCAACATTAAATTGTTGTGAATCGCTACTATCTACTTTTTCGCTTTTGCAAATGCATCGGCAAAGGCGTTGCCCATAGCGCTATTTTGAGGTTGGCTGTTGCGATTGCCGCCACCCTGATTTGAACGAGGGCTAGCTTTAGGGGTTGCACGTCCAGTTCCTTTGTTTTGTGCTCTGCCTGCACCTTTACCTGAGCTAGTTTTGCCACCGGTATTATTACTTTGACTTGGTGTATCGTCTAAGCGCATGGTAAAGGAAATACGCTTGCGCGGTACGTCGACTTCAAGCACTTTTACTTTAACGATATCGCCTGCTTTAACAACCTCGCGAGGGTCTGAGATAAACTTGTTGGTCAATGCAGAGATATGTACCAGTCCATCCTGATGCACGCCCACGTCAACAAATGCGCCAAAGTTAGCTACATTGCTCACTACGCCTTCTAGGATCATACCTGGCTTCAGGTCGTTAATAGTTTCAACGCCTTCTTTAAAAGCCGCTGTTTTAAATTCAGGACGAGGGTCACGGCCTGGTTTATCCAGCTCTTTTAGAATGTCTTTAACTGTTGGCAAACCAAATGCGTCGCTGGTAAAGGTATCTGGCGACAGGCTTTTTAGAAGCTCGGTATTGCCGATAATGTCATTAACCGCAACCGCAGTGGTATCTACAATTTTATCGACTACAGGGTATGCTTCGGGGTGAACCGCAGAAGCATCAAGGGGGTTGGTACCGTTTACAATGCGAAGGAAACCTGCCGCTTGCTCAAAGGCTTTAGGTCCCAAACGCTCAACTTTTAACAGCGCTTTACGGTCTGGGAAAGCACCATTGGAGTCTCTGAAATTCACAATGTTGTGCGCTAAGGTTTTGTTTAAGCCTGATACATAGCTTAGCAAGGCTGGCGATGCTGTATTTAGGTCTACGCCTACCGCATTTACACAATCCTCAATAACGCGGTCTAGGGACTTACCTAACTGGCTTTGACTTACGTCGTGCTGATACTGACCTACACCAATAGCTTTAGGCTCAATTTTAACGAGCTCTGCGAGTGGGTCTTGCAGGCGGCGTGCGATAGACACGGCACCACGAATTGAAACATCCAGTTCAGGCAGTTCTTTCGAGGCAAGCTCAGACGCTGAATACACAGAAGCGCCAGCTTCACTTACCATAATTTTCTGTGCTGTAAGTTCGCTGTTGTTCTTAAGCATTTCACCAACAAGTTTGTCGGTTTCACGAGAACCTGTACCGTTACCAATGCTGATTAAGTCTACTTTGTATTGTTTGCACAAGGTTGTTAGCGTGCGAATAGACTTATCCCACTGGTTTTGCGGTGCGTGTGGGAATATGGTATTCGTCGCTACCACCTTACCTGTACTGTCTACTACCGCTACCTTAACGCCAGTTCTTAAACCTGGATCTAGACCCATAGTGGTTTTGGCACCTGCTGGTGCAGCCATCAACAAGTCGTTTAAGTTTTTAGCAAATACTTCAATGGCTTCTTCTTCAGCACGCTCTCGAAGGGCGCTGAACAGCTCAGTTTCCATGTGTAAACCAATTTTGATTTTCCACGTCCACTGGACTACCTGAGCTAAGAAATCATCAGCGCCACGACCGCGGTGCATGATATCGTAGTGGCTTGCGATAATGTGCTCGCAATGAGATGGTCCCTTTTCTTCTGATTGTGGGTCGGCATCTAGCTGAATATGAAGCATGCCTTCATTGCGACCTCTAAACATGGCCAATGCGCGGTGCGACGGGACTTTTTTGTATTTTTCGCTGTGTTCAAAATAGTCTTTATACTTAGCTGCTTCTTGCTCTTTACCTGGTACAACCGTACTTTTTACGTGAGCATTTTCAGTAAGGTAATGGCGCACTTTCGCTAGCAAAGCGGCATCTTCAGCAAACCTTTCCATAAGGATATAGCGAGCACCTTCAAGCGCGGCCTTAGTATCAGCAACGCCGTTGTCTGCATTTACAAACTCTTGCGCTTTGCTTTCAGCGTCTGTATCAGGGTTGCCAAATAATGCATCGGCTAGCGGCGCTAAACCTGCCTCGATTGCAATTTGTCCTTTAGTAC
Source organism: Alteromonas sp. ABD4_190 (assembly GCF_056160105.1). Taxonomy (NCBI): domain Bacteria; kingdom Pseudomonadati; phylum Pseudomonadota; class Gammaproteobacteria; order Alteromonadales; family Alteromonadaceae; genus Alteromonas; species Alteromonas sp. ABD4_190. The sequence goes on from NZ_JBSWWN010000001.1 coordinate 2,223,615, forward strand.
GCCTGCGAGGCTTATACGGTAAGTACAAGTCTTCAAGGGTTGTTTTGCTGTCAGCACTTGCAATGCTGCTTTTAAGTTCGTCAGTTAGTTTGCCCTGCTCTTCAATAGATTTAAGAATAACGTCGCGGCGCTCTTCTAGCTCACGTAAGTAGGTCAAGCGCTGCTCTAGATTACGCAGTTGCGTATCATCAAGACCTTGGGTTACTTCTTTGCGGTATCGGGCAATGAAAGGAACGGTGGCCCCTTCATCGAGAAGTTTTACTGCGGCAGTTACTTGCGAGGGTTGAACGCTAAGCTCTTCTGCAATTTTATTGGTAATCATAAGTCGCTCTAAGATACTAAAAGTTCGCGTTAGGCAATGGCGAATAAACGGTGTGTGACAGGCTTACATACACAGCGTTCGTAGTGAAAATAAGAGCGGTGAGTATATCACCGCGGTGTAGGGAAAGTCGTCTGATCATTGTGTTACAACTGAGTAGTTAAGTAGACCATCTCTTTTTTTCAAAGTTTATCTGTTACGTCGTACCAAATACGGTTTATCCACCACTCTTTAGTACCCGCATCAGTTTTAACAATAAACTCATCGTCCTCTTCTTTGCCAAGTAGAGCACGGGCCATGGGTGAATCAATAGAGATGTAGTCTTTTCGGCCAAATATTTCATCATAGCCAACTAAGCGAAGCTCCATAACTGCGCCCGATTCGTTTTCAATTTCAACCCAAGCACCAAAGAACACTTTTCCTTCTTGCTGTGGATCATAATCAACAACTTTTAGGTTCTCTAAGCATTTGCGTAAGTAACGAACCCGACGATCAATTTCGCGAAGCTTCTTTTTATTGTACTGGTAGTCAGCATTCTCGCTTCTATCGCCCAGGCTGGCTGCCCAAGTTACCTTGCGAGTGATTTCTGGCCGTTCTTCACGCCACAAGAAATCCAGTTCTTGTTTAAGCTTTAAATAGCCTTTTCGAGTGATAAGCGGTGTTTTCACAATGTCCTATAAATAATCCAGCTAGTTACCCCTACTTTATGTGGGTAATAAGGCAAAACGCAATCTTTCGATAAGGTAAAAAGTGACAAAACAGGCAGATTGAATATTTATTGAACATAAACCTTTTGTTTAGTGTCGTAGTATAAATAATGACCAAACCATTAGGGGAAATGAATGCGTAACAGAATGCCTGTGATGAACCGTCGAAGGTCGGGAAGCGATCCGCTTCAAACCAGCGGCACTATCATAGGTTTTATGCTGTTTTTAAGCGGCGCGCTGTTATTGTTGTATGCCTTACTTGATATAGTTGTTCGCTTAAATAGTGTACGAACCGTGATATACCTTATCTTAGCGTGTGCCATGTATAAAGTAGGGCACTCACTGCTCAATCACTTTGCGACGTTTAAAGTCCATACGGAAAGACGACGCGCACCTAACCGTTAAAACCTTTAGTTTTAAGCCCGCATTTCTAAGGTTTAAATGTTCCTAAAAACCTTCGTTAGGGCCGTGAAATATTTCAACTTTGAGCTAAGCTTAAAAGTGTAATTCGAGGCACCAAGCATATTGAATAACCCACATTACTATTTGGGTACGCGCGTGGTGAAAATCCACTAGCTCGTAGGGAAAAGGTAAGCAAGGATCACGCTGACTCACTAAAACAAAAAAGCCGACGCACAGCGTCGGCTTTCTCCTTTCTGAAACTCTAGCTTATTCAGCTGGCGCTTCGGCTTCAGGTTTAACCACTTCTAGAAGCTCAACATCAAAAATTAGCGTTGAGTTAGGCGTAATAGCGCCTGTTGAACGTGCGCCATAAGCAAGCTCTGATGGAATGTGGAAGCGGTATTTCGCGCCTTCTTTCATTAGCTGTACGCCTTCAGTCCAACCCGCGATTACGCGATTAAGTGGAAATTCAGCTGGCTCGCCACGCTTATAAGAAGAGTCGAACTCTGTACCATCAAGCAAGGTACCACGGTAGTGAACTTTTACCATGTCGGTTGCTTCTGGGCTTGCGCCTTCGCCTTCTTCAAGTACTTCGTATTGAAGACCAGACTCTGTTGTGGTCACGCCTTCTTTCTTACCATTTTCTTCTAAGTAAGCAAGACCTGCTTCAATGTTTTTCTCAGCAGCTTGTTCAGCCATTTCTTGTTGTTTAGCACGCAATACTTCTTCGCCCTGTTGAGCGATTTGCTGAATTTGCTCTGGCGTAAACTTAAGGGTGTCGTTTAGGCCGTCTTTAAAGCCCTGTTGTAGCGCATCTTGGTCTAGGGTTAAACCCAGCTGCTCTTGTTGTTCGGCACGGTTGCTAACAAACAAACCCATGCTTGCGCCCATGGCGTAAGCTTGCTTTTGTGTATCTGTCATTTCTTCTGCTGCAACAGCAGTTGTTTTTGCACTATCAGCGCTTGTAGAAGCGGCCTCATCAGATGTGTTTGGCTGGCAAGCGAAAAGGCCTAGCGCAGCGATAGTAGATAAGGCAACGAGCGACTTCTGCATAAAAACGTCTCCATTAATTATTATCATCATGCGTCTATGTCTATACTGCTGCATCTAGGGCAGTTTGCACGATAGTTAAAGATGCGTGATCCATGCTATGTTAAACCTAGCGTTTACAAAGCGAAACCCATTTGATTATGTTTAGGCCTCAAATGTTCCATAGAATAGTGTTACTCACCTTACTTATTGGCAATTCCATGGGATGTTCTGTCCCTGATACTACGCCAATACAGCAGTGGCGTCATGTAGAAGAGGGCGCATACGCGGCAGATATATCCACCGACGGCACCTTAGCGGTGGTATCTGGCGTGAATAATGGGGTCAATGTATGGCGAATTGGGCAGAGCGAGCCCCTCTATCACTGGAGTCATCAAGGGGAAGGTAACAACCTAGTGATGTCAGTGCACATTAGTGCAGATAAGCGCTATGTGGTCACTGCCGACCGTGAAGCGTTTGCTCTGTGGAGTTTAGAAACTGGTGAGCCAGAAGGATTTTGGCGAATTGATGAGTCTTCTATTCGCGATGTGGTAGTCACCAATAATGGTAATGGCATACTCGTCGCTCGCTCAAATGGTAAGGTAATGTATTTTGAGCCGCGCACCTCTCGTCGTCTCGAGTTTTTTGGGCATCAAGAAAAAGTTAATTCCATTGATATCTCACCTAATGGCAAGTTTGCGCTTACTGGTGGCAATGACTACATTGCCTACTTGTGGAGTACAGACACTGGGCAGATTATCCACACCTTCACGCACCCCACCAGAGTAACCAAAGTTGCGTTAGACGATGAAGGCCGGTTTGCTTTTACTGCCGACAGTCAAAGCAAATCGCAAGTGTGGAATGTACAAACCGGGCAGCCCGTAACTTCACTCAAGTTTGCATCAAGGCAAAAAATCTTCACCGACGTCGAGTTTTCAAAGGATGGCCAGTATTTACTAACAGGCTCGCCAGCTAGGAAGGTTTATCTTTGGAATTTGAAAAACGGCGAGCAAGTTCAGTCTATTCAAGTCGCATCGAGAGAGTCTATTTCACCGCCAACCGCAGTTGTTTATGGCGTCGGCTTCCTTCCCAATGATAATATATTGTCTATAAGTAGCAGTGGCCTTGCCGAAGAATGGCAACGAGAGAGATAGAGAATTTACATGACAAACAAAAGCGCTGAGCAGTTACAACAGCAAATAGATAGCGCCAATAGCTATATTGAAGAGTTACAGATGAAAGTAGCCTTTCAAGAACACACTATCGAGGCACTTAATGAAGCGCTGGCGTCACAACAAAAGCAACTCGATGATTTAGCGTTTAAAGTAAGTCACGTAATAGACCGTGTTAAAAGCATAGAGCCGTCTAATATTGCTAAGCAATCAGAAGAAACCCCGCCCCCGCACTATTAATTGTAGCCATTTGTAAAGGGCATCGGGGCGCCTGTGGTTTGAAGGGGGCGCCTCATAGGCAGGCGACAAATTAGTAAAATCAAAGGTTTATAAAACCAAGCTGCACAAGCTTCGACTTAAACACTAGTTTATCTTGTTATGAGTTAGGCTAAGACTGCATTTATCCTGACAATTTAATTGGATTACACTTGCGCCCCGATACAAAGGCTTCAGTTAGAGAAGCCTTTTTACTATTTAAGAGAGAAAATTATGAGTGATTTTGATATGGATGCGTTTGACAGCATCGATTTTGACTCAATTGAGCAGTCAGTAGCCGAAAAGCAGGCTGAAAAAGACAAGCAAGAAAGCCAAGAAATTGAAGGCATGCGCGACGGTGCCAACGATTGTGGTGATAGCTGTACCATATAACACTATCTAAACCGCTAAGGGCTCGTGCAAAGCCCTTAGCGGTTAAAAAGGCCCTTAGCGGTTAAAAAGGCCCTTAGCGGTTAAAAAGGCCCTTAGCGTTATACAAGCCCTTAGCAGCGTAAGTAAAATTCAGCGTTTTTAATTAGACCTTTCAGGGTTTTCTAGTCTGTCTAACTCCAACCGGTCGAGCTCTACACTTTCCTCCACATCGCCTTGAAATGCTTTAATAAATGCGTTTTTCAATATCGCAGTAAACGCCTCCCAAGTCTGTGTTTCTGGGCTAGATAAGTCGCCCTCAATAGGTATACGTGTGGCAATTTGGTCTTGGCTCTGATTTTCAAACAGTTCAGTGACAAACGCGGAAATCGCTTCGATACTGCCCTCAATAAAACCGTCTCCGTCACGTTCAATGTCGCCTTTCCAAGAAAATACTTCAACGTTATGCAAAATAGGCTTTATATAGCCTTTTACCTGCCCTTCATTAGACGCGACCTCGGCAGCAAGCGTAAGCGTTCCGGCTTCTAGGTCGAAAGGCGCATAGGTATCAAGCAGATTTTTAAAATTCACCAGACCCACATTGTCAGCTTGAATGTCTAGATCAAAAGTAGGGGCTTTGGTGGCAGGATTAAGCTTGGCGTTTAATGAAATAGTCCCTTGCTCTGCCGTCTGCCCTTTCACTGTCGCTGTAGCTACGCGCGTGTCTGATAAGTCGTCGCTGTTTACCAAATTATTCACTTCAAGATGAATATCGTGCAGCGCAATATCGATAGCCGGAGAGGTATCTGGATTGTGAAAGGCAATTTTCCCTTCGTTAATGGTGAGTTTGTCTATACGCAGAGGAAATAATTGGTCGGCAATAGACAGCCAGTTTTCGTTCTTACCCGACTGACTCTTTTTTTCCGTGTTTCCGTCTACAAAGTTAATTTCGGGAGCATCTACCACCACCCTGCCAACGGCGGCACCTTTAAAAAGCTGTGACCATGATAGTGTAAACTCCACATAGTCAGCCTTAAACAGTGGCTTATCTATTTGTCCATTCGCTTTATACAGCAACACATATTCTAAGCTGTAAGCACCACGCCATAGCATTAAATCGACATCGCCCACTCGACCATCGTATTGGTCCGATTGGCTTAGTGTATTGTTAATGTATGTGGCTGCGGCATAAGGAAGGTACAACCTGAACGCGATGAGCATGAGCAATAGCCCTGCTACTACATAGCAAAATCGTTTTTTAGCGTGTTTCATATTTCACTCCTTAGGGAAAGGAATACAAAAAACATGCCTTGGAGAGCGTTTTTCCTCGGTAAGGGCGTTAGCCGCTAGTGGCGCGATACCCAGAGAAGGTTTTAAAAAGCCTGAGTACAGTATGAGAAGGTGTTACACAGGCTTAAGGGTAAGATTTACTGAGATGTGGGTAGGAATGCTAGTGCGGTTTAAAGATACCAATCACGTTTTCGTTAGAGCGCGTAGCGGCACTGACCTTTTCGTCGGTTTGCGCTTCGTTGTACCCACATGCGACGCATTCCAGCTTTTCCACGTTATTTTCAAAATATAACGAAATCGTATCTAACTCTTGGCATTTTGGGCACGTAGCGCCTGCTACAAAGCGGCGTTTTACACGTTTTGACATACATACACCTTTGGGGAATTTCGCCATTATTATACCTTGAAATAGCATGTGTTGATCAGCTTTTACCTTAAGTTTTTGATACTATACGCGCCCTAGATTGTTCTATCACAGGTTAGTCATGATTAAGCTTTCAAATGTATCGTTACTTCGCGGCCGCAAAATGCTGCTGGAAGAGGCGTCGGCACAGGTTTTCCCAGGCCACAAAGTGGCGCTTATTGGCAGCAATGGCTGCGGAAAGTCCACGCTGTTCGCACTGTTGCGCAGTGAAATAAGCGTCGATGCAGGAGATTGCAGCGTACCAAGTGATTGGCGAATTGTAAGCGTGGCTCAGGAAACGCCAGCAACTGATCGAACAGCGATAGATTACGTGATAGACGGTGACAAACATTTACGTGATTTACAGGCTAAGCTAGACGCCGCTGAAAAAAGCGGCGACGGTGTGAAAATAGGCCAAATTCATGGGCAACTTGAGCAGGCTGGGGCTTACGATGTGGAATCACGTGCAGCGACCATACTTTCCGGCCTCGGATTCACTAATGTGCAGCTAAGCGCACCGGTGAGTGACTTTTCTGGTGGTTGGCGCATGCGCTTAAACCTTGCACAAGCACTGCTTTGCCCTTCAGACTTACTGCTGCTTGATGAGCCCACTAACCACTTAGATTTAGATGCCGTAATTTGGCTAGAGAAATGGTTGCAACGCTATGCGGGCACGCTTTTACTTATTTCTCATGATAAAGCGTTTATAGACAATACCGTCGCGCAAATTATTAGTGTTGAGCAACAAAAGCTTGTTACCTACACAGGTAATTATTCATCTTACGAAACTCAGCGTGCTGAGCGCATGCGCTTGCAAAACATAGAGTATGAAAAACAACAGCAAAAGGTAGCCCATCTAAACTCGTTTATTACGCGGTTTAAAGCCAAGGCTAGTAAAGCAAAGCAAGCGCAAAGCCGTATTAAGCAGCTAGAGAAAATGGAAACGTTAATGCCAGCCCATATGGCTAGCCCATTTAGTTTTTCTTTCGCACCGCCAACAGCGCTTCCAAACCCTCTGGTTCAAATGGAAAAAATACAGCTGGGGTACGATGACCATATAGTGCTTCAACAGGTAAAACTGAATTTAGTACCTGGCAGCAGAATAGGTCTGCTAGGTAGAAACGGGCAAGGTAAGTCAACATTAATTAAGCTGTTAGCGGGCGTTCATGCGCCCAAACAGGGCATTTTCAATACCGCTAAAGGTCTTAAGATTGGTTATTTTGCGCAGCACCAGTTAGAAACACTAGACGCTAATGCCACACCCCTTTTACATTTGCAGCGTATTGATGAAAAAGCTACTGAACAGCAGCTTCGCGATTACCTGGGCGGTTTTGGATTTAACGGCGATGAAGCATTGGCTCCTGTGGCACCTATGTCAGGTGGTGAAAAGGCGCGCTTGGTGTTGGCACTAATTGTTTACCAAAAACCTAACTTATTGCTGCTGGATGAGCCTACCAACCACTTAGATCTAGAAATGCGCCATGCGCTAAATATTGCGCTGCAAGGTTTTGAAGGGGCAATGGTGCTGGTATCTCACGACCGCTTCTTACTTTCCTCGGTGTGTGAAGATTTCTATTTGGTAGACAGCGGTGAAGTTGAGCCATTTAAAGGTGACTTGGATGATTATCGCGACTGGATTTTAAAGCAGCAGGCTGCAGAAAAAGCCAAGGCCAACAGCGAGGCTAAAAGTGCTAACAGCGACGCTAAAAACGGCGCGCAGCAAGAGGCAGGAGCGGACAGTAAGCCGGAACGCAAGTTAGATCGTAAAGAAGAAAAGCGCCGCGAAGCCGAGTTCAGGCAAAGCGTAGCGCCACTTAAAAAAGCCATCGAAAAACACGAAAAAGCCATGGAGAAATGCAGTACCGCCTTGGCAGAGGTAGAAGCATCACTCGCCGATACCTCGCTTTACAGCGACGACAAAAAAGCAGAACTCATGGGCTTGCTCGAAAAACAAACTGAGCTTAAGCAACAGCTTGAAGAGGAAGAAATGGCATGGCTAGATGCCCAAGAGCAGATAGAGCAAAAAAGAGAAGAGTATGACAGTGTCAGCGCCTAATATAAAAAACAGTGTGTTTTGGGAGTACAGCGTATCTCGCTATAAGAAAGGTGATATGGCACCACTCGCGCTTCTGCTTCAAGATAACCACAAGGTGAATGTAAACGTTCTCTTGCTGATTTGCTGGTGTTTAGAGAATAATGTCATTATAAATTTGCCTCAGCTTAAATCGGTTATAGCGGCATCAGCGAGCACTGACGAAAAGTTAAAACAGCATCGCGAGAAGCGCAAAGCAGCAAGCCCCGAGAAAGGTGGTGAGCAAACAGCCTACGATGTACTCAAAGCGCAAGAGTTAGAGCTTGAAAGGCAACAGCAGCAAGACATCGTTGCGTCTTTTAATGAGCAGGCGGTTACGCACTTGGGTCAGCAGGCCTCGTCAACGAATATATTTAACGCGTCTATAGCTGCGTTCATTAATGCATACGAGTTACGCGACAACAACGAGGCGCGCCAGTTAGTGAGTCTTGTGGTTAATCAATTATCGTAAAAACACAATAAGAAAATACAATGAGCAAATCAGCGCTATCGCATGGAAAGATAATAAAAAGTAGCTTTAAAGTACCAGGATGGGCAAAGAACCGTCACGTGCAAACTATATGGCCGCGTTTTATTCAAAAGCGTTTACCCCTTTCTTATAATATGGAGCGTTTAACTTTACCGGATGACGATTTTGTTGACGTGGCGTGGGGCCCTAAACCTCAAGAAATATCAGGGATAGTGGTGATATTTCACGGATTGGAAGGCAGCATTAAATCGCACTATGCGAATGATATGATGGCCCAACTATCTGTGAATGGTTGGCAGGTGGTAATGATGCATTATCGCGGCTGTAGCGGTGTGCCCAATCTAAAAGCGCGGGCCTATCACAGTGGCGAAACAGAAGACCCCAGTTTTTTCTTAGAGTGGCTGCACGATAAATTTCCCCGTACTCCCAAAGTAGCTATTGGCTTTTCCCTTGGCGGTAATATGCTGTTGAAGCTGTTAGGTGAAAACCCAGCACAAAAGTGGCTAAAGGCAGCAGTTGCCATATCTTCTCCGCTTAAACTATCTGAGTGCGCTAAGTCAATCAATCAGGGTTTTTCTCGTGTGTATCAAAAGTATTTACTTACTAGCATGAAAGATACTTTGCGTAAGAAGATGGAATACATTGATTATCGCAAGCTTATTCAGCTTACAAAAAGTGATGTAGAAGGCATTACTAGCTTTACTCAATTTGACGAAAAGATCACGGCTCCCCTGCACGGTTTTGCAGATGCGCAAGACTATTATGAAAAGTGCAGCGCGTATCACTTTTTAAGCGCTATCCACTGTCCAACGTTAGTATTGCATAGCATCGATGACCCCTTTATGAACCACTTAATTGTGCCAAAAGAAGAAGAGCTTGCGCGTAACGTTACCGTAGAGTTGAGCGAACGAGGCGGTCATGTCGGCTTCATGCAAGGCTCTGTATTAAACCCGAAGGTTTGGCTGCACGAGCGCGTAAAACGCTTCGTTAGCGAAGCATTACCGGTAAACTCAACTTGTGGTTATGTTAGTCGCTAATGCCGCGGTGATATTGATGTCGTTTAAGTTTTATAAAACGTTTTTCCCAGGAGTGTGAATGATAGTCCCCATCGACGCGTTAGAAGCCGATACGCTTTATAGCTTGGCTGAATCTTTTGTATTACGCGAAGGCACCGACTATGGCGCTGAGGAAGTTGAGCTAGAAGTAAAAGTTCAGCAGGTGCTAGACAGGTTAAAGTCGGGCGAGGCAGTACTTGTATACTCAGAGCTCCACGAAAGTGTGGATATAAAAAGAAAAGAAGATATTGAGCCCAGCGACACAGCTGAATAAAAAACGAAGCGAAAGAATAGCCGTCTTCTTGAAGTGCAGACACAAAAAAGCCGGGTCGAGCAACCCGGCTACCTACCTGAGGAGAGGAAGGCTTAAAAAGCGTAGCGTGCAGTTACCTGCATAATGTCTAAATCATCAATGACTTTGTAGTTTGCACCAACAGCCCACTGTGGCGTGATGTAGTAGTTAGCGCCTACTTTGAATGTCGCTTCACCATCATCTACATCGTAATAGCCCACTTCACCAGCAAGCTCTACCTGCTCTGTAATCATTGAGCGAAGACCTGCATTAATGCTGTAGCCTGTCTCATCATCTATGTCACCATCAACACGCTCTAGGTTAGCGCCAAAATAGGCATCTGTTGTGGCGTTTACAGGTAAGCGGTAACCTGCACCTAGGGTTAGCATATCGAAGTCGAAGTTACCTTCTTCAAAAAAGCTGTACTCGCCGTTTAAGTACCAGTTGCTGTTTAACAGGTATTTACCGTTAACGGTTAGGCCGTCTGGTTCGAAAGACTCGTTGTCGTCAAAGTCCATTTTGGTGTAACCACCTTCTACGTAACGCCAGTCTGGCTTGTCGGCCATTGCTGTAAGAGGAAGTGTTGCCGCAGTAAGTGTAGCTGCAATAAGTGTGATTGATTTACGCATGTGATAACTCCTTAGTATGCTCAGTAGCCCACTGTCTGCAGCGCAGTCGCTCAATAAGTTTGCAAAGCGTCTCGGAGGTCAGCGCTTTTACGATGCGCTGCTCTTCAAAAACGTGCTGGCCCTATACGTCGCTTTTCAGTGGGTTACTTAAGTGATGAACACAAAGCTAAAAACTTCTTCATGTCATCTCAATTATTTCTTTTCAGAAATAGTGTCCGATGTATTTATCAAAACCATGAAGTGCAAAGCGTCTGCCAACTTCGAAAAAAGCTCAGCTGAAATACAAAGAGGAAGTGGCTATCTATCTAATAATTATAGAGAAATTTAAAGTAAGAAGAGGCGGTATGCGAATGACGAAGCAGCTAAAGCCTAGATTGAGGCTAAAAATTAAACATATTGGCATGGAGAACTGTCTCTAAAAAACAACAGTTAACCTTTTGGCTAGCTCATCGGACAAATTTACAACAACGAAATTGTCTTCCACCTTCAATGTCGATGTTTTTAAGTTGTTGTAAATAAATGTAAATTTAATTAATAAGACCGTGTTTTTAGTATTGGAACAGCTTTTGCTCAAGTACTTCTGTGTTATCCAGCATTCACTTTTGCCAACAGGCACGGAATTCGACTTTTTGCGATACCAGTGAATAAAGAAAGGAATAGAGCGCCTTTCTTGAATGGTTTCAATGAATACTTTTTCTCATCATCGTTTTAAAGCAGCAGATAATCTGTTGCTCGCTATGTATAGCTAAGCGATAAAGCTAAGAGATTGACGACCATCTGGATAACCATTGTTTTCATAAGGAGAGGACGAATGGCTAAGCCAGTTTCAATTTTCGGAAAAGATTTACAAACTAATGCGTTTCAGCATCGAAAGCTGTCGCGCATTCTTTTAGCAATGACCAGCGTTATTGCCCTATTTGCATTTCAACAAGCGGGCGCTGTCGAGGTCAATGACAACAATCAGCCTCAAAAAGCATCACCCGTTCTTCAATCTATTATTGATGCTGCTCGCAAATCAGCAACAGAAAGCTATGAACAAGACGATCACGGACTAAACAGCAAATTAAAAGAGATTGATTACACCACTTATCGTTCTATTCGCTTTAAGCCTGAGCAAAGTCTTTGGCACGGTGAGAACGACTACGAACTTCAGTTTTTTCATCCAGGTTTTTTATACGAATACCCCGTTACCATTCACACTATTGGCGAAAGCAATAAGCCCGAACGTTTAGCGTTTAACAGCGACATGTTTAACTACGATGGTTCTGCAGCAGGTTTAGCGGACATGACGGATGAAAAGTCAGGGTTTGCAGGCTTTCGTGTTCACTACCCTATAAAAAACGAAGAGTACAAAGATGAATTTGCTGTATTCCTCGGTGCTTCATATTTTCGTTTGGTAGGTAAAAATCAAGTTTATGGTATTTCAGCACGCGGTTTGGCAATTGATACCGCGTTAGCGAAAGGTGAAGAGTTCCCTCATTTCACAGAGTTCTGGGTTATCGAGCCTGGTGAAGGCAAGCCAATTACTATTTATGCTCGCCTAGAAAGTCCTTCTGTTGCGGGGGCTTATAAATTTGTTATCCAGCCTGATATTGATACCAGTGTAAAGGTAGAGAGCTGGTTATTTGCTCGCGACGACGTGAATAAGCTAGGTATTGCGCCATTTACCAGTATGTTTTTATATGGCGAGAACACAGAAAAGCGTCATGACGATTATCGTCCAGAAGTGCACGATAGTGACGGTGTGCTAATGGTAACTCATGCGGGTGAAGAGATTTGGCGTCCACTGACTAACCCAGCACGCCTTCAGGTTACGTCACTTAGCGATACAAATCCAAAAGGCTTTGGCATGCTTCAACGCGACGGCGAGTGGGGTAACTACCTTGATGCTGAGGCCAACTATCATATACGTCCAGGGCTATGGGTTACTCCGGAAGCCGGCTTTGAGAAAGGTCGCTTGGAAGTCGTAGAAATACCAACTAAGTCTGAAATTCATGACAATATCGTGGCTTTCTGGACACCTGAAAAGCCATTTAAATCCGGTGAGTCCCTGTACTTCTCTTACGACCTTAAGACGGTAGAGCAAAACCCTTTTGTAAGCGAATTAGCGTCTGTTGTGCGCACCCGTCAGGGAAAGGCTGTATTGCCCGGTGACGAGTTTAAAAACGAAAGTTTAAATACGACACGGCAGTTCAATGTAGATTTTAGCGCGCCTTCTGCCGTTGCTTTTGATAACGAGTCGATGAAGCTGGTGGTACAGGGTACTAACGGCACAATTTCTCAGCAGAGACTTTACCCTGTAGCCGACGGCCAAGAGTGGCGTGCTTCCTTCTTCGTGAAGCCGAAAGAGAAGCAAACGGTAGATATGCGCGCTTACATTGAAAAAGACGGCGAGCGTGTGAGCGAGGTTTGGAATTATGTCTACCAGCCAAAATAATCGTACTCAAACATCAGTATCGAACGAGGCTAAAGCCGTGCCTCAGGTTAAACGTGACAGCACTGCACGTGCTTCACAATTCATCTTAAAAGGAGAGCATATGCGTTTGTTTATCATGGCAATGCTAGTAATTCCAAGCACGGCATTGGCCGGTTGGAGCTTATACGAGATATTTTTACCTAACGGCCTTACGAATTTAGAAATTGCGCAGTTAGGCTTGGGTTTGACCCTATTCGCTTGGCTGTGCATGGCGTTTTGGACAGGTATCATTGGTTTCTTTTTACAGCTTTTCAATATAGATCCACTGAGTTTACGCAGAAACCAAGTAAAGCCCGATGCTTCGTCGCCGTTAAAGCAAAAACACGCTGTAGTCATGCCGGTTTATAACGAAGATACCCGCCGTATTATGGTGGGGTTCGAAGCCTGTATTCGCGAGTTAATGGAAAGCGAAAACAGTTCGAATTTCGATTTCTATATGCTCAGCGATACCCGTGACATGGAAAAAGCGGATGCTGAGCTACGCGCTTTTACTCGATTGAAAAAGCGTTTGGGAGCATTCTCTAGCCAAGTGTTTTACCGCCGTCGCGAGCAAAACCTGCACAGAAAAGTGGGTAACCTTAAAGAGTTTTGCGAACGCTGGGGCGCAAATTACGAGTCGATGATTGTGTTAGATGCCGATAGCGTAATGACCGCAGAGCGTATGCAGGACCTGGCCCGCCGTATTGAGCAAAACCCTGATACGGCCTTAGTGCAGACTATTCCTATGCCAGTGCGTCAAAACACCTTCTTTGGTCGTTTCGTGCAGTTTGCTGCTCACCTTTACAGCCCAATGTTGGCAACAGGCTTATCATTTTGGCAAACAGATAGTGCAAACTACTGGGGGCATAACGCCATTATTCGCATTGCACCATTCATGCAGCATTGCGGTCTACCCACCCTTGAAGGTCGTGCACCTTTTGGTGGCGAAATACTAAGCCACGACTTTGTTGAAGCTGCGCTTTTGCGCCGTGCCGGTTGGCAGGCTTACTTACTTACCGACACAACAGGTAGCTATGAAGAAGTGCCAAGTAACATTGTAGACTACGCCATTCGCGACCGTCGCTGGGTGCAGGGCAACATACAGCATTTAGGGCTTTTGAAGGTGAAAGGTCTTAAAATGGCGAATCGCCTGCACTTCTTATTTGGTGCGTTTGCGTACATTTCTTCACTAATACTGTTTTGTATGTTGGCACTAGGTACCGCAGATGCATTAATTCGCGCCACGTCAGTGCCAGAGTTCTTCGTATCTGAGTATCAGCTTTTCCCCAGTTGGCAGGTAGCACGCCAAGACATGATGATGGTAACCATGTGGGGTACCGCCGCCTTACTATTCTTACCTAAACTTTTAGGTATTACCTTGGCTTTAATGAAACGTCGTGAAGAGTTTGGTGGGGCTTGGTCTTTACTAAAAGGCGCGGCAATTGAATTAGCCATGGCTGTACTAATTGCGCCGCTGATGATGTTCTACCATAGCTATTTTGTGATCAGCGTGTTTATCGGTCACTCAGTTAAATGGGAAGCACAAGAGCGTGAAGGTCGCAAAGTACCTTGGACCGTTGCAATCAAACACACGCAAATTATGAGCTGCTTAGCGGTAGCGTGGGGCGTAACTACCTTTTATTTCACACCGTCGCTGTTTATGTGGCTGCTACCTGTATTAATTGGCATGGTGTTGGCAGCACCGGTTATCCGCTTAACAAGCAGTGATAAACTAGGCATAGCGATGCGCAAGTGGGGAGTGTTTGTCATCGATCAGGAAGTGAATGAGTGTAAAGCTCTTAAGCGTTTACGTGTAGCGATGGGATATTTCACTGTCTCTCAATATAAGGCTGAAGTACCTGCCCTTCCTGAGAACGTGTGGCAAGGTATGCCAGAGCAAGCGTTAAGTCAAAAGCCATTACCTATGCGTTACAGACTTCCTAACAGACTGCATCAGTCTTAGAGAGAAGCTCTTTAAACCAAAAAAGCCGCACGTTTTCGTGCGGTTTTTTTGTGCTTTCATTTATTACCACTGCCTAACTCTTATCGATAGACCCTAGCAATAGCAGTATTCTATTGCGTAAAGGTAACAGAAAACGTCACTGGGACTGTCGTCGTTATACTCTTTAGCCCTGCAATTTTTTGTAGCGCAGCTACGCCTTCGGCAAGGCCGAAAGATTCTGCTTTAATAAGCGTAGGAGCAGTAGTAGATACAGTTAGGGTATCGTCGTCTACTTTACTCGCCTTAACCGCAAATGATGTAGGAACGGCTTTTCCATGTAACATCAAAATGCCATCTACTTTCCCGTTAACGACTTGACCCGCTTTCAGGTTTGTCATCGACTCAGGTAACTTGGCTTCAAACGTTGCCTGTGCAAATTCGCTCACGTTGAACAGCATCTCTTGCATTCGCTTGTTGCGAATATCAATGGCTGTATTTACTGACGATAAGTCTACTGCTACGGAGAGCTTGCCGCTATCAGACAGCGTACCATCAAAGCTATCAAACTTATGTACTTCGGTGACCTGTGCATTCTTCGTTGATAAGAAGTGTAGTGCACTTGTTTCGCCGTCTATTGACCAGTCGGCTGCGGCAGGAAATGCTAGCCCACATGTGAGCAATGCTGCAGATAACGTGCGAATACGTGTAGTCATCATAGGTTACTCCTTTTACTTTTTGGTTCCATCTGGCTTGATTTAACCACTACCAGAGTAATGTGGCCCAGCAACATTACTACGCTATTATACGTAGGTTAACACGCTGTGCTAACTAAATAGTACGCGCTAGCGCTGATGTGGGTTTACGAAGTCATCATACTGGACTACATCTCGCCATGGCACCCTTTGATCGCCCATTACCACAAAATCTGGGTTCTCTAGCGAATGACGCTGATTGTAGGTAAGTGGCTCGAAGTTAGCAGCGGCGATACTCCCGCCGGCTTCAGAGACAATACATTGCGATGCCCCCGTGTCCCATTCACCGGTAATACCTATGCGCATAAAAACGTCAGCTTTTCCTTCGGCAATAAAGCAGGCTTTTAGTGAACAGCTTCCCAAGGGAAGAGTGTGATAAACGCGCTTAGCGCACATTCTGCTAAGCACTTTTTCTCTTGACTGGCGACGGCTAATTGCAATCATCACCACGCTATTTTTAGGATCGTCTAGCTTGCGTACGCTAATGGGATGATCGCCATCAGGTGAAGACTTGAATGCCCCTTTCCCCTTTTGCGCATAATACAACGATTGCCCAGGAGGCCAGAAGATAACGCCTATGGTAGGTTCATTATTCTCAATTAGGGCAATGTTAACCGCAAAGTCACCACTTCTAGCGATGAACTCTTGAGTGCCGTCGATGGGATCGATTAGCCAGTATCTGGGCCAATGCTTTCGCTCTTCTAAACTTGCGTGTTTGTTTTCTTCTGAGAGGATAGGGATATCAGGCGTCGCGGCTTGTAAGCGTTTGTTGATGATATCATTTGCCAAATAATCTGCGCTGGTAACGGGAGACTCATCGTCTTTTTGATAAGCGTCAAATTCCCCTTTATCGTATACGTCTAATACGGCTTCACCGGCTTCGATGGCAATTTCTTTCGCAAGTTCTAGTAGGTCGGCATGGGCGTCATCGGGCATTGTTTATTGTTCCTTAAACCACTTTTGAGCTAAAAACAGCGCGGCTATGCAGCGTGCTTCAACAAAGTCTTCTCGTGCAAGTAAAGCATCTGCTTCATCTAAAGGCCAGTGAATCACCTCAAGAGGCTCGGGTTCGTCGCCTTCAAGTTGCTTAGGATACAAGTCGCGAGCCAAAACAATGGTCATATTGGCGTTAAAGAAAGTGGGCGCCATGCTGACCTTATGAAGCTCAACAAGATCATTGGCCGCGAAGCCAGCCTCTTCTTGTAGTTCGCGATTAGCCGCTTCAATGGCAGTTTCACCAGGGTCTATTAAACCTTTAGGGAAGCCTAGTTGATACGAATGAGTGCCGGCAGCATATTCGCGAATTAACACCATGGTGTTTTCATCAAGCATGGGCACTATCATTACCGCGCCCCTGTTTCCACCCGCCATCCGCTCGAACTCACGGGTGGCGCCGTTTGAAAACTCAAGGTCTAAGCGCTCTACCCTAAAGAGTTTGCTTTGCGCAACGATTTCACGAGAATGAATTTGTGGTAACGGTTTGTTCGGATCAATTTTTGGCATGTCTATCGCTACAACTTTGTTATCATACTTGTATACAATTTCTTAGCTTACTTCATTATAAGGAAAATCGCTTGCCCTTTCTGCCCTGGAATGAAATAGAAACTGTACTGCTAGATATGGACGGTACCCTGTTAGACCTTCATTACGACAACCAGTTCTGGCTACATCATTTGCCTAAACGATTGGCGGAAATAAGGGGAATATCAGAGGCGCAGAGTCAACGTGAAATGACTGCGCGATATGAGTCAGTATTCGGGCAAATTCAATGGTATTGCTTAGATTACTGGGCTGAATCCCTCGAAATGGACTTAGAAAATGAGTTTATGCCGCTTAAGCGTGAACTGGCGCATTTGCTCGCCCTTCGCGACGATACTATTCCTTTCCTTGATGCGCTTCATGACTCAGGCAGGCAGGTGGTATTGGTGACCAACGCCCACCCAAACAGTTTGGCGCTTAAGGTAGAACATACTCAGCTCGACGCGCATATCGACAACCTTATTTCTACCCATGAATTTGGTGTAACTAAAGAGTCTCAGCTTTTGTGGAAGCGACTACAAGAGAGAGTACAATTTGATCCTCGTCGTACCTTGTTTGTCGATGACTCATTACCCATTTTACATTCGGCAAAGACGTACGGTATTAAACATTTACTTGCTGTCGATAACCCCGATAGCACCTTGCCAAATCGCAATATTAGTGAGTTTTCAGCGGTGCGCGATTACCGTTTAATGCTAGAAGACATAAAGCAGAATCCAGTTGATACTGCTTTGAAAAAACGTTTTTAAAGGATGAAAGCAAATGGTTTCTGACACAATTTACGTAGGCTCGCTAAATCCGGTAAAAATAAACGCTGCGCTCAATACACTTTCCGACACACTAGAGCACGATTTCGACGCTCAGGGTATGGCTGTGCCAAGCGGCGTACCCGACCAGCCAATGAATGAGGACGAAACGCGCTTGGGCGCCATTAATCGCGTGAAGGCCATGCTCGCTCATCATCAAGGTGGACTCACAGACTCTTGGTATGTGGCAATTGAAGGGGGGGTGGATGTTTTTGAAGATGGCCCTGCTACCTTTGCCTATGTGGCGATTTACCACGAAGGTCACTGGTCGGTAACACGAAGTGCGAGTTTGCCTTTGCCTGTTAGCGTGTATCAAGCATTACAGCGTGGCGAAGAGCTTGGGCCGGTTATGGACAAGCTTTTCGATACCGTAAATATAAAACAAAAAGGCGGTGCTATAGGGTTACTGACTCTAAATCATGCTTCGCGACAAAGTGTTTATGAAGTGGCGTTGACCCTTGCTATGGCGAAGTTTCATTTTCCTGACTTATACACTGACTAGGTTGAGACAGCATTTGGTGCGCAACGAAGCACTTCACTCCGTTATTTCAACAGATTGCCACAAGGGTCTTTTCGCTTAGGAAAATAGATAAAGCGATCGCAATGGTCGCCCTGAAATCTTTACTGCGATAGGTAATCTTTTCTGTATCCTCTTTTACCTCTCTCGGTTTCTCTTACTGGGGGTCTTATATAAGCTTTTGAAAGTATTGAATAAAATTTCATTTGGCACATTGGCTTTTTAGTTGCAAATCCTTCAGACCAAACGGAATAAGGAGAGTGACGATGAGTGAGACAATCAATACCTACAACCCTGCTACAGGTGAAAAGATCGATCATTATCATTTGATGTCAGCTGAGGATGCCGAACAAGCGGTAACCCGCTCACAAGAGGCTTATTTGAACTGGCGTCGTACATCATTTGAAACCCGCGCAGATTTATTCAATAACCTTGCGGATTTAATGGAAGAACGCATCGACGATCTCGCTAGTCTCATGACTCGTGAAATGGGAAAAGTGACCGCACAAGGTAAGCAAGAGGTGCAGCTATGCGCTGAAATATGTCGCTACACGGCCGAGCATGGCGCTTCAATTCTAGAAGATGAACATCGCATTTTCGAGGGCGGTCGTGCCATCATTACTTATCAACCTATCGGCGTTATTCTGGGCATTCAGCCTTGGAATTTCCCACTTTATCAGGTTATTCGCTACAGCGTATCGAATATTATGGCGGGTAACACTACGGTGCTGAAGCACGCAAAAAACGTGTTTGGAATGGCACAAGCTATTCAGCAAATGTACGAAGATGCTGGTTTTCCAAAAAATGTGTATCAGTCTCTACTTATTGATGGCGGTACGGCCAGTGATTTAATTAAACACAAATATGTGCGTGGCGTCACCTTTACAGGGAGCGACGAAGTAGGTAAGCAAGTGGCGAAAGAGGCTGCGAGTCTATCTAAGAAAACCGTGATGGAACTTGGTAGTAACGATGCTTTCTTGGTGTTAGAGGATGCTGACATCGACCATGCGGTAGAAATGTGTATTCAAGGTCGCGTAATCAACAATGGTGAAACCTGTGTAGCGGCTAAACGCTTCGTTATCGTTGATAGCGTTTATGACGAGTTTAGAGACAAGTTCGTGGCGCAATGTAAAAAGCTTAAAGTGGGTGACCCAACGGATGAAAATACCGACCTTGGCCCCATGGCAAGAGAAGACTTGCGAGATGAACTGCACGACCAAGTGAAAAAATCGATCGAAAACGGCGCTACGCTGTCTCTCGGTGGAGAAGTTCCAGATTCTGATGGTTACTTTTATCCGGTGACGGTGCTTGAAAATGTATCGCCTGGCATGCCCGCTTACGACGATGAGTTATTTGGTCCTGTCGCGTCATTAATCCGCGCCCGTGACGACAAACAGGCAATGGAAGTCGCAAACGACTCACGCTATGGTTTAGGCGGCGGCATTTTTAGTACAGATACAGACAAAGCTATTGCACTGGCGAAAGATGAATTCGACACTGGTATGGTGAATATTAACGGTTATTCACTAGCACAGCCAAACCTGCCTTTTGGTGGTGTAAAAGATAGTGGCTACGGCCGTGAACACGGTGGCTATGGTATGCGCGAATTTGTGAATATCAAAACCATTATGGTAGCTGAAAGTGCTGCTGAGTAATTACTAGATATTTATCATCATTGTATTGAAACGGGCGCGTGCGACGTGCCCGTTTTTTTATATCTTCGTTTTAGTATCAACACGCTCTTTGACGCGTTTCTGTTTCCCTGAATATTTTTACGCCACCGTTCGGTCTTTTATCTTGATATGAAGGTATAAAAATATAAGGAATGGTTTAGGATGACGGCGATGAAAGTCTTACACAGGCAGTTAAGTATTATAAGCAAGGGCACAGTGCAAAAAGTGCACACAAAGGAACAAGGTAAACTACGCACTGCGTGGGTGAGTTTGCTTTCAACGACGTCTATTTTCTTGTTCTTGGCAATAGCGCCAGCCTCATCGGCGCCTTTTACGCAAACATCGTCTCCATCATTTCCTCAACCGCCGACTTCAGAAGAAAGTGCTGGTGAAAGTAAGGCATTTATGGCCTGCCAGAACGTGTCTGTTCAGGTGCTAGGTTCAGGGGGGCCGGAATTGGATGACGGAAGAACATCGAGCGCCTATTTGGTCTGGGTTGATAACAAAGCACGTGTTTTGGTAGATGCTGGCAGCGGCAGCAGTGTTCAGTTTGGCGCAACCGGTGCGTCATTTGAATCCCTTGATGTGATTTTGCTTTCTCACTTACATACTGACCACAGTGCCGATTTGCCGAGCTTCGTAAAAGGTGGTTATTTCACTAACCGCGAAAAAAATTTATGGGTAATAGGGCCTGATGGTAATGACGCCATGCCCTCGACCAACGCTTATCTCTCATCGCTAATTGGCGAGGAGGGCGCATTTAAATATCTGTCTTCTTACACTATCGATGGCCAAGACGACTACACCATATCGGCAAAAAGCGTTGTAGACGCCACATTAGAGAAACCTTTTGAATATGATGTGAATAGTGACATTAGTGTTGAAGCGATGTCGGTGAATCACGGGCCGATCCCCACACTCGCGTGGAAAGTTAAGGCTAACGGATGTGTAGCGGTATTTTCTGGTGATACGAATGATGAACAGGGAAACCTGGCTCGCTTCGCTAAAAACGCTGACCTTTTAGTATTGCACAACGCAATTGACGATAACGCGGGGCGCGTTGCGAAGAACCTGCATATGACACCTACACAAATAATCGATATCGCCGCGCAATCTAAAGCAAAACGCATTTTACTGTCTCATATTATGAAACGTAGCGAATCGGGCTTAGATGCGCTTACTGAGGCTATTACGGTTGTTGCTGAGGGGCGTGTCTATGCTGCGCAAGAATTGATGAATATCACGCTTTTTGATGAGAACTAGGTACGGTTTTAAGTAGAAACATAAGACTGGTCAGCCTATGCCAAGAGGGGAGTTAGCAGGGTTGAACGTGGTAAAGATGAAGTAATGAAAAAATGCAGAGCATTAGGCTCTGCATTTTTAATTCTGACTGGGTATTGTCAGCATTTGCCGCTAATAGCGCCTAATGTTAACTGTACTTTGCTGGCGCTTTTTTTAGTCACTTCTAAACATCTTATTGCGGCGCAAAAGGCAATGGAATAGGCATACCATTTACACTGGCTTTGCCGTCTTTAAGCTCTAATTTTGCCTCATAACCTTGCTCTGTTTCTTTTATCAAGCCTTGTTGGGCAAAAGTACCCAACATCATTGGCGTCTGTTGGTCTACTGCGGCCTCAAGTTCCTCAGCCGTCATGTTTTGCGCCTGAGGTGTTGCCATTAATTGCCCCATCATGTAACCAGATACTACGCTTTGCGCAAAGGCTTTGTCGGCTGTTACCTGTGCATCGACCAGCAAATGGGTTACCCAGTAAGCCACATCTTCCATTGTGCCTGGCAAGGCATCAATGCCAACTAGTTTAGTGTTTGCGTGAGCATTAAACGAACCCTCGGGCAACGTTGCTTTAAGCTTCGTTATGTTAAGTTCAGGCTCTGCTTTTAGCTGGGTAAGCAGGTTCGTCTCAATAAATTCCATCATTTTGGCGGGTACTTCCTCAGAAGGCACCAACAGGGATGTGTTGCTGAACTCTTGATATGCTTTGATGAAGTCAACGTCTAAGTTATTTAAAGCGACGCCTAACACCATATCAGTGGCTGCAAGTTCAGGCCCTTCTACCTTATCAATGGCGTATTCTACGTATACATTAGCTGTATTGCTGTCATCATCAATTTTAGTGTCTGTAATAAGCGCAATATTGTCTAGCTGAACTGTTTCTCCTGCTTCAAGGCCCGTAAATTCCATGGTTTCTATAAGTGCTTTAACTTTCGATTCAAACAGTTCGCCTTTAAAGGCTTCTACCATGCTGCCATCGTAGGTCACATCCATAGAAAGATTGGATATCTTAATCGACGCGGCATCGGCGTTTATGCTCAGTGATTCACCCGATGAGGTATAAAAGGTCTGATCGCCCTCAGGAACAGCTTTACCAGCATAACCTGAGAAAAGCACTGTAAAACCTTCTTCCTCATTGGTTGCGCTAAGGGCCGGAATTACATCTTCGTAGCTTAAATTGCCAAGCAGGCCAACAACGCCTTCATTGCTATAAATTGGCTGTTCACCGTCCCATTGAACGTATTCTCTTAATTCATCCCCATCGATAAATACCGTGTAGTGAACGCGACCTAATCCAACGCCATCACCGAAGTAAACAGGACCGTGATGGGCAACCAGCGAAGCAGTTATACTAGGGTTTTCTTCTAGTGGTATCTCAGATTGGTCGATATTTTGCGCATTAAAAAGCGCTTGAAAATCGATAGCGAGTTTGACTTCTGCTTTCGTTGAGAACCAGCCTTTGTCGTACGAAATGATTTCGGCTGAATAGACAGCCTGTTCGTTAATTTCGGTTACTGCAGCGTTAACATTTTCTTCAACGCTATTACCGATAAAATAAGGGGCAACGCCAAGTGCAACTAAAGTAACGCTAGCGCCAGCAAAAAGAGGTTTGTTCATTGTACAATCCTTTGTTGAGTGTTTTTCCTAGTGGCCCTGATGTGAAAAACCAAGGCTTTTTCTGTATTGTTTATTGGGTTTAGCACTTTAAAGCTTTATTGGGATATATCCGCTGCTATTAGGCGTACCAAACAAGCGTGCAGCCTGATGGACTTCTTGCGGTAAGCTGTCGTCAGGTTTGAATTTACCACTTACACGGATATTTTTCATCGTAGTAGGGATAACCGCATCCATCGATAAGCTTAGTAAGTTTGGCTCGCTTACCATTATGCCAATGTCTTTTCCTTCGCAACGAAGCTTTGCTGAGTAAGTTCCGAAATCAATTGGTCCTTGTGTTCCTGCAACCGTAGCGTTTAACCAGTCTCCTGTGCCATCGAGCGACTCACATGCTGGACCAAAGGTTAGGTCACTTAACGAGACTTTAAAGCGTCCGCCTGCATTTACCGGTAAAGGCAAGCGAACTTGTGCAAGTACTCTATCTACAGGTAGGTACAGCGTAAAGTTCTCGGTATTGATCGTATCTTGGCTGAAAAGCCCGGTAGTGATAGGGCCTTCAAACGCGATGTCGTTTTTATCGCGAATATTACCTGCTTTAAGATCTAGCTTAACTTTACCCAATAACATGTGAAGTGGGCTGAGTTCCCACTTCAGGTTGTTAACAGGCAAGCCGTTAACCACTAGGGTCTGTGCTTTACCAGAAAATAAGGTGCCACTTACTCCGCTTACAGAAACATTATTCGGTAGTGTTATACGACCGATAACCTGCACTGCGGGCATATAAGCAATAGCAAACAATAGGAAGGCAAGAATTCCGCCTATGATCCAACTAACTTTCGACTTCATGCTTTACCTAACTGTAGTCGGCGAATTTTGATATAGCCTGGCGCATCTGCTTCAGCTATATCGGCTTGAAGAATAACTACACCCATGTTTTCCATGGCCTTTAGCCAGTCTAACACACTGTTAAACGGCGCTTGATCAACCCATACTTGAAGCTCGTCGCCCTGTGGCTGCATCCGAGAAATAGCAATATCGTACTGAGCAGTAGTGCGGTTTACCGCTTGCGGCAACGAACCAGAAAATGCACGCTTTCCACCGCTGCTGCGGCGTAATTGCTGAGCGCGTGCACCGCTGTCTTTTACCCAAACTAGAAGCGACTGCTGGTTATCAAGCAATTGTTTTTGTTTGTCTAGCGCAGCATTTAGTGGCGACCAAACTGCAAAATAAAACAGTGCAATGACTATCATTACTGCAGAAATTAGCACTAATTTTTGTTCCCGTTCAGTGAGGGCTTTGTATTTTTCTAAAAGTGCGTTCACGACGTACTCCTTACTGACACTGTACCCACAACGCCATTGTCACGATTATTAATAGCACCCTGTTCAACCACAAAACCTGCGTTTTCAGCGCTGCGTTTAAACTGCTCTAAGGCTTCAAAGTTTTTGCCCTGCGCCTGAATACGAATTTCTGTGCGGGTAGCGTCAAAGCGCAATGTTTGCGGCTTAACGTCGGTGGCTGAAAAAGCCGGTGCAAGCTGATCTAACATAATAAGCATGGAAGCATCCCCACCGCCCTGCTCTAACTTAGCCAGTTCACTTTGTAGCTTTAATCGCACGTTGCGATAGGTGCCAATATTGGGGAAGCCGGCTTTAACTGCGCTACTTATTTCACTGCTAAGTGCTTGGTTTTGCGACTTTAACTGATAAAGAGTAACGCCTTTATCTACTAAGCTGGTACACAGTGCAAGTACAGCGAGTACAGCGGCTACACGCCACTGACTTAGCACACCGCTGCGCTTACGTTTTATCTTGTAATCGCCCTGGCACAAGTTAAAACTGGTTTGCATGGCTTCTTTAGCCAAAACTTGCATGGGCAGTTCAAGCGGTGCCTGTGCTTCTTCAATGTTCGGCAGACTGCTTAAATCGATACCTGCGTAGTTTGTGATTGTCACAGGTGCTTCTTGCTGCGCAGTGAAGTGCACTAAAGTAGGAAGCAACCAAGTTTGTTCACCTTGAACCCCTTTGAACTCATCTTGGCGCACCAGTAGCTGTTCACCTAAGGTCAGTACCGACCAGCCGTTTTCCGTTACTGGCACTGCAAGTACATCAGGAATAATGGTGTCGCAGAATAACCCTGCTTCGCTCAGCCAAGACTGCCACAGTTGCATTTTTTCATGGCTAACTACAGCAACGGCTTGCTCATCGCCGCGCTTCGGGCCGATTGCAAAAAACTGCTGGCTAATGTCAGTAGCAAGCTCGTCTTCTAGCATAAACGGGATGGCAGAAATGATCTTGCGGCCAGCTTTCGGCGGCAGCTCAACCCATTTGAGTAAAATTTCGCTGCTGGGCGCTAACGCAATGACGCTACGTTGGCCTGCGCGTTCAGTAAGCGACGATAAGGCGTCGGCATTAGGCAGTTCGCCCGACGCAATAATTTCATCTTCTGTTCGCGAATAAACGAGCCAGCTTATCGGGTCTGTGTAGTTGGCGCCTAAACGCACCAATAATTGTTCCATTAATAGGTTCCCCCAAACTCGCGATTCACAATACTAACACCGGTATCGGCATTAACGTGAAACACGGTGGAAAGCTTAAAAGTTGCTTTGTTGTACTGTGTTTTTGTGTGCAACATAAAATATTCAGTTTTTACCGCAAACCAATCTTGTCGAGTGCTTGTTAAATTAAGCGCTTGAATCGAAGGCTCGCTTAAAAAATCATTAATTTCGTCCCAGCCGTTTTGCGGGCGACTACTAATTAAACTTGTGACCTGTTGAATGTCTAAGCCTGTCAGGCCTGCAAGTAATGGTGCATCTTCTTCTTCTAAGGTGTTGACGTTAATTTTCAACTCATTGTAATCCGGAATCACGCAAACTAATGGCAGTAATGCGTCTAGCCATTGTGGTGATACACCGTTAATAATACGCAATTCACTTTTTGATGCCAGTGGACCGTTAGCCGCAAGGTAAGGAAACTCTCTGGACTCGTATTCGCTGTCTTCTGCGCCGTAAGGACGCATTCTGTCATCTTCGTCGACCCAGTCAGCTAAACTATCGCGTAAGGTATCTGCGGTGTAGTTGTCTAGTCCGTCAACGCTAAGTGATAGCAACATAGTGTGAAAAGCGTCCATGGCTTCCGTGGTGTCACCCGCTCCACTGCTGCCAGTACCGCTGTTACTGCCTGTGCCTCCTGCAGTGCCAGACGTAATCGCGTTTAGATTAAAACACGCCTGCAAATCGTCTAAGTTAGCGGTTAAACCACCGTTTTCTAGAGGATAGCTGAATTCTTGTGCCCAAGGCTGATCTATAGAAATCACATCCGGGCTTTCTTCTATCAAAGACTGGATAGACTTACGCGCAAAGGCCTCGGCGCCCATGGCGTACCAGTAGGCTTGATTGTTGTCTTTTAAGTTCATCGTACGCTGCACCTGAAGCTGCAAGCGTGTGCCCATTTCTGTGGCCAATACCGCAACCAAAGCTACTATCATCAGCACAATCATCAGTGCCACACCTTTTTGTTTAGCCGGTGGGGTAGACGGTTGGGGCATACACGTCTCAGCCTTGGCGCGCGTATGGTTTTTTAAAAGGCGTGTTCCTGTGTTTGGCATTATGATGATTCACCCGTGGTTAAGGTAAATTCCCTTCGAATTTTGCCAAAGTCTTTACTTACAAACTCTATCGCGACTGCCCGCGGCAGTGCTGTACCTTTATAGCTCTCGCTCCACGATAGGTCTTCGTCTTCATCTAATGAACCGCTGTCGGCTGTGGCGAGAAACTCAATTTTTAAACTTTCTATGTCTTCTAGCAGCACTCGTACTTTCGGCTCGTAGCCAATAACATTATCCACGTAATTACTGTAAAGTCTCTCAAGCTTGTTCTCTTGAAGCCTGTAGGCAACAAACTGCAAAGTACTTCTTGGCAGCATTAACTGTGGATTGTGCCAACCGCCTCTTACAAAACCAATACCATCATCATCGCTATCGTCGGTTTCTCCACCTGCCATTACTACATCTTGCTTTTCTCCATTAACCCTTGCTGCGCGAGGCACGGCTTGTTGAAGGTCTCGCTCGATAGTGATCATGGCACGCTGTAGCAATTGGAGCTTGGCAAAACGCTCTTCTGAAATGTCATTGCTGTCGATAACTGTGGTTAATAAACCCGTTGATGCCAGCCCGATAAGGGTAAATATGGCCATGGCAATCAGTATTTCTATAAGCGTAAATCCGCGCTGCATACTAGTTCCCCGCCGTTGGCTTAGCCACAAAAGTGGTAACCGATGTCACTGAACTTTCGTAGCTTTCATCTTCGCCTACCGAAACGGTAACTGCACGTAAGTCGTTATCGTTGGTTTTCGCGACGGTTTGTTGCCAGTACCAAGTGCGGTCAGCCATCTCCATGGTGCCTTTTAAATTATTTTTGGGCGGCCAGGTGGTATCAAGCTGAAGCTGGTTTAGGCGATTGCTTGCCACCCAATTGGCAAAAGTAACAGACTCTATTTGGCCGACGCTAGATAAATGCTCGCCAGCGGCTTTAAGCACTGCGGTGCCTGTTAGTGCGAAAATAAGCAGTGCCACCATAACTTCAAGTAGGGTCAGGCCACGTTGGTTATGGGGGGGGTTAACCGAAACGCTTTTGCCAGAAGAATTTACCGAGTTTGTTCTCATACAAGGTGCTTTTAGAGTGGGCGCGTTCATAATGGACGCTTTCATAGTGGACGCTCCAGGGGCCCTTCAAGCACTAAAGGCGGTAAGTCTTGGTTTTGCAGACTGAAATAAACAGGGGCGTCGCCATCATCGCCCTCATAATTAAACGATAGGGTAAAAGGTGTGATCTCGCCGCTCGACATTATAAGCACTTGCGGTGGAGGCAGCTTTTTCTCTTCTTCGTTACCTATTTCTACCCCTTCTTCGGAAACACTTAGGTTTTCGTCGAATAATTCTCTGTCAAAGAGTCTATCTTCAACGTCCCATGGGAGGTCATCTAAATTTAAGGTGAAGGTAAAAGGTTCGGGTAACGTGTAAGGCTCGTAGGTTTTTTCGCCTTCAATACGCTGCCACTCATCATCGTCGTCTAGGTAAACGAAGTAGTATTCGTTTTTGTCAGCTTCAAAACGTACGCCCAGCTGTTGTTGATTTAACACCGCGAAGTCGCTGGCCATATCAACAATCACCTGCAGGCGCTGTGCTTGGGTTTTCAATAGGTCTGATTTACTTGCGCCGAAGGCGTTAAACATAACGTAACCCGCCGCCAAGCCCATAAGCAGCAGTACCAGCATGACTTCTAATAGGGTGAAGCCTGCTTTATGAAACGATGTACTGCCGCGGTAGCGCATATAGGTTAGTTCAAGTATTCGTTGATGTTCCAGTTACCGATGTCATCATCAGTACCCGGCTCACCGTCTGGGCCATTAGAGAAGATATCCACCACGCCAAGCTCTCCCGGGCTAATTAGCGTATATGGGTTGCCCCATGGATCTTCAGGAAGACGCTTGATAAAGCCGCCTTCTGGATAGTTGCGTGGGATTGGGTCGATAGTCGGCGCTGTTACTAGCGCGTCCAGACCTTGTTCAGTAGTTGGGAAGCGGTTGTTACGTAGCTTGTACATTTCAAGCGCACTTTCCATTTGCTGAATGTCTACCGCGGCCTTTTTAAGCTGTGCTTCCTCTTGATTACCCAAAATTTGTGGTGCAACCATTGAGGCCATAATACCGATGATTAGAAGTACGACCATGACTTCAATCAAACTGAAACCAGAACTGCGATTAAGTGTTTTCATTAAATATTCACCATGTTGTTCAATGCTAAAATTGGTTGCAATATTGCCATAACGATAAACAGGACAATGCCTGCCATCGATACAATAAGTAAGGGTTCAAATACCTTAAGTGAGACACCAATAAGCGCTTCAAATTCCCTATCTTGATTATCTGCAGCGCGAGCTAGCATTTGCTGTAGCTCGCCAGACTTTTCACCTGATGCAATCATGTGCATCATCATTGGCGGAAACATTTTCGTGTTATCTAGCGCAGCGCGCAAGCTAGAGCCTTCTTTAACGTTGACTGCCGCATCGGCTACTTGATTTTTAATATGCTGATTTTCCAGTACATCGCCTGAAATACGCATAGCTTCAAGTAGCGGCACTGCGCTGGCACTCAAAATACTTAAGGTTCGCGCAAAGCGAGCTGTATTTAAGCCTCTAGACACTTTGCCTATTAAAGGTAGGGTTAAAAGTGCTCTGTGATAGCGCAGCTTCATGTGTTTTTGCTGTAGCACGCGCTGAATAATAACAATAAGTACGCCTATGCCAATTAGCATAAATAAACCGTAGTTCTGAAGCCATGTACTTACGGAAATAAGAAACTGTGTTATGCCCGGCAGGTCTTGCCCCATATGGTCAAACTGGCCAACAATTTTTGGCACTACTACGGTTAACAGCAGTAATACGATACCCATTGCAAAGAACAGCATTAACGATGGGTAAATCATCGCTTGAGTAATTTGGCTGCGGGTTTGCTGCCTGCGTTCAGTGTAGTCGGCCAATCGGTTAAGCACGGTATCAAGGTGACCGGATTTTTCACCAGCTGCGACCATCGCGCGGTATAGCTCGTCAAACACACTAGGAAATTGTGCAAGCGCGTCTGCAAGGCCGTGACCTTCTACCACTTTACTGCGTACCGCCATCATCATGTTCTTCTGGCGGGGTTTTTCACACTGTTCGGCGACAGCGAGTAGAGCTTCTTCAACAGGAAGTGCTGATTCTACAAGCGTTGCCATTTGGCGTGTAAGAAGCGCCAAATCCGATGCTGAAATACGTGGCTTAAACAGTGAAAAAGAAAGCCCTTTGCCTTCGCTTTGAGACCGCTCTGCAACTTGCTCTACTTCTAACGGAATTAAACCTTTTTCACGCAGCTGTTGGCGTACCTGACGTGCGTTATCGCCTTCAAGCACCCCATTTGTATTTTTACCGCGGGCATTAACCGCTTTATAAGCGAATGCCGCCATTTAATCTTCCCTCGTTACTCGAAGCACTTCTTCAAGAGAAGTTTCTCCAGCTAGCACCTTGCTACAGCCGTCTTCACGGATGCTTGGGGTCGAGGTTCTGATATAACGTTCAATAGCTTGTTCGCCCACACCTTCGTGCATCATTTCACGCACTTTTTCATCAACTAATAACAGCTCGTGAATGCCGGTACGGCCACGGTAACCAGTTTGATTACACGCTGCGCAGCCGTGCGGCTTATAGATAGTGGTGTCGCTCGTTGCGCTCTGCCCTAGCACTTCAAGCTCAGAAGCGTCTGGCGTATGGGGCTTTTTACAATCTGAGCACAGGGTACGTACCAGTCGCTGTGACAATACGGCCAATAAGCTCGAAGACAGCAAAAATGGCTCAATCCCCATATCTTCTAAACGAGTAATAGCGCCTGCTGCGGTATTAGTATGCAGCGTAGACAGTACCAAGTGACCGGTTAAACTGGCTTGAACGGCAATTTGTGCGGTTTCGATATCGCGAATCTCACCCACCATGACTACATCAGGATCTTGACGCAAAATCGCGCGAAGCCCGCGGGCAAAGGTCATATCCACACGAGGGTTAACCTGTGTTTGTCCAATGCCTGGAAGGTCAAATTCGATAGGATCTTCAACCGTTAAAATGTTTCTATCTCGCGAGTTTATTTCGGTTAGACCTGCGTACAGCGTGGTACTTTTACCAGAGCCTGTTGGGCCGGTAACCAAAATAATGCCGTGAGGCTTTCTGATAAGGGACGAAAAATGGTTTCGGTTTTGAAGCGTCATGCCCAAATCTTCTAGATTCAAGCGAGCATTGTTCTTATCTAAAAGACGCAGCACTACACGTTCGCCATGACTCGATGGCATGGTAGAAACACGAACATCCACAGCGCGACCGGCGATGCGAAGCGTAATACGACCATCCTGAGGCACACGCTTTTCGGCGATGTCTAATTTGGCCATTACCTTTATACGGGACACCAACATAGAAGAAAGCTTGCGGTTAGGACGCAAAATTTCGCGTAATACACCGTCTACGCGAAAGCGAACAACAAGCTGATTCTCAAAGGTTTCGATGTGAATATCCGACGCGCCTTCCTTAATCGCTTCGCCCAACATAGCGTTGATAAGCTTGATGATAGGCGCATCATCTTCACTGTCTAATAAGTCTTCAGTGTCAGGCAAGTCTTCGGCAAGGGCGAATAAATCGCTTTCATTACCAAGGTCTTCCATAAGCTGTTTAGCTGCAGAGCTATCGCGCTGAAACGCGCTAGTCAGTAAGTTTTCAAACTCGTCAGCGGGTATGGTTTTAGGTACAAAGGGCTCACCATAGAAGCGACGTACTTCGGCAAACACGTCAAATGGCGTATTTTCTGTAAAATACAGAACTGCAGGCGTTTCGTTGGTTTCAAGCAACACTTGGTTGCGCTTTGCAAAACTAAACGATAACTGCTTAGGGCCAGCCTCTTCTTCAGGTAAACCGGCCTCTTCACCCATGGCTTCTAGGGCTTCTTCTTGCGCCTCTAGTGCTTGAGTAAGTTGTTCATCCGCCATACTACTCGTTACCTTCTTTTTGCTTCTCTTTCTCAGAAAGGTACTCTTCAAATGAAGGTGGTAGGGCTAGTGCATCGTTCCACTCAGGCATGCTCGGCGTTTCAGCCGTTGGCATTAGAGACACACCTTCTTGCTGACGTTTAAGCTGTAGCGCTCGAATATAGTTGTATTTACGGTGACTGATTGAGTTCATAGTAGCGCCGTCACGCACAATCGTAGGCTTTAAAAACACCATTAGATTACGCTTACGCTTGCTGGTAGACGTGGTTTTGAAAAGGTGACCAAGAATAGGGATATCGCCTAAGAGTGGTACTTTAGACACACTTTCTTGTACGTCTTCATCAATCAATCCACCTAGTACGATAGTACCGCCATCATCAACGATCACTGTGGTTTTGATTTCACGTTTGTTGATAGAAATATCTACCGAGGTTGCACCGCTTACGCTCGACACTTCTTGTTCAATAAGTAGCTGAACAGCATCGCCTTCGTTTATTTGCGGTGTCACTTTAAGTTTGATACCTACTTCTTGACGGTCTACCGTTTGGAACGGGTTAGAGTTGTTCGCGCCCGTTGTAGTACCGGTAATAATCGGTACTTCCTGACCTACAATGAAAAAGGCTTCTTCATTGTCCATAGTGGTAAGGTGAGGTGTGGCAAGAATATTAGAATTGGTGTCAGTGCTTACCGCTTGGACAACAGCGCCCCAGCCATTTTCGATAACACCGGCAATCAACCCATTAGCTCCACCTAAAAGACTTGCTAGTGAAGTATAGTCGCCTTCATCGGTGGTAGTCACAGTTACCACTTCACCGTCGTCGGTAACATAGGCTTCAGTGTCTGTATCATCTTCTGCTTGCTTAAGGGCTACGGCTAATGAACCTACAGGAACTACACCGTTGCTAAACTGCGTGCCGCCACCTTGTTCTGAAACCCATTGTACACCTAGCGTTGTGCCATCGCCTTCAAACACTTCTACGATAATAGCTTCAACTTGTACCTGTGCACGGCGAATATCCAGCTGTCGTACAACCTCTTCTAGCGAGCGCATCATGTCTGGCTCTGCAGTTATAACGATGGCGTTAGAATCTTCATGCGCATCAATGCTGATTTCGCGGTTTGAACTTGCTCTACGCGATGTGGTACCGCTGCCTTGCTCTTCTGCTTGGATACTGGCTGATACACCTTGAAGAACTTTAACTAAGTCTTCTGCCTTTGCGTAATTAAGAAACAGTACGCGTGTGTTGCCGTTAGACTCAAGTTCCTGATCCATACGCTGAATAAGGTTAATGAGGCGCTGGCGTGCTTTAACATCGCCACTCACTATAACCGAGTTAGTTCTATCGTCAGCTACTACGCGAGGCTCTGACTTTGCGCCTGTATTCGCTTTGCCTTGTGATTTGTTGATACTTTCAATAATACGTACCATCTCAGAGGCTGAAGCATAGCGAAGCTTAACAATCTCTACTTCTTCGTCACCAGCGCGGTCTACGCGTTCAATGATTTCAACAAGACGATTAACCACTGCAGCACGGCCCGTTAGCATCATCACGTTTGATGGGTCGTGGCTAACCACGTTACCGCCGCCCGCTTGGTCATTTAGCTGTCGTAAAATAGGGGCTAGTTCACGTACCGGCACGTTATAAACAGGCACTACGCGGGTAATAAACTCATCGCCGTCTTGTTGTGCGCCTTCCACTACTGGAATATTAGAAGTTTTCGCGTCTTTAGAGCGTACAACTTTTAAGATGCCGCTTGGCATTTCAACTACAGCAAAGTCGTAAACTTGGAGTACGTTTAGGAAAAATTGATAGTACTGATCTTCATTAAGCATGTCGTAACTGCGTACGCTTATTTTTCCACGTACGTTAGGGTCGACAATAATGGTTCGCTCTAGGTTTTTACCAACAATATTAATGAATTCATTGATGTCAGTATCTTTGAAATTAGGCATGTATTCAGCGGCAGTCACCGAGAAACACAGAAGCGCTGTGCACATGGCGGTGCCTAAGCGAGATAATAGTTTATGGCTAGTGCGCCTTTTCATTCTAACTTCCTTCATTTCCTAACATGTCGATGGCTGAATTGCTTGCACAGTTACTGTGCTGACCTCTACACAAACGCTTACCAGTAAAAAACGAGCCGTTACCGTTTTAGTTGTTGTTACGCCTCGGGTAAATCTAAGTAGAGCGTGGTTAAACTGCCATCTCGAATAATCGTTAATTCTATATTTTGTGCATTGCGTAGCTCAGACAGTGCCTCTTGCGATTGTTGCAAGTCGGTAAGGTCTAGCCCGTTAATTTGGGTAATGACATCGCCAGCCTGAAGCCCGGCCGATTTGAATAACTCAGGCTCTTTCCCAGGACTAACTTGATAACCAATAAGTTGGCCTTCCTCGGTTTTCGGCGATATCGAAATAAAATCTGTAAAGCTAGCAGGCCGTTCACGAAGTGCCGCAGTTGCCTCTAATGCTTCATCGCTAAGCTCGACGGTATCTTCTTCTAATTCATCTTCTGGCTCAGGGCGATTTCTTGCCTGCATTTCACGGCGACGATTAGCTTCGTCGTAGTCAATGCCGTCTAGCATCAGGGTTTCGTTTCTCACCCCGTTTTTAATAATGACGCGATCGTTATACACCTTTTGCAACGTGGCATTGGTGCCTTCAATCTTTTCACCCAAGCCATACACCGCTTGGCTCCCACGATTTTCAATAATCGCGGTACCCGCTTCCTGCTCTGAACTGGCTACAACGCCCGTTAAGGTTAGATTCAAACGGGTTTCAGGGGCGTCGGTCACTTCTGCAACGGGTTCAGCAGGTCTAGCTGCCGCATTACCAAATAAATTCAGCTGTTGTATTTTTGCAATGTTGACCCCACTTTTGCCTGATGACGATGAGATAACCGGAGCACGGCTTACTGTGGGTGTCGCAGATAGTTGAGGTTCAGGTATAATTCGCCACACGAGTTTGGCAGCAAACGCAATTAAATACAGGCTAAGCAGAACCACTACTATGGTATGTAGCTGTTTTTGATGCTGGCTTAGATAAACAACCAGAGATTGTGGATTGGGTTTATTGAATGTCATGCTGCCACTAATGGTACTGCTTTATTATAATATAGTGAATTTTTGGTTAACCGCGCTTTAGCAAACCCATAATAGCCTAGTAAAGGTGAGGGTCAAACACTAAAGCCGCACCATTACGAAATTATTACATGAGCCAATCGGAAAGTAACAATACACCACAAAATGTTAGGCTGGACAAGTGGCTATGGGCTGCAAGGTTCTTTAAGACGCGCGCCATTGCGAGAGACATGGTGCAATCGGGAAAAGTCCAGTACAACGGGCAACGGGCCAAACCTGGTAAACATGTAGAGCTTGGAGCCATGATTAAAGTTCCCGCGGGATGGGATATTCGCGAAATAAAGGTGCTAGGCTTAAGCGACAAGCGCTTGAGTGCGCCATTGGCACAAGCTCTTTTCGAAGAAACGGCTGAAAGTGTAACAAAACGTGAAGAAAACCAGGCTGCACGAAAAATGAGCGCTTTTCACAGTCCTAAACCAGATCATAGACCTGATAAAAAGCAGCGAAGACAGATTATTAAATTTAAGCAGCAATAATGAGCTGCTAAACAGGATTACTTATGAGCGATTTCGATAAATTACACCGCTTCCTATTTACTCAAGCTAACGTTCGTGGCGAACTGGTTCGCCTGGATGAAAGCTTGAAGCAAATAGTGCACAGCTATGAATACCCAGTGCAAATTCAAACTTTGCTAAGTGAAATGGCTGCGGCGACGTCACTTTTAACGGCAACCCTTAAGTTTAAAGGTGAAATTTCACTGCAAATTCAAAGTAAAGGGCCGGTAAGTTACGCGGTATTAAATGCCACTCATGAGCAAACACTTCGCGGTGTGGCGCGCTGGGATGAAACACTGGAAACGCTGCCAGATACCTTTTCTGAGCTATTGTCGCAGGCCGTATTGGTTATTACGATTACACCAGATGAAGGTGAACGTTATCAGGGTGTTGTAGCTTTAGATAAACCGTCTCTTGCTGAATGTATTGAGGGCTACTTTGCTCAGTCAGAGCAGCTTGCAACCAGCGTTCATCTGATGACAGACATGAGCGACCCTAAAAATGCGAAAGCGTCGGGTGTATTGCTTCAGGTTCTACCTACCGATGCAAGCGCAACCGACGTGTCGCAGGCCAATGAATTTGCTCACATCTCAAAAATTACCGAAACATTGACCAAAGAAGAGATGTTTTCTTTGCCTGTTGAAGACATTTTATACCGTCTTTATCACCAAGAAGATGTGGAAGTGTATCCAGCTAAAGACGTAACCTTTGCCTGCTCATGCTCGAAGGAACGCAGCGCAGAAGCGCTTCGTCATGTAGAGAAGTCTGAACTTCACGCGATTATTGCTGAAGAAGGCGCGATCAAAATGAACTGTCAGTACTGCCATGCAGAATACCGCTTTGACAGTATAGACGTTGAAGCTATTCACAGTGGCAACTTCGACGCTCCTTCTTCTAATCAGTAACTACTTGTTTACTTCTGTGTTAAAGCACCTTCTTTCAAAGGTGCTTTTTTATTTCAGAACACCTCGCAGTATATCTCAATTCATTCGCTCAACACTTCACTTGTGGTCAAAAAATGCCCAGCAGTAAGTGTTTAACTTTTCTCCACAGTCCCACTTTCCTTTTTCTCCCGGTTTCAGTCAAAGTTTTCACTCGCTGTTTCAAAAAAAATTTAATTTTTTATTTTGAAATTCATCGATCAATATAGGTTTTCTAATCCCTATTTTTGCATTTATATCCAAGGTAAAGGCTTTCCTTGTAATTAATTTACAATATTTATGAAATTAGTATGTTCTAAATAGTGAGTATGCGTTTTATAAATGCTCTAAAGGCCTTGTTTACATTACACTCAAAGAGGTGATACTTTTTTGAAAGTGCTTTTGAAAAATTACATATAGGGTAACAGCCATGACCGCAGCAGCCTCAATTCAAACGGAACTGAAAGTAACGCCACTTATCGACCTGCCAAATGCAGAGCTCATCGAACGCGCCGTATTGCGCGGAGAAGGTGTATTAGACAAAAACGGCGCGCTTGTCGTTGAAACCGGCAAACGTACCGGTCGTTCTCCAAACGACCGCTTTATTGTGAAAGAGCCAACTACCGAAAACGACATCGATTGGGGCAAAGTTAATAAGCCTTTTGACGCCGACAAATTCGATGCACTGTGGGATAGAGTAGAAGCTTACCTGTCTACCCAAGAACACTTTCTTTCACACCTTCAAGTGGGCTCTGACCCCGAACATGCCTTATCTCTTGAGGTAAGAACGCAAACTGCTTGGCAGCATGTGTTTGCTCGTAATCTATTTATTATTCCACAGCAGTGGAATGTGAAAGGTGACCAGCCTTGGCAAATCTTAAACGTACCTGGTTTCACCTGTGAACCAGAGCGTGACGGCACAAACAGCGACGGCACAGTTATCATCAACTTCGCCAAAAAGCGCGTGTTGCTTGCTGGCATGCGTTACGCAGGTGAAATGAAAAAAGCCATGTTCTCAGTGCAAAACTTCCTGCTTCCAGCAAAAGACGTGCTCCCTATGCACTGTTCAGCTAATGTGGGTGAAGAAGGCGATGTGACTCTGTTTTTCGGTCTTTCAGGCACAGGTAAAACTACGCTCTCAGCTGACCCTAAGCGTTTCTTGATTGGTGATGACGAGCACGGCTGGGCACCAGGTAGCGTATTTAATATCGAAGGTGGTTGTTACGCTAAATGTATCGACCTATCTCAAAAGAACGAGCCAGTTATTTGGAATGCGATTAAGTTTGGCACTATTTTAGAAAACGTAGTGCTTGATGATACGCGTACACCAGATTACACCGACACATCGTTAACCCAAAACTCACGAGCGGCCTACCCACTTTCACACATTGAAAAGCGCGTTGCTGAAAACCGTGGTGGAGAACCTCGCTCGGTCGTATTTTTGACCTGTGACGTAAGTGGCGTATTGCCTCCTGTTTCTGTACTAACTGAAGAAGCTGCGGCGTATCACTTCCTAAGCGGTTACACAGCGAAAGTAGGCTCTACTGAAATTGGCTCTACTAGCGATATTGAATCAACCTTCTCAACTTGTTTTGGTGCGCCTTTCTTCCCGCGTCCGGCAGGCGTGTATGCTGAGCTTCTGATTAAGCGTGTTAAAGCGTTTGGTGCAAAGGTTTACTTAGTTAATACCGGTTGGACAGGCGGCCCTTACGGCACAGGTAGCCGTTTTGATATTCCTACTACGCGCGCCATCATCGATGCGATTGTATCGGGTAACTTGGCTGATGTTGAAACCCAGCACATTGACGCGTTAAACCTAGATGTGCCAGTGGCAATAGACGGTGTAGACAGCAATTTGCTTGTGCCACAAAACACGTGGGCAGACAAAGAGAAGTACAACGAATATGCCGCTAACTTAGTTAACGACTTTAAACAGAACTTTGAAAAATATGACGTTAGCGACGCTATCGTTAAAGCCGGGCCGGGTAACTAATACCCCGTTCGCCCCTTCCCAACGTTCATCACACTCAACGTGATTGATGTTTTGCCCGCACCGTGTTGCGGGCTTTTTTTATTGCTGTTAACAAATTTAACATTATGAATACGTATGTTTATTTAAGTTGAGCAATGCACTGGCTATCATTCACGGTACACAAGTAGGCTTTTAATTAAGCGCGCTTCGTCAATTAAGTGCGCTTCGCTAGGAAGCATAAAAAAGGTTTTGAGCATGATAGACAGGAAACAGCGTATAGCACTTGCATGTGCTAGTTTGGCATTTTTTTCGGTAAATGCGCTAGCGGAAGTTCAAACAGCAACACTTGAAAACGCAACGCTTACCATTGATACGGATACTAATGATTTTAAGATAAAGGCGCTGCGTAACAACAGTTTTCAGGTAACCTATCTTACCGATGTCAAAGGTGCGCCCTACGCAAACCTACCTTCTATGGCACTTCCTGAGGAAGGCACGAGTGCAGTTACAAAAGATATCGCAGGCGATGTTGAGCTAGAAGAAACCGCAACAACGCTTACCTTGAAATTCAATAATATTTCTGCGCATGTCGATAAATTAACGCACGTTATCAGTTACTCGGTAAACGGCAAAGTAGTAGCAAAAGAACAAGGCGGACTAAGTATTTCCAGTAACGGCGTCAGCCTGTCGTTTGCGTTAGATGAAAACGAAAAACTCTACGGTGGCGGCCAGCGCGTTTTAGGTATGGATCGTCGTGGTCATAGCATGCCGCTTTATAACAAAGCACACTACGGTTACACCACCTCTTCAAATCAAATGTACTTTGGCTTGTCGGCTGTGATGTCGTCAAAAAATTATAGCGTATTGTTTGATAACACCGCTTCTGGCGAGCTAGATATTGGCAAAACGAACAGCGACGAATTGCTATTTAAGGCACAAGGCGGCCGTGCCAGCTACATCATGGTGTTGGGTGAAAATTTAGAAGACACGGTTACGAATACCGTAGCAGTAACGGGAAAACAGCCGCTTCCACCGCGTTGGTTGTTAGGTAACTTTGCTTCTCGCTTTGGCTATAAGTCGCAGCAGCAGGTCATGGATGTTGTCGATGCCTTTAACACGCAAGATATTCCTGTTGATGCCGTGGTACTAGACCTTTACTGGTTTGGTAAAGACATAAAAGGGCACATGGGGAACTTAAGCTGGGACACTGTCACTTTCCCTGAGCCTGAAAAAATGATCAGCGAGCTACGCGCTCAAGATGTAAAAACCGTGCTTATAACCGAGCCTTTTATTCTTACAACTTCAAAGCAATGGGAAAGCGCCGTTGCCAATAATGCTCTTGCTCAAAACGATAATGGCACGCCGTATACCTTTGATTTTTATTTTGGCAATACCGGCCTTGTCGATGTATTCAGTGAGTCCGGCCAAGATTGGTTTTGGCAATACTATGAAAAGCTTGCTGCACAGGGCGTTGCGGGCTGGTGGGGCGACTTGGGCGAGCCTGAAGTGCACCCTGACGATATTCAGCACATGTGGCAGTCTACAAAAGTAAGCGGCGCAGAAGTGCACAATGCCTACGGTCATCAGTGGGCGAAAACCGTGTATAACAATTTAACTGCGCTACAACCCGACACGCGCCCCTTCGTACTGATGCGTTCAGGCTTTTTGGGCAGCCAACGCTACGGTATGGTGCCGTGGACAGGCGATGTGAGTCGAAGCTGGGGCGGACTTAAACCTCAGGTAGAGTTGGCACTTCAAATGAGTGTTTTTGGAATGGCGTATACCCATTCTGACTTAGGTGGGTTTGCCGGAGGCGAAACCTTTGATGCCGAGCTTTATACAAGATGGCTTCAGTTCGGTACTTTTTCGCCGGTATTTAGGCCTCATGCACAGGATAATATTGCCCCAGAGCCTATTTTCCATGCCGACCCGGTGAAGTCTATTGCGCGCAAGTTCATTCAGCTTCGTTACGACATGCTGCCTTACAACTATTCGATGGCATTTGAAAATGCACTGAACGGTACGCCGCTAATGCGCCCCTTGGCCATGGAGTATAGTGAAAGCGATTGGTTTGAGAACGCCGACAGCTATTTATGGGGCGACGCGCTGTTGGTCTCACCCGTGACTAGCCCTGACCAGACCCAATGGCCGACAACTCTTCCAAAAGGCGTTTGGTTCGACTTTTTCTCAAACACCAAATACCAAGGCGGGCAAACGGTAGATTACCCGTTAACCCAAGAAAACTTCCCTGTATGGGTTAAAGCAGGCAGCTTTATGCCCATGTCAAAAGGGCTTGATCGTACAGAGCAGTTTAATGCTCGCGAGCTAGAGATACATTACTGGCACGACAGCTCTGTAGCAGCATCTTCTTACACCTATTACGAAGATGACGGTAAGAATCCAGCGTCTGTTGAAAAAGGTTTGTACACTAGTTTACAGCTACGCTCGTCAGTTGATGATAACGCTAAGTTAACCCTTTCTCTTGGCAGTGACGGCAGCTATATCGGTATGCCGAAGCAGCGCAACATCACCTACGTGGTGCACGGCTTTAGTCAAAAACCTTCGCGTGTTTTGATTGATGGCCATAGCGTGCCAGTTGCATGGGATGAAAAAGGGAAAACGCTTTCGCTTGCATTTAACTGCGACTATCAGCAGTCTGTTGAAGTTGTGATCATGCGATAATGTAAGTTGTGCTCATGAGATAAGAAAGGGCCCTGATCTGTCTTACTAGGCAGTTTTCCCAAGGGCACACTTTCTAAGTTAAGGGCGCTACCTAGATTGTGCCCTTACAACTACATCCGCTGTTTCCCAACTGATATCAACTGTGGAGCCTAAATGAGCCGACTTCCCGCGACCATTGTTATTTTTGCCGGTTTTTTCTTAATTGGTAAGTTATTTCTTTTATGGGGAATACTTCTACCTGATATCGCCGCCGACCTGAATATGTCTGAGGTCGTCAGTGGTGCTTTGTTCTCGCTGTTTTCGGTAGGCATGATGTTGGGCGCAG
Organism: Alteromonas sp. ABD4_190; assembly: GCF_056160105.1. Classification (NCBI taxonomy): domain Bacteria; kingdom Pseudomonadati; phylum Pseudomonadota; class Gammaproteobacteria; order Alteromonadales; family Alteromonadaceae; genus Alteromonas; species Alteromonas sp. ABD4_190. The sequence continues at coordinate 2,264,780 of NZ_JBSWWN010000001.1, forward strand.
TGATTGGCGGTAAATACGCCAGTCGCTTCGAGTACATGCCGCTATTAGCGACCCTGTTTAGCATGAATACGGGGCTGCTGCTTTTAGTCTCAGTACTGTCATCTTGGCAATGGTTTCTGGTGTTAGCTGTTTTGATTGGGGTGGTAAGCTCAACGATCTTTACCATAGGTCACACACTAATCGCGCGGATGTACGCTGAAAAGCGCTTTACTATGATGGGCTTAATGGACTTCATGTTCAGCTTAGGTACGTTTGCTGCGTCGTTTTTTGTAACACTGTTATATTTTATTGAACAAAACTGGCGATTGCCTATTCAAGTAGTGGCTGGCGTGATGATCATTCTATCGTGCTATACCTATATCGCTGCGCGGTCGCAGGCAAAAGTTCTCAAAGGTCAGCCAAAACAGCCTAAGAAAACCTTGGCATTTGGTACCATCATCAAACAGCCCGTTTTTATGTTTCTAGCCTTGCTCACATTTGGTTATGGCGCGGTAGAGTTTGGTAACGCTAACTGGTTTGTAAGCTATGCGCAAAACGGCTTAGACTTTAGCGGTGAACAGTCGCGTAATCTACTCGCATGCTTTACCGCAGGTATGGTTATAAGCCGTCTGACCTTTCCATTTCTGCTTCGCTTTGTGTCACTCCATCGCATGATAGTGCTTATGGCTACGGCTTCCCTTGCTGGTGTCTTTGCGCTTAAGCTGATGCCAACTTTCTATGGCATAGGCGCGGGTAATTTATTGCTAGGTTTAGGACTAGGTGGGCTATTCCCGCTTGCACTGTCTGCGGCAATGAATATCGACAGCGACAACGGCCCTGTGCTTTCTGGCATTGCGATTATCGGCAATTCTACCGGAGTGCAGGTCGCTTCTTTTTCTACCGGGCTTTGGGCTAACTTTGTACCGCTTACCACGGCATTTTGGGTGATTCCAATAGGGGGGTGTGTGCTGTGGCTAGCTTCTTACGGTTACAGCAGAAAGATAAAGTACCACAAAGACCCCGTAGGCTGAGCGCTCTGAGAAGGCTGAGAAGCCTAAGAAAGTAGAGAAAGCTGGCTTTGTGAGAACAAACATTTCTAGCCGGTATGCATAGCGCTACAAATTAACGGTGTAACGCTGTGCTATTTCTTTTCGGGCAGTTCAGATAGGTATGGCAGGTAAAACTCGGCCACTAGCCCTTGCTGCGGATGGTTTCTTAGTGTCACCTCACCGTCATGGGCCTCTACAATTCTTCGAATAATGGCAAGTCCTAAGCCAGAGCCTGACGAGTTACGGGCTTTATCGCCTTGTGCAAACGGCATGAAAACACTGTTTAATTCCTCTTCAGGTATGCCTGGGCCAAAATCACGCACTTTGCAGTACACACGCTTTTCGTGACGGTTATAGAAACTGCTAATGGCGATTTCATCAGAGCCGTATTTGAAGGCATTTTCGATGAGGTTATCGATGACTCGCTTCATTGCAATACGCCGCAGCGATAATGGCGGGATGGTGTTAAGCTTTAATTCAATATGATGTTTATCATCCAAGTGCCTTGCTTGCACCAGCTCTGCAATAATCGCGTTTAAATCGGTTTCTTGAGTCACTTCTTCGGTGTCGTAACGTGCATAGTCTATGAACTGGTCGATGATAGCGTTCATGTCCTCTATGTCGTTCACAATGCCGTCTTTTATCCAATCTTGATCTTCTGGCAGCATTTCTGATGCAAGGCGAATGCGAGTAAGCGGCGTGCGCAAGTCGTGAGAAATACCTGCGGTCATGATATTACGATCGTTCTCTAGCTGCTTTATGCCCTGATTCATACGGTTAAAAGCGCGAGTAACCTGGATCATTTCCGTGCTGCCTTGTTCGCGAAGCGGCGCTGGATGCTCACCTTTACCCACGGCAATTGCTGCTTTTTGTAAGGCTGATAATGGCCGCGTCATGCGCCTTACAAACAGCCAGCCACCCGCTACGCTCAATATCCCAATCACCATTAAATACATAGTCAGTGGGGAGATATTCGCTTCGTTAAGTCCTGAAATAGGAATAGAAATCCAGGTGTCTGGGTAGCGATTAAGCGATATCCACACAATGTAAGGCGCGTTTTCGTCGCTAGCTTGTGTGGCTGTGCTAATGCGTACATCGGCAAGCTGCCTAAGCTGTTCACTAACCTGCGTTGATATATAGCTGTAATAAACCGCGCTTTCTAGACCGTTCTCTCTCGCTACGCTTTCATCAAATACTTGAACCTGTGTTTGCTGAAAGTAGCTGTCACGTGTTTCTTGATTAGTCACCAGTAAATCGTTAGCTAGTACCGACTTTACTTGTGTGGCCAATAAGCTATTAATTTGCTGGTAGCTAGGATGAATAAAGTAATAGGTGACCGAGATGTAGGACACAATTTGGTTTATGAGCAACAACACGCCAATAAGCATGACGGTTTGGCCAAATGCACTTTTGGGAATTAAACGCATAACATGCTGTCACTGTGGGAAATGAGCCAGTGTCTGTAATGACAGTATGTGAACGCGTAGCTAGCCGTCATGAATACATACTTCACTAACGAACTGGCTAAGGCGGTAGCATCCGCCGTATCCATCATAGGTGCTAAACTTGTTCGCCATCAGGCACGAATACGTAGCCCAATCCCCACACAGTTTGAATGTAGCGCGGGTTGGCTGGGTCGTCTTCGAGCATTCTCCGAAGGCGAGAAACTTGAACATCAATACTGCGTTCTAGGGCGCTGTAGTCTCGGCCTCGTGCTAAGTTCATCAGCTTGTCTCGTGACAATGGCTCGCGGGGGTGAGTAACCAAAGACTTCAATACTGCAAACTCGCCGCTTGTCAGAGTGAGCGGCGTATCGCCTGCTGTCATCTCACGGGTGGCGAGATTAAGTTTGTAATTGCCAAACTCCACAATTTGCACGTCTTTAGACGGTGCGCCCGGCGCTTCGCTGCTGCGCCTGCGCAATACTGCTTTCGCGCGGGCTAAAAGCTCGCGTGGGTTAAATGGCTTTGGCAAATAATCATCTGCACCCATTTCAAGGCCAATAATGCGGTCAACTTCATCGCCCTTTGCGGTAAGCATAATAATGGGCATGTCGTTTTCTTGCTGACGCAGTCGGCGACAAATAGATAAACCATCTTCGCCTGGTAGCATTAGATCTAAAACCATAAGGTGAAAATTCTCGCGCTCAAGCAGTCTATCCATTTGCTCTGCGTTGGCCGCACTGCGAACTTGATAGCCTTGTTCTAGCAAATAGCGCTCTAATAGGCTTCGCAGACGCATGTCATCATCGACAACGAGAATTTTAGAGGTTTCCTGACCCATACTCATACCTTTTGTTTTACGTTTGTTTCACTATAACCACAAGATGTGAAATACAAAAGCGACAAAAGCGTAAAAGATAGCGCATGTTTGTTACAAATAGTGTCTAAAGCGGGTACGGCCCCATGTTGCTATGTAACGCTACTCAAAGTAACGCTAATCAAAAGTAGCGATATTAAGGGCTTTAGTATTTGCCGTGCCGTTAAGTGTCTCCAGATATAACTGTGTTATGGCACCAGTGCCCTGGTGCGACTGTTCGAAGAACTGATCGCTGACTTTTAAGGCGAAGCGCTGCCATGCACCCGCGTATTTCGATAAAAAGGCCTCATGCCCCCATTCCCCTTGGCGCAGTTTTACGCGTGCTGGTGCGAAGAAAATCTCTGCATTAAGCAGTTTGGGGTTGGGCTTTTCTTCGGCTTTCCAATCTGTTGCACCAATTAAGGTTACCTCGCTTAAACTATCGCCAAGCAGCTCGCTAAGGTTATTAATTAGCGTACCGTTAGCTGCGAAATCAAGAAGCCAGTAGCGCGAATCGCTTTTGTCACTCGTAAGCGCATTAAGGTCATCATAGCTATACACCGCATCGTAGCAGTCAGACGCTTTGACCATATCTACATTTGACTGAGAGGTTAACCCAACCACTTGATAGCTGGCGTTTCGCGCCGATTTTTGATCTTTTAGTAACTGTGCTGTACCCAACGCGGTTTTACTTGAAGCGCTCGATAGCAGTAAGGTTTCACCCTTTGCTTTCTCTGCCACATAGTCATCAAGCACAAACGAGGTCATATAAAGAGGCCTGAAATTTAGCTGCCATGCCTCACGGTCTTTGTTGTAGCCAGGGTCCGCTGCACAGCGTAGATATTGGTCGTAAACGGGGCTAATACTTTTGCGTTGTTCGTGAATGTCAGAAAAGCCATGAGATGCGACTTTACCAGCCTTTATTACCCAGTGGCTCGCCATAGGAAGGTAACCAAACACTTTCTCACCTTCGCGAATATCAGGGTGGTTCGAGGCTTTGACTGTGGCAAAGCCCCAAACAGGTACTATTCCGAAGCCGTTTGGGTTATCACCATTGTCATCACTTTGTGGTGGAAAGAAACCCCAATAACCCATTTTAAAACCCAATGCCGCGTAGGTGATGTTATTGGCAGAAAAGCCGAAACTATCGGTCTCAAGCAATACTTCGTCTTGCTGTAAATCGCTTACGTTTATATCGCAGTGAACAACTTTCGTGTTAGAAAGGTCTTGCTGATCTATCCAAATCTGCTGGCTTTGAAATGTAGTCATAATAGATGCCCGACGGTCATAGAACTGGGTTAAAAGGCCCAGTTGAAAAAAGCTTAGTCAAAAAAAGCTAAGCAGCTATAAACCTAGACTGACGCAGAGGAGTAGCCATTACGACTTAATGTTTTAAATATATGCCTATAGAAGTGGTGTATACAGCCTGAAGCTACTCGTCGGTGTTAAGCCAATCCATCTGATGGCCAGCGCGGCGCTTTTTATTCAGAATATCTTCAAGCAGCGGAGTTAGGATAAGCTCCATTGCCAACGCTATTTTACCACCTGGCACCACTAGCGTATTGATACGCGACATAAATGAGCCGTCAATCATTTGAAGCAAGTAAGGATAATCGACATTCTTCATTTCTCGTCTGAAGCGGACTACAACAAAGCTTTCATCTTGGGTGGGAATTTCCCTAGCGCTGAAAGGGTTCGAGGTATCAACGGTCGGTACGCGCTGAAAGTTAACGTGAGTGCGAGAAAACTGCGGCGTGATATAGTGGAAGTAATCGTCTAGGCCGCGAACAATACTGCTCATCACCGCTTCACGAGAATGGCCACGATCAGTGGTGTCGCGCACAATTTTTTGAATCCACTCTAAGTTTACAATCGGCACCATGCCGACCAGCAAGTCCACGTGCTTTGCGACGTCATTTTCTTCAGTTTTAACGCCGCCATGTAAACCTTCATAAAACAGCAAATCAGTGTTTTGAGGTAAATCTTGCCACGGTGTAAAGGTGCCCGGCATTTGGTTAAAAGGAACGGCTTCATCAAAGGTGTGAAGGTATTGCCTAAACTGTCCCGTCCCCGAACTGCCATATTCTCTAAAAAGCGTCTCCAGCAGTTCAAAGTCGTTGGCTTTAGGGCCAAAATAGCTGATATGCCTGCCTTGTTCTTGGGCTTTACGAATTTCTACTTCCATTTCTGGGCGAGTGAAACGATGGAAACTATCACCACCAACTACTGCAGCATTAACATTTAAGTTCCTGAAAATATGGCGAATAGCATTGGTCGTGGTAGTAGTACCCGCGCCGGAAGAACCTGTTATAGCAATAATAGGGTGTTTGACAGACATAGGAATTCTTTTTGGAAATGACGGTTACTAGTTATAAGCTGATGTGCGACAAGAATCAAGGGGCGACCCTACGCGCGCAGCCTAATTTAGGTCATGTGTTTTGGCGGAAGCCAGCGCGGAATCAACGATCGAGCTTATGATGATGCTGCAACAAACGCGTTATTAATTTTGCTTCTTCTTCATCTAAATCTAGTAATCTTCTTACGTGTTCTAAATGATGGATGTCATGCTCACTCAACTTTCCATCGTCTAATGCACTTTGTACCGTATCTTTAAACCGGTCCCGTTTTAACTGCATCTGGGTGGTATAGCTTGACGATAAAATGCCCGCAGGTAAGGCATAAAAGCATATGCCCATGATAGTGATAAGCCCACCAAATACTTTGCCTAATGCTGTAACGGGAACGGCATCGCCATAACCTACGGTAGTTAGCGTGACCAGTGCCCACCACAAAGACGCGGGAATACTACTGAAGACGTCGGGTTGCGCAGCATGTTCGATATAGTAAATGCAGGTGGCGGCGATAACAGTGAAAAGCAAAAGTACGCTAATAGCAGCAATGAGGCTATGCGACTCGTTGCGCAATACGGTGATAAGGGTTTGCATTGAACGGGAATAGCGACCAATTTTCAAAATTCGAAGTACTCTGAAAACCCGTAATATACGTAAATCAAATGCCACGAAAACGCTTAAGTAAAAAGGTAGTATTGCCATTAAATCCACCAGTGCCATAGGACTTTTTATATAAGCCCAACGTTTTTGCCATGCCGTCGTTTTTTCTTGGGAAATGCCGTTAGCTTTGAAAGTTCGGGGAGGCGCCGATGCACTGCTGTAAACGCGAAGTATGTATTCAACAGTGAAAATATGTACCGAAACGACCTCAATGATATGCAATTCATGCTGCCAAATGGTGGGAATACCCGGTACGGTTTCTAGCATCATGGCCGCTACATTTACGATAATCAGCGCAATAAGCAATATATCAAACAACTTGCTACGTTTTTTGTATTCGTGAGCTTCGCTAGCGGGAGCAAGAATGTGATAGCACGCGTTTCGAAATGACATAGCTAAATTTATGATTTAAGAATTAACCTTGTTATATCAATAACAGAGATGAATTGGTAATCCTTCTGATAAAGAGAGACGTTACTGTGCAGCTTTTCAAACGCAGTAGGGCTCAAAACATGTTAGTTTAAACGTCAGGAAGGCAAACTAAGAGCGTATTCAGTTGAAAAGTACTAAACCGCTAGTATCAGCATTCACCTCTACATTACTTGTCGCTATGCTTGCCCCGGCAGCACAAGCGAAGCCGGACAATGTTATGTTTACCGCGAATGCACCCGTTATAGATGGCGTAGCAAATGATGCTGCATGGAAAGAAGGTGATTGGCACGACATGACCTCGCTGATGTGGGGCACCAGGCCCGAGCCCAGTGACTTTTCTGGTAGATATAAACTACGATGGGATAAAAAGGCGCTGTACCTTTTAGCAGAAATAGAAGACGACCACCTCTCAGATACCTATGCCAACCCGCTTGAGCGATATTGGGATGATGATTGCCTAGAAATCTTTATTGATGCGGATGCCTCTGGTGGCGATCACTTTAATAACTACAACGCGTTCGCTTATCACTTAGCGCTAGACAACCAAGTTGTTGATATTGGTCCGAATGAAGCGGGTGAAGCCGTGCCGCAGCTGTATAACAATCACGTTGAAAACAAATGGCAGCGAGATATATCGGCGCCTCATAAGGTTTATTGGGAAGCGGCTGTGCGTGTATTTGACGATAGTTATCAGCACGGAAAAGACAACTCACCATTAACCTTAAAAGAAGATATGGCGCTGGGCTTTATGTTGGCCTACTGTGACGCCGATGGCGGTGACAGAGAACACTTTTTAGGCTCTCATAACATTACTCCGGTAAACGGTGATAAAAACCTGGGGTTTAAGGATGCGTCTGTGTTTGGGAAAGTGACTTTAGCGAAGTAGTGAAGACCTAAATTAAGGCGTTTGAGCCTTAAAAAGGAGTTCGCGCGCCCCCTTCAGCCAGTGTATTGCTATAAGATAAACTTTATCCACTGGCTGTGGATGCTCACATATTCAATTATCGAATTACCGCTAGACAAAGCCGTAGCTGGTTACTGTTCTTTAAACAAAACAACAAGGCCTTGGGGCACTTCGGTGGTTGATAAAACATACGTCATTGAGTTTTTATTATTTAGTACATATGCCAACGCTTCTTCTTGAGAACGAAACTCTTTTGGTGGAGTTTTTCTTCCACTAAAACGCATTTGTGCCCAATACCCCTGAATACGGGATTCCGTAAGCGCAATAAACTTAGTGTTGAATATTGTCCTAGCGGTATTGGGTGGTCGCAATCCTACAGGCTCTATATCCCAGTCAGAAGAATTTCCCATAAAGATGTCTCGAATTTGCCATTTTTCAGTTGGAGCGTCTTGCGCTTCCAAGTTAGCAACAATGATGACTTCTTCGCACCTTGCGAATGAAGCAAACATGGCAAAAAGAATGGCAAACAATAGCGTGCGAGTTTTCATTAGAACACCCACTCTAGTGCAAATTGGGTGAGTACCGCATTTCTATCGAAGCTCGGATCCTTAATTTCTGAATAAAATGAGTTCTGTCCCTCCTCACCACTTAACCAAGTCACCTCAGCTTTGGCCGACATATTGTGTCTAAAGTCCCAGCGAAGCCCTACTGAAAGTGAATCAAGGTCATAGCGCGGAAGGCTATCGACTATTGCATCATAGGCAAAAGACAATGAAGTGAGTTGTGGTGATTGTCCCTTCGGAATTTGATTTGTGGGGACATCATTGCTGCTATTTGCAGAAGCAATAGTAGTAAATATTTGAAACTCATCAAAGTGATACCCAAGAGTCAGGTAGTATGCATTAACTTCAGGAACACTGATTAAATCTGATTCAATTTTAATAACTTCTGAGTAAACAAAATAATCGAGAGAGTCATATTGCAGGCTAGCTTGATACGCAACCGCGTCCGAGTCGAATCGGAAAACGTTGGCGTTTTCTGTGTAACCCGCAAGCTCTAAGAGAGTAGCGAAGTCTTGAAAGCCGGGGATGTCTGCAAAGAAGTCAGACGACACTATGGCTGAAGCCCGCGCGCGAAAGCCGCCTTTAGATATGCCTAATATAAGCCCCCGAATATCGTTTACTTCAATGGCTGTTTCTTCACCTGCACGGTCAAAAGTACCATCATAAGTGCCGTAATAAGCTTCAACTTCTACATTCAATTTGTCGAAGTGAATGCGATACGTTGCGCTTAAGCCTTCATAGTTTGAAAATAAAAAGCCGCCGTAAACTTGTTCGGGAGGCGTAATCCAGGGGTAAGCGAAGCCCACATCAAGTACGTCGCTGTAGCGGAAAAATGGGGTTCTCAATTTGCCTAGCTTAAAGCTCCAATTGGAGTTTGCGTTATACGTTAGATAAAGCCATTCAAGACCTGAATCTCTATCGTCATTAGAATGCCCAAGTAATTGGCCAGACAATTTAAGTTTTTCACTAATGCTTAAGTCCGCTTGTAACGCGAATAAGGACTGTTCAGAAAAGCTAAAATCATTTGAATAGCCTTGGAATTCAGCTTCGCTCGTGTCTAGTTGTCCCCCGACAACCCTAGCAAAGCCACTGATACCTATCGAATCAGAGAGGGAATCGCTGCTCTTCGCCGCACAGGTAAAGCATGCTAGGCATATTGTCAGTATGTAAAGGGTTTTCATTCACCATGAATTCTTTTGTACTTTGATATCGTTCAAGTATATACGCTCAAAATAAAAAGTTGCGTCTTTTTAACCCGTTAAGTGAGAGTATGTGAGCGTTGGGTGAGAGTCTGGTGTGAGCGTTTGGTAAGACAGTCAAAAAAATAGGCGATATAAAAAACGCGGCTTACGCCGCGTATTTAATGTTTGTGTTATATGCGCCGCTTATTAAGCTTCAGCTTCACGGGCAATTGCACGGTGGGCAATGTCAGTACGGTAATACACATCTTTAAATTGTATGGTTTTAAGTAGCTCATACGCTTTTTGCTGCGCTTCTGTAACGTTGTTACCCAAAGCAGTCGCACAAAGCACGCGGCCACCTGCGGTAACCACATCACCGTCTTGAAGTGCGGTACCTGCGTGGAAAACCTTTCCTTCTAGCTTCGCGGCGTCTTCAAAACCAGTTATCACGTCGCCTTTATCATAGCTGCCTGGATAGCCGCCTGCGGCAAGCACAACACCTACCGACGCGCGCTCATCAAACTCAATGGTTTTGTCTGCAAGCTCGCCTTTGCACGCTGCTTGGCAAAGTGGAACCAAATCAGATTTTAAGCGAAGCATAATAGGCTGGGTTTCTGGGTCACCAAAGCGGCAGTTGTACTCAATGACTTTTGGTGTACCGTCGGCCATGATCATAAGGCCAGCGTATAAAAAGCCAACGTAGTCGTTGCCTTCAGCGGCCATACCATTAACCGTTGGCATAATCACTTCCTGCATAATACGGTCGTGAATGTCTTGCGTAACGACCGGAGCAGGAGAATAAGCGCCCATACCACCTGTGTTTGGCCCTTTATCACCGTCAGCCGCACGCTTGTGGTCTTGGCTGGTGGCAAAAGGCAGTACGTTCTTGCCATCTACCATTACAATAAACGACGCTTCTTCGCCGTCTAAGAACTCTTCAATAACCACGCGGCTGCCCGCTTCACCAAAGGCGTTACCTGCTAGCATGTCGCGAATAGCATCTTCAGCTTCTTCAAGGGTCATCGCAACGATAACACCTTTACCGGCAGCAAGACCATCAGCCTTTACTACAATCGGCGCGCCTTTCTCGCGAACGTAGGCAATAGCTGGGTCAATCTCTGTGAAGTTTTGATACTCAGCCGTTGGGATATTGTGGCGAGCCAAAAAGTCTTTAGTAAACGCTTTTGAGCCCTCAAGCTGTGCCGCAGCTTGAGTAGGACCAAATATCATTAAACCCGCGTTAGTGAACGCATCTACTACACCTGCAACTAGCGGCGCTTCTGGGCCTACAATAGTAAGCTCAACATCGTTACCTTGAGCAAAAGAAACTAAGCCAGCGATGTCGTTTACATCAATAGCCACGTTCTCGAGCTTAGGTTCTGTAGCAGTACCGGCATTACCAGGTGCTACAAATACTGTTGAAACATCAGAAGACTGCGCTGCTTTAAACGCTAGCGCGTGTTCGCGGCCACCGCCGCCAATTACAAGTACGTTCATTAACTGTTCCGTTTTGAGTGTTTAATATTACGATTTTGGTTTGGTGAATTTTAGCGTCATGCGATTGCTCTCGCCAATCGCCATGTACTTCTCACGATCTTGGTCGTCTAGCGCCAAACGAGGAGGTAGCGTCCACACACCTTTCGGGTGGTCTGCAGTATCCATTGGGTTTGCGTTTACATCGCTACTTGCTTTAAGCACAAAACCCGCTTTTTCAGCGGCAGCTACAACGTAAGAACGCTTCATGTAGCCACTTTTCTTCATTGCTTCATCATCTGCACTTTCAGGTAGTTCATGTTCCACTACGCCCAGTACGCCACCTGGTTTAAGTGCTTTGAAGAAAGCCCCAAACGCATTGTCGATACCTTCGTCACCGTGACGCATGTACCAGTTGTGTACGTTGCGAAAGGTTAGCACCATATCAGCGCTGCCCGCTTCGCTAATATCTAGCGCTTTCATAGGGTCGAATGCGGTAAGTTCCGCACCTTCGTACTTCATGCCCGGCTTCATTTCTTCTTTGAAGCCTTCTACCGACTTTTTGTAATAGCCGCTAGTTTCATCGTCAACATAGAAGTGTGCCGCAACATATTTACCGTCTTCTTTTACAACAGAATAAAGAATGTCGGCATACCAGCCGCCACCTGGAGAGATTTCGACTACTGTCATGTCTGGTTGTAAACCAAAAAAGCGTAATGTTTGTTGAGGATTGCGATACTCGTCGCGCACTTTGGCTTTATCAGAGCGGATATCGCTCATCGCGGCGTCAGAAATAGCATCGGCACTAGCATAGGTTGCTGTTACACCTAGCGTTGCGGCTAACGCAAGTTGGGCTAACTTTTTCATTCTTATTTCCTTTTCTGTCTAGGGTAGGTAATTGTCTATGCGGACTAGTAAAACATAACATTTATTAGTAACACTATTACTACAAATTACCACAAGTCAGATCAAGCCTATCAGCTAACCCTTATTCGCATTTACGCCTTAGCATAATAATTCGCAACTTTGTCGCTTCGATAAGGTTTCACTACAACCAAGCAAATGACCTTGAGTTTACGTATTAAAAAGGGTTAAGGAAAAATAACAAACACACAGTAAAGTAACAATGTGCCACTTTACTGCGTGTTTAACTTAGGTGTTGGTTGCCCTCACTAAGCCTGCACTAAAAGATATGGTGTAGATACCTATTAGTGACGGAAGTGACGCATACCTGTGAACACCATAGCAATGCCGTGTTCATCAGCTGCATCAATCACTTCTTGGTCGCGCATAGAGCCGCCTGGCTGAATTACTGCCTTAATGCCAGCTTCAGCTGCTGCGTCAATGCCGTCACGGAATGGGAAGAAAGCATCAGATGCCATTACCGAGCCAGCCACTTCAAGGTTCTCATCAGCTGCTTTAATACCCGCAATTTTTGCAGAGTAAACACGGCTCATTTGGCCTGCGCCCACGCCTACCGTCATACCGTCTTTACAGTAAACAATCGCGTTAGACTTCACGTATTTTGCTACCTTCCAGCAGAACATAAGGTCGCGTAGTTCATCTTCGCTTGGCTTACGCTTAGTCACAACTTCTAGGTCTTCCATTTCAACCATGCCGAAGTCGCGCTCTTGTACTAATAAACCGCCGTTTACGCGCTTAAAGTCATAACCTTCAGTTAGCTGACCAGCCCAATCGCCACACGCTAGAAGGCGTACGTTTTTCTTCGCACTTACGACTTCTTTCGCTTCATCGCTTACTGTCGGCGCAATAATCACTTCCACAAATTGACGGTCAACAATCGCTTGCGCCGTTTTCGCATCAAGCTCTCGATTAAACGCGATAATGCCACCAAATGCAGACGTTGGGTCAGTTTTAAATGCGCGGTCATAGGCACTTAGGATATCGTCGCCAATAGCAACACCGCACGGGTTAGCGTGCTTAACAATTACACATGCTGGCTCTTCGAATTCTTTCACGCACTCTAGTGCCGCATCGGTATCAGCAATGTTGTTAAACGATAGCTCTTTACCTTGAAGCTGGGTAGCAGTAGCAACCGACGCTTCTTGAATGTTGTTTTCAACATAGAATGCTGCTTCTTGGTGGCTGTTTTCACCATAGCGAAGGTCTTGCTTCTTAGTAAGCTGCATATTATAGGTGCGTGGGAATTCGCTGTGCTGGTGGTCACAATCTGCTTCACAACCAGTGCTATCTAAACGGGCACCAAAGTAGTTTGCAATCATGCCGTCGTATTCAGCCGTGTGTTCAAACGCCTTAATAGCAAGGTCAAAACGGGTGTTGTACGTTAATGAGCCGTTGTTGTCGTTCATTTCAGCAAGTACGCGAGCGTAGTCAGACGCATTAACCACAATGGTCACATCTTTATGGTTTTTCGCAGCAGCACGTACCATGGTCGGTCCGCCGATATCGATATTTTCAATCGCATCTTCTAGCGTGCAATCTTCATTTGCCACGGTTGCAGCGAACGGGTAAAGGTTAACTACCACAAGGTCGATAGGCGCAATGCTATGCTCTTCCATTACCGCTTCATCGGTACCGCGACGACCAAGGATACCGCCATGAATTTTAGGGTGAAGCGTTTTAACACGACCTGCCATGATTTCTGGGTGACCTGTGTGATCAGAGACTTCTTTCACAGGTAAGCCAGCATCAGCAAGTAGTTTCGCGGTACCGCCCGTCGACAGAAGTTCTACGCCAGCGTTATGCAGCGCTGTCGCGAAATCGAGGATACCGGTTTTATCAGAGACACTAAGGAGAGCACGTTTAATAGGTTTTGGTGTTTGCATAAATTTTAAGTTTCTAATGTTGTAGTGTTGAAACAAAAAGAGCACCGATTGGTGCTCTTTGGTGGGCAAAGCCCTTGGAATCTTAGTTCATGCCGTATTGCTTAAGCTTCTTGCGAAGTGTGCCACGGTTGATGCCCATCATGATGGCAGCGCGGGTTTGATTGCCGCGTGTGTAAGTCATGACTTCTTCTAGTAGCGGCGCTTCAACTTCAGCCAGTACCATTTCGTACAGGTTATCGATGTTTGCGTTATCCAATTGCTTAAGGTACTTATTAACCGCTTGCTTTACAGAGTCACGCAGTGGCTTTTGAGCTTGCGTTTGTGAAGGCGTAGTTACTGTAGTAGTAAAAGGTGAAGTCACGTTTTGATCGAACATAATACTGTGTTGCTCTTAAGTTAGTCATCACTATGCTGCGGGAGAAATCTGTCGGGTTTCTCGTGTCTGCAGCGCTTGAAAATATGCATTTAGTGCATCGAGTTGCTCATTCGCATCATCGATAGCGTTAAACGTTTTACGAAACTGACGATCCGTATCGTGCTCCGCGAGATACCAGCCCACGTGCTTACGGGCAATTCTCACACCGGCTATGTCGCCATAAAAGTCCTGCACATTGGCTACGTGCTCATGCAAGAGTTCATATAACTCTGACAGCGGCGGTGCTGGTAGGTTCTCGCCCGTTTCAAGATAGTGTTGGATTTGCTTAAATATCCAAGGTTTACCTTGCGCGCCGCGACCTATCATTACGCCATCTGCACCGGTGTAATTCAGCACCTCTTGTGCTTTCTCTGGAGAAGTAATATCACCATTTGCAATAACAGGAATTGAAATTGCCGCTTTAATTTGGCGTATGGTGCTGTATTCAGCTTCCCCTTTATACATACAAGCTCGTGTTCTGCCGTGAACAGCAAGCGACTGTATGCCGTTTTGCTCTGCAATGCGGGCAATCTCTACCCCATTGCGATTTTCTGGGTTCCAGCCGGTACGAATTTTTAGTGTCACGGGTACATCAACAGCATTAACTACTGCTTTAATAATCGCTTCCACTGTGTCTGGGTATTGAAGCAACGCAGAACCTGCTAGCTTCTTATTGACCTTTTTAGCAGGACAACCCATGTTGATATCGATGATTTGCGCACCGTTCTCAACATTAAATTGTGCTGCTTGAGCCATAAGCTCAGGATCAGCCCCAGCTATCTGTACAGAGCGAATGCCTTCTTCACCCTCATGATTCATACGCGCTTGTGATTTAGCTGTGTTCCAAACCTTCGGATTACTCGAAAGCATTTCTGAAACAACAAGCCCTGCACCTAAGCGCTTACAAAGTTGGCGAAACGGTCTATCTGTTACGCCAGCCATGGGGGCCAACATCAAATTGTTTTCTAACTCGTAAGGTCCAATTCGCATTGTAAAATGTATAGCTCACCATCTAAAACTGCACAGAAAATATACACCCGGCTAAAACGGGGCGCTAAGTGTACGTGTTTTCGCAAGGCTTGAAAAGGCTAAAAATCACACAAAATTTCACTTCGTGGTCTTGACAGTGAAAAAAATCTGTCACATTAGTAAGCTAACGTCGATTTTTAGTGCGAATATTGTACGAAAGTCTTACAGCCCCCGATTTGAAAGGGCTGTAATGTGAAAAAATTAACAAATTATTAGATGATGACGATTTTTATCGTATGAATGTTCGTCGCAATATTGAGGTGGTTTGCCGTAAACGCTCTAATGCGACTAGACGTATATTTAACCGTCTAGTCAGTTTTTTAATCGCGCTTAGTGTTTTTTACCCGACACTCGTGCCCACTCTCCGTCAATGGCACTGGGTTCAAGCGTAATGTCGTTTGAATAAGCGTCTTCAATGCGAGTAACTTGTTCTGCCAGTATGCCTGAGAGCACTAACAAGCCGTCCTTTTTGCAGTAATTAGTAATAACGCCTTGGAGTTCTAATAATGGACCTGACAAGATATTCGCCATAACCACATCGGCTTCAAGTTCAGGCTGGTCTTCCGGTAGATACACATCTAGGCGGTCTTCAACGCCATTGCGGCGTGCGTTTTCTTTTGTCGCTTGCAGGGCTTGCGGGTCAATATCAATACCAATAACGCGCTTAGCACCTAGTTTTAATGCTGCTAGCGCTAAAATGCCTGAGCCACACCCAAAATCGACCACAGTTTTATCTGTCATATCGATACCGTCTAGCCAGCGTAAACAAAGCGCCGTGGTAGGGTGTGTACCAGTACCAAATGCAAGCCCTGGGTCGAGCATCACGTTAACAGCGTTTGGATCTGGAACATCACGCCAGCTTGGGCAAATCCACAAGCGCTCACCAAACTGCATAGGATGGAAGTTATCCATCCACTCTCGCTCCCAGTCTTTATCTTCAAGCGGCTCTAGCTTGTATTTAAAGTCTGGACCAAGCACTTTCGCCTTACCTAGACGTTGCAGAATACCTTTCATATCGGCATCAGCTTCAAATAGCCCTACCACTTGTGTATCTGGCCACAATAACACTTCACCCGGCTTGGGTTCATACATTGGGGTGTCTTTCGCGTCTACATAGGTAACCGCCTGCGAGCCATTTGCCGTTAGCATGTCGCCTATTGATTCTGCGTATTCAGAAGAAGTATTAATTCGAAGTTGTAGCCAAGCCATATTTATCGTTCGTTGAGACCTTTGCTTGTTATTGTACCCTCGCTTGGCGTTAAACAAAATGAAAGGAATTGAAAAGCGATAACAACAGACGCCGTTTGTTGGTGTCAGGGAGCGGAGTGCCTTATTCTTTTGTCCACTGGTACAAACTAATATTGCGTTTATATTGGTACTTAATGCGGTTCAATTATTAAGTTAACCGGAGTTTTATGCGTCTTCTTATCTCTTTTATGTGTGTTGTTGTCTTTGCTTTGCCTACAAAAGCCCGTGAGTTGGATGTGGTTGTTGGCTGGAACAAGCCACCGTATGTTATTTCTCAAGAACACAGCGGTTTTGAAATTGATTTGGTAAGAGCCATTTTAGCGGAAATGGGACATACGCTTTCGCCCATCTATGTTCCGTTTGGACGAACTGCTCGGCTTTTGGAAGATAAAGCTGTGGATATAGGACTGACACAAAACGCTGCGCACAATGTGGATGATACTGTCCTTTCCGACCCATATATCATCTATCAAAATGTTGTTGTGACAAAAGCGCAGAGTCACTATGTTATCAATGATATTGATGATCTGAAGGGCAAGCGTGTCATCGGGTTTCAAACTGCGCAATCGGTATTAGGTGAAGAGTTCAAGCAAGCATTAGCGACAGAGTCAATGTATATGGAAATGGCAAGGCAAGACCGTCAGGTCGATATGCTCATGGCCGACCACGTGGACGCGATTGTTCTAGATAGAAACATTTTCAACTACTTCAAGTCTCAAAATAGCGCCTATGTTGAAGAGGAAACCGTATTCCACGAGTTGTTTCCTATCTCAATATATTGCGCGGCTATACCCAACCCAAAGCTGAGAGCAGAGTTTAATTCAGCCCTTCATCGCTTTATTGCAGATGGTCGGTATCAATTACTGCTCGATGAATATCAGCTTGATAATCTGCTTCACAAGCTGCCAAAGGCGTCCGCCAAACTGTAAATACGTATTTTATCGTGTAGACAGTGAACCATTTTTGTTTCAACGTATATCAAACTAGCAATACGTTTATGTCCGTCACTTTTTACCTAACCGTAGATAAGGGATGATGGTAAAAAGGTCATGGCATAAGAACGTTTTCATAAAAACAATGCGTTAAGGAAAGCTCTATGTTGAAACAGTGGTATTTACTGGCTGTAACCTTGCTGTGCACCGCCTGTGTGTCGCAAGCGCACCGTGAAGATAGCGATAATAAAAAGTGGCTAGATGAGCCAGCATACCTGCAGGCTCAAGCTATCGCTAATGGCGATACTACATCGGCAGAGCTTGTGAGCGGGTATTTAGCTCGAATTAATGAGTTAGATGAAAAGACAAATAGCGTTTTAGCACTAAACCCCAATGCATTAGCAGACGCTAAATCAATTGATAAACAATTTGCCAGTGGAGCGGAATTAGGCCCGTTAGCCGGTATCCCTGTACTTTTAAAAGACAATATAGAGAGCGCAGAAATGCCCACAACGGCAGGCTCTATGGCGCTTATTAATAACGACACCGGACGAGACGCCCCCATTGTGGCGAAGCTAAAAGCAGCGGGCGCGATCATTCTTGGCAAGACTAACCTGTCCGAGTGGGCAAATTTTCGTTCTGAATCATCGATAAGCGGTTGGAGTGCAGTAGGGGGACTAACCCGTAACCCTCACATATTATCGAGAAGCGCATGCGGTTCATCGTCTGGCTCGGGCGCAGCAATGTCACTTAGATTAGCGTCACTTGCCGTAGGTACTGAAACCAATGGCTCTATAATCTGCCCGGCATCTATTAACGGTGTAGTGGGCTTTAAGCCAACCGTTGGTTTACTTTCAAGAACGCACATTGTACCCATTTCATTCAGCCAAGATACGGCTGGACCCATGACATCCAACGTTCAAGACGCATGGCTGATGACAGCGGTAATGGCGGGCGAAGATGCAAGTGATAGTGCTACTGAAAACACAGCTTCCCATCGACCTGACATGCCTTCATCGGAAATGTTGGCAACAGATTTAAAAGGCAAGCGCATTGGCGTTGTCAGGTATCGTCAAGGTGATAACCCTCATGTACTTGACGTCTACGAAAGCGCGCTAAATCAGTTGAAAGCATCGGGTGCTACGCTGGTGGATATTAGTGATTTTTCACAGCCTGATTCATTTTGGGCCGACTCTTACAATGTTTTACTCAGCGAATTCCATCACAGCATCAACGAATATTTGTCGGGATCGCCAGCAGAGATCCCCGTAAGAAATTTATCTGAGCTTATCGCTTTTAACAACCAAACCGAGCGAGAGCTAGCGTTATTCAACCAAGATATTTTTGAAAAGTCGCTAGACGCGGCGCCTATTGATAGCGAAGCGTATCACAGCGCCCTAAGTCTTATTCAAGATACAGCGGGCAAAAATGGTATTGACGCATTGCTAGCAAAACACAATGTCGATGTATTAGTTGCACCTTCAAATAGCCCTTCATTTTTAATTGACGGTGTGTATGGCGATCATTCGCCAGCGGGTTTCATTGGTATAGGCTATCTAGCCGCTGTAGCGGGGTATCCACATCTCACAGTACCGGCGGGTGAAGTGAAAGGCCTTCCAGTAGGCATTAGCTTTATCGGAGGTAAGTGGCAGGATGAAAATGTGCTGAAAATAGGTAAAGTCTTTGAAGCTAAACATGGCTTTTTCATTAAGCCCGGCCTTTTACCTACACGTTTTGATGACCCGAGCTTAAAGGGCATCCAGAATGGACTAAATGAGAGCAGCTAGATAAAAGCACGTGGTTTGAATGTGTAGTCCGTTAAGCAGTATTGAAACTAAAAAGCCCCCGATACTTATCGGGGGCTTTTTCTATTTATGTATGCTGTTTATGTAGCTGCGAGTGATGGTTTAGCCTGGCTTTTTAACCCACGCGCTACACCAGCCATCAGCGTTAACCAGCTTGTTAGGGAAAATGTTACAAGGGCGATATTGTTCGCCATCGGCTCCCTGCACGTACATGCAGTTTGCACATTTTGCACCTTCAACGGTTGAAGACGGTGTGTAGTTTAATGCTTTCGCAGTTGGGTCATCAGCGCTCAATTGTTCTTGAGCTTGTGCACGTAACGCTACACCACCTAATGTAAGACCGATAACTGTAGAGCCAGACAGTTTTAAAAAGTCACGGCGGTTTACAGATTTCATAACATTCTCCTTAAGAGATAGAAACGATAATGATTCTTTTTTATTCAGTGTCTTAAACGCAAAAACCTGCCCAAAGAGGCAGGTTTTGTGTAATGTTTAAATACTATCTCTTTTTGAAAAAAGATCGAATGAAATGTCTTATTTTCACTTGATCTAGATTAAATAAACTTCAGAGTAATAATACCCGATAGTAATTATCAGACCCTTCTATCTGCTACAAGTTCATTTTTTAGCTAGGGGGACTCCGGGTTTGGCGTAGGCAAACTGTGCAACACGCTTAGTGCTATGATAGCTATCTAATCCAGAAATACAGGCAGTGTTTGCTTTTTCTATATCGGCGTATCCGTCTTCATCAATAATGCTCTCTGGCATATGAAGCTCTTGAATCTCTCCAATAACCATTTCGGTTTCGTTAAGCAGTTTTAAATGTTGCGCCACCTTTAAGCCCATCTTGATTTCACTTTCTTTAACAAACGGCGCACTAAATGACTCGCTAAACAGCGGTGTTAAACCCACTGCTTCAAATTCGCTTTCATCAGGGACATAACGGGCAGATGTTTGGTGTGCTTTATCGACCCAATCAGTCGACACGTGATTTAGCGTATAAAAGCCCTGTTGCTTTATATTGCTAAGGGTATCTCTTACCACAGTATGTGGGCGCATGATCATGCCTATAAGTGGTGGGTTAGCACCGACATGAACGATAGAGCTTACAATGGCTAAATTGTTGGTGTTCCCGTTTGTGGTACCCACCAAAGTAGCCGACTTAAAGCCAGATAAACTGTTGACTAGATTAGCTCGGTATCGCTGAGCAAGTTCGTCAATATCGCTGCGTGTAAACTGCTTAGTCATTTTCTCGTTCTGCCTCAATTTGAATGTCGTCACCATGCTGATACGTGGTCAACTCTATGGGTTGGCAGCACACCTGACAGTCGAGTACTTGGACTTGACCCACATCGTTAACTTCATCTATTTCAACGTCGTTAGGCGCCATACAGTAAGGGCAGGAGAAGCCCATGGAACGGGTTAAGCTCATATTTCATTGCCTTATTAATCATGAATAGTGTTTATTACGTAATGCTAAGACGAGTGGATTTTCTTTAGCAAAATACCCCGTTGTTTATGAAAAGAACGCGCCGAGGCAATCGCAATAGCCATTATTAAATGAAAGTCTTGATGATGAGCCCTAATAAACAGCAGTAAGGTGAATGAATAGAGGTGATGGTGTGGCAAATAAAGTAGGAAACTGCCCGTGTTGTAATAGAGAAACGCGCCTGACTTATCATCACCTTATCCCGAAAAAAATGCACCGACGCACCTATTTCAAAAAGCACTTTAGCAAAGCCGAACTGCAGGACGGTATCTATATTTGTAGGCAGTGCCATAGCGGCATACATCGCTTTTATGATGAGATGACATTGGCCAAGCACTACTTCAATTTACAACGTTTACTAGATGACGAGCAGCTTTCAACGTTCTTTCAGTGGGTGTCTAAACAAAGAGTACGTGTTTAATAAAGGGCTTGGTCTAATAACGGCCAGTAGACTTTAAATACATTCGATATGGATTTAATTTGATTAACTTGGCTGTATAAATATACACTATTGGTGTTTTCATAGCCAAAGATACCTCATGCGAAAAGATTTACCGCCACGTTATTACCTCACACATTTTCACGAGTTCCTTAAGTTCTTTGAAGGTGCGAACAGCATGCTTTTGAGTGATGAGGCAGCTGATTTTGTCGAGCGCTTTAACGCATTAGACGATGACAAAAAATGTATTGTAGTACGCGCTGCAAATCGCAAGTATGCGGTTATTGACAGAACCCAGTTTAACTACAGTGAAATCAGCGAGCCGCAAGCACAAATAGATTGTCTCATTGATAGCGGGTGGTTTGGCGACCTTTCGAACGCATCGCTTAATGATATCGCCGGCGTTCTAACCAAAGACGCGTTGTTGGCGCTTCTTGCTGAATACGGCAGTACGCAGGGGCTAGCGTCTCTCACCAAGCCTAAACTCGTGACGTTACTTAATGAACATATCGGTGCTAGAGGTTGGCCAGAGCGCTTTTCGCTAAACAACTATTTAGTGTGTTTATTTGATAATGCGCTTCGCTATTTGCTGTTTATCTATTTCGGTAACACCAAAAGTCGTTTAAACCAGTTTTCTATGCGTGATCTAGGCGTAATGAGAACCCGCTCAGATTCGGTAACCGATACAGCGCGCTTCGATACCAAAAGCGACGCAGAAGCCGCTTGGTTTTACGCCAACCACTACAGCCAGATAGCCTTTTATAACGATGATATGTTAATTGTCTTAGCGGAAGGTGACTTTCCTATAACAGAGGGTGTGTCAGCCAGTTTCTACCGCGACCAGCTGCTTTATGCGCTAGGGCTCAAAGTGTTGGCTTTCGATAAACCCAAAGGGTTAGGCATTTTAAAATTAGCTCAAAGCGATAAAGCAAAAGAAAAGTGGCTAAGGGAGAGCTATAAAGACGGACAAGAAGATGACGTCAAACAAGCCCTTGAGGACATTATTGATAACCCTCAATCCGATACGCTATTAGCGTTTGCCGAAGATTTTTATGCCCGTAAATACCATAAAAAGCGCACCAGTACCGTCACCGATATGCTTCGTAATGCAAGTCGGTCGTTAGATATTGATGTAAGCCAGAATCAACAGGTAGAACGTGGCGTATTGGCCCATTATGCGAGACAAGGCGTAGAAGGCTGGCGCACAGAAAACCGTTTGTGGCGAAGTTTATTCGGTCTTACTTTTTGGAAGCAACTTTACGAAGAAGATACACTGGTTACTGAGTTTGATCGCAGGCCATTATCGCTTAAGCAGAATAACTTTTACGCCAAGTTTGAGCAAAGTATTGAAGCACTGCTGCTTGCCCTTGATAGCAAAGAGAAACTGCGCTTTCACATTCATAAAATGGCCACAATGCACTATGGCAAAGTGAACAGCCTGTTTATGTGGTCAAGCCATTTGCTTACGCCTTTAGAAGCTCTGCTTGAGCACGGTTCGCTCGACAACATCTATGCTTTACTTCGCATGATGTGTAAAGACTTTGAAAGCCTGCGCGATGGTTTCCCCGACATTATGGTGTTTGACGGCGCGCTTCGCTTTGAAGAAATTAAAGCGCCTGGCGATCAGCTTCGTCGAAACCAATTGGTTTCTATTCAGCGTTTGCAGCAAGCCGGTTTTGACGTTGCTGTGACGACAGTGAATTGGGTGCGCGACCCAGCCCAACCCTATGTGGTAGTGGATATTGAGACTACCGGTGGAAACAATAGTTATAACCGCATTACCGAAATAGGCATGGTTAAACTAGTCGGCGGTGAAGAGGTAGACAGATTTCAAACCTTATTGAATCCGCAGCGCAGAATTCCTAGTAACATTACCCGTCTTACCGGGATTTCGGATGATATGGTGGCTGACGCGCCGACTTTTGCTGAAGTCGCAGATCAGGTGGCGCGCTTTACTGAAGACGCTGTGTTTGTTGCCCATAATGTGAATTTTGACTATGGCTTCATTAAACAAGAGTTTGCGCGACTAGAGCAGCATTTTAGGCGCCCCAAAATGTGCACCGTTCGCGAAATGCGGCGAACTTATCCCGGGTTGCCTTCGTACTCATTGGCTAACCTAACTAAGCACTTCCATATCGAAATGGAACAGCACCACCGCGCGTTAAGTGATGCCAAGGCTGCTGCCGAGTTGTTAAAGCTGGCGTTTGAGAAAGATGATGAATTAACGAGTCTGTCAGCGAATTAATAACGTTGTTATTAAACTTTTTAGCATATGGGCACTGAACAAAATGCGCGTAAACTCAGTATTGAGTTGAGTTATAACGTGCATATTGAGATGTAAAACATGGCATTAACTGAAGAACAAGAATCACGAGTTATTGAAATGGCGTGGGAAGATCGTACGCCGTTTGAAGCAATTGAACGTTTATACGGGCTGCCGGAAAAAGACGTGATAAAGCTTATGCGTAAGAACCTTAAACAGAAAACCTTTAAAAACTGGCGAGAGCGCGTGTCGGGCAGAAAAACTAAACACGCTAGCTTGCGCCCAGAAGGTGTGGATAGAGGTTACTGCCCATCTCAGTATAAATACAAGAGTGCCAATAAATAGAAATATATTTGTATTTTCGGGAGCTTCTAGCTTCTTAAAAAATGTAATGCTGTGGCTATTTCTTTGGCGGAGTAATAGTGGTTATAGGTAAAAGAAACGCGGTAAGTTCCTGGCGCAAAGGCGTTGGGAAGACAACCGTGTTTTCTGATTGCAGAATGCTCTTCGCATGGTGAACCTGACGCAAAAGATTTTGGTAGGTTTCATCATTTCGCTGCAATGCTTCAACCTTTCTCATCATGAGTTCTATAAACTCGGCGGTGGATAAATCGTCGTGCTGCCTAATTTCAAAAGCAAGCGCTTTAAGAACATAGGCTTCCCACTCTTTCCGGTAGCTCTCTTTTAAGCGTTCAGGGTATATCGCCAAATCTGCAATATCTTGCGCTAAATCTACAATATCAAGTGGAGCATCGAATAAGACCCGAAATGCAAGAAGCACTTCGTCAGAAAGGCGAGAAATGGGAAGTTTTTCTTTGAACTGAGCGTAGCGGCTTGGCACAAGAACACCTTTTTGTTGCGGGTAAAACTTATAGCTTTCTAGTAATAGACCCAATAATCCTAACTAAATAACTTCGCCTGATTGTAGTAAAACCAATAGCTGGATGAAAGTGGGCTTGGTTAAAAATACGTAATCTAAAATAACTGAACGTATTAGCAGACCAGCCCGTAACCTATTATGCACTGTTAAAGTGTGTACGCGTTCTTGCTGTTTGGCCCATCGTTTGATGGGCCTTTTTTATTTAGCTTAGCCGTTCTTATGCTATCGGTTGTTTTAACGAACTGACGGGCGTCAGTCACTTAACTTTCAAAGGAAAGCTTTATGCCGGCCAGTAACCGGCTGACGCTATCTACAACATCCGCTCTGACAAACCACTCAACATCATTTTTTTCAGAAAGCACACCGCTAAACTCTAGTGAACCACCGTGACCTGTTCCCAGAAAATCTTCAATTAATTCAGCGCGCTCACCAAAGCTACTGTCTATGTAGGAGTAGTATGCGAAGTATTCTATAGGGCATGACGTGTTAAACGCACTGGCTGCAAATTCGCCGCTAGTTCCCACTACAACTTTTGCGGCACTTTCATCAATACGCTGCACTAATTCAACAAACGCCGTATCTTCGTCGTTTACTCGAAACCGATATTCTGCACGAGCAAATGCACCGCCGAGCATTTTTTCAAAACTGGCCTCATAACTGTGGCGTTGGCCCATTTTTGCTGAGTACTCTACTTCGAAATATTCATCTTCGCCCCCAATATTAAAGGCTTCAGACGCTTCTGCGTTAGCTAGTTGGCCAACTACTACTTCAATGGCGGTGTCGTTTTGTAATTGCCTCACGTGGCGTACCCCCGTTATCCAGCCATCTTTCGACAAGCCGGTGGAAGAAACACGCCCTTTGTAGGTCGGAATAATGCCTAGTTCAGTTTTGCCGTAATTGTTTTCATGTCTTAAATAAAGTCGTCTCGCATAGAGATAATCGGTGTTATCGCTGCCGAACGTATTGTGGCTTGATGAAAAGTCATCGCCCGTAACGACAAAGCTGTTTACTGACCACGATGATGTGATGGCTAGAGAGGGATAGTAGCGCAGTCGATATTGTTCGCGGCTAGGGCGGTTAGAGCGATCATCGTATCGAACCTGTATGTCTAGCTTCTGTGAAAAAGTGGGTGCTATTTGTTCTCCAAACGCACTGGTTCCCGAAAAAGTAATGAGTGGTAAAACAAGCAAAAACGGAATTCGCACCTATCGAACCTTAAACAAAGCAATTAGCTAGTTTATACATTAAATCTAATTAATTAGCGCAAAAAAGAACGACTTAACGAAAAAAATACAAAAAAAAGCCGGCAGGGATGCCGGCAACAAGTGGAGTGGGACTCCAATGAGGGTAAAACACACAAAAGTTTAAGGGAGATGTCTTAAAACTTGTGTGCAGTATAGAACCAGTTTTTAAATAGGAAAATCGTTAAAAATTGATTGTGGTAATCGGAAAATTAGAATGTTCTGAATAGCGAATAGCGAATAGCGAATAGCGAATAGCGAATAGCGAATAGCGAACAAAGAAAATTGGGCTACACAAAAAACAGCGTGTAGCCCAAAGGGGGGATTAGGCTAAACCTAGCTTCTTCTCTAGGTAGTGGATGTTAGTTCCACCCGCGAAGAAGTTTTCATCGGCCATAATGGCGCGTTGAAGAGGGATATTCGTTTTAATGCCCTCAACCACAATTTCTTCAAGAGCATGGCGCATACGAGCAATCGCTTCGTCGCGGCTTTCACCATAAGTGATAAGCTTGCCTATCATTGAGTCGTAGTAAGGAGGCACGTGGTAGCCCGCGTAAATATGCGACTCCCAACGAATACCCAAACCACCTGGCGCATGGAACATATTGATTGGACCAGGGCTAGGAATAAAGGTTTGTGGATCTTCTGCGTTAATTCGACATTCAATAGCGTGGCCACGAATTTGAATTTGAGACTGATCAATTGACAGTGGCTGACCGGCTGCAATGCGAAGCTGCTCTTTAATAAGATCAACGCCTGTGATCATTTCAGATACTGGGTGCTCTACCTGAATACGAGTATTCATTTCAATGAAATAAAATTCACCATTTTCATATAGGAACTCGAAAGTACCTGCACCACGGTAGCCAATTTCAATACAGGCTTTGCGGCAGCGATCACCAATCTTTGTTCGCATTTGCTCAGAAATACCCGGTGCAGGTGCTTCTTCAACCACTTTTTGGTGGCGACGCTGCATTGAACAGTCACGCTCACCTAGGTGAATGGCGTTGCCTTGGCCATCGGCTAATACCTGAATTTCAACGTGACGTGGGTTTTCAAGGAATTTTTCCATGTAAACCGTTGAGTTACCAAATGCAGCGCCAGCTTCCGCTTGCGTTGTTTCAATGGCTTTAATCAACTCAGCTTCGCTGCGCACCACGCGCATACCACGGCCACCGCCGCCGCCCGCAGCTTTAACGATGATTGGGTAACCAATGCGCTTAGCAATGGCTTTATTGCGCTCGGCGTCGTCAGTTAGCGGGCCGTCAGAACCTGGTACACACGGTACGCCTGCCTTTTTCATGGCGTTGATAGCAGAAACTTTGTCACCCATAAGGTTGATAGTTTCAGCTTTAGGACCAATGAAAATAAAGCCGCTTTTTTCTACCGCTTCAGCAAAGTCTGCGTTTTCCGCTAGGAAACCGTAACCTGGGTGAATAGCAATAGAGTTAGTGACTTCTGCAGCAGCGATAATGCGCGGTATATTAAGGTAGCTTTCGGTTGCCGATGCTTTACCAATACAAATTGATTCATCAGCTAGCAACACGTGCTTCAAGTTTTTATCCGCAGTCGAGTGCACGGCTACGGTTTTGATGCCCAATTCTTTACAGGCTCTCAAAATACGTAGGGCAATCTCACCACGGTTAGCAATAAGTACTTTATCTAGCATAGTTAAGCACTCGCTTATTCAATGATGAACATTGGCTGGTCGAATTCTACAGGGTCTTGGTTTTCAACCAAGATTGCCTTAACCACACCTGCTTTGTCTGCTTCAATTTGGTTCATCATCTTCATCGCTTCAACGATACAAAGCGTGTCGCCAACTTTTACTTGTTGACCAACTTCTGCAAATGGTTTTGCCGTAGGTGAAGATGCACGGTAGAACGTACCTACCATTGGAGACTTAACAACGTGACCTTCTGGCTGAGCTGGCTCTGCTGGTGCTTCAGAAGCAGTGGTAGCGGCCGCCGCTGGAGCAGGTGCCACTTGCGGTGCAGCAGGTGCTGCAAAGCTGTAGTTCATTGGCGCTTGAACACCCGTTGGGCCACGGTGGATTCGTACAGACTCTTCGCCTTCAGTGATTTCTAGCTCGGCAATGCCAGATTCTTCCACTAGTTCGATGAGTTTTTTAATCTTTCTAATATCCATGTTCTGTCTCTGCTTTATTTATGCGATTTCGGTAAGTTGATTGCTGCAGTTAGCGCGAGCGAATAGCCCATGGCACCAAGGCCAACAATGACGCCAGCTGCAACATCAGAAAAATAAGAATGATGACGAAACGGTTCACGGGCGTGAACGTTCGACAAATGCACTTCAATAAACGGGATATTGACACTTAATAATGCATCGCGAAGGGCGACGCTGGTGTGCGTGAAGGCAGCAGGATTAATAATAATGGCATCAACAGTACCCATAGCAGCGTGCACGCGATCAATCAGTTCAAACTCAGCGTTTGACTGAAAATGCGTTAAGGTCACGTTGCTTGACGCAGCCTGCGCCTGCAAATCATCTACGATGTCTTGCAAGGTTTGCGTGCCGTATTTGTCGGGTTCTCTTTGGCCTAACATATTCAGGTTAGGGCCATTTAATAATAAAATATTCATCTAGTTTGCTGCTATCTTCGGGAAAAAGTCACGGTTATTGCTATTTCAACAAACTTTTGTGACAGTTGCACGAAAAAAAGCCAATTTATTTGCTCGTTTATTGTGTTAACTGATGATTATAGTGATAGATAAAGATTTAGCAGCAAAATACTGGTCTAATCAGGTGTTTTCGGCGCAAAGTTTATTGGGTGGTTTGCTCAGTTGGTGCGTTAAAAATCGCAGCATGCAGCGCTCTCAGAAGGCGTTAGTTCAGGATATGCTGGAGTTTTAGCGAAAAGTACCGGTGATGTATTGTCGTAAAATACTAAGGTGCGGCTTTCGTTGAGGAGCCTTTTAGAGAAAACGGCACACTAACGTATTTACCATGGAATTTGGCTACATATATGCCAAAGTGAAGGTGGGGTAAGGAAGAAAACCCCGTATTGCCGGTATAACCGATAAGTTGCCCGCGTTTTACAGCTTGCCCTCTTGTTACCACAACGCCTTTATATTTCAGATGGTAGTATTCGCCGGTGGTTCCGTCGCTATGAAGAACAACAACATAGTTAGCGTGTTTAGCAAACTTCGGCGCTGGCCCGCCTTTCGTGCCGTCATCTCTCGTGTCGATCACTACGCCTTCTCGGGCGGCTAAAATAGGGGTTCCAACAGGCGCGGCAAAATCGAGAGCATACCTTGACGCCCCCGAATGACTAAAATTGCCGTTAAAGCCTTGAACAATACGGTATTTGCTAGCTGGTTGTAGCGGTGGCAGATACGTATAGGCGTTGTCGTGTATCGCGTCTACGCGGCCCACCGTCCATTTAACGCGCATAGACGCCCAGAATGCATCGGCATTTTTTACTACGCCAAGGGGCACCTGATCATTGGTATCTAAAAACGCGTTAACATGGGTTTTTGATTTAAGCTCACCCTTGCCTGTAGGGATATCCTGCAAAACAGAAGAATAAAGGGTTAAGGCTACGGGCAATTCTACATTTCTCTGTACTGAGACTAAATAAAGAGAAGAAGACGAAGGAGTAAGCACAAAACAAAAGCGCTTGTTATCGAAGCACCCCGTGGTTTTCGCTGTTATTGATAGGGAAAAAGTAAGCGAAATAAATAAGAAGGCCAGCATTGAATCCAACCTTCTTTTCTGAACCCCGTTTCTACCCAAGATAAAGAGAGCAGCGCTTCGCACCGCTCGCCATACTCGCCATATGAGAAGAGGAAAGGTCTCGAATAGAAGCGCCTTAGTCCAAGCGACCACTTTGAGCATCATTAACGTCAGACCCATTGTTAAGCCACGCGTTTACGTGACCGGCAAAGGCGTCTGCTTTCATAAACCCGGTGACACGGGCCTTGGTTAGCTCGTCGCCGTTTTTGTCAAAGAATAAAATGGTTGGCAGGCCTAGTACAGTGAAGGTGTCAAAAATCTCTTGGCGCTCTGGCGTGTTATCGGTAAGGTCCATTTGCATCCATACTGTATTACTAAGCGCAGATACCACTTGCTCATCTGGGAATGTGTACTTCTCGAACTCCTTACAGGCTACGCACCAGTCGGCGTACAAATCGACCATCACGGTTTTACCTTGTGCGTTAGCCGCCGCTATTTTATTGCGTAAGTCTGCTAAGTCTCTGGCAACAACAAAGTCTGGGTGCCCGGCGTGAACACCTTCAGCGTGTTCGCCCCAAAGCCCGGTGTTGAGCCCTGCTTGATAAGTAAGACCAGCACTTCCCATAATGCCTATTGCCACCACAACAGCACGTACAAGCTTCATCAGTGAGTTCTTACTTGCGCGATTGAGTACCCAGTAATAACCGAATAGACCAAAACCTAGCAAGCCCCATAAGAGGCCAGTGGCAGGGCTATTGTATAAACGCTCTATAAACACAATGGCTACCGCTAGCATCATAAAACCAAAGGTAACTTTAACCACATTCATCCAGTTACCCGCCTTAGGAAGCAGCTTACCGCCCGTCATACCAAACAGAATAAGTGGTACGCCCATGCCTATACTAAGTAAGTAAAGGGAAATGAAGCCCAAGGTCATATCGCCAGTTTGGGCGATAAATAACAATATGCCGGTTAGCGGCGCAGTAGTGCAGGGCGATGCGATAAGACCTGACAAAACACCCATCACAAATACACCTGCGAAACTGCCGGGCGTTTGATTGTTACTCATGTGAGTGAGCTTTTCTTGATACTTTGCCGGTAGCTGAATTTCAAAGCCACCAAACAGGGCAGCGGCAAGTGCCACAAATAGCACAATGAATACGCCCAGCACCACAGGGTGTTGCAGCGCAGCTTGAAACTGTGCGCCTGCTACGGCAACCACTAATCCAAGCAGTGAGTATGTGATCGCCATACCTTGCACATAAACAAAGGTTAACCAGAATGAATGCGATGCGGTTTTAGGTTTGCCCTGACCAATCACTATGCCCGACACAATGGGGTACATAGGGAACACGCAAGGCGTGAAGGCTAAGCCAACGCCTAATGCAAAAAATAAGGCTAGAGTTAGAGCAAGGTTATCTTTATCGATAAGCTGTTGGGCTAAATCAAACTGCTCGCTTTGCGAAGAGGTCGCTGCGTCATTTAACTCTGAGGCCGTATCTGTGTCAGCAACTGCACTGCTTCCCACTTCATTTAAATATACGACTTTCACCGTGGGCGGGTAGCAAAGCCCTGCGTCTGCACAGCCTTGATAACGAATTTTAACTACGCTGTCACGAACTGCCGATTCGATAGGCAGAGTAATAGATACGCCGTTATAAAAGACTTCAGACTCGCCAAAAAACTCATCTTCAATCATTACCCCATTTGGGTACACAGGCTCGCCAATTTCGGCTTCTTTCGCCACAAACTTAAACTGCTTTAAATACAGATAATAGCCATCCGCAATATCGAAGCTTAAGGTAAGCACATTGTTTTTTTGATTGAAATCGAACGCAAACGCTTGGTCTACATCTAAAAACTGGGGTTCATCTGCAAATGGATCGTCAAAAGCATTTGGCACCTGTGCATAGGCGAATGCGCTTAATAGCGACAGTAAACAAAACGCTGAGAGAACATAAGCAGTAAAGCGATGGAACAGCGAAGCTGATGTAGTGCCTGATGAAAAAGAAGGTAAAGTCATAAAGTTACGGTTCATTATATCTATTGTGCGTTGTCGTTATTTTTATTGGAAAAACGTTTTTAACTAGCGCTGTAGCGTGATTTGTAACCACTGACCGTAAGCGCTGCTAGCCTCGGCATTAAGTTCTAGCCATTCAGGTACATCGTACGGATGTAGCTCGCTAACCTTATCAAAAGCTTGTAATGCAAGCTGTGTGTTCGTTTTAATGATTAACTGGCATTCCGTATCGGTCTCTATCTTACCCTGCCATTCATAAACAGACTCAATACCCTTAACAATATTCACGCAAGCTGCAAGCCTTTCTTTAACCAAGGTGCTGGCAATCAACTGCGCTGTCTTTTCATCTGGAGTGGTACACAGTACAAGCTTTATTGTCATAAACGTATCCTACCTTGTTTGCGCCTGTTACTTTGCTAATGAGCCGATGCGTTATAGACCCGAATCAGCACTCTATTCTTTCATAGCTAACGTATAGCTCAATCGTTATCGGTCGCTTTACGTGGCTATTTAAGCGAAAGGGTGGGCACCTTTTCTTGTTATTACGTACAAAGACCTTATAACAGGTTATGAATACATGAAAGAGGAAGCATTTTGCGGGTTTTATTTATACTGTTTGCCCTATTACCTATTTTAGAAATTGCGTTGCTGATAAATGTGGGCAGCGTGATTGGTGGTTGGAATACCGTCGGCTTGGTACTTCTTTCTGCCTTTATTGGTGCTTACTTTGTTAAACGCGAAGGGGTAAGTACGCTGCAGACGGCACAAGAGAAAATGCAGCGAAATGAAGTGCCTGGAAAAGAGCTGGTTGAAGGATTAATGCTAGTGGTAGCGGGCATTTTACTTGTTACGCCAGGCTTTATTACCGATATCTTCGGTTTCCTTTTAGCAATGCCGGGCTCACGTCATTTCTTTGCTGCACAGGTAAGTAAGCATATGAAAATGCGCGTTGTTGCTCCGGGAATGGGGCCTGGTATGGGGCCGGGAGCTTCAGGTTTCGGGCAAGGTCAGTCTCCTTTTGGTCAAGGTCCTTTCGGCGAGCATTCACGCTCACACAACGATGATGGTGATGTGTTTGAAGGAGAGTACTCGGATCGCACCACCAACGACCCGGATAAGCGCTTAAAATAAAAAGATCTACAGGCCCAAATTTAATGGCCCCTCCCTTAGGCTATGAACGCCGTTTACCGCGATAAACGGCGTTTACTTGCCCAATAAAAAGAAGTATTTAGCGAAAAAACCAATTTTTTTACATTTTTTTGTTTAAAAACCCTTGAAGTTATCTGGGTACTACCCCATCTATCCGTGCAGATAAGATTTTAACTGCTCAGCAATGAGCAACCCAGGCACACAATATTCAGACAGTCTGAATATTGGTAATCACATAAACTTGAATAGTGGAATTTTCAGGAGACTTGAAAATGGCAATTCGTCCTTTACACGACCGCGTAATCCTTAAGCGCGCAGAGCAAGAAAGCAAATCTGCAGGCGGTATCGTTCTGACTGGTTCTGCAGCAGAAAAATCTACACGCGGCGAAGTAATCGCAGTAGGTAACGGTCGCATTCTTGAGAACGGCGAAGTTAAAGCGCTAGACGTTAAAGTAGGCGACACCGTTATTTTCAACGACGGTTACGGCGTTAAAACAGAAAAGCTGGATGGTGAAGAAGTACTAATCCTAAGCGAAAGCGACATTCTAGCGATTGTTGAGTAATTACAACTAACGTTAAAACGAATTTTAGAGGAATTTAATCATGGCAGCTAAAGAAGTACGTTTTGGTGATGACGCTCGCAGCAAAATGCTAAAAGGCGTAAACACACTAGCTAACGCAGTTAAAGTAACACTAGGTCCAAAAGGCCGTAACGTTGTTCTAGACAAGTCTTTCGGTGCACCAACTATCACTAAAGATGGTGTGTCTGTAGCGAAAGAAATCGAGCTTGAAGACAAGTTCGAGAACATGGGCGCGCAGATGGTAAAAGAAGTTGCGTCTAAAGCGAACGACGAAGCAGGTGACGGTACAACTACTGCAACTGTACTTGCGCAAGCAATCGTAACTGAAGGTCTTAAGAGCGTTGCAGCGGGTATGAACCCAATGGATCTTAAGCGCGGTATCGACAAAGCAGTTGCAGCGGCTGTTGAAGAGCTTAAAGCTCTTTCTACTGACTGTGCAGACAGCAAGTCTATCGCACAAGTAGGTACTATCTCTGCAAACTCTGATTCAGAAGTTGGCGATATCATTGCTCAAGCAATGGAAAAAGTAGGTAAAGAAGGTGTAATCACAGTAGAAGAAGGTCAGGCGCTTCAAAACGAACTAGACGTTGTTGAAGGTATGCAGTTCGACCGCGGTTACCTATCTCCATACTTCATCAACAACCAAGAAAACGGTACTGTTGAACTAGACAACCCGTTCATTCTATTGGTAGACAAGAAGATTTCTAACATCCGCGAACTACTTCCTACCCTTGAAGGCGTAGCGAAAGCTGGTAAGCCGCTTATGATCATCGCTGAAGATGTTGAAGGCGAAGCGCTTGCTACTCTAGTAGTAAACAACATGCGCGGTATCGTTAAAGTTGCAGCGGTTAAAGCACCAGGTTTCGGTGACCGTCGTAAAGCAATGCTTCAAGACATCGCTATCCTAACTGGCGGTACTGTAATCTCTGAGGAGATTGGTCTAGACCTTGAAAAAGTACAGCTTGAAGACCTAGGTACTGCTAAGCGCGTAGTTATCAACAAAGACAACACCACTGTTGTTGACGGTAACGGCGACCAAGAAGCGATTGAAGGCCGTTGTGCTCAAATCAAAGGTCAAATTGAAGAGTCATCTTCAGATTACGACAAAGAAAAGCTTCAAGAGCGTCTAGCTAAGCTTTCTGGTGGTGTTGCAGTAATTAAAGTTGGTGCAGCAACTGAAGTTGAAATGAAAGAGAAGAAAGACCGCGTAGAAGATGCACTACACGCAACTCGCGCAGCGGTTGAAGAAGGTGTGGTACCTGGTGGTGGTGTAGCACTAGTTCGCGCAGCAGCTAAGCTTGCTGAGCTTACTGGCGACAACGACGACCAAACAGTAGGTATTAAGCTTGCGCTACGTGCAATGGAAGCGCCTCTACGTCAAATCTCTATCAACTCAGGTGCAGAAGCATCAGTAGTTGTTAACGAAGTGAAGAACGGCGAAGGTAACTACGGTTACAACGCTGGTAACGACACTTACGGCGACATGCTAGAGATGGGTATCCTTGACCCAACTAAAGTAACGCGCTCTGCACTTCAGTTCGCATCGTCAATTGCTTCATTAATGATCACAACTGAAGCAATGGTAGCTGAACTACCTAAAGAAGAAGCAGCGCCTGCAATGCCTGATATGGGCGGCATGGGCGGTATGGGCGGTATGATGTAATCAGTCGCTGCCTTTTATGGTCCTTTTGAATCAATGGGTTACGAATGATGTATACAGTTAAGTATACACAAATGTAGACAGTGATGTAGGACGAAAAGAAGCTCTAAGAAAGGCGTTGAGTTTAGGCTCAGCGCCTTTTTGTTTGTAAATGACTAGTTAGTCTAGTAGCTTAATAATTTATATTAGGGTTGTAGCCAGGGAGGTGTTAGTGGGTGATATAGTAGGTGGGATTATATTTTCGTTTTTTATCTTGCTGCTTATAGTTGCTATTACAGAATTCCTTGGCTTTCACGCTATTGTCAAAACACTTTTTAGGATAGACCACGCTCCTCTTTTCAAGATAAAGCTTTTCTGGTTAGCTACTTTATTTCCATTAGCAATTGCGCTTGCGCTTTCAATACCAATGTTCTTGTCTACTAAGTTTGATTTTACGCCGCAAGGATATTCAAAATTTGTAGAGCTGTTCTCGTTCCCTCTCTGGATAGCGTCCGGTTCCATAATTTTTGGTGTACTTGTTGGGAGGTTTCATGGCTCTGTTCAGCGGTATGAGGGGCTTAGCCAAACGGAAAGCAACAATAACTTTAGAAACTATATCGAACATAAAAAACTTTTTTTTGAAAAGTTAGATTTTGACGGTATAGCTTTTAGGGCAATGCTTACTTTAGAAAGGGATGATAGTTTTCAAGATGTGAGTGATTACGATATGGACTTTCACTTAGATAAAGAGCGACTTTATAGGTTTTTCTTTCCAAACAATGATTATAAAAATTTTGATATAACCAAGCGGGCGAGTTTGATTGAAATGTCAGAGATAGATATTTCAGCAGACGCGGAAAAACTTAACGTAAAAGCACATGAAATGCTTGAGAAATTGTCTGGCATTACGGGTGTTTCATTGCATCGAGGTCTTAAAAAACGGCAGTTTTATTGTCACCAACAAACAAACTATCCATACGACAATGCTTATACTGACTTTGCAAACCTGCAATGTTTTGGCTTAGTTTTGAGATACCTTGATGATTTATTATTATCGTTATCTGATTCACCAGAACCATCAGGCAGGAACGAATCAGACTTATTTTTGATTAAACCTTTTGAGCCTTGCGAGATAAGATTTAGCCTAATCAATCGCTACAGGCAGGCAGAGCGAAATAGTTTGGATGCAGCCCTAAAGAATGAGGCTTTCGTGAACACTCGGTAGGGCTGAAGGTAATCTAAATATATCGCTTTGCTAGCTGATGTATGTACTTTAGAAGTTAGTACGGTCGCTAAGGCAGTGTTATTTTAATTTAAGTAAAGCATTTTCATTTGTCATTTAGAAGTCGCAACTTCGGTCGCTAACTTGTCAGCAAGCTCATTACCATGAACATCGCTGTGGCCTCTTACCCACTTAACGACAACATCAGGCTTATCTTGCTTCAGTTCGTCGATACGTCGCCATAAATCCTGATTCTCTACAGGCTTCTTGTTTGACTTTCGCCACCCATTTGATACCCATCGCTTAAGGTACTCATTGTAGCCCTTGGCGACCATATCGCTGTCTGTATGAATGATGTCGTGAGTTACTGCGAGTTCGAGAGCCTTAATGACTGCTAGCATTTCACAACGTACATTCGTAGTCGTATCTTTACCCTGCTCGGGCTCTACTCGTGCCTTGTAGGTCTCTAGAACTTCGTCATTTTCGTTAAGTATCACAACGGCAATGCCTCCTTGCTTACACCCGTTTTGATTATTTGGTGCTGCGCCATCTGTGTATATGTATCTTGGGTTGGTATTCATAAGTATTTCCTCTTAGTTAGTTATCGTTAAATGTTTTGTGATAGTGCTGGCTCGAAGTTCGTCGCCTTCAAGTACTCATCGTTCATTGCGTCAGACAAGACGCTTGTGCTGCTGGCCGGCACAATAAAACTGTCGTGAACCGGAAGTGTTGGTATATCTAAGTTGGTCAAAGTGTTAAGCACACTGTTAGCTATGAGGCTGTCTTGATGTTGCAACGACTTCCACTGCTCAACATAGAATTGGTCTCTTATGTCGCTATGTCTCGACTCAAAGAGGCTCAGTGCTTCTTCTGCTTCTTTGTGTGTCATGCTTAAGTGGAACGCTACTGAACGTATAGCCTGTGTTCTGCTGCTGGTGCTGGTGGCTACAAGTCCAAGCTTCTTTGCTGTCTGCCTGTCTAATCCATCAATGTCGTAGCAGTCATCTGGTGCGGGTAAGCCAACTCGGTTGTACATAAGCCTTGGGTGTAGAGACTTATAATCAAGCTCAATGCATGGCTCTCCATTGATTGTGATAGTCCTCCTTTGTGCTTGCGACAGGTTCTGCGCGTCACAGTAGAAGCGTCCACCTGCGTCCCAGTCATTCTTAAAGATTCTTCGGCACGTAACATCAATAGGTAAAAGCGTTTGTGTGCTTGAAGAGCCTGACTGGTAACACCAAGTGACACTGCGCCTCAGTTTGTTGTGCTGCTGTATGTCTGAGCGCATTGTCTGAGTCAGCTCGTTATCCTCATAAAGCACATAATCACTCGGGCTATGCCGTAAGATGATTGGGTCAGCTACCTGAGAAATATCGACAGCGCTAAAGTTGGATTCAGGCTGCAATAGTTCAATGCAGTGTTCAGTGGGGAGTACTAACGACGGTATACCTGATAGATGCCCTTTGGACTTAAAGCCTTTTCTAATACTCACCAGTCCAGCTTCTTCAAGTTGTTTAAGTTGGTGTGTAACGACTCTGTTGCTAAAGGGTGATACACGAAATCTCTTGGGTATTTCAGCGCGCTTCTTTCCGAAAGGAACCAGGATGCCGGTTGTCACTTTGTCTCGAGTGGCTCTAAGTAGGTTCAGCGTAATACAGCTCATTGCGGCTAGAGTCTGCTTTGTTTCTCTTGTTCGGCGCTTTAGTAGAGGCTCAGCAAGACAATCGGGCACACGTGTAGCAACGCCTTTTGTCGAACGAAGCGGGAAAGCGTGTATTGGCTCAGTAAGTTCACCTTCGCTACTTTGTATGGCCTTGGACCATTGGTGATGGGGTTGTGGGTTGACTAATAATTGATTCATTGTTTCTCCTTCTCTTAAATGCCCACATAGTGCTGCTGGTGGCTCCTGGTCTAGCCTTTGGCCTGGCGCTAAGTCCGTTAATTACCAACCAATTAAGGTAATTTGTTACAGGCACACAAAAGCCAGCCTCTAGGTAAAACGCTAGAGAGCTTTAGTCAGCATTAAGTGGATTTGTTAGGGTGATTAAGTTAGGCGGATATAGAGTTGCGACTTTTTGTTATGCGCACTTAGTACTCAAAATTGATAAGTCTTCTGCGTAGTGTCTCTATATCTATATGCCGGGGATACTCAGTGTGTCTTCTGCTTACGCAAGGGAATGTTGAGATTACCAATAGCTCTTCCATAGGTCAGGGAGTGATAGGTAATCTTCCTTGCTTTTCGTATCCTATGTCGGGGACACACAGAGCCACTGGAAAAAACAGGGGAGTAGACAAAGATTCATCCAATTAATGTATATGCCTGCTCCCTAAGGCGGGGACACCTGCAGCCCTTGTGTGGATTGAGGTTCAGCTTAGAGCGTGTAAAAACTCCTGAGAGCCTCTCTTAGATCGAACTGCTTATTTGCTTGTGTTTGCCTTAACGCTTCGAGATTCGATCTTAGGAGGCCATACAGAACCTGCTTTACGCTATTATGACTTGATTCTAGCCTTGAATGATTCAGGTGTTAGTTCAAACGATTCTGAGACTGCGCCCTTGAGCTTGTAGACTTTCCACGTACCTGTCTTCTTTGAGTACGAATGTACTCGGTAAATCCAGAAGTTGTCGCCTTTAGCCTCTGAAACTTCAACCTCATTACGAGAGATGTAGAAAGCATTGCTAGCACTGCCTTTGGTCGTCTTTACCTCGATATACTTCTCGTTACCGTCAGCATCGAATGAAAGTACATCATAGCCAGCTTTAGGGTCCTCAAGCGCCACATGCTTTATCTTAGCGGCTAGCTTGTGCTTGCCTTGTTTCTCAAGCTCTTCTTTCTCGTGTGTAATAACCAGCTCTTCGCCAGCTAACCCTAAGTTTCGATTGGCTTCATCTCTAGCTGCCCAGTCAACCTCACCCTTCTGGCCCCTTTGGCTGTCAGTGCTGTTGCCAGCTTTGGTATTGTTCGAGTTGCGTCTCTTTGGAGGTGCCGTTTCAATAAGCTTGCTTGCCGATGTATCAAAAGCAGTTTCTTCGACCGCCACGTTAGCTCCAGGCACCCAATCGTATAGCGCCTTTAAGCTTGGTGATGGTGATAGTTGGTGGTCATCTACATTATACATAACCCACACAGGCTTATTGGGCTCACTAGCATCATAGGAATATTGAAGGTAAGTTAGACGTCCTACATATGTGAAGCGCGATGTCTTCCCTTTATGGTTTGCTTTTGGTCGTGCAAATAGAACTACAGGCTCCTTCGCAAAAATCATCTGCATATGTGGCGTAGAGGGTGTATTCGTGTTTTGTGACTCCCACTGAAAAAACTTACCGTCGATAAGAAACTCGTTGTTATACCGATAAGCCTCTGCTTTGCTGTCTTTGTCCAGTGTTACGAACAAAACTACACAGTTCTTGAAGCGGGTTATACCAGTAATCTCACGACTGTTTGACGGCGGAGGGACATTCGCTAAAGGTAGCGCTTCATCACGTGAGTATTCTTCACCAACTTCCATATTATGATAGTTAAAAACTTGTGATGGTCTTCCGGCCATAAGCGCCTCCTTGTGCTTTGTCTAGGTATTCTGGCCCGTGATACAGGTCAAAACGAAAATTAACTGTGTTAGCTTGTAATCATATCATTGGAGAGGGTAATTGAATGGACCTAGAAACGCTATTGAAACTTAGAGCAGCCAATATCCGGCTGCCAGACAACTCTTACTTTGCATACCAGGACACAGAAATATCTGACTTTAGGGTAAAACCAAAGCCCGGTGTTGAGTTAGAAGGGGGCGGGTGGGTTAGCCTAGCAAACGTTAATGTTAGAGCAATAGCGTTCCATTTCGACTAACCCTAGGCTGCTCATGCTTTAACGCCTTCCGTCAGTACTTTGTGTACCGCTCCTTTACTACAGCCTGCCTCAGCGGCAATCTTAGCCATGCTCAAGCCTTCCTCTCGTAGCTGGTGGATTCTCTCACGGTCTACAGACTTCTTACGTCCAAACTTAACGCCTTTCTCCTGTGCCTTAGCGATACCTTCCATCTGTCTTTCGTAGCGCAGAGACAACTCAAACTCAGCAACAGCAGCAATCATGTGGAACATTAGCTTACCGTGTGGTGTGGTTGTGTCGATGCCTTGGTCAATTACAATGAGACCTACACCTTTATCATCAAGTAACTTCGAGATATTCGCTAGGTCAGCCACTGAACGACCTAAACGGTCTAACTTGGTCACGACAATAGCTTCACCCTCACGCACGTAATCAAGCATCTTCTCTAGCTCTGGTCGCTCCGCTGTCTTACCCGAGCGCTTCTCTTGGTAAATCTTTGTGCAGCCTTTCGCCTTCAATGCGTCTAGCTGAACGTCTAGCTTCTGGCCTGTGGTTGATACTCGTGCGTAACCGATAAGTTGACCTGTCATGATAAATTCATCCTGTTCAATAAAGTCTAAGGGTTAAGTGACCAGTAAGATAATGAACGGTAAGTGAACGGTCAATAGGTAAGTTCAAAAAAGTATACCTTAGTAGATGAATGTCAATGCGGGAATTTGTATTGCGAACACTGATTGGAACAACCTCCAAATTTGACGTTCGACTTCTAAAGCCACCAGTAGAGCCTGCGTTTTGTCTTTGTGTTTGGTTAATATTAGCAGCCTTATGTT
Organism: Alteromonas sp. ABD4_190; assembly: GCF_056160105.1. Taxonomy (NCBI): domain Bacteria; kingdom Pseudomonadati; phylum Pseudomonadota; class Gammaproteobacteria; order Alteromonadales; family Alteromonadaceae; genus Alteromonas; species Alteromonas sp. ABD4_190. The sequence goes on from NZ_JBSWWN010000001.1 coordinate 2,305,176, forward strand.
TGCCCCATCGGGCGTTCCTATAGTGCGTAGAGGCGCAATACGGGGCTTAAATGTCGATTTGGTCTCTCAGGTTTTTGTAGTGAAATTGGTGTTCGGGTATTTCACACTGAGTCCTTTGCGGTGTAACATAAATGGACGAAAAAGATACTGCCAAGAGGGAAATGTTATTAAAAACAAAAAGATAAAGGATTATTCAGTCGAGTTGGATACCTTCATTCAAAATTTGAAGTACTACATCGCAAGTGCGTTTTTTGTTCTGGTTTTGATTTACTTCATCCCTAGGTGGATATCTTCGGTGCCTTTTAGTCTTGACTCTGCGGTTTGGGGCGCTATCGGTGATTTCTTTGGGGGGTTGCTTAACCCTATACTATCGATTTTAACGATACTTTTACTTGTGAGGTCATTAAGGCTGCAAAACAAAGAGTTATCTGATGCTACTAAAGAGCTAAGCTTGACTCGTGAAGTTCATACTCAGTCACTTTTATACGAGGACACTACCAAAATATTTAAAAAGAGGGTTAGTGACATAATGCTTCACAAGAAAGAAAGGGTCTTTGAAGTAAAATCCGAGCACACACTTTTCCCTACAGATGAGGTTTCTTTTAACAGCTCTATAGAGGAAATTCTTTCGATTCTTGTTTACGAATACAGTGAAATAAGACACAAGGTGTTATTCTCGGAAGGTGACTTTAAAAAGATTAAAGACCATGTAGACCGCATATATTTTAATTTAAACCAGGAGCTTATAGAGTTATCCAGTGCGGCCATGGACCTTCTAAAGATGGGGGTTCCACCTTATCTGATTAGAGATGAACTTCAGATAGTACATGGCTTTTTGTTTAAGATGTACACAATCGCCCATAACATCCAAACTGATAGGATGAGTGAGGGCTGGAAGATGTATGAAGAATTAATAAATAACCCCGACATAGTGATTCTAGTCTAACTTTTAGCAAAATTCCTTCAGGCAGTCAGTCTCATGTACCATCTCAACATACTGCCACAGCTGTCCTTGTTTTTGTACTTATTGCACAAGTTATACGCCGAGGATAGCTTCTTGTGCTCGCTAGTTTCGTCGCGGTGTCTTTAGGGCGTCCCATCTGTTCTAGCGCCGTTGCAAAAAAAAACCTCTGAACGAGTGTGGGCCTGTCTTTTAGACTTTGAACTCGGAGCCCCTTGTTTTGGTGTACTCCACTAATCCTTAAGATTGTCGTTTGGGGTGAAGATTGTTTTTGCGGTGTTCTGGTGGTGCATAGAGGTACCCTATGGGGGAGTAGAGACTTCATCACTGTCTATTCGGTCTCTCAGGTTTTTGCAGTAAAAATCGTTGACGGTCTTTGAGGTTCCAAGTGTAAGGGTCAAAGATTTGAGCAGCTTATAAATTAAATCAGTCTAGGCCTAAATTAATGTTAGTCTAATACAGAACAAATTAAATGGAGTTAATTAGGTGAATCCAACAATCAGTCAAGCAGTAGTCCAGGTGAGTTTAATCCTGTTTTCTCTAGCTTTATCGACGGTCATTAATTATGCATCTTCATATAAAGGTACTTACCAATTGAACAAAGTGGTAGTAGACGAAGTGAAGTCTGTTGCTAGCATACAAGTTTCAAATCATGGCGGAAACGAACTAGAAGACATCAAGATACTAGTGCCTGATGAAATAACAACATCAGATATTAAGAGCTCTATTCCAATAAAAGTAAGCCTGACTTCAGACTCATTATCTTCGCCAAATGATAAAATCCTTACACTATCGCTAATACCTGCGAATAAAACAATTGCCCTAATGATACCTTATAAAACCGGCTTAGAGTGCTGCCAAATTTTAAACCCAGGTCAAGTTGGAATTAGTGTCGTTGATGGAGGTTATAGCCCAAATGCTCTATGGCAAGCTTTTAAATATGCTGCTATTTCTATAACTATATATTCACTTTTCTTTATATTGGGGATCTATGATAGCACTAAACGGGCAAAGTCTATTGAGAAAGAAATGTCTTCACGAATTTCTGAAGCTAAGGCTAAATTTGAGGCTGTAGAAAAAGAAAAAGACGAACGATATCACCTGTTAAAAGAAGAACTAGAACGAAGAAGCGAAGAAAGTCGACAGGACAGTGAGGACCTAAAAAGTACCGCAAGGGAAATGAAAGATGAGCTCTTATCGGTCCAAAAGGTTGCAGCACGATTCAGGATGACTAATTTACGTAGGTTGGAAGACTATAAGAAAGAGCTTCAGTTTTGGAAAGACACAATAAGAAAGATGTTGTATACCCAGAATGGGAAAGACGAAAAAGCTCAAATTTTATTTAACATTGTGACCGATAGCCTCAAAAGCTATTCGACTAGAGAAAATAGTACTTTAAGCCTCACTGAATTGAATCATATTGTAGAAATAAAAAAAGAAGACGTTGATGGTCAAAATGACTAGTCAACAATGGATGAATATACTTTGAACAACTCAATTAAACTGCCTCGCCGCGAAGGTGAAGATGCATTTATAGATGGGGTATCGATTAAGGAAAATCCTTACGGAACATTACTAAGTAATACCCAAGCTTTCGATTGGCATGCCGGTTATACGCGAATTGAGGGTGAATATAATAAGCTATGGCACTACCTTAAGGAAAAAGACCCTCACGAGAGATTAATTTTAAAGAAATCAAAAAAAGAGTATTGCAATTATTTAAAGACTGGAACGGGAGCAAATGAGATTTGGATATCATTGGTTATTGAGCACTTTAGCCCATTGGAGTGAAAGTTTTGTATGTGGCACAGTTTAACTAGGGACATTAGTAGATGGGAAACAGCCCAGTGTTGGAGAGAGCCTAGCTCAAATCTAAACCGACAGTGGGTCCAGAAAAACCTAGTAACTGTTCGCCAAAGTATGGGCTAATACAAATTCCCAAAATTAAAGTAGTGTTGACACTTTATCCATAGCTTCCTTAAGCTTACTTAACTCATGTCCTTTCGAATAGTAACCATAAGACATTGTTTCTCCGCGTTCATGGCCTGCTATTTGAGCAGCTATATTCTCCGCTATGCCAGCTCTCTCCATTGCTGTTATATGCATGTGTCTAAAAGAGTGAAAGCCTTTAAGCTTATTGTCAGTTACATGTCTTACTTTAAAGTTTGAGAATGTTCGGCTAGCTGCCTTGCTTCCAATGCCAATAACAAAGTCATCTTCCTGTTTGTTTTCAATGTGGTTCAACAGTTTTTCACCTATTGAATCAGGTAGAGGCACTGTACGTGTTGCTGCTTTAGTTTTGCCTTTCTCAATGTTTATCGCAATGATTCCGTCAACAATAACAACATGCTTCTTCTTCAAGTTGCAAAGTTCGCTGATACGACATCCTGAGTAGATACCTAAGTCTACAAGTAATTTATAAACCGGCTTTTCCCACTCATAACTTCTTATTTTCATCATTTCCTCTGCACTGAAAGGTTCCCTTTTCTCTGTCAGCCTTCCGTCTTCACTAGAGTATTTATGTCCAGCAAAAGGGTTGTCTCCTGATACCTCTTCTACTGTTTCCGCGAACTGCCAAATAACTTTAAGTCTACTAATCTTGGCTTGCACAGTAGCTTTTTTGTATGTCTTTTCCAGGTGTCTTATGTACTGATAAACCATCTTCTTGGATATATCATCAAGTGCGACATCAGGGTCTTGAAGCCAGTCAAAATGCTTGAAGCAATACTTATTGAAATCAGAAATAGATGCTTCGGTCTTCTGTAAGGTCTCGGCTGTCTTTCCTTTACCCCAGTCTGCTTTCCATAAGCTGTATGCTTCAGTTAGCCTTATCTTGTACTTATCACTAAAGTCACGTGCACCATTAACAGTCATGTAAGCCTCGAGCTCGAGAGTACGCCCTTGCTCTAAAAGACGCTCAGGGTAAATTCCAAGGTCCCATTCTTTAGGATAATGCTTGCGGCTCCGCTCCAAATCTCTCACGAGCTCTCGGAACTTCTGCCCTTCGCTGCTTGGTAAAGTGGTGAGTGACTTCTTTTCTAGTTCACCATTTAGAACATCTCGCTTTTGCCTGGCTAGCCGAATGTCTCCAGTTTCAAGGCTTATTTGAATAAATGTCTGGTCTGGATAATGATTTACTAGGTGCTTTGGAACTCGGCGTTGATACCACCAGATATTCCCACGTAACTTTAGGTGCTTTGTGTCTGTCTTCTTGCTCATATTATCGCGTAATGTAGCCAACAATGTAGACAGTATTGTTTTCATAACTGACTGAAAGTCAATAGAAATGAGGGTTTTTTAATGTTTTGGGCGGCATGATGTAATCACCCCCAAAGCTTTACGCTTTAAAGAAAAGCGCAGCTCTTGAAGCTGCGTTTTTTTGTATCAATTACTTTGCCATAGTTCTTAGGCCTAATCTGCACTAACTCAAACTCCTCTTTCATATTGTCATTTCTGTCGTAAAAGTCGCATTTAAAAGATTGGTTTTGACAGGTTTTTTTCGCGTGAAATTTTATATAAGATTTTATCTTATTGATTAAATTAAGTTTTATTTTATGCGCTTTACCTAATAAAAGTATCCAAAAGTATAATGGCTAAAAAAAGATCAAAAATAATACTTTAAAAGACAGCGTTAAATTAATTTAATCCAAGAACAAAGCTTAATTGCAGATTAAGGAAAGCTTAGGGCCCTACGTAATCGGGGGTACAACGCGTATAGCCAAATTTTCTAGCACTTTCATTGAAACTTATATCTTTGTCAGCTTATCGATTTGGTTAATGAAAAAACAAAATTACTAAACTAGAGGTTAAAGCGATGGGTGTAATGACATGGCTAGAAGACTTTTCTTCTGCAACTGATGCGAAGCAGGCGCAGCGAAATAAACAAGCGCTGAATGCAACAACATGCTGCATAATGATGGCAGATGCCAATCGCAATATAATTTTCGTAAATGACGCCGTCCAAAAATTACTGAAAGACAACGAGTCTAAACTCAAGGCCGTTTTACCTAACTTTTCGGCTTCCAACTTAGTTGGACAAAACATAGATCAGTTTCATAAGAACCCCTCCCATCAGCGTAATGTGCTAGCTGAATTAAAGTCTACAATGGTATCTTCCGTTACTATTGGCGATTTGATATTTAAGCTTACGCTCACCCCTCTTTTTGACCAATCAAACAAAAACATTGGAACTATGGTTGAGTGGGTAGATCAATCTGAGCTATTGATTAAAACAACTATGCTCAATGTTCTTAACAAGGCACAAGCGGTCGTTGAATATACAGCAGATGGTGTTATCCAAAATGCTAATAGTAAATTTCAAGAAATAACAGGCTACGATGAGTCGGACTTGATAGGAAACCATCACAAAATACTCTGTACTACGAGTGAGAAAAAATCTGAGGCTTATTCAGAGTTCTGGAGAGAATTACGCAATGGTAATGAGCAAGAAGGCGAATATTGCGTTATTAGCAATAGTGGTGACGAAATTTGGTTACAGGCTTCATTTAACCCTGTTATGAATGAAGCGGGCAAAGTAATCAGAATAGTGCAGTTTGCTAACGATATTACAGAAGCTAAATTGAAAAACGCTTACTTTGAAGGCCAGATAGATGCGATAAATAAAGCGCAACCTGTGGTTGAGTTTGATATGGGCGGAAAGGTGTTACATGCAAATGATAACTTCCTCTCTTTGATGGGCTACAGCTTAGAAGAGATAAAAGGGCGTCATCATAGCTTATTTGTCGATGAAGAGTTTAAGCGCAGCATCGAATACAGTCAGCTCTGGGACCAGCTTCAAGACGGTATACTTGTAAGTGGTGAATTCAAACGTACAGGTCGAGGGAATAAGGAGGTATGGGTTCAAGCTTCATACAACCCTATATTCGACTTAAGCGGCAAGCCATTTAAAGTCGTACAGTATGCCGTAAATATCACAGGCAGGAAGCAGGCTATTAATGACATCAAAACTACAATGGGTGAACTAGTTAAAGGCAATTTGGACTGCAAGATAGAACACAAATTTGAAGGTGAATTTGAGGTTCTTGGAAACGCAATAAATCAATTTGTTGAACAAATGTCCAACACAATTGGCGCGATTTATACGGCAGTTGAGACTATTAATACAGCCTCATCAGAGATTGCAACTGGTAATTCAGACCTCTCAAGCAGAACAGAGCAGCAGGCTTCTAGTCTAGAAGAAACTGCGTCGAGTATGGAGGAGTTAACCGGTACCGTTAAACTCAATGCAGAAAACGCGGCGCAAGCTAATGGGTTAGCATCCCAAAGCTGCGGCGTGGCAACCCAAGGTGGAGAGCTTATCAGTCAAGTCGTTGATACCATGTCACTAATCAACGAGTCAGCGCAAGAAATTTCAGACATTATTGGTGTCATAGACGGCATTGCCTTCCAAACCAACATTTTGGCGCTAAATGCTGCAGTCGAAGCAGCCAGAGCCGGTGAACAAGGGCGAGGCTTTGCAGTTGTTGCTTCGGAGGTAAGAAGTTTGGCCCAACGTTCGGCAGAAGCCGCAAAAGAAATTAAAGAGCTAATTTCTAACTCAGTAAGCAAAATAGAGAGTGGAAACACGCTAGTTAGGCAGTCAGGTGAAACAATGCAAAACGTTGTAGAGTCGATAAAGCGGGTAAACGACATTATGACTGAAATTGCTGCGGCTAGTTCTGAACAGGCCTCAGGCATTGAAGAAGTGAGCAAAGCCATTGTGCAAATGGATGAAATGACGCAGCAAAATGCGGCACTTGTTGAAGAAGCTGCTGCAGCAGCCGAAAGTTTACAGCATCAAGCAGGTAACTTATCGCAAAAGGTGTCCATGTTCAGTGTTGCAAAAAGACCTATTGAAGTGCAGGCCTCTGCTTTATCTTCAGTAAGTAACAACCCAAAGCTAGAAGATAAAGCTGCTGAACATCTGAATTTGTTAGACACAAAACAAGTGCTTAAACCAAGCATGCCTGCCTCAAGTGAGTGGGAATCGTTTTAAACATTTGAGCAAAGGTCTTAGCTAGTCTTTACTTTAGCTGAGACTTTTGTGATTTTTAGAAATGAGCTATCAGTCGGAGTTCTGCATAGGGTAGTGCGTCAAGACGTTGAACTGACCAATAGAATGTAAGCAGTTTACTAGGGTATAATTAGCTAGCACCATTTAAACCTCATTAACCTCGATACGCATTAGGTCCAACACATGGCAACGGCTTCCGCACTTCACATTTTGGTAAAAACAGAGAAAGAAGCGCTTTCTATTTTAGAGCAGCTTAAAAAGGGTAAGGATTTTGCGACGTTAGCAAAGCGCCATTCCAAATGTCCGTCGGGTAAGCGTGGCGGCGATCTTGGTGAATTTCGTCGTGGCCAAATGGTAAAAGCTTTCGACGATGTGGTGTTTAAGAAAGAAGTGCTTAAAGTGCATGGGCCAGTTAAAACTCGCTTTGGTTTTCATCTAATAAAAACACTCTACCGCAGTAGCTAGGCAATAAAAGAAAGGCTTCAAGCGCCTTCCTGTCATCACATATTAGACCGGCGATGCGCTAGTTACCTGGCTCCCATTTTTCACCGCATACTGAATTTTTGGTAAATATGGCGTAAGGGCTGTTGGTCTCGTGAAGTGAACTGCGAAGTGCTGCACCGTGATCTACTTCAATAAAAGGCGTATCAGGCGCTTTGCCTTGTCCATCCAACATAAAATAATCGCTGGTATAGCTTGTTAGCATCATACGGTTTTCATAACCCATATCGCTCAAACGTACTCGGGTAATGGCTTTGAACTTAGCGTTAGGGTTTGAAAGCCCTACAATCTTTTTAAAAAAGTAGCCTTTATCAGATTGCAGCTGCGAAAAACCGTTTAAGGTGTTAATCAGGGTTTTCAAATCTATGGCTTCGCGCTGCAGCATAAAGTCGTGATGAATAGCATTCCCGTCTTTTCTAAGGCTGTCCTTTGACGGTGTTTTGCCGGCTGTATAGGCCTGCTCTGTTTCAAACGAAGAGAGCGTCTCTTGTCCTACTTCTGCATAGTTAACCAGTGCGTTTGTGTTCATGTTTACGTAGTAGTCGCTGATCCCCGCAGGTACCACTTCAAACAGCATAACATCTGGCGTTACAGCGCCGCGCTCTTCAGGCGTTTGAGGGCCTTTGGCTGCGCACTTGTCAGAAATGAAATAGTAATACTGGCCCGCTTCAATAGCGAAAGCTGTATTGGACAGCACCGCGCAGGTGGCCAGAAGTAGTAGCCTAGAAGTGAGCTGCTTAATTGCCGTTACAGCACTGCCTATTTGCATATCAAAGACGCCTTATTGTTTGATGCATTTATAGATAATACCAACGCATGCGGACTGGTATAAGGCGTCATTGTAAGGGCTTAGAAAACAAAGGGCGAGAAAACCAGGGAAAATTAGCTTAGTTGTTTTTTTTCGTTGCCAGAGCTTTCTAATTTTTCTATCTCTTTCCAAAGTGTCTCAGACTCAGCCGTTAACAGCGAATACGTTTTGATATCACCATTTCGTTGTGCATGCATGGCTTTCTCCAATAAGGCATCGTATTGCTTGCGCATTTTTTTCGTGGGGTTGTTTTTAAAAAGTCCAAACATGGAAAAATTTCTCTTTTTAGTAGTTTGCGGTATAACGCAATAAGGGAAGGTTTCGATCACCACACTTAATTAACAAACTTTCATGGTAAGAAAGCGAGATCTATTTTTCTTCAACAGATTCTTCATTTCGTATGCGCCCCACCATTGTAAAAACTTCCTTGAAGTTAATTTCAACATTTACGTCTGTACAAAAAATAATCACATTTTTCTTTATTCACATTGTGAATAAGAAAATATCGAGGCCATTTATTATCTGTATGCCATTTCTTTATTCGTATTAGTTATTAGTCGTAAGGAAAAGGTAGTGGTTAAGCATAAGTCTTTCGCGTAGCTTTTCTCTGCTTTCGCCTAAAAATAAAGCGGTCCCACGGATGAGTACTGCAGAAAAAAGAGCGAATAAAGCAAAAATTGAATGTAATTTAGCCAAGGAATGCTAAGCATAAGCGAATTAAATGGCTGTGCGGCATAAGGTTGGTGTCATTCTCAAATTGCCAACAAGTGAGGAGGTGTATGTGTGAAGATCATAATATTAAATGAGTCAAAAGCGCCGGATACGCTCAATAATGTGGAGAAGCGCTGTGCGGCTACGCCAAGTAGCGCTCAACGTCTGGTGAAGAAAGGTGCAACTTTACTGCTCGAAACAGGTGCAGGAAAGGGGGCTGGTTATTCAGATAAAGAATATCAAGATGTGGGCGTCACAATCCTTGATGATGTGAATGATGCATTATCAACAGCAGATATGCTGGTAGCGGTGAATAAACCTGCCGATGCGCAGCTAGCGTTGATGAAAAAAGGGGCCATTGTGGTAGGCCATCTTGACCCTTTCTTTCAGCAACCGCTTATTGAATCTATTGCAGAAAAAGGGCTGACCGCCATTTCTGTAGAAATGATTCCACGCTCATCTCGCGCTCAGAAAATGGACGCATTGAGCTCGCAAGCCAGTCTTGCCGGTTACGTAATGGTGATGCAGGCAGCCAATCAGCTGCCATCAATACTCCCTATGATGATGACACCATCAGGTACCATAAAGCCAGCGAAGGTATTCATTATTGGCGCAGGTGTAGCGGGCCTTCAGGCCATTGCAACGGCTAAACGTTTAGGCGCAAACGTGCTTGCTTACGACACCCGTGCGGTAGTGGCAGAGCAAGTAGAGTCTCTAGGCGGCAAATTCCTTAAAATCGACATTGGTGAAACAGGCCAAACGAAAGACGGTTATGCAAAAGAACTGACAGACGAACAAAAAGCAAAGCAGCAAGAAGCCCAGCGCGACGCGATTGCTGACTCTGACATTGTTATAACTACTGCTCAACTATTTGGTCGCAAACCACCCGTACTAATTTCAAAAGACACCCTGGCACTGATGAAACCAGGCAGTGTTGTGGTTGATATGGCGGCTACATCAGGCGGTAACGTTGAAGGTTCGGTTGCTGGCGAAACAGTTGAAGTTAACTGTGTAAAGGTAATCGGTAACGGCAACTGGAGTCAGTTTGTTGCGAGAGCCGCCACCGACATGTACGCCAATAACATCTATAACCTTGTGGATGAGTTCTTTGATGATGAAACCAAAACCTTTGGGCTGAATCTAGAAGACGACATTCTGGCTGGCTGTGTTATTACCCACGACGGCAAGATAACCAACGACATGCTTAACAACGCATACAAAGGAGCCTAATCATGGAAATCATTTACCTACTTTTCATAGTGCTATTGGCTGCTTTTTTGGGTTTTGAGTTAATTCGAAAAGTACCTGCTACTTTACATACGCCTCTAATGTCTGGCTCTAATGCGATTTCGGGTATTACGTTAGTGGGGGCATTAGTTGCCTCGGGTAGCGACAACAACTTGCTAACCACAATTCTTGGTACGGCTGCGGTAGCGCTGGCCAGTATAAACGTGGTGGGCGGTTATCTTGTTACCGACCGCATGCTTGGCATGTTCAAGAAAAAAGATAAATAAGGAGTACGCAAGTGAGTGATATCGTAACTGTAATAAACCTTGCGTATGTAGTTGCTGCGGCACTATTTATCCTAGGACTTAAATTACTTAGCCATCCAGATACCGCGAAAAAAGGTAACTTCATTTCTGCCATAGGTATGCTGGTTGCTGTGGTTGTTACCCTGCTTGATCAGCAAATTATTAGCTATCATTACATCCTGCTGGGTTTTGTTATTGGTGGCGCCTTTGGTGCGTGGAAAGCTAAGACCGTTGAAATGACGGCAATGCCGGAAATGGTGTCTTTATTTAACGGCTTTGGTGGTGCAGCGTCATTGCTTCTGGGCTGGGCGACACTGGCGGGAATGAGCCTAATTACCCTTAAAACTGAAAGCGCGTTTACTTTTATTACCCTGTTTTTCACAATTTTAGTTGGGGGGATTACATTCTCAGGCTCTGTGGTGGCGTGGGGTAAACTGTCGGGCAAAATGAGCTCTAAAGCGGTTATCTTCACGGGGCTTCGTGAGCTAAGTATCTTGCACCTCATTGGCATGGTAGTGATTGGTTATTTCTTCACTACCGATCCAAGCAACCCACTTTGGATATACTGTGCCATTGCGTTGTCACTAAGCTTCGGCTTGTGGGCTACCATTTCAATTGGTGGTGCAGATATGCCGGTGGTTATCGCACTTTTGAACAGCTACTCAGGTGTTGCGGCGTCTGCGGCAGGTCTCGCTACTGGTAACACAATATTGATTGTTACCGGTTTATTAGTGGGGGCTTCAGGTTTAATTCTTACCAATATTATGTGTAAGGCCATGAACCGTTCATTAATGAATGTGTTGCTGTCTGGCTTTGCCAAGCCAGTAGAGGCGGGTGAAAAGATAGAAGGCGAAATTAAAGTACTGGCTGCACAAGATGCATTTTATGTATTAGAAGCAGCACAAGCAGTACTGGTAGTGCCCGGCTACGGTATGGCGGTTGCGCAAGCGCAGCATGCTGTACGTGAACTTCAGTCGTTGCTAGAGGAAAATGGCTGTACGGTTGATTACGCCATTCACGCGGTAGCAGGGCGTATGCCGGGTCACATGAACGTGTTATTGGCAGAAGCTGACGTGCCTTATGATCAATTATACGAGATGGATGACGTTAACCCTCGTATGGAGAACTATGACGTGGTTATTGTTATCGGTGCAAACGATGTAGTAAACCCAGCAGCCAAAGAGATGAAAGGCAGCCCTATTTACGGAATGCCAGTTATCGAAGCCCATCGTGCGAAAACGGTCTTTGTACTTAAGCGTTCTGCGAATGCCGGTTTTGCTGGCGTAGACAACCCGCTGTTTTTCAAAGATAACACTCGCATGGTATTGGGTGACGCCAAAGACACGATAAACAGTATTATCCGTGAGTTCGGAGACGACTAATACTCTGCCTGTTCTCTTATAGGCAACCATTAAAGGCCTGCGTATACGCAGGCCTTTTGTTTAAAGGTATAAAACCTGATTAAAACGTACTACAACTTTAGTTGTGATTGACGAGATTCGGTTTTAGTATGTGAAGGCTATAGAAGTTGAATTCACTATTCATATAGTCATAGAGATGTACGAATAAATGTCGACGACCCCGTTTCATATTGAGCCGTTTAGAAATTGTATTTTGGTCACGCTTCGTGGCAAGTGGGATATGTCCACCAACATTCAGTATCTCGCTAAACTTTCTGAGTGCTTGAAAACCCGTAAAGGTAGACCCTTCCACCTATTTGTAGACATGCGCGGCTGGCAAGTTCCCAATTCAGATACCTTCAATCAAATAAAAGCACCTATAAAGTTAGATCGGCGAAGCCAACTTAGCGAGACATGGTTAGAAGATGACGAGACTGAGGTTGAACATATCGCGCAGAAGTTTTTTAAATCACCGCAAATTAATCTGGGTTTTGAGCTTGTGCGTACTCAAAACATCTCGGAGTTTTTAGCGCATTGTGAAGAAAAAGCAGACAAAATAGTTATAGACTATGTTCGAACATGGATAGGCACATAAAAGCTCACGTTCGATAAACAAAATTAGTCGCGACAATAGATATTTTACATCGCAACAATACTCGCGTTCAGCCTTGTGTTGTCTATAATACGCGGCTTATTTTCGCACTTACTTTGCTAGGAATAAACCTAGCCCACTTACACATAGGTGAATAAATTGTCAGATTGGAGCATCGAAGAAGCAGAGCGCGTCTATGGCGTGTCTCAATGGGGTGGAGGCTATTTTCAAATCGGTGAAAATGGCAATGTACATATTACCCCTGTTCCTGAAGATCCTAGCATTCGAATCGACTTTAATTCGGTAATAGAAGATATCCGTAAAGAGGGCGTACAGTTCCCTGTCGTTGTGCGTTTTCACGATATTTTGCGTTCGCAAGTTGCTGGCTTGAACAAAGCATTTAGACGCTCCATCGAAGAAGCTGAATACCAAGGCCAGTACCAAGGCGTGTATCCGGTGAAAGTTAACCAAATGCGCGAAGTGGTTGAAGAAATTGTCGATGCGGGCAAACCATACAATTACGGCCTAGAAGCAGGCTCTAAAGCTGAACTACTTACTGTATTGGCAATGAATACCAACGAAGACTCGTTGACCATCCTTAACGGCTATAAAGACGATGAAGTCATGCGTCTTGCTTTGTTAGGTAGAAAGCTTGGTCGCCGAGTTGTTGTGGTAGTGGAAAAGTATACCGAACTCCTTTTACTCGTGAAAATTTCAAAAGAGCTTAACATCGACCCTATTATCGGTGTGCGCTCTAAAATGACCGTAAAAGGGCGAGGTAAGTGGGAAAGCTCTGGCGGTGAGCGTGCGAAATTCGGCTTAACTATTACTGAAATTATCAACGCAGCCCGCTATCTTGAAGAGCAGGGCATGGCCCATTGCTTAAAGCTGCTTCACTTCCATATTGGCAGTCAGCTGACCGATATTCGCGCGGTTAAAGAAGCGGTAACCGAAGGTGCACGTATTTATGCAGACCTTCATAAAATGGGCTTCGAACTAGATTACGTTGATGTAGGCGGTGGCCTTGGTATCGATTACGACGGTAGTAATTCAACCAATGAATCATCACGTAATTACAGCATGCAAGAATACGTTGCCGATGTTGTCTATGGCATGAAGGAAATGTGTGACCTTGAAGGTGTACCACATCCGCACTTGGTAAGTGAAAGTGGGCGTGCAATCACTGCGCATCACAGCTGCGTTATCACAGAAATTGTGGGCGAGATTAAATCGAATGCATCGCACATGGATACGTCTGCAAAAGAAGGCGAGCACTTCTTTTTGAAAAATATGCGTGAACTTGCCGATACGTTTGACGAACAAACAAATATGCATGAGATTTACAACGACGCGTCTCAGTATAAAGAGCAAGCCCTCGATGCATTTAAGTTGCGTGTACTTACGTTAGAAGAGTTAGGCAAAATAGAAACCCTGTACTGGGATATCATGGGACGCTTGCAGAAGTGGTATCGAAACGAAGAATATGTGCCAGAAGAGCTGCAAGAACTGGATTACAGTTTGTCGTCTCAGTACCTGTGCAACTTCTCTGTGTTTCAGTCGGCTGCAGATACTTGGGCAATCGACCAGTTGCTGCCAGTCGTGCCACTTATTCGCATGAATGAAGAACCAACGGTAAACTGCTCACTAGTGGATATTACCTGTGATAGCGACGGTAAAATTGATCAGTTCACTATTGGCCGTGAAATTACTGATGTACTGCCAATGCACCCACTTAAGAAAGATGAGCCTTACTATATTGGTTTGTTTTTAACGGGCGCTTATCAAGACGTCATGGGCGATATGCACAACCTGTTTGGCCGCTTAAACGAAGTGCATATTTACAGCTATGATGACGACCCGGAAGACTTTTACATTGAAGAAGTCGTAAAAGGCTCGTCAGTAGAAGACGTGCTAAACGTTATGCAGTATAACCCGCGTGCAATGGCGTCAGATGTGAAGCGCATGATAGATAAGCATGTGTGGGACGGCAACTTAAACCCTCGTGAAGGTGTTCGCTGGACTGATTTCTACGAGAAGTGTTTGGCGGGTTACACTTACCTTAAGCAATAGTAAATAACCGAGAACCTGCTACTTTTTAACACTTAAGTTTCTCAGGTTCATATAGCCGATGCCGCTACTAATTAGCTGCGTCGGCTTTTTTCAAATAGCGCTTCCAAAGTTCCGCTGTTGTAGAGTTAATCATGTTTGACTCTGCGTTCATCAACATAACATAGCCTACTTTTTTCTCGGGCATAAAGGCAACGTCGGCGCGATAGCCTTTTACCCAGCCGCCGTGATAGTTAAGCTGCACGCCATTTAAGTCATAAATACGCCAGCCCAAACCATAATGAGCATCGCTGATCATACCGCGCCAACCCCTGCGATAGGTTTCACGCTTGGTTCTGACTCGTTTTGTTGTGACATAGTCCACCATTTCATCAGAAATCACCGTTGGGAATTCGCCAAGCAGTGCCTGTAAATAAATGGTCATATCTGAAATGCTGGCATTAACTCCTGCCGCGGGAGAAAAGCGGTAGTAGTTGCTTTCAACTTTGCCTTCACGCCATTTATTTCTAGCAATGGCGATATGAGGTTGTGCCCATGACTTTGATGCGAGTAAACCGCCTTTACCAACGCTGGCTGTCTTCATGCCTAATGGTGAAAAAAGGTTTGCCTGAAGCTGGCGCGAGTAGGATGTATTATTGTTGCTAAAGTAGTACTCCAATGCTCCGAAAAGTGCATTTTGATAGGTGTAACATTCGCCAGGTGTACACAAGGGTTCAAGCTCACCGAGAGATTTTAATACGCGCTGTAACGAATAATCGGCTTCAATTAGATTGTCGTAGGCGTTAGGCATAAAGCCACTTGACTGCCCTACAATATGTTGTAGCTGAAGCGCGCCCATACCTTTTCCTGTAAAAGGTATGTCGGGCAATAAAGTGGAGATAGGTGTCTTCCAGCTAAGCTGATTTTTCTCCACAAGTTTGGCCGACAGAAGGGCAGTAAAGGTTTTGGAAACAGAGGCTAGCCTGAATACTGTATCTTCGGTAACGCTCTTCCCGCCTTTTTTACGGGTTTTCCCGTAAACGTAAACCCGCGGTGCTTTTCCCTGCTCGTAAAACACAAATGCATAACCAGGAACATTGTATTTTGACGCTTCTTTTTTAACGTGATTTGCGTAGTCATCTAACCAATCAGCAGAAGCACTCTGAGCTATGAGCATTAGTGTCGCAAATAGCCAAAGTGTAGCTAGGCTAAGTAGTGAAAAGCGCGAAGATTTCAGCATATAGTCAGCTCATTGTGCCTGTGCCTTCAAGGTTACTTCACAGGGCGTTCATTATTATTATCTTGTTATTATGCGTTTAGCCGCATCAATGATCAAATGTCGCTAATTATACTCACTCATTTTAACCCTGGTTTTATAGAGTACCGATTTTGTCGCACTTACACAGTAAAGACGCGATACACTATGCTCTAGTAACGAGTTAAGGGCGAGTGCTGCATACTTATGTTAGATAGCAATAATGCGCAAGAAGAAGAGGCGTCAGAAAGGGAAAGTTTAGCTGAGTCCGTATTTTCCAAGGCGAGGCTTAGCAGAGATCCGCGTTTCGACGGGCGATTTTTCGTTGCAGTAAAAACCACGGGCATTTTTTGTAGGCCGATTTGCCCAGCGCGCTTGCCTAAAGAAGAGAATGTTACTTATTTCGAACATGCGACTCAGGCTATGGCGCAAGGCTATCGACCTTGTTTTCGGTGTAGGCCCGACAGTGCGCCTCTTTCTGCGGCTTGGAAAGGCGTGGGCGCAACAGTAAGCCGAGCGCTATCGCTATTATCAGCCATTCCTATTGAGAGTGTGGCAGATATTGCCTGCCGTCTAGGTATAAGTGAACGCTATTTGAATAAGCTGGTCGTCAATGCGGTAGGTATATCGCCTAAACAGTTTCAAAATATGCAACGTACTTTGTTTGCAAAACAGCTTATTCAACAAACCCACTTGTCGATGACAGATGTATCAGTAACCGCAGGTTATCAGTCGCTTAGGCAATTGCAGCGAGCTGTAGAGCAATATTGCGGAATCTCGCCAACACAGCTTAGAAAAAAACAGGGCGCTGACCAAAAGTCGATATCCTTGTTTCTTGCTTATCGTCCTCCGTATAACTGGCCCTATGTACGTGATTTTTTAGCAGCGCGCGCCATTGAGGGTATGGAGCTAGTTACAGAAAACAGCTACCAGCGTTATTTTTCAGGTCAGTACAGCGCTGGTGTCTTCAAAGCAGAACATGATCATGCGCGCAATGGCTTCACTGTTCACATTGATATGCCAGATCTACGCGCTCTTCATACCGTAATAGAAAACATAAAGCTGGTCTTAGACCTTCACGCCGACCCACTATTAATAAATCAAAGCCTAATGCAGGCAGGGCTGTCACAAGAGCAGCTAACATCAGGCCTACGCCTTCCCAGCGCGTGGAACGTATTTGAAAGCGGTTGCCGCGCTATTGTCGGGCAGCAAGTCAGTGTAAAAGCGGCTATTGGACAGGTAACGCTACTTGTACATGAGCTAGGCGAAAGGGTAACAAACGTAACATCTTCACACGACTTTGATACTGAGGTAAGTGAGCGCTACAGTTTTCCTACACCAGACGCTGTCGTTGGCAATGATTTAGAGTTTTTGCGTATGCCACAGGCGCGAAAAAACGCGCTACGCAACTTTGCACAATTATTTGTTGGCGATAGCATGCCAACTCATGAGGATATCCTTGCAATTAAGGGGGTGGGCCCCTGGACACTGGATTACTTAAAAATGCGCGGTGAGAGAAACCCAGATATCTATCTTGGGGGCGATTTAATTGTTCGTAAGGTGGCGCAGCAGTATCCGATTGAGCCTGATAATGCCGCGCCATGGCGCAGCTATTTAACCCTTCAGCTTTGGCAGCTTAGCAATCAGCAAAAAGAGGCTTAACCATGATATACACAGGTTTCGTAAATAGTGTGCAAGGGCCGCTTAAAGTTGAAGCGACTGATGAAGGGGTAACGGCCATCGCGTTTTTAAGCGCAGATAAAGCTGCGCAATACAGCTCTCTTGGTAATGAGGCTTACGTCCATACGCATTCATGCACTAACGCAATTACCGATGAAACGTGTCGTCAGCTTAAGGCGTACTTCGATGGGCAGCTTCAGGAATTCGATTTACCGCTTACTCCTAAGGGCACTGTGTTCCAGAACCAAGTATGGCTGGCTTTACAGCAAGTAAAGTATGGTGAAACGGCCAGCTATTTAGATATCGCCAAAGCAATAGGTAACCCAAAAGCCGTTAGGGCCGTGGGCATGGCAAATGGCCGTAATCCTATTGCTATTGTAGTGCCATGCCATCGTATAATTGGTAGCAATAAAACCCTAACAGGCTATGCAGGTGGTTTACCCCGTAAGCAGTACCTACTTAATTTAGAGGGAGCCCAAGGGGTGCTGTGGTCATAAAAGAATGGTTATAAGAAAGATGGTAATAAAAGCATGGCAATAAGAGACATTACCGCGCTACTGATATTAGCGGGTATCTGGGGCGGCTCGTTTATTTTTATGCGTGTTGCGGCACCAGAGTTTGGTATTTACGTACTTGTTGCCATTCGAACAGTGTTGGCGACAGCAGTGCTTTTACCTTTGCTGCTACTACGTGGTTCGATTAAAGACATTAAGCGACACTGGCTGGCCATTGCGTTAGTGGGCATGGCTAATACGGCGGTGCCTTTCGTATTGTTTAATTACAGCAGTCTGCACTTAGAGGCTGGTGTCAACGCTATTCTAAACGCTACCGCGCCCATGTTTGGGGCTATTGTTGCTTGGCTGTGGTTAGGCGATAAGTTAACAAGATCAGCGGTTGCTGGGCTTGTTGTCGGCTTTGTGGGCGTTACCGTTATTAGTCAGCAAAAGCTAGGTGAGGGTGAGGTCAGTTTTCTTCCTATTTTGACTGCGCTACTAGCCACAACAGGCTACGGGATAGCGGCATGTATGATGAAAAAATGGCTGCAAGGGGTTAAGCCTTTAGTTGTTGCAACAGGCAGTCAGGCCATGGCAAGCGTAATGCTGGCGCCGTTCGCCCTG
Organism: Alteromonas sp. ABD4_190; assembly: GCF_056160105.1. NCBI lineage: Bacteria > Pseudomonadati > Pseudomonadota > Gammaproteobacteria > Alteromonadales > Alteromonadaceae > Alteromonas > Alteromonas sp. ABD4_190. The sequence continues at coordinate 2,323,793 of NZ_JBSWWN010000001.1, forward strand.
GCAACTTTGCCCGCCACAATGCCAAGCGTGAATGCATGGGTAAACGCCGTGGCGCTAGCCGTCGGTGGTACCGGTGTCGCGTATATCTTGTATTTCAAGCTTATTGCCGATATTGGCCCGGCAAAGGCAATAACGGTTGCTTATTTAGTGCCGCTATTTGGCATTATTTGGGGCGTACTTTTCTTGCAAGAGCATTTGTCAGTGCAAACTATAGTAGGCGGCTTGATGATTTTGTTTGGCGTGGCGCTAACAACAGGCGTTCTCAAACGAAAACGCCTTAAGGTTAAAACTGCCTAAACTGAAGCCAGTATTGGCTAGTCTATTAGCTGCATTCTTACTAAATTGCTGCCATCGCGCTTAGCTTGATAAAGCGCGTCTTCGGCATGTGCGGTTACCTCGTGCATAGCGCGAGTTGACGCAGTATATGAAATACCAATAGAAGCGGTAATTACTACCTCGGATAAATCTTGCAGAGGGGGAAGCGTCGCGATGCCATGGCGAAGGTTTTGCGCCATGTCGAATGCCACATGTGGGCCAGTTTGAGGTAGCAGAATAATAAACTCAGCGCTACTCCATCTACCTACTACATCCTGTTCGCGTATGTTCTCAGTTAAGTAAGATACCACTTTATCTAAAATGTCATCGCCTGCGTTACGTCCATGGGCGTCAACAATTTCTGAAAGTTCATCAACACTGACTAACATAACACTAAGCGATTTGTGCTCTGCCAATAGCGTTGTATAAATAAGCTGTAAATTATCCTTTTCAGGCAATCGGTTGCTGTGGCGTACCACCAAATCTGGCTGCATATCTTTTCTGAAATAATACAGAAGATTGTAGATAAGTAAGAACAGTGAGAATACAACAACAAGCAGTGTTACCACGCTAAAGATAAACGCCTGAGAAATTTCTGCTTGGCGGTCTTCAAGTGGGCTTAAAAGAAATACGGTCCACCCGAATTGATTCAGCTTAACTTCGGCAATAAGGAAGTCTTTTTGATCAATAGTGACTAACTTATTGTTTAAGGCTTGCTCGCTTTGAATAGTCATGGGTAGACTGGCATACCAAGGAAGTTCAGATAAGTTAGTAAAATCAGAATAAGAAGCAATAAGGCTTGGGTCTGAAGACAACATAATATCGCCTTCACCATCTACGAATAAGAAGTCATAGCCGTATTCTTGTTTGTAGGTATCGAACACTTCGATAAAGCTGCGAAGGCTTTTTCCTACACCGAAAAAACCTAAAAAGCGGTCGTCTTCGTCGTGAATTTTAATATCAATATAAAAGTGTGTGTCTTCCCATTTACCAATATCGGCAACGGCATCAGCGGGATAGTCACGATATTTGAAGTACCAGCTTACCTCACCTTCGATAAGGTTGATAATACTGCCATCAGAATTGTATTGCTTTCTGTCTGCCTCACTGGCGATAAAGAAAGATAAACCAAACTCATTTTCAAGACGGTCCAATGTTTTGAAAACGGCTTCTTGGTCTATAGCCTCGCCATCCATTAAGTCTACCAGTTCGGTAGAGTGGCCGAGTGCTTCAGATATATGTAGTGGCTTAAGAAGTTGCTCAACAATAAGCGATATTGCAGGCGACAATGACTGCTGCTGCGCACGACTTTGTTCGGCAACGATTTTTGAAATACTGAAATGAACCAGTGTCACAATAGCGATAACCACTACCGCAAATAACACCAGAATACTTCTATGTAGTGTACGAAATGTGTTCACAGACTGCGCATGCTCCCTTGCCTGGCTGAACCTAACCTAACTTAAGCGTTAAGTATACCTGTAGCAATAATGAACTACTAGGCGGTTTGTCTTAACTTAGACTAAATAACGAAGAGCAAAAGCGCAATGTGGAGTCGTCCGGTCAGACCTCGAAGAGAATCAATCGCTGACATATTGTTGGGCCTTGGTTACACTATGCTCCGATTTTCATTCTCTTTGCGAAATAAAGGAAATATATGGCTTTCTCAGTGGTTGTATTAGCAGCGGGTAAAGGTACCCGTATGAAGTCGTCGTTACCGAAGGTATTACACAAAGTAGGTGGTGTGCCTATGGTGCAGCGAATTATCAACACAGTAAAATCACTGGGTGCGGATAATATTCATTTGGTTTACGGCCATGGCGGCGACCAGCTAAAGGCAACGGTTGTTGAAGACAGTCTAAACTGGTGCTTGCAGGCCGAACAGTTAGGTACAGGCCACGCTGTTCAGCAAGCGGCACCTCACATTAAAGATAATGAGGACGTGCTTGTACTTGTTGGCGACGCACCACTTATTCGCGAAGAAACATTGAGCGCTTTAAAAGTAGCAAAGGAAGGCTGTGATTTAGCACTGCTCACTGTAAATTTAGACGACCCTACAGGCATGGGCCGCATTATTCGCGAAAATGACAATATTACCGCGATAGTTGAGCACAAAGATGCCACTGAAGCTCAGCGTGAAATTAAAGAAATTAATACCGGCATGATGATGATGTCTGGCAAAGACCTCAAGCGCTGGTTGGGCGAGTTAAGCAACGACAATGCTCAGGGCGAATATTACCTTACTGATGTTATTGCAATGGCTGCCGCTGAAGGCAAGCGAATTCAGTCTGCACAGCCACAGTCTGCGGTAGAAGTGGAAGGCGTGAACAATCGTTTGCAGTTAGCGAACTTAGAACGCGCGCTGCAACACCGTCAAGCCGACGAGCTAATGACCAACGGTGTAACCTTGTTAGACCCTGCTCGTTTTGACTTACGCGGTCAGTTAGAAACCGGTAACGACGTAATTATCGACGTAAACGTTATTATTGAAGGCAAGGTTACGCTTGGCAGCAACGTTACTATTGGTGCTAATTGTATCCTGCGAAACTGCACCATTGCCGATAACGCGGTAATTGAAGCAAATTCTATTGTTGAAGAAGCCAGTGTTGGCGAAGCTTGCACAGTTGGGCCTTTCGCTAGACTACGCCCAGGTGCAGTAATGCAGAAAAATGCCAAAGTGGGTAACTTCGTAGAAATGAAGAAGGCTATTTTAGGTGAAGGCGCCAAAGCGAATCACTTAACCTATCTAGGCGATGCAGAAGTGGGTGCCAAAGCGAACATTGGCGCAGGCACAATTACCTGTAACTACGACGGTGTAAACAAGTCCAAGACCGTCATCGGCGAAAATGCTTTCATCGGCTCAAACTCGTCGCTTGTCGCGCCTGTCAACATCGGTAAAGGAGCAACTGTGGGGGCAGGGTCAGTTATCACCTCAACCGTAGACGAGGACGCGCTAGCCGTGGCTCGCGGTAAGCAGCGCAATATTCCAAATTGGCCGCGTCCGACTAAAAAATAAAGGCGTATCTTCATTAAAGGTCGCTAACGGGTTATTTGATGAGTTAGGGCTGGCAAACACAACTAGTGATTAGCTAGCCCAGTTTCTTCTTCAGTCCCACCAAAATACTGCCCTGTCAGAAAGATGATAAAACCAGAGGACCTAAATCAACGTCTACTGTGTTGGTATACACGCAACTCATCCTGCTATCTTATTTGTTTCACATCTTCTAAATAATGAACTATCTGAGGTTTCCTCCATCTATCATAGCTGATAGTGTGTGTTTACTTACCTTATAATTATCGTTACACAAGGATATGCAATGGTATCTACTCTTTTGGTCGGCTTTGGGTTTTCCGCCACAACCTTTCATTTACCCTTTCTAAATTACCTTCCGCAATTCTCGGTAGATGTGGTTATTTCTTCAAAACCTGATGCGGTTAAAGCGCTCTTACCTGAAGCTGAAGTGTACAGCTCGTTAGACGAAGCACTTAAAATTCACGATGTAGACTTGGTGGTTATTACCACTCCAAATCACCTTCACGGGCCACAGGCGAAATTGGCATTAGAGCACAGTTGTCACGTGCTGGTAGAAAAGCCATTTACATTAGATAGTGAAGAAGCAGAAGCTTTAGTAGCGCTTGCACATTCTCAAAATAAACAGCTTTGTGTTTATCACAACAGACGTTTTGATGGCGATTTTCTTACGATTAAGCAGCTAATTGACGATGGCAAGCTAGGCGACATTAAACGCTTTGAAAGCCGATTCGACCGATTTCGCCCGGTACCAAGAGATAGATGGCGTGAAAATGCAGGGCCAGGAAGCGGTATCTTCTGGGATTTAGGTCCCCACTTAATCGACCAAGCGCTACAGCTTTTCGGCAAGCCGGAAGAAGTGTCGGCAAACATACAGACCTTGCGTGAAAATGGGCAGTCAGACGACACGTTCGACATAACACTTCACTATGGTGATAAAGTTGTAAAGCTAGGTAGTTCAGCCTTTCAGGCAGGGCCAACACTGCGCTACGACTTGCAAGGTACAAATGGCAGCTTTAGAAAATTCTATTTGGACCCACAAGAAAACCAACTGCGTGCAGAGCTATCCTTTGACGATGAGCACTGGGCGATTACAAAAGATAACGAGCATGGCGTACTTGCTGTGGCCAATGAAAGTGGTCAGCTAGTTGAGGAGACGGTTACAACATTGAAAGGTGAATATCTCACGTTTTTCAATCGCCTTGCTCACGCTATTGAAGACGGTAAGTTCTCGCCCGCAGACGCGAGTACGGTCGTACCTGTTATCAAAGTCATTGAGCTAGCCATAAAAGCGAGTGCTCAAAAGAAATCGCTGGCGTTTAATTAAACAATTACCTTGATCGTCGTTTCAATTTAACTTACGATGCTTTCACTTTAAAACTCAAAGCTTTCGTTTTGAAAGTTGAGTTGGATGTTCAGTTTAATGTTGAACGTGTGTTTGCGGACTGTTTTGCAGACTTTTCATGGCTTGTTCTCAGGTGGAGCAATGCATACAGAAAGGTTTAGCGAGAAGACGGCAAAAGCATCGAGGTTATATTGAAAAGTAGTAAATCAGTTGAACAGCGCCGCCAGCAGATAGTGGCGTGGGTGAAAGAGCATGGTCAATCACAAGTTGAAGATTTGGCCGTGCGGTTTGCTACGTCTGAAGTCACCATTAGAAAAGATCTCGCGGCCCTTTCGCAGCAAGGTTTACTGATTCGACAGTTTGGTGGCGCAGTGCCCGTGCCATCATCTACAAACTCAAATGCTAAACCATCTCAATTTACGGTAAATGATCCATTCACTAATACAACTGCTAGCCCAGCAATCAATGCTATAGGCCAACTCGCAGCGAGCTTGGTAAAACCGGGCAATAAGATAGTGATAGATTGCGGCGCAACCACCGCGGCAGTCTTGCCTTATCTATCGGGTATTGATGACTTAGTGGTAATGACCAATACATTATCCACTGCCAATTACCTTACCCAAAGTGCTAAAGAGCCTACGGTGTTAATGGTAGGTGGCACATGGGATGCCCAGTCTCAGTCGTTCCAAGGTGCAATGGCTGAACAGTTAGTTAGCGCCTATAGTTTTGACATTGCATTTATTGGCGCAGCGGGCATAGATGTGAACCGGGGCACCACCACCTTTAACGAGCTTATTGGGGTAACCCGCGCCATGGCTTCGGCGGCCAGTAAGGTGGTGATAGTAGCCAGTTCTAAAAAATTAACGCATAAAATGCCTAATCTAGAGCTGAGCTGGAAAAACATTTCTGTTTTGATCACTGATGAAGGCATTAGTGAACAAGACAAACTTAATATTGAAAATCAGGGCGTGACCGTGCTTATTGCAGCGCCGAGTGGAGAATAATTATGTGTGGAATTGTTGGCGCTGTTGCTGAGCGTAACGTGGTTGAAATTCTTCTGGAAGGATTAAAAAGACTAGAGTATCGCGGCTATGATTCAGCTGGCGTTGCGCTATTGCAAAACGACGGCACGCTTACCCGTATTCGCCGTACAGGCAAAGTACAAGAGCTTGCTGATGCAGTAGCAGAAGGTGAAGCTTTGGGTACAACTGGAATTGCTCATACCCGTTGGGCAACGCACGGTGGTGTGACTGAAGCGAATGCGCACCCACACTTTTCAACTGAGCGCGTGGCTGTGGTTCACAACGGTATTATTGAAAACTACGTAAATTTAAAAGCCCAACTAAAAGAAAAGGGCTACACCTTTACCAGCGACACTGACACTGAAACCATCGCTCATACTGTGCACGAGGAACTAAAGTTGGGTAAAGCCCTGCTTCACGCAGTACAAAGTGCGGTTAAGACTTTTCACGGCGCTTATGGCACCGTCATCATGGATAAAGAAGACCCAAGCCGCGTAGTGGTTGCACGCTCGGGCAGCCCTTTAGTTATTGGGCTTGGGCTTGGTGAAAACTTTATTGCGTCAGATCAAATGGCACTATTGCCAGTAACACGCCGCTTTATCTTTTTAGAAGAAGGCGATGTGGCAGAGATCACGCGCAGAGACGTTAAAATATTCGATAAAGACGGCAACGCCGTTGAGCGCGAAATTATTGAGTCGAATATCGAGCACGATGCGGGTGACAAAGCGGGTTATCGCCACTACATGCTTAAGGAAATTCACGAGCAGCCAACGGTGGTGCGCAACGCATTAAAAGACCGTATTGATGAAAACGGACTTACCGCTGATGTATTTGGAAAAGGCGCTGACGATATATTCAAAAAAGTAAAGCATGTACAAATCATTGCCTGTGGAACTAGTTACCACGCGGGAATGACGGCGCGCTACTGGCTAGAGCAGTACGCTAATGTGTCGTGTAACGTAGAAATTGCATCAGAGTTTCGTTATCGCAAGTCAGTGGTTCACCCAAATAGCCTGCTTATTACTATCTCTCAATCAGGTGAGACCGCCGATACGCTAGCTGCGCTTCGCTTAGCCAAAGAGCTGGGCTATATGTCTAGTTTGACTATTTGTAACGTTCAGGGCTCGTCGTTGGTACGCGAATCAGACCTGGCATTTATGACCCGTGCTGGCGCGGAAATTGGCGTAGCGTCTACCAAAGCCTTCACTACCCAGCTTGCTGCTTTCTTGATGTTAACCCTTGCATTAGGTAAAGAAAACGGCATGACTGAGTCCGACAGCAAGGCCATTGTTTCTGCGCTTCACAGCTTGCCCGCCAAACTTGAAGAGACCCTAGCTATTACAGGCGGTATCGAAGATTTAGCTGAAGAGTTTGCAGATAAAAACCACAGTTTGTTCTTAGGTCGTGGCGATCAATATCCCATTGCTATGGAAGGTGCGCTTAAGCTTAAAGAGATTTCTTACATTCACGCCGAAGCCTACGCGTCTGGTGAATTGAAACACGGCCCGCTTGCGCTAATTGATGATGAAATGCCGGTAATTGTGGTTGCACCAAATAACGAACTGCTTGAAAAACTGAAATCAAACGTTGAAGAAGTGCGCGCCCGTGGGGGTATCATGTATGTCTTTGCAGATAAAGATGCCGCGTTCGCCGGAGATGAAACCATGCGCGTTATCGACGTGCCGCACTGCGACGAACCAATCGCACCTATCATTTATACCCTACCGCTTCAGCTATTAAGCTACTATGTAGCGTTAATTAAAGGTACGGACGTTGACCAGCCGCGTAACTTGGCGAAATCGGTTACTGTGGAATAAAGCGCACTGCTGAAGCGCTTCTTTGTGCTCACAAACAAAGCCTGCGACTGACAAAAGCGCAGGCTTTTTTATTTTCAATAGGCGAGTATTGTGGCTGGTAATTACGTAGCATCATCGACAAACCTTCTCCATCCGTCTTACTTTGTCAGGTAACCCAGTTGTAAAACGGAAAGTAAGTTCATACCTATAACTCATCATCAAATTTCAACATTGCGAGGCACCATGGCTATTCCCTACTCACTGCTAGATTTAGCGCCAATATCTGAAGGGTTTGGGGTAAAAGACGCGTTAAACAATTCAAAGCTAATGGCTTTGGAAGCTGAGCGCAGTGGCTATGAACGTGTGTGGTTAGCCGAGCATCACGGCATGCGTGGTGTTGCCAGTTCTGCCACCTCTGTAGTGTTAACCCACATTGCTAATGCAACCTCGACTATTAAAGTGGGGGCCGGTGGCATTATGCTGCCTAACCATGCGCCTTTGGTTATTGCTGAACAGTTTGGCACCCTGGCCGAGTTATTTCCCAATCGCATAGAGCTTGGATTGGGGAGAGCGCCAGGAACTGATATGGCAACGGCAAGAGCGCTTCGACGAAACTTACAAAGTGATGTAGATAGCTATCCAGAAGATATTCAGGAACTTCAGCATTACCTTGGTACCCCACAAGAGGGGCAGCCAATTGTTGCAGTACCAGGGGCGAATACCCATGTGCCTTTGTGGTTACTTGGTTCTAGCTTGTACAGTGCACAGGTGGCGGCACAAATGGGGCTGCCATATTCGTTCGCTTCGCATTTTGCGCCCGATGCGTTATTCGATGCGCTTCATGTGTACCGCAATATGTTTAAACCGTCGCCTCAGTTATCAGCGCCAAAAGCGATGGCTGGTGTAATGGTGGTGATTGCTGAAACCGATGACGAGGCAGAATTGCTATTTACGTCGGTGAAGCAGCAATTTATGAACATGCGACGTGGTCTTAATAGGCCTTTCGCTAAGCCTATGCCTAACTTTGACGAATATTGTACGGCGACTGACGAAGCAATGTTATCGAATGTATTGAGGTATGCGTTGGTAGGGTCGAAAGAAACGGTGCAAAACAAGCTAGCTCAGTTTGTTGAAGCGACGGGTGTTGATGAAATTATAGTGTCGATGCCGATTTACGATATAGAAGCGCGCTTGTTTAGCGTTAAAGAGTTCGCAGAGATCGCATCCTAGCACCTAAAAAGCTATGACCAGTTTTAAGCGTTTGGTCATATCTTTTTCTATGCAATACGCAGGAATAACTTTATGATATGCAATGACGTATGTATTTTATTTAGTTATTAAAGGTTTACAGTCATGCATAAGGTCTGGTTTTCCTTTCTCCTTACCCTCGTTTTTTTCGCGGCAACTTTAAATTCTGCCAAAGCGAAAGAAACCCTAGACCTTATTGTTCTTGAAACACTGCCTGTTCCAATTGTCGCTGAGTCGCGGACCGAATTTGAAAAAGAGCTCATTCGAATTATGCCCGATTACGACATTAACGTTACCACATATAATGCGGAAGGGTCGGAGGCGCGCGCTACAGAAATACTAAGCGAACTGGCACAAGAGCCTAAACCTGATCTTATTGTATCTGTCGCTACCTTAGCCACTCGTGCTTTGAATGCCTCTGAAGAGTTTATTAATACGCCAAAGCTTTTCATGGTCGTGTCAGCTCCAGTCGAAGAAGGAATAGTTCCCGCTATTGATACTACAAGTAAACGCAATATAACGGGTGAGTCACACGTACTCGATGCGAAGGTAAAGCTTGATATGTTAGACGGCGTGCTTAGAGCATCGAACCCCGAGACGCCATTTACTATAGGTTTAGTGCATTCTACCTACCCCTCATCGAGCAACCTGGTAAACCAATTGCTAGCGTTAGACAGTGAGTATGAAAATATAAACTTAGTCGCTATCAGTACGCCTTATTTAGAAGGTGATGAAGGGCGCGTTGAAATGACGGATAGTATGGTTGATAGCTTAGACCAAAGAAGCGCAGAACTGGACGGCTATTGGTTGTCATCAGGCCCCTTAGCAGAAGCCGAAGGGTTAGTGAATAAAGTTAAAGAGAAGACTGGACTACTTCCTTTATTCGCTGAAAGTATTTCATCAGTTAAAGAAGGCGCGCTTATCGGTGTGGTATCTGAACCGGCTAGTATTGGAAAATCAGCGGCAAGAAAGGCAAAGCTGATACTTCAGAGAAAATCGGCGAGAGACATTCCCGTTGGCAAAATGGACACGTACACTGTTGCAGTAAACGTAACCACGGCAATTAAATTGCAATTGCCCATTCCATCAAGTTACTTAAAACTCTCGAAAGAACATGTGTATCAATAAGGCCTAATTAGAAGTTAGTATGCGGATCAAATCAAAACTGCTAGTTATCTACATTCCAATTTTGTTAATTGGCATGGCACTTACTGGGTATTGGGCTTATTTAACCGCGTACGACTCGGTGCGCGAGAGAGAATATCAGCTTCTTACTCAAACCCTTACGTTGAACGTTTTAGAAATTATCGATGAGAGGCGAGAACTGCTCATTGAATCTGGGCTAGAGAATGTTCCTGTGTTTCGCGAGGCTTATCAAAACGAAGTGTTTGAAGAGTTAAAATCGCTGCAACAAGCTACAGACAGACATTTTGCTATTAATGACACAAGCAAAAATACTGTCATATTTAGCACGGCCGATAATGCGTTAGTACTTAATGTAGAAGACGCTAATTTGGCGACTATTGCCAACCGGCGTGTGGCGTTTGGCGAGTCGAACGTAAATGATATGGATGTATTGTTTGCGTGTGCTGAATTTGCGCCATGGAATTGGAAAGTTACCGTATTGCAGCCTGCTGACGCACTGCAATCTTCCCTGTCTACTATTGCGTGGCTAACGTCACTAGTGACGCTATTTGCTGTCGTTATTGTTAGTTTGCTTATGGGAAGAGTCACACAGGTGTTTGTTGTTGCTCCTATCGAAAAAATAAAATCAGCAGCGAGTCGCATTGCCCTTGACCATAAGAAGGTCAGCATAGACTTACAGCAGAACGACGAGTTAGGTAGTTTAGCGCGAGACGTTGAGGCAATGTCTGGCGAAATAGAGCAATACGTTGCTCAAGCTCAGCAAGCAAACCGCGCTAAAACCGATTTTCTTGCAGTGATGAGCCATGAGATTCGCACGCCGCTAAACGGTATCCAAGGGCTGGCAACGCTGCTTTTAGATACTCCGCTTTCTGGCAAGCAACATCAGTATGCCAGCGATTTGAAATCGTCAGCATCCATTCTCGCTACTGTTATAAATGATGTTTTAGATCTCTCAAAAATTGAATCAGGTATGTCAGAGGTTGACGTGACAGAGTTTGACCTTGACTCAATGCTGAACGATCTTATTACGCTATTAGGCACGAACGCTAGCGCTAACAGTACCAGGTTAGTTTATAAGAGCAAGAACTTAAAGTCTGTGGCGGTAACTAGCGATATTACCAAGCTTCGCCAAATTATTATTAATTTGGTCAGCAATGCTATTAAGTTTACTCACAAAGGCACAGTGAGCATTTCGGCTAAACTTAAACAGCCTTCAACAGCAACCATGGGTGATAACCTTTTAGTTATTGCAGTTAAAGATACCGGTATTGGTATTGAGGCTGAAAGGCTTGAGCATATATTTGATAAATTCACGCAGTCCGACTCTTCTATTACGCGCAAATATGGTGGTACTGGACTTGGTCTTGCTATTGCTAAGCAGCTTGCCCAAATACTTGGTGGCGATATAAAAGTTGTTAGTAAAGTGGGCGAAGGGTCATGCTTTACAGTAACTGCAAGAGTTCAGTCTCGGCTTATATCAGATTCATCACCCGAATCTTCATTGGCGCGTCAAGCCCGTAGCACTAACCTACCAACGGGCCTAAAGGTGCTATTGGCTGAAGACAACGCAATAAACGCGGTAGTCGCACAGGCGCTATTAGAGCAGTTAAACTGCGATGTGGAGCATGTTGATAATGGGTTAAAAGCAGTAGCACGAGTAGAAGAAGGCGGTATTGATGTTGTTTTCATGGATGTGCATATGCCTGTTATGGATGGGATTGAAGCAACTAAGCGCATTAGAAAACTAGAAGGTGAGCTTAGCAAAACGCCCGTTATTGGGCTTACAGCAGAAGCGTTTAAAGAGCGCCATATCTCATTTAAGCAGGCGGGAATGGACGATATAGTCACTAAACCTGTCACCGTTGAAGCGCTTGAAGAAAGTTTGTTAAAACTGGCGCTTAGCCAAGAAGTCTCTGATAATAGTTAAACCAGCTCTGCGTAAATGCGTAGCGCTAGCATAGCCGGTGGCAATTGTCATGATTGGCTATGTTGGAAAACTTTAATGGATATATTCTTATCAAGGTGATGCGTGCACAACAACAGACCCAGTGAACTTCGCAGGCTTAGAATCGCTCTTATCATAGGCGCAGTTCTGGTGCTTTTGTTCATGGCTGCCGACTTGGTGTTAATTCCTAGTAGTATGTTCGAGCTCTATATCTTCGACCGTCTACTGCTTCAATTTCCTATTGTAATCGCCGTCGTTGTACTCTCTTTTTGGCGTGATTTTATACGGTATAGAGCGTATATTTTTGCAGGTTTGCTTGTAGCCCTTTCCTACAGCAATTATTGGCTGATTTGGGTATGTTGGGAAGAGCACAATTTTATTTTTCCTTACGAAGGCACCATTTTATATGCGTTCTTCTGCGTATTTGCCTTGGGTATCCCATTCAAATTAGCGATAGCAGCTAATGTTATCAATATCTTTGGGTTTTTAGGGCTGATGTGGTTAGCACCGGTTTACGGTGACAGGGTGTTAATCTCAGCTGCGTTTGTAACAGGTTCGCTGTTTATATGTGTCTATGCGAAGTACAGATTAGATCGCAGTGTGCGCAAGCTTAAAGAAACTAACGACCGATTATTAAAACTTAGCAAGTTCGACCCGTTGACGGACTTACTTAACCGGCGTGCCCTGCGAGATCAAAGTGAAAAACTGTTGGCCTTGAGTAAGCGTCATAATGTCTCTATGGCGGTATTAATGCTCGATTTAGATGACTTTAAAAAATACAACGACAGTTTTGGTCACCAACAGGGCGATGAAGCAATAAAAGTGCAGGCACGTATTATGAAAGAGGTGCTTAAGCGCGAAACTGATATTTTGGGCCGCTACGGTGGCGAAGAATTCATTGTTGTTTTAAGCGATATCAGCAAAGAACAGGTTGAAAAGCACGCACAAGCACTATTGGATAAATGGAAGCAGGCTGAATTAAAACATGCCGAGGGAGCAAAGCACCCGTTTATGAGTTGTTCAATTGGTGTTGCTTACGCCAGTTCAGTTGGCGACACTTCCATTGATTGGCTTATCGATGAAGCCGACAAAGTACTTTATGAAGCTAAAGAAAAAGGAAAAGCACAGTATGTGGTAACAGAAGCACAGTGCTGATATTAACGCTGTGCTTTTGATTTAGACTGTACTCTTAAATTTAAAAATTACAGCTTCACTATCATTTTTCCGGTGTTTTTACCTTCAAACAGCATATTTAAGCCTTTTTCGGCGTTATCTAAACCTTCAATGGTATGCGCGCGGTACTTTATCTTACCTTGCTGTACGTATGGAGTAAGCTTCTGTAAAAGTTGTGGAATTTCACCCCAGTGGTCTGGCATCGCAAACCCACGAATATTAATCCGCTTTTTGATTAGCGGGATCCAATTTGGGCCCGGAGCAGGGTTGTCCGACTGATAGTCGGCAATCATCCCGCACACGACAATACGACCATGGGCATTCATTCTGTTGAATATGTGCTGTTGAATAGGGCCACCCGTATTTTCAAAGAATACGTCAATCTTGTCTGGCGTAAGCTCAGCCAGTTTTTTCTCTAAGTCGTCAGTTTTGTAATTGATTGCGCCGTCAAAACCCAGTTCATTAACAATCCAGTCGGCTTTGTCGTCACTACCTACAACGCCGATTACACGCAGTCCATCAGCTTTTGCCAGTTGACCCACTATAGACCCTACAGAACCCGCTGCACCTGTTACAATAAGGGTTTCACCTTCCTTTGGTTCGCCAAAGTTATAAAGGCCTGTGGTGGCGGTTAACCCAGGCAGCGCAAATACACACAGTGCCATTTCTTCAGCAACACCTTGCTGAAGCTTATTAAAGCCTGAGCCATCACTTAATACATATTCACTCCAGCCAGTCATGCCCATAACTTTGTCGCCTACTGAAAAGCCTGGATTATTAGACTCAACTACTTCGCCCACACCGCTAGAGCGCATAACATCACCAAGTTCTACAGGAGGAATATAGCTTTCCCTGTCTTCGCTCATCCAACCTAACATGGCAGGGTCTAAAGACATGTGAGTTTGCTTAATTAGAATTTGACCATCTTTTGGTGTGGGTATTTCAAGTTCTTTTGTTTCAAATAAATGCGAACCGATTTTTCTATCGTCGGGGCGCTTTACCAAAGTAATAGCTTTATATGTTGGCATTGTATCCTCCTGTACTCGTTAAAAGGGGTGGTGTGCTCAATGTTGAAACGCATTTTGGTTGGTTGAGATCACCCCGCAACTATGAAAATAGGGTGGGGCTTGTTGGTATAAATGCAACCTTTTAGCATAGAATCTATAAATGTGAGTGAAAGATGTGAACAGTTCCAATAGTTATTGGTGATGGTTTTCCAAACATCTGTTAACAATGTAGTGATCTTTATTTAACTATGTATTATCAATGTTGCTTATAAATGCGTCGAAGTTGTTGCTATAATTGTAAAAAATGCGATAAAAGTGCGTAAATAGCGTTTACTTGCATTGAACAAAACTACTCATATCCGTAAAATGCCCGCTGCAATTTTCCCCTATTACAATGAGTATTTTATGAAGCAACAGTTTTCTTTACGTGCCTCAGTTTGCTTAGCGCTTGCTACCTTAGCCTCTTCTTCTGCGCTGGCAGCTGGTTTCCAAGTTAATGAACACAGTGCAAACGGTCTAGGTCGCGCGATGGCCGGTCAAGCGGCAAAGCCAGAGAATGCCTCTATTCTTGCAACCAACCCTGCAGCAATTGGTGTATTTAAAGAAGCTGAGTTTAGTGCATCAGCAAGCTTTATTGATCCTAATGTCGACATCGATGGTGATGTTAGCTTTGCATTAGGCGAAGGCCCGGTTGGACAGCCAATGCCTGCGGCAGAGGACAATATTGCTGACACTGCTATCGTACCTGGATTCTTCTATGTTTCACCTATCAACGATGAGCTATCTGCTGGTGTTGGTGTATTCACTACTTATGGTCTTCGCTCTGATTACTCAGATGATTTCGGTGCCCTTCACTTCGCTGATACAGCAGAAGTTAAAACCGTAACGGTTAACCCTGCGGTTTCCTATAAAGTGAACAAGCAACTTATGGTTGGTTTTGGTGTTAACATCACGTACGCAGAAGCTGAAATTGGCTCTGGAGTTTCGAACACGCTAGCAGGCACAGTTGCGGGTCTAGCTCCAACAGCTGAAGCTTTAGGCATCACTTTACCGACCCTTACTCCTGGTAACTCATTGTTTAGCATGGAAGGTGATGACATAGGTTTCGGTTGGAATGCAGGTGTTTTCTGGCAGCCAACTGACATGACGAATATCGCGCTTTCATATCGCGCGGAAACGAAACTAGAGCTAGAAGGCGCAGTTTCTTCAGAGACACCTGTGTTTCCTATTAATCTTAACCAGCCAGGTAGCCTAGATTTGAATCTTGCCGCTATTACCGAACTAGCGGTTGATCAAAAAATAGATAACCAATGGTCTGTACAAGCAAGCTTGACGTTTACCGACTGGAGCACGTTTGAGAAGCTTGAAGCTAATCTAGAAGACGGTGTTGACTTCTTAATTAAAGAAGAGAACTTTGATGACTCATGGCGTGCGGCTGTTGGTGTTACCTACATCTTAAATGACGAAATTACTCTTCGTGCTGGTTATGCATATGATGATGGTGTGGTTTCGGTAGAGAACCGCTCACTAAGTATTCCAGACACTGACCGTCACTGGTTCTCTGGTGGTATGACTTACACGATGAGCGAAGATACATCAATTGATTTAGCTTATGTATTTATCGATGGCCGCGAGGCGAACATTGATAAAGACAGAACTATTTTAAGTAACGTTCTTCCTGGCACTGACTTCACCACTAACTTCACGGGGACTCAGTCAGCTACAGCGCACATTCTAAGTGTTCAAATGAACACTCGCTTCTAAAAACGAAGAAGATAAGTGCAATAAAAAGGCAGCGTTGTTACGCTGCCTTTTTCGTTTAAGAGCAAATACTTTTTAGGCAAATTTGCCACTAGTCAGTAATTAGATCTGCGCAAATAAATCTTGCAGGCAAGTAATGGCAGCGCTAATTTTGGCCGGCATAAGATCTTGTTTCGGAGTAACCGCATAAACAGTGTAGTCAGGCAATTCCCATTCTGTGAAAAGCTGCTTCATTTCACCTGATTTAAGTAAGTGTCTTACCTCTGGCTCAGGCAATACGGCGTAGCCCAGATTATCTTGAGTAAGCTTTATTAGCGTCTGCATTGAGTTTACATCAATACGCTGCGAGTCCAGTTCAAACTCCCCTTTGCTGTCATGCTTCATCACATAGTCTTCAATATGCCTGTGCACAATGTAAGCATGACCATTCAACTCTTCTGGTGAGGACAAGCTTATGCTAGCTAGCGGGTGCTTATTGGACACGCATAAAATCCGTTTCCATGTAGCAAGCTTCAAACTACTAAAGTTAGTGTCTGAAACTGGGGCGAAGCAAAGTACCAGGTCTGCACTTGATGCAATAATATCTTTCGGTTCATCAGTTACCGTTAAAGATATCGTAATTTTGGGGAATTCTTCACACAGCTTCTTTAACGGTTCACTGAGTAAACCTCCACCAAATCCTTCAGGGGCTATAATGTTAATGTTCCCAGTAGGGTTGTCTTGAAGGCTTTCAATTTTCTGTTGCGCTAGTTCTGCGGTTTGCAGCATTTGCTTGCTGGTGTCGTAGTATATGCGTCCGGCTTCAGTCAGGCTTAAGCTTCGCGTATTTCGGTTAAAAAGACTAAGCCCTATATCATGTTCAAGCTTTCGTAGCTGTTGGCTAATTGCAGAAACAGTCATGTGTAGCTCGCGGGCTGCAACACTCATGCTACCGCTGTCTGTTACCGCAACAAAAACCTGAAGAGAGCGAAGTAATTTGGTATTCATGGCGCAGTTAAATCCTTTCTATTGGCCGAAATCTTGTGAGCCTACATTTGTAGCAAATCAACGACTTTATTGGGTGAATTTTACCTCAGTTAGATGTTGATGAGCGTTTTTCGTTGGGCCCTTTACTCAATTCTTACACAAAAAATGCTTTTAAAATAAATTAAAGCCTTGCGTAGGAATGAACTAAGACGACCAGAGAGTTGTAAACTCTCTGGTCGTCTTAGTTATGAGGCTAATTATTGCAAACACAGTACTGGTGAGTTTGGCGTTAAAAGAAAGAAATTATCGAATAGTTCTAACTAAGTTTATGGTATTGGTGGCAAGCTTGACTTCAACCAAAAACACAATAAGCGCACTGATAAGAAACATCATGGCCAATATGAATAGCACTATAATCGGCGTTTTCAAATCGACCACCCAGAGTGACCCGGAAAACAGCGCCATAATTACCGTACAAACCATTAGCCCCGAAGCGACACAAAGTCCAATCGCCCAGTTGATGACTTTCACCCTGCGCCACAGTACTTTTATTTCTTTTTTAGAGCGGTCGACAATATGTGGATCTGACAAGGTATGAATTTGTCTTTCTGCTACTCTGACCCTATCTGATATTCGCCCCAACCGGGACGACATAACGTTTAGGAACCCCGCAATACCGGTAAGTAAAAATACGGGGGCTACAGCGAATTCGATAAGCTGTGAAAGGCTCGGAATAAGTGTGTCCAATGATTCCTCCAGCGAACATGGTTTTTGTTTAGTGCAACAGTGTTTAACTAATCGCTTAACTTTTTGACAACGCACCGCCTACTTAATGTGCAGAGTTTATCGCCGTGTGTAGTTAGTGAGTAAGGTAACTACTCATTACTTTGATAGCGTTATTAGCCATGTTCAAAGCAAAGTTTACGCCAAGGGTTTAATCACATAATTGGCTTAGTTATCTGAACATTGCAATAGTTTATCGGTTTTTAACCCATTCATTCACTAATTAACGATACACTAGCCCTATTTACTAAAAAAACACCTCTTATCACAAGGATAGATAATGCGCTTTGCCCCAAGCTTTCCACTTTTTTCATTGCTAACTACGGCACTATTGTCTTCTGCCGCTATCGCCCAAGTACCCGATGAAATAGAAAGGATAGAAACTACGTCTTCTCGTATACAGGGCAGTGTGAACGCATCTGGCTACGCTGTATCGTCTATCTCAGCAGAAACGCTTTCACTGCTTTCATTTCAGCATATTCAAGAGTCGCTAAACTATATAGCGGGGGCAGGTGTGCAGCGTGGTAACGGACAAGAGTATCTACCAGCCCTTCGTTCACCCGTATTAACCGGTGCAGGAGCATGCGGTGGTATTTTAGCAGCGGAAGACGGTATTCCGCTTCGAGCAGCAGGCTTTTGCAATATAAATGAATTGTTTGAAGCCCATGGCGAGCTTGCTGAGCGTATTGACGTAATAAAAGGCCCTGCTTCAGCGCTTTATGGGTCTAATGCCATTCACGGCGTTATTAACGTAATCACGCCAGATACCACGCAAGGCGACGGCTTGCTAAGCGCTGATTATGGCTCCTATGGCTTTCATCGCATTAAGCTTAAAGAAGGGAAAGACTTCGGTAGTAGCGGTGTAGGTATTGCAGCTAGCGTAACTCGCGACACCGGTTACAGGGATGAAGAAGGCGTTGACCAAGAGAAAGTCTCTCTTCGCCACAGGCTAGAGTGGGATAACACGGTTATCACGAGCGGCCTTACCTATACCCATTTGGACCAAGAAACTGCCGGCTACATCGAAGGGTTTGAAAGCTACAAAAATAGACAAATAGCCAAAAGCAACCCAAACCCCGAAGCGTTTCGAAAAGCAGAAAGTTTTAGGCTATGGAGCAAGTTCGATACTAACTTTAGCGGCGGCCATGCACTGTCGATTACACCTTACGTACGCAACCAGGACATGCGTTTCCGAATGCATTTTTTACCTGGCAAACCCCTTGAAACGAATGCTCAAAAAGGCGTGGGTGTGCTGTCTCAGTTCAATTATGTCATTAATGACAGCCTAAATGCAGATATAGGATTAGACGTAGAATATACAGAAGGTGAATTAACCCAGTCACAAGACAGCGTCACAGAAGGGTCTGCCTTTTTGGTTGAAACCATACCTGTAGGAAAGCACTATGATTATGATGTAGATGCCACGCTATTTGCGCCGTTCTTTACTTTTAACTGGCAAACTGAGCGTTGGGCTATTTCTGCTGGCGGGCGTTTTGAGTCCATGAAATACGACTACACCAACAATATGAACGTAGGTCGTGTACGTGAAGATGGCACAGAATGTGGGTTTGGCGGCTGTAGATATTCCAGGCCTGAAGACAGTGAAAATAATTTTGATAACTTCAGCCCCAAACTCTCAATTCGTTACCAAATAAATGAGCAAACTCAATTGTTTGGGGGTGTTGCAAGAGGGTATCGCGCCCCTCAGGCTACCGAGCTGTATCGTTTACAGCGTGCGCAGACTGTTACTGATCTTGACTCGGTATCGGCCGATAATCTCGAAGTGGGCGTTACAGGTACGCTATTTGACGGCAGCTATACGCTAAGCCTTTACAGCCTACAAAAAGATAATGTGATTTACCGCGACAGCGACTTTTTCAACGTAAGCAACGGCGAAACCTGGCATAGAGGCGTAGAGCTTACTTTTGACCAACCGTTAAGCGATATACTGCGCTTAGATTTTGCTGGTACATACGCAAGGCATACCTACGAGCACAGTCAGCTCTCAGGTGAACAAGACATTAAAGGCAATGATATCGACACTGCGCCCAAGCTTCAGTTTAACACTCGCTTAAGCTTTGATGTGTCGAGCAAAGTACAAGCGCAGCTAGAGTGGCAGCATGTTGGACGCTATTTTACCGACGCTGAAAACCTAAACGAGTACGAAGGGCATGATTTAGTGCATGCTCGCGTTCGTTACCGTGTGAGCGATGATATTTCGCTGTATGCGCGGGTAAACAATCTACTTGATACGGACTACGCTGAGCGCGCTGATTTTACCAGTTTCACTGGGCCGCGCTATTTTCCTGGGCGCCCTAGGAACTACATGATAACGGCATCGTTTGCGTTATAGGTTTAAATAAACAGCTGTAATAGATAATTATTAATCGTGAAAATACAGACTATTGCCGTGATCCGCTTGTACCCCACAAGCTTCAGGCGTAGTCTGTAGGCATCAGCATGGGTTTCAGTCATGCCATGTATAGCGCTTGGAAAGGTCAGGCGACATACGTGGAATGATTGTTAATAGGTATACCCATGCAAAAAATAGTAATTGTTGGTGGCGGTGCTGGTGGTCTTGAATTAGCCAGTCGCTTAAGCCGCACCCTCGGGAGAAAGAAACAAGCCGAAATCACCCTCGTCGACCGCAGTCGAACCCATATCTGGAAGCCGCTATTACACGAAGTGGCCGCCGGTGTAATTGATAAGCATTCAGACGGTGTGGACTACGCCATCCACGCTGCAGCTCACCACTACCGCTTTCAATTAGGTGAAATGTGCTCGCTTAACGCGCAAGCTCAAACCATAACCTTGTCGCCTTTAATCGATGAAGAAGGGACACAGGTTTTGCCTGAACGCGAGATTCATTATGACCAGTTAGTGCTGGCGGTTGGCAGCGTGAGTAACGACTTTGGCACACCTGGCGTTGCTGAGCACTGCTACTTTCTCGACTCGTTAAAGCAAGCTGAACGCTTTCACAGAGCGCTTCTTAATCAGCTAATCCGCATCAACCAGCAAGAAGATAAAGACGCTAAAATTGATGTCGCCATAGTAGGGGCGGGAGCAACCGGTACTGAACTTGCCGCTCAACTGCACCATGTGGCGAATTTGTCCAAGGCTTACGGAATGCCAGACATGTCAGCTTCTCGTCTTAAAATTACTATAGTAGAAGCCGGAGATCGTATATTGCCTGCGCTACCTGAGCGTATAGCAAACTCTGCAAGAAAAGCGCTGCATAAGCTGGGTGTAGATATTAAAGAGCAGACCATGGTGGCTGAAGCCGATGCCAAAGGGCTGATCACCAAAGACGGTGGGCGCATTGATGCTGATTTAATGGTGTGGGCTGCAGGCGTGAAAGCGCCAGATTTCATAACAAAGCTTGAGCTTTTTGAAACAAATAGAGCGAACCAGATCCTTGTTGATAAGCAGCTTCGCAGTTCATCTCATAAGAATATTTGGGTGTTAGGCGATTGCTGTGGTTTCCAGCAGGAAAATGGGAAGTGGGTGCCGCCTCGAGCGCAGTCTGCCCACCAAATGGCGAATATTGTTGCGCATAATATAACGTCGTTATTTACTCAAAAAGACACGAAAGATTTTACTTACAAGGACTATGGATCCTTGGTTCACTTAAGTAAATACAGCACTGTTGGAAGCTTAATGGGCTCACTGTCAAACAGCAGTATGTTTATAGAAGGGCGTCTAGCTAAGTTGGTTTACGTTTCTTTGTATAATATGCACCAGTTTGCAGTACACGGAAAAATTAAAGGCGCTCTTAAGCTCCTTGTGAAGAAGTTAAGTCAGGCCATCAGCCCTAAGCTGAAGCTTCACTAACCACATATAAAAAAAGCCCCATGTTTGGGGCTTTCTTAAATCATAAATTTAGTTCGCTGGGACTAAATGTAAATAGCTATTGTTTCACGCCTTCAACGTGAAGCTCTAATTCTACCGTTTGCGATGCTGGGCCTAAATCATAGTCGATGCCATAATCTTTAAGTGCAATCGTCGTTGTGCCCATAAAGCCTGCACGATATCCGCCCCATGGGTCTTTGCCTTCGCCAATCTTTTTGGCTTCAATTGTAATAGGCTTTGTCACACCATGAAGCGTGAAGTCACCCATTACATCCATCATGCCATTGCCTTTATCGACAATTTTTGTGCTGACAAACTTCGCCTCTGGAAAGTCGTCAACGTTTAAGAAATCGTCGCTCTTAAGGTGCTTGTCACGCTCTGCGTGGTTTGAGTCGATACTGTCGGTATCGATAGTCACCATAATTTTTGCTGTACTAGGTGCTGCGTCGTCGTAACTAAAAGTACCTTTAAAATCGTTGAAGCGACCAGTAAGCCACGAGTAGCCCAAGTGTTGAATTTTAAAGTTGATAGACGCGTGGGCGCCTTTGCTATCAATCACATAATCTGCGGCGTTAGCGGTGCTTAAAGACAGCGCAGCGGCCAAGGCAAGTGTTAACTTCTTCATCATTTCTCCTTTTTCCTCAATATCATCGAAGCCGTAACATCTGCTTCAGTGTGTCATCGTTACTAATAAAGTGGTGTTTCAGCGCAGCCAGCGCGTGAATGATCGCCAATACAATCACTGACCACGCAATATAAAAATGGGCCTCTCCTGCAATGTCTTCTTGATTTTCAAAGAATTCGCCCATTGCAGGTACAGAAAACCAATTAAATACGTCGATGCTTCTTCCATCGGCCGTTGAAATTAAATAGCCGCTCGCGAATAGCGCGATAATTAAGGTGTACAGAAGCCCATGACCTATGCGACTTAACCTTTTTTCTAACGGGGTGCCATGTGACGGCGGCCGTGAAGTAACAACGCGCGTGACTAAGCGAATAACAGTGATGGCAAGCAAAATTAAACCAACACTCTTGTGCCAATGCGGTGCCGTCTTATACCAGTCGCTGTAATATGTGAGGTCGACCATCCACAGCCCTGAAGCAAACATGCCGACAATGGCAATGGCAGATATCCAATGCAAAATAACTATAGGTCTGGACCATCTTGGTTTCATATCACTTCCGTTATTACTTACTTGCAATCAGGTTGTTTAGAGCTTCAGTTAATGCGTTATCTCAAACGCTAGATGACCGCTGAAAAAACACCTCATGGATCAGTTGAATCTAGTGTATTTCTAATTACGTTGGTTAAACATCACATTTAATGGGAGTGTTCGTTCTTGTTTTTAGAACGAATGTACAGCAAACAACCCACCAAACCTGAGTCGCGACACGGTTAGTTTTCGAAGACGCGTCGTTTAATGGCCGATAAAATGCGCTAAACACCTCTATTAAACGCGCTAAATACTCTTATAGTTTAAATAGGCAGTAACAAAAGTGGCTGCTTTGCTTCAATGTTGTTTAGTTCAGTAGAGGTTGTACGCTTTGCGCGTTTCGTACGTTTTGTTGGCCGTTATTCTGCCAGCGTTATTTTCATCACTAGTATCCGTCTCAGTATTGGGAGAGGGAAGAAGTGTGCAAAATATTGCGGGGCAGTCGAACAGTGCAAGTACGCTCTCAACCCTCATTAGCGAATGGGAAAGCTCCGCTTTTGAAGTATCTGACGACGACATTGATGATGGCATTTCGTTTGTCGACATCACCAGCGGCTTGGAAAAATACCGGTTTTCGGCGGGTAAAACGATTGATGCAAAAGCCCTTACTAGGCAGCGCGCTAACATCATTCGAGGGCCACCTTCTTTCACTTAATCATTAAAAAAACTGAATTTTTTATTTTTGATTAGGAGAAAGGTATGCACGCCTTAAATCTATATAAAACCGAAGCTATCGATACATTGGCATGGCCGGTTGTTGAAAACACCATTACTGTAAAATCATCTGCTATGGCGGTCTTCACTGACTTTAAGCAGCACTTACCACACGTTATTGATGCTCGAACGCCAGCGACGAAAGTAGAGTCGATCATGCGTCAGTCTCATGTTCGTATGATGCTGGTGGTAAACAGTGAGAACCGTTTCGTTGGTATTGTGACCAGCCATGATGTAGGTGAACAGCAAATCATTCAGCGTGTAAGCGAGCTCAAGATTAAGCGAGAAGAGCTCACTGTTCATGATTTCATGCGTCCTAAAACCTCGCTCATGTCGTTCGATTTCAGTGAGCTAGTACGTTCATCAGTGGGCGACGTGATAGAAACACTCAAAGACTACGGGCAGCACCATTGCCTTGTCATGGACAGAGACAGCCATGAAATTCGTGGTGTAATTAGCGTTAGTGATATTGCGAGAGAGTTGCGCTTGCCCCTTGATATACAAGGTAAGCCTACGTTCGCCGAGCTCATCACTATATTAGCGGCTTAAACTTCCATTTTATAAGTTTTGGACCATACTTTTACTGCGCGTTGTCGTTAAACAACGCGCAGTAAAACGCATATAGTCCACAATGCAATTTGGCTATGTGCTGACCAGAATATTAATAAAAATGATTAGGTGGTTGTATGAGGTACGCGCATGGTGAGTTTATTGTGACTCTGTGTGGTGATTCGGTAGTAACACAAGCCTACGGGCCTTGGAATAGGGAATGTGTAAAAAGTTTTGGTGAGGAATATCGCACCAGCGCGGAAGGGTTATTTGGAAAGGTGTGGTGTAATATCGTGTGCGTTACAGGAGAGTCGCTGCTGATACCCGATGCAGAAGCACAGCTGCGCGAGCGTACGGCGGCAATGCAACCTTTGGGCTTGACTCACGTTGCGGTTGTATTAGGTGACTCGACAGCAAAAGCAACGACTACGGGGCAACTTAAACGCGTGTACAAAGGGCTCAATATCGAAGTTACGTTTGTTGAACTATTCGAAGAGGCCGTTGAATGGCTTTCCGAGCACAGGTTTAATATCGAACCAGAAGGTATCTCATCACATTTAGCAAAAGTTGCAGCAAAGCAAGCGTCTTAGTTGGGGACGTTTAAAGTGAATTGTTAACTAGCAAGCGAGTTGGTATGTATTTCGCAAATCAATGCATAGATAGCTAAAAAATCTTGTTGCGATTGTTTGATGAAACGAGGCGAAATTATGAATAGATCACCATTTCCTACCAGCGTAGTAACCAAAGCGTTCACTTGGGCTTATCAAGAACTGGGTTTAAATATCAAACAAGCTTCTGAAATATTGGGTATTTCTCCTTCATCTCTTGCGCAAACTACCTTGCTTGGTTTTGAAAGCGGCACAGCGGAGTACCGAAAGCAGCTTGCATTTATTCGTATGTATCATTTACTCATCTCATTGTCAGAAGGGGACAGTGAACAAATGAAAACGTGGTTTAGTAGCTACAATATTACGCTTGAATCGAGTCCTCTTGAGATGTGTAAGGAATACGATGGTATTGAGCGTGTGGCTGACCAGCTGCGTAAATTAAAACAGACTGAATCTGGCAGACAAAACGCGCTGGCTATTGTTGAGTTCTCTCACAATGCTCACACTTCAAAAATGGGCGCTGTGTTTCATTAGTCGACTTGTCGCCCTTTGCTGTCAATCTCGACAATAAAGTCGGCACATATTTGCGCTTGAGTAATGGGTATCATGTGCCCTGCGTTAGGAATTATTTTCTGTACGGCCGTGCCTATTGAAGAAGTAACAGCTTCGATATGCTCGCTTGGCTTTAAAATTGTGTCCTTTTCTCCATACAAGATACCCACTGGACATTGGATGTCATTGTAATAGTTCTGCTGTCTATGCAGGCTACCTTGTGCAGAGACTGTATCTCGGCTTCCTTCATAAAAGCTTCGCGAGTGAAGCGCGAGTAAGCCGCCGCCTTCTATAGAAAAGGATGAAGGAACCGGCTCTGGGTGAAAGATTTGAGCAACCTGCTTTCGTCCCAACTTTGCTCTTAACGGGCTGGCGATGGTTTTCGCTACACTATTGCGCACGAATTCATTAGGTATATACAGTACCGAAAGTGGGCCTGCACCACCTTTAAGTGGCGTAGTTAACGGGCATAGCAATGACACAGAAGTGATTTTTTCAGGCGCGTCTATAGCCATTCTTAATGCAATACCCCCGCCCATCGAGTGACCAGCAATACTGACTTTTTCAATGCCCTCTTTTTCCATCCATTCTAATATCATTTTGCTTTGCTGCTCAAAGCTGGCTGATGTGGTTTTGTATCGACTAGAAAAACCGCAACCAGGACGGTCTACGGAATAAACCGTGTAATGCTGCGCGAGGGTTTTGGCTAATTCATTAAAGTTGTTACTATTGCCTAGTAAGCCGTGAATAAGTAAAAGTGATGGTCCATTCCCTTGTTTTTGCCAGTGAATAATTCCTCCCTCGACAGGGGTAAGTTTTCCCGACGGCCGAAACGCTGACTCGATGCTGCTATCCATTTTTGCAGTAAACCAAATAAGACCTACAAAGATACAAATAACGACAAGTAAAATAATCAGCATGTTGCGTTTCCAAGATTGGGGAGAAATTAACCTATCGGGTTACCATTGAACGGTCAAGTTACCAATGAGTTATAGTCGCAAGTTATTCGCGTGATAAAAACGCAAAATACATTATACGCCATACCATTAAGAATATAGGAACTGATATGGAATTACCGATAACCCACTCTATCTCGATAGATGAGAGCGAGGCCGAACTTCAGGCTATTCGGGCTCAGGGTAGTGGCGGACAAAACGTCAATAAAGTAAGTAGCGCAATACATTTGCGATTTGATATCAATAAGTCGACCTTACCAGACAAGCTAAAAGCCAAATTACTGAATGCGAAAGATAGTCGCGTCACCAATGACGGAGTATTTGTGTTAAAAGCACAAAATTTTCGCACTCAAGAACAAAATAGAGAGGATGCGTTAGCGCGCCTTGTCGCGTGGATTAAGGCCGCAACTGTAGAACAAAAGCCGCGTATAAAAACTAAGGCGAGTCGAGCGGCTAAAGCCCGTCGTTTAGATGTAAAAAAACAACAGGGCGCGAAAAAATCTATGCGTAAGAAAGTGGAATTTTAAGCAAAACTACTCTAAAGTATTAAGTCTGTTAGATGTCATTTCGCAAGACAACGGAAAATTCTTACAATAATAAATGAATGTGTCTTGTGCTTATGCTAATTATTGGAACTTAAGGAAGCATATAAAGTGACGCGTTCGAACGTTATTCCTATGGTGCTATTTGCAGCCATAGTAGTGTCGCTTGGGATTAATACACCGCAAGCCGCAAATGAGATTATTGCTCGTTTGTTCAATAAATCTATTTCTAATACCGAACTTCAGCCTTCTCAGGAAGATGTTGATCGTTTTCAGGCAATTCTCACTGACAAATCAGAGAAAGAAGTTCGAGATATTTTGGCGCAACGTGCGCTTGGTAATAAAATCACTGAATCTGTACTTTCTGATTTTGCCGATAAAAACGCGATAGAGCCCAACGAAAGTGAAATTCAATCTGCGTATTCCGTGATAAAGCTGTGGACAGTTGATTTAGACGAAAATGGCGCCTATCACAACGACGAGTTAGAGCGTTACCGTCTTGCGATGGCCGAAGGCATGGCTAAAAGTTGGAAAGTATCTAAAGCGCTTTACGAGGCCTACGGCGGCGATGTGGTTTTCCAACAAGACAACCCTTTAACACCTGTAGGTGCTTACCAAAAGCTGTTTGAGCAGTATCGAGAACAAGGTGAGTTTGTCATTTACGACCCTGTCTTTAAAGCAGCGTTTTGGAGCTCGGTCAAAATGAAATATGCTAAAACCTACGACCCCGATAACATAGATTACTCTCTTCCTTGGTGGGAAAAGAGTATGACTGCTTCAGGAAAATAACTTAAATAAAGCCCTGTTTTTACGGGGCTTTTTTAATTATCTTCAAAAAATCATTTTTCAGTGGAATAAATCGTTTTCTCTAATCGTTATCTCAGTGTCCTTTATGAAAAACGGAGATAACCGGATGAAAAAGTTAAACACTGCAATTGCACTAGCGTTAGGTATCGTATCAACGTCGGCCTTGGCTCAAGAAGCCACGCTTTCTGCAAATACTTCAGCGAATACATCTACATCGCTTTCGCTATCAAGCGGTACAAACACCCAATCTGCTACTCAAGTAAATGCGCAGACTACTACTGAAGGCGAAGCAACTACGCAAAGCCAAGTGTCTACCGAGAGTTCAGCCGATGCTGACGGACAGTTATCAGCATCACAAACGTCCACTGATGGAGCTGCTTCTGCAGCATCAGACATGGCTAATTCTATGACCACGTCAGTGGCAGGAACACTAACGGGGAGTGCTTCAGGTTCATTATCTACACTGTTATCTGCGTCTGAAAACGCTGAACAAATCGACGGGGCAGAAGGTGAAGCAGAAAGTACAGCCCAGACCGCGCAAGGTTTGGCATCAAACCAAATAGGGGTGCTAGCAAACAATAGCGTTAACAATAATGCAGGTGGTTCGCTAAATGGTAGTTTAAGCGGTGCACTTAATAATACTGCAGAAACAGCAGCAGGCAGTATCTTATCGGTCACGGCAGACAGCACGGCTTCAGGCGCCGCTGAAAATGCCGTAAACAGCGACGTAGCCAATACAGTAGTAAGCTCAGTAGCCGGTTCTGTAACCGGGACGGTTGGCACCGCTGTGGAAGGGACTGTTACTGACATGGTAGCAAGCTCTGTTGAAGGTGCAGTGTCAGGTACTGTTGAACAAACTGTGTCTGCGACGGTGGTAAATACGGTAGAGAGCACGGTTGAGAGCACGGTTGCAAGCACGGTAAATAATACAGTGGCAAGTACCGTCGAGAGCACCGTTACCGGTACGGTTAACGACAATGTAGCTTCAAGTATCTCAGGTGCACTTGGCCTTTAATTTTACGGCCTAAACCACTAGGTGGGAATAGAGCAATCTAGAGCTAGCGCTGTAAACAGCCACCTTAAAATCTGAGTTCGGCTTGTCTAACTAGAAGGCAAGCCGCTCATTAAGGCCTAGACTGAAGACGCGAACACATGACTTCGCTATTGTGCACTTTTGGAGTCTGTTGACCTTTAATGTACAAAAAGGTCGTCAGGCACCAATTAAAGCCAGCCGCTCAACTCAAAACTCACATCTCGCCATGCTTATAAAGCCATAAACGCCCTCCCTAAGTTTTACTTTCTCTGTAATAGGTATCGACAATGAAAACGCAAACAATCCAACATTCATCAGCAAAAACCAACGTTACTCTTGGCGGCCGCAAACGCCTTTCACTTGCAGCAACTGCTGTCTTACTTGGTTGTAGTGCAGCCTATGCGGGCGCTGATAATCAACCCCATGACGATAAAAGTGCGGATCATGCTGAAGCAGAGCATCAAACGATTTCATTCTCAGGCTCTGGGTATATAGGGTACCGTTCTGATAGCAACGTAAGTGTAAGCGAACTCGATACAAATTCAGATGCAGCCGACGGCGCTTTACAGGCGGAGGCGCAGCTAAAGGTATCGTTGATGCCTACAGCTAAGTGGGAAAACGTACTGTCGATAAGTCAGGCTAATACCAACTATCAAACCTTAAGTGAGTTTGATCTAGGCCTTACCACATTGTCTGCAAGCACCAGCTATACGTTTGACGTTGCTAAGCTAGGTGCGCACTACTATCACGCTAGTGCCAAGCTCGACGGGCGAGACTTTTTAACCTATCAGCAGTATGGGCTATCTGCCGGAAAATTATTGGGGCAGCAAACTTATTTGCGCCTTAGTAGCGACATTATCGATAAACAATTCGGGAACACGCCAGAAGGGGCACCTATTCGAGATAGTGAAGCCGTTGCCGTGCGCAGTGACCTTTTTTACTTCTTCGAAGGGGAAGACTTTTTCCAAATCGCACTTAAGTATCAAAATGAAGATGCTCAAGATAGTGTGTTCGATTACATAGGTAAGGGGGTAGATCTTGCCTACACCTATCCTATTGCGATGTTTAATAAACCTCTTAAGCTGAAAGTTGGCTATCAGCTAGACTTGAGAGACTACGCCTCAGAGAAAGATGGAGGTATAGGCAGGGAAGACGACAGGCATGTTGTTGAAATGAGTGCAGACTATGCCATTCACAACAATGTCGATATAAAACTGTCTACCCAATATGGCGACTATGCCTCGAGTGTCGATGGCGCAAATTATAAAGAAACCATCGCCGAGTTAGGTGTTAACGTTCATTTCTAGTAAACGTTAATGCAAACCTTACAATTAACGGTGTTTTTGAATTTAAGGCAGCACGCCAAAACCAAATACGCTGTCTCGCCCGGGAGTTCCCGCATCTAAAGCTAGCTTCTGCAGTTTCAGTAAAGCAGCGTTTCTTTCTTGCTTTGCACGCAAGAAGCATGCATACAAGGCGGTAGCGCGCGGTGAAGCCATAGAGGTGCCCGTTTGCCTCACCGTTTTTCCATTGGGGTGTGCAGCATCTACCGACACGCCAAACGCAGCAAAGTCAACGTAATCTCCTTGGTTCGCCCACCTGTAAATTGCATTAGATTTATCAACGGCCGTAATGCCCAATGTTTCAGGATAAGCCGCAGGGTACAAAGGTAAAGAGGCCGGCCCCTCGTTGCCCACCGCAGCTATTATTTGAATACCGTTATTATCTAATTGTTCTATTACCCGCGCTAAAATAGGGTTGTCGGGGCCTGCAAGGCTCATGTTGATGGCATCTACCTGTTGTGATGCAAGGTAGTTGAGGCCCTCAATTAGCGACATTAACGTAGCCCCTTGGCTAACGCTGTTTCGAGAATAAAAAACGCCAGCATTAAAAACTTGGCTTGATTCTGGTAGCGATGATGCTAATAAACTCGCTACAGCCGTGCCATGATCGTAAGAAATGGGGACGTCTCCCACTCGATCAGTCACCAGACTTTTTTTAGTTTCTTTGTTTGTTGGATTTGTAGCTGTGTTGGTGTTTTGGCCAACAATAAAAGAGGCTTGCGTAAGGTTTATGTGTGACAGCATGGGGTGAGTAGGCATAACATGCGTATCAACCATTCCAATACGCAGCGGTGTGGCACATGCTTCAAACTTTTGAAATGGTGATTCTTTTTTGGGGTCAGCTTCTGGTTTGTTTTCAGTCTTTGTTGCGTTGTTTTGCGATAAGTAAATATGGTTTCGGCCAATTTGAGACTGAAGCTTTTTCGGTAAACTGTTGCGAATAGACGACACCTCATCTTTATCACCTGTGACTTTTACTTTAAAAAGCCACTGAGAGAGAGCCGGTAAAAACTGGGCCTTTTTTATTTCAATGTTGTTATTTTGAAAATGTATGCTGTCTGCTTCTTCCCCTAAAAAAAGCCATTCATTTTCGACAGCAAGAAAACCATTTTCAACCATAACTTCATTGACAATTACTTGACCTGATGAAGATAGAATAGTGGCTGTTTCAGGGGCGACAAATTGAGGTGAAGGAATACTGTTAACTACGCTCGAAACCAACGTCGTTGCGCTGTCTACTCCCTCAATAGATGATTGCACCCGTCGTTTTGCTTCTTCGCGAATGGCTTTTAAGTCGGAAGGTGTTCTATCAATTATCGGGCGCACTGGAGACACAACTTGATTCAAAGTTCCAGCGAGTTGGGCCTGAGAGATTGATGCCATTAACAAGCTTGCTACCCCCACAATAAGTGCGTACTTCATTTTGCTACCTTTCCATTAACCTTGGTGCAGTTCGGCGCTAATAGAAGGAATGGCATAAATTGTGCCATGGTCCTTACTATGTATTACCACTGCCTTATATTGTAGTGACGAATAGATAGAAAAAAAATTCCAATGCAAAACGCTAGGTGCTCCACTTTAACGAAAAAAAGATGCAATACCGTGGAATAAAAATACTAGTGGCTCGTTAACAGAGCATAGATAACGGAAATCTTCACGAAGGTACATGAAAATGAAAGATGAGTTAACAGAACTCGTCCCGTCATTGCGAAAATTCGCATATTCATTGACGGGAAGCATACATGATGCTGATGATTTACTTCAAAACACGCTTGAGCGTTTACTAAGTAAACCTATCCCTGAGCAAGTGACGTTAATGGCATGGGCATTTAGAGTGTGTCGTAATTGCTGGATTGATGAATACAGAGCAAAGAAAGTACGGGCTAATGCCAGCGATGCCCTTGCTTACGAAGCACAGTCAGCAAATCAACTAAATATGGATGAGGCAGTGACACAATCAATAACCTTGAAACAGGTTTCCAGTGCAATGGACGAACTACCATGTGAGCAAAGGGAAACTCTTTCTTTAGTGGCGGTACAGGGAATGAGTTACGCCGATGCTTCTGAAGTTTTACAAGTGCCAGCAGGGACCATCATGAGCCGCCTAGCCAGAGCAAGAGTGAAGATATCAAACTTATTAAACGGGCAAAAAGAGGTGCTATCGTGATCTTAACTGACGAGAAACTCTCTGCGTTTTTAGATGGAGAGTTAAGCACAGCAGAGATGGACACAGTCCGTGAAGCGATAGTGCAAGATGCATCCATTTCTGACCGGCTCGCCGCACTGGCAGAAGTAGACAGAGTAGTAAAAGTAGCGGCAGAAAAGGCGACTGCAGTTGCGCTACCCAAAGAAATCGTGGCCCTTTTGAGTGATGAAAAACAGCTGAGCCAAGAAAGCGAAGTACAGGCCTCTGGCCAGAGCTTAGTTAGTGAAAGCTCGTCAAATCAAAGTTTTGCGGACAATGTTAAGCCGTTTCCAAAGAAGGTGGACGCAACTAATAGTGGGCTAGGTGTGCAAACAAAGTGGAAAGGACCTTTTGCAATAGCGGCGAGTGTAGCGGTATTAGCAGGCTTAGTATTTTTTAATCAACAAGGGGCTGAAACAGCACAACCTTCTCATTGGGCTAACGTATCGTCTGTGCTCGATGAAAATCTTTCGGGTGAAACTACTTCGTTCGTATCCGGCGTTGCGGTAACGCCACAGTTGTCTTTTTTAAACACTGAATTTAACTACTGCCGACAAGCTGAAGTTGCATCACAAGATGAACTAAGCGTAATGATAGCTTGTAAGGACAAGCAAGGCACATGGCAGCTCGCCGCTAGCAAATTGGATGAGGTAGGCGAAATAGTAGGTGAATATCAAACGGCTACTAGCGCCAAATCACTGGAAGATGAGTTAGATAAAATGATGGCATCGGCGCCATTAAACCGAGAGCAAGAAAAAAGCGCAATAGAAGCAACTTGGCTATCTGATAAGGCCAAAGGAGTAAATGATGAAAACTAAAATTTTGTTAGCACTTGCGGTAATTATTATGGCGGGTTGTGCGAGTCAACCTGACTACAGACAAGCTAAAAAGGGCGGCTTTGGCTATACTGAAAGCAAACTGAGTGACACACAATACCGTGTGCATTTTAAAGCTAAAGGAACAGATAAGGCCAAAGCTATGGACTATGCCATGCTGCGTGGCGCTGAGCTTACGCTTTTAGAAGGTTACGACTGGTTTGTTGTTACCGACCGCGAAACGCTAGTCGATAAACAGACGGTTCAAACTACACCTACCGCTGGGTTTAGCCAGCGTTACGCACGAGTTACCGATTGTGGTGTGCTTACATGCCGTACTTCTTATCACCCGACTACTCAATTCGAAACCGGTGTATTTGTGGGTGGTTCCCAGAAGAGTGAGATTGAGAGCATTCTAAACATTGAATTAGGTAAAGGCACGCGCCCTTCATCAGTGACCAGTTTTGATGCAAGGGAAGTACGTGAAAATCTTCAGCCGAATATAGAAGAATAATGTATTTCACCGGCCATTCCTTAAGTTCGGGTGGTAATAGGGTGAAATCGGTCTTCTAAAGTATCAGCGTTATGCATTTATAGGCTGAACAAACAAGAAGGGCCTCAACGTAAAGTTGCGGCCCTTCTTAATTTTGCATTAGCAAACGTTTACGCTTGCTAACAAGCACTCTCTCGTTTGAGCACTGAAGAAAACCGAAGCTATTAGTTGAAGTAAGCGTCTACTTCTTTTTCAGCCTCATCACGGGTTTTGCCGTACTCTTGCTGAATTTTTCCTACTAATTCTTCGCGGCGACCATCGATAACATCTAAGTCGTCATCGGTAAGTTTGCCCCATTTCTGCTGTACTTTACCTTTCATTTCTTTCCAATTACCTTCAATACGATCACTGTTCATAATTTGCTCTCCTTATCTAAACAATTGGTTGAAAACACTGGCACTAATATTCGCCAGCTATTTTACTTAGAGCAAATGATGTTCCATGGTTTATTTTGTTGAAAACGTTAGCTTTTATTGTGTTTTGTAAATGGTGATTTCAAGGCTTTTTATGCAGTTCTTACAAACGCTTGAAAACACTACAGGCTCATTGAAGCTGTGTCAGGCTAACGTTTTTGCAAAGGCTTCGCTGTCTTGCCGTTTTTCTATTTTATGCTGATCTTCGCTACGACCTTTTTTCCAGTAGCTACTAATGTAGATGTTATTATGCGCTACGGCTTTTTCATCTTTTAGCCATGTTCTGATAGTGCGCATATCCGAGAATTCGCACGCTACCCAAACTGCGGGTGTACCCTCTAGCCATTTAAGCTGAGTAAGGCGATTAGATAAGGTGTTTTCAAACTCCCATATCACCTCAATACCCTCAGGTTTTTTAAGCACCACTGCGTCTCTTTCGTCTTCAATACGGATCACGGCATAGCCTTTGGCATCAGAGGGAAGTGCCGCTAAGTGATTTCTAATACTAGGAAGAGCAGTCATATCGCCTGCTAGCAATATCCAGTCATAATGTTCGCTTAATCCTTTGCTAGAGCCTGGACCTGCCAATGTAATAACGTCACCAGGTTTAGTACTGGTTGCCCACGCTGAAGCAGGCCCTGTTTTTCCGTTATTTGCATGAATAACCATATCCAAAACCATTTCAGGTTTATCCGCATCAAAGTGAGTAACCGTATAAGTGCGCATTGCTACTTGGCCCATTTCTTCAGGTTTTTTAAGCGGGCTTCCGTTTTTATCGAACATAAGCTTTATATAAGCACCGGCGGCTACGGCAGGAAAAGTGCGAAGGTCTTCACCACCTAAAAAGACGCGCTGCATAGTGGGGGTTATACGAACAGATTGCGTAACAACCGCTTGGCGGGGTTGAGGTTTAGACATTGGCTTCTCCTTAAAAATGTACTTAGAATCTTATTTGATAATGATTCTTATTTCCATTCCTTAAGATGAAACGATAATGTTTATTAGATTCTATTTTTTAGATTGAATGCAGGGTATTGCGAAAACTGACTACGATTGTTAGGCCCTATTGTTTAACAAACACAGCGAAGTGCCGTTTTTAAAAGGTGCTAGTTTTGAAAATAGCAGGCAAAAGAAAAGGGGCTAAAAAGCCCCTTAAAAAACCACAACATAACTTGGAAAACACATTTACACACCATAAAGACGCACACTCAACGACTTCATGTATTAAGTAAGATAGCCTAATTCTCAAAAGGTTCCGTTTTTTTAAAAATAAATGGTAAAAAATAAATACCTTTGAAAAGCATCGATAAAACAACCGGTGCGCACCTTTGGTATTGGTTTTTAAATCTTACTCGTGGCGGCTGGCTCTTTGCAGCGCTATATAGACTACACAAGTGGTAAGGGCAATTAGCACTGACGCTACAGCGAAAGGCAAGGCAATGTTAACTTGGTATATCACTGCTGCGAGTGGTGGTCCTATAACATAGCCCATGGCGGTAGTGGCCGTAATTAACCCAGTAACAGTTGCTTGTTGAGAGGGCGTGCAATAGGTTGTTGCGGCTGCGGCTAATGATGGGTAGGCCATACCCATACCTAACCCCATTAATGACATGGCAATATAAAGCACAAACAATGAGTTTTGAAGGAACAGTAACAGGTAGGCCAATCCTAATAGAGGAAGTGCGAGCGTAATCATTGTTTCTTTACTTATGCGCCCTTTTTGTACCCAACCAAACTGTGCAGTAAGAGACGCTGCGGCACTGATCATCATTGCAAATCCTACTTGTCGTGCAGCTTCAACGGGCGTGTAATGATAAAAATCGATAAAAAAGAAACCTAGCGACTGCTGCATCATTGCCATAGCGCAGAACACGCAAATACACGCAGCAACAAACACATAAGGCACTTTGGTGGGAGCTTGGTGGTCTTCGCTTGTATGCACAGCTGTCTGTTGCTTAGATAAAGGGGGTAAAACTGGCAGCTTAAAATACACCAACGTCAGTGCTAACAAGGTTAATAAAACAATACTGTACAGCGGAGCTAATAAGCCAAACCCCACCAATAACCCCGCGTAAGCTGGACCGACAATTTGCCCGACATTGCTTGCGGAGGTCACTTTACTAATAGCACTTACCCTAGCCTGCGGCGAACTTATAGCCACAGCGTAACCCACGGCAGAGGGCGGCGTTGCAGACATTATGGTGGATTGTAAACTGCGACTTATTAATAACGCCAGAAACAAATTGGTGCCGCTAATTAAGCCCGAAAACCCTGCCATCCAAGCGCTAGCAAAGGCAAATGTGCCCAAGCTATAGCCAGTTAGCCCCACCATCAGAATTCGCTTAAACCCAGCGCGCTTTGCTACTTTGCTCCACACATTGGTGCCAAACGCGAAAATAAGCGCTGAACTCGACATAATTGTGGCTATGTGAAACTCAGACAGGTCAGCCTGGCGTCCCATAGAAGGTAGTGTGGTTAGCATGACGCTTTGACCAACAGATGTCGCTAGCAATGCACAGAAGAGCACTTTAAAAACAACAGTAGATGCGGATGGCGATAACACGCAGGTGGCTCTTTATCTATGCGGACTGGTATTATTTATATTATCACAGTAGAGGATAAAAAAATGCCCGCCAAAGGCGGGCCAAAATCAGAGGTATGTAAAGGCCGGGATGGGCCTTTGAGGGGAGAGGAATGTCGTCGGGTGACAACTCACTAATAATATCGACGACATTACCAGTGTCCTCACTATGGTCTCGCTGAAGCAACACACATGTACTTCAACGAATCCAAATAGGGTCAACAATCCCTTGCTGCACGAGACATCACTGTCAGTGCTTGCGATGTAGGCACTCAGAGCTTGTTTGCAATCCTTATGAAACAAGAGCCTTGCATCCTGCGAGTTTATCTAGGTTATCTATTACCTAACCTCATCATCGACCAGCAATTTCACGAATCTTCTTCAGTCATCCTTAAATTTCAAAAACTGATACATCCATTTATCCTTGGTAACCATTCCATATGCTTCCTATGTCGTTACCTTCAATCTTTGATATTTATGTAACTTGGCCTCTCCGTCGCTAAAGCCTTCCTAGCTACAAATTACGTTCTGAACTTATTCGTTAGTCTAATGTATGCGTGAACTGTGCCAAATATTAAGTCATTTTGAAATTTTATTTATAGTATTGAATTATAAGTATTTATTGTTTTTTGTAATTTTTGAATTGTTGTGTGAGCAGTCGAAAAATATAGGACTATGTAGATTTTTCTCAGTAGCGTGTAGCGTTTTACAAACAGGTTTTGAAGGAGGGATTAATTACTTATTGCACAGTTATAGCGAAGATATGTATTGCTTCAGAGTTTCGTTTAGCGCATAAAAATTAGCGAATTGTGATAATGTGGCGCTGAAATCAACCCAGGTTAAAAGAAAATGAGAAGGCTTTTATTGCTGGCATGGCTCAGCGCTTTTTTTGCACACCCTAATGCCGCTGCCAAATGGCATTATGGGGAAGATTATATCATGGGAACCAATATCGAGGTTCAAGTCTGGGCAGAGGAGGACAGTAAAGGTATAGCGGCGATTGAAAGCGTTTTTGATCAAATGAATGCAGTAGATCAGATGATGAGCCCTTATATCTCGTCAAGCCAACTTTATGCCGTAAACAATTATGCCGCTAGCAAACCTGTGGTAGTAGATGAAGCTCTTTTCAACGTTGTTGAAAAGGCACTAACATTCAGTGAATTGAGTGAGGGTGCGTTCGATATAACGTTTGCTAGCGTGGGGTTTATGTATGACTACAGATCGCGCACAAAACCATCGCAAGAAAAAATAAACGGTGCGCTCGACGCAGTAAATTATCGTCATATTGTTTTAGATAGTGCGTCGCGTTCGATCAGCTTCCTTCACCCTGATGTTAAAATTGACCTAGGCGGTATTGCTAAAGGATATGCGGTAGATATTTCTATTGATGCGCTTGCAAAAATGGGAATTGAGCATGCGCTTGTCACTGCCGGAGGTGATACGCGATTATTAGGTGATAGGCACGGTCGTCCATGGATTGTGGGTATCCGCGACCCAAGAAATGAAGACCGTCAGGCAGTTAAACTGCCTCTCGAAGGTATAGCTATATCAACGTCAGGTGATTACGAGCGCTTTTTTGAAGAGGGAGGCGAGCGATATCATCATATCTTGTCGCCCAAGACAGGTGAATCGGCTTATGAAGTGCAGTCGGTTTCTATTATCGGCCCCTCTAGCCTTACCAACGATGCATTGTCTACTACCGTATTTGTAATGGGCGTACATGCGGGAATTTCACTGATTAATACGTTGCCTGATTACGAAGCGATTGTGTTAGACAGTTCGCGCAAGCTGCATTATTCAAGCGGGCTAACGCAATGAAAAAACAGAAAGCACAGTGCTAACGCTTGCGCTGTGCTTTTCTATGATTTCTCTTAGCTTAATTTCAGATTGTACCGCTTACTATCGGTTCAAAAGCGGTGAGGCTATCCATTAGTGTAGTGTTCCCTAAGCCATGTCCGGGGAATAATTGAGCAAATTGCCCTTGCTCGCCGTGTAACGCCAGATAATTTAGTATCACGGTCTCAACTAGCAAGTTTACGTTGTTCGCTGCTGGCGTTGAGGCAGTTTCTACCGACCCGTCATTACGCATGTAGCCAAGCTGTTGGTGCTGCGCTTGTGTATCGGCATTAGCGCCAATTAACTGCGGTGCACCACCTGGATTATAAACAAGGAAGAATGAGGCGGATGTGGATGAATTATCTCCTGTCCATACCCCTTTCCCGCGCCCATTTTCGGAATCGTCGACCATGCCATTACTGAATACCGAACCATCGCTGCAAACGTACATCATTAATGGCGTGCCCAAGCGTGCGGCGTATTCTAAACATGCACCCATGCAACGTCCTGCTCGCCGGTCTCGCACTTCGCCGGTTGCTCGGCTTCCATCGTGATAGTCGTAACCGCCCATGGTAATCGTTCCGGCACCCGCGAATCCATTCATAACTAGTTTCATAACCGATGCGGTTTTTCTAAATTCACCATCACCGTTAAACTCTTCTTCACTGAAGATACCCGATTCACCCACTATATTAGGATCTAACTCTGGGCTGAGTGTAGTCGGGTCGCCAAAGCGATCGGTGATATCTGCGCTTTTAACATAACCGCAGCGAACCATGTCTTTTATCACATCATCAGCGGTAATTTGTGTATTAACCTTATTTAGCTTCATGTCGCTAATACGCTGAATA
Organism: Alteromonas sp. ABD4_190; assembly: GCF_056160105.1. NCBI lineage: Bacteria > Pseudomonadati > Pseudomonadota > Gammaproteobacteria > Alteromonadales > Alteromonadaceae > Alteromonas > Alteromonas sp. ABD4_190. The sequence goes on from NZ_JBSWWN010000001.1 coordinate 2,362,732, forward strand.
GACTCCATAACCGCAACGGAATCTTCTTGACTGAGCAAGCCAACTAGATCGCCGGTATCAACAAGCCCTGTAACGTCTGCAGGTCTATCTATCTTGGTTGGACGTACGGCAGCATCTATCATTGCTGCAGGGGCCATAGAATTGCCACCGGAATCGCTATTGCGAGAGCCTATTAGCGTTAATAACGAGCCGTCTGCTCCCGCACGGTTTATGCCGTACATCGGATTGTGAGGATTGTTGCCTGTGTCATTTTCTGAGCGAGCAGGAATAACTGCTCCGTTGATATTCGCACGGTTGGTTATGCTGACTTTGTCTAAAATACCGTGTAAAAAAGCGCTGTCGCTGTGAAATGCTAAGCCCAATTCAGTATTAACAAAATCGGAAAGCCCCGTATCTGGGTTGGCTATTGAAGGCACCATGTCTCCAGGCAACCCCTGTCGGCTGTAACCCGAAGTGCTCAAGAAATCTAACTGTCCGCCACGTCCGCCAACAAGCACGTTTGACCCCGCAATATTTGCGCCTCCTGCTAGGTCAAAAGTTATGAAAGGAATCTTGCCCGCCCCCTGAGATGCAATGCCACAACTGGCTTTCAGTGCTTCTAAATCTGGAGATAGCGCGGCATGGGCTTTATTGGGGTTAGCAAACAAACTTAAAACCGAGCCACCCGCTACAGTAGCTGCACCTGTGCAAAAGCCTTGTGCTATGAATTCTCGTCTTGTCATGGGCTTGCCGTGATCAAGATGATACAAGGGCGCATCTGCGCTGGCGGCCTGTTTAGGACGTTTTTTGAAAAAATGAGATGTTAATTTAGCCATGTTCCTTGTCCTACTGTATCAACATTGTGGCACTGCCTAGCACGGCGGCACAACTCGCTTTTGCTACGGTTCTTGTATATTGCGCGTTACAATTAGTACCCGAACCACATAGAGTAAGGCGATCGACAAGTTGGTTTACTTCGCCGCGCACCAAGTCGCTGTCTGCTTGCGATTCAATGTTGTCTTGCAACATATGACTAATGATGGGATTCAGTACGTTATCACGCGCCGCCCCATTAAACGCTGTATTGGCTGGCTGACTGAAATCAAAATCCGGGAAGTACGCATTTCGTAAGCTGTCTGTTTCAATCAAGGTATCACAATAGCGGATAGCTAATTGTGTTACAGCCATTTGATTTGAAGCTAAAAAGCTTGTTATGTCAGTTACCGACGGCAACTGTTGCTTTAGTTGAACAAATGTATTGTTTACCGTCGGAGTGTTCATAGGCACCGTTGTCAACACTGACATAGTCGCATTGATTTGTGCAAAGTGTTTTGTACCTATGTCAGACTGAGGAATAAGGTCTGATTGCTCTGCCGGTGCCGGAGGGGTTGCAGCTACCCTTACATTTCGATTGCTGCCAAGAACTTCAAAAGTTAAGAAGAACTCATCTAACTCTGGCCCTTTTTCTAGGGGAATGATTGTACCCTGTCGTGACAGAGGAGCACCGCTTTGGGCACTATAAGTTGTATTACTGATTTGAGTGTTTAGAGTAGAGAACACTTGGCCTGCAAACGATTCTTTACCGTTGATGCCTATTCGCAACCCTTCTACAGCAATATCGGGAATTGCTACGGTGTTATCAAGAGAGATGAAAAACGGTTCTGCAAAAAGGTAACTGAAAGAGTCAAATTGACTTACCTCAAAGACAATATAGCTTTCTGGTACATCAATCAGGTCGCTTACTCCAAATAAAAGGTAATATTGTTGACCGACGCCAGCGTTGAAGTTCTTAATTATTTCGTCATCAGACAAGGTTCGGTTGTGGATGGCAACCATTCGTATGGTACCTGACCACTCGTCTTCACCAGACACCTCGCTGCCAAGCACAAACGCAAAGCTGTCGTCCCAATCGAGTAAGTTGCCTCCTTCAATTGAATCGACATCACCCGTATATTCGCCGTTAACATATATGCGGCGGCGATTATTGGCGTCATAGTTGACCACTACATGTTGAAGTGCGGCTTGCAATACTTCAGCCGCGTCATCAGTTGAAAGCGCAGGTTCACCATTAATGTCTGTGTTTGCTGAGCGCAACAACATGTCGTAGTTATAAAGTGTTTGGCCTAACGTGAAGTTACGTCTGTCTCGTCCGCCAGAGTAGCTTACAATTTTAGCCGGACCTTCTTGTGTAACATTAGCGGGGGCAACCCACGCTTCAATAGCAAATTCGCCGCTGCCCAAAATAAGATCATACAACTTTTTACTATTTGTTGTACTTCCTTGGGCTTTACCCCCACTCAACTGAATACCGTAGCCTCCAACCCAATTGTAGGTACCAGATAAAGTTAAATCTAGCGCTGGATCTACGCCTGATGTGTCAAAAGCTGTGTTACCAGAGCCAGCTTTAAACTCCCATTTAGCAATGGTATTTTGTTCATAGCGCCCCCCTCCACTTGCAAGCGTACCTTCGAATAAGGAGAGGGCATTAGAGGTGATCAAGCTTGGGTCTAGCTCTGTCAGCTCAATTCCATTAGCCATGCTTTCAATCGCCTCACTCAGAGCGTTTCCATCCGACTCACAATCGCTCCAGCAATTGTGGAACTCGTCGCGAAGGCGAACGACAAAACGAGAGTTCGCGGGTGTATCTAGGTTCATTCTATCTTTTGCTGCTTCATAAGCTTCATTGATATCGCTTGACGAAAAGTAGGGTGAGATAGGGATCGTAGCACTATTGGTGTGGCAACTAGCGCAATAAGTTTGCAGCATTGGATAGACAGTAGATTCAAATAGCGCGGGGCTTTCTGGAAAGTTTTTTGTGGAGCCCGGAGTTTTAATTGGAGGCGCCTGTAACTCAATTTCCGTCGCTTGGTTTAGTTGCTCTGAAGCACTCGCCCAGTCGGTTATCCAAGTGGTCATGATATCTGCACAAGCACTGTCACTGGTGAGCCAGCAATTGTGTCCACCGGCCACTTTAGTCACTAATCTAGATTCACTCGGCTGGCTTAAGTCTACCAAGATACCCGTATCGGCATAAGCAAGGTTAATATCGTCATTACGAGCAAATGTGGGAGATTGCGCTCCTTGTGTGTGGCAAGCGCCACACCGCTCTGCTGTCGCCATATTATCCCACAATGCTTGCTTGAAATTAGCAACGTCGTCAGTGCTTGGTGCTGGGCCAGAATAATTGACCACAGGCTGCTCAGTAGGAGGCGGTAGTGGAGTAGGTTCAACAACGGTATCATTACCTCCACAAGCTGTAAGGAGTGCACCAAAGACAATAATAGCTACGTTGCGAGACATGATTTTTTTAGGTGTATATTGGGGCATCTTACTCTCCCTTACAGTAGTTTGCTGCGTCGGCAAACACTGACTTCATTTGATACCCTGATGCGGCAAAGCGAGCTTGCATGTTCGTTATTTGCTCGCGATCTTCGCTGTCTTGTGGCTCGCGAAGGCATACTTCTTTGAACACTTTCTTCACTTGGCATTGTGCGAATTGCTGACTGTTTGCTAACTCTCGTCCCATAGATTTAGCGCCTTGACCAGAACCTGATAGCGCAGAAGACCACCCAAGATTAAAATTCACGCCTTCTCGCCAGTAGTTGTCCCAACTATCGTCTTCAGTGACGAAACCATGTACAAAGTTATTACCGTTGATCAAGTACTTTTCTTGCACACGCGTACCAGTCACAGGGTCTACAGTGCTGCTGTCGTTATATTCAATTGCACCGCGCTCGCCCTCGGGATCACTGTTAGCATCATAGCGGTAGTTGTAGTAGGCAAATGCTTGAGCTAAAGGGTCCATACCAGAATGGCAACTTACGCAATTATTGTGGAATAACCTGCTGTCTCCACCTGGGCTTCTACTTACGTCTTGTCTAATTCTGTCAGGTGGTCGGGTGATGTCGGCAACACCTTCAAGGTCAGTACACATGTGGTTCATCAAAGTGAAGCGAAACATGGCTCGATTAGTGCCGTCTTTAAAAAACGCTTTAGCCGCCGCTCGAGTTGTCATGATGCCGGCTGTAGCTTCACTTGGCAGGCCTGTAACAGCAGATTGTGTAGTTTGAACAAGATTCGTTTTTAGATCGATTACCTCGTCTTCCATAGCAAGGTAGTGGCTATTGTTATTATTGCTATATGCTGGCAATGAGAGGGTATTACTGCCAATGTACAAGATATCTGCGGTTAAGATTTCTCTAAAATCAACATCGTCTCTCACTATACCTATTACGGTAGCAATGTAGTCGTTGAGTGGTTCAAACTTATCGAAAGCTTCATTTGTCCAAGGCGCGACCCAAGTCTTCAACGTGGCGTTGTAAAAAGCAGGATGTTCCATAGCAAGATACGCTGCGCCATCAACATCACCGTTTTCTATCAGCAATTGCATTTCTGCAAGCGTAGCTGGCGAGGCAGGAACGCCAGCCAATCTTTCATGCATGCGCATGGCCTGTTCTCGCGCGCCAGCGTATGCGTTAGCAGCAAGAGTAATTGAAAAGGTAAATAGTGAAAGAGCCTTTATCGCTATCTTGAGCGTTTTTCGATATTCACCGCGCTTAATTTTTTGTGAACTAGTTGCTTCGTGCACTTTTTATTGTCCTAATTTTCACAATTATGCGCTATGAAACCAACCAGTTGCATATGTGTAAAGTGTTAATTCTTTTTTTACGTTTGAATTCTAATAACTAATAGCCAATTTTTTTAACATCGTAGTTACTAAAAAACACGTGAAATAAGGCATTCTGGTCAGTCCAGTATTCGCCAATAGCAGCGTTTAGACGCTGTGAATTTTTTCGTTGCCTAGGACGAAAAGCACAATTGGTACGTGGAATGGTATGGAAAAATATCCTTTTTTATACTTTTTCAGCTTGAGTCATTTCGCAGTTAATGGAATGATGGAGCAACATTTACAAATGTCAGTGGTATGTAAATGGCCACCCAATGTTTATCCAGTAAAAATGCCTAAGCATATCGCTTTACCATTTAAAAATGAGTATTGGTTGTTTCCTCACTGATAAATAAAATGTTTTAGGAAAGGTATTTTCAGTTAGAGGTTCAGGGACCATGAAACTTTTACTAAGCCAAAAAAACGCGAGTTATTTGGCTATGCACAGCGTGTGCGTGTTAATTGCATTGTTGCTTGTTGGTTGTGGTGAATCTGTTGTTTCTCAAAGCAATGAAGAGCCTGATCCTGTCGTTGTCGATATTCCAATCGCGTTTATAAAGCGAACGCTTCCTGTTGACGACGCTGGAAATCAAATTGATATCGATCTTCGAACTCCTACTCAATTCATCCCAGGTGCCGCACTTTTTATCAAAAACAGGGCCGCGGTAAGCAGTGAAGAAATCAATATCACTGACCGGGTTTTTCTAGAAACTGACTCTGACGAACAAGGCTCTGAAGACTTCGTTACGCTACAATACGATGTCAAAGATTTAGAAGCTTCTTACGATGGCACTCGTTTGCTTTTCGCCATGCGAGCTCCGGAAATTGAAGACGCTGATGACGATGAACAACCAACGTGGAATATTTGGGAATATAACTTACTAAGCGATTCGCTACGAAGAGTTATCGCCTCAGATATTGTTGCTGAAGCAGGAGAAGATACGAGCCCAGTCTATCTACCTGATGGCCGTATTGTTTTTAGTTCTACTCGTCAGCGTACTAATCAAGCGATTTTGATTGACGAGGGTAAAGCCCAATACTCAGGTTTAGAAGAAAGCCTTCAAGTCGCTGCGTCTGTGCTTCATGTTATGGACGCTAATGGTACCGATATAACGCAGATTTCATTCAATCAAAGTCATGACCTCGATCCTCTAGTGCTCCCAAATGGCAAAGTGCTTTTCACCCGATGGGACCAAGCAGCAGGTGATAAGGGTATGCATTTGTATCAAATGAACCCAGATGGTAGTCAATTAGAGGTTGTCTATGGTCGACACAGTCATGATTTCGAAGGCAGCAACCAACATTTTACCAAAAGCCGAATAACACCTGATGGGCAAGTCATTGTGGCTGTAAGTGAATATCAACGCACTCGGTTAGGTGGGAATTTCTTTCAACTAAATACTAGCGACTTCATTGATCGAGATACGCCTGTAGCGGCAAACTACGGTGCTGCAGGGCCCGGGCAAATTCCAGCGCTCTTTGACACGATTGATACACAGTCTCAGCTTTCCCTTGGCGGCTACGTATCGTCTCTATACCCGTTATTTGATGGCAGTGGAAGGCAGCTTTTTACTTGGAGTCAATGCCGAGTTTTGGCACCAGAAAGCGATGAGCAAAGTAGCGACGAGCGTAAAATAGTTCCCTGCACTGAAGAACTTCTCACAGAAGAAAATGTAGAAGCTGCCCCTGAACTTTATGGGTTGTGGATGTACGATCCCGTTACTAATACGCAGCAAGTGATTGCACCGCCACAGGAGGGCATTGCGTACACCGAGGTGGTGTCTATGGAGCAGCGCGGATTTCCCCAAGACTATGAGCAGGCTGAAAATTATAGTAGTGAACTTGCAGAGCAAGGCTTAGGAAGGATTCATATTCGAAGTGTTTACGATTTCTCGGGCGAAGATGTTACACCTTTGGGGATCACTGATATGGCCAACCCAGCGTTAACATCGCCGCAGCAGAGACCTATTCGCTTCGTGCGTGTTGTAAAAAGTGTATCCATTCCTGATGACGACATTATAGAGGTTGAGCGCAGCGATTTTGGGCCATCTCGAAATTTGCTAATGCGCGAGATTTTAGGCTACGAAATGGTTGAACCGGACGGTTCTGTCATGCTTGATTTGCCGGCAAACGTACCACTGTCATTCAGCTTTTTAAACCAAGACGGCATGCGAGTTTCGCCTAGACACAACAACTGGATTCAACTGGTACCCGGCGAGGTGAAAACTTGTAATGGATGCCACACAAGCGACAGTGAATTACCCCATGGTAGATTAGACGCTGAATATCCATCAATAAATTTGGGTGCGCCAAATACTGGTGGCCCTCACCCTGGTGCAAACCCCGCACTATTTGCTGATTTAGGCGAAACAATGGCAGAGACTAGGGCGCGTATAAAAGGTGACGTTTTCCCAAGCGCTGACATTATGTATGAAGATATTTGGACTGACCCCGCAACAAATGAAGTGGCCGAATCTTTTTCATACGCATATGGTGATATGACCACAGCAATTCCTATTTCTCAGAGTTGTGCCCAAGCTTGGACTAGCTTGTGCCGGATTGTGATCAACTATCCTGACCACATTCAGCCACTATTCGAACTCCCTCGAACCACGTTTGATTCCCAAGGAATGTTAGTAAGTGATCACACTTGCGTAAGCTGCCATTCACCAAGCGATGCCGATGGAATGACACAAGTTCCTGCTGCTCAGCTAGACTTAACAAATCAGCCTTCACTGGATAACGCAGACCAATTAACGGGCTTTCGTGAACTGTTGTTTAATGATGCCGAAGTAGAAGTGGTAGAGGGTGTTTTGCTTGATAAACTGGTACAGGCAGTAGACGGTAACGGTAATCCAATTTTCGAAACCGATGAAGACGGTGAACTTATCTTGGATGCCGAGGGAAACCCTATTCCGGTGTTAACAACAATTACTGTTCGTGCATCAGCGCGTGGAGGGAACGCGGCAGCTAGCACAGTTTTCTTTTCTCAATTCACTAGTGGCTCACACGCAGGTTGGCTAAGTAAGGCTGAATTGCGCCTTATCGCCGAATGGCTCGACGTAGGTGCGCAGTACTATAACAACCCTTTCGACACGCCTCAGGACTAAGCAATGAACAGAGTATCGCTATTGATTTGTTTTGTGCTTTTGATAGTTAGTGCGAGTAACTTAAACAAAGCCTACGCTGCGGACGAGATTGAAGTAAAAGTAGTTGAGCAATATGCAGATATGCATACAGGACCTGCCTCTGAATTTCCGGTTTTCCATGTTATTAAAAAGGGCGAGGTTATCTCCGTTCTGAAGTCACACACTGGCTGGTACAAAGTCCGAACCGCCAATGACAAACTAGGATGGATAGCAAAAAGAGCACTGGCGGCCACTCTTGGCCTTGATAATAGTGAAATACAACTACCAGAACGCACTTTCTCTAGCTATGCCGAACGTACTTGGGAGTTTGGTTTACATGGTGGGAAGTTAGAAGACGTTAGCGCCATGATGATAAGCGCGGCGTGGGTACTCACCGATAACATAGCTGTAGAAGTAAGCGCTGGGCAAGCGTTAGGCAATTTTTCAGATAACAGGTTATGGTTGGTGCGCCTTCAGCATTACACATTCCCCGAATGGGAGTTTTCTCCTTATTTCACTTTAGGCGCAGGGCAAATACGCACTGAACCTAGCGCAACCTTGGTGCAAAGCGGAGCAGAGTCGAGAACTAATGATCTGTTAGAGGTTGGGGCTGGTGCAAGGTATTACCTTACTAAAAATTTTGTCGTTAGAGCTGAATATAAGCGGTTGACGGCGCTAACTGAACGCGATGACTTAGAGGAGTTAAATCAATGGACATTAGGCCTTTCTGTGTTCTTTTAGGTGGTGCAGCTGCGCTAATAATGAGTGTAGGTGCATACGCACAGCAAACCCCTGTGATCGAACCAGATTTAGATCGTCGCGAAATACGTGAAGCCGACATTGATAGCGAAAATATAGAAATTGGCTTGTTTGCTGGTCAAGTGAGTATTGAGGACTTTTCTTCCTCAGCCGTTGTTGGCGTATCTCTTGGTTATCACATCACTGAAAATATTTTTGCTGAGGCAAGCTATGCGCAAGCGGATGCCGGAGAAACTAGCTTCGAAGTATTGTCAGGTGGTGCGCCTTTTTTAACCGACGATGAGCGAGAGTATCGCTACTACGACTTATCTGTTGGATATAACGCCAATGGCGAGCTTTTCATCACCGATAACACCGTATTTAACACGGACCTTTACTTCACATTAGGTGGAGGAAATACAGATTTCGGTGGTGAAAGTCAGTTTACTGTGAGCGTTGGAGCAGGTTATCGCGTGTTACTTACCGATTTTTTTGCCATTCGTTTAGATGTGCGCGATCGCATTTTTAACAGCGAACTGATAGGCGAAGAGAAAAATACCCATAACATTCAGTACACCCTTGGTGCGACGTTCTTTTTTTGAGTAAGACCCTATGAAAGTTAAAAATTTAGATCCTATAACTAGCCTCGTTGCGAGTGTTTTTATTCTACTCAGTACTGCCTTACTAGTATGTACAGATGCTCATGCCGCAACTAAAAATACCCCAGCATCAGACTTTACTCTTAAAGGGCGGGATGGTGCCAATCATCGCTTGAGTGAAGAAGTAGGTAACATTGTTATCGTTAATTTTTGGGCATCATGGTGTGGACCTTGTCGAGAAGAATTGCCTGCGTTTGAGTCGCTTTACCAAGAGTATGCCGATTTAGGCGTGACGATATACGGGGTAAATGTGGATGATGACCCTGAAAAAGCCAATGTATTGTTGAAAGATATTGATGTGAGCTTCCCTGTATTATTCGACACCAATGGTGATGTGAGTAAGCTCTACGATGTTTCTGCCATGCCAACTACTGTCATGGTTGACCGTGATGGCAATACTCGATTAATTCATAAGGGATATAAGTCGGGTGATGAAAAGCGTTATGAACAAGCCATTAAAGCGTTGTTAAGGGAATAACAATGAAAACAAAACTTAAGCTAAGCATGCTTCTTTCGATGTGTGTTATCGCTACATCTGGCTGTGTAAGCACAATGGAAGAGATTGCTAATATTGAACCTTGGGTAAAACCCTATGAGCGCAGTAACCTCGCCGACCCTATTATGAGTATGAATCGTAACCCTGTTGCAACGGCTTACACCAAACATGTTTTTGAGGCCAGAGAGGGAGCTAGAGGCGCAGACGGCGGTGCAGGAGGTGGCTGTGGGTGCAACTAAGCGTTGGTTAGCTTTAATTTCAATTATATTTAGCTACAGTGCCGTTGCGGCTGTATTGCCACAAGACCGTTCGGATGTCATGTATCACAGTTACTCCGGAGATGGTGTGTCGATAGATGGGCCTTCCGTTTTGCTGCGCAAAAAAATTGGTAATAAGGTATCAGTTTCAGCAAATTATTATGTTGATGCAATATCGGGGGCTTCCATTGACGTGCGCGCTCAAGCGAGTAAATACCAAGAAGAGCGCACCGAGACGACCATTGGTGCTGACTTTCTTCACAATAAAACATTGATGAATGTAAGTTACACCAATTCAAGCGAAAACGATTTTGAAGCCAACTCGTATCACCTTAGCTTCAGTCAAGACTTTTTCGGAGACTTAACCACACTCGCTCTAAGTTACTCTAGAGGAGATGATGAAATTCGTCGTGTTGGAGATGAAAGCTTTTTAGAAGAAGCGGCGCGACAAAAGTTCGGCGTGGGTCTTACGCAAGTTGTTACTAAGAATATGATTGTGGGCTTTAACGCTGAAAACGTATCCGATGAAGGTTATCTAAACAATCCCTACCGCGCCATTCGTTATCTAGATCAAGATAGCGCTCGAGGCTTTTCGTTTATAACGGAAGTTTATCCAAAAACGCGAGTCAGTAATGCATTCTCTATTAATGCAAATTACTACTTGCCCTATCGCGCAAGTATTTATGGCGACCTGCGCTATTACACAGATACATGGGGCATTAAAGCAACCAATGCAAAGCTGGGGTATATACACACGTTTGGCAAAGCGTGGATTTTAGATGCTCACATTCGCTTTTATCAGCAAGATAAAGCGAACTTCTACCAAGACATTTTCAATCGGGCTGACGAATTTACTTTTATGGCCCGAGATAAAGAACTGTCGACTTATTCTGGTGTATCTGGCGGTATTGGGGTTACTTACGAGTGGCAGTTTTCATCAGAAGCACTCATAGAAAAAAGCGCGTTTAACTTTGAATATGACTATATGCAGTTTAATTACGATGACTTTCGTGACGCGACGGCTGGAGGCCCTGCCGGAGAAGAGGCGCTTTTCAGCTTCTCTGCAAACGTGATCCGCGCTTATGTATCTATATGGTATTAGGAAAACAACAATGACAATTTACCATGCAGTAAAAAATTTCTATCTATTTTCGTTTGTATCCGCGGCAGTTCGAAGTGTGGTGTGCACGATTGTGGTTATAGCCTCTTTGAATAATTTAGCTATTGCAGAAGAACAAGCGTTAGAAGTGCCTATAGCAGAACAAATTGAAGACCTCAAAAAAGCCTTGATTGGCCTAAATCGAGATCTATTTATTCTTGAAGAAGATTTGCTTTTTCCGTCAAGTACGCAAGTTGCAGTCTATCTGGCGTTAGATGTGGGTACCTATTTCGGGCTCGATTCAGTTGAACTCTTGATAGATGATGAGCTTGCTACGCATTATTTGTATACCGAGCGACAAGTTAATGCGTTAGAACGCGGTGGTGTACAGCGCCTGTATTTAGGTAACTTAAGTCAAGGCAAGCACCAGCTGACGGCATTTTTTGTTGGTATCGGGCCTGAAGATAGACCCTATAAACGAGCCGTTTCGTTGACGTTTGATAAAAGTGAAGATCCACAAGCGATTGAACTAAAAATCTCCGATTCCACTTCTAAGCATCAGCCTGAATTTACGGCAAGTGTGCTGTAGGACACGGTTACATGAAGCTATATAGCCCTAGATTATTGCTGGCTGCGCTTATTGTGTTTATGCCTCAGGAGGCTCTGAGTGTCGTAGACAACGGAATGACGAGTCAAGATATAAAAATACAACGCCAGCGCTTGAATGATGTGCATTTTGGCGAAGCCGTATATTCACTTTATGTTGACGACCCTCTGACAACCTTGGGACGAATGGCAGTTGCAAAACAAAAGGGGCTAGAGGAAGCACAGCTACAAAAAATCACGCTGTTAGAAGGCGGTGTGCAGTTAGGCTATGGCATGCCCAAGTTAGCCCAAGAGAACCTTTCCGCACAAGCCAATTCGTTACTGGAAAATAATCGCCCGTTAGCGTGGTATTGGTTAGCACGATTGAGTTTTTCTCACCAAAGGGTGAATGAGGGGCTGAAAGCACATACCGCTTTTTCCAATGCTGTAAACGCTATGGATGCTGACATATATGACTTAATCACGCCAGCACAGTGGTTTGAATTGAACTACGAAGCAGCGCAAGGTGTGCTTGCCATGGGCGGTAGTGATATTGCTACTTATGTTGATGCTCTACCTCAAGGCCACATTACGCGACACTACTTACAATACAATCGCGCGATAGATGCGTATTTTAAGGACAATGTGTTGGAAGCTCATCATATTCTTGAGGAGTTAAAGCTAGCTCTAGGTGAGAATAGTGGTTCCGCAGTTGATAATAGCGGCTGGATGTCTTGGTTTAGCTGGTGGCACGACAATATTGATGACGGTGTCGAGGAAAGTGAAACTCGAGCTTTACTCAACCAAGTGCTGCTAGCCGAAGGGCAAATGTTGTTAGACTTAGAGCGACAAGAGGAAGCACTTCGCGCATTTGATAAGATAAATACGCGAGCTTTGGTATCGGGTACTGATCCAAGCGGAGACCGTTCCGCTAATATTCAGCATACATTTGCCGAGAATGGGCAAGCGCTGCTTAGAGACGAAGCGCTATTGCATTATGGCTGGGGACTAGCTCAAAGTAACGATTGGCCGCTTGCTCTTGGTGTTTGGGATTTCCTTTCTAAGCAAGAAACTAACTTGTTTACTCTTCAAGCAATCCACGCACTTGCATATGGCTACGCGCAAAAAGGGGGAGAAGTACAAGCCTACGACACCCTCAATCAATTGGTAAACAAATTAGAAATCGCTATTAGCCAACTTGATGACTTAACCTTAAAAATATCCACCGATGGCTATTGGAAGGCTGTTGCGAAAGGGGCAAAAGTGATAAGCAAGGAAATAGAGGCCAATGGTGAGGAAGCGCCTTTAAAAGCGGTTAGTTGGGATACATTGTGGCCATTGTCTCAACATGATTTGTTGGCTGAAATTATCGTAAATCAAGCCAGTGGTGAACAAGACAAGCTTGAGCAGCTGCTTGAACTTTACAACATTGAACACGAGTTAAGGTTACAGCTAGCAGACGCTGCGATTTACTCGAATTTATTAGAGGAACGCGATAAGACTCACGCCTTACGTTCGCACAATGCCAGTTCCAGTGATATTGAAGGCCGTTTAAATTCGCTTGCTTTCACTTACCAAGAACTCACCGTTCGTGTAGACCAAACAGGTCAATTAAAAACAAAAGACGATAGCGAGTGGCTGAATGCTTTGCTTACCTTTGCCACCGCTGAGCAGCACGAATGGTATACCAGACTCGAACGCAGCGAAGCGCGCTTGTTAAGATTGACGCAAGAGCGCAGCATGCGCCCCAGTTACAGTGCCCGTCTGGCGAGATTAAAAGGGGCTTTGATTTGGCAATTAGCGGAACAGTATCAAAAAGTGCGTTGGCAAAGTCAGCGTGCGCTAGAGGAAGTCGGTGAGTTGTTGAATCAGGCTGTTGAAGCACAGATTAACTTTGACGCGCTTCTTAATAAACCGAGTTTAACCGAAGCCCAACGTGAGAGAGTCTCTTCAGTCCAGAGGCGAATAGAAGAACACTTGTACTCAACGCGCAGTCTTATTGCATCGTTAGAAAACTCCCTAACATTGACTGCTCAAATGGTTATTACAGAAAGAAGGGCATATCTGACACAGCAACGCGCACAAAGTAAGTTAGCCATGTTGCAGTTAAGAGATATGAACATTAAAACACCCTCGCCCTCTAGCCGTTCAAACAAATCGGGGGGAGAGTGATGAATCTTGGTTGTAGTTTGAGCAACTTTAGCTTGTTTCCTGCTAAAAAATATTGGACTAGTGCACTTTTATTATTTCTTTGTGGGTGCTCTTTTACATTTAATGAACAGCAAGAGGATGCGGAAAAAAGAACAGAAAGTGCATTACTTGCAGAGTTACCTATTCAACCCATTGAAGTGACGCCAACCAAGCTTCAGCCACTTGGCTTGAGTGAAATTCGCAATGGTTATGCCCAACTGGTTAATAGGCTTGACGATGAGGGCCTGGCTCGTCAGTTAGATCTCAGGCTAGCTGATGTCGAGATGTTACTAGCCGAAGAAAAGCAATCGACCGGAGATGTGCTTAACAACACGGCTGTGTACACCGAAGCGATAAAAGCGTATGAAAAGGTCCTTGCCAATTATCCTGATGACCCGTCAAAAGAAGCGATGATGTACCAACTATCTCGAGCATACGATTTAAATGCACAGGGAGAGCAAAGCGTAGAAATGTTGGGGGAGCTATTAGAAACATTTCCTGAATCATCTCACGCGCCTGAAGCTTGGTTTAGGCTAGGGGAAGCTTTTTATAGTGAAGGAAATTACAGTGGAGCGGCAGTAGTCTATGACCAAGTCATTAAATACGGTAAAGACAACCCGTTTTACGGGATGTCATCTTACATGCAAGGGTGGGCTTACTATAATTTAGAAGACTATGATGCAGCCCTAGTCGCCTTCGATAATATGCTTTCTGCAAGTTTCCTTTATCTTGAAATTGAAAAAATTGAAAAAGCGAAATCATCAGATTTAGCTTTACTTTCAAAAGGGCAGCAGAAATTAGTTAAAGATAGTTTAAGGCTTATGGCCTCACTGTTTTCGTATCGCGGTAATGGTAAAGCCGTTGTGGCTTTTTATGAAAATAAAGACGAAGCGACCTATCGACACTTGGTTTTTGATGAGTTGGCTCAGCAGCATCTTGATAACGACAGGTTTATTGACGCCAGTGAAGCGTATTTAGCATTTGCTACTGCTTACCCCATGCATAGAGAAGCGGTTCCTTTCTACGTTAAACACATTGACGCGTTTATCTTAGGGGGTTTCCCTAGCGAGGTGGTAAGGGCTAAAGCGGGCTTCATTGACGCTTTTGGCAAGGAGCAAGGGGTACTTGATGAGCTATGTTCGGTATGTAGAGAGAGGGCGAAGCTTTATTTGTATGATTATTTACAAGAGCTTGCACAAACAGAGCATAGTTTAGCTCAACAGTTGTCTCAATCACAAAGACGAAAATTGTTACCTGAGGCCTTGCGTAATCTAGATGATGCGTCGTTAGATAGACAAGCAGATATCGCGTATGGCAGAGCAGCAAGGTTTTACACTGAATTTATCACCACATTTCCTCATGATGATTTACGACCTGAGATGGAGTTTAACTTAGCCGAAAGTTACTTTGAATCAGAACAATTTAGTAAAGCAATTCTTCATTACGAACAATTTGCCTATGAGTATCCTTCCCACGCTTTGGCTGGTGACGGAGCGTACACAGCCCTGTTGTCATACGTGAAAATGTTATCGTCTTCTACCTACACAAGCAGTGATAAAAAGCGTGAGTTGCTAGAACAGCAACGAGAGAGTCAAATACGGTTTATTAATACTTTCGAACTTGACTCAAGAGCAGTAAAAGTGACTCAAACCGTGATGCAAGCTTATTTTGAAGAAGGCAGATTTGAGGAAGCGCTCAAATTCAGTCAATGGTTGCTGTCTCCTCCAGAAGCTCAGCATGCGTCGGTTACGTTAGAAATAAAACATTCAGCGGAACTCGTAGAGGCACACGCTTTGTTTGGGCTGTCGCGTTTTAAATCATCGGAGCTGGCCTATGCGAACCTATTGCAGCGAATGACCAAGCAAGATACAGGTTTTGACGCACTTACTCGAAATTATGCAATAAGCATGTATAGACAGGCAGAAAATGCTGTAGAAAGTGGAGATCTTGCGTTAGCTATTTCTCACTTAGAGCGAATAATAGCGAAAACCCCGGACGTAGACGTTCGTGTGAACGTACAGTATGACGCGGCGAATTATTTAATTGCTGAGTCACGCTTTGAAGAAGCTCAAGTGCTTTTAGATGATTTTGCCACTCGCTTTGCCGGTCACGAACTTGCCGACTCAATTGATGAGAAAAGACTCTATGTTTATGAAGAAACCAGGCAATGGAAGCGCGCGGCTGACATGTTGCAAGCTATTTGGAAACAAAATAAACAAAGCGAAACAGGGCGAGAGGCATTATATCAATCAGCAGTTTATTACGAGAAAGCCGGAAACCGTGCTTCCTCTCTGCCTGCTTATCGCGCGTATGCTCATAACTATCCAGAGCCCTTCGAATTAGCTACAGAAGCGCGGTTTACTATGAGTCAGTTTTATCTTGAAAGTAAAGAGAGCGGTAAACGACGCTATTGGTTAGATAAGCTTATCAAGTCACATGATAGCGCAGGAGATAAGGCTACACTGCGCTCTAAAACACTCGCCGCAATGGCCGCAATGGTATTTGCTGATGATGCAAAATATGTTTTTGAACAACAGAAACTCACTCAACCTTTAAAGAAAAGCCTCGCTGAAAAGCGCAGCACCCTTGTCAAAGCGGTAGATGCACATAATAAGGTTCTTGCTTACGGAGTTCGTGATTACGCTACTATTGCCAATCATCAGCTTGGTGGCTTGTATCGAACGCTTGCAAGAGATTTGATGAGTTCAGAGCGCCCCTCTGAGCTCAATGCATTGGAATTAGAACAATACGACTTATTGCTAGAAGAGCAAGCATATCCCTTCGAAGAGCAAGCAATTCAGGTATATGAAATCAACGCTAAAAGAAGTTGGGATGGTATTTATGACAAGTGGGTGGAAGAGAGCTTCAATGCACTGGCAGAGCTTTACCCAAATCGCTATCGGAAAAACGAAATACGTGAGGAGATAAACATTGAAACCTTCTAACCGTATTTCAACTTTGAAAGTATGGCTATTTAGCACGCTAATTGCGCTGGCTTTAACTGGATGTAGCAGCTTATCTTTACCTATTTTTTCAAATGAACAAAGCGATCAAGTTGCGGAAGATAAAAATGCGAGTGGTTCTGAAAATTTATCAAAGGAAGATACGCTAAAAGAAAGCAAGCCCCAAGATGCCCTCACTAGTTTACAGCAAGAAGCGCTTGCATTAAGGCAGCACACTAATCGTTACAAGTTGACGAAACTTACGCTTTTTGCAGAACATCAAGCAAAGCTTGATGGTGCCTTGTTGTTATACCAACAAGGTAATCATGAAGAGGCCAAAGTGCTGATTGAAGCACTTTTTGAAGATTTAAAAGCGTCTAATACTGCTGACGTTCCTTCATCAATTTACGTGTTGCGTGGTGATATAGCTATACAACTTGCTCAGCTCAAAGATGCAGGTTTGTATTATGAGTTGGCGCGAAAGCAAAATGAAAATAATTACTTAGCGTTGAATCGACTAGGCGTAATGGCCAGAGAAGAAGGTCAGTTTACTAAAGCAGAGCGTTTTTATTTAGAGGCTATTGATGCGTGGCCTGGGAATCCAGTCACCTATTACAATTTGGGCATCTTGTACGATTTGTATATGGGTAAAAAAGAGAAGGCGCTTAGAAATTACGAAAAGTATGCAGCATTAGTTAACAACCCCTTAATTGGTGAGGTTGACAAGAAAGCGTCGAAAGAAATAGCAAGATGGATAGCCGATTTAAGACGCCAGTTGCCCGCAATTGACGAGGAAAGCTGAAATGACTAAGCCGAATTTTAAAAAGCCACTTATGTTTTTAGTTTTTGCTTCGACTGTTATGTTTTCGGGGTTACTTAAAAGCGCAGAGCAAGAAAAAACGCAAACTGATGAACCTTTGCGTTTAGAAGCGACGATCCGCGGTGACAAAGAGCAACCCCGTGTGATCAGTATTGTACCTTGGCAATTGCCGGAACATCGCGATATAGAAGGCACCCTGTCGTGGAAGCCGAAGAATAGCAAACTAAAACCGTTGGAGCGAAAGCAGTTTTTGCGCAAAGTCGCGTTGTCGAAGCAAATTAGTACGACGGGGCCTAAAAAGAATTTGCCAATTAATCAGGCTGACAAATAGGTATTGATTCCATCAAGGATGTGGGAATAGAGATAACCTTTCCCTTCCTAGAATAAGTTAAAACAACAATAAAAATAGCGGTGAAGTTACCGCTGTCATTTTAGAGAGGAAAAACCATGCAAGTCTTCGAAGTAGTCGTTCGCTTTTTTCAAGAAGGTGGCCCTTTTATGTTTCCAATTGCTATCGTGCTAGCAATTGGAATCGCCATTGCTCTTGAGCGTTACTTTTTCTTAAGCGCAGCGAAGCGCACAAATAAACGTGCTTTTGCCGAACTAGAGCCGCTTTTAAGCAGCCAGCAATACGATCAGGTTCGTCGTTTGGGTGAGCAAGGAAAAGCTCCCATCAGTCGTGTTATTGGGGCCGGCATTGCTCGCCTTCAAGTCAGCCCCCGTCGGGAAGATATCGAGTATGCAATGGAAGAAGGGTTAATGGAAACTATTCCCCGCCTTGAGAAGCGCACACCGTACTTAGGCACCCTGGCTAACATTTCTACCTTGCTTGGTCTATTGGGGACCATCATTGGCTTAATCGCAGCATTCTCAGCAGTAGCAAACGCAGACCCTTCTGAAAAAGCCAGTCTGTTGTCGCAAAGCATTTCAATTGCCATGAATACCACTGCTTTTGGCTTGATTGCTGCCATACCACTGCTGGGCTTCCACTCAGTGCTTCAATCTAAAACTACCGAGATTGTAGACAGTATGGAGATGGCTGGCGTGAAGTGCCTTAATGCACTTATGGCAAAAAAAGCAGTAGCGTCACTTAGTCGCGATACAGATGAGTAAATAATCATGTTAGGCAAACGTAAACGCCTGAGAAAGCCTGACGCAGAACTGGATATTACCTCGTTTCTTAACTTGATGATTGTGTTGGTACCAGTTCTACTCATGATGATGGTATTTTCTCGCATAACCGTAGTTGAGTTGAAACTACCTGGGTTAGAAGTGCTAGGCGACGGGGCAAGTATTGAAAGTCAGCAAATCGAATTGGTGGTAACTTCACAAGGTAGCGCAATATATTTCCCTGCGGGTTATTTAGTGCAACAGCTGCCAGTGATGAAAAATACTGAGCAGGGCCGAGTAAATCAAGATTGGGATGGAATTCAGCTAGTTCTTAAGCAGTTGAAGCAAACCTTATTGGCAAAAGGAACTGAAAAAAGTGACATCGTCTTAATGATTGAAGACGATGTAAATTATCAGACTATTGTAACATTATTAGAAAAAACACGTTCTTACAAAGACGTTGTTGCTGCGTCAGTAGTAGATGCAGAGCTATTTCCTGATGTTTCATTCGCAGAGGTGCCTGAAGACATGTCTCGCATAGAGTGGGCTGAAAGCGGAGATACTTCACCTTCTAGTGCTGAGGAGGTGTTGTGAAACAATCTGTGCAAGCCAAGCGCATGGCTCGAAATCACAAGCGCCATAGTCAACAAGCAAAACTTAGTCTCGTATCGTTAATGGATATATTTACCATTCTTGTGTTTTTTTTAATGCTGAATGCGTCCGATGTGCAAGTGCTAGATAATCATAAGTCGGTTACTTTGCCAGAAGCAGTGAGCGAAAAGCCTGCTAAGGAGACATTGCTTATTCTTGTTAACAACGAAGATATCGTGCTGCAGGGTAATAAAGTCGCGGCTGTGAGTGATGTCTTAGAAAACCAAGAAAGTACAATTACCTCGCTATTAGAAGAGCTAAACTACCGTGCGAAAAAAGCTGATGAAAAGGGGCGTGATACTCCTTCGGATATTCAAGATGGTGGCGGCCCAATAGCTAGAGCGATCACTGTGATGGGCGATCAGTCTGTGCCGTATGCGTTATTAAAAAGAATTATGTATACCTGTGCAGAAGCTGGCTATACAGATGTATCTTTGGCAGTAGAGCAAATCATGACGAAGGAGGGCGGTGATGAGTAGCATCTATTTTCAAACTCAATTGCCTTGGTCGTCGAGCGAACAAGAGAACAGGCTTTTCAGTAAAATAACCTATGCTTGTCTTATTATTGCTGTTGCTTTTGCTTTGGTTATCAATTGGGTTCAACTACCTGAGCAAACTCGCGAAGAGAAAGAGACGTTACCGCCTCAACTTGCTCGCATACTAAAGCCAAAGCCGTTGCCACCGCCTCCTGAAGTGAAACCTAAGCCACAACCTAAGGTTGAACAGCCAAAAGAGGAGATAAAGCCTAAGCCAAAGCCACAGCAGCCTGTTAAGAAAGTTCAGCCTGCGGTAAAGCCCAGACCTGTTCCGGTGGAAAAGACGAAAGAAGAAAAAGTGGCTGAAGCACGGGAAAACGCAAAGCAGACCGGGTTATTGGCATTTTCAGATGATTTAGCCAGCATGCGAAGCGATATCAACCTAGCAAATGTGGCCAACACGAAAACCATTGAAGGTGCAGGTGAACAAGAGCAAACCAGCAGAAAGCGGATAGGTAAACAGATTGCAACGCCAACGTCTGGCAGTTTAAAAAACGCGAGTATTAGTCAAAATATTGGGGCTAAAGGTGAGCTAGAAGGGCGTCGCACTACAGAGTTTACTGCGCCTGAGGAGGGTGCCGCATCTCTCGCTGCCAAGCGCATCGAAGTTGAATCTCAAGTGATAGGTAATAGAGATATAGAGCAAATACGCAAAGTATTAGATGCGAATAAAGGTGCCGTTTACGCCCTTTATCGAAGAGCGCTCCGTCAAAACCCTGACCTAGAAGGTAAAGTCACGGTTAGCTTAACGATAGAACCTAGTGGAAGTTTGTCTTCGGTTACATTGGTAAATAGCGAATTAGAAGATGAAGCGCTTGAGAGTAAGCTTCTAGCACGCATTCGTATGATTAACTTCGGTGCTGCTGACGTGGCTCAGACTAAACTTGAATACGCATTTAATTTTCTACCGTTTTAACCTTATAGAATTAAGGCCTAGCTTTCGCTCTGGCCTTAGTTTTTTCCCATTGATGTCTATCACATTATAAACATTAAACTACAGCTGTTTTATCTCTGCCTGTTTCTTTCGCTTCATAAAGGGCTCTGTCTGTGTCTTCTAAAATGGCAGTAGTGCTTTGCGGTGACTCAATTACTTTTAATCCTGCTGAGAATGTTAATTTAATGTCTGCACAGAGTTGACTGGCAGAGGCTATTTTTAGCGTCTGACGGAAGCGATCAAGCTGTTTGTAAATTTGGTCTTCTTTAGCGCAATGGAATATAAACAGAAACTCTTCACCTCCTAACCTGCCCATATCGACGTGTTTAGTAAAAAGCTGTCGCGCAGTGCTCGCGAATAGGCGCAATGCATCATCGCCCATTTTGTGACCATAGTTATCATTGATAGATTTGAAGAAATCGATGTCTAACATTGCTACGTAAAATTTTTCGTTAGCCGCTTCAAAGGTGGCGAGCGATCCTTCCAGTAACTCTAGAATTTTGACCCGGTTATAAAAGCGGGTTAATGCATCGGTAGTAGCAAGCCGTTCTAATCTTTTCTGGTAACGCGCACGCTTAATGTAGAGTAAAAACAGTAGTAGGCTTAGTATTAGACATAACCCAGTGATTACAGCTAATAAAAAATTTCGTTGCTGGTTAAGCGCAAGCTTTTCTTCTTGTAATTGAGTGATAGCTTTTAAGTCGCTATTTTCTGCCTGAATTTCGTCTAGTTCGTAAAGCGTTCGAATTATTTGTACCCGCGACTTATCTAGTGATTCGATTATTTTCTTATTTAATTCAATGTAGTGCTTGAGCGCGTCTATCGTATCTTGCTCGTTGCCAAGCCTTTCAAGAATAGACAGTTTAAGATAAGCGGCTTCCAAATGGGCAACGCCTGCTTCTGCGCTCGCTATTACCTCTTCTGCAAGCCTAACCATCTCTAATGCCTCTGTTTTGTCTCCGCTGGACAGCGCCAGACGAGAAAGCGCTATAAGCGAGTTAAAGTAAATAGTAGTAGAGTCTAAATCACGGGCTAGGTCGCTTGCTTCTTCAAATAAAAGGTGAGCGGCGCTGGCTGCCTCAGAGGTATTCCCTTGCGCTAACAACATTTCCCCTTTGCCGAGTAGGGCTTTGGCTAGTAGGAGGGAGTTATTGTTTTTTCTTGCAATCTCTATGGCTAATTCAAAAAAGCGCGCGGAGGCTTTAAAGTTTGAAAGCCCTAGCTCTGTTCGAGCAAGCTTTTCTGCTACCCGACTTTGATTAACAGTGTTTTTCTTTTTAACCGCAAATTCATAAGCTTCGTTTAAATATGCTTTTGCTTCTTCGAATTTAGACTGCTGCAAATAAATAGTGCCTATCAGACCAGCAATATGAGAGGTAGGGACTTGTGTCTTGAACTGTGTAGCGAATTCATAAGCGGAGAGATAGTTATCAAGAGCAAGCTTAGGTTCTTCAATATTTTCAAAAGTAGTACCTAGTGTCATTAATACGCCAATATTCAATTGTATTACGCCGTGGTTCATAGACCACTGCTTAACGGCGTTGAGCAAGCTAATCGATTCTTGTATTTCGCCTTTGCGTGAAAGTATTTTGGCTTTGAGCAATTTTGCGCGTTGCTGCATTAGCCTACTAGCGTAAACATCGCTTATGCATTTCTCTGCGAGTGCTAAAGCTTCATCATATTCGCCCTGTTTTTCTTTACCTAAGGCATAAAGGTATACCCATTCATGACGTTTGGCCGCTGATTTATTTTCATCGAGCAGCGTTTTCAATCTGGCCATTTCTTTTTCAGGTGCTCGATGTAGTGCTTTGATACCGGCTATGACGTCATCATTTGGTGCTGAATTCAGCTGGTTAGCAGAGGAGGAAACAGGTTTTAATATTGAAACGGTGAAAACAAAAATCGCGACTATCAATCCAAGTTTAGACATTCAACTATGTGCCTGTTTCAGAAAAACTCCATTCACTAAAATATAGTCGCTCTTTTCGAGCATCGACAATATTGAGCTAACTTTCTTGTGATAGAAGTGCTCAATTAACAATGTGAGTAGATAAACGTAAAGCTTCGCCTCTTGTTTTACGATATGTTATAACGTGATTATGTAAAAATTTCGTGAGTCATTTTTGTGAAACTTTCTGCTACGCTTTCTAGCGTTAAATTCGGTTTAATTGCGGCGCTACTGATTTTGTTTGGCGCGTTAAATCCAATTCTAGCTGCCGATTACGAAGAAATTGACTGGGTAGCTCTTATGCCCGAGGACGATTTGAGCGCGCTTTTAAACAGGCCTGAGTTTTTAAACGATATTGCCGATGGCTCTGCCGCCGACTCTGTCGATGACTTTGCTTCAAAGCAGCTAGAAGATGAACAAGCACAGCGATACCAACAAGCGTTAGTGTCGACGCGAGTGATAGAGGCGTTTGACGGGAAGGCTATTCGCATCCCCGGATTTATTGTACCTTTAGAGCAAAACGAAGAACAAAAAGCCACCGCCTTTTTCGTTGTACCGTATTTTGGGGCTTGCTTACACATGCCGCCACCGCCGCCGAATCAAATTTTGTATGTTGAATACAAAGAAGGCATTGCAGTTGAGAACTTGTACGACCCTTATTGGTTTGAAGGCACGGTAAAAATAGACAACCACGAAAGCGCACTAGGTACATCTGCCTATTCGTTAGTGCTAGACAGCTTCGCGCTTTACGAGGAGTAACTGATATGAAAAAAACAGTCGTTGCAGCTACCATTTTATCAAGTCTTATAGCATTTCATAGTACTGCGTGTGAACTACATGCAGGTATGGGAAACATGCAGTTTGGCTTTCAACACCCCATGATGCAACAGCATTTAGCGGCAGCTAAGGAGCCACTTATTTCGCTCAATATCGACAGAAAGCGAGAAGTGGCTAAGCTTGAGGCGTCAGCCGTTCCGCTGCGATTTACTATTCCTTCGAACTACAAAGAAGTTAGCGTAGATGTGATGGCAAGTGATGGCGTAACGCTACTCTCGCCGCAGCGCTTTTCTTTGTCTTCTACAAAGGGCGAACAAGCCATTAGCTTTCAGGCACAAGAAGAAGGCACACACGAACTTGTTCTAAAAGTCTATGCGCTTAAAAAGAATGTGCCGGTAACTTACACCCGCAAAGTCAAAATTTTAGCAAGTTAAAAGCTAGGATAATGTATGAAGCGCGCCACGTACGTTTTACTGGCTTCTCTTATTGTTTTCATTGCATTGGGCGCGCTGGTGGGGCTCGGCCTGAGGGGTAAGCTTGATAGCGTAATAGAGCGTTTTTTCGAGAATAACACGGCGATTTATCAAGACAGCCACAGGTTAACTACCGTTCAACAGTTCCAACCCTTATCTTGGGACGCGCTGTTACCTGACGCCGAAAAGGCGCTGTTGGGCAAGACCCGATCGACTCAAAATCCTCAGCAGAATTTACCCCTTCATGAACAGGTATTTCAGTCTATTCAACGCACATTTGACGATGAATACCAGCAAGCGCTAATTTCGGTGAATACAGTTGATACATTTAACGGCAAGTACGTCGAACTCAGCGGGTTTATTGTGCCTGTAGAAGTCAATGCACAGCGAGAAATAACGGCGTTCTTCATTGTGCCTTATTTCGGCGCGTGCATTCATTACCCACCACCGCCACCAAATCAAATTGTGTTTGTTTCGTTGAATAATGCCCACGAGCAAGGCGGTATTAGAGGAATAGACATCCAGCAGGCGTATACGTTCTCGGGTGAGTTTTCTACCGGGTTGTATGAAGACCCTCAGGGCACATCTGCTTACTTACTGGACGTGGTAGAAGTAAAGCCCTATTCAGGGCTGGGAAATGGCATTAACGATGACAACGCTAATTTAACGAACGGCGCGTTCCATATAGAAAGCGACATTCGTTGATTTTACTTTATCAATGGTCTACCAAGAACCGTACATGGGGTTTGGCAGAATAAAAATCTCTGTGCCCACTCGTGGCATGAGCAACTCAACGTCGGCAGATTCTTGGGTTACGCCGCCCACATCTTCAATGTTGTCGCCAATTTGCATGATAATAGTGTGAGGCACAGCCCACGTAGACGTCGCATCTTTAGACGTATTTGAACATGCGATTTTACCTTGGGTAAGCTGCATTCTTCGCAAGTCTTTGTCATTAACCATACCTTCTTGTCCGACTGCTTTTTTATCTTCAGCAGTACGGCCAACTACGCAGGTATTGCTGGTGGTCAGCGGTAAACCTTGTGCTAAAAGATTATTCCACGTGTGCTTATCAAGCGTTTTATCGCGATTCGTAATAAGCGCCACTTTTCCATTTCGCTTAATAACCTCGTCGATAAAATCAGCGACGCCGGGTACTAATGTGGCTTCTTCACGCTTTACCCAGTCAGCCCAGCTTTTTGATGAATAACCTAAGCCGACACTTTCGCGTTCTTTTTGGTAGGTACTATTATCTAGCACGGTTTCATCAACATCCATGACGACAACGTCGCCATTAGCAAAACGCGTAGGCAGTGCGGCAATGGCTTGGTTGTACACAAAACTTGAAAGAACAGGGTACTCTTTGCTACTGGTTTGGTATATCACGGCATTCGACAGGGCGTGTGATTTTACACCAGCAAGCGGGGTTGAGGGCGCAGACGAGCATGCCGCAATAGCTGATACTGCAGCGCCTATGCACGCCGCTTTGCTGATGTAAGAGAGCTTGTTAAGAGATAACAATGTTATTTTCCTTTTATTGTTTCTTCTGTCTACCTGCTCCAACAACCAATTGGTGTCTGAGCTTATCGATGAACTGGGCCTGATATTTCAGCGATGGCGTCGTGTGCATGCAGACTTTCTTGATGTTCTACTTTTACACGAAAATAGGTAGCTTGGTAATACGTACTTAACGCTTCATGCAGTCGCCTTACCGAATCTTCTACAAACATTAGGTTTTCAGCATTACGCTTGGCAAACGCCTGTTCATCTTCACGCTTAACTGCGGTTTGAAGCGGTGTGCCTAACGCGTTTTCTATCAGGTCAATAATACCAATAAAATCGGGGATCTCGTTGTCGCTTAAATCTAGGGTTATATCGGCAAAGGAACGCTGTGCATGCGCCGTGGCGATGCTGGCTTGTTTAGAAGCGAGCCAAGCGCCCATTTCTTCTACGCATAAACCTTTTCCTTCGAATTGCTGCACAAATACTTCTGATAACGCCTTGCGAGAGAGGGAGGCCGAACAAGGACAAGTGCTAGAGTACGGTACTCTTAACTTAAGCTGTGCCTCATAACGTTCAGGTGATCGTCTTACGCAAAGTGAAGCAGGGTACGATTGATATCCTGACATCCTACTTATGAGCGCAGGACGCGACACGGTGAGGTCAAAGTGTAGATTAAGCTGGGCGCTGTTGCTCAGCCCATCTTGAGACTCGATAAGCGCGTTCATTAACGACACAAGTGCCGACTTATGTAAGTCTTGGTTGCTCAAATATCGCTGCAGCAAGCTGTACAAGCGAGACATGTGAATGCCTTTGGCGTTGGGATGATCCAAACTTACCGTTACATCTACCTTTGCTTGGCTAGCTAAACGCTCTCCGCGTTTACCTAACACGTGTAGCGGTATTGCAATACCCTGCATACCAACATTATCAATAACAGGAAGCTGCGCAGTGGAATGCTCTGTAGTGACATCGGGAAGTACCGTGTCGGAATGATTGAAACTAGACAAAATAACCTCTGAATGAGACCTCAAAAACGGCTTACATCACTAATATTGCGAGCTTCGCTAGATAAGAATTACCCGCTTTTGAGGTTATGATGAAACTAATAGGGTTGTGATTGGGTGGTCTCGCGCTCTTCGCAAGTAGGCACCTGTACGGTCGACCTAAGCCTATAGTTAATCAGGTGCGCACCAACGATAATAAACGATGCGATTACCGTAATTATCACTTCACCATATTCACCTAGCACTTCGTGTCCTAAGCCTATCCACTCAACGAGCAGCGGACTACTTAAAAGTGTTAGGCCAAAAACGCCAGCAAATACTACCCACTTATTTTTGTGATGTAGGTAGCCTAGTGAAAGTGCAAGAACCCCAATGGGCAACACGAAGAACAGCAATATTTGATGGAAGGTTTCATCATTGAGCATTGACACACTTGCCAATGCAGGTATGGAAATCAATAGAATAGGCGTTAATAAACAATGTATTACGCAAAGCGATGAAAGGAGCATAGCGAGCCTGTCTGAAATGAACTGCACTTTTGGCATTGCGCTGCTTCCTTGATATATCGAATTCATAATATGTCCGAAAATTGCTATGGCGCAGCTATAATGGGTGAAGCTTGCGCCTGAGAGAGTAAAAATATAACTAGCTGCTTATCAGTAAGGTTGGCTGACTTGGAGTTATCTCCAGTGCGCCTTGTCCTTTGTTGGTTACCCAAATTGCATTAACATGCTGCAGGCTTGGCCAATGGGGAAACCCTGTCATCTCAATACGCTTTACGGGGCCTTGGCAACTAAGCAAGTATGCGACACGAAAATCAGAATGCGTGTTGCGATGGGCATGGCCTTCGTGTTCACTTTCATGCTCGTCATGCTCGTCATGCTCGTCATGCTCGTCATGCTCGTCATGCTCGTCATGCTCGTCATGCTCGTTAGCTACCTCCCATGGGCTTTCAAGTGTGGTATCGAGTAATTCACACGCATTGCTTAGGGTAAAAATGTCGTCAAAGCGCTGAAAAACCTTTTGCGTTTCTTCATAACGTTTTTTATCGCTAGTCGTGGATGGCGCGTATTCAAACCCCAGGACATCAGCAGCAGGCAGCTGCAGCACAAACTGCCATTCACTTCCCGCTTGCAGGATTTGTAGCTTGCCTTCACCGTGAGTATGAGGTGCAGCATGAACAGCGTTGAAACTCAACCCAGCCAAGCTCAATCCGACCAAAGCACCTACCTTTAGAAAAGTTGAAGAGGCGCGTGGCGCTTTTTGTGAATTCTTCCACGTAATAGAAATGGTTTTCATTTTTACCTCTTGCGCAATTGTTACAGTATAACATACCATAAAACTAGAGTTGATACATTATCACATTACAAAAATTCAGAGGTTAGAATAATGAAATTGTCTCGATTGGCGTTAGGCTTATCGCTTTTAGCGCCTGCGTTGCTATTAGCATCTCCGTCAGTACTGGCACAAACACTTTCTGGCACGGTAACTAATGCAGCCGGAAAGCCGCTCGTCAACGCAACTGTTGAAATTGAGGCGCTAAAGCGTGTTACCAGCACTAACGAGCTGGGCGAGTTTACTTTCTCTAACGTAAAGGAGGGCGACTATACGCTTCATATATTCGCCTCTGGCTTCGCTCACTTACATGAGCATACGCAAGTTCAATCTGACAGCGCGGGTGGCGCTAACTTTGTTTTGGCGCGCAGTGCTATCGAAGTGATTGACGTGCACGCCACGCCTATGCATTTATCGGTGATGGAATCGGCCACTCCAGTGAGCGTGTTATCTGGCGAAACCCTACGTCGTCAACAAGCGGCCACGCTGGGCGATACGCTAGAAAAATTACCCGGCGTACAGTCTAACTTCCATGGCAATGTTGCGAGCACGCCAATTATTCGTGGCCTTAGCGGACCACGGGTACTGATTACTCAAAATGGCTTGGATGTGAGCGACGTTTCCCGTGTTGGCCCCGACCACGCAGTAGCAAGTGAAGCCTCAACCGCTAAACAAATTGAAGTGCTGCGTGGGCCAGCAACCCTGTTCTTCGGAAGCGGTGCGATAGGCGGTGTGGTGAACGTAGTTGACCAACGTGTGCCCACGTCCACTGAAACGCGCGGTGAATTTGTATTAGAAACGCAAACCGTTAACGACCAGAAACTTGGAACGTTTAACGTGACTACTGGGGTGGACAACATAGCCTTTTACGCTGACGGTTTTTATCGCGATTCAAATGATTATGAAACACCTGTTGCCCCTGACATTGATGACCCAGATGGCGCCAATGTGGTTGAAAACAGTAACGAAGAATCGAATGGGTTTACGTTAGGGACCAGCTATTTATTCGACCAAGGCTATGTTGGCGTAGCAGTAGAGCGATTTGAGCGAGAATACGGCGTGCCTGGGCACAGTCACGGCGGAGATACTTCGGTATTCGCTGATCTTGAGCAAACTAAATATCAGCTTTTAGGTGAGTACAACTTTACCAGTGATTTTTTGCAAAGTGTTCACTTTAGAGCGGGCTATACCGATTATGAACATGCTGAAGTTGAGGGCGGTTTAGTAGGTACCACTTTTAGTAATGAAACCGAAGAACTTCGCGTAGAGTTATTGCATAAACCCATGGCTGGCTGGCGCGGTGGTATCAGCCTTCATTACAAAGGGAGCGATGTATTTGCTCAAGGCGCAGAAGCCTTTACACCACCTTCAGAAATGGAGATGTTTGCTATAGCACTCATGGAAGAGCGTCACTTTGGTGATTTTCTGGTTCAGTTAGGGGCCCGTGCAGAAAGAGTAACACTGGACGCTTCGAGTGTGCTGTTACCTGAGCTTGATGCTCACGACCATGGCGATGAACACAAACATGACGACCACGATCATGATGAGCATGCCCACGACGAGCACGATCATGAAGGCAGCGAGTTCGTACGACAGTTCGAGGTAGATCAAGAGTTTACACCTATATCGCTATCAGCGGGTGTGGTTTATACCATTAATGAAAGCTATAACGTGGGCGTTTCACTTTCCCGTTCAGAGCGCGCCCCTTCTGCCTCTGAGCTTCTTTCTTTTGGCCCGCATATTGGCACCCGTACTTATGAAATTGGCGCCCTCTTTGATTTGTCAGAGGAAGGCGAGTTTGTGCTTTCTCAAATGGCAATCGATCTTGAGACAGCAAATAACATCGACCTAACGTTCAGAAAAACACAGGGTGACGTTGGCTTTGTATTTAATGCTTTTTATAACCAAGTAGATAACTACTACTTCCAAGAAGAAACCGGCTTATTCGCTGAAAGTGGTCATGACCATGCTCACGATGAAGAAGGCCACGGTGAAGAAGAGCATAGCGAAGATGAACACAGCGATGAATTACCTGTTTACCTGTTTGATTCAGCTGACGCCGTTCTTCATGGTTTTGAGTTACAAGTTGCCTGGCAAACCACTGACAACCTAAAACTCGATTTCTTCGCCGACTACGTTAAAGCCCGCCTTAAAGATGGTGGCGCACTGCCTCGCACTTCGCCCATGCGAGTGGGTTCACACGTTGCCTACACGTTAGATAACATTCGCGCAGATTTAGACCTCACATATTTTGCAAAACAAGACGATATCTCGACGTTCGAGACTGAAACGGACGGCTACACCCTTGTTGATGCTTCAATCACGTACGACATTCCTTTGGGAGATATTGATTTATCGGTTTATCTGAGCGGTGAAAACCTAACCGACGAAGAAGCGCGCGTTCACACCTCGTTTTTGAAAGATATTGCACCACGTCCGGGTAGAAACTTTGCTTTCGGCGTACGCGGTTATTTCTAAGATCAGCTTATAAAAAAGAATTATTGATAGGGATACACACATGAAAAATAGACTAGTACTAAGCGCCATAGCCAGCGCACTTTTGCTTGCAGGCTGTGGTGATGCAGAAACCAATATTGTAGAGCTGGATCCTATTGAGGTGCCAGAGGATGATCACGACCACGACGACCACGACGACCACGACGACCACGACGACCACGACGACCACGACTCAGATTATGAAATTGAAAGTGAAGGCAGATTGGTTGTTGCCGATGCTGCATCAAATACGCTCACTGTCTTTGATCTAGATGATAATTCAGTACTTGATACGTTTTCTGCAACCTTTGATGGAAGTAGTGTAAGCGCCTCTGCAGACTATCGCTTTGCAGTCATCAACAGCCGAGCAAACGGATTAACTGAGTTTCTTGATGGTGGATTATGGCGAGAAGATCACGTAGAGCACCTGCACGACTATGAAGAAGCCCCAAGCCTGTCTGGTTTCACACTTGAAGGGAGTCAACCGACTCACGTAGTAACACACGACGGTCAACTTGCTGTGTTTTACGACGGAAATGCCGATACCAGCATGCCGGCAGCGGTAAAAGTGGTAACCGATACCCAAATTGCCAGTGAAATTACAGAAGTTCCTACTTTGGAATTTACTGTAAATATGCACGGTGTCGCGGAACCGCGTGGAGACATGCTAATTAGTACTGTACGTCGTGATGATGCAGAGTCTCGTTCTGCTAATCCAATCTTGCCAGACAGCGTTGCGGTATATCACTGGCATGATGGCGAGTACGAAGAAGAGCAACGTTTTGACGGTGAATGTGCTGACTTACATGGCGCAGCTCAAAACGAAATCGCTGTGGCATTTGGCTGTAGCGACGGCGTATTAATTCTCAACGATGGTGATGAGGTATTTACCAGCACGTTTATCGACAACATTGATGGGCTTGGCGATCTGCGCATTGGCACAATGTATGGACATGAACACGCAGAAGCGTTTATTGGTATTGCTTCACAACATGGTGGCGGTAGTGCCATCTTGGCCAATGTGTCGCCTGTAACCAGCACCATGAGTGTAATTGATTGGCAGCCAGAGACTGATGCTCAAGCTGTGTCATACGGTTTCTCAATGGGCGGCGAATTCTTTGCAATTCTAGATGACAAAGGTTTTGTAACGCTGCTAGAAGCGCACGAGGAAGATGGTGACACTCACTGGGAGTTTGTGCACAAGATTGATGTGGCCAGTGCCAGCGCGGCAAACCTAGCAGAAGGTCAGTCATTTAGCATGGCAGCATCGCAACACGAAGAAACCTTGTTTGTTGTTGACCCTGTTGCGCAAGTTATCCTTGCTGTTGATTTGGAAACTGAGACCACGGAAACCTTGCTTGAACTGGATTTTGAGCCTGCAGGTGCAGTTTGGCTAGGTATTGCAGAAGAACACGAGCACGACGGTCACGATCACTAATCAGGCGTAGTATTTTACAAACGCTAATAAGTGTTTGAATCTAGCAATACACAGATTAAGGGCATAGCGATATGCCCTTATTTTTTGAATTTTTCATATTTATTAAACATTCGTTAATTTTGTTTATAACAGCCCTCGCTTTTTTCTCCGCCTTATATAAAAAAGCGTCTGTTTCTCAATTGCTTTTTACCGTTATCGATTCTGAATTCGTATGTTGGTGTAGGTCACGCAAAATCTAACAAGTCAGTACCGAAGAAGTTATCGATGACACAGCGCCATTCACCATTTACATCCCTTTGAAGAACGTAAACGGCGCGCTTGCCCTCGCAGGGTAAGGCGTTGGGTGTGGCTTTGGGAACAAGGTAAAGCTTAGCGACGACTAGCGCTACGTCACCGGCTTGTATAACCCGTTCGTCTCCGGTGGTAACCAAATGATCGGGCATGAATTTCTTTTGAAATTTAAGTAGGGCGTTAACGCAGTCGCGCTGCGTGGCATGTTCGTCTGTAGCCAGGTTTTGCGTTGAACTGGACATGGGGGTCGCGACCACTGTTGCATCGCTAGCATAACATTGGGATAAGGCGTCTTGATCGCCGCGGTTTACTGCGTCATGCAACTGTTGTAACACGTGAGATATTGGATTGTTCATGGCTGTCGTTCCGTTCTTTTTACCGCAAGACGAGCCAATAAAAAACCCGCCTTTGCGGCGGGTTTAGTGAATTCTAATTACGCACTAGCTAACCCGCCCATTCCTTAGAATAGCGAGAATAATAATCAGCGCAGTCGCTGAGTAAGCAGTATGTGTATTCGTGTTTTTAGGCATAGTATTTAAAAACAGTGCGCTGCTAGTGAGTATTTAATGACCTGAGTATCCTTTGCACCAAAGAGAAAGTCAATGGGTTTTTTAGGCGAACAAGTTAGCCACATATGGTCTGGAGAATAAGCGATGACAATTGGACTTGTTGCTAGTTTAGGCTTCAAATATGGTAATGCGAATAGTCGAGCCCTGTTTCAAACATTCATAGATGTCTTCATCAGTAAAGCCACTGTTATGAAGAATTTGTCTAGCAACAAGCTTGGCATCTTTTGTACTATTTCTGTCACTTAATATTTGAAGTGCTTTGTTTAAGTAGTTAACTGAAGACATGATAAAAGCCTCATGTGCCATACTTCATTGTTGTCTATTATTTGAACGAATAAAGGTGAGGTTGTGATCACTGAAACGTCGTAAAGGCATCATAAATTGTTGTGGAGTTTAAATCTTGAATTTACTTTATAGTTGGTTAACGGCTAATGATGCGTTGTCGATGTCAACGTCAGTGGTGCTTGTTGTCACATCATTCTTTACGTCTATGATGACAGCAACATTAGGTATTGGCGGCGGGGTTTTATTACTTGCTGTAATGGCTGGTACTGTGCCGGTTAGTGCGCTGATCCCCGTTCACGGGTTAGTGCAGCTTGGTTCCAATGGAAACCGTGCACTAATGACGGCGAAGCATATCGACTGGAATATGCTGAAATATTTTTCTCTAGGCGCAATCGTCGGCGCTTTCTTGGCGTCGTTTATTGTGGTTCAGCTGCCGCTGGTGATAATTCAATTTGCGGTTGCCGCATTTATCCTATTCTTAGTGTGGGGGAGTAAACCCAAAGCACAAGAAATGAGGCCTGCGGGTAGAACATTGGCGGGGTTGGTAACCACCTTGGTTTCAATGTTTGTAGGTGCCACCGGGCCTTTGGTTGCGGCATTTGTACACCGAAATAATTACAGCAAAATGCAGATAACCGGCACGTTTGCCAGCTGTATGACACTGCAACATGGCCTTAAAGCCTTCGTATTTACCTTTGTAGGGTTTTCATTTGCACAGTGGGCGGGGCTTATCATCATTATGATTGCCAGTGGTGCGCTCGGCACATTTTTCGGCTTGAAAGTATTAAAGCGTGTGCCGGCGGAGAAGTTTATGCTGGCGTTTAAGATTGTAGTGACGCTTTTAGCCCTTCGCCTGCTATGGCAGGCTATAGCTAGCTTGTTATAGAAAAAAGAGCTTAAGAAGTTAGCTTCTTAAGCTCTACGTTTTCTTAGTTTTTTTGTTGCTTGCTTTTGGCTTTTATTTAAAAGCGATAGCTCAGCGACAGATGCCACTCCCTTGCAGCACTAGGCACGCGCTCACCTACTTCCACATCGGCATTCATTACACGATTAATGCCGGCTGTGTGTGGGGCATATTGTTTGTCAAACAGGTTATGAATAGTTGCCGTAACCTGAAGATTCGACTGCGCATTATCAAGAAGTGTTAAAAGCCCCGTAATGTGAACCAACCCATACCCTGCTGTAGATGCTTCATTTTGCAGAGCTGAAACGTGGTTTTGTGCACCTGCTAATTCAGATGTAAGCTGCATCTGAAGCGGCGCGTCTAATACCTGAGTATTCCATTGAACTGTTGTTGTTAACTGCTCTGGCGCAATGCGGAACAAAGCGTCATCAATGTCATCACGGTTACCATGCTGAATGGTTGCTACTGCTCGCAAGCTTAGGTTTTCACTAAGCTCGCCTTGCACCGTCATATCCACACCTTTGATAACAGCGTCGGTATTCGTCCACTGAAATGGCGCTGTACCAGCCGTCATGGTAGATACCATGTTCGCCGCCATATTCGTACTAGGTGAGCCGGTAATGTAGTCTTCTATGTCTTGATAGAAAAGGCGTGGAGAGATAGTCCAATTTTTATAGGTGTAATCAACACCCACATCTAATTTACGCGCAGTTTCATTGTCTAACTCGAGGTTGCCTATGTAGTTAAAGCCGTCAGCCATGCCGCCCGAGATGCCAAGTGGCAGCCAGGTATAACGTTCGAAATAGGTAGGAGCGCGATTTTTCTGAGAAATACCAAGCACGATATCGAGCGAGTCGCTCGCATGGTAGCGGGTGGTAGCGGCTATATCTAACATGTTGTAGTTTTCGTCACGCTCAGCGGTGTTAAAATTACTGGCTAACGTAGCAACTGCTGGGTTCATCATCACCATGTTAGAACCCGCTTCTCCAGCATCCATATTAACGCGGGTGTATCGCGCACCATAAGTAGACGAATAGGCTTCTTTGTTTATTGTCCATTGGGCATAAATACTCGCAGTATCTCTTTGTACATTTGTAAAGTTATCTACAAAGAACATACCGTTATTTGGGTTAGTAATAACAGAGTTGTTTCGGCTGTGGTGTAGATAAGCGCCCAGTTCAAGCTCGCCGTTATCCAACGGTATAACATACTTGGCATCCAAGCCCTGAGCGATAGCGTCTGCATTATTCTCTCTAGCCATGCTCTCAGACATCACCATGCGCTGGGAAAAGTTATCCATGGCATGTTGGTTACTGTTGCCAAACCAATTTATAGCAAAGTACTCTGCTTCGCCGGCGTTGTAGCGATAACCTAGTCGGTACCATGCTGCATCAATAAAACCTATATCCATGGCGAGCGCTGGTGTGCCGCTCTCATTCGTATTTAGCTGTTGATAGCTAGCATCGAATTGGTGCTTTCCCCATTCATAGCCAAGCCTAAATTTGCCGCCATTTCTTTGGTAGTAGCTATTAGGTATAACGGCGTTATCGCCCGATTCTCGCTCATCACGCTGCTGATGCATGAAGGCGCCGCTAATGAAAGCTTGGTCCGTTTTGTAAAGCACATAGCCTTGGTATTGTTGTCCGCTACCCGGGCCAATTAAACTTGCATTTACACTGCCAGTAATACCGCTACCTAAAGCAAAAAGAGATGCCGCATCGGCGTTAATTCGCAGCTTTCCACCTAGCGTTTGCACCCCAGCACTCACAGGTACAATACCGCGATACAAAGTAGCAGTAAGACCTGGCTCTGGTAGTACGTGGGATAATGGCGAGTCCATGGAGTTAGGCCCAGCGCCCGCTATATCGACACCGTCGATAGATACACCGACCCTATCGCCAAACAGCCCTCGGTATTGAATAAGACCTGTAACCGGCCCGTTTCGGGAAACG
Source organism: Alteromonas sp. ABD4_190 (assembly GCF_056160105.1). Taxonomy (NCBI): domain Bacteria; kingdom Pseudomonadati; phylum Pseudomonadota; class Gammaproteobacteria; order Alteromonadales; family Alteromonadaceae; genus Alteromonas; species Alteromonas sp. ABD4_190. The sequence continues at coordinate 2,398,497 of NZ_JBSWWN010000001.1, forward strand.
GATACGCCAGGCAGTTGCGCTAACTGATCGCCAAAATCAGCGTCTATATTGGTTGCGGCGGCCACCGTTTCTCGCTCAATTTCTACTGTATTATCCTTAAGCGAAGAGCCAATAACTGTAATCACTTCTGTTGAAGCGCTATCAATGAACTCAGATGTGTTTGCATAAACGTGTGCAGATGTGCAGGCAGCTGTTACAGCGAATGCCAGTAAAGAATGCTTCATAACAATTCCATTAAATAAACGAACGTGTGCACGGTTAAACCATGCGTGTTAAGTGTGTTTTAGGCGTTGTTATGCGAGAGGTGGAGCGCGACCTGGCGGAGCCGCAAAGGCAAAAGATGTGTAGGGTGCTGCTGCAAGGCGAGACGCCAAGGCGCGATAGCGCACAAGGGATATCACTACTAATGCATCTACAGGTACGTTGTCCATTTGAGGAAGGTCGGCCAACGTGCCGTTGGTACAATCTACGTGCTCAACAGGTGCTTTTAGTAGTTCTGGGCTTATAAATACAAACTCACCTTCAAGCTCTGTTGCGCTTACCGATATATAGCGCATGGTTTTGCCAGTACAGATAAGCTCAATGTCATCACCCACCAACCCACGGGCATGCTGCATAGTATGCGAAGCAAGGCCCAGTGCTAATGCATTTTGCAAAAGCATACAAAGGCAGAGTGTTAAGGCTGTCAGGTGTTTAATCGACATTGTTTATCTTTTTACGTTGCGCGTCTTTATCATAGCGTGCGATGGATGAATGTTTCCACATTTTAATTAAGTTCTTTAACACCGGCCTTTTTAAGCTTTCGGTAAAGCGTGCGGGTACTTACGCCTAGCGCGTCCGCGAGGCTGTTTATATCGCCTTTAAAGGAGCTTGCTACCTGAGCAAGATAAGCATCTTCTACCTCGTCGAGAGTCATAATACCCTTGCCAAGATTAACTCCGCTTGTTGTTAGTGGGTATTGATCATCTATACCCTCGATGGAAGCGTTATTCTCGTCGGTGAACTCGTCTAACACGGGGAGATCCGACTCGTAGATTATGGTCTCATCGGCAAGTAATACAGCTTGGTCAACGATGTTGCGCAACTCGCGAATATTACCCGGAAAGGCGTAGCTGCTTAATTTTTCGAGGGCTTTTTTATGGAAACGCTTTTTCTCGTGGGACTGGGCCAAAAAGTGCGTTGCAATTAACGCAATATCTGACTTTCTCTCTCGTAAGGACGGAAGATTGATAGGAAAGCCAGCAATTCGATAGTAAAGGTCACGCCTGAATTCCCCCTTTTCTACCATTTGCTTTAAATTTTTATGTGATGCACACACCAAACGGAAGTTGGCCTTCTTTGAAACTACGCTTCCCACAGGGCGGTAGGTCTGGGTTTCAAAAAGCCGGAGTAGTTTAACCTGCATGGCGAGGGGAATATCGCCTACTTCGTCGAAAAATAGAGTGCCACCCTCTGCCGCCTCTACCAGTCCTTTTTTATTAGTGGTCGCGCCGGTGAACGCACCTTTTTCATAGCCGAATAACTCGCTTTCAAGCAACGCATCAGACAACCCAGTGCATTCAATTACAACAAAAGGTTTTTCAGCCCGATGGCTACTTGAGTGTAGAGCCTGAGACACCAGTTCTTTCCCGGTTCCGGTTTCACCAAACAGTAAAACAGATATATCTGAGTTTGCAGCGCGGTTAATTTTATTCAGCATCGTTTTGAATGCTTCAGACTCGCCAATCATTTTTCCAGCAGAGGGGCGGTTAGACGCAAAGGCAAGCTTATCTAGAATTTCCAGATAACCTATTAAATCCCCGTGACCGTCGAAGATAGGTCGCATCAGAATGTCACAGTAGCTTTGGCCCTCGCTGGTGGTATGGATATGCACCACACTAGCTGCTCGGCCCGACTTTTTACTTTCCTGCATAGGGCACTGCTCGCCGCATTGGTCACAGGGCTTATTGTTTCGATGAGATACCTGATAACAGGTGCTATAACCGAGCTTGATATCGACAGGGTAAGTATCTCTGTAAGGCGCATTGACCGCCTCAATAATGTAGTTTTGATTGATGAAAATAGCGGGTTTGTCTATTGCATCTATCATTGCTTGTACAATTGATATGTTCATTGTCAGCGTATTAGTTAATGCTACTTTTATTTTGCCAACTTAACATATTGGCATAGAGCTTGTTGATTGTTTTAGTTGAATCACAATGCCTGAGTGCAAATACGTCCGTCAATAGGAGAGTTACACAATGAAAAAACGCATCTTTTTAATTGCGTTGGGGGTAGCCGTAAGCGCTGGGTGCTCTTTCGCTAATGCACAAACCAGCGAGCTAGCTGAAAGCGAAGTACAAACAAAAGTAAAGCAGGCAAGAGTTCACGCTAAAGCCCTTGGTGGAGCGCTTAAATCGAGGCTAAAACAGGCAATTCAGTCTGGCGGTTTGGAAGCGGGTGTAGAAGAGTGTCAGTTGGCCGCTGAGCCTATCGCCGAGGGGCTTAGCCAAAATGGGTGGGAAGTAGGGCGTACTGCGCTAAAAGTAAGAAACCCGAATAACGCGCCAGACGAATGGGAGCGCGAGCAGCTAGCCCTTTTCGCTTCTCTATTGGAAAAGACTAAGCTAGAGGGTAAGCCGCCGTCTACGCCTATAGACACCTATAAATATGACAGCGACAGTGGCGAATTCCGGTACATGATGGCTATTCAACAAGGTCAAGTTTGCATGGCGTGCCACGGCGGCCAAGTTGCACCTTCAGTAAAGGAAACCATTATAAAACATTACCCTAAGGATGAGGCCACTGGGTTTGAACTTGGTGAATTGCGCGGCGCGTTCACGCTGACCTATTCGCCGCAGTAATTTAAGTTAATTTTTTTATTAGCTGAAGCAAAAAAGCTCTCTTCTCAACCTATTAAACAAGGCTACGACGCCCCCCCTCTTCTTTTTATCTGCGTCAATATTGTCATTGAAAGTGACAAAATTGGCGCGGTAATCGTATTGAATCCTTGCGATGGATCAAAGTGCGCAACTTTTCGCCATGGAATAATTGTCCTGCACAGTACGAATAGACTGTCATTCATCAGTTGTTAGTTCAGATTAACGAGAAAAGTGATGAATGGCACAAACCATGCTCTAGCTGTGATGAATGTTCATGTGACAACCACTGAATAACCAATAAATTTATTTAAGGTCAAGCGCTTATCGCGCAAGAGAGACGAGGGAGATAACCCATGAGCGATACGTTAATAGAACTATCGCGGTGGCAATTTGCATTAACTGCGATGTTCCACTTTATTTTTGTACCCTTAACATTAGGGCTAAGCTTTCTACTTGCCATCATGGAGTCGGTCTATGTGATGACAGGTAAAGAGATATACAAGCAAATGACCCAGTTTTGGGGAAAGCTGTTTGGTATTAACTTTGCCATTGGTGTAGCCACAGGCTTAACCATGGAATTCCAGTTTGGCATGAACTGGTCATACTATTCCCACTATGTCGGCGATATCTTTGGCGCGCCTTTGGCTATTGAAGGGCTTATGGCTTTCTTCTTGGAGTCTACCTTCGTGGGCCTGTTCTTTTTTGGCTGGGACAAAATGTCTAAGGTGAAGCACCTTATGGCTACTTGGTTAGTTGCTATTGGTTCTAACTTCTCAGCGCTTTGGATCCTAATCGCTAATGGCTGGATGCAGTATCCAGTAGGTGCTGAATTTAACTTTGAAGCCATGCGTATGGAAATGACCAGCTTCGCTGACGTTATTTTTAACCCTGTAGCTCAGGTTAAGTTCGTTCATACAGTTTCAGCAGGCTACGTGACCGGCGCAATGTTTGTGTTGGCAATCTCTAGCTACTATCTACTAAACCACAAGCATATTGCGTTTGCCCGTCGCTCGTTTGCGATTGCAGCCAGCTTTGGCTTAGCTTCAACTTTGTCAGTTATTGTTTTAGGTGACGAAAGTGGCTATGAACTGGGTGACGTGCAAAAAGTGAAATTAGCTGCAGTTGAAGCTGAATACGAGACCCACCCTGCGCCAGCACCCTTCACTGTTTTTGGTATACCTAACGATGAAAAAGAAGAAACTGAATACGCTCTTCAGATTCCGTGGGCAATGGGCATCATTGCTACTCGCTCGTTAACTGAAGAAGTGAAAGGTATTAAGGATCTTAAAGAAGAGAATCGCGAGCGTATTTTAAGCGGCATCAAAGCTTATGAAGTGCTTGATAATGTAAGAAATGGTACTGCAACAGCTGAGCAGCGCGCAGCCTTTGAAGCCAACAAAGACAGTCTTGGCTACGCCATGCTGCTTGAGCCCTACACAGACGATGTGTCAAACCCATCAGACACAGCCATTCAACAAGCCGTTGACTACAGCATTCCACCGGTGGCCCCGCTATTTTGGAGTTTCCGAATCATGGTTGCCGCAGGCTTTATTATGCTTGCTCTGTTCTTGTGTGCATTTTATTACAGCACAAAGCATAAAATCACCAAGCCTCGCTGGCTACTAAGAGGCGCTCTCTATGGTTTACCACTTCCTTGGGTGGCCTGTGAAGCTGGCTGGTTCGTTGCTGAATATGGTCGTCAGCCATGGTCTATTGCAGAAGTATTGCCGGTGCATACCTCAGTGTCTAACCTGGCGATTAGCGATGTGGTAACCACTATTGTTGCCTATACCGTCTTCTACACAGCAATGTTCATCATTGGTTTTTACCTAATGAAAAAATTCGCGAAGAAAGGTCCTGTGCCTCCGGAAGATACAAAGACTGAAACTGAGCTTGATCTTATTGACCTTGATGAGCAAGGAGCAAAAGCATGATTGATTATGAACTGTTACGCGTCATTTGGTGGTGCTTAGTTGGCGTGCTGCTAATTGGGTTCGCCGTAACTGACGGCTTCGATTTAGGAGTGGGCGCTTTGCTTACCCTTATCGGGAAAAATGACAAAGAACGTCGTGTGATGATTAACACTGTTGGACCTCACTGGGACGGAAATCAGGTGTGGTTTATTACCGCTGGTGGCGCTATCTTTGCGGCGTGGCCAATGATTTATGCTACGGCGTTTTCGGGCTTTTACCTCGCGTTAGCATTAACCTTAATTGCCCTATGGATGCGTCCTATTGGTTTTGATTACCGCAGTAAACTACCAAACCCTCAGTGGCGCAAAGCCTGGGACTGGGCGCTTTTTGCTGGTGGCATTATTCCGTCGCTCATTTTTGGCGTGGCGTTTGGTAACCTGCTATTAGGTGTGCCTTTCGAGCTAGATAGTACCCTTAAATCAACCTATACAGGTTCGTTCTTTGGTTTGCTGACGCCTTTTGCCTTAGTGAGCGGATTACTGTCAGTAGCTATTTTACTTAACCACGGTGCAACCTGGTTACAAATGAAAACCGATGGTTTTATTGAAGTTAGAGCCCGCGCCGTGTCAGTAGTATTGAGCCTTGTAGGCGTAGCCTTGTTTGTTATTGCAGGTTTTTGGGTAGCATTTGGCTTAGATGGCTTTGTGATTACCTCTGCGGTAGACACTATTGCTACATCGAATCCGCTTAAGAAAGAGGTCGCTATTGAAGCGGGCGCTTGGATGAGCAATTACAGCAAATATCCTTTCATGGTGGTGGCCCCTGTATTAGGTGTAGTAGCTGGCCTTGCCTGTGCGTTTTTCTCTAAGAAAGGCAACCCGGGTATGGCGTTTGTATCAAGTGCACTGTTTATCACTGGCGTAATTTTAACTGCGGGCTTTTCAATGTTCCCGTTCCTAATGCCTAGCATCACAATGCCAGAAGCTAGCCTTACCGTATGGGATGCAACGTCTAGTCACATGACGCTAAATGTTATGTTCATCGTTGCCTGTATCTTTGTGCCCATTGTACTTAGCTACACCGCTTATAGCTTTTACGTGATGCGTGGTCGTATCAAAAATGATGACCTCGACCAATCTCACACTATCTATTAAGGAGATATTTATGTGGTATTTCGCTTGGATATTAGGTGTTTTACTGGCGTGCTCTTTCGGCATTATCAACGCCATGTGGTTAGAAGCTACAGAAAATATGGATAGACCGGAAGATCAAGAGTAGAAATGGAAGTAGGCTGGCCGCAAGAACACGCCGTGAACCCGTCAAAGGGGGCTTTGCGGCCAGCCCACCACCCCTTCGAAGAGGGTGAAAAAGAAATCAAATAACGAGAAAGATACGAACAGTGATTAAAGAAAAGGTTCCCAACAGGCAAACACTTACTCAGTGGTGTAAGGAAATGGATAGCGCGCACACGCTTGGCTTGCGCCGTTCGCTTATGTCACAGGTAGCGGTTAAGTGTTTGTCGCTTTTTTCTTTAATTATTGGTTTTTATTACTTTTCTAATATTGCCCAAGACTGGGTGGTGAATAAAACACCCGCCTTACAAAGTGATCTAGCGGGCTTATCTGTTTGCTTGGGAATAACCTGGGTGCTTCAAGGCGTAGCGAATCGCTTGTCGTGCCAAGCGAAAGACTCGGTGCTCAACAAGCTGGAGCAGAAGTTAAGTAAGGTGTTTGTTTCTCGCCAACATGCCTTGGTTCGACAGCACTCAGTTTATTACTGGCAAACGCTATGGTTACAGAATCTACAAGCTTTTACAGATTGGGCATTGGAATATCGTGTTCAGCAAACAATAGCCGTTGTAGTGCCTTTATTAGCATTAACAGTAATTTTTTATGTCAATCCGGTTATTGGTCTTGGGTTACTAATCACACTTCCTGTTGTGCCGCTTTTCATGATTATTGTTGGTAAGGGCGCAGCTGCACTGCATCGTAAACACTTTGTCGCTCTTGAAAGGTTGGGAAGCTTATTTACAGACCGTTTAGCGGCATTGCCGATGCTAGCAAATTTTCAAGCGCATCAAAGACAAACCGGCCTGCTAAAAGAAGCAAGCGAACAGTTAAATACACGCACAATGAAAGTCGTCAGTGTCGCATTTTTATCTAATAGTGTGCTCGATTTTTTTGCCACGCTTGCTGTGGCGTTAGTGGCGGTGTTTATTGGGTTTTCGCTATTAGGTGAGCTTGAAATTGGCCCGGCTATAACCTTGCAGCAAGGCTTATGGGTTTTACTTACCGTACCCTTGTTACTAAGTGAAATGAAAAAACTGGGGCAGGTGTATCATCAAAAAGCTCAGGCTGAAGCAGCGCAAGAAGAACTGGCTCCATTGTACTCACATGTGGCTAATACGATTTCACTACAATCTTATGCTCAACGCGCTGATAATCCTGAGGAAATGTCACGGTTACTAGATGCTTCTAACTTCAACGTGTTCGACTTGCGCGAGCCTGCTTCACTTAATGGAGGGCACGTACAACCTGCCTTACTAAAAGCTAACTCCTTGATAATCTCAAAAGGCGATAAGGTGCTCCTTAATGGGAAATCTGGAGCGGGCAAAACCTTATTGTTAGAGGCGCTTAGTGGCCAAAGGCCAGCGACCCATAAATTCGAACAGCCAGTAGTGTGGATCACTCAGCACCCAGTCATCACGCCAGGTTCAGTGCGGGAGAACCTATGTCTTAACGATACTTACTCCGATGACATCTTAATGACCGCATTGCAAGACGTTGAACTTGAAGCTTGGCTAACACTGTTGCCCTATGGGCTTGATACTGTGATGACAGACTACCCTCAACTTTCAGGCGGTGAAGCACAGCGTTTGTCACTGGCAAGAGCGTTATTACGTGATGAAAGTATCTGGCTTCTCGATGAACCAACCGCACATTTACCCGATGAGCAACACCATAGGCTAGCTCAGTTGATTAAGCGTTTGGGCGAGAGCAAAACCTTGATATGGGCCTCTCACAAAGCATTGCCAAGTAATTGGTTTAATCAGTTTTGGTCGGTTGAGAAAAAAACGTCACTCAACCAAGCAAATACTGAAGCGAATAATGATCACAGCGACACTGGTATAGAACACGGCAACCACGATTGTGATGTAACAAGTGTAGTGAAAGTAGTAACCAGTGCTGTGAATAAAAATTCAAATGATCAGAAAAGGAGTTTTGGTTTTGAATAATGAAAAACCCGCTTATCTGACGTTACTACTGGCTCTTTTGCACGGCATAGCGGGGATTAGTATTCTTGTTATTTCTGCTTGGTTTATTGCGATTAGTGCAATAGCGCCAGTGGGGTTTAACTATGTAATACCTGCTGTGGTCATTCGCGCTTTGGCGCTTCTTCGTATTGCGTCAGGTTATGCCAGTATGTGGTTTGGACACAATGACCTCCTAGCTCGCATTGCAAAAGCACGGCTGCGCGTTTTTTGTCAGCTAGAAAACAGTCAGATTACTGATAAGGCCTATACCACAGAAGCACTAGCACAACATACTGAAGAGCTTGCGAGCAAATGGATTGCATGGGTTGCCCCTCTATCAAGCGTTGTATTCATCTTCTCAGGTTTGTGCGTTGCTGCGGTGTACCTCGACCTCCCCGGCGCTTTTTATATTCTGTCGCTATTTGTTGCTTGGCTAGCTTTTGTGGCCGTGCAAGGCGTAACCGCACTAACGCTTGCGAAAGAGGCCAATAAAGCAAACAAGCTATTTCGCCAGCAATCTTCCGATTTTTTCAACCGCAGTGCCATTTGGCATCTGGACAAATCGATGATTGAAAATGACCTTGCCTCACCTAACCCTGACAACACTAAAATACCGAGTGCTAGTCAGGTATGGCGCTATCAGCTGGCGCAAAAAGCTAAGGCACAACGAACAGCATGGTGGTTTCAGGGATTAGCGTTTTTATTTGTTGTTTTAGTCATGTCGGGTGTTTCACCCGTGGCGTCGGCCCTTGTATTCGCGCCTATCGCTATAGTCATACCTATGGTTCTATTGGCAGCGCCTGACTGGGCAAGTACAGGCTTTTTAAGTGTAAGTAAATTTGCGCAGTACAAACAAAGCGTCAATGCTCTTAAGCAACTTAAAGCCACGCCAATTAGGCAGTATCGTGATAGAGAAATAAAACACTCACTTAATTTAATTCAGTTTTCTGCTAAAGGTCGACATGCAAGTTTGGTTAATACTTCACTACCTGCGAATGGTGTTGTTTGTATTTCTGGGCCGTCGGGATGCGGTAAGTCTTCATTGTTGCAGTCAATTATTGGTTTGCTGCCAGCTACGGGGCTGCGCGAAATTGACGGCATAGGCATGCCTGAGGGCATGGTAACAAACTGGCGTTATGTAGAGCAGGAACCTATTGTGTTATCAGGCAGTATATCCTTAAACCTAGACCCAGCGGGCAACGATATTTCTCAAAATGAAATGAGTGAGTTGTTGTCTTCGCTTGGCCTGGAAGAGATTCTGCCCTTGACGAATTGGGTAGGAAAAGCTGGAAGGCCTTTATCCGGTGGTGAGCGAAAGCGATTGGCGCTAGCTCGTGCAATACTAGCAAAGCCACCTGTTCTTGCTGTAGATGAGCCTTTTGAGGGGTTAGATTCTTACACACAACAAAAGGTGAGTGAGGTACTAAATAGTCTTTCTGCTACCACATTGATTTTAGTTGCATCCCACACAACACCAGACGCGCTAAACGTAAAAACGCACCTTCAACTAGGCGAAGCCGACATTAAAATTTCACTGCAAACACAGTGCGCTATTTCATAGCCTTATGTTCAAAGTTTCTTGTAATGTCTTCTAAGCTTCTACCCTTAGTTTCCGGAAAGAGCTTAGCAACTAAAATGAGGCTGATTAATGCAAAACAGCCGTAAATAGCAAATGTTGTGGCTGCCCCTAAGTTAGCTAGCTCCCATGGAAAGATAATTTGAATTAGAAAGCTGGTTAAGGAGTTAATCACGCCCACCAAAGAGATAGCCAAACCACGAGTTTGATTAGGAAAAATTTCGGCTAGCATCGCCCACATCACAGGGCCTAAAGACATAGCGAAAGAGGCTACAAACGCGATAATGCCAAACAGCACTAAGGGCGCGTTCATAGTGATACCGGTGGTAAGCAATGGCTGTTGATAGGTATCAAACTCTTCACTTGATAAAACAGCTCTGAGTGCCCGTTTAAATTCCACGTCCGAATAATAGACTTGGTTAGTTAGAGGCTCTAATTTGCTTGTTGCGATGGGAGCCTCTTGTTGAATAGTGCTAACAGCTGTTTGTTGTACTTGGTAAGTGGCTTGTTTAAAACCATAGGTGCAGATAGCCATGCTAATTACAACACCGGTTAAACCCACAATGAGTAGTGGCTTTCTACCCCACTTATCAATAGTCATCATTGCCACAACAGTAAAGGCGACATTCACTACGCCAATCCATACCGCCTGCATAAAGGCGGCGTTGGTACCCACGCCACTTTGTTCAAAAATAGTAGGAGCATAGAAAAAGATAACGTTGATGCCGGTAATTTGCTGCGCAATGGCAATAATGATTCCTACCATCAAAGGATAGCGCATGGCTTTTGCTTTTAAAAAATCAAGGCGTTCACGTAGCGTCCAAGTTTTCTCATTAAGCGAAGACGCAATATCCTCAACAAGTGCATGGGCTTGTGCCTTATCGAAAAGGCGGTTTATCACCTGCTCTGCTTCTTCTTGCCTTCCTTTTAGTACTAACCATCGAGGACTACGTGGAATAGTAAATAGTAGGCCAAACCACAATGCGGCTGGAATGACTTCAAGCCCTAACATGTAGCGCCAAAGGTGAGTGTCTAAACCCCAATCGGCAACCCAAGCTGCTCCACTGCCGCTAAGTTGTAGCAAGTAGTAGTTAGTGAAATAGGACAAGGCGAAACCAAACACAATGTTGAGTTGATTCACCGATACCATTTTTCCACGGTTTTCTGGTGAGCTAATCTCTGAAATATACAGTGGGGCAATGATTAGTGAGCAAAATGCTATGCCGCCAATAAACCGAGCAAGTACTAGGAGTTCGAAACTAGGGGCGAGGGCAGAGCCTATAGAGGAAAGCAAATACAAGAAAGCCACAAGGATCAGGGCTTTTCGTCTTCCGATAGCATCGCTTATGCCGCCTGCAAAGAGCATGGCAATAAGTGCGCCCAACGTAGGAGAGCTGACTACAAAACCTTGCTGCCAATCACTTAGGTTAAACTCGGCATCAATAAAGCCATTGGCTCCGGCTATCACGCTGGCATCAAAACCAAATATGAACCCACCAAGGGAAACAATGAGCGTATAGTATAGCGAGGGAGTCAGGGCTTTATGCATTTTATAATTTGCCTAATGTGTCCCTATCAACGACTTCAGGAACAAATAAGTGCTCAATTGGGATAGGACTTTTAATGTCATAAACATGTTCAAGTACCCAATAAGCGGCCATTTCTCCCATAGCGTGAATAGGGTTATTAATGGTTGTTAGCTTAGGATAGAGATAGCGCGAAAATAGCACGTTATCGAAACCAACAATGGAAAGCTGAGTTGGAATATCAAATCCAGCTTCTCGAGCCGCCGTCATTGCGCCAGAGGCCATTTCATCGTTTGCGCACACAAGGGCGGTAAAATCCGGAAAGGTCGCTTGAAGATGATGCATCCCTTCCTGACCTGTAGACTCATGAAAGTCGCCTTCGAACAAGCTGTTGCTGTCAAATGTAAGTCCAGCTTCTTCAAGGGCTTTTTTGTGACCAGCAAGGCGATCGCTCGCATCTTTTTTAAATAGCGGGCCGCTAATGTAAGCTATCTTCGTATGACCCGCGTCAATGGCTGCTTTTGTTGCCAAGTAGCCACCTTTTACGTTGTCTACAACAAAGCAATGTTGCTCAAGCTCGTCTACTTTTCGGTTAATCACTACAACCGGGACTTTGCTGTCGACCAGCTTTTTCAAGTATTCGTCAGAGACTGCCTCAGCGTGCAAGATAAGCGCGTCACACCGGCGGCTTTTTAAGAACTCTATGGCTTCGTGTTCACGCTTTTCATCCACGTGACCCGCAGTGATAATTACGTGTTTACCGTTTTTCTTTAGCACGTGTTCAACCGTGCTCATCAAGTCACCAAAGTATGAGCCATGCAGTTCGGAAACAAGTAAACCAACACTATTGGTACGGTTTGATGCCAGAGATTGCGCAATAGCGTTGGGCTGATAGCCCAGCGATGCCATAGCGTCTTCCACTTTTTTACGCGTGCGTTCGCTTACTTTCGCGTTTCCATTCATAACGCGAGAGACGGTAGCCAGCGATACCCCAGCTGCTTCTGATACTTGGTAAATTGTTGCCATACGGTTTCTAGTAATTGTCCTTATTTAATACCGCTAATGTACCCATTTATGCGACTCTTCACCAGTTTTGAATAGGCTAAAGCACTTTGTTTTAAGGTGCGTTTTTGGGTTTCGTAGTCAACATATACAATGCCAAAACGCTTGGAATAACCCAGCGCCCACTCAAAGTTGTCCATCAGGCTCCATGCAAAATACCCGCGAATGTCCACACCCTTTTCCATTGCTTGATTTACGGCATTTAAGTGAGTGTGAAAATAAGCGGTACGCGTATCATCTATAACTTCACCGTGATTAAGGACATCATCCATTGCCGCACCGTTTTCTGTAATATAAATGGGCGGTAAGTCATAGCGCTCATTGAGATCAACGAGCAGTTCGGTAAATGCGTCAGGGGTAATTTCCCAGCCCATTGCGGTTAGCTCGTTTGTTGCTGGTGGAACAATTTTAAACCAACCATTTCCATCACTTTGATAGAGGGTGCGAGTGTAGAAATTAATACCCAAATAATCGATAGCTTGAGAAATGATATCCATATCACCCTCAAGTATTTCTGGTTTACTATCAGCATCGAGCATGTCGATAATTTCAGGGTATTTACCTTCTATTATCGGCTTTAAATACCACTGGTTATGGTAGTCGTCGGCCAGTTTAGCTGCGTGCTTATCTTCGTTAGAATTCGTCGTTGTATGGCAGTTACTAAAGTTAAGCACAATACCGTTTTGACTGTTCGGGCAATGGCTATTAAGTACTTTCAAAGCTAACCCATGTGCAAGCAACAGGTGGTGCGCTGCTTTACGCCCGTTGCCCATGCCTGTTTTACCAGGTGCATGAATACCGGCTTCATAGCCTAAATAAGCAGAGCAAAATGGCTCGTTTAAGGTGGCGTAAGAATAAACTTTATCGCCCAATGCTTTTGCCACGGCCTCTGCGTATTTTTCAAATGCGTAAGCGGTATCTCGGTTTAGCCAGCCGCCATTGTCTTCAAGGTGCTGCGGTAAATCCCAGTGATAAAGCGTAACGAACACTTTCATACCGCGTTTTACGACTTCGTTAACTAGGTTGACGTAAAATTGCATACCTACTTCATTAACGGTACCGTCTTGCATCATAACGCGAGGCCAAGAAATAGATAGTCGATAGGCATCGACACCCAAGGCATCGATAAGCGCTACATCTTCCTTCCAAAGCGCGACGTGATCGCAAGCTACATCACCGTTAGTTGCATCTGAAATTGTCCCGCTTTTTTCACAGAAGGTGTCCCAAATGCATTCCAACCTTCCTTTTCTGTCACCTTCTATTTGAAAGCTTGATGTTGCTACACCAAACAGAAAGTCTTTAGAAAGCATCATAGAATTGGATGGAAGGTTAATGTCTTTCATCGTAGAAATGTCCTAGCAATAACAATTTCATCATATTTGCTTTGCTAATCGCTAAGCAAATAACATCATATTTACATTGAATTCGATAACGCTTCATGTAATTATTTATTCAATGTAAGCGCTTACAAAATAATTTAGATAAGCATGTAAGCGCTTTCAAATGTAAATTTATCATTAATCAGAAAAATAGCAACAGAGGTTACTTGTGGACACACCAGTTCAGCCGAATATTTCATCCGCTCAGGAGCAAGGGGCAAACGGTAGCTACCGCTTTGCGCTAATCTCACTTACCACGTTGTTTTTCATGTGGGGATTTATTACATGTTTGAACGACATACTTATTCCCTATCTAAAGGGGGCTTTTAACCTCAGCTTTACGCAAGCAATGTTAATTCAATTTTGTTTCTTTAGCGCTTATTTCATCGTATCGCTCCCCGCGGGAATGGTTGTGTCGCGCATTGGTTACCAAAAGGGCATTGTGCTTGGATTAGCTATAGCATGTGTAGGCTGTTTGCTGTTTTTCCCTGCTGCGTCTAGTCAAATTTATGGTGTTTTCTTGTTGGCGCTCTTTGTGTTGGCGTCAGGTATAACCATCCTTCAAGTGTCTGCCAACCCTTTCGTGACAGCACTAGGAGACCCTAAAACGGCCTCGTCACGACTTACCATGACTCAGGCGTTCAACGCTTTTGGTACAACAGTGGCACCATTTTTCGGCTCTTATCTTATTTACGGTGCTACAGGCGAGCACGGTGGCGGCACGCCAAGCGCTTCAGATGTGCAAATTCCTTATCTAATATTGGCAGCTTCGCTACTGCTTCTTGCTCTTGTGTTTATGTACTTGAAGTTACCTAAGCTTAATCACACAGGCGCAAATGCAGGTGTATTAAAAGGTGGCGCATGGCATCACAAGCACCTTGTGTTAGGTGCGGTAGGTATCTTTATGTATGTTGGTGCAGAAGTGGCTATTGGCAGTATGTTGGTTAATTACTTAGCCAGTCCCGCGGTTGGCGGACTAACTGAAGCTGGCGCGGCAAAATTGCTGGCATATTACTGGGGTGGAGCCATGGTAGGGCGTTTCATCGGCGCTGTAGTCATGCAAAAAATCTCTGGCGGCTATGTACTTGCCTTTAATGCCTGTATGGCAATTGGTCTTATTTTGCTATCGCTTTCAAGTACGGGTGACCTTGCGCTGTGGAGTATATTAGGCGTAGGTTTATTTAATTCAATTATGTTCCCTACCATTTTCAGCCTTGCACTACAGCAATTAGGTAAGGACACACCGCAAGGTTCAGGCATTTTATGTCTAGCTATTGTGGGCGGAGCTATCGTTCCACTTTTCCAAGGTATGCTGGCCGACTCGATTGGGGTTACGCTTTCATTTCTATTGCCCGCTTCGTGCTATCTCTACATCGCTTATTATGGCCTTGTAGGAAGTCGCGTATCTAAATTTCAAACCACTGAAAAGTAACGAGGATTAATAATGCGAAAAAGTCTAATCGCGAAGGTTGTTGCAGGTGCATTGGTCAGTGTCTTAGTTAGCGCTTGTGCATCCGATGAAGACGCTTCTTCAGTTAACAGTGCCGTAGAAAAAACGAATAGAGCCAGTGAGATATGGCCTAAGCTAGATATCGAAGTAAAGTCAGACCCTGCGGTAGAGAAAAAGGTAGATGATATTTTATCTACCATGACGCTTGAACAGAAAATTGCGCAGATGATACAGCCAGAAATTCGCAATATCACTGTTGAAGACATGCGTAAGTATGGGTTTGGCTCTTACCTCAATGGTGGTGGCGCGTTTCCGAATAACGACAAGCATGCAACTCCTGAAGATTGGGTGGAACTTGCCGAAAAGCTATATCAAGCTTCCATTGACGACAGCCTAGATGGTTCAACAATCCCGACAATGTGGGGTACCGATGCGGTTCACGGTCATAACAATGTTATTGGCGCCACTTTATTTCCCCATAACATAGGTTTAGGTGCGGCAAATAACCCTGAGCTAGTAGAGAAAATTGCTCATATCACAGCGAAAGAAGTGATGGCGACGGGCATTGATTGGGTATTTGCGCCAACGGTTGCTGTTGTACGTGACGACCGTTGGGGTAGAACCTATGAAAGCTACTCTGAAGATCCTGCCATTGTTAGGGAATATGCCGCATCAGTGGTTAAAGGTCTACAAGGTGCTGCTGATAAAGATTTTTTAAGCGATCAGCGTGTAATTAGCACGGTCAAACACTTTGTCGGTGATGGCGGTACCGTAGGTGGAGACGACCAAGGTAACAACCTAGCTAGCGAGCAAGACCTGTTCGATATACATGCCCAAGGTTATGTTGGCGGATTGACCGCTGGGGCGCAGTCTGTAATGGCATCGTTCAACAGCTGGAACGGCGAAAAACTTCACGGTCATAAGTATCTATTAAATGATGTACTTAAAGATCAAATGGGCTTTGACGGCTTCGTAGTAGGCGATTGGAACGGACACGGGCAGGTTGAAGGTTGTAATAATGAAGACTGCGCGCAAGCTATTAACGCGGGTCTGGATATTTTCATGGTACCTAACGATTGGAAGGTACTGTACGACAACACCCTCGCTCAAGTAAAAGATGGCACTATATCTATGACCCGCATCGATGATGCAGTGCGCCGCATTCTTCGCGTGAAAGTACGTGCGGGTCTTTTCGATAAGCCTAGCCCAGCAAATCGACCACTATCTGGCGACCGTTCGCTTATAGGTAAGGCAGAGCATCGTGAAGTAGCTGCGCAAGCGGTACGTGAGTCACTTGTGCTTTTGAAAAACAAAGATAAAACACTGCCTCTTTCTGCGAATAAAAACATATTAGTAGCGGGTGATGGCGCCGACAACATTGGTAAGCAGTCTGGTGGCTGGAGTATTACGTGGCAAGGCACCAACAATACTAATGCGGACTTCCCAGGCGGTAGCTCTATTTACGACGGCATCAAAGAGCATGTCGAAAGTGCAGGTGGTAACGTAGAGCTTTCTGTTGAGGGCGATTTTGAAACTAAGCCAGATGTCGCCATTGTGGTATTCGGAGAAGAGCCTTACGCAGAAGGCCACGGCGATAGAGAAACGCTTATCTACCAATACGGCAGTAAGAAAGACTTAGCGCTACTTGAAAAGCTGAAGTCTCAAGGTATTCCTGTGGTATCTGTGTTTATCAGCGGCCGCCCAATGTGGGTGAATGCTGAGCTTAATGCGTCTGACGCTTTTGTCGCCGCTTGGTTGCCTGGCTCTGAAGGTGATGCGGTTGCAGATGTGTTGTTTGGCGAACAAGACTTTAAAGGAAAGCTTTCTTTCTCTTGGCCGTCAAAACCTCAGCAAATCGTGAACAAGGGCGATGAGACCTACGAACCATTGCTACCCTATGGATTTGGGTTAACCTTTGATGCCGAAAACGTGTTAAGCGATTCGCTAAACACTGAGATTAAAGTAAGCACGGATAACAACGAGGCAATGGAAATTCTAAACGGTGCCGTGCAGTCACCGTGGGTACTATGGCTTTATTCAGGTGATGAAACGCTACCTGTGAACGCAAGTACTCACACCCTTGGTGCGCTGACCTACCGCACTGTGGACAAGGTAGTGCAAGAAGATGCACGAAAAGTGACCTTTGATGGTTCTGAATTTGCGGCGATGCGCTTTGCGAGCAAAAGCTTTTTCCGCGAAGACTTAAGTGCACAGTTACTCACTAGCGGGGCGCTAAGCTTTAACGTTAGCCGTCACTCAGATATTACTGGGCCTGTTACCGTAGGCATGAACTGTGAAGGCGAAGGTGATGCTGCTGGCAGCTGTTCAACGCAGATTAATATTAGCGAGCAGCTAAAAGCAATGCCTGCTGATACGTGGACGAACGTGAGCATTGATCTTCAGTGCTTTGTCGACGAAGGCATTGACTTCACTGGCCTTGTCGTACCGTTTGAGCTAGGCAGCTCAGGTAAGGCAAGTTTGAGCGTAGCAGATATTCAGTTTACACCAAGTGCGGCAGAGTCAGCGAGTATAAGCTGCCAGAACTGACGAAACCTTCAGCGTTAATACTAAATTATAATAAACGTCGCCAGTTTAAACTCTGGCGACGTTTGCTTTATAAGCTATTAAATCGCAGCAATAACCGCGTTGTAGTATGCTTCTGGCTGTGTTTGTGCATCGACAGAAGTACGGATCGCAGCTACAACATCAGCTTTATTTTCTTCGTTTACTTCAAGAATTTCCAGCATTGCATTTACGTGCTCGCCTTCACCCATTGCAGTTTGCTCAAGTACCGCGTCAAAGTTATCTTGAATAAACATCGCAACTTTAGTGCGCTTTCCGTTACAAGAATCTTCAGAAGATACTTTAGAAGTAATAGCTGTAGTACCAAGGTCCCAGATGATATTAGAAAGGGCGGCAGCAGTGCCGTTGTCATCAAAAATTGCTGCGCCAATACCACAGTGTTTCCAAGGGTTTACGCCTTCAACATTGTCTTGCGCAAACGCGTTAGAAGATAGTGCTGCAACTGCTAGTGCAATAGATGCAATTTTTTTCATTTTAAAACTCCATTTTGGTTTTATTGTTTTATTAAAAGTAATACGACAGAGATACCGAATATTCGAACTCTTCGTTATAGCGTAACAATGCCCTAACATCGTATTTTTGATTATTCAAAAAGCGTTGTTCCCACGTTGCATAGGTTCGCTTCTGGTCGGGTGCATTGACATACCTCTGATGTCCCACGCTAAAGGACATAGAATATTGTGGTGAAATGTGAGTGACACCACCAAACTCAGCCCCTACCGCAAGGTAGCCGCCAAGATTGTTCTTGCTTGTTGCGGTTGTAGATAAACCGCCGTACATTGCAATATTTTGTTTCGGTGAATAACTTTTACCGACAAGCCCGTCGATATATAAGGAGTTCATGTCGTTTTTTACAGATAATTCCCTGTAACCTGTGGCTAGCTTCCACGTCAATTTGCTATCGCCAGGAAGGTCAGTAGTGGCTGCATTCAAGTTAGTTATGCGCAGAGCGGTTAGCTCAGCAAAATCAATCCGTGCTTCGCTATCGATATATAATTTCATATCAAAAGTTGAGAGTTCCGAAAATGGTATTCGCGCTGGATTAATAGTGAGTAGATCATAATAATTTGCTCTAAACCTAATACGGGCTTGCGTACCTGTGCTGGTATTGCGAACTAGTCCAATTTGTATGAGCGTTGTATCTTGAGCATCGTGAGGAGGTTTTAGTGCTTTTGCGGCAAAATTACTTTTTCCTGGAGGAAGTCCAAAGCGTGCGTCTACAAATACTTTTCTATTTTGTTGAGCAGCGAAAAGTGCATCGTCATCTTTTGTTTGTGTAATATATGAAAAGTAATCAAATGCTGTGTCTATTACACGCTTTTTTTGCTCGTCGTTTAGTGGAGCCAAAATTTCTGTAAGTGAGTGAGATGAAACTTCTTCAGCTTCCAATGCATCTTTCAGTGCCGCCCGTTCTTTATCAGATAACTGCACGAAGCGTGTATACAATGCCTCTTGCCTAGAAGGGTGATATTTAACCGATTTAATGAGACTTGGGTGGTTCTCTTTAATTGTTGTGACAATGTCGAATGGCATTACCCATGGCTTCCCCTTTGGCAGATAAGAATGATTGGTAGCAATGGTAAGAAGCTTTGCAATTTGATACGCACAATTCTGTTTAAAGAAATAATAAGTCATTGGGACCTGTTCTAGTTCCCAAAGATGCGCTAATAAAAACGTGATTTCTTTAGAGCCAAGCGAAAGAGAGTATTCCCACAAATCTCTAAGCTCACTTTCAGTATAAGTAAGCGTTTGATGATGGTATTTTTGGTTCGCAAAATAGCCATCATAGCCGCCGAATATACCATTTAAAATATAAGCGATAGGGTGTTCGTTTTCAGGATAACGAGCGCCGTAATTATATGTGTTGTCTAGTAGTTCACTTTGCTCAGTATTATTAAACTTCAGAAAGACATGGCCGTACATACTGGCTGGATTTCCTAGATATCCAGACGCGTATATGAGGCTCATGTCAGTTGGGTTGATGTTCGATAAAAAAGCATCGAATTGCACACAATTCACTTCAGTTAGTGGTTGGACGTACTCAGATATAAACAAAGATCTAGCTGGAAACTTGCATTGCTCATTTGGAGAGTCACGAAAGGCACTAAGTGTGGCTTTTAATTCAGCGTAAGCGTCAACTGCCCCAGTTTCTGAATAAAAAAAATCAGAAGTTTTAATAGCTGAAGAGGCTGAACCAACTAATGGCTTTTCATAATGCAACAGTGATAGCCATGTAGGGTGTTGTGATGCGGTTTCTATTAATGTATCAGCGCTTGCAAAGGTAAAAAGCTGCGACAGCATAAATATGGAAACTACAAGGAAACGAATAATTCCTTCCATGAAATGCTTTATCTTTCCGTAAATTTTTATTCTAATTTTGGGCTTCTAGCCATTGTGATGATACACAAAGTTCTCACTACTATTCAACAAATTCAATGAAAAAAGCCATAACAACGTTATGGCTTTTTGACTTAAGTTAGATAGAAAAATTAAAAGCTATATCTAGCGCCTAGCGTGTAGCGAGGGCCATACTGACGGGCAAATAAGAATTGCTCTTCAAAGCGGCCATAACCACGCTCGGTTTCGTCGTTGATGTTTACACCTTCTAGGAACACCGTTAGGTGCTCATTTACATCGTAGTTGATGCTGGCATCAACCTGACCAAAGGTGTCGAACTGGGTCGCTGGGTTGTCAGATGAACCTTGCGCTTGACCAATACCAACAACATAGTCTGAACGCCATGCATAAGTGACTTTTACAGACAGACCTTCTTTCTCGTAAAACACTTGGAAGTTAGCTGAATCACTGATACCTACTAGCGGGTTTTGCTGTTCTAGATTGTATGGGTCGTACTCTACGTCACCGTCAACCAGCGTTGCGTTAGCGCCAAAACCAAAGCCCGTTTCACCAAACGTATGCTGAACAGCAAGCTCGATGCCTTCTACGGTTTTTGATTCGTTAAGGTTACGAGGCTTCACCACGTTCCACTCAATGAGTGGATCATCTGAATTAGGCTCTACTACGCCTTCAGCGTTGGCGTAACCCGCCGACAAGAAGTAGTCGTATATATTGCTGTCAGTAGCTTGGATTCCGTCTGCTTCAAGTGCTGATACCGCTTCTTGCCATCTTGGTCCTTGATAGATGTCGTTCAGACCGTCGAAAGTTTCAAGTGCACCTTGCGTATCGATGTAGTTCTTAACCGACTTTCTGAATAGCCCTACAGACGCATAGCTTGCTTCGTCGTAGTACCATTCGAAAGATAAGTCTAAGTTGGTCGACTCGTAAGGCTTAAGATCGGTACTGCCTTCAGACACTGTTCTTGAACCGATTTTAGGGCTTCCGCTAAATGAACGTCCGCCTTGTAAAAAGCCGATAGGTGCGCGAGTAATTGATTTACCCCAAGAGAAACGGGCAACAATGTCGTCAGTAACATCAACTTTCACGTCGAACATAGGAAGCAGTACATCGTACTTACCGGTAAAGTCTTGCTCTTCAACACCGTCTTGGAAAACAGTGATCCACTCACCAGCTGCAACCCAGTTTACTTGAATAGGTACGCGAACTTCAGCCGTGCTAGGTACTTCTGTTTCTTCGTAGCGAAGACCAGCGTTAATTTGAACGTAGTAATCGCTAACGTCAAAGTCCCACTCGGTCTGTACGTAAATTGAGTCGGTTGTCTCTTCTACATTGCTTACTGAAGGTGCGCCGCTGAAGTACGGGTCGATAGAGTACGCGTTGCTTTCGCCCACAACGTCGGCAGTGATAAATTGAAGCTGACGCGCAATGGCTTCATCAAAGTCAAAGGTGTAATAATAGCCTGGGTTCATGCTCGCACCACCACCATCAAAAGCGTCTAGGAAGCCTGAGGTGTCGTTGCGAACGAACATGCTGTCTGGGAAAATTTCAGTGAACGATGGGCTAAAGCCAGGTCCGCCGCGTAGTCCGCTCCATGCGGTAAAGCCAGTCAAAGACTGTTCTGTGCGAGCTACACCGAAATCGATTTTGACAAGCGGGATATCCCACGCTGAGTTATACCAAGTACCGTCTAACTGCAACTGTTCAATGTCAGAGCGTCCTGGTGAATAGATGAACTGACTGAAGTTAGAGTCAATTTCACCCGGCAAAATTTCATTAGTGCCGTTATTCCAGTTAACGAAGACCTGAGGGATTTCACCTTCACGGTAGTCATAAATTTTAGATTCTAACTGGTTTGAACCAAGAATGATCTGTCCAGCGCTACCTAACCCTTCGTCATAACCATTGTCGGTTTTGTTGTAAGAATCATGATAATCCAAACGGAAGTGCCAATCGTCATTGACCATCCAGTCTAAGTTTACACCCAGTGAGCGTGCATCAACGCGGGTAGTGTTGCGGCTTGCGGTAAACGAGCCGTCATCGCCACTGATGTCTGCATAAACAGCCGTACCATTTTCATCAAGCTCGTAAGCATTGATGTTAGCACCAAAATTGTTCCAAATACCCCAACCTACACTGTTAGTTCCGGTGGTTGCGCGAGACGCTGTGTAGTCGATAGTCGCGGTAAACTCGTCAACAGGACGAAACTGGAAAGTAACCTGCCCATTTGAGCGTTCGCGCTGTACGTCATTAATGCTGTAGTTCATGTCTTTCGGGAAGAAAGCCGCATTTGTAATATTAGTACGGTTATCAACAACGTCGCTTGGATCTAGCTCAGGCAGTGCATCATTCTCTTGAAGTACCCAACCTTGAATATTTGCCGACTGCTGCTGGAAATCACGCTCTTGGTGCGAAAAAGATACGCCGAAGCCGAACATGTCATCGGCGAAAGTATTTGTGTAAACACCCGCAATTTCAGGGGTTACATCGTCACCTTCTTCGTTCGACGTATCGTAAATACCTTTCACTGAAATAGTAGCGTTTTGCCCCGACTGGGCTAGCGGCTTCATGGTAATGATGTTTACCGTAGCACCTAAGCCACCACTCGGGTTTTCTGCACGAGCCGTTTTTTGAAGTTCTAGCGTGCTTACGCCTTCAGATGAAAGGTTAGCGAGGTCAAAAGAACGGGTAAAACCAGTACCAGGCATTTGACGGCCGTTTAGGGTTACCAAGTTGAACTCAGGACCAAAACCACGAACGGTAATTTGGCTACCTTCACCGTTATTTCGGCTGATGGTGACACCGGTAATGCGTTGCAGTGCTTCCGCTAGGTTTGTATCAGGAAATTTACCTAGCTCTTCAGCTGATATGGCGTCTACTACACCACTTGAGCTGCGCTTTAAATCCATTGAACGGATCATGCTGCCGCGAATACCACTAACTTGAATAACTTCTACTTCACCTTCTGCAGGTATTGCTGCTTCTGCTTCTTGAGCATATGCGGGTAGTACAAGTGAAGAGCCCATCAACAAAGCCATTGATGTGGCAAGTTGGGTCTTTTTAAAAGATGTGTTTTTCATAATTGCCCTACTAATTCTTATCAATTTCGTATGTTGCCCAAGCTCCGCTTAGGCAACATATGCTTTGCTATTGCGCTGCAATTTCAACGTTATCGACGCGGTACACTGCGCCTTCACCAGAGCCCCATGCAGGGAACATCATGATGACGTTGATTGCACTGATATCCAGACCTAAGTCGTACAGCGTTTGAAGAGGGAAGGTATAGGTTTGCCATTCGCCTTCAACCGGGTCTACACCTTCAAGGCTAGCTGAAATGGGTAGTTCTACTGCTGATGACACGTCGATAGACTCAATCTTGAATAACCAAGGCGCTGAAGCATCATTAGGCATAGCGCTTACTTTCATTTCAAATCGCACAGCACCATCAGTTAGTAGTGCTGACGCATCGTAAGAGTGACCGTCATCAGCAATGATGCCCATAACAGTTGGCGTTGCTCCAATACGGAACTCAGCTACTGTACCGTGCTCTGCATCATCAATTTCTTCTGTAGGTGTTGAGCCACCGCAGCAATCCCAAATACGCCATTGGTCTGCCGCAGTGTCTGCAAACAAGGTAATGCCAGACGCTGAAGGCGCTTCTTGACCACTGTCAGGGTGGTATATTTTTACGTTATCTAAGCGGTATACTGCACCTTCGCCAGAACCCCAAGCTGGGAACACCATGATTACGTCAATGGCGCTAACGTCTAAACCACGGGCCTGCAAATCTGAAATAGGAAAAGTGTATGTCTGCCACTCGCCTTCAACAGGAGCCTGACCTTCAACGCTATCCGCTAATGGAAGCTCTACAGCGGTTGCTGCATCGTTTGACTCAACTTTAAAGAGCCATGTTGAATCTGGATTGTTTGGAGCGCTTACTACTCTCATATCGAATTGCAGTAGTCCACCGTCCGTTAATGCTGTTGCATCAAACGGCGTATCACCACCACCAGCGGCAGAGCGAGTTATAAAGCCCATTACGGTAGGTTCAGCGCCAATGCGGAATTCCGCAGTTAAACCGTGCTCTTCATCGTCCATTTCTTCAGTTGGCGTAGAGCCACCACAGCAGTCCCACATAGGCCAATCAGGGTTTTGGCCATCTTCGAAGATAGTGAGTTCTGGGTAGGTAACACCACCTTCTTGTGAAATTTCAACGTTTGTCATGCGATAAACTGCGCCATTTCCAGTATCCCAGGCAGGAAACACCATAATGACATCAATAGCGCTGGTATCTAAGCCTGCTTCAGCAAGCGCACTTAGTGGGAATTCATAAGACTCCCACACGCCTTGTTCTGGGGTATCGCCCTCAGTATCTGCTGGGCCCACGTAACCACTCATCAACGGCAGTTCAGCCGCGGTAGAGCCTTCAGAGCTTTCAATTTTAAATAGCCAGTTTGTGGTGGCATTGTTTGGAAGCGATGCTACCTTCAGATCAAATTTAACGCTGCCGGTTTCTTCTATTGGAGATGCATCAAAAGGAGAGGCTTCACCTTCAGGGTCAGTAATAAATTGTCCACGGCTAATAAAACCCATTACAGTAGGTGCTTCGTTTATTGTAAATTCATAAACTTGGCCTTGTTCTGCATCTTCAACTAGCGCTGGTGTAGTGCCGCCACAGCAATCCCACGCTGGCCAGTTTGGGTTAGGTGTACCATCAAAAATCGTTAGATTTTGTGGAATACCGGTAGAAGGGGGCGACGGGATGGGAGCAGCGCCTTCAACCAAAGCATCGTCTACACTGTCGTAGCCGGGGCGAACCGTTTCACAACCTTTACCTGTTTCTGGGTCAGAGGCACACTCGTAAACGCGTACGTAGTCAATTTCGAACGTTTGACCGTCTACGAATGCATCTGCATCTATACCCGTCTCGTTAACGGCTTCAGGCCAATTCCCACCTACAGCAAAGTTAAGGATCATGTAAAAATCTTGATCGTAAGGGGCGTTATTCCATTGGGTTTCAAGTTCACCGGTAATTTGGTCGAAGTACTCAGTGTACCAACCGCGGTGGGAAAGACCTGTTGCATCACCATTTGCGTTATAGCGCACCTCAGAGCGACGCTGGGTGGCATACAAGTAGCCGTCCATGTACCAGCGAATTTCACCTTCCTGCCACTCTATAGCGTAGGTATGGAAGTCATCAGCTGGGTTCGCGCCATCAGGAAGAGAATATGCTTGACCAGAGCTATCATTGTTCGGCCATTCTTGACCATAGTGAAGGGTGCCGTAAATATGGTTTTCTGGGTTACCTTCTGCGTCTGCTGCTTTCAGGTTTACCGCTTCCATAATGTCGATTTCACCAGAGCGCGGCCAGCCGCCATATACTGAATCAGTAGGCATCATCCAAAATGCTGGCCAGCTACCTTGACCTTCTGGTAGCTTAGCGCGCATTTCAAAACGGCCGTATTTGAAATCGGCTTTATACTGAGTAATTAATCGGGCTGACGTATACGGTTTTGGGGCACCTTCTTCGGCAGGAAGCGCAACAATTTTCAGGCTACCGTCAGACACAAATGAATTGTCTTCACTGTCTGTGTAGCATTGGGCTTCATTGTTACCGCCACCGTCACAGTTTACTTCATGGGTCCAGTTATCATCGTTAATACTGGTTCCATCGAACTCGTCGCTCCAAACAAGCTCCCAGTCGGTAACGGGAACCGTTGCGTCAACAACGTCGATATCTGTAGAGGTTGTTGCTCCACCTCCACAGCCAAATAGGGTTGTGACTGAGATCGCGGCAGCTATCCGCGAGAGTTGAGATGCTTTTTTCGTCATTGTTTTCAGCCCTGATCAAAAGAAATTGGGTTTTTATGTTGTGGCAAATGCCACGTAAAAAGCTTGTGTAAGCGCTTACAAAGTGGGTCAAATAAAAATGGCTGTTTGAAAGCGCTTACATTACATTAAGCCACTGACACGTAAAGATCAATACTGTTCTCAAAAAATTAACATTTAGTAGAATAGGTATATATCGTCAATAAATATAAAAACAATCTTAATATCAATGATTTATATTATTTTTGATATTTCTTTGAAAAAGTTTAATTTGGCGTTTCACTCGTCATTTACAAATTAAAAGGCACTGTTGTTAATAAGGTGTTTTGAGCATTTCGCTCGCAACAAATAGTGCTTCACGATAAGCTTTCTCTATAGCACAAAAAGAGTATAGCCCATGCATAATCATCATCATGTCGACACTACTTCTTCTAAAGAAGACTCCACTCGTATCGGATGGGCATTTTGGCTGAACTTTACCTTTACCATTATTGAGTTTATCGGCGGTTGGCTCACTAACAGTGTGGCTATAATGGCAGACGCTGTTCATGATCTAGGCGATTCCCTCTCAATTGGATTAGCCTGGTACTTGAGTAAACTAGGTCACAAAGCCTCCACCGAAAAGTATACCTATGGCTTCAAAAGGCTAAGTTTAATGGGAGCCATGATTAACGGTCTCATTTTAGTACTTGGTTCAATTTGGGTAATGTCTGAGGCCATCCCCCGTCTCTATAACCCAGAGATGCCTGTGACGGAAGGCATGATAGGGCTCGCGATATTGGGTATTCTGGTAAATGGCCTCGCGGCCTATAAACTTCATGGCGGCCATTCAATGAATGAGAAAGTGCTTAACTGGCACTTAATTGAAGATGCGATGGGTTGGGTGGCGGTGCTTATTGTGGCCATTGTACTTCATTTTGTAGATTGGCCCATTCTCGACCCAATATTATCGATTGGTTTTACCCTCTTTATATTAATAAACGTAGTGAGATACGTTGTGCAGACAATGTCATTGTTCTTACAAGGTGTGCCTGATGAATTTACGCGAAAGGCTATTAGCCAAGCGTTGCTGTCTATGGAGCATGTTGAAGAAGTTCATCATTTACATTTTTGGTCTTTAGATGGTGAACAACATGTACTCACCGCTCATGTCGTTATTAATTGTGCAATCGACAATGACAAGTTACGCCAGTTAAAAACACAGGTGCATGAACGTCTTTCGCCATTTGCACTTGCACATACAACCGTAGAGTTTGAACTACCAGGGGAGCCATGCCGTGATGAAAATGATCATTTGCATGCCCATTCTCATCATCATAAACACGACGAGCTAAATTAACGCGCAATATATGTAGGGACAGGAAGGCGTTAGCTAATTACGTTTCTGCTGTCTAAGCGCTTGAACAATCGCACTCAAAAAAGAGGGGCGTATATACGCCCCTTTAAACACACACGCTTTGAAGGTTTAGAATTGTGCTTTGAAGGCTACGCCATAGTAACGGTCTGCGTCGCGAGGAATTTGATAACGAAAGTTATCGCCGCTATACGTTGTTGCATAGCTTTCATCAAGTAAGTTTTTAGCAATCAAAGATACGCGGAATGCATCGTCTTTGAATGAGAAACTTACGCTTGCGTTAAGCATGCTGTAGTCAGGTAGCAATGAGTGAGGATTGAATCCTCCAACATTTCCCGGTAAGTCAGAGTACTGTTCGTCGGTGTAAATATACGAAGCGTTATAGTAAACATCGAAACCGTGCTCTGTTTCCATAAAGTATTCAGCTGAAAGTGAATATTTTAAATCAGGAGAGAATGGTACATCGTCACCTGAACGTGTATCGCATCTCGGTGGCTCATCGCCATTCACTATAGTCTCAATCGGACAATTAAACTCATCAATTTCTGCTTTTGTGTATGCAGCACCACCGATTAAAGTAAGGTTGTCGGTTGCATTCCACATCATATCAAGCTCGATACCTTGCGTAGTAACATCACCGGCATTAGTAAGACGGGTAATACATGCACCGTCTGAACAGTCGAAGTTATTCGCTTGGAAACCTTCAATGTCGGTGCTAAACAAGGCAACGTTTAACAATAGGTCGCGACTTGCGTACTTGTAGCCTATCTCGAAAGCGTCAGATTCTTCAGCGCCGATAGGTCGACCATCGTTGACTGGATTAAAGTTATAGTAAACGTTGAAACCAGGGCCTTTGTAGCCTTGAGAGTAGGTGGCATATACCATCTGATTTTGGTCGAGATCGTATTGAAGACCAACACGGCCGGATAGATTGGTTTCATCTACCACGCCTTCGGCATCTGTATTTTCGGTAGCAGGGCGCACACCAACACCACGACGTCCATATTCATCGTTGCTGATGCGGCGATGCTTGTAAGACACTTCATCGTCGGTATAGCGAAGGCCGAAGATAAGGCGCATATCATCGCTTAAATCGTAAGTACCATCGCCATATACTGCCCAGTTATTAAACTCAGTGCTCATAAACGCTGTGGCAGAAACAATATCGTTCGCATTGCACGACACACCTAATGAATCTGCATAGGCGTCGAGGTCTGAAAGCGCGTTAGTTAGGTCGTCTCCAGACAGGTTATTCTGCGCATAGAATGTCAGTGCTTGGTCAAGTTGAAGGTTATTGTTTTGGCAACTTGCATCGCGAGTGAAGTTACGCTCTGAATCCATGTTCCAATAGAACATACCCGCCAGGAAGTTAAACGGGCCTGCTAGGTTTGAAGCAACACGGAATTCTTGAGAAAACTGACTCCATTCCTGCTCACCCACATCGTGCAGTTGGAAAGGTACGCCGAACACTGGCTGGTCGCTGTCGCCAGCAATTGAGGTAAAGTCACCTTCGCGGAATTCAGTGTTTTCCCATGAGCGCTGGGCTGTGATTGAGGTGAAAGTATAGTCGCCGACAGTTTTATCAACTTGCACAGAGAAAGCTGAGTGGTCGTCGATGGTGCGAGACTCAAAATCGTGGTCGATTTGACGCTGTTCTAAATCAATGCCGTCAGCAATAGTTGCACTGCTAGGTGCTGCTTCTGATTCTGGATTACGACCGCTTGATACGCCTTCTAAATCGGCACAACAGTCGTCATCAGCACTGTAAAATTCGCTAATAAACTTAACTTTTAAGTCGTTGGTTGGTTCGTAGAGGACTACCGCACGCGCACCTTCTCGATCATAGCCGTTTACCGTTTCGTTGTTATAAACATTATCGATGTAGCCGTCGAATTTACCTTGGAACACGGTCAGGCTAGCTGAAAGGTCGTCTGTTAAACCACCGCTCACCGTGCCTTTTAAACGATACTCGTTATCTTGGTAGAATTCGGTAGAAAGGCTACCGGTTAGTTCCTGCGAAGGGTCTTTAGTGGTAATGTTGACTACGCCGGCTGATGCATTTTTACCAAAAAGGGTGCCTTGTGGGCCGCGCAGCACTTCGATGCGGTCAACGTCATATAAATCGGCAAAAGCCTGTCCTGAGCGGCCTAGTACCACACCATCTACCACTGTCGCCACACTTGGCTCGGCGGCGATACTAAATGAAATTGTGCCAATACCACGAACGGTTAGTGCAGAGTTACGGGTTGTTGTACCTTTGCGGAAACTTACTGATGGAACAAGCGCTTGAAGATTTTCAACATTGTTTGCGAAAGCCGATTCTATCTGGTCACCGCGTAATACGGATACTGCTACAGGGACGTCGCTAATACTCTGTACACGTTTCTGTGAGGTAACGACAATTTGCTCGAATGACTTGTCGTCTTTAGCTGTTTTAGTTTGTTCGGTCTCTGCATCTTGCGCATAGCCATTTGCGTGAAGCAGCAAGCCAGATGTCATAGCAAGGGTTACCGCCTTACTAATGATCGATCTTTTTGTATTCATGTTGTTCTCCAGGGTATTTCGCTTATCTCGCTCTAACTAACAATGGCCAACACTTTTTTTATATATCAACCGTTGTACGTAGACGGTGTTTGGTTTTTTATTTTTTTTAGCTACACAAGGGGCATCATTTAAAATGGCGCACTATGTGATTTATCATTACCAGCCTTTATAAAAGATATCTTTCGTCTGATGTCTTATATAAGAGTAATTAAGTTAAACAATTGTTAAGTCGTTTGCAAACGTTATGTTAATTTTTTTGTGTTTTTTCTATACAGAAGCGTTTAGTTTAAGCCGGCTGGGAAGCAAGGCGCTTTAGGCCTTGCTCGTATTTTACTCGCCACCATTTAAGGCTAATGCCTATGGCAGCGAAACAGCTTGCCCACAAGCCAACTAGAGCCGGTATAAAGATGTTACTGATTCCGCCTACAAAGCCCACTGGGGAGAACATCAAATACAAGGTAGCAATAAGACCAACCAGCACAATCGCGCAGGGGATAGCGTAGCGCCATGGGGTCATATTAACTTCGGCCTTCGGCGTAAAGTGCCATGGTGTAGCCATTGGATAGAGCTTACCTATGGTTAACATAATGGTCAGTTCTATAGCGAATAAAATGGCATAAATATGAATGAAGTTAATATCGACTTCCCATACAAACTTAAGCAGTCCATAGGCAATTACGTGGAAGATAATCGCGACTTTTGCCGCCAGCGCAGGAACGCGTTTTGTAAATAAGCCAACAAGCACAATAGTGATAACGGGAATATTGTAAAAGCCGGTAAATATGCGAATGATTTGCCACAATCCTTCAGGGGCAAACATAAGCAGCGGCGCCGTGATAAAAGAGAGCACAGCAATAACAATACTGGTGATCTTGGCAACGCGAATAAGCTTTTCGTCGCTCACTTTGTCTTTTTTGAAGGGTTTGTATACGTCTAAGCAAAATAGGGTGGCAGCACTGTTAAGCAGTGAATTAAAAGAGCTAAACACGGCACCAAGCAATACTGCTAAAAAGAAACCCGACAAATACTGTGGGAGTACATCTTTAACCAAATGGGGGTAGGCGAGGTCGATGGTTTGAAGATTTTCGTCTTGATATAAGTGATAAGCAATAACGCCAGGTAGCATCATCATAAAGGGCACAAGCACTTTAAAGTAGCCAGAGAACAGCACGCCTTTTTGACCTTCAACCAGGTTTTTAGCCCCCAAGGTTCGCTGAATAACGTATTGGTTTGTACCCCAGTAAAACAGGTTAGCTAATATCATACCTGTAAAAATAGTACCTAAAGGGACAGGATCGTCAGCGCCGCCTATAGCGTTGAGCTTTTCGGTTTCTGTGGTAGCAATAGTAGATAGACCTTGGCTAAAGCTGCCGTCGCCCAAGGCCACCAAGCCAAGAACGGGAACCAATAAACCCACAATTAAAAGGCCAACTCCATTAATCGTGTCTGATACGGCTACCGCTTTTAAACCACCGAAAATGGCATAGAGAGCGCCAATCGTACCGACTATGACGATGGTAAGTACCAGTCCCATCTCATAGCTTACATTGAAAAGCCCGGGTACATCAAAAAGCCTAAGCACGGCAATAGAGCCAGAGTAAAGCACCGATGGAATGGTAACTAACGAATACCCCACCATAAATAGTACTACCGTCATTCTACGCACGCTGTCGTCGAAACGGTCTCGCAAAAACTCAGGTAGGGTTGAGAACGCACCCGCTAAGTAACGAGGCAGGAAAATAAGCGCCATAATAATGGTAGAGATACCTGCGGTTACTTCCCACGCCATCGCGCTAAGGTTATAGCCGAAGGCAGAGCCGTTTAAGCCAATAAGCTGCTCAGCGGAGAGGTTGGTAAGGATCATGGACCCGGCTATAAAGGTGCCGGTCAGCCCTCTTCCTGCGAGGAAGTAACCATCTTGTGTGTTAACTTCCCCTTTGGTTTTCATGTAAGAGATAGCGGCAACGATTGCCATAAATGCCATACATGACAGTAGGGTAAGGGTAATATCCATGAACTACTCCTAAGCGCTATGCTGGCCAGTGCGAAATATTCGACATATCCATATCGGTATGCTGAACATCTGGGCCCATTACAATGCGACTGCCTTTTTGAATGAATACCGCCACGTCATTAAGTGCCAATATCTCTTCTATGTATTGTTCACCCTGTACCACTTCATCGGTACCAAAGCGCACCCACTCGCCTTTAGGTAAGTAGTATTTAATTTTGCCGCCAGGCACGACACAAGGCACAACCAGCAAGTCATCACCACACATAAACTGTTGCTCAAAAGCGTGAGATAGCGGCTGGTCAGGAAAGGCTAACGCCATGGCCCGCTGAACGGGCAGCCCCGTAATAGATGCTTTTTCTGCGGTTTCTTTTAAATAAGGTATAAGCTTGTAGCGCAGCTTTAATGCGTCAAACACGGCATCTGATGCTTCATCACCATATGACCAGGGTTCACGAGGGCCAATACCATGCAATCGCATGTGGGCGCTAAATACTGATGCTTGCGCCCATCGTACATAGAGCTCTGCATCTCGGGTATCTTTGTAAAAACCGCCGATATCCGTGGCAAAGAAAGGTCCGCCTGACATACCCCAAGACAAACTGCCACGAATACTTGCCGCTAGGCCGTGCCAATCGGCTTGCGGGTCGCCGCCCCACTGTGATGGATAGCGCTGGCTTCCTGTCCAAGCAGAACGGCTAAATAAGAACGGGCCAGTTTTGCAGTAAGCCGCAGCTGCCTCATAAACGCAGCGGTTATAAAGCATACTGTAAACATTGTGTAGACGATTGCCTGAATCACTGCTATACGACAGCATATTGTCGTCTTCTAGCTGCTCGCCAAAGTCGGCCTTGATCATGTCTACGCCAAGGTCAAAAAGAGGTTTATGCGAGGTTTTCCAAAACTCGTAAGCTTCAGGGTGGGTAAAGTCTAAAATGCCGGAGTCTGGCAGGGGCGTAAGCACTTCCCCAAATGGGCTCAAGTCCCATTCATAGCGATACGCTTCGCCAGTGCGCTTATCCTTTATCAGCCAGCCTTTTTCTGCAGCTTTTTTATAAAGAGGGTTTTTCACTGAGATCATGGGATATTCCCATACACAGATCTTGAAACCTAAGGCTTTGAGCTCATCAATAACCGGCTGTGGGTCTTCGTAGCGCTTAGGGTCCCACTCAAAGGCAAAACGGGTATCAGTGTCTTGCCATGCGCGACCGTCAAGGGTAATAACATCGCAAGGCATATTCTTTTCGCGCACTTCTCGGGCAACGGCAAGTAACTCGTCGGCATCTTTATAATACGCTTTAGACAGGATTACGCCTAAGCTCCATGTAGGCGGCGTTGGCGCAAAGCCAGTTAACTCGCTGTAGGTTTGAAGGCTTTTAGCTGGCGAGTCTTGATGAAACAAGAACATGTCGAGTACGCCATCTTCAACTAAACACACATACGCTCGCTGTGACCAAAGTGCGTAGCCGACTCCATGGGTGACTGGTGCTGGAGTGTGCACAAATAAATTCCAGCCTTCAGGACTCCATGCGTAAGGTGTGTTTTTATAAGACTTTTCGGCGTTTACGCCTAAAGCGTCGTGGTTGTATGAGCGAATTAGCTGGCCGCGTTTATCAAGCTTGCCCCATTTCTCTCCAAGACCGTAAACCGCCTCATCATAACCAAGCTCCAGGCTCACTAACCATCCGCTGTCTGTTTTAGCAAAGGGCGGTAAACGATGCTGGCGCACAAAGTGGCCGTCGGTGGCGCTTTGCTGAACTAAAACGTCATCTTTATACAGCTTGAAATGAAGAGGAGCGGCAAAAATTTCTAATCGATAATCACCTGCTGCCAAGGTACTGTGAGACTTGTCACCGGAAAGTACCAATATTTGCTTATCGGGTGCTTGTGTAAGCATTTCAAAGTCATCAGTTGCGTTTGCATCACTTTGAATGCGTAAGCCAAACTGACTGATACTTAGGCTCAACTCGCCATGTTGAGTGGGGACAACAAGTGTTTTATCGTCAGACAAAAAGGGCTGCTCAGTGATGTCAGCAGCTTCAATATCGTTCCAATCTGGTTCAGTTACACAAAAAGCGTTACTCATTTCTACATTACCCTTAGTGTCTTATATAAGACATAAGTTAATGAAATGTAACTTGGGTGTCAATCTGCAATTAGCAAATTATGAAGATTTAGATCGAGGTATGTTCTTTGCTGTCTTGCGCTTGTAGCTCATTAAGTTCAATTCTCTGTAATCAAAATTTGCGCTAAAAGGGTTTAAAAGCTTATGTTTTTCACAATTAGCGTGACGCCACTTAGCGCAAGCATGGTTAACGCTAGTAACCTTACCGAAGATGTTGAAACTCGCGCAGCGAGCACGCGGCCTAGTCGTGTAAATATAAGAATGACTGGCACTGCGAGTAGTGCAGAAATCATAACGTCTATTGAAGGGAGTGTACCAAAAGGTACTATAGCAAGACGTATTAATGCGGTTACGCTAAATACGGCCAACAAAGTAAAGCGTATTTCATTGATTGGCCAGGCTTGTCTGTAACACTGAAATACCACAGGCGGACCGAACGTAGAGAAAAGCCCGCCTAACATTCCTCCAAGACCGCCCGCAACAGTAAAACCAAAGGCACTACCAGACGGCTGCCCACGTTTTCTTTTAACCAGTAAAAGCCCGCAGCAGCTTAAAATAGCGAAGCCCAGCAATAGGTTTAACCAGGTTGCCATGCCTATTGATAAGTATTCTAGCAGCGTGTAGCCAACTGCCATAAAAGGGATTCCGCTAATGAGTAAGATTTTAAATGCACGCGTGTTAATCTGTTCACGATTTCTGGCAACTAGACTTACTGAGTTAAAAAGGCTTAAAAAGCTTACCATGAATGTAGTTGCGGTAAGCGGCATAATACCGAACAAGGTAAAGCTAGACACTACCATTAACCCAAAGCCAAACCCGCTTAATGTTTGCAGGAGCGTCGCAAGACCTAAAAGGGCGAACATGGGGAGTAGTGTTTCCAAGAGCATGTATGTTATTCCTACGATGTATGTGATTTAAGTCAAAAATGCGCTATAAATCTTGTGTATGATATAAAAACAATAATTAAGCGTTTAGGTTAGGGTTCATGTCTTCATCTCAGTTCGATCACAAACTCAGCGGTCCGAGTCTCGCTTTTCAGCCTCTATACCAACAGGTAGCTGAATACATTAAGCAACTTATTGTGGAGCGTCGATGGCAACCTGGTGAGATGTTGCCTAGTGAGTTCAAACTTGCAGACGAGTTCAAAGTGAGCCAAGGAACCGTTCGCAAAGCATTAACACTGCTTACTGACACAAAAATTGTAACCCGCAGACAAGGGGTGGGTACATTCGTTTCTGAACATACCGCTCAAGATGCGTTATTTCGTTTCTTTCCCCTGCAAGCTGACGGCAAGGGCGCTGATTTACCTAAAGCAGAACTCATCAGTAAAGAGCTGGTTGAACCAAGTGAAACAGTCCAAGCTGCACTTGCTTTAACGGCAAAAGACAAAACGATAAAGCTTAAACGCAGACGCATACTCGAAAACGAATTTTGTATGCTAGAAACCATATTCTTGCCTTTCAAAATGTTTCCCGAAATTCACCTGCGCGAAGATATTCCGCATACCTTGTATCACTTTTATCAAACTGATTATAACCAGACCGTGTTTAAAACCCGTGACAGCATTAAAGCCGTTCTTGCATCAAAAAGTGATGCGAAAAGCTTGGGTATTGAAAAAGGAACACCGCTACTTTTGGTCACTCGTGTCACAGAATCTATTGATGGCAAGTTAATAGAGTATCGAGAGAGTAAATGCAGAACCGACCATTATCACTATCAAGTTGAACTTGATTGACATGCTTCATTTCTAGTCGGCTCTATGCCATTTCTATCGCCCACACTGCTGACCCTTTCCTAAAAAGCGGACATAGATAAACGTCCGCTTAAAATATCCGCCACTAAATTAGGGTACAAACGTTATTCAATCCCACCATTAGAAGCCAAACTCGATCTTTTAATTTAGCTTGTTAACACTTTGTTGACATAAGAGTGCCTGTGTAATAACTTATGTCTTATACAAGACTAAAGTTTGAAGCTGAAGTTATACAAGAGCATAGTGTTAAAGTAAAACTAATTAGCTTAATGCAACAAATTCTAAGGTGAATGAAGCAATGAATAAGATACCTGAGGTAGGTTTTGGCTTTTGGAAAGTAGATACCGCCATTTGTGCTGAAACAACATACCAAGCAATTAAAGCTGGATATCGCCATCTAGACTGCGCAGCAGACTATGGTAACGAAAAAGAAGTAGGTGAAGGCATAAAGCGCGCTATTGATGAAGGTTTATGTACCAGAGAAGAGTTGTGGGTAACCTCGAAGCTCTGGAACACCTTTCACGCCCCTGAGCATGTAGAGCTAGCGCTTGAAAAAACGCTATCTGATTTACAGCTAGACTACCTGGATTTATACCTTATCCATTTCCCGATCGCGCAAAAGTTCGTGCCAATCG
The DNA here is from genome assembly GCF_056160105.1 of Alteromonas sp. ABD4_190. Classification (NCBI taxonomy): domain Bacteria; kingdom Pseudomonadati; phylum Pseudomonadota; class Gammaproteobacteria; order Alteromonadales; family Alteromonadaceae; genus Alteromonas; species Alteromonas sp. ABD4_190. Next base: position 2,434,706 of record NZ_JBSWWN010000001.1, read on the forward strand.
AAACACGGTATCCGCCAGAGTGGTTTTACGACCCTGATGCAGCTGAACCAAAGATGGAGCTTGCTCCTGTGCCGCTTCACAAAACATGGGAAGCCATGGAAGCGCTCGCAGATAGCGGTAAAGCAAAACAAATTGGTGTGTGTAATTACAACACAGGGTTGCTTAACGACCTAATGAGCTATGCGCGCATTAAGCCAGCTATGCTACAGATTGAATCTCATCCGTACCTTACCCAAGAACGTTTAATTCGTTTAGCAAAAGACTACGGTTTAAATGTTACCGCGTTCTCGCCTTTAGGTGCGCTTTCTTACTTAGAGCTTGAAATGGCTGACCAGACTGAATCAGTACTTCAGCAGGACGTAGTGAAAGCTGCTGCAAAAGCCCACGGTAAAACGCCAGCGCAAATTGTATTGCGTTGGGGTATTCAGCGCGGCAACGCGATTATTCCGAAAACGTCAAAAGTAGAACGCATGAAAGAGAACTTGGCGCTTTTCGATTTCTCATTAAGTGAAAGTGAAATGCAGGCTATTTCTGCATTAAACATGAATCGTCGATTTAACGATCCGGGTCACTTCTGCGAAGCAGCCTTTAATCGTTTCCACCCCATTTACGACTAGGAGTAAACTATGAAAAACGTCAATGACAGCTCTGCGGTAGCGTATGCACGCGTACCTACTCAGCACAACTACAACGGCGGCGTGTTCCCTGAAATAGTCGTGAACAATGAAAGCTGTTCCACTGTAGAAGAAACGGTTGCGTTTGTTAAAGCGAATCAGGCAGAACTAGAGGCAAAACTTGCTAAATCAGGTGCGCTGCTTTTTAGAGGGTTCCCTCTTGATTCAGCAGAGACCTTTGACGTTTTTTCAGCAGGCTTCGGCTATCCTAACTTTACTTATCAAGAGTCGCTGTCTAACGCGGTGCGTATTAACTATACCGAGCGTGTATTTACTGCTAACGAAGCACCTAAAGATGTAGAAATTTTTCTTCATCACGAAATGGCTCAAACCCCTATTTCTCCAAGTAAGCTTTTCTTTTTTTGTAAAACTGCAGCAGATGAGGGCGGAGCTACGCCGCTGTGTCGTTCAGACAAATTGTTTGAAGCATTGAAGGCAGAGAACCCTGAATTGGCAAGTGATTTCAAAGAGAAAGGTCTGAAGTACACCACCACCATGCCAGCGGCTGATGACGCTAACTCTGGTCAGGGCCGTAGCTGGAAAAGCACGTTAAGTGTTGAAACCGTAGAAGAGGGTGAAGCTAAGCTTAAAGAACTAGGTTACAGCTGGGAGTGGATGGAAGATGGTAGCTTAAAAGCTATTACGCCTGTACTTCCAGCAGTCATTGAGTTAGCTGACGGTTCTGAAGTGTTCTACAACCAGCTTATTGCAGCTTACATGGGCTGGAAAGGCGTTCGCGAGAACCCATCTTCAGCAATTACGTTTGGTGACGGCAGCGCTATCCCGAAAGAAGGGCTAGAGCGCATTGCTGAGCTTTCTGAAGACTTCACGTTTGATTTAGAGTGGCAAGACGGGGACGTGGCAATTGTCGATAACTATCGCGCCATGCACGGCCGTCGCCCCTACTCTGGCGATCGCAAGCGTGTAGTGCTTGTGGCATTGGTTGCTTCAGAGCGTTAATGCAATGAATGACATAGCAGTAAAATGTAAAAGCATTTGGCCTGGGCTGGGTATTGCTACCATCACGGGCATGGCGGCGTTGTTTTTAAGTGAGCACTACAATGCCCCTGCTATGTTGTTCGCTTTACTGTTAGGCATGGCGGTTTCGTTTCTATACCAAAACGATACGCCATGTGCTTGCGGTATCGACTTTACCGCAAGTACATTGCTTCGCGCAGGTGTCGTTTTACTTGGGTTAAGAATAGCCCTTGGTGACTTAGCGGTGCTAGGTTGGCAAACGGCACTCATGCTCGCTGGCGCCATTTTTACTACCATTGTTTTGGGCGTAGTCTTGGCAAAAGCGTTAGGGCTTCAAAAGCGCTTTGGTGCACTAACCGGCGGCTCCGTCGCTATTTGCGGTGCATCTGCTGCGTTAGCCATCTCTACCATACTGCCAAAGGGCGATAACCACGAGCGAGATACATTACTTACCGTTATTGGTGTAACGGCTATGTCCACTATCGCCATGGTGCTTTACCCCATAATTGCGGGTCAATTGGGTATGACTGACACTGAAGCTGGTATTTTTCTTGGCGGCACAATTCACGACGTGGCACAGGTGGTAGGGGCTGGTTACTCGGTGTCAGAAAGTGCGGGTGATATGGCGACTCTTACCAAATTGGTGCGCGTTGCCATGCTCATGCCGGTGGTACTGATTATGATGCTTGTGATAAAAAGATTCTACAAAGCCAGTACTCAAGCAGAAGGCGGTGAAGTACCTAAAATGCCTCTGTTCCTCATCGGTTTTATTGCATTAATGTTGCTCAATAGTTTTGTGGCGTTACCTGAATTTGCGATTGAAGCAGGCACGCAAGTTTCTCGTTTCTTTTTAGTTGTTTCCATTACTGCTATCGGCATGAAATCAAACTTGGGCAAGCTTGCCGAAGTGGGCGTGCTTCCCATAGTCATGATAGTGGTTGAGACCCTGTGGATTGCACTGCTTATTCTTGGCTTTCTTTACGCCATGTAAAGGCCGTTCATCATTTTGCAGCATGTTTTAAATACAAAGTCGTTTGTACTGATAAGGTGGTCTAAGTGAAAAAGCAAGGTCTTCACGAACTTTATGCCAAAGACCCTGTAAAAGCCGATGAGCAGGTCTTTCAAAGAACCAGTGATAAGCTAACCCGCCGAGGCTTTATCAAAGGTTTGAAATCACTGTCTTTGCTACTCGGTGCGGAAGTGGTGTACGGACAATTTATGCCAGCGGGTCTTATTCCCGCTGCATATGCCCAAGCTGACACACCTTTTTCAATAAAAGGTAAAGATGGGTTAACCGTACTTAATGACAGACCATTAAATGCAGAAACTCCTGCACACTTGTTAGATGACGCAGTGACACCCGCTTCGCGTTTTTTCGTGAGAAATAACGGTATTCCCCCGCAAGCACCAGATGCAAATAGCTGGACGCTAACTATTGAAGGGGAGTCTGCAGCACAGTCAAAAACCTTTACCCTTGAAGAGCTAAAAACTCAATTTAAGCATTATACCTATCAGTTAACGCTCGAGTGTGGTGGAAACGGGCGTGCCGAGTTCTCACCGGCCGCTACCGGTAACCAGTGGACAACGGGCGCGGTAGGCTGCCCACGCTGGACGGGGGTAAGGCTAAAAGATGTTTTAAAGGCCGTGGGTGTTAATGATGATGCGGTTTACATTGGTTATTACGGTGACGATCAGCACTTAAGCCGAACACCGGGCAAGGCGGCGATTTCGCGAGGCGTGCCCATTGACAAAGCGATGGAAGATGAGTCGTTAATCGCATGGGCTATGAATGATGAACCACTTCCCTTAATGAACGGCTATCCGCTGCGATTGGTATTTGGTGGCTGGCCTGCATCAACGTCAGGGAAATGGCTTAAGAAAATAGTAATTCGAGACCGCGTGCACGACGGCGCGAAAATGCTAGGAAAAGCCTATCGGGTTCCATGTAAACCTGTTGCGCCTGGCGCTGAAGTTGCCGACGAAGACATGTGTATTATTGAAGCTATGCCAGTTAAGTCGCTTATTACCTTTCCAAAGTCTGGCAGCGACCACTCTCTTAAAGAAAAGCTAACCGTTCGGGGACATGCATGGAGTGGTGAGGGCAAAATTGCCAAGGTGTTTACCTCTATCGATTTTGGCCAAACCTGGAATCTTGCTCAGCTGAACGTACCGGCAAACAGACACGCATGGCAGCAGTTTAGTACTCAGATAAACTTCCCTCAGCAGGGCTATTACGAGGTATGGGCTAAAGCACAAGATGAGCATGGAAAGTCTCAGCCTATGGTGCTACCTGGATGGAATCCAAAAGGGTATTTGAACAATGCCTGTCACCGTATCGCTGTGCGTGTGGTGTAGGTATATGAGTACGAGATTTTATGTATGTTAAGTGGGGCAATTGATATGGCTAGCATAACGGTTCGATTTATTGCCCTAGTAGGAGTCCTTCATCTACCCGTTGCAGCGGCCGATATTGAGACGAATAATACGAACAGCATGACAAGTTCATCAAAAGAGCATGTGCTGCATGACGTCGATCCCCAGTCAGGTCTTATAAAAGCAGAAGGCTTCAACTTAGTGTTAGCCCATTGCAGTGCCTGTCACTCGACTTCTCTTATTACTCAGAATGCCATGAGCCGTGAAAGGTGGCTTGAGACTATTCGCTGGATGCAAGAAACGCAGAAACTGTGGTCACTGGGTGAGGCAGAACCAACGATATTAGATTATCTATCAACGTGGTATGGCCCTAAAAAAAGCGCTCGTCGTGCGCCTCTACCACCTCATTTACTGCCAGCTAACTAAAAGCAGAGATAATAGTTTAATTTATCCCCTCAGTTTTATAATTTTCTGCCGATAATCAAACAATAACGCTACTTCAGACTAATGGCTAAGACGATATAACCTCTGTTAGTCTGAACAAAATAACTCTATAAAAATTATTGGTAACTAAACATGTTTGTATCACGCAGCAAATTCGAAGAAAAAGAAGCTCAAGTTCAGCTATTAGAAAAGCGACTTCAAGAAACGTTAGACAGGGTGTCTTTGCTTGAAGCCGAAAATGCAGAGCTGACTACCGCTTTAGAGATTGCCAAGCACGAAGAAGTTTCATCTGCCAATGCTACTGTAGTTAAATGTTTAGTAGGTTCACTGTCACAGGTTGAGGGTGTCCGTGAGACGGTTTTAGGTTCTTATGAACGAATTAATGCGGAAAGTCAGTCGATTGTTGATATAAATGATTTGTTTAGCGAATCGGCCTCTACATTAAGTAAGATTGTATCTGACATGAGCGGCCTGAATGTTCAGATGGGAAGTATGAGCGAGCGTATTTCTGGACTGTCTACGACAGCTGACAATATCAATAAGTTTGTAACCACTATTACCAGTATTTCTGATCAAACTAACTTGCTTGCGTTGAATGCAGCGATTGAAGCCGCCCGTGCTGGTGATGCTGGACGAGGCTTTAGTGTGGTAGCTGACGAGGTAAGAGCGCTGGCAACTGAGACAAATAAATCTGCAACAGAAGTATCAGAGCTTGTAAACGGCATTATCCAATCAACATCGAAAGCGGTGTCGGGTGTTAATGAACTGCGTAGTAACAATGAAGAGTTAGAAGCTGGCATTAACCAGCTGAATAATAGTTACGAGACTATGGTGCAACATTGCGACAGCATGAAGACCACCATCAGCGAAGGCGCAATGACTACGTTCATTCAAACTGTAAAGTTAGATCACGTTGTGTGGAAAGCAGGGATCTACGAAGTGCTCTGTGGCTTTAGTAACAAATCAGTCGCTGACTTTAGTGATCACGCGAGTTGTCGTTTAGGGCAATGGTATAGTGAAAATGTAACCAATCCTATCGGTCAGACGACAGCCTTTAGAGAGATTGAAGCGCCACATGCAAAAGTACATAGAAGTGGTGTTGAAGCTATCAGAGCAAAACAAGCAGGCAATAATGCAGAGGCAGATGCTAAACTGATAGAAATGGAACAGGCGAGCGAGCGTGTAATGATGCTTCTTGACCGATTAGCTAGTTAGGCTATTTTGTGCTGAAGTATTAGTATAAGGCGTGCGCATTAGCACGCGGCACGCACATTGGAGGGCTTTAAGGTGAGTGAAACATCGTATTCCACCGAAAACGAACGTATTCGTGCGCTTGAGGCCCGTGTTAATTCGCTAGAGCGACAGCTTAAACGCCAAAAAGTTGCACGCAAAAACGCTGAATCTTTCCTAGAAACCTACTCCCAAGACGCCTATCTTGCCAATCAAGCATTACGCAAAGCACTCAAAGACTCTAAACAAAGAGAGCGCGAGCTTCTTTACCTCAACCGTACGGCCTCACAACTTACACAAGCGACATCCGGGGAAAGTTACATATTTTCGGCGCTTGAATCTGCCGTAGAATTTAGCGGTGCGTTTTGTGGCAAAGCCTTTACCGTTAAAGATGGTGAACTAATTATTGGCAATGATGATAGTGTGCTGGTTCAGGGGAAAGGCTGGACAACGTCCCCCGCGTTAGCGCAATTTATCAAGCAGGAAACGCCACTAGATTTACGAGAAAGCTATTCCCATTGGTGTGTTAGTGCAGTAATACAGCCGGAAAAAGATACAGAGTCTCGCTTACTTCACTTTATGCATGAAATGTCGCGGGGGGAATATACGTGGCTAGTATTATTGACCAAAGACGATAATTTGGAAGAAGAAACGCTTTACGTATTAGATACCACGAAGCATTACCTCAATATCACGTCTCGATACCAAAATAAGAAAAGTGAATTAAATACTAGGCAAGTAGAACTGAGTAACGTGAAAAAGGACCGGGATTTCCTTGAAGAAAGATTAGTCAGTGCTGATAAAATGGCTATGCTAGGTCAGCTAGCCGCAGGTATCGCTCATGAAATTAATAACCCTATTGGTTATGTGCGAAGTAATACTGTCGTTGCAAAAGATATTTTTAACGACTATCAGCGTGCGCTTGAGGAAATAGGTAGTCTTTGTAAAAAAGCAGGTGGTGAAGTTGCCGCGCATTTTATGGCGCTTGAAAAGCGTTTTTCCCTTAAAGACAGTGCGACCGAAATTGCGGAAATGTTTGATGAGTCTCATGAAGGTATTGAGCGTATAATCGAAATTGTGAAAGCGTTAAGAAGCTTTTCTTATCCAGGCTCGGGCAAGCACTCTGAAATTAGCGCTATCGAAGCCATGAATACAGCGATTAAGCTCACCAATAATTTGCATCGTTATCGCAATACGGTGCGCTTTGAAGTACCAGAGGAAGATGCCTTCTTTAACGGTAACTCCGGGCAAATTCAGCAGGTACTTGTAAACTTCTTAACCAATGCGATATATGCCACGCCGGAAGGGAAAGGCATAACACTAAAAATACAGAAGGAGGGTGGCAGTGTCTGTCTTATCGTTGAAGATGAAGGTATGGGCATGTCAAAAGAAACGCTTAGTAAAGTGTTCACTCCGTTTTTTACTACCAAACCGCCAGGTGAGGGCACAGGGCTGGGTATGTCAATTTCCATGACCATTGTCGAGGAGCATAATGGCAGGATAGATATTGTCAGTGTTGAAGGCAGAGGCACAAAAGTGTCAGTCGTACTGCCATTATCCTAAAGTATGAATGCTTTTATAACTGTTTGATAAAATTAAAATTTCTCTATTTTTTTTCTTGAACTAGACAGCAGCTGTTTATGTTCTAGTCTTATGAGAAAGCAAAGGTTTTATGCTCTACGGATGAGTACTTTGCAAAATGGAGAAAGTATTTAATGATAAATAACCAGCCTGTTACCCAAAAAGAGTATAAGTTTCCATCCCACCACCGCCTTATTTCATCAACCGATAAGCGTGGGGTTATCCAACACTGCAATAGTGAGTTTGTGGAAGCGAGTGGTTTTACCCGCGAAGAATTAATAGGAAAAAACCATAATTTGATTCGTCACCCCGATATGCCAGCGCCCGTGTTTAAAGAAATGTGGCGTACTTTAGAGTCTGGGCAAAGCTGGCTGGGACTAGTAAAAAACAGAAGGAAGAATGGCGATCACTACTGGGTTTCGGCATTCGTGACTCCCGTTTATGAAGGTAAAACAATTGTGGGGTACGAATCTGTTCGAGTGCCGGCGTTAAATGACGAAATAGCACGCGCATCTAGTGTTTACGCCAGAATGCAGGAAGGAAAATCTGCGGTATCACCGATGTCGCGACTGGGGCAAGGCCTCATGCACATGGCGCCAGCAATACTGTTAAGCGCCCTACTTGTTTTAGTACTCGCGTTTACCCATGGTTGGACAGCGGCAGGCATTGCGCTGCTTGGAGCTATAGTTTTAATGATTGCTCAAGAAGCCAAGACAAGAAAAGACTGGGGCGCGCTGCTTTCTCTTAGCCCAGAAAGCTACGCTAATGAAACGGTGGCACAAACCTACTTCCCAGACCCCCCTCACATAAGCCAAGCCAAACTTGCACTGGGGTGCGAACTTGCCAGAAATCGCACGGCGTTAACCCGAATTAAAGATGCATCAGCGGGGCTCGAATCGATAGCTAACACCACGCATCAACAAGCGGAAAGCACCAGTGCCGCGGTTGTTCAGCAAAACCAAGCTACTCAGCAAATAGCCTCCGCGGTTACACAAATGAGCCAAGCTATCCAAGAAGTTGCTGAGCGGGTTGAAGGTAATGCCAAAAGTGCAAAAATAGCAGCGGCCAACGTAGAAACAGGTAACCAAAAAGCAGAAGAAGCCATGCAGGCCATTGTTGCTTTACGCGAAGCTGTTGAGTCAATTTCGACAACAGTAACTGAACTCGCTCAGTCAACCAGCGATATAGGTGAAGCGGCCAACATTATATCCACCATCGCAGAGCAAACTAACCTGTTGGCGCTTAACGCTGCGATTGAAGCTGCAAGGGCTGGCGAACAAGGAAGAGGTTTTGCGGTTGTTGCTGATGAAGTTCGTACCTTAGCTTCGAAAACTCGCGAATCGACCGACAAAATCCACAACATTATTACAGAATTGGCTGAGCGTTCTGACCGCGCTGTTAGGGTATCGACGGAAGGGCTAGCTTCAGCAGAGCACGGCAGCGCTATAGTAGAAGAAACCCGAGGTGCATTGTTTGAAATTAACAATGCAGTGAAAGGTATCGCGGATGCCACGGTAGAGATGTCTTCAGCGGTAGAAGAACAAAGCACGGTGGCAGAGCATATTAACCAGCAGTTAGTAGAAGTCGCTGACGGCGCGTCTGAAACCCAGCGTTCATCTGAGGCATCGCTAGCAGCGAGCCACGATTTACGCGCTACGGTAAATCAAGTTCATGAGCTTATTTTGCGCTTCAGTACAGACAAGCGGGTAGGAGAGTAACACTCTCCTACGCGTTGGTTTTGTCTAGTTTGTATTCAGTCCAGCATGTAAGCCGCGTTTATAGGCAGCAACGGCTGGGAAAAGAGAAACTAAGTAGGTGCACCCTAATATAAGCAAAATGATAATAACGCTGCTTTGCCCAAACAGTGGACTACTCAAAAACAGTCCATAAGTGCTGCTTAACCAAGGCTTTAGTACGCTCATAAGCCCAGCCACCAAGCCTAAGCTTAGTACGGCACTCAACATAGTAAGCAGCATAGCTTCAATTTGAATTAGCAGTAGTAGAGTAAATGGTCCGGCGCCAATAGTGCGTAAAACAGCGATTTCTTGATAACGTTCACGCATAGTTGCAAGTAGCATAGTCGCTAACCCAATTAGCGCGCAAATGACGATAAGACCGGAAAGACCAAGCAATAGCGACTCTACATTTCCCATAATTTGCCAAAGCTCAGCGAGTGCCATACCCGGCAGAATAGCCATTAACGGCTCTTTTTTACTTTGATTAATTTGATACTGCAACTGCAGCGCAGTTACCCGATGTTTAAGCCCCAGCATCACCACAGATACAGACTCAGGCGTAAACGCTTCGCTATTGTAAGCAGCATGTTCATCGGTATGCTTGTCATGCTCATGCTCATGCTCATGCTCGTGCTCATGCTCGCTCACCTTGTCAGCAGATTTACGGCCTAACATTGAGGTGGGTGAATGCTTGGGCCCTGTGTGGGCCTCTTCAAGGCCCTGCAAAGTGACATAAACAGCCTTATCCACGGGGGTGCCTGTTTTATCTAAGATTCCGGAAATAGTAAAAGGGTGATCGTCATGATTATTGAATGAAACACTGCCTAAGCCGTGAGAAATAATAATTTTATCTCCTACTTTATATCCCAATGATTCGGCTATATCAGCACCAATTACCGTAGATAGTGGCTGAGTAAATGTCGCTCCATCAGATAGCTGTAGTGACTGCATGTCCCCGTATTTAAAGTGGTCGAAAAAGCTGTTGGTCGTACCTACCACCCTAAAACCTCGGTGAGTATCACCTAAAGATAGTGGAATGAGCCACGATACCTGCTTGTTAGATTGAAGCGCCGCAATACTTTTATATTCAATACCTTTAGTGGGGGTGCCTATATTAAACACTGACGACAATAGTAGATTAAGCTGACCGCTCGGTGCACCAACAATAAGGTCGACGCCGGACACTGTGCGCGTAAAGCTGGTTTTCACTTGGCTTCGAATAATGTCCACGCACAAAAGTAAACTTATGCTGATAGTAATGCTTAGAAGCGTGAGAATTGCCGTGGCTTTTCTGCGCTTTAAACTTTCAATAGCAATGGTACTTAGCATTATGTACGCTCCTGTACTTGCTCGATGCCACCGAGTGAAGACACTGCATGGTTTGTACTTGGGCTCAATTCACTCATACTACAATGACGGTCAAAGTAGCTCTCCATGGCTTTATCATGACTAACGAAAATCATGGTGCTCTCACCTGCTACATCTTTTAACAGCGACATAAAGCTATCTCGCGCGTCGCTATCTAACGCCGAAGTTGGCTCATCGACAATCAATAACTCTGGGTCATTAATGAGTGCTCGGGCTATTGCTACACGCTGCTGTTGGCCAATACTCAAGGCATCGGCTTTAGCATGCAGTACCCGTGAAGGGAGTTGTAGCTTGTCGAGTAAATGACGAAGCTTTGCGTCTGATGCTGCCTTGCTAACGTTTGTACTTGCAAAATACACCGCCGCATTAATATTCTGTGCCACAGAAAGGTAGGGAATAAGATTAAATTGTTGAAAGACGACGCCGATATTGCGCGCCCTAAACTTGTCTCGCTGGCGGTTTGATAAGGAAGAGAATGGCTGCGATAACAAAGTTATGTCACCTTGGGTGGGTGCCAACGTTCCACACAGCAAATTGAGCAATGTGCTCTTTCCGCTACCCGAAGGCCCTGAAAGAAAAACGTGTTCACCTTGCGAAACTTGCCACGCTTTAATGTCAACGATGGGAGGACTTTCTTTGGTGTACGAAAACTGTAAATTGCTAACTTCAATCGCTGTGTTGCGCCCTTTATTCACTGCGTTGTGCTCTTCAGACACTGAGCTGCGCCCTTCTGACACTGCGTTGCGCTGGGAGTGAGTGCTATTGTTTTTATTAATGGTATTCACGCTAAGCCCGACCTGTATTTACGTCTTATGTTCACATTAGCAAAAGCGACACATCTGTTCACCTAGTTAAAAACCAGAGAAAATACATTGCCGCGTTGAGGTAATGTTATCAAATAACATTTTTGCGTATAGCTATGCTATCAGATGCCATCAGCCTAAAGCGGCAATTGCTCTTATTAATTGCTCATCATAACGACGCAAAAGAGAGGTGCGCCTAAATTATCAGCCGTTAGCTTGTAGCTTTACCACTTCTGCGCTTTCATCTTCTAATACGCTTTCTGCGGTAGCGCCTTTGAAAATCTTACTGATTTTATCTTTGTTTTTAGACAGCATGATGGTGAGCTCTTCCACTACGCTATCGTCTAGCTTAATGCCCTTCGCATGAATGTAGTCAGCAAGGTTATCTGCTGCATCGAGCATTTTGTCATACTGATCGGCTTCTTTTTTGTCGGTAGTTACCAATTTTTCTACCCCTTTGTGCGTAACAACATACTGTGTGGTAATGGCCATGGTAGGTCCCCTGTTTATTAAAGACACAAAAACTGTACAGTATTTTACTGTATAAATAAACAGTATTTTGGTTAAATGTCTGAGCGTAGTGTTTGGGGAAAGGGCAAATGATTGTTCTAAAGGTGATTAATGCTTGTGCAATTAGTAACTACTGCGTATAATGCGCGCCCTTACAGCCATCCCAATTCGTTCCTTGTCTCCATACAGTCGGCTGTACTGTCGAGGCTACAACCGTAAGGAGCTATAATGCGTCATTACGAAATCGTATTTATGGTTCACCCTGATCAGAGTGAACAAGTACCTGGTATGATCGAGCGTTATACCACAATCCTAAAGCAAGACGGTGGTCAGATTCATCGTTTAGAAGATTGGGGCCGTCGTCAACTGGCTTACCCAATTGAAAAGCTGCACAAAGCCCACTACGTACTAATCAATGCTGAAGCGTCTGCAGAAGCTGTTGATGAATTGGAAAATGCTTTCCGTTTCAACGACGTGATCCTACGTAATATGGTTATGCGCACTAAGACTGCTGTGACTGAGCCTTCTCCAATGATGAAAGAAGAGCCTCGTCGTGAGCGTCGTGACGATTCTGCTCCTCGCCAAGATCGCGCGGAAAAGAAAACTGAAACCACTGAAGACAACGCTTAAGGAGATCACCCATGGCTCGTTTTTTCAGACGTCGTAAGTTCTGCCGTTTCACTGCAGAAGGTGTGACTGAGATTGATTACAAAGATATCGCTACTCTTAAGAACTACATCACTGAGAGCGGTAAAATTGTCCCTAGCCGTATTACTGGTACAAGCGCAAAATATCAGCGTCAGCTGTCTTCTGCGATCAAGCGCGCACGTTTCCTTGCGTTGCTTCCGTACACTGATTCACACAAGTAATTTGGCGAATATAAGGGTTAGCTAAGATGAATATCATCCTACTAGATAAAATCGCCAACCTTGGCGGCCTGGGCGACCAAGTGACTGTTAAGTCTGGTTACGCTCGTAACTTCCTTTTCCCACAGGGTAAAGCGGTTCCTGCAACTAAAGACAACGTTGAAAAGTTCGAAGCACGTCGTGCTGAACTTGAAGCGAAAATTGCTGAGCAACTAGCTGCTGCTAACGCACGCGGTGAGAAAATTGCTGAGCTTGCTGAAGTTACAATCGCAGCTCCTGCTGGTGACGAAGGTAAACTGTTTGGTTCTGTTGGTACTCGTGACATCGCTGATGCAATCACTGCAGCTGGCGTTGAAGTACAAAAAGCAGAAGTTAAACTACCTACTGGTACTCTTCGTGAGACTGGTGAGTATGACATCGACTTACAACTTCACTCTGACGTTATCACTTCAATCAAAGTGATCATCATTGCTGAAGCGTAATCGCTGACGTATTTGAAAAAAGCCGCTCCTAGAGCGGCTTTTTTTTGCTCTAAATTTTTGTCCGATATTTAAGAACAATACCAATCCGCATAGATGATTGCCCACCCAGAAGGCCCTGGTAAGTTTCCTAGCAAAGCGTGGGAATGCAGGAATGGCCGTTGCTTTTTAAATTCCCAGAGTGAAGCTTGCCAGACCTTCCCGAAGGGCGAGTTTAAAATATCCGTACCCTCACTTGACGTCGCGACGCCTAATTAACGATGGGTGTAAGTAAATATGTCCAGGGCCGACAAATGGCGTATTTTTGAGGTCTACTCATCTGCGATAAATAACGTTTTTTAAACGGTATTTAAACAAAATGTTAATAATCGCTGAAATTCTTAGTGTCATGGCTTTAAACTTTTTCTGTCATTCCCGCGACCTATAGTAAACCAAACAATAAAAAGCATAAGTGCCATATTATGGACATCACTAAGCAAGCAATAAAAAACGCGACTGGGGTAGGTATAGGAATAACACTGCTGGTATTTTTAGGTCTATATAGCCTGTTTAATTTACCGGTACAGCTGTTTCCTGACATTGAAAGACCGAATATTAACATCCAGACCTCGTGGCGCGCTGCGTCGCCCCAAGAAATTGAGTCGGAGATCATTGAACCTCAAGAGGAAGTGCTGCAAGGCATCCCTGGCCTTGAGTCGATGAATGCATGGGCAAACCAAGGTAATGCGTGGATTAATCTAGAGTTTGGTTTAGATACGGACATGCAGAAAACGCTCATTGAAGTGATTAGCCGCATGAATCGCGTACCGCCACTACCTCGCGATGCCTTGTCCCCTAACATAATGCTTGCTGGAAGTGGGGGAGACGCCCCCGCTTTGACCTACTTTTTTCTTCAGCGCCTTCCGGGCAATCCAAACGAAATTAATACCTATGTAACCTTTTTTACCGATGTCATTAAACCTCAGCTTGAATCTATCCCGGGCGTTGCAAGGGCGCGTATGGAAAGCGGGGTTGGCGGCGTTGAGGAGTTTCAAATTGTTTTCGACCCGTTTAAAGCGGCGCAGTTAGGCATTGACCTAACGGCAGTTGCCAACGAGTTGGGGCGTGCGAATGATATTTCAGGCGGCTTTGTCGATGTGGGCAGAAGACGCTATACCCTGCGTTTCGAAGGTCGCTACGAGCCTACGCAAATGGGTGAAATGATCCTTGAATGGCGAGGCGGCAGCCCTATCACTCTAAATGACATTGCCGAAATTAAAATCACCCGCGCTGACGGTGCAAACTACAGTGTGCAAAACGGCAATCCGGCTATATCTATTCGCGTAGACAGACAAAACAACGCCAATGTTTTAGCTACCTTAGAAGCCGTAAAAGCAAAAGTTGCACAAATAAACGAACAGGACTTGGCCCCTGAACAGTTAGTAATGGCGCAAAGCTTTGATGCCTCAGTGTTTATCTATAGAGCGGTGCAGCTAGTTACCAGCAATTTATTTATAGGCGTGCTGCTTGCCATTGCCGTGCTTTGGCTCTTTATGCGCCAGCTGCGGGCTACGCTCATTGTGGCATTGGCCATTCCTATCTCACTACTTAGCACTTTTGTGGTGCTTCAACTTACCGGTCGTTCGCTCAATATCATTTCACTGGCAGGACTCGCCTTCGCGGTAGGTATGGTGCTAGATGCCGCTATCGTCGTGCTGGAAAATATTGTAAGAACACGCAAGAGCGCCGAAGCCGAAATCGATAATAAAGACCCAAATTCACAAACGCACATGGAGGATTGTGCCCATCGAGGAACGAAAGAAGTGTTTGGTGCCCTCATGGCGTCAACGGCTACCACCGTCGCTATTTTTATTCCCGTCATGTTTTTGGAAGATGTTGAAGGGCAATTGTTTGCTGACCTCGCTCTTACCATTGCCATTGCAGTGTGTATGTCGCTAGTGGTTGCGGTAACGGTATTGCCTGTCGTTGCCGCTAGATACCTCAATGGCAACATGCCAGCTGATAGCTTACAGCGGGTATGGGCGAAGATAACCCGCGCTATTATGTCGCTATCAAGTACGCCGCTTCGCCGCCTTGTATTAGTCATAACACTCATGGGCGTGCCTATTACAGGTAGTGTTTTGCTTATGCCTTCCATGGATTATTTGCCGCCCGTAAAACGCGATGCCGTTGACGCCTTCTTGAGTTTGCCTGCGGGTGCCAGTGAAAACTTTATTAGTGAAGAAGTGATGCCAATTATCGTTGAGCGACTGCAGCCTTATATGGACGGAGAAAAGCAGCCAGCGCTGAAAAACTACTACATTATTACGTGGCCAAATGGCGGAAATTTGGGTGTGCGCGCTAAAGATCAGTCTAAGGTCAAAGTGTTAGAAGCCATTGTTCGCGATGAAATTTTAGAGGATTTGCCCGATACACAAACCTTTTCACAACAAGGCAATTTGTTCGGCGGCTTTGGAAACGGTCGGTCAATCGACATTCATCTTCAAGGTACCGACCAAGCCATGCTCGGCATCGCTGCGCAAGCAGGTTTAGATAAATTGAGAGAAGTTTTCCCTAACGCTAATGCGCGTTCGAATCCTCCTCTAGAGCAAGCCGAACCAGAGCTTCGCTTTTACCCTAATGACAGCCGAATGATGGAAGTCGGGTTAAATCGGGGCAGTATGGGGAACCTGGTACGTGCCATGGGTGATGGTATGTATGTGGGGGAGTATTTCGATGGCACCAAACGCATGAATATTATCTTCCGCTCAGCACCTTGGTTTACACCCGAAGACTTAAATAGCACGCCAGTCATGACGCCGTCAGGCGAGGTGGTGCAATTAGGCGAACTGGTAGGTATTGAAAGAGCCGTAGGACCAAGCCGTATTCAGCGCATTGATGGTCGAAGAACCCTTACGCTAAACGTAAATCCGCCAGAGGGGATGAGTTTAGAAGAAGCCATGAAAGTGATTACCTCTGAGGTTGAGCCCGCCATTATGGCCATGATGCCTACCGATGGCGCTATTAATTATGGTGGTAGCGCGGATAGCCTAAAAGGCGCTATTGCCTCGATGGCTGATAACTTTCTTTTTGCCATGGTGTTGCTATTGCTGTTAATGGCGGGGTTGTTTAAATCGTTAAAAGACAGCGTGCTGGTAGTACTTTCTATTCCGCTAGCCACGGTGGGCGGGGTGATTGCTATTCGTATCATGAACATCTTTACCTTCCAGCCCATGGACCTGTTAACCATGATTGGCTTCATTATTTTGCTAGGGCTTGTGGTGAACAATGCCATTTTACTCGTGCATCAGACTCGTATAGGAGAGCAAGAAGGGCTGACCCGTGATGACGCGGTAGAGCAAGCCATCAAACTACGTTTACGGCCTATCTTTATGAGCACGCTGACTTCAATCTTTGGCATGCTGCCCCTGCTGTTACTACCGGGTGCAGGCAGCGTTATTTACCGAGGTCTTGCGGCTGTTATTGTGGGAGGAATGACGGTGAGTACCATATTCACCTTGCTATTACTGCCTACCTTGCTGCGCATGACGGCTTCAACGTCATCTGTAAATATACTCAAACCCCTGGCCGAGCGCATAGAGAGCACTGGCGCTTCGCCGACTACCTCATCCACCGTAAAACAAAATAAATACAACGATCATGTGTAAGGAAAAGACAACCATGAAAGCAATGACTTCTACTCTCGCCCTTAGTTTGTTTACCTTATTTGCAAGCAGTGTATCGTTGAGCGCACAAGCACAGGATAGCAATCAACCACCGCCGGTGCTGGTACAAATAGATGAAGCCAGAGAGCAAGCGATTTCACAACTAACCTGGGTTCCTGGAACGGTACTAAGCGTTATCGATGCAAACCTTGCCTCTGAGGTAGACGGTCGCATCACTTGGATGGCAGATGTAGGTGATGTGGTTGAAGCAGGGGAGCCTTTAGTTAAAGTCGACGATACTCGCTTAAGCATTACCCGCAATCAAAATGCCTCAAATATTGCCAGATGGCAGTCGCAGGTTGAACTGTTTACTAAACGTCTCGCGAGGTACAAAAACCTTCAGGCCAGTCAAAACACGTCCAGAGGTGAGTTAGAGGAAGTGGAAGCTGACTTAGAGAATGCTAAGCAGGAGTTAGCGCAAGCCAAATTGGATTTAGAATTCACCGAGTATCAGATAGCACAAAGCAGTATTCGTGCTCCCTTTACGGCTTTGGTGGTTGAAAGGCTGCAGTCGCCGGGCGAATACACTGGGGTAGGGCAAACCCTGCTTCGCGTGGTAAACCCTGATAGCGTTGAAGTTCAGGTGCGCGCCCCCCTTAACGTATTACCCTATATTGCTAACGGCATGAGCGTAAGTGTTCACAATAACGTGAACCAAGTAGAAGAATCTATTCGTGCCATTGTACCGGTAGGCAACAGTACATCGCGCATGATGGAGCTACGAATTGCCATCAACCCCGGTGACTTTCCTATAGGCAGTGCAGTGCGCGTGGCCTTACCTAGCAGCGATACTCATGATGGTGTCACCATACCCCGCGACGCTTTGGTACTAAGAAAATCAGGTACTTTTATTTATCAGCTAAATGAAAATAACGAAGCTGAGCAAGTAAAGGTGACAACAGGAGTGGGCATGGGCGATAGAATTGAAGTGTTTGGTGATGTGAACCCGAAGCGTTCTGTTGTTGTGAGGGGGGCAGAGCGTTTACGTGCGGGCCAGAAAGTGCGCTACAACGATGAGCGTGAGTCTTTGACGGCGAAAAATTGAGGAAGTGTAACAATTGTAAAAGTGCTATCCATTTAGGTAAAACTTAATGAGAATGTTTCTTATTTGTAATTGTTGATTGTCAAATGGAGTTACCCTTGAAAAAGTTAGTCTTAGCTGGTGCAGTGTGCACGCTATCCAGCCCAGTAATATTCGCGCAATCCTTAGAAAACCAAAACGAAGAAGCCAAGTCTATAGAGCGAGTTGCTGTGGTAGGCGCAGCAACTAACTTAAGCATTACTGCGGAAGATATTGACCAGTTTCAGGCAAATGACTTAGCGGATATTTTTAGAGAGTCGCCGTCGGTCAGCGTTGGCGGTTCAGTGGGTGTAGCACAAAAAATCTTTATTCGCGGGCTAGAAGACGCGTACTTGAATGTAACCGTAGATGGCGCGCAGCAAACCTCAACGCTGTTTCACCACATTGGTCGCGTTACTTTAGACCCTGATCTTTTAAAGCAAATTGATGTGCAGGCTGGTGCCGGTGAAGCAACCAGCGGCCCAGGTGCTATCGGCGGTTCAATTCGCTTCAAGACCAAAGATGCACAGGATTTATTAAAAGAAGACGAACAATTTGGTGGTCGAGTAAAAGCGAGTTATTTCTCAAACGATGGTACCCGATATAGTGGTAGCCTTTATGGAAAGCTAAGCGACACTTGGGGCTTACTAGGTTATTACAGCACGGTAGATAGAGATAACTTTGAAGACGGTGACGGCAATGAAGTACTAGGTACTGCCGCAGATCAAGATCTCATGTTCCTTAAAGCCAGTGGCTACATTGCGGATAATCAATACCTTTCAATAAGTGCAGAGCAGCGCGATGAAGAGGGTGAGTTTTCGGCAAGACCTAACTGGGTAGTACTAGAAGGTGCCCCGCTTTATCCTAGTGAAGCAGAGCGTGATACCTATGTTGCGAACTATCGTTTTGACCATAGTGCGATGGTGTTTTTAGAAGCCACAGCATATCAAACTTCATCGTCATTCCGTGGCGGTCGCTTTGACTTCTTATCTGATATCGATACCTATGGGTTTGATATTAGAAATACGAGCGACGTTACTAACCATGTATTTACCTATGGTATCGATTATCGCAAAGACGAAGTTGAGAGCGGCCCTGGAATGGGCCCTGTTCAAAATGCAGAAGAAGGTAGTGTCTTAGGTATCTATGCTCAGGCTCATAGCAACATTACGCCAGAGTTGTTGTTAAGTTATGGCGTTCGTTATGACGATTTTGACTTCCAGCAAGAAATTCTTATTGATGACTATTACGGCACACCAGTTACCGATGAGCCATCTGGGCTAGACGATGATGAGCTCAGCTTTAACGTAGGTCTTGAGTATCAGCTTACCGAAGCTTGGACCCTTGGTCTTGGCTACGCAGAAGCGGCGCGCGGCAAGCAAATTGGTGATGGCTTCACCCTAGATGAGTACTTATACGATGGCAAAGACGTTCCTGTTGTTGCTAGCGACGTGGTGCCTGAAACTGTTACCAATATCGAAGCGTCAATTGAATACAGCGCCAATAATCTAAACGCGCGTCTTAGCGCTTATGAGTCTACCATTGACGATGTGCTATTTAGCGGTTATCAAGGTAACTCGGTATTTAATAATATCGGCGACCTAGAATCATCTGGCGTAGAGTTTAACCTTGCGTATCGCTGGGACTCTGTTGACCTGTACTTTGGGTTTTCAAGCGTAGACGTTGAGCTGATGCCTCGTGAAGGCCTGTACAGCGTACCGTATAACAGCATCGATATTAACGGGTACGAGTTTGTGGGCTTAGGTAATAGCCGCGGCGATACCTGGGTGCTTGGTGCAGATTATACTGTTACGGCTGACATCAGCATTGGCTTCAACATTACTATGGTTGATGATATCAATATAGATACCCTTCATCAGGCCCTAGAAAATGGCTGGACTGATTCGCTTTATTCACTTAACAAAGCAGACTACACCCTAGTGGATATTTATGGCGAATGGGAAGTAACAAATGACCTTAGTCTCAACCTTGCTGTTACTAACCTGTTTGATGAAGCCTATATCGACCATTCAAGTGTGGGTGATTACAGCGAAGTGTTCCCTAGCGTTGTTGGCCCTCAAGAGGCGGGGCGTGATATTCGTTTGTCAGTGACTTACGATTTCTAAGTAACGCCTTTAGATGAACTTTTCCACGTTTAAAAGGTGGGTCTTTTGGACCCACCTATTTGCTGGCTTATTGGCCAGCGTTGTCGTTTTTATCATGGCTTTTACTGGGGTATTGCTAACTTATGAGCGCCAGTTTAAAGAGCTAAGTGAAATGGCTTATGCGCAAACCATTGATATTGAAAAGTCGGTGATCTCGACCGACCAAGTTGTATCACTACTTCGCAAAAAGCATCCTAACGAAGCGCATATCTTCGTTCGATGGGTAAATAGAGAAGGAGCAGCCATTCCGGCGTGGGCGGGTGAGCATAGTTATCTTATTCACCCCTATACCGGAGACATATTAAGAGAGGGAGAAGGGATTGTTGAAGAAGTATTTCACTTCATCACTGACCTCCATCGATACCTCTTAATGGAAGGCGATTACAAATTAATTGGCAAAACCATAACGGCATATAGCAATCTTATTTTTATTTTTTTGCTGTTATCGGGTGTCATCATCTGGTTGCCGAAACACATATCGAAAAAGTCCTTAATGCAGCAAATGTGGTTGCGGCAAAAATACACAAACAAACAACATCGACGCCGACATTGGCATTTTGTTTTTGGTATGTGGTCAGTGCCTTTTTTACTTGTGATTGGAACGACGGCTACGCTGTTTTATTTTGAATGGGCTAACAAGGCACTGTATGGCATGTATGGTGAACAAGTACCTGCTCGTGAAAAGAAGGCAATGCCCGAAACGCTAGACGCCGACGTTGTCAGTTACCACACGTTATTTAATAAAGCGCGGCAACATGCCAATGAGCATGGCTATCAGGATTGGTACTCCATGTGGATGGAAATTGGTAAAAGTGAGGGCGTTGCACGATTTTATATTGATAAGAGTATCGGGCACCGTCAAGAGCTAGCATATTCTCTGTATTTCGACACGGGAACAGGTGACATCGCTAGGACACTGTACAAAACCGATTGGCCCAAAGGGAGTCAGGCTTGGGGTACTTCTCGGTTTCTACATACCGGAGAATACTTTGGCTTTGTAGGCCAGACTATAGCAGGATTGGTTAGCTTGCTTTGCTGTATCTTAGTTTATACCGGCACACTGCTTGGTGTGAAAAGGCTTCTCAATTTGCGAAAGCCGCATCAGAAAACTTAGGCAGGGTGATGGTGACCATCAGTCCTGTCTGCTTTGTTGCGCTTGCATCTTTATTTAGATAAGCGTTATTGATCTGCTCATCGCCTTTACTTGCGCGATTGCATGCTGATATGTCGCCGCCGACCGCGGCAATTTGGCGTTTCGCCAGTGCAAGCCCAAGACCAAAGCCAGAGCGCTTTGCGGCATGGACGTAGTTTTTGGCTGCCCGTGCCTTGTCTACCCTGAAAAAAGGTTCGAATATGGCGTCTAGCATTGATTCAGGGACGCCGGTGCCTTCGTCTTTAACCGTGATAACATAGTTATTGTTATCGCTGGTCAGCGTTAAACTCACTTTGCTTTGCTCAGGGGTATGACGCAAAGCATTACGAATAATATTCTCTAATGCCTGCCCCAAAGCAAGCTGACTGCTTTTTTCTATACTCGCACATTCCGGCGTGCTCACACATAAGGTTCTATCTGGGTATTCAAAGCGGGCATCTTCACAAATAACGTTGATAAGCTCTACAAGGTCAAAATCATCGCTATTTAATTGAGGCGATTCTGTATTTAGCCAGGCAAAGGTTAGGGTATCTTCAACAAGCTCTCTCATCGTACTTGCTTCATAGCGCAGGCGTGAAAGGGCTTGTTCACGATTAATGTCTTGCTCTACAAAGTCTATCGCCATATCAATGCGGGCAAGAGGCGTGCGAAGCTCGTGAGAAAGGTCTGCAAGCAAACTTCTTTGGTTATAAATGAGACTGCTCGTTCTTTGCGCCATTTTATCGAAGGTTTGAGCAAGTGTAGTCAGTTCATCATTTCGCTCGGGCATCGTAGCCATTGCACGGGCTTCTAAGTTACCGTTAGCAAAGTCTTTTGTTGCCCTTTCTAGCTGCTTAAGCGGTGTCATAACATGTCGATAAAGCATAAAACTCAATAGACTTAGTATGACTAAAGGTAATGCAATTTGTAATGATAGACGGGTGGCGAGTAATAACGAGCCTGGGCGCATCCGCTGTGGAAGCTGAATCAAAAAGTGCGTGTTGTTGTCTACAAAAGGCACTTCCATTACAGGGTTTTCAGAGAAATACAAATGTATTTTCCATTCAGGGCTCCGCCCAATTTGAAACCTATCAGCAAACTCATCTAACATCTTGGTATCTGCGAATGTTGTCATTTCAGAGTTAAGCACAGCAAGCCAGGTGTTCTCTTTCGCTCTTATCTCTTTTAAGAAAACGGCTAACCCTTCTTCTCCCTTTTCCAGATAGATTTTTTCGGCTTCCTTCCCGTAGGCGTAAAGGGTTTCTTGATGAGTCTTATCTAAAAAGCTCATGCTAGTTTCGGTGTGATTAGTAAGCCAAGCAATGGCCCAAAATAGCAAAACAGTGCCAACAGCGATGAATGCACATAGCCGCCAAAGCAATTTATTTTTCACGAGAAGCGATATCCTTGACCATGAACCGTGGCAAGGCGCTCAGGGGGCATACCCGTTTCAACTAACTTTTTGCGTACTCTAGAAAGGTGCATATCTAGGCTTCGGTCATATCGAGAAAAGGGTTTATTGAGCACACTGTGGTAAAGAAATGCTTTGCTCAAGGTTTCGCCCTTGTTTTCTACAAGCATCCAAAGAAGCTTAAATTGTATGGGGGTGAATTCGAGCACTTTAGCGTGATATTTAGTTACTTGTTGAATGCGATTTAGGTAAAGCACATCAACTAATATTTCTGACTTTTGCGTACCCGAACTATTCATCGCTTTGCTACGCCTTAGTATTGCGTCGATGCGAAGCATCATTTCTGTAAAATTGAAGGGCTTAGGTAAGTAGTCATCTGCGCCTTTGCGGTAGCCTTCAATTCGCTCTTGCTCGGCACCAGATGCTGTAATCATCATTACAGGTGTTTGTTTAATTTGCCTGAGTTGATGCAGCAATGAGAGACCATTTAACGACGGAAGGCGAATGTCGAGTAACACAAGATCAAAGTTTTCCTCGAGCGCAGCGTGCAATCCGGCATGACCATCGTTTTCATGGCGAGTGTCAAATCCTCGAGCCTGCAGTAGCTGAGTAATTTGTTCACTTAACGTCGCGTCATCTTCAATAATGAGTATTCGGGTTTTACACATAACGGCTTAAGAAATAAATTTTATTTTATATTAATAATAATAATTATCATTTGCAACTTCTCGGTTTTGCTCTATTCAACTTTTTATCTTGTTACAAATTTACTGTTAAGCGATTGTTTTCTTGTCTTACAATGGTGGCTATCGTGATGCTGTGTTCTAGCGCAAGCTTTTCAAAAGCGGCTTTCTTATAAGGGAGTTAATGGAATATAGATATAGCGACAGATTTAAGCCTTTATCTGCAAGAGTTGAATTACAAGGACGGAATACTAAAAATGATGAGCTGTTTAGATAAGCTAACAAAGCAGAGGACGTTTTTAGCGACTGTTGCAGCCACTGTTTTAATTTCAATTAATGTGACAGGGTGCGCAATGCCGAATAAGGTTACTCAGGTTGATAGTGACGAAGCGGTAATTAAGTACTCAGATACACCGGGCTTCGAGGATAGATTTAGCAATATTTACGGCCGTTTTAAGACTTACCCCGTCACCTGTACTGATGATTGCTACCCAGCGTCTGCAGATATCGAATGTGAAAGTGACATGCAAAATTGTCAGTTTGTTGGCAACAACCCGCCAGTGAACTTAAACACCGGCTTTACCGTTACCTGGTTAGGGCACGCAAGCTTTTTACTCAATACCGCAGGTGGCGAGCAAATACTTATCGACCCCGTGTTTGGGCAGTTTGATTGGCCCGTTAACTGGGCGTTTCGATTGGCGGAGGGGTTCAGCCGCAAAGAACCCGCTAAGGTAGATGAAGACAAACTCACACAAACCGATGCAGTGGTCTATTCCCATATTCATTACGATCATTTTAATAAGGCCGATATTGCCGAATTAGGGACAAAGCCAGAATATCTTGTTCCGTTAGGTTTCGCAGCGCATTTTCCTAATAGAGGCTATACGGTTAATGAAATGGCGTGGTACACCAGCAAAAACGTAGGCAAAACCTCTGTTCACTTCGTGCCAGCTCATCACTTCAGTAACCGAATTTGGGTGCCGTATTTATATGAGGACGACAATGCAACATTATGGGGCGGCTGGGTCTTTGAACATGAAGGTAACACCTTATTTTTTGCGGGGGATACAGGGTACTCACCTCACTTCAAAGATATTAAAGCTCGCTTTGGTGATATTGATGTTTGCCTGTTACCCATAGCGTCTTATTTCAGCGAAACCTCACCTAAATGGTATCGCAAGGTACATACAACGCCAGAAGATGCCATCGTTGCGGCCCAAGACCTAGGCTGTAAAGCCGTAGTGCCCTGGGGCTATGGAAATGCGAGCTGGATGATGGGTGACAAAACCTCACATTCTGCGCTATTTCGACTGATGAAAATGAAAAAGCAACTAGAACCCGCTATGCCTTGGGTTATTTTGAATGAAGGTGAACAGGCGTCTTTTTAATTTAAGCTACGGATAAATGGCCTATTTATTCGCAATCTTACCAGCAATCTTTTGGCATTTTCCGCGCCACTCATCATCAAGCGGTTCCAGCTTAGCTAGCTTTTCAGCCAATGCTTTGTCGGCTTTCGTGTGTGCGCACTGCATTAGGGTGTGAACATTGACTGTATCGTCTTCACGATGCAGTAGTGTCACTTCGTCGCCAACGTTAATGGTGCCGATTTTAATAACTCGGTAGTACCAGCCAGTAATGCCTCGCTCTCCAACAAATCTATCTAAGTTGGGGATGCCAAAGCGGTGAGAAATTTTATTGCAAGGCGCACGCGGTGCACTTACTTGCAACTCTACCTCGCCGAACTTCCAAATGTCTCCGATATAAACGGTGGCATCGTCCATGCCTTCAACACTGATGTTTTCGCCAATACTGCCTAGCGAGAATTCGCCTTCAGGAAAGTGTTTTCTTAATGTTAGATAGTTGGTCGGATTGAATTGATGAAGCACTTTTTCTGGCCCACCGTGAAGACGTTTGTTGGCTTGTTCGTCTTCATCGGTTCTGTCCATGTGCACGGTTAACGCATCGACGGAGGCTTTAACAATACTACTTGGTGCCCCACGAGGACCAAGCGGTTGAGGTTTTCCAGCAAACAAAGCATTAACAGTAAAGGTGGCAGACATGGCAACTCCAAAAAATTATTTTTGTGTATTTAAACCTTTCTACTATAGGGTACGACTAACCTTATAACACTAATAATGCTAATCAGCATCACAAATAACAAAGAGAAAATAATGGAGCACACACAACAACGTGTTGTACACGCCAATGTGGTGTTTGGTAACAAAGGCGAACACGAGCTTATATCTAAAGCGAAAGAGGGCGACAAACAGGCGTTTAGGTCTCTTTACGACGAACATATTGGCAGAGTCTACGCACTGTGTTATCGGCTTACTGGTGAAAAAGGCATGGCAGAGGATGCGTCTCAGGAAGTCTTTATTCAGCTGTGGAAAAAGCTTGATAATTTCGATGGGCAAAGCCAGTTTTCTACGTGGCTACATAGTGTAACGGCAAACATTACCATTTCCTACATGCGCAAACAGAAAGGCTGGGTGCAGCGCATGTTTAACTTGGAAAATAGCGGCATTAACGAAATGCCAGCGCAAGAGAACAGCACCGATGTGGATTTGGAAGCATTGATTATTCGCCTACCAGAGCGTGCCAGAATGGTTTTTGTACTTCACGCACTTGAAGGATACCGACACGAAGACATTGCCAACATGTTGAATATGGCAGTGGGCTCAAGCAAAGCGCAATTTTTCCGTGCTAAGCAATTATTGAAAGATTTTATGGGAGTCGATGATGAGTGATTTTGATGACAAGCTTGCTCAGCATGTGTCTGGGTTATCGAAGGAGAAACATCCAGAACGGGATCTATGGCGTGGAATTGAGCTAGGCATAGCGTCTCAACAGAGCGATGCTTCAAATGAAGAGAGCTCACGTTCTACGGTAACTTCAAGACAATGGATGGCTATAGCTGCCAGTGTTTGTTTGGTCACTGTCTTGTGGTTTGCTGCTCCCTTTGCGTTCAAAAGCGATGAAAGTCGAAGCAGTGGATACGCGTTAATTGACGCAATGAGCAGCCAACAGCAGCAGCAAGTTAACAGCCTGCTAGCAAGTTATGAAAGTACACCTGCGCTAACCCAAGACTGGCAGGAGCAGCTGAAAGAATTAGATGATGCCGCGGATGTTATTAAAGCGGCGTTAAAAGACGATCCAGACAACTCAGCATTAATAAAGATGCTGCATCATGTATATCAACAGCAAATTGCCTTAATTGAGCGAGTGCACGCGCCCAAGTGGCAGCAAATTTAATAAGGGCTTTAAAATGACTAAAAATATGAAAAACACAATATCGGATAAGTTAACGCACACGTTCAGCACATCGAACAGGGTTAAAGCTGTGCTAACTACGGCATTATTAAGCATTGCTACTGCCGCCTTTGCGGGTGAAAAAGTTGATAAAACCATTGATACCTCATCCTCTCCTAAAGTTGATATTGAACATATCGATGGAAAGGCTGACATCCGAGTGTGGGATAAAGCTCAGGTACGGGTAACAGGAGAGCTTGGTGATCAAACCGAAGAATTTATTTTCGAAAAGCGCGGCGATGTTATTGTTATTCACGTGGAGGTAGAGCACCACTCAAAGAGTTGGTATCAGAAGAGTCGAGATGGTGACGACCTGATAATTTACGTGCCATCGGCAAGCGACCTTCATTACACCGCAGTTAACGCGGATGTGAAAGCTAAAGGAATAACAAAAGCGGTAGATGTAGAAGTTGTTAACGGCAATGTCACGCTGGAAAACATTGGTGAGCGCGTAGAGGTTGAATCTGTGAATGGCGATATCTTATTAAAGAACGTCAGAGGCCGTTTAGAAGCCGGCACGGTTAACGGCGATATAGAAGCAACGCACGAAGGTACCACGCCTGTGAGTTTTACAGCGGTAAATGGAAAGCTTGATATAGCATCGAGCAGCCCTGACTTATCTGTTGAAACTGTGAATGGACGTATTGATCTATCGTTGCAAAATATTGATAGCCTGCAGATAAATACCGTTAACGGCCGTACTTTCGCTAAATTGGGGCTGAATTCGAATGGCAGTATTAAAGCCAATTCGGTTGGTGGTGCGATGGAATTTGTTTTCCAAGATGATGTGTCAGCCCAGTTTGATATTGAGACACACGCAGGTGGAAATATTGTGAATAATATTAGCGATGAAAAAGCCCAAAAACCGAAGTATGGCCCGGGTAGCTGGCTACGCTTTATCCACAACGGTGGCGCTGCAAATGTAGATATCTCTACGGTACACGGTCGGGTTGAAATAGACCAAAACTGAATAAGCTATAGGCAACCCAATTGAAACTTTAGGTTGAAAAAATGAATTTAGTCCACATTTATTAATCATCAATGAAGTGATTGTTGAAAAGCTGCGAGTAAACGCAGCTTTTTTCTTTGGTCGCTGAATGTTGGTATTTGGGCGTTTAGTGAGAACCATAAAAAAGGTTTAAGGCTCTATAGTCAAGTGACTTCAAGTGAATTTTATATAGGGCTTCTACGTTACACTACTTATTTTTAATGAATTTTATATGTGGAGAGTCAATTGAGTATTATTGGACACGTCAAAAGGTTTTGGCGGTTTCATAGCCTAGTTATTGGTGCGTTTGGGATATGTGCGCTAACCTTAGGTTGTGCTGTTCAAGAGCCCGCTTATTATGAAGGGACTTGGGTTGTTACTAAGGCTTATAATGTGGGCATAACTGCTCACTCAACAGCTGAATCAGAGCAGTTTCTCGGGCGCTCTGTAACCTATGAAAAAGAGAAGGCGAAACTTGACCAAGCCTTTTGCGAGTCGCCTGTGTATACATCTGAAGAGATGAGTGGAAGTGACTTTCACGCTACTTTTGGGACATCACCTTCTTCATTAGACTTTAGTGATGACAAGATCACCCAAGTTAATTTGGATTGTTCAGATAGCGAGGCAATCATTGGGTCGACACTGATTTTTCAGGAAAATATCAATACTTACACCTTGGTAGATGGTACGTTTTTGAAGCTAGAAAAAGCGCTATAGCCTAAGCGGTCTTTTTAGGCTCTCGTAATAAAAGACCTGCTTCCTTTGTTGTGACATGTGCGTTAAAAGCGCATAATATCCAACTGGTTTTTGTGCATCAGAATAGGCTTTACTTGTGGCGTCTGCGTCTAACAACGATAAAAATGTTGATAAATTGAAGGTTCCCCCTCATAGCATTGAGGCCGAGCAGTCTGTTTTAGGCAGCATGCTTATCGACCCTGAAAGTTGGGATAAGGTCGCGGAACTCGTTACCGATAACGACTTTTATAATCGTTCACATCAAATAATCTTCCGTGCTATCACGCGATTGCTCAATAGCAGTCAGCCGATAGATCTTATTACCGTATCCGAAGAGCTTGAGAAGCACGATGAACTCGAAGATGCGGGTGGTTTTGCTTATCTCGGCGAGTTAGCAAAAAATACCCCGAGTTCTGCAAATGTCGTCTCTTATGCGCAAATTATCAGCGAACGCGCTATAACACGGGAGCTAATCGGTGTAGCCCATGAAATTGCTGAAGTAGGCTACAACCCTGAAGGCCGAGACAGTGCAGACATTCTTGATCTTGCGGAAAGTAAAGTATTCGAAATCGCCGAGCGAAGAACTGGTGAAAACGAGGGGCCTCGTGATGTCGAATCTATTCTAGGTAAGACCATCGACCGTCTAGAAGAGCTGGTAAAAACCAATAAAGAAGTAACGGGTGTTACAACGGGCTTTACCGATCTAGATAAAATGACCAGTGGTATGCAGCCTTCTGATCTTATCATTGTGGCGGCGCGTCCATCGATGGGTAAAACTACCTTTGCCATGAACTTGATTGAAAACGCCATGATGGCAGAAGAAAAGCCAGTGCTAGTCTTCAGTCTAGAGATGCCTTCTGAACAAATCATGATGCGTATGTTGGCATCGTTAAGTCGCGTAGACCAAACTAAAATCCGTACTGCACAACTAGATGATGAGGACTGGGCACGTATATCCAACACCATGGCTATGCTCAAAGACAAAGACAGCTTATTTGTTGATGACTCTTCCGGTCTAACACCAATGGACGTGCGAAGCCGAGCCCGTAAGCTTGCACGGGAGCGCGGCGGGATTAGCCTTATCATGGTGGATTACCTTCAGCTAATGCGAGTACCGTCGCTAAGCGATAACCGTACATTAGAAATTGCCGAAATATCACGGTCATTAAAAGCGCTGGCTAAAGAACTTGAAGTACCTGTAGTTGCACTGTCGCAGCTTAACCGTACGCTTGAGCAACGTGCCGATAAACGCCCCGTTAACTCTGACCTTCGTGAGTCTGGTTCAATCGAGCAGGATGCCGACCTTATTATGTTTATTTATCGTGATGAGGTATATCATGAAAATAGTGAGTATAAGGGTATTGCAGAAATAATCATTGGAAAGCAGCGTAACGGCCCAATTGGCACCTGTCGACTTACCTTCCAAGGTCAGTTTTCACGATTTGATAACTACGCAGGCCCTGCCATTGCTGATGAGTACTAACGCCCTATCTTTGGTCGAGTTAATTGTCTAAGTAATTTCCAAGCTGTGGTTGAATAGCGTGCTGCATTCGTTTCTGCAAAACGCTATTTAGGACGGGTCGATAGATACAAAAAAGGCGCCTTTCGGCGCCTTCTTCAATTCATATAATATGAATTACTTTTCTTCAGCTACTTTCACTGTGTCTTTAACTGTCACTGAAATGCGACGGTTAACACGGTGTGCTTCAGCATTATTGCCTTCGTCTAGAAGCTGAGTTTCGCCGTAACCGATAGTCTCTAGGCGAGAGCTGTCGATACCGTACATGTCTACCATTACTTCTTTGAAGTTAGCAGCACGACGCTTAGAAAGGTCCATGTTGTACGCTTCAGAACCTGGTGCAGAAGTATGGCCTTCTACTACCGCAGTTGTTGAAGGATACTGCTTCATGAACTCAGCAAATTCAGAGATTTCTGGATCTTTAGGCATTTTAACAACAGCACTTTCGTTGTCGAATAGAACGCGTAGCGTAATTTCTACCGTCTCTTCGTCAAACACTGTACAGCCTTTAGCGTCAACTTTAACGCCTGCTGGAGTATCAGGGCACATGTCTTTGCTGTCTACAACGCCGTCATTGTCGGCATCTTTAAGTGCACAACCAGTAGCATCTACTTTAGTGCCAGCTGGAGTGTTAGGACACTGATCAACGCTGTTTAGAACGCCGTCGTTGTCGTTATCAACGCTGCAACCAGTCGCATCAACGCGAACGCCAGCTGGAGTCATTGGGCACTGGTCTTTACCATCTACAACACCGTCGTTGTCGCTGTCTTTAGGAGCAGCAGGTGTAGATTTGCCAAATGGTACAGCGATACCTAGCTTAATGCTGTAATCGTTGTAGTCTTCACCAAAGTCGTGGTATGCCGCGATTTCAGTAACAAGCTTAACGCTTTCATGAAGGTCCCAGTGTTTACCGATACCGATGTTACCTAGCGTAGTTGACTCACCCACAGCTTGGCGCTTAACACCACCAAACACGAACCATGCATCGTTAGGCATGAAATAAAGTGCGTCAACACCAACCATCTCGCCGCTGTCGTCACCGCCGCCAGCATAATCAAGGTCTAGCGCTGTAAATTCAACACGAGCAGCCCAGCTTTGAGTGAAACGGAAACCGTATTCAAAAGATACACCACGGCCGTCGTCGTATAACTCGCCTTCAGTAAGGTCTAGCGGGCGTGAGTCATCAGTGTTGTAGTACATGCCAGAAAGGCCGAACCAGTTTTTATACTCTGGCTCAGAAGAGTCTTGAGCAAATGCACTAGTAGATGAAAGTACAGCAAGAGATAGCGCTGCCATTTTAAAGTGTTGTTTCATAGTCACATCCTGTTTAACGTTGAGTGATTATCGATTTTTGATAATTTTGTGTTGTGCTTAGCAAATAATGCCAGCACAAATTGTGCCATTTATAATATGGGTTAGGCTGCTATCCCTTGTAATGTGGCAATAATTGTTCGTCTTCCACCATGATCTCGGTGTTCACCGAGCATGATACCCTGCCACGTACCAAGTGCAAGTTTGCCTTGTTGGACAGGAATGGTAAGTTGACAGCCTAGTATACTCGATTTTAAGTGAGCAGGCATATCATCTTTACCTTCATAAGTATGCCTGAAAAAAGAAAGTTCTTCTTTTACACTATGGTTGAAGAAAGCTTCCATATCGTGCCTCACCGTAGGGTCGGCATTTTCGTTTATCGTTAAGCTTGCGCTGGTATGTTGAAGCCATAGGTGTAGCAGCCCAACTTCAACATGGCGAATATTCGGTAGCGCAGATTCTACTTGGTCGGTTATTAGGTGAAATCCTCTGGGGTAACTGTCGAGTGTAATTTTTTCAGAGTGCCAGAAATTATTTGTCAAAACAGATTTCCAAATGCGCTAATCCCTCATCACACATAAAGGGGAGAATAATTTTAGCGCCATCAACCTGATGGCTGATAGTGTGTTGCTTTCCCGACACAACGATAGGTGTCGCCATTCCAAACTCGAACCCGCGTTCTGCAAGATCTCGTTTTGCGTTTCCGCAAATCATATTGGTAACTTCACCAACCATATCACCCACTTCAGCATCGAGTTTTTCAGGGCGCTCTCCAACCATTCGCTCCATAATTGTAAGGGCAAGTGATTCATCAAACGTGATAGACATAGAACCGCGAACATCTGGACCTACCATGCCTATCAAACCAGAAACGTCACCTTTCGCGATATCACTCTGTTTGCGTTTGGGCTTGCCCGGTGTCAACTTTGTTTGTGCCATCGTTTCTAGCACGTTTAGCAGGCCGGCAATAAAAGGGTTCACAAAATCAGCATTCATGTACACTCTCCTGGTCAGTGTGCTCTTCGGTTTGTTGGCAGTCGGCACATAATCCATGGGCCTCGATCGTTTGTTTTGAGACTTTAAAGCCGTGCTGTTTGGCCTGATTATCGAGAGTATCTTGAAGACCTTCAGATTGAATTTCAGCAACATCTCCACAGCTGTCACAAATTAAGAACTGAACGGGGTGGTTACATCCGAAATGGTAACAAGCTACGAACGCATTGGTAGACTCTAAGCGATGAATGAAACCAAAATCGAGAAGAAAATCTAAAGCGCGATACACGGTGGCAGGTTTTGCACTGGACTCCGTTTCTTTTAATGAGTCGAGTAGTTCATAAGCACCCATGGGGCCGTGCTTTGATACAAGAATCTCGTACACCTTTTCTCTAAGCGGTGTAAATCTAGCGCCGCGCTGTTCACAATACGCGCGTGCCTTATGGATAAGTGTGGTTTTGTTCATTGATGATAACCGTAAACTCGACTTTCATTGTTATATTAAAGCGCTACTTCTGGATCACGTTTGTTTGTGTGAACGTGAGCAATTAACTCATCTTCCAAGGCAAAACGCTCTTCTAATGTTTCTCCAAGCTTGGCTAAGGCAGAATCAAAGCCTGCAGCCTGCTCTGGCGTCACTGCTTGCGCAAACGTATCATTGAATTCCAGTGCGGCGTCAGTGGTTTTTGTCAATTCAGGGTAAAGCTTGTCCCGCAGTGCCGAACCCTCACTGTCACCCTCAACTAAAATATCGAAAACTTCGAAGTGACCAGCAGAGAGATAATCGAGTAAAGCACCACAAAAGTTTGCGATTTCATCGGCATCGGGTAAACACTCGCTCTGACTGTTAATGCCGGCAAGTTCACAGTACGAGACTAGTAAAGCTTGTCTGTCTAAAAGCCAACGGTCTATGACCTGACTTTTGCCACCCCATTTAGATTTTACGCTTTCCAACTGTTGCAACATTGTATGTGCTACCCGTTTAGCGACAATAAGTTTCAGTATAACACCGTGCACTAGCGACACAAATTTTGCACGAAAAAGTTTGCAGTAAAAACATGGTGCTAAGGCAGACTAACACGCAGTGGACGGGTTATTTGTCTTGAATTTACAAATTTTGGTCAGAATGTACAGTAACCTTTATCAGCCCTAGTGTATTATGAAGTACAGAAGCGTAGGAGTAACATGAGATGATGATAAAGTTAGATGAAGGGAAGTTGTCCTCCCAGCAGGCGATGTGGGTGGTTTTTAGTCGTGGAAAAGTTCTAGTACAAGAATCATCTGAGTCTATTCCCGTTGCTTATCTGAGTGAAATTCCTTTCCTAGCGTCATATGTTAACGAAATACATCAACTCCCGCCGTTAAACGAAACAGCACACAGAGAATTACCTGTCTTTGTTGTAGATTTAGGCGCTGAACACATAGATGAACCCGGTTGGGAAAAAGTATCGCTTAGACAACTTTTGTTTGCAGAATACGACATTGCTTTTTCTGTTATTGGTAGAGCTTGGCAATACATTCACTTTTTACGAACACACCAGTTTTGTGGCCAGTGCGGTGCGAAAACCGAGCGTGTAGATTGGGAGATGGCTATGCAGTGTTACCGCTGTCAGCATCGCACCTATCCAAGGGTGTCCCCATGTATTATCGTTTCTATTCACAACAATGAAAAAATACTATTAGCAAAAGGGGTTCGCCACAAGGAGTCTAATATGTATTCGACCCTTGCCGGCTTTGTTGAAAGCGGGGAGAGTTTAGAGCAAGCCGTCCATCGAGAAGTATTTGAAGAGGTTGGTGTAAAAGTTAAAAACTTGCGTTACTACAACAGCCAGCCTTGGCCGTTTCCTCACTCACTTATGGTAGGTTTTATTGCTGAGTATGATGGCGGAGAAATTCGTTGCCAAGAAAACGAGATAGATGACGCACAGTGGTTCGAAGTGGATGCACTGCCGACTATTCCGCCTAAAGTGTCTATCGCTGGGCAGCTAATCGAGAAAACAGTGTCTCTCATCGGAGACAAATAAAAAACCCTGCCGAAGCAGGGTTTCAATACATTTAGCACGGTCCCATAAAGGGCTTCTTTTATTTAACGGTTATAGTAATAGCAAACACTCACTTTAAGTGCAAGTTACTTTTTAAACAATGTGCAAGGAATGTTCGTCTTTAATTATCGACACTACGTCGATTTGTCATTAAAACATCGACTTTTTAATTCAGGTTTTAGCACACCTTGTTCAGAATGCTGGTATACTTCGCGGTTCAAATATAGACAGTTATTTAGGTGAGTTATATGTCGCAAAATTTCCCCAGTGTTGATAAGCCCGCGTTGAAGAATGATCGTTACTTACGTGCATTACTTAAGCAGCCGGTTGATATGACACCTGTATGGATGATGCGACAAGCAGGACGCTACCTTCCTGAGTATAAAGCGACCCGTGCAGTAGCAGGCGACTTTATGTCGTTATGCAAAAATGCAGAGCTTGCCTGTGAAGTAACGCTGCAGCCTTTACGCCGCTTTCCTCTCGATGCCGCTATTCTTTTCTCTGATATTTTGACTATCCCAGATGCAATGGGGCTTGGTCTTTACTTTGAAACAGGAGAAGGTCCTCGTTTTAAAAATCCGATTACATGCAAAGCGGATGTAGATAAAATTGGTCTGCCGGATCCAGAAGGTGAGCTGCAGTATGTAATGAATGCTGTTCGCACCATTCGCCGAGAGCTAAAAGGTGAAGTACCATTAATTGGCTTTTCTGGAAGCCCTTGGACACTAGCTACCTATATGATCGAAGGTGGTTCAAGTAAGGCCTTTACCAAAATTAAAAAAATGGCATTCGCGGAGCCAGCCACGCTGCACGCATTGTTAGCCAAATTAGCCGACTCTGTAACTGAGTACCTCAATGCTCAAATCGCAGCGGGCGCGCAGTCAGTCATGGTATTCGATACTTGGGGCGGTGTATTGTCTCCTCGTGACTATAAAGAGTTTTCACTTCAATACATGGAGCGCATTGTTAGTGGGCTGACCCGTGAAAATGAAGGTCGTAAAGTGCCTGTTACCTTGTTCACGAAAAACGGTGGTATGTGGCTTGAGTCGATTGCGGCAACAGGTTGTGACGCAGTAGGTTTAGATTGGACTATCGATATTAAAGAAGCCCGTGCACGTATTGGCGATAAAGTAGCGCTTCAAGGCAACATGGACCCTTCTATGTTATACGCTCAGCCGCAAAGAATTGAGCAAGAAGTGGCGTCTATTTTAGAAGGCTACGGCGAAGGAAGCGGTCACGTATTTAATTTAGGCCACGGAATTCATTTAGACGTACCACCTGAAAACGCCGGCGTGTTTGTTAACGCGGTGCACGACCTTAGTAAGCAATATCACAAGTAAGCGACTTCAATAAAGGAAGTGGAATGAAAACGTGGCTTGTGTTGTTGCTGATAGCGTTTGCATTGGTAGCGGGGTATAAATTCTCTGGCTATCAACACCAACTCAGTGAATCCAATGCAGAGAAAGAGCGACTAACCAGTGTGTTAGCGCGCTCTCGCGCCACGGAAACCAGTGAACTTAAAGTCATTAAGCCTGCCGCAAAGCTAGCAAAAAGCGAAACGCCGCGCACTGATATAGACGATAATGAACTAGTCAGCATGCAAGCCGCTGAAAGCGCTCATTCAATACTCCCCGACCCGTTTTATAAGAAAACAGAAGGTTCACTAAATACCTTTTTCGCTTTACCTTCCAACAAAGAACGCTTCATGTTGGAGTCGGTAAAGTGTGGGAATGGGCTATGTGAAATAACAGGTGAGTACGATGGTTCTGAAACTGAGCTATCTTTGGTGATTGCAGCCTTAGAGAAAGAACCATGGTGGCAGTTTGGTTCGCCGACCATTACTACAAAGGAAGTGCAGCGCGGTCTGAGCCTAAATGTGTCTTTTGTTGCCTCATATTTGCCAAGCGCTAAAGTACAAAATGGTACAAGTGCCCGAGTACAAAATAAAAATAGTGCTCAGCCCGACTCGAATAATCAGATTGGAGCGGCCCGCATAGCATCAGCAGGATAACGTTAAAATTTAGGTTTAATGCTGCTTTTATAAGTAAATCTTATGCGTCTCGGGGTAAACCTTTTTCAACAATGCGTATCAGCCGAGCTTGTTGTCTGCTGTCACCACTCGCAGTTTGTTGTTTGTCTTGCTGTTGCGCGATAGCCCAATCAATGTGCCTGTCTACCTGGTCACTCACGCATCCCCGCCTTTCTTTTAAGAGCTGAATAGAGTCTTCGTTAAAGGGCGCATTGCCCAAGGCTACGGCAATGTTGCGCTGCCACTTTTCAAATCCGATACGCCTGATAGGTGAGCCTTCGGTATTGCGCAAAAAGGTTTCTTCAGACCAACAAAACAAATCATTAAGGCTTTGACCGTGCAGTACTTGTCTAGGGTGAAAGTCTTCTTCACTAGTGATATCGGCGAAACGATTCCAAGGGCAGACTAACTGGCAGTCGTCACAGCCATAAATACGATTACCCATCATTGGCCGTAATTCTTCGGGTATGTCTTTATCCGATTCAATGGTGAGGTAGGAAATACAGCGGCGAGCGTCTACTTTATATGGCGCTACAATCGCGTTTGTTGGGCAGATGGTTAAGCACGCTGTGCAGCTTCCGCAACCTTCTTCAACAGGTGTATCTACCGGCAGCGGTAAATTAATAAAAAGTTCACCTAGGAAGAACCAAGAGCCGGCGTCTTTATTAAGTGTAAGGCTATGCTTACCAGTCCAGCCAATACCCGCTTTTTCGGCAATGGCGTGTTCCAGCACAGGTGCCGAGTCGACAAACGGGCGATATTGGGTATGCGCAAGGGAGGCGGTAATTTTTTCGCCTAGTTGCTTTAAGCGCTTACGTAAAACTTTGTGATAGTCACGACCCAATGCATAGCGGCTGATGTATCCTATTTCTGGCTTTTTTAAATGCTTGGCAAACGAGGCGTCAGGAGGTAAGTAGTTCATGCGAACGCTGATAACCCGCAATGTCCCCGGGACCAACTCATCAGGCCGGGC
This sequence comes from Alteromonas sp. ABD4_190, assembly GCF_056160105.1. NCBI lineage: Bacteria > Pseudomonadati > Pseudomonadota > Gammaproteobacteria > Alteromonadales > Alteromonadaceae > Alteromonas > Alteromonas sp. ABD4_190. The sequence goes on from NZ_JBSWWN010000001.1 coordinate 2,471,802, forward strand.
ACGCTTCATCCCATGACTTTCCATAAAGGCCATGTCACCGTGATACCCATTGTCTAACCATTCCTGTAGGTGTGCCTCGTGCTGATGCAGATCAATATCGCTGATGCCAACCTGCTGAAAGCCTAGCGCTGTACCCCAAGCCTTGATATTGTTGGTTAATTCAACAAGGTCGATAGAACTAAATTCGGACATGTGCTCATGCTAGATACTCAATTAACGTCAAGTTTATCATACAAATTATTTCGGGCCGATCAGGTTAGGGAAAATGAGGGACAAGCCGCCGCGGATTCGGGCTGCGATATGTTCACGTTAATGCAACGAGCTGGTGATGTGGTATTTAAGCAGTGTCTTGAGCTTATGCCAAACTCAGACGTTTACTTAGTGCTGGTGGGCCAAGGTAACAATGCGGGTGACGGCTACATTGCAGCAATAAACGCAAAACTTGCGGGTAAACAAGTGCATTTATGTGCGGTTGAGCCTGAACGTACGCTGGAAGGTGATGCTGGCAAAGCACAGCAGCGCTGGCTTGATTCAGGAGGCAGTATCAATGGGTTTGACGCTGCGCTCCTCGAGAAGTCTGACGTAGTGATTGATGCGCTTCTTGGTACAGGTATTAATAGCTACATTCGCAATGAGTTTGCAGACATCATTGATGCGGTGAACACGTCATCAACACCGGTTGTAAGCGTTGATGTGCCGTCAGGGCTTGATGCAAATACAGGACAGAGCCTGGGGCGATGTGTTCAGGCCGATATCACCGTGACTTTTGTGGGCATTAAGCCGGGGCTTGTTACTGGTGCGGGTAAACAATCGTGCGGTAAGTTAGTGTATGCGGACTTGGGTATCGGCAAAGCGTTCCAAGCATTAGCTAAAGCGAGCGCGACCATGCTAAATATCGACCACTTTAAAGGTATGGGGCCACGGGAGATTAACAGTCATAAAGGGACTTACGGTCGACTATTGTGCATTGGCGGTAATCGCGGAACAGCAGGTGCCATTCGACTCGCCAGCGAAGCCGCACTTCGAAGCGGTGCGGGCATGGTACGCGTGTATACCCATGAGTCGTCGGTCGTTCAGGTCAGTGCAGGCAGACCTGAACTCATGGTCACCGACTTTAATTTGGAAGATGCATTAGCTTGGGCAACCTGTGTGGTTATTGGACCGGGTCTTGGGCAAGATGAATGGGCAGAAAGCGCATTTGAAACCACCATGAAGCACTGTCAAAGCCAAAATAAGCCTGTGGTCATTGATGCTGACGCGCTGAATCTGTTGTGTCAGCAGTCAACCGCGTACACCTTGTCTGACAGTATTTTAACCCCTCACGCAGGCGAGGCTGCGCGTTTACTCGGTGTTTCTATTGATGATGTAGAAAGCGACCGTTTTAACTACGCAAGGCAGTGCTCACAGCGATACCATGCGGTCTGTGTACTAAAAGGGGCGGGCACGCTTATCGACAATGAAAAGAAAACCTGGGTTTGCCGTCACGGTAATCCTGGTATGGCTACCGCAGGAAGTGGTGATGTATTAAGCGGAATATTGGGTGCGTTGCTCGCGCAAGGTGTAGAAACAGACATTGCAGCAAAATATGGTGTGGTGCTTCATGCAAAGGCCGGTGATGATATTGCCCAACTGTATGGTCAACGTGGTATGATAGCGAGCGATTTGTTCGACGCAGTACGTGCGCTTATCAACCACTAAATAGGTTGGTTTTGTCTTAAACGGGCAGGCATCTACTGTGTTTCTTTGTATTACTGTGGAATATTGTTGATGTCTTACCCGCATACCTCTTTTTTTGCTAATGAAGTAGATGATACTGCGCAGCTTGCCAGAGATTTAGCGCAGGCCGTTTCGAGTCAACTCCCTACCGATGCTGTTATTTATTTAAACGGCGACTTAGGTGCAGGGAAAACGACATTTTGCCGATATTTCATTCAATCGTTAGGTCATTCAGGTAGCGTTAAAAGTCCAACCTATACATTGGTTGAACCTTATGAGTTGGATGGCGTCAATATCTATCACTTCGACCTGTATCGCTTAGCCGACCCAGAAGAGTTGGAGTTCATGGGAATTCGCGATTACTTTGGTTCGGGCGCTATCGCGCTTATTGAATGGTCGGAAAAAGGGGGCGAATACTTGGCATCCCCAGACTTAGTGATTAGTATAAATATTACGCCATCGGGCAGGCAGTTTAATTTGGAAGCAAAAAGTGCCCACGGTGCGAAATTGCTACAGCAATGCAAGCGCGTTTAGCGCAAATGCGAAATGAAAGAAAAACTGAATAAATAGCCGCTCCGGAGTTGACGAGAGCAGCATAACAATAACAGAAAGGCTAATTATGGTGCGCAGTATAGTTTCGGTATTATTATTGTGTTTCGTCGTGCAATTCGCACACGGCGCGCAAAATAACATCGACGGGGTTAGGATATGGCCGTCGCCGGACAATACGCGCGTTGTTTTCGATATGAAATCAGCGCCAGAGTTCACCTATTTTACCCTTAAAAATCCCGTTCGTTTGGTTATCGACATCAAGAATACCAGCGATTCTGCAAAGCTTTCACGCGTAAAGAATAGCGGTGATTTGATCAAAAAACTGCGCTATTCAACCCCTCAAAGTAAGTCATCGGCTAGGATAGTTGTTGAACTTAACAGAAATACGAAGCCCTCATTGTTTGCCGTAACGCCTAATGGCTCTCTAGGTCACAGGCTTGTGGTTGACCTACCTGACAGTGCGCCTAAAACACCTACTACAATGTCGGCATCGACATCAACGGGATCAGTGGTGATTGACGATACAAGTAGCGCTCGTGATAGAGATATTATCGTTGCCATTGATGCCGGACACGGAGGACACGACCCAGGCTCAGTTGGGCCTGCAGGGACGTATGAAAAGCACATCACGCTGAGCATAGCCAAAAAGCTTGAAAGCAAAATCAATCGAGAACCTGGTATGCGTGCCATAATGACACGCGGCGGTGACTATTATATTTCTCCCAATCGTCGTCCTGAAATTGCCAGAGAGAAAAAAGCCGACTTACTTATCTCTATTCACGCCGATGCGTTTAGTCAGCCACAGCCGCGAGGTGGCTCGGTATGGGTGCTCTCAACACGCAGGGCCGACACTGAACTAGGTCGCTGGTTAGAAAAATCAGAGCGCCATTCTGAGCTGTTAGGCGGTGCCGCTGAAGTGATTAATGATAAGTCCAGCGAACGATACCTTACTGAAACCATACTGGGCTTATCTATGGATCACAGCATGGCGACCAGCCATGATTTAGGTAATAAAGTGGTAGAAGAGTTGAAGCAAGTGACCAGCCTCCATAAAAGAAAGCCACAAGCTGCTAGTTTTGCTGTGTTAACCGCGCCAGACATCCCGTCAATATTAGTTGAAGTTGGTTTTATATCGAATCCGCAAGAAGAGAAAAACCTAAATTGGTCGAAATATCGCGAGCGCTTGGCAAATGCAATGTTCAAGGCAACCAAGCGCTACTTCAAGCAAATACCGCCTGATGGTACACTGTGGGCTCAAGAAAAAGCGAACAACAGGACGCACAAAGTCAGAAGCGGTGAATCGCTTTCACTATTGGCGCAGCGCTATAATGTGAAAGTGAGCAGCATTAAAGCTGCTAACGATCTTTCGAGTGATGTTGTTCGCGTTGGACAGGTATTAAATATTCCGAGAACATAAACCATGGTTTGGATTTACCGGATATTGCCAGTGCCTCCATGCGCTTACATATAACCTCATTACGAATTCATATAGTGAATACTATACATTGAATATCATAGGGTAGCCCTTTGCCTATACAGCTTTTATCTCCCCAACTCGCTAACCAAATTGCCGCTGGTGAAGTGGTTGAGCGCCCCGCGTCTGTGGTTAAAGAGTTACTAGAAAACAGCCTTGATGCTGGTGCCACTAAAATAGAAATCGATATCGAAAAAGGTGGTCATAAACGCATTCGAATAAAAGACAATGGGTCAGGCATTGTCAAAAGCGAACTACAGCTGGCATTGAGTCGCCATGCAACCAGCAAAATCACCACTCTGGATGACTTGGAACAAATTCTATCCCTAGGCTTTCGTGGCGAAGCGCTGGCAAGTATTAGCTCGGTAAGCCGATTAACACTGACATCGCGCACTGAATCTCAAAGTGAGGCGTGGCAGGCCTACTGTGAGGGTAGGGAAATGGCGGTAAATATCCAGCCAGCGGCTCACCCTGTTGGCACCACAATTGACGTGGCAGATCTGTTTTACAACACGCCAGCAAGACGTAAGTTTTTACGCACCGAAAAAACCGAATTTCAGCATATTGAAGAAATTATAAAACGCATAGCACTGAGCTATCCCAAGGTTTCATTTGTTTTAAAACATAACGATAAAGTAGCAAAGCGCTTTATCGCCGACAAGGAAGGCAGTTTAGCCACCCGAATTGGCGCTGTGGTTGGACAAAAGTTTGTTCAAAACGCCGTACATATTAGTACCGCGTATGAAGGTCTTCACATTGATGCTTGGCTAGGTAACGAGGTCATGCTTCGCAGCAGTAATGATTGCCAGTTCAGTTTTGTTAACGGCAGAGGCATGCGAGATAAGCTTATTATGCACGCTATTCGTCAAGCGTACGAAAGCGTTTGGGGTGTGGTGGAGCAACCCAGCTTTGTGGTGTACTTAACGGTTAATCCTAAAGATGTGGATGTGAATGTTCACCCCGCTAAGCATGAAGTTAGGTTTCAACAAGGTAGGTTGGTGCACGACTTTATCTGTAAAACCGTGAGTGATGCGCTGCATGCCATGACCGAAGAGCAGCCTCTGGCAGGAATGGACGCAAGCCGTCCTACAGGCTCAGATTTCATGTCATCTCAGGTAGAACACGACTACATTAGGCCCTTACAAGAGCAAACGCCTGATAACGAGCGCGCGTTAAATGAAAGCTCTCATTATCCGTCGGGAGCATATTCGCAAAATTCGACGCATAGTCGGGGTCAATACCTTGGTAACGCGAAACCGCCATCAGCGGGGAGTTTTAGTGGTAGCGGTGGCGCGACGTCTTTGCAAGGAAGAGGGCAAAGTCGAGGGCCAAGCGCTGCTTATCAATCTAATTATAACGCATTGATGACGCCAAATAGTGACATTACCGATAGTGATAACGGCGAACAGCGGACTAATGCTCACGTTAATCTTTCTCCCTTGTGTAGAATTTACCCAAGATCAGAAGAAGTTTACCTCCTTTTTGCAACTAAAGTTGCAAGTATCTGGTTAAGCGAACTATTTTTAAAAGCGAAGCACGGACAACCGCTATTGATGCCTGTCGCCGTTTCACTTGAAAATGTGGATGAAAAGCTTATCGAGTTATTAAACGCATCGCATTTCGAAATAAATAAAGTAGCCGGAAAGTACCGCTTGCAGCAGGTGCCTGCCGGAACAAGGCATTTACCTTGGCTAAAATGGTTTGAATCCTTTTTATCCATCAAGGGTAGCGGTGAATTAGATTCTCTTGAAGGTGCGATGACATCGCTAGTTTTAAAAGAGCAAGTGTTCGACGACGATGTATCAAATATGCTCTGGTACTGGTTGGATCAGCAAAGCGAAGCGAAACAATGGGAAATTATTGAGCAATTTGCTAAAGTGCGCCCCTTAAGTTCGTTGCTAGATGTGTGGGGAGAATAACGTGTCCAATGGCATAAATTCTGCATTACCTGTAATAGCAATTATGGGTCCCACAGCGTCAGGCAAGACGGGGTTGGCGTTAGATATAGCAGCTCAGGTTGATAGTGAAGTAATTAGTGTAGATTCAGCTCTTGTATACAAAGGCATGGATATTGGCACAGCGAAGCCGACGCAGGAAGAACGAGCGGGGGTAGTGCACCACTTAATTGATATTATCGACCCGGCAGATAGCTATTCGGTGTCGCAATTTGTAAACGATACGAATGGGCTTATCGGCGATATTTTAGCTCGAGGCAAGGTGCCAATTTTGGCTGGAGGTACAATGATGTACTTTAATGCCTTGATAAATGGAATTTCGCCACTACCTAAGTCAAATGAAAAAGTACGAGATGATATAACACAGCAGGCACAACGCTTGGGTTGGTCTAAATTACACGATGAATTACGTGGTGTAGACCCAATCAGTGGTGAGAGGATCCACCCAAATGACCCACAGCGTATTACTCGTGCACTGGAAGTGTATAGAAGTACCGGCAAGACGTTGACATATTGGCAACAACAAGAGGGTGAAAAGTGCCCTTATAACATTGCACAATTTGCCATAGCGCCCGAAGACAGGGCAGTGTTGCACGAACGAATCGCGACCCGGTTTGATATGATGCTAGAGCAAGGGTTCGAAAAAGAAGTATTAAAACTCTACGAGCGCAGTGATCTACATGAAGAATTACCTTCTATACGTTCAGTAGGGTATCGACAAATGTGGCAGTACCTAGACGGCCAATTGAGTTACGCAGAAATGCGTGAAAGAGGTATTATCGCTACAAGGCAGCTTGCCAAGCGCCAGCTTACGTGGTTACGGGGCTGGGAGCAGGTTACATGGCTTGACACATTTGCTAACGATAATTTGATTAAAATTACAGCGAAAGTCACACTTTAAATGTTTGAGTGTGGTATACATTAGACGTGCAGTGATAGTGAAATTTCTATCATGAATAATAAAAACTAAGGATATCAAATGGCTAAAGGGCAATCTTTACAAGACCCATTCTTGAACGCTTTGCGTAAGGAACGTATTCCAGTATCAATTTATCTGGTAAACGGTATTAAACTTCAGGGGCAGGTTGAATCATTCGACCAGTTCGTTATTTTACTGAAGAACACAGTAAGCCAAATGGTGTATAAGCACGCGATTTCTACTGTTGTTCCAGCACGCGCTATCACTATGCCTAGCGCAGGAGATTCTGAAAATACTAAAGGTGAATAATTTAAAAGGTAACGCGCTTGTTTGACCGTTATGAAGCCGGTGAACAGGCTGTACTTGTTCATGTTAATTTTTCCGACGAGAACAGTAAAGAAGACTTAAGTGAGCTTGAATTACTTGTGTCTTCAGCAGGAGTAAATGCGGTCGAGGTCATCACGACGTCACGCAGTGCGCCTCATGCTAAGTTTTTTGTTGGTTCAGGTAAGGCAGAGGAAATAGCAGCAGCAGTAAAAGCACACGATGCTAACGTTGTTATTTTCAACCACGCGCTTTCTCCTTCTCAGGAGCGTAATTTAGAAGCGGTGTGTAAATGCCGGGTGTTAGATAGAACTGGGCTTATTCTCGATATTTTCGCGCAGCGCGCGCGAACTCACGAAGGTAAGTTACAGGTTGAACTAGCCCAGTTGAGACATATCTCAACGCGTCTTATCAGAGGATGGACTCACCTTGAGCGTCAAAAAGGTGGTATTGGTCTTCGCGGTCCAGGTGAGACGCAGCTAGAAACTGACCGTCGATTGCTTCGTGGTCGTATTAAAGCCATTCTTCGTCGTTTGGAAAAAGTGCAAAAGCAGCGTGAGCAGGGTCGTCGCTCTCGCAAACGCGCTGAAATTCCAACGGTATCCTTAGTTGGCTATACGAATGCGGGAAAATCGACGCTATTTAACACCATTACCGACTCTCACGTTTACGCTGCCGACCAGTTGTTCGCAACGCTAGATCCTACGTTACGTAAAATCGAGTTAAAAGATGTTGGCCCCGCAATATTGGCCGATACGGTTGGTTTTATTCGTCATCTTCCCCACGACCTAGTTGCCGCATTTAAAGCAACGCTTCAAGAGACACAAGAGGCAGATTTACTGCTTCATGTTGTCGACATTGCCGATGCAAAATATCGTGAAACCATGGACGAGGTGAACGACGTACTTGAAGAAATTGAAGCGGGTGACATTCAACAATTACTAATCTGTAATAAGATTGATAAACTAGACGACGTTCAGCCGCGTATAGAAAGAAATGACGAGGGCGTTCCCGTTAGAGTGTGGTTGTCTGCACAAACGGGCGAAGGGACGGAATTGTTGAGCCAAGCTTTAACTGAATGTTTAGCAAAAAGCATGGTGAACTATACGTTGAAGATTCCACCTGCACAAAGTCAATTGCGCGGCGTGTTGTACGAGCTAAACTGTATTGCAAGTGAAGAATACGACAGTCAGGGAGACTGGGTAGTTGATGTAAGAATGCCCTCTGCCGACTGGAACAGGCTTGAAAAACGTCTGGAAAACGGAATATCAGAGTATGTTGTGCGACATTAAGCAGTGTTAAATACTGCATTGAGCATGCAAAATTCAAAAATATAACAGTAATCTATGGAGTATCAGCATGGCTTGGAATGAGCCGGGTGGCAATAATAACGACCCGTGGAAGAATCGCGGTGGGAAAGAGCAAGGTCCCCCAGATTTGGACGATGTTTTTAAAAACTTATTTGGTAAGTTTGGAAAGTCAGGTGGCAACGGTGGTGGCTCGGGCAAAAGCCTAGGCGGCATCGGTGCTGGTATTCTAGTAGGTTTACTTGTCGTGATCTGGTTCATTAGTGGTTTTTATACCATTCGTGAAGCTGAGCGCGGCGTAGTCCTTCGCTTTGGTGAGTATCACCAACAAGTTGAGCCGGGTCTTCGCTGGGCGCCTACGTTCATCGACTCTGTTATTCCTGTTGATGTTCAATCAATACGCGATCAGTCGTCATCGGGCTCTATGCTTACTGAAGATGAAAACGTAGTGAGCGTTCAAATGGAAATGCAGTTCCGCGTTGTTGACCCATACCGTTGGACGTTTGCCGTTGAAAGCCCTGAGCAAAGCTTAAGTCAGTCTCTTGATAGCGCTATCCGTTATGTAGTTGGACATTCTACAATGGATGACGTTTTAACCGACGGACGTGAAGTAACCCGTCAACGGGTGTGGGAAGAACTTCAATCGATTATCGAACCATACAACATGGGTGTATCTATCATTGATATGAACTTCCGTGATGCTCGCCCTCCTGAGCAAGTTAAAGATGCATTTGATGATGCCATCGCTGCGCAGGAAGACGAACAGCGCTTCATTCGTGAAGCAGAAGCTTATGCAAGAGAAATTGAGCCTCGTGCACGTGGTCAAGTAAACCGCATGAACGAAGAAGCACAAGCCTATAAAGAGCGCGTGACGTTAGAGGCACAAGGTGAAGTGGCTCGATTTGAAGAGCTACTTCCGCAATACGAGCGTGCTCCTCAGGTTACTCGAGAGCGTATTTACCTTGAAACTATGGAAGAGGTACTTAGCAGTACTAGCAAAATCATGGTTGATAGCAAAGGTGGCAACAACATGATGTATCTCCCGCTAGATAAAATCATGGAACGTCAGCAATCTACAAATAATAAAAATACGCGTAATACGCTGGAAGGCTTACAAGCACCAGTAACCGACGCTAATGGCCGCAGCCGCAACAGTTCGCCAAGTTCAGGCTTGCGCGGCGATAGCTACAGAGAGGGGAGATAAGCACAATGAAGAATTTGTTAATTGCAGTATTTGTTCTTCTTGTATTGCTTGCATCAGGCTCACTGTTTGCAGTTAAAGAAGGCGAACGCGCCATTGTTATTCAGTTTGGTAAAGTGCAAAGAGACGACGCGACTGGCGACACAAAAGTGTTCGAACCGGGTCTTCACTTTAAACTTCCGTTTATCGATTCAGTACGTGTACTTGATGCGCGTATTCAAACGCTAGACGGGTCACCAGACCGCTTTGTAACAAGCGAGAAGAAAGACCTTATCGTTGACTCTTACGTTAAGTGGCGTATTGACGATTTTGCGCGTTACTACCTGTCAACAGGCGGTAACAAGCTTCAAGCCGAAGCGCTGCTTAAGCAAAAAGTGAACAACGGTTTACGTTCAGAGTTTGGTACACGTACCATTGCGCAGATTGTTTCTGGCGAGCGTTCAGCATTAATGAACCAGGCAATGGAACAGGCGTCTACATCATCAGACGAGCTAGGCATTGAAATTGTTGACGTACGCGTTAAGCAAATTAACCTACCTACTGAAGTGAGCAACTCTATCTTCCAACGTATGCGCGCAGAGCGTGCTGCTGTTGCTCGTGAGCACCGCTCAGAAGGTCAGGAACAGGCTGAAGTAATTAAAGCTAACATTGACGCAAAAGTAACAGTAATGCTGGCAGATGCTGAGCGTAATGCTCGTCAATTGCGTGGTGAAGGTGATGCGATTGCAGCGCAAATCTACGCTGACGCTTACTCTAAAAATGCAGACTTCTACAGCTTCTTGCGTAGCATGGATGCATATAAAGAAAGCTTTAACAGCAAACAAGACGTTATGGTAATAGCACCTGACAGCGACTTCTTTAAGTATATGAATCAGTCTAGCGGCAACTAAAGACCAAATGTTATTATGAATATAAAGGCCAGTCTTTTAGACTGGCTTTTTTATACCTTCTCTAAAAATAACTTACTGATACAAAACAGTTATTTTTGTTTATAAGAGGCCGTTTTAGCCAAGTGTACAGTGAGTTTACCTCTCATTTTCCCTATCCACTGCCAAATTTTCACTAAATCGGGTAAAATACCGCCCGAATATTATTAAAACACGTCACTCACTAAGTACAAAGTAAGCGCCGTCCCAGCGTTAACTTTGATGTAGTAGGCGTAAATAAACGACAGAGGGAAAATTTTGACAACGGAAAACAAGAATACAGCGTCTGCCGATAATAACGGCGGACAAGGTGGGTTATTCTCGCGATTTCTCGCTACGGTGGAGTGGTTAGGAAACCTACTTCCGCACCCGGTAACGCTATTTGCGCTGCTTTCACTTTTCATCGTGGTATTAAGCGGCATATTAGGTTATTTCGACCTTGCTGTTGCCGATCCTCGCCCTGTTGGTGCGAAGGGCCGTGAAGAAGACGGCATGATTGAAGTAATATCCTTGATGAGTGCAGAAGGTTTGCAGCGGATAGTTACGGGGTTGGTCACTAACTTTACCGGGTTCGCACCACTAGGCACCGTGCTCGTTGCCCTTCTTGGTGTATCGGTAGCTGAACATTCGGGCCTTTTGTCGGCAGCAATGCGCGCATTGGTTATGAACGCATCAAAACGCGCTGTAACCTTTGCTATTGTTTTCGCGGGCATTATTTCTAACACTGCCTCTGAGCTCGGCTACGTGGTACTCATTCCGCTTGCAGCGATGATTTTTCACTCTCTAGGACGCCACCCGCTAGCCGGTCTTGCGGCGGCCTTTGCAGGTGTTTCTGCTGGTTACAGTGCAAACCTATTATTAGGTACGGTCGACCCACTATTGTCCGGTATAACAGAAGCGGCAGCGCACATGATTGACCCTGAATATATGGTAGGCCCAGAGGTTAACTGGTACTTCATGTTTATCAGTACTTTTGTGGTAGCCACTATGGGGGCGCTAGTTACTGAAAAAGTGGTAGAGCCAAGACTGGGTAAGTTTGACCCATCTGAGGCTTCAATAGATTTAGGCAAGCAATCTATGGATGCGCCTACAGACTTAGAAAAGAAAGGTCTGCGTTGGGCGGGAATATCTTTTGTTGTGGTTTGCGCAATACTGGCGTTAACGGTAGTACCTGAAAACGGTATTTTGCGTCACCCTGAAACGGGTGAAGTGGCGGGCTCTCCGTTTCTTAAAGGCATTGTTGCTTTCATCTTCATTACCTTTGCAATTCCAGGCTTTGTTTACGGTAAAGTGACCAAGTCGATGAAAAACGACAAAGATGTCATTGATGCTATGGCGAAGAGTATGGGAGCCATGGGGCTTTACATAACGTTAGTATTCTTTGCTGCACAATTTGTTGCTTTCTTTAAATGGACAAATTTAGGTACTGTGCTGGCCGTTAAAGGCGCAGCTCTTTTGCAAGCTGCCGGATTAGATGGCCCTGCCGTGTTTATCCTATTCATATTGATGTGTGGCGTGGTTAACTTATCGTTAGGTAGTGCATCTGCGCAGTGGGCGGTAACGGCGCCTATTTTCGTACCTATGCTTATGCTAATTGGGTACGCGCCAGAAGTTATTCAGGCGGCTTATCGTATCGGTGATTCAGTGACTAACGTTATAGCACCTATGATGAGCTACTTTGGACTTATCCTTGCCATGGCTGCTAGATACAAAAAAGACTTAGGTATGGGCACGCTTATCGCCATGATGTTGCCTTACTCTATGGTCTTCATAGTAGGTTGGACTATCTTATTCTACATCTGGGTATTTTTACTTGGCATGCCGGTAGGTCCGGGCGCAGCAACTTACTACCAGCCCTAAGTAAATAATTAGCTTTATTGCCACAATATTTATTTGTTGACAGTTAAACAGCGGTATGTGTTTTTAAATATTATTTTTAAACATATGCCGCTTTTTTAATGCCTAAAATCTATTAGTGCAATCGTAGTTTTTTGGCGTTATAGCAGATCATAATCTAAGGTAATTCAGTATAATACGGATATAGCGCAGTACTTCTCGGACTATGAATACATGAAATACAAATCAAACAAAGGCTTTACCCACGGGCAATCAGATAAAATTGGTGTACTTGTAACGAATCTGGGGACGCCAGAAGCGCCAACAAAGCAGGCTCTACGCCCATATTTGAAAGAATTTTTATCAGACCCTCGAGTGGTCGAAGTACCTAAAGCGATTTGGTGGTTTGTATTAAATGGCATAATCCTAAACTTTCGCCCTAAGCGTTCGGCAGAAGCTTACTCTACTGTGTGGACTGAAGAAGGTTCACCGCTAATGGCTATTACGAAAGCACAAGCATCAGCGATTGCAGAGCGTTGTAAAGCACAATACGGCGATGATGTTATTGTCGACTTTGCTATGCGCTACGGCAAACCTGCTATAAGCGACACTATCGATGCTATGTTGGCAAAAGGCGTACGCAAGCTTGTAGTGCTTCCGCTATATCCTCAGTACAGTGCGTCGACAACGGGCTCTACTTTTGATGCTATTGCAAAAGATTTTACCTCTCGCCGCTGGCTTCCAGAGCTTCGTTTCGTTAATCACTACCACGACCGCGACAGCTTCATTACTGCACTTGCCAATAAAGTGAAAGCACATTGGGAAGTACATGGCCGCGCAGACAAGCTCATTTTGTCTTATCACGGTATTCCAAAGCGCTACTTGATGAACGGTGATCCATATCACTGTGAATGCCATAAAACATCGCGTTTGCTTGCCGAAAAGCTTGGGCTGTCACACGACGAGTATATGACAACCTTCCAATCTCGTTTTGGTCGAGAAGAGTGGTTGAAACCGTATACAGATGAAACGTTAAAATCTTTACCTGAAAAAGGGGTGAAATCCATTCAGGTTATGTGCCCTGGTTTTTCAGCCGATTGCTTAGAAACTATTGAAGAAATTGGTGAAGAAAATCGCGAGTACTTTATGGAAGCCGGCGGTGAGCGCTATGAATATATCGCGGCACTTAACAGTGATAAAGAGCACATAGATGTGCTTTTTGACATAGTGAAAGAAAATCTACATGGCTGGGCGGTAGAATCAGACAACGGTTTACGTGCGGGCTTAGCGAGAGCGCTAGGCGCTGAAAAGTAGCGTTTGAAAAGCTGACAGCAAACGTTTCGAGAAAAACCAATAGGGAAATCACTCTTGGTGGCGCATTGATTAAATTAAAAGGGAGATAAGTTCGTGGAAGGAAAAGCACCAAAGGCATTACTTAAAGCGCAAAAACTGGCGAACTTGCTGGACACTGCCGTAAAGCTCCCTTTTATCCCAATAAGAATAGGCTTGGATTCAATCGTGGGTCTTATCCCTGGAGCCGGTGACGCGCTGATGCTCTTCGTTTCACTTCGAATAGTTTGGCTGGGAAAATCATTGGGTATGCCCAAAGCGTTAATAGCTCAAATGGTAAAAAACTCAGCAATCGACTTTGGCTTAGGTTTTATTCCATTTGTTGGCGACATCGTGGATATATTCTATAAAGCCAATCAGAAAAATGTTCGTATTATGGAGCGCTGGTGGATAAGCGAAAATAAACATGAGGTAGATAAAGTAACACAGAAGGCGCTATCCGAATGGAGTGCTGAATAACCTAGGTTTAGTTACCCAAATACCTGCGCTTTTTTCACTTTGCTTAATTACTGTGTAAAGCTACGTAAAGCTTGAGTAAATAAGAGAACCTTGTCCTTTAGCTAAATGTCTTTTTTGCAAAGACAACCAAGGGCAACGTACGATGACATCAAACAAATTAACGGAAGAGCCGCTCAAACGACGCCGCTTTATGAAAACAGCGGTGGGACTTACATTGGCTCCTATTGCTATCGGGTTGTGGGGTTGTGGAGGTTCTAATTCCACCTCTGCAAGTTCCACAGCATCTACCTCCTCATCTTCCAATAACGACACCGATTCAAATGCCGAACCTGAAGAAGATTTTGACGGTTGGGCAAGCGGTGGCACGTCAGCTATGACGTCAGACTTTCCAGACGATAGTTTATTTGACACTGCTTCTGTATGCAGTGTGGCTCTCACAGGCTCTCAAACGGAAGGCCCGTGCTATTTTCAAAGTGACTATCTTGACGACATATCATATGAGCAAACAGGTTTGCCGATGATGTTGTGTCTTCAGTTAATTGATGAAGCGTGTAATCCCCTATCGGGTTATGAAATTGAAGTATGGCATTGCGATGTAGACGGCGTTTATTCAGGAGATACCAGTGATAGTGCTGATGCCAGCGGATTTAATTCGGCATTTTGCACGGGAAATGAAGTGGATGCATTAAGTGCGAAGTGGTTCAGAGGTGTTGCTGTGACAGATGCTAGCGGAAGAATAAACCTAAAAAGCTGTTTTCCCGGCTGGTATAGCAGCCGAACTATCCACATCCATTTTCGTATACGTCGCAACAACACTGATCAATTGGTTTCTCAATTTGGCTTTTCCGATAGTTTTTGCCAAAACATTTGTACCAATCATCCCGACTATAGTCACCGGGGTGAGCCAGACACGTTGCTGGGGCAAGATACAGTGTTTGGCAGTGACTACAATGAATATACATTTAGTGTGTCACAAAACGAAGATGGTTCTTTGCTCGCATACAAGCGCATAATAATCAGTGATTAGACTTCCATTTTCTCTCCTATACACTATTTTTTAACATGCCCGTTAGCAACGGGCATTTTATTACGCACAGTAAACCCATTCGCAGCATTGTTTCGTAGCACATCTCATAAGAACTTTATTTTCTGCTCAAATTACAAGGAGCGTGCAGCACATGAAAGCGTCCGATTTATTTGTTAAAGCGTTAGAAGCAGAAGGCGTGGAATACGTCTTTGGTATCCCAGGTGAAGAAAACCTCGACTTACTTGAGTCGTTGCGCGAGTCCTCTATTAAACTGGTGCTGACTCGTCACGAGCAAGGCGCTGGTTTTATGGCTGCTACATATGGCAGGCTTACCGGAAAAGTGGGAGTGTGCCTTTCGACCTTAGGGCCTGGGGCCACTAATTTAGTCACGCCCGCTGCCTATGCTCAGTTAGGCGCCATGCCAATGTTAATGATTACTGGGCAAAAGCCAATTAAAACCAGCAAACAAGGTCGCTTTCAAGTTATCGACATAGTGGACATGATGCGACCTATCACCAAATTTACCAATCAGGTTGTTAGTGGAGACAGAATTCCTTCAACGGTTCGAGAAGCGTTCCGTCTTGCTTCTGAAGAGCGGCCCGGCGCGGTACATATTGAGCTACCCGAAGATATAGCAGCAGAGCAAACTAGCGCGCAGATATTAACGCCAAGCAGTACGCGAAGACCGATAGCTGAATATAAAGCGATTGCTTCGGCAATTACGATGATAGAAGAAGCGCAGTCTCCGCTTTTGCTTATAGGCGCAGGTGCGAACCGTAAACTTACTGCAAAAATGCTAAGGGAGTTTGTCGATAAAACCTGCATTCCATTTGTTACCACCCAAATGGGTAAAGGGGTACTAAACGAAAGCGACCCGCGTTTCGCAGGGAATACTGCTCTGTCTGACGGTGACTTTGTACACAGGGCAATAGAGCGTGCCGATCTTATTATCAACGTAGGCCATGATGTGGTAGAAAAGCCACCGTTCTTCATGCACCACAACGATAAAAAAGTGATTCATGTCAACTTTGATTCGGCTGCCGTAGACCCTGTTTACTTCCCGCAACTCGAAGTAGTTGGAGATATTGCTAACAGCATCTGGCAAATAAAGGAAGGCATTACTCCCCAAGACAGTTGGAAACTCGACTTCTACAAAGATGTGCATCAAGCCTATGTAGACCACCGTGCTGAAGCAGAAGACGATAATCGATTCCCTATCTTACCAGAACGTCTTGTACGCGATATTCGTAAAGTTATGCCTGATAACGGCATTGTTACGTTAGACAACGGCGTATATAAAATATGGTTTGCCCGAAATTACCCCGCATATCATCCGAATACCCTGCTTTTAGATAATGCACTGGCTTCAATGGGGGCCGGTTTGCCCTCAGCGATCGCTGCAAAACTCGTTAACCCAGATGCGCCCGTACTCAGCGTATGTGGCGATGGTGGTTTTATGATGAATAGCCAAGAAATTGAGACCGCCGTCAGGCTTAAGCTAGACCTTGTGGTGATCATCTTGCGTGATGACGCGTACGGAATGATTAAGTGGAAACAAGCAAACATGCAGTTCGATGAGTTTGGTTTAGATTATGGCAACCCCAACTTTGTTAAATACGCACAAAGTTACGGCGCACAGGGCTGGAGAGTTGACGACGCGGATGTACTTATTCACCTAGTTGATAAGTGTTTGAACACAAAAGGCGTACATATTATCGATTGTCCAGTTGATTACAGTATGAATGACAAAACACTAAATCATACGATTAAAGAGCTTAGCGCCAAGCTTTAAACACATTATTGAAAAGGTAAGGAGTTAAAAAATGTTGAAGGAAAGCTACCCATACTATTTAGCCAGTGAACCCGAATACGCGAACACCGACCTAGAGGTAACCAACAAATATACCGGCGAAGTTGCAACTAAAGTTGCTATGGCTGGTGCTGATACCATTGATAAAGCCATAGCTGCGGCAGAGAAAGCGCAGCCGGCCATGGCCGCCATGGCTCCTTTCGAAAGACAAGCGGTGTTAGAGCACTGTGTTAAACGCTTTACTGAGCGCGCAGACGAACTGGCGCAAGCTTTGTGTATTGAAGCAGGTAAACCTATTAAAGATGCCAAGGGCGAAGTGACCCGATTAATAGACACCTTTAAAATTGCCGCAGAAGAATCGGTTCGTATCAATGGTGAAACGGTAAACTTAGAAATATCAGCGCGGGCAAAAGGTTATCAAGGTATGACCAAAAAGGTCCCCATTGGCCCATGCTCGTTTATATCACCATTTAATTTCCCGCTAAATTTAGCTGCTCATAAAGTGGCGCCTGCCATTGCCGCAGGTTGCACATTTGTGCTTAAACCGGCCTCGCGTACACCTATTGGGGCACTTATTATTGGCGAAGTATTGGCAGAAACAGATCTGCCCAAAGGGGCGTTTTCAATTCTGCCGTGTAGCCGTGATGGCGCTGACTTGTTTACCACAGACGAAAGACTAAAACTGCTAAGTTTCACGGGCTCTCCGGATGTGGGGTGGGCGCTTAAAGCAAAGGCTGGTAAAAAGCCAGTTGTGCTGGAACTAGGCGGTAATGCAGCCTGCGTAATTGATGAAGATGCAGACATTGAAGACGCTATCGACCGCGTGATTGTTGGGGCTTACTATCAGTCTGGTCAAAGCTGTATCAGTGTTCAGCGCCTCTTAGTGCATAGTAAAATATATGATGAATTTAAATCACGCTATGTAGAAAAAGTAAAAGCATTGGTGTCTGGTGACCCTTCAAACGAAGATACTTTCATAGGCCCCATGATTTCTGAAGGCGAAGCTGAACGCTTACACGGTTGGATTACAGAGGCCAAAGAAAAGGGCGCAACTATCCTGTGTGGCGGTACTCGCGAAGGGGCAATGCTTGAAGCTACGGTTATGGAAAACGTGCCCAAAGACTGTGATGCCAATGCCGAAGAGGCGTTTGGTCCGCTATCTATTCTAGAGCCTTTCGACAACTACGACGACGCACTTAAAGAAGTAAACAACAGTCGTTACGGACTTCAAGCTGGTGTGTTTACTCGCGATATTTATAAAGCACATAAAGCTTGGGATGAACTAGAAGTGGGCGGCGTTGTTATTGGCGATGTGCCTAGCTGGCGTGTGGATAACATGCCTTATGGGGGCGTTAAAGATTCAGGACTAGGTCGTGAGGGTATTCGCTACGCGATAGAGGATATGTCTGAGACCCGACTTATGGTTATTCGAACGCCCCAGTAAGCTAAGAAAGCTTTTTATTAATAAATAAAAAGAGCATGTTTAGGCAAGCATGCTCTTTTTTAGAATTAGTTTCATCAATCAATACCTGGTGTGAAAAGCTCACGGTGAAGCTTGTCAGTGGAAAATATCTTGTCCAATCCCCTAGTTTTTGTCAGCCGCATATTCTTCTAACAAAGATAGAGGAATAATATCTAGGGCTTTTTCATGGGTAGCTTCCAGTCGCACCTTGGGCGCAACACCGGCTTCGTACGCTTCTAACCAACGAGCAGCGCACAGGCACCATCTGTCGCCATCGAGTAGACCGGGGAAAGACATGCTAGGCCAGGGGGTTATCAAATCGTTACCTTGTCGCAGGGAAAATTGTAGAAACTCATCGCTCACCACAGCACATACACTGTGATTGCCCACGTCAGCATCGGGTACATAGCAAAAACCTTCACGGGTGAACCCCGTGTTTCCACAACATAATTGCAGCGGTCGACCATAAACATTTTTTGCGTTTGCCAAAATCAGAACCCTCTTTCACAACGTATAATCTTTAAATGTCTTTATCTATGTGCCTTCTAAAGAAACATAAAGGTGAACATTTTAAGTGCTCATCTCAATGTACTCACCTTAGAACCCTGAATGATAGGGGTCAATAAAAAAGCACTAGAGTCATTACGCTTAAAGGTAAAATATCGTGCTCGATAAAAGTAAAAAAACCGAGAAAGTTAACTTTTCTGAAGAGGAAATTTCGCGCTTTGATTCGCTGGCAGAGTCGTGGTGGGACCCTAACGGCAAATATAAAACTGCCCTTGAGTTTAATCGGGCGCGCTTAGATGTCATTAAAGCGCAAATAGAAAACCATTTCGGTAAGGGTAACCTCCTACCTGATTATTCGTCTTTGTCTATTGTTGATATAGGTAGCGGCGGCGGGCTTATTAGCGAGCCTTTGGCGAAGCTTGGCGCGAAGGTAACCGGCATTGATGCAAGTGCGGTAAGTGTGGAAGTGGCAAAACGCCATGCTGAAAAAAGTGGTGTGTCGGTAACCTATAAACACATGTTGTCCGGTGAACTAGTTAAAGAAGCACAGCAATATGACATTGTTATAAATGCTGAAGTGGTAGAGCATGTGCCTGATCAGCAGCAGTTAATTGATGAATGCACTAGCTTAGTCAAACCGGGCGGGTTGCTCATTCTTGCCACTTTAAACCGTACTATCAAAAGCTACGTGATTGCTATTGTGGGGGCTGAATACGTCATGCGGTATTTGCCTGTAGGAACCCATGATTGGCAAAAGTTTGTAAAACCTAGTGAATTAGAAAAATGGGTCGGGGAAGACTTTACATTGAAACATCAGATAGGTATGAAACTCAACCCTTTCAAGGGAGAGTGGCTAACCACTTCTAGCCTTGCGGTAAACTTTATCCAATCCTATTCCAGAAATTGATGAGGGTTTATCAGTTTTGTTTATGGTTTGTATTTCGAGCGAAAATGGTATGGGCGAGTATACTCTTTTGTGAACACTATCTTTTTGAATTTAATGGTCATTGACGGTTAGCTGACGATAAATCTCACAACTGCGAGACTATCCTCCTTATTAAAGTTTCAACACAAAGGTTGATCTTTACAATATGTTTACATAATTATAACAAAGGTCTGACCACGGACCACAACGTTACAATTATGAGGCATACACGATGAGAAAATCCAAAAATAGTAGAGCAAGGAGTGCTCTCATTGTCACTCTACTTACCATAGCAGCAGGGGTCAGTTCGTTAGTTGGAGGAGCAGGACAAGCCTTCGCAGGAACATACGCAAAAACTGAAAACCCCATAGTATTGGTCCACGGCCTGTTTGGCTTTGAAGACATACTCTTTGTAGATTACTTTTATAAGGTTCCGCATAAACTCAGCCGCAACGGCGCTGTGGTATACATTGCTGAAGTTTCACCAGCAAATTCCACAGAGGTGCGCGGCGAGCAGTTGCTTGAGTATATCGACGAAGTACTCGCCCTATCAGGCGCAGACAAAGTGAATCTTATTGGGCATAGTCACGGCGGCCCAACGGCACGTTACGCCGCAAGTGTGGCACCAGAAAAAGTCGCTTCGGTAAGCTCTGTCGCCGGTGTTAATTGGGGCAGTAAAGTCGCAGATGAGCTACGGGACGCATTCGCCGAGGGCTCTGTGGGAGAAGGCGCCGCTGGCGTCGTTGTTAATGCATTTGCCAATATTATTGAAATTGCGTCTGGATCAGATCCGCGTGACAAGCCCACCGACTCAATTGCTGCACTTGATTCTTTGTCAACTGCAGGCTCAGTAGCATTCAATAAAAAATACCCTGAAGGCATGCCTACCGCCTATTGCCGAAACGACGGTAAGATGTTGGCTGAAAATGGCGTGTACTATTTCTCATGGAGTGGCGGAAGAACCTATACCAATGCTCTGGACGTTGTCGACCCTTTCCTTGCTATTACTGGCACAGTGTTTAAAGAGCCAAACGACGGCTTAGTCTCAACGTGTAGCTCGCACTTGGGTAAGGTGCTAAAAGATAACTACAAAATGAATCACCTCGATGAAGTGAACCAGAGTTTTGGAATTACGCACTGGTTTGAAACCGATCCGGTAGATGTGTTTGTCCGTCAGGCTAATCGACTTAAGAGATTGGGCTTGTAGTGACAAAAGGTAAAGTACGCCATGCGTTCCCAATACTTACAGGGCTAGTTGCTCTGTTAGTATTGGGTACTATTGTTTATATCCAATTTGCACCCGACACCAAAAACAATGGTGCTGGGTCTTCCACCGAACGCTTGGAAGTTAGCAGGCAAAAAGAAACCAGTGAAAAACTGGGCGAGAATGGAACAACGCATAATGAGACAGGTGCGCGCCACCCTCTAAAAAACGAAGCAGCAAACGCAAATAGAAACCTTATTCCCTTTGAGCTTAACTATTCAACCAAAGATGCTTTTGACCGCTTCATTTTTGCGCGCACAACAAGAGACCCTCAAACCGTTAAGTTTGCCTATACCACTTACGTTAGCACCGTGTTTACACCAACTACCCAAGCGGTAGCGTCTGACTTATTTACCCGTTATGTAGATTATAAAGTGGCGCTTTCTTCTATCGAAACAGAAGTCGACTTGGCTACTCATAGTTTGCAGGATGTGTCTTACAAACTTGATGAGCGCGAAAAGATAAGACGCACTTACTTCAACGACACCGAATACGACTATTTATTTAGCCAAGAAGCGCAAGCTGACGAAGCAGCACTGGAGCGCTTGCGTATCGCCCAAGAAAACGCGCTACCCAGAAAGGAAAGAAAAGCGTTAATCGTTGCTTCTATCAAAGCAGGGAATGAAGCCGAACGGGAAGCCTTTCAGCCAACGCTTAATATGCATCGCATCAACGAGATAAAACGCAGCTATAGCGATATTAGCGACCGCTATAACGCTGTGGCGGCCGAGTTTGGTAGTGCAGTGGCAGACCGCTTCGCGAAAACCTGGGAAAAGCAGGCACAATGGGAAAGCAAAATTGCAGATTATCAGGCGTTTCGTGAAAGCCTATCGCAGCAGGCACTTTCGCCGAGCGAGGCAGAGGATGCCCAGCGCGATTACCTGTCTGCACGCTTTACTGATAATGAAATAAAACGTCTTAAGGTGATTACGGGCTCATAACTAATGATCGGACCCCAATACTGGCTTTTCATTGTTTTTCAGTATTTAAAATTACCCAAGAGGTATAACCATAAAAGAACTGAATAGTTCTACGCATAGGCAGAGTGATTTGAAAGCGGTATGTGCAGTTACTAATCTAGAACCAACCCTATATTTAACATTCTGTCATAAGGTCTGTGGCAATCATTATGAAAATATACGAAACGAAAACGGCACCTAACCCGCGTCGAGTACGCATGTTTTTAGCCGAAAAAGGCATTGATGTTGATTACATGCAAGTCGATATTCAAAAAGGTGAAAACCTAAGTGCAGAAATGCGCGCTAAAAACCCATTAGGGAAAATACCCATCCTAGAGTTAGATGACGGTACCTGTATTGCAGAAACCGATGCGATCTGTACTTACTTTGAAGCATTGCAACCAGAGCCCCCTTTAATGGGAACAACGCCCGTTGAAAAAGCAACGATATCTATGTGGCAGCGCCAAGTAGAGTTAGCCTTCATGATGCAAATTGGCATGTGCTTTCAACATACCACAGGTTACTTTAAAGATCGTATGACACCTGTACCTGAATATGGCAAAGAAGCGGGTATCAACGCGTCTAAATATCTCAATATTCTAGAACGCCGACTTGGTGTAAAAGAATATATCGCTGGCGATACCTTTTCTATCGCCGACATAACCGCGTTATGTGCTATGGATTTCGCCCGAGTGGTAAAAATTCGTATGACTGACGACCACGTTAATTTAGCGCGCTGGTATGAGGCCGTAAGCAACCGAGCGAGTGCAAAAGCCTAATGATTGATTTATACACTGCAGCTACGCCGAACGGCTGGAAAGCCTCGGTAGCGCTTGAAGAAATGGGACTTGAATATACTGCCCATGCTGTAAACTTAATGAAAGGCGAGCAGAAAACCCCTGAGTTTTTAGCCATGAACCCGAACGGACGTATACCGGTTATCGTAGATAGAGAAGCCGATGGCCACGTTGTTTTCGAATCCGGCGCCATTATGATTTATCTCGCTGAAAAGACCGGAATGTTCTTGCCGAACGATGCTAAGGGAAAGAGCCAAGTTATCCAGTGGTTAATGTTTCAGATGGGTGGAATAGGCCCGATGATGGGGCAAGCCAACGTGTTCCATCGTTATCTAGAAGAAAAAATCCCTATTGCTATTGATCGATACCAAAACGAAGTTAGACGTCTGTTCACCGTGCTCAATGGCAGGCTAGAGGATCGTGAATACTTAGTAGACAACTACAGTATTGCTGACATGGCTAACTGGTGCTGGGTGCGTACCTACGAATGGTCTGGCGTTAGCATTGAAGGCTTGGACAACTTGATACGTTGGAAGAACAGTATTGAAGCGAGACCTGCAGCAAGACGTGGCGTAGAAGTGCCCAATAAAATTGATAAAGAGGCGCTTCTTAAAGGCGCCAAAAATGTGGTTACTAAATAACGCTTTTAACTGAATCGACAAACCGATTGAGCCAGCCTGATGCCATACTCGGTTTGTAAATCAACTCAAAATGCTCTTCATGGCAAAAGTCATAATCTGATACGGACACGCAAGTAAGATCATGACTTTTCGCTATGAAGTCAGGTACGTAGGCCAAAGCCAGTCCTTGCCTGACAATAGACAGCAGTGTGCCAAAATCATTACATCGATAGTGTATAGAGCGGGGGACTTTGTCGTCTCTCCACCCATCAGAGCCTATGCCCCGTTTTATTCCACAAAAAGGTGAAACGTCAGGACAAGCAAAAGCGAAAGCGAACAAACTTTGACTTGTTAATATACCGTTCTTTGCTTCAGCTACCGCAGGGTGATTTTTTGCGGCCGCAACCACATAGGTAGACGACCCTAATAATATGCTATGCAGAGACGGGTCTTTCTCTCGTTCTTCCATTGCAAAAGAGGTGGCGATAGCCACGTCGCTCCCCCCTTTAGAAACGCTATCCAGCGCTTTCCCTTCCCAGCAAGCGTGGATATTGACGTGAAAGCGATCTTGTGAAGAGGAAGGTTTAGCAAGCAAAGTTGGCAAGTAATATTGAAGCAAGAGTGATGGGCCAGAAACGGTAATGTTGTATAAAGCAGTATTACCCCTAAACTCACTGAGTGCCTGATCGGCTTCGTGAACAAGATGAGTGGCATAAATAAGGAATTTGTTTCCTCGTTGGTTGAGTCGAATATGTTTACCTACGCGGTCAAACAGTTGGCTTTCTAACTGTTGTTCTATGCGTTTCACCACTTTAGACAATGCGCCTGTGGTAACCGATAAGTGCACAGACGCTTTATTCAAGTTCTCATGTTGGGCAACAACAATAAATTTTCTTAAGTCTTCAATATCCACGGGTTTGCCGCCTCATTGTTTCCGGTTGGGAATTATACATGTATTTATTGTAGCTTAATTGTAGGTGGTTCCTGTGCCAGTATCGCCATAATAAAATTGTTATTAAGCGTAAAAGGTTTATGAAGCGTCTTTATTTGACTGTCTTGTGTTTATATATGGTGTGCACGGGAGCAACGGCGACAACCACAAAAGAACTAAGTGCAGATGGCATTAGTAAAGCATCCAATGCTAGTTCTTCTATACACGCCGGCCATAAAAACCACAAAAGAGTTGGTTCTCACGGTATGGTGCTATTTACAGATGGCGCTGAACTCTATGCGAGTCACTTACCCCTTTATTATTCGCCACATGATTACCAACTTATTTATGCAGTAGGAAGTCCGCATAAAGCTACGCTAATTGCGTATCTACAAGCAGGCTCAACCTCTCACAGCAACATGGTGACCCTGTTACCAGAAAATTTTGATTTAAATAAACTTGTTGATGGTGAAAGACTTTCTATTCCAGCACAGTTTTATAAAGGTCATTTTGAGCGAGGCGGCACTAAGTGGTTGGGTAAATCGGAACTGACATTTGAAAAGCTGATGTTTAAACGTCGCTTGGTAAAACAATACAAACCGCCACATTCTGACGAAGATAGCGTTACATATGAGCCTGATGAAAAGTGGACGCGCATCAGCCTCGGTGACAAGTATCTATACATTCACCTCATTGGCGAACGCCCATCCTTTGATGCATTGCTTATCGTCGGCGATTGTCAGAAAACCTTAGGAAACATGCTGGGCGAAAGTGTGCCGAGCAAAGCCCAAATTAAAGAGGTTTTTACTCACTGCGAATCGCCTTTTCTAGTGTACTTTGAAACACAGGATTTTGCGCACTGACGCCGCTGATCTGCGCTAGTGTGATTTCAGTTTTAAGATTTTACGCTATCACTTATGGCTTTGATATGTTCAGGGCCTATGCCGCAACAGCCTCCAATGATACTGGCACCTGCCGCTATCCATGATTGAGCGTAATCTACATAGCGCTGTGGCGTTATGTCGTCGCGCAGTTCTGACAAAAGCGCGTTAGCTTCATGCTGACGCTTCCTTTCAGAGAAGCTATTGGCGTATGCACCAGTAGCAATGTTTTCATTCAACTGTCGCGTAATTGTTAGTGCATTTTCCATTTCTTCAGGCTGTGAACAATTAAAAAGTACGCTTTCAACACGATCCAGCAAAGGTGCGATTTTTTCTAGCGGCTCGCCTGAACGAAGAGTTACAAGCTCGTCTGACGACGCTCTATTATGCAAAGAAAACGACAGCCAGATGGGATGGGAAGACAATGTTTTTATTAGTGAAACTACGGCATCAGCTTCTTCAATAGAGCAAGCAGTCTCAATAAGCCAAACATCCACAAAAGGCGCTTGCGCTTTGATAAGAGGCGTTAAAATCTCTGCCACTCGTTCTGCATCGAATAAGTCTGGGCGGTACGAACCAAAAGCAGGTGGCACACAGCCCGCGACTGATAACTGGTTGCTTTTATCCTGCTGAAAAGTAACGGCTTCCTTCGCTAGCTTAGCCGCAGACTCGGCCAGCGAAAATGCTTGCTCGTTAAACGCGGTTTCACCAATATGAAATGGAACGAGGGCATAGGCATTTGTAGTGATGACAGTGGCACCAGCATTTAGAAAGTGGGTATGAACCTCACGCACTAGTTCAGGAGTCTGCATTAACGCCAGTGCGGACCATTCCGGCTGCCTAAAAGGTGCACCAATCTTTTCAAGTTCACGACCCATACCACCATCTAGAATATGAATCACTTTGCTAGTTACTGTCATGAAAACCTTAACTGGACATCTGAATAGTTAAAAATAGTTAGCCTGAAGCGCTAAGTTTGCGCTTCCAATCGATTGGGCCTTTACGCCCACGTGACCGGGGCTAATTTGCGCGGGAGCAATTCCTCGCATATCCAAGTCTTTCAGCGCACTTTGGGTTGCTTCAACTAATAATTCTTTTATGTTGCTGGGTATGGCGCCGTCAATGATTACGCCATCTAAATCCAAAAGGCTCATCGCGCACTGTGAAGCGAACGCCAGCCCTTTGGCCGTTTCATCCACCCAATTTTCTACAAGTGATGCATTGCACTGCCAGTAAGAAGGAGACTCATAAATATGCTTGGCGTCTTCCCCCGCTTTTTCCAGTTCTCTTTCCAATAAATAAAGTGAAGACTGTGTTATTAGCTGGCGCTGCTGATTCTGGTTAAAAAAAGGGAGTGAGCCAATAGCGCCTGCATTACCCGCTTTGCCATTGATAAGCTGATTGTTAAGTACCAGACCGCCGCCTAAAAACGTACCAACGAAAATATATAAAAAGCTATCGTAACGCTTTGGATTGCCGAACGACATCTCCGCGCTACATGCAGCCCCAGCATCATTTTTAATGAAAACAGGTAGGTTTAATAAACTTTCAAGCGCGGTTTGTGGGTCAAACTCTTTCCATTCTTCTAACTCTTTTTTCGGCGCGCCTGCTTCCTCTGCCCAACTCCAAATTTCAAAAGGCATAGCTACGCCTAAGCCTCTAACCATCTTTTGCTGTGCTGCATCTAGGTTTTTGATTAAAACATTGAATGCACGCTCTGCAAAGTTCAGTAGGTTGCTTACCGTTGGATAGGCGAACTTTTCGTGAAGGGTGGCTTTAACATTGCCTTTTAAGTCGAGCAAGGTTATGTCGAAACTACGGCGACCAACTTTGAGGCCGATACTGAACGCACCGTTAGCATTCAATCCGAAAGGTACCTTAGGCTGCCCTACACCGCCTTTTATAGGCTTTAGGCGTTTGACCAATCCATCGGTTTCTAACTTCTTGATAATTACCGTTGCAGACTGCGCCGACAGGCCAGTCAATTGTGCAATTTCAGCTTTAGGTAAGGCAATGCGTTGCCGTATTAGGGTTAAGATCGCGCGCTCATTCGCAGAACGATCATCAAGTAACTCTGGTGCGTTTTGTTGTGGCAGGTGAAAAGCCGATTCAATATTCAAAGTAATTACTATCTACCGTTAAAAAATGAAAAGAGTTTAATAATATCAATGCGCATAGATAATTGCCCATCCAGAAGGCGCAGGCAAGTTTCCTAGCGAAGCGTGGGAATGCAGGAACGTGTCCCCTTTCAAACTCCCAGAATGAAGCTAGGAATCTTACCAGACCTTTCAAATAAAAATTTTAATCTTTTTAATACAATAGGTACACATCCTACAATCCTTCTGAAAAAAGTAAATCAATTGGGTTGATTTAATGGGTTTGTTCGTCAATACTATGCCGCAATTAATTAACGATTCGTTAACCTTACGTATTGTGCGCACTAGGTGAACGTCCTTTATTGACATTTTTTGAGTGAGGCTGGTATGAAAATTTTGTGTTTAGGTGAAGTGCTTATTGATATGTTAAGCCAAGGTGCAGCGCCCAAAGATGGCAACATACCAGCCATGAAGCCTTTCCAGCCTTACGCTGGTGGCGCGCCTGCTAACGTGGCGGTTGCAGTTGCCCAACTAGGTGGTGATAGCGCAATGGTATCTAAAGTGGGTGATGACACTTTTGGGGCGTTCCTTAAAGAAATGCTTGAACACTATAAAGTGAACACTGACTTTGTGTGGACAACCCAAGAAGGCAATACGGCGCTGGCGTTTGTAAATTTAGATGAAGACGGCGAACGTTCGTTCGACTTCTACGTAGATAATGCCGCGCATAAGCACATTTCAGAACAAGACTTATCTACCATTGACTGCAACAAAAATACAGTACTGCACTTCTGTTCGGGTTCAATTTCTGGCCCTGAACTTATTCCTGGCACCGAGTTTATTTTAAACAAGGCGAAGGAAAACGGCATGATGGTGTGTTTAGACATTAATTATCGCCCAGCGTTTTGGGATGATACTGCTAATGCACCAGCACGTATTGATGAGGCTGCTAAAAAAGTTTCTGTGTTAAAGGCAAGTCGTGAAGAACTTGCAGAGCTTTACGGCGAAGAAAATGCCGATGCAAAAGTACAGCAGTGGCTAGATAGCGGTGTGAAGGTTGTATTGGTAACAGACGGTGGCGAACCTATTCACTATATTACTAAGTCGTTCAGCGGCTCATTGGCTTCGCCAAAAATGGACGTAAAAGATACCACTGCAGCCGGTGATTCGTTTATCGGTGGATTCCTGTATTTCCTTTCGACCAAAGTTAAGAATGCGGATGAGTTCGATGCGTGGGCTGAAAACTTTGAAAATGTTAGCGAAGCGACTGAATTTGCTATTCGCTGTGGTGCTTACACAGTAACCCAGTACGGCGCGTTCAGCGCACTGCCTACACAGGCTAATATTGCTAAGTAATAAACGGTGAATAACCTTTTCAAAAACTAAGATAAAGGCAATTTAAAAGGGTTCGATTGAACCCTTTTTTGTTTTTTAAAGCTGAGAAAATGTCACAAGCGTCGATGGCAGCCTAATTTAATACGTTAAATTGACTTAGTGCTTATCGGCTCTGCTTTGGAACTTGCGTTCCTCGGTGTTGATCTTTATCCACTCGCCTGTACTGATGTACTCTGGTACCTGCACCACAAGCCCGGTTGAAAGTGTGGCAGGTTTAGTACGAGACGTTGCTGATGCCCCTTTAATTGACGGATCGGTCTCAACTACTTCAAGCTCTACGCTCATAGGCAAGTCCAGGGCAACAGGCACTTCACTAACGATAACAACTTGAATGCCGTCAGTTTCCTCGTTAATAAACAGAGCTTCGTTCTCAATGCTCTCTTTGTTCAAGTGATAAGGGGTGTAGTCTTCCTTATCCATGAATACATATTCTTCGCCGTCAATATACGAAAACATAGCAGGGCGACGAATTAAGTCAGCCATATCTAGGGTATCTGAGTCTTTAAAGGTTTCATCATATTTGGCACCTGTTACCACATCGTACATGCGCATACGATAGATGCTACCGCCTGCACGACCTTGAGGGACAGAGCGTTCAATGTCTCGCACTATGCAAGTTTTTCCGTCAAATACCACAGTGTTATTCTTTTTAATTTCACTAGCCTTAGGCATGGCGATTTCCTATTGTTTTATTTTCTTAAGTGCAAGCCTTGTTTCTATCTCGCCTTATTCTCTGCGATTTTACAATACTAAGAAAGTATTTTTGATGGGGTTACCCTTCTATTAACGCTTTTACATTCGCTAAGGTATCAGCTTCACTCGCAGGCTTGTCCCAACGAATTCTATGAATACGGGGGAAGCGTAGCGCGACCCCTGATTTGTGCCTAGATGAAGGGTGTACAGCGTCGAAAGCCACTTCTAGTACCAGCTCTTTTTTCACTTCTCTTACCGGACCAAACCGTCCCACGGCGTTGCGTCTTACCCAGTTATCCAATTTTTTGAGTTCTTCATCAGTGAATCCAGAATAGGCTTTCCCAATAGGTAGGAGTTGCCCGTCTTCCCATGCGCCAAAGGTGTAGTCTGAATAAAAGCTGGAGCGTTTGCCGTGCCCGCGCTGTGCATACATCATTACCGCATCCACAACTAGCGGGTCGCGCTTCCATTTAAACCACTGGCCTTTAGGTCTGCCAGGAACATACTTACTATCTAAGCGCTTGATCATCAGACCTTCTACCGCACGATTTTGGCATACTTGGGTGTGAAGCTTGCGCAAAGTTTCAGGGGAAGTGGCATTGAGCGTTTCAGAAAGAAACAAACGGCTGTTATTCGTTTTGCTAAACCATTCTTCAAGGGCGTCGCGCCTTGTTTTTAGTGTTTTATCAGTTAGATTTTCACCATTAAGCATTAAAGCATCGTAAACGATTAGTCCCACCGGAGAGGAAGACTGTAACGCTTTACTCGGTTTCTTTTTATTAAGGCGCTGCTGAAGGGCATTAAAGGTATCCACGTCTGGCTGTGTGGCGGATGAAGCCTGTTTACCGCTTTTATCACTACTCGTGCGTTGACTAACCGCACCTTGGGCAGTTGATTCTTCAGATGGATGAAAGCCATGTTCTGCGTTATGGATAACCAGCAGTTCTCCATCTAGCACCATATTGCCGCTGACAGACTCAAGCAGATCAGGAAATGAGTGGCTAATATCATCGCCAGTACGAGAAAAGAGGGCTTTTTCAGGCTTATCATTATCGGCCTGACTATCTTTCTGAGTCTTATCATCAACAGTTTTATTCGAGTTAACAACAAGCTGCACACGAATACCGTCGTACTTGTTCTCAATTTGCCAAGTGTTTTTGGTGAAAGTGTCTATATCGCTATCCTCAATGGGGTGAGAAAGCATAACTGGATGAAATGTGACGGCATTTTCAATATCAGGTTTGTCAGCATTTCCTTCTAGCCAGCTAAGCATATCAACGTAAGGAGGAGTAACCGCATGCCATAGTGTTTCTATTTCTTTGATGTCTTTATTGCCATAGTCGGCCAATATTTGTTTTATGGAGCGAGCCGACACACCTATACGTAACCCCCGAGTGCCCAGCTTTAGCAACGCCCAGCGTTGAGCAGGCGTCATTATTGTTAGGTAATGGGCTAGCGTCTCAGAAACTTTCTGTTTACTGACCGAAGCGAACGTTTCTACCACTTCGGTTAGCGTGGGTAGCGAATCTGTTGGCTCGCTATAGGGCCATAAATGGGCTACGGTTTCACTAACCTCACCCACATAGTCATAGCTCATGGCAAAAAGCGCAGGGTCGGTATGTTCGGTAATAAGCTTTTTAACCGTATTGCGCTTAAAAAAGTCGAACCGCAATGTACCTGCCATAGCAGCAATTGCCCAGCCTCGGTCAGGGTCCGGCGTATTGGCAATGTAGTTAGCGATGAGTTGTGCTTTTGCTTTGTTTCCAGACGTGAAATACAGCTGCTCAAGTAAGTGACTGAATGCTTCCACTAATCGCCTCCTTGCTCTTCTTCATCATAACCGACTAGCGATAGTGCTCTGGCTTTAAACCCCATTTTTTCTGCCTGATACATCAGCGCATCTTCTCTGCCGTGAGTCACCCACACTTCTTTCGGGTTGACTTCTTCAATGGTTTGCAGCAATTCAGGCCAGTCGCAATGATCAGAGATGATAAGCGGTAGCTCTGCATTTTTTTGCTTAGCGCGAGCACGGATTTGCATCCACCCAGATGCCACCACAGGTCGCACGTTAGGCAAGCTTCGTGACCACCTATCGGCAAGTGCAGAAGGGGGCGCAATAACTATTTCACCAGATAATGTTTTTTTATCCGCAACCTCAGACACTGGAATCAACTCACCTAAGTCTATTCCTAATTGCTTGTATAGGTCACACAGTTTTAGCTGCGCACCATGTAAGTAGATGGGTTTGGTGTAGCCTGCTTCTCGCAGCGCTAATATCACCCGTTGGCATTTACCCAATGCATAAGCGCCTACTAGATGGCATCGCTCGGGAAACACGCGTAATGAGTGAAGGAGTTTTTCAATTTCATGTTCAATAGGCGGGTGCTTAAAAACAGGAAGCCCAAAAGTGGCTTCGGTAATCAATACGTCGCAAGGTACAACTTTAAAAGGCGGGCAGGTAGGATCGTGACGGCGCTTATAATCGCCGGAAACCACCACGCGGTAGCCTGCATATTCGATAAGAATTTGTGTAGAGCCAAGAATATGTCCTGCTGGATAAAATGTGGCTCTTACATCGTTAAAATTAATGCTTTCACCTATAGCTACAGCGTGCTGGTGAATAGCCATATCTTCACCGTAGCGGGTTTGCATAATCGCCAGTGTTTCTGGGCTTGCATACACACTGTTATGACCTGCCCGTGCATGGTCAGCGTGACCGTGTGTAACAAGCGCGGTGGCGACTTCATTCATTGGGTCGATGTAGAACTCACCGGGCTCACAATAAAGGCCAGTATCGTCAGCTTTTAACCATGTTGATGGGTGCACTACTCATAGTCCTGCCAAATCAGAGAATGCTTGTTACTACGTATTTAACCCCGGTAATCGACCACTTGTGTCGCACTCTCTATTGGTTCAACCCACATTCATCTATCAAATTTGGGTTGGGCTATGATACTGACGAAAGCCAACTAGGCTCGGCTACTTTGATAGGTACTTTCAGGTTCTAGATAGTTGCGCCAATATGCTATAGGACCAGGCTTTACCTGGTCCTTTTGGTTTTAATCGGATTTATATAACTTCTTTAAGTACGGATGTTAGCTAGGAGGTTTTGTTCGCCTCTGTCGCTAATTCTTGCTCTGCAATTAAGCCGTCGTTTTGCTTGCTCTGTTGCTTCTTATAAAAGTTGCGCAGGTATAGCCTTCTCCATGCCGCTTCAAATGGCCCTTGTTCAAAATGCTTAGTTATAAAATTCGCCAGAAACATTTGAATTGCTGTGAGCGCAAGGGTAATTAACATCAAATCGAGCAGCGTCACGGTATAGGCAAAGTCGGGATAGTAAGCGGGCATAATCACACGAAACAACACAGCTAGAACAATAGATTGCGTTAGGTAGAGGGTAAACGCTACCTTGCCGCAGTTAATAAGTGACTGATACCACCAAGTGGTTGTATTTTTCACCTTGATTAACAGATGTGCGTAGGCAAAAGCACAGAAAATTGCTGGGATGCTGGTAAACATGGGAATAACATCCGACGTTACTTGCTCAAATATCAACTGAGGTATAACCGTAACGACAGATGTGGCTATGGCAATTATAGCCACCTTTTTAAATATAGTAGATGAAAACCCAACGCTAAAGAAACCACTTCTATAAAGATAGGCACCAAACATCATAAGCCCCATCGACTGCCATAGCATGGTAAAAGGTGCTGCAATAACGGTAGCAAGGACAAAAGAAGCTTGAACTCCAATTTGGAACAAATAACTGCTTTGCCATTTTGTAACCTCTTCGGCGTAAGCTTCGCTAGACCTAAGTGGAGGTGCGCCACCGTAGTCGTATCCAAGCGTAAGTACTATGCCAAAAACAAGCATAATGATACTGCCTACAATTAGGTACTTAACGCTCTTTGCGCGAAGCGCTTCTTGGTCAAGCGTTAGGTGTTTTAGTGCAAAGTAGGCGCAAAGACTGTAATAAAGTAGTATGTCGCCGCCAAATATAAATACACCATGTATTAACCCAAATAAAAATAGCCATTTAAGCCGAGATTTAGAAAAGTCTAAAAAGTTGTGCCCACGCTTTTGGCAAGCGTCGAATTGAATAGCTAAACCTGCTCCAAACAACAGGCAAAATAAGGTGCGAAATCTTCCATCTAAGAAAAGCGCGCTAACTGTCGACATAATTTCATCAGATAAAAGTGGCTGTTCAAAAAACGCGTAGCCGGTGTGAAAGTTTTGATGGTATGTAATGTTTAAAAACAAAATGCCAAGGATTGCTAAACCTCTAATGGCATCTATGGATTGAATTCGCATTTACGTTCCCTGTAATCATATCTTGTAGTTTAGCGAGTGTAGTGTACTCGTTTACGAAGTGTCGATACTTAAAGTGTATCCGAATATTAACTATTGCTAATAACTTTAATGCACTAATAAATAAAAAGTACAGGAGATACTTATTTTTTCAAAAAAGCCTTATTGTGCTGAGTTAGGGCGCTGAGTTTTAGCGCTGAGCTTTGACGGTTATTACAAAGGTAAAAGCAAGGTGTTGGCGTATATAAACTTAACTAAGGAATTGGCGTATAAAGCGGAAAAGGCATAACAGATACTGTAAATGACATTACTTCCCTCTGCTTTCGCTAAGTGGTTTAAGCAAAAAGGCTGGCAACTACGTGATTATCAACAGACCATGTTGGTGGAAAAAGATAAACATGACTGTACGTTACTGATAGCACCAACAGGGGCGGGTAAAACCTTGTCAGGTTTTCTGCCGAGTTTGGTAGAGCTTAGTGAGTTAAATGAAGTAAATGAATCAGCTGAAAACTCAGATGAAAACAAGGGTAAGCAGAGTGGGTTTAATGGTTTACATACCCTGTACATTTCACCGCTTAAAGCGTTGACTCAGGATATCCATCGCAATCTGTTACAGCCTATTGAAGAAATGTCGCTGCCTATTACTGCTGAAACGCGTACTGGCGATACACCCTCTCATAAGCGTCAGCGGCAGCGTAAAAAGCCGCCTAATATTCTACTTACTACCCCCGAATCCCTCATGCTGATGTTAAGTTACGCCGATGCCGATAAGCTTTTCGGCAAGCTAAAACGCGTGATCATCGATGAAACTCACAGTTTAATGGCAAATAAACGCGGCGACTTTTTATCACTCGCCATAGCGCGGTTGACCGTGTTTTCACCAAGCTGTAAACGCATAGGCCTGTCAGCGACCGTAGCATTTCCTGAAACTTTGGGCGCGTGGCTAGCGGGCAGTGACAGTGTTGCCAATATCATTAAAGTAAAAGCGGGTGAGAAGCCAAAAGTTGAGATGCTGCACTCTAAAGCGCGCATGCCTTTTGGCGGCTTTATGGCCCGTTACGCCATTGATGATATCTATGAGGCCATAGAAAATGCACAGACCACGCTGGTTTTTGTTAATACCCGCGCTCAGTCCGAGCTTCTCTTTCAAATGCTATGGGAAGCAAATAAAGCGGCGCTTCCCATTGCGCTTTATCACGGCAGTTTGAGCAAAGAGCAAAGGCGCAAAACCGAAGCCATGATGGCAAGCGGTATGCTAAGGGCAATTGTGTGTACTTCTGCGTTAGAGTTAGGTATCGACTGGGGTGACGTCGACAAAGTCATTCAAGTAGGTGCACCTAAAGGCGTAAGCAGGCTGCTGCAAAGGATAGGACGAGCGAACCACAGGTTAGATGAACCTAGCGAAGCGCTGCTTGTTCCGGCAAATCGTTTTGAAGCGCTGGAATGCCAAGCGGCAATTACTGCTATAGAAAAAGGTGAGCTTGATGGTGAAAGCCCACAGCCGGGCGCTTTAGATATCGTCCCGCAATTCATATTGAATTGCTTGTGTAGTAGGGCTGATAGCCCAGATACCTTGTATAAAGAGATACTTACCGCCACGCCATACCAAGGGCTCGATAGAGATGATTTCGACAAACTATGGCAATTTACCCAAGACGGCGGCAGTGCGCTTAATGCGTATGAAAGATATCAGCGGCTGACGAAAAACGACGATGGCACTTACTCGCCAGCGAATCGGCGGGTTATTCAAAGACACAGGCAAAACATAGGCACCATCGTTGAAGCAGGTCGGCTTAAAGTAAAACGCATTCGTAGGGGAAATCAGGGCAAGATCATTGGCGAGGTAGAAGAGTACTTTGCCCAGCAGTTAACGCCCGGAGATACCTTTTATTTTGGTGGAGAAGTACTACGCTTTGAAGCAATCCGTGACATGCAACTTCACGCCAAGCCGGCAAAAGCCAAAGAGCCTAAAATACCCAGCTACGCAGGTGGCCAAATGCCGCTATCTACCTATCTAGCAGAGGGGGTACGGTCTATCTTGGCTGATCAAAAATCCTGGAAGGCACTGCCCGCACAGGTACAAGAATGGCTTAATCTTCAGCAGGCGTTCTCTCAGCTGCCTAGCCCAGACAAAGTGCTGGTGGAGCAGTTTCCGTTTAGGCAGGCGCACTATACCTTGTACTACACTTTCGACGGTCGCAAAGCGAACCAAACCTTAGGTATGTTGTTAACGCGGCGAATGGAAAAAATGGGAATTAAGCCTTTAAGCTTCAGTGTGACTGATTATGGTTTGTCGGTAGCATCAGTGAACGCCATCACCCAAGGGCAGTTACAGCAGCTGTTTCAGCCGGATATTCTAGGCGACGAGTTAGAAGATTGGATGTTACAGGCGCCTATGCTTAAACGCTCGTTCAGGCAAGTGGCGGTGGTGAGTGGCCTCACTGAACAGCGCTATCACGCCAGCCAAAAAACCATGAAGCAGGTAACGTTTTCTACCGACCTTATTTACGATACATTGCGTGAACACGACCGCGACCATATCTTACTTAAAGTAGCACGGGCAGATGCAGAGCGTGAGCTACTAGATTTACGACGACTCGCTAATTTACTTATTCGTTATGTAGATTCAGCGACATTAGTGAATCTTGAAAAGCCGTCGCCCATGGCCATTCCTATAGTGCTGGATGTGCGTAGTGAACAAGTGAAAGGCGCTGGCGCACAAGCTATTAT
This sequence comes from Alteromonas sp. ABD4_190, assembly GCF_056160105.1. Lineage (NCBI taxonomy): Bacteria > Pseudomonadati > Pseudomonadota > Gammaproteobacteria > Alteromonadales > Alteromonadaceae > Alteromonas > Alteromonas sp. ABD4_190. The sequence goes on from NZ_JBSWWN010000001.1 coordinate 2,508,226, forward strand.
TGAACAAGCTAATTTATACGCCGAAGCTGAAACCATGTTAGATGAAGTTCGCGCGTTACTCTCAGGGGCTAGCGTTGAATAGGTGGGACTAAGCAGAATATTTAAACTTCACTTTCCCATATTGACTAAGCACTTCACGTTCGATGCTTTACTTAACAAACATTTGCGGTAAGTCCGTTAAGCAGGAAAGCTTAATAGTATTTCGCTAAATAAACGAGCAGCGTTACCGAGGTACTAAAAACTCACAAACGAAAAATAAAGAGGATAATTTGGCAATAACCGACGCGTGGCTTACTGAAAAAGTTAGTCAGCGCCACATTACTATTACGAAATATGCAGACTACCTGTGGTTATTAGACGCACGTGGCGTGGCGTATTTACCCGCATGTGATTGGCTAGTGGTATCCGATCTGCACTTAGAAAAAGGCAGCTATTTACGCAGCTATGCGAACCCCTTACCCAGCTTAGATTCCACCGCCACGTTAACGCGGTTGGAAAGTATCATCGATGATTACAAGCCACTGCGAGTAATCAGCTTAGGTGACAGCTTTCACGATAAACACAGCATGTCCCGCATGACCTTTGATGACCGTCAGCATTTGTGTAGGCTTGTTGATAGCGTCAATGAGTGGATGTGGGTTGAAGGCAACCATGACCCTGATTTACCTGAAGGCATTCCAGGCACGCCATGTTTTGAAGTCGTGCTAGATAATATGGTATTTAGGCATGAGCCGGAGTTAAACGAAAAGCGAGCGCAAGTTATCGGCCACTATCACCCCAAAAAGCGCACCACTATTTCTCGGCGCCGTTACTCGGGCAAATGCTTTACCAACAACAACAGTCTATTTGTAATGCCCGCCTTCGGGCAGTTCACCGGTGGTCTGGATATAGATGAAGAGGTAATGCTAACGCTTCTGCCCAAGTCGACTCGTCAGGTTTTCATGCTCTGTGACGGCATTATCTTCAAAATATAACACACCAAAAATGGGGTCAGAGTACATTTTCCCTTCAGAAGAATCGAAATGGGGGTCAGAGTACATTTATTTAGAACAATGTCGCTTTTTAAATGTACTCTGACCCCATAATTTTAAGCCTAGTTTAGCGAGCTGAGTTCCCATATACTTTTTCAACTGAACAAAAAAGGAACAGGAAAATGTATCGTTTTGGAATTGTCGGCGCAGGCATGATTGCGGATTTTCATGCTCAGGCTATCCACGCTATTCCCAATGCAGAATTAACAGGGATTTATTCACGTTCAATTGAAAAAGCAAATGCGTTCTCTAAAAAGCATAGCTGTACACCTTACGACGACTATACGTCGTTTATAACGTCTCCTGATATTGACATCATTACTATATGTACGCCTTCAGGCTTTCATTTAGAACCCATATCCGCTGCCGCAAAAGCGGGCAAGCACATCATTTGTGAAAAGCCGCTGGAAGTTACAGCTGAAAGAGTCGATGAAATGATTGCGGTGTGTGCCCAAAACAAGGTGATGTTAGCGGGCATTTTCCCTCGTAGGTTTAATGCATCGTCACAGTTACTTAAGCAAGCTATAGACGTAGGGCGCTTCGGCAATATTGCCATGGCAGATGCCTATATTAAATGGTGGCGAACCCAAGAGTATTATGAAAGTGGCGCATGGCGGGGGACATGGAAGCTTGATGGCGGTGGCGCGTTGATGAATCAGTCAATTCATACGATTGATTTGCTTCTTTATGTAATGGGGGATGTAAAATCTGTGCGAGCAGAAACCAGGCTGGTGGCCCATGATGGCATAGAGGTGGAAGATGTTGGAATTGCAATGCTAGAGTTTGAAAACGGTGCATTAGGTGTTATTCAAGGCTCAACAGCTTGCTGGTCTAAAAGTGGACATCCGGCAGAGGTACAAATTACTGGTTCTAAGGGCTCAGTTTTTATGAGCGATGATAAATTTCGAGTCTGGGAGTTTGCTGAAGAAAGCGAAGAAGACGAAGAGATTAGATGCAAGTATGGGCTTTCTGAAAATGAAGCGGGAGCAGGAGCAGCTGATCCATCGGCCATCGATTTCGTTTGGCATCAAAGAAACTTCGAAGATGTATTAAATGCCCTTGATAACGGCACTAAACCACTTGTAGATGGATTTGAAGGACGTAGATCGATTGCGTTACTTAACGCTATTTATCGCTCAGCGAAAAACGGCGGTGAAAAGGAACTTGTGTAAAAATGGGGTCAGGGTACATTTCACAGTTATTGCTGCTTAGAAAAAATGTACTCTGACCCCATTATTCGAGTTAGTCGCGCCAGCGTTTGGTCAACTCGTCGTAGGCGTCTATGCGGCGGTCACGGAAATAAGGCCAAATGCGCTTAACTTGCTCGGTACGTTCCATATCAAGCTCTACTGATAACGTTGTTTCACCCTCAGCTTCAGCTTTTGCCAATATCTCGCCTTGCGGGCCTGCTATGAAGCTTTGCCCCCAGAACTGAATGCCTGGGTCGCCTTCAACAGGTGACGCTTCAAAACCTGTGCGGTTCGCTACAATAACCGGAACTGAGTTTGCCACAGCATGAGAGCGCTGAATGGTTTCCCATGCGCCGTGCTGGCGGGTACGCTCTTCTTCAGTGTCAGTTAAGTCCCAGCCAATAGCAGTAGGGTAGAATAACAAGTCTGCACCTGCCATTGCCATTAGGCGAGCTGCTTCTGGGTACCACTGATCCCAGCATACTAAAACGCCAAGTTTGCCTACGCTGGTTTCAATCGGTGTGAAGCCCATATCGCCCGGCGTAAAGTAAAACTTCTCGTAAAAACCCGGGTCGTCAGGAATGTGCATTTTACGGTATTTGCCCGCAATTTCTTTACTGCGGTCAAACACTACGGCAGTGTTGTGATACAAACCTGAGCCGCGTTTTTCAAAAAGCGACGTCACTAAAACGATATTGTGTTTTTCGGCTAGCTCACCAAAAAAGTCTGTCGCTGGCCCCGGTATTGGTTCAGCCAAATCAAAGGCGTCAGTATCTTCTTGCTGGCAAAAATACAGGGTGCTGTGCAGCTCTTGAAGCAAAATACACTCGCAACCTTCAGCTGCTAATTTGGCAACTTGCTCGGCACTTTTATTCCAGTTCGTTGCTTTATCGTTATCGGCAACGGCCTGTTGTACCAGACCCACTTTTAGCTTAGCTGGGCGCATGTAATGACACTCCTTTCTTTAAGGTGGTGATAATCGAATCTTTTAATGTATCTGTGGGTACTTGCATAGAAATACAATGCAAGCTGCCGTATTGTCTTACGAGTACACTACAATCAATTGGTTCAACAATATGATTGGGGTGTGCTTTTTGTACCGTCTCAATGGCTTCAGCATCTTCTTCTTCACCGTAGACGGGAAGCAATATAGCCTTATTACAAATTAAGTAATTAGCGTAGGAGGCAGGTAGGCGATCTCCTTCATCGTTTACGATATAAGGCAGCGGTAAATGAAACTGCTTATGCTCAGGTAGTTCAAGGGCACACTCGTCGCACAACGCTTTCAACCCTTCAAAGTGACTATCATTAGGACGGTTATTACACGCCTGAATAACTAAGCCTTTGCTTGGCGTAAAGCGCACCAAAGTGTCGATGTGGCCATCTGTATCATCACCCTCTAAATGACCGTGCTGCAAAATGGTAACTTTGCTACAGCCCAGCATATCTTTAAATGCGTCTTCATAAGCACTTAGCGACATATCACCGTTGCGCTCAGGATTAAGTAAACACTGCGCGGTGCTTAATAGATGACCGTTTTCGTCGATTTCTAACGCACCGCCTTCAGCCACTACTGGGCTGCTGCGCAGCACTGATTTGCACATGGCGGCGAGGTAACGCTGATTAGCCAGGTTATCTTCAGCGGCGTTAAATTTGTTTCCCCAGCCGTTAAAACGAAATTCTACAGGTGAGCCATTGCCTTCGTTGTCTTTACAAGTGATAAAACCATAATCGCGCATCCAGGTGTCGTTAAAAGATGATGGAACAATAAGCACTCGGGCGCTCTCGGCTAAACGAGACCTAAGATCGTCAACGTCATTTGGCGAGCACAACAAAATAACACCAGCATTATTGCGGTTTACTGCTGCAATCACATTTAGATAGGTCGCTCTCGCCTCTTCCAACCATGGTGCCCAGTCGGTGTTTGCGTGCGGCCATGCCAACATAACAGCATCAATCTTATGCCATTCAGGCGCCATAATACGGTTGCCGTGCATAGTAGAATTCCAAGTCGCTTTTAAAATAGGGTTCGGATTATAGCTATGCCCAAGCAGGAGACCAAGGCAAATGGCGATGAAATTAATTGGCGGTGACGATTAGTGATAGCGCTTGTGAAGTAAAGCGCTATCACTATTAACCGGGAAAGGCTTAGCTTTGTGTCGCTGTCATGCTGTCTTTTTTGAGGTGTTTATTCAGAAACTTTATTAGCGCGTTATAGTATCTTGCTTCGTCCTCTACATAATGGAATCCATGCCCTACGTCGTCTAATACCATCCACTCATGTTTAATATTATTATCTTTTAACGCAAAGTGAAGGCGATAAGCATGCTCTATATCTACCACGGTATCGTCAGTACCATGTGCAATAAACACAGGCTTGGTAATACCTTTAAATTGATACAGCGGTGAGTATTTGAACAGTTCTTCTTTTTGCGTGCTAGGGTTTCCAATGATCTCAGTTAGTAGAGTCATGATATCGTCGTTTTGGACGTCACTTCGCTGAAATTGTAATGCGAGATCGGTAACGCCAGCAAACGAGGCGGCGCACTGATAAAGTTCAGGAGAACGAATAATGCTATACAACGCAGAGTAGCCTCCATAGCTCCCCCCAATTATGCATACATTTTTAGCATCTATATTGTGATGTGCTTTCGCATATGACAATGCTTGTTCAATATCATCTTCAATAAGACGTCCCCACTGCTGCATACCTTGCTGCTTGAATGATTTTCCGTACCCTGACGAACCTCTGTAGTTAACCTGCAGTGTGGCGAAACCGGCATCAACAAGTACTTGAATGTTGCCTGAGTAGTGTCGAGAGTCGTTTACGCCAATGGGGCCGCCATGTGGGATAACAACTAACGGAGGGTTTTTTGCTTCAGGCAATGTCAGAAACGCTTCTAAATCTACCCCATCGTCAGACTTGAGTTTGAGTAGGGCGGTCTTGCTAAGTTTTTTGTCTGAAAGCCAAGGGTATAAATCCACAAGGTGACTAAAGGTGTCGCGTTGGCGATTGTAATAAAAGACTTGCTCTGGATTTGCACTATCATCTGCGACAAACAAAATATTGCTACCAGAGGCGTCCATGTCAATCGCGTAAACGCCATCAATTTTGGACTGGGTCTTTAAGCGAGAGACTAATTCGTTGTAGTTATTGGAGAAATAGAGTTGTTTGCTCATTCCTTTTTCAAGAAAGGAGACACCTATGATGTCTTTTGTCTCAGGGTGTTTGAGAACGCCTGTTAAATCGTAATTTGGGTGCTCAAATATTATGTCTTCAAACTGTTTGCTTTGTGTATTAAAGCTACGCAAATTTATTTTATCGCTGCGGTGGTTAGTGAGAACAAAGAGTTTATCGCCTGATTCGCTGCCACCTACCACTTTAACAGCGTCGTTTTTATCGCTCTTCCACATTTCTTTGTAGCGATATTTACGAGGCTTTGACCCCGTTCTTGCAAAAACTTCGGTTATGCCATCAACAGTTCTGCTTCCACCTAAACGCCAGCCTCTTGCATCAAAAATCCAGTCTTGTAAATCAGGGCCAGACTTATTTAGTTTTAATTTGCGGCGGAAGTCACTTTCTGTGATTTTCTGAGATAAATCTAAGTTGAATAAGTCAACATAGTAATTGTATTCGTCATCATCTTCGTAACGAGCAAAAATAGCATGGGTTGGTTTATTGGGAAGTGTGTCTAACCAATGACCCGGTTGTGAAATGTATGATAATCGAAACGGAGGATTGGGTGACTTAGTGCGATCGGCAAATTCCACAATGACATAGCGATGGAATCGACCATTAGAGTATTGCTTCAATGAGATGAAGTTATCAGAGAGCCATACTAATTCAGCAATATAATTAAAGTGCCGTTCCCATGACATTATTCTGTTTGAATGTTGAACGTGCATTTGCTGACGCTCAAATGTAATTGGGTCGTCTTTAGTACCGCGAACTAAATCGTGAATAATTAAATTGTATGAGTCACTCTTAGGTTCAATGTAGGCAATTGCTGTACCCGAAGGATTTACCGAAAATAGTTTGTACTTTGCATCTTTAAAAAAAGACTCGGTTTGAAAATCGGTAGATTGAGCAGTGTCGGCTTGCGTTTGTAATGAAACAAGAGTTAAGACGGCTATTGAAAGAGTAACCAGCAGTTTATTGATAGGCATCAGGCTATTCCCCCGTCTTTTCAGAATGTTTTAAATAAAAGTCGATATAGTGATCGTCAGGGTATAAGCCGTTAGCGATATCGTATTTATCCGCAAATTGGGAAAAGTCTTGTTCAAGAATTTTGAGAATGATAGACGTGCGATTAAGTACTTTGATATTTGCTCGGCTTCCCAGCCTCTCTATCATGAATAGTCCGGTATAATTGAGCTTACCTGGCTGAACAGTAAAAGTAAGATCTAAGCTTTCTAGATCCATGTAACTTTCAAGTAAGTTTCCTTTCGATAGGGAGCCAGTACGTTCGAACACTTTGTCCCACGTGTAGGTTCCCGCAGGTAATCTAATCACATCAAAATGTTGTGAGTGATTAAGAGGGCCAAATGTATATTTGTTCGTTAATCCATTACCTTTAAGTACTACGCTTTCCGTGTAGCCCTTAGAATATAGTGCGATGATAGCGTAGCCTTCATCAGGCCCTAGTGGTTCAACTGTGGTTGTATTAGCGATAAGTGGTGTGGAAAATACAAAAAGCAATAATGCGAGTACAGCTTTCATTACTTCATTCCCTTGATAGTTTATTGTTTATCACAAATTTTTTATGTGAGCATTTTAAACAACCCTACAAATTACGGTGGGTAAAATCAACAAGGATATAACGGTTTCGTTTCTTTATTTTAATTGCCGCCCGCCATTTAAATGAAGCGTTTGCCCAGTCACGTATTCGCTATCGAATAAGTAATTCATGGCTTTCACGGCTTCTTGTGCGCCAGGTACGATTTCAAGCAACGACTTCTTTACTGCCTTTTGTCGATAAGCGTCGTCGTCACCTTCATTAAACATAAGGAGAGCAGGTGCAATGCTATTCACTTTGACACGTGGCGCCAGCTTTTTTGCAAAGGACAAGGTGAGGTTGTGTAAGGCAGCTTTGCTCGCGGCGTAAGCCATATGTTTCGCGCTTCCCGTTTCTTGAACGTAATCCGTCATGTGAATAATGTCAGCTGGCACTTCGCAGCCACATAATGCCTCTTCTAGTGCCAAGTTTATGCGGTAGGGGGCGACGGCATGAATCATCATCATGCGCTGCATTAGTTCGTGTTTATTATCGTTATCTTTCTCCTGTGCCCAATCTGAAGCGTTGTGAATTACTCCTCGATAGGTTTTACTGATTGCCTTAATCTCATCAATTGCTCGATCAATAGCCGCCTCAGTGCTAAAATCGGCTTGTATGACTGTAGCGCCTTTATCCTTAAGTAGTGCAATACTCGAGCGATGGGTTCGGTAAGTCACAACAATGTGATGGCCTTGTTCAAGTAAGCTTTCAGCCATTGCTAAGCCCAATCGTTGGCTTGCGCCTGTTATCAATACAGGTGATTTCAAAGTAATGTCCTTTTAACAGAAAGGAAACGGTCTCTATATTTTGTGCTAAGTGCACAGTAGGTAGCAATGACATTAAATAAAAGTCATGTTGCCAAGTAATCGATCTCTAACGAGCTGAAAGTCGTAGAAGATCAAAAAAGAAGTAACAACGGATAAAGTGATGTTAGCAAAAGAAGCGGTAATTGTGCGTGATGCACTAGACCCCTCTATATCAGAGCCAGCGCAACGCGTACGAGATGCATTAGAAGCCAAAGGTTTAGAAACGCCTATGGTGGTTAATGGTCTTTCTGACGAACAAAAGCGCAAACGAATTGAAAGCGCCATGCGTGACGTAATGGACACACTTGGCCTAGATCTCAATGACGACAGCTTGTGTGATACGCCTAGCCGTATTGCTAAAATGTACGTTAATGAAATTTTTGGTGGCTTGGATTACCGAAAATTTCCGAAGATTACTGCTATTGAAAACAAGATGCAGATCGACCAGCCTGTTCAGGTGTCTGACATTAGCTTAACAAGTACCTGCGAACATCATTTTGTGACTATTGATGGTACCGCGACCGTATCATATATACCTAAAGATACGGTGATTGGGCTATCAAAAATAAACCGTCTTGTAGGCTTTTTTGCTCAGCGCCCTCAGGTACAAGAGCGCCTAACACAACAGGTGTTAGTAGCGTTACAAACTCTCACTAATACTGAAGACGTAGCCGTAAGTATTAATGCTACGCACTACTGTGTTAAAGCAAGGGGTATTCGTGATACCAACTCGTATACGAAAACATCTGCACTTGGTGGTCGTTTCCTTACTGATAGTGAATTAAAACGAGAGTTTTTTCGTTAACGTCTTTGCATATTCCAACGAAGAACTCAAAAAGCCGCTCTTGAAGCGGCTTTTTCAACTGAGGGTATTGATAAGAGTGGAGCGTTAGGCTTTTAATGTCGAGCTATTTAATAATAAGCTCTGAATCTAGCGCATCGATAATAAGATTAACACGACCACCTATACCATCAGCTGCTGTTAGGCTGAGCACCTTATTACAACACCCGCACGATTCATGTTGCTCGTTATACATGTCGCGAGCAGAGTTTAAATAAAAATCATTAATTGCGCCGCAATAGGGGCACATGTATTCCAACGCATTATCACTTTGCATCGTTTTATCCATTACCATGTTTAACATATCCATATGACGTAAGTCGAAATCCGCTGTGTGAAAAAAGATATTTGTACTGCTTCTATGCATTAAATTTGACGGTCCCTATTGGTAAGAATCAAATTGCCGGCAACACTCTATCAAGAGTCGCTCTATATAGAAGCTGCAAAAAACAAACCACACACATTGGTAAAGTGCTACTTACACGTTAGGTTACCGTCAGACAAGCTGAACAGCTGTAAGACCTTTTCTAACGTGGTAGGAGGTAAATGAACTATCCAACCCTCGGCTAAAGTATAGTCGGCAATTCCTTTATTACCTGTGTAAATAGGGGCTATTTAGTAAGTCTTTGGCGACAAAGACAATTCATGTTATTGACAACACCCTGCTTGTCGCAAGCTTCGCAACAAGCAGGGTGTCATATACGAAAGTAATTAGTTGGCTAACAGCCATAGCTGCTGATAGGGGGCGAGAGATAAAGGTGCAGCTTCCATGAGCACAGTTTCGCCTGACAGCAAGTCTGTGGTCGATGTGCAGTTGACTGTCGCCAATAGGGAACGCTGAAGCTGTTGCTTATGTTCACTAAAATTACAGACAACAAGGAGTTTTTCACCTCCATCATTCTCGCGCATAAAAACAAAACAATGTTGATTGTCAGAATCTAATATATGTGTTTGAGCTTGGCCAAAAACCGAATACTGTTTTCTCGTTTCGATCATTTTTTGTAAGCCTTTAAATACGCGAAGGCTAGCGTCTTCCGCTTTACTAACCGGTGTTGTCTGGCCTAGAGCCAATGCGGTATCTTCTTCATAAACTGCGATGCGATTAACCCATCTGTCGTCATGTTTTTTACTTTCGTCTTGACGGTAGCTGTAGTCGTTTAGCTTTCCAATTTCATCGCTTGAATACAGCAATGGGATGCCACCGATGCTGAACGTTATCCCATATAACAGCAGCATCCGCTTCACTGCTTCTTCAATGCCTTTCGTGTCATTAGCCTGTAATGCGCCCTCTAGCCCACACAAAGATGCTAATGAACCACATACACGACAATCCCCGTTACTCGGGTTTTCTGCAAACGGCACGCCGTTTGCGAAACTTCCTTCAAAACGACCGGTGTAGAATTGATTCAAGAAATAGCGATGATCAAACGGGTTTATACCTAATTCATTAGCGACGGCATCGTCAAAAGTCCAACCTATGTCATCGTGACAGCGCACGTAGTTCACCCATGTACATTCGTCTGAAATAGCAAAGCTCTTTTTCATCGATTGTGTGAGCAGACGGGTTTTGCGTGTTGCCAATGAGTTCCAGAGTAGCGCCATTAACAAGGGGTTATAGGACAGCTGACATTCGTCTTTATCGATATACTTAAGTACTTCATCCGGATGAACGATAGCCTCTGATTTAAACACCACCGCTGGCGCAACAATTTGCAAACAACAATTAAATGCTTGAATAAGTACGTGTGCCTTCTCTTGATTCTCACAATTTGTACCAAGTTCTTTCCATATGAATGCCAATGCATCTAAACGCAGAGCGGCGCTACCAACATTAGCCAAAAATAGCATTTCAGAGGTAATCGCGTTGAATACTTCAGGGTTGCTGTAGTTTAGATCCCATTGAAAGCTGTTGAAGGTCGTCCACACCCACTTTTTAATCTGCTCATTGTAGGTAAAGCTGCCCCTTCTTACTTGAGGAAAAATTTCTCTCAGCGTTTCCTCATATTGGTCGGGGATTGTCTTGTCATCAAACAAGTAATAATAGTTTTGAAATTGCTTGTCGCCTTTAAGTGCAGCTTTCGCCCACGCATGTTCGTCAGATGTGTGATTAAAAACAAAGTCGAGCACAAGGTTAATCCCTTCCTTTTGGAGGGCCGACGCAAGCTTTTCCAAATCTTTTATAGTACCTAAAGAGGGATTTACCTTGCGATAGTCCGATACGGCATAACCACCATCACTGTCCCCTTTAGGTGCGTCGTATAAAGGCATGAGGTGTACATAAGTTACACCGAGTGCTTTGAAGTAAGGGATCTTATCGTGTAAGTCATTTAGCGTAGGCCCCATTAAGTCCACATAGCAAGCCATACCTACCTGTTGCTCGTCGCGATACCATAGAGGCGTTTTCAGTCTTTCATTATCGAGTTTTTTGAGCGCCGGCTTTCGACTTTTCAACCCATCTCTTAATATTTCGACGAGTTTTTGTAAATGAAAATAGCAGTCATACTGATGTCCATAAACATAAGTATAATTTTCAAAAAGGCGAGGAAAATGCTCTTTCAGTCGACGAGTGAATGTCGTCGCATCCCTCTTTGTAAGGCCAGATAAATCGGTAGATGCCAAGATTCTGTCTAAACATACACCACTGTCAGCAGCATAGCTCATAGAAAACTCCAAATTGTTACACGCTTGTATGCTAAGTTAGCCTATCCAAATTATCGGGTTTACAGGCTTTTTAAATTCTGTTAACTTTTATCTTAAACGATTAAGCTCATTTTTCAAGGTTATAAAATCGTTATTTTTTACAAAATGAGTACGTGTAACAATAAACGTATTTTTATGAATTTAAGAAAGGTTAAGCTAATCCTTTCGCCAGTGTATTTGCGAGACAAAATATGCCTAATCATGACTCTAGTAGCAGAATTATCAGGTGGTTGACGTACCTAATGTTTATGATGTTTGCAATGACATCAGATTCTGTAGGCGAGATAATCAAAGAAGTAAAAGTGGCGTTTTCGGTCACTAATGCACAAGCTAGCTTAATGCACTCACTCCCTATGCTGGGTATCGCCCTATCTGGTTTGTTTTTGGGGTTTCTAGCCGATAAGTTAGGTCGTAAGCCAACCATTATTATAGGGTTAGCATTGTTTGGGTTAGCTTGTTACAGCTTCCTTATTGCAAATGACTTTATGCTGATTGTTAGTTTGATGAGCTTGTCAGGGGTGGCCGTTGGTATTTTCAAGACAGGTGCACTGGCCCTTATTGGTGACATTTCAACTTCAACAAAACAACATACCGCAACGATGAACGGTGCAGAAGCCTTCTTTGGTGTTGGCGCAATTATAGGCCCTTTGATTGTAGCCTACCTTATCCATCAAGGGGTAGCATGGCAGTGGCTTTATGTTATTGCTGGTGGGGTTTGCACCGTTCTTATTGTCGGGGCTCTACTGGTTAAGTACCCGGCCTATTCTCGTGACACGTCTTCTGGCGAAAACAAAGTGTCCATTGCGCAAAGCTTAAAATTGGTCAAAAACCCTTACGCGTTAGGCTTTTCAATTGGCGCATTTTTATATGTTGCGGCAGAGAGTGCTATCTACGTGTGGATGCCGAGTTACTTAGTATGCGACGCAACTACGCTTAAAGCGACCTACGACTGTTACAGTCAGGGTTTCTCTCAAACACTGGCTATTTATTCGGTAACCGCATTTTTTATTTTGCGTGCCGCAGGCCGTTTCGTGGGAATTTGGATGATGTCTCGCTTTAACTGGGCGTTGGTGTTGATGTTGTTTACAGGCGCTATAGTACTGTGCTTCGGCTTGGGGTTATGGGGCGGAAAGCAGCTCGCGCTTTATTTGTTCCCACTCACAGGTATTTTCATGTCGGTCATTTACCCTACGTTCAATTCAAAGGGAATAAGCTGCTTCCCTAAACATCAACACGGTAGTGTGGCAGGAGTTATATTGTTCTTTACTGCTGCTGGCGCAGCGGCTGGCCCGTTTATTATGGGCCTTGTGAGCGATGCTAACGGCGGTGATGCAAAATACGGTTTCATGGTCGCCACTGGCTTTGCCGCTTTGCTGTTTATCGGCTTAGTATATAACTACGTGAAGAACCCCACCAAAGAGCGTTTAGCAGAAATTGAAGCGAGTGAGTACGCTAACTAAGTGAAAATAACCGCGAGGCTAGTCGCTCGCGGTGTTAGTTAACCTAAACGTGCCGGACTTATGTTCGGCACTGGTTTTTCATAGCGTTGTTGTTTAAGCTTCCCTACATTCCCTCATTTATCAATCTGCAATAACGTCCCATGGATGAATTAAAACAAGCCCAAGCCCTATACGACACGCTGGTTGAATTTGCTGTGACCTACAGTTTCCAAATTGTAGGTGCCATTATCATTTTCTTACTTGGCTGGTGGGTGGCAAATAAAATAGGCCATGTGGTTGAAAACCTCATGGTAAACAAAAAAATTGACGTTACGTTAAGCCGGTTTACCGGTGGTATATGTAAATTGGTGTTGCTTGGAATAGTTATCATCATTGCGCTTGGTAACGTGGGGATAAGCGTTACCCCGTTAATAGCGGCTCTTGGTGCAGTGGGCTTAGGAGCTGGTCTTGCTATTCAAGGCATGCTGGCAAATTACGCCGCAGGTTTTACGATAATCATTACCCGTCCGTTTGTAGTAGGAGATACTATTCGGGTTCGTGGCGTTGCCGGCGTTGTTGATCAGGTTATGCTGCCTTATACCATTCTTATCGATGAAGATAACGTGCACATACAGATCCCCAATAAGCTAATTGTTGGGGAGATCTTGCATAACTCTGCTGAAAACATGCTTATAGAACTCGAGATAGGCGTTGCTTACTCCAGTAATGTAGATAACGTCATTGAAGTAATTCGGCATGCGGTTGCATCTGTTGACGGTGTTAGTGCAGAAAAAACACCTGCTATTGGTGTCGATAATTTTGGTGACAGCAGTATTAATTTTGGGGTTCGGGTTTGGGCTCCTGCGACAAGGCATTTCGAAGTGCGCTATGCGCTTAATCAAGCAGTTTTTAACGCGCTTCAACAGCACAACATTGATATTCCATTCCCGCAACGAGAAGTCAGAATGCTGGACTAGGATAAGGTTATTTTAGCAGACCTATTGTTAGATAAATGCCGAACAGCTACTCAGCTATTCGGCATTTTTTTTATAGCTCGTAAAGTTCAAGCGGTAACCCGTCAGGGTCTTGAAAAAACGTAAAGCGCTTGCCGGTGTATTCGTCAGTTCTTACTGGCTCGCATTCCACCATTTTATTGGTCAGGTGATTAATCACTTCATCTAAATTGTCGACTTTGAACGCTAAGTGTCTAAGTCCTTGGGCCTCTGGACGTGAAGGCCTTTGAGGCGCTCCTGGAAACGAAAATAACTCAATTTGACTTCCGTCAGGCAGGCCAAGATCGCATTTATATGAGTTCCTGGCTTCTCGATAGTTTTCGTCAATGATGGAAAACCCAAGTACGTCCGTGTAAAACGCTTTTGAACGTGGGTAGTCGCTACAAATAATAGCAACATGGTGAAAGCCTTTTAGCATGCTATTTCCTTATTACTACTTATGGCATCTCTTGGCCGCGAGCGACTTCAAACAACTTGTACCAGTGTTCGCGAGAAAGATGAACGTCCATCGCTTTTTGGCTAGATTTGATACGCTCTACATTAGTGCTGCCTAGAACAGGCGCGATATTAGCTGGATGTCGCATCAGCCATGCTAAAACAATCGCTTCAGGTGTTGTTTGATACTCGCTTGCAAGCTTTTCCACCAATTCTGCCGTAGCAAGGTCAACACTGTTCTCGGTCTTAGCGCCCGTATACTTCCCTTGAGCTAAGCTTCCCCACGCCTGAAGTTGAACATTATTCATCATACAGTACTCAAGAGTCCCTGGTGCATAACCCATATTGCGATTAGCCGCACTATTGCTGGTGATGCCGTCTTCCAACCAGTCCCTAAAGCCGAGGCTCATTTCAAGTTGGTTGGCAACAATAGGTGTTGAGAGTGCTGATTGAAGGTAGTTTATTTGGTGTCCGTGCATATTAGACACACCCACGTGTTTAATCTTCCCCTGTTGCTGTAACAGTAATAAGGTACCAGCCACTTCTTCCAGTTCCATAAGCGGGTCGGGGCGGTGTAGTAGCAGTATATCGAGTTGCTCAATACCTAAACGAGAGAGAATGCCTTCGACAGACGTGTGGATATGATTTGCCGAGAAATCATAGCGCTTTGGTCCTAAATCATCTTCAAAACGTATTGCACATTTAGATTGAATAATCATTTTGTCTTTAAGTTCTGGCGCTTGCTTCAGGGCTTCACCAAAGGCGGTTTCTGCTTTACCGAATGTGTAAATATCAGCATGGTCAAAAACGTTAATATCTAAGTCTAGTACAGCGTCAATGATTGTTCTTGCTTGGGTCACATCGGCTTTAGATACGGGGTCGTTATTCCAACCTCCACCTAGGCCCATGCATCCATAAATTAGGCGGCTTGCGTTTGGAAAGTGTGCATTCATGTAGTTATCTCCCTTTAAAGGTGTGAGTGAACAAAATTACCTTTGCACTCATAGAAGCTCTGGCGGTTATTCTTATTATCAACTGGACAGTACTCTAGTATGACGTGTTGGATAATAAAAGCTTGATTAGTCGAGTGTCTTTTAACTAGCGACAGTTAACGCTTGGGATATTTATGGTGTGAATTAGCAATAAAGATCACAACTGCTGGTGTAGGCGTTTAATATCGTAGTGAATATTCATCACTACAAACTCATCACAAGAGAAGAGGGTTTATGTTGAAAAAATGGTTTTTATTGGCAATTGCACTACTTGTTGGGTTAGCTGGCTGCACCGGAGTACCGGAAAACGTAAAGCCAGTTAAAGGTTTCGAGCTTCCTAGGTATTTAGGGGAGTGGTACGAGATCGCGCGCTTTGACCACAGTTTTGAAGAAGGGTTAAGCGAAGTCACAGCAACATATAGTATGCGCGAAGATGGTGGCGTGAAAGTTATCAATCGCGGTTATTCAAAGGAAGAAGGTAAGTGGGATGAAGCCGAAGGCAAAGCGTATTTTGTAGAGAACGAAACCACAGGACATTTAAAGGTATCCTTTTTCGGTCCATTCTACGCGAGCTATGTCATTATGGAACTAGACAAAGAAGGTTATCAATATGCACTGATAACAGGCCCGGATAAAGATTACCTTTGGATATTAGCGCGGACACCCTCAATTTCAGATGAAGTTCGCACGCGTTTATTAGGAAAAGCGACCGCGGCTGGGTACGACGTTAGCAAGCTTATTTGGGTAGAGCACGGCCAAGTAAAATCATAGCTGCTATCAAGCGAGTTGTTCTGCGCGCAAATTGGGAATTGTGCTATTATTGGGCGCAATTCCCCTCTGTTTGAATAAGTATTAAGAGAGACAAGGCATGCAAACGCTCAATATTACTACGCCAGACGATTGGCATCTTCATTTTCGCGACAACGAAATGCTGGCTGAAACCGTGCCTGCAACTGCGCGTTGTTTCCAACGCGCTATTGTCATGCCAAACCTAGTACCACCAGTAGTTAATGCTGAAATGGCGATGGCGTACAAAGGGCGAATTGAAGCTGCGCGACCTGAAGGCAGTAACTTTGAGCCGTTAATGACTTTATTCCTTACCAACCAAACTACGCCGCAGGATATTATCGATGCAAAGCAAGCAGGCGTAACCGCATGTAAGCTTTACCCAGCAGGTGCGACGACTAACTCAGACGCGGCGGTAAAAGGTATTCAGGCTTTATACCCAGTATTCCAAGCCATGCAAGAGCAGGGTTTGCTTTTGCTAATTCATGGTGAAGTTACCGAGCATCACATTGATATTTTTGACCGTGAAAAAGTATTTATTGATACCCACTTAGGCCCTATTGTTGACGCATTTCCTAGGTTGAAAGTGGTGTTCGAGCACATTACTACAGCAGATGCAGCTAGCTTCGTAGCGGGCGCTAGCGAGTTTGTAGGCGCCACTATTACGCCCCAGCATTTATTGCTTAACCGAAATGATTTACTGGTTGGTGGGGTACGCCCTCACAACTATTGTTTGCCAGTGCTAAAACGCAACACACACCAAAAAGCGTTGCGCGACATGGTGGCAAGTGGCAACAAGAAATTCTTTTTAGGTACTGATTCTGCACCTCATGCTAAGCATAAAAAAGAGAATGCGTGCGGCTGTGC
Source organism: Alteromonas sp. ABD4_190 (assembly GCF_056160105.1). Taxonomy (NCBI): domain Bacteria; kingdom Pseudomonadati; phylum Pseudomonadota; class Gammaproteobacteria; order Alteromonadales; family Alteromonadaceae; genus Alteromonas; species Alteromonas sp. ABD4_190. Next base: position 2,525,101 of record NZ_JBSWWN010000001.1, read on the forward strand.
AGGTTGTTACAGCGCATGGTCTGCAATAGAGCTTTATGCAGAAGTGTTTGAGCAGCTAGGCGCAATAGATAAGCTTGAAGGCTTTGCTAGCCATTACGGTGCGGATTTTTATGACTTACCGCGAAATACGACTACAATGACACTAGTGAAAGAGTCGTGGACGGTGCCAGAACAAGTAACCCTAGCTGATGGCACCGATATGGTTCCATTTTTTGCGGGGCAAACGTTGCAGTGGAAATTAGAAAAGGCATTTCAAGCTTAGTATTATATATTAGTGTCTGTTTATGTGCCCTATGGAGCCTTTCTATAAGGGCACAAGTGCTCTCTTACTCCCACGCCCAAGATTTACCCAGCGCCATCACTCCCTCAGACCAACAGAGTATCCAATCTTATTCATTCACAGTGTTTGAAAATGCTTTGTCAAAGAGTGGTATTGATTTAAGGCCTGCTGATAAAGCAACATCTAGCGAATCCCAAATTGTTTTTAACGTGATAAGAAATGAAGATAACGAACATTATTACTACTGGATAACACCGTTATTTGCCTTTAAATGTGGCGGTGATGTTCGTTGTACGCCGAATGCAGGTAGTCAGGAAACAACAATAGCAGTGAGCTACATTGCACTTGCAAAAACTAAAAGCACTGCTGAAACTGCAGAGCGCCTGAGTGAACTAGTGAGCCAATACAAGCACTCAGAAGCGTTTGCTCTGCTTGCTAAAACGATGCTAGGTGAATTGAAGCTAATTTTTCCAGATACGATACTTGCCTTTGGAGCTTTAAGCCTAGTGGGCGAACTGCATACAGATACCGACAACCTTTGGGTAATCGCTGACGTAGTGCCTTTGTTTTCTGAAGTCGGAGAGCGAGGAAGAATTGAAGGTATCGCTGCTGATTTGGTTAGCGATATTTTGGATGAGATGGCACTTGACCAGACGATTCTCTCTGCGCCTTGGAAAAGAATAGCAAAGGAAGCCATGACCAAGTCTAACGTGTTGGTATTTTCTGTAATTCGAACTGATGAAAGAGAAAACGTGTTCCACTGGGTAACGCCGGTTTCAAGAAATCTTCACGGTCTGTACGGTATTGATAAACCCTATTTTCCCTTCTTTGCCGATGTTCCGAAAACCTACAGGGTAGGCACCTTGCTAGAGGACTATCGCTATCAAATCGCAATAGACCACGGCTTTAAAGTGAAAGCTTATGATTCATGGCCAGCGTTAGTGGACGCACTGATTAACAACGAAATTGATACTATTTTCGGTTCTCGGGGAGCAATTGACTTTGGATGTAACCCAAAGCAATTTAAATGTGAGACAATAACACTCTCGAGTAAGTACGACATTTCAGCGGCCTACCTAGCACTGTCAAAAAAAGACACCTGTGTTTTGGCTTTAGAGAAGCTCAAGTTAGCGGCGGCCGGTGTGAAAATGAGTGACAAGTTTAATGAGCAGCTTTCTTCATGGAGTGACATGGTGTCTGAAGAATACGGCATAGCTCATCATACCAAAAATGGTGTAGTTCACCTTTGGAAACCCAATTAATGACAGTTGAAACCGTTAAGCATTTAGATATAAACCCTGCCATCACTAAGGCGCTAGACTCACAAGGCATTTTCCAACTTTCTCCAATACAGGCGCAGTCGCTACCCGAAGCCCTGCAAGGTAAAGATATTATTGGTCAGGCCCAGACCGGCAGTGGTAAAACGCTGTGCTTCGTGATCCCCGCCCTACAGCACATTGAAGTAAACGAGTTTACTACACAAGCCATTATGCTTTGCCCAACCCGTGAGCTTGCCGACCAAGTCGCGCAGCAGTGTCGTACCGCGGCTAAGAATATCGGTAATATCAAAGTAACCACCTTATGCGGTGGGCAGCCTATGGGGCCGCAAATACAGTCGTTAAAGCACAGCCCTCACATTATCGTGGGCACGCCAGGTCGCGTAATGGATCACGTGGAAAAGCGTCGTATTGATTTAAGCAGTGTAAAACTACGCGTGCTTGATGAAGCCGACCGCATGTTAGATATGGGCTTTGAAGACGATTTACGCATTATTTTCGGTCAAACGCCGAAACAAGTACAAACCCTGTTATTTTCTGCAACCTTTACAGAACAAATTGAGCGCGTAGCTAAGCAGTACCTGCACAATCCGGTAACCTGTAAAGTTGAGTCTCAAGACAGTAAACCCGCTATCACACAATTGGGCTACAACGTGCTCCCGCACACACGCACTCAGGCGCTTAAAGCGGTACTTACCCACTACCAACCTAAAAACGCTATTGTATTTTGTAACCGCAAGGTTCAGGTAAATGAAGTGGTTGACGAGCTTATCGAGGATGGTTTTAGCGCAGCTGGGCTTCAGGGGGACTTGGAACAGCATCAGCGTACGTCGGTGCTTATGCAGTTTGCCAGCGATGCGCTACAAGTACTTGTTGCTACCGATGTAGCTGCGCGAGGGCTGGATATTGATGATGTTGCCTGCGTAATTAATTACACGGTAAGTGAAGAGCCGGAAACCCATATTCACCGCATTGGTCGCACGGCACGCGCGGGGGCAAAGGGCATGGCAGTAACGCTAGTGAGCGATGACGAAGAACACTTTTTGCGAAAAATAGAAGTGTTACAAGAAAGTGATATTCCGCTTAAGGGCGCGCAAAGCTTACGTTTTCATAAAAACAAAATTACTCAGCCAGAATTCACCTGTATTTCGTTAAGTGCGGGTAAAAAGGAAAAGCTTCGCCCTGGTGACCTGGTGGGTGCCCTTACCAAAGATGCAGGCATTCCTGGCGATGACTTGGGCAAAATAAAGGTGCAAAACAGTATGAGTTTTGTTGCAGTGAAAACCCGAAGCGTAAAAAAAGCCATGGCGCAATTTAGAGAAGGTAAGATTAAAGGCAAACGTATTAGAGCCAGAAAACTTTAATAGGCGCGCTTCAAGCTTGCTTTAACAAATAAGTTTGATGTTATACGAAGGACGATGAGTGTGGTTGCTGAAACTGACTTAAATGTTTTACTGAAAAATCTGAATCCTGTGGCAAATAGCGAAAATTACGTTTTTACTACTTTGGCTGCTGAGAGATTAACCAGTACGTTGATTAAAGCGGCTAAGGGCATGTTTCAGGAACGCGAGGGCACCACGCTCATTCTTCCGGTTGCCGCCGCCGAGAAAGCTAACTTGCAATTTGAAGGGTATTACCGCTGTATAACCTGTGAAGTGCATTCCAGTTTGGAAGCGGTAGGCATGACAGCCGCTATGTCTACTGCGTTAGGTAAAGCAGGAATTAGCGCCAACGTGGTCGCCGCTTATTACCATGACCATATTTTTGTGCCAGCCGAAAAAGTCGATGTGGCGCTAGACGTTTTAACGTCGTTGTCTAACTAATCCTACCTTGTCTGTTTTCTTAAGAACGCGTTAACAAGGCCAACCGTTAAACAATATTGCGCGGCATAATACGTCGTCATAACCCAAAAGGCTGATAGTGGAAGCGGCGTTTTAAAAACCGACTGGGCGAGAATGGCATCTGAGCCCACAAAAAGCATAGCACCAGTTATAATTAGCTTGGTTCGTCCTAGGCATACCGCGGCTAATCCCATTAGCGTGATAACGCTAATATAGGCGACGACAGGGTAAAATAAGCTTTTCGATGCTGGCAGGATATAAGCGGCCATCAGCGTGGCGAAACTAACGATAATAATACTCACTAGCCACTTAGTTTTGTGCGAAATAACATTGTCGTTGTGTATCCATTGTTGACGGCAATGCAGTGAAGCAAAGCATACGGCGTAGGATAAATGCGCGAGGAAAAAGCACGATAATCCAGTTATAAAACTTTCCTCAAACGGTATAGCCAGACTAATATCTCCAGCCATGCTAAAAAGTAGTGCAGCCAACACGACATATCGCGGCGTACTATTAAGCTTTATAAACGCAAATACCATCAGTACACAGATAGGAAGCGCTTTAGGTAGGAATTGTGCGACATAAGGTGAAAACGGCAGCGTCGCCAAGTAAAGCAACGCTAAGCTGATAAAGACAATAGTTGTTCTTACATTCATAGTTAGCCTTTTTAAACCTGCTCAGTCATACACTTCAACACGAAAAAAAAGCCCCAGTTTGACGAACAAAACATGGGGCTTTAACTGTCGTATTGTCTACGCTTGCATGTGTATGCGAATTACCAAATTTTCACCCGTTCTTCTGGTGGTAAATACAACGCATCTTCTTCGGTAACGTTAAACGCTTCGTAGAATTCAGGCACGTTGCGAACAGCACCGTTAGTGCGGAACTTGGTAGGTGAATGAGTATCGGTTTGTACTTGGCTGCGCAACGCTTCTTCGCGATATTTGCTCGCCCAAACCTGGCCGTAACCAATGAATACACGCTGAACGCCAGTGAAACCATCTAGTTCAGGCGCTTCCTTACCATCAAGAGACAGATGATAAGCTTTAAGTGCGATACTGATGCCGCCAAGGTCGCCGATGTTTTCACCTAGGGTATATTCACCGTTCACGTGCAAGTCAGGCAACACCTCAAACTGATTATACTGTTCAATCAAGTTTGCGGTACGTGCTTCAAATTCGCTGCGATCTTCATCTGTCCACCAGTTTCTAAGTACACCATCGCCATCAAACGTTGAACCTGCATCATCGAACCCGTGTCCAATTTCGTGTCCGATTACTGCACCAATACCACCATAGTTAACCGCGTCTTCGGCGTTCATATCAAAGAACGGAGGCTGAAGGATAGCCGCAGGGAATACAATTTCGTTTAGCGGTGGGTTGTAATAGGCATTAACGGTTTGTGGTGTCATGCCCCATTCATGGGTCCACACTGGGCCGCCTTGTTTCTTCAACATTTCCTCGTATAGCACATCTGAAGAACGCTTTAAATTTCCAAATAGGTCACTGGCATTAACCGTCAGAGCTGAGTAATCTCTCCACTGGTCAGGGTAACCAATTTTCACGGTAAACTTAGACAATTTGTCCAGCGCTTGCGCACGAGTTTCATCTGTCATCCAATCAAGATTTTCAATACTTTCTTTGTAAGCCAACAGCAGGTTGTTAACCATTTCCATCATGCGCTCTTTCGCTTCAGGCGGGAAGTGCTGTTTTACATAGACCTTACCGATAAGTTCACCAACGTGGGCATTTGAAAGACTCACTGCACGACGCCATTGTGGCTGCTGCTCTTCTACGCCGCGAAGCACTTTGCTGTAGAAGTTAAAGTTTGCTTCATCAAGTTCGGCGTTCAGGCGGCCGGCAGACGCATTTAATAAGCCCCATTTAAGAAACGTCTTCCAGTCCTCAAGTGAGGTTTCATCAATAACGCCATCAATGTTTTGCATGTAGTCTTTTTGTAAAATGCCGAGTGAAGGAATGTCGCTAATGTTAGCTTCAGAAAGGTAAGCGTCCCAGTCGAACTTAGGCATTAAGGCTTTGAGCTCTTCAATGGTCAGCTTGTTGTAGTTGGCAGCAAAGTTACGGGCCTGCTCTTTTTTCATGTGCAGTTGAGCAATCTTCGTCTCTAGCGCGAAGAGCATATCTGCGCTTTCTTTAGGCGCCTCGAAGCCCGCTAGCTCAAACATGGTTTGGATATGTTTAACGTAGGCATCACGAATGGTTTGTGACGTCTCATCGTTCTTGAAATAGTACTCGCGCTCAGGAAGCCCCAGTCCCGACTGCCACGTATACATCAAATATTCTTTCGGCGATTTAAGATCTGGATATTGGGTTAGGCTAAATGGTGTGCCATAGCCATAGCGAGCGGCGTATGCGAAGTACTCGGCAAGGTCGGTATAGTCTTCAATTGCATCAATCTTGGTTAGCTCAGGTTTTAGCGGCGTCGTGCCAAGCTCGTTGCGGGTCTCCATGTCCATATAGGCACGGTAGAAATCTCCCACTTTTTGTTCGTCGCTTCCCGCTTTAAAGTCACCTTCGGCAGATGATTTTATAATGTCCATAACGTGATCTTGTGCTTCATCGCTAAGGATCACAAAAGAACCGTAGCTCGATTTATCTGCTGGTATTTCAAAATTATCAAACCATTTGCCGTTTACATAGCGGAAAAAGTCATCACCTGGGTCAACAGACAGGTCCATATTTTCTTTTATTACACCTGAGGAAAGCTGCTGTTGAGTCTCTTCAGTGGCCGAGCTTTGTGTCTGTTGTTCTGTGGACGAATTTTGTGGGCTACAAGCCGTTAAGGCCAGCGCCACGCTTAAGCTTAAAACGCTACGTAACATGTCGAGTTTTTCCTTTTTATTTTATCGGTAGTGGTGACATCTACCGTTAATTTGTTTTTGGCTCGAGGCAATAGCTCTTTCATTTATTTGAAAGGTTAAGAACCTGAATCACCTACTTGTCTTTATTAATCACACATGTTTTTAGCATGGCAGTGCTAACAGAAAAAGTGTTTATAGTGAAAATACACAGCTTGTAACAACTTGGGGCCTCAATTTCGTTATAGTGATTTCTCTCACCAGAAAAAAGACAGGAAAGGCAATGGAATTAGACAATATCCCTTTTGACAGCGTCTCGCCTTGCGAATACGCAGATGCGCTTCCAAGAGACCAGTTTATGGACTACGCCATAAAACCTTTATGGGATGGTATCCCGCGTATAGCTGGCCCAGCTTTCACCGTAAAATGTGCACCAGGAGACCATCTTATGCTCCATGCGGCAATTTATCGCGCAAGCCCTGGTGACATTATTGTCGTAGAGGCCGATGACAAGTTCGCTGTCGCTGGTGGTAATGTGTGTGCAATTGCGCAGGCTCGCGGGATCAAAGGTTTTGTTATTGACGGTGTGATTCGCGATATTGCAGAAACCCGTGACAACAAATTTCCGGTATTTGCCAAGGGCGTTATACCCAAGCCGGGTGCCAAAAAATGCATATCGCCGCTGAATGAACCAGTGAGCTGCGGTGGTGTTGTAGTTAACGCAGGTGACATTATCGTGGCGGATGAGGAGGGCATTGCTGTTATTCCAAAAGCGGATGCATTAACGGCTTTTGATACTGCTAAAAAGCGGGCCGAGAAAGACGGGGCTATGACGTTAGCGCAATGGCAGGCCGAGCACGCCAAAAAAGTGGAGAGTATTCTGACAGAACTCGGATATACAAAAGAGTAGTCTTACCCATTAAACGAACCGTGTTTGTCTATGTCACTGCCAGCGGTTCACGGCATTATCTAATTGGGGCTGGTTGTTCAGTCAAACCACCTAAGAGTTTCTCAATGTTTAGCAGCCATGACCAAGTGTTCTATCGACGGGCGTGGTCATGAGCTTTCTAACACAGTAAAAAAGAAGGAAATCAGCCCTTATTTCTACAAAATATTAACCAACTTTAAGTGAACTTTGCGGTAAAACATGACGCAAAGTTCAACACGCATTTTTATATCGTGTAGAATTGTGACCTAGCATTTTGGGGCATGCGTAAATGTGCTCTGTCACTGAATAATTAACGAGTTTTACATGTTTTCATTTTTTGAAAAGCTTACCCAGCCTTTCCCTGATACGCCACCTACCCAACCACCGCAAGGTATTGTTGCTTTTTGTAAGTATTATACCAAAGGTATGTGGGGCGTAATTCTCACCGTTTCCGTGCTAAGTGCAATTGTTGCCATGCTAGAAGTGGCATTGTTTGGTTTCTTAGGACAGCTAGTCGATTGGTTTTCCGAGCAAAATCGCGAAACATTCTTAGCCGACCAAAAGCTTACACTTATAGGAATGGGAGTTACCGTACTTGTACTAATTCCCCTGTTTATTTTGCTTCGCTCCTTATTTTCCCGTCAGTCGTTGATGGGGAACTACCCAATGCGCATTAGATGGCAGGCGCACCGCTATTTACTGGGTCAAAGCTTAACGTTCTTCCACGATGAATTTGCCGGCCGTGTGGCTACCAAGGTAATGCAGACTGCACTATCGGTAAGAGAAACCGTGACTAAGGTTCTCGATTTGCTGGTGTACATCAGCGTTTATTTTGTCTCTATGGTTGTGCTTATCTTCAGCACAGACTGGCGCTTAGCCATGCCACTTATCGTGTGGTTCTTTGTGTACATTGGTATCTTAAAAGTGCTGGTGCCTAAACTAAAAGAAGTATCGCAAAAACAAGCGGACGCGCGTTCATTAATGACGGGGCGCATTGTTGATAGCTATACCAATATCACAACGGTAAAGCTGTTTTCACATAGCCGCCGTGAAGCGGATTACGCAAAAGAGAGCATGGATGGTTTTCTTAAAACGGTTTACCCGCAAATGCGTTTGGTTACCGTATTGGAGTTTTGTGTGGAAATGGCTAATGCCATTCTCATTTTCACCGTAGGCGCGCTTTCTGTGTATTTGTGGATGGAAAACATCGCGAGCCCCGGTGACATAGCCATTGCGATCAGCTTATGCCTGCGCCTAAACGGTATGTCCCATTGGGTAATGTGGGAAGTATCAGGCTTATTTGAAAACTTGGGCACAGTGCAGGATGGTATGAATACCTTAGCACAGCCGATTGCGGTTAAAGACAAGCCTAAGGCTAACGCCCTTAAAGTAAATGGCGGCGGAATTAACTTCGACAACGTTCACTTTTCTTATGCCGGTGCCGATGATAAACCGATAGATGTTTTTAAAAACCTCGATTTGAACATCAAGCCCGGAGAAAAAGTGGGCTTAGTGGGGCGTTCTGGCGCAGGTAAATCAACATTAGTTAACTTATTAATGCGCTTTTACGATACCCAAAGTGGTCGAATTATCATTGATGGGCAGGATATTACCCAAGTGGGGCAGGAAACCCTACGAGCCAAAATCAGTATGGTAACGCAGGATACTTCACTGATGCACCGCTCGGTACGCGACAACATTTTATACGGGCGTACGGATGCGACAGAAGAGGATATGGTTAGGGCGGCCAAGCAGGCCGAAGCACATGACTTTATTCTGACTCTCACCGATAGTCACGGAAGAACAGGATACGACGCCCATGTAGGCGAGCGGGGTGTGAAACTTTCTGGTGGGCAGCGACAGCGAATTGCGATTGCTCGGGTATTGCTGAAAGATGCGCCTGTACTTGTACTAGACGAAGCGACATCTGCATTGGATTCAGAAGTTGAAGCGGCTATTCAGGCTTGCCTAGACAAAGTAATGGAGGGCAAAACCGTGCTAGCTATTGCACATCGCTTGTCGACGATAGCGCAAATGGACCGGTTGTTGGTGCTCGATAAAGGCAATATTGTAGAGCAGGGCACACATGCCGAACTCATTGCTCATAATGGTATATATGCGAAGCTGTGGGCGCATCAAACCGGTGGTTTCATTGGGGTAGAATAATCTTAGAAAGAAATAATAGGAAGAGCATTTGGGAGCGATAAACCGCTTGTATCTTGAAAGTGGTTAAGTATAATACGCGTCCCTCCCTTGCGATACCGCACTTTCCTAAGAAAAGACGCACAACTCCCAAGGGCAGTGTAAGTAAATTTTGCGACATAGACACCACAGGGGTGTAGTTCGAATTGGTAGAACAGCGGTCTCCAAAACCGATGGTTGGGGGTTCGAGTCCCTCCACCCCTGCCAAATTTACTTAAACGAAGAATTTTAAATTGCGCATCGAATAAGTGCGTAAAACAACGACGCTGTAGTGCTAGGATCGTAACATGAGCGAAAAGACGGAAAATCAGTCCAATGCATTGGACATGTTTAAATGGGTAGTGGTTTTTGCACTGCTTGCCGGTTTAGTAACCGCTAACACAATGTACGGTGAGATCTCGGTACTATACCGTGCCATCGCGATTGTAGTAGTAGTTGGTATAGCTGGTTTCATCGCGGCAACTACCGAAAAAGGTAGTACCTTCTTGAGCTTTGCTAAAGAGTCTCGCACAGAAGTTCGCAAAGTAGTATGGCCAACCCGTCAAGAGGCGAACCAAACTACGCTTATCGTACTTGCAGCGACGTTAGTTATGGCACTAATTTTATGGGGACTAGACGGCATCATCGTTCGTGTAGTTGGCTTTATTACTGGAATAGGAGCATAAACGTATGTCTGAAGAAGAAGCAGTAAAGAAAAGATGGTACGTAGTTCAAGCCTATTCGCAATACGAAGCTCGCGTTAAGAAGACGCTGCTTGAATATATAAAAATGCACAACATGGAAGACTACTTCGGTCAGGTACTAGTACCAACAGAAGAAGTCGTTGAAATGCGTGCAGGTCAAAAGCGCAAATCAGAGCGTAAGTTCTACCCGGGTTATGTATTGGTAGAAATGGCGATGACCGAAGAGTCATGGCACTTAGTGAAAAGCGTTCCTCGCGTATTGGGTTTCATCGGCGGTACATCAGACCGTCCTATGCCAATTACGCAAAAAGAAGCAGACGCTATCCTAAATCGCCTTGAAGAAAATGTTGATAAGCCAAGACCAAAAACATTGTTCGAGCCAGGCGAAGTGGTTCGCGTTACCGACGGTCCATTTGCAGACTTCAACGGTGTGGTAGAAGAAGTCGACTACGAAAAGAGCCGCGTAAAAGTATCGGTACTTATCTTCGGTCGTTCTACACCAGTAGACCTAGAATTTGGTCAGGTAGAGAAAGGCTAAAGCTAACAACGACTTGCAATTTTGAAAAAGCCCCTATTACATAGGGGCTTTTTTATTTGTCGAATAAGTTAATTGAATTTCCTCTTCTACTATATTGCTAGCAAAACAACAAAAATAGGCAGACCGTGTATTGCAGGCGATTGAGAGGTAAGGCGCTGAGTGTTTAGCGAGATGAAAGTGATTAGTCATTCACTAACACAGTTAAAGTTTATTGTTGGCGTGCGGTCTCTTCAGTTAAAACCTATCACTACAGAGCCTGTAGACAGTATGAAACGGCTTCCACTACATCTATAAACATTGGTGATTTATCTTTAGTTTCATGTGTACTTGATAAATTGATCACGCCCGTTGCTCTTTGCTTTGTAAAGTGCCTTATCAGCTTTGGCTATGGCATCTTCAGGCGATAAAGCCTTTGATAGTGAACAGTACCCAGCGCTGGCGGTCATTCTAAGAGTTTCTCTACTGGTTTTAACTACACTTTCTCGTAATTTTTTCATTGCTCTAGAGAGAAACAGTGCTGCTTCATCTTCTGTACAGTTGCTGAGAATGACCATAAACTCTTCTCCCCCCCAGCGGCCTACAATATCGGCAGCACGAGCCTCACCTTCTAGACAAGATGCAAATACCCTCAAAGCTATATCACCAGAGTCATGACCATAAACATCGTTAATTTTTTTGAAATGGTCTATGTCAAAAAGGGCTATTACTGCATCTTCACTACTTCTTTTGGTCGAATGCCATTGATATTCTAGAGATGTGTTTAAAAAACGGCGGTTCTTTAGCCCTGTTAGTTCATCTGTTGTTGCTTTAAGGGAGGCAATACGTGCCTTTCTAGCGTGATTAATTTCAGCCTCTTGCATCTCCCTAAAGCGGGATGTAATTTTAAGTAAATGTTCATCAAGCTGCACAAGCATTGCCGCTGGTAATCCAGACTCTTTATAACGCAGCGCGGATATATAGCCTGGTACGCTTTTTTGAACACCGCAGCTGTCAAGTTCCAACTTCAACTTAACTGGGAATAAACCAGTTCTCTTTGTAGCTATTGTCGCTACTTCTAGAATATTTTCAGTATCGTAGACATTAGATGTGAGGCAAAAAATTTGTTGAATATTGTCTTTGGTAATGATTTTTGGCACTTTATAATAAAGTTGGCGATTGTAATTAAGTATCTCTCCATCCATGGCTGCAATAACAGCAGGCTCAGTAATATTGTCCAGTAAAGAACGAAGACTCACATCATCAACAATCTTGGCGTGGTCAACCGAAATACTCATTAAGTCCTCCGATATCATCGCTGTTTGGCTCTAAATGAATAACTATGTGGCAATGACCATCTCCGTTTGCAATTGTCTTCTTCAATTCAACAGCGGCATACGAGAATTCCGTTGACACAATTTTTCCAAAGACATTCGCCGTCATTGAGCAAAGCGGACGTTTGCCTACTACATTTACACCAAATGGACATTTTGTATTGAGCAAAACAATTTCATTTTTAGAAACCTCAGACACCCGAAACCGTCCCCCTATTCTTCGCTTTAAATCAACTAAAACATGGGCAATAGTATCTAACGTCATGGCGTCATCATTTATCTCAACCTTGTATTTGTTGTACAGCAACTCTCCCAATTTATCTGCAACAATACTGATGAAGCTTTTCGACTCTTCATATCCAATAACGTCCTCTAAAAGCTTTTCAAGCTCTAGCAAGATAGTTTGATGGAATGAACTAGCGTCAATATCGATATTCTTGCATGCTATTCGATTTGCAATATTTTGCTCTGTCATGTCAGCTCCTTAACTTATACTTTAGTTGTAGATCATGGTGGTTAAATAATCAACAATCAGCTGTCGCAGTCCACAGTGTTTAAGTAGTTAAATGAGCTCTTCCTAATACAAAAAATGTGAGAAGAACTTTATTCGTGCTTGGAAAATGCTTTTGCGAAAATATCGTGGGGCAAAGGGGGTATCTCATCATTGTTTAACTCAGTTAGTTTTTCCATTGTTAATTAATCCTTATTTAAATGAATATAGACGCGTTCGCACGACCCGTGTGAAGCTATATAAACTTTGAATCACTTTAGCGATAAAAATACTGACCTTTCGATGGTTTTTTATTCTAAATAGCCCTTGCATAGTAATTAATCACCTTATATAATGCGCGCCCTTTTAAACGGAAACGGGAAGCCGATTGAGCAAATAATCTCTGTATTTGCGAGGCGTTAGACCCAAACAAGAGAGCATGTAAAATGGCTAAAAAAGTAAGCGGTATTATCAAGCTTCAGGTTGCAGCTGGCGCTGCTAACCCAAGTCCACCGGTTGGTCCTGCACTAGGTCAGCACGGTGTAAACATCATGGAATTCTGTAAGGCTTTCAACGCAAAAACTGAAAGTCTTGAGAAAGGCGCTCCAGTACCAGTAGAAATTACTGTATACGAAGATCGCTCTTTCACATTCGAAACTAAGACTCCTCCTGCGTCTTACCTGCTTAAGAAAGCAGCGGGCATCAAGAGTGGTTCTGGCCGTCCTAACACTGAAAAAGTGGGTAAAGTTACTCGCGCTCAGTTGGAAGAGATTGCTAAAACTAAAGAGCCAGACCTTACTGCAGCTGATCTAGATGCAGCGGTACGCACTATCGCGGGTTCTGCTCGCTCAATGGGCTTGAACGTAGAGGATTAATCGAATGGCTAAATTAACTAAACGCGCTCGCCTAATACGCGACAAAGTTGACTCTACTAAAGAGTACGAAATCAACGAAGCAGTAGCGCTTCTTAAAGAACTAGCAACTGCTAAGTTCGCGGAAAGCGTTGACGTATCTGTAAACCTTGGTATCGATGCGAAGAAATCTGACCAAAACGTTCGTGGTGCAACTGTGCTACCTAACGGTACTGGCAAAGACGTTCGCGTTGCAGTATTTACTCAAGGCGCAAATGCTGAAGCAGCGAAAGAAGCTGGTGCAGACATCGTTGGTATGGACGACTTAGCTGAGCAAGTTAAGAAAGGCGAAATGAACTTTGACGTAGTAGTTGCTAGCCCAGACGCGATGCGTGTTGTTGGTCAGCTAGGTCAAATCTTAGGTCCACGTGGCCTTATGCCTAACCCTAAAACTGGCACTGTAACGCCTGACGTTGCAACGGCAGTTAAGAACGCTAAAGCTGGTCAGGTACGCTACCGTAACGATAAGAACGGTATCATCCACGCTAGCATCGGTAAGATTGCGTTCGAAGCGAACCAAATTCAAGAAAACCTTGAGGCGCTACTTGAAGCACTGAAGAAAGCTAAGCCTTCTTCTGCTAAAGGTACATACATCAAGAAGATCAGCCTAAGCACTACAATGGGTGCTGGTGTTGCTCTTGATAAGGCTTCTGTAGGTCTTTAATTTCGCTGAGCTTAGGCTCATCGAAATCTCTTAAAGGTTATGGGTTGGAGCTGTGACAATTAGCAGTGCTAATAAGCAGCTCCCGTCCTAGACCGCAGGTGCGGTGTGGTGAAAGAGGTAAGAGAACTTTCACAGTCAACATACTGCTTAATACAACAACCTGCGCAGACGGTGGTTTGACTCAGACTCTCTGGGGTAACAAACACCGTAGAGCGGTATCAACCATGAGGGTTGGTATCAATCTGTGAACCCTGACGGCGTGAGTAGGTAACTACACACAAAGTCAGATACAAAGAGGTGAACTCAGTGGCACTAGGTTTAGCAGCAAAAAAAGAGATCGTAGCAGAAGTTTCTGAAGTTGCGTCTCGCGCTCTATCCGTAGCCGTTGCTGAATACCGTGGGATGGAAGTTGCAGAACTGACTGACCTACGTGTTAAAGCTCGTGAGCAAGGCGTATACCTAAAGGTTGTACGTAACACTCTTGCAAAGCGTGCTCTAGCAGACAGTCAATTTGCAGACTTAGACAGCGCCTTAACTGGCCCGCTTATCTATGGTTTCTCTATCGACGCACCAGGCGGTGCGGCACGTCTTTTCAAAGACTTCGGTAAGACTAACGATAAGCTTAAAGTTACAGCACTATCTATTGGTAGCGGTCTTCTTGGTCCAGAGAAATTGGACGCAGTTGCAGCACTACCTACCCGCGACGAAGCGCTTGCGAAACTACTTGCAACCTTCAAAGCACCAGTTGGGAAATTCGTTCAAACAATCAACGAAGTTCCTGGCAAGTTTGTGCGCGTATTGGCGGCGGTCAAAGACACCAAGTAATTGGCGTTTTTGGCATATTGATTTTTTTAACATTTTATACCCAGGAGTTTAGAGAACATGGCTCTAACTAAAGAAGATATCTTAAACGCAATCGCTGAAATGCCGGTAATGGAACTGGTAGAACTAATTGAAGCGGCTGAAGAGAAATTCAACGTATCTGCTGCAGCTGCTGTTGCTGTTGCTGGTCCAGCTGCTGGCGGCGACGCTGCTGCTGCAGAAGAAAAGACTGAATTCGACGTTGTAATGACATCATTCGGTGGCAACAAAGTTGCAGTTATCAAAGCAGTTCGCGGCGCGACTGGCCTAGGTCTTAAAGAAGCTAAAGAAGTAGTTGAGTCTGCTCCTAAAGCTATCAAAGAAGGCGTAAGCAAAGATGAAGCTGAAGCACTTAAGAAAGAGCTTGAAGAAGCTGGTGCAGAAGTAGAAATCAAGTAATCTGACCTAGTCAGATTATTGCCTGAGACGGCAAGGCTGGTGGTTTTTTGAACCACCAGCCTTTTTGCGCTGTATAGTGTGTAGAAACTAACCCTTGGTTACACTACTTTAAGCGCTATTCGGAAATACCCATAAAAAGCATAAAAATCCAACAAGTTAACTAATAATTGGTTAAATTTTGTTGTATGCTGGTGTATCTGCCCGAAAAAGGGTTGTGGAAGTTTGTTGCTTAGTGCGCCATTTGAAACGCAGCTTTTAGCCCATAGCACGCGTTTTAAAGCATTTTGCAGCAGGTTGGGTCATAAATCAGCAGGCTGAGGAACCCATGGTTTACTCTTATAGCGAAAAGAAACGTATCCGTAAGGATTTTGGCAAACGCCCACAGGTACTGGAAATTCCATACCTTCTTTCAATTCAGCTTGATTCTTTCAAAAAGTTTATTGAGACCGATCCGGAAGCTCAATACGGTTTGGAAGCAGCATTTCGTTCCGTTTTTCCAATTAAAAGCTACTCAGGTAGTTCAGAGCTTCAATATGTAAGCTACCGCCTGGGAGAGCCAGTTTTCGACGTTAAAGAATGTCAAATTCGTGGCGTAACTTTCTCTGCTCCGTTAAGAGTAAAACTACGGTTAGTGTTGTTCGATAAAGACGCTGCCCCAGGTACCGTAAAAGATATTAAAGAACAAGAAGTGTACATGGGCGAGATCCCGTTGATGACTGAGAACGGTACGTTCGTTATCAATGGTACTGAGCGTGTTATCGTGTCACAGCTACACCGTTCACCTGGTGTATTCTTTGATCACGACAAAGGTAAAACCCACTCGTCAGGTAAAGTGCTTTATAACGCACGTGTAATTCCTTACCGTGGTTCGTGGTTAGACTTCGAGTTTGACCCGAAAGATAACCTATTTGTACGTATTGACCGTCGTCGTAAATTGCCTGCAACTATTATTTTGCGCGCACTTGAAATGACGTCTGAAGAAATCCTTGATACTTTCTTCGACAAAGTTGGCATACGTATCAATAAAGACAAGTTGATGATGGAAGTGGTTCCAGATCGCCTTCGTGGTGAAACTGCTGCATTTGACATCATTGACGGTGAAGGCAACGTTGTTGTTGAAACGGGTCGTCGTATCTCAGCACGTCATACTCGTGCACTAGAGAAAGCCGGTCTTACTGAGCTAGAAGTTCCAGCTGATTACCTAATTGGCCGCGTATACGCTGCTACCTACGTAAACGAAGATACTGGCGAAGTTATTGTAAGTGCGAACGAAGAACTTACTCTTGAAAACCTAGCGGCGCTAAGCCAAGCGGGTATCAAAGAGTTCGAAACGCTTTACATCAACGAACTTGACCACGGTTCATATATTTCAGATACACTTCGTATCGACTCTTCAACTAACCGCCTAGAAGCGCTAGTTGAAATTTATCGTATGATGCGCCCTGGTGAGCCACCAACAAAAGACGCAGCTGAAACCTTGTTCGATAACTTGTTCTTCTCTGACGAACGTTACGACCTATCTTCTGTTGGCCGCATGAAGTTCAACCGCCGTCTCGGTCGTGAAGAACTTATTGGTTCAGGCACGCTAGATAAAGAAGACATTATTTCTGTAATGAAGCAGCTAATAATGATTCGTGACGGTAAAGACGAAGTAGATGATATCGATCACCTAGGTAACCGTCGTATCCGTTCTGTTGGTGAAATGGCAGAGAACCAATTCCGCGTTGGTCTTGTACGTGTAGAACGTGCAGTTAAAGAGCGCCTAAGCTTAGGCGATCTAGACAACGTAATGCCACAGGACCTAATTAACGCTAAGCCTATCTCGGCTGCGGTTAAAGAGTTCTTCGGTTCATCTCAGCTTTCTCAGTTCATGGACCAAAACAACCCGCTATCAGAAGTAACGCACAAGCGTCGTATTTCTGCATTAGGCCCGGGTGGTCTTACACGTGAACGTGCAGGCTTCGAAGTTCGAGACGTACACCCGACTCACTATGGTCGTCTATGTCCAATCGAAACGCCGGAAGGCCCGAACATCGGTCTTATTAACTCATTGGCAAGCTTCGCGCGTACCAATGACTTCGGTTTCCTTGAAACACCTTTCCGTCGCATTGTTGACGGTGTGGTAACAGACGAAATCGATTACTTATCTGCAATTGAAGAAGGTCAATTCGCAATCGCTCAGGCTAACATTGCGCTGACAGAGAATGGCGAGTTGGTAGACGACCTAATTCCATGTCGTCACCGCGGTGAAACTACTTTGATGCCAACTGAAGACATCAAATACATGGACGTTTCACCACAGCAAATCGTTTCAATTGCTGCGAGCATTATTCCATTCCTAGAGCACGATGACGCAAACCGTGCACTTATGGGTGCGAACATGCAACGTCAGGCAGTACCTACACTACGCGCTGATAAGCCGCTAGTTGGTACCGGTATGGAAAGAACTATCGCGGTTGACTCAGGTGTTACTGTAGTTGCTAAGCGCGGTGGTGTGGTTGACTATGTTGATGCCAGCCGTATCGTAATTAAAGTAGACGAAGATGAAATGCTTCCTGGTGAAGCGGGTATCGATATCTACAACCTGACTAAATACACGCGTTCTAACCAGAACACTTGTATCAATCAGAAGCCTACCTGTAGTGTTGGCGACCCGATTGTTACTGGCGACGTGCTAGCTGACGGTCCTTCAACAGACCTAGGTGACCTTGCACTTGGTCAGAACATGCGTATCGCGTTCATGCCGTGGAATGGTTACAACTTCGAGGATTCAATCCTTATTTCTGAGCGTGTAGCACAGGAAGACCGATTCACTACAATCCACATTCAAGAGCTTAGCTGTATCGCTCGTGATACTAAGCTTGGGCCAGAAGAAATTTCTTCTGATATCCCGAACGTGGGTGAATCTGCACTAAGCAAGCTTGATGAATCAGGTGTTGTTTACATTGGTGCGGAAGTGAAAGGCGGTGACATCCTAGTAGGTAAAGTAACGCCTAAAGGTGAAACTCAGCTTACGCCAGAAGAGAAACTACTACGTGCAATCTTCGGTGAAAAAGCGTCTGACGTTAAAGATACGTCGCTACGTGTACCTAACTCTGTTCATGGTACGGTAATTGACGTTCAAGTATTTACCCGTGATGGTGTAGAGAAAGACAAGCGCGCGCTAGAAATCGAAGACATGCAGTTACGTCAGGTTAAGAAAGACCTTACTGATGAGTTCGAAATTCTTGCTGACGGCATCTTTGCCCGTGCACAAACTGCACTTCTGCGTGCTGGTGTTGACCAAGCTAAGCTTGACAGCCTACCGCGTGAAAAGTGGTTTGAAATTGCACTTAACAGCGAAGATGCACAGCTAGAACTAGACCAAATCGCTGATCAACACGCTGAAATTAAAGCGGACTTCGATAAGAAGTTTGAAACTAAGCGTCGTAAGATCACACAAGGTGATGACCTAGCGCCTGGCGTACTTAAGATTGTTAAGGTTTACCTTGCGGTTAAGCGTCACATCCAACCGGGTGACAAGATGGCCGGACGTCACGGTAACAAAGGTGTTATCTCGACTATCCAGCCTGTAGAAGACATGCCATACGATGCTAACGGTACGCCGGTAGATATCGTTCTTAACCCACTAGGTGTACCGTCTCGTATGAACATCGGTCAGATCCTAGAAACTCACTTGGGTATGGCTGCGCACGGTCTTGGTGTGAAGATTGATCGCATGATTAAAGAGCAGCGTGAGCTAGCTGAACTGCGTGAGTTCTTGAAGAAGGTGTACGAGCTTGGTGAGAATCACCAAGAAGTTGACATCGATAGCTTTACAGACCACGAAGTACGTCGTCTAGCTGAAAACCTTCGTAAGGGTGTTCCAGTAGCAACGCCTGTATTCGACGGTGCTCGTGAATCTGAAATCAAAGAAATGCTGAAGCTTGCTGATATTCCAGAAAGCGGTCAGATTTCATTGTTCGACGGTCGTACCGGTCGCGAGTTTGAGCGTCCAGTTACGGTTGGTTACATGTACATGCTGAAACTGAACCACTTAGTAGACGACAAGATGCACGCGCGTTCTACTGGTTCTTACAGCCTTGTTACACAGCAGCCTCTTGGTGGTAAAGCACAGTTCGGTGGTCAGCGCTTCGGTGAGATGGAAGTGTGGGCACTTGAAGCATACGGTGCAGCATATACCCTTCAGGAAATGCTTACTGTTAAGTCAGATGACGTTAACGGCCGTACCAAGATGTACAAGAACATCGTCGATGGCGACCACAGAATGGAGCCTGGCATGCCAGAGTCATTCAACGTACTACTTAAAGAAATTCGCTCGTTGGGTATCAACATCGAGCTTGAAGAAAAGTAATACGGCAATCGCCGCGTAATGTTATGAGATGGCCCGGTGCT
This sequence comes from Alteromonas sp. ABD4_190, assembly GCF_056160105.1. NCBI lineage: Bacteria > Pseudomonadati > Pseudomonadota > Gammaproteobacteria > Alteromonadales > Alteromonadaceae > Alteromonas > Alteromonas sp. ABD4_190. The sequence goes on from NZ_JBSWWN010000001.1 coordinate 2,544,698, forward strand.
TGCGCCGGGCTCTAGAGACTGACTCCGCTGGGAGAGTAATGTGAAAGACTTATTAAAGTTTCTAAAGCAACAAAACAAGACTGAAGAATTCGATAATATTCGAATCGGTCTGTCTTCACCTGACATGATTCGTTCATGGTCATTTGGTGAAGTTAAAAAGCCTGAAACAATCAACTACCGTACGTTCAAGCCTGAGCGTGACGGTTTGTTCTGTGCGCGTATCTTTGGTCCGGTTAAAGACTATGAGTGTCTTTGCGGTAAGTACAAGCGCCTTAAGCACCGTGGTGTTATCTGTGAGAAGTGTGGCGTTGAAGTTACACTGACTAAAGTACGTCGTGAGCGTATGGGTCACATCGAGCTAGCTAGCCCGGTTGCACACATCTGGTTCCTTAAATCACTACCGTCTCGTATCGGCCTTATGCTTGATATGACACTTCGTGATATTGAACGTGTACTTTACTTTGAATCATACGTGGTAACAGAGCCAGGTATGACGACGCTTGAGCGCAGCCAACTTCTTAACGAAGAAGAGTACTTGGATGCACTTGAAGAGCACGGTGACGAGTTTGAAGCGAAGATGGGTGCTGAAGCAGTATTCGACCTTCTAACGGTTCTAGACGTAGACGCAGATGTTGCGGCTATGCGTGAAGAACTGCCTTCAATCAACTCTGAAACTAAGCGTAAGAAGATTACTAAGCGTCTTAAGTTACTTGAGTCATTCCAACAGTCTGGTAATAAGCCTGAGTGGATGATCATGACGGTTCTTCCGGTACTTCCACCAGATCTACGTCCTCTAGTACCACTAGATGGCGGCCGTTTTGCAACGTCTGACCTTAACGACCTATACCGTCGTGTAATCAACCGTAACAACCGTCTTAAGCGTCTTCTAGACCTAGCTGCTCCAGACATTATCGTACGCAACGAAAAGCGTATGCTTCAAGAGTCTGTAGATGCGCTTCTAGATAACGGACGTCGTGGTCGTGCGATTACCGGTTCTAACAAGCGTCCACTTAAGTCGCTTGCAGACATGATCAAAGGTAAGCAAGGTCGTTTCCGTCAAAACCTTCTTGGTAAGCGTGTTGACTACTCAGGCCGTTCTGTAATTACCGTTGGTCCAACGCTACGTCTTCACCAGTGTGGTCTTCCTAAGAAGATGGCACTTGAGCTATTCAAGCCGTTTATCTACGGTAAGCTTGAAGGTCGTGGTCTTGCAACAACAATCAAAGCAGCTAAAAAGCTAGTAGAGCGCGAAGCACCAGAGGTTTGGGACGTACTAGACGACGTTATCCGCGAACACCCGGTACTACTTAACCGTGCACCTACACTTCACCGTTTGGGTATCCAAGCATTCGAACCTACACTAATCGAAGGTAAAGCGATTCAGCTTCACCCGCTAGTGTGTGCGGCGTACAACGCCGACTTCGATGGTGACCAAATGGCGGTACACGTACCGTTGACAATCGAAGCACAGCTAGAAGCACGTGCACTTATGATGTCAACGAACAACATCCTGTCACCAGCGAACGGTGAGCCAATCATCGTACCTTCACAGGACGTTGTATTAGGTCTTTATTACCTAACGCGTGACAAAGTAAACGGCTTAGGCGAAGGCATGGTATTTACCAGCCCGAATGAAGCAGAAAAAGCATACCGTACAGGTAATGCTGAGCTTCACTCTCGCGTTAAAGTACGTATTACTGAATATGACATCGATGAAGATGGCAACAAAACTGAGAAAGTAACCCTAACTGACACTACTGTTGGTCGTGCGATTTTCTCATTGATCCTTCCAAAGGGTCTGCCATTTGAAATCATCAACCAAGCGATGGGCAAGAAGCAAATTTCAAAACTATTGAATGCTTGTTACCGTACGCTAGGTCTGAAAGACACAGTAATTGCTGCTGACCAAATCATGTATACCGGTTTCCACTACGCGATGATCGCGGGTGCGTCTGTTGGTATCGACGATATGGTTATCCCTGCTGCTAAGAAAGACATCATCGACGCAGCAGAAGCAGAAGTTATTGAAATTCAGGAACAGTTCCAAAACGGTCTTGTTACCGCGGGTGAGCGTTACAACAAAGTTATCGATATCTGGTCAAATGCCAACGAAAAAGTTGCTAAGGCCATGATGGATAACCTTAAGACTGACATCGTAATTAACCGCGATGGCGAAGAAGAAGAGCAATCATCATTTAACTCTGTTTACATGATGGCCGACTCGGGTGCTCGTGGTAGTGCCGCTCAGATTCGTCAGCTAGCAGGTATGCGTGGTCTGATGGCTAAGCCAGATGGCTCAATCATCGAAACACCAATTACGGCGAACTTCCGTGAAGGTCTGAACGTACTACAGTACTTCATCTCAACTCACGGTGCTCGTAAAGGTCTAGCGGATACCGCACTTAAGACAGCTAACTCGGGTTACCTAACACGTCGTCTAGTAGACGTTGCACAAGACTTGGTAATTACAAACGACGACTGTGGCACATTCGAAGGTGTTCAAATGACACCACTAATCGAAGGTGGTGACGTTGTTGAGCCGCTACGCGAGCGTGTACTAGGTCGTGTGGTAGCAGAAGACGTACTTAAGCCAGGTACTGACGAAGTACTAGTTGAGCGTAATGTTCTTCTAGACGAAGCGTTAGTAGACATGCTTGAAGCTAACTCTGTTGACCAAATCATGGTTCGCTCGGTAATCACTTGTGACAACGACTTCGGTGTTTGTGCTAAGTGTTACGGACGTGACCTTGCACGTGGTCACATGGTGGGTAGCGGTGAATCGGTTGGTGTTATTGCAGCACAGTCAATCGGTGAGCCAGGTACACAGCTTACCATGCGTACGTTCCACATCGGTGGTGCGGCATCACGAGCATCTGCTGAGAACAGCGTACAAGTTAAGACGGCGGGTAGCCTTAAGCTACACAACGCGAAATTCGTACGTAACTCTGACGGCAAAGTGGTTATTGTTTCTCGTTCAACAGAACTTACTGTTATCGACGAGCAAGGCCGTGAGAAAGAGCGTTATAAAGTACCTTACGGTGCTGTACTTAGCGTGGATGACGGCGCAACGATTGCAGCTGGCGACATTGTTGCTAACTGGGACCCGCATAGTCACCCAATCATCACTGAACGTGCAGCTAAGATTAGCTTTGCAGACATTGATGACTCTAACACCGAAATGCAGCAAGACGAGCTTACTGGTCTAACACGTATCGTTGTTAAAGACCTTGCGAAAGTTAACGCGAAAGAGCCTAAGCTAATTCTTGAAAGCGACGAGTTCGGTCTTCAAGAAATTCGTCTTCCAAGCTTCACCACAATCGAAGCGAAAGAAGGCAAAGTGGCTAACGAAGGTGACGTGTTAGCACGTATTCCGCAGGAAAGCTCGAAGACTCGTGATATCACCGGTGGTCTACCGCGCGTAGCGGACCTATTTGAAGCACGTAAGCCTAAAGAGCCTGCAATTCTTGCAGAAATCTCAGGTACTATCGGCTTTGGTAAAGAGACCAAAGGTAAGAAGCGTCTTGTAATCACACCGGCTGAAGGTGACGCGTACGAAGAGATGATTCCTAAGTGGCGTCAGCTTAACGTGTTCGAAGGTGAGAAAGTGGAAAAAGGCGAAGTTATCGCCGATGGTCCAGAGTCTCCACACGATATCCTACGTTTACGTGGCATTTCAGCAGTAGCAAACTACATCGTGAACGAAGTTCAGGAAGTTTACCGTCTACAGGGTGTTAAGATTAACGATAAGCACATCGAAGTAGTTATCCGCCAGATGCTACGTAAGTGTATTATCACTAATCCAGGCGATACGCAGTTCCTTGAAGGTGAACAGGTTGAAGTATCGAACGTTAAAGTGGCTAACCGTGAAATTGAAAAACACGGTAAGATCCCAGCGCAGTACGAAACACAGCTGCTTGGTATCACTAAAGCGTCACTGTCTACTGAGTCATTTATCTCAGCGGCATCGTTCCAAGAAACAACACGTGTTCTAACTGAAGCTGCGGTTCAAGGTAAAGAAGATGACCTACGCGGTCTGAAAGAAAACGTAATCGTTGGTCGTCTAATTCCAGCGGGTACCGGTTTCGCTTACCATGAACGCCGTGCACAAAAACGCAAAGAGCAAATCGAAGAAATGTCAGTATCTGCTGCTGAAGCAGAACAGGCACTAACCGAAGCGCTTAATGCAGGTGCAGACGAAGATACTGCCGAATAAGGCATGATCATAGGAGTACGTTAACGTACTCCTAACAATTTGGCAGTGAAGTTGTACAGATTGCAGATAAATTAACTGCTTAAGCTTTGTACACCTTGACAGTCAGAGCGATGATCTTTAATATTCCGCGACCCGATTTTGGATAGCCATCAAATGGCTCGATAAACGGTCGCGGTTTTTCGTATCAGCGCTCAGTGAATATTGACGAGCACAATGTTCACAAACAAGCGCGATTAAACAATTAATCGCATTAATATGGACCCAATCACAGTGATTGGGTTTTCGTAGTTTTTAATCAGGAGCTAGTTAATGGCAACAGTTAACCAGTTAGTGCGCAAGCCGCGTAGAAAGCCCGTTGAAAAAAGCAACGTAGCTGCTCTACAAGCTTGTCCACAAAGACGTGGTGTATGTACTCGTGTATATACTACTACGCCTAAGAAACCAAACTCTGCACTACGTAAAGTATGTCGTGTACGTCTAACTAACGGTTTTGAAGTTTCTTCATACATCGGTGGTGAAGGTCACAACCTACAAGAGCACAGTGTAGTACTTATCCGTGGTGGTCGTGTTAAAGATCTACCAGGTGTTCGTTATCACACAGTTCGCGGTACTCTTGACTGCGCAGGTGTAAACGATCGTAGACAAGCCCGTTCTAAGTACGGCGCGAAGAAGCCTAAATCTTAACGGTTCTCCGTTAGTAAGGCCAAACTGAAGTTTAAGAGTTTTGGGTTTTCCCTGAATTCATACGGAGAATAGAAAATGCCAAGAAGAAGAGTCGTAGGTCAACGTAAAATCCTACCAGAGCCAAAATTTGGTTCACAACTGCTTGCGAAATTCATGAATGTCGTAATGCTCGACGGCAAAAAGTCAGTCGCTGAAAGAATCGTTTACGGTGCGCTTGATATTGTTGCTGAAAAAACCGGCAAAGCACACCTAGATATCTTCGAGGAAGCGCTTGATAACATCCGCCCAACAGTAGAGGTTAAGTCTCGTCGTGTTGGTGGTTCAACTTATCAGGTTCCAGTTGAAGTACGTCCAGTTCGTCGTAACGCGCTAGGTATGCGTTGGATGGTAGAAGCTGCACGTAAACGTGGCGAAAAGTCTATGGCACAACGCCTAGCGGCTGAAATGCTAGACGCAGCAGATAATAAAGGTTCAGCGGTTAAGAAACGTGAAGACGTTCACCGTATGGCCGAAGCAAACAAAGCGTTTGCTCACTACCGTTGGTAATCAACGTTATTTAACTGAGAGAGATTTATGCCTCGTAAGACCTCGATTGAGCGTTATCGCAATATTGGTATTGTGGCTCACGTGGACGCGGGTAAAACCACGACCACAGAGCGTGTCCTGTTTTATACAGGGCTGTCTCACAAAATCGGTGAAGTGCACGATGGTGCTGCTACCATGGACTGGATGGAGCAAGAGCAGGAGCGTGGTATTACTATCACGTCTGCTGCAACGACTTGTTTCTGGTCTGGTATGGAGCAACAGTTCGATCAGCACAGAATTAACATCATCGACACCCCTGGACACGTAGACTTCACTATTGAAGTAGAGCGTTCATTACGTGTACTAGACGGTGCAGTAGTTGTTTTCTGTGGGTCTTCTGGGGTAGAACCTCAATCAGAGACAGTCTGGCGACAGGCTGACAAATATGAAGTGCCACGCCTAGTGTTCGTTAATAAAATGGACCGGGCTGGCGCTGATTTTGAGCGCGTTGTGGGGCAAATCCGCAAGCGTTTAGGCGCAAACTGTGTTCCGATTCAAATCAACATGGGCGCTGAAGAGAATTTCCATGGCGTCATCGACCTTGTGAAGATGAAAGCCATTAACTGGAATGAAGAAGACATGGGTATGACATTTACCTATGAAGACATTCCAGCTGAATATCTTGATACCGCTGAGCAGTACCGCACCGAAATGATCGAAGCGGCTGCAGAAGCGTCTGATGAGCTGATGGATAAGTATTTAGAAGGCGAAGAGCTGACTGAAGAAGAAATCCGTTTAGGCCTTCGTACGCGTACACTGAACAACGAAATTGTTCTTGCCACTTGTGGCAGTGCCTTCAAAAACAAAGGTGTTCAGGCAGTACTAGACTCTGTAATTCACTATCTACCGTCTCCAACAGAAGTTAAAGCCATTACAGGTGTGCTTGACGATAAAGACGAGACTGAAGCAGAGCGTCATTCAAGCGACGATGAGCCTTTCTCAGCACTAGCATTTAAAATAGCAACTGACCCATTTGTGGGTACGTTGACCTTTTTCCGCTGTTACTCAGGTGTAGTTAACACGGGCGATACTGTATATAACCCAGTAAAAGGTAAACGTGAGCGCTTTGGTCGTATCGTGCAGATGCATGCAAAAGACCGCGAAGAGCTTAAAGAAGTACGCGCAGGTGACATTGCCGCCGCTATCGGCCTTAAAGATGTTACCACCGGTGATACACTTTGTGATCCTAATCATGTTATTACGCTAGAGCGTATGGAGTTCCCAGAGCCGGTAATTTCAATTGCGGTTGAGCCTAAGTCTCAAGCTGACCAAGAAAAAATGGGCATTGCCCTGAGTAAACTTGCGGCAGAAGATCCATCGTTTAAAGTTAAAACTGATGACGAGACGGGTCAGACAATTATCTCAGGTATGGGTGAACTTCACCTTGATATCATTGTCGACCGCATGAAGCGCGAATTTAAAGTTGAATGTAACGTAGGTAACCCACAGGTTGCTTATCGCGAAACCCTTCGTAAATCTGTTGAAGTGGAAGGGAAGTTCGTTCGTCAGTCAGGCGGCCGAGGCCAATTTGGTCATGTATGGCTACGCATTGAGCCTCAGGAAGAAGGTTCAGGCTACGAATTTGTGAACGAAATCGTCGGTGGTGTTGTACCAAAAGAGTTCATTCCAGCGGTCGATAAAGGAATTCAGGAGCAGATGCGAAGTGGTGTTCTTGCAGGGTTCCCAGTACTAGATGTAAAGGTTACTTTGTTTGATGGTTCTTACCACGATGTTGACTCTTCTGAAATGGCGTTTAAGATCGCCGGCTCTATGGGTTTCAAAAAAGGCGCCGCAGAAGCAAATCCGGTGTTGCTTGAACCCACAATGAAAGTTGAAGTGACTACTCCAGAAGACTGGATGGGTGATGTAGTTGGTGACATTAATCGTCGCCGCGGCATGATCGAAGGTATGGAAGATGGCGTAGCAGGTGTTAAAATAATACGTGCAAAAGTGCCGCTTTCAGAAATGTTTGGCTACGCAACTGATTTGCGTTCACAAACACAAGGTCGTGCTTCATACTCAATGGAGTTCTTCAATTATTCTGAGGCGCCTAACAATGTGGCGCAGGCTATTATTGAATCTAGAATTTAATCTAAATGAAGGTTCGGTCCGGTCTATTGGTGGGTCGGACTTTTAACTTAGGAAACGAGAAAAATGGCAAAAGAAAAGTTTGAACGTACGAAACCCCACGTAAACGTGGGTACAATCGGCCACGTTGACCACGGTAAAACTACCCTTACTGCAGCTATCACTACAGTTCTTTCAAAGACCTACGGTGGTTCTGCTCAGGCTTTCGATCAAATCGATAACGCGCCTGAAGAGAAAGCTCGTGGTATCACCATCTCTACTTCACACGTAGAGTATGACACTCCTACTCGTCACTACGCACACGTAGACTGCCCAGGACACGCTGATTACGTTAAAAACATGATCACTGGTGCTGCTCAGATGGACGGTGGTATCCTAGTAGTAGCTGCGACTGATGGCCCTATGCCTCAGACTCGTGAGCACATCCTACTTGGTCGTCAGGTTGGTATTCCTTACATCATCGTATTCATGAACAAGTGTGACATGGTTGATGATGAAGAGCTTCTAGAGCTAGTAGAAATGGAAGTTCGTGAACTTCTTAACGAATACGAATTCCCAGGTGATGACCTACCAGTTATCCAAGGTTCAGCTCTTAAAGCGCTTGAAGGCGACGCAGAGTGGGAAAAGAAAATCATCGAGCTTGGTGAAGCGCTTGATTCATACATCCCAGAGCCAGAGCGTGCAATCGACAAGCCGTTCATCCTTCCAATCGAAGACGTATTCTCAATCTCAGGCCGTGGTACTGTTGTAACAGGTCGTGTTGAGCAAGGTATCATCAAGGTTGGTGAAGAAGTAGAAATCGTAGGTATCAAAGACACTACTAAGACTACTTGTACTGGTGTTGAGATGTTCCGTAAGCTTCTTGACGAAGGCCGTGCAGGTGAGAACGTTGGTGTTCTTCTACGTGGTACTAAGCGTGATGAAGTTGAACGTGGTCAAGTACTAGCTAAGCCTGGTTCAATCACTCCACACGTTAACTTCGAAGCAGAAGTATACGTACTATCTAAAGATGAAGGTGGCCGTCATACTCCATTCTTCAAAGGCTACCGTCCACAGTTCTACTTCCGTACAACTGACGTAACTGGTGCTGTAGAGCTTCCAGAAGGCGTAGAAATGGTAATGCCTGGTGACAACCTTAAATTCAAAGTTGAGCTAATTGCTCCGATCGCGATGGAAGAAGGTCTTCGTTTCGCAATCCGTGAAGGTGGTCGTACAGTAGGTGCTGGTGTTGTATCTAAGATCCTAGACTAATCTAGACTTAGCAACACAAGCCAAAAAAAGCGCACTTAGGTGCGCTTTTTTTATGCCTGCGATTTGAATCTTCGGGAGTGAGGCCACATCAAAAACACGCCGTAAACCCATCTCAGCTTTAATGTGAGAGCTTCAACACCACATCCCTGCGGTATGGGGGGGCAGAAGGCACAACACTCACGCCCGTTACTCTGCGTGAAATGAAGGCTTCTAGAAGAGAGTGTGAAAGCGCGAAAAGTTTCTGCTAATACTGCGCGAAGGTTGTGTTACGCATTACAGTTATTAACGGTTATAGTGGGTTTGTCACCTCGATTAGGATGGCGATAGGTAAGCTTACATACTTCGTCTTCTTCAATCTCATCATTGCTAAAGCCGCTAGTTTGTCTTTCTAGAGTAAAGGTAACTTCAGGGGCCGAGCCTGTTAATTTCCAATCTACTTCGGTGAAGTCTGCTACGAGTTTCAAATTTGTTTGTGTTGCGTAAGGGTAGCCATAACGTACGCGAATACCTGAAGTTAAGGTGGTATCAGCGCTGCTTTGAACGCCCTCAAGGAGTGATTTTGCATAGACAATATCTGAAGAAGCGACTAAGGCAGACTTTAAGCCCTGTAGCGCGCCCACTTGCGCGTCTTTTTGAATGTTTAAAAGTTTAGGCGCAGCAGTAACAGCAAGTATGCCAAGCACAACAATTACTATAATTAGCTCTATTAAAGTGAAGCCTTTATTTTTAACGTGCATACCTTACCGTACTTGGAAGCTTAAAACCGTTCGCAACCTAGTCAAAGTGTATACCATTGAATAAACGTTTCAATTTAGACATAAGCCTAAGTCTAAGTCTAAGTCTAAGTCTAAGTCTAATTTTAACCAAATGTTGATATAAAAAAGCTAGGCATTTGCCTAGCTTTAGTCTAGAACTTCCTGTGCCAAAGGCGAATTACATTTGTTCTATTTTGTAACCTTTAGCTTCTAATAGGGCAATAACGCTGTCATCACCCACTAAATGCCCCGCACCCACTAAAACAAACTCTTGGTCTTCATCGCCGAACATAGCTTCGATTTGAGGTAGCCAGTTTTGATTACGCTTGGTAAACACATCATCATAAGAGGTAGGAGATTCACGTTTGAATGTGTCTACCACCAACTTGTCAATTTGATCAGTGTCACCGTTTCGCCATGCTTTAATAGTGCTTTGTAGCATGTCTTTTAGCTCTGGTAAGGTTTCTAACGTTTCAGAAATAAGGCGATCTTCTTCACCCGCGCCCATATTCGCAAGCATGTTGATTTGAAAATCTAGTGATTCTAAGTATTCGCTTGCTTTACCATCGCGTGCTGCTAACTGCATGAAGTAGGCATCTACCCCTTGCCCAGCCATTTGAGAGCGCTGTGCTTCCATAGCAACTAGCATTGATGCAACCATACCCGGCTTAAATCGAGCTAACTGATCGGCAGTAGCGCCGAAGTTAGCTAAATAAGCATTAAGGGCTTGATAGGTTTCTTCTGATACATCATCTTTGAGCGACTTACCTTCCGCGTAGGCGAGCCCTGCCATCATTTTCTGTTGGCCTTCAATGTCTGTGGGAGCTGGCATTTTGACTTCGAACACTAGTGTGTCTGCTTGTTCATAAACGTCGGTAAATTCACTCGGAAGAGGGAATTCAGAAATAGGTAAAATATGGATAGTGCCACCTACATATACCGCGTCTTCCCCATTAGATACTTTCCAAACTGACGTTTGGCTATCATCGTTGGCAATAGCGGTTGTTACTGTAGATACAGCGAGTCCTAGTGAGAACAGTAGTTTGTGTATAGAAAAGCTTTTCATCTTCATCCCTAAGGTTGTGTACTTATTAGCTAAAGCGTGCGATTTAGTATCCCTTCGCTTTTAAAAAAAGTCGTAATCATTTTAACGGTAGTGAGTAAAGTATAAGCTAGCATAGCAAAATGCAATTTAGATATAACCTGTACTTAGTGCAGTTTTTTCAGACTACCTAGAAAAGGCGCATCTAGGTCTAGGTGAATGCTAGCAATTGAAGCCGCAAATCAGACTAAGCTTTACATTTATGCGGATTGGTATTACAGCTTTGTTCACGTACCTTAACTCTTATACAAAGCTACACATTTACGTAAGGCGTTTATTCATTATGAAATTAATATACCTACTGATGTACGTACTTGCATTGTTATTTACTCCTACTACTACAAGCCCTATGCACAGCAATAAGCCACCATTACCCCAAGCAGCCAGTGAGGCGCTCATAGAAAGCATCTCAGCATTTCCCCACTTCGCCAAAGAAGAAATAGTAGCGAGTACGCCTCGTACTAATGACGCATGGAGAAACTATGTTCACGCTAGAAATAGCGAACAAAAGAAAAAGATTAAAAAAATGAAGAAAGAGCTTAACGTGGATGTTGAGCTTATTGATTTAAATGATGTGGTAGTGCGCAAGCTGACACCTAGAACGATTACTCCTGAATTTAAAGACAAGGTTTATCTTGATATTCATGGTGGGGCGTTTGTGCTTTTTGGCGGTTTGCCGAGTATCGAAGAAGGGCTTCTCGTCGCTGAACGGTTAGGTATCGTGGTATATAGCGTTGACTATAGGATGCCACCAACGTTTCCTTTTCCCGCTGCACTGAATGACGTAGTTGCAGTTTACAATGCTTTACTCGACCGAGCTGGTAAGGGAAATGTATTTGTGGGAGGAACATCGGCTGGAGGTGGTCTAGTGCTTTCACTAGTCCAGTATCTCATCAGCAGCAAAAGCCCTCTACCCAAAGCTGTGTATGCAGGCACGCCTTGGGCCGACCTTACCAAAACCAGCGATAGCCTTTCTACAAATGAGGGTATAGATGGTGTGTTGGTGACCTACGATGGGGTACTTGAAGCTGCCGCAAAACTATATGCTGGCAAAAAAGCACTAACAGACCCTGCTATATCGCCACTTTACAGTTCTTTTGAAGCATTCCCGCCAACTTTGCTGGTGACAGGGACGCGAGACATGTTTTTAAGCGATACGGTAAGAGTGAGTCGTGCAATACGTGATAGTGGAGGTGTTGCGCAAATAGAAATCTTTGAAGGGCTATCCCACGCCGAATATTTGATTTTCTATAAAACGCCAGAGTCGGAGACCACTTACAGGTCGATGAAATCCTTTTTTCTCTCTGCCATCTGATTCTAATTAGCCAGTACGCATACCGTTCAGTATGCGTACTAAGCGCGCCATGACACAGACTTAACTAAACGAATATTTAGAAGCCATCACAACGAAGCAAACACTACAAAGCAAAATTTACGAACCAAAGATTAATGTTAATACAGTAACGATAGCGCCGATACCGGCAATTTTAAGCCCATTCTTGTACATGGGTAGTTTGGGAACAAACATCAAAAACGCGGAAATCACAAAAAACAGCAAACCTAAACCAAAGCTTATATTCAGCCAGAATAGTGGGCTGTTGTTGGTCGCCTTATGTAGCTTCACCATTTTGGCGAGTACAAGTGGATAATCTTTTTTGGTGATAGTGGCTTCACCCGTAGCTTTATTGTACTGGCCTACATTAAGTACGATTTCGTCTACGTTTTCACTTGTGACTTTACTGCCTCTCATTTTAAGCAAAGGCAGCAGTTCTTCACCTGATAGGTTTGCTTCAAATTGCCTGGTCTGGACTTGTTCATACTTCAATATATCGGTAGGGCGAAATATCAAAAGAATGCCGCTGATAGCGTATACACCCATTATGCCCGCGAGAAAAAAACCAAGCCAACGGTGATATTTGCGAAAAGCCATGTGAAATTTAGGTGATGCCATATTTTTATCCGCCCCAAAAAAAGAGCGTAGTTATAAACGAGAATGCATCTTATTTAAAGTGCTGATTTCTTATTTGACCAAAATTTACGTTAAGTAACCGTTTTGGCTCAAGCTTGTGCGAATCAGAGTCGTAAAAAATCAACCAAGTGGTATGAAGAGTTGGAAAAAACTAAGTTCGAGTTAGACTTTAGTCTTACAATGGCGTTAAACCATGGCGACAAATGGTTTAATGTTAAAAGACAGGCTAGAGCCTTTTGAACTCTGATACACGCTAGAATTTCAAAGGCTTTAGAAAAACAATATTAGGATAATAATATGCAGTCTATTGCCATAGTGATACTGGGCATCATTGGAATGTTGTTCGGCTGGTTCGTCTATTCAAAATTTATTGCGAGCCGCATATTCAAACTGGATGATAGTTTTGTAACCCCAGCCCATACCATGCAAGATGGTGTCGACTTTGTTCCTACCAATAAAGTAGTGTTATGGGGCCATCATTTTACCTCAGTAGCAGGCGCAGCACCCATAGTAGGGCCAGCAATCGCAGTTTATTGGGGCTGGGTTCCTGCCGTACTTTGGGTTGTCTTCGGCACTATCTTGTTTGCCGGTGTCCACGATATGGGCGCGCTATGGGCAAGCGCTCGTCATAAAGGAAAATCCATGGGAGCACTCTCTGAGAGCGTTATCGGTAAACGCTCCCGTGCGCTTTTCATGATAGTAATATTCCTAGTCCTTCTTATGGTTAACGCTGTGTTCGGTGTTGTTATCGCTAATTCTTTTGTGTCTCAGCCCAATGCGGTTTTCCCTGCGTGGATGGCGATTGCCGTTGCATTGATTATCGGTCAGTTGTTAAAGCGTAACTTCAGCCTTATCCCTTTGTGCCTTGTCGGCATTATCGTGCTTTACGCCTCGGTCTATGCAGGCAGTTATATTCCACTGAGTCTACCGGAAACCATGTTTGGTTTGGCCGATAAAGCGAATTGGATAATCATTCTTTTTGTTTATGCTGCTATTGCCTCCCTACTACCAGTTTGGATGTTGCTACAGCCTCGTGATTTCATTAACGGTATGCAGCTGCTTGTTGGCTTATTCTTACTTTACGGTGCGGTATTCTTTGCAATGCCGGATATCACAGCGCCGGCATTTAATACGCAAACTGCGGTTGATTCACCAAGTCTCATTCCATTACTGTTCGTTACCATTGCGTGTGGTGCGGTTTCTGGTTTCCACGGCATAGTGTCATCGGGTACCAGCTCTAAGCAACTCGACAAAGAAACAGACGCGCGCTTTGTTGGTTATTTGGGTGCAATTGGTGAAGGTTCATTGGCACTTATTACCATAGTGGCAGTAAGTGGTGTCGCGTTCGCTGCATCACCTGAAGAGTGGCACGAGGTATACAGCCACTTAGGCGCTGGCAGCGTAGGCGCGTTTATCACCGGTGGTGCGAACTTAATTCAGCAGGGCTGGGGATTGCCAGTAGATTTCTCTTCAACGATCCTTGCGGTAATGGTTGTACTGTTTGCAGGTACAACGATGGACTCTGGTGTGCGCTTACAGCGCTACATCATACAAGAGTGGGGCGATATCTATTCTATCGGTGCACTGAAAAACGGCGTAGTTGCGACGCTTGTAGCCGTTGGATGTTGCCTATTGCTGGCCTTCGGTGCAGGTGGTGCGTCAGGCAGTGGCGGTATGATTATTTGGCCTTTATTTGGCTCTACCAACCAGATACTAGCCAGTTTAACGCTGTTAGTAATCTCGGTTATGCTGATTAAACTAGGCCGACCAGCGAAATATACGCTCATTCCAATGGTTTTTGTGCTTATCATGGCTTTCTTTGCTGGCCTGATAAAGCTTAAAGAGTACTACGTAGAAGGAAACTATTTGTTGGTCTTCTTAGACGCAGTAGTGCTGGTGGTTTCAGTACTCGTCATGCTCGAAGCTTTCTCTGTAGTGTCTAAGCTTAAAAAGGAGTCACAACAAAAGGCCACACAAGAATAAGCAGTTCAATAGCTAATTGGGCACTGATACGATTTTTCATGGTTGACCTCTGAGTTTAAAAAGCACACTCTCGAGATAGTCAACATTCGGCCAGTACATTTGTACTGGCCATTTTTATGCTTCTACAATTGACCTAATCAGTTTTGTTGATTTTCTGTCGCACTTTATATCTGTTACTATTTACAGCGTTTAAGACTAGGTGACTTTGTACACGAGTAGTGTATGTCTGCAAGTAAGGCAGCTTATGTCAGGGTTACAAGAGAGGCTATGTGTCAGATATCATTTTACTAGGGCAAAATTTTCTTGCGTTGTTCATGGAATCAGCGCCATGGCTGCTGTTGGGGTTACTGGTCGCAGGAGTGATGCATGAGTTAGTGCCTGTCTCTTTTCTTGAAAAGCACATGGGTAGCGCATCATTTGGCTCGATTAGCAAAGCAGCTATTATCGGCGCGCCTTTGCCACTTTGTTCATGTGGCGTTATTCCGGCAGCACTTGGTTTGCGCCGAAGTGGTGCTTCTAAGTCTTCAACGATATCTTTTTTAGTATCTACGCCCGAGACTGGCGTAGACAGTGTCTCTGTGTCATACGCATTGCTTGGGCCTCTATATGCCATTGTTAGACCCATCGCGGCCATTACAAGCGCCATTTATGCTGGTTCGATGGTACGTTTTTTCGCAGAAGCAGAAGAAACTCAACAACGACAGTCTGAGGTGACGGAGTCCTCGTGCTGTGGGTCAAAGCAAGCACCCAAACCAGAATCACAAATACAGGCCAGCACCTCCTGCTGTGCAAGCGAAAAAACACATTCTCATAGCCACGAAAGAACAGACACGCCTCTACCCGAGTCTTCGCCTTCGAAAATCACAAGCGTGCTTTCATATGCTAGCGGCAAGTTGCTCGAAGATATTGTGGTGTGGCTACTTATTGGTTTAGCGCTCGCCGCCGCTATAAAAACCTGGGTGCCTACCGACTTTCTTACCCAGTGGGGAGATGGTTTGGTCGCCATGCTTGTTATGGCACTTATAGGTATTCCTATGTACATATGCGCCACCGCGTCTACACCGCTAGCGGTTGGCTTTCTGGCTGCCGGGCTATCACCAGGTGCTGTGCTAGTATTTTTAATGGCAGGGCCTGCCACTAACGTGTCAACCATGGGCATGATCAAACAAGAAATGGGCACGCGAACGTTAGTGCTTTACCTTTTCAGTGTTATCTCTGCAAGTATAGGTTTTGGTTATGCACTTAACTACTTGGTGTCCTCGCTTTCTTTATCTTCAATGATAAAAACAACCAGCCACGTTCATGAGCACGGGGCAAGTGTTCAGATAATCTACGGATTATGTGCAATCCTGTTGACTGGGCTTATGGTGAGGCTGGGCGTGAAAAAGCTGCAGCAACACCGTCATAACCAAGAGCAACATTCGGCGTGCTGCGGCTAACCGTAGCCCAGCGGATGCCTTTCATATTAAAGTGCTTAAATGATATTCATAGAGCGCTTGTATATCCCGCTCTATTATCCATAATAGTCGTTCATCTAATTAAAATTAAAACGCGTTTAAACCTACAAGGACGCTTGGAATAACTACATGCTTTTACTTATTGTGTACGTCTTCATTGCACTGGGCTTTTCTTTTTTGTGCTCCATTGCAGAGGCTGTAATTCTGAGTGTTTCGTCTGCGTACATTTCTGTTCTAGAAAAAGAGGGTAAAGCCAGTGGTGCGCTATTACGTAAGCAAACCGATAATATAAATACGCCTTTATCAGCGATATTAACGCTGAACACTATCGCTCATACTATGGGGGCGGCAGGCGCAGGTGCGCAAGCGGCCGCAGTGTTCGGCGATGCCTATTTAGGTGTTATTTCAGCAGTGCTTACGCTGCTTATTCTTATCTTTTCAGAAATTATTCCAAAGACACTTGGCGCTACCTATTGGCGGGCATTAGCACCGGTAACCGCATATTTTCTTAAATACCTTTCAATTGTACTTATGCCGTTCGTTAAAATGTCTGAGCTAATGACGAAAGGCTTTAAAGAAGACAGCCCACTTCGCGGGTTAAGCCGCAGTGAACTTCATGCTATGGCTGAATTGTCAGGGCAGGAAGGGCAGTTAGCCAATCACGAAGCGGCGTTTCTACAAAGCTTGTTAAGCTTGCACGAGCTGAAAGTGAAAGACGCAATTACCCACCGCACGGCGCTGTTTAAAGTCTCAGAGTCGATGACGGTGGAAGCGTTTTTCCATAAGCACGCAAATATTGAGTTTTCACGTATACCTGTGTTTGAAGATAGTGACTCTGAGAACATTACTGGCTACGTTATGCGCTCTGACTTGTTGGTCGCGCAGGCGAGAGGAAACACCGACAAGCCACTTTCAGAATATGCCAAAGACATGGTTACCGTGTTAAACACTATGCCGCTGTCAGTCACCTTCGAGCACTTCATCAATAAACATGTACATATGCTGCTGGTAGTCGACGAATACGGTGGTTTAGAAGGGGTGCTTACGCTAGAAGACTTGCTAGAACGCTTGTTAGGTGTTGATATCGTAGATGAAAAAGACACCACGGTAAGCATGCGTAGGCTTGCTAAAATGATGACCAAGCGTAAAGAGCAGATGATGATCAAAAATGTGCCTGATGCATCGCTTGAAAAGTCGGCAAACAAGAAATAGCTTATAAACTTAGAATGCGTTAATCGTTAAAACAACTATTAAGGATGATAAACATGATTTGGGCCGTAACGACTAAACGTTCGCTTTTTAAAAAAAGCGCCAGCACAAATGTTTCATGGCGTGCCCACATAGCTGAGCGAAAACCGTTTACACTCGCTGTGTTATTTTTTTCGGCTTGTACCTCAAGTATAGCTGCACAAGAACTTAGCATTCCCTGTGATGAAGCAGAAGAAAAAGCCCTTGCAGAAGCGAAAGCCAATGAAGTTGAGCGAATAACCGCATTCACACCTGCTACTCCTCTTGAGCGAGTGAATCCCAGATACCCGACTACAGCCGTGAGAAAAGGCCGTGAAGGATGGGTTAGATTAAGCTACGTTATCGATGAAGAAGGTCGAGTGAAAGACCCTGTTGTCGAAGATTTCTTCGGAAGTCCGTCTTTCAAACGCAGTGCACTATCAGCAGTTAAGAAGTGGCAGTATAACCCTGCATTAAAAGATGGCGAACCTACTCAACAATGCCATCAAGCGGTTCAAATGGATTTTGCTATTAACGGAAAAACTGGCGCCACTCGCAAATTTATTAAAGCGTATAAAAACGTAGATAAAATATTCAAAGCAGGTAATGTTGAAGCGGCAGACGAAGCGCTTAAAGAGCTATTGAACTGGGA
Source organism: Alteromonas sp. ABD4_190 (assembly GCF_056160105.1). Lineage (NCBI taxonomy): Bacteria > Pseudomonadati > Pseudomonadota > Gammaproteobacteria > Alteromonadales > Alteromonadaceae > Alteromonas > Alteromonas sp. ABD4_190. Next base: position 2,562,664 of record NZ_JBSWWN010000001.1, read on the forward strand.
TACGTTAAATCGGTACGAGAATGCTTGGTTGCTCAACTTGGAGTCACAGATTGCAAGAGAACAAGGCGACATTGAAAGAGAAGCGAAAAGCCTAACGCGTTTACTTGCCAGTAATGGACAAAAGCGTTTTAACAATGCCGTTTTTGATGACGATTATGTGGCTTACGTATTACAAAGGAAAATACTTCTTGATGCGCAGCGCGGGTATTACGCAGAAGCCCTAAAGTCGTACAGCAGGCTTCAAGAAATGGATGAGCAACAACCACGTATTGACGAAATTGCCGCAATAGTAAATCAGATTGAAACATCTATTGCGTCTGAAAAAAATCTTAAGGTACCCGTAAGCATGGGAGACAACGGACGTTGGTTCCACACGCTGGTAAGAAATAAGTTTGCTTTTGATAATATACAGGGCGACCTTGATACGGTTGAAGTGCGCTGTGATTCTCATCGAGAAAAGTTCACCGTAGCCGAGGCTCATGTTTGGCATATTCCACAAAGCTGGGGTCAATGTCAGGTTATGGTCAAAGGTGACGACGCCACCACCTTCGACCTTATTGAAGTCGCTGAGAGTTCATAAGTTCGCTAAGACGAGCTAAAACTAGATAAAGGGAATTAACCAGATGGACCGTAAGTTACTTATAGCTGCGATTGGTATTGTCGCGGTTTTATTTTACTACTTGCTTGATGTTTCATCTGGAGCTGAACCCAATACAAATTACGCAAACAAGAGGGCTAGCGAAGAAAGAGTACACCAACTTAGTCTTCAAGAGGAATCTCACTCAACGCAAACGATTCTGCAAAGCGAACCTCACGTTTCTTTGTCGCCAGAAAGTCACAGCGCAAGTCGATGGTGTTCCATAGAAGCGGAGCCCGAGCATTCAGAGAGTGTAATAGTCGAAAAAGAATCTTTAGAGTGGGATATCGAGAGAGGTGATATTTTACTAGCCGCCGAAGATTCAGTGTTTGAATCACCAAATGCTACTTTGCTAGCGCCTTATGCAGAACTGGACTTACAAGATCTCATTGCACACGCAAAAAACGATGATTTATTCGCATTATTGACTCTTATGCAGCGCAGAGATGTTCCTATGAAACATCGAAATAATGCCGCTCGTCATTTAACGGTAATGGGAAATACTTCGACTGCCTTGTCACATTTGATTGTTACAGAACTGACACGAGCCAATCATATTTTCGAAATAGAAGGGCAAGTCAATGAACAAGTAAAAGCACATGTAGTGAACAGTTTAACGTATGTTAGCTATGGGCTTGAGCAACTTGATGTAACGGCGCTTCGCAGTTATTTGTATTTTGTTCGGCGACACGAAAATGGAAGTTATGCCTTGGATGTAGAAGCGGCACTTTCTCAAAAGGAAGTGGAAACCGTGAAATTTGCAAAAGCGCAATTTAAAAAATACTTAAACAAAAAAAGAGAAGAAAAGTACCTTTCAACTATCGAGGAAAAAGCGTTTCCGAAAGTGGCCAAACGTCAATTTGAAAAAAGCTTAGCTCTTGAATATCGTACCTTTGGAAGTCTGATACTGGGCAGTAAAAATCTGAAAAACATGGGTTTTGATTTTGAAAATCTACCAGATTGCGCTAAGCGTTTATTTTAGAAAAGAATAGCAATATAAGTCGATTAAATACGCAAAAAGATAACTCTGATGGAAAGCAGGTTAATTAGAAAGTGGCTGTAAGTGCCAACTGGAACAAGTGCTCGGTAAAGTGCTCGCTGTCTTGAAAAAAGCGAAGGTTTTGCTGAGTGCCTGAGTTTATTTGCCACTCGGCGGTTATTGAGAAGTGTTTGCTAATATTGCGCCCAGCGCTGATGGTAAGCGCACGCCCTAAACTGCCATTAGGGTCGAGCGCGTAATTGTCATTATCATTCACTTGATACCAGTCAGCACGTGCAGCAAGCATATATGGAGTCATGCTATATACAGCAGCAACAAAGCCACTTTTAAAATCGTTATCTACAATACTTTCACCCATCAGAGTGTCGCCCACCAGCAACTGAGAAAATACCGTAAGGTTAGGGTTAAACATATAGCGAAGCGTTAACGAATGAAAGCGTGTATGCCATGCGTAGATGCGATCAGACTCGACTGTATTGGCGTCTGCGTTGTTATCGTAATAGTAATAGCGCATTTCAGCACTGCGCTTGTACGCCACGTGCGCCCCGAAATAATAGCCAAAGCGATTGTCTATTTCCCTAAAGGGTTCGGTCCATGCAGGAGCACCCAATCTATCTTCATCGATGACACCTGGTATAGGTAAAAAATTCACCCGTTCGTTGTAAAGTGACTGTCTATCGTGAAGTGCAAAGCCACGCCAAGAAAGTAACGTACCTGTGGTGTCGTTACCTTTAAATACACTGCCCAATACTTTCCATGACCAGTTGCTTCGCACTTGCCTGCCATTTTGTCTAAAGCTCAGTTCAACGCCAGCGGTTCTGAGTTCTTCTCCGATCCAGCTGTTTATGGCTGAGTTAGTGAGGAAGTGAGGTGATAGCCAAGCAATGTCTGTATTTTCAGCTGAAATAGCAGGATAAAATGCACCTACTTTTACTTCTGGCTTTATAGATGAGGCGCTAAGTGGCCGATATTTTAAATATAGCTGAGAAAAGTTGAGTCGTTCCTCACCGTCACTGTAAGCGTTTAAAACACCAGATAATGTCCAATCATCAAACAAACGCAGGTTGGTTGAGATAACGGCTTGAGAAAGGTGTAAGCCATCACCTTCGAATCGCTGGTGGTTTTGGCCAAAGTCTTGAAAACTTTGTGTGTTTTCTTTCAGCGCCCAGGTTCCGCGCAACAAAAAGTCTGTTTCTGCGTAGCTTGCGATAGAGAAAACTAACGACAATAGGGCTAATGATTGAGTGACAAACCGCATCAATAGTCGCCGAAACCAGAATCGAATCCGTCATCCCTAATTATGTTTGTATTAAGTGCCCATGTTACTTGAGTATCGGCAGACACAGAAATGGACTGTGCAGGGAGCGCTTTTTCACCTTCCACTTGCGGGTGCCAAAAACGGACGGTGTACTCACCATGAGGAAGTGAAATTAAAGATTGCCCTTGAGTATCAGTTTTACCAAAATAAGGAGAATCTGAAACAACAATATACCCCAGCATCCAATCATGAATATTACAGCCAATATCCACAATACCTGCATTTTCAAAGCGTAAAGGCTCTGCCGTAAACTCTTTATAAAGCTTCAGTTCGAATTGCTTTGTGGGAGAAAAAGAATAGACGTGGTGAAACAAGTTATCCGCATTAGGGAAAGTCACTTCAGTACCGGCTTTTACCACAAGCACGTGAGGTTCAAACTGTTTATCTATTTGATTCATTACGGCTGGTTCTTGCTGCGGCATCTGATGTGCATCCGGCTCAAACTGGGGCTCAAAAAGAAACACGCCGTTATCGACAGGCTCACCATCGCTATCATTCAGTGTGATAGAAAAGCTAGCGGTTTCGCCGTTTTGTCCTAAGGCCATACTTGAACAAACCATAAAAAGAAGGGCGCTAAAAAGTGTTTTATATTTCATTCAAGTACCCCAGCACAAAGTTTAAAAAGAAAGTGTTAATAGAATAAACCCAGTAATATACAACTGCGTTACACCTTTAGTATAGGACCCTATCGACTGCGACTTTATTTCGTTTTTAAGAAAGCTTTCGCGCTAATGCTTGTGACAAATTGTACTTGTGTTGAATTGAGGTTAAAGCTGAGAAAACTTTCTTACCAAGTTATGGTAAACATGATGAAGTCCATCAAGCTGCTCTCGCTCTGCGGTGCCCGCGTTAACTAGCGACTGAATACTTTGGTCAAGCTGGAAAAGGGTTTCACGCATTTGTTGGTCGCTCACCATACTTTGCAGCCAGGTGATAGCGGCAATACGCTCGCCTTTAGTGACAGGCGTCACCTTGTGTAGACTTGAAGATGGGTAGATTATTGCGCTACCTGCATCGCATTTGATTCTTTGCTCGCCAAATCCTGTCTGAATAACAAGTTCACCGCCTTCGTACTCGTCTTTGTCAGTAAGAAAAATCGTCATCGACATATCGCTGCGTAAGACATCGGGCGTATTCGGAATACGCATAATGGCGGCGTCTACGTGATAGCCATAGGTTTGCGATTCGCTGTAGCGGTTAAAGCACGGCGGGAAAATACGTTGAGGAAGGGCGGCGGATATAACTTTGGGGTGGTTACCTAATTTGCTTAGCAATTGGTTAGCCAGCTGCTGAACACGTTTGTCCTGTGCATCTGCCTGACCGTTATTTTTGACGCCTGCAGCCATACCCATCGCTGTGTTCTTGCCATCAACAAAGGGCACATCAGTAAGCTGCTGACGAAACTGAGCAACTTCGTTTTTCGTCAATAAGTCATCAATAATAATCATGTTTTCAACGCTTGTAAGAGTGTTTTTAATATAAAAAGACCTAGGCAGTTGCCTGCCTAGGTCATGCTAGCATTAAAATTCGTAGCTAACGGTACCTGTAATGTTGCGACCATCACCGATATACATGAAGGCGCCAGAACGGTAGGCTGCCGTCCAGTATTCTTCGTCAAACAAGTTTCCAATGTTAACACGGAAAGTTAGTGACTCTGAGTGATAGTAGTTGGCGAATAGATTAACCACTTGATAATCAGGAACTACAATAGAGTACTCTCCGGTTTCAGCGCTATAGCCAGCTGCAGTATCTGGTTGGCCGCCGTACATTTCTGACTGGTAGCTGTAGTCTCCACCAAAGGCAAACTTCTCATTGGGCTGATAGCGCATTTGTATGTAGAAGCTTTCGTCTGCGAAGTTACTTAGCGCAAGACCGATGTTATCTTCGCTGTAAGACTCAAGAATCTCAGAATCCATAAATGCAGCAGATGCTTGGATACTTAGCTTATCGGTAATATCACCGCTTAAACCGAACTCAATACCTTCTACGCGGTTTTCACCGGTGTTTAATGTACCAAGCGTTGAGTAGGCATCACCTACACTCTCGTGTACGTCGCTCTTAGTGATGCGGAATAGCGCTGCATTTGCGACAAGTTTTTCATTAAACAGTGACCATTTGGTGCCAAGTTCGATGTTTTCTACTTGCTCAGGGTCAGCTTGAGATGCTTGCTCGGGCGTACCACAAATACCGCCATAACCACAGTTAGCACCAAGATCTGATTCACCGCCGTTTATGTTGGTTGCCGTGCTATACGAAGCGTAGATGTTACCGTTTTCGGTCACATCGTACACTAGCCCTAAGTGACCGTTGTAGAGCTCATCTTCGAAGGCGTACACTTGATCACCACCACGACCCGACGTCGCATTAGTATAGTCGTAGCTATCTACACGCAAGCCTGCGAAAACATTAAAGTTATCGGTCAGCTCAAAGGTGTCCATAACGTATAGTGAGTAAGTTTCAATGTCGAATAGCGCATCCACGTCACCACGTGTGAAGGCTTTGCCCATCAACGAACTAATGTTATCAACTTCATTGCCACTGCCATCTAATAGGCAGTAACTTTCAGATACACCGCGGCGGCCGCTAGTTAAACAGTTCGATGGATTAGTGTAATCCATATTGAATACGCCATTGTCTACCGATTCGTCGGTGTATTCAAAACCGAATACAAAGCGGTGATCAATACCTGCAAAAGCCGTATCCCAGAATAGGTTAAACTGGGTAGTTACGTAGTCAACTTCCTGCCAACCTTGGTGGTTGCTTAGCGATAGGGTGTAAGCACCTGGGGCAGTAGGGTCTGTCGCATCACGGTTTGTACCACGCATACCCGTTGTAATGTATTCGTTTTCCGTTTTACCTACACGGGTGGCGTTATAAAAACGCACGTTATCGCTAATATCATATTCAGTACGCAAGGTGAATGTGGTCACTTCCGAGTTTTGGAAGTCCTCGTCTTGTGCATATACAGGAATATCTTCTAGCGGATAACCGGCTTCGCTGTCGTAATAGCTACCTAAGTCAGGAATGTCTTCAGCGTTCAGGTAATAAATATCGCCAGTAAAAGACAAGCGGTCAGTAGGCTGATTCACATATGAAAGCTGCACACCTTCACGATCACGTTCAATGCCTTCACGGCCAGGTTTATCTTCAGAAGAATAAAGGCCATTTAAGCGCACAGCGCTGGTTTCAGTCAGCGTTTTGTTTAAATCAACGGTTACTCGCTTGTGCTCGTCGGTACCTACTGCGGCATCAATACGGCCGAAGTTATAAGCGGTAGACGCCTTTTTGGTGATAGAGTTAACCGCACCACCTGAAGAACCGCGACCGGCAAAAGTAGAACTAGGGCCTTTGGTTATTTCAACGCGTTCGGTAGCGAAGCTTTCACGGGTTGTCATACCTGGGTCGCGAAGACCATCAACGAATACATCACTGCGTGCTTCGTGGCCACGAATAATATAGCGGTCACCAAAAGCATTACCATTCTCACCTGTACCTAAAGTTACACCAGCTTGTGCCTGTAGAATGTCTTTAAGATCTGTTCTACCACTTTCTTGAATTTGGTCTTGGGTAAGAACGCTAATGGTTTGTGGTGTGTCAACAAGATCTGCTAGGCGACGAGGATCGCCAGATTTATTGTAGCGGTAGATAGATTGTTGTACGCCGTGAATTTTAATCAGTTCTATTGCTTCGTCAGTTACGGCCTCACATTCTGCTGAAGTAGTGTCATTACACGTTTCTACTTCTTCCTGGGCCATAACTGCGCTGCTGCCAAATGCCAGTGCAGCGGCAATGGTTTGTGCGCCCATAGTTAATTTAGTGTTTTTCATCCTGTTTCCCTTGAGTGTGTGTAAGGAGGACGAAGTCTATGAGATATGCAAAGCAATGTAAATATAAATAATAAACATTCTCATTTGATATGTTTGAAAGAGTCTTAAGTAATGCTTAATTCAAATTCTCTTTATATTTCGGCCAGTTGCTTTTGTAAGATAGCCTGCCATTTAACAAAAAGGACGTCTCATGAGGAGAGACTTTTGCTTTGCTATTAGATTCTCCGACTATTTATAACAAGTAACTTTGCCAAAAATAGCTTATATCAGAATTAAAGCGGCAGAGTAACGGTAACGATGACACCCGTGCCATCTCCTCTGTCATTTAATAAGAGCTGACCTTTATGAAAAGTGGCTATCATGTTCGCAATATAAAGTCCTAATCCTAAATGAGGAGAGTTAGTCGCGTTTTGCACGTCATTTTCTTTTCTTACCGATACCATGGATTGGGTAAGCTGACTCTTCATTCCTTTGGGTAGTAAAGGCCCAGGGTTACTCACCGACAATTGAACAGTTTTTTCGTGCTTTTCGAGTTTGACGATAATTTCATCATTGTCTTTGCTGAAGTCCACAGCGTTTGACACGATTTTATCGAAAAGCTGGGCAATAAGTTCAGGTGACCCCTTAATAAGCAAACTATTATCAGTAGATATAAAGGTCCATTTTCTTTGCGCATAAGCGTGCTGATAGCCCTGAACACATCCGTCAATCACCTTAATAATATTGAAGGTTTCTAGGTCTTCCTGCTCAATCGCCTGCTCTAATCGCGTTGCCTCACTCATACTGTTTAATATGGTACTTAGGCGATTTACGCCCGACTGAGCCCTTTCAACAAATACTGCTTGTTGATCAGCGTCATTAACGTGAGAAAGCATGTCTAACGATGACTTCACCACAGCGATAGGTGTTCTAAGCTCATGAGACAAACGAGAGGCCATGTTCTCTAGATAAGAGTTGTATTGCTGTAAGCGTGAAAGAACGTCCGCAAATGAACGGGATAAATCGCCAATTTCATCACGTTGATTCGATACCGGCAATGTGCCAATAATTTTACCATTGTCATCAATGACAGCCTCGGTGTTATCGCGAAGGGAACGGATACGATTTGAAATTCGCGTAGCGAATAGCAGTAACCCCAATGTACCTATGGTCATTACTGCTAAAATAACGTGGAAAAGTTGTTCTAGGGCTCGGTTTCGCAATGTGCGAATGCCATTGGTTGTCTGTTCTACAATTACCGCCCCCATTACATTGCCTTCAATAAAAATGGGGTAAGCAGCAGAAAGTACAATAGCTTTGTTATCGGGAGACAAACGCCACAGTGAGTCTGGTTGACCATTTAACGCCGTACCTAAATCCTGCCCCACGAGTGCGTAGGCATCGTCTAACTCATCGATAAAGTCGGCAGGTGGGCGCGTAAGAATTTGGTAGTAAAGTGGAAGTAACCACTCACTTTCTATCCAATGCCATACCGCATTAGATGGGGCTTCTTTTTCATCGACTTTAATGCCTGTAGCCGATTGAATATCACCAGCGCGAGCGAGCACGCGTTTGTGCTTGTCCACAACCCACACCCTAGAATCGGCATATTTCAAGCCTGCCAAAATACGCTCAATTTCAGGGGAGGGTGTTATGACAGTTCCCAGTTCAGCGAGTTCTTTTGTATTTGCCGTGCCGAGCGCGTATTGCTTCAACCTGCTGTCTTCATTATCAACATCGACAAGTGAAAATGCTAAGCCGCCTGTGGTCATAGACAGCGGAAAGCGCAATTCAACATTGTAGCCAGTGGCGGTTTCCTGCCAGCGACCTTGAATTGAAAGGGCGTTCTCTATTGCCCGCGTTGTAGACGTGTTGCTAGCAAGTTTGTACGCATTTACCCAGCCACTTTCATAGGGCGCAACAACGTATCTTGCTAGTTCGCCCTCTGGGGTTTCCATGCCGATAAGTAAATGGTCGCCCGTTTCTACACTTAAGCTATTAGGTTGCCGCCATAACAGCACGTCATCGCTCACTTCAAACATGGCATACAAAAATTGTCCGTAGCGTCCCACCATATGCTTAAAAGACAGGCTAGTGGGTTCGCCAGCAAAGCCGTTGTAATACTCAATGATTTCATCACTGCCATACTCGCTCATCAACTCACTAACTTGCTGCCAGTCGTTAAGTTCGCCATCTAGCTGAATAGGATAAGGAATAGGCGGCGCGTAAAGGTCTGTACCGGGGCGTACGTCTTGAAGATAAGCTGATTGACTATCAAATAAAGCTGGTCGCTCGTGAAGCGCAGTGGCGACGGCTCGCGCCGTACCTATCATGGTCTGCTCTTGACCATTTCTAAGGTATTGTTCAAGCTCCCACACATAGTTATAGCCCAAGTAGGGAATGGTGAATAGGAACAACGACAGCACCATAAGCTGAAGGCGGATAGAAAAGCGAAATCCCATGTGTGTAGCCGGTTGCCTCTATTTTTTACTGATGATACACAGCGTTAAACCCACGTACTTTAAAGCTGCCAGCGATACCCCATACCGTACACGGTATCGATATGATCAAAGTTTGCGTCAAGCTGCACAAATTTCTTGCGCATACGTTTTATGTGAGACGTAATGGTGGTGTCGTCGACTACCATTCTCGACTCATCCATAAGCTGTTGACGGCTTTTTACGTGACCTGGTCGCTTGATGAGTGCGTGCAGCATCCAGAACTCTGTTACCGTCAGTAAAACAGGTTGGTTTTGCCAGTTTACCGTCATTCTCGATACATCTACTTTTAAGTCACCTACTTTTAGCTCATCTTTTTGCTCTGTGGGAGCAGCAAGCAAATCTGTACGTCTAAACAGTGCGGCAATTCGGGCTAGCAGGTGGGCCATGCTGATATCTTTAGTTAGATAATCATCAGCGCCCATTCTAAGGCCACTAATAGTATCGACGTCGTTATCCCGCGCAGTAAAAAAGATAATAGGAAGGGTTTGAGAAAGACCTCGCAGTTGCTGGCACAGCATAAAGCCACCTTCTATTTCATCTTTCAAACCAATATCAATAATGGCTAAGTCGGGTAGGGTGTGGTTAAACGCTTCGGCCGCAGAGGGTCTGTCTTCATAGGCATTTACGCTATATCCCTGCGCTTTAAGCGCCATAATGTAGTTTTCGCGAATGGCCGCGTCATCTTCCACTAATGCAATTGTCTTTGGCATACATTAACCCGCAATTATAATTCTAATAAAGCGCACACTATACCTATGAACAAAAGCTATTGCCTAAGTTCGACATAAAATCCTCAAACTTGCCTCATTTACGCCATATTTGAGAAGCGTTGAGCGAAATTTTTATTAATAGAGCATTCTACAACGCGAGTTTCTATCTGGCTTAGCGTTCTATTGTACTGTCTGTGTGGATTAGTATTAAACCATCATTACATTTCCACAATTGGGTGCCTTTTCTGCCATTTATACCGTGTTAAATAAACATCATCTGTCGAACACAGTGCGCACCGCTTCTAAACAGGCTTCTTTACTCAGTCTGTTTTAACAGGTGCAACGTGATTAAAACAGACTGTGCTGTTGACGTCTTTTTTATTCTCAAGAGAGTGACAAACAGCACCGTGGAAGCGGTAAGGCTGAACTTCTACGTAAATATTTCTATTGGCTTATAGCTACCCTTTGCGCTGCGTGCTCCCCCAACGGTACGCAGCGCTTTTTTATTAGGGTTGAAAAAGTGCTTTTCGCTCTCATTTTCTAACTGTTTAAAGCAACCACTAAACGCGAGTGTATTCATTTAATAGCATGAACTAGGTTACACTTTGTAGGCTATATATTGTTAGCGACAGATAACGACATCTCACTAAAGTTGGTTAGGGCGTACTGATTTTCGGCTCATAGCAAAGGTCAGTATGTCTTAGTAGTCACACTCTCACTACGGGCAAATCATGAAAGCGTTGGACATTAAAGGGTTAACCAAAACCTACAAAGGTGGCGTACAGGCACTAAAAGGCGTCGACCTTACAGTACAAGAAGGAGACTTCTTTGCATTACTCGGCCCTAATGGGGCGGGAAAATCTACCACCATTGGTATTATAAGCTCACTTGTTAATCAAACTAACGGCAGTGTTTCGGTGTTTGGTTATGATCTCACAACGCAAAAAGAACAAGCTAAAGCCTGCATTGGTCTGGTACCACAAGAGTTCAACTTCAATCAGTTTGAGACCGTGCTGCAAATTGTGCTTAACCAAGCTGGGTACTATGGCGTACCGCGCAGTGTTGCGAAAGAACGCGCTAAAAAATACCTTGCTCAACTCGATCTATGGGAAAAGCGCGATGCCCGCGCCCGTGAGTTATCGGGCGGTATGAAACGCCGCTTAATGATTGCTCGTGCGTTAATGCATGAACCAAAGCTACTTATTCTAGATGAACCAACTGCAGGCGTAGATATTGAAATTCGCCGCTCTATGTGGGGCTTTTTAGAAGAAATAAACCGTCAGGGGATAACCATTATCCTCACCACCCACTACCTTGAAGAAGCAGAGATGCTGTGTCGCAATATCGCCATTATTAATAAGGGCACCATTGTAGAGAACACCAGCATGAAGGCGCTGCTGTCTAAGCTTAATGTAGAAACCTTTGTGTTAGATATTAAAGCCCCAAATGGCGTGTCGACCACAGACAACCTGCTAACCGGTTTCGAGCACCGCTTGATTGATGACCACACCCTTGAAGTTGATGTAGAGAAAACCGAAGGACTAAACCCAGTTTTCACGCAACTCAGTGAAAAGGGCGTTCAAGTAATGAGTATGCGCAACAAATCTAATCGCCTTGAAGAATTGTTTGTGCGTTTAGTTGAATCAGCTAAACAAGCTAGCTAAGCCCACAGCAGGAAAAGGTGAAGAACATGAAAACTGAAAGTACACAAATGAACACAGAAGAAAACGTGGGTTGGTTTAAACAAAACTATGTAGCGCTAACCACGATTTGGATAAAAGAATGCACGCGCTTTTTGCGCATATGGGTACAAACCCTAGTGCCGCCAGCTATTACAATGAGCCTTTATTTCGTTATATTCGGTAGCCTTATCGGTAACCGTATTGGCGAAATGGGGGGCTTTACCTACATGGAGTTTATTGTACCGGGTCTCATTATGATGTCGGTGATCACAAACTCTTACGCCAATGTGTCGTCTTCATTTTTTAGCGCAAAGTTCCAGCGCAATATTGAAGAGCTATTGGTATCGCCTGTACCCACCTCGGTCATCATTCTTGGCTATGTGGGTGGCGGTGTAGCCCGCGCTATTCTTATTGGCATTATTGTTACCTTGGTATCGCTATTTTTCGTTGATGTACAAATACATCATTTAGGCATTATAGCGCTGACGTTATTACTTACTTCTACCTTGTTTGCCACTGCGGGCCTGATTAATGCGGTGTTTGCCAAAACTTTTGATGATATCAGCGTGGTGCCAACGTTTGTTTTAACGCCGTTAACTTATTTAGGCGGCGTATTCTATTCTCTTACGCTATTGCCTGAATTCTGGCAATGGGTGAGCAAAGCGAACCCTGTTGTATATATGGTTAACGGATTTCGATACGGCTTTTTAGGTGTATCTGACGTGAACGTGACACTATCGCTTACTTTGTTAGTGGGCTTCAACGCGTTGCTATTTAGCGTAGCGTACTATTTACTTAAAACCGGTAAAGGTATTCGGAGCTAATGGCAAGCGGTAACTCTAGAGAAATCACCACATCGCAGGTGGGTATTCACGATAAGTTAGATGACTTAGTAAAAAAGTACCAAGCGAGTGAAAACAAGCGACCCATTAGCGAGCATACACAAGCCGCCTTTGACGAGGTAAGTGCGTGGTTTGATGCTGGCGACGGCTTCAACGGCGAGGTTATTCTAGACTCTTGCTGTGGTGTTGGCGAAAGTACGGCAAACATAGCAAGAGCTAACCCCGATGCCCGTGTTATCGGCATTGATAAGTCAGCTTTACGAGTAGATAAACATGAGCATTACAGCGCGCAGCAGGATAACTATCGGGTGATCCGTGCTGATGTGAATGACTTTTGGCGCCTGGTAAAACAGTCTAACTGGAACGTGACGCAGCACTTTTTACTGTACCCAAACCCGTACCCCAAAAAGACCCAGGTTCAAAAGCGTTGGCACGGCAGTGCGGCCATGGTGGATTTGATGGCGATCACCCCTAACATAGAGGTGCGAAGCAATTGGCTTATCTATCTAATGGAATTTGCGCAAGCGGCTAAACACTACGGCATGGTGTCAGACTTATCTGAAGTCACCGGCGACAATCACATGACGCCGTTTGAACGAAAGTACCGAGGTAGCGGGCAGTCCTGTTGGAAGCTAAATTGTCGTAGTGAAGAAAGCGCATAAAGCTCTCAATATTTGGGCGGCAGCTTAACTTAAATAAAAGGGCGGGGAGCTTACTTCAATACCTCGCCCTTTTTTCGTCTATATCGCTAAACGACGAGCCTATTAATGCCGTGCTGTGGCAGAGCGTACGTTCGCTAAAGGCGGACTAAACACATAGCCCTGAGCATAGCGAATGGGCAAGCGTTTTACGCGTTCTAAATGCGCTTCATCTTCAACGTGTTCGGCTATGGTGCTTACGCTATGTCGTTCACACAGCGACAGTAAATAGTCCACATATTCTCTTACCGCCTCTTGTTCATCGTAATGTTTAATGAGCCCGCCCGCTAGCTTTATGCCTCGAACTGGCAGGTTCATCAACGCCCGTATATTTCCTGGGCAAGAGCCTACATTATCGATAAACACGCCAAGCCCGGCATGCATACTTTTTTCTATAAAGGCGGTTAAGTTTTTAGGGTTAGACAGTGCTGTAGATGCGCTGACTTCAATGCTTACTCGCTCTGGCGCTGGGTAACTCGCTAAATGGGTTATAAGTGTGTTGGTAAGTTCCTGGTTATACAAATCTTTGGCACTTATATTAATATTCCAAGGAATATTCACATCGTGAAAGTAACTGGCACACTGAACGAACATACTTGCTGCAAGTGAATTTACATGTTGCTCTCGTTCAATAAGATAAAGAAATTCGCTGGGCAGAAAGGTTTTATCCCCTCGTGTAATAAGGCGTGCCAAGCATTCGTATCGCCACACTCCTTGGCTATTTAAATCAACGATGGGTTGAAAGTAGGGGACAATATCTTCTATGGAGAAATCCTCGGATATTTCGCGAATGGGCATAAACCGACCTCCTTGCAATAATGTATCTAATAGTGACTGATACGTCGCTGACACCTGTACTTAACAGCTATAGCAGACTGCGCATTCGCACTATTCATAAATTAAATATAGTTGAGAGTGCAAAATTTTGCGGTACTAATTTGAAAGAAGTATGGTTTATCCTTGCAGGTCACATCACTAGGCAGCTATAGGTATAGTGTGTGCACCGTGTCCATGAAAATTGACTAACTAGTCTGAATGTTTCACATAAGACGGTGAATTGGCGGTTTCTGCCTCTTGGCGAGCATTGCAATCTGATGTAAAGTGCCACACCCTGAAAGTATTGTGATAAGTTTCAGGTTTGGCAACGAATGGACCGCGTCAACGCGCATTAGCCTAGCCGATATCTAGTTTTTTATAGCAACGAGGTATAGGGGTTAAATAGCTGCTGTTTAAGAAGCATGCTAAATGGCTAAAAGGAAAAGTAAGTGTCAGGCCGGTATCCTACAAAACCGCCTGTTTATTTCGCCCAATAAATGTAAGCGAAATGTGTGATTGTTTAAAGTATGAGGTGTGTTGAGTGGGTGAAGCGCAAGTTAGTTTAGAGCACCTGTTTAGGGTCTTTACCAAACCTGAACACAAAGACTCAAAGCTGGCTCAAATAGAGCAGCATTTATCTGACAATATCTTAGATTTTTTGTCGCAGCATGTCGTGACAAAAAAAACGTCGTTAGAAGAAATTGAAAAAGACTTTTCAGACTCCAAGGTGCCTGAGTCACCCGAGTTTGTGTCTACTCATGCTGAAAGCTTGCTCGATAAGCTCGTTGCGCACTCTGTAAATACTTACTCGCCTACATTTATTGGTCACATGACCTCTGCGCTGCCTTATTTTCACCTACCGCTTTCTAAGCTAATGGTAGGGCTTAACCAGAACCTGGTTAAAATAGAGACCTCTAAAGCGTTTACGCCCCTAGAACGCCAAGTGCTGGGTATGATGCACAACCTTGTGTATGACCAGCCCCAGGACTTTTACGATGAGCACTTGCACAGTGCGGCACACTCATTAGGCGCATTCTGTTCAGGTGGTACTATCGCCAATATCACTGCCTTGTGGGTAGCTCGCAATAAATTGCTCGGCCCACAAAAGGGCTTTTCAGGCGTGGCTAAAGCGGGCCTTGCCGCTGCTTATCGTCACTACGATATTAATAACTTAGGGGTAATGTGCAGTAAACGTGGCCATTACTCGTTATCAAAGGCAGTAGACTTACTAGGCTTAGGGCGTGAGCAGTTACTAACGGTCGCTGCGCCGAAACAAACCCTAGATCCAGCGAAAGCCCTTCGCATTGGTAAACGCTATCAAGAAGAAGGCAATAAACTCCTTGCTATTGTTGGCGTGGGCGGTACCACTGAGACCGGTCACGTCGACCCGCTGGATGAACTTGCTGACGTCGCCAAAGAGCTGGGCTGTTGGTTCCACGTAGATGCAGCTTGGGGCGGCGCTACGTTGTTCTCAGCGCGTTATCGCGACAGACTAAAAGGCATAGAGCGAGCAGACTCAGTCACTATTGATGCTCACAAGCAAATGTACGTGCCTATGGGTGCAGGCATGGCCCTTTTTAAAGACCCACAACATGCCAACGCGGTAAGACATCATGCTCAGTATATACTGCGTGCAGGCTCGAAAGATTTAGGTGCTACCACGTTAGAGGGCTCCCGTAACGGTATGGCTATGATGGTGTACTCGGCACTGCATATATTTGGTCGCAAAGGTTACGAGCTCCTTATTGATCGCAGCATCGATAAAGCCAAAGACTTTTCACAAATGATAGATAAGGCGAGTGACTTTGAATTAACTACTACGCCGACGTTATCGCTATTAACCTATCGAGTGTGCCCTGAAGAAGTGCAGGAAAAGCTGAAGCATGTGAATGCTAAAACCCGCAACGCTATTAATGAGAAGGTTGATGCCCTTGTTGTTGCCGTCCAAAAGCAGCAGCGTGAAGCGGGTAAGTCATTTGTATCTCGTACTCGCTTAGAAGCGCCAGATTACCCATCTCAGTGTATTACCGTATTTCGCGTGGTGTTAGCCAACCCGCTAACGAGTCATAATGATTTGGCCGCTATTTTGGCTGAGCAGCACTTAATCGCGAAAGAAACACAGGCGTGGAAAGAGCTAATGGATTTTGTTCGCGAAGCAGATACCGTTGCTTTATAGATGTTAGCTTATCAAGTGTTAGTCTTTTAGACGCTAACGAAAAAGCTAACTTCTCAGAACGAACAAATAAAAAACGCCCAATGCGGGCTCTGTTTAAGAGTAATGCATTGGGCGTTTTTTCGTTTATATGTGGCTTTCGCTTAACGTCGCGTAATTTGCATGTTATCGATTAAACGGGTCTTACCCATAAACATAGCAACTAGCAATACTAGCTCTTTGTCGCTATCGTTAGCCGCTTCAAACGTAGCTGCGTTAACTACCTGGCAGTAGTCTTTCTTAAAGCCTTTCGCTTCAAGGTTAGCAACCATGATATTTTCAAGCTCAGCAAAGTGAGTATTACCACTTTCAATGCTCGCTTTAATACGCTGCATCTCTTCAAAAATAGCGCTTGCTGTGTTTTTTTCCGCCTCTGTCAGGTAGCCATTTCTAGAGCTCATTGCCAGACCTGACGCCTCGCGCTCGGTAGGTACGCCATGAACTGTTACCGCCATCGACAAGTCGCGCGCTAGAGCGCGAATAACTTGTAGTTGTTGGAAATCTTTCTCGCCAAAGAAGGCATCGTCTGGCTGTACCATGTTAAACAGTTTAGTAACCACGGTTGCCACGCCGCGAAAATGTCCTGGACGACTTGCCCCACAGTGAGAGTCTGATATACCAGGCACTTCAACAAAGGTTTGCGCGTCTAGACCTGCCGGGTACATCTCAGCAACACTTGGTAAAAATACGGCATCTGCGCCCACCGAAATAAGCTTAGCTTTATCTTCTTCAATAGTGCGTGGATAGGCGTCTAAATCTTCGTTCGCACCAAACTGCATGGGGTTAACAAAAATGCTTACCACCACTTTGTCGTTGTGTGCTTTTGCTTTTTTAACTAGTTTAAGATGACCGTCGTGCAGGTTACCCATCGTGGGTACAAAACCTACGGTTTCACCATTTCGACGCCACGTATTTACGGTGTCGCGCAATGTTGAAATACTATCAAGCACCTTCATATTTTACCCCGTTATTCGAAGCTGTGTTCAGCAGAAGGAAACGCACCGCTTTGCACATCTTCAATGTATTTTGATACTGCTTTGCGCATATCTCCAGTTTCTACAAGATAGTTCTTAGAAAACTTAGGCATGTAGTTGGCGCTGATACCAAACATATCGTGCATCACTAGAATTTGGCCGTCAGTATCTTTACCTGCGCCTATGCCTATTACAGGTATGGTTAAGGCTTCGCTTACTGCTTTCCCTAGTGATGAGGGTACGCATTCAAGTACCAGTAGCTGAATACCGGCTTCTTCTAATGCTTTTGCTTCACTAAGCAGCTTTTCCGCTTGGCTTGCTTCACGACCTTGTACTTTAAACCCACCGAATACGTGAACTGACTGCGGTGTTAAGCCTAAATGCCCGCATACGGGCACGCCGCGAAGGTTTAAGCCTTTAATGGTGTCGCATAACCAGCTTCCGCCTTCCATCTTTACCATGCTAGCACCGGCAGCCATTAGCTTTGCTGCATTAGTGTAGGTTTGCTCTGGTGTAGCGTAAGACATGAATGGCATATCAGCTAAAACGAAAGCGCGCTCGGTACCACGTCGTACACTTTTTGTGTGATAAGCAATATCGTCGATAGTTACCGGAAGGGTGTCGTCTTCACCTTGAAGAACCATGCCTAAAGAGTCGCCGATAAGAAGGGCGTCTACGCCTTGTTCATCAAACATTTTGGCGAAGCTGGCGTCGTAAGCGGTTAAAGAGGTGATCTTTTCCCCAGCCTGCTTTTTCTTAAGCAAGCCAGATACTGTTACTTTCTTCATGACATGTCTCAGATTGATATTTGTTGATATCGTGTGGCGAACTATACGGATTTTGTTGCTAATTGGAAGTCTCGCAGGCGACTAAGTCCGTCTAGCGAGCAGTTAGCAACCCACGCTGAAATAGGCTTACCGTCGTGCATTACCATATTAGGGGAAATTTCAAACAAGGGGACCATAACGAACTCACGCTCAGCCATACCGTAGTGAGGAATAATCAAGTCTGCAGTATCGATAGTTTCACTGCCGTATAGCAATATGTCTAAGTCCAGCGTGCGTGGGCCCCAGCGTTCACCCTTACGCTCGCGGCCTTCTTCTAGCTCGATGCGCTGAAGTTGTTTTAATAGTCCGTGAGGTTTGAGTGACGTTTCTATTAAGCATACTGCATTAATATAATCAGGCTGGTCTTGCGGCCCCATCGGCTTACTGGAATAAAGTGAAGAGGTTTTAAGTACGCGAGTATCTTCTAATTGGTTAATGGCATCAAACGCACGCTGCGCTTTTTCTTGGCTATTGCCAAGGTTGCTACCTACGCCAATGTAAACGTGCTCTTTATGCATCTGGACCTCGTTTCGCTGCTGGTTTACGCTTGCGTTTACGCGGTGCACCTTTTCCGCCACCCTCGCTTTTGCGAAGTGCGTTAAGCATGCCTTTTTGTTTACCATTGTCAGCGTGCTGGAAGTGCGTCCACCACTGGGCGAGTTCAAGCAGGTCGCCGCCTTCTATTTGACCTCGAGCCAATAAGAAGTCATAGCCAGCTCTGAACTTAGGGTGAGTAAGCAATTGAAACGCGCGACGACCAAAGCGTTTGGGAAGGCGTTGCTGTAAAATCCAGATGTCCCGTACCACGGTAGAGAAGCGCTTAGGGATCATAATGCGTTGCGTCTGACGGGCAATAACCTCGCCTGATGCAATGTTAAACGCATCGTGTGCGTTTAAGCCAGATTCGCTTTGCAAGCGTTGAGACTGCTCTTCAACCGGATACCACAATAGTGCCGCATAAAGGAAAGCGGGGGTAACACGCTGGTCGTTGTTAATGCGTTCATCGGTATTGGCAAGCACGCGGCGTACAAACTGCATTTCTCGGCTGTTTTCATCTTTTAAAAACGGCGTAAGCTGAGGGAATAAAGGCTCAATTAAACCGTATTCGTGCAGCATTAAGAAGGTTTCTTCTCCTTTACCCGATAAAAACAATTTAAGGGTTTCTTCAAACAAACGTGCTGGTGGTATGTTCTGAAGAAGGTTCGCCAGAGATTTTATCGGTGCCGCGGTTTTTTCTTCGATGCTCATGCCCAGTTTAACGGCAAAACGTACCGCACGTAGCATTCGCACTGGGTCTTCACGATAGCGTGTTTCTGGGTCGCCAATTAGCTCAACTTCACGCTTTTCTATGGCGGCTAGACCATTTGCAAAGTCTTTCACCGTAAAGTCAGCCACGCTGTAATACATGGCATTAAAGGTAAAGTCACGACGCTCGGCATCTTCTTCGATAGAGCCAAATACGTTATCGCGAACTAACTGACCATGTGCATCACGCTTTGCAATAGCTTTGCCCTTTGGCAGATTTTCGTCTTCGTCGGACTCTTGGTGGTGACCACGGAATGTGGCAACTTCAATAATTTCTCGACCAAAAACAATATGAGCTAAGCGAAAGCGCCTGCCTATCAAGCGGCAGTTTCTAAATAATCCCTTAATCTGTTCAGGTGTAGCATTAGTCACCACATCGAAGTCTTTTGGTTCGTGACCCATCAAAATATCGCGTACACAGCCTCCGACCAAATAGGATTCGAAGCCAGCTCCATTAAGGCGATACATTACTTTCAATGCATTTGCGCTTACATCTTCACGAGAAATGCCGTGTTCTCCACGGGTCATTGTCCTTGGCTTCAAAGCGTCAGAGGACGAGCTCTCTTTTGAAAAAGCGCGCTTAACAGATTTAAAAACACGATGAATGATGATGGTATCTCCGCAGACTATAAAGGTTCGCTATAATAAGTGGATTCATGCTGTGGAACAATAATTTCGGGTGTTTTCACTACTTTTTTCCTATCCCACATCGAAATAGCCGCTTTAAGCGCTGAATCAATATCATCAAATTCTGATGCAATTGGAAAGGGAAAGCCTAAAAAGTCCATTACACGCACAATATTATTTAGCGCTGTATTGTTATTAACGGGGGCTGCTCGGTTTTGTTTACTGAGTTTTCTGCCTGGTGCGACAGCCGCTACCGGCACATGCCCGTATTGAGGGGCGGTGTAACCAAGTGTTTTATACACCGCGCGTTGCAATGGCGTCACATCAATAAGGTCGCACCCTCTGATTACACAGTTAACTTGCTGAAATACATCGTCCAAAATGACCACAAGATTGTAAGAAAACAAACCGTCACGTCGCTTTAGTAGTACATCTTCGGCGTTTAAGCTGGCGCTTGAACTAGAAGGCGTAACCTCACCCATGAGCACATCTTCAAATGCCTCAAGTGGCGTATCTACTTTTAGGCGCAGTGCACAGTCCTGTGTGGCTGAGCACACTGACTTGTCTCGACAATTGCCGTTATAGATACCGCCCATAGCTTTAATTTGCTTACGTGTACATGTGCAAAAGTAGGCATGCTTTTGAGCAAGTAAATCGTTAAGGAACGCTTGATAACGAGGATGTTGCTGACTTTGGTAAATGACATCGCCATCCCAATACAAACCATGGGCTTCAAGTGTGGTGAGGATGTCCTTGTCGACGCCTGCTATACAGCGTGGTTCGTCGATGTCTTCCATGCGAAGCAACCAAGTGCCGTTGTGGCTTTTCGCGTCTAGGTAGCTGGCGACAGCAGTAACGAGTGAACCGAAATGTAATTGGCCGGAGGGTGAGGGAGCAAAGCGCCCTACATAGTGGTTATGCATAATTAAGGTTTAACAAAAAGCCCCATCTTTTTGGGATGAGGCTTTCTATATCAACATACTCGCGGTTATTAGCTTAACCTTGAAGTTGTTTTTCTTTGATTTCAGCCATGGTCTTACAGTCGATACACAAATCAGCTGTAGGACGCGCTTCTAAGCGACGGATACCAATTTCGATACCACAAGAATCGCAGAAGCCGAAATCGTCTTCTTCAATGCGCTTAAGCGTTTTTTCAATTTTCTTTATTAGCTTACGCTCACGGTCACGTGTACGTAACTCAAGGCTGAACTCTTCTTCTTGAGCTGCACGGTCTACAGGATCAGGGAAGTTTGCTGCTTCATCCTTCATGTGCGTTACCGTACGGTCAACCTCTTCACGAAGTTGATTGCGCCACGCTTTAAGCAATAGACGAAAGTGCTCAAGTTGGGCCTCGCCCATGTACTCTTCGTCAGCTTTTGGCTCGTACGGCTGCAAACCTGCCAGCGCTAATAGTCCCAGGGATTTTGTTTCTTTTCCTGTTGGCATCTGCCACATCTCCTACACTACGACATCCATCTTGTCCTGATTGGACCGATATCTATATCAGACTCGACAGCTTCAGGCAATCGATCGTGTCTATGTAATTATTATGCTGGTGTGTTGTTTCTAACATTTGCCAGATGTTTAATCACTTATACGACTGGCTACCAGCAAACGCATTAGTGCGTTCTACCACTAAAACAAGGCGCAAATATGAAGGCGAAATGAAAAAAATCAACCTATTTTTTATAAAATCACAGGGAGTATTTGATTTAATTGAATTTTTTGTTCATCAATTATACAGCCTGCGGCAAACAGAGTTACACCTGCATTAGCGGCAATCTGTACGCTTTCTGCATAGGTTGGATCAATATGCTTTGCAACTTGAACACTTTCAATAGCGGTATGTTGCACACAGAACAACAAGCTAGTTTTTACACCGCTTTGCGCTAGGCGAGCTAGCTCTAAGCAGTGTTTTGCACCTCGCTGGGTTACCGCATCGGGAAAGTAGCCTTTATTATTTTCCGCTAAGGTAACGGACTTTACTTCCATATATTCTGTAAGCTCTTGACCCTGCGTGTTTTCTCGCGTTAACGCGAAGTCGAATCGGCTATTGGCAGTTGGTGGTGTTACTTCTGCTTTCCAACCGCTGATATCGGAAAATTCATCTAGCACCTTGTTATCTAGTGCTTCTGCCACCAACTTATTAGCATTGTGTGTATTGATACCGATGAAGTGGCCATCAAACGTTTGTGCAAGTTCCCATGTATACTTTAGCTTTCGTTTAGGGTTTGTCGACTCACTTAAAAAAACCGTGTATCCCGGCTCAGCGCAGCCGGACATTGCACCTGTATTTGGACAATGAGCAGTAACGATTGAACCGTTGTCTAGCTCAACGTCGGCAAGAAATCGCTTGTACCTTTTAATTAAGGTGCCGCGTAATAAGGAAGGTGAAAACTTCATGTATCGCCTTTTTTTAAAAATTAGGTTCACCGCGTAGGCGTTTCCTGCTGGTACTCGTGTGCTATAGCATCGGATTTATGGGAAACGCGCTACATGTTCGCGGTATGCAGGCAAAAGAGAGTAACAAAGATTTGAGCAAGCGCAAAAAGCGCTTATCGAAAACATAACGATGTATAAGGAATAAAACGCGATGGCAGAATTTACCGTTAGCCTTTCAACCAATAGTGCTGAAGCTGTATGGGGCGAAAGCGCTAAGCTTTCTTTCACTGAATCAGGCGCAGTTATTCACCTACCTGATGACAAGCTTAACGAGCGAGTAATTCAGCAAGCAGCGAGAAAGCTAGATGGTCTAGGGCTGCCTGCCGTTACGCTGAAGGGTAATTGGCATAAAGAACAACAGTGGGCCTTTGCACTTAGCTTTACACGTGCACTTAAGCCTGCCTCTATCCAATGGGCGGATACTGCTGACAGAGCAACGCTAGAGCAGGAGTATGCGGCATTATTATTTACTCGACAGCTGGTAAACGAAACGCCGGAAGACCTTAGCCCTGAAACCCTAGCGACACGCGCTGCGCAATGGCTGAAATCACTGGGTGGGGACAAAGTCACTTACTCAATGACTGTAGGTGAAGATCTTAAAGAGCAAGGCTGGATAGGTATTTATAACGTAGGTCGTGGTAGTGAACGCCCGCCTGCAATGCTAGTCCTTGATTACAATCCTACAGGCAACGCAGATGCTCCCGTCGATGCCGTGCTAGTAGGGAAAGGTATCACGTTCGACAGCGGTGGTTACAGCATTAAATCTAGCGAAGGTATGTTAGATATGAAGTGCGACATGGGTGGCGCGGCAACGGTAACAGGTGCGCTAGGCTTATCTATTTCTCAAGGCAGTGAAAAGCGTATTCAGCTTATTTTGTGCTGTGCAGAAAACCTTATTAGCGGTCACGCTTATAAGTTGGGTGATGTACTTACCTACAAAAATGGAGTAACCGTTGAAGTTGTTAACACTGATGCAGAAGGGCGTTTAGTACTGGCTGATGGTTTGATGGCGGCAACGGAAACTGGCGCACCGCTTATTATCGATGCAGCAACGTTAACCGGTGCAGCAGTGGTTGCACTGGGCTCTGATTATCATGGCGTATTCTCTCTGGATGACAATGCACGCGAACAAATGCTTAAAGCAGCGAAAGCAGAAAATGAACGCTTTTGGCCATTACCCCTTGAAGACTTTCACGCAGACCGTTGCCCTTCAGCGTTTGCTGACACGGCGAACAGTCGCCCGATGAAAGGTGGCGGTGGTGGCGGTGCGTCAAACGCTGCGGGCTTCTTATCGCGCTTTGTTAAGCCTGAAGGCTGGGTGCATTTAGATTTGGCTGCGGCCTATCACGGTGGTGCAACCGCTGAAATGCCGGTAGGTGCTACAGCAAAAGGCATTCGTTCAATTGCCAGAATGCTAAAAGATTTCACTGCATAAATAAAAAAACAGGGGGGCTTCACAGTGTGTCGCCCCTTTTCGTTAACTAGATCCCGCCCAAGCGTTCAGCAAGTTTCTTATAACGTTCAACGTCACCGCTATCAAAAAGTGGGTTACCGTCGGTATCTTTGTCTTTTGATACTAAAAGGCTTTCGCGCTCTAGACGCTCTACGCGTACTTCTTGCACACCCAGAAATGCCGCCACTTCTTTTACCGTCATCAAACTCATTACAATTTTTCCTATTGTGGTTGTTTTTGTTAGGTTTTAACCAGGCCTCTACTTCGGTCAAGGCTGTGTGATTTTGTCATTACATCAGAAGCGCTTTGTACAAGACATTACCTAAAAGGCGAATAAAATACTTAACATCCAGCTATGGTGAGAGTACTTATTTACGCATTGCATAAACCAAACGCTAGATAAGGTTATCGTTGCTACGCCTGTTGCATACTGCTTCCTATTGTTTTAGTTAAGCCCATTTCTGCCATTTTTCGAGTCTTTTTTAGCGATTCTTTTAATGTTCACTAATGTTGAGTATGTGCTTTTTGCTTAGAAATCGGATTTAGATCGATATAAAGAGCAGTAGTCGAGTGTTAAAAGGTGTTTTTTACTCACTCTGCTTGGTTTACCATTGCGCGCCATAACCACCTATCTGCATGAATATTGGGTTATACTTTACAATTCACGCTTAAATTGGGCTTACGCTCTCAATCGGAGACAATAAAAAAATGGATACCTGGTCCGCTGCCGTCATGCTTTTTTTGATCATGGATCCGCTTGGTAATCTGCCGGTTTTTATGTCGGTGCTTAAATCCATTGAGCCTAAAAGGCGGCAATTTATTCTTATACGAGAACTATTGTTTGCGCTTGGTATTTTATTCTTATTTCTGTTCAGCGGTCAGTCGGTTCTTAACTTTTTGAATGTAGAGCAAGAAACTGTAAGTATTGCCGGTGGCATTATTTTATTTCTTATCGCGCTTAAGATGATATTTCCTTCGTCAGGCAACCCAAGTGGTCTTGCTGTGGGTGAAGAGCCTTTTTTGGTGCCTCTTGCTATTCCTATGATCGCAGGCCCTTCAACCTTAGCGGCGCTAATACTCCTTGCTAATCAAGCGCCGGATAGAATGGTTGATTGGTCACTAGCGCTTGCTGCTTCCTGGTCGATTAGCGCTGTCATCTTATTATTTTCAAACGTGTTTCATAAAATTTTAGGGGAGCGTGGCCTAGTTGCGATGGAGCGATTAATGGGTATGATCCTCGTTATGATTGCTATCCAAATGTTGTTAGATGGCGTTACCAAATATTTCATGCATGCCACTGGAGCCCTTTAAATGGCAAAGCAAAAACTTAATACCTTTGGGCGTGTTCGCGCCTTGGAAGGCTGGAAATCCGTTGCATTCGGCGCTGCTTTACTTGAACGTATGCTGCCTAACTACACGCTTTTTTGTGAGCTTACAGAAAGTGGTGATGCGAATGCCTTACGCAACTGCTTAAACTTGGTCTGGGAAACACTTAAGTCTCCTAAAAGTAAATTTAATATTGCGGTACAGCTTGAAAAAGTAGAAGTTGCCACCCCGGATACCAGCGAACACGATAACTATGGCGTGTACCCTGCTATTGATGCAGCCATCGGTTTAGCGGGCTTGCTTAATCTAATAGCAGGTGACGACCCCCAAGGTGCTGTGGTGATCAGCAAACTATCTCAAGGTAGCGTTGAAGCTTATTTATTAGAAAGCGAAGAAGCTGATGATGAGACCGTGAAAGGTCATCCACTTATGGAATTTGAAGTAGAGGTACAAAACGAACTGCTCGATTACGTTGAGCAGGCTAAGTATCCCGCAAAGGCAGCAGACGAAATGAAAGCCCTCGCGCTGGAAGCGGGTATCTCAAACATAGGCCTTGAACTTTAAAGTAGCTAGGCCGTGCACTCTAGGTAAGTTCACGGCTTTGCGCTACGCTAAGCGTACGTTCTATTAGCTCACTTCTATTAACATGTAGCGCAGTGCGCTGGTGTGTTTTTCCTTAATAACTTGCCAGTGGGTAGGTAACGTTGGTGTTGTGAGCGTACCCTCATGCTCTAAGTAAACTACGCTGCCGCTTTGCACTAGGTTATTTTCTGCAAGCGATATAAGCGAAGGTGCTACTAAATCTTTGCCGAACGGCGGATCAACGAATACTACATCGTAGGGTGATCCGTTGAGCCCCTTCAAGATGTTTAGCGCATTACCTTTATGGACATTGGCTGACGCTACTTCATTTGCTTTAAGCAAAGAAAGATTACTTTCTAGCTGCGAAGCAGCCTGATTATCTAATTCAATAAAATCGCAATGTGCCGCATAGCGTGATATTGCTTCTAAACCCAGTCCACCTGAGCCCGCAAATACATCTAGACAGCGTGCGTCGTTAATATAGGGCATTAGCCAGTTAAATAAGGTCTCTTTATTTCTGTCGGTAGTAGGCCTTAACCCTTCTGCGTTTAGTACAGGCAGCTTCCTACCGCGCCATTGACCACCAATAATGCGTATTTGCCCCGTGCTATTTTCACGGTGGGCTCTACCATTTTTTGGTGAATGAGGTTTTTTTGCAGAAGATGGTGCCCGAGTGGGGCGAGAAACTCGCTTCATAGTGGCCGACAATGGTATCATGCGTTCATACATTAGGCGGCAAGTGTAGCCGAAATTGCTAAGAATTTATAAGGATTTGTCCTAACGATGTCGAAACTTTTTGGCTGGTTCAGTAAGAACAAGAAAGCAGAGAAACAAAAAGCCCAAGCGGAAGAAGCTCGCTTAAAGTCGGAAGCCGAAGCAAAGGCGAAGGCTCAAGCGGAAGAAGAGGCTCGCGCAAAGGCAGAAGCTGAAGAACAGGCAAAAGCCCAAGCGGAAGAAGAGGCTCGCGCGAAGGCCGAAGCTGAAGCACAGGCTAAAGCCCAAGCGGAAGAAGAGGCTCGCGCGAAGGCCGAAGCTGAAGCACAGGCGAAAGCCCAAGCGGAAGAAGAGGCCCGCGCAAAGGCGCAAGCCGAAGCACAGGCTAAAGCCCAAGCTGAAGAAGAGGCTCGCGCAAAGGCGGAAGCTGAAGCACGGGCGAAAGCGCAAGCGGAAGAAGAGGCTCGTGCAAAGGCGGAAGCTGAAGCACAGGCGAAAGCCCAAGCGGAAGAAGAGGCTCGTGCAAAGGCGGAAGCCGAAGCACAGGCTAAAGCCCAAGCGGAAGAAGAGGCTCGTGCAAAGGCAGAAGCTGAAGCACAGGCGAAAGCCCAAGCGGAAGAAGAAGCTCGCGCAAAGGCGCAAGCCGAAGCCCAAGCTGAAGAAGAGGCTCGCGCAAAGGCAGAAGCTGAAGCACAGGCTAAAGCCCAAGCCGAAGAAAAGCCGAAAGAGAAAAAGTCGCTATTCGCACGCTTGAAAGCCAGCCTATCTCGCACAAAAGAGAATTTGGGCAGTGGTATCGTTAGCCTATTTAAAGGCAAAACTATTGATGATGAGCTGTACGAGGATCTTGAAACACAGCTTTTAGTGGCCGACGTGGGCATGGATACCACTCAGAAAATTATTGACCACTTGACTGATAGTGCTTCTCGTAAAGATCTTAAAGACGCGGAAGCTTTACTGGAGATCATGAAGCAGCAAATGTCGGGTATGCTGTCTGAAGTAAACCAGCCGCTTTCTGAAGTTATGAAAGCGCACGATTCTAGTGAAGGCCCGTTTGTTATCTTAATGGTTGGCGTAAATGGTGTAGGTAAAACCACCACTATTGGCAAGCTGGCTAAGCAGTTCCAGCAAGAAGGCAAGAAAGTGATGCTTGCCGCCGGTGATACCTTCAGAGCTGCTGCCGTTGAACAACTTCAAGTATGGGGCGAGCGCAACGATATTCCTGTTATTGCACAGCATACTGGGGCTGACAGTGCATCGGTACTTTATGATGCGCTAGAAGCGGCCAAATCGCGTGGCACAGATATTCTTATTGCTGACACCGCAGGGCGTTTGCAGAACAAGAACAACTTGATGGAAGAGCTAAAGAAAGTGGTTCGCGTAATGAAAAAGATCAACCCGAACGCGCCTCACGAAGTTATGCTTACACTAGACGCTGGTACCGGGCAAAACGCCATTAGCCAAGCTAAGTTATTTAACGAAGCCGTGGGCTTAACGGGTATCACCCTTACCAAATTAGACGGTACAGCAAAAGGCGGTGTTATATTCTCTATTGCCGATAAGTTTAAAATTCCTATAAGGTATATAGGTGTTGGCGAAAGTATCGATGACTTACGCCAGTTCGACGGCCAAGAGTTTATTGACGCCTTGTTTAGCGAAATGGACACACCTGAAAGCTAAAACCAGCAAAGCGGTAGGGAAAAATAATGATAAAGTTTGAGCAGGTAAGCAAAACCTATCCAGGCGGGCAACGCGCGCTTAGTAAGGTTAATTTTCATATCGCCCCGGGTGAAATGGCCTTTCTAACAGGCCATTCAGGTGCAGGAAAAAGTACACTTCTCAAACTTATCAGTATTATGGAGCGCCCAACAGTAGGGCGCGTTCTCATTAATGGTCACGACCTTAACGCCATTACCCGTCGAGATATTGCCTACATTCGTCGCGATATCGGGATGATCTTCCAAAGTCACCAGCTGTTAATGGATAAATCGGTTTTTGACAACGTGGCGTTACCTCTTGTCATTGAAGGGTACACCCATAAAGAAATTCGCAAGCGTGTAGAAGCCGCACTTGAAATGGTGGGGCTTAGAGACAAAGCCCGTTGCTTACCCATTACGTTATCTGGTGGTGAGCAACAACGGGTGGGTATTGCGCGAGCAGTGGTAAATAAACCTCCCTTATTGCTAGCCGATGAGCCAACCGGTAACCTCGACCCTAAACTTTCAATGGAAATTATCCGTTTGTTCGAAGATTTCAATCAAGCGGGAGTATCTGTGCTGATTGCGACTCACGACTTAGGACTAATTGCGCGTATGCGCTACCGCACGCTTACCCTTAAAAACGGGCAAATGATTACTGATGGGCTAACCGACGATATGGGTGGCGCGGGTTCAGGTAATGGCGAAGGAGAGTGGTCGTGAGTATTTTATTTAAGGGGCGGGCACAAGGCGCATCTTCAGCAAAAGTGGGCATGGTACAAATTATTATCATGTTTTTTGTCAGCCATGTGCGACAAGCCCTGTCTAGCCTTGGTGAGCTTTGGCGACAGCCCTTAGCCTCGTTAATGACAATAGGTGTTCTGGGTTTGAGCATAACCTTGCCAAGCACACTTTATATCATGGTAAAAAACACCGAGAAAATTACCGCTGGCTGGGATCAGGCATCAGAAATTTCTCTTTTTCTCAAGCCTAATATCAATGCTGCAAGCTCACAACAGCTGGTCGCAAGACTGAATACTTGGTCTGAAATAGACAGTGTGGTTTACATTCCTGCCGATGATGCGCTCAAGGAATTTCAGCACTTATCTGGATTAGGCGATGCCATCGCGTATCTTGAGAAAAACCCACTTCCGGATGTTGTATTAGTTACCCCTAATGAAAAGCATGCTTCACCCACTGCAGCTAAAGCGCTGTTAGACAAGCTTCGCCAGCAGCGCGAGGTAGACATCGGAAAGCTTGATATTGAGTGGTTAGAGCGCTTGTACGCAGTTATTGATATTGCAAGAGACTTAGTTACTTTAATTGGCCTGCTTTTGTTTATTGCTGTAGTGCTTATTATTGGTAACACTATCCGACTGAATATACTCAACAAATACGATGAAATTGTAGTAATGAAGCTGGTGGGAGCTACCGATGCGTTTATTCACCGTCCTTTTTTATACACAGGTTTTTGGTATGGCTTACTAGGCGGATTAATGGCGTGGTTTGCCGTAATTATTATTTTGTGGTGGATGGATAGCAGCATAACCACATTTGCTGCTATGTATCAGAAAGATTTTAATATTACCGGGCTGACCGGTTCAGCATTGCTAACCATGCTAGGGCTTTCAGTACTATTAGGCTTGCTCGGATCTCTAATCTCAGTGCAACGTCACGTAAAAGAGATCGAGCCTAAATAATTAAGCAGTAGCGCGCGGGTAATGTGATGAAATAGCGCTGCGTACGCCGTTACCCCAGGTAATAGCCTGGTTATACAGCATATGTAGTTGCTTTTGGTCAATGTTCAGCAACTTTGCTTGCTTGATTACGTTCATCCAAAGAGCACTTTCAAAGGCGCGAACTAACGTCATGTAGTTGTTCATTTCTAGGTTTTTGCCCAACAAAGCGTCATTCACCTCTTCAGACAGCGGAAGCTGTTTAACAATGTCAGTCATAGACTGGTCGAGTAAACCTTCAAGTAACGAAAATAGCCCAACTAAGAAAGATATGGGCGGGTTATTCTTAATGCCCCTGCGCTCGGCCAGTAAATCAAAAAACTTAGCGCGTACAAGCGACATATGAATGATTTCTAGGGGCTTTTCATCGCCTAAATTAGTCAGACTTAATAACGCGATAAATTTCTTAATTTCAACTTCACCCATGTAATTAAGGGCGTGCTTTAACGATGTAATCTTATAGCGCTTATTGATGGTCGGGTTATTTATGAACTTAAGCAATAAGAAACTAAGCGTGGCATCGCGTTCAATAATTTGGCTAATGCGCTCTATGTCAAAGTTAGTACTTGAGCTTTCCCCCATTAAATCAACGATGTTCATTTTAGAGGCCGGAAGCTGTTTAAGAATGCGCGCTTCGGGCTGAGAAAAGAAATAACCTTGGAAAAAGTCGAAGCCTAAATCTACACAAGTAGAAAAATTATCTTGGGTATCAACCTGCTCAGCTACAATTTTCACATTTGCATCATGATAGCGGGGGATATGCTTTTCGATGGTTTCAAAGCGAGTCTTAGTGACATCTACTTTTACTATGTCAATCAGCGGGAAGATATCATGTGTCGCGCCTACCATCATAGGGTCGTCGATGGCGAGCTTAAAACCAAGCTGCTTGATGTGCTGGCATGCTTCGAACAGGCCGTTGGCGTTATCGGTAGGGTCGGCCAGCTCAACAACAACCGACTCAGGGTTAAGCGAAGTTGGAAAGCGTGAAATAATGGTATCAGGTGAGAAAGTGATAAATGATGTTTTCTCACCGCTTATATCGTCAAGCCCTAGTGGATGAAAGTGCTCTGAAATATATTTAGCTTTCTGGTCACTGTGCTCTGGATATGCACCAGATTTACCATCCCGAAATAATAGCTCGTAAGCAAATACATTTTTGCTTTTGTCTAAAATAGGCTGGCGAGCTATGAACGCGAACATAAACTATTCCTGAGGCAACATGGTTTAACGACGTTTCAATTGGTATCAAATGGGCTTAGAAAATATATAGCCACATCCTAGTCTATGATATGTAGGTATAATCTAACAATAAATCAATGATTATTTTGAAACCGCATTCTTTCATTAAGCTTCTTAGTCATCTTTCAATGCTGAGTTATGAATGTGTTTTGCCCACTTAATAGCTTCATTGTAGTAGCTGTGTAGTAGGCTTTGTTTCATCTCATATTTTGCCGCAAATTGTTTAACGCCCATCCAGTTAGCTCGCTCGAAATACTGAACAAGTATCAAACAATTACGTAGCATACCGGGTGTGCCGCAAAGCGCGCCCTTAACATCATCACTGATTGGTACCTTGCTTACCAGATCATCAATACGTTGCTCCATCATGGCGTCAAGTAAAGACAGTAGCCCAGTGAGAAAGCCTTTAAGCTGGTTGTCAGGAGTCTCAAGCTGGATAACTACTAATTCACAAAACTTTGCACGCACCAGTGCCATTTGCATCAATTCGCTGGGCTGACCATCGCTTAAGTTGGCAAGAGCAAGTAAAGATATAAATTTCTTCACTTCTACTTCACCCATAAAGGTTAGTGCATGCTTAAGTGACGTTATCTTATGGCGCTTATTTACCATCGGATTATTGATAAAGCGCAGCAGCAGATAGGTAAGCGATGGATCTCTTTCAATAATCTTATTCACATTATCGAAATTAAGCTTTGGTTGGCTGCTTAAGGTGAACAGTTCCATCATAGTTAGGCTGCTTGGCCCCAACTTCCTGTGCCTAACGATTTCTGGCTTAGCAAGAAAATAGCCTTGAAAATAATCAAAGCCCATGTCTTTGAATTTATGAAATTCTTCATAGGTTTCAATTTTTTCAGCTACAAGCTTAATGTTGTTTGATTTAAAACGCGCTACCAAAGCGGGTATTTCAGTGTGAGGAATTTCGGTGATATCAATTTTCACCACACTGGTGAAGGGAATAAAAGCTTCCCATTTTCCCTTCATGTCATAATCATCTAGGGCAATTGGATACCCCAATCCACGGATATGTTTACAAGCCGCAACCAAGGCATCATCTACTTCTACGGTTTCAACAATCTCGATTACAACTTTGTCCGCATCCAGCGACGTGGGAAAGCGAAACATTAGCGTATCTCGATGAAAATTGATGAACGCTTTTTTGTCTCCGGTAATTTCTTCAATGCCCAAGCTTAAGTGAGTAGAGGTGAGAATTTTCGAGGTGGCCTCATCGGGGGGGATATCCGGAAAGCAATTTTCCTCGCCCACGCGAAAAAGCAGTTCGTAAGCGTAAACCTCACGGTTTACATCAAATATGGGCTGTCTAGCGACGTAAGCAAACATTAAATTCCCCTTTGCTTTACTTGCCTTACTCCTTCCTTAAGTATTTCCCTTCCAGTTTTTTATTATTTTTGTCTGGAAAATGCTGTGCAGCGGTCGTAGTGCAAAAGCGATTGATACAATCTAATATTTTCAATTTCCAAAGAGAAAAGCAAGGTTTAAACTATCGGTAATATCACAGTAGCGCTACAGTATGAGTTTAAAAATCATTCAGAGTGGGTTTGGTTAATAAATGTGTTTGCGCTGATGCAGGTAACTTATAAACGGTAGAATTCATACCAGTGAGATTAGCTTTTAATTCTTGCTATGTAATTAAAGTATAATAACGTAGTGGTTAAATGACCTACCCAGCTACCACTTAATGCAGGCCAATCATTGAACGGATGTGGCGTTAGTGGAGTATGAAGTCAGAAGTGCTTGCGCTCGGAGGAGTGGCTAGGAGCTTCAACTTAGATAGCGTTAAACTGATGGTTCTTTTGTAAAGTTGAACTTTTTTTCTTATTCTAGGTCTTGATATTGTAGAAATAGTCACTATACCTACATATCGATTAGACTTCATATCTTAATTAGGTCTCGCGCAGCTTCGGTTACTTTGCTAATATGAAGCGGCAATAAATGAGGTGAACAATGAGCAACAATTTGCAATCTATGGCCCTGTCAGTGCCTCACAGCGGTAGCATCGAAGGCTACATTCAAGCTGTAAGCAGCATTGATATGCTTAGCGCTGAGGAAGAGCGCGAGTTGGCAGTGCGCCTTCGCGAAGACGAAGACTTACAAGCCGCTCGTAAGCTAGTAATGTCACACCTTCGTTTTGTAGTGCACATTGCAAAATCTTACTCAGGTTATGGCTTACCCCAAGCCGACTTAATTCAAGAAGGTAACATCGGCCTAATGAAAGCCGTTAAGCGTTTCGACCCTACAGTGGGCGTGCGTTTGGTTTCTTTTGCGGTACATTGGATCAAAGCAGAAATTCACGAGTTTGTACTTAAAAACTGGAGAATAGTTAAAGTTGCGACAACCAAAGCGCAGCGTAAACTGTTTTTTAACCTTCGCAAGGCGAAAAAGCGTCTTGGTTGGTTTACCCATGCTGAAGTGCAAACCGTTGCGGACGAATTGGGCGTGAGTACAAAAGAGGTGCTTCAAATGGAAGCACGTATGAGTTCTCAAGACCAAGCATTTGACTTAACTGCGGATGAAGATGAAACAGGCAATTTCGCACCAGTTCAATATCTAGAAGACAAATCTTCAGATGTTGAAACGGATGTGATTAACAATGACTGGGATACAGCGGCGAGCAAGCGTTTGTATTCAGCAATTAAAACGCTAGACGAGCGTAGCCAAGACATCATCGAAACTCGTTGGTTAGCAGACAATAAGATTACGCTGCAAGATCTAGCTGATAAGTATCAGGTATCTGCAGAACGTGTTCGTCAAATAGAAAAGAACGCGATGAAAAAACTTCAAGCTGCTATGGTTGCGTAGTACACGCAGTAAATGGCTTACACAAAAGCTTAACTTTGAAAAAAGCGCCTATAAGGCGCTTTTTTTATGTGTAGATTTTTATCGCAAGTGGCAAAGCGGAGAGCCTGCAACGCTACTCTTCTTCGTTTTTAGAAGGGGGAAGAACGTAGAAGACACCGTCAAATTCCGCTACCGGCGTATCTCCATCCAAAATAGCCACACTTAACTCGAAACGTGCTTTTTTTTCGTTTTCTAGGGGCTTGAACTTACCCGATAAGGTTTCAATATTACAGATCGCCCTTGGCTTCATAGTGATGGGCTTGTGGTAATGGATATCCCCATCGCCCAATACAATATCACCGTCTAAACCACGCTCTTTAAGCTGCAAGTAAATCATGCCCCAGCCTGTTAACGTGGCTAAAGAGAATATACTGCCGGCAAACATAGTGCCGTGAATATTAATGTTTTTATTTAGCGACGCGCGGGTTTCTAGGGTACGCCCGGTGTATTGGTATAGTTTAATACCCATGTGCTCGGTAATAGGTATGGTCTCTGACCACGTCTCCTGCAGCGATTTACACCACTTAGGATGTAATACTAAGGTATTGCTTTCAGTGAATTTCTTGACCATTTGCTGGCGCTTTAGCATGCCTAATTCGTTAGGGGCTTCACGCTCAATTTCAAAACCGCACGCACTAAAAAAGTCGATGGATATTTCGCGGCTATTTGTTACTGCTCGCTCAGCACCTAAGTCTTTAGCAACGTTTTCCAGCGCTGCCATTATCATCTGACCTAAGCCTTTGCGTTGATGGTCTTGGTGTACCGCGATATGTCGAATTTGTGCTTCCTCAGCAGTGTTCAAATGAACACGGCCACAGGCTACAATTTCGTTCTTACGGTTGGTAATAATACGATGCTCGGCGACCTGTTCATATTCGTCTTTTTCAGAGCCAGGAGGGAAATTCCATGGTTGGCGCAAGTGCTCCCATCGAAAATGAAAATAGGCTTCAAATTCGGCGTCGCTTTTAGGCGTAACTACCTTGTACACAATAAACCGACCTTCTTAAATGAGTGAAGGAGTATTTAAACGTAAGAACCCATGAGGTACAAGTTTAATTATGTAAGCAAACTTGGAATGCCGAAGAAGTACACAGTCACCAGTAAACCGAAGGGCCCAATAGTTACGGACTAAACAGCAAGGAATACCCGAATTGCTTTCGCATAGCTGGAAAAAGAAAGGTTTAGCCGCCTAGTGCAGCGAGACGCGCCCCTTTGAGCTCTTAGACACTAAACTGAAAAGTAACAGGCCCGTCATTAATAAGGCCAACCTGCATGTCTGCACCGAACTCGCCTGTGGCTACTTTCATGCCTTTATTTTTAAGGGCCTGCACAAATTGCTCATAGATAGTTCGACCATGTTCAGGAGATGCACCGCGAGAGAAGCCTGGACGATTCCCTTTTTGAGTGTCTGCAACAAGCGTGAACTGAGACACCACCAGTATTTCCCCATCGACTTGTTCAATATTTAAATTCATTTTGCCATCTTCATCGCTAAAGATACGATACCGACAGAGTTTATTCGCAAGCTTCTCTATTTGCGCTTCGCTGTCTTCCTTTTCAACACCTAACAGCACCAACATGCCTTTGCCAATCTCACCAATAACGTTACCGTCTACAGTTACATTAGCTTCTGATACCCGTTGGATAAGTCCTATCACTTTGATGACTCCTGAATAAAGCGTGACATGTCGCGAGTAGCACGGCAAAGGGCATAACCTATACTGGGTTCGGATGTGCTGTGCCCCGCATCTGGGATGATTTGTAACTGGCTCTGAGGCCATGCTTTGTGAAGTGCTTCAGCAGCTTCGGTTTTACAGATCATATCGTAGCGACCGTGAATAATAGTGCTCGGAATATGACTTATTTTATCAATGTTTTCAAGGATGTAGTTTTCATCTAAAAAGCATTTGTTAGAAAGGAAGTGGCATTCTAAAGTTGCTAGGCAAGTGACCAATTGCATGGGGTAATTGTCAGTGGACTCACCTACGCCGGGGGGTAAAGTAATGCGCGACAATCGCTCTTCCCACTGATACCAGCGCTTTAAGGCAGCGTGACGCAGTACATCATTGCTAGAGCGTACCATTGCGCTATAAAAACTGCAGACTGTGCTCGACGTCACCGGTGTAGGAACATCCTTGGTGAATTTGCGGTAGTACTCGGGAAATAACTGGGCAGCGCATCCATTTGGCGATAAAAACCAATCTCTGTCTTCTTGCCTGGCTAAAAATACGCCGCGAAGAATGAGACCTGTTACTCGCGGGGTATACTTGAGCGCATAAAGTAAGGCAAGTGTTGAGCCCCATGAACCGCCGAACAGCAAAACTTTTGGTATAGAAAGGTGAGTTCGTAATGCTTCTATATCTTCAACATTAGACCAAGTATCGTTGTTTATCGTATCAGCGAGGGGGGTAGAGCGGCCACAACCACGTTGCTCATAACCTATAATGCGATACTTGTTGCTATCAAAAAAGCATTTGTAGTTAGGGGGTAAGCCTGCGCCAGGCCCGCCGTGAATAAAAAACACGGGGATGCCGTTTGGATTGCCACTTTGCTCGAAGTAAAGCGAATGCCCACTTCCCACTTCGATAAATCCGTTTTCATAGTAGGTAACATCGGGGTAAAGTCGTTTCATTTTGTTTCTGCGCGTTGTGTGAGTGCCTGTTTTAGTTTAGTTTATTATTATTCAAACGTTTGCGTGCTGACTGCTTCAACGCTGTTTTTGCTTGTTAAATAAGCGATTAACGCTAAGTCTATACTATAGAACAAGTGTCATTACGTGCTAGCTAATCATATTATAGTCATAAATGCGAGGATGTTTATATGGCAGGTCAAGGATCAGGCGGTAACGTAATCGCCGCAATTTGTAACTTCTTTATTCCTGGGTTAGGTCATCTAGTACAAGGAAGAATTTTAGGTGCATTGTTCTTTTTCATCACAGTGGGCGTATGTTATGCCTTAGCTGCAACTGTGGTACTTGCCATTGTCTTTTGGCCTTTAGGCGCCCTTTTGCATTTGATTTGTATTATAAGCGCAGCACGTTTTAGAGGTGGAGTAACCGCATGAAGTTAATCGCATCAGCATTTGTTGCTATGCTTGCCCTTAGTGGGTGTCAGTCTGCATACTACGCAGCATGGGAAAAGGTGGGCGTTGAAAAGCGCGATATCTTAGTTGACCGCGTTGAAAACGCTAAAGAATCTCAGGAAGATGCACAAGAGCAGTTTAACTCTGCATTAGAAGCATTCAGCGCTGCAGTTGCGTTCGATGGTGGAGAGCTTGAAGACGTTTACAACCGCTTGAACGGTCAGTATGAAGACAGCGTTGCC
The DNA here is from genome assembly GCF_056160105.1 of Alteromonas sp. ABD4_190. Classification (NCBI taxonomy): domain Bacteria; kingdom Pseudomonadati; phylum Pseudomonadota; class Gammaproteobacteria; order Alteromonadales; family Alteromonadaceae; genus Alteromonas; species Alteromonas sp. ABD4_190. The sequence goes on from NZ_JBSWWN010000001.1 coordinate 2,599,990, forward strand.
GCTTCAGAGGAAGTGAGTTCACGCATCGATAAAGTGGAAAGCGTTGCTGAAGCTTTATTTGATGAGTGGGCAGAAGAGCTTGAAAAGTATCAGAACGCATCGTTGAAACGGGATAGCGCAGCAAAGCTCCGCGAGACCAAGCGTCGCTATTCTTCATTAATGACAGCTATGCGTAAAGCTGAAAGCAAAATGCCGCCAGTATTAAGCGCACTTCAAGATAATGTGCTGTACCTTAAGCACAACTTAAATGCCAGCGCCATTGGTGCACTGCAGGGCGAACTTTCTACAATTGAAAACAATGTTGCTCAGCTTATCAGACAAATGAATTCAGCTATCGCTGAGTCTGACGCCTTTATATCTTCAATGAAAAACTAGCCGTTAGTTAGGCATCAATTATAAAGAAGGGAGCTTGCAGCTCCCTTCTTTCGTTTTATACATTTTTTGAGAGCATCTGTGCACACTGGTTTAAAGCCGCCCCGAAAGGTAAATCATTACTACGCCTATAGCCTTGGTCGACTATTCCTTTGGAACCTTGCGCGGCTCGTTCTCTGCTTTACGGTTTTCGAAAGCTTCTCCTAAACTGCACGTGAATTCTGCACCGAACAGCACAATTATCCACGACAAATATACCCATAAAAACAGGATAGGTACCACCGCAAGAGCGCCATAAATTAACTCATATGAAGGAAAGTTCGTTACATACAACGCAAAGCCCGATTTAGTAATTTCAAAAGCTATGGTAGCCACAATTGCGCCTATGAACGCATGGCGGGCAAACACTCTTCTATTTGGCACAACCATGTACAAAATAGTGAATGCGAGCATGGCAGCACCGCTTGGCACAAGGCTGAGTAAGAAGGTTCCCAATCCAGGCGTGTACTCTTCGGTAAAAGCAGCAAGGCCAGTTAAATAGGAACTTACTACTACGCTAGAACCAATAAGCATAGGCCCTAGAGTGATCACCATCCAATAGATAGCAAAAGTGTACACTATGGGTCTGTCACTTTGCGTGCGCCAAATTCTATTAAGGGTTTTATCTACGTTTGATATGAGCATTAGCGCGACGACCAGCAGCGACAAAATACCAATGGCACTCATTTGTGAGGCATTGCCCACAAAATCGGTCATGTATTTATGTACCACATCACTGGCGGTAGGAACAAAGTTGCTAAAAACAAAATGTTCGAGCTTGCTTCTCACAGATGCGAAGGCAGGAAAAGCCGACATAATGGTAAAGGTCACCATGATAAATGGTACTAAAGATAACAAGGTTACATAGGCTAAGTGCCCAGCAGAGATAGTAATATTGTCTTCTCTACAGCGCTTTATGAAGATGCTAAAGAGCTCTCTAACCTGAGGAGTAACATTGTTATATAAGGTTTTAACCTTGTCTAAATCCACTCAATTTCTCCTGACGATACCGTTTAAATGATAAATAGCGCGGTCTTATCTATGCGGACTGGTATAAGGCATCGATAGTTCATTACTTGTTTTATCAAATGGTAACTGCGGGCGGCCTTGGTGGCAAAGTTTAATGCAGGTTTAAAACAACAAAGGCGCATTGATTGCGCCTTTTGTGGAGTGAATCATGCAAACATGACATCACTCTTGTGATAATTGTTATTTATTAAACGCCTGGACGCACACCTAGCATGTGACAGATAGCATAGCTCAACTCACTGCGGTTTAAAGTATAGAAGTGGAAGTGTTTTACCCCTTCTTTAGCCAGCACTTTAACTTGGTCCATAGCAATGTTAGCGCCTATTAAATTACGGGTTGCTTGGTCATCGGCATCAAGGCCGTCGAACATTTTGTGCAACCATCCAGGAACATGAACATTTGTGAAACCAGCAAATTTAACCAGTGTTTGGTAGTTGGTTACCGGCAATATACCCGGAACGATATCTAAGTCGACACCTGCTGCGGCAGCGCGGTCTCTAAATCGAAGGTAAACACTCGTATCAAAGAAGAATTGAGTTATTGCTTCTGTGGCACCTGCTTCTGCTTTGCGTTTTAGGTTTAGTAGATCAAACTGCGCATTTGGTGCTTCAGGGTGCTTTTCTGGGTAGGCAGCGACAGAAATATCAAAATCGGCAACGTCTTTTAGTAAGGCAACAAGGTCAGAGGCATACATTTCTGTTTTTTCTACTCCTGACGGTAAGTCGCCGCGAAGTGCAACAATACGGCGAATGCCTGAATCCCAGTAGTCTTTTGCAATTTGCTTTAATTCATCACGGCTTGCGTCGACACAGGTTAAGTGAGGAACGGCAGCAACGCCTGTTTGCTGTTGAATACGTTTTACCACATCGTGGGTTCTGTCACGCTCACCGCTATTGGCGCCGTAAGTAACCGACATGTAGCTTGGCTTTAACGGTGCTAGGCGTTCAACCGACTTCCACAGGGTTTGCTCCATGGCTTCCGTTTTAGGCGGAAAGAATTCAAAAGATACATCAATATCACGCAGCTCCGACAGGGACTGGTTTAATGCATCGATACCTTGTGCGTAAGAAACCATGGTTTATACTCTCAAAAATGTAATCTTATAGACGTTTAGACGTCTAAATTAAAGAATATATGTCTAGACGTCAAGAGGTTTACACTGCTCAATTGACCTTTTCGTGAACTTGTTTAGAATTTCTCTTCATAATATAAAAAGAGTAGACCGAGTTAGTACAATGGCAGAATGGAACGGTAAATATATTCACCCCTACGCAGAGCATGGGAAAAAGAGCGAGCAGGTAAAGAAAGTCACTGTTTCTATACCTATTAATGTGCTTAAAGCACTTACTGATGAGCGTACCCGCCGCCAAATCAATAATTTGCGTCACGCCACTAATTCGGAACTGTTGTGCGAAGCATTTTTACACGCGTTTACTGGCCAGCCATTGCCTAACGATGATGACTTGCGTAAAGACAATCCTAATCGCGTGCCGGCTGAAGCTAGGCGTATTATGGAAGAAATGGGCATTGACCCAAGCTTCGAAAATGATGTGTCTGAAGACGACTGATATTTAGTATTAAAGAGAAACGGCGCTGTGTTGTAAGGCTTTACTAGTTTATAGCCTACAACACAGCGCCGTTTTTTTATGTACTTGTATTCTTTAAGCGCACTTTTTAGCAAATATTGGTTGAGCGTTAACCCAACCTTTTTTAGCCTTGTGCGCCAGAACTTTATTTTTCTGGGCTTTCAGGTACTCGTGCAACACCCGACTCAATAGCCGCCTTAGATACCGCGGTAGCTATACGCTCGCACAGACGTGGGTCCATAGGTTTAGGAATAATATACTCCTTACCAAATGTCAGACTATCGCTTTTACTCGCGGCCAATACTTCCTGTGGTACAGGTTCTTTCGTAATAGCACGAAGAGCTTCAACCGCCGCCACTTTCATCTCATCATTAATGGCTGTAGCGCGAACATCTAAAGCACCGCGGAAAATAAACGGAAAGCACAGCACGTTGTTTACCTGATTAGGATAGTCTGAGCGGCCAGTAGCCATAATTAGGTCTTTACGCACTTCGTGAGCAAGTTCAGGCTTTATCTCAGGATCTGGATTAGAACATGCAAATACAATTGGGTTTTCAGCCATCAAAGAAAGCGCTTCTGGCGGTAAAACATCAGGGCCTGATACACCGACAAAGATATCTGCGCCTTCCATTACATCTTCAAGGGTGCGCTTATCAGTATTGTTAGCAAACAGCTTCTTGTGCTCAGTTAAATCTTCGCGACGAGTGTGGATAACGCCTTTTCTATCTAACATGTAGATACGCTCACGCTGGGCACCACACTTAATCAGTAGCTCCATACAGGCAACCGCTGCTGCTCCGGCGCCCATGCAAACAATTTTAGCGTTCTCTATATTTTTGCCCTGAATCTCTAGAGCGTTAAGCATACCTGCTGCGGTTACAATAGCGGTACCATGCTGATCATCATGAAATACTGGAATTTTACAGCGCTTAATGAGCTCTTGCTCAATTTCGAAGCATTCAGGTGCTTTGATGTCTTCTAGGTTAATACCGCCAAACGTATCAGCAATATTCGCCACGGTATTAATGAACTCTTCGGTCGTACGATGCTTTACTTCAATATCAATGGCATCTAGACCAGCAAAGCGTTTAAACAGAAGTGCTTTACCTTCCATTACTGGCTTTGAAGCTAATGGGCCTAAATTACCTAAGCCTAGTATCGCAGTTCCGTTACTGATAACCGCAACCAAGTTACCTTTGCCCGTATACTTGTAAGCGTTATCTGCATCCTCGGCGATTTCTCTCACCGGCTCGGCAACGCCCGGACTGTAGGCAAGAGCAAGGTCGTCGACGCTATCGGCTGGCTTAGATAGCTCTACGCGAATTTTTCCAGGTGTGGGTTTGGCGTGATAGTCGAGTGCGCGTTGTCTAAAATCTGACATGTAAAAAGGTATCCTTAGATGTAGGGTTCATCGGTATTTTTGTTCACGCTCTGTAGCTATTTTATTATCGTTGTAGTTATAGATAGATAAACATAAGCGCGTTACAACTAACTAATGACAAAAGTGATTATAAATAGTTGTTAGCACTAGTGTGGTACGTTGGAAACTGCAGACCTAGCGTTAACTCTTCCTGATTTCCCTAACATATCGCTGTTGATATAGGTCTAACATTTAGACCTGAATTTATATCCAAAAGCGCCACAAGCCTTAGCAGTTAAGCATTATTCATAAAATTAATGCTCACTATCAAGGTGCCGATCGCAACTCTAACACAGCCAATCACTGTGTACATATCTGATCAGAATTTTCAATTACCAATGTAGGGTAGGCATACTAATTAGACCAGTAAAATAAGTCTATAATTGTCATTCATAAAATTTATTTTTAAGTCTCACTTCATTTTGAAGGTGTATTATAGGCGCGGGTGCTAAGATGCTTATCGATTTATATTCGAAAAAACAGTATTGGATAATATTTCACAAAGATAGACCTCTTTATTTTCACTATTGTTTTTCTGATAAAATACGATAAATGGCCTCTCAAACTCGTTTTGAAGACAAAGAATATGACAGAGAAAAAACTAATCGCAGTGCTAACAGATGTGTGTGAAAACGTAAAATCTGACGATAATGGATTCGTATGGCTTACGCATTTAGGACCTTGGAAAGCGCCGAAAGTTATTGCCGTATTTAATACGGAGCAAGAGAAGCAGCAAGCATTGATTAACGGTTGGGATATGGACTTCATAAACCAGGTGAATATAGCCCTTGAATTTATTAAGTCTAGTCCAGCTGGAATTTATTTCGACAGTGAGGAAGCGTGTAAAAAACAAAGTAGAGGGGACTGGGAAAAGCACTTGGTAAGAGTCGAAAACCTTCATTAAGCATAATGAGCGCTTTGGTCTCAAATGTACGCGATATTGATATGATCAATTAGCTTTGATTAGAGGCGCTTGCATAAGTGGAAGCTATTCAATGTTAGTCTACTAACGTGAATAGTTATCTCTGGACAATAAAAAAGCGCCATGAAGGCGCTTTTTTCGAACTCGATATCAGGCTTACTTTTTGCCCAATGCACCGAAACGCTTCTTGAAGCGATCAACACGACCACCAGTATCAACGTTACGTTGCTTACCAGTGTAGAATGGGTGACATGAAGAACATACGTCTAGGTTAATGTCTTTACCAAGCGTAGAACGAATCTTCATTACGTTACCACATGAGCAAGTAGCTGTGATTTCTTCGTATTTAGGGTGGATATCTTGTTTCATTGGGTTACCTCAAATAATAAGGCCGTATCGCTATACAACCCGAAGTCGCACACCATACGTTACTTAGTTCAAATGATAAGTCGTTCAAAGAACAACCCATCGCAAAAAGAGCGGCGCATAATATAGGATGGATGTGGCATGATCAAGTGGTTTTTGCCCAATTGTTAAACAAAGCAGCTTGGCAAGAAGGCTACCCAAGAGAGCTAAACGAAAAACATTCCTTTTATGCTTTAACGTAAAGTATGTTTAAATATTTGTCTTTCAAGGCTAGGCCCATTAGCGTCAATAGTAAAATTGTGCGCTATAGCAAAATGTGTAGCTAACTGTTAGCAGCGCAAACTGCTGTAATATATGGGTCTGCAAGTAGCTTCAGTATTATTAGTTTCAATATAAGAAGCTTAGTAAGCGCATTACGCGCTGTAACAGCCATCAAATAAGGTAGAACGTTCGCAATGGCCTTTATCCAAGTTGCCGTGCCAGTGCCACTGCGCCAACTTTTCACATATACCCACGATAACGTACTCAGTGCGGGTGTCAGAGTGATTGTGCCTTTTGGCCCACGCAAATTGGTGGGTGTGGTCGTTGAAACCCTCCAAAAGCCTGAAAGTGAAATTGACAACGTCGACAAGTTAAAAGCTATCGAGTCGGTACTTGACGATAGCCCCATTATAGATGATGTGTTGCTGAAAATGGCACAGTGGCTGTGGCAGTATTATCACCATGCGCCGGGTGAAGTACTGCACGCCATGTTGCCTGTTTTATTACGCAAAGGCGAGTCGGCGGCTCCCACACCACAAGACATGTTAATGCTTACCGAAGAAGGTGTGCAAACGGCTGCAGAAACGCTATCGCGAGCACCTAAGCAACAAGCTTGCTTTGCTGCACTGGCTGGTGGAGCCTTATTAGCGTCGCAAGCGCGAAAGCAGTATGGTGCTCCTGCAGTTAAAGCGCTTGTTGAAAAGTCTTTGGTACGTATTGAAGAAATAACACCTGAATTTAAGCCAGGCAGCTGGCTTGCCTCGTTATCGCTTTCTGAAAAGCCAATTCCAGACACTGAGCAGTCAGTTGCCATTGCTGCGCTTAATCGTCAGCAAGGTAACTTCGCGGTAAGTTTACTTGAAGGGGTTACCGGTAGCGGTAAAACGGAAGTGTACCTTCAAGCCATTGAACCCTTACTGCGCGAAGGAAAACAGGTGCTTATTCTTGTACCAGAAATTGGGCTTACACCGCAAACCGTGTCACGCTTTGAGAAGCGCTTTGGCATTGCGGTGGGCGTTTTACACTCTCAGCTCTCTGATAAAGAAAGGTTAAACGTTTGGCAGCGGTCTAAAGCTGGCGAACTTGGTATTATTATTGGTACCCGCTCGGCTATTTTCACGCCATTACATAATCCAGGTATGTTGATTGTGGATGAAGAGCACGACGAGTCGTTTAAGCAGCAGGATGGGCTGCGCTACCACGCTCGTGATTTAGCTGCCATGCGTGCCAAGCAGCATAAGATTCCTCTTTTGCTAGGCAGCGCCACGCCCGCGCTTGAAACACTTAATAATGCGTTAAGCGGCCGCTATGCTCATTTACAGCTAACCAAGCGAGCGGGAGGTGCGAAAAGCACCCATCAGCATGTGTTGGACGCGCGCGACCAACCTATTCATTACGGCATTTCACAAGGCCTGTTAACGATAATGCGTCAGCACATTAACGCAGGAAATCAGGTGTTGGTGTTTGTAAACCGAAGAGGTTATGCGCCAGCGCTACTCTGTCATCACTGCGGTGAGACCGCAATGTGTAAGCGTTGTGATCGCCCTTATACCGTGCACAAAGCCCAAAACCGGTTACAGTGCCACCACTGCGGTGGCATGCGTTCAATGCCATCAAACTGCGAAGCGTGCCATCACAATGAATTAGTTACCGCAGGTACGGGGACAGAGCAAGTTGAGCAAGGGCTAGCAAGCTTATTTCCCGGCGTTAAACAGGTAAGAATAGACAGCGATACTGTGCGGGGTAAAGACAAGCTTCACCAAACCCTTGATGCTATTAATCGCCAAGAGTACCAGTTGCTGGTAGGAACCCAGATACTATCAAAGGGTCATCACTTTCCTCATGTCACTCTAGTAGCAGTGCTAGATTGTGATGGTGCCCTTTTTAGTGCCGATTTTAGAGCGCCAGAAAAGCTCGCTCAGCTTGTTACTCAGCTTGCTGGAAGAGCGGGGCGCGCCAGTAAACCTGGTGAAATGTGGCTTCAAACCCATAATCCTCATCACCCTTTACTACAAGATTTAGTGCACAATGGCTATGGGCATTTCGCGCGACACGCTTTAATGGAGCGTAAGGCAGCAGGGTTACCCCCTTTTATTAGCCAGTTTGTTATTCGCGCAGAGGCTACCGATAGCAGTTTGGCTTATCGCTTTCTACAGGAAAGTAAGCAGGTGTTTAATCAACAGCACGCCATTGATATAAACGGTCCGTTTCCTTGTTTAATTGAAAAGCGGCAAGGCAGGTTTCGGTTTATGCTGGTATGCAGCCATGAAAAGCGTGCGCCGCTTCACAATGCACTGCGTTTGGCACTGCCATTTTTACAGGCGTTACCACAGGCTATGAAGGTAAGGTGGTCGATTGATATCGATCCTACCGATTTCAGTTAGCTTGTTAGGTAGCAATACGTTAAAATTTTAGCAAGGTTGAAGAGGCTGAAACACCAGCCCTTCTAATAGACTTGGTATATGACGTTTTCTTACGCATACAAACAACGATAACAAGTAGGAATATTGCCGACTATGGCTCAACGCGATTATGTCTCTCGTGGACGCTCTCCTCAAAAAAAGAAGCCCGCTGGTAAAGGTAGAAAGCCGGCGACAAATACGCGAACAAACGCACAAGCTAACGCCCCAGTTTCTGGGAAGCTTCCTATCGTGCGTCTTATAGGCATTTTCGCTTTAGTGATTGGCTTCGGTGTATTTTTATGGTCGATAAAAGACAATGTAGAGGATGACGTAGATACTCAAGCTTCACGACCTGTTGCCCCGACAGAAGAGTCTTTACCTGAGTTGCCTGAAGAAGAATGGGAGTACATTAAGACCCTGCCAGGGTATGAAGTAGAAGTTGAAGTAAGAGAGCAGGAAAAGTCTGACAAACGCTATCTTATGCAGTGCGCCTCATTTAGAACCCGGGCCCAGGCTGAAGAGATGAAAGCTAAAATTGCATTTCAGGGTTTAGAAGCTCTTATCAGACACAGCACCGGCAGCAATGGCGATTGGTTCCGCGTTATTCTTGGCCCATATGAATCTAAGCGCGATGCGGAAAAAGCCAAGCATAGTCTGCGTAAGGTAAACATTGCCACATGCCAAATTTGGTACTGGAATTTGTAGCAGTTCATTGTAGGTGACACTTAATGCGCTGCATAGCGCGTAGCGGAAGTATGTATTTACAAGGAAGTATCAATGGGTTTTGCCATCACCGAACAACCAGATTACGCCGCTTATAGCATAGAAGAGCTTGAAGACGTTCTGGAAAATATCGATAAGCAGGCCTTTCCAGAGCGCTATCAGGCAGCGAAGAACGAGCTCGATTCTAGGCGAGCTACGCTGCCATTTGATGATGCGGATAGCGCCCTTCAAGACGATCACATTTCTCGACCCAAATGGTCTGAACTACACCTGATCACACGCATATCGAACATTACCTTTTTGGTACTTATCGGCGCTTTGTTTGTAACGGTTTTCACCAATTTTATCGTGATCAATGCTTGGCTAGACAATTCGAATTGGGCCATTGCTCTTCTCACTGTTGTTTATAGCGCCTTTTATTACCTCACTATTTTCGTTGATAAGCGACACGCACAGTTTGTGACTAAAGATTTGCGTGGAAAAATGACGTTACTTGGTATGCCGCTATTAGCCTTTTTCTTATGTTTTAGTTTCGTTGATACGGCATTGCCCTATACGCTTCACTTAATGTCCGACAAACAAGAGATAGAACGAAAATTTGCTTATGAAAAAGGAAGCGGCTCTAAACACTGTCGACACTCACTATTGCTAAAAGAGAGCGGAGCTTTGTCCGATGGGCGCTTATGCTTAGGGGAAAGCGAGCACAAACGCCTACCGAACAGAGGTTGGGTGTATGTAAAAGGTTATGAAAGTAGTTTTGGTTTTGACATCGAAAGTTATCGATTTCGCTAAGCCCAAATAGTAGGTACCTCTGAGCGCACATTCTTTTGTCTCACCCTTGAAATTAAAAAGCCTTCCCCCACTTATTTGTTATTGAATTATTACGCTGCTGCCTTAGTTCCGCGAAAAAGGTACATATAAAACGCAGCAGCGCCCAGCTAAACGGGGAAATAACGTGACAACGATTGTATCTGTACGACGTGGGAATCAAGTGGTAATGGCTGGTGACGGACAGGTATCACTAGGCAACACCGTAATGAAAGGGAATGCGCGCAAGGTGCGCCGTTTGTACCACGACAAAATTCTAGCGGGCTTTGCGGGCGGCACGGCCGACGCGTTTACGCTATTTGAGCGCTTTGAAGCCAAGCTTGAAGCGCACCAAGGCCATTTAACCAAGGCCGCGGTTGAACTTGCCAAAGACTGGCGGACCGATAGGGCGTTACGCAAACTTGAAGCCCTGCTTGCTGTAGCCGATGAAACAGCGTCATTCATCATTACCGGTAACGGTGACGTAGTGCAGCCAGAGCAAGATCTTATCGCGATTGGCTCTGGTGGTAACTATGCACAAGCGGCAGCTACTGCACTTTTAGACAATACCGAGCTAAGCGCTAAGGAAATTGCTGAAAAATCGCTGACCATTGCCGGTGATATTTGCGTATTTACTAACCATAGCCAAACGGTTGATGTACTAGATTACTAAGTAATAGCGAACGCTGTTATTGGCTTGTTGTCGCTCGTTTGCGTAGCAAGTACAACAAGTATTGTTAGAAAAGGGTTTATTCATGTCTGAGATGACACCAAGAGAAATTGTTCACGAGTTAGACCGACACATTATCGGTCAACAAGATGCCAAGCGCGCTGTATCTATTGCACTTAGAAACCGCTGGCGTCGTATGCAGCTTGAGCCTGAGCTGCGCCAAGAAGTTACCCCAAAAAATATTTTGATGATTGGTCCAACGGGGGTGGGTAAAACCGAAATCGCTCGCCGTTTAGCTAAACTTGCTAACGCGCCCTTCATTAAAGTTGAAGCGACAAAGTTCACCGAAGTGGGCTATGTGGGTAAAGAAGTTGAAACCATCATTCGTGATCTTGCCGACATCGCGGTAAAAATGACGAAAGAAAACGAAATGAAGAAAGTGAAATTCCGTGCTGAAGAAGCGGCGGAAGAGCGCATTTTAGACGTTTTGCTTCCTCCACCAGAAGACGCGTGGGGCAACAAAGAAGACGTTGAAGATCGCGGCACACGCCAAGCATTTCGCAAGAAGCTACGTCAGGGCGATTTAGACGACAAAGAAATTGAAATTGATGTGGCACTTCCACAGATGGGCGTAGAAATTATGGCGCCTCCTGGTATGGAAGAAATGACTAATCAGCTTCAAGGCATGTTCCAAAACTTGTCGGGTTCGCAAAAGAAAAAGAAGAAGCTGAAAATTAAAGAAGCGTTCAAACTGCTTATTGAAGAAGAGGCGGCACGCCTTGTAAATCAAGAAGACTTGAAAGAAAAAGCCATTGAGTCAGTAGAACAGCACGGTATTGTGTTTGTCGATGAAATTGACAAAATTTGTAAGCGTGAAGGCAATACGTCAGGCGATGTCTCTCGTGAAGGCGTACAGCGTGACCTGCTTCCACTTGTAGAAGGCTCTACGGTGTCGACAAAACACGGCATGGTTAAAACCGACCATATCTTATTTATTGCTTCAGGTGCATTCCAAATGAGCAAGCCGTCTGATCTTATCCCAGAGCTTCAGGGGCGACTGCCTATTCGTGTTGAGCTTGCTGCGCTGAAAGTGGGCGACTTTAAACGTATTCTTACCGAGCCAAACGCATCATTAACTCAGCAGTATGTTGCGTTAATGAAAACGGAAGGGGTTGATATCAGTTTTGACGATTCTGGCATTCAGCGTATAGCCGAAGCGGCTTGGCAGGTGAATGAGCGCACTGAAAACATCGGCGCTCGCCGTCTGCATACGGTGCTTGAACGCCTAATGGAAGATATCTCGTTTGATGCTTCAGAGAAAAGTGGTGAGTCGTTCGTGATTGATGCAGACTACGTTAATAGCCACCTAGAAACCTTGGTAGATAACGAAGACCTGTCGCGTTTCATCCTTTAAATAAATGCTAAGTAGAGGCCTCTTCCTGTAGTTGGTTTGTCCAATTAAAGGGGAGGCTTCATAATTTTTTGGCTAACCAAGTCGACAATTTGTAAATCAGAAATTTTATATTGAAGAGTGCCATTGGTGGGAAATGCCCGCGTGCCTGTATGTTTCTAACCTATAAATAACTATGAGCTTCTTAGCTAAAAGAGAACAAGCAGGCGGTTTAAAGTGGGAGTAATTCATTTTTGGCTGCTTTTAAAAGATCCGCCCATTCTTTTGGTGGGTGACCAGATTTCACCATCTTTTCAAAAACTTTATAAGCATCTGTTTTACTTCCATAAGCTCGTTTGTTTTTCTCGTCATTTACCCATGCATATACAATAACCTTTGACTCAAGGTGGAATCGAAAAAACAGTCGATACTGTTGAAAAAACTTTGCTCTAAACCAGTGCTTATTGTCATCGCCCAATGTATTTCCTTGGCGGAAACTTGCGTGAGTAGGATCATGGGGGATGAGTTCAAAGGCCAGTCTTTGGATAGCCGCTAAACGCTTAGTAACATTTTTCTTTTTGTAATTTTGCGGATCTTTTTCCCGTAGAGCTTCAACCTCCCCTTTAAGACTGAGATACTGCTCTTTAAATAATGGATGAGCATAAAGTGTCCAACCGTTTACGACCATTGGTATCGCTTTTTGCAAACTTACTCATCCTCATCCAATAAAGGAGCGTCTAGGTCAACTTCGACACCTTGAATCAATTCACTAACGCTCTCACGCATGCTCGTAGATAACGGTTCTAGCTTCTCTGGGTGAGCCTGGATATCACGAGCTATAAACGTCAAAAACTCGCCAATTACAGGGTCGTTTTGTTGTGTTTCTGCACGCGATATAACTACGCTACCGTCAGCTTGAATGGCATACTTAATTTTGTCTTTTTTACTTAAACGTAATGCCTGACGAACAGAACTAGGTACTGTAGTTTGGAATCGTTCAGTAAGCGTTGATTCAGTTTCTAAAGCAGCGCGTGTCATAACAACCTCTAAAATATATAAACTAGGTTACTCCAAATTTTAGTACGGCATTAAAGGTAATGCAAATGCATTACCTTGCTGCGTTAGGTCATAAAGTATTTCGGCTACTAATGTATAGACGAAGTGCATAGTGTACTCCCACCTAAGATCTTTGACTTTTATTGCCTGACCTAATCGGAAAGCGTTAGGCACTTAAAAATAATCTAACGCTAATATTTAAAAAGCAGTGCCACCAATTTATCTGTTATATCTAGACCGGTATCATTTTCTACTTTTAAAAAGTAGGGACTCGGGTTCGCCTCTAGAAAAAAGTACTTTCCCTTCGCACTTCTGCGCCAGTCGATTGCGCACCAATGCATATCTAATGCTTGGCAAATTTCAATAGCCAGACGCTGTACCTCGTTTGGGATAATAGTCACAGACACACTGGCATTGTCGTCGTTTCTATAATCTAGTTCGCTTGAGTCGATTTGTACGCTTAGCACATCATCGCCTAGTACATAGCTACGTACATTTTCGCCCACAATGTATTTTTGGAAGGTCACAGGGCGCTCATTTAAAAGTGAATTTAGGAGCGGGCGCATATTAGACTGTTTATTTACAAACTGCGCCGTGCGACCGCCGCGTACTGGCTTATAAATAACTTCTCGCATGTTGTTGCAAAACTGAGAGGCGACTTCGGGGGCATTGCCAACGAAGGTGTAGGGTATATGTGCACCCAACTTGCCTGCAACCCGTGACTGGTAAGGCTTACATTGATGGCTTCTTACAGCATCGATAGAGTTCACCCATTTGATGTCGCTATAGCTAAACCAACACAGTAAGGTGCTCGCCCGTTCTTGCTCGACCCAAGTAGCATCAGCTAACAGGTTAGGTGGCTTATTGTTAAGCTCATCTGTCTTAATCTGATTATTCACAGCGTGATTGGGTCGAGTATTCTCACCTGATGCTGTCAACGAAGCTCCCGGCAAATATTCATGCCAGTAGGCCGCTTTGGTGTTCGAAAAAGTCACTCTGGGTTGGTCACATAGTGTCGGTGAATTGAAATGGACTAATCCGTCGTCAAAATCAGGGTCATAGCTAATACTCCAAGCTGTACCGAATTGTTGCGTATTAGCGATATAAAAAGGGGTAGCTGTTTGACTAAGCGCCTTCGCTACGTGTTGAATTTGTGGATCTTGCTCACTTCCTAAAAGTGCAACGTGCATTCGCGCTCCTTGCTAACGGGTTATGGGTAAAGAGTATTGTTTTTAAAAAGCGCAACACATGGACAGTTCGTAAACACTGGCTATCCATATGCTGACGCTAAGGGGGTTAATGCTATGACAAAATATCTGGTAGTTTGCCGCCGCCTTCACCAATAGCCATGGTGATATAAACCGGTTCTTTGGGGGAAGGGCCAACTACCGGCACGGTATCGCTTAAACGAACGCGTAGACCGCCGGATACTTCAAACAGTTGCGCTTCCGCTAAAGCAACGGGCTCGGTGCTTGCTGGTGGGGTTAGATTTGGTTGGTTGTGATTTAGTTGATGGTGTTTCATAAAGTACGCTCCTTGTAGTGGCGTGTTGAGTGAAGAAGTGGATGCGCTTAAAGCGAAACCACTTCTCGGTAAAGGGTTCGAAAGCAGCAGGCGATAAGTGCTGAACGGCTACTGATATTGAGTTTTTTATAAATGTTGGCGCAGTGAAACTTAACGGTTCGCTCGCTGATGAATAGCTCAGAGGCGATCACTTTGTTAGAGCGGCCTTCCATTATTTTGTGTACTACCTGTAGCTCACGTTTCGACAAACAGTCCATGGGAATAACGGTGTCACGAGCGGTAATGCCACTCGCATCTATTTGCATGCGCTCAGCAGCTGTCATCAATACTGCGGGTTCTCTTACTTCATGGTTTTTCATAGGGTTTCTCCGTGTTTACCAGATGTTGCGCTTCCTGTTACTTCAGAGGGAGAGCATGGTTGTAATGTGCCCTGTTCTAGGCGATAAATTTTGTCTGCCAAGGCGATAGATTGGGGGCGATGTGCCACAATAATTCGAGTCATACTCAAGGATTTGAGGTGATGATTTATCTGAGCTTCATTGGCCATATCTAGGTGGCTGCTCGCTTCGTCTAAGAACAAAATGTCAGGCTCTTGATATAGTGCTCTTGCTAAAAGCAGGCGCTGCTTTTGCCCACCGCTCAAACTGCTACCCATATCGCCTACTAGCGAATGATATTGCATAGGCATGTGCATAATGTCGTGATGGATACAGGCAAGTTGTGCTACATAAACCATTTTCTTGAGGTTCGGGGCTTCTTCAAAGCAACAGATGTTTTGTCCAATAGTACCGCTTAAGCAGGCGTCTTCTTGAAGCACAGAAGCGATGACAGGATTTACAGTACTTGGATGCTCTATACTGCCTTGCGAGGCTGGATAAAGGCCCATTAAGCACTTAAGTAAGGTGCTTTTGCCACAGCCGCTGTCACCGATAATGGCTACGATTTCGCCGGTTTTTACTGAAAGTGTTAGGTTTTTAAATACCCACTCACTATTTTCTCCATAGCGGTAGCTAAGCGACTTTATCCTAAGCGCGGTAGTGCCTGACAAAGCGTCATCGTCGAAAGTGCTACTTCCCGGCGAGTCAGCATCGAGTAAGTTAAATAGGGGAGAGTTAGGTGAATCTGAGGTAGAAGCCGAGCTATTGGGCGTATGTGTATGCTGTACGCCGAGCGAACGCTCTGTATTATGTAGCGGGTGAGTTTTGGTTTTTTGCTCTACTGGTGTAAGTAAAATATCGCTTAAACGGTTGAAATGAACGCCTAGCATATTGAGCTCAATAAGCTTATTAACTATACCGTCAATAGCACCTACAAACCTTGTCTTATATGCCATAAAAGCCAGCAACATGCCTATTGAAAGGGAGCCTTGCATGACAAGGTTCGCGCCAATGTAAACAACGACTAGGTTTTCAACGCCAAACAGAAATTGGTTTGCCAGTGTGCTACCTATGTTAAATTTCCCTAAGGTGATGTCTTTGTTAAGTGTTGCAACTAGCTTGTTCTGCCATAGGCCATGGCGCTGTATCTCTTGCCCATACACGCGAATAGGTAAAATTGCCCGCACACTTTCCATGAAGTGGCTCTGTTCAGTAGCGGCCAGAGCAATGCGCTCAGTGGTATGCCTTTTAATGAATGGTAGAAGTCCCAGACGAATGGCTAGATAGATGACCATGATCACGACGACTACCAAAGTAAGCTTGAAGGAATATAAACTCATCACGGCCAAGGTGACGATTGCCATTATTCCATCTAGCATGGCGGTAACGACCCCAGTGGTTAAAAATTCCCGAATGCTAGCCAGGGAACCAAAGCGCGATACCACATCACCAATATGGCGTTTATCAAAATAGTCTAAGGGAAGAGCTAAAAGATGCTTGAATACAGATGCAGACATCTGTAGCTGTAGGCGAGATGAAACGGACAAGATAACGAACTTTCTTATACCGCTTGTAAAGGTTTCTATAACCAGTAATAGGGCAAAGCCAATAGCAAGAGCTTTGAGCAAGGCCTCGTTATTGTAAATTAATACATCATCAACCACTGTTTGCATGTAGTAAGGTGCAGCAAGGGCAAAAAGTTGCAGCACTATTGATAATGCGAAAAGCGTTAGTAAGTTGCGTTTGAAGCCGATGGCACGGGAGAAAAACTGAGTAAGCCCAAGTTGAGGCGCAGACTTTTTGGGGCTAAATGTGTCACTTGGTGAGACCTCAAGCGCAATCCCCGTAACGTACTTTGAGGCTTCTTCAAAATTGAGCTTTCTTTTACCTAGGGCGGGGTCATGAACGAAAATATGCTTCCCTCTCACTTTTGTCAAAACAACAAAGTGGTTCATATCCCAATGCAAAATGGCTGGGCAAGATAACTGCGCAAGATGCTCCATTTCTATCTTTACCGCTCGGGTTTGAAAGCCCAGGTCACTGGCAATTCGCATTACGTCTTTTAAGGTCGTTCCTCGTAGTGACACGGATATGCTTTGACGCAAAGTATTAAGGTCGCGCTTATCGGAGTAGTACTGTGCAATCATTGCCATACAAGCAAGTCCGCATTCAGCCGCTTCGCTTTGCAGAATAACCGGTACCCTGCTTGTTGTATGAAACAGTTGTGCCGAAAGAGGGTGTGTTAAACTCATCATGATTACAGCTTCCCTTTAATGCTATAGAGCGGTTCCATTAACCATTCCATAAGCGTGCGTTGACTTAATTGAACATCTGCCGAAAATGTCATGCCTGCTTTCAATGAAATACTGCTGCCGTAAGCCAATACTTCGTTTGTATCTAAGGTGGCAGTAACCAAGTAGGCTGGCTCGCTAATTGAAATAGGAACATCGGCAAGTTCTCCCGGTAAAACAAGCGACGAAGAAATATTGACTATCTCGCCAAACTGCACACCAAACTTTTGATAAGGGAACGCGTCATATCGTATGTGTAGGGCTTGGCCTTCTTGTAAAAATCCTGCTGAGCGCACGGGTACTGCGATTCGCGCTTGAATGTCAGCATTTTGAGGGAGTAGAGTGAGTAGAGGGCGAGCGCTGTCAACGGTATATCCCGTCTTTACATGAAGGCCTGATATCACGCCGCTGCGAGGGGCATAAATTATCTCTTCAGCATTACTTTTGTGACTCACAATTTGTTGGGTGAGATCGCTATAAGTATTCTCTATATTTGCCAGCTCGTTGGCTTGTTGCTCAGGCAAGGTAGCGAGTTCATGATTTATTGCTGCTATGTTGGCTTGCTCGCTATTCCAATCCTTTTTTGCTAAAGCTAGTTTCTGCTCTGCATTTAAGCGATTAAGCGAATGGGTTTCAAAGTCGGCACGGCTAATATGTCCCTGCTTAAGTAAGGTTTGTGCTTTTTCCCATTGTTTAGATGCTAGAAGCCACTGTGATTGGGTTAGAGCAATAATGTCTTTCAACGTTGCTGAAGTATGTTCTGCTTGGGAAAGCTGCTCTTCCAAGCGCTGCTGCTGGGCTAGGTGCAAAGTGCGCAGGCGCTTAATACTCTGGTGAGTGCGATTTTGTTTCGATTCTAGTTCGGCAAGTAACTGGGTACTGACTCTATGGCCTAATGCATCCTCGCTGCTGTAGCTAATTTTTATTAGAGGTGCGCCCTTTTCGACTAATTGACCTTCACTGACTATGACGTCGAGCACTTTTCCTCGCCTTGCGTCTGAATAAAGCTTGAAAACACCATGGCTGGGTTCTAGCCATCCAGTTACCGAAGCTTTTCGCGCATAACTTTCCATGTTCAGGTAAGCAGCAACCGCCACAATCCACACGACAAGCAGCCCTGCTATTGCTGAATAGGCTGGTTTAGGGGTCATTAAAAAGCTCCCCTCAACGGCATTTGATTGCTCATCAATAACTTCTTTTCTAAACAACCCTGTTCTCATCTTCATCCCTATATAATTCGCTACTTGCGCTTGGGGTCCTGATAAAGTAACCCTTTTTCTAAGTGCTAGTTTGCACATAAAGAGTATCTGGCTGCCGCTTCCATATCGGCGATTAATCCTTGGCATCGTATTCCGTGACGCCTCCATTTTGTTACTACCAGATACCTTGTGGTCAACGTTACTGCAGTGACGGTATTTACTTTAGGCGGCTTGAGAAGCGAATGAAGAGTGCTTAAGGTCTATTTTTCGGTAGCATGCAGCCGCATTGGGCTTGGCGCATTTTTGAAAGCGCTTGGCCTAAATTTGAAAGTTGATATTGCGCAAGAAAACGGCGAAGAGATGCAAAGAAGTCATAGAAGTGTCTAAAGAATGTGCTATAAAAAACAAGGAAATATGAAAATAACACGGTAAGAATACGTAGAAGGAAGCAAGATGTTTGTACCCAGCATACTTTTAAAACAACTTTACACACGTGCAAGCCTTACAAAAACAAATAAAGGCTTATCTTTTTCTCTTAAAAACAGATTAAAAGACGCGACAATCAAGGAAGTAAAATGGATATCCCTTGATGGCGAAAAAATTCCCGAAGAAAAAATTTCACTCCAACTTACTCCTGACACCTGTATTTCTGTAGAAGCTTTAAATAAGTCGGACGGGGAGCCGTTTGGCTTGCGTCAAACCATTACCGTGCATTTAGACATTGATGAAGCCCCATGCCCTGAAAAGCGCAAATTGGGTATTTGCTTTTCTGCATCACCCTTTGGAAAGCTTAAATTCGAAGTAGAAGATAATATTACTGCGCCAGGACAACGCAGTGCCTTTATTCCTCGTGACGATATGGATGATTATGGCGAAAGCATTATAAAAACACGCCAAGGATATTTTGAAAGCGCTACAGGCAAGAAAATAGACCACGTAGGGAAGTACTCAATTGACCCGCAAGCGCTTAAAGGCAATATCGAGCATTTCATTGGCGTGGCACAGGTTCCTATCGGTATTGCTGGGCCGTTGACCATTAATGGTGAA
Organism: Alteromonas sp. ABD4_190; assembly: GCF_056160105.1. NCBI lineage: Bacteria > Pseudomonadati > Pseudomonadota > Gammaproteobacteria > Alteromonadales > Alteromonadaceae > Alteromonas > Alteromonas sp. ABD4_190. Next base: position 2,619,471 of record NZ_JBSWWN010000001.1, read on the forward strand.
CACGCACAAGGTGAGTTTGTTGTGCCACTAGCAACTACTGAAGGCACGTTAGTAGCATCATACAATCGCGGTATGAAGTTACTTAACATGAGTGGTGGCGTAACGGCAACAGTAGTTGATGATGCCATGCAGCGCGCGCCGGTATTTATCTTTGAGAATGCGCGAGGTGCCAGAGACTTCGTTAAGTGGATAAAATCAAACTTTGAGAAGATAAAAGAAGAAGCTGAGGCTACTTCAAGCGTTGCTAAGCTAACCTATATCGACCATTTCCTTTCGAATAAATTTGCGTTCTTACGGTTTAATTTTAAAACCGGTGATGCTGCAGGTCAGAACATGGTCGGGCGCGCTACGTTTGCAGCATGCGGGTGGATACTCGACCATTACGAGGGGATAGAGAATTTCTATCTTGAATCTAACTTTGCTACCGACAAAAAAGCCTCTCAAATAAACATTATGCGTACCCGTGGTAAACGGGTGACAGCTGAAGCCACTATTAAACGAGAGCATTTGTTAGAAGTAATGCGTGTTGACCCGAAGCAAATTGATTACCACGGCCGTGTGGCTGGTGTAGGGTCTTTCTTATCTGGTGTGAATAACACCGGTCTTCATTCGCCAAACGGTATAACTGCTATGTTTATAGCAACAGGGCAAGACGTTGCAAACGTATCTGAATCGTCGGCGGCCATGATGTATTCAGAGCTTACTGATGACGGTGACCTGTATGTGTCTATCACCATACCATCGCTTATTGTCGCTACTTATGGCGGCGGTACCGGTATTGGTACACAGCGAGAGTGCTTAGAGTTGCTAGATTGTTATGGGCGGGATCGCGTGTATAAATTTGCAGAAATTGTGGCGTCTGTGGTGTTGGCCGGTGAGATATCGCTAGCGTCAGCCATTAGTTCGTCAGACTGGGTGTCGTCACACGAACAGTATGGGCGTAACCGGTAGCAAGTAAATTTAACTAACGGAAAGTAAAAAGGGGCTTCACATAATGTGAAGCCCCTTTTGTTTAGCGGTTCATTTACTAATGCTCCCAATGATAGTGGTGCGCTTTCGCTTCCACTTCATCAGCCGTTTGTTGCGGCATAAAGGTCGCATTGTCTTGTTCAAAGAAGAAGGGTTTACGTTTTTTCTTACTGCCTACTTCGTTCATGGTGGCCGACTCGTATACGCGTCCATTTAGTACAGTGTATTCTACGAATTCACTCTTTCTAATGTCGCTAAGCACATCGCCATCAATCACAACTAGGTCAGCAAGCTTACCTTTTTCGATACTGCCAAGATCTTTGCCCATACCCAGGTGTTTCGCGCCATCAATAGTACCACCGCGTAGCGCTTCCCAAGGCGTGAAGCCGCCTTGCTCCATGATCCACAGCTCCCAGTGCGCAGCTAAGCCTTCGCGCTGGCCGTGTGCGCCAATATGTACACTGACCCCATTATCTCGAAGCTCTTTGGCGTAGCTTGCTACGTTTTGGTGGTTGTACTGATTTTCTGGCGCAGTAGGTCGGCGAATCGCGCGACTATCTAGAATAGTCGACGGGGTATAACGAAGAAGACGCGGGTTCTTCCAGACTTCAGTTTTGTCGTACCAGTACTCTTCACCCATCATGCCGCCGTACGACACAACAAAGGTCGGCGTATAGCCGAACTCTGTGGCTTTCCACAGTTGAGTGACGTCGCTGTAGCCTTTTTCCACAGGAATGCTGTGCTCAAGGCCCGTATGGCCATCTACCAGCATGGTCAGATTCTGCTGAAGCTTACCGCCCCCTTCAGGCACCACCATCATCTCTTGATTTTTTGCCGCCCACAGCACTTGCTGGCGCTGGTCACGACGGGGCTGGTTGTAGCTTTTTACTGAAATAGCACCGGCTTCTTTTAAGCGCTCTACGTGGAAATAGGCATCTTCATAATTGTTGATAATCGCTTTGTAACCTAGGCCTTCTGCACCGTATAAAATCGTGCCGGTGGAGTAGATACGCGGCGCAACGATATCGCCTTTACGCTGAAGTTCTGCCGCAGCGAAGATTTCTGTCGTGTCGTTTGAAGGGTCATGAATGGTCGTAACACCGAATGACACATTCGAGTACTGACTCCAGTTTTGCTGAGGAATAATCTCATTGCGGCCCTGCGAGCCGTGAGCATGTGCATCAACAAGCCCCGGGATAATAGTTTTACCCGTTGTGTCTATCTGCATTGCATCATCGGGAATGGTCACATCGCCACGTTTACCCACTGCTTCAATGCGGTTGTCTTTAATCAGCACAACGCCATCTTCAATCACCTCTTGGGTGTTGTCGGCATCGCGCATGGTTACCACTTTACCGCCAACCAAGGCTTTGTAGCCAGATGGTTTGTCAGCTTTTGTGGTAAACGACAAATCCATACCTTCAGCGACCGGCTCAGGCAAGGTTTCCGCTGCGCCATCAACAAAGGCAAAGGCTTCATCAAGTGAACGGCTAAATAGCGTAGGGCCGTTAAACCAGCTAAGGGTTTTGTTGTCAGGCGACCACGTCAGGTATTCACCTGCACGGCTTGAAAGCTGCGTTACCGGCAGCGAGGTCATGTTCGGACCTATGGTAATGCGCTTGCCATTTTCGACAAATGGCGCCACGTACGTTTTGAACTGGTAAACAAACGCAACCCATTTCTTATCGTGTGAAAGTTTGTACTCACTAACCTTATCTGCACCGTAAAGGTGAGTTCGCTTGTCGTTACCCTTAAGGTTTACGCTTGAAAGTTGGGTTTCGTAATACGCTTCGCCGCCCGCTGATTCGGTAAAATACACTCGGTCGTCGTTACCTGCGAAATGCGCGTTGTAGCCGCCTTCAGAGACTTTTTCTACTGTGTCTTTTTCAAGGTCTGCTACGTAAATTCCTGGCTCAACCGAGTATTTGGGGTCTAGTAAGTAGCCGCCGGTAAACTTGCGGAAGACGACTTTCTCGCCATCGGCAGAAAACGACGGCTCAATGTAGTGACCTGGCATCTGGGTAATAACCTTTCCTTTCCCCCCACGAGCAGAAACCACGCTAACGGTGCCTAGGTCTTGGTCATTCCAAGTCGTATAAACAATCGATTTTCCGTCGTTAGAAAAGCGCGGATAGTATTCGTCATGGTCGTTTTGTTTCGTTAAACGCTTAATTTTGCCTGATTTAACGTCGCGCACATAAAGTTTACCTAACGCTTGGAAGAGTACGGTCTTACCATTAGGCGACATTTGAGACCAACGGATCATACGAACGTCAAATTCATCAGGGGCTACATCAACGTCAAAGCGAAGCGCATCAGCAAATTTCACCGTGCCTTCAACGGTTACGTTCATTGTGCTGGTAGTTTTGTCTTTCACGTTTATAGTGTGGAATTTACCGCCTGTCCAATATACGATTTTGCTGCTGTCTGGCATCCAGTCGAAGTAGGCAAAGTAACCTTCCGAGCCAAAGCCTTCTTGCATATCTCGCTCTAGTTCCAACGTCAGTGGTGTTTCTACGCCTGTCTTAATGTCTTTAATGAAAAGTGCGGTTCTATCTTTAACGCGACGAACAAAAGCGATGTATTTACCGTCAGGTGAAGGTGTAGGGACTACAGCGCCGCCCGTACCGCTAATATAGCGGCTCTCTTCGCCGGTTTCGCGGTCGTAGCGAGTGATAGCAAAAATGCCTTCTAACGGGTCGCGGTTATATTCAAAGCGGGCACCCGGAACGGTATTTTCGGTAAAGTAAATGTACTTGCCGTCATGAGAGAATACAGGGTCGGCAATGTTTTGTTGGTCGCGCTTTCCGCTGTTGCGGGCTTTAATTTGTAGGCCGTCGCCACCTGATTTGTGGTACATCCAAATCTCGCCCGCCGGAATACTGCGGCTAGACATAATGCCTTTAGTAACAACTAAGTATTCGCCGTCGGGGCTCCATTTAGGAGAGTGGATAAGGTTACTTTTCTCTTTAGTTACTTGACGAAGATTACCGCCGTCAATGTCCATAACCCATACGTTGCTTAACCCATCTTTATCCGAGATAAATGCGATTTGCTTGCCGTCAGGAGAAATGGAAGGGTGAATATTCCAAGCGAAGTCTTGGGTAAGCGGCGTTGCATCGCCGCCTTTTGTGCTCACTTTGTAAAGATCGCCGAGCATGTCGAAAACCATAAACTCGCCATTTGGCGCCACGTCTAAGCTAGACCACGTGGTTTCATTGGTTTTGATGGTAACTTCGTTTAGTGCATAAGGTGGGTTATTGACGTCCCACTTTTCAATGTCCGATTCTGTTTTTTCTTCACTGTCGCTCTGGGCGTATGTGGTAGGTACTACACTTAAGCCCAAAGCACTTACTAGCGTGATGGCCAGTAAACTTCTCTTTGTCGTTATCATAATTGTATTTCCAAGTGCTTGTTATTTATTTTCTGTCTACATCAGAGTACATGACTTAAAAGGACACTACGTACTCTTGAATTGTGAATCTAAGGTTAATCTTACTTCAAAGTAGGCAAGATTCATTTAGCTAATGCGATTGTGGGTATAAATTTAACGTTCAATGAATACATCATCACTTTCAATGATGCTTGTCTATTACAGCGATAATCGCTAATTTCGTAACAAGTCATTAACAATGAATTGTGTAGGAATTACCGTGAGCAACGCTGAACAACAATTGCATTATTCTACTTGTACGCTCTGTGAAGCAATGTGTGGTATTGAGGTAGCGACGAAAGGCCGTCAAATATTGTCAATAAAAGGGGATAAAAATAATCCCTTTAGCCAAGGTCATATTTGCCCGAAAGCCAGTGCGCTCAAAGACTTGTACGACGACCCTGATCGATTGAAGCGCCCAGTAAAAAGGGTAAGACTTGAAGGAGGAAACAGCGCATGGGAAGACTGCACCTGGGAAGAGATTTCGTGGGATGAAGCCTTCGACCTAGTTGCTAATAATTTGCACCGCATTCAACAGACCCACGGTAAAAATGCGGTAGGTATGTATTTAGGTAACCCTAATGCGCATAATATGGGTTCAATATTATTTGGGCCTTATTTTTACCGTGCGCTGAAATCGCACAACCGCTATTCCGCTACTTCCGTTGACCAGTTGCCACATCACATTGTTAGTCGACGACTTTTTGGTCATATCTCTCAAATTCCTATTCCTGACATCGACCACACGCAGCATTTCATGATCATTGGCGGGAACCCGCTGGCATCCAACGGCAGCATTATGACGGTACCAAACGTGAAAAAACGTTTGAAGGGGATTCAAAAGCGCGGAGGGAAAGTGGTCGTTATTGACCCTAAACGCAGTGAAACCGCTGATATCAGCTGTGAACATCACTTTATACGTCCTGGCAGTGATGCGCTGTTACTACTAGCTATGCTGCATGTGTTGTTTGAAAAGCAACTGCACAAAATGGATGAAATTTTACCTTATGCTGAAGATATAAAAGCGGTTGAAAAATACGTTCACGATTACTCACCGCAAAAAGTGAGCGATATAACCGGTATTTCTGCTTCACACATCACTCAGCTTGTTGTGGATTTCTGCAATGCCGAGTCTGCAGTTTGCTATGGCAGGATGGGGGCTAGCGTACAAGCGTTTGGCACATTAACCCAATATCTTATCATGCTGTTTAATATGCTCACCGGAAACCTGGACAAGCGGGGTGGCATGATGTTTACTCAGCCAGCCGCTGACGTATTACCTGTATCAGGCAAGGGCAGCATGGGTGGATTTACCTCTCGCGTAAGAGGGCTTCCGGCGTTCGCGGGTGAGTATCCTGTAGCCTGTTTGGCTGAGGAAATCCTTACCCCAGGAGACGGGCAAATTAAAGCCATGGTGGTAGGTGCAGGGAATCCTGTTGTTACTACGCCCAATGCAGAACAGCTTGATAAAGCATTCTCGCAACTTGATTTTATGGTTGCGGTTGATTTTTATGTTACCGAAACCTCGCGTCATGCTGATGTCATTCTTCCACCAGTAACTGCGCTAGAGCGCGATCACTACGACATTGTATTTCACAATTTTGCGGTGCGTAATTTTGCTAAATATTCCGAAGCTGTGGTGGATAGTGATGAAGACCAGCTTAGCGACTGGCAAATATACCTTTCGTTAGCAGAAAGGCTCGATGCGCTAAATGGGAAAAATACGGATCACTATGCCGCGCTTTGGGGCAAGCAGCCTAAAGGTGTGGTCGATGATTTGTTGCAAGCAGGCCTTTATGGTCGAAGCGCAAATAAAAACCAAGGCGCGGAGGCTAACTCAAGCGAAATTTCAAAGGCTAGTCCCACAAATGGATTGTCGATTGATACGCTTAAAGCACACCCACATGGTATCGACTTAGGGCCGCTACAGCCGTCTTTGCCTCACGCCTTGTTCCATGAAGATAAGAAGATTCACTTAGATTTTGATTACTTCATGGCTGATTTAGATAGGGTGAACACGCATTTCTTTGGAAAAGCGAACCGTGTTGCGCCGCAAAATAGGTCCGTTGTTTTAATAGGGCGCCGGCATATTAAAACTAATAATTCGTGGCTGCATAACAGCCCTCGTATGGTGAAAGGTAATAACCGCTGTACGCTGCAGCTTCATCCTGATGATGGGGAAAAATACGGCATTGCAGATGGCGATGAGGTATGCGTGAAATCGCGAGTGGGCGCGCTCACCATAGAGGCTGAAATCACCGATGCAATTATGCCTGGCGTGGTTTCTATACCTCATGGGTGGGGTCACAACAAAAAAGGTACTAAGTTGTCTGTAGCAAGTCAGCATCCAGGCGTGAACACCAACATACTTACTGACGACATGCAGGTAGACGAACTGTCTGGTAATGCAGTGTTAAATGGTGTGCCCGTTGAACTAGAAAAAGTAAGTTAAGCATATAAAAAAACGGCATCTACTTAAAAGTAAATGCCGTTTTTCAGTGGTATGTTCAACAAGTAGGTCTTCTACTCATTGCGCGTTCACCTGTGAACTTTTATGTAGCTATCCTGAAAGAGTAACGCTAAAAAAGCTTTTCTACACTAAGTCAAACAGTGAAGTGCACACACTTAAGTCATTGTAACAAACTCTTCACCGCTGGTAGGGTGAATTGCCACACACGCATCAAAATCAGCTTTCGTAGCGCCCATCTTTATGGCAACGGCAAAGCCTTGTAAAATTTCATCCATGCCATGGCCAATACCGTGTAGACCTACTACCTTTTCATCTTTACCTGCACACACAAGTTTCATTTTGGTCATTTGACGATGGCGGGTTACCGCTGTGTACATAGACGCAAAGCTAGAGCTGTACACTTTAATATTGTCCTCGCCGTATTCTTCAATAGCTTCTGGCTCAGTTAGGCCAATTGTGCCAATAGGTGGGTGACTAAAGACCACGGTTGGAATCATTGAATAATCCATGTGAGCGTCTTTTTGGCCATTGAATAAGCGTTCGCTAAGTAAGCGACCCGCTTTAATTGCTACTGGAGTAAGCTCTGCCTCACCGGTAATATCACCTACTGCGTACACGTTTTTGGCAGTGGTGTTTTGGTACTTATCTACTTTAACTGTACCATCATCACTTAACTCAACATCGGTATTTTCTATATCAATTTTGTCGGTAGACGGCTTACGGCCAATTGCCCAAATTAAGCAGTCAGCTTTAAGCACTTCACCATTGGTTAAATGTACTGATAATTCGCCATCGTCAGCTTTTTCTACTTTCTCTACGCTGGCATGGTCATGCAGTTTGCAGCCTTCAGCGTGGATCATATCCACCAAGGTCTCATGAATGATGGGATCAAAATTTCTAAGCGGTGCGTGTTTTCGAACCACTAGGTGCGATTCTGTGCCAAGGGCATGAAGTACGCCAGCTAACTCGACGCCAATGTATCCAGCACCAACCACAACAGCACGCTTAGGTTGCTCTTTTAATGCAAAGAAACCATCAGAATCAATGCCGTACTCGGCGCCTTCAATATCTGGAATTACTGGGTGACCGCCAACGGCAATCGTAATATGATCAGCCGTATACTTTTCGCCGTTTACTTCTACTGTATTGTTATCGATGAATTTTGCGAAACCACGAATAAGTGTTACATCGTTTGCAGTAAGTACGCGGTCATAAGAGGCATGGATACGCTCAATGTAGGCTTGGCGGCTGGCAATAAGGCTGTCCCAACTAAAGTGATTTATCGACAAATCGAACCCGTATTCAGGCGCGTAGCGGTGAACAGCTTCAGCAATTTGGGCTCCGTACCACATGGCTTTTTTAGGTACGCAGCCTACGTTTACGCACGTACCGCCAATATCTTTAGCTTCAATGATGGCGGCTTTCTTTCCGTGTTTAGCTGCACGGTTTGCAGATGCGATACCACCGCTGCCACCGCCAATACAAATATAATCAAAATGTGTCATTCAAAAAGCCTTCTTTATCGGTTTTACGATCGTGAACACAAGCATAAACGCTTAAACACGTTCGCACAGCAAATCATTTTTAAACGGTTCTGTTTGTAAGATTAATTAAAAGACCGAGGTTTGCCTAATAGTGTTTCAATTAGTTAGTCAATGGGGACAATGCAGATTAAATAAAAGGGCGTGGCGCAACCCGCCTTAACTTATGTTGCGCCAGCCCCATTTAAGCTCAATGCCTTCAGAACTTACTCACTTATAGTAGCAGAAAGCTCTTCTGGTTCTATTTGAATACTAAACGCTTTTCCACGTTCTTCTTCAAATTGCACGAGTTTTTGAATGGTGGCATCATTAAACACATGTCCCTCGGGAAGGATAAGGATGTGACTATCGTTATACAAATTTTGGGCGAGGACCATGCCTGCTTTAAGCTGTGAAGCTTTCAATGATGTCGAAAGTAGCTTAGATGTAGTCACACCTTCTGCTTCGAGTAAAAGGTCCAAAAACTCGCCATCATAGCGGGTATTTCGGTGCTTTTTCATTTCTAATTTGGCATCGCGGGGGCTCATTTCCACACCACTCATTCTGCCGGTTACTAAGCGCCAATAATCTCTGGCAATCGCTAAAATGCGCGCCCCTGCGGGAATTTCTTTGGCAACTTTGTTATACAAACCAGAGCCATTGTAGTGCTCGAATTGAAACTCGATAATATCTGAAACTTGATGCAGTTCGTGAGCCGGCGCAAGGATCAGTGCAGCCTGTTTGGTTTGCGATAAATAATTTTGTTGCTGCTGATATTTAAGCTTTGAAAACGGCGCTTTAAAATCTTCGGTTTCAAGCCCTAATAGCCCAAGCTCACATATGAGACCTGCGTAGCGAACTTGTTTTATTTCGTCTTTCTCCAAACGCGCAATACGCGCAAGCTTTGAAGACAGCTCACTTACCTCAATGGCAAATTTCCCGTTAATGTTCGGGTTAATGCTAATCACGTTGAACAGCACTTGCTCCATGGCAATATTGTGCTTTTCAATTTTGTTAAGTGCAGCTTTAATTTGACGAGTACGCTTTTGGACCACTTGTTCTAGCGATGCGTTCACATCTCTGAGCTTTCTATTCTGAAGGCGTGTAAGTTTTTGAAGACGCGTATTTTCAGCTTTTAATTTAACTCGCTCTAACCCTTCCTCAACTACTGCTTTTAATTCTTCGTTATCCCATGGCTTTTGAAGGTAGCGATGAATTTTTCCCTGGTTGACTGCTTTAATCGTGGATTCGATATCAGCATAGCCGGTAAGTACTACTCTAAATGTATCGGGATAATTAATAGCCACCTGTTCAAGAAGCTCAGCGCCAGACATTTGAGGCATCTTCATATCTGAGATCACAACGTGGACTTCGTTGTTGCTCATCAACTCCAGTGCCTTAGCACCGCTATCAGCAAGCAGCAGTGTAATATCCATAGTGAAGAGCGCACGTTTAATTGCACGAAGAATATTAGGTTCGTCGTCGACAAATAGGACGGTATAGGTTGTAGCTTGTTCAGTAGGCTCTGTCATAAAAATTATCCTTATACGCGACGTAACAACTATCACACGCAATGGCATGTTTTAACACTATTACTTTATGCATTATCAGCGTTACCATTACTTTGTAAGTCTTTGGATACGGGGTTGATAGGGAGCGCTAGCGTAAAGGTACTGCCGTCTCCTTCCGTGCTGGTGGCAGATAATGACCCACCGTGTTCTTGCGCGATACCAAATGAAATTGAAAGACCTAACCCCGTCCCTTGCCCTTCCGGCTTGGTCGTGAAGAAAGGATTAAACAGTTTATCAAGATGACTAGGCGGAATACCGCAGCCTGAATCCTCTACCCGCAATTCTAAAAACTCGCCAACCGTGCACGTTGTGATAATTATCTTTCCGTTTTTGCCGGTGGCTTCTATAGCTTGTCCGGCGTTAATGAGCAGGTTGGTAATCACTTGAGATATTTTACCAACGTTCATTTCTACATCCGGGATCCTTCCTAAATGGGTTTCTACCGTACAGATATATTTCAGTTGATTGTTAACCATCGCCAAAGTAGTACGTACACAATCATTAATATTGTGTTTTTGCATTTGATCGCTATCAACCCGTGAAAACAATTTAAGCCCTTTAACTATTTCAGCCACGCGAAGCAAGCCTTCGCGAGAGTCACTCAGTAAATCTGAAATGTCTTCGTTTATAAAGGCCATATCTTGTTTATCTAGCAATTTCTCTAGTTCAATCAGTGATGCTACCCGTTTGTTTTCATCTTTCTCGCCTATAACAACTTGAATTTGAGAAAAGATCATTTGATAAGTAGCAACGTATTCACTAAGTGTTGAAATATTACTGCTTACAAAACCGACGGGGTTATTAATTTCATGGGCAACGCCAGCGGCAAGCTGGCCTACTGATGCCATCTTTTCTGCCTGAAGAAGTTGAACTTGGGCTTCTTTTAAGTCTTTGTTTGTTTCTTCTAGCTGGTAATTTTTTTGATTGAGTAGAGACGTTCTGTCTTGCACTTTTTCTTCAAGCAGCGTATTCAACTCTTTGAGTTCATCCTGCGCACGCTGACGTTGTTCGTACTCCTCCTTTAACCGCTCAACGAGTTGATTAAAAGCTTCGGCGAGCTCGCTTAACTCATCGTTGCCTCTAACTGGAACAAAGACTTCCCTGTAATTATTGTGCTGAACTGCTTCACCAAGGTGTTTAGCACCCTGCAAAAGCTGCTGAAGCTGAGACATTAAAAACGAACCAAGCAAATACGAACACAATCCAACTAGAACGAACTCCATCAAAGCGAGCGTGACGGTCCAGTTTCTCACTCTTGAGACCGACTCTGTTACAGAAGCGATGTTTAGACCAATTTCTACATAGCCGTAAACAGTATCGTTGACCATGATTGGTGCGCGGGTATCGTATACACCATCGTCAGCTGCCGACACCGACAGGTCTGCCTCAAAAGGGCGGCTAAGCGCGTCCTCACTGCCTTTCTCTACAAACACATTGCCAAGTTTATCTTTTACCTTCACGTAGGCAATATTCGGGTTAGTGAGAATTTCAGATACATCTGCGTCAAGAGAAGCTAAGTCATAACTTAAAAAAGCATTTTTTGTTGTAGAAACGAAAAGCGCAACAGTGGTGTCCGCAGACTTTTTGATGTTGCTGTCAACCAGATCGTTTAATAATTGGAACACGGTCACAATTAGCACCAGCAGCAAGAGCGCTGCGATGCTAGCAATGCCAGTTATTGTTTTAAATCGTAACGACAGCTTCATCTGCTCGTTTCTCATAGGTGTGGTCTAGAAAGCGATGCAATACCCAGCTCTCTAACGTCATTCCAATCGCTGTCGTTAGATTCAACAAATTCACTCAACCCAATTTTGCGAAGAATTGATGACTTACTACTGTCATTAGATAATGCAATCAATGCATTAAGAATAGCTTGTCTATCTGCTAACGCCATTTTGGGGTGGGTGGCTATAGCGTGTGGCGTGTAACCTTTGCTTTCCCAAAGCACTCGTAAATCACTTTTCACTGCCTCGGGTGAGATGTTTAGCGTTCGATGAATGCCTCCACCTGCTTTAAAGAAATCGCGCTGAACCGACAAGTACACTGAATCGTGCGAATTTACATAACGCGGAATGAATGCAACATTGTTATTGCGCAGGTGGGCGCTGGTAATAATAGTGGCCGCAAACGCCGCGGGCGCTGGGAAGGCTATTTCGGCACCATTTAGATCATCAATTGATTGAATAGTACTGTCTTGATGAACCACGATTAATCCGCGAATTTTTTTGTCACGTTGTCTAGCAAGAGAACGATAGCCTGCAGATTCGTTAAAAACTACAAAGTGATAGGGGTTCATGTAGGCAATGTCGTAAAGCCCAGCAGTCAAGTTTGCTTCGAAAGTGGGAATATCTTTAGTTGTCTTAAACTCGATGGCAAGCCCAGTATAATTACTCACGTAATCAATAAGCGGTTGCCACCGTTCAGCCAAAGTTTTGGCTGACTGCTGTGGAACGACGGCGAAAGTTAGCGTTTTTGCGTTAGAAGAGAGCGTAACAACAGTAAGACATAGAGCTGTTAAAATGAACATTGCTAGCCGCGACATAGTGCACACCCTCTCATCAAAATTACATCGACATGAATTGTTCTAAGACATTCGTTAAATCATGGTTTGAGAAAGGCTTTTGAAGCGTTGCGTCAGCACCGATTTCCAGCGCACGTTCAAGGCTTATATCGTCTAAGGCAGAGATAACAATAATCTTTAAATCTTTGTGCTTGTTTTGCTCTCGAGTGAATTCAATAACACTATAGCCATCCATGCCTGGCATACTCAGGTCGAGTGTCATCACTTTAGGCTCATACTGACTTAACATGATCCCTGCTTGGAACCCGCCAGTTGCGATGTATGAATCGAACCCTGCACGACGAGCCACACGCTGTATTGATTTCGCTACCGGCATTTCGTCATCTACAATCAGAACAGATGGCGAAGCAATGCCTTTGAGTGCGTCAGGAATAGGCATGTCGTGGCGTTCAAGAAATTCTATGAAGTCCTCAACAAGAATACGATTGTTACCACGCCCAGGAAGCTTAAAGCCTTTAAGCTTCCCGCTTTCAATCCATCGAATTACAGTGCGAAGGTTCACATCGCAATACGACGCTATTTCGCCAGAGGTTAAGGTTTTCATATCTAAGCCTTGTAGATTTATTACACAGAATTATAGCTGCTGTATCACAAGTAGACAAAGTAGACAAAAGGATGAAATGTGACATTTGTGACAGGATGCTTCGTGAGGTCACAAGTTGCTAACCACCTTATTTATATTTATTTAAGGTACGCTTCGAGCACACTAACCTCATCAAATCTTCGTGATCCTTACTTTCACACTAGAAGTAACTTCAAGATAGGTCAACTGTGGCTTAAACAATAGCTTGCTTTTAGTCAGCGAAACCCCATCATTATTCTATCAACGTGTTAAGAGTGAAAAAGATTATGACAACACCTGCAATCGAGATGGTAGATGGCCTACCAATTTTTTCTGCTATTGAGCCTGCCTCTATAAAGCCAGCTATCGAAAAAGCCATTGAAGCTTGTAAAAGTGAAATAGAAGAAGTGGTAGCGTCGAATGATTACTCTTACAAGAATTTAGTATTACGCCTTGAAGAGGTAGACGACCGCTTAAGTAAAATGTTCTCACCTGTGTCTCATATGAACAGCGTAGTAAGCAGCGATGAATTGCGAGAGGCGCATGATGCGTGTTTGCCGCTTTTATCTGAATACGGTACTTGGGTAGGCCAGCACGAAGGCCTTTATAATGCTTATGCTTCACTAAAAGCGTCTGACGAGTTTGACACCCTTAGCGAAGAACAACAGAAAGTCATTGAGAACGCGGTACGCGACTTTACGCTCTCAGGTGTTGCCTTGCCTGCACAACAAAAGAAACGTTTTGCAGAAATTCAGGCAAAGCTTAGTGAGTTATCGTCAACCTTCTCAAACAATGTGATGGACGCCACCATGGGCTGGACCAAACACGTTACCGATGAATCTGAGCTTGCAGGTATGCCAGAGTCAGCACTTGAAGCGGCAGCGCAAGCTGCGCACCAAAAAGACTTGCAGGGATGGTTATTTACCCTGGATATTCCGTCTTATTTGCCTGTTATGCTTTACGCCGATAATCGTGAACTTCGCGAAGAAATGTATCGTGCCTATGCCACAAAAGCGTCTGACCAAGGTCCGAATGCGGGTAAGTGGGATAACACCGACATTATTAAAGAGACCTTAACGCTGCGCACAGAGCTGGCTGAATTGTTAGGGTTTGCTAGCTATGCAGAGCGTTCACTGGCTACCAAGATGGCAGAATCTACTGATCAGGTAATAGGTTTCTTACGCGACTTGGCGGCTAAGTCTAAACCTCAGGCGGAAAAAGAGCTTGAAGAAGTAAGAACGTACGCCAAAGACAAACATGGTGTTACCGAATTAGCAGCATGGGATTTACCGTATTACAGCGAAAAGTTGAAGCAAGAAAAGTACACCATTTCTGATGAAATGCTGCGCCCTTATTTCCCTGAAGACAAAGTGCTATCAGGTCTTTTTGAAGTAGTGCATCGCTTATATGGTTTGAAGATTATTGAGCAGCCAGGCATCGACACCTGGCATAAAGATGTACGTTATTTCACTATAACCGACGATGCCGACGCATTGCGTGGTAGCTTTTACTTAGATCTTTACGCCCGTGCTAAAAAACGTGGCGGGGCATGGATGGATGAATGCCGAGTACGACGTGAAATGATAGACGGTGAGCTACAGCTGCCGGTTGCGTATCTGACCTGTAACTTCAATGCCCCTGTCGGCGATAAGCCTGCGCTGTTTACGCACGATGAAGTCGTCACCCTTTTCCATGAGTTTGGTCATGGAATCCATCACATGCTTACAAAAATGAGCGTGGCTGGCGTATCTGGCATTAACGGTGTGCCATGGGATGCTGTTGAACTACCAAGTCAGTTCTTAGAGAACTGGTGTTGGGAAGAAGACGCCCTTAATTTTATTTCTGGTCATTATGAGACCGGAGAGCCGCTTCCAGCTGATTTGCTCGACCGCATGCTTGCGGCTCGTGATTATCAATCTGCTATGCAGATGGTTCGTCAACTTGAATTCAGTCTATTTGATTTCTTACTGCACAGTGAAAAGGGCAGTGAAGTAGACGTGCAGGGTACCTTGGACAAAGTGCGCGAAGAAGTTGCCGTAGTTATTCCGCCATCGTTCAATCGCTTCCAAAATGGTTTTGGACACATTTTTGCAGGTGGATATGCAGCGGGCTATTACAGCTATAAGTGGGCTGAAGTCCTTTCTGCAGATGCCTACAGTAAATTTGAAGAAGATGGCATCTTCAATCGCGATACGGGCAAAGCGTTCTTAGAAAACATTTTAGAAATGGGCGGCAGCAAGCCTCCTATGGATTTGTTTGTTGCCTTTAGAGGGCGCGAGCCGAAGGTTGACGCTTTGCTTCGTCATAGCGGTATAAAGGGCTAGGCATACATGAAAGAGTCGAAGTTAGAGTCTTTCCAATCTATCTACCGCCGTGCGTGCGAGCGCAAAGGCGGTGAAAGGGGGCTTGAGGCAATGCTTCAAGCCCCGCTTTCTAAAGCGCAAATTGAAGCCATTAGTGATGATCGCTTTTTAGCGGCAATGACTAAGCAAGTTTTTAAATCTGGCTTTGTATGGCGAGTCATCGAGCAAAAATGGCCAGATTTTGAAACCGTATTTTTCGGTTTCAACGTGGATAAAGTGTTGCTGATGCCAGATGAAATGCTAGAACAAAAAGCGTCGGATAAGCGCATTGTTCGCAACTATAAAAAAGTGATGACTGTGCGAGATAACGCCATGATGATTAAAGATGTGGCTATGGAGCACGGCAGCTTTGGTAAATTTGTCGCCAGCTTTGATAAAGACAACATCACCGAACTATGGGCGTTTTTGAAAAAGCGCGGCGCGCGATTAGGTGGCAATACGGGCCCGTACATGCTCCGCGCATTGGGTATTGATACGTTCTTGTTCTCTCGTGACGTTGAAGATTATCTGCGCAAAAACGAGATTATAGATGGCGGATTAACATCGAAAAAGTCGCTGTCAGCAGCAAATGCAGCATTTGCACATTGGCATAAAGAAAGCGGTCGATCACTACAAGAAGTCAGCGCTATTGTAGCTTTTAGCTGGGGCACGAATAATCTTACAGCGTAATACGGATTAGGACTATTTAGGGCTTCTTTGCGTATATTAAAAGCAGGCGTGCATCTCGCAGGCTAATGCAGAAGCAAAGCTAGCAACTTGGCTTTCAATATGAGGCAGACAGGCATAAAGCTTTTGCTTCAGCACACAATCCTATACACTTCGGCATTAATAACAATATTCAAATTACAGGACTGTCATGAGCGACAATCAAACTCCCGCTACGCAAGCAGACTCTGCAATCGACAATGCTAACGAGCATACGACACACTTCGGTTTTAAGCAGGTAGATAAAGGGCAGAAAGCCTCTTTGGTTGCTAATGTTTTTGACTCTGTTGCTGCGAAGTACGACGTAATGAACGACTTTATGTCAATGGGAGTACATCGTTTATGGAAGCGATTTACCATTGACTGCAGCGGTGTGCGTGCGGGTAATAAAGTACTGGATATTGCAGGTGGTACTGGCGATTTAACCGCTAAGTTTTCGCGTTTGGTGGGCCCTACAGGACGCGTAACCTTAGCTGATATTAACTTGTCTATGCTTAAGGTGGGGCGTGATAAATTGCGCGATCGGGGTTTGGTTAGCAATATTGATTATGTACAAGCCGACGCAGAAGCGCTGCCGTTTCCTGACAACCATTTCGATGTGGTGACCATGGCATTTGGTCTTCGAAACGTGACGGAAAAGCAAAATGCACTGAATTCTATTTTTCGTGTGTTAAAACCCGGTGGTCGCTTACTGGTTTTAGAGTTTTCTAAGCCTACGTCAGAGCAGCTAAGTAAGCTTTACGACATGTATTCTTTCCACATCTTGCCGAAAATGGGGCAGCTGGTGGCGAATGATGCAGAAAGCTACCAATATCTTGCTGAAAGTATTCGCATGCACCCTGATCAAGAAACATTAAAAGGCATGTTTGAACAGGCTGGCTTTGAACAATGTGATTACCAGAATCTAACCGGCGGTATTGTGGCTCTGCATAGAGGCTACAAGTTTTAATGCCTACTTCAGCGCTTGTTACCGCTACGGTTGAATCGGCTCTAAACAAACTGCTGTCTTTAGATGAAGACAGCGAGAAAAGATTAAAAGTCCTTAACGGCGCGAGACTTACCGCGTTTATTTCGCCGCTGCCTTACGGTATCACCTTGTCTTTTTCTGACCGAGTGGACGTACTCAGCGAGCAAGGCTCGTTTGAAGACGCCGTCGCGTCCCTTGGGCCGAAAGACTGTTGTATTAAAACGTCGCTACAGACCTTGCCTGAGTTAAAAGAAACTAGCCAGCTGACCCGCCTTATTCAACAAAAAGCACTCTTTTTAGAAGGGGAGCTGAACGTTGCCCAGCAAGTCAGTGCTTTGTTTCAGCAGCTCGACATCGACGTTGAAGAGTTGATTGCTCAAAAGACCAATGACGTTATCGCTCATCAAACCATTAAAACGGTAAAAACAGTGCATGAGAAATCGATGACGGCTCTAGCGTCTATGGCGAAGGTCTTTGGCAATGCCGTGGTAGAAGAAAAACAGCTGGCTGCACATAAGCTTGCGGTAATGCACTTTAGTGATGAAGTGAATGCGCTTCGCGACAGGGCAGAAAGTGCCGATGCGCGACTGCGCCGGTTAGAAGAAAAACTTAAGTAAAATTGAGAGAAACAGGCTCATAAATGCGTATTGTTAGGTTATACCGAATTAACAAGGTATTGTTGGAACACGGCTTAGATGAACTTATTCCAGCAAAATGGTTACCCTGGTACGCGCGAATTATGCGCCATGCCATTTTTTGGGTGCGCAATAAGCATAAAGGGAAATCTCCTGGCGAGCGCATTACTCTTGCATTGCAAAATCTTGGTCCAGTCTTTATCAAGTTTGGTCAAATGCTTTCTACACGCCGCGACCTGCTTCCCCCAGCTATTGCTAATGAGCTGGCCCGCTTACAAGACAAGGTACCACCTTTCTCGTCAGACGTAGCGCAAGACATCATCAGGCGGGCACTAGGGCTATCTGATCTGAACGAGTTGTTTAGCGAATTTGAAACCGCGCCACTCGCGTCGGCCTCTATTGCGCAAGTTCACGCAGCAAAGTTAAAGCACAATAACGAAGATGTTGTAGTAAAGGTATTAAGGCCGGATATTCGCGATACCATAGTGGCGGATATGGAGCTTTTATTTAGCCTAGCAAATGTCCTACAGCGTTGGTTGCCAGACGGCAAGCGTTTACGCCCTGTAGAAGTGGTAGTGGAATACCGCAAAACCATTGTAGATGAGCTTGATCTGCTCCGTGAGTCAGCTAACGGTATCCAGCTAGGACGTAATTTTGAGGGCTCAGACGCCTTATACGTACCTAAGATTTACAGCGACTACTGTCGCAGTAATGTATTGGTTATGGAGCGTATTTACGGCTTACCTATTTCCAATATCGATGCTTTGTTAACCCAAAACACCAACATGAAAAAGTTAGCAGAGCGCGGGGTTGAAGTTTTCTTTACCCAAGTATTCCGGGATAGCTTTTTCCATGCTGATATGCATCCGGGCAACATTTTTGTATCTACGGAACATCCTGAAAACCCCAAATACATCGCCATCGATTTTGGCATTGTTGGTACGCTTAATCGCGAAGATAAGCGCTATTTGGCCGAAAACTTTATCGCCTTTTTCAACCGCGACTATCGCAAAGTGGCGCAACTTCACGCCGACTCAGGTTGGGTGCCGCAAGATACCAACATTGATGAGTTCGAAATGGCCATTCGCACAGTATGCGAACCGATATTTCAAAAGCCTTTGGCAGAAATATCCTTTGGTAACGTACTGCTACAGCTATTTAACACGGCACGACGTTTCAATATGGTGGTACAGCCGCAATTGGTGTTACTGCAAAAAACCTTGCTGTATATCGAAGGTTTAGGTCGTCAGCTTTACCCCCAGCTCGATTTATGGAAAACCGCCAAGCCGTTCCTCGAAAACTGGATGAAGGAACAAATTGGTTTTACGGCTATGATGGGGAAAGTAAAAGACAACTTGCCTTTCTGGTCTGAAAAACTCCCTGAAATGCCAGACCTGCTTTACGACAGTTTACAGCAAATGAAGCGCTTGCCATTGCAACAGCAGAGGGCACATTTGGCACTGATTCAAGAGCAGAAAAAAACAACTCAGACCACTCACTTAAGCCTAGTAGGTGCAACCTTTGTACTGATGTCAGCAATATTGCCAATTTATGACTTATCTTGGTATTTCCCTGCAAGTACGGGAGTAATCGGCGCAATTTGTTGGTATTTAGCGTGGCGAAAAGGGCTGTGATTTTTGTTACGCTGCGGTGAAATATTTATGAAATCCGTAGTTAATTAATTAATTTGTATAGTAATCGTCCCGAAGAGTGTTATAGTGGATACGGCTCTAAGCCAAAGTCTTTAAATAGACGCGATTTTGTATTATTTGCTATATGTTAAACCACTCGAGTTACCCGGTAATTTGTTGTAAGTTGTTTGTCCATTCGTAAGTAAGACCCAATACTCCGCCAATTTAAAGACTCTAAAGAACTTTGTTACACGCGCTTATGCGCAATTTAATACGATATTTGAGGTCTATACGACATGTCTAAAGTTACAGGCACAGTTAAGTGGTTCAACGCTGATAAAGGTTACGGTTTCCTAACTCAAGATAACGGCGGCAAGGACGTTTTCGTTCATTTCCGTGCGATCATCTCTGACGGTTACAAAACGCTTCCAGAAGGTCAGCGAGTAGAATTTGAAGTTGAAGAAGGTCAAAAAGGTCTTCAAGCTGCTAACGTGCAAGCTATCTAAGAATTCAAAAACGGCGGTCATTTGACCGCCGTTTTTCTTTCTATTGGCTGCATTTCCCACGCTCACGCTAAATGCTTGACTAGGCTTTTAGTGCATAACACTTTTAGTCTATAACGCTTTTGGTATAACTCACTTTTAACGAATAGCGCTTTTCTTCAATTGCCAGTCTTCAGCGTAACTATCGTTACCGTTTCTTGTTTACACCGCACCAGATCACAAAAGCACTCGTTCACCCCAATAAATTTGATGCTCGCAGTATATTCCTAATATCAGTACGCCACAGTATTGCGTAGTCATGGTGTTTAATGCTTTACTCGATATAACGATGAATACGCCTTCAGGGAGTGCTTTATGCGCATCACATCAATAATTCGAACCACACTGGCTGCTTTACTACTTCTTCTTTGTTCAAACTCTACTTATGCCGCCCAAGCAGATGGGCTAGTCGTTGGCGAGAATGTTTTGGCAACAGTGCTCAACACCGAAATTCGAGTAGTAGATGTAATGCCCAGTGAAGAAAAGCGTCAAAACATGAAAGAGCAGGCGAAAGATAACTACGCCGAAATGCTCGAATATGTCGCCCATGTAAACGCGTCTAACAAAATTTTCGAACTAGTGTTAGAGGATTACGTTAAGGAAAAAGGTATTACGCTTGACCAAGCGCTAGTAAATAAGTTTATCGATAAGTTTAAAAGCCAGGTATCTAGCGAAACTTCATCAAAACCTATCGAAGAAATAGCGGTTAAGCAGGTAATGCAATTCCAAGGTGAAAAAGCCATGTTCGAAGAGTTTAGCGGTCGTGTCGTTTTTCGACAGTCTAACCCGCAAATGCCTATTGATGCTTACAATAAACTACTCTCTCGCTATCGTGATGCGGGTAAACTTAACATAATAGATGAAGACCTAAGCGAAACGTTTTGGGATTTATTCTCACCTCCTTATCAGTATGAAATTTCTCCCGAAAACGTGGATTTTTCAAAGCCTTGGTGGCTTTAGATAAAGTATGAGTAACAAAACAAATATAAAACTGAAAGTGTTGGGGATGCAGGGCCAGGTTCCACTATGGCTAATGATAAAATGAGCGGTATAGACGCAATAGATAAAGCTATTTTGGCCATGCTTCAGAATAATGCTGATACGCCTGTTGCAGAAATCGCCGAGCAAGTCGGGCTAACGGTAACGCCCTGCTGGCGGCGCATTCAAAAGCTAGAAGATAAGGGTATAATTTCTAGGCGAGTGGCGCTGTTGCAAGCAAAGCAGCTAGGCCTTGCAATGACGGTTTTCGTTCAAGTGAAAGCAGGAAGGCACGATGGAAAATGGCTAGCAAGTTTCGCCAAGCACGCAGCGTCATTTGATGAAGTTGTTGAATGTTATCGTATGTCAGGGGAGTACGATTACTTGCTAAAAGTCCTCGTCACCGATATGGATTGCTTCGACCACTTTTATAAGCGATTGGTTAACGGTATAGAGTTTTCAGACGTTACGTCTAGCTTTGCCATGGAACAGATTAAGTACACAACCTCAGTCCCTTTAAACCACATTTAATACGCCAAAAAAATGGGGCCGGTTTGACGGGCCCCATATAAATTAATGATTTTGGTCTTCAACGTGCTGGTCGGCAAATATCTTGGATTTCTTTTTAATTTTACATCCTAAGATACGCTGCGCATTTTTACGGCCGATGTAATGAGCGACTGTATAGGGGTGCGCGCGTTTGAAGAACCGTGAGAACGAATGGAATACATTTTCCATAGTATTGGCTCCTTCTAGTAAAAATTGCCCCAAATAAAATATAGTAATATTACAGTTTGATGTCAACAAAATAATTGTCATTAAACAATTTAGATATCTCGTTCACATGATAAGGATAGACTAAGTACAACTGAGCACCCTCTATTCATTGATATACATTGTTCGAGAGAAAGGATCATATCTTGATCGCAGGTTTTCAGATCGAGTTTCCGAGCAGGTTATAGTCGTCGCCGAAAACGCCACAGGCCAGAAAGTAGTTGGAAACAGAATAAACTCACAACGTATAAGCGCCAATTATAGCGCTGAATAGAAAGTGAACACCACTGACTATCAGTGATGTTCACTATTGTTTTGAGTAATTAGGATCTGCTGGGATCCCAATAATAAATACTAGTAGTAAGAAAGCTTCTCTGATTTACCGGAGAAAATCTTATACACCATGGCCGTATAAGCCAGAATGATTGGCACAACAATAACTACACCGACTAGCAAGAAGCGCAGGGAGTTAGCGTCACTGAGCGCATCCATCACCGTCATCTGCCCAGGTATAATAAACGGGTAGTAACTAATGCCAAATGCGGTAAAGCAAAGTAAAAATACAAGCAAGGCTATAAAGAACGGAAGCCATTCGCCTTTACCTTGAGCGTCAGGCAGCTTTTTAAGCAATACCCCACACAATGCTAAAAGCGCAAAACATGCTACGGGTATAGCAAAAAGCACATAGCCCCAAGGTGCAGACAGCCATAAGTCTCGCACATCATCGTGTAGGGTTAAATTAGCGATACTTACTGCAGTAATTCCCACAGCCAGTACAACCAACCCTCGGCGTGCCCAATAATATGCTTTTTCTTGAAGCTCTCCTTCGCCTTTGAGTATTAACCAGCATGAGCCAATAAATGCATAGGCCGCTGTTACTCCAAATGCCGCAAGTAGAGCAAAGCCTTGAGCCCAAATATCAGTGCGAAGCCCTGTCACGTAAATACCTAACATGTATCCTTGCGCGAGCGTAGTTAAAAGCGAACCGTATTTAAATACTAAATCCCACTTACGCTTTTTCACCTGCACAACCTTGGCGCGAAAATCGAATGCCACACCGCGCAAAATAAGCCCTAACAACATGAAAGTTGCAGGTAAGTACAGAGTTTGCAGAAACTCGCTATGGGCTTCAGGAAAAGCAATGAGCAGTAAGCCTATGGCAAGCACAAGCCAGGTTTCATTGGCATCCCAGTAAGGCCCAATAGAGGCTATCATATCGTCGCGAAAAGCCTCTTTTCTTGGCGGTATTAATACGCCAACACCTAAGTCATAGCCATCTAAAATAGCGTACAGTAATACAGATAAACCAAGTAAGCCGACGTAGATGTTTCCAAGCATTTCTGCTGATACATTTTCAAACATGTTTGCTCTCCTTATACCGTGCTTGGGTCAGGTTCAGAGGGTTGCATCTTAGCCTTCGCTACTTCGCGCTCTTCCGTCGTTATTTCCTCGATTTCCACTGCTTTTCTACACATCAACATAAGCGTTCCCATGTATGCGATTAAGAGCACCGTGTAAATGACGAGGTAAAGCGTGAACGACAGAGCAATATTGGCCGGTGGCAATTGGGTAACAGCATCAGCGGTTCTTAAGACGCCACTCACCAAATAAGGCTGTCGACCTATTTCTGTAACGTACCAGCCAGCTAACGTTGCTATCCAGCCGCTAAATGCCATACCTGCAAACGTACGTTTCAGCCACACAGG
Organism: Alteromonas sp. ABD4_190; assembly: GCF_056160105.1. NCBI lineage: Bacteria > Pseudomonadati > Pseudomonadota > Gammaproteobacteria > Alteromonadales > Alteromonadaceae > Alteromonas > Alteromonas sp. ABD4_190. The sequence goes on from NZ_JBSWWN010000001.1 coordinate 2,642,878, forward strand.
AAATTCTTTCTTGCGAATAAGGTAAAGACTACCAAGCCATGAAACAGCCAGCATTAGCATACCCATACCTACCATGACTCTGAAGCCGAAGAAAACAGGGGCTACAGGTGGGTGCTCTCCCTCAAACTCATTAAGCCCTTCTATCTCTCCTTTGAGCTCATGGGTAAGAATTAAACTTGCACCGTAGGGAATAGGAATTTCAAAATGATTCTCTTTGCTTTCTTCGTCAGGAATTGCAAAAAGCAACAAAGGTGCGCCTTCAGTGGTTTCCCAAAGCCCTTCCATCGCTGCCACTTTTTGAGGTTGATGTTCAAGGGTATTTAAACCGTGCATGTCGCCCGCAAAAATTTGCAGCGGAATTAACACTGCCGCCGTATAGGTGGCAGTTTTAAGCGCGAGCTTAGGCGCAAGCTTGTCGTCGCCTTTAAGCATGCGGTAGGCTGAAAGCCCGGCAATAAGGAAACTAGCCGTTAACCCAGACGCCAACATCATATGAGCAAAGCGATAAGGGAAAGATGGGTTGAAAATGATTTCTTTCCAGTTGGTGGCATACACCACACCATCGACTACTTCAAAACCTTGTGGGGTTTGCATCCAGCTATTAAGCGCTAATATCCAAAATGCAGATGTTGTGGTGCCGAGAGCGACTATAAGGGTGGATGCTGTATGCAGCCAGTTAGGAACACGGCGTATACCAAATAGCATGATGCCTAAAAACGTGGCTTCTAAGAAAAAAGCGGTCAGTACCTCGTAACCTAAGAGCGGACCGGCCACGTTACCCACTTTCTCCATGAATCCAGGCCAATTAGTGCCAAACTGAAATGACATTGTGACGCCGCTAACCACGCCTAATGCAAAGCTTAGGGCAAAAACACGTACCCAAAAACGATACATGCGCATCCACACAGGGTGACCTGAAATGTTAGAACGCAGTTTAAAATAGAATAGAAACCAGCCCATCGCCATGGTGATGGTTGGAAATAAAATATGGAAACTAATATTTAACGCAAATTGTAATCGAGACAGCAAGAATGCATCCACAGAGAGCCCCCTTAGTTAACGCTGTTTTTCCCCGGAAGCAGCTTGTCCTTAAGCTCAAGCATACGGCCCACGCCAGAACCTAACTTCATCAACGTGTTTAGCTTTTCAGGTCCAAGATTTTGAAGCTCTTCAGACCATGCCGTAATTGATTCGAGTAAATCATGAATTTCGTTCAGTTTATGTTGGGCGTTTGCCTCCTTTTCATTAGCAGGTGCGTCAAGAAGCAAATCCCGAAGCAGGCTCATGGTTGGGTCTATTTCGCGCTTTCTGCGCTCTTCAAATACTCTGTTTGCTAATGTCCAGATATCGCCAGCGGGAATAAAGAACTCTTTTCTTTCGCCGGGAACGTGATGTTGTTTTACTAGGCGCCATGATTGAAGCTCTTTTAAACCCATACTGGTATTGCCTCTGGAGATATTGAGCGCATCGGCAACCTCTTGTGCCGAAATGGGCTCTTCGTTTAATACAATAAGCGCAAGAATTTGCCCTACTGTTCTATTAAAACCCCAGCGACTTCCCATTTCGCCAAAGTGCATGACTGCAGATGTAATTAAAGGCGTCATTTTCATTCTTATTTTCCAGAAGTTTCAGAAATTACTGAAAGTTTATTGCGTCAGATCAAAAAAAGCAACAATAAAAAGCTTTGTAAGCTAAATTTTATTGATAATTTAATAAAAGTTAATTAGGAAAGTTTCAACGATATTGCATGCTTTGGTTGCAATAAGTTGTTATCGTGGTTGTGTAATTAAAACCCTCATGAAAGTTAGCTTTCAAAATTTCTCGGCCAAGGCAATGCAACACGTTACAGATAAAAAGATAAAGACGCTTCAGAACTGCGAAGATGAAGCTATTCACCTAATCGAAAGTGTTCAAAGCTTTGGTTACGTTATAGCGGTAGACCCTGAAACTAAAAAAATTCAGGTGTTCAGTGAAAACATCAATGAACTATTTAAAGTCAGTATCACTGCGGGTGAAACCCTTATTACTGAACTCATCGATACCCCTTCTGATGATGCCCCCACTTTTCAAAGTATTTATCAAAGCGTAAAAGGCGGAGACACGCGCCGAGCGTATCAATGGAAATTTGCCGACAACGCGCTTCATTTAGACAACTGGGAAAAAGAGGGTAGCGGTGTCGCGTTCGATTCAAACGGTTTACTTGTTATTGAATTAGAGCCCACCCCGCAGCTTAGCTATGAAGCTGCCCAACAATGGGTACCGATGGACGTAGATATTCGCACATTGCTTCCTGATGTGGATGGATGCGAGTCTATCAGTGATGTCGCAGACGCCATTGCGGGCGTATTTAAGCGCTATATAGGGTTTGATTCGGTGATGGTTTATCAGTTCGATAAAACCTATAGCGGAGAAGTAATTGGCGAAGCAAAATTACCAGCTTCACGCTCTTTCAAAGGTTTGAAATTTCCGGCATCTGATATTCCTAGCCAAGCCCGAGCTCTGTACTTAAAAAATCGCGTACGTTGCGTATTTGACGTAGAACAAAACCCTATTGCTTTAAAGCCAACAGTGCAAGAAGCAGAGCGACCGCCACTGGATTTATCCATGTCTATGGTTCGTTCAGTGTCGCCGGTTCATATTACTTATCTTAAAAACATGGGTATACGTTCATCGTTTTCAGTGTCCCTTGTGTTTGAAGGTAAACTTTGGGGGTTACTTGCTTGTCACAATAACGAGCCTAAATATATCGACCAAAAAAAGCGTTTGGTATGCGAATCCCTCGGTCATCTCTATGCGTGGCAGCTACACACTAAAGCCTTGCATGAAAAGAAAGAACAGTTTCAAATTCGCCAACGTAAGCTAAACACTATTATTCATCAGCTTACTGGCTTTGCTAACCCGCTTGAGGCGATAACCCAAAAAGAAAAAGGCCTTTTGGATGTTGCCAATGCATGTGGTATGGCGGTTATTACCCCTGTAGATAAATATTTAGTAGGTAAAACGCCCTCTGAACAAACATTAACTCGCCTTCTCGACAAATTCGTCATTCCAAATTCTGAAGAGTCAATTGCTATTAGCAAGCTGGCGGAAGAAGTGTCGGAGCAATGTGACCTCAATGGCATTCGCGGCATGTATATATCCTGTGTATCTGCCAAGCTTGGTTACTACACGGTTTGGTTTAGAGAGCAAAAAGACAAAACCATACGATGGGCGGGCCGCGAAGCCGCAAACAAAGATATTGGTAAGGTACTAACGCCTCGTAATTCCTTTGATATGTACTTACAAAGTGTTGCTGATGAGTCGATTGAGTGGAGTGAGGATGATCAGCTTATAATAGAAGGTTTTGATCATCTATTTATACCTTACGCGCTAAGCCTGAAAGCTTCGCTCGATAAGCAAATTAGTAAATTAGAAGAGTTAGATAAAGCTAAAGATCAGTTTTTAGCGAGTATTTCCCATGAACTTCGTTCACCCCTTAATTCAATTGTAGGTTGGACCGATTTAGCCCTGATGGATGTGACGAATGTCGATAGAATGTCCGACGCATTAGGCGTTATCAAACGCGCTGCGTCTACACAGGCCGCCTTAATAAATGACATTTTAGATTTGTCGCGCATTATCTCCGGCACCATGAAGCTCAGCACGCATTCACTTAATATTGCTTCATCTATTTCTGAGGTGGCTAAATCATTTGAAGCGGGCTTTGCCAGCAAGAATATCCATTTGTCGATCAATTGCGAAGACGAGCATACTCAAATTCTGGGTGATAATTTGCGTATTAAGCAGGTGATAAATAATCTGCTCAGTAACGCTCTTAAATTTACAGCAAAAGGCGGAACCGTACATGTGCGGGGCCGAAGAGAACATTCAAATTACTTGTTTCGTGTAAAAGACAACGGTAAAGGAATGACCCAAGATCAGATAGCCCGGGTTTTTGAGCGCTTTTACCAAGGTAAAGATTCTCATAACAAACTCGGCTTGGGGCTGGGTTTATCCATTGTAAAGAGCTTAGTTGAAATGCACGGCGGGGAAATTCGCGCCGAAAGTGATGGACCAAATTCCGGGACTACTTTCTTTGTATCTTTGCCTATTGCTCCTCTTAGCTTGCACGATGACATTATCGAAACCAAGAATAGCGAAATCAGTGATTTAACCGAGTCTTTGCGTTTAAGCGGTTTACGAATCTTGGTAGCAGAAGACGAGCAAGACGCCCGTGACTTTATAAAGTTATTTTTAGAGTCTAACGGTGCCCGCGTCAACGTAGTTAAAAACGGGCTGCTCGCATGGAAAGAGCTAAACGATATGCCCGAAGCTTTCGATCTATTACTGTCGGATATTGGCATGCCGGAAATGGATGGGTTAGGTCTAGTGTTAAAAATAAGAGCTAGCGAAATCCCCGAGATTGCGAAGCTCAACGCTGTGGCACTTACTGCATACGCCTATACATCAGACCGCGTTAAAGCCCTTAAAGCCGGCTTCAATAATTACGTATCTAAACCCGTTGACGGAGAAGAGTTGCTGACTATTTTGGAAATGTACATGCCAGAAACGTCACTCTAATAGCTGAAAACCGCGCCTGTAGGTCTAGACAGCCTTCAGCGCGCGGATAAGTGCATACTGCGTGGCATTGTATTGACTACAACCTGAATACAGAGTCTTAAATCAGGCTCCGTTGATGCCCAATAGCGAGTTAGGATCTGTTAGGCTTTCAAAATTCATCTACCAGCGGCGAAGCAGCTGTTCATAGACACTTTTATCTAAAAGTGACTCTCGGGCCGATAAGCTTTCTTTAGCTGAGAGTACTGCGCGTGCCTCTTCTAACGATACATATTGCTTACCATCAACATAAAACATGCTGCTTTCAGAGGTAGGCTTACCATCTAGCGAGTAAACTGTGTCTAATAAGTCCGCAGTTGTAGTTATGCTGCTATGTCCAATATAGTCGGCTACGCCATCTCCATTCACATCTTTCGTTAGCCATGCCAATGCAAGAGGCTGATTAAGTTCACCGTTATTTTGTAACGTTGATATGGCTTGGTTAAATTTTGCAATAATGCTCTCAGCACTGGCAACATTTTTACTGATAGCTATTTGAAACCCCGTTTTGGCTAAAGGCTTTGCTGAAAAGTGCAAAGTTTCTTCGTTATCGTTCGCCAGCAGTATGTTTAGCTCTCGCGTGAGAAGCTGGGTAGTAATCAAGTAAGGTGCTCTATCATCGGCAAGTTGGCGAAAGGCATCAAACGTTGTGGGGTTGCGCGACCACTTTATATCTTTAAGTAGTCTGAACGAGGGTGTGTTTGCAAAGCGGTTTTCAATCGCAACCCGGTTACCTTTTAAGTGTGGAAAAAGCTTTATGTCTTCTACGTTTGCCTTCTTACTTACTGCGTAAAGATAAACAGGTAAGTAAATGTCGGATAGAAAATAATTGCTGCTGTCCTCGCCCAAATTTATGTGGGCAAACTCACCGTCTAATTTCCCTGTTAGTACAGAGCTACCTAAAAAAGCTTGTCGCATAACCTGAAGTTGAATATCCAACTCCGCCTTTTCAAACACCTTTTCAAGCAAAGCATTAACTCGAGCAGGCTCACCATCATCGCTTATATAAGTTTCAAAGGAAGCGGCACCTAAAGTCGTGGGGGCGGCTTGTAAAGGCGAAATGTTGACTAAACAAAGGGCAAGGATGATGCCTAACAAGGAAAGGCGTCGAGCAAAAAAAGAGAGCGAAAATGCGCTAAATCTTACCAAAGGTGAACTCCGAACTGCCGTCATGCATTTATTACACTGTAATGTAGTTAGTCAGTTAATTCCAATAAACCCGCACTGGTTTAAATTAACAAAATGTAAGCGGCATCAATTAATTGTGTGTCATGCTAACGTCTAGGCAGGCTTTTGTTGAGTAAAGTCATTCGTGACGATAAGCCAGTTTCCATTACCCACTTAACGTCACGAACTTGATCGGATACGTAATTGGATGAGTAAGCGTATAGGTACGCTCAATATAAGCGCTCAATACAAACGCTTATTCTCCAAAGCTTCCCGCAGGACCTGGATAAACGACAACGCTTTCAACACCGTCCTTGTTAACGCTGGCAACTCCAAAAAAGTAGTTGTCGATAACAACGTTCTCAAGCATGGCTTCGGTCACATTGCCCACATACTTACTGTATTCCCATTGCGGAGCATCAGTATGACGCCAATAGACTTTGTACCCTTTAAGCTGAGGGTTCTCTTCAGCGTCTAGTGCATCCCACTTCAAAAAGGTTGAGGGCTGAACGGCGCCGGCAATTTCTACGTTTGCAGGTGGGTTAGGCGCCCAGGCCATTGCTGCAAGAGAAACAGCGTTTAAACCGGTAAGCTTAGCGGCGTAGTCAAAGTTAACGCCATCTAAGGTATCACCATAGGCAATACCGTCTTCTACGCGAAGGTCTTGGTGCTGGCGGGTGTAGTTTTCGTTAGTTTCCATAATACGAATACCCGGGTAGCCCAAATCATTGAACGGGCGATGGTGGCCACCACGACCAAAGCGGTCCAAACGATAAATCACCATAGTGTCTAAATTTTCAATGTACTTATCGGCAATTTTATCGATATAGCGGGCAAGGTTTCGGCTTGGCGAGTCTACTTCACCCCCGGTGAATCGTCGCATTCGCGCTTCTTTTTCCGTTTCGGTTACGCGTGTACCTTCGGCAAACAAGCGAGCGGTGGTGTTATTAATCACACCGTTAACCCCTTCGATATTGCCTATCATGTCGTTATTGAGCACGGCTTTAATTCTCCAGCCGTCTTTTTTGGCATGGTTTGCCATAATACGCCCGCCGAAAAGCCCTTGCTCTTCGCCAGATAGTGCAGCATACACGATACTGCCGTTAAACTTGTACTTTGATAATACTCGTGCCGCTTCAAGAGTACCGGCAACACCCGAGGCGTTGTCGTTTGCACCCGGTGAGTCAGACGTGAAATCCATGACATCAGATACTCGTGAGTCAATATCGCCAGACATAATCACATAGCGGTCCGGATCAGTACTACCACGCTGAATCGCAATTACGCTGACCACTTCCACTGGGTCTGGAATACGTTTCTCACCACTAATCACTTCTGATTGGTAGTACACTTCCAAACAGCCACCGCACTCAGCTGAAATTTTATCAAATTCAGATTTAATCCAGCGGCGCGCAGCGCCTATACCACGGGTATCAGACTCGGTTTCAGAAAGGGTATGGCGAGTACCAAAATTCACCAACTTGGTAATGTCTTTTTCAATGTTTTCGGCAGAGACATTTTTAGCAATATCGTAAAGTGCTTGCTGCTGTTCGCTTTGTGCGTGAGCAGCGAAAGAAACGGTGCCGCTCAATAATACAGCAGATGTCAGCAGGGTGTTTTTACTTATTTTTGCGCTTAAGTTAGCGAGTGCGGATAGGTTTTTTATCATTGTTCTCTCCATTGTTTATCTTTCCACCATAACCAATACGCAGCTTGGCTACAATTGGAGTAAACCTGTTTAATGGTTGGTCATCGCAAGTCATTGCGATTGAAAAGCGGAGTAAGGCGCTGAGTATAAAAAACGATCTGTAACAAAGAACGAAAAAACCGGCATTCGCCGGCTTTCACAATGTGAGGTGTACGCTAGCGCTTAAATAAACGCAAATGCGTCGCCAAACAGGTTCTCAACTTTTAAGCCGCGCTGAGTAAAATCGTCGCGCACGACTTTAGCCATTTCGAAGCGGCCGGCAACATATACTTGAACGTTCGCAAAGTCAGCGTGGTCTGCCATTACCGCATGGTGTACCCAGCCCGTTCTGCCTTTCCATTCGTCACATGCAAACTCAACAACCGGCACAAAAGTGAAGTGATCGTTAGCTTCAGCGAGTTCAGTTAGCTTGTCAGCTAAATACAAATCAGCCGCGTGTTTTCCACCCCAATAAAGGGTAAGTGGTGTTTTGTCACCACTATTAAGATGCTCTTGCAGAATTGAGTAGGTATACGAAAAGCCAGTACCACCAGCAATAAGCACCATAGGCAGCCCGTTACTTTGCAAAAAGGCATTGCCATTACCTACGTTTACAGTAATTTCGCCATCTGCACGCATGCGCTCTAGCACTTCACCAGCGTAGCTGTTGCCAGGCTCTGCACCAATGTGTAATTCAATGCGGCTGTTATCAAACGCGGCATTAGCAATAGAAAACGGGCGCATATCTTTTTCGCCCATCACCACCATAGCGTACTGACCCGCCTTAAACTCAACAGGGCTTTCTGGCGTCAATTCAACTTTTTGTACCACTTCGGTTAAAGGCGTGATGCTTGCAACCTTACACTTAATCTCTGACATGTATTCTCTTTAAACCTTCTTGCTAGCTTGTCGCCTTTTTATGCGCTTTGAGACAAGCGCATGCTTTAATAATCGTTAATAGCGCTACATCGAGTCGCTACATAATACCAAGACTGTCCCAAATATCATCAACGCGTTTCTTAACGTCTTCGTCCATCACAATGGGCACGCCCCATTCACGGTCGGTCTCGCCCGGCATCTTGTTTGTCGCGTCCATGCCCATTTTCGAACCTAGCCCTGAAACCGGTGACGCAAAGTCCAAGTAATCGATAGGCGTATTTTCTATCATCACCGTGTCGCGGGCTGGGTCCATACGGGTAGTGATAGCCCAGATAACATCGTTCCAGTCGCGCGCGTTAACGTCGTCATCGCACACTATCACAAATTTTGTGTACATGAACTGTCTTAGGAAAGACCACACGCCCATCATTACCCGTTTTGCGTGGCCCGGGTACTGTTTCTTCATGGTAACTACCGCCATACGATAAGAGCAGCCTTCCGGTGGCAAATAGAAATCAACAATTTCAGGGAACTGCTTTTGCAAAATTGGTACAAACACTTCGTTTAGCGCAACACCTAAAATGGCTGGTTCATCGGGTGGACGGCCTGTATAGGTAGAATGATAAATAGGATCTTTACGGTGCGTAATATGGGTAACGGTAAACACAGGGAAGTCGTCGACTTCGTTGTAATACCCAGTGTGATCGCCATAAGGGCCTTCAGGTGCAGTTTCATCCTGTGCGATATAGCCTTCAAGCACAATCTCGGCACTGGCAGGTACTTGTAAGTCGTTACTGATAGACTTAACCACTTCGGTTTTATCGCCGCGCAGTAGGCCTGCAAAAGCATATTCTGAAAGGGTATCTGGAACAGGAGTAACCGCGCCCAAAATAGTGGCGGGATCTGCACCTAGCGCCACAGACACAGGGTAGGGTTCGCCCGGATGGGTTTGACACCACTCGCGAAAATCAAGGGCACCACCACGGTGTGATAGCCAGCGCATAATGAGTTTGTTTTTGCCAATAACCTGCTGACGGTAAATCCCCAAATTCTGGCGCTTTTTGTGTGGTCCTTTAGTAACACTCAAACCCCAGGTTACCAAAGGTGCAGCGTCACCCGGCCAACAGCGCTGAACCGGAATTTTTGATAAGTCTACATCGTCACCGGTGAGCACCACTTCCTGACAAGGCGCTTTTTTAAGTACTTTGGCGGGCATATTCAGCACCTGCTTAAATACTGGCAGTTTCTCCCAAAGGTCTTTAAGCCCTTTCGGCGGCTCAGGTTCTTTTAGGTAAGCCAGCAACTTGCCCACCTCGCGTAGCGCTTCAACAGAATCTTGCCCCATGCCCATAGCCACACGCTCTGGTGTACCAAATAAATTCGCCAGTACCGGCATATCGTGGTTTTTAGGGTTTTCAAACAACAGTGCAGGGCCGCCAGCACGCAAAGTCCTATCGGCAATTTCTGTCATTTCAAGGTCGGTATCAATGGGCTGGCTAATGCGTACCAACTCGCCTTTTGCTTCAAGCTGGCGAATAAAGTCGCGTAAATCTTTGTACTTCATCTGTTTGGCGTATCCACACACGTTATTTATGGCAAGAATATACCATTTTAGTGCAAAGTCCGATCAGTAAGCGGTGTGAAACCAACATTAAACGTTCTACAGACAAATTAACCTTTACAGTGGCGCCATTTAAGTGTGATATAGCAATATGTTATGAAATTTAACAAATACGGGCCAATAGCGCACGGCGTGCGTATTCTTACTTAGCCCTTCTATTTTAGTGCTTTGCGATAACACGCCGCAGTAATGCGCGTGCATTAAAACCCTAATAACCCTTTTTTTGCCTAAGGTGGTTACATGAGTTCATTCGATCAGGACATGCTAGACGAGTTAAATTTGCTACTGAAGTTTCCTGCAGACAGTCTGCTTCAGGGGCTGAAAATCCATCACGATGCCAGTCAAAGCATGGTGAACGCAGCATCCAGGCTGTACTCGAAAGGCTTAATTACCCAGCCAGACGGTGGTTACCTAACTGATTTAGGTATTGATTTAGCCGACCACGCCCGTCATATCCAATCCGCCATGTGCCCGCGAAAAAGTAGTCATTAGCCTAAACGTTTTTTTGCTATATCTTTTAATAGATGGGTCAAAGTGAAATAGGCTTTGGCCGCGCGCAATTATTTACGTAAAGAAAAGCGTCTATTGGTTAAGTTAATCTATACTAGGTCGATAACTAAACTAAGTTTGCGTTATCAACAATTATTGCTTAGCTATGAAACAAATTATATCTACCGCTCTATTAATCTGTGCCTCCGTAGCGGGGTTTTCTGCTCATGCGCTTGAAGGTGAGACGATAGAAGAGCTGCGTGCCGTTCAGCTTTACAGCCAAGACGCGCTCATCGACATGATTAACGCGAATACCCACCTAGATAAAGTGGTAGAAGACAGATGTCAGCTTGTTCAAGACATTGAAGCTCGCGCCGATGTGCTAAAAATTCCAGCCTACCAATTTTTATGGGGCGATATGCTGGCGTGGGGGGTATGCGTAGATGCTGAACCCGCTCGTGGAATTGGTTATATGGAAGACGCAGCGAATCAAGGTTTGCCAGCGGCACTTGAGCAGCTTGGACGTTACTATGCAAAGGGCACGCTGGTACAGCAGGATAAAGCACGCGCGGTGGTGTACTTACGAGAAGCCGCAGCACTTAAAAACCTAAAAGCGCAGATTCGTTTGGTCGAGTTGTTTCTAGAAGGTCACGGTAGCCCTTACGATTATGAAGATGCGTATCACTGGTTGTATAACTCGGTGACCAACGACAAAAAACAGCACCAGCAGATAGCGTCTTACCTCGCTCGTTTAGAAAAACTTATGCACCCGAAAGCTGTGCGTGAAGCAAAGCGACCTTTAGACAGTTAATATTACTGAGGCCTAACGCTTCCGCCAGCCTGTAAGCATAGGGCGAATTAACTGAATATTTCCCATAGATTGCACAGCAAACACTGCAGCGACGTGTACTAGCACACATGCGTAAAGCACATCAGCCATAATACTGTGTATCCATTCCAGCGTACTATTACCGAACATGGCATCTATTTCTTCCATCATAAAACCAGTAATACCTAATCCCAGCATTAGCGTGATAACGGCCATTATCATTAGCCAGCCGAACGGGTTATGACCATGGTGAGTGGGAATTTTCTTTTGTTTTACGTGTTGAATATGTTCAGTGAAGGCTTGTTGATGCAATGACACATTAGAAAAGCTTGCGTATTCAGTGGCAACCTTTTTACTAGCTTCGAATTTGGTTGATAAAAAGCCCCAGCTAACCCGTATGGATATAAACGCTACCGCGATATAACCAGCTATTTCGTGATAAAGGCGACCTGGCTCCACAATAAAATAGTTGGTCACAAAGGTAACGACAAGGCCCCAGTGGCATAGGCGCAGCACCCAATCCCAAATATAAATGTCCGAAGGCGTATCTTTAGGTCTGTACATTACATAACTTTCTTAAGGTAAAACAAAAACGCTGCAATAGTTTGCAGCGTTTTTATCAAGTATTAAAGCAAGCGAGCTATCAGCCGTTTGCTAAAACACGCCTAGTGCATTTCTTTCTTAACAATGCTGCCATCAACTGGGTTGAAATAAATTTCTACTTTGTTTTCTTCTTTATCAAAACCATAGATTTCGTAGCAGTTGCCGCTAGTTACTTTAAATTCGTTGATTTTGTAGCCTTGCGCTAATAGCTGAGCCTGAAACGCATCTTGATTTTGCCATTCAGCTTCAGGTGCAGTAGTACACTGCGTAGTGCCATGCTCTGCACTACAAGCAGTTAATAGGGTCGCAGCGCCAATAACCGTAGCCATCATTAATTTTTTCATTGCAGTCTCCATTTCGCTTTTTAGTTAAACGTTGTTTCTGTCCTACGTTAAATGAGTCTACTTAGTTTGCTCTATGATTCAAAGGGGAGTTTTTGCAATAGACATATATCGCGGCATAGATTATTCGAATGGTATATATCTGTCACAAAAGTGCCTTTGACTTGTCACCTATGCTTCATCGAACCTTCGCAGAAGCGTTCTACATTCTTGTGCTTCGATAATTCTAAAAAGTAGGCAATGTCGCCAATCTACCGGTGAACTGCTTATAAAAATACATAAAACACCCACTAAGCACACGAAAGGAATGATTTGATGCGTCCTCTGTACCCTAGATCCGTTTATTCACGCTCTTTACTTGCTACAACGATTGCGTTTGCTCTATCAAGCGCAGCAATTGCACAAGAAGTAGCGCCCGACACAGAAAACGAAACTGACTATATAGAAGAGATTACAGTAACCGCCCAAATGCGTGAGCAGTCCGTAATGGATGTGCCTGTTACTATGGATGTAATCGGCAGTGAGTTTTTAGAGCGTACCAATATCGTGGAGCTTGATGAGCTTTCTCGCATATTGCCTAACGTTCAAATTCAGGAACAGGCTGTAAGCCTACCGTCTTTTAATATTCGCGGTGTCACCGATGATGTGTCGTCAGTGTCGGCAACGCCTCGCATATCGGTATATCAAGATGGCTTTGATATCAGTAAGAAAACCGTAGCCAGTGTCGCGCTTTACGATATTGCCCGCGTAGAGGTTTTAAAAGGCCCGCAGCCAACACTTTTTGGCGTAGCCGCGGCTAACGGAGCGGTAAGTATTCATTCTAATCTTCCTACCTTTGAACAGGAAGGCAAAGTGCAGGTTGGCTATAACTCAGAGCAAGGCCAAGAAGTTGAGTTTATGTACAACCAGCCTATTAACGACAACCACAGTTTCCGAATTGCCGGGCTTTACCGAGAAATGGACGGCATTGTAGAAAACAATGCCTGTAGCGCTGATTCATACTACGGTAATGCCAACATGTATAACCATTTAGGTGAAGAAGTACCGTGCAATAGCGAAGATCTTCAGGGAGTGTCGGTGCAAGCACTTCGCGCAACTTGGCTTGCAAGCTATGAGAAGCTAGAAATTATTGCTCGTGCGGCCATGGAGTATAATGACCAGCCGGGCATTGCTTTCAAGTCGGGTTCTATTGCACCAAATGATGGAGATACTAGCCCTTTTACCGATGCTGAGTTCAGCTTGGGCAGTGAGTTAGGTATTGAGCGTACGCTTCAAGCCTACGACTTAACTGTAAACTACGATTTCAACCAAATGCTTAGCCTGCACGCCGATGCCTACTATAAAGATGTAGAAGTAAGCGAAGGTTTTGATGCAGACGGTTCTGCACTTCGTATTCAAGATGCTTATTTCGATAACGATGCCACACTTCAAGGTGCGTCAATGCGTTTGGTGTATGACTCAGGTGACAAGCTTGCAGCGTTTGTTGGCGCGTCTATTACTCAAGATGAATCGATTTTGCCTTACTATGTGATGGTAGACCCATTTATACGAGGAACGTTTGATGCAGTAAGAGCACAGCTTGAGGCCACCTCGAAAATTCCACTTAACCAAAATATCGCTACCGACGCATCGTTAGAAGACATTGAAGCGCTACGTGCTATGTTGGTGTCGCAGCTATTTAATGCCGATGGCTCACCTATTTCTAACCCAGCGCTACCGCCTATTTTTATACAAGGGCCGTTTACCTTTGAAGCAGAGCTAGACATTGCTTCCTACGTTGCTGAAGTGTCGTATTTTGTTACCGATAATATTAACGTAACGGCTGGCGTTCGCTACATTGATGAGACCCGTTATACGCGAAATACCTTTACCACTGCAGACGGTGCAATTACGTTCGATGCCGAGCGCGACTTTGACGATACTCTGCCACGCTTCGCGGTAAGCTATGACGTGAACAACAACTGGAACTTGTATGCGAACTACGCCAAAGGTCGTCGTTCACCGGTTGTGGATGCAAACGCGGGTGGCGTTAACGTGACAAAAGCTGAAATTGTAGATAGCTACGATTTGGGTGTTAAGTATCAAAGCGCCAACTTCCTGTTCTCGGGCGCCATTTTTACCTACGAATACAGCGATTATCAGCAAAGCTTTACCGATGCAGAAACCTTGCAGTCTATTACCGTAACAGTAGGCGACTCGACCATGTCGGGCATTGAAGGCATGGCGACCTATAACTACAGCGAAACGCTAACGCTAACAGCAAGCCTAGGTTTCCTTGACGCAGAGTTTGCAGACAGTACTGCTGATGGTTCTGAGTTTCAGTACGGCGGCAATAAATTCCGCTTAGCGCCAGAGGTTAGCGGTGCCATCAACATCAACAAAGTATTCAACATGGACAGCTTTGACATTGATGTTAACTGGCTAACCAGCTTCCAGTCTGAAGTGTTCTTTGAAAGCAGTAATTATCCTGGCCTTTCTCAGGATACTTACTCGCTTACCGACGTGTCGGTGAAACTGCTTCAAGACAACAGCAAGTTTGCCTACGAGTTTTACGTAAACAACATGTTTGATAAAGAGTTCTTGATTGATGCAGGTAACACGGGCGGTGGTTTAGGCATTCCTACCTTCGTTCGCGGTATGCCTCGTATTGCCGGTGTGCGTGTTTACTACGAGTTTTAGAAATACCTAAAAATTAAGGCGCTTAACTGGGTTAAGCGCCTTAATTTAAACAAATGCTATTTACTACGCGTTTATTTCATAGCTATGCGTATTAACCACTTTTCCTGCCTTGGTCAAAATCGCATCCACATAGTGCCAGGTCGCTTTAGCGTTATCCTCGCTAACGGTCAATGTCATGAAGCCGCGCTGGTGAAGATTGCAGTACTGTAAGTCTTCAATAAGAAGGGGGAGATCATCAGCAAGGGTTTCTGCCATTTCATCATCCATACTTAAATAATGTTCCATACCGGGTGATGTCACGCCTGGTGTAGCAAGCTCAACGCCCACTTCTGTGCCATCTTTCAGGGTTAACTTATTGTGCCATGCATTATGAGTATCACCTGCAAGGGCAATAACGGGTTTGCCGATGGATTTTAGCTGCATCAGAACCTGTTCACGTTCAACAGGGTATCCATCCCATGCGTCTAAGTTGTAGGGCATTACCGTATTGATAAGCGCAAGTTCTTGTTCGCTAAGTGCGCCACCTTGCTTTTGTTTGCGTTTGATATTCGCGAGCCTATGTACATGAGCAGGAATTTCATTCCGTTCAACCCCGTTAAAAATAGATACTGGGAAGAGCATGCGGCCAACTAATAGCTGCTGGCCTAATACCTGCCATTTAGCCTGACTTTGCTTCATAGACGAATGTAGCCAGTTGCGTTGGGTTTCACCTAAAAGCCCACGACTAGGATTACTGATATCTTTCATAAAGCCAGCTTGGTCAAACGCTTTTGTTTCATCATCGCGATAGTCGCCGTACTCAAGTTGCTTGTCGCGAGCAAGAACGCGGGTGTCGAGCATGTATAAATCAAGAAGTTTACCAAAGGTAAACTGACGATAAATTTCTAAGCGCTCGGTGCCAAACGGTGGGCGTATAGGTAGCCATTCATAATAGGCTTGAACGGCCGCTGCACGACGCTCGTAAAAATCGCCTTCATCCGCTTGGTGATTTTCCGCGCCGTCTTTATAGGTGTCGTTTGTAATTTCATGGTCATCCCACACCACAATAAACGGCTTGTTTTGGTGTAATGCCAACAAGCCTTCATCCGTGCGATACAGCGCATAGCGATTGCGGTAGTCGGTTAGCGTATAAAGCTCGGTATCGTTATCAGGCGCATAGGTTCGGCCGATCTCTTTTGCATGCTCAGTCGCATAACCTTTGCCATCGTACTCATAAATGTAGTCGCCAAGATGCAATACATAGTCGATGTTGTCGTTTTTCGCTGCTTCCATATAAGGCGTGAAAAAGCCAGCAGGGTAGTTGGAGCAAGAAAATATGCCGAACGTAACGTTAGACACATCAGCTTCAGGCAGTGTACGGGTTTCGCCCACAGGGCTTGTATTATCAGCGCTTTTAAACCGGTAAAAATAACGGTTAGCAGGACTAAGACCTGCCACGTCTACTTTTACGGTAAAGTCATGCGTTGCTTTAGCTTCAACAATGCCGCTACTTACCACGTTGGCAAAATCAGCATCGCTCGCCATTTCCCATAAAATATCGGCTTTGGCTAAACCCGAACCTGGGTTTGGCACGGCGCGCGTCCAGATAATAACGGCGTCTTTTAACGGGTCGCCACTAGCTACACCATGGGTAAAGGTTGCGTTAGTTTGCGGTTGGCTATTTGCTGAATTGCTCACTGTGCAGCCCGCTAGCCCTGTAGACACTGCCACGCTCGCACCTGCGAATGACGACAGCTTTATAAACGTTCTTCTATCCATATGCCTGCTCTTTATAAGTTTGTAAGGTAACTGGTGATGTCATTGTTTTGTTGAACGCTCATGCAACAAAAACGAAAACCATTTTTATACTGAGTGTTTGTGACATAGAGATGTCAGGCTTAGCTGAATCAATAACACTACTTTAGATCGAAGTTTACGTTTTAGATTCTGGCTAATATGTGAACATCTTTTTGAAGCAAAATTACCTCTGTGGTAATCTTATGAGTAGTTGGATGGCAATTGTAAGCTTTCTACATCAAAAGCTACTTTCAATGTGGCTCTCTGATGACGATGAATGGCTGCCGCTAGCATATCGTCATGAAGTCTGGAACGCGTTGTTCGATTTAGATGCTGCCTCACATGTATCAGATTTGCTAGATATCGGAGCGGTAAGCCCTGAAAGAAGCGCCCTTTGGTATGTGACTATCACGGTGAATAATGTAGAACCTTGTGGCGCGGTAACTTGCTATT
The DNA here is from genome assembly GCF_056160105.1 of Alteromonas sp. ABD4_190. Taxonomy (NCBI): domain Bacteria; kingdom Pseudomonadati; phylum Pseudomonadota; class Gammaproteobacteria; order Alteromonadales; family Alteromonadaceae; genus Alteromonas; species Alteromonas sp. ABD4_190. Next base: position 2,659,998 of record NZ_JBSWWN010000001.1, read on the forward strand.
TTAACGATGGTGACTGTTTCAGCCTTGATTACAGAGAGTACAACCCATGAAACAAAGCATGCACATAGGTATTGAATATCAAGATGACCGGGGCAAAGCATTAATTGATACCGGAGAGCGAGGTTCAAGGCCCGAACATCTTAAAAGACCTCATCCAGGTGAAGTATTCAAACGCAGGTGCATGTCGAAGTCACCCTTGAAGCAATCAGAGATTGCGCAATATTTAGAAGTCTCATGCAAACATTTATCGCGATTCGTCAACGGCCATTCAAGTTTGACTATTGAATTCGCACGTAAGCTTGAAGCCGTAAGTGGGATAAGTGCTCAGGCATGGATGCATTACCAAGTCGCTTACGACTTATATAGGACAGCAAATAATAAACCCAGCTTACAATCTATTTATTAACTGTTATTTCAGCTATCGGGCTCATCGCCGTGATACTTGGATAAGCCGGACTTACCGAACTTTTTTATCTGCACCTACACCAAAATGGGCTACTTTTGACAGCGGCGCTATCTGCGATCCTCGCGAAGTAATTTTCCAATTCCTGTGGGCCCGAATAACGCGCAATCTTTTAGTGCAAATACTGTTATACTGTGCAGCAAATAACCACATGAACCAAAATTGGTTTGTGTGTCTAAAAAATCATATTCAATGTTTTCCATAGCGCTTTTAAGAGAAAGGCCACCAACGAAGACGTTTTGAACAAAGCAATTAAAGGTAATTTAAAAATACATGAGTGACGATCCGCATTATCAGCGCGAGAAAGAGAAGTACGAAAATCCGGTAGCCAGCCGCGAATACTTAATGAGTTTATTAAAAGAACACGACAAGCCGTTGTCGTTTCTTGATATCTGTAATTTGGTGAACGCGTTCGATGAAGAAGCGCGAATTGGTATTCAGCGCCGACTACGTGCCATGGAGCGCGAAGGGCAGGTGCAATTCACTAAGCAGAAAAAGTACATACTTCAAAACCGTGATGAACTCATAAAAGGCAGAATTATTGGTCACCGAGATGGTTACGGCTTCTTGCGTCCTGAAGACAAAAGCGGTGACTTATTTATAAGTGCTGGGCAAATGAATTTGTTCCTTCACGATGACGTGGTAGAAGCGCGTATTAGCGGTACCGACCGTCGCGGCAGAAAAGAAGCCTTTGTGACGCAAGTCATTGAGCCGCGCATCGAACCTATTGTTGGTCGTTATTTTGTTGAGCAAGGCTTTGGCATGGTAGTGCCAGACGACAGCCGTTTGCAGCATGAAATTGTCATTCCACCAGAAAGCACTAACGGCGCCCGCATGGGGCAGGTAGTAGTGGTAGAGCTTACTCAGCGTCCACGCCGTAAGATGAACCCGGTGGGAAAAATTGTTGAAGTACTTGGTGAGCATATGGCGCCGGGAATGGAAATAGAAATGGCGCTTCGCACTTTCGATATTCCACACCAGTGGCCAAATGGCGTAACCAAGCAGGTGGAAAAGCTTACCGACCAAGTGCCAGATGAAGCCAAAGAAGGTCGCATCGACTTGCGCCAGCTCCCCCTTGTTACCATAGACGGCGAAGACGCCCGCGACTTTGACGATGCAGTATACTGCGAACCGCTAGACGATGGTGGCTGGCAACTATGGGTAGCCATAGCCGATGTAAGTCATTATGTAAGAACAGGCTCAGCCCTTGATGATGAAGCCCAGCAGCGCGGTAACTCGGTGTATTTCCCTGACCAAGTAATTCCTATGCTTCCAGAGGTATTGTCTAACGGTTTGTGTTCATTGAACCCTGAAGTAGATCGCCTTTGTATGGTGTGTGAAATGACCATCAGCGCGAATGGTAAGCTGGAAGAATTCCAGTTTTACGAAGCGGTAATGAATTCACATGCCCGTTTAACCTACACCAAAGTGTGGAATATTCTTCAAGGCGACAAAGAGCTTCATCAGCGTTACGAGCCACATGTACCACATTTACGCAATCTTCACGACTTGTACCGTGCACTCAAAAAAGCTCGAGCTAAACGCGGGGCCATTGAGTTTGAAACCCAAGAAGTGAAGTTCGTATTCAACGCCCAGCGCAAGATTGAAAATATCGTGCCTTTAGTGCGTAACGATGCGCATAAGCTCATTGAAGAATGCATGATCATGGCGAACGTAAGTGCGGCGTTGATGTTAGAAAAGCATGAAGCGCCAGCGCTATATCGTGTACACGATAAGCCAGACGCCGACAGACTTACTGCTTTTACCAGCTACTTAAGTGAAATTGGTATCCCTCACGCCATTGTAGAAGATGCCGAGCCAGCCGCGTTTACCGATGTAGTGCTTAAAACTCGTGGTCGAGTAGACGAAGAGCTTATTCAAACTATGCTGCTGCGCTCTATGAAGCAAGCGGTTTACGATGGCGAAAACGTAGGGCACTTTGGTTTGGCGCTAGAAGCTTACGCCCACTTTACATCACCTATTCGTCGCTACCCTGATTTAGTGGTACACCGTGCATTGAAAGGCATTATTGCTAAACAGCAGGGTAAAAAGGCGGTAAGCGGTGCTAAAAACTACACTGTTGAAGAAATTGAGCAGCTTGGTGAACAGTGTTCAATGACAGAACGCCGCGCCGATGATGCCACCCGCGATGTGGCCGACTGGCTTAAATGCGAGTTCATGCTTGACCACGTAGGCGACACCTTCGAAGGGGTAGTGAGCTCGGTTACAAACTTTGGTTTATTTGTGCGTCTTACTGAATACCATATTGACGGCTTAGTACATATAACATCATTAGATGATGACTATTATCACTATGATGATGTTAAACAAGCGCTAGTGGGTGAGTCGGGCCATCGTCAGTTTAGACTTGGTGATACGGTTGAAGTAACCGTTGCGGCGGTAAATCTTGATGAAAGAAAGATTGATTTATTACTCGATAAGTCTATGCTGCGCAGCACTAAAGGCAAGAAGGTAAAAGTGAAGACAGCTAAAAAGGCTTCAGACAAACCTACTCGCTTTGATAATAAGCCCCGCTCTGGTAAAGACTCCCGTTCTGATAAGAAAGGGAGCAAAGGTAAAGGCGGCTCAAGCTCGTCTAGTCGAAGCGGTGGAAAATCGTCAAGTCGCGGCAGCGCAAAAGGCGGTAGCAGCGGAAAAACATTGTCATTGAATAAAAGAGGTAAGCGTTAAATGGCGCAGCAAGAATGGTTATACGGTTTACATGCCATGCAGTCGGTACTTGAAAAAGAGCCCGAGCGTGTAATGGAAGTGTGGGTTTTAAAAGGGCGTAACGATGAACGCTTGACCAACATTGTTAACCAAGCCCGCCGTTTCGGAATTTCAGTTCAGTTTAGTCAGCGTAAAGCGTTAGACGAGAAAGTAAACGGCGAACAGCATCAAGGCGTTGTTGCCAAAGCAAAGCCTGCTCGCGTAATGGATGAAGCGGACCTTGATAAAATACTTGAGCGAGAGTCGCAGCCGCTAATTTTAGTGTTAGATGGTATTACCGACCCTCATAATCTAGGCGCATGCCTACGTACGGCTGATGGGGCGGGCGTACACGCCGTGGTTGTACCTAAAGATAAGTCGGCAAGTTTAAACGGTACGGTGCGAAAAGTAGCCTGTGGTGCAGCTGAAGTGATGCCGCTAATTCAAATTACAAACCTTGCCAGAACCTTGAAGCACCTTCAAGACAAAGGGCTTTGGATTGTGGGTACCGCCGGTGAAACCGATAAAACCCTTTATGATGTTGACCTGAAAGGCCCAACTGCTTTAGTAATGGGGGCAGAAGGTAAAGGTATGCGTCGACTAACAAAAGAAACCTGCGACGAGCTGGTTAAGTTACCCATGGCTGGTAGCGTAACAAGTTTGAACGTGTCGGTAGCAACAGGCGTTTGTTTATACGAAATCGTAAGGCAGCGCGGTTTGTAAAGAGCTGTAGCCTGTATTAGTAAGTTTTTGGCAACCAATACAATAACATATTTGAAAAAAAGCGTGTGCTCCGAGAGGAACACGCGCTTTTTTGTATGCAAGCAAAATTTATAACTATTTTAATATTTTGTTACATTTGAGTTCGTAAGATAAATGTTAATTATGAAATTTTATTCCTAATATGAATTGGCTCGTAGAACGCATTTGGCGTGCTTCTCATAATGTTTGGTGTTTTTAAAAGTATTTTTAATGGTATAAAAAATACTTACCAGGGTTAATGCAATATACTTAACTAATTGATTAGCCGCCTAATATGAGCTCTGTAACTAACCTGCATGTTGCTGGTTATTTACATACCTGACAAACGGGTAGGTCGTTGCAACGCAGTTGCGTCGGTTGTCATGGATGAGCTTTTCGTATGAGGTAATGGTTATACCTGTATGTCATTTAATAACAAACAGCTTCAAAAGCACGGACAAAAACAGTGCTGAAGTTAATAAGACAGATAAAACAGGAAATAAATTTTGAACTCAAAATTAAATAAGAAACACACATGTCTAACAGCAGCTGCTTTAGCTGTATCACTTGGCTTAATGGGTAATTCTGCAATGGCAGCAGGCGAAGGTCTGGTAAAAGTTAAGGAAAAGCCTCAAACCCTAAAACAAGCGCTAGGCAAAAAGCTCACTGTTGACCGCCTTGTAACGGTAGATCAAGAGCGCTATATCATTAAGTTTAAAGACGAAATGATAAGTGAAACTCTAGAGGTGGCCAGTTCAAGTGATACGCTTAGCAGTAGCAAAGCCAAGTCAAAGGCCAAGACTAAACTGAAAAACAAAAAGCCTTTCAGCATTGCTTCAGCTAAATCTGAAGTAAGAAAAGCAGGTGGCTTGATTAAGAAAGAGCTTAAGAAGCATAAAATGGTAGCGGCTACCATGAGCAAGTCTGCACTCAATAAGCTTCGTAAAAACCCTAATATAGAAAGCATCGAAGTGGACGTTCGTCGTAAGCCAATGGCGCAAACTACGCCATACGGCTACACCATGGTCCAAGCGAATCAGTTTGGTCAGTCAGATACTACAGCTCGTAAGGTATGTATCATTGATACGGGTTATAACCTAGGCCACCCAGATTTGCCTGGTACAAACGATGGTGTTACGGGGCAAGCAAACAACAGTGCCGTTGGTAACTGGTATAACGACGGCAACGGTCACGGCACTCACGTAGCGGGTACCATTGCGGCATACGATAATAATGAAGGTGTGGTAGGTGTATATCCAGGTGTAGATATGCATATCGTTAAGATCTTTAACGACAATGGCCAATGGACTTATGCGTCTGACTTAATCGGTGCGATCACTCAGTGTCAGGATGCAGGTTCAAATGTAGTAAACATGAGCTTAGGTGGCGGCAGTTCATCTAATACCGAACGTAATGCTATGCAAAGCTTCACTGATGCTGGAATGTTATTGGTAGCTGCTGCGGGTAACGATGGTAACAGTGCAAAGTCTTATCCTGCTTCTTACGATGCAGTAATGTCGGTAGCAGCGGTAGACTCAAATGAAAACCGTGCAAGCTACAGCCAATATAACGATCAGGTTGAGATAGCTGCACCAGGTAGTGCAGTACAGTCTACTTATCCGACGAATACTTACGCAGCGCTAAGTGGTACGTCTATGGCTACGCCACACGTAGCTGGTGGTGCAGCACTAGTATGGAGTTACTTCCCGCAGTGTTCAAACAACCAAATTCGTAGTGCACTTAACGCAACGGCTGAAGATAAAGGCAGCGCGGGTCGCGATAACTTCTACGGTTATGGCTTAATGCAGCTAGCTGATGCCTACAACTACCTTAACACCAACGGTTGTAACGGTGGCGGTACTGGTGGCGGTGGCGGTTCTGAGCCGGGCGTAGAACCAGTATCAGGTCAGCTTACAGGCCTTTCAGGTACGCGCAGAAACTGGGACCGCTACACCTGGACTATTCCAGAAGGCGTAACGCAAATGACGATTCGTACCTCCGGTGGCTCAGGCGACGCTGACCTTTATGTGAAGTTCGGTTCACAGCCAGAAACCAATAGCTACGATTGCCGCCCTTATCAAAACGGTAACAGTGAAGTATGTACTTTTGATGCGCCAGCATCAGGTACATGGCACATCGGTATTCGCGCGTATTCTTCATACAGCGGTGTAACGCTATCTTACTCGTATGAATAAATAACACCGTCTCCCAACGACACGTTTAAGGCCTGCTTCTCAGCAGGCTTTTTTTATGCCTATTACCGCATCAATCGTTCAACTATACAGGTTGTTCTGCGTTTTTAGAGTCAGGATTTACCACAGCGAAATGTCAACTTCTATAAAGAAAAGTCAGCTTTGCAAAGATAGCGTAAAGCCCTGAACTAACGTCTTCTCAGATAGCCATATCGCTGTATTGTGCGAGCGAATATAAGCGCTGTTACGTGTGCTTGCTTGCGTTAACACAGTCTTAAACCAATAAAGAACAACTTCAAAGGACATACAATTTATGCAATTGACTTCTCACTCTTTGCGCCATGGAACTTGGCTCCGTGCAGCGGCAATGGGGCTTGTGGCGCTACTAGGGCTTACCGCATGTGGAGGCTCAGACAGCAGCAGCTCAGATTACTCTTATGCGTACATACAGTTTTATAACGCTTCTCCTAACGGCGCGAATGTAGAAATGCGAGAGGTTGATGGAGATAGCTTTGGTTCAGCTCAGTTTGGTGACGCAACATCCATGTATTCTATGGATGAAGACGAATACGAACTGGAGTTCATTCGTACCGATTCTGATGACCAAGAAGTTTATATCGACGAAATTACAGTAAATTTAAAAAACGGCTATAAAACCATCATTGTTATGAGTGGAGATTTTAGCAACCCAACTTTTACTACGTACTCGTATGAACGTGAAACACTGGAGGACCATTTTCGCCTATTTTCGCTCTCTGTGGCCGCAGATGATTCATCGTATGATTTTTATATGAGCGAATCAGGTGACCCTTTCGAAGCCGCTAACTTCCTTGGAACGGTAACAACTGGCGATATGATTGAGCTAGACTACTGGGATGCTGATGACGACAGCGATTACTTCGACGAAGGAGAGTATACGCTTTATCTTACAGAGCCTGGTAGCGATGACGTGGTATTCGAATCACAAACGCTGGATTTCGTTTATGAAACTGAGTATCTAATGACCCTTCGTGATGTAAGTGGTGCTATTCAAGAAGGGCTTGTGGTTGACACACTGCTAAACTCTTCAACAGTAACAGCGTTAACCGACGTTGAAGCTGATTCACAATATCGTATTTATAATTCAACCAACTTAGATGCTGAACTGCAGGTTACGTTTGGTGGCAATACTGATGAAGAAGACGTGAGCTTTTCGCTTGCTGCAGGTGAACTATCGGAATTTAGCACCATCCGTTATGGCGACTACCGCGTTACGGTTACTGACCCTTCAGGCACAGTTACAACGCTTAGCAATAAGTTGATTACTCTTAACCAGGGTGAGAGTAAAGCTATTCTTATTTACAACACTAACAACCAATTAGGTGCCGCAACCTTTGTAGAAAGTGGCTTGCCTCAGGCTTACGATAAAACCGTTAATTTTATAAACCTAGTCAGCGATTTTGATGACGTAGATTTCTACTTAGTAAGAAACGACGAAACCATTGATACTGCAGAATACGATGTGCAGAACCTGGAGTTTGCAGAAAACACCAGCAAAGTGCTGCCTTCAGATTATTACGAAGTGATAGCGGTGTATGAGGACGATAACGAGGAGCAGGTACTTCTTGATAGAACTGCCTTGTTTGGTTTCACTGAAGAAGAAAACTATATCGTGACGGTAGAGCCAGCAGAAACACCAACAGGTTATGAAATTAACGTGCTTTATTAATAGGTTAGTATGTTTATTATACTAATTGATGAGGGCTAAAACTTTCATCTCTTGAAATATCTCATAAATTTAGAAGGTCAAAGTCAACAATATTGGCCTTTTTATTTTGCAGTCCGGGAGGGCGACAATCCTCATGAGTATTATTCAAGACCTACAAACAATATCTAACGACAGGGCTATGTTGTTAGATGAAAAATTAGAGAACTTACTGCGTATCGGCACAGAGATTCTTCGCTTAGAAACAGGGATTGTAAGTAATATTCGAGGTGACCAGTACAGCGTTCGAAGTGTGGTTACGCCGGGCAATAACATATCTGAAGACGCTAAGTTTTCCCTCTGCGATACCTATTGTGCCGATGTGGCAAGTGCTGGCTCAGTGGTTTCGTACCATAACATCGATATCCAACCTGGCGCTTCCCACCCGTGTTTTGAAAAATATACGCTGAAAAGCTATCTCGCTGCTCCTATATACGTGTTTGGCGAGTTTTATGGCACGGTTAACTTTTCTTCGCTCTCTCCAAGAGAAGAGGTATTTAGCTCACTAGAAACCGATTACCTCCTACTTCTAGCCTCATGGATTGGTAACGAACTGGAGCGTCAGCAAGCACTCAATAATTTGAATGCGCAAAAAGTTGTTCTAGAAGAGCGAAACTCTTTACTTAATCAAATTACAAATTTAGCTGGTGTGGGTACTTGGGAACTGAATGTAGATAGCGGTTCGGTAGTGTGGTCAGGTGCGTTAAAACGAATGCTGCATGTACACAGCGAACGCGTATTGAAGCCAGAGGAAATCGTAAATTTTATTGTAAGTGAAGAACAGAGAAAAAATTACGTTAATCAGTTTCAGAAAATGATAAAAACAGGTCAAGACTTTGCTTACGAGGTTGAAGTGAAAACCGACGCCGGAGAGCCGAGATGGCTCGAAAGTAGAGCCCACCCAATAATGGAAAATGGACGTTGTGTAAAAGTGATCGGCGCTACTGTTGATATCACGCAAATGCAAATAGACAAAGCAGTACTCCGCCATAAAAGTGAACTAGCAGAAAGCGCTCTTAAAGCGCGAGGTGAGTTTCTAGCTAACATGAGCCATGAAATTCGAACGCCCATTCACGGCTTACAGGGAATGCTAGAAGCGCTCACAGCTACTCCTCTTAATACAAAGCAGTTTGAGTTGGCGTCTATCGCATCGCAAAGCGCAGACGCCTTACTTAACATTGTGGACGGGATTTTAGATTATTCTAAATTCGGTTCAGGAGACGTTTCGTTTGATGAAGCGCCCACTAGCCTTACCGAGACGATTGAAGAGCAACTCCCAATGTTTTCTAGGCTTGCTAACGAAAAGGGGTTGGAGTTTAGCGTAAATATAGCTGCAGTGGAGGGTTTTTCCTTTCTTGTTGACAAACTAAGAGTTAGTCAGATCCTCATCAATCTTCTCAACAATGCATTTAAATTTACCGAAGAGGGGAGCGTTACACTTGAGGCAAAATGTACGCGATATGGAAAAGGCCGTTACCGCGTAAAGCTTATCGTGACCGATTCGGGAATCGGTATCAGTGCTCAGCAGCAGAAAATAATTTTCACGCCCTTCATACAGGCTGAAAGCTCAACAATGCGGCGTTTTGGTGGAACTGGTTTAGGGTTATCAATCGTGAAACAAATTGTTGAGCATTACAACGGTAAAATTGAAGTCAGCAGTGAACTAGGCATTGGTGCGCGCTTTGCTGCAACATTAACGTTAGACGATGCAAACGTAGTGGCAAATAAAACGTTTGGCCGAGATTTCGTTTATACCCCAAGTAGGGAAGAGCTGAGTAGGGTCAAAGCGCTAATAGTTGAAGATAACGAAATTAACCAGCTGGTGATAAAGGAACAGCTACGCGAAATAGGTCTCGAGAGTGACTTGGCTGTTAATGGCAAAGAAGCGTTAAAAAAAGTGGAGCGTTCTATTGCGGAAAAGAAACCATACGACATTATACTCATGGATTGCCACATGCCGATTATGGATGGATTAGAAGCAACTCAGCATATACGGAATTTACATCACGAGGCCGCTAAAGTACCGATAATAGCGTTGACCGCTAATGTCTTAACTGGCGATAAAGAAAAATGCTTGAAATCTGGCATGGACGACTTCATATCTAAACCTGTTGGTGTAAGCCGTTTAAAAGAATGTGTTTTTCGGCACTTAAGTAAGCAGTTTGAAAACAAGGTTTCTGCGCTAAAAGATCCTGCTTGATAACCTATGACGTGGTTATCAGCCCCGGCTTTTAGTCGGGGCTTTTTTATTGCTCACATAGTTTAAAAATAATTCAATTTACCGCTATCACTTCCCAAAGTTTTCTGTTATTATTTCGCGCCCTTTTTATGGGGGTATGTACATAAAAGCAACGACATCCAGTTGTTTTTAGCAGCACTAACGACTCGGGAGAGTCTTAATTTAAGAGCGGAGCACTAACATGATCCAAATGCAAACTAACCTGGACGTTGCAGACAACAGCGGCGCTCGCAGGGTTCAGTGTATTAAGGTTCTTGGTGGCTCGCATCGCCGTTATGCAGGTATCGGTGACATCATCAAAGTTACTGTTAAGGAAGCAATTCCTCGCGGTAAAGTTAAAAAAGGTGACGTACTGAATGCAGTGGTGGTGCGTACTAGAAAAGGCGTTCGTCGTGCAGATGGTTCTACCATTCGTTTTGACGGTAACGCGGCTGTTATGCTTAATGCTAACAAGCAACCAATTGGTACGCGTATCTTTGGCCCGGTTACCCGTGAGTTGAGAAGTGAAAACTTCATGAAAATCATCTCATTGGCCCCAGAGGTACTATAAGGAGTCACGATAATGGCTAATAAAATTCGTCGTGATGATGAAGTAGTCGTATTAGCGGGTAAAGACAAAGGCAAACAAGGCAAAGTCCTTAAAGTGCTTATTGCTGATAACCGTGTAATTGTAGAAGGCGTTAATCTTGTCAAGAAGCACACTAAGCCAAACCCACAACTGGGCGTAGCTGGTGGCATCGTTGAGAAAGAAGCTTCTATTCACGTTTCTAATGTTGCGATTGTTAACCCGGCAACGGGCAAAGCAGATCGCGTTGGTTTCCGTTTCGAAGATGAGAAGAAAGTACGTTTCTTCAAGTCTAACGGCGAACTTGTTTAATTATATTGGAGAGTACGATGGCGAAACTGCATGATTTCTATAAAGAAACAGTAGTAGCTGAACTTGCTAAGCAGTTCGGATACAAAAGCGTCATGCAAGTCCCTCGGATTGAAAAAATCACTCTAAACATGGGTTTAGGTGAAGCAGTTGCTGACAAAAAGGTACTTGAGAATGCTCAAGCTGACATGACGGCTATCGCCGGTCAGAAGCCTGTTGTTACAGTTGCTAGAAAATCAGTAGCGGGTTTTAAAATCCGTGAAGGTTATCCGATTGGCTGTAAAGTAACCCTACGCGGCGAGCGTATGTGGGAATTCCTAGAGCGTTTGATTTCAATCGCTATTCCACGTGTTCGCGATTTCCGTGGTTTGAATCCTAAATCATTCGACGGACGTGGTAACTACAGCATGGGCGTGCGTGAGCAAATCATTTTCCCTGAAATCGATTTCGATAAAGTGGATAAGGTTCGCGGTATGGATATTACTATCACTACCAGTGCGAATACTAATGACGAAGCACGTGCTCTGCTGGACGCGTTTAACTTCCCATTCAAAAAGTAGGGGTGTAGGGTTATGGCAAAAGAATCAATGAAGGCACGCGAAGCGAAGCGTACTAAGCTAGTAGCTAAGTATGCTGAGAAGCGCGCCGCACTTAAAGCGATTATCAGCGATGTTAACGTTTCTGAAGAAGAGCGTTGGGACGCTGTTCTGAAGCTACAACAACTGCCACGTGACTCTAGTTCTTCACGTCAACGTAACCGTTGCCGTGTAACTGGTCGTCCACATGGTTACCTACGCAAATTCGGTCTTAGCCGTATTAAGCTTCGCGAAGCAGCGATGCGCGGTGAAGTCCCTGGCCTTAAGAAAGCCAGCTGGTAAGGAGTAGCTGATAATGAGCATGCAAGATCCTATCGCGGATATGTTTACCCGCATCCGTAACGGCCAGATGGCACAGAAAGTTTCTGTGACTATGCCTTCTTCAAAACTTCGCGTTGCAATCTGTGAAGTATTGAAAGCAGAAGGTTATATCACTGACTTCGCTGCTTCTGGTGACGTTAAGCCTGTTTTAGAAGTTACACTTAAGTACTTCGAAGGCAAGCAAGTAATTGACACTATCGAACGTGTAAGCCGTCCTGGTCTGCGCATCTATAAGAAAAAAGATGAGCTTCCAAAAGTTATGGGTGGTTTAGGCGTAGCTATCGTGTCGACTTCTAAAGGTGTGATGACTGACCGTGCAGCGCGTAACGCTGGCATGGGCGGTGAGATCATCGGTTATGTAGCATAACGGAGGAGTTGAAATGTCACGTATAGCAAAAGCCCCAGTAGACGTTGTATCAGGTGTAGAAGTTTCTATCTCTGGTCAAGAAGTTACTGTTAAAGGTAGTAAAGGCACTTTGACCCGCGTTTTCAACGACGCTGTAGAAGTTGCACAGGAAGAGAACCAACTTAAAGCACTTCCACGTGAAGGTTTCGCTGACAGCTGGGCACAAGCAGGTACTGCTCGCTCTATCCTAAACGCAATGGTTCAAGGTGTTTCAGAAGGTTTCGAGAAAAAACTTACATTGTTAGGTGTTGGTTACCGTGCACAAGCACAAGGTGCCAAGCTAAACCTTACACTAGGTTTCTCTCACCCTGTAGTATACGAAATGCCTGAAGGCATTACGGTTGAAACTCCTAGCCAAACTGAAATCGTCGTTAAAGGCGCCGATAAGCAGGTGGTTGGTCAGGTTGCGGCGAACATTCGTGGTTACCGTCCACCAGAGCCTTACAAAGGTAAAGGTGTACGTTACGCTGACGAACACGTACGTCGTAAAGAAGCTAAGAAAAAGTAGGTGGGTGATACGATGGATAAGAAAACAGCTCGCATTCGTCGCGCTACTCGCGCACGAGCAAAAATTCGTGAACTGGCCGCGCATCGCTTGGTAGTTAACCGTACACCTCGCCACATCTACGCTCAGTTAATCGCTCCTTGCGGTTCTGAAGTGTTGGCAGCGGCTTCAACTGTTGAGAAAGATCTTGCAAAAGATCTTAAGTCTACAGGTAACGCTGAAGCAGCGACGGTAGTCGGTAAAGCAATCGCAGAGCGCGCGCTTGAGAAAGGCATTAAAACAGTGGCTTTCGATCGTAGTGGTTTCCAATACCACGGTCGCGTTAAAGCATTAGCTGATGCAGCTCGCGAAGCTGGTCTTCAGTTCTAGGAGTTTATAATGGCTAAACAAGACGTTCAAAATGGTGAATTTCTAGAGAAATTGATCGCTGTAAACCGCGTTTCTAAAGTGGTTAAAGGTGGTCGTATCTTTAGTTTCACTGCATTGACAGTAGTGGGTGACGGTAACGGTCGCGTTGGTTTTGGTTACGGTAAGGCACGTGAAGTTCCTGCTGCAATCCAAAAAGCAATGGAAAAGGCACGTCGCAACATGGTTGACGTAGACCTTAACGGTCACACGTTACAGCACCCGATTAAAGGTCGTCACTCTGGCTCTAAAGTTTACATGCAGCCAGCATCTGAAGGTACCGGTATTATTGCCGGTGGTGCGATGCGTGCAGTACTTGAAGTAGCTGGTGTACAAAACGTACTTTCAAAATGTTACGGCTCTACAAACCCAATCAACGTTGTACGTGCAACAATCAACGCGCTAACAGAAATGAATAGCCCGGCGAAAGTTGCTGCGAAGCGTGGATTGTCTGTAGAAGAAATTTTGGGGTAATCAGACATGGCAACGATTAAAGTAAAGCAAACTAAAAGTGCAATTGGCCGCTTGCCAAAGCACAAAGCTACGCTTAAAGGTTTAGGCCTTCGTAAAATCAACCATGTTCGTGAACTGGAAGATACCCCAGCCGTTCGTGGCATGATCAACCGTGTATATTACATGGTTGAGATAGTGGAGGAGTAAGACATGCGTTTAAATACAATTTCTCCAGCCGAAGGTTCAAAGCCTACTGGTAAGCGTTCTGGTCGTGGTATCGGCTCAGGTCTTGGTAAAACAGGTGGCGTAGGTCACAAAGGTCAAAAAAGCCGTTCAGGTGGCCGTGTAAAGCCAGGATTCGAAGGTGGTCAGATGCCTATCCAGCGTCGTCTTCCGAAGTTCGGTTTCACTTCACGCAAGAGCTTTGTTACTGATCAAGTAACTCTTGCTGAAATCGCGAAGGTTGATGGTGATACTGCGTCTCTTGAGACTTTAAAAGCAGCTGGACTTGTTAAGAAAGAAATCCAGTTCGTTAAAGTTGTAAAGAGCGGTGAAGTTTCACGCGCTGTTACAGTAAGCGGGTTAAAGGTTACTAAAGGCGCTAAAGAAGCGATTGAAGCTGCTGGCGGTAAAGTAGAGGAATAAGCTAGATGGCTAAACCAGGATTGGATTCAGGCGCTAAAAGCGGCTTGAGTGAGCTTAAGGCAAGATTGTTGTTCGTACTTGGTGCGATTGTTGTATTCAGACTAGGTTCTTATGTTCCTATCCCTGGCATCGATCCAGCGGTACTTGCTGACTTGTTCGAGCAACAAAAAGGCACCATTGTAGAAATGTTTAACATGTTCTCTGGTGGTGCGCTTGAGCGTGCATCCGTTCTGGCTTTGGGCATTATGCCATACATTACTGCATCCATTATCATGCAGTTGCTCTCGGTGGTTCACCCACCGATGGTGGAGCTTAAAAAAGAAGGCGAAGCAGGCCGTCGTAAAATTAGTCAGTACACGCGTTATCTAACGCTTGTATTGGCTATCTTCCAATCTATTGGAATTTCGACTGGTTTGCCTAACCTGATTAATGGATTGGTGATAAACCCTGGCTTCGGATTCTACTTTACGGCAGTGGTGAGTCTAGTCACAGGAACTATGTTCCTTATGTGGTTAGGTGAGCAAATTACCGAACGAGGTATTGGTAACGGTATCTCTATATTGATTTTTGCTGGTATTGTTGCCGGTCTGCCAACAGCGATAGGTCAGACTGCGGAACAAGCAAGGCAGGGCGACATTAACTTGTTGTTCCTACTGTTGATTGGCGCAATTGTTATTGCTCTTACATATCTAGTTGTATTTGTAGAGCGCGGACAGCGCAGAATTGTGGTAAACTACGCAAAACGTCAGCAAGGCCGTCAGGTTTTTGCTGCGCAAAGCACCCATTTACCGCTAAAAGTCAACATTGCTGGTGTAATTCCACCAATCTTTGCTTCTAGCATTATTCTGTTCCCGGGTACCATCGCAGGATGGTTCGGACAGAATGAATCAACAGCGTGGTTGCAAGATGTAGCGCTTATGCTATCTCCTGGTCAACCGCTGTACGTGATGTTATACGCAGCTGCGATTATCTTCTTCTGCTTCTTCTACACGGCGTTGGTATTCAACCCGCGTGATACAGCAGATAACTTGAAGAAGTCTGGCGCGTTCATCCCAGGCATCCGCCCGGGTGAGCAAACGTCACGATACATTGACAAGGTAATGACTCGCCTTACACTGGCTGGCGCACTGTACATAACCTTTATTTGTTTAGTGCCTGAATTCATGCTAATCGCTTGGAATGTTCCGTTCTACTTCGGTGGTACGTCGCTTCTAATTATTGTGGTGGTTATCATGGACTTTATGGCACAAGTACAGACACATTTGATGTCTAGTCAATATGAGTCTGTGCTGAAGAAAGCTAACCTTAAAGGCTACGGCCGATAAGTTAGCCCCTTAATATTGATAGAAAGGGGAAAGATGTAATGAAAGTTCGTGCATCAGTAAAAAAGATTTGCCGTAACTGTAAAGTTATCAAGCGCAACGGTGTTGTGCGTGTAATTTGCAGTTCTGACCCAAAGCATAAGCAGCGTCAGGGCTAATCAAAGCGGAACAGAATATTTGCAAGACTAAGTGAGCAGAACCTGAATTATACTTGTCAGGTTCTGCTAGTTTTGTTTAAAAGTATTTTGAACCTTAATTTGCAATTTAGTCGACGGGTAAGTATCCTATCGGGCTTTTTAGGTCGTCGACAAATAAACAAGAGGAGTGCTGTTAATGGCCCGTATCGCTGGCATTAACATTCCTGAGCACAAGCATGCTGTAATCGCTATCCAAGCGATCTATGGCGTTGGTCCCACACGTGCGAAAAGCATTTGTGCGGGTGCTGGTGTTGCAGAAAATACAAAAATCAAAGAGCTAGACGAAGCTACTATTGATAAGCTTCGTGACGAAGTGGCTAAATTCACCGTTGAAGGTGATCTACGCCGTGAAGTCTCTATGAGCATCAAACGTTTGATGGACCTGGGTTGCTTCCGTGGTATTCGCCACCGTCGTAGCTTGCCTCTACGTGGTCAGCGCACTAAAACTAATGCGCGTACCCGTAAAGGTCCTCGTAAGCCAATTAAGAAGTAAACGGGGAGTAAGTTATGGCTAAAGCACCAGCTCGTAGCACGCGTAAGCGCGCTAAACGTCAGGTTGCAGACGGTATGGCTCATATCCATGCGTCTTTCAACAACACAATTGTGACTATTACAGACCGTTCAGGCAATGCACTAGCATGGGCGACATCTGGTGGTTCTGGTTTCCGTGGTTCACGTAAATCTACCCCATTTGCTGCACAGGTAGCTGCTGAGCGTGCAGGTGTTGCTGCACAAGAATACGGTCTTAAGAACCTTGAAGTATTCGTTAAAGGTCCAGGTCCAGGCCGTGAGTCTGCGATCCGTGCTCTTAACGCTACAGGTTATAAGATCACAAACATTACCGATGTGACCCCTATTCCTCACAACGGTTGTCGTCCACCGAAAAAACGTCGCGTTTAATCGACGGACAGTTGGAGAAAGATCATGGCAAGATATTTGGGTCCTAAACTCAAACTTAGCCGTCGCGAAGGAACTGACCTGTTCCTAAAAAGCGGCGTTCGCGCAATCGATTCTAAATGTAAAATCGATACAGCGCCTGGTCAGCACGGTGCCCGTCGTGGCCGTCTGTCTGACTACGGTGTTCAGCTGCGTGAAAAACAAAAAGTTCGTCGTATGTACGGCGTTCTGGAAAAACAATTCCGCAACTACTATAAAGAAGCTGCACGTCTAAAAGGCAACACAGGTGAAAACTTGCTACAGCTTTTAGAACAGCGTCTTGATAACGTAGTTTACCGTATGGGTTTCGCTAGCACTCGTGCTGAAGCACGTCAGCTAGTTAGCCACAAGGCGATCATGGTAAATGGTCAAGTTGTGAACATCCCATCGTTTAACGTTTCTGCCGAAGACGTGGTTTCTGTTCGTGAAAAGGCTAAAAAGCAAGCGCGTATCGTTGCTGCTTTGGAACTGGCTGACCAACGTGAGAAGCCAACCTGGATTGAAGTAGACAGCAGCAAAATGGAAGGCACTTTCAAGCGCGTTCCTGAAAGAACTGACCTGTCTGCGGAAATTAACGAACAGTTGATCGTCGAACTTTACTCTAAGTAAAGCTAACTAAAGAGGAAGCATTGTGGGTTCTGTGACTGAATTCCTAAAACCGAGATTAGTTGAGATCGAAAACGTTTCTCCTACTCGTGCCAAAGTAACTTTGGAACCACTAGAGCGCGGCTTTGGCCACACTCTAGGTAACGCCCTACGTCGTATTTTACTGTCATCTATGCCAGGATGTGCAGTTACCGAGGTAGAAATTGACGGCGTTCTTCACGAGTACAGCACCAAAGAAGGTGTTCAGGAAGACGTAATCGAGATTTTGCTAAACCTTAAAGGTTTAGCGGTTCGCCTTGAAGGTAAAACTGAGGCAACCCTAACTCTAGTGAAATCTGGCGCTGGCCCTGTTGTTGCTGGTGATATTCAGCATGATGGCGACGTAGAAATTGCAAACCCTGAGCATGTAATTTGTACTTTAACTGGCGAAGCTGAAATCAGCATGCGCATTAAAGTAGAAATGGGCCGTGGTTATGTACCAGCTTCTACCCGTCGCTCCTCTGAAGAAGATGATCGTCCAATTGGTCGTTTGTTAGTAGACGCTTCATACAGCCCAGTTGAACGTATTGCTTACAGTGTAGAGTCTGCTCGTGTTGAACAACGCACAGACCTAGACAAACTAATCATCGACATGGAGACGAACGGTACTTTGGATCCTGAAGAAGCGATCCGCCGTTCTGCTACTATCCTAGCTGAACAGCTAGATGCATTCGTAGACCTACGTGATGTATCTGAGCCAGAAGCGAAAGAAGAGAAGCCAGAATTCGATCCGATTCTGCTTCGTCCAGTAGATGACCTAGAGCTAACAGTACGTTCTGCAAACTGTTTGAAAGCAGAAGCTATCCAGTACATTGGTGACCTGGTACAGCGCACTGAGGTTGAGCTACTTAAAACGCCAAACCTTGGTAAGAAATCGCTAACTGAAATCAAAGATGTTCTAGCATCTCGTGGTCTTTCTCTAGGTATGCGCCTAGAAAACTGGCCGCCAGAGAGCATCGCTGAAAAAGATTAATCAGGTTTTTATCAAACTGATTTGTAGAGAAGGATAAAACTATGCGCCATCGTAAGAGTGGTCGTCAGTTGAATCGCAACAGCAGCCATCGTCAAGCTATGTTCAAAAACATGGCCGGTTCTTTGGTCAAGCACGAAGTGATCAAAACTACGTTACCAAAAGCGAAAGAATTACGTCGCGTAATCGAGCCTCTAATCACTATGGCTAAAGAAGACAGCGTTGCAAACCGCCGTCTAGCTTTTGCCCGCACTGGTGACAAAGAGGTTGTAGGTAAACTATTCAACGAGCTTGGTCCTCGTTACGAAGCTCGCCCAGGCGGTTACACTCGCATTCTTAAATGCGGTTTCCGTGCTGGCGACAATGCCCCAATGGCATATGTTGAGCTAGTTGACCGTCCAGTTGTAGAAGCTGAAGAAGAAGCAGTAGAAGCAACTGAAGAGTAATTAATACTCGATTAGAAAAAGGGGCCTGAGTGAAAACTCAGGCCCCTTTTTTTGTGCCCAAAGAATAATGGGGTCAGAGTCACAACTCTGACTCCATTGTTTTTGTACCAAGCAATTAAATCTACTTTTTAAACATCTATTCATCACTTTGGCTTGTTGTTTGCAAAAAGCTTCAAGTAAGTATTCAAACCGCGCATTGCAAATACCGTTCACTGCGAAGCTGTCGTAATTCATGAGTCTAAGTTTTTCATAGCAAGGAAGTTTATGTTAACCGTTTCATCATTTACGCAGTCGCTATCTTCAAACCCTGTGTTCAGTAAAACACTGTCTACAGCGTATGAACGGCTAAGTTCAGGGCTTAGAATAAATAGTGCTGCAGATGACAGTGCAGGTTTACAGATATCAAACCGGTTAACGTCGGAATCTTTGGCGAAAAACCAGTTGCGAAGAAACTTAAACGACGGCATTAGTTATGCACAAATAGCGGAAGGCGGGCTGCAAGAATCTGCCGATATATTACAGCGTATGCGGCAATTAGCCATGCAGTCACAAAACGGCATTAATACTGATTCAGATAGGCGTGCACTAGATAGAGAATTTCAGCAATTAAAAAACGCACTCAATGGAATAGCCTACAATACCGAAGCGTTTAACCGATTGCCTTTGCTAGGTGATAACGACTTATTGTCTGATAACGTACCTTCAATAGGCGATACCTTCGTAAAGGGCAATACAACGAGATTGAGCAGTGGCTTACGCTCGATAGCGTATATTCCCGCTGGTTCAACAAATATATCCATAGGTATTGATAGCTTTTCAGCAGACGATGATCTGCAGGTATTCACAACAAGTGGTAGGCACCTAGTTGGCACCCCACTATCTGATAATGTGTGGAGCAATAATAACGTAAATTCAACGAGTGACGTCAAACGTTTTCTATTCTTACCTGAAGAAGGGTATGCACCCACAGCAAGCTACGATGGTAGTTCATTGATTACAAATGGTTCTGGTACGATTAACGGAACAACATTCACCTTCTCAGGTGACCAACACCCAGGCGTAACAACAGAAAGTTTAACCATTGATAACACTAGCGCGCCGCTCATTATCGCAGTAGTGGGGCGAGGTGTATTTGATGCCACAGTAGATTGGGATATGTTAGGTGCTGCCGGAAGCGGTGGAAACAGTTTTGAAGCGGGTCCTGTGGATATTACTGCTACTAACTCGTTAAGCGATGGAACAGACTTTATAAACTTAACTAAAACGCCAGTGGGTTTATCTGATCTAAATATGGTGGAAAGCGATGTGCTTACTTTTGAAAATGCAGAAGCGGCGTTACAGCAAATTGATGATGCATTAGAGTATGTAAGCGAAAGCCGAGCGTTTTATGGCGCAAAAATGAATCAAATGGAGTCAGCGCTCAAACTAAATGACCGTATGCACGAAGGCTTAATGGCGGCCCGTTCTCAAATCCTCGATACTGATTTTGCTGAAGAAACTGCTCAATCCACACAGGCGCAAATAGTTGAACAAGCGAGCATTTCTGTTCGGGCCCAGGCTCAGTCCAGTGATGAGCAGGTTTTGGGCTTGTTGAATGGGACTGTAAGTCAAAGCGCGTGAATAGTGCTGTTAAAGTCATAGCTCTGTCCCCCCAAACCTCAATGGCTAGTGATTACTCTTAATAGCACAAACCGAGCGCTTGAAAGTACTAGTTATTAATGCTTCAGTTGTAATACAACATAACTTTGCCATTTAATCGTAATACAAACCTTTGTATACTAAACAGAGAATATATAAATAACAGGACGTGGGCACAGAACCCACACATCAAGGATATTACAAATGAAACCAGTAGTATTAGCTGGCGGCTCAGGTAGTCGTTTATGGCCAAAGTCTCGTGCAGCGCTTCCAAAGCAGTTTTTGTCTCTTACGTCCGACAGCACTATGCTTCAAGACACAATAACTCGCTTAAAAGGCACGCCAGCACAGAATCCAATTTTTATTTGTAATGATGCACATCGCTTTTTGGTTGCAGAACAGCTTCGTCAAAAGGATATACAGCATGGCGGAATTCTTTTAGAGCCTGTTGGTCGCAATACAGCTCCGGCAATAGCACTCGCTGCACTACACGCCACCATTAATGGCGAAGACCCTGTTCTCCTTGTCCTAGCTGCAGATCACCTTATCAAAGACAACCAAGCATTCCACACTGCTATTGCTAAAGCCGAAAAGCTTGCAGAGCAGGGTAAACTCGTCACCTTCGGTATTGTTCCAGATCAGCCGCACACAGGATATGGTTACATCAAAGCTGGAGAGCAAATGGGCGAAGGTTTTGAAGTAGCACAGTTTGTAGAAAAGCCTGCTTTGGAAACCGCAAAAGAGTATGTAGATTCTGGCAGTTACTACTGGAATAGCGGCATGTTTATGTTTAAAGCAAGCCGTTATTTGGAAGAGCTAAAGAAATATAACCCTGAAATGCTAGACGTGTGTAAGAGTGCTATCGATACAGAAACACCAGATTTAGATTTCATCCGTGTTGACCACGACATATTTGCGACTTGTCCAGACGATTCAATCGATTACGCGGTAATGGAAAAAACGGATAGCGCTGCCATGGTTCCATTAGACGCAGGTTGGAGCGATGTAGGTAGCTGGTCTTCACTGTGGGAAACTGCAGAGAAAGATGAAAACGGCAACGCTACTGTAGGCGATACAATCCTAGAAAATACCAAGAACAGTTATGTAAATGCTGAGCAGCGCCTGGTATCTGTAATTGGGCTAGAAGACGTTATTGTAGTAGAAACCAAAGATGCTGTAATGGTGGCTAACAAAGACGATGCACAAAGCATTAAAACTGTAGTGAACAAACTTAAAGCAGAGCATCGTCCAGAGTTTGAGTTCCATCGTGAAGTATTCCGTCCATGGGGAAGCTATGACTCTATCGACAGCGGTGCGCGTTTCCAAGTTAAACGCATTACGGTTAAGCCTGGTGAGAAACTATCTGTTCAAATGCATCACCACCGCGCTGAACACTGGATTGTAGTATCGGGCAGTGCAAACGTAACCATCAATGAAGAAACTCAGCTAGTTACAGAAAACGAGTCGGTCTACATTCCTATTGGTGCGGTTCATGCGTTAGAAAACCCTGGAAAGATCCCTCTAGAGCTTATTGAAGTGCAGTCAGGTGCATATCTTGGTGAAGACGATATTGTGCGTTTTTCTGATAGATATGGGCGCGTTGCCAAATAAATCAGAATAATATTTCAAAAAAGCACCGTAAGGTGCTTTTTTCTTATCTAAGGCACTCTCTAGAAGTTAAAATGACGAATATCCTGTGTTGCCACTGTTTGAAATAGGATATTATTAGGGGCAATAGCTGGTTTGCATGCTCAGTTGCTGAACCATGCAATATTAAGGAAAGCAGTTTAGCATTGCATAGGAATAGGGTGTTTACGCATTTTGTTATCAAAAGTACTAAAGCCATCTAATCTGAAACGATTAGCATATCGGCTAGCCAAAAAGTTAATCATTGTCCCTCACCACCAGTTGAACGAAACCACGACCGAAAGTAACGGCTCTAGCTGGTTGTCAATCGGCGATGATCCACAGTTTATTATTCATCCTGCTCGCCGCATACCTTCACGAACCTTTGCGAAAGGATGGTATCTTCTTCGCGTAAAAATGACTGAAGCGAACCATCAGTCACACGTGGGAAAGTTGTATTCCAACTTACAGAAAGGCGAGCTAACCACTGTTGAGGTACCATGGCACAGCACCAAATTTGTAAACCGCCTTTTCTATCTTGAAAGTAACAATAGCATGCTTCGCTTTGATCCTTGTGAAGCAGAAACTGAGTTTACTCTGAACACGTTCATGATTTCGAAAGTACCATCTTTCATTGCAATGCGGCACATGAAACAAAGGCTATATAAACTGCTCAGCCATGTCGATGATGTAGAAGAATACCTCGATACAAACCGAAAGCTTAACGGTGGAACGTTAATAGAGACAGTATACGAAGAATACAATAAAACCTTTACCACAGGTGTTATGGAAAAAAGCTATCCGTTTTGGGTAGAGTTCGACGAGCCGCGTGCATTAGAGAAAATGAAGCAAACTTTCACTCAAGCGCAATCTGAGGTGAAATTTTCTATTATCCTTCCTACTTACAACACTGACCCTATTTATTTAAGAGAGTGTATCGATTCTGTTTTGCAGCAAACTCACAAAAATTGGGAACTATGTATTGCCGATGATGCGTCGACCAACGCTGAGACTATCAGCACATTGAAGTCGTACGCACAAAAGCACTCCAATATTAAATTGAACCTGCTAAGCGAAAATGGGCATATATCCAAATCAAGTAACGCCGCTTTAAGCATGGTTACTAGCGATTATACTTTGCTGCTCGACCATGACGACACGCTACCTGCTCACACGTTATCCTTCTTTGCGAAAGCTATAACAGATAACGCAAACGCGAAAGTGCTTTATGGCGACGAAGATAAAATAGACGAGCAGGGCAATCGCCATCAGCCGCACTTTAAACCTGATTGGAACCCAGATTTACTTCTAAGCCAAAACTACATATGTCACCCCGTAGTGTACAAAACAAGCGTGCTTAAAAAGATAGGTGGATTTAGAGTAGGTGTAGAAGGCTCGCAAGACCACGATTTACTTTTACGAGCGACCGCTGGCCTTAAGCATGATGAAGTTGTTCATCTACCTTTCATTCTTTACCACTGGCGTGTTATTGAGAACTCGACAGCCTCGAATGCTTCCGCTAAGTCGTACACGACAGATGCTGGCATTGAAGCCATAAGACATTTCCTCGAACATTCGGGCCAAAATGCTACAGTTGATAAAGGCAATTATCCAAATACGTATAAAGTTAATTGGGCGTTGCCAGATGAGCAACCGCTGGTTAGCTTAGTCATTCCGACAAGAGACGGTTATGACATTTTAAAGCAGTGTTTAGAGTCTATTTATGACAAGACCTCATACAAGAACTTCGAAATTATTGTTGTAGATAACCAAACTACCTGTGCCAAAACTTTGGGCCTCTTCAGTGAGTACACTAGTACCAAAACTAATTTCAGAGTCTTGAAGTGGGACAAACCGTTCAACTATTCCGCAATTAACAATTTTGCTGTCTCGCAGGCCGAAGGCGAAGTAGTTGGGTTAGTTAACAACGATATCGAGGTTATAAACGAAGACTGGTTGTCAGAAATGGTATCGCATGCCCTTAGACCCGAAATTGGCTGTGTAGGTGCGAAGCTTTATTACCCTAACGATACTATCCAGCATGCGGGAGTAGTACTCGGAATAGGCGGCGTTGCTGGTCACTCTCACAAATATTTCCACAAGAGCGAACCCGGGTATTTTACCCGTTTGCACCTTGTTCAAAATATGTCTGCGGTTACAGCAGCATGCTTACTAGTTCGCAAGTCTGTGTTTGAAGAAGTAGATGGACTAAATGAGCAAGATTTAACAGTAGCTTTTAATGACGTGGATTTTTGCCTAAAGGTTCATACTGCAGGCTATAGAAACCTATTTACCCCGTGGGCTGAACTTTACCATCATGAGTCAATAAGCCGCGGCGAAGAAGATACGCCAGAGAAAGTGGCGCGATTTAATAAAGAAAGTGAGTATATGAAGGATAAGTGGAAAAAGCTGCTGTGCAATGACACCGCTTATAACCCTAATTTGTCCAATACACATGAAAACTTTTCGCTTCGTTAGGCGCTGAACAACTAGAAGTATTATGAAAAACTTTCCTCTATTTTTTATCCATATCCCTAAAACCGCTGGCTCGAGCTTTCGTGTGGCGGCGGAGCAATATTTTGGTTCGGAAGCTACCTATTTTGACTACGGAAAAGGCTCAAACGAAACGCATCCTGATATTTTGAAGTTCGAATACGAGTCTAAAGACAGGTATCTGGCGGGCAAGAGCATAAAGAAAAATGCAAAGTTTTTGTCAGGGCATGTCATTTACCCTAAATACGCTCCATTCTTTCCGGCAAAGAGCGTAATAACGTTTGTTCGTGACCCTGCCCAACAAGTGCGTTCACACTATGAACACTTTTCAAGACTTCACGGTTATAAAGGCAGTTTCGAAGAATTTATAAAGGAAAACCGCTTTGCCAATATGCAGTCTAAAGCATTAAATGGAGTTTGGACTGATGCTATCGGCTTTATTGGTATTACTGAGCGTTATAATGAATCAATAGCCTTGTTTAATAAATACTATGGAACTGATATTAAAGTACTAGATATAAACAAAAATACAGCCAAAGTATCCGGTACTTATACGTTCACGGAAAGTGAGACTTCACTTATCAAAAAAATGAACGCGAAGGACTATGAGCTTTACAATTTCGCACTAGATCGCTTTTCGTTACATAAAGAGTTGTTAGATAAAGAACTTCCTTTAGTTCGATTTGGACAGATGAATATATTGCCGAAAGATAAAGGGAAGCAACTTAATATATGGGCGTGTTGTTACGAGCAAGAAGAAGCATTAGAAGCCGATATATTACTAGATGGAAAAGTAGTCGAGCACATTAAATTATCTGACTACAGGGCGTTAGCCTCAGAGAGAAATATTCATCGCGAAGGGTATATTGGGAAGTCTTATAAATATCCAGATACTTTTAAAAACGGTCAAACAATTAAAGTTGTAGAAAAGCAAACGCAGATAGTGATTTTTGAAGATGTTGTTAGCTAAAACGCAAATTTCCGATACTGTTAGGCCTATTGAAATAGTCTCAAAATGAAAAAAGAATTACAGCAGAAACGCATTCGAAGTCGGGCCGTTGCAACTAAGCAATACGCCAAACGTTACGCTAAAGCTATACGTAATAAGGTCACTGGCAAGAAGCCGACCCAAGGTCATGTTAAGGTAAAAAGGTTTTGCTTAACTGATACTGAGTTGGCCTTTATCCAACAGGAAATAGAAAACGGGAACAATAACTTCGAGAAGCTTATCGGTTTCAAAACTGATGAATTGAATAATCATAGTGAAGTAAGAGTTTCGTTAGATACTGCCAAGGCATTAATTGCGAATAGTTTGCCTTCTACAGATATAACCACACTAGTTACTTTTATACTGAATCATGCAGACTTCTCTGTTAGTCAATTCATAATGAATGTAAACCTGTCCCCAGAGGTTTTCAGGGATCTAGCAATTCTTTTTAGAAAGGTTAGTAAAGGTACAAGCTTTTGGTTAATTGCTAGAGCAAAGATACTTCGGCCTAATGGCCCTATAATCTCCAACCTTTTTGATTCGATAGCAGACGAATACATAGGTACTTTAAATGTAGGTATTGGAGTTATCACATACAACAGAAAAGACCATTTAGCAAAAACTGTCGAAGCCATCAAAGCCTTCACAACAGGAGATTATCAACTTGTTGTTGCTGACGACGGCAGTAAAGACGATACCGTAGAATGGTGTGAAAAAAATAATGTACCTCATACTAATTGCCAGAATAAAGGGGTTGTTCGAAACAAAAACAGGGCTTTGTATTATCTCAACGAAGTCAAAAAAGTTGATGTTTTAATTTTGCTAGAGGACGACTGTCGACCAAACAAAGAAAGTTGGCAAAAAGAGTGGGTCATAGCGGCACTTTTGTGGGGGCACATTAACTATGCGCATAAGCGAATAATTAAAAAAGAAGATGCAGTTGTTTCTGGTACAGGGTCGAGTACTTTACCGTATCTTTGCAGATTGGTAACAGGGCAATGTACAGCTTGTAGCAAGGATGCAATGGATAATATAGGGTACCTAGACCCTAGGTTTAGTGGTTACGGTGCAGGGCATGTAGAGTGGACTGAAAGATTTATTCGACAGGGATACAACGGTAGCACGGAAAAACACTGGGTGTACCCTGCAATCAACACTGGCTTAAATTCTGATGACGCACCAACTTTCAAAAATCCTGAGCAGTTAGAAAAAAACAGAGCGCTGAAGAAAAAAATAAGTAAAGATGCTCACAAGCGTGAACCTTGGGTAAATACTGATGAAGAAAATGAGTTTCTTGAAGAAATAGAATCTATTAAAGATCAATAAAACAGCGAATTATTTGTAACTACTATTTTTATTATTGACGCTAGATTATTCGCCAATCAATAATACAAGAATATTGGTGAGGTGTAATCCGCCGAATTTGGAATAAAAGTATGGATGCTGTAACGTTGCGTGGCTTGTTTTTTTTAGTTTTATTATGTATAGCTTCATGTGGCGGCGACTCTCAACCGTCTCCACCAACGGTGTCTGAACAGGAGCAATTAAGTCGCTCTTATTCAATTACTCTGCCACAAGAAATTACTTCTGATGACACAGTTTCCATAACTGTAAACGACTCTAACGACAGCAATTCGCAAAAGGTTACTGTAGAGTCGTGGAGTACATCATTGGAAGCTTCGTTAAATATAATGAATACCAGCGAAGGCAAGTTCAGTTTTATTGCGCCCCAAGTACGTAAACGCACATCATTTAGTATTACAGCAAACCTAGTAAATGAAGCCGGAACGAAATTTAAAGTCAGCGCGCAGTCTTTAATACTTCCTTCCAAGCCAAATCTAATTGTTATTTTCACCGATGACCAAGGATATGCTGATATCGGTGCCCATAATATTGTTAACGACATCAACACGCCTAATATAGACAAGCTAGCGGCCAATGGGGTGCTATTTACTAATGGCTACATAACTGCACCCCAATGCACACCCTCGCGAGCGGGAATGGTTACTGGTGTCTATCAACAACGATTTGGAGTAGATGACAACCGATATACACCAATACCTGAAAATGTGGTCACCATGGGAGACCGTTTTTCTGACCTTGGTTATGCAACAGGAATGGTTGGAAAGTGGCACCTTGAAGTAGATCAAAATTCAAAGCCATGGTTTAAGGATAACTTTCCTAATACACCCATAAGTGAGTTTAACCCAGGAAGATTACCTTCATCGGTAAAGGAGCGATATTACCCGTCATCAAAAGGCTATAAATACAATTATTTCGGTTACGCAAACCGTTATTGGGCTAACTATGACCTTGAGGGCAATCAAACCCAGTTGGGCTGGATAAGTAATTCTGACTACAGGTTAGATGTCGTTTCAGATGCAGCGACCCAATTTATAGATATAAATCACGATGAACCGTTTTATCTTCATGTGGCTCATTACGCCCCTCATGTACCTTTAGAGGCTACGGAAGATTACTTATCATTGTTTCCTGAACTGTCGTCTAATCGGCGTAGATACGCGTTGGCAATGATGTACGCAGTAGATGCAGGCGTAGGCAGCATAGTGTCTAAGCTTGAAGAACATGGAATACTGGAAAACACTATTATCGCTTTTATCAGTGACAATGGTGCTCCAATAGGGCTCGACTTTACTGATGCTCCCATAACAGAAAAAGAGGCTTGGAATGGCTCACTGAATACCCCCTTGCTCGGTGAAAAAGGTATGTTGACTGATGGGGGGATAAAAGTGCCTTTTATCGTTCATTGGCCTGACAAACTGCAAAGCAATACCGTTGTTGAAGAGCCGGTCATCAGTCTAGATGTACTGTACTCTGCGATTAAACGTGCAGGTGCGCCTGAAACTGTTTTATCAGAACTCGACGGTGTTGATATTTTTCCAACTCAAGACTTTGACGAAAGCACTCTTATGAATCGACCACTTTTTTGGCGCTTTTGGAATCAATCTGCAGTTCGTCTTGGTAATTATAAGTATCTTAGAATGGGCGCGGAGCATGAGTTCTTATTTGATATGTCTTCAGAAGAGTCAAACTCCAATAACCTAATGTCAGACATGCCAGAAAAAGCAGAAGAACTTAAAAGCATGTACGAGGCTTGGAATGTGGAGATGTTTAGGCAGCCTCAGCAACACAGTCTTAATTCTCAGGAGCGAGAGTGGTTGTCTTTTTATTTAACGCCATAACGCTTTAATTTGGTGAAAAAATAGAATCGCGTTCTTCACAAACAGCCTTTTTTAAGGCCTCAGTTTATTTAAAAGGCGTTAAGCATTAACTAAGCAGTGCAACTCATGTTTACATCAGGGTTATGCACTCTTTGCGGTTGTCAGTAAGGCTGCAAATGTTAATATTAACCAATATAAAGCTTAAAATGCCCACCGAATATTTTCTATTAGATAGGACAAAATGGAAGCAGCAAATTACCCATTATTTTTTATTCATATATCTAAAACTGCAGGTTCTAGTTTCCGCGTAGCGGCCGAGCGCTACTTCGGTAAAGAGCATGTCTTCTATGATTATGGGCCCAAAGCAAATGAGACAAACCCCGACATAAAAACGTTAGATTATGAAAAACGTGATCGTTACGCAGCTGGAATGAAGATAGTAGAAAAAGCTAAATTCCTTACAGGGCATATTAATCACCCTAAATATGCGCCATTTATTCCGGCTAAGAATGCAATTACCTTCGTTCGTGATCCTATCCAACAAGTTCGTTCTCATTACGAACATTTTACGCGACACCACCGTTACAAGCGTTCATTCAGTGAATTCGTAAATGAGCCGCGATTTAAAAACGTACAATACAAAGCGTTTCAAGGCACGTGGCCTGACGCTATTGGTTTTATAGGTTTGACAGAGCGTTACAATGAATCATTAGCACTCATTAACAAGATGTATTCTATTGATATTCAAGGATTGGATATCAATAAAAATACAGAGAAAAAATCTTCAAGCTATGAATTATCTGACGAAGAGATTGCGCTGATAAAAAAGCATAACAAAGAAGATTTTAAGCTCTATGAATATGCGCTCACACGGTTTGAACGACAAAAGTTGGCTATAGAGTCTGATAGTCCTTTTATTCGCTATGGTAAGACAAGCATGGCTACAAGTCATGAAGGCAAAATGATGAAAGGTTGGGCTGCCGATTACGACAGCCAGGCCCCTGTAGCTATAGAAGTGCGTGTTGGTAAGAAAAAAATAGTTGAACTATCAGCCAGTGAATACAGAAGCACCGCAAACGAAAGAAACGTTCATCGAAAGGGTTTTGTTGGGTTTAGTTTTACTTATCCAAAAAAACTAAAAGATGGTACTCAAGTTGATTTTATTATTAAACAAACTGGTGAAGTTTTGTTAAGTGACATTGTTAAGTCCTAGTACTTCAATGTCCTCATTGTACGGCTCAACTTTTGTCACTTCACGTTTCACTTGAACAGTCTTGCTATTTATTAGACGAGGCCAGATATTATAATGCCTAGTGTAGTAAGCATGAAATTGCTGACCCCCCTAATTTTGGATGTACCTGATTAGGAGGGGCTTACTTTCTGAATAAGGTTTGCCGCGGCACTTTTCAAATCATCACTACCTACAGAAACTAATTCCTCAACATAATTTGAGAATTGTTTATTGGTAATAAAAAGTTCTCCATGTGATTTCAGCATAAGAATGATGTCTTTATCTTTTCTATGCTTCAAGAAACCTATTAAACGATTACAATGCTTAGCCTCTTTAGGCATAGCAAATTGGTTGTAGGGCATCCCTTCTAAAATTCCGAAAGCCTGTTGGTATTTCCAAGATGTGCCTGTGTTAGAGTCAATCGATTTGAATACACACCCTGTACCAGAAAAGTATTCGTTGAAATCTAGCGTGTTATCTTTAGTGATCCCATATAGGTTAGTATAAGCTGTTATTGCTCCAGGCCCGGTACAACTCCAAACATCGTACATAAGAGTTTCAGTTTGAAAGCATCGATCAATAAATTTCAATACATCAAGTGCTAGTTCATGCTTTTTGGTGAGGTAAAACGCCATATTAGTATGCCAATAGCCACCAAACTTGTCCTTCCTATGAAACATCACGAAATCTTGATTGTTACTTAGGTAAGCTAGGTGCCGCTTTATCTGTAAGTCACAATCGAGATACCAACCTCCATAAAGATAAAGTGCCATCAATCTGACTATGTCAGATTTTGCGGCAGGAATATTTATAATATCTAAATCAATAAATATACCTGTATCAGTATGAAATTCTTTACATATCCTTTTTGCTTTTTCAGCATCAATTAACTCAATGTTAGCGTCATAATGTATAGCTTCTGCAGTTTTTATATTATTGGAATATGCATTTGGGAAGTTAGCAGGATTATCCCAGTAAAAAAATATATTCAATTGTTACCTCTTTCTCACTAATGAGCTTACTAATTTTTGTATGTGGATCTCACGGATGTACAAAGAATCAACTAAGTGATGGTCATCAATGGAGGGTATATGAAACTTATTAACTGCTAACGTACTCAGATCACTCGTTTCCTTTACCACATCAAAATAGCCAAAATCATTATTTTCACATTCTGCTTTTAGCATTTGGTTGAAGTAAAGATGCGCGCCGTTTCTTTCAATATTCGAAGCAAGCAAGTCTTTGAGTTTTTGACTTGCATATTTCCTCTGTTCAGGATCTGAAATATTTTCTGATATGATACGACTAGTGTAGTTTATGGCTTTGTTTCGTGATTCAGTTAACGTTGATAGATTAATTCCTTTAAATGTAATACTCAACTTTGGATGGGATTCAACAAAATTAAGCGTTCGATTCATGTAGCTTTTAATTAAATCTTGAATAAAGTCAGTATAACTAACGTCATCATCTTTAAAGACTTTACGATAATAATAACCCAACTCTATATCAACTTGGCCGAACGCGAAACAAATATGGTCAGGGGAAAACTCCTCAATTTCAGATACTAAAGTACCGTAAGAGTCTAAGCTAGAGCGCCGGCGTCCAAATCCTGTTATCGTAGCCCCTGAAAGTGGGATGACCTTTATAGACAGGCCTCTCGTGTTCGGTACGCAGTCTCTTAACTCTGGCGTTATGTTGAAATACTTAGAATGGCTGTCACCTATAACGAGAATTTTCATAAGTATGCTTCTACTACCTTTTTATATTTATCAATTACTATACTTTTGTTTTGCTTTGCTTCGTTTAGTATTTCTAATGTGATTTCTGCAATCGCACGTGCTGGCTCCATATATGTGTGAGCGCTAGGGCTGTTTAAACAAGCTAATAGATCCTTATCTAAATCTAGCTTTGTATTGTCTTCATAGAATTTTGAAAGGATATTTGGTAGCCTCAATTCCTTATTTACGAGAGTATAGTTACTGTCGTTAATGCTTAGTTCATCGACATAGCTGACAATTTCTTGCGGTGCCTTAGTTTCTAACAGGAAATGTTTAACTTTTGTTTTTACCACGCCTAGCCCCTCGTTTATGTTAAGTGACTTAAGCGGCTTTTTTAGTCCTAAGATGGATGAAAAGTCTTTGCATACACAGCCATCAACAAGAACTTTCTTGTCATATATTCTTAGGATAACATTCTGGTTACCGAATATTGCCTGCCATTTCTCTATTTTACTTTTAAAGTCAAGATAGTTTAACAATGTAAATGTAAATTTAGGCATTACTGAATCAGAGTCGTGACCACAAATTGCGCTACTGGGTGATGCCCCATAGAAGGGTTGTTTCGCTGCTTGTTGTTTGAGGGAAATCGCCAGCTTATCTTGACGTCGTAAATAACAAATAACTCTAACTTCATCGAAATATTGTTTGGAGAAGTTAAAGAGTTCTTTAATCTCTTTTTCATCCTCTATGAAAGATAAGTGCTCTGCTGATATTACTGCATTTCCTTTCTTTGAATTGGCGATTAACTCATAAAAAGATCTTTGTGGTTTAGCAACAATATGGCTTCTGTGAGCGGTCACGGAAATCAATTCAGAAGAGTTACCGCTTCCATTTGAAGTCAAAAAATTAACACCTGCATCAGCAAGCTGGTGTTCTGATTGTTTCAAAGACCATTGAAGTGATGTCGTCCCCGTTTTGTGATGTCCCATATGAATGTAGAGAGTTCGTGATCCTTTCAACAAATGTGCTTTATTTGCCGTTGCATCGGGCCTACCTTTCCCTGCCCAACCATCAAATATAGAGCCTATGTCGATACCAATACCACCTTTCTTTTTGATAATGTTGCAATAGTGTTTTCCCAAATATCCTGCCGCAACTAAAAACACATCCCCTCTTCTCTTTACATTTATCTTAGATTCTATTTCTGGATATAGTGTAGGGTAGTGAAACTCTCCACTTTGCATAAATGATTGGTGCCCAGGAATCCTTATATGATCACACTTGGGTAAGTTGAAGTGTGATGCTATTTGGTCGGTTATGTCAGTATGGGATATGACTGTTAGTTGATCTAGGTCTTTTAAAAGCCGGTTGAACAGGCCTTCTTTGTGAAAGGGTTTAAATATAAAATGATCAAATATGGGTACGCTTTTTTCGACTGACGCCTCGATTGTCGTAAGACAAACTGATTGCGCCGCTTGTGGGATTATATTGGTGTCATTGGTGCTATCTCTGAAATGAAGCCAACTAGGAGCACCAACAATGTCTGCATTTTTTATTGCGTCTAAAACTAAAGATTGAAGACGAGTCATACTAGGTTGGAGATAGTCGACACCAAAGACTCGTTTTAGCTCTTCTACTACACTACTACCAAACTGGTAGGTTAGAACTTGATTCAGAAAAATGTCTTTATTGAACAGATTGGGGTAGGCTAACACTCTTCCTTCACCATCTCCCAGTCTAACCATCGAAAATGGCTCTTTTTTGGTTATCGCATTTTTAAGTAGTTCATATAGCTCGTAAGTACAGTCAAAAGGGTTTTTTTCGTTACTGTAGAATAGTGAACGTTGAAGTTTTTCGGTCTTTCGTATCTGCTCTAAAAGTATGTCTTTCATTCAAATCCAATAGTCTTTTATAAACTTGTCAGCCGTGACAATGATGCATTGTGTTAATTACTATAATACCCAAAACGTATTGTATGTTCTATTTCATTATTGCAGTTTAAGATAGCTACTTCGGGGCGGACCTCACTGGTCACTATTAAGCTTACTGTGGTAGCATACTTCGATAAAATAGAATATATACTCAATTTAAATTGAGTATAGAGGTTGTTATGGATATAAAAAAATTAAAGCTCAGCCGAAAGCCATCGACGCTTTCTCCAAAGGGATCTATTGATGACCTGCAAGGTGGTAATCTTGAAGGGTGGGCGGCACAGATCGGAATCAATGAGCCGTTAGTTGTGGCAGCATATACGAGTGAGGGTGAACTACTCGGTTATGGTAAAGCTGACCAATTGAGGGAGGATTTATTGGAGCATGGGGTTAATGAAGGCTACCATGGATTCAGTATCGCTATAAACGAGGACAATCTATCGCCAGGAAGTGAAATAGTATTAAAGGACTATATTACCCATAAAACTATACAAACAAACAGTTACGTCACCCCAACCTACGATAAGCAGTTATCAGTAAGTGTGGATAGTGTAATTAAAAATCGTCTGAACTTCACGGTAACAAGTAGTGTTGCTATTGGCACAGCTGTACTAAGGTTTTCTCACAAGGGGATCGCTTTCTGTGACCACGCGATAGAGAGTGATAGTACACATTTAAGCGACCATATATGGTTACCTGCTGTTTTACTGAACGGGCATGAAAATCAAGTTGATATACATGTTGTCGGTGCACACGATCGTGCAGGATGGGGAATAGTCAACAGCGACCCAATACTAACGCCGTCAGAATATCTAACCCATAGCAATACTTCCCAGTCATTTATCTCCCGACAAGCAGGCGCGGATTGGAGATATGAATCACTGGTCTTACAATTGGATAATTGTGGAGGAGACGCATCGGCGATTGATCGTATAACAACTGCTCACCGCGTGTTAGTAGAGTCGCATGAAGGGCGGAAATATTATCCGAAGCTCTCTTTGCCCTTTTATAAACAGCCTCAATTTAGCATTATTATTCCTGGCTACAATAAGTTTGAGCTGACGTATCATGCCATCGCGTCAATAATATTGTCTTACAATGAATGTTCCTATGAAGTGATTATCGCAGATGACTGTTCTACAGATGAAACGTCAGAAGCGGAGAATCTAATAGAGAATATCGTGATCTCTCGTAATAAAGATAATTTACGTTTTCTGCGGAGTTGCAACAAAGCATCAAGCTTGGCAAAAGGGAACTTTATTGTTTTTCTCAACAACGACACAGAAGTTAAGTCTCATTGGCTTGATGCTCTTTACGAGCAACATGCAATAGATGAAAGTATTGGCTTAACCGGAAGCAAGTTGCTAAACCTAGATGGAACTTTGCAGGAAGCCGGCGGCATTGTTTGGGGTAATGGCGAGCCATGGAATGCTGGGCGAAATGAAAACCCTTTTGCTCCTGAATGGAACTACGCTCGCGAAGTAGATTATCTCACCGGCGCTGCTATGTGTATCAAAGCAGATGTTTGGAAAGAGGTGGGGGGCTTTAGTGATGAATTTGCGCCTTGCTATTATGAAGATGCCGACTTGGCTTTTAAAGTCCGGGAGGCTGGCTACAGGACAGTTTATGTTCCTCACTCCGAAGTGATCCATTTCGAAGGGCAGAGCCATGGTACCGACCTTAAAAAGGGCTTGAAGGCTTACCAAAAGGTAAATGAAAAGACTTTTCGAGCGAAGTGGTTCAAGCAATTTCGTAACCGCGTAAAACCCTCTTTAACTGAACTTCAACTGGAAAAAGACCGAAATATTGAGCAGCGAGTTCTGGTTCTTGATTATGCAATCCCTCAGCCTAACCAAGATGCGGGCAGTTATGCGGCAGTAGAAGAAATGAAGCTCATGCGTGCTTTGGGCTTTAAAGTAACATTCGTGCCGGATAACCTGGCGCATAT
This sequence comes from Alteromonas sp. ABD4_190, assembly GCF_056160105.1. NCBI lineage: Bacteria > Pseudomonadati > Pseudomonadota > Gammaproteobacteria > Alteromonadales > Alteromonadaceae > Alteromonas > Alteromonas sp. ABD4_190. The sequence continues at coordinate 2,695,562 of NZ_JBSWWN010000001.1, forward strand.
GGGGAAGTTTAATCGCCAACTAGAAGCATTAGGTATAGAGGTACTGACGGTGCCATTTTATGTATCAGTCAGGGACGTCTTGGAACGTAGACTGGATGAAATGGATGCCGTGTATATAACCAGATACAGTGTCGCTGAAAAGTATATAGACGTAATTAAGGCCAAAGGGAAACCTGTAATATTCAATAACGCTGACTTGCATTTTCTTAGAGAAATTCGAGCAGCGATTACCGCAGAAGATGAAGACCTGCTAACTAGTGCACTACAAACTAAAAAAGCTGAACTTGCTGTTTGTAAAAAGGCGGACGCAATTCTCTGCTATAACGACAAAGAACATGCGGTTATAACGAGTCATATCTACGAAAGCGATAAGCTGTTTATAACGCCTTGGGTATTAGGAGAGCGCCAGTTTAAAACTCCAATAGATGAACGAGAAGGAATAACTTTCTTGGGAGGGTTTAACCACATGCCTAATATTGAAGCAGTGCTATTTCTGGTAGAGGAGGTTATGCCTAAAGTATTGGCATCGAACCCGGACATTAAGTTGTACGTTTACGGTAGCAAGATGCCAGAATCTATTAGTAAGCTAGAGACTGAAAACATCAAGATGGTAGGCTTTGCTGAAAGTTTAGATGATGTCTTTAACAATCACAAACTGTTTGTTGCTCCATTACTTTCTGGAGCAGGTATTAAAGGTAAAGTTCTTGAAGCGATGGCTTATGGTACGCCCTCAGTGGTAACAGATGTTGCGGCAGAAGGGACTGGCTTAGTAAACAACGTCAATGCTGTGATAACCAATAACGCAAGTGACTTTGCTGCGGCTATTGTTGATTTATATTCAGATAATAAAAAATGCCAAAACTTTTCTGAAGCAACAAGAATCTTATCAGCTGATAAGTTTTCAAGAAGCTCGGGACTAGCAAAATTTAAAGAAATATTTGAAAGTGTCGGGCTGTATACTACGCGTTAACGTTCAAAACTATTACAAGGTCTAAAGCGAAAATGTATGTCAAAAATATATAACAACGCATTTTATGATTTTGGATGTCGGGTTGGGAGCTGACTCGCTGTTGCAAAACAAGTTAACTTCGCTTCATGCTGTGGCAGAACCTCCAATATAATGAAATGCGTTACATGAACTATCTTTCGCTAAAGCAATTAGAGAAGAATTTAGAAAGTTCTGACTACAGACTTAAAATCAGGCCAGACTTTGTTATCAACCCTCGCCACAATTGATGTGAAATCATTCAAAATCTAAATTTAGATGATGTGGTAATTACAGACTTGTGGCACGGAGAAATCGAGCAATTTGCCTTATCTTCTAAGAAAAGGGTTTGACCTAGCTCTCAAGTTGAGTATTGACAAGCGACAAGGTGTTATTCGTGAAAGTGAGCGGTATAAGTAGCAAAAGCTCCTGAATCTATGAAATGATTTGTAGAGAGTTAGCTGAGTCTTTGATTAGATAAACCTGGAATGATAATGAAAAAGTTAGTTTTAGATATAGACGGAACTATAACAATTGATAGTGACAAGCCATATTCTGAAAAGCCCGTTAACAAGCAGTTCGTAAAGCAAATGAATGAGTATAAAAGAATGGGATTTGAAATAATCTTATTTACCTCAAGAAATATGCGTACCTACGACGGGAATATAGGGAAAATAAACAAAAATACACTCCCCACACTAATGACTTGGCTTGAAAAAAATGAAGTTCCTTACGATGAAATTTACGTAGGCAAGCCTTGGTGTGGTTTTGACGGTTTTTATGTTGATGATAAAGCTATAAGACCGTCAGAGTTTACGTCTCTATCGTATGAAGAAATACAAAGCTTGCTTAATAAGGAAAATCCGTTCAAGGATGGTGGTAATAAATGATCTTAATAACATCAGCGGCTTATGTGGAAGGGGAACTAGTATCTGAGGTTGGTCTAATCCCACCAAGCTTCCTCCCTATAGGTAACAAACGGCTTTATGAACTGCAAGTTGCTCTCGTAAAATCACAATTCCCTGGTGAAGATATATTCTTGTCAATACCAGCGTCTTTTGAAATAAGCAATTACGATCGAGATATCCTTGAAAAAGATCAGGTTACACTTTTACAAGTTCCGGAGGGATTGAGTTTAGGTAATTCAATACTTTTCTGCTGGAATGCTTCTGCTGCCTTTTTCCAGCAACTAAGAGTGCTACATGGGGATACATTGTTTTTAAATTGTACTCTAGGAAAAAATGACTCTGTGTCTTTGCATGCTAACAAAGGTGTCTATCGGCGAGCCACAGTCAATGCAAGTGATAACAAGACATTATCAATTGTCGAAGACAACTGGTCTGGAGACTCTGACATAGTGCTGTCGGGTTATTTTAGTTTCGAAGAGCCTTTAAGGTTGATGAAATATTTAGTTGAGAGCGGCGGGAATTTTACAAAGTCAATTAGTGCATATTCAGAAAGCTGTAAGCTGTCAAAGGTTACCGATGGTATATGGTTGGACTTTGGTCACGTAAATAGTTTTTATAGTTCTCGCACAAAAATAACCACTCAGCGTGCATTCAACGAATTAAACATATCAGAACGTTTTGTAGAAAAGCACTCAAAGACCAACAATAGAAAAATTTTGGCAGAAGGGAAGTGGTTTGAATCTCTCCCAACACAGTTACGCATCCACACGCCCCATCTGCTTGAGTTAAATGAAGATTCAAATGGCGCGAGGTATAAGCTTGAATATTTATACCTGTTACCTTTAAGTGACCTTTATGTTTTTAGCAAACTCCCGGTTAAGCAATGGAAGTCGGTATTTGAAGCCATAAATAGCGCTTTGGAAGATTTCAGTAATCATAGTTCGTCCAATTCCGATATTGATTTGGAGCAGTTTGACAGTCTTTATTCACCAAAGACAATGGAGCGCTTGGAACAGTTCTATAAGCAAAGAGGGAATGAGTTCAAGTCTAAGACCTTTTTCATTTCTGAGTTGGAAAAATCTTTTACTCTTGAACAGTTGGCTACAGATACGGCAAACTATATTTCAAAAACACAAAAATCTGATATTACGATATCTCACGGAGACTTTTGCTTTAGCAATATTTTATATGACAGTCGCGTAGGTTGCATTAAATGTATAGACCCACGTGGAATGCTACCAAATGGCGAAATGAGTGTTTATGGAGATAAAAGGTACGATTTGGCAAAGTTATACCATTCAGTAATAGGGTTATATGACTTTATCATCGCTGGTCAATTTACTATTGAATCTTCGTCAGAGATAGACTTCCCAGTATTAGGTGAAATTGATCCTAACTTATCTGATTACTTTAGAGCCTCAATTCTTGATAAAACAGCCTATAAAGAGAGTGAGATACTTGCGATAACAATTCAATTGTTTATATCAATGTTACCCCTGCACTCAGATAGACCTGAAAGGCAAGATGCCTTTATAGCAAATTCAATTCGTCTTTATAAGTTACTCATGGAGCTAGTTAAATGATTGTAATACCAATGGCGGGGCTTTCTAGTCGTTTCAAGAAAGCAGGCTATTCACTTCCTAAATATATGCTGGAAGCTCATGGGAAGACACTATTTCACCATTCAATAGAAAGTTTTAAAAATTATTTTAATTCTGAGAAATTTTTATTTATTGCTCTCGACGCTTTCGATACGGAAGTCTTTATTCATGCTGAATGCCAGAAGATGGGAATACGACACTTCGAAGTGGTTATTCTCTCAAAGCCAACAAAAGGACAAGCGGAAACTGTTTTTTTAGGATTGGAAAAATCGAATGTAATTAAAGATGAGCACATATTGATTTTTAATATTGACACTTTTAGGCCAAACTTTGAGTGGCCGAGCTACTTAGATATACAAAGTATAGATGGATATTTAGAGACATTCATCGGGAGTGGGAAAAACTGGAGTAATGTAGAGCCGAAGAATAAAAATGATTACTCCGTAAAAAGAACCGCTGAAAAACAGGAGATATCTGAGTACTGTTGCACTGGGCTATATTTTTTTCGAAGCTTTGAAACGTACAAATCACTCTTTTCATCTTACTCCAAAAAAGATTTGGGGGAAGTCGACGCCGGGGAATACTATATCGCACCTATGTACAACATGATGATAGAAGCTGGCGCGGATGTAAGGTTTAGCGTAATTAGCAAAGATGACGTAATTTTTTGTGGAATCCCTGAAGAGTATGAAGAGTTTAAGAAGCTGCCAGCTTATGAGAGTTAAATATGAGTACTAACTTATATAATTCCAAGTTTTACGACAAACAGTCTAACGACAGTTACGTAAGTGCAAAAGTTGTTCTCTCTTGTATACAAAATATATTTAGCAAAAAAATACGCTTTAATTCTATGCTCGACGTAGGTTGCGGCGTAGGTTCGTGGCTCGCCGCAGCCAGTGAGCTAGGCATTAAAGTTCAAAAAGGATTAGACGGAAGCTATGTCAAGGAAGAGCAGTTTCTTGCTGACTACAAAGCCTTTGTACCTACTGACCTGTCTAAGCCAGAGGAAGTTAAGCTATCGGAGTCTAAATTTGATTTAGCTATTAGCCTGGAAGTCGCTGAGCATATACCTCAGGATAAATCTGATAGCTTTATAGACTTATTAACAAAGTCTTCTGATATTGTATTGTTTTCTGCAGCTATTCCCTATCAAGGGGGGCATGGCCATGTTAACGAAAACTGGCTCGAATATTGGTGTGAAAAATTTCTACATAGAGGCTATCTAGCGCTTGACTTAATTCGCCCTCAAATCTGGTCAGAGAAAGATGTCTGTTGGTGGTATAAGCAAAATTGTATGCTATTCGTGAACATAAGCGCTCAACAGCTGTTACCCGATAATATAGCGTTCACAAAGCCAAGGAGCCTTGTACATCCTGAGCAGTTCATTACAGCGGTGCACAGAGAGCAAACTCAAAGAATATATTCACACAACGAGGACATAAAATACTGGAATAGCTGTTCAAACGATGAAAAAGTTAAGAGTGTTCAAAGCTATGGAACTGAGTATAGCTATACTGAAAATGAGACAGAAGAAGTTATTTCTTTAAGTGAGCTTAAAGAGCGCTTAAAAAGCGAACCAAATGACATACTCATTGATGCTGTTTCACCGATAAAGTCTAAGAACATATATTTTGACGATATTTCTTTGCATAGTGTTAAACATCGAGTTCCCGATTTCCTATGCGTTGGAGCACAAAAATCTGGCACCACTTGGTTAGATTCCTTGTTTAGGCGACAAAAAGGCTTGTGGCTACCTCCCTTAAAAGAGTTAAGCTTTTTTAATAGCTTATCGTTTGAGCCAACATCAGCTTTTTCTGGAAACTGGAGAAGGGGGGCAGCGTTTGATAGATTGAGGATGGCACTGAATAACAATCATGTAATTGATCAAAAGTGGTTCGAAATTCTTAGTCATCTATGTAAGGATAATGTGGACTTAGACTGGTATCTGAGCATTTTTAGTAAAGCTCCTGCCAATAGTCTTGTTGGCGAATTTACACCGGAATATATGCTTTTGCCAGAAGAAGCAATCTCTTGTATTCAACGTATAAATCCAAAATTGAAATTGATCTTTATACTTAGAAAGCCTTCCGAACGAACTGAATCACACCTTCGAATGCTGGCATCCCAAGGTATACCACTAAGTAAAAATTGTATGGAGGACTTAGCAGTTACCGAAAGCGTTAGGTATAGGTCAGAATACAAGATGCACTTAGCGAACTGGAGAAAGTATTTCCCCAGAGAGCAAATGCTAATTCTTGACTACTCTTCAATTAACAGTTCTAGCGAGCGACTTAAGTGCAAGTTAAGTGAGTTTATGAATATAGAGTTTGATTTACCGGCGAGGATTTTTAATAAAAGAGTTCACGCAAGTAAAACAGATATCAAGCTACCATCACTATTTATTCAGGACAGCTATAGAGAACTGGACAGACAGTGGGAGAACATGGAGTTTGACTGATTGTAATTACAAATTGTGTTAATTAGAGGAACCAGTGTGACTAAATTAAGAACGCCTGAACCTTACATTCTAAGTGTCTTGGACTAGTCACACAATTACGGAACTAATATATACTAGCAAACTCTACTTAATCGCGATGCAATGGCATCGAAGTTTTCTCTCATTTTACCATGTGATGGGATAGTTTTTTCTATAACTGATAGTAGATTCTTAGCTCTTTCAATCTGACCAGAAACTTCTAATAAAACAATCGTTTTGAGCATATAAAATTCGGAGCTTTCGAAACCAGTATCTTCAATAACGTCAGTACATTTCTGTGCGTAGTACAAGGCTTCGTCAATTCTCCCAAGTTTTTTCTGAATTTCGGACATATAATCTAAAAATAAGTAGTTGGATTCATTTAGTTCTATAGCTTTTTTTAGTAGTTCAGTTTTACTGATGTAATCGGCTTGAACTAAGCTTAAAGCGAAAAAAGCATAACTTTTAAAGTGGAGGTTTGAAGTTGGTAAGTTAGCATATTTCTCTAGCTTTATGATTTCTTCTTTACTTAAGGATTTGTTTATTATTGCATTGTTGATTTCATTATAAGCTTCACAGCTCCCTATTATATCGGTTGATATATTTTTTAACAGATTATCTTCTGCATCATTAAGCATGCTTTCTATCAAATTTCGTAAGCCAATTTTTCTATCAATAAATGGTGGGACCCTATGTCCACCATTAGTGATCGTCCTAATTCTAACGAAATCGAATTTTCTTAAGCTTTGAACGAAAATATGGTCAGAAAAACAAGCTTCCCCAATTAGAATGTCCGTCTTGATCGCTGATGAAGCGAGAATACTAGTGAGACTCGGTCGCAAATTTTTCTCTAATTTGTCTCTACATAAAGAGTTATAGTATCCACCTTTAGCGCCCAATTCAGCCTCTACGCCAGTAACGATAGCTTTGTCACCGTGGCATAAGGCTCCGTATAAAATCGCACCATAAGCCCCCATCGAGCCACCATAAAAGATAGAACGTTTAGTCCCAAGACTTTTAATCGCCTCCATAATGCTTTTTGATACTTCAGATACATTGTTCCCCAAACCCGGTATAGGTTTGATATACCAATTATTGTCCGGACAATTTATAAACACTAAGTTTGCATTAAAATTTCCTAATGCATGTATAGCGGAGAATTTGTTGGGAGGAACATTGGCGCTGGAAAAAACAATAACGGTAGTATCTTTTGCATTATCAATAATTTTCAAAAATTCAACCGACACTTTTCATATCCTTCTCAAATGCAGCTTCAAGAAGTATTACGTTATATCTATCCCTTGTTAGCCAGCAATTAAATGGTAATATGGAGTATTTTAATCCCTGCTCGTTACAAATGCTCCACATTAAATTATGTGGGGATTTAATCTCAGCGAGCGGGTCATTGAAAGGTTTTTCCCCACTTTCTCGTAAATATTGATATGTACTTGCCACGTAATCAATGTTTTTAGAACTTCCTATGTAAATTTGATCATCTAAAAAGCGTGACACGCAAAAGCCTGTAGCGATTGAATTAGAGGAGATGATACTTTCAATGTCTATCTTCTCACTGACGACTAAATCGGGTCTAATACGAACTACTGCGTCGAATATCATATCATTCGATTCTTCATAATTGCGCTTCATCCGATTGCACTTATCCATCTTGTAAAGCATTTTTTTTGTATTTTCGGATATTTCTATTCCAAAGACTTCTTCTTTGTAATCGCTTTCATCCTCCAAATCTACTATCGCAGAAGGGTAACTCCGGTCTAAATCCTCTGCATTGATGAAATCTTCATCTTGGATTTGTTTTTCAATTTCACCGAAAAAATTTGGAAACTTCGAGCGCATGTCTTCCTCGCTTGAAGAGTTTTGCACTATTAAACCTGCGATTTTGGGAGAAGCGATTCTCGATAGCTGCGGAAAATTAAGTGCACCAGCAGTTTTTCGTCCAATATTTTTCCAAGTACTTATGAAAAATTTTACATCATACTCAGCTAAGGCATCTTTCAGTTTATTGGAAGCGAATTGGTAGTTTCTCATTTGGCCTGATATACAGACGGCGACTTTTTTCTTAGTACTTGATTTAATTTTTGTCTTAGAAAGTAAACTATTTAGTTCACAAGTTTTGATAAAACCTTTAGAGAAAGACTTCCTATAGATTGCAGATAAATATTTCCCTCTGTTTAAGCTTATCGTAACGAGAAAAGGAACACGCAGCTTACTCTCAAGCTTTGGAATTAACTTTCTTAGTCGTTTAATTCTAGTAAAAATTACCAAAAGTCTATTAGCCGTAGCGGCTGAAGCATTATGCAAGTAGGGATCTGCTTGCTTTTCATCAAATTTTTCTATGTCCAATAATTCTATTATCTGTTCGTCCTTTAATTCAGTAAAAAAATTACTCGAACTGACGAGAGATAGAATACAACTTTCTTTTGCAATAGAAGCGGCTTTTTCCCATAGCCCGTTCGCGATAAGAGCGTTAATAGTCAACTCACGATCTGAAAAGTCATTAGCACTTTCCATTGAGAAGGCATAGTAAGGGGCATTTAATAGGTTATAGTTTCGTAACTTATTGTTCATTTTTTGTATAACACTCAAACCATTCTAAATTTTTTTCTTGGTATTTGATAACTTCATCAATTGCGTTCTGGGAAATATGATATTTTTTTCCAACATGAACTTTTTCATTAGCATCAGCAATAAATCCTTCACTTTCTATACCTAAAAATTTACTAAGTTTCTTCAACTGTTCTCTACCATCGATTTTTAAGTTGTCTGATAACAATGGCAGAAAATTTTCTTCGCCGAAGTGACAAGTCCATTTATCTATGATCTTTTGATAATTTCCACGTTCAATAACATCCCAATCGGATGCACAAGACTTAACAAAATCGTCTATATCGGACTGTTTAGAATTTTCATCAAATCCATTTTGCAAAAGGCGCATCCGAATACCAGACAATGCTCTTTGAATAGGGTCTCTCATCACGAATATAATTTTTAGATTTGGATATTTTTGTTTTAAGCTATTTACATGATCGTGATTCAGGAGCGAATATTCGGGGGTCATTTCACCTTTAATACTGTCTTTGGGAGCAAAATTGAATACTTGCTCATACCATTGGTAGTCAATATTCGCCGACTCGCCAATATGTACTGCTTGTTTAATTTTGGCCCAGTCAATGGTAGGTGAATTATTTAATGCAAAAGAAATTGCCTTTGATGCATGAGAGCTTCTATGTTTTGATGTCCATTTAAAAGCGTCTGCCATGTAAAACGAATTGAAAAACTGCAGCTCTTTTACAACTGGCGTCCAAATATCAGGGTGGCTTTTAAACATTTTATCAAGCCAGGTTGTTCCCGCTTTTTGTGCACCTATAACTAAGAAATCGGGTTGTGACATTTTGTAATCTCCTAATTTTTAAAAGTTCTGTCTGCTATTAAAAAAATTATTTTGCAGGAACTTTTCCCATGTAGGAAAAAACTGCATGTCGTAGTTGCCTTTCTCATTGCTTCTTTTGAGGTAATGCAATTGATTATGAGTGATATTTCTTATTTCGATATCATATTTTTCTGCAATTTCTAGCATTATTTGCTCACTATAGGAGAGGTCGCAATCACTCTTAGTATTTATAATGATTTTCGGAAAGCCAGATGATACTGTAAATAGATTGTCAATATCACTTAGCGACGCTATATCTACATAACGTGATGGCGTTTCACCAGCTAAAAGAGATATGAATTGGTCAGCAAGTGAGGTATTCGGACTTCCTATTACCCAACATTCTTCAATTTTTTGTTTCGTTACCTCTAGATCTAAATGGATGTGCCCTAGAGAAGGGAAATAGTGTTTATCTACAATACTATTGTAAGATTTGTATGTTAGCTTATTCTTAATTTTATCTGACTCGATTGGAATAAGTGAGATAACTAATGTATTAGCTTCTATTTTGATATCAGGAAAGGTTTCACTCAGATTTAGTAGTGTAGTCGGTTTCTGTTCTGTGATGATCTTTTCTAAGTCTTGGGCTTCAACAAAATTTATAAATTTTGAATGAGGGCGGCCCTCTGTTGGCTTTCCAACCACAAAGTAAGAAGCATTTTTAAAGTTCCAATTACATAGATCAATCTTAGCTTGTGCTATGTAGTGAGCCAGTTTGTTTTTCATACCATATTCACTTGGCAATAAAACGAAAACTTGCTTGCGCTTAAGAATGTCTTCTTTGAGCTCTGAAAGTTCATCCCAGATTTTTTGCTCAGTGACTTTATGAGATTTTGCTGATGCATCTGAAAGATAAATTAGCTCATCCGATGCGTAAGAACAGTCAGTCATTGCTAATGCCATTTCTTCAAATGATGTAAGCTCATGAAAGTCATGGCACGCGGTAAATCCTTCCATAGCGTGCTTATGCGAAAACATTGGCTTCGTATGCGATAGGGCTTCCGCAACTTTAATTTTTAACCCTGTTGAAAATTCCATTGGGATGATAGCAGCGTGAATATCATCATAAAATTGGTCAATACTGTCTACATAGCCAACGGTCTTAAAAAATGGGTTATCTTGAACTTCAATTTCATTACAAATAGAACCGGCTATTTCAACCGTTAGCGGCGCACAATATTTCTTAAAGATTGGCGTAGCGCGCTCTATAAATCTTAAAATATTAACTCTGTTAATATTATTGTTCGCACCAATGAAACCGAACTTTACCCCTTCTTCAGTACTTGGAGAAAACGCTTCTCTCCTGTCGTCAATATGTAGAAGTGTAGAAACCTTAGCTTTTGTCCCCATCATTTTGAAATCAGCTTCTTCTTCTTCTTTAATTGCCCAAACTAAATCAGCTCGGTCCAGTGCAATTACTTCCTGATCTTCAGTAGTATGAAAGAACTCTTTGCCTATCCCTTGACTTGCAAGTAACTCACGTCGGCCACTAAATTTGTCATGTGTGTCGAGGACTTTGTAGGTCTTTTCTGGTGCTAGCTCAAGTGCTTTGCTCAGCCACGTATAGTTGACAATACAAACATCATACTCACGAGAAGCGAATGTTTTAGATAGGTGGTTATCAAGTGCCCAGTCCCACCATTCATCTATACGATGGTCGTCACCTTCTTTTGGCCAGTCATGTAAAGGCTTCGAAGGCCACACGTGGTCAACTATATCCCATTGTTCGTCCATTCTTTTACGCGTTTCGATAGGAATATAATCTCGCCAATCCCCCTCGCTTGCATAATGTACGTAATGAATTTCAAATCCCAAAGATTGAAGTTTAGAACAAACGCTGTAAATCCTTTTTCTATTTCCATAGTTCAAAGGCCAAGTGGGGGTGGGTGCGACTACTAACGCTCTTAGAGCTTTATTCTTTTCCATCTTCAATTCCTTCAAGTCCATCGAAGCCTGCAAGGGTTAGAATAGTGTTCGCATATATAGCTGAAAGTTGCCATTGAAATTCACCCGCATCGTCTGTTGCGAAATATAGTCCCTGAAGGTTGCGGTACCTTGGCGGAAGACTACATAGGTAATCTTTTATATTAGTAAGCTGGTCAGCAAGATTTTTTTCAGCCTTTGACGGGTTCATCATGAAATCAGAAGCAGCTTGCCATGCTGAGCGGCGTCTAAACCAGTCTCGTGTCAAACGTTTTCTCTCTACAAGATGGTCGACACTTGCTTTAGGGTTATAGACCTCTATGTATTCGCTTTGCTTGACAAAGTTTATTAATTCACTTTCTTCGTTAGATAGTAAGACTTGTCCGCCACCTTTTCGGCCTAAATTGGTACTGAAACCGCCTGCTGCTTCTAACACCTTTTTGGAAAATGAGATATTTGCACCGGCAAACCATTCGTTACTTCCAGCTACTCTTAGTTCGCCCCCCCAATCAACAACCGAAACGTTGCCTACGAGTGCGTCGCCAAGCCAGGAAGGTCTTGGGATTTCCCAGATAGGTGCGATACGACCACCAACAACTCCAACATTGTCGAAACTTTCAAAGGCATTTAATACTTCTTCTATCCAAGCCTGAGACGCGATTGCATCATCGTCTAAGTAAGATATGTAAGGAGACTTCGCTAGTTTGAAACCGACATTGCGGGCATTAGATAAACCTGGAGTCTTTTCGAACACGTAAGTTAAGTTTTCAATTGATTCGAAGTCTTTCTTTACTGATGCACCTTCACCTGTTTCAGCATCTGGTGTGTTATCAATAATGAGAACTTCAAACTTATCATCATCTAGCGTTTGTTGGGTAAGGCTCTTAACAGCCTTTTTCAAAACTTCGTACCGATTATATGTACAGATAACGACCGAAATAAGAGGCATTTTATAGAACCTCCAATTTGTGAAAGGCAATACCTAACTTCCTGTTATCAGAGGATTCTGGCTTCACCTCAGAAGGTGAAAATAGATGGGGAATAAATAGACTTATTAAAGTATCCTGAACTCTTGAGCTCGCGGGTAAAGCAGCAATAAGTTCAATACCTTCATTTCTTTTTTCGAAGTCATAGCTGACTAAGTTACCATCTACGTATAATTTAATTGAGTTCAGTATTTCTGGCTTAATTGCATTTACAATTGAAATACGCAGTGTTTTTTCTTGTGTTCTATCAACGGGTACGTGGAAATTGTTCAGCCTTTCAGGACCTGTCCAGCGGTAATGACCTTCGTCACCATAAGCTTCCGCCTCATAAAAATTGTCGCCAACTGGGACCACATCGTTGGCATCAATGAGCACTCTCGGCAACTTACTTCTCGTCATCAGCGTAACTTCTGGTAAGTTAAAGAAAAGTTCACTGTCGTACACAGCTTCTTCTAGTTTTTTGATGTGAGCTTTTTGGCTTTTTATGGTTGCGTATAACTCAGCTACTTTTTCTAGTATGTATTCAGCTCTTTCTTCCGAACGATGTGACGAAAACTCGCCTTTCATTTCATTGAAAATTTGATCTTTATCGGTCATCTCGTTTTAACTTCCAAATTATTGCTGGTTTTAATTATAAAATGCATAGGTATTCTGTAATAAAATTACTGGTGAGTCTATGCCTGAATAGGAAGTTCCGCTTTAAACTGGGTGGGGGAAATCATATACTGCAATCGAGAAGTTTATTTTTAAATTTAATTTGCTAAGGCTCCATCAATGAGAAAAGGAATAATACTAGCTGGCGGATCTGGCACACGTTTGCACCCGTTAACTAAGGTGGTAAGTAAGCAACTTATGCCTGTTTACGACAAGCCAATGATTTTTTATCCGTTAACAACGTTAATGATGTCGGGCATCCGTGATGTACTCATTATCACTACGCCTGAAGAGCAGCAGCGATTTATCGACCTTATCGGTGATGGCTCAGCGTTAGGAATGAACATTCAGTACGCGGTTCAGCCTTCGCCAGATGGTTTGGCACAAGCTTTTCTTATAGGTGAAGAGTTCATTGGCAATGATAGCTGTTCACTGGTTCTTGGTGACAACATTTATTACGGCCACGATTTAAAATTGTCTTTGCAGAATGCGTATAAGCAAGAGCATGGTGCAACGGTGTTTGGTTATCACGTTAACGACCCTGAACGCTACGGCGTGGTCGATTTTGATGATGACTGGAATGCACTTTCAATAGAAGAGAAGCCAGCTGTTCCCAAATCAAACTATGCCGTAACCGGTCTTTACTACTACGACAACCGCGTAGTCGATTTTGCTAAAGAAGTTAAGCCATCACCCCGTGGTGAACTGGAAATTACTGACTTGAATAACTTATATCTTCAAGATGGAAGTTTGAAAGTAGAGCTAATGGGCCGAGGCTCTGCTTGGCTTGATACGGGCACACTAGACTCACTTCTTGATGCAGCAAACTTCGTTGCGGCTATCGAAAAACGCCAAGGGTTGAAAGTATGTTGCCCAGAAGAAGTAGCCTACAGAATGGGCTATATCAACGCTGAGCAGCTTGAAAAGCTTGCGGCACCACTAAAGAAGAGTGGTTATGGCGATTACCTGCTTAAAGTGATTAACGATAGAGTTAAGATCTAGCTTCATATCAAATTTTAAAAGGTGGCAATGCCACCTTTCTTCTTATTTTAAATTGCCAGTTTGTACGGAAAGTAAATGCAAGTAATTAAAACAGACATCCCTGATGTAAAAATCATCGAGCCTAAAGTATTTGGTGACGAGCGAGGTTTTTTTCTAGAAACCTTTCGCACCGATTGGTTTAAGAAAGAATGTGCAGGTGTAGATTTTGTTCAGGATAACCATTCTAAATCTAGCCAAGGTATCCTTCGTGGCCTTCATTATCAAATGGAGCAAACCCAAGGGAAATTAGTACGTGTAGTTAGCGGTGAAGTATATGATGTAGCCGTAGACATGCGTAAAGACTCACCTACATACGGTAAGTGGGTTGGGGTAACGTTATCAGCAGAGAACAAACGTCAGTTATGGGTACCTGCGGGCTTTGCTCATGGCTTTTATGTAACTAGCGAATCTGCCGAGTTTGTGTATAAGTGCACAGACTATTACCACCCAGAATCTGAAATATCAGTTAAGTACGACGACCCAACCTTAAATATCGACTGGCCTTTAGTCAATGGCGAGAAGCCTTCTCTATCAGGTAAAGATGAGACGGGCTTGGCATTTGTAGACGCACCTACGTTTTAATTGTCATTGATTTTTTTCACTGGCTTTTTATTGGTGTTTTACTAGGTATTAGCGATTAATGAATATTGTAATTATAGGTAAGTCTGGGCAGTTAGCATTTGAACTTTCTCGTGAACTAGAAAATAGCGAGCATCAAGTTTCGTTTTTGGGGCGTGATGATATTGATATTACGAGTGCCTCTAATATTGAAGAAACGCTATCGTCTTTATCGGCTGAAGTTGTAATAAACGCATCGGCCTATACAGCTGTTGATAAAGCCGAAGAAGATACCGAGGCGTGTAATGCTATTAATATGCTTGCCGTTAAAAACTTAGCAAACTTCTGCAAAGCTAACGGCGCTTTCATGGTGCATGTGTCTACTGACTATGTGTTTAACGGTCATAAAGGTTCACCTTATTTAACTGACGACACCATTGAACCACAAGGTGCTTATGGCAAATCAAAAGCAGAAGGCGAAAAAGCGCTGCTTGAAATACTGCCAGGTGCTAGCTGTCTAATTCGCACAGCTTGGGTTTACTCTTCGCATGGTAATAACTTTGTGAAAACCATGCTGCGTTTGATGGCTGATAAACCTCAGTTGGGCGTAATAGATGATCAAATTGGAACGCCTACGTGGGCTAAAGGTTTAGCTGAAGTTTGTGTTACTGCTGCTTTGAATAAAAACAGTGGCGTGTATCACTGGACTGATGAAGGTGTAGCTAGCTGGTATGACTTTGCTTTAGCTATTCAAGAGCTAGGTGTCGAGAAAGGTTTGCTAGATAAATCAATTCCAGTGTTACCTATACCGTCAAGCCAGTATCCAACGCCTGCCAAGCGCCCGCATTACAGCGTATTAGATAAGCAAACCGCGCGCGAAGCGTTTGCGGCGTGTAAGCCCACGCACTGGCGTAAGCAGTTAGCCAGCATGCTAGACGAATTGAAAGCGTAAGCGACAAGAACAAGATTATACTTTTGGTAAAAAGAAAATGAATAAAACAATTTTAGTAACAGGTGGCGCGGGCTTTATTGGCTCTGCAGTAGTTCGTCATCTTATAAACGACACTGACCACACAGTGATTAATTTAGATAAGCTAACCTACGCGGGTAACTTAGAGTCATTAACACCTGTTTCAGGCAGCGACCGCTATAGCTTTGAACAAGTTGATATTTGTGATGCTGAAGAAGTAAAGCGTGTATTCAATACACACCAGCCAGATATTATTATGCACTTGGCTGCAGAGTCACACGTAGACCGTTCAATTGACGGGCCAGGCGAGTTTATTCAAACCAATGTTGTAGGTACATACACATTGCTTGAACAAGCAAGAGCGTATTGGTCTGAACTTGAGGGCGATAAAAAAGCTGGGTTTAAGTTTCATCATATTTCTACTGACGAAGTATACGGTGACCTTCCTCACCCAGATGAAGTAGAGCCAGGAACAGAGCTTCCACTCTTTACGGAGACTACCCCGTATGCACCAAGTTCACCTTACTCAGCAAGTAAAGCAAGTTCAGATCAGCTAGTGCGTTCGTGGCTTCGCACATACAAGCTACCAACCCTTGTAACTAACTGTTCAAATAATTACGGCCCGTACCACTTCCCGGAAAAGCTTATTCCGTTGGTTATTCTAAATGCCCTAGCAGGAAAGCCGCTGCCTGTATATGGCAAAGGTAACCAAATTCGTGACTGGTTGTATGTTGAAGACCATGCACGTGCATTAGTTGTGGTTGCACTAAACGGTGAAATTGGTGAAACCTATAATATTGGTGGTCACAACGAAAAACAGAACATTGAAGTGGTGCAAACTATTTGCGCTATTTTGGATGAAGTAAAGCCAAAAGATAGCAATTACGCTGAGCAAATTACCTACGTACAAGACCGCCCAGGGCACGATATGCGCTATGCCATTGATGCTAGCAAGATTGAGCGCGAGCTAGGATGGAAGCCTCAAGAAACCTTCGAAAGCGGTATTCGTAAAACCGTTGAATGGTATTTGAATAACGAAAGCTGGTGGAAAGCTGTTTTAGACGGTAGTTACCAAGGTGAGCGTTTAGGTACCGGAAGCTAGTTAGCTCTTATGAGCTTTGAAGCCTCAGCTTACTTAATTTGCTGAGGCTTTTTTGTTTTCAAATGCAATATTCACGTAGTGGTGTGATTGTTGCTTTATTAGCAATATTGCACTTACGCTTTATGTTGAAATGATGGTTTTAGATTGAAACGCACCGACTCATCAGGGTTTCTCTGAATCAAGCACCTTTATGATGCATTGTTCATGAGATTTTCAAAAAACTCTGGCAATATATAGCAAGAACATTTTAATAATTATTTCTATCGCTGATAGTGAATAGGATTGGAGAAACAGTAAATGGGAAGTACGTTAGCTAAGTACAAAATAGCTGTAGCAGGCACAGGCTATGTAGGGCTTTCAAATGCAGTGCTACTTGCACAACACAATGAAGTGAAAGCGGTCGACTTAGTTCCGGAAAAAGTTGAGATGCTTAACAACAAAACGTCTCCAATTGAAGACAAAGAAATTTCAGAATATCTAACAACTAAAGAGCTAAACCTTGAAGCTACGTTAGATGCACAAGTTGCGTATAAAGACGCCGATTATGTTGTTATTGCAACACCAACAGATTACGACCCTCAAACTAACTACTTCAATACAGGTAGTGTAGAGGCGGTTATCAAAACAGTGATGGAAATTAATCCTGATGCTGTGATGATTGTAAAATCGACCGTACCGGTAGGGTTTACGAAAGACGCAAAAGCACGCTTCGGTACTGAAAATCTTATATTCTCGCCAGAGTTTTTACGTGAAGGTAAAGCACTTTACGATAACCTTCACCCTAGCCGTATCATAGTTGGGGAGCGTAGTGAGCGTGCAGAAGTGTTCGCTAAGCTACTGCAGCAAGGCGCTATTAAAGAAGATATTGATGTGTTGTTTACCGATAGCACTGAAGCAGAGGCTATTAAGCTTTTCGCTAACACTTACCTAGCAATGCGTGTTGCGTACTTTAACGAACTAGACAGCTATGCAGAGCGTAATGGCCTAGACACCAAGCAGATCATTGAGGGTGTTGGCTTAGACCCTCGTATTGGTAACCACTACAACAACCCAAGTTTTGGTTACGGTGGTTATTGCTTACCAAAAGATACTAAACAATTGCTCGCTAACTACAGTGAAGTGCCGAATAACATGATTCAGGCCATTGTAGATGCTAACCGCACCCGTAAAGACTTTATTGCCGATTCAATTGTAAGCCGTGGCCCCAAGGTTGTTGGGATCTACCGCCTTATTATGAAGACCGGCTCAGACAACTT
Organism: Alteromonas sp. ABD4_190; assembly: GCF_056160105.1. Classification (NCBI taxonomy): domain Bacteria; kingdom Pseudomonadati; phylum Pseudomonadota; class Gammaproteobacteria; order Alteromonadales; family Alteromonadaceae; genus Alteromonas; species Alteromonas sp. ABD4_190. Next base: position 2,713,470 of record NZ_JBSWWN010000001.1, read on the forward strand.
CCGAGCCAGTGCTATTCAGGGAATCATGAAGCGCATTAAAGCGAAAGGTATTGAAGTTGTGGTTTACGAACCAGTACTTAAAGAAGATGACTTCTTTAACTCGCGCGTAGTAAACGATTTAGAAGAGTTTAAGAAAATTTCTGACGTAATCGTAGCCAACCGTGTAACGGGCGATATTGAAGACGTAATAGATAAAGTATACAGCCGCGACCTGTTCAACGCTGACTAATAAAATAATTGAGATTGCGAAAAGCATCAGTCTTTTCGCAATCCACCTCACAAAAAACTTCCCAAATCCCAAAATTCAAAATAGAATCCGCACCAATTCAACTCCTGCCATCAAGCCTTAAGATTACTCACACCCGGCGGGGAAGAAGCATGCTTTAAATATGGGGTCAGAGTACATTTCTGCCTCCAATACTATCTGTTCACTGGTTACTGAAACCAGTAAACAAAGTCTTGAGTTCATGCTACCTACCATATTACCCAGCGTGAACTTCGTTTCGTTTAGTTTGCTTTTATTAGCGGAGTCGTTATGAATAGGCTGCGTGAGCTTTCCAGCCAAGTGATGGATGTTTACCAATCTCTTTCCCAAGAATTCAGCGCATATCAATCAAGTCAGTCATTAAACTGTGTTGAGAAATGCGGCGCATGTTGCAATAAACCCGACATTGAAGTGTCGCCTTTAGAAATGCTGCCATATGCACTGCATCTGTTTGATAGTGGTCAAGCCGAACAAGTATTCGATGAGCTTCAAAGCTATAGCGGTTTTGCATGCAAGCAATATCAACGCTTGAGTTTAGACGGTACAGAAGGCTACTGCGGAATTTACGAACACCGACCTGGCATTTGCCGCATGTTCGGTGCAGCAGGTTATAAAACCAAATCTGGTGAAGCCACGCTTTCGGTATGCAAACCAATAAAGCAAGCCGTACCTGAAAAATATGCGGCCGCGCTAATTTCTATACAGCCACAGCGTTTAGATACCTTTGAACAGCCATTAATACATGATATTGCTGCAAACAGTGAGGTTCGATTTACATCGGCAAAGCCGCCAATGATCGCAGAAGGTAGGCAAAAACTGGCTCAACTAGATTATGAATTGGGTGAAAAGCTTATGCCTATCAATGACGCACTACGCTTTGTGTTAGAAAAAATTCTGACATTAAGTTTTTATGCGCAAGATACAGATGATGGTGTTGCTGCTCAAACAAATAGAAAGCATAAAATGTACACTGACCCCATAACCCAAAGCTTTACGCTAAAATTCCACGTGCCGATTCCACGATTGCCTCACTAATTGTGTAGTCAGCTCGGCTTTTACCGGTAATAGCGTAGTATCTTTCATTAAGAGTATTAGCGTTACCTATGCAGTGCACGCCATATTGTTCTTCTACGTGTTTTGAAATGGCTGATGGGGCACAGAACACGCCGAAGTCCTCGCTGCCAAATAACTTTAATAACGCGGTATCATCAAACTCGGCCACAATTTTTGGGTAAAGCTGTTCGGTTTCAAGCCAGCTTGTAAGTGCTTGGCGTATGCCCGACGTGTTTCCTTGAATAAGTAACGGCATTTGGTTTAAACAATCTGGAAACTGTAGCCCTTCATTTAGGGGCGACTTAGCAAAAAAGCTTAATGAGCTTTCCCCTAAGAAGTAGCTGTTAGCGCTAATTTGCGTACCGGGCGCTATGCCTCTGTCAGCAACAATAAAGTCGATAGCATTTATAGCCAACTCCTTTAGTAAACCATCAAAGCTATCTTCCTTAATTACGTACTTTACTTGCGAGAACATGCGCATGGTGTCGTGCACGAAATCATAAAAAAGCACTTTTGGAATACCATTTGTAATACCTATTACGAATTCCTTCGTATTTACTTCATCGCTATTGTTAAGTATTTCAGCCAGTTGGTTACCCTTATGAAATATTTCGCTGGCATACTGATAACTTACTTTACCCCGAGCGTTTAGGTACAGCCGCTTGTTTATTCTGTCGAATAATGAATAACCAAGCTGACTTTCAAACGTGCTCAGTTGCCCGCTTACCGTTTGAGGAGTAACGTGGAGTAACTTAGCTGCTTTGGCAATGCTACCTTCGCGGGCGACTAGATAAAAATAATAGAGATGGTGGTAGTTAAGATGATGCATGCTTTAGCAACCTGTTAAACGAGTAGAGAAAAGTACTCTGACCCCCCTATTCGTAAACGCAATTATTTTCGATGAACTATTAAGAATATAACAGATTTATTCTAACTAAACATTGCAATACACTATAAGCGTTGTTCCGTAAGTTAACTGAACAACGCGCAACTGATTTTTCCAAGCTAGCGGTATATTGAAGACATAACTATGGCCAAAACAATAAACTTACGTAAAACGCGAAAAACACTGTTTTCGTTATTGAAACCGGAGGCTGGCTTTTTTTGGGTTGCTATCGCTTATGGTGTTGCAATTAGTTTGATGACACTGGCAGTGCCTATAGCGGTTCAAACGTTAATAAACAGTATTGCCAATATCGGCTCAACCCGTGCTGTTATCATCCTCGCCGTTATCTTGTTTCTTACCTTGTTTATATCAGGCGTATTCAGCGCACTTCGTATGCGCGTAATGGAGTTTTACGAACGCAAGGTGTATGCACGCCTTACCGCAGATTTAGGGCTTAAAACTATTCTTGCCCCGCATAGCTTTTTCGAAGGTCGTCAAAACGTAAGTATTACGCAGCGCTACTTCGATATTATGACGTTTCAAAAGAACATGCCTTCGCTGATGATCGACGGCTTTGCTCTGGTACTGCAGATGCTGGTGGGTTTCACGCTTGTCTCGTTTTATCATCCTGCGCTTTTTGCGTTTAACGTAGTACTTCTACTTACTATGTATGCCGTATGGAAAGTTTGGGGGCGGGGCGCTAAACGCACGGCCATCGAACTTTCTCACGCTAAGTATGATTCAGCTAAGTGGCTGCACGACATTGCCATCGCACACGAATTTTTCAAATCGGCGGACCACGTGGAATATGCCGGTCGCAGTACCGAGGGCTATATCAGTAACTATGTGAAAAAGCACAAAAGCCACTTTAATTACACTTTCGCGCAAGTGGTAATGTTCCTATTAATGTATGCGGTGGCAAGTGCGTCACTACTTGGTATTGGTGGTGTGCTTGTTGTACAAGGTGAGCTGTCTATTGGTCAGCTCGTTGCTGCTGAATTGGTGATGTCTGCGGTATTCTTTGGCTTATCCCGCTTCACTCAGTACCTAAAGCTTTATTATGAACTCTACGGTGCAGCCGAAAAGTTGGGTGGTGCTTTAGCTATGCCCCAGGAAGAGCTAAATGCCTCAGAGCACATCCCTACATCGTCTAAGTTGGTTTTTAACAATGTAGAGCTTAAACATGGCAACGATACCTGTCATTTAAACGTTGTGTTCGAGCCAGGTACTAAGTATTTCGTGACTACTGACAAAAGCTGGGTTCAAAAGCAACTGTTGGGGCTAGTAAAGCAATATGACCGCGTGAAGTCAGGCGACATATTATTAGGTGAGTTTAGCCTAAACGATTATGACACCCATGAGTTAAGGCAGGCGGTAACTATTTTAGATCGTTCTTTAATAATTGAAGTGTCTATCGAGCGATACTTGAAACTGGCTCACCCCGAGGCGAGCATTGCCGATATTCGCGCAGCCCTTGAAGAAGTTGAGATGACGAAGGTTATTGATAGCTTACCGGAAGGTCTGCAGACCAAAGTGTCGGTATTAGGTGCGCCTTTACAGCCGCTAGAATTCTTACTGCTTAAGCTGGCTGCTGCTATCGTAGGCAAACCTAAGCTGCTTGTGTTGAACCAGCACTTTGATGCCATACCTGTCGACTTAAGAGCAAGATTACTAAGACGCTTAAGCAAGTACGATTTCACCGTAATGTACTTTACCAATATGCCAATACCGGATTGCTTTGAGGGTGTTTTGCATTTACACGATAATGCGACGGCCATGTTAAATAAGTATACCAATGGCGAATCGCCAATTGTCGGTGTACAAGAAAGCGCTAACGTTACAGATACACTAGGTACTAATCCACAAAGGGCGAATACACAAACAAATGATAAGGAGGGTGAGTAAATGAATAACGCAGAACGTCGCTTTTTAGACAACATTACATCGTTACCCTCTTTGAAAGTGCCCAAACTCCACCGCGTCATCACAGGCGTGATCATTTTCTTGGTACTCGCTGCAGGATTGATACTGTACTTTACTCCTTGGATCCAAACCGCTTATGGTACAGGGATGGTTGACTCGCTCGACCCTAAAGACAGAACTCAACCAATTAACGCGCTTGTCGATGGGCAGGTTAAAAAATGGCATGTGAGAGAAGGTCAGCAAGTTAAAGCGGGCGAGCCTATTGTTACGCTTATTGATATTGATGCTCAGCGTCTTGAAAAGCTTCAATCTCAACTTTCTGCTGCAAACCTTAAAAACCAAGCTAACGAAACGGCGGTGAGAAATGCCGAAAACAACTTGGCGCGCCAAAAGTCACTACAGGAACAAGGCTTGGTGTCTCGTAAAGAAGTTGAGCAAGCTGAAATCAAAGTACAGGAGCTAAGAGCAAAAGCCGCAGCGTCTGTATCTGAAATCAACGAGGTAAGTATGACACTATCTCGTCAATCTACCCAAACCAAGTTTGCGCCTGTAGATGGTACCGTGGTGCGTTTACTGTCGGGTGGTGTGTCTACTTTTGTGAAATCTGGCGATATCTTAGGTCAGTTCATTCCTGCCGATGCCAAGCGTAGTGTGCGGGTAACGGTAAGAGGTTTAGACGCACCATTGGTAAAGCCTGGTGCAAAAGCGCGATTGCAGTTCGAAGGTTGGCCGGTTTTCCAGTTTAGCGGGTGGCCTGGAAGTGCAATAGGAACCTTCGGTGGTGAAGTGGTATATGTAGAGCCGGTGGCAAACGCCACGGGCGACTTTAATGTGTGGATCAGACCCGACGAGTCCGACGTTCCATGGCCAGCAGAAAGTTCAGCGCGATTAGGCAGCCGAGTGAAAGCCTGGGTATTGCTAGAAGAAGTTCGTTTAGGTTATGAAATGTGGCGCCAGTTAAATAACTTCCCTCCATTACCTACGCAGCAAGCACCGTCTGGTGGTGCTAAAGGTTCGGGAGCATCAATATGGTAATGCGCAGATTGTTTTTTACGGCAATTGCATTGGCTACTTATATAGGTGGAAACATACCTGGTCCATTCGCACAGACACAAAATACGAATCAAATGCAAACTCAACAGAGTAGACAAGCGCCAACCATTGAGGCTTTTATTGATAGTATGGTGAACTATCACCCTTATGTGCAGGCAATTAACGAAGGAAATTACCAAGCTGCCGCTGAACTGGAGATTGCAAGAAGCAGCTTCGACCCCTTTATTGAACAGAAAACAAAGAGCCGAGTGTCAGGTTATTATGATGGGACTAACCTAACTCAGCGTTTCACAAACCCAGTCGAAGATTTCAACGCGTCTGTGTTTGGTGAGTATCGCATTGCAGCGGGTGACTTTCCTAGCTATGAAGGGTACTACGATACACTGTCGGCTGGTGAGGCTAGTGTGGGTGTCGCCATGTCGCTTTTGCAAAATCGTGAGATAGATAAACGCAGAACTGAATTGCGTAATGCAGGGCTGGCTGCATCGCAATGGCAGGCACTAGCGACGAGCCTTATAAACGACTTTGTCTATAAAGGTGTGAGTGAATACATTGCGTGGTACGAGAGTGCGTTACAAATTCAAGCTGTTACCGAATTACTTAATACGGCGTCTGAACGCGAAAAAGCTTTGGTTACTCGGGTGGAGAAGGGCGATTTAGCCAGTATTGTACTTACCGAGTTTAAAGCCAACTTGCTTCAACAGCGTTTAACTCTGGCCGAACTTAAACAAAAGCGAGACATGCACGCGCAAATGCTGTCTTTTTACTGGCGCTCGCCAAATGGCGATATGTTGGCAATTAATAGTGAACAGCCACCTAACGAGTTAAGCTGGCCCTTCTGGATTGGCAACAGTCAATTGGTTACGCTTCGCAATGCGCTACGCAGCCACCCTGAATTGGGCATAATGAAGTTAGAACAGCAGGTGGTAGAAAATAAGGTTGCACTTGCTGACAACGCGCTACTCCCCAAGCTTGACCTTACAGCCTCTATCGCCAGAGATGTAGGTGCAGGATCTGAAACATTAGAAGGTACAGAAACCAAAGTGGGGTTATCGTTCTCTTACCCGCTGGGCAACAGAAAGGCAAAAGCAGAGCGCGCACAATTGCAGTCAAAGCAAAGAGAGCTTGCACATAAGCTTACGTCTACACAGCAAGCTATTGTACAACGATTCGAGCAAGCTTTGATTTATTGGTCGCAAGCAAAGGATATTGTGTCACTTCAAAGCGAAAATGCGGTGCTTGCGAAAACCCTATCTAGAGTGGAAAAAACACGCTTTGATGCAGGTGATAGCGATATGTTTGTTTTAAATGCGCGAGCTCAGAACGAAATTAAAGCGAAGATCAAAGAGATCAAAGCTAAGGTCGACTTGTTAAAAGCAGAGCTTATGCTTTATAGAGAAGCCGCTATGCTGTATTCATTCGACAGTTAAAGGTTGTTGTTACTAACATAGATTTCTAATGAGAAGTGGATTAGAAAACTTCGCTTGCCGTTAGCGACTACAAAACTAACAGTCACAAAAGAGGTGGTAGTCGCTAGAGAGAGCATGGCCACGATAGTTACCAGTAAAGAAGTGACTAATAGAGCGATATAAAAAAACGGCGTACTGAGCTGCTCAATACGCCGTTATTCATAAACTAAATCTTTAGGACTTATAAATCTTTAGTGCCTAATTGCTCAATGCACTATTAACGTCTTCCTCGCTTAGTCCGGCAGACATAGCGTACTCTTTTAACTTATCTTGAGAGACCCCTGCATGTTGTGCAGTATTTAATATACGCAATACTTGTTCACGCTGCTGGGCAGATTCTCTTACAGCTGTTTCAACTACCGTTTCCGCTTCGTTAGGGAATACAGCTAAAAGTGCATCTACTACATATTCGCCAACAAAAGGTACTGCATTTAGCGCACTAGTCATAATATCAACGATTTTGTTTGGATGTTCTTGCGATAATGTCTGAACAATACTATCAGCAGCATCAGGCTGAGTTAATACAGCAACGCGTACAATCTCATCTAATTCTTCAGGCGTTGATACCGCCGCAGCGTGAACAACAAAATCTACATAGGTAGGTTCTGCTTTAATAGCTAACTGTACAATGTTAGGGCAACTACTTACTTCCTTCTCTATAGCCAGCTGAACAATTTCTTCAGTTGAGGAAGGCTGCGCTGAAATGGCAGCAAAGATTATTTCTCGGTATTTGTCAGGATAAGTATCTAGTGCAATATCTACGATAGGCACTATTTCCTGAGGGTAGTGACCAGCAATAGAGCTAATAGCACGTCCTACAGACATGGTCTGTTCAACTTGACGTTTTAGAAAGGCTGTTTGAAAGCGATTCGACTCTTCAACGGATTTTTCTACGCTCGCTGAACTGGATGGCTGGATAACTCCATTAGCAGGAGCGTCTTGTGCCATTGCCACATAACTAACTTGAGAAGCTAGTATTGCCGCTGATAGCAATGAAAGAGTTCGTAACATAAACCCACCTTTATAATTATCGCGTAGTCAATTTATGACACTACCAGTATTAATACATTTATAAAAAACGCAAAGCACTGAACATCGACGCTTATATACATTCTTATACGTATTCCTTTACGCTGGCTTTAATATCAGCAACTAATACCAAGCACTTTATTAATAACGGCAGGATCAAATACTACTTTAAGAACTACTACTTTATAGGATCTGAATCCCCATCCTATTAGTAATTAGTCCATATTGTCTACTAATTATCACATTTGAATGAAAAATAGACGGTTAGTTCAGTTTTTTCATCTTTTTTAAAATAAGTGTTGACGTGAGCGCTCATTTCCCTAAAATGCGCATCCGCTTCGGGGGAAAAGCAAAACAGCAACCCTCCTGAAGTAAGTCTCTACTACCTTTATAGGCCAGTAAAGACGGGAGTTTAGAAGAAACGCTTCAGAAAATAAATTTTCAAAAAGTGTTGACAATAAAAACTTCCAGCGTATAATGCGCACCTCACTCGAACAGGGTGAGTCACTAAGAAGCAACGGCTTCTAGTGAATGTTCTTTAAAAATTTAGACAAGACAATCTGTGTGGGCACTCGTTAAGAGTGTCACAACGACGATTCATATTTCGATATATTTAATTGAAGAGTTTGATCATGGCTCAGATTGAACGCTGGCGGCAGGCCTAACACATGCAAGTCGAACGGTAACATTTCTAGCTTGCTAGAAGATGACGAGTGGCGGACGGGTGAGTAATGCTTGGGAACTTGCCTTTGCGAGGGGGATAACAGTTGGAAACGACTGCTAATACCGCATAATGTCTACGGACCAAACGGGGCTTCGGCTCCGGCGCAAAGAGAGGCCCAAGTGAGATTAGCTAGTTGGTAAGGTAAAGGCTTACCAAGGCGACGATCTCTAGCTGTTCTGAGAGGAAGATCAGCCACACTGGGACTGAGACACGGCCCAGACTCCTACGGGAGGCAGCAGTGGGGAATATTGCACAATGGGGGAAACCCTGATGCAGCCATGCCGCGTGTGTGAAGAAGGCCTTCGGGTTGTAAAGCACTTTCAGTTGTGAGGAAAAGTTAGTAGTTAATACCTGCTAGCCGTGACGTTAACAACAGAAGAAGCACCGGCTAACTCCGTGCCAGCAGCCGCGGTAATACGGAGGGTGCGAGCGTTAATCGGAATTACTGGGCGTAAAGCGCACGCAGGCGGTTTGTTAAGCTAGATGTGAAAGCCCCGGGCTCAACCTGGGATGGTCATTTAGAACTGGCAGACTAGAGTCTTGGAGAGGGGAGTGGAATTCCAGGTGTAGCGGTGAAATGCGTAGATATCTGGAGGAACATCAGTGGCGAAGGCGACTCCCTGGCCAAAGACTGACGCTCATGTGCGAAAGTGTGGGTAGCGAACAGGATTAGATACCCTGGTAGTCCACACCGTAAACGCTGTCTACTAGCTGTTTGTGACTTTAAGTCGTGAGTAGCGAAGCTAACGCGCTAAGTAGACCGCCTGGGGAGTACGGCCGCAAGGTTAAAACTCAAATGAATTGACGGGGGCCCGCACAAGCGGTGGAGCATGTGGTTTAATTCGATGCAACGCGAAGAACCTTACCTACACTTGACATGCAGAGAACTTTCTAGAGATAGATTGGTGCCTTCGGGAACTCTGACACAGGTGCTGCATGGCTGTCGTCAGCTCGTGTCGTGAGATGTTGGGTTAAGTCCCGCAACGAGCGCAACCCTTGTCCTTAGTTGCCAGCCTTAAGTTGGGCACTCTAAGGAGACTGCCGGTGACAAACCGGAGGAAGGTGGGGACGACGTCAAGTCATCATGGCCCTTACGTGTAGGGCTACACACGTGCTACAATGGCATTTACAGAGGGAAGCGAGACAGTGATGTGGAGCGGACCCCTTAAAGAATGTCGTAGTCCGGATTGGAGTCTGCAACTCGACTCCATGAAGTCGGAATCGCTAGTAATCGCAGGTCAGAATACTGCGGTGAATACGTTCCCGGGCCTTGTACACACCGCCCGTCACACCATGGGAGTGGGATGCAAAAGAAGTAGTTAGTCTAACCTTCGGGAGGACGATTACCACTTTGTGTTTCATGACTGGGGTGAAGTCGTAACAAGGTAACCCTAGGGGAACCTGGGGTTGGATCACCTCCTTACCATTACGTCGATAGACGCACTTGATGCAGTGCCTACACAGATTGTTTTGTTTATATTTAAAGATGACTTAAATAAAAGCCCTTAGCTTTGATTTAAGATCAAACCTAAGTGTTTTGAATTAAGCACTATGCTCTTTAACAATTTGGAAAGCTGATATTAATAGTAATCAATCAAAATTGAGTAACTGAGAAATCGAAAGATGACTTTTTACTCTACTTGACTGAATTGCTTGTTATCAATCGATGATTTGATAGCAAGGCAATTCTTCCGATTAGCTTGTCATGCATACGACATAACTTAGACAGAAGTCAAAAGGCTGTTTGGGGTTGTATGGTTAAGTGACGAAGCGTATACGGTGGATGCCTTGGCAGTTAGAGGCGATGAAGGACGTGTAAGTCTGCGAAAAGCTGTGGTGAGCCGACAAAATGCATTTGAGCCACAGATGTCCGAATGGGGAAACCCACCTGTTTACAGGTATCGTTACATGAATACATAGTGTAACGAGGCGAACGAGGGGAACTGAAACATCTAAGTACCCTTAGGAAAAGAAATCAATTGAGATTCCCCTAGTAGCGGCGAGCGAACGGGGAACAGCCCTTAAGCTGTATTGAATGTAGTGGAATCCTTTGGGAAGAGGAGCGATACAAGGTGATAGCCCTGTACACGACGCAATCTTTACAGTGAAATCGAGTAGGTCGGGACACGTGTTATCTTGACTGAATATGGGGGGACCATCCTCCAAGGCTAAATACTCCTAACTGACCGATAGTGAACCAGTACCGTGAGGGAAAGGCGAAAAGAACCCCTGTGAGGGGAGTGAAATAGAACCTGAAACCGTATACGTACAAGCAGTGGGAGCCCTTCGGGGTGACTGCGTACCTTTTGTATAATGGGTCAGCGACTTATATTTAGTAGCAAGGTTAAGCGAATAGCGGAGCCGTAGCGAAAGCGAGTGTTAACTGCGCGTTTAGTTGCTAGGTATAGACCCGAAACCCGGTGATCTAGCCATGAGCAGGTTGAAGGTTGAGTAACATCAACTGGAGGACCGAACCCACTAACGTTGAAAAGTTAGGGGATGACTTGTGGCTGGGGGTGAAAGGCCAATCAAACCGGGAGATAGCTGGTTCTCCCCGAAATCTATTTAGGTAGAGCCTCGGACGAATTCCATTGGGGGTAGAGCACTGTTAAGGCTAGGGGGTCATCCCGACTTACCAACCCTTTGCAAACTCCGAATACCAATGAGAACTATCCGGGAGACACACGGCGGGTGCTAACGTCCGTCGTGGAGAGGGAAACAACCCAGACCGCCAGCTAAGGTCCCAAAATATTGCTAAGTGGGAAACGATGTGGGAAGGCATAGACAGCTAGGAGGTTGGCTTAGAAGCAGCCACCCTTTAAAGAAAGCGTAATAGCTCACTAGTCGAGTCGGCCTGCGCGGAAGATGTAACGGGGCTAAGCAATATACCGAAGCTGCGGCAGCATGTTTACATGCTGGGTAGGGGAGCGTTGTGTAAGTGGATGAAGGTGAGTTGTAAAGCTTGCTGGACATATCACAAGTGCGAATGCTGACATGAGTAACGATAATGGGAGTGAAAAACTCCCACGCCGGAAGACCAAGGTTTCCTGTCCCATGCTAATCAGGGCAGGGTAAGTCGGCCCCTAAGGCGAGGCAGAAATGCGTAGTCGATGGGAAACGGGTTAATATTCCCGTACTTATATAATCAGTGATGGAGGGACGGAGAAGGCTAGGCAAGCTTGGCGTTGGTTGTCCAAGTGAAAGTGCGTAGGCTGAAGACTTAGGTAAATCCGGGTTTTCAAGGCCGAGACACGAGACGAGCTCCCAAGGGAGTGAAGTTGTTGATGCCCTGCTTCCAGGAAAAGCTTCTAAACTTATGATTATATGAACCGTACCCCAAACCGACACAGGTGGTCAGGTAGAGAATACTAAGGCGCTTGAGAGAACTCGGGTGAAGGAACTCGGCAAAATTGTACCGTAACTTCGGGAGAAGGTACGCCTCTGTTTGTGAACACCTCGCGTGGTAAGCAAATGGAGGCCGCAGTGACCAGGTGGCTGGGACTGTTTATTAAAAACACAGCACTCTGCAAACTCGTAAGAGGACGTATAGGGTGTGACACCTGCCCGGTGCCGGAAGGTTAATTGATGGGGTTAGTTTTCGGACGAAGCTCTTGATCGAAGCCCCGGTAAACGGCGGCCGTAACTATAACGGTCCTAAGGTAGCGAAATTCCTTGTCGGGTAAGTTCCGACCTGCACGAATGGTGTAACCATGGCCACGCTGTCTCCACCCGAGACTCAGTGAAATTGAAATCGCAGTGAAGATGCTGTGTACCCGCACCTAGACGGAAAGACCCCGTGAACCTTTACTACAGCTTGGCACTGAACATTGAACCTACATGTGTAGGATAGGTGGGAGGCTTTGAAGCACAGTCGCTAGATTGTGTGGAGCCGTCCTTGAAATACCACCCTTGTATGTTTGATGTTCTAACATTGGTCCCTTATCGGGATTGTGGACAGTGTCTGGTGGGTAGTTTGACTGGGGCGGTCTCCTCCCAAATAGTAACGGAGGAGCACGAAGGTTAGCTAATCACGGTCGGACATCGTGAGGTTAGTGCAATGGCATAAGCTAGCTTAACTGCGAGACAGACACGTCGAGCAGGTACGAAAGTAGGTCATAGTGATCCGGTGGTTCTGTATGGAAGGGCCATCGCTCAACGGATAAAAGGTACTCCGGGGATAACAGGCTGATACCGCCCAAGAGTTCATATCGACGGCGGTGTTTGGCACCTCGATGTCGGCTCATCACATCCTGGGGCTGAAGTCGGTCCCAAGGGTATGGCTGTTCGCCATTTAAAGTGGTACGCGAGCTGGGTTTAGAACGTCGTGAGACAGTTCGGTCCCTATCTGGTGTGGGCGTTGGATGATTGATGGGAGCTGCTCCTAGTACGAGAGGACCGGAGTGGACGAACCGCTGGTGTTCGGGTTGTGATGCCAATCGCATTGCCCGGTAGCTATGTTCGGAACGGATAACCGCTGAAAGCATCTAAGCGGGAAGCCGGCCCAAAGATGAGTCATCCCTGAACTTTAAGTTCTGGAAGGGTTGTTATAGACGATGACGTTGATAGGCAGGGTGTGGAAGCGTTGTAAGGCGTTAAGCTAACCTGTACTAATTGCCCGAGAGGCTTAACCATACAACGCCCAAGAAGCTTTAGGCTTTTGGAAGTGTTGTAGACAAGCTAAGCTCTGATAAAGAGCAGCAAGTAGAGTGAAAAGTAGTTACTCACTGATTGAATTGATATCAAACTTTCCGATTTGTTAGTTATTAAGCAACGATGATTAAACATACTCCTGAGAGTACTGTTAGTCCTCCTTGCGCAGAAGTCATGACAAAAAAAACGTCATGATTCTGCACTAAAAGTTTTTCCTGGCAGCCATAGCGATACGGTACCACCTGACTCCATTCCGAACTCAGAAGTGAAACGTATTAGCGCCGATGGTAGTGTGGGGTTTCCCCATGTGAGAGTAGGACACTGCCAGGTCCCATTAAGAGAAACCCGCCTAACGGCGGGTTTTTTGCTTTCCGCACCAGAGAAAAAATAATGGGGTCAGAGTCGTGACTCTGACCCCATTATTTTTAGTTTTGAGAAGCTTACACCACAGCCGCTGACTTATTTGCATGTTTGCGCTTTTATTTAACGCGTCGTTACCCTACCATTAGCGGATTGTTCGCAGTTCGTAAAATTCTATGCCTTCACTACAAGCTTACAGCACATTTGGCCTTTCAGCGTCGTGTGATTCTATCCAGTCGTTTACCGACGTTGCTTCATTTCTATCTATCTTTAATGCCTATAAAAATGAAACCAACAAAGCCATTTATATATTAGGTGGTGGAAGCAACTCGATTTTTACCGATGATTTTGACGGTACGATCCTGGTAAACGAAATAAGAGGCATAAGCCACTTTGATACTGAAAGTCATCACTACTTGCGAGTAGGTGCAGGTGAAAACTGGCACGACTTTGTAACTCTCTGTATGAAAGAGAAGTGGTATGGGTTTGAGAACTTAGCATTAATACCTGGCTCGGTTGGGGCTTGCCCCATTCAGAATATTGGAGCCTACGGTGTAGAGGTTAATTCTTTAATCGATAAGGTGGAATGTGTATTTCTTGAAACCGGCGAACAGGTATTACTAAGCAATGAAGACTGTCAGTTCGGTTATAGAGATAGTGTGTTTAAACATGCCTTAGCCAACAAAGTACTTATTACCCATGTAAACTTTGAGCTACCTAAGCAATACGAGCTTAAAACAAGCTATGGAGAATTAGCCGCACTTACCGAGCCGACACCAGAAAAGGTGTATAGTAAGGTAATTGAAATTAGAAAAAGTAAACTGCCAGATCCTAGCGAACTAGGTAATGCAGGTAGCTTTTTTAAAAATCCCGTTGTTTCAAAAACAGTGTTCCAAGCAATAGCGAAAGAATATGACTCGGTACCGCATTTCGTTGTAAGCGAAAATGCTGGTTCATCAAATGCTGGAAATGAACAAGAACAAATAAAAATTCCTGCTGCTTGGCTTATTGACCAAGCGGGTTTTAAAGGCAAAACGTTGAACAAAGTACGTTGCCACCCTACACAGCCATTGGTACTTACTAACTTAGGTGGCGCCACCGGAAGCGATGTAATAGCAATGGCAAAAGATATCATAGCAAGCGTACAGGATAAGTTTGGCATACAGCTTGAGCCAGAAGTACGCTTATTAGGAAACAAAGGACTTATTTCGCTATGAGACAAGCATCAAAAGCTATAAGAAAACATATACTCGCTTTGTTGTCTGACGGTCAGTTCCATTCAGGTGAAACCATTGCTCAGCAAGTTGGCCTTTCACGTACCGCAGTAGCGGGTCATATTTCCCAACTTGCCGATTGGGGTTTAGATGTATTTAAGGTAAAAGGTAAAGGCTACCGATTAGAACGAGGTTTTCCATTGTTAAGCGCTGACAGCATTAAACGCCATTTAGGCAATACAAAACGAGCGGTTATTGATGTGGAGTCGGTTTTACCTTCCACCAATACAGAAATGAAGAAGCGTATTGCGAGCAAACGAGAAGATCTTGAAAATGGCGATGTTGTTTTTGCCGAAATTCAAACCGATGGGCGAGGGCGACACGGTCGTTCGTGGTTAGCGCCAGTTGGCGGTAGCTTAACTTTTTCCATGTATTGGTCTTTTCCTGATGGCTATCAGAGTATGGCTGGGCTTTCTTTATTAGTAGGTCTAGCTGTTTGCGATGCGCTTAAGGAATTTGGTGTCGAAGACGCTGAACTTAAATGGCCAAACGATATTTATCTGCAGGGTAAAAAACTTGCGGGTGTACTTATTGAGGTAGAAGGGCAGATAGGTGCAACGGCGCATAGTGTTATCGGCATAGGTTTAAATGTTTGTGTACCCGATAATCAATATGATGTTGGTCAGCCTCATAGCGACCTTGCTTCTTATTTAGGCACTATTCCTGATAGAAATGCGCTAGCAGCAGAAATAATTAAATCTCTGTGGTTTTATTTGCCCAAATTTACACAACAAGGGTTCGGACCATTTACGGCTTACTGGGAAGCACTCGACTTATACGCAGATAAACGCATTGTTTTGCAGATGGGAGAGAAGCGTTTTTCCGGAATTGATAGGGGAGTAGACGCCAGCGGCGCACTACTCGTTGAAACCCAAGACGGTATTACGCGATTCCACGGTGGCGAAGTTAGCCTTAGAGGTAATTAACTTTTTATTTTTGTTTTATTTTATAGCTGAGCTACGAAGATTTTGGCCATTTTTATAATAAAAGTACTTCGTAGTTCATTTTTGTTATTTTCAAATAGAATTCTTTCCGTTCGTTATACGCATTACATTGCGACTGAAAACTAAAATATGCACAACATTGAAGAAAACCACGTCATATTAGTGGATATCGGTAACACCCGAATAAAATATTCACTGCTTTGTCATGCAGAAGAAGAGCCTAATGCATGTGAAGATGTCAATTCTCTCTTCTCTTTTATCGATTCTCAGAAAAAAATTTCCCATTTATATATAGCTTCGGTAAGAAATCAGGAGCTGGTTGATGAAATATCCGCCATGTGTAACGAGCGAAATATTGTTTTTGTAGAAAAGCACACAGAGAAAGAAGCCTTCGGCATAAAAAATAGTTACGCGAATGTTCAAAAAATGGGCGTTGATAGATGGCTTGCCATGGTCTGCGCTGCAGAAAAATCAAAAAAAGCATTTTTTGTTATGGATGTGGGTACGGCAATAACGGTCGATTTTGTTGTGGATGGTCAACATTTAGGCGGTTGGATCGTGCCTGGTTTTCAAGTTATGCGTAATGCATTGGTAGCTTCTACTAAAAAAGTGTTCGCGAATGATGAAATTCCGACCACCTTTGGAGTGGGAACCGATACTGAAGATTGTGTGGCATCAGGGTGTCATGCTGCCCTATATGGTGTTTATTTGAGCGCGGTTGATTACATATCAAGCAAACAAACCGATTTTGATATAATTTTAGGGGGTGGAGACAAAAAAGTGTTTGCATTCTTAAAATCTGCTGATAACATGCGCCTCGCTCATTTGGTGATGCAGGGTCTTGCCCGCTACGCTCGAAGTGAACTTCTAAAGGGAACATCGACGTAAGTTTTTGATTAGTTGAAAAATTGGTCAAAAAAAAATTGAAAAATTTTCAAAAAGACACTTGCACAGAGTTAAACAATACTCTAGAATGCGCACCCACTTGATGTAGTGCCGACTTAGCTCAGTTGGTAGAGCAACTGACTTGTAATCAGTAGGTCGCCAGTTCGATTCCGGCAGTCGGCACCATCAATCTGGAGGGGTACCCAAGCGGTCAACGGGAGCAGACTGTAAATCTGCCGGCTCAGCCTTCGCAGGTTCGAATCCTGCCCCCTCCACCACTTTCTCTATGAGGTGGCCAGAGAATTAGGATTGCGGGCATCGTATAATGGCTATTACCTCAGCCTTCCAAGCTGATGATGCGGGTTCGATTCCCGCTGCCCGCTCCAAATCAGTGCTGATATAGCTCAGTTGGTAGAGCGCACCCTTGGTAAGGGTGAGGTCGGCAGTTCAAATCTGCCTATCAGCACCAGTTTATTTCTCCCCAGCTCATGTAAAATTTCTAAATTTTTTAATGTAACTTTGCTGGGATAATAGAAATGGCAAAAGAAAAGTTTGAACGTACGAAACCCCACGTAAACGTGGGTACAATCGGCCACGTTGACCACGGTAAAACTACCCTAACTGCAGCTATCACTACAGTTCTTTCTAAAACTTACGGCGGTTCTGCTCAGGCTTTCGATCAAATCGATAACGCGCCTGAAGAGAAAGCTCGTGGTATCACCATTTCTACTTCACACGTAGAATATGACACTCCTACTCGTCACTACGCACACGTAGACTGCCCAGGACACGCTGATTACGTTAAAAACATGATCACTGGTGCTGCTCAGATGGACGGTGGTATCCTAGTAGTAGCTGCGACTGATGGCCCTATGCCTCAGACTCGTGAGCACATCCTACTTGGTCGTCAGGTTGGTATTCCTTACATCATCGTATTCATGAACAAGTGTGACATGGTTGATGATGAAGAGCTTCTAGAGCTAGTAGAAATGGAAGTTCGTGAACTTCTTAACGAATACGAATTCCCAGGTGATGACCTACCAGTTATCCAAGGTTCAGCTCTTAAAGCGCTTGAAGGCGACGCAGAGTGGGAAAAGAAAATCATCGAGCTTGGTGAAGCGCTTGATTCATACATCCCAGAGCCAGAGCGTGCAATCGACAAGCCGTTCATCCTTCCAATCGAAGACGTATTCTCAATCTCAGGCCGTGGTACTGTTGTAACAGGTCGTGTTGAGCAAGGTATCATCAAGGTTGGTGAAGAAGTAGAAATCGTAGGTATCAAAGACACTACTAAGACTACTTGTACTGGTGTTGAGATGTTCCGTAAGCTTCTTGACGAAGGCCGTGCAGGTGAGAACGTTGGTGTTCTTCTACGTGGTACTAAGCGTGATGAAGTTGAACGTGGTCAAGTACTAGCTAAGCCTGGTTCAATCACTCCACACGTTAACTTCGAAGCAGAAGTATACGTACTATCTAAAGATGAAGGTGGCCGTCATACTCCATTCTTCAAAGGCTACCGTCCACAGTTCTACTTCCGTACAACTGACGTAACTGGTGCTGTAGAGCTTCCAGAAGGCGTAGAAATGGTAATGCCTGGTGACAACCTTAAATTCAAAGTTGAGCTAATTGCTCCGATCGCGATGGAAGAAGGTCTTCGTTTCGCAATCCGTGAAGGTGGTCGTACAGTAGGTGCTGGTGTTGTATCTAAGATCCTAGACTAATCTAGACTTAGCAACACAAGCCAAAAAAAGCGCACTTAGGTGCGCTTTTTTTATGCCTGCGATTTTTTAGGTCGGGAGTGAAGCCCCATCAAAAACACGCCGAAGAGCCATCCATGGCGGCTTCGCAGCAGCGTCCCTGCTGCTGAGAGTTTTTGATGGGACTTCACTCCCTCCTTGATCGGCATAGTCAATAGCTTGAGAGGAGGAGGGGAGCAATACGCCGTCAACCCATCCATGGGGGCTCCGACACCGCATTCCTGTGGTGTAGGGTTTCAGCGGGCACAACAATCACTCCCTTCTTGCGGCACAGCAAGAAGTTTGGGGGGATAAAAAGAAACACGCCGTAAAACCATCCATGGCGGCTTCACAGCAGCGTCCCTGCTGTTGAGAGTTTTTGATGGGGCTTCACTCCCTCCTTAATCGGCATAGCAAAAAGTTTGAAGAGGAGGGGAGCTATACGCTGTAAACCCTTCCCAGCTTTATGTAAGAGCTTCGAGATCAACCCGCATTCTCCCCATTAACCGCTTTCCCCAAGCTGTCTGCCTATAAAATACGAATGTCACTTGCCAATGATTTCTTATAGTGTTGTTATACAGTAACAATTAATGGCTATCATGCCCGGCTTTATTGTTTAACGAGATTTTCATGATTACACGACGCCAGTTTTTAGTGGGTTCTTTGGCATTTGGTGGCCTAGCTAGCAGTGCTTTTGGTAAGAAAATGAACTTGGCGTCAATGCCAATTAGTGAAGGCTATGGAGCATTAGTCGCCGACCCACAAAAGCTGCTCGATTTACCTAAAGGCTTTAGCTATAAAGTTATATCTTCTCTTGGTAATAACATGTCTGATGGTATGCATGTACCTGATAGAGCAGATGGCATGGGGTGTCTTCCTGTAGAAGGTACTAGCGACAAAGTGGCGCTTATACGTAACCACGAACTGCACCCAAAACATTTAAGTGCTCAGCCTGAGTCTATTCAAGCGCATACCAGCGACTTAGCTTATGATAGTTACGCTAATGGCATTGCGTTACCTGGCGGTACCACAACCATGGTGTACAACCTTAGCACTCAAAAAGTTGAAAGTGAGTTTATTAGCCTGGCTGGCACCGTAAGAAATTGTTCAGGCGGCATTACGCCCTGGGGCACGTGGCTAACGTGTGAAGAGTCGGTAGACCGTCCTCACGGCCCTAACGGCGATGTAGTAAACAAGGATCACGGCTATATATTTGAAGTACCTGCAAACGCTGACTCACTTATTAAAGCTAAGCCACTTAAAGCAATGGGGCGCTTTAACCACGAAGCTGCTTGTGTTGACCCTAAAACGGGTATCGTTTATCTGACCGAAGACAGAGGCGATAGTTTGCTTTATCGCTTTGTACCAAGTGAATACGGTAACTTAGCGGCGGGCGGTCAGTTAGAGGCTTTGGTGGTAAAAGGGAAGTCTCAGTTCGATACACGTAACTGGTCTTCAGATACTATGCCAGTGGCAACGTGGTTTGACGTTGAGTGGGTAGCTTTAGATAACCCAGAAAGCCCTAATGATGATTTACGTGTGCAAGGGTATGATAAAGGTGCTGCGCTTTTCGCTCGCGGTGAAGGCATACACTGGGGCGAAGATGAGCTTTATTTCTGCTGTACCAATGGCGGGCAAAAGCAGCTAGGCCAGGTAATGAAGCTTGTTCCCTCTGCAGATGGTAAACAAGACAAGCTGCAGCTGTTTTTAGAAAGTGAAGACAAGAATCTGTACAACTTTGGCGATAATCTAACTGTATGCCCGAATGGGCATTTATTAGTGTGCGAAGATCAATACACCGACATAGTAGATAACCATTTGCGTGGTGTTACGCCAAGCGGAGAAGTATACAACTTTGCTAAATTACATGCGCAAACAGAACTGGCAGGTGCGTGTTTCTCGCCTGATGGAAATACGCTTTTCGTCAATATTTACTCACCAACCAAAACGTTGGCAATCACCGGCCCCTGGGTTAATGCCTAAGTCATTTTAAATGATTTTATGCGCAGCGTTTTGGCAAAAACGCTGCCACATTCTTTTCTCATACACTTAGCCTTACTATACTCTCTAGCCTCTAAAACACAGATAATCTTCACTTTCCTACAGCAATAGCTATCACTCTCTTTCATAAAACAATGCGATTAGTCAGCATGTTTACAATCGCTTTATTTAATTAGTCGAATCATATTATCTCGTTTTAATAGTTTTACTCAATTGATGATAATGCTCTCAACTTAACAAGGAGAGCGAAATGAGCGCACTATTTAAAAAGCTAACAACGGCAAATAGCCATCGTGTTTCCTCCACCACGAATCAACTCATTCGAACGCAATGCAATTACGCTGATAACTATTACGGCGACCAAGTTTGTGTAGAAGTAAAAGCTCCTAAACCTCGTACCAACCTTCATGTAGGAGTACAGCTGTGAGAGCCTCAATGAAATCAACCTTAACTAAATTCGTACTAGGCGGCGTTGCTGCCAGTATGCTTACATTAGGCGTAAGTGCAGATACACTAACTCGCCAAAATGGCGCACCGGTAGGTGATAACCAAAACTCGCAAACCGCAGGTCCATGGGGACCAGTATTACTACAAGACTCTCACCTTATTGAAAAGTTAGCGGCATTCGACCGGGAGCGTATTCCAGAGCGCGTTGTTCACGCCCGTGGTGTCGGTATCCATGGCTACTACGAAAACTATGTCGACTTATCTGAAGAGACAGTTGCCGCTCCCTTCCAAGGTGAAGGTAAAAAGACTGAAGTATTTGTTCGTTTTTCATCAGTAGTCCATGGACATTTATCGCCAGAAACGCTGCGCGACCCACGTGGTTTTGCGGTGAAGTTTTACACCGAACAAGGTAATTGGGATCTAGTAGGTAATAACTTCCCGGTTTTCTTTATTCGTGATGCAATCAAGTTCCCTGATATGGTTCACGCATTTAAACCGTCGCCGGTAACGAACAAGCAAGATGCGAAGCGCATTTTTGACTTTTTCTCTCACGTGCCAGAGTCAACGCATACGTTAACCATGCTTTTCTCTGATTATGGTACACCAGCAAGCTATCTAAATATGGACGGCTCAGGTGTTCACGCATTTAAATTTGTTGATGACGAAGGAAACTACAAGTATGTGAAGTTTACTTGGAAAGCGAACCAACCTATTAAGAACTTCTCAGCTGAAGAAGCAATGAAAGTTCAAGGTATGGACTTCCAGCCGCATACTACTGATGTGTATACCCGTATCGGTGAAAAAGGTGAAACAGCATCTTGGGATTTGTATCTTCAAGAGCTAGAGCCAGAACAGTTAGATGATTTCGAGTTTAACCCACTTGATACTACTAAAATTTGGCCTGAGTCTTTGGTGCCTGCTAAGAAAATTGGTCGCCTTGTGCTAAACCGTGTGCCGGATAACTTCTTTGAAGAAACTGAGCAAGCGGCATTTGCACCAAGCAACTTAATTCCAGGTATTGAGCCATCAGAAGACAGAATGCTTCAAGGTCGTTTGTTCTCGTATGCTGATACACAGCGCTATCGCCTAGGTGTAAACGCGTACCGCATTCCGGTTAATACGCCTAAAAATACAGTTATCAATAACCACGAGCAACACGGTCAGCTTCGCACAACTAGCTCTAATCGCGATGTGAACTATCAGCCAAGCCGTCGTCTTGATCTTAACGAAGATCCAGCATTTCGTTATTCAAGCAAGCCGCTTGCAGGTATGACACAACAAATTCCGTTCTACAAAGAACAGAACTTTAAGCAAGCGGGTGAGTTTTTCAGAAATCTGACTAATGAAGGTCAAGCGCATCTAATTAGTAACTTAGGTGGAGCGTTAGCATCGGTACCTGAAGAAGAAATTCGCGTCATTATTAGTGCTTATATGTACAACGCTGATAAGGACTACGGTGCAGGTGTAGCAAAATTAGCGAAAGCACCAATGTCGAAAGTTCGCCAAACTGCAAAAGACTTAATGGAACAGCAAGCTGCACGTGCCGCTAAAGCAAAACAAGTTGCTGAAAGCCTAACCGCACTAATGCAATAAGCTAAGTAGCAATAGGGTTGGGAGTTACATCACAGTGTTGAGTAACTCCCATTTTTCTCAAACCACTTTTCTATAACAAACTTCCTGTAACAGCTTTGCTGAAAACAGTTTAGTAGTAACCTAATTTACATTTACCAGTAAGGGGGCTCAATGTCTTTTTTGAAGCAAACACTTATGGCAGCACTGTTCGTCGTTGCCACCTTCACCAGTTTTTATACTAGTGCGGCAACTGACTCAACCACTCAAGCTAATCCTCAACAAAGTGCAACTACGCCTAATATGGAAGCCTTGAAAGCGCGCTATTTTGATGCGGCGCGAGCAGGCGATAGCGCCATGCTAGCTGCATTTTATCAAGCTGGCCTAGATGTTAACGTAGCGGATCAAAAGGGCTATACCGCGCTTATTCTTGCTGCCTATCATGGCCACACTGAAACGGTAGACTTCCTTATCAGCAATGCACACGCTAACCCATGTCAAGAAGACAATCGCGGCAACACTGCGCTAATGGGCGCCATCTTTAAAGGGCATGTAAGCGTGGCCAAACAGCTCGTATTTGCCGATTGCGATATTGACGAAGAAAACGCACAAGGCCAAACCGCGTTAATGTTTGCAAGCCTTTTCGACAGACAAGAAATTATCAATACGCTTATCGATAAAGGGGCTAACCCAGCTCATATGGATAAAGCGGGTAACTCGGTAGCTGATATCGCACTTTCACAAGGTAACTACGAGTTAGCGAAAGTATTGCGCGAACAAAACGCTAATTAAACCGCGTCATCTTAGATAGCATTGGATACAACTAGGGGGAACTCCCTATTTGTATTCAATGCATTAAGTTCAATACTAAGCCCATAAGAATTTAGAAGTGGGTTTACTATGAAAACGTTACTTGCTGCATTTTTTATCTTTTTTGCATCATCCTCTTTCGCCGGCGTAATTACCTATGATTTCACTCGATTAGTGTTAGGTGACGAAGCTGACCAAACCAGTTTAATTGGGCAAATCACTTTTGATGAAAACGAAACCCAATTCGATATGAGCACGTGGTTATCATTTTTCTTTCAGCTAGAGTTCAATGGTACGACTTATAATATTTTAGAAGACGATATTGATGAGTTTGCGATAGTTGATTTAGAAAATGGTGTGTTTGGTGATGAAAGCGGTGAAGGTTTTCAGCTATTTATTGAAGACTCAAGCGTTCCATACGAATTCACTATTAGTTCAGGTTTAGCCGGGCTAGGAGCATCAGACTCGTGTGTGTTTTTTGAAAATGGTGACCGCTGCGCAGGTGGCTTGTTTCAACTGGTTAAAACTGTCGAGTCTACAGATGGCTCAACACAAGTGAGCGAACCTGCTTCTTTTGCCACTGCGATGCTAATTTTGTTCGCGTTTACTTCTTTCAGAAAGCGCAAACTATAAGGCTTCTTCAATTCGAGAGAGTGGTTTATTTCCTGTACCACGTTCGTTCCCTCCAACTTGTCTATGTTTCTCGATAGTTGGTGTTTTTAGCCCTCCATTTGTGAGGGCTTTTTTCTTTTTAAGTTTCTGATTTTTCGGCGCTTTTATAAATCACGCCGAATAGGGGGAACTCCCCATAGTTTTGCTTCTTGGGTTGATGAATACTCAAGGAGTACTCAAAGAGAGGTGTATTATGAAGTTCCTTAATAACAAAACAGTATTATCAGTAGCCATTGCTTGTGCCCTACCAGCGAGCATGGTGTATGCAAAAACTTTCGATAAAACATTGGCTGATGCACTTGCTGCTTCGCCACTAGAACTACAACAAGTTATTGTTACATTTGAAGGTAAGGGACCTGCCACAACAGAACAAATTACCGCACTTGAATCGTTGGGCATCACTGGTGGTGTTAGCCTGCGTAACGTGCCTATTGTTGGTGTGTTAGCCAACAAGCAGCAAGTTGAAGCGCTTTATCAACGTGATGACGTTGTGTCAGTGTGGAACAACGACCCGCTAGAATTAGAAAACCATGAGTCTACCCAAATTACCGGCGTGCAGGCACTACAGGCTGACCGCGATATTCGCATTAACGGTATGCCAGTATCAGGTAAAGGCATTGGCGTAGTGGTAAACGACTCGGGTGTTGACGGTACCCACGGCGATTTAGCTTTCCCTGATCACGTTGTACAAAACGTTTTAGCGCAGGTAAACCTAAATAGCTATAGCGGCATTTTGCCGATTACATACCAAGAAAACGTATCTAAGACTGATATTCTAGGCGGTCACGGAACACACGTAGCTGGCACAGTAGGCGGTAACGGCGCCAAGAGTGGTGGCTTACATGCAGGTGTAGCACCGGGTGCAGACATCATTGGTTATGGCTCGGGCGCCGCTTTATTTATTTTAGATACTATCGGCGGCTTCGACTACGCACTAACCCACCAGTTCGACTACAACATTCGCGTAATTTCTAACTCATTTGGTAACACAGGTGATGTAGGTACAGACTTCAACCCAGACGACCCAACGAACGTTGTAACTAAAGCACTGGCAGACAACGGTATTATTACCGTATTCTCGGCAGGTAACTCAGGCCCTGGCGAATCGACAATTACCGGTAACTTCAAAAAAGCACCTTGGGTAATTACAGTGGCTGCGGGCAACAAGCAAGGCGAGCTAGCTGACTTTAGTTCTCGCGGTGTCGACGGAAAAGGCGGACAAGCGATTGTTGATGGTGAAGTGTTCACGTGGGAGGACCGTCCTACTGTAACTGCGCCAGGAGTAGACGTTATTTCTGCTCGCGCATCACTGTCTAGCTTAGGCGGTTTGAGCGCAGCTGACGACGCGGAAATGATTGAGGCACAGCACTTACCGTTTTATACCGTATCTAGCGGTACTTCAATGGCTGCGCCGCACGTGTCAGGTATTGTTGCATTAATGCTAGAAGCAAATCCAAACCTTCAGTGGGAAGATGTTAAGCGTATTCTTCAGGAAACCGCAACACCAATGGCTGGTATGGACGAATGGGAAGTGGGCGCAGGCTACGTGAACGCTTATGCTGCGGTAACTGCAGTGCTTGAAGGTGAAGAAGTATTTGGCGATACAGTGAAGAAGAATCGCGAGTTTAACGCATTTGCTAACGTTGCTGAAGGCGATAGCTTTACGCTACCTACAACTTATCTTCCTGTTGGTGAGTCACCAGTAGAAGAGTTTGAGGTAACGTCTGACGTATCTATGGTGGTGGCGAGCGCGTCAATTGAAACGGCAACAGCGTTCGTATTAGAAGACCCGGCAGGAAATACCTACGGTTCTGGCATTGGCCTACCTGTTTTAGGTTCTTCTGTTGGTACAGCTGCTCCGGGTATGCCGGGTACATGGAAACTATACAGCCGAGGTATTGGTAGCATTAGTGGTGTGTCAGTTGACCCACTCGGTGTTACAAACGGTGTAGGTATTCCTGGGACTAACGATGTGAATATTCGCTTGTTAGTTACATCAGGCTATACCGGTATTGATGATGCAGTAGGCCATCCAGCGAAACCATTCATTGAATATGTAGTAGCAAATGAGCTAATGGACGCAAAGGAAAGCGGTTTTGCACCAGATGCACCGTTAACGCGTGTAGAACTTGCTGATACGCTAGCGCTTAGTGCTAATCTTCGTCAAACCAACGATGGTAATACAGTGAACTTCACTGATGTGAGTGCAGAAAACGCTGCCGCGGTAAATTCAGCAACAGCAACTGGCGCTGTGCTTGGGGATCTAGAGATGAATACGCAACCGGTGATGCAAGTTGACGGCGACTTTTTTGGTAGCAATATGCAGGTAAGTAAGGAAGAAATGGCGTACTCAATGGTTCAAGCATTAGGTCTTGAAGATGCCGCGAGCAGCTTTGACTCTGAAAAGGTTATCGCTATCGTGCTTGGTGAAGCGGTGGAAGTTGAAGATACAGATGCAATTGCACCTGAGTATCGCGGCTATGTTCAACAAGCTTTAGCTGCAGGGATAATGCAGGTGGAAGTGAAGGTAGAGCAAGGTCCGTTTGACCTACAGCCTACGCTTAAAGCCTTCTTTAACCCACAAGATGGCGTATCACGAGGCGAAGCTGCGTTTATCCTAACGCAATACGCAGAACTTTAGTCCTTTAAGGCGAGGGCCGGTTGTAACATTCAAAACACGCGGTAAACCCATCCATGGGCGCTCCACAGCAGCATCCCTGCTGCTGAGGGTTTTGAATGCCACAACCGGCCCTCGCGCAATTTTTAGAGAGGGGTAGCTGAAGCAAGGCCCCTCTCTTTTTTAACGTATAAAAGTTCTATAGAGTAGTGTTCTACTTAACGGATTTCGCTTTTGGAGAGTTCACTAAAGCAAGTTTAGTGCTGAGGGTTTTAGCTACTGCAATCAGTATTCGATTAATATGTAAAAAGGGGAAAGAATAGAGTTGTACGCTCCGAACAAATGTCAGCTACTCTAGCAAGCCTGCCTTTCCTGCCATTCTGATAAGTTCTGCGGAACTGCTTAAATTAAGCTTCTTATAAATGTTACTTCGGTGATTTTCTGCGGTTTTAAGGCTCATATCTAGTAGTTCGGCAATCTTCTTACTGGTGTTGCCTGCGGCAACTAAGAAAAAGACTTCTCGCTCTCTTCGCGTCAAAACGCTCAGCGGTGATACGTGCTTTTGACACTGGTCAGTGGATGACTGGGTTAATTCGTCGGGGAAAGATGTTTTGTTGGCCGCCACTTTTTTTATCGCATCGACTAAGCTGTCCCCAGATGACTCTTTTAAAATATAGCCCTTTGCGCCCGCGTCGCGCATGGCCTCTATATATTCCACTTCGTTGTGCATAGACAGCACCAGTATCTTTGCATCACTGCGCTGAGACAGTATTTTATCAATGGCAACGAGTCCGCTCATGCGCGGCATAGAAATATCCATCAGAATAACGTCGGGGGAGAGTTTTAGCACCGCTGCAATAAGCTCAACACCGTCATCACATTCTCCGACCACTTCAATATCTTGGTTTGCATTTAGCATTTGAGATACGCCTTGACGCATTAGTACATGATCGTCGGCTAGCACTACTCGAATTGTCATACAGGTACCGTTACTGTTGTTCTTGTGCCTTGCCCTACAGCTGAATCTATTTCTAGCGTAGCGTTGAACGCTGCGGCTCTATCGCGAATACTTGAAAGACCAATGCCAGGCTCTATTGTTCTACTATCAAACCCTACACCATTATCAAGAATATCTAAACGAATAACGTTATGGTGGTAAGAAACCGTCAGAGTAAGGTGTGTTGCTTCACTGTGCTTTATAGCATTTACCAATGTTTCTTGCGCAATTCTGAATAATAAGGTGCTTATATCTTTCGAGAGATCTGTGGGTAGATTTATGTCAGTGTTATACGCCATATCTTCACCACTAAGCAGGTTTCGACACAGCCAGTTTAGTGCGGGTTTAAGGCCCAGGTCGTCTAAAATGGTGGGGCTCATAAGGCGTGATAGCTGCCTCACGTCATTTAGCGCCATTTCAGCGATACCGTGTAGTGCTTCTATTTCAGGCGAGGAAGATGAGAGCGCCTGCAGTCGTCTTGTCAGCCCAGTAAGTAACTGCCCTATACCATCATGCAACTCTCTAGAAAGTTTAGCTTTTTCGGATTCTTGTTGAGCCCACAGGCGTTTCGCAAGCTGCTGAAGTACTTCCTGATCAGCGTCTAGTCGCGCTTGAAGTGTTGCCTGTAGTGCCTTAATGCTCTCTATTTCTCTGGCTAAATCACTCAAAATAGGCGTTCCTGTAGTCACCCGCTTGTTTTTCAGGTAGTTGAGAAAGCCACTGCGTTGTTAACTTATTTACGGTATCTTCTTTGCCGGGAATAGCGCTATAGTATAGGTGATTGCGCCAATATG
Source organism: Alteromonas sp. ABD4_190 (assembly GCF_056160105.1). Lineage (NCBI taxonomy): Bacteria > Pseudomonadati > Pseudomonadota > Gammaproteobacteria > Alteromonadales > Alteromonadaceae > Alteromonas > Alteromonas sp. ABD4_190. The sequence continues at coordinate 2,741,628 of NZ_JBSWWN010000001.1, forward strand.
AAGGGTATAGCGCGAGCTTTTGCTTCAGCTTTTCAACTGATGCTTCATCACCTAACGACGCTTGTATATACAGCCACTGCAAGTATTGTTGATAATAAGTAGGTTTAATAAGAGTGCCAAGCTTTTCCATGATACTGCTCGAAGCGCCTAAAGATAGACGCTGCTGCATATCGAGCAGAATCTTTGTTTCGGTGATCGCGGGTACATTGTCGTTGTTTAGAAGCGTTTTGTAGATGTCGTCACTTTCATCGTTAAGGTTACCTTGATGATGCTTTAACCCTAACGTTAACCATTGATAAACGGCGAATTGCTCGTGACGTTCTTCGCTTATGGTGGGCAATACGGACTCAAGACGCTTCTCTAAGCATGACCAGTTTGCAGTCAGCAAGCATATTTCACCCTCCCAGAGCAAAACTTCTGTTTTTGCTCGGCTATCTTCAGACTCCTGAGCTAAGCGTTTTGCCTGTGCAGCATGTTGTGTGGCTTCTTCTAAATTTCCGTTTGCAAAATTTAAATAGCTGAACAGAAGGTGATTTATCATTTTTTCTTGGTTATGCTGAGTGCCTAGGTTTTTATCTACAGTTGTTAAGTGCCTTGAAGCGGTGTTTTTATCACCTTTTACTAGACTCAATTGCGCAAGGTTTTGCTGGGTTCGAAGTAGGTGAGATTCATCACCATTTCTTTCAAATAGTATCTTAGCCTGCTGCCAGTATATTTCTGCAAGAGAGATATCACCAATCAAAAAGTGCATATAGGCCACGTTGCTCATGCTTTGGGGCTGAAGTACCTTGTCATCGTTTTGAACACGAATATCAAGGCCTCGTTTGTAGTAATCTAACGCTCTTGAAAACTGTCCTCGTTCTTCAAACATAAAGCCTAGGGTGTCGTTTACGTGCGCTTCTTGTGCTAAGTCACCTAAATCGTGAAGCAGCTTTACTGCTTCTTCTAGCGACGCTTCAGCAGTGGTGTAGTCGCCTGTGAGTGAAGTAGCGATAGCATAGTTTGCTAAGGTTTTGGCCCGCTGAGAAGGCTGTGTTTTCGCATCTCGCAGCGCCAGCGCGTCTTTAAAATAACGCGCCGCTGCTACATTGTCGGCCGTTCGCAGGTAGGCAATGCCAAAGGCATTCAGCACTAAACTTTCACCTTGGGTATCCTTGGCCTGTCGAAATGCCACAAGTGCGCGTGTTAACGAATCGCTGGTGGCCGTTTCTATATCTCCGTTAATAATCTGCAAACGAGCCAGCTCAAACCACAGTTGTCCGTTATTCGGTCGAAGGGCTAAAGCGGCTTTGTAGTCGGCCATCGCTTTGGAATCTTCGCCCGCCCACTGGTATATGTCGGCCCGCATTGATAGCAATTCTGGTCGGTTGGGGAATTGAGAAACCAGTGCATCTATCGATTGTCTTGCAAGGGCTAAATCTTCATTAAGTTCAGCCCGTAGAAGTTCACTTTGTAGTCGCCAATATAGCGCTAATTCGGGAAGGCTGGTTAAGGTTTGCAGGGCCTGTCTGGCACCATCATAGTCGCCAACATTTATCCTATTGCGGGCTGTGGCTACCCACCCACCGGGGTAATCAGGGGTTGTCGCTATAATGGCATCTATAGCGTCTGCACTATTTAATGTCTCACCCTTTTGCCATGCTGAATCTAACGCATCTAGATAACGTAAATCAGGGAGTGGTTGAGGGGCTTGAGTTTCAACAGCATCAAATAGTAGCTGAATTAATTTGTTGGAAAACTCCACTAAATCCTCAGAAAGGGTGTTTGCATCCACATTGTGCGACACGGTAAAAATAGGTGTATTGGCAGGCATGCTGAGTAAGCTTGCGTGAAGCAAGTAAGCAGTATTACTGGTAGGCGTAGCATCGAGAAGCAGTACGGTATTAGCTGCGAGTGTAGCGGCTAAATCAGTGCGATCATTATTCTTAGTAAAGGGGGATAACCCTAAATTGCTTACCCAAGCTTGAGTCTGTTCTTTGTTGTCTAACACTATGTTGGGGTGGGTAGACAATGGGTAACGAAGTAATGTGTTAATGGTTTCTAAAAGCGGGTATTGAGGGTCATTCAATACCAGAAGCTGAATAGGACTATCTGTCGCTAATTTGGGGTGACTTTTTTGATACCAAGTGAAGGAAAAAATACTGGCACTCCCAATTAATACCAGTAAAGCAATTATAGAAAACCTAACAAGGGTTTTGTTAGGTACGGTCGCACTGCCATTATCGTCAAGGGCATGAGCGTTAACGCTAAGGGCTCTGCCATTAACGCTAAAGGCTCTGGTATTAACGCTAAAGGCTTCTTCCAGCGAAAGTCTCTTAGCCGGTAAGTGATGGGTTAATTGAGCAATGCAGGTTTTTCGCTTTTTCAACCACAAGTAATGGGAGATGCCAACGCCTTCTTTTTCAACACAGCCCAACATGTCTTCTAACACTTTACCTAGGCTATAGGTGTCAGAATGCTCACTTGCTTTTCCGGTTTGAATAACCTCAGGAGCGGTGTAGCGTTGATGCCCGCTGGTTTGGACACCCGAAACCGCGCTTTGACCAATGCCAAAGTCGATAAGCTTAATATCTTCATTATGGTCAATTAGGATGTTGTCTGGCTTTATATCGCCGTGCTTAATACCTATGGATTTACATGCAAGTAAGGACTCAATGAGCTGTTGTTGCCACTTATCGAAGTCGGCCTTGCTGATAGGTTTTTGAAGGCGCGTATAAAGAGGCTCCCCTTCTATGAAAGCCATGGTAAAGAATGCAGTATCTCCGTCAGAGAAAACATCATGTACACGAATGATATTGGGGTGTTGAAGCTGTCTGGCAATATTAACTTCATTGCGGATAGTTTGCATTTTAACCGGATCGCTAGCACCACCTTCTATCACTTTTAGCGCCACTTTTACATCAAGTAGCTCGTCGAGCGCACTATAAACATTAGCCTGAGCGCCACAGCCTAATTGCTCTACAATAAGAAAACGGTTAGCTAGGCGTGAATTTGGCGCAATAGATGGCCCTAAAGCTAAGGCTTCAGTTTTAAGGGAATTATTTTGCGACGAGAATACATCTGGCCTGTTCAAAGCCTTCTCCACACTTCACTAATTAACGTGACGAAGCAACTCAAATAGGGTTTACGCCACGCAGGCCTGTCGACAATAGGTATAACAAATGGTCGACTGGCTTAAACGTTATTGCTTTTATTCTAGCTTATAAGTGAAAGTTTATGCTCTATTGTGTGGAATAACAAACGCATGGAAATCATATTTGCTAAGGAGGTGGCAAATTCTATGTCCGTTTGTGTGAAGTAACGACGCCCTAAAATAGAGTCAGCATATAAAACACCAATAGGCTTTTCATCCAAACATACAGGTACACAAACGGCTGCCTGAATACCGTGGTTTATTATACTGTGCTGCTTATTAAGCGTGTTGTCGCAAACAATATTACCGATAGCGCGAACGGCATTTGTCTGCATACATTGATTGATAATAGTGCGGCTGCCTGTAAAGTCATCGCCCTGCATCCAATCTTCATAACCTACACCAAGCTGATAGTTATTTATTTTATCAAACAGAATGAGCGAAGCGCGTTCGCACCCAAGCGACTGAGTTAGACACTCTCTGGCAAGGTTAATAAGTGTAGTACTGTTATTACAGTGCTGTAGTTGGTTTTGATATCGTTTTAGTTGTTGCTTACGCCATTCACGTTGGCTATCAAGTTTAACTACATTATTAAATGCGACAGGCGTGAATTCACAAGGAATTGGGCCAAGTTGCAAAACGTGAGGTTTGTCTAGCGTAAGATGTTTTACGGGGATACCTGCGTTGCTGAAGCACCCTGTAGAACTGGTGTCGTCCAATTGCCAAATATGGTCGTTGTCAGCATATTTTGCGGTGCGTAAAACAATGTGAGAACGTGAAATTTGAGGGTGAGGAATAACGATGTCGGCACTATCGGCGCGCCCTACTTGATATTCACGGCCCTCGAAAAGCAAGTGTTCACTTACGCTACCGTTGCTTTCTGTAAAGGCAAACTGTAATGGCATAGCATCACCCTCATCATGTCACTGTCGCTGAATTTTTATTGTTTTTGCAACTTACGACCATGCCCGAATAGGCACGAAGCCAAGTTGACCCTAGTCCCGTGTAGCTGTTCAAAAAACAGTGTAGATTTAAGGTCAACAGGACTATTTACAGCGTTCTTAAACTAAAACGTAATGTTTGCAGCTGAGTAAGAAGCAAACCTTTCACATTAACTACGTCGCCACTTGACCGCCAGACGTCGGCAATCTGGCTTCCAGAAGCACTATCAACAAGTGTGATAAGGCTATCAACCGCAGTTAATGCTGCATCGTCATCGTTTATCGCCAGCGCTGACTGAACGTCATTTATTCCGCTATCAATAGCTGCTTCTAGCAGTGGGGCTATTTTGTCGCGATTACCATTAACAGTCGTACTTAAAGAGGCGACTTTGTCGTTAATGACAGTAGTTGAAGGACGATTGTCGAGCAAGATAATGAAATCGGAAAATTGACCCGTGCTACCGCGCGCGCGAATACTTCCAGACGACATAAGTACAGTTATATCTTCAAACTGCCCGCCGTCATGCGACGTAAACAAACGCCATGGAATGGTTGGGGTGTAATGAATGGCTTTGGTGTAAAGCTCAACCGTCGCTAAACCTTCAAAGCCAAATCCTGCATCTGTTTTCGGCGAAATAGAAACAAGAACAGGGAAGCCTGAAACGGCGCTTGTTAGCACAGAAGGCAGGCGGTCGGTAATGGCTAAATCCGCAGGGTCAAGCAGTTCGGCAGTAATATCAATAGTGTTGGCATTAAGACCAATACTGTTTTCAAACTCAACGGTCAAATCAACTTCGATTAGGCTGGTAAGCGCAAGCTTCGCCTGGATCTTATTGTCATCGACAGTTAGGGTTGCAGGAGTAACTACCTGTGCTTGCGCGGTTGAAAGCAGAAGTAATGCAGTGGTGGCAACAACAGTAGTAAGTTGTCTGAATTTCATCGCAGTAAACATCATAGGATGACCTCTTTCAGTGTTGGTTAAAATTTAACCTAAAGTGGTGCCATTATCAATTAGTATAATGGCACCGTTTTCAGTGGTTTGCGATTTTATTCAAAATATTGGGTGAAAAAGCGTGAAGCGAGTACAGCATAATGCGCTCTGGTTATTACTGTATCTGGCGCGAAGCTCGCAGTAATAGTTGGCGTTATGCTAAATGGGCTTTGCTCTACACCGAACTCAGCGTTAATAAGAGACAAGGTAAGCGCTAACTGCACATATCCCTTCATATCAGCCGGAATGTTGTCTTGGTCTTCTAAAATGATTTGTTCGCCATTATAGTCAACAACGATGTCGGCATTGGGGTCGAAGCTAAGTGCTGCTTCTTCAAGGCCTAACATTTGCACCAGCGAATAAGCAATATCTAACTTGGTTACGCTAGCAAAGGGGTCGGCGCTACCGCCTACGCTTCTTAGAACAGGCGCTTGTGTACGAAGCTTATCTTTAAGTGCACCACCTTTGACCATGACCGATTCTACAAACGCTTTATCAAACCCAGGTACTGAGCCGATGTTAGGGCGCTCTTCGTTTAGCAGGTCACGGTATTGTCTTACTGCTCCACCCATTACCGCATAGCGAGCAAAGTCTTTACGTTTAAGACGGGCGTCTGGCGAGAAACCACGGCTGTTAATGGCATCCATTAGACGCTCGCTAACAGCAAATTCAATGGCGTTTTGCTGAGGGTGACCTTCAACATCATCCATACCTTCAAAGCCACCGCTATTTTCAAACGAAACAGTAACGTTGAAGGTTTCAGGCAGACCTGGGCCGTTGGTTAAACCTAATGGGTCGGCCTCAATACCAGACAGTGACGTCAATCCATAGACATATACGCCCCAAGTGCCCGGCATTGCAGGAGCAGCGACACGCATGGTAGTTGTAAGCACAGGTGTTGTGAGGTTGCCGCGATATTCAGTGCCGTCTGGGGCAACAAGAACAAGCTTGGTTAAGTTTGCGAAACTATCGGCAGACGCTTTAACAAGTACTTCTTCTGTTCCTACTTCAAACTCTATGACTTCAGGCGCACCTACTGGAGAGTAAAAAACATCGAAGTTTTCTACACGGTCGCTGGTGGTCACTAGCGCGTTTGCTTTAAAGCTTTTGCCATCTAGGTTATTAACCGTAACTTTATGATCCATGTCTTCAAGAAGGGCCGCAGCTACCGCAGAGCGGGCGTTAACATAACCCGCACCCACTTCCCAGCGCTCGTAGCCAGGCATATTAGTAGCAGTTTCTTGAAGCAAACGCTTTATGGTTAAGTTATCAAGATTTGGGTTTGCTTCTAGCATTAACGCAATAATGCCCGATACATGTGGCGTTGCCATTGAAGTACCAGAGATCATGGTATAGAAAGGAATATTTTGCGGCTCTATCGCACCGAGATCCCCATCACCGCCATTAGCTGCAGCGTTCAATACAGCGCGAGTAGAGATAATATCTACACCAGGAGCGACGATGGTTACGTCGTTTGTATACGTCCAATCTGTGCCGTCTGGCATAGTAAAATCACCAGACTCGCCTTTAAGACCACGAGATGAAAAATCGGCAAGTTTGCCAAACTTATCGCCCGCACCTACAGAAATTCCCCAAGGAATTTGCGCGTATGGGTTATGTGAGTCTTCACCTGGGCCATCGTTACCTGCTGCGAAGACACTAATCATTCCCATTGTGTGCGCTTTATAGCTGGCCAAAGATACAGGACCAAGTGGCTCATACTTGCCGCTTGAGCCCCATGAATTACTGATAACTTTGATAGGGTTGTCAAAGGTGTACTGCTTACTTATCGCATAATCAAAACCACCGATGGTATCAAGTAGCAGTACCGCTGCACCCGAACCATAACCAATAATATCTGCATCGGGTGCTGCGCCGCGGTGCTTGCCGCCAGACATAGCGCCAGTACCTGCGATAGTGCCTGTTACGTGAGTACCGTGGCCTGAGTTTAAGTCTGTATTTACCTGGTTAGATAGCGTTGGGCCAGTTATACCAACAATAGACAATGCGCCTGGGTTCAAAATCGCTTGCACATTATCAACCACGGTATCACCAAAGAAGTGGTCTTGATGAGAAGCATCAACACCAGAGTCAATGACTAAAACCGTTGAACCTTTACCAGTAAATTCGACATTGTTGCGCGATGCAAATGCTTCGCCCTGCATATCAGCAACACCCGTTATCTCACGCGCGTCAGCGTTGTATAAGCTCATCTCACGGTTTGCGAATACTGAGCGTACCCCGTCAAATTGTGCAATAGCTTCAATTTGAGCTTTGGTGGCTACTACACCAATAATTGGCAGGTTTTTAAATTGAATACCTTCTGTAATACCCAAGTTTAATAGTTGAGTAATTTGAGATTCAGCAAGAGGCGACATTTGATCGTACGTAACAACCGCCATCAATGATTCTGTAGGGGATAGAGACACTAGTCTATCGGCCATTTGAGAACCAATGTAAGCGTCGGCTAGCGTGTGAGCCGAAGGACTTGCCAGCATTGCAGCAGCTAAGGTAGATAGGGCGAACTTCTTCATATTCTTCTCCAAATTCTAAAGGCTGCGGTTTGCTTTGGTATCGGGTTACGTCATCGCAGCAAGGTACGCCTTAATAGTGACTTTTTGAGAAGGACCAGAACATAGGGGTTTCACCCTAATTATAAGATTTTTTTAAATAGCAAAACGTTCAAAAATGCTACAAAGGTTTAATAATAAAACGTGCGTTAAACATCTATATTGATGACGTATGTTGATGTGTTTTCAGCGTTTATTAGCTTTTTGTTATGTAGCTGATGCGCGCAATTTCTCCCAAGAGGAGCTTGTCATGAAGTTTGATTCTATTAAATCTCGCCTAGTTTTAATGACCCTTGTTTGCGTTATTGGTATGGGGGTATTAGTTGTTAGCCAGCATTACTTCACCCAGCGACTTATAGGGTTACACCAGCAGCGTGATGTATTGCTAAGAATGGGGCAAGATCTGCTGCAAATGCGACGACATGAAAAAGACTTTCTTCTGCGCCACGAGACCGTTTATTACGACAAGTTCCTTGAGCGGAGCTATGAGTTTAAAGGTCGCTTAACAACTCTGGTTCCCCTGTTCAATGAGTACAGATTGCCTGTGGCTGACGTGGAAAGCCTGTCATCTTCTATAGAAGCCTATAGCGGCACATTTCGACAGGTAGTATCGCTTCAAGAACGGATTGGATTAAACCAAAACGATGGTTTGAGAGCGCGCATAACCGAGTTAGAAAATACCCTTAGCGAAGGGCTGCGTGCTCAAGACTCGCAAGCGAGTGAACTGTTGACTGGTATTCAACTGGCAACGCGCAATTATCAGATAAACCAAGAAGGGGTTTACGCAAGGCAAATGATGACGTTGAGTGAGCGTTTAGCTTCTGAATATAGCGGTACTGCTTTACTGAGCGGCACTTTGGTTCAATATAGAGAAGCGCTTTTACAGCTAGTTGATGCATTTACTACCTACGGCGTAACTCATAATGAAGGGCTTCGTGGCGAATTTAGACAAAGCGCTCACAACGTTGAAACTCAGCTAAAAGGCGTCGATGCCGCCCTGCAACCCATGATCGAGCAACAAGAAGCACAGGTGCGTATTTATAGCTTAAGTATTGCCGCGCTTACGTCTGTCGTATTAATTCTGGTGCTGATCAAGAGTTTTGCGACATTTCATCGCGCATTTGTTAACTTTCTTACTTTCTTTTATCGCTGCAAGCGTCAGTATCAAACGATTGATACCAGAAAGTTAGGGTTTGCAGAGTTAAAGTCACTTGCAGAGCTGGCGAATGAAATGGTCGAGTCGAAAAGAGATATTGAGGCGCGGCTCGCCAGCGTAGAAGCTGAGTTGGCCAATAAGAAAGTCTCATAGCTTTCATTTAAAAAGCTAAAAGTAGGTAGATTTTCTAAAGCGGCCGACTCACTATTGCATAAACAAGGTATAAGCCAAGGTAGAAGCAAAGATGAAGTTTAACCGCTTAGGAAATAGCGACCTACAGGTGTCAGACATCTGTTTAGGAACAATGACATGGGGTATTCAAAACACCCAGCAAGATGCAGATGAACAAATAGCTTACGCCCTTGATAAAGGTGTTAACTTTTTAGATACCGCGGAAATGTACCCCGTTCCCCCTAATGCCGAAACCTATGGCGATACAGAGCGAATTATAGGTAATTGGCTCTCGCGAAATGACGCGAAGCGCTCAGATATTATATTGATGACCAAAGTTGCCGGCAGCGGCTTGAAGTATATTCGCAATGCCGGGCCAATTACTTCTGATGCAGTTAGCAATGCGCTTACTGATTCGCTAGAGCGTTTAAATACTGACTATATTGATGTTTACCAGCTACATTGGCCGAACAGGGTAACGCCACATTTTGGAAAGCATTGGCCTGATGGCGCAAATCCCACGAAAACCAATCGCGAAAAAGAAATAGAGGGTATGCGCGATATTCTCATGGGAATTAAGCGGGCATTAGACGAGGGTAAAATAAGACACTGGGGGCTGTCGGATGATACGCCTTGGGGCATTCACATTTTTCTTACCCTTTGCAAAGAGCTCGATATGCCCTTTCCTGTATCTATCCAAAATGAGTTCAGCTTACTGCACGCAAAAGACTGGCCGTATTTAATTGAAATGTGTGAGCTAGAGAATATTGCCTATTTACCGTGGTCACCACTAGCGACAGGCATGCTAAGCGGCAAATACCAAAACGGCGCAAGACCAGAAGGTAGCAGGTGGACGCTAGCTCAGCGCATGGGACTTTTCAGAGATAAAGCGCCTGCGCAGGCTGCCACTGCAGAATATGTAAAGGTTGCAGAAAAAGTGGGTATTACACCATCACAATTAGCGTTAGCATGGTGTCAGCAAGTGCCTGGTGTTACGTCTACTATTATTGGGGCAACAACAATGCCTCAGTTAAAAGAAAACATTGATGCGTTTGATATAGAGCTCTCAAGCGAGACGTTGAATGATATTCACGATGTATTTAGAAGGTATCCTCTCGGTTTCTAATAGCTAGTGCTTATTTGATGAAGAATGGCGGGTATATCCCGTCATTTTTGTGTCACACGGTCGTAATAGTATGGTTTTTTCTGTATTAACTCGTACTCGTTATCTGAATGATTGACCCACATATATTATCAGCCAGCACTGTAGAAAAGAACAATAACTGGCACCGATGGCTGCTTCTTGCACTACTTGTTTATGTCATGTTACTTGCGGTGAGCATGATTGGAAGTGGCTTCAAATATGCCGCTGGTGATCATGCTAGAGAGCTTTTTAATTTTGCATCAAACCCAATAATGGGCCTTATAATTGGCATGGTTTCGACTGCGTTAATTCAGTCTTCAAGTACGGTAACTTCAATTATTGTTGGTATGGTTGCAGGTGGTTTACCTATTACCATCGCGGTACCCATGATGATGGGAGCGAATATTGGTACTAGTATTACCAATACCTTGGTAAGCCTGGGGCATGTTGCTAAAAAAGAAGAATTTCAGCGCGCTTTTAACGCAGCCACTATTCATGATTTTTTCAATGTTCTTTCCGTACTTATATTCCTTCCACTAGAAATGGCCTTTGGTATTTTAGAGTATTTGAGTGGTCAGATTGTAACACTTATTCATACTCCAGAAGCGCTGGGCGTAAGCGGATTCAACCCAATAAAGGCGGCCACACAGCCAGTAACCAATTTGGTTTCTCAGTCCCTTGAGTTTTTACCTTCTGTTTATCCAGGTATCGCTAAAATTCTGATTGGTATTGCGCTTATCATGGTTTCTATTACCTATATGGGAAAGATTATGAAGTCCCTTATGGTAGGAAAAGCGAAGGATTTACTACATAAAAGCATAGGGCAGGGCCCCATATCCGGCATCACATCTGGCGCCTTAATGACAGTGTTGGTGCAGTCATCATCCACGACCACATCACTCATGGTGCCCTTAGTGGGGGCCGGGGTGCTAAAAGCCCGTGAAATCTACCCGTTTACTCTTGGTGCAAATATTGGAACTTGTATTACCGCCCTTATTGCTGCGTTAGGCGTGGCGGGCGTGAACAGCGGTTTTGCGTTACAGATAGCGCTGGTACACCTTATCTACAATGTGTTGGGTGTCACACTCATTTATGGTGTTCCTGTTTTGCGTAATATTCCTATCAACCTCTCGTATCAATTATCTGTCTTAGCTGCAGAACGAAAAATGTACGGCGCAGCTTACGTGGGTGGGTTGTTCTTTGCAGTACCACTGGGAATTATTTTTACGACAATTTAAAAGCGTACCAGCATTTTTAAACTGCACGAGAGAGGTAAATGCGGACTAATTGTTTCTAATGGTGTAATACAGTTAGCGTGTTCACTACCTGTGCGGGCCGGTATAAACTAGGCATTAAACGCATTTAGCAACCATTCGGTCAATAAAAAACGGCGTTTCCTAGCTCAGAAACGCCGTTCTAATCTGTAAAGCTACGTACTTATTAAAACGCGTATTTAGCTGAAACTTGGAAACGGTTCATGTCGCCTTCAAGGCCTGCTTCAATTTCACGTTTTGCGAACGCATATTCAGCACCTACGGTCAGTGCCTTCGTCGGTGAATACAAATAGTTCACACGAGTACTGTAGGTACTTTCAGTCGTATTCAAGCCAGTAAGCGTTACGTCGTTGTCTGCTTCAAACGCTGAGAACATAATGCTGCTGCGTGCTTTTTCGCTCCACTTGTGACGATACGCAATGCCATACCCAGTTGAGTCAATGGCTTCCAAGTCGCCACTTTCTGTAAGCACAGCGCCATTTACGGCGTTAAGTGCAGAGTATCTGCCTAACCCTGTCCCCGTATTGAACGTGAAGCGAATGTCATCGCCATTTGATAAATTATATTTACCTGTTAACGACACGCCAAAGCTGGTCTCGTCAGCGTCAATGCCCGCGGCATTATCATAAGAAAGTTGTCTAACTAGGCCCGCGACTTTTACATAACCCCAGTCTTGCTTTGTGGTGTAGGCGGCAACTAAATCTGGAACACTACTGTCATCACTTGTTATCCTGCTACCACCACCAAACGGCGTAATGGTTGATTCAGGGTTTTCTAGTGCAATCTGAAACCCGCCGTTGGTATATCTCACCATGACTTGACGGCCAAAGGTGATGCCGTCAGTGGTACCAATAAAATCAAGTGATTCTGGTAATGAACCTACGTCCATAAAGGTCGTCCATGTTTGGCCCACCAACCAATTCTTGTAAGTTAAGTATGCGTGACGTACTCGAGGAGTATAGGAGTTACTGATGCGCTCATCGCCGCCGCTAGTCACAACAAAATCCAGCTCGAATACACCGTTAATAGTGTCACCTTCCGCGGTAGGTGTTGACGTGGCAAAGCGGAAACGGGAAGTTCTGATGTGTGCATCAAACTGTGGGTCTTCGTCAACGCCACCAACTGGAGTTAGTGAAGGTATGTAAAAGTCTCGGCCTACGCTACCCGAGGCAATGGTGCCATCTGAATAGTCGCTTACCATAGCGTCAACTTTAATATAACCCGTGAATTTCACACTAGTGTCGCCAATTGTTGCTGCTTGTGCTGCGCCGCCGCTCGCCGCTAGGCACAGCGCTACTGCTGTAGCGGTACTTTTTATTTTAGCTTTCATCGTGTCTGTTCCAAAAGTGGTTAAATAAATGTAAATTCAACGTTAACGTTGTTGATTGTGTACTTATTATCTCAAATTTAAATAAGCCGATGGTCGCATAAGACTATAGTCGTAATACGTTTAGTCTAACTTTTTTTATTAGCACCTTAGTTTGATGCTGCTAAGACCAAAGTCTCATTTTGCTTTGCGGGTGAATAGCTAGAGTGTTTCACCATACAACAAGAATTTTACATTATTGATATTGGAGGCAATCTTTATGACCGCCAGCAAAACTTACCCTGTGCCTGAGAACATTCTTCAATCTACTCATTTGACTGCGTCGCAGTATGACGAGATGTATAAGCAGTCAGTAGAGCAACCCGAAGTGTTCTGGGCTGAGCACGCGCCTATGCTTGAGTGGTACCAAAAGCCCACCAAAATTAAAAACACCATGTTTGGTGAAAATGATGTGTCTATCAAATGGTTCGAAGATGGAGAGTTAAACGCCAGCTATAACTGTATTGACCGCCATCTAGCTGATAATGCCACAAAAGTTGCCTTTCACTGGGAAGGCGACTCACCAGAAGATAGTCAAGATGTGACATATCAACAAGTTCATTATGAAGTATGTAAATTAGCGAATGCACTTAAAGAGATGGGAGTAGCCAAAGGCGATCGTGTCGCCATATATATGCCAATGGTACCCGAGGCTGCCTACGCGATGCTTGCGTGTGCACGTATAGGGGCTGTGCATTCAGTCATTTTTGGTGGTTTCTCACCTAATGCTATTGCCGACCGTATTAACGACAGTAGTGCAAAGGTTGTTATCACCGCCGATGAAGGTCGCCGTGCAGGAAGAAGCATTCCGCTTAAAGCCAATGTCGATAAAGCGTTAGCCGACGACGCTTGTCCGTCGATCACTCACGTTTTAGTGCACAAGCTAACGGGCGGCGATGTAGATTGGGACGAGAAACACGATGTATGGTGGCATGAAGCTGTGGACGGTATGTCAGCGCAGTGCGAGCCCGAAGTTATGAACGCAGAAGACCCGCTGTTTATCCTTTATACTTCGGGTTCTACGGGTACACCAAAAGGCGTGGTGCATACCACAGGCGGTTATCTACTTTATTCCGCTATGACCTTTAAATACGCTTTCGATTACAAAGACGATGACGTTTATTGGTGTACTGCTGATGTGGGCTGGATCACAGGTCACAGCTATATGGTTTACGGTCCTATGGTAAACGCTGCGTCACAAGTGTTCTTCGAGGGTGTACCCACCTATCCAGACGTAAAACGTATTGCGCAGGTCGTAGAAAAATACAAAGTAAATAGTCTTTATACTGCGCCAACCGCGATTCGTGCATTAATGGCTCACGGTGACGTACCTGCTGAAGGTTGCGATTTATCGTCACTTCGTTTGCTTGGCACAGTAGGTGAGCCAATTAATCCAGAGGCATGGGAATGGTATCACCGTGTTATTGGTGAAGGTCGTTGCCCTATTATTGACACATGGTGGCAGACTGAAACAGGTGGACACATGATCCTGCCTCTACCTGGCGCTACGGAGTTGAAGCCTGGCTCAGCGACTCGTCCATTCTTCGGCATTCAGCCTGCGCTATTTGATGCTGACGGTAATGAGCTTGAAGGGGCAGCAGAAGGTAATCTTGTTATTAAAGACAGCTGGCCGAGCCAAGCTCGAACGGTTTATGGCGATCATCAGCGCTTTATTAACACCTACTTTAGCGCGTACAAAGGTGTGTACTTCACCGGTGATGGTGCTCGTTGCGACGAAGATGGCTTTTACTGGATCACTGGTCGTGTAGATGACGTGCTAAACGTTTCTGGACACCGTTTGGGCACCGCTGAAATCGAAAGCGCACTTGTTGCCCATCCTAAAGTGGCTGAGGCTGCCGTTGTTGGCTTCCCACATGATATCAAAGGGCAGGGTATCTATGTTTACGTAACGCCAAATGAAGGGGTTGAAGCAGATGAAGCCCTTACTAAAGAGCTTAAGGCGTGGGTGCGTCAAGAGTTAAGCCCTATTGCCACTCCTGATATGATTCAGTGGTCAAGTGGCCTACCTAAAACACGCTCTGGTAAGATCATGCGCCGTATACTGCGTAAAATTGCGGCCAATGAGCACGAGCAATTAGGTGACACATCTACGTTGGCGGATCCATCGGTTGTTGATACACTGATAGAGGAACGTCTAAATAAGTAGAACTAAGGATATAGACAATGATAACCCTTCTAATCGCTGATGATCACCCGCTGTATCGCGATGCACTACGAGGCGCGTTGTCGTTGTCACTTCCAGCCTTAACTCTTAGAGAGGCGGGAGATCTAAACACCACGGTCGATATTCTCAATAATGAGGATATCGACTTGTTGCTTCTTGATTTACATATGCCAGGTAGCAATGATCTATTTGGCCTGCTGCATATTCGAAAACTCTTTCCCGAACTTCCTGTTGCCGTGGTTTCTGGTACAGAAGACTCCACACTTATTTCAAAAATTATTAGCGTTGGCGCGTTAGGTTTCATCCCAAAAACTGCCAGTGCACAGGATATAGCTAGTGCAGTAGAGGCTATTTTAGATGGCGACGTATGGCTGCCTGAAAATTTAAGCGAAGATGTTGATGAGGTGGATGAAGCGTTTTCTGAACTTGCTGACAAAGTTGCGTCGCTTACACCGTCACAGTATAAAGTACTTTGCTATATGCGAGATGGGCTGTTGAATAAGCAAATTGGCTTTAATTTAGATATTGCTGAAGCCACCGTTAAAGCGCATGTTACCGCTATCTTTAAAAAGCTGGGCATTAATAACCGCACCCAAGCGGTACTTATTGCTTCGCAGCTTGAGCTGGAGCCACCGGTTCAGTAGCACCGTATTTAAGCACGGCTTCAGACATAGCGAATTCAGGTAAAAACTTTTCTAGCGCCAAGCGGCTTTGCCTACTTAATAATGGGTTTTCGATTTCAAGAACCGTGCGCCCATCAACTAAGGTCATCCCTTCTTTGAAGTTCTTATTTGCGAGCAGTAATTCTTGAAACTTTCCGGTTTCAAACAGCATCAGTAAACCCTCTGCTATTCGCCCCGCCATTGCTTGATTGTCGCTGGCAACAAAGAAAAAGATAGGACTAGGGTATGAAATGACGAGGTTGTCATCAATAGTTAAACCTTTTGACAAGCTTTTGTTGGCAAACTCTTCGTTAATTTCCATCACACTTCTTGGAAACATGTCGGCGAACCCTTCCGAAACAATGCGAAATGAAGCGCGGTAGGTTGTTTCCAGTACAGGAATATCATTAGCCCGAAAAATCTTTGTATCAGGCCAGTCATACCCTAAAACCGCGCGAAACTCCTGTAGGTCAACGAGGTTTTTTACCTTTTTTAGTCGCACATCCCCTTCTTTAACAAACAAAGCGCGCTTACCAAATAGCCCAGCCATTATAGGAATGCGAACAGGAAGGAATTGACGCTCGCGCTCGGTTGACGTCACGCTCCACGTTACATCTAGCATATTGTGTTCGAGGCTTCGCAACTGGCGTTCTTGGGCCGTTTCTTGGTCACTAACAATAAGTTCAAAGGTACCGTACTGCGGCTGTGTAACACGCAAAGCTTCTGTTAGCAGTGACTTTGCGTAAGAGTAAACGCTATCCCTTCCAGGATGGACGTTGGGTAATCGTAAAACGGTATGAGGCAAATCTGCACTTACCTCATCAGAAGGTTGCTGTTGCCCGTAAACAACGAAATGCGCAAGTAAACTCATTAACAAAATGACACGGCTTAGTGATTTAGCTTTGATATCCATATTTTTAACTCATTTAAGTGGTGTCAGCCCAGCTGCATGCCTTGCTAAAGGTTGCTTAAAGTATAGCCCCTTTTTTAGCTGCTAATCTTTTCCTGTGAGTAAAAAGTCGTGTTCGGGGTCTACAATAAACTGTCCACTCATCGCCTCTCTGCCAAGAAGCATTAAGTAAGTCATTTCAGAACGGTCTGTTAGCGTTAACTGGATATCCCACTGGAATCCGTCCATAACGATAGGCGTAATGATAACATAGCGTTTCTCACGTGTAGCTGTTGAGCTTTTTACGCGTTTTTTGCCTTCAACTCTCGCTTCTCTGCGAACCACTCGCTCAACGTTATGGATATCTGGATGGATGTCAAACTTTATCCACAGCTCACCGTTGTGATCAAATTCTTCGATGTTGTCCACATGCAGTGACGACGTAGCCGCCCCAGTGTCAACGCGCACGGTTAAGTCAGAAATGGCGAGTTTGGGCAAGTCGCACAGTTCTACCGCTCCTACAAGTTTTTTGTTGTTCATCAGATTTCCACCAATTTATAAAACAGTATTCTGTTCTTGAGGCAATAAATTGTCTTGCAGTAATTCTACGTGTTCAGCAACAGTATCAGGCTCTGAGAAGTACGCAATGTGATAAACAGCCTCTCCCTCTTGTGTAAGTGGAATATTTTGTTTACCAATGACAACACCTTCAGCAGGGCTTTCAAGGCTGTCTAAATAATTTCCAAATGGGTCTGCGATAGTGGCCAGTTTGTCGCCCTTTTCAACATGATCGCCCAGTTGGGCGAGGTGATTGACAAATCCACTTTCAGGCGCGCGCACCCAACCACTCTGTCTGGCAATGAAACGATCAATACTATGACCTTTGCTGCGACTCTTGTTCAGCATGCCTAAATGACGCATGGTATTGATAATGCCTTTTACGCCTGCGCGAATAGAAAATTCGTCATAGCGCAGTGCTTGACCTGCTTCATAAAGCAATATTTTAACGCCATTTTCACTGGCCGCTTCGCGTAATGAACCGTCTCGTAATTCAGCATTAAGCAGCACAGGCACGCCAAACGCTTTAGCCATTTCAAGCACTTCAGGATCGTCCAAATCCGCACGAATTTGTGGCAGATTACTTCGATGAATTGCGCCTGTATGAAGGTCGATGCCAACATCGCATTTGCTCACGACTTCTTTGAAAAATAAATTCGCCAACCGCCCGGCAAGCGAACCTTTTTTACTGCCAGGAAAGCTGCGGTTCAAATCACGCCTATCGGGTAAATAACGAGATTGATTCAGCACGCCATATACATTAACCATTGGCACCGCTATCAAGGTGCCTCTTAAACGTTCAATAGCCTTCGAGCGAATCAGCCGACCCACTATTTCAATACCGTTTAACTCGTCACCGTGAATGGCTGCGCTTACGAACATAATTGGGCCTGGTCGCTTTCCTCGTTTAACATAAACGGGAATGCTCATATTAGTAGCCGTGTATAGCGGCGGCATTTCTAGCTCAATCTTTTTTGTTTCGCCAGGAGCAATATTTTCGCCCCCAATTTTTAAAACATCATTTACCACTAACGTTTTCCTATAATTACGTTATTGCGTAGGTTTAAGGGGTTAGCCTTTTCCTCGGGTTTTTGTTTTGTGCGGCTCTGCGCTTTTTTCAATGAACTCAATAATCATGCTGGCAACATCTTTGTTGGTCGCTTTCTCGATACCTTCTAAGCCTGGTGAAGAGTTCACCTCCATTACGACCGGGCCGTTGTTCGAGCGAAGAATGTCTACACCGCAACAATTAAGGCCCATGGTTTTCGCAGCATCAACTGCTGTTTTGCGCTCGGCAGGGCTTAGGCGAACTAAACTTGCTTGACCACCGCGGTGAAGGTTAGAGCGAAACTCTCCAGGCGCCGCCTGACGCTTCATGGCAGCAACGACTTTTCCTCCAACCACAAAGCAGCGTATATCGGAACCCCCCGCCTCTTTGATAAATTCCTGTACTAAGATGCTGGCATTAAGCCCCATAAATGCTTCAATGATGGATTCTGCGGCTTTTTGGGTGTCTGCCAATACAACGCCTATGCCTTGGGTACCTTCTAGCAGCTTAATAACCACTGGTGCGCCACCCACGGTTTTGATTACATCGTCAATTTTGTCCGGGTGATGAGCAAAGCCGGTTCTAGGCATGCCAATGCCTTTGCGCGAAAGCAGCTGGAGCGAGCGAAGTTTATCTCGCGAACGGCTAATCGCCACTGACTCGTTAAGGCTGTATGTACCCATCATCTCAAACTGTCGAACTACAGAAGTACCGTAAAAGCTAACAGATGCGCCGATACGCGGGATCACTGCATCATAGTAAGGAAGCTTTTTACCGTTATAGCGAACAGACGGTCGCGCGCTAGTGATATCCATGTAGCAATGCATGGTGTCGATTACGTCAACCTCATGCCCGCGAGCTTGCCCAGCTTCCACCAAGCGTGAAGTAGAGTAAAGACGTGGATTTCTTGAAAGAATAGCGATGCGCATTATAAAAAAGCCTGTAGTTTGTGGTTTATTTTGTCGTTTATACGACATGTCAGTTATCACGTTAGAACGTGAGTATACCAATCTGTATAGAAAATCGCCCACTCAATAGGAAATTTGTATGCGGACTGGTATTAATTTTAGCCAAGTCATTTTTGCGCGCATACTAATTGAAGTGGTAGGGGGTGTCTTACGAATAATTCTTGTGGTGTCGATTGCTTTTAATGCATGAACTTGTCTGTTATTCGCGTTAGCATTAATGCGCCGTGGCTTTTCTAAATAAAAATCAGAGAGAAAGGCCTATATGGCTCACAAAAACAGAAAGGAAAGAGTGAATGAATGAGTGGTGGCATGGTTTTTTGGCGTGGTTAGTTCAGTACCAGTCAAACGTCGTGTTCAGTGGCTTGGTGTTGCTTATTTATTTAGCGATGTCGCGGAAGTTACTGCCAAAATTAGAAACTAATATTGTAAAATCAAAGCTCAAATCTAACAGTGCATTAAAAGGGCTTTTTGCCGCTCGTGTAATTGTAGCTACAGTATCCTTTTCCCTGCTGCTACTGGCATGGGGTATTGATTTCTCGGGTTTACTCGTACTTTCCACTTCGATCATTACGATAACCGGTGTTGCACTTTTTGCAAGCTGGTCGCTCATCAGTAATATCACGGCTTACTTTATATTGCTTACAAACGTAGCGTATAGCAGAGGCAATTACGTACGCATTCTCGATGGCGATAACTACATAGAGGGCGTTATTGCGGATGTTGGGCCATTCAGTACTCGTTTAATCACCGCAGACCGCGAAACGCTAATGTACCCTAACAATTTAATTCTAACTCGCCCAGTGCTACTCAACCCGAAAGAAAAGTGGGGTGCCATGGGTAAAGTTGTGGCGAAGTCGAGTGTAGAGACGCCGGTGGTTAAGACGGAAGAAACTAAACCACATGACGAGTTACTGTAAGTAATTCTTTATTCGTCATGTACAGTGGAATAGTAGAGAACGAAAAGCATTCAATTAACGTGGTGCAGATATGTCATCGCTCCTCAATAATTAAACATTTTTCGCTTCTCTAATATAACGCGTCATACTTTGTAGTAACGCGCGGAGTTTTGCCGGTTTAAGCGGCTTAGCCAAAAAGTTTACGCCTTGGTCTTTACACTCAGTCACTAAATTCTCATCTGGTGTTGCGGTTATAAGCGCCGCCGGCACAACGATGTTTAACCGGTGTCTTATCTCCTCAATCAGCGCAAGCCCATTTTTCTCGTTATCGTGACTAAGTTGATAATCCATCAGTAAGATCTGAGGCTGAATGATTTCACAAACCTTCAGTGCATCATCCCAGTTATTCGCTAAGAACACATTCACGCCCCATTTTTGTAATAGAGTTTGCATGGCATCTAAGTTTTCTCTTTGGTCGTCTACGCAAAGTACATCCATTCCAGTGAATGTGGTACTACGAGGCTTTGCTGCAATATTAGTAACCCGTCTAGGTTCAGCTTTGTCTAGAGAAAATGCAAAGCAGCTTCCTTTTCCCACCTTTGAGTTAACCTTAATATCGCTGTTAAGCTGAAGACCTAAGCGGCGCACTACACCTAAACCAAGGCCCAACCCATGCTCTTTGCTCTCATTGGCGCGAAAGAAATCGCCAAATATACTGCCTTTTTTATCATCGGAAATACCAATGCCAGTATCGAAGACCTTAAAATAAACGGTTTCTTTTACGGGTTTTACGACAAATAAAACTCGACCCATTTCCGTATACTTCACAGCATTTGATAGCAAGTTTTGGGTTATTCGATATAAATAAGTTTTATCGCCTCGTACCCAACAAGGGCGGATAATGGCTTTGAAATCAAGCCCCTTTTCACGGGCGCGCATGGCCATTTCATCAACAAGCGGAGAGAGTAGAGCGCTAACATCAATAGACTCGATATCGGGTTTCATTTCTCCTTGGTCCAGTCTAGCAATATCCAACAGTGTGCCTATAAGTGTTTCACTTGAGGTAACGCTATGTCCAAGTTTTTGAATAATAGCTTGGGCTTGCTCAGACAGTTCCTGCTCTTCCAAAGCACTCACGTAAAGTTTAGCGGCGTTAAGCGGCTGCAGTACATCATGACTGGCAAGGGCTAAAAACCGAGTTTTACTGGCGTTGGCATCTTCAGCAGCTTTTCGAGCTCTTATTAATTCTTTTTCCGCTTCGGAACGACGTTCTATTTCAAGGCGAAGCTCTGCGTTAATGGAGTGCACTTCTTCCGTACGTTTCTTGATACGGGCTTCAAGATCAATATTCGATTCTTCTAACGCTTGCTGAATTTCCACGTGCCCGGTGATGTCGTTGAAGCTTGTTACAAAACCGCCTCCGGGAAGTGGATTTCCTACCATTTCAATAACCCGACCATCTTTGCGCTGACGAGTAAAGCGATGGGGCATACCGGATCGCAAGTGCGCCAAACGTTTTTCTACTTCAGCATCGACATCGTGAGTTCCAAACTCGCCTTGCGACGCGTTGTATCGAATGAGCTTTTCAATAGGCGTGCCCACAGCAAGTAAGTTGTCAGGGTAAGGGTAAAGGTTTGCGTAGCGTTTATTCCAAGCGACCAAATTCAAATGTTTGTCTACCACGCTAATGCCCTGATCCATGTTTTCAAGCGAAGTTAATAGCGCTGTCATATTAAACTGCATCGCCTGCGTAGTATCGTCGAAAAAGTTAATGACCTCAGTAAAATCCATTTTCTTGCCACGTAGTGCACTGTCTAAAAGTACCTTTGCACTAGAGGCGCCAATAACCCCGCCAAGGGCGCGTTCACAGAATGATAAAAACGATTCATTAGGCGTATCTGCGTGGCTTAACTGGCAATTATTTAGCTGTTGATATTGGGTAAGAAGCTGATCGCAGCGCCCTGTTCCCATAAAGGTTGAAAGCAAAGTGATAAGGTCAGACACGGTAACGTTCGTTGCTTGGGCTTTCACCGTGTTGTTACTTGAAATAGCAGGCGACACAAACGCTTCAGCCTGCATTCTGTCGATAAGCCGCTGGGGAGCGAAATGAGAAAAGAGTATATACACCAAGCTATTTGCGGCCAAGCTAATCATAGCTCCTTGGCTTATAAGTTCGTTTTGCTCCATTTGAGAAACTTGCTCACTTACAATAGGAAGTACTAACCACAGCACCCAGATAACAAGCCCAACCATAAGCCCCGCATAAACGCCGTGGGCATGAGCACGTTTCCAATAAAGGCCGCCGACAATGGCAGGCATCAGCTGTATTACAAGAGAAAACGCGATAAGACCAATAGAGTGAAGAGACCGGCTGCTGGTCATTTGCTGGTGGTATAAAAAGGCCATTAATAAAATGAAGGCAATAACGATACGGCGAATAAGGCGGATTCTTTTCGATACGTCTTTTTTATCATCAGTGTTGCCGGAAAATGCGAGGATACGCGGCAATATCACGTCATTAGTAAGCATGGTACTTAGCGTTAACGTGGCGACAATAATCATAGCGGTGGCCGCAGACAGCCCACCCACAAATACAATAACCTGAAGCAATGCTGACTCAGAAAACATAGCGAGTGATAAAACGTACGAGTCGGGCTCAATGCCTTGACCTGCAAAAATGGCTTTACCTGCAATAGCGATAACAGGAATAACAGCAGAAATAATGGTGAGGTACAGCGGAAACAGCCAGCGCGCTGTGCGTAAATGGCCCAAGCTTAAGTTATCAATAATGGCGACATGAAACTGACGAGGTAAGCACACAATAGCTGCCGCAGCCATAATCGTTTGTGCGATGAAGCTAAATGAGCCAAATTGAGCAAGTGCCACCTCATTTGTGAAGCTCTCGAAGAATGCCCCTGATTGCGTACGTTCCCAAGCGCTATAGCCAACAATGGCGACTAACACTAAGGCAAGTAGCTTAATGGTTGACTCAAAGGCTATGGCTAGCATCAAACCACGTCTGTATTCTGTAACGTCGGTTTGGCGTGTACCAAAATAGATAGCAAAAACGGCGATAAAGCCCGTGGCAGCAATGACAATGCCATTGCTGTTGGGTTGCTGAGTTAACAGTTGAAAGGTTGCGCCAACCGCTTTTAACTGGAGCGCGATGTAGGGAATAGTTGCAAGTAAAGCAATAAGGGTAACGACTAGGGCGACGGTTTGACGCTTGCCATAGCGTGACGCAATGAAGTCTGAAATGGTTGTAATATGCTGCTTTTTACTTACCAATGTCAGTTTATAAATAAACTTGTATCCCAACACGTAGACTAAGATGGGCCCAAGCATAATTGGCAGGTAAATCCATGTATCTCTACTTGCTTGCCCTACCATGCCAAAGAAAGTCCAAGCGGTACAATAGATTGCCAGGGCTAATGAATAAATGGCGGGATGAGAAGTTAGTGCTCTTGCTGTAGGCGAGTTCTTCTCTCCCCAACTTGCTAATGAAAACAGCAAAAAGAGGTACAAGACTGCAAGCGTTACCCAACCAAAAACCATAATCTTCCCTTAACTTAGTTTTAACAACTGTGCTGGTATTATAATCATTTCGACCATGGTCTACCTACGACCATGGTCTCATTTTGAATTTCACACCTCAGGTCTAGAGTAGTAGCTGACCTCCTAAATGCTTGACTTTTGCTGTTTTGTTTCTGCTTTATGCAAAAGTTTCAAACGCAGCAATAACGTTAACAAAGCCGAGCGTTAGGGAATTGTAAAATCATAACAACTAGTTAACCTGACATGAGGGTGAAACAATGGCATTTAGAAACGAAGAGGACAAAAAAGCCTACTGGAGTGAAAACCTAGCGCTCCTAGCTAAGCTTTTAGTCGTTTGGTTCATCGTATCATTTGGTGCCGGCATACTGTTTGTCGATATCTTAAATGAAATTCAGTTTTTTGGCTTTAAATTAGGCTTCTGGTTTGCACAACAGGGCTCGATTTACGTATTTGTCGCATTGATCTTTGTCTATATGGCGAAGATGAACGCCATGGACAAACGCTACGGCGTAGATGAGGAGTAAATCATGGACGTTCAAACTTTAACATTTATTATCGTTGGCGCGTCGTTCGCGCTGTATATTGCAATTGCAATTTGGGCACGCGCTGGGTCGACGAATGACTTCTATGTAGCGGGTGGTGGCGTACCGCCTGTTATGAACGGTATGGCTACGGCGGCAGACTGGATGTCGGCAGCATCGTTTATATCAATGGCGGGTCTTATCTCATTTATGGGTTACGATGGTGCGGTATACCTCATGGGCTGGACTGGCGGCTATGTTCTACTTGCGCTTTGTTTAGCACCTTACCTACGTAAATTCGGTAAGTTTACGGTGCCCGACTTTATTGGCGATCGCTACTACTCACAAACCGCACGTACGGTTGCGGTATTTTGTGCCATCTTCGTTTGCTTCACCTATGTAGCAGGCCAAATGCGTGGCGTAGGCGTGGTTTTCAGCCGCTTCTTAGAAGTGGATATTGTGTCTGGCGTGGTTATCGGCATGGTTATTGTGTTCTTCTATACTGTGCTCGGCGGTATGAAAGGCATTACTTACACTCAGGTCGCGCAATATTGCGTAATGATCTTTGCCTATATCGTACCTGCGGTATTTATTTCGATGATGGTTACCGGGCATATACTTCCACAAACCGGTTTTGGCGCAACCTTAGCAGACGGTTCAGGAATGCATATGCTGCAGAAACTCGATAATTTATCCGTCGAACTCGGCTTCAATGAATATACGTCGGGAACGAAAAGTACTATCGATGTATTTTTTATCACCTTTGCACTAATGGTGGGGACTGCGGGTCTTCCACACGTTATTGTTCGCTTCTTCACTGTGCCTAAAGTTCACGATGCACGTAAATCAGCAGGCTATGCCTTAGCATTTATCGCTATTCTTTACACTACAGCACCGTCGTTAGCAGCGTTTGCTCGTGTGAATATGATTGAAACTATTAACGGCCCTGAAATGACGGGAACCAGCTATGAAGAAGCGCCGTCGTGGATTAAAAATTGGGAGCAGACTGGTCTTATCGCGTTTGAAGATAAAAATGGCGATGGCAAAATGTTCTATTCGGGTGATGAGCGCAATGAAATGAAAGTTGACCGCGACATCATGGTATTGGCTAACCCTGAAATCGCGAACTTACCAGCATGGGTAATTGCGCTTGTTGCGGCAGGTGGTGTGGCAGCAGCCCTTTCTACTTCAGCGGGCTTACTGTTGGTAATTTCCACCTCTGTATCACACGATTTACTGAAGCGGAACTTTATGCCGAATATTACGGATAAAGCCGAGCTTATGTACGCTAGATTGGCAGCAGCGGTGGCAATTGTCATTGCAGGTTACTTCGGTATTAATCCGCCCGGATTTGTCGCGCAGGTGGTCGCCTTTGCTTTCGGCTTAGCGGCATCGAGTTTCTTCCCAGCCATTATTATGGGTATCTTTAGCAAACGTATGAACGACAAAGGTGCTATTGCGGGAATGATTTCAGGCATTGCGTTTACTGCGGCTTACATTATTTACTTTAAGTTTGTAAATCCAGCAGCTAATACGCCTGATAACTGGTGGTTTGGTATCTCTCCTGAAGGCATTGGTACTTTAGGTATGATGGTGAACTTCATTGTGGCTTTCCTTGTGTTCAAAGCAACAGATGAAGCGCCAGAAGAAATCCAAGAACTGGTTGAAAGCATTCGTTATCCTAAGGGAGCGGGTGAAGCATCAGCGCACTAAGCTAATGTTGCCTAAAGATAGGCTTTAGCAAAATAAAACCAATCTACTGGCGAAAGTGAGTAGGTTGGTTTTTTCTTTTTGTGTACCGGACAATTTCTATGACTGCAATGGCTAAACAAGTTGAAGACTTTCTTAATACGTCCGCGCCTTTTGACTTGCTGGACAAAGAGCAGAAGCTGCAGCTTACAAAACACACAGAGCTACTCTATTTGACCGCCGATAATGTGGATCAGGCTATGAAAGATAAAGTCGCGCTGTTCCTTATTCAGAGCGGCCAGTTCTCAGTGAAAGACTCTGATGCACCCATTCAACATTTAAGTGAAGGTGACTATTTCGGTTACGCAAATATAATACAAAAACGAAATTTTCCACTAAGCATAACGGTGGACAGCCCAGGGCTGGTTTATTGTTTTGATGCGCTAGCTGTAGAACCTTTACTAGAAATACCTACAATACGGCATTTTTTTGATGGCCTTAGCAATAACGCTCTGCAAAATCATGCCATTGCAGATAGTAATTCAATGTGGCTCTACAAAGCCCTTACTGATGCTATCGAAAAAGCGCCGGTTTCCGTCGAGGCTCAAACCTCAATTTCGGTTGCAGCTCAGTTAATGACATCGCAAAAAGTCTCTTCTTTGTTAGTAACTGAACAAGAGAAGCTAATTGGTATCATTACTGACCGCGATTTAAGGTCGAGAGTGGTGGCAGCCTCTTTAGACTCTCATCTTCCAGTTAGCCAAATAATGACAGCCAACCCGGCTCAGATTATGGGTAACAGGACCTTGTTTGACGCTTTAGCACTAATGACGGAAAAAAACATTCATCACCTGCCTATTATTGATCATCAAACGCTAGTGCCCCTTGGCATGGTAACCGCCAGCGATATCATTCGTCAGCAGCGAGGAAACGTACTCTTCATTATTGGTGAGTTGAGCAAGGCTGAGAACCTTTATGAGCTCACGCGCTTGTCGTGGCAACTGCCTCATTACTTTTCAGCTCATGCTAAAAAGGCAGGTGACTACGACATTGCTGGGAAAATATTGTCACAAGCAACCGATATTATGACCAGAAAGCTAATTGGCTTTTTCCAACAAGCTAACGGTAAAGCTCCCATGATGTTTGCGTGGTTAGTGTATGGTTCACAAGCCCGAGAAGACCAAACCATGGGCTCAGATCAAGACAACGGGCTACTTCTTGCCAAGCAACCTACCGAAGTGCAAGCTGAGTACTTTTCGAATATGGCAGAGTACGTATGCAAGGGGTTGGCAAAGTGCGGCATCAAGCTTTGCGATGGCAATATTATGGCCAGTAATCCTAAGCTGAGACTATCTCTCGGTGAGGCGCTCGAAGAAGCTAAACAGTGGGTAAAAGCGCCTACCAAAGATGCCATTATGCATTTTAATATTTTTCTTGATGTGCGATGTGCAGCGGGAGATGTAAGCTTATTCAAGCAGCTTCAAAAACGGCGTGCGCCTTTGATGCAGCAAAACATGTTTTTAGCAGCACTTGCCAGACATAGTAACGATATATCGGTGCCGCTTTCCATGTTTCAGAAGTTTGTTTATGAAAGGGGAAGAAAACAAAAAGACGTTATTGATCTAAAGACTCGTGCTGTTGCTTTAATCAATAACATAGCAAGAATCTATGCCTTAGCTGATGGTGTGACTTTACCTAACACGCTTGCGCGCTTAGACGCATTATCAGCTCGTTCGCAACTTTCAAAACGCGATGCAACGAATCTTAGCGATATTTGGCTGTTCCTGAATCGTCTGCGCTGGCGTCATCAACTTGAAAACAAAGTTACCGATAATCGCGTTTCCATATCAAGCCTGTCATCAATTGAAAAACATCAGCTTAAAGCTGCTTTTAAAGCCATAGAAAGAACGAATCAAGCTATGGTGATGAAGTTTTCAGGTGGCGTGAGTTAATCGATATGGTTCAACGGTGGATAAAGGCATGCGCACAGGCACTCACGAGTAAAACCAAGTTGAAAAAGCGTCTTCGCGAACTTAGCGTTTACAATACATCATTTACCGCAGTTGATTTAGAACTTACTTCGCTAGACCCTTCAGCAACGCAAATTACTTCTGTGGGTTATGTGAGCGGCACGGGGGGGCGTATCGATTTATCGACGAGCGGTTATCATGTTATCAACACTACCGCAGACTTAGGGCAAAGCCCTGTGATTCACGGGTTAACCCCTGACATCTTGCAAAAAGGCGAAAATTTAGAAGTGGCGCTCCATGCACTCACACCGTTACTTCAACAACATATACTTATTTTTCACAACGCTAGACTGGACTTAATGGCGTTAAACAAAGCTTTTAAACAGTGCGCTTTACCAAAGTTAGAGGTGGTTTATATTGATACCCTTCAGCTTGCGCTGTATCAGCTAAACAAGCAGCATCAGGTTTTGCCAAGTAATAGTGCTACGCTAGGGGTGTGCCGCCAACGCTTAGACCTCCCTGCATTTAATGAACATAATGCGCTAGATGATGCGTTAGCTACACTTCAGCTTTTCCTAGCCCAGTTGACGGAATTAGGTGTAGCGAAAGAGGCTACGCTGAACTGCCTGCTTCACACCGGGGCTGTTGGGTGTATTCAGCTAGGTAGCAGCTAAAAACTTTTTATCGGTTGTGAAGAACTGGGGCTCTTTGCTTGTTTAGTAGGCGCAAGTGAAGGAGATACTAAGCGGTTACGCCCGGAAGTTTTAGCTGCATACAAGTTTTTATCCGCCTCCAGCATTACATAATCAATCGTTTTATCATCGCTGGCGGTTTTTATCGCTAATCCAGCACTCAATGTTATACGCCCGTACTCAGACGAACTATGAAGGATGTTGAGGTCGTAAACGTTTTCTAATAGGCGCTCGGCGACAGCTACTGCACCCTCCACATCAGTGTTTGGTAAAATTACTAAAAACTCTTCACCACCAATTCTAACCAATTTGTCCATAGGCCGAAGGAGTGCATCATTTATCGTTTTACTGACCTTCCATAAACAGCTATCACCATCCAAATGCCCATACATATCGTTAAATAGCTTAAAGTGGTCGACATCAAATATAACTAAAGACAATGGGGTGGCATTGCGTTCGCTATCTTTAACTAATCGGGGGAGATAGTCATCCAAATAGTGTCTGTTGTAGGCACCGGTTAGTTTGTCGATATAAATTAGTTTTTCTAAGAAATCACTTCTGAGCTTGTGTTGAAGGTGCGACTTTACGCGATTGCGCAGCGTACAGGCATTGACAGGTTTAACAACAAAGTCTACACACCCTGAATCCCAGCAGCGTGATTCTTCCTCTTCTGTTGATGAAGAGGTAACGAAAACAATAGGTATATTCTCACACGATTGCTTTTTTCGAAGCAGCCTAGTGGTTTGATGCCCATCCATTTCTGGCATGGAAATATCCATAAGGATCAAATCAGGCTTGTTGCGCTTGCAGTACTCGACCGCCTCTTTTCCCGAGTTCACAGAACAACACTCAACAACTTCTTCAAGTAGAGTTTTCAAAACGAGTCTGCTGCTAGCTTGGTCGTCGACAATTAAAACGTTGCAATCAGCTAAAGTCCGATCGCCGACTTGGTCGATGTACACTGGATCTCCTAACAACATATGTGTGTTATTACTTGATAAGAATACGCCTGTATATCAAAAAGAACATTAACCATAAGTGTAATATTTAGGCGTAGAGACTGGTTCTCTTATTATCCGCATCTATAAGAAAATCTTTAACGCTAAAGGCGTTTTTTCACAATAAAGAACGATTTGTGATACAGATGGGAAGGTTTAAGTATCAACCCTTAGAAAAACAAACTTAAAAAAGCCAATCCAAAAACGCCAAGGGTACACAGGGTTCCCACCATATAAAAATAGCTTCTAGGGCTAGGGTTCTTCTCTGTGGCAATAGCATAATACAGTGCCATATGAATGATACGACTTAGTGCGAAGGCCCAAACCAACATGGCTAGGATCTCTGTTGGCGCGCCAAGAAACATACAAAGCAATGCGGGAAGCGTAAATTGGTGAATATTTTCAAGCGAGTTGTGAAATGTTCTGTGACTTCTAAAAACAAAGCTATCGTGGCTCAATTCTTCGCTGACTTTACCGGGAATGTAACGAGACTGCTTTCTATGTGCTACAGCGGCTACGATGTTTTGAACAAACACAGTTAAACTAATAACTAGCAGCCCCGCAATACTGTATGTGTAAACCGCAAACATTTGAACTCCTTCTCTGGTTTAGTGAGAGACTTTATATATTTATAAGTGCAGTAATACCGAGCTGATTGACTCTATCCACTTAACGTTCTCGTATGGAAACGAGACAGTATCAAAGCCTTTATCGAATTGAATTTGTTTACGCGACAACTATGGGAAGAGATCGATAAATAGAAATAAAAAAGCATAGACCAACCCTCGTCGGTGTATGCTCTTTTTTTATATTCTTGTATATCGATTTATAGCGACGCTTTTATGTCGTTTGGAAGTAATACGCTATCTATAACATGAATTACACCATTGCTGGCCATAACGTCAGCTTTGATAACTTGAGCGTCGTTTATCATGACTTTATTCATTGTAGTAGATATCATTAGCTTACTACCTTCCACCGTAGTTGCATCAGAGAGCTCCGTTACATCTTTTGCTGTTACTTTACCAGCTACCACATGATACGTAAGAATTTTTGTTAGCGTTTGCTTGTTTTCGGGTTTAAGCAGCATTTCAATTGTACCGTCAGGCAATGCAGCAAATGCGTCATCGGTCGGAGCAAAAACGGTAAATGGACCATCCCCTTTCAATGTACTGACTAAATCAGCAGACTTAACGGCGGCTACGAGTGTTGAAAACATATCATTACTAGCAGCAGTGTCGACAATATCGTTTTGCTTGCCTTCTGCATGGTGACCTGCGAAAACGCTCGTGCTCAGTACAATTAAAAACAACGCACTCATTATTTTCTTCATAATCTTTCCTTCAATGTGTAAATGGGTTTTAAATGAAATTCATCATCCTTCATATCGTCTACTACTTAATGACAGCTACTGAAAGCTACTGAATTGAGGTTTGTTACGGCAATGTCTTACAATTTGATGATTAACTTTGTGTAATGCTGGTTAGCAACGAAAGAAGAGGAGCGATGCATCAGTAACTTAGTTCAGTTCTGGCTTATCTATTGCGATAATATGCAGCTTGCAATTGTAAATAAAATGTAAAAATAAGCGCGAATGCTATAATTTTAAACTATCGAGTAACAAGAAAAGGTGCCTAATATGAATACTCGACTAGTTTTCTTTATACTTTTTTGTTGTGGTTTGCTCAGCGCTTGCCAGTCAACGCGAGAGAATAGTGTGGAGGCAGCGCCCACACTATTAAACGATAGCCTGTTTTCTTCTCATCATTTATTTCCCGTTGAGTCTATTGAAGATATCTTTTTTCTTGGAGAAGATGCTCAGATCTTTGCTGAAAAGGCAGTGTATGCAAAAAGCATTACCGGGAAAGATGTAAAAGGGCTAGTAAAAGCTATTTTTGATCATTCGGACTATGGCATGCTGTATCGTAATAGTGCGAACACGACGGCAGACACTACGTTTAACAATCGAGCGGCAAACTGTTTATCCCTCTCAATTATGACCTATGCACTTGCTGAACATGTGGGGTTAGACGCGACCTTCTATGAAGTAGATATTCCAGAGTATTGGACACGAAGAGAAGGGTATAGCCTGCTAAATGGGCATATTAATATGCGCGTCTCAGTGCCTGAGGCTAATCATGTAACATCGATTGGAGGCTCATGGGCAGACGTAGACTTTGACCCGCAAATGCTACGCAACTACTTTCCCAGAAAGCCAGTATCGAAAAACAAAATAGTGTCCATGTACTACAACAACAAAGGGGCAGATGCGTTGGTGGCGAATAGCTACACAAGGGCTTACAGTTACTTTCGTGCCGCTGCTACATTAACGCCTGAATTACAGCAAAGTTGGGTGAACCTAGGCGTTCTTTACAGAATGGTGGAAGCTTATGAGCAGGCTGAGATTACTTACAAGCATGCACTATCACTAAATGATGAAAACCTCACCGCATGGGAAAATTTATCTATTCTTTATACGCATCAAGATAGAAATGGAGAAGCAATGCAGATTACGCAAATGGTTGAAGCAAAGCGTAAGAACAACCCTTTTTATCATTACATATTAGGGGAACAAGCTTTTGATGCTGGCAAGCTTAACGCTGCAATAGCGCATTATAGAAAAGGGCTAAAGCTTGATAACGCGCGTCACGAGATTTTATTCGGCATGGCCAAAGCGTATCACGAGTTAGGAGATGTTAGCGAAGCGCAACGCTTCTTAGAAAGAGCCGTGAAGCATTCACCAAACCAACAAGAAAAACAGCGCTATTCTTCTAAACTAGCTACCTTGGCAAGCAACTAAAAAAAAGCCGCAGACTAGCTGCGGCAAAAGAATAACACTACAAAAGGAACTTAATTTATATAACGCCCAGCTCACGAAGGCGCTCTTGCAGGTATGACCCTGCAGTATGACGTTCTGAAAGAACAACATCTGGTCTTGGGTGTAAAAACAATGGCAACGAGATACGAGATTTCGTCATGTCAGTGCCATCTGGGTTTACAACCCTATGGGTAGTTGATGGGAAATATCCGCCTGATGCTTCTTGAAGCATGTCGCCAATATTCACGATCAAGTTCCCGAAATCACAAGGAACGTCAATCCAACTACCGTCTTTAGCTTGTACTTGCAACCCTGGCTCGTTGGCTGCTGGCAAGATAGTAATCAAATTAATATCTTCGTGAGCAGCAGCGCGAATTGCATCAACTTCTTCATCACCTTTTAGTGGTGGGTAGTGCAGTATACGTAGCAAGGTTTGATCAGAATCTTTGATCATGTCACCTAGCGGCTGACTGTACTTATCGCTCACCTCTGAAGGAGAGTGCTTTTCTATCCAACCCAATAGCTCTTTCGCTAATGTGTTTGCTTCCTCATAGTACTGAGAAATTTGTGGATGTAGCGCTTCTGGGCACTGACCCCACGGATAGAAGTGGTAATACTCTTTAATATCTTTTTTCGTAAAGCCTTTAGCTACCTCAGATACGCTCTGAGGGAAAAATCCGTCTTGTTTACCTTTGTTGTACAGGTAGTCGTTCTTCTCTTCACTATCGAAGAAGCCCTGCCAATTGTCGTAAATACCTTGAACTAATGACTGTTGGATAGGGTGATTTTTCAAAACACCGAACCCTGTCTCGCGAAGTGACTTCACGAATTCTTCTTGTGCGTTTTCCGCTTGGTAATCAACAGCAACTAATTGCATAACTTTATCCCGTATATTTTGACTGCGGCATTATAAAGGTAGACGGGCTACAGAAAAAAGTCGCAGAAATTGACATAAATCAATCCCGCGAGGAATTTGCGCGTAATTTACAGAAACCTGACCAGTTAGTCTAGTAAAATCTTGACCAACTGGTCCAAATTAATGAAATTTAACCAAGAGAGAGGTAAAAGCCCGCTAGCGCGGCACTCATTAAGTTAGATAACGTTGCAGCAATAACAGCTTTTAACCCCAGTCTCGCAATTTCTTTTCTGCGTGTTGGTGCCATAGCACCAATTCCACCCATCAAAATAGCGATAGAAGAGAAGTTTGCAAAACCACAAAGTGCAAAGGTGATAATGGCCTGAGATGCTTCAGATAGCTGCGATTGGTTTTCTAAGAAGTTAAGGTAAGCAACGAATTCGTTGACCACCATTTTCTGACCAATGAAGCTACCTGCAAGTTGTGCTTCCTCCCATGGTACGCCGATTGCCCATGCAAGAGGTTGAAGTAC
Organism: Alteromonas sp. ABD4_190; assembly: GCF_056160105.1. NCBI lineage: Bacteria > Pseudomonadati > Pseudomonadota > Gammaproteobacteria > Alteromonadales > Alteromonadaceae > Alteromonas > Alteromonas sp. ABD4_190. The sequence continues at coordinate 2,775,211 of NZ_JBSWWN010000001.1, forward strand.
ATAACCCAGGATCCCTTCAAACGTAACGTTTTCATAGCCAAATAGCCCTGCTGTCCAGCCAATAAGGCCGTTAAACATGGCAATTAACGCTATGAAAGCGAGTAGCATAGCGCCTACGTTTAACGCAAGCTGCATGCCTGACGCTGCGCCACTGGCAGCAGCATCAAATACATTAGCGTAGCCGGTATCTTCCGCGTCTACGTCGTGTAAGTCTTCATTGGGTTTACTGGTTTCAGGCAAGATAATTTTTGCCATTAGCAAACCACCTGGCGCAGCCATAAAGCTTGCGGCCAATAAGTATTTAAGGTCAACGCCCATTCCAGCATAACCTGCCATCACAGAGCCCGCAATTGACGCTAGCCCGCCTACCATAATGGCAAACAGTTCAGAGCTCGTCATGTGTGGGATGAAAGGGCGAACTACCAAAGGCGCTTCGGTTTGACCGACAAAAATGTTGGCTGCAGAGGACATGGATTCAGGACGACTAGTCCCCAGCGCTTTTTGTAAGAATCCACCGATTACTTTGATGATGACACCCATCACTTTGAGGTGATAGAGAACAGCGATAAGTGCAGAGAAAAAGACAATAACGGGAAGCACGTTAAAGGCAAAAATAAAAGCAATTGATTTGTCGCCAATAGGGCCGAACAAGAAGTTAATGCCTTCTTGGCTATAAGCAATAATGTTGGCGACAAATTTGGTTGCGCTTAATAGAACTTCTTTACCTGGTTCAGAGTACAGGACAAATGCGCCAACTGATGCTTGAATAGCAAATGCGCCGCCAACGGTGCGCCAATTTATACTGCGTTTCGCCGATGATAACGCGAAAGCAATACCCAGAAGGACTGCAATGCCCAGTAAACCTACCATAGTAATGTTCCCTTAAAGAAGCGCTTGCTGAATGTGTGATTTGATCACATCTAATGCGATTTGGTTTTTGCCACCTTGCGTCACTACTACGTCGGCAGTGAAGCGGCTAGGTTCGATAAATTGATGATACATAGGCTTTACAGTTTCTTCGTACTGCTTGGCCACTGATTCTATGCTACGACCTCGTTCTTTCAGGTCTCGCATCATTCGGCGCATCAAACAAATATCAAGAGGAGTATCGATAAAGATTTTTACGTCGTACAGAGGTAATAAATCTGTACGTGCAAGCAACATAATACCTTCAAGTATGATCACCGGTGCGGGGTTTAAGCGCTCCGTTTCAGGTAAACGTGTGTGCGTTTTATAGCAGTAATGCGGATAGTCGATAGGTTGGCCATCACGCAATGCTTGCAGGTGCGCTTTCAATAACTCGTGTTCAAATGCGTTTGGATGATCGTAGTTATTCTTCTCACGCTGTTCCATGGGAAGATGATCTTGGGCGCGATAGTAGTGATCTTCGCGCAGCACTTGAACAGGGCGCCCTTGAGCACTGAAGCCGTTAAACAAATTTTTTGTAAAAAGAGACTTCCCAGAGCCAGAAGCTCCAGAAATGGCAATAATTAGTGGCGATTGCATAGTACTATAAAGCTGGTTTTGTTGGTGCAAAGATACGCGTTTAGGCCTCGCGAATCAATGTTATATTCACAAGTTCTCACTTTTGGGCGCGGTCTTTGCTAGAACTTTATTGTGTTTTCAAGGTATTGCGGGCTGTTTTTAAAACACGCATAAAATACAAAAAAGTTCTCCAATTGGTCAGTTTTTAATTAATTACCAATAATTTCGATATCCTCTTCTTTTATCGGTGGCAATGCGTAAGAGTGTTGCTTTGAACGCGAACCTTCTCCCTGAGCACGAGGCGGGTAATAATTCTCTTTTTCTTCGTTGTAAGACGAAAACACTTCATCAAGGGCGGCTCTTATTTCACTGAGGGTTTTGTCCAGGTTCGCATTGAAATCAGGGCGTTTGCGCTTAGTATGCCCAAGCTCAATAAGCCGTCCGAAACTTCTGTTCGCTAGCGTAAGCAATTCAGAAGGTACATCCTTGTGCGGAGGAAGTGGGGTGTGTGGATACTCTATACAATATCTGACTAACGCAGTGTAAAAGCATAACGGCTTGTTTTGGAGCGTAACCACTTTATCGTCTATGCCGTTAGAAATAGTTTTGTCTTTTAAATTAATTACAAGCTTAGGCGTAGGAGGAATGACTTCTTCAAGCGCTTTGCGAGCCTTTCTTGTTCTATTTGAAATAAAGAATAGCGGCGCGATAAAGAGTGACGCAAATAAAGCAATCCAACTGAACGTTAAGGCGCTTGAAGGGAGTTTATGACGAAGTTCGACGATAATGTCTTGTTCAGCATTAACGAAACGCGAAGACATTTTACTGGGGTATGAACTGAAGTCTTCTGAATCCGTTTCTATACCTTGAATACCCTTTACCAGGACTGGATAGCCTTGTTTTTTGAGGCTGCTGTTCAATCTACTCAGGTATCGGTAAATCGCGAATTGATTAACTGGGGTATTAAGTGTTTTATTGCCCACATCTAAAAAGGCGCTATCTAAACTTATTCTTCGCTGAACATTATCAAGCGCTTGATGAACGGAAGATTGGTATGAGAAATATTGTGCGGTTATCGCCACACATTGAAGTGTCAATATTAACGCTAAAACGTTAATAGCAATCAGGGGCTTGGACTTGAAATAAATCTTTTTATGACTCATTAGTTACACCCCTCTTCCAATGTAATAGTTTTGTAATAGGGCCTGGGGTGAGACATCGCTATGTCATGAACGACTGACTGCATTGCACAAAACAAGTCGGTATTCTGCGTTTGCATTTTCAAAAACCATTGCATTCCGCTTACGCTTTCTAAAAGCGGCGTGGCGTAGTTTCGTGAAAACCTTTCTTCATCTTCTTCAGCCCAGTAAGAAGAAATAATGTCCACATCACCAGCAAGCAGCGCGCGTCTTAGTTCTTGGTGAGAACTGAAATATACAATGTCGACATTATTGTCGCTCAGTCCTAAGCCTTGCATTACAGTCTTCGGCACGATATGGCCCGAGCGACTGCTAGGATAGTCCAACAAGCCAATGCGCTTTCCTAAAAGGTACTCTTTTGAAAGTTCAGGCCTTTCTCGTAAGGCAATGAAAAATGCCGAATAGTTAGGATGCGACGCAATCTTAGTTAAGCCGTAAATCTGATCTGCCCCGAAAGCATCAACTACGTTGCTCTTGACCAACGCTAAATCGACAACGCCGTGATTGATGTAACGAAACGTGTCGTAATCGCTTTGTCCGATAATTATATTTACTTCGCCGAATTGACGTTTAATGGTTTGATCGCTGCAAAGCTTCTCTTTTGCCATCTCAGCTATTCTGCCGTCGGTTACATAAACAGAAAAAACATCAAAATTTCCCACAAGTTCAGTCTTGCAGTTCATATTTTGGCCAGTTTGAGGGGCGATATCAGTGTATGTGACTGAATGTTGGAAATAGTTCACCGCACCGCAGGTGATAGCAGCGATAATAAAAATTATCCATTTCCCGGAGGCAACAATTCTGAAATTCGTCAAAAAAACGACCAAATGAATTAACGATTTATAGTGTGATTTCATCAGTTAAGGTTATTTATTGCAATAGGTAAGTTTATTTTAAAGTGTTATATTTATGATATTTATGGGTTTTTTATGGGTAAACCTGATTTTTATTAAACGCTGTTTATTAGTCGTATATCTGTCAAGAATAGGTCCAGCTAATCGTTATGGATTGACAATAATAATAACAAGTAAATTAACTTGACCATGTGGTCAAGAAATAATTTTCAAACTCAATAGCCTCGGGCGATTGCTGTTAAATAAAAATGTAAAACTGTAATAAAACTGACACGAAGGTTTACGACAATTTAATACATTCAAGTACAAGCACAGGCTAGGTGTGTTATTTTTGCACTACACTAGACCGTGTTAAAAAGAATTTTAAACAAAAAGGGAAACACACACATGAGCTCATCAGCTAAATTCAGTCGCATTGCGGCTGCGGTTGCGCTGTCAATCGGTTTGTCTACCACTGCAATGGCGCAAGAAACGTCATCTGCAATGGAAGGCCGCATCCTTACCCCTACAGGTGCACCTGCTGCGGGAACATCTGTTACTGTCATTCACGAACCTACTGGCACAGCCCGTGAAGTGGTTGTGGGAGCTAACGGTACGTTTAACCTTCGCGGCCTTCGCGTTGGTGGTCCTTACAGAATCGTTGTAGATTCTGACGAGTACCAAGACACTACTATTGACAGCGTATTCCTTGAATTAGGTAACCCATTTGGTGTTAACCTTACGCTAGAAGACGCTAGCGACATCGAAGTTATTTCTGTTAGCGGTAGCGCATTAACAGCTACAGCGTTTGGTGCAACTGGCCCGCAAACAGTATTTAATCTAGAAGCGCTTGAAAATACGCCTGCTATTAACCGTAGCATCGGTGATATTGTGCGTGTTGACCCTCGTGTTTTCGTTGATGAAAGCTTCAACGACTCAATTAGCTGTGGTGGTGCAAGCCCGCGTAACAATAGTTTGACCCTAGATGGTATTCGCATGAATGACAACTTCGGTCTAAACAGCAACGGCTTCCCAACTGAGCGTATGCCTTTCTCTTACGACGCTATTCAACAAGTAGCGGTTGAGCTTGCTCCTTTCGACGTAGAGTACGGTGGCTTCACTGCGTGTAACATCAACGCAGTAACCAAATCAGGTACAAATGAAGTTCACGGCGGTGTTTTCTATGACTTTACGTCTGACTCTTACCGCGGCGACGAAGTTGACAGCGTAGAGCGTGACAACGGCAACTACACTGAAAAACGTTACGGCTTCAACGTTGGCCTTCCACTAATTAAAGATAGTCTTTTCCTTTTTGCTGCTTACGAGAAGCTTGAAGGCGTTCAGCTATATGATTACAACGCGCTTGGCGGCCGTGTAACTCAAGATGATATCGACCAAGTAACTGAAATTGCGCAACGCGTTTACGGTTACGATGTTGGCGGTACACCAGGTTCTGCGCCAGTTGAAGATGAAAAAATTCTTATTAAACTAGACTGGAATATTAATGCAGATCACCGTGCTTCATTAGTTTACAACTGGAACGATGGTTTCAGCGTAAGCCAATCTGATGGTGGTTCAAGTAACCTTTCTCTTAGCAATCACTTCTACGAGCGCGGCGCTGAGCTAACTACGATTGTTGGTTCACTCTACTCAAACTGGTCTGACGATTTCTCGACAGAACTTCGTATTGGTCACACTGACCTAGATAATCGCCAGCAATCACTTGATGCTGCTTCTGGCTTTGCAGAAGCGCAGATTTCTACTGAAGGTAGCGGCCGTATTTACATCGGTCCTGATGATTCTCGTCAGTCTAACGACCTTAACTACGAAGTGTTTAACTTCAAGCTTGCGGGTACTTATTTCTGGGGCGACCACGAAATTACAGCCGGTGTTGAATACGAAGAAACTGATGTATTTAACCTGTTTATGCAGCACACCGTAGGTGAATACCGTTTCGACAGCATTGCTGATTTTGAAGCAGGCCTAGTTGACCGTATTTACTACAATAACTCAGCGGGTACAAATAACCCAGCTGATGCAGGTGCTTCTTTTGCATTCGACGTGACCACGTTCTACGTACAAGACGAGTTCTATCTGACTGATGACTTGAAAATTATGGCTGGTCTTCGTTACGATACATACGGTTCTGACGACACACCTCGTTTGAATGAAAACTTTACTGAGCGTTACGGTTTTGCAAACACGGCAAATGTAGACGGTATCGACCTTCTTCAACCGCGTTTCGGTTTTACTTACACAGTTAACGAAAGCCTAGAGCTACGCGGTGGTTTAGGTCTTTACTCTGGTGGTAACCCTAACGTTTGGATCTCAAATGCTTACTCTAACGACGGTGTGACGAACATTGGTACTCGTGAAGGTCAAATCGATGGCTTCGTAAGTGGCACTACTTCATTGTTTGACCTAGCGCTAACTGGTCAAGGTCGTCCGATTTACGACGTACCACAAGAGCTATTTGACGTAGTAGCGAACACTAGCCTAACAGATGGTGACGGTAACACTAACGCAACTGACCCAGACTTTGAAATTCCGTCTGAGTGGAAATACGCGCTAGGCTTCACCTACGTAACTGAAAACGACTACCTAATTAACGCTGATATGATCTATACCGATCGCCAAGACTCAGCGATTGTTAGAGACGCTAACATCGTTTACTCAGGTCAAAATCGTTTTGACGGTCGTCCAATTTACGAGCGCATTGACGCGGACCGTAACGAAACGTCTGACTTTATCCTTGGTAACGTAGATTCAAGTGACGACGGTAGTTCGCTTGTACTTTCAATCGGCGTAAGCAAAGAGTGGGATAATGGTTTCGATATGGGCGCTTCATACGCTTATGTTGATGCTGAAGATGCTAACCCAATGACAAGCGCAGTTGCATTCTCGAACTACGCGAACTTTGCAACTAGCGATCCTAACAATCCATCTGCAGCAACGTCTGACTACGCTGTTGGCAACCGTTTTAACTTCTCTCTAGGCTACACTGCTGAGTTCTTTGACGGTTATGCAACGCGTTTCAACTTGTTTGCAACGGCTAACGAAGGTAAGCCTTTCTCTTACGTTCATAGCAACAACTCAGCATTCTCATGGGATGGTGTATTTGCTCGTCAGCTTATTTACATTCCTGAAGTAAATGACCCGAATGTAGTGTTTGTAGACCAAACTAACCGTGATGGTGACGTGCTACAAACTGCAGAAGAAGCAGAAAGACTGTTTAACCGTTGGGTTGAGAACAACGGCTTCGAACGTGGCGAGATCCTTGAGCGTAACAGTGAAACTGCTGACTGGTGGTTTAAAGCTGACTTACGTGTTTCTCAAGAGCTTCCTGGCTTCTATGAAGGTCATACAGCAAGCGCGTTCTTCGTAATTGAAAACTTGACTAACTTGATCAACGACCAGTGGGGCGATTTCCGTCAGGGTAGCTTCGGTGGTGATGAAGTTCTTGATGCTAGCTTCAACGACGCAGGTCAATACGAGTACAGCGCTGTTTCTATTCCAGAGCAAAGCGTATCTCGCGGTCCTTCTCTATGGGAAATCCGCGTAGGTGTTAACTACCGCTTCTAAGAAGTAGTAAACGCTAACTACAAGTTGTAGTGTTAGGTGCCACTCTCCTTAACAGGAAGTGGCACTTTTTTATGCCCGCGATTTATCTCACTCATTTGCTACTAATCGATCCTTCTCTGCTTTTATGATCTAAGACCCTCCATCACACGAAGTAATTGGCGTTACATTTTTAAATGCTCGCAAGGAGGGCTTATGTCAAAACGTATGTTAATGGTAATGACGTCTCACGAAATTATGGGTGACACGGGTGAGAAAACAGGTATGTGGCTTGAGGAGTTTGCCGCACCTTATTACGCATTTAAAGATCAAGACTATACGATTACCCTTGCGTCGCCGATGGGCGGGCAAGTTCCTATTGACCCCAATAGTCTATCCGACGATGCGATGACTGATGATGCAATTCGATACACGAAAGATGAATTAGCGCGTAGTGCAATCGCTTCGACTATACCGCTTGAAGATGTGCGTGCAGATGAGTTTGACGCAGTATTCTACCCAGGTGGTCATGGTCCTTTGTGGGATCTGTCAGATAATGCCCACTCAATTAAACTTATAGAAGACACAATTGCGGCAAACAAACCTGTTGGTGCCGTGTGTCATGCGCCAATCGTGCTTAAAGATGTGCAAACTCCAGATGGTAAGTACTTGGTGGACGGAAAAGCTGTGACAGGTTTCTCCAATAGCGAAGAAGCAGCAATGGAGCTTACCGATGTTGTCCCATACCTAGTTGAAGACGAACTAGTGAAAAAGGGCGGTAAATATGAAAGTGCAGACGATTTCGCCGTAAAAGTGTGTACTGATGGTTTACTGGTGACAGGACAGAACCCACCGTCATCACGCCCAGCTGCAGATGCGCTAATTAAGCTTTTATCTTAGGAAAGTCTTAGTTTATAAACTATTTCGAAACCGCATCTTGTATGCGGTTTCTTGTTTTCGGTTACCGAGTCTTTGACGAACTAGTTAGACATTTTCGAATAAATCTTCAACGCGTTGTCTTAGCTCTTCAATTCTTGTCACATCAGCTGGCGCTATAAAAATGGTGTCGTCGCCTGCAATAGTACCTAATACGCCATCTTTCTTGCTTAACGAATCTAATAAACGGGCGATAAGTTGAGCTGCACCTGGACTGGTTCTGATAATAACCATCACATTATTGTGGACAATGTCTAACACAAGTTGTTTCAGGGGGCTCTTGGCGGTTGGCATGCCTAGTTCTGGGGGCAAACAGTACACCATGTCGCCCCTGGCATTACGAGTCCTTACTGCACCGAACTTGCTTAGCATTCTAGAGATTTTAGATTGACTGATATTGTCAAAACCTTGAGCTTTTAAAGCATCTACTATCTCGCCTTGTGAACCATAACTTTCCGCTTTAAGAATCTCTTTAAAAGCCTTGATGAGTTGCTCTTGTTTTGCGTTTGCCATTAGCGCTCTTTTCTTTTCTGAGGGTTATCGTTAGGAATTATATTTAGTATGCGTATATTGTGCCGCACAGGTAGACTTTGCGCAATTTCTTTGCATAATCATTCATGATAATGAATATCGAACAAAAATCGCCATAAATAACGTTAATAAGACGATCCGGTGATTGAGTTTTCCCCCGCGTTGCATTAGTGTGACGTTCCGTTTAAATACGTGAAGTAATCCCATAGGAGAAATGGTATGAAAGTAGCCGTGTTAGGTGCTGCCGGTGGTATTGGTCAGGCGCTGTCTTTGTTGTTGAAAACACAATTGCCAGCAGGTTCAGATTTAGCGCTTTACGACGTGGCGCCAGTTGTTCCTGGTGTTGCCGTTGATTTGAGCCACATCCCCACTGCGGTAAAAGTAACCGGTCACGGTAAAGATGACCTAGCTGATGCACTAACTGGAGCAGACGTAGTTCTTATTCCAGCAGGTATGCCTCGTAAGCCAGGTATGGATCGTTCAGATCTGTTCAACATCAACGCCGGCATTGTTAAAAACCTAATCGAAGGTGTAGCTGATAACTGCCCGAACGCGTGTGTTGGTATCATCACTAACCCAGTTAACACTACTGTAGCTATTGCAGCTGAAACGCTTAAAGCTAAAGGCGTTTACGACAAGAATAAGCTTTTCGGTGTAACAACGCTTGACGTTATCCGTGCTGAAACTTTCGTTGCTGAACTTAAAGGCGTAGACGTATCTTCTGTGCACGTACCGGTAATCGGTGGTCACTCTGGTACAACTATCCTTCCTCTTCTTTCACAAGTTGAAGGTGTAGATTTCACAGACGAAGAAGTTGCTAGCCTTACAACTCGTATCCAGAATGCGGGTACTGAAGTTGTTGAAGCTAAAGCGGGCGGCGGTTCTGCAACCCTATCAATGGGTCAAGCAGCGGCACGCTTCTGTCTATCTCTAGTTGCAGCAATGCAGGGTGAGAACGTTGTTGAGTACACTTATGTACAAACTGACGACAGCGACGACGCAGCATTCTTCGCACACCCAGTTCGCCTTGGCGCAAACGGTGTTGAAGAAATCTTGCCATACGGCGAGCTAAGCGCATTTGAAGAAAAAGCGAAAAACGACATGCTTGAAGGCCTACGTGGCGACATCAAGCTAGGTGTTGACTTCGTAAACGGCTAATTAGTGAGTGTCATTGGCAGGCCTTTGAACGTAGGCACGCCGTGAATACTTCCCTGTAGGCTTCGCCACCGCTTCCCTGCGGTGGAGAGCCTACTTATCAAAGCCCCACCAATTCAAAACTCCCCAATAGCCTCATCACTTTAGATTTGTAGAAAGTGCAGTCTGTTACGCCCTTACGTATCCAGCCTTTTTGTTGCGTGTTTGTAGGCTTCGCCACGGCATCCTTGGCACAGGAAAGCCTACTTATCAAAGCCCCGCCAACTCCAAACATCCCTGTAGCCTAATTACTGAAGATTTTTATAAAAGGACAGTCTGTTACGTCCTTACGTATCCAGCCTTTTTTGTTGCGTCTTCGTAGGCTTCGCCACGGCATCCTTGGCACAGGAAAGCCTACTTATCAAATCCCCGCCAACTCAAAACACCTCTATAGCCTAATCACTCAAGTAGTAATAAAGCGCAGTCTGTTACGACCTTACGTATCCAGCCTTTTTTGTTGCATCTTTGTAGGCTTCGCCGCTGCTTCCTTGGCACAGGAGCTTATAAGCTCTTCGAGTTATTTAATGACAGTCGGTGGTAAGTAAATAGTAAACTCATTGATGGGTTCTATTAGAACGCTGTAAGGCGAGTGTTGCTCTGACTCTTTCACAATGTCGAGATCAGATAAAAGTTTGAAACTTGCAGATACAAGTCTAGCGGGCTTGACTACTAATTCTTTATGCCAGACTCGGTAAGTCCCCAGTTTTTTATCTCTTCGATAATAAAAGCCAGCGAGAGGGTGGGTTAAATAAACTAAAGCAGATTCTGTGTCGGGAAAGCCGGGAAAACTAAGTTTGTCAGTCTTATCTTGCACTAATTCTACCGACGCAGGGGCCCAATCAGACTCGGTGTTCATTCGATACTTGTTATAGAGACCGCTCTCTTTGTCTCGCTCACAATCAAAACGAACCCTTCCCGAATGCCACGGTAAGTTCCAAACGTATCGAGGAACGGCTAGCGTCCACGAATCGAGTGTTGTTCCAAGAAACCAGACACAACGTTCTCCTGTTTCTTTATCGATGATGTAGATACGATAATTGGTTTGCCCCATTGTAAATTTAGGGAAGGGGAACACGGCGGAAGTGAAATCAACGTCAATAAAAGGTACCACGGATATAAGCCCAAGTTCTTGACCATTTATTTCAATAGTGTCGAGTTGAAACCTCTCGGGGAAAATTCCTTCAAAACGTTTGGCTGGTACTGCATAAGTAATAATTGCAAAATGCTCTAAACTGCATAGCACGTCAATTCCACTCGGTTTAGGTCTATCGATCAAATAGTCTTTTAGCTTCCTTGATTCTTGCACAATACTTCCTTGGTTTAATAGATAGATACAAGTTGAAAAAGAAGAGTAACGCTTACTTTCATTTACAAGCAGAAACCTGATTCGCTGCTTGCAATTTAATACAATGCACAACGACAAATTTTGTTACTAATCAGGTTCGTATTTTGTTGAGTCGTATACGTTTTCGTTATTTACTATCTACATTCTGACTGTTTTTTATTTGAATTCAACAAGGACGTGTTATGAGTTTTTTAAAATGCACTATTTTACTTTCCATCGCACTTTTAACCTTATGCATTAACGCCAATACTATTGCGGCTACAAGCAATACTGTGCCATTGGCAGGTACTGCATTTGCTAAACTGCCAAAAGCACTAACTCTTAAAGGCGACGCTTTGCCTTTCGAAAACTATCAACAATGGCTTGCGCATGCGCAAAGTAACAATCAAAAAATAGCTTTTGTCGACCGCTGGCAGAAGCGTGTTAATCCCAAAGCGTTTAATACTCTCATCAAACAAACAAGCGCTCAGTGGATTGAATACGAATCTGATGGTTTGAAGATTTCAGGTGTAATGGTGGCGCCTAAAAACGCTGGCAACAAAAAGCTTCCGGTTATTATTTATAATCGCGGCGGTAATAATAAACATAATGTCAGCCGAATTACGGTAGTAGACCGACTTCTTCCGCTTGCCGCAAAAGGTTACATCGTACTTGCCAGTAATTATCGAGGCTCGCGCTTTAGTGAGGGTGAAGATGAGTTTGGTGGAAAAGATGTAAACGATGTGCTTGCTCTTATCGACATTGCTAAGCAGTTGCCAGCTGCCGATGCCTCAAAAATTGCGCTGTATGGTGTTAGCAGAGGCGGCATGATGACATGGCAAGCCTTGCGTCAGTTGAAGGCGTCGGATGATATAAAAACGGCCATAGTGGTAGCAGGTCCTACCGATTTACATTTTATGATTAATCGCAGAGCTGGTATGAAAGCACTCCTGCATCGCATGATCCCTGACATTGAAAATAATCAAGAGAGAGCTCTGAATGCACGTTCTGCTGTGAAGTGGGTAGATGAACTTAACACTAAAGTTCCGATTTTACTTATACACGGCGATGCTGATGTTCGTGTTGATGTTTCGCATACAAATATGGCAGCTGAAGCGCTCAGTGAAAATCAACATCCGCATAAAGTGGTTATTTATGAAAATGGGGATCATGGACTTTCGTTCTACCAAAAAGAAATGAAAACTGAAATTAACAGTTGGCTTTCTAGCCATATGTAAGCTTTAAAGCTTTGCTCTGAGGATGTAAACACAAGCGTCAGCAACGTGTATTAAATACAAAAAAGCCCGCTACGTACTACGAGGCGGGCTTTTGTTTTTCACAAATTTAGCGAGTTAACCCGTGTTACGCATACCAATAGCAATACCGGCGATGGTTACCATCATGGCGCGCTCTAGGCTGGTGTTTTGTGACTCGTCACCTGCTTTACGAATACGATCTAAAAGCTCAATTTGAAGATAGTGTAGAGGCTGAAGATAGCCTGCACGGATCTCCATCGACTCTTTACCCTGCGGATCGTTTTTCATAATGTCGTCATCACCAGTAATGGCGAGTAGCGATGAAATGCTCTCTTTAAGCTCTTTACGCAGCGCTTCACCAAAGTGCTTAAGCTCGCTTGGCACTAGGCGCTCATCATACGCTTCGCTAATGCGTGGGTCGGCTTTGTGGAACACCATGTCTAGCATAGACAAACGTGAACGATAGAATGGCCATTCGCTAAACATCTCGTTAACCACTTTTTCGTTCTCAGGTGTTTTCACACTATCAATAGCGCGCATAACACCTAACCAGCTTGGTAGCACCAAACGGGTTTGTGCCCAAGCGAATATCCATGGGATAGCGCGTAAGCTTTCTATACCACCTTGTGGCTTACGCTTAGCAGGACGGCTACCGAGCGGCAGTTTACCTAGCTCTTGCTCCGGCGTAGCAACTCGGAAATATGGAACGAACTCTTCGTCGTGACGCACAGTGGCGCGATAGTTATCACGGCCTTGTGCTGCCATTGCAGTAATGAGTTCGCGCCATTCTTCTTTTGGTGCCGGCGGCGGGAACAGCATTGCTTCTATAATAGCGCTCGCATAAATACCTAAGCTACGCTTGGCCAGAGTTGGCATACCGAACTTATAGCGAATAGTTTCGCCCTGTTCTGTTACGCGGAACCCGCCTTCTAGTGAGCCAGGAGGTTGTGAGTAAATAGCAGCGTGTGCTGGCAATCCACCACGACCAATTGTACCGCCACGGCCGTGGAATAGGGTTAGGCTTACGTCGAATTCTTCTGCAATGGCTACCAGTGCTTCTTGCGACTGATACTGTGCCCAGCCAGCTGCTAATGCGCCTGCATCTTTTGCTGAGTCAGAATAACCAATCATCACAAACTGACGACCTTTCACGTAACCGCGATACCAGTCGATAGACAGAAGTTTGCGCATTACGTCAGGCGAGTTATTCAAATCGTCTAGCGTTTCAAATAGTGGTGCTACCGGCATTGGCCAATCTACACCGCTTTCTTGAAGAAGCAGCTGAACCGCCATAACATCTGATGGCTCACTCGCCATAGAGATAATGTAGATACCAAATCCATGCTTGCTGTGCTTTGCAATGACCTTGCAAGTATCCAGAACTTCTTTTACATCGTCAGATGCGTCCCATTGTGCTGGGAATAGCGGACGTTTTGAGCCAAGCTCGCGCAATAAGAATGCTTGCTTGTCGGCTTCGCTCCACTGTGCGTAATCGCCTAAACCTAAATAGCGAGTAAGTTCGCTAAATACGTCTGCGTGACGCTCTGAATCTTGGCGTACATCAAGGCGTAGAAGGTGAATACCAAATACGCGAGCACGACGAATGGTGTCTAGTAGTAGGCCATTAGCAACAACTTGCATACCGCAGTCTAATAGTGACTGATAGCAAAGCATCAACGGCTCGATAAGCTCATCATCGCTTTCTATCCAGTTAGACGTGTCTGGGTTTTTACCTGCAAGATAGTCGGCAATGCCGTCACGAGTAGCAATAAACTTATTAACCAACGGGCGAAGTAGGGCGCGGTACGGTTCGTTTGCATCGCCTACTTGTGCACGTAGTTCTTCGTTGCAATCGTACATCGAAAGTTCTACCTGCAAACGATCAAGGTCGATAGCGAAAAGCTTAGCCGCGCGTTTTCTTGCCAGCAGCAATACTTGCTCAGTTACTTTCGAAGTAACAAACGGGTTACCGTCTCTGTCTCCACCCATCCAAGAGCTAAATTGTACTGGTGACGAGTCTAGCGGTAGCGATACGTCGTAGTCTTCATTTAAGCGACCATCAAGCTCGCGCATGAAGTCAGGTACCGCTTCCCACAATGAGTTCTCAATAACGGAGAAGCCCCAACGCGCTTCATCAACAGGCGTAGGGCGCACTGAACGAATTTCTTCAGTGTGCCAAGCTTGCGCAATAAGATCAGCAATGCGGGTTTCGATTTTTTTACGCTCAACATCACTTAGCGACGCCTGATGCACTGCTTGAAGGCAATCCGCTAGCTCTTTATGTTTATGAATAAGTGTACGGCGCGTAACCTCAGTAGGGTGCGCAGTTAATACAAGGTCAATGTTCAGCTTTGCTACAGCATCTTGTACTTTGTCAGCAGTTAGTTCTGCTTTATCTAGGTGTTTAAACAGAGCATCAATCGATGCATCGACATTCATTGCTGCGTTGTATTCTTGCTCGGCAATATTGCCTAGGTTCAAGAATTGTGCGAAGGCACGACCAACAGTAAGCAAATCGCTGTCAGACATTGTTTTGAAAGTTTCTTTCAGTTCTTCGCTACAGGTAGCGTCTCCCTGATAAGAAGCTCGGCCGCCTTTACGAATCTTTTCAATACGGTCTAGCCATTCCTGACCTAATTGATTTTTGATTGTTTCACCAAGGGTTTTACCAAGGTATCGAACGGTATCTTTCAGTTCAGCATCGTAGTGTGTTTGCATGCTATCCTCCTAAATATATGGGCTAACCATACTGTGTCCTTCGCGACTTGTCTAACCACTTTCGGTTATAATTTACAACATTTCGATACTTTTGCACCACAGTTAACATTGCTCAAAGCAAGATATTTTGTGGTGTGGTACACTCTTACACCGGAAAATGCAGAAACATTCTCGCGACATGCGTTTTGTTTGAAATTTGTACTGCATTTGTAATTTAATTTCAGGAGTTCTTGTGACTGATACATTCAATACAGTAGAAACCCAAGCAAGTTACGGCATTGGTTTTCAAATGGGTCAACAATTACAATCAAATCCGTTTGACGGACTAGCGATTGACGCTGTTGTAGCTGGCCTTAAAGACGCCTTCGCAGGTCAAGCACCTCAGGTTGATAACGACACTCTACGTGATGCGTTTGGCGAAATTCACAAGCGTATGCAAGCGGCTAAAGAAGAAGCAAGCAAAGCGGTTATTGAAGAAGGCACAAAGTACCTTGAAGAAAACGCGAAGCGTGACGAAGTAACCGTAACTGAATCTGGTCTTCAATACGAAGTTGTTACTGAAGGTGACGGCGAGACACCAGATGCTTCTAGCACAGTACGCGTTCACTACCACGGTACGCTTATAAACGGTACTACGTTTGATAGCTCTTACGAGCGTGGTCAGCCAGCTGAATTCCCAGTAGGCGGCGTAATCAAAGGTTGGACTGAAGCACTTCAACTTATGAAAGCAGGTTCAAAGTATCGTCTATACGTACCACACGACCTAGCTTACGGTGAGCAAGGCGCTGGCGCAGCTATTGCACCTTACAGCACCCTGATCTTTGACGTAGAACTTCTTGACGTTCTAGGTTAATGATTTCTTCACAGGAGTGCCCAGTGGTACTCCTGTGAATACCTGTATTCTTCTTTGTTTCATTTTTTATTCCTTTCTATCTTCTAGTCTATTCCTTTTACTCTTCTAACGCTTAGTTAGTAAACGAACAGCGCACTAATAATCTGAACGCGCTTACGTGTCGCTTGTTTAAATCTAAATATGTGATGCTACTATGTTTTGTTGGTGAGAATGCATGTATGCGATATGCTGGCAAAAGCGTTTTATGGTTAGCAGGCTTCCATCTGCTCCGAGTTGTTATCAGTGGCTTCGGCA
This sequence comes from Alteromonas sp. ABD4_190, assembly GCF_056160105.1. NCBI lineage: Bacteria > Pseudomonadati > Pseudomonadota > Gammaproteobacteria > Alteromonadales > Alteromonadaceae > Alteromonas > Alteromonas sp. ABD4_190. The sequence goes on from NZ_JBSWWN010000001.1 coordinate 2,791,392, forward strand.
TTACAATAGCCCCACGCTCAAATAAGGAAAATTATTATGGTTATCAAGCCTAAAGTGAGAGGCTTCATTTGTACAAACGCGCACCCTGTTGGCTGTGCAACGGCGGTTGACGAACAAATTGCTTATGTAGAAGCAAAAGGCGACTTAGGCGAAGGCCCTAAAAATGTACTGGTTATTGGTAGTTCTACAGGCTACGGCTTAGCTTCACGCATCACATCTGCCTTTGGTTATGGCGCGAAAACATTAGGTGTGTGCTTTGAAAAAGCGCCAACGGAACGTAAAACGGGTACAGCAGGTTGGTACAACACTGCAGCATTCCACGAAAAAGCCAAAGCAAAAGGCTTGTATGCAGACACCATCAATGGCGATGCGTTTTCCGATGAAATCAAAAATGAAACCATCGAAAAAATCAAAGCTGAAATGGGTAAGGTTGACTTGGTTATTTATAGCCTTGCGTCTCCGCGCAGAACCGACCCAGAAACCGGTGTGACCTACAAGTCGACACTTAAGCCAGTAGGCGAGGCATACACCACAAAAACTTACGACACAGATAAAGATAAAGTGCATGAAGTGGCGCTAGAGCCTGCCAACGACGACGAGATCCTTAACACCATCAAAGTGATGGGCGGTGAAGATTGGGAGCGTTGGATGGACTTTTTGCGTGAAGCCGATGTGCTTGCAGAAGGCTGTAAAACCACCGCCTATACCTACATTGGTAAAGAGCTTACATGGCCTATCTACGGTCAAGCGACTATCGGTAAAGCAAAAGAAGATCTTGATCGCGCTGCAGCAGCTATTATCGGTAAAAACAGTGACTTGCTTGTACAAGCAAACGTAAGTTCACTAAAAGCACTGGTAACGCAGGCAAGTTCTGCCATTCCTGTAATGCCTCTGTATATCTCACTTATTTACAAAGTGATGAAAGAAGAGGGGACACACGAAGGGTGTATTGAACAAATTCATGGTTTATTCACACAATGCCTGTTTGGAAATACTCCTACGTTAGATGAAGCAAATCGCTTTCGTATGGATGGCAAGGAAACTAACGATGCAACCCAAGCGAAAATTAAGGCGCTATGGGATCAAGTGACACAAGAGAACTTTCATGACTTAAGTGACTACAAAGGTTACCACCATGAGTTCCTAAAGCTGTTTGGTTTTGACATCGACAGTGTTGATTACGACAGTGAAGTTGACCCAATGGTTAATTGGTAAAACCTAAACTTACCATTAATTAACCTACTGCTTATATGCGCAAAAGCCGTCTGATTTGACGGCTTTTTTGTACCTGATTACAAGTTGATACGGCGTATGGATTCGCAAAATGTAAATGAATAAGACCAAAGGTTTACATTAAATTGTAGAAAAATTTGCCTTTATCTTGAAATAGCGTGGCACAAACGTATGGGTTAATGCTAAAATCCCGAAATTAAGTAGGGGTCTTTTCTGCCTCTACCAAAACAGCAGTAGCGATTGCAGCTACACAACAACAATAATAAGTGTAAATTTCTGCTGGTGGTCTATAAAGAAAGGGCGAACAAAGCGTCCGCAAAAGGAATTATGCGTTACGGCTTCATAACAGGCTGACCGTAGCAAATGCAGCAAGTTCCATCAATCAACAACGAAAAGGTGTTTTACACCTGTTAATAGTGCGCTTTTGCATGCTGACAGGCAGGTTTTCTGCGGTCATGCAAAAGGGTATTTCTATTAGAGTAGTGCGATTACATATGATAAAAATCAAGAAAGGTCTCGACCTCCCAATTGAGGGAGCGCCAAAGCAGGAGATTGCTGATGCATCTGCTGCAACGCGCGTTGCCATTCTGGGAGAAGAATATGTGGGTATGCGCCCTACCATGCACGTCCAAGTTGGCGATGTAGTGAAGAAAGGTCAGGTTCTTTTTGAAGATAAAAAGAATCCTGGCGTTAAATTCACTGCGCCAGCAGCGGGTGAAGTGGTAGAGGTTAACCGTGGTGCAAAACGTGTTCTTCAGTCTGTAGTTATCAAAGTGAACGGCAGCGATGCTGTGACATTTGATAAAATTGCAGCTGACCAGATCGCGAGCGCAACACGCGAGCAACTTCAGTCAATCCTTGTAGAGTCAGGCATGTGGACAGCGTTCCGTACACGTCCATTTAGCAAATCTCCTAAGCTAGACTCTGTTCCAAGTTCAATTTTCGTTACAGCAATGGATACCAATCCACTAGCAGCAGATCCTGCAGTGATTATTGCTGAGCGCCAAGACGATTTCGTAAATGGTCTTAAAGCATTAACGCAATTGAGCGGTGGCAAGACTTACGTTTGTAAAGCGGCAGGTGCATCTGTTGCTACTGGCGATGCGGCAGTTGATGTTGAAGAATTTGGCGGTCCTCACCCTGCGGGCCTACCGGGTACTCACATCCACTTCCTTGATTCTGCCGGCATGAACAAAACGGTTTGGCACATCAACTACCAAGACGTTATGGCAATTGGTGCATTGCTGACTTCAGGCGAGCTAGATAACCGTCGTGTTATTTCACTTGCAGGTCCTGCAGCAACTAACCCACGCCTAGTGCGCACCGTAATGGGCGCAGACTTGACTGAGCTTACTGCTAGCGAGCAAGAAGACGGTGAAGTACGTGTTATCTCTGGTTCTGTACTTAGCGGTACGACAGCGATGGGCGTTCACGGCTTCCTTGGTCGTTTCCACACCCAAGTTTCACTACTAAAAGAAGGTCGCGAGAAGAAATTGTTCGGTTGGATCCTACCAGGTTCAAACCAACACTCAGTGACTCGTGCTTACTTAGGTCACCTAAGTGGCAGCAAGAAATTTGATATGACAACAACTACCAATGGTTCTGAACGTTCTATGGTTCCAATTGGTAATTACGAACGCGTTATGCCCCTAGATATCATTCCTACGCTTCTGCTTAGGGACCTGATTTCTGGTGATACTGACGGTGCTCAGACGTTGGGTTGCTTAGAGTTGGACGAAGAAGATTTGGCATTGTGTACTTATGTATGCCCTGGCAAATACAACTACGCTCCTATCTTACGCGACTGTTTGACCACGATAGAGAAAGAGGGTTAAGTCATGGGTTTAAAAGCGTATTTAGAAAAGATCGAACCAAACTTCGAACCAGGTGGTAAGCATGAAAAGTGGTATGCGCTTTACGAAGCTGCGGCGACCATTTTCTACACCCCAGGTAAAGTAAATAAAGCTAACACGCACGTGCGTGACAGCATTGACCTTAAGCGCATCATGATCATGGTATGGATGGCAACATTCCCAGCTATGTTCTTCGGTATGTATAACATTGGTTTCCAAGCGCAAGAAGCTATTGCTGCTGGCGCAGGAACACTACCTGATACGTGGCAAGCAGGCCTATTCGCTGCCCTTGGCGGTGACTTGGCAAATGCGGGTACACTAGGTCTATTCTTCTACGGCGCATGTTTCTGGCTGCCAATCTACGCGGTAACGTTCGCGGTAGGTGGTTTCTGGGAAGTATTGTTCGCGTCTGTGCGCAAGCACGAAGTTAACGAAGGTTTCTTCGTTACATCGGTACTGTTCGCACTAACACTTCCAGCCACTATTCCTCTATGGCAAGTTGCACTAGGTATTACCTTCGGTGTTGTAATTGCTAAAGAAGTATTCGGTGGTACAGGTCGTAACTTCCTTAACCCAGCATTGTCTGGTCGTGCATTCCTTTACTTTGCGTACCCTGCACAAATTTCAGGAGACCAAGTATGGGTAGCGGCAGATGGCTATTCTGGTGCAACGTCTCTAAGCCAAGCGGCTTCTGGCAACCTTGATTACGCGAACATGGATCAGTGGATGAACAGCTTCATCGGTACTATCTCAGGTTCTGCGGGTGAGGTGTCTACCCTTGCTATTATTCTTGGTGGCTTGTTCATCATGTACATGCGTATAGCAAGCTGGCGCATTGTTGCTGGTGTAGCAATTGGTGTTGCTTTCTTCGCAACTTTGCTAAACCTAATTGGCAGCGATACTAACCCTATGTTTGCAATGCCTGCACATTGGCACTTTGTTGTTGGTGGTCTTGCTTTTGGTATGTTCTTTATGGCGACAGACCCAGTTTCTGCGTCGTTCACTAACCAAGGTAAGTGGGCTTACGGTATCTTCATTGGTTTCATGACGGTACTAATCCGCGTCCTAAACCCAGCCTTCCCTGAAGGTGTAATGCTAGCAATTCTATTTGCTAACTTGTGGGCGCCACTGTTCGACTATTTCGTCGCACAAAGCAATATCAAGCGGAGGGTAGCACGTGTCGGCTAAGAAAGAATCTTTAGGCAAAACGGTAGGTATTGTTGTTGCCGTATGTTTAGTTTGTTCAATTGTTGTTTCTGGCGCGGCTGTTGGCCTTCGCTCTTTACAACAAACAAACGCAGCTCTAGATAAAAAGAGCAACATTCTTAATGCTGCAGGCCTTTACGAAATGGGCATGAGCAATAGCGCAATTGAAAGCACGTACAGCGAGCGAGTAGAACAGCGTTTTGTTAATCTTGACGAAGGTACTTTCGTAGAAGCGCCTAAGCCAGATTACGATATGTATAAAGCAGCCAAAGAAACTGAGTACAGCACAAAGGTAACTAACAGCAATGTTGGTTTCCAACGCCGCCCTAACGTGGCAAGTGTTTACTTAGTTCGCGACGACGCAGGTGATGTATCTCGTATCATCCTTCCTGTTCACGGCAGCGGCCTTTGGGATCTTATGTACGGTTTCTTAGCGGTAGACGCAGACGGCCAAACGGTTCGCGAGCTTATTTACTATCAGCAAAAAGAGACGCCAGGACTAGGTGGTGAAGTGCAAAACCCTGCTTGGCAGGACAAATGGGACGGCAAAGAGCTTTACGAGAATGGCGAAGTTGCTATTCGCGTAGTGAAAAATGCTAATCCTAGCAATCCTCACACTATCGATGCGCTTTCAGGTGCAACCCTAACCAGCAACGGTGTTGAAAACACAATTCGTTACTGGGTAGGCGAGCAAGGCTTCGGCCAGTTCCTGAAGAACCAAGCATGGCGTTCATAAGGGAAGTCTCATGGCAGATACTAAAGAAATGAAAAAGGCCCTCTTTGGGCCAATCCTGGACAACAACCCGATCGCCCTACAGGTATTGGGTATCTGTTCAGCACTGGCAATTACCACTAAGCTGGAAACAGCATTGGTAATGTCGCTAGCGCTTACAAGCGTTGTAGCGTTCTCAAACTTGTTTATTTCACTAATTCGTAACCAGATCCCATCTAGCGTTCGAATTATTATCCAGATGACCATCATTGCATCATTGGTAATCGTTGTTGACCAAATTCTGAAAGCGTATTCGTATGAAATATCGAAGCAGCTGTCGGTATTCGTTGGTCTGATTATTACTAACTGTATCGTAATGGGTCGTGCTGAAGCTTACGCCATGAAGAGCCCACCTCTGATGAGCTTCCTTGATGGTATTGGTAACGGCTTGGGTTACTCTTTCATTCTAATTGTAATTGGTACAATTAAAGAGCTATTTGGTTTCGGTACTATTTTAGGTTTCGAAATCCTTCCACTGGTTCAAAACGGTGGCTGGTATCAGGGTAACGGTTTGTTGATCCTACCATTCAGCTCATTCTTCTTAATCGGCGGTATGATTTGGGTTATCCGTACTATCCGTCCTGAGCAAGTAGAGCCTAAGGAGTAAGTCATGGAACATTATTTGTCGTTATTTGTTCGCTCAATTTTCGTTGAGAACATGGCGTTATCACTTTTCTTGGGTATGTGTACCTTCCTTGCGGTATCTAAGAAAGTTAAAACTGCTATGGGTCTTGGTGTTGCAGTTATCGTGGTACTAGGTATCTCTGTACCCGTTAACCAAGTTATTTATGTAAACATTCTTGCTCCAGGCGCACTAGCATGGGCAGGTTTCCCAGAAGCTGACCTAAGCTTCCTTAACTTCCTAACGTTTATCGGTGTTATCGCGGCGTTGGTACAGATTCTAGAGATGAGCTTAGACAAGTTCTTCCCTGCGCTTTACAACGCACTAGGTATCTTCCTACCGCTAATTACCGTTAACTGTGCAATCTTCGGTGGTGTGGCGTTTGCGGTACAGCGTGAATACAACTTCACTGAAAGCATCGTTTACGGCGTAGGAAGTGGTATGGGCTGGGCAATTGCAATTGTGTTGCTAGCAGCAGTACGTGAAAAGCTGAAGTATGCTGATATGCCTGATGGTGTTCGTGGTCTGGGTTCTGTATTTATGATCGCGGGTCTAATGGCACTAGGCTTCCAGTCATTCACTGGTATTCAGCTGTAAGAAAGCTCGGGAGCATATAAATGAATAATGTAGAAATATATCTAGGCGTAGGCATGTTCATTGCCATCGTTCTAGCGCTGGTATTTATTATCATGTTTGCCAAGTCTAAATTGGTACCAAGCGGTGATGTTACTATCACTATCAACGGTGACCCAGACAAGGCAATCAAAACTGCACCGGGTGGCAAGCTTCTTGGTGCACTAGCTGACGCAGGTTACTTCGTATCTTCTGCTTGTGGTGGCGGTGGCTCATGTGGCCAGTGTCGTGTGGATGTACACTCAGGTGGTGGTGAAATCCTACCAACTGAACTAGACCACATTACTAAAGGTGAAGCGCGCGAAGGCTGCCGTCTTTCATGTCAGGTTGCTATTAAACAAGACATGGAAATCGAACTGGAAGAGTCGGTATTTGGTGTTAAGAAGTGGGATTGTGAAGTTATCTCTAACGATAACAAAGCAACCTTCATCAAAGAACTTAAGCTTAAAATACCTAACGGTGAAAGTGTACCTTTCCGTGCAGGTGGTTATATTCAGATTGAAGCGCCAGCTCACCACGTTAAGTACAAAGAGTTCGATATTCCTGAAGAATACCGCGGTGACTGGGAGCGTTTTGGCTTCTTCGACATCGAGTCTAAAGTAGACGAAGAGACTATTCGTGCTTACTCAATGGCGAACTACCCAGAAGAAGAAGGCATTATTATGTTGAACGTGCGTATCGCTACGCCGCCACCTAATAACCTAAGCCTACCTGCGGGTAAAATGTCATCGTACATTTGGAGCCTGAAAGAAGGTGACAAAGCGACTATCTCTGGTCCATTCGGTGAATTCTTCGCGAAAGAAACTGAAAACGAAATGGTATTCGTAGGTGGTGGTGCAGGTATGGCCCCAATGCGTTCACATATCTTCGATCAGCTTCGTCGTCTTAAGTCTAAGCGTAAGATGAGCTTCTGGTACGGTGCACGTTCACTTCGTGAAATGTTCTATACAGAAGACTTCGACGAGCTAGCAGCAGAAAACGATAACTTCGAGTGGCACGTAGCACTTTCTGATCCTCAACCAGAGGACAACTGGGAAGGTTACACAGGGTTCATTCACCAAGTACTTCTAGAGAATTACTTGAAAGATCATCCTGCACCAGAAGACTGTGAGTTCTACATGTGTGGACCACCTATGATGAACGCGGCCGTAATCAACATGCTTAAAGATTTAGGTGTTGAGGACGAAAACATCATGCTAGATGACTTCGGTGGCTAAGGGTTTGATTTAAGAGCTACTCGCTTAAAAACTCAAGCATATTAAAAGGGGCGTAAGCCCCTTTTTTGTTGAAGCAAAACGCATAATGCACATAATAGCGATTGAGTAATGTGCATATTAGCTAAGGACAACATCGTGATTCGATTTGCTATTCGAATTTTCCTCGCCTTTGTTGCGGTAGGTATTCTACTTCTCGCAAGCTGTAGCGACGAAAAAACGCCTGTGGTACACCTGCAAGGGCAGACAATGGGCACAACCTACAATGTTAAGTACCTTGTAGCGGAGACACCAGTAGAAGGTTTACAAGCTGAAATAGATGCCCGTCTTGTTGAGGTTAACAAGATGATGTCTACTTACGACCCAACGTCAGAACTATCAAGGTTTAATCAATATCGCTACACCGATAATTTTGCCGTGTCGCCCGATACCCTAACGGTGGTAAACGAGGCTTTACGCTTGGCAAATCTTAGTGGCGGCGTACTTGATGTGACCGTTGGTCCGCTGGTTAACCTATGGGGTTTTGGCCCTACTAAGCGCCCTGAAAAAGTGCCAAGCCAAGCCGACATCGACGACATTCGCGAATATGTGGGTTATAAAAAGCTATCAACTACGCCGACGGGCTTAAAGAAAAGCCATCCCATGCTTTACGTCGATTTATCCACTATTGCCAAAGGTTTTGGCGTTGATGAAGTGGCAGAGATCCTTGAAAAGCACGGTATTGAAAACTACCTTGTGGAAATAGGCGGTGAAATGCGCGTTAAAGGAGAACGTGGCGACGGCAGCGAATGGCTGATAGCCATTGAAAAGCCAGTTACTACTGAACGCGCAGTTCAAAAAGTGGTGTCTATTGGTACTAACGCAGTGGCAACATCCGGTGATTATCGCAACTATTATGAAGAAGACGGTGTTCGTTATTCGCACCTTATCGACCCGACAACGGGTAAACCTATTTCGCATAATTTGGTGTCGGTAACCGTAGTTCACCCTTCATCTATGACGTCAGACGGTTTGGCTACGGCGTTTAATGTGATGGGATGGGAGCAAGCAAAAGCGGTTGCTGAGCAAGAACATCTTGCTGTATTCCTCATTCGTCGCACAGATGACGGATTTGAAGAGTATGCGTCACCAGAATTTGATAAACTGGTCACAGTTCATAATTAGGGGGTAGCAATGTCTACATTCATTCTTGCTTTTGGTTTCTTTCTAACAATGGTACTGGCTATGGCCGTGGGTTACCTATTTCAGAAAAAATCAATCTCTGGAAGCTGTGGTGGCTTAGGTGCACTAGGTATTGAAAAAGCCTGTGACTGTCCAGAACCGTGTGACCGTAAAAAGTCGCGCATGGAAAAAGAAGAAGCCCGCCAGAAAAAGCTAAACGAGTGGAAGCAAAATCAAATTTTGTAATGCTTAGTCTCTCGTTGGCTTAATATTTAAAAGCGCTGTTAGATTAAATCGACAGCGCTTTTTTGTTTTTTATCACAGCCTTCAAATATAAGTGCGAGCCATTACTTCGATTTAGAAGCCATGATTAGATAGTGTAATTCAGCACTATTAATAATATACTGTCTTTTTGTACAGTTTTACGTTGATAGCTATATAGCAAAGGCAGGTAATGCGAAAAATTATCCACGTCGACATGGATTGTTTTTACGCCGCAGTTGAAATGCGCGACAACCCAGCTTTGCGCAATATACCCATCGCTATTGGCGGCAGTGCCGACCGTCGCGGTGTTATCTCTACCTGTAATTATCCCGCCCGCAAATTTGGTGTACGTTCAGCTATGGCTACAGCGTATGCCCTGAAACTATGCCCAAACCTCACTCTAGTAAAAGGGCGCATGGATGTTTACGCTGCCGAGTCGCAAAAAATACGTAAGATTTTTGCTGACTATACCGACCTTATTGAGCCTCTATCATTAGACGAAGCCTACCTAGATGTTACCAACAGTGAGTTTTGTGGTGGCAGTGCTACATTAATAGCTGAAGAAATACGTGCTCGTATACAAAACGAACTAGGTCTTACCGCTTCAGCAGGAGTGGCGCCCTGTAAGTTTGTGGCAAAAGTAGCCAGTGATGAAAACAAGCCGGACGGCATTTGCGTTATCACTCCCGACAAACTCGATGAGTTTGTGCGCGACATGCCGCTAAAGAAAATCCCAGGCGTTGGCAAAGTGACTATGCAAAAGCTGCAGCGCATGGGCTTAAATACGTGCAACGATGTTCGTGAGTATCCTTTTGAGCGCATTCAAAAAGAGCTTGGAAAATTCGGCAGTGTATTGTGGGAGCGTGCTCATGGGATTGATGGGCGTGAGCTATCCGTATCTCGTGAACGCAAGTCTATCGGCGTAGAACGCACGTTAAACGAAGATATACACACGTTCGATCAGTGCCTCGACTTTTTGCCGCACCTGTTTGAGAAGCTTCAGGAACGAATTGAAAATCATAAGAAGCGAACGGGCAAGCCTGTACGTATTCGCACCCAGGGAGTAAAGCTTAAGTTTAATGATTTCCAGCTAACCACGGTTGAACATCGCTGCGCAACTCTCAATGAAGCGTATTTTCGCACATTGATGCAGGAAGCTTTTGAACGGGCAACAGGGCGAGGTATCCGTCTTGTGGGTGTGCACATAGGGCTTGCGGCCGACCAATCGACTCAGCAATTGGTTTTGCCTTTTGAACAGATTTAGCTAAAGGTATCATGCATTTTTTAATGCTCGTGCGCTGCGGCCGCAATATAGTCACTTGTTATACTTAGTGCGGTGAAGTTGTGGGGCATACCGCTGATGCTATCTTGCGTTGCGAAAGCACAGACTAGTGGTTTGGCAGCCAAGGCATTTTATATGCGGCACTCAAACAAAGCAGCCAACTGCTGCTATTTTATTACTCTTTTAATGAAGAACATTATGAACTCAAATCAACTCAAAACCCCCGGTCGTTATAAACACTACAAAGGCAATTTATACGATGTATACGAGGTGGCCACCCATTCGGAAGATGAAAGCAAGTTAGTGGTATATCGGCCGTGTTATGGTGAAAGGGCGTTGTGGGTTCGTCCCCTTGCGATGTTTGTAGAGTCAGTGGATAAAGACGGAGAGACACTCCCTCGTTTTGCTTATGTGGGTGATATTCCTGATGATGAAAAAATGATCTAATTGTGAAATTAGGTCATAGTGTAAGAGGTCTTATCTAAACAGACTTCTTACAAGGAAATAATAATGAAAACTGCCCCTCGTTTTAGTGCACCTATAATGGCTGCACTCATTGCTGCTAGCCCTCTATTCTATTCAACAATTAACCCTGCAAATGCACAAGATAGATTTGCCGATGTCGAAGTGAAAGCGACGGCAATTAAGGGCTCTGTGCACATGCTTACAGGAGCTGGCGGAAATATCGGCGTATCAGCTGGGGAAGACGGCGTTTTGATCATTGACGATCAATTTGCGCCACTTGCTGAAAAAATAGCGGCGCAGCTTGGCGAATTAGGCAGCGATAAACCCAAGTATGTAATAAACACCCATTATCACGGTGACCACACTGGCTCTAATGCATTTTTCCACAGCCACAAAGGCGCTACCATTCTGGCCCATGAAAATGTACGTGTTCGGCTAGCTAACGATGAAAAAGTAAAACCCGAAGCCCTGCCAACTATCACTTATGAAGACGGGATTAAAATTTACTTTAATGGTGAAACCCTTCACGTAATGCATTTAGCCGTCGGCCACACCGATGGCGATAGCGTAGTGTGGTTTGAGCAACCCAACGTCATGCACACGGGTGATTTGTTCTTCAATGGTCGCTTTCCCTATATTGACCAAGGTGCAGGTGGCAATGTGGAAGGCTACATGGATTCGGTAGAGCAGTTGCTAGCGAAAATAGATGACGAGACAGTTATTATTCCGGGCCACGGCGAAATCAGCAACAAGCAAGAATACACCGCATTTTTAGCTATGATCAGCGAAACCTTTGACTACGTTAAGAAACTCAAGCAAGACGGCAAAACCCTTGATGAGGTGAAAGCGATGGGCTTAGATGAAAAGTGGGCCGACTGGAGCTGGAATTTTATCAATGAAGAGAAGTGGTTAACGACGCTCTACAACGATGCCTAAGCGCGGAATTTTTTTAGCTAAAAAGCTATGCGGCTCGAAATATGCTATGGATCGAAGAGCCGCAGTCTAACTGTTTCCATCTCTAATGCTGTTTTGTCTACCTCTCCTGAGCCCATGAAGTCTACGAGAATGTCACTGAGCGGTTGATGAAAGTCCCTACTGGTAGAGCGGTCGAAAAATTGCACTACACCGTCAGCCTTTTCTAAATTTGAGCTACCGCGCTGAACCAAGCTAACATCACTTATTTGGGCATCTGGATGTGCGGGTAGGAAATTAAGCCTTTTATTTAGTAGGGCTTGTACATCATGCTTAACTAGGTACCGTAAAAAAACGTTAGCGAGAGTTTTGTTTTTGCTACTAGAGCGAAGGATAATAAAATCCATTGGGGCAATTTCAAACTGGCCGATCTTCTCATCCACAAAAGGAAAAGGAATAAATTCTAGCTTTTCAGAGACCGCATCAGGGATCTGGCTTATCGTATAATTCCCTGAAAGCACCATTCCCACTCTATCGCGATACAGTAACGGGAGAACTTGCTTTTGTGTGTACTCATCAGCATTTTTGAGAAAACATTGGTTATTAATCATTTTTTTCCACAATTGAAGTACTGCTAACACCTTCTTATCAGTGAATTTTACATTTCCTTCCATTAACTGATTGTGAAAGGAAAGCCCGTTTACTTTGAGATTTAAATAGTCAAACAGTGCCAGAACAGGCCACTTTTCTTGTAATCCTAAACCGATCGGAACAATTTGATTTCGAGACAGTGTTCGGCATGCACTAAGCAGATCGCTAATATTTTCAAGACGATTGATTTTAAATTCTTGTAGGACGTTTCGGTTGGCAAAAAATCCCCAAAAACCCACTGACAAAGGAACGCCGTACTGCTCCCCTTCATGAGTCATCAATTCTTTCATGTTGTTTGGATATTTTTGAAGTTCTGGTTCTGCCCAAAGAGATGTTAAAGGCTCTATCAACCCTCTCTCAATGGCCTTTTTTAGCTCGACAGGCCATAACCATACCATGAGATCTAGATTAAGATTGTCACTTAACCACAGTTCGGTCATTTGCTTGTAGCCAGTATCATCTGACGATGAGTAAACAATATTTATACCGGGGCACTGTGCTGAAAAGTTCGCTGCAATTTCTTCGAAGGCATTTCGTTGTTCAACACTGAAAATAAGCAGTGACACATTCAGTGTGCCCTTCGCTTCTTCACAATCCACAGCAGAAACAGGGAAGGTAAAGTAGAAATAAAAAAAGAGCGGTAGAAAGAAAAACTTAAGCCACGTCAGCTTACTCTTACCCCACATATCAACATCCCTTGTAGACCAGAAAGTTCTAAACTTACTCCTTCATTATAAGAAAAGTGTAGTACATGGGAGGGGAGTTGCTAGTTAAAAAGTCGCAATGCTGTTGCCATAGTTAGGTACGACACTTGGACTGTTAGGGCTATTCAGGCTGTTTAAACGTTTGTATGTAAAGCTGCTCTACTTTATCTCTTGCCCACTGTGTTTTTCTTAAAAATTTAAGGGATGACTTAATAGAAGGGTCTTATTAAAGCAGTTCACTTTGATACGGTAATACAACCCGTCGCAGCCATATCGTTCGTGAAGTTGCGTGACGATTTTCTCTAGCGTTAAACCGTGAAGCGGATTATTAGGTTGTTGGTTCATAGCGTGTCGCTGCTCTGTTTCTATTCAAACCGTAAGTTTATCACGAACGTAATAGGTTATGGGGGCAGAGTCATTACTCTGACCCCATAACCTGACGACGCTTAGCAATGTCAAAAAGCATGAAAAAAGTGGCGCAGGCCGCTTTTTTTACATTTATTTCACACTTAACTTTACAAGGGTAAACGTTTACCTATAATGGGTTGCACAAATTGTGAAGGAGAGGACGTGTGTTGAAAAATAAAAAAATTAGTACGTTACCTTGGAAAGTAATCCTGCTTTTTGTTGCGTTTCTAGGCGTATTCTCTCATCACCTTCACTGCGACGAAATTCAAGCGCCTTGGGAAGACCCAACAATTGTCCATGAGAATCGTCTTCCAGCACGGTCACACTTTTTTTCTTTTTTTCAAGATCCGAATAAATTCGTCTATACCCCATGGGATAGCCAAAATTACTTGAACTTAAATGGAGACTGGCAATTTCAATTGTCTTCGTCGCCGTTTACCGGTTCCACGCGTTTTTACGAAAACGACGCCTCAACAGAAGACTGGGGTACGATACAGGTACCTGGAAATTGGTCTTTAAACGGTTACGGCGAGCCCAATTACGTTAATATGCGCGCTGATTTTGCACCTGATGAAAATCCGCTGACGGTTAATAAGATCCCTCGTGATACCAATACAACAGGGCGATATAAACGTGTTTTTTATGTGTCTAAAGAATGGAATGGAAAAACAGTTATTGCCTATTTAGGCGCTGTAAAGTCAGCGTTTAAACTGTGGGTGAATGGGCACTACGTTGGATACTCTCAAGACAGTAAAACTGCAGCTGAGTTTGATATTTCAGAGTTTATAGTGCCCGGCAAGCAGAACTCTATGGCTATTGAAGTGTATAGATGGTCGGATGGAAGTTATTTAGAGTTACAGGATATGTGGCGGCTAAATGGTATTGAACGAGATGTTTATCTCTATGCGACCCCTCGCACACGCATCCAAGATATCAAGTTAAACACCACGACCACTACAGATTATCAAAATGGGTTATTTGGAGCAGAGGTTTCGATTGTAGGAAATCAAGCCAGTAATAGCGTGGTTGATTTCACCGTTTATGATGAAAACGGAGATGTGGTTTTAAGTGATAGCCAGTCAACTCGCATCCAAGAAAATACGTCCGTAGCCATCGTTCAGTCGACGGTTGTAAAAGGGGTACAGTTATGGAGCCATGAATCTCCCACACTTTACTCGGTCAGGTTAAGGCTGCTAAACAGAGAGGAAGAGGTAACACAGGTCGTCTGGCTTCGAGCAGGCTTTAGGACGAGTGAGTTGAAGGAAGGTAACGTCCTGATTAATGGCAAACCTGTGTTGTTTAAAGGTGTAAATCGTCATGAACATGATCCGCTTACTGGCCACGTTATTTCAGAAGCGTCGATGCGAAAAGACCTTACACTAATGAAGTCGCTCAATATAAATGCGGTGCGCAACTCACATTATCCGAACCATCCCCTATGGTATGCGTTAGCTGATGAGTATGGAATGTATCTTGTTGACGAAGCGAACATTGAGTCACACGGTGTAGGGGCCGCGAATCAAGGCCACAGCTATAATGCTGAAAATCACATGGTCAACATGCCTCAGTGGCGAAACGCATATGTAGATCGTATCCGCAATATGTATGAGGCGAGTAAGAACCATGCTTCTGTCGTGATGTTGTCTCCTGGCAACGAAAGTGGAGATGGCGACAATACTGAATATCTATATCACTGGCTCAAAGAACGAACATCGCTGCCTATTATGTTTGAGCAAGCGCAGCTTCGTCCTCATACCGATATTTACGCCCAAATGTATGCTTCGCTAGATCTCATGCAAAGCTTTGTTGAGTTAGGCAGTGACCGGCCTATGATACTGTGTGAATATCAGCACGCTATGGGAAATTCGGTTGGGAATTTAAAAGAGTACTGGGATCTCATTTATAAACATGAAGCGTTACAAGGCGGGTTCATTTGGGACTGGGTAGACCAAACGATAACCACCACAACAAATGAGGGGATCGAGTATCAAGGTTATGGAGGTGACTTTGAGCAAGCAGGTCAATATCACGATGGTAACTTTTCTGCAAATGGTCTTCTTACCGCTAATCGAGAATTGCATCCTCATGCCTATGAGGTGCAACACGTTTATCAAAATATATTTGCAGAGTGGGATTCTCCCCGTGCTGACAGAGTTCTTATCAGAAATGGTCGTTACTTTACCGGTCTCGACGATGTCGCTCTAAGATGGGAAAGGCTTGAGCAGGGACAGGTGCTTCAAAGTGGAATAGTTGAATCGCTCTCAATACCACCAGGCGAAAGCGCGACAATAACCATCCCTAATATCTCAAAGATGAAAAACGAGAATCTTTATCATACTAACCTGTACTTTGTTAAGAAATCAGATTCACTTAGCCATAAAAAAGGGGATGTGATTGCAAAAATACAGCTCTTGCAACCATTTAAAAATAACGAAAAAGAGATTGTTAAGTCACAAGGCAGTATTGACGAGAGAGGTGATGCACTGATACTTCGCTTTGAAGATAGCGAGTACACGGTGAGCAAAAATACGGGGTGGCTTACTTCAGTACAAAAGAAAGAAAAAGAAGTATTAAAGACGCCAATGATCCCCTGGTTCTGGCGAGCGCCAACCGACAATGACTTCGGAGAGGGCTTTCCGCAAAAAAGCAAGATCTGGATAGATGTTGCTAAACATGCTGAATTAATTTCTATAACTGAAAAAGAAGAAAACGGAGCAATAAGTGTTGTAACAAAACACCGTTTTCCTACCGTACAAAGTGAATATCACACAACATACACCTTGACGGATAAGGGTAATATTTTGATTGATGTTTGGTTTCTTGCCGCGCCAAACCAATATTACTCTGCGCTCCCTAGAATTGGTTATCGCCTTCAGCTAACCGATAGTTATGAAAGTGCGTCATGGTTTGGCCGTGGTCCACACGAAAATTACTGGGATCGCAAAAGCTCTGCCTTTTTTGGCCAATACTCAATGTCTATTGCTGATTTAAGTCATGACTATGTGAGGCCTCAAGAAAACGGACACAGAGCGGATGTTTACGAAGTAAGTTTCTTTGAGAGAAGTAATGCAGAGACACCGTCTATTACATTCAAAGGCAAGCCATTGATAGGCTTTAATGCGCAATACACAGATTGGCTGGATTACGACACAACGGAAAAAACCGGACTTCATCCTCATGAAATCCCGGTTAAGCAAAATGCTTTTATTAATATCGACTTTAAGCAGCGTGGTGTTGCGGGTACAGACTCATGGATGACTCCGCCACTGTTCAAATACACGCTGCCATGGAGAGACTATCACTATCAGTTCGAGATAGCGCTTAATTGATAAAGGTCTGAATATACAGTTTTTCGACTTTGTCTCGAGCCCATGGCGTTTTTCTGAGGAACTTGAGTGAGGATTTAATGGATGGATCATTATTAAAGCAGTTCACCTTTATGCGGTAATACAATCCGTCCCAGCCGTACCGCTCATGAAGCTGTGTCACGATTTTCTCTAGCGTTAAGCCGTGAAGCGGGTTATTGGGTTGTTGGTTCATAGTATAGCGCTGCTCTGTTTTAATTCGAACTGCTAGTTTATCACGAACAATGGGGTCAGAGTCACAACTCTGACCCCCAATCCTCTTTAAGGCTTTAGCCCGTCTAAAATAATGCGCTGAATGTTACTTAGTGTGCTATCGAAGAAGTCGGGATCGCTCAAATCTTTGCCGGTGACCGCTTTAATCTGCACGCTGAAATCTGCGTAGTGCTGCGTAATAGCCCAAATGCTAAAAATTAAATGTATGGGGTCGACAGATTTAAGCTTTCCGACCTTAATCCACTCATTAATGACGGCACTTTTTGTGTCCAGCAATGTTTTAAGCGGCGTTTCCAATTCCTTTATTAAAAGTGGCGCACCTTGCACTACTTCCATACAAAAAAGCTTAGATTCGGCTGGGTTGTCCCGTGACATTTCAAGTTTTACTTTAATGTATTCATTTAAGGTGGCTATGGGCTCTTGTTCTGCTGAAAAGCTTTGTAGCGGCGTTAGCCATACATCTAATAGGTGAGTGATTACCGATAAGTAAAGGCCATCTTTGCTTTTAAAGTAATACAGTAAATTACTCTTTGATACATTCGCTAATTCCGATACTTGTTCTACGGTTGTGCCGCTTACACCGTTTTTTGAAAACAGAGAAAGGGCAGCATCCATAATGCGGGTACGCTTTTCTTGAAGCGCCTTTTCTCTTCGTTTCTGGGTTGTAGGGCTAAAAGCTCTTGCTGTTTTTGTACTTAATTGGTCTTCAGATTTACTCACTACTCAATTCTTCTTAACCGGATTTCTGCAATCTGGCGCATAGTTTACGCGCAGTTTTCTAACCTATAAACCCATTTGCACAAATATGCACCAATTAAGTTCAGTTGCACTGGACTGGGTGTTCCAAATTGAACCGCGAGGTCTAATTTGAGAGCTTGTGATATTTAAGTTATTGAAAATTATATATTAAATAAATTGGCCTGCTTTATGCTGTTCACTATGTATACCGCCACTTCAATGTTTTGAATTCGGCAACCTTAAAAAAAGCGGGGTTAACCGCTTAAAACGCAAACAAGCAGAGGGTACAACATGGATATAGGTGTATTTATTCCGATTGGTAACAACGGCTGGCTAATTTCGAAAAACTCGCCTCAGTTCAAACCATCATTCGATCTCAACAAAGAGATTGTAATGAAGGCAGAAAAGTACGATATGGACTTCGCGCTCTCTATGATTAAGTTGCGCGGTTTTGGCGGTGAAACTGAATTTTGGGACTACAACCTAGAGTCGTTTACGTTAATGGCTGGTCTTGCCGCCGTTACCTCAAAAATACAGCTGTATGCTACGGCTGCCACGTTAGTCTTGCCGCCTGCGATCATGGCGCGCATGGCAAGTACTATCGATTCTATTTCCAACGGTCGTTTTGGCGTAAACCTAGTGACTGGCTGGCAACGCCCTGAATACTCACAAATGGGTATGTGGCCGGGCGATGAATTCTTCGGTAACCGCTACGAATACTTAGATGAATACATTCAGGTAGTAAAAGAGTTATGGGAAACCGGAAAAAGCGATTTTAAAGGCGAGCATTTCCAAATGGATGATTGTCGCATGCTGCCCAAACCACAGCGTAAAATACCGCTTATCTGTGCGGGCCAAAGCGCAGCTGGCATGGATTTCTCGGCCCGTCATGCCGACTATAACTTCTGTTTTGGCAAAGGTGTGAATACACCTACCGCATTTGCTCCTACCGCTGCCCGCTTAACCGAAGCGGCTGAAAAGCACGGTCGCAGCGTGGGCTCTGCGGTACTTATCATGGTTATTGCCGATGAAACCGACGAAGCTGCCATGGCTAAATGGGAAAGCTATAAAGACGGTAAAGATCAGTCAGCGTTAGATTGGATGGCAACGCAAGGGGCCGCTGATAAGAAATCGGGTAAAGACACTAATATTCGCGACATGACCAACCCAACCTCAGCGGTAAATCTGAACATGGGCACGCTGGTTGGCTCTTATGAATCGGTGGCTTCTATGCTCGATGAAATAGCGACGGTTCCAGGCTGTGAAGGAGTATTGCTAACCTTTGATGACTTCCTTAAAGGTATGGATGATTTTGGCACTAAAATTCAGCCGTTAATGAAATCCCGTCAGCACTTGCTTAGCACATCGGGAGCTGCCTAATGTCTGCCGGTGACGTATTTGAAGTGTCAGGGTGCTTTCAAGCACGCCAAACAGGGCAGCCCGTACTGCCTGCTAAACCTGAGCCCTTAACCTTAAACCCTGCTGAAACCGCCGTGATAGTTGTGGATTTGCAGAACGCTTATGCCAGTAAAAAGGGTTACTTAGACAAAGCGGGTTTTGACGTCTCTACTACTGCGCCTGTTATTGAAAATACCGTCAAGGTGCTTGATACCGCTCGTGCTGCAGGCATGCCGGTGGTGTTCTTACAAAATGGTTGGGATGCGGATTATAAAGAGGCTGGCGGCCCAGGTTCGCCAAATTGGTATAAATCTAATGCCCTTAAAACTATGCGCAAACAGCCAGAGTTAAAGGGCAGTTTGCTAGCCAAAGGAACCTGGGACTACGCACTTGTCGACGCACTAAAGCCTCAAACAGGCGATATCGTTATCCCTAAAACCCGTTATAGCGGTTTTTACAACACCAATTTAGACAGCATGCTGCGCGCCCGCGGTATTCGCAACTTAGTGTTCACCGGTATTGCCACTAACGTGTGTGTGGAGTCTACGCTGCGCGATGGCTTTCACTTGGAATATTTTGGCGTGGTATTGGCTGATGCTGCATATCAAGCTGGTCCGCCCGATATTCACGAAGCGTCACTTTTCAATATACAAACGTTTTTCGGTTGGGTGTCTACCACCGCGCAATTTTGTGAGGTGTTTAAGTCTTCTTAGTTTCCAAAGCCCAGACGTTAGCGCGCTGCACTTGGAGCAAAAAACATTTAGCTTCAACCCAAAGCCGCTATTCAAAAGTGGGAAAGAAAGCTTAAAAAGCGAAAAACCAATAACCGTAAAAAAAGGGCAAGCAGTAACGCCTTAATAAAACGAATTAGCTAAAGCACTACAAAGAACACTGTGTAAAAAGCGCAAAGAAGAATAGGAATTTAATTATGCCAAAGAAAGCCATTATTCCAGCAGGTACGTCAACGCCAATCGCCCCTTTTGTTCCAGGCTCTATGGCGGACAATATTTTATATGTGTCAGGCACTTTGCCGTTTGATGAAAACAATGACGTAGTGCATGTAGGTGATGCTGAAGCACAGACTCGTCATGTTTTGGAAACCATAAAAAGCGTTATTGAAGAGGCGGGTGGCACTATGGATGACGTCACCTTTAACTCAATTTTCATTACCGATTGGGACGATTACGCCGCGGTAAACAAAGTTTACGCCGAATACTTCCCAGGTGAAAAGCCCGCACGTTATTGCATTAAGGTTGGGCTGGTTAAGCCTGAAGCCTTAATTGAAATTGCCTCCACAGCGCACATTGGGTAAGCGGTTATGTTTGGACTTCCTATTAACTGTGCCCATTGGTTTTATGTAGGTGAGCTTTATGCCTTCTGATGTGCAGGCAAGCGAAGTTGATACGCACAAGGGAATGCATTACGACATGTACTACGAACTTCACGGATTGACATCGCCCGACGCGCCAACGGTTGTTTTCAGTTCAGGGCTAGGCGGGGCAGCTAAGTTTTGGCAGCCCCAACTGGCTGACTTTACTCAAAACTACCGAGTTGTCACTTACGACCAGCTAGGAACCAACAAAAGTGTGGGTGACTTGCCAGCGAACTACCGTATTTCTGATATGGCAAATGAACTCGCTGCACTACTGAAAAAACTGGAAGTGCAGCAATGTCATTTTGTTGGGCATGCACTTGGTGGGCTGGTGGGCTTAGAACTAGGGTTAACTCAGCCCAACCTACTGCAAAGCCTAGTGCTAGTAAATGCATGGAGTAGCCCCAATCCGCACACTCTGCGCTGCTTTGATATACGCAAAGCCTTACTCGCTGCGGATAGAAAAGACATGTACCTACAGCTGCAAGCACTGTTGCTATTTCCACCTGATTGGATAGCCGCTAATGCACAGCATTTAGACGATGAAGAGGCACGTTTACTTAATCATTTTCCCGATGTAGATAACTTGCTAGCTCGTATCGGCGCGCTAAGTGCGTTCGATATCGATAACAAACTAGCGACTATCACCACACCAACATTAGCGCTGGCAAACAAAGACGACACCTTGGTGCCGTGGCAGCGCTCAAAAATATTAGCTGATGCCATGCCTAACGCAGAGCTATCGGTAATGGAATATGGCGGTCATGCATCAAGCATTACGGTGCCTGAGGCATTTAATAAATTGGTATTGGAATACTTAGCGCGCATAGCTTAATTGTTCACAAGTCCGCTCCTTAGATAAGCACCTTTGAACAAAGCGCTCAAGACAATACCTAGTCGGCTAAGACGCTGTCTAGCAATTTGAAAACTGGAAAGATATAGAAATGACGGTATCAGAAAAAACTGAATATGAAACAAAAGGCCCTATAAGCGAAAGTGGTCTAGCCCAGTTATTTAGCGGTGCACACACGCACACTACATGGCTCGATAAAAAGATAGATGAAGGGGTGCTAAAGCAGCTTTATGACTTGGTGAAGGTAGGTTCGACATCAGCAAATTGCAGCCCGGCGAGATTTGTTTTTATAACCTCAGATGAAGGGCGAGAAAAACTTAAGCCTTGTCTTTCAAGCGGTAATGTAGAGCAAACCATGACCGCACCTTGTACGGTTATCGTGGCTTACGATGAAGAATTCTATGAAGAATTACCTACGCTATTTCCTTATGCGGATGCGAAAAGCTGGTTTACTTCAAGCCCTGAAGCCGCCTATGAAACCGCGATGCGAAACAGTTCAATGCAGGGGGCTTATCTCATTAGCGCTGCGCGCGCACTCGGTCTTGATGCCGGTGCCATGTCTGGCTTTACCCCCAAATTACTCAACGAAACATTCTTTTCCGATAGCACGTGGAAGGTGAACTTCTTACTTAACATTGGCTATGGCGATGGAAAGAAAGTGCACAAACGTTTGCCTCGCTTAAGTTTCGAGCAAGCTTGTCAAATATTGTAACGCCAACACAAAGGATATTTGTATGACTATTACAGCAATAAAAAACGCAGTAACAGAAGTGCTTCCCCCTGTTACGCCTGAGCAATACCGTGAAGGCATGTCTAGCTTAGCGGCAGCGGTAAACGTCGTTACAACAACTGGCCCAGAAGGGCGCGCTGGCTTTACAGCAACTGCGGTGTGCAGCGTAAGCGACAGCCCAGCAACTTTACTGGTGTGTTTAAACCGCAGTGCTTCTGTACACAAAGTATTTAAAAACAGCACGCATCTGGTTATTAACACGCTAACTTCACAGCATCAGTCAATTTCAAACGCCTTTGGTGGTAAAGCGCCTATGAATGAACGCTTCGAAATTGGTGATTGGGTGGAATCGACTACCGGCTGCCCAAGGCTTGCCGATGCTGCAGTAAGCTTTGATTGCATTATCACAGATGTAAAAAGTGTTGCTACACACGATGTGCTTTTTTGCCAGGTAGTAGACATCAAACAAGACCAAGACGCCGACGCACTTTTATATTACCAGCGCGGATATCACAGCGCGTGCAAAGACGCATAACTGAAGGATTAGATACCCAATGAAAGTAGTAGGCCACTTTATAAACGGTGAAACCTGTACCCCAAAAGGGCGTATGCAAGATGTTTATAACCCGGCAACGGGCGAAGCAGAGAAGCTGGTTTTACTGGCATCGAAGGCTACCGTAAACGAAGCCATTGTTAACGCGCAGCAAGCTTTTCCGCAATGGCGAAACACGCCGGTAAGCAAGCGGGCTCGCGTTATGTTTAAGTTCAAAAGCTTACTTGAAGAGCACGCGGATGAAATTATCGCGCTAATTGGCGCCGAGCACGGAAAGATAAGCCACGACGCGGCGGGCGAACTACAGCGAGGTATCGAGAACGTAGAATTTGCCTGTGGCGCGCCGCAGTTGCTTAAAGGTGAACACAGTAAAAATGTGGGTCCAAGCATAGATTCATGGAGCGAGTTTCAGCCCCTTGGTGTGGTGGCAGGGATTACCCCATTTAACTTTCCGGCTATGGTGCCGCTTTGGATGTTTCCGCTCGCCATTGTATGCGGTAACACCTTTGTTTTAAAACCATCAGAGCGAGATCCAAGCTGCGCTATTTTCTTAGCAAAGTTACTGAAAGAAGCTGGGTTACCCGACGGTGTTTTCAATGTGATAAATGGCGATAAAGAAGCGGTTGATCAGATACTCGATGACGAGCGCATTAAAGCAGTAAGTTTTGTAGGTTCTACGCCTATCGCCGAATACATCTATTCAAAAGCCAATGCTAGTGGCAAGCGCTGCCAAGCACTAGGTGGGGCTAAAAATCACGCCATTGTTATGCCTGACGCCGACGTTGATAACGCGGTAAATCAACTGTTAGGCGCAGCCTTTGGTTCATCGGGCGAGCGCTGTATGGCGCTCTCTGTGGTGGTTGCCGTGGGCGACAAGATAGCCGATGAGATTGTAGATAAAATGCAGTCGGCTATGAAAGACTTGAAAGTAGGGGCATTTGACGATGCATCTAATGACTTTGGCCCGCTTATTACACAGCAGCATAAAGAGAAAGTAGAAGGGTTCATAACAAGTGCTGCTGAACAAGGCGCCAACGTAGTCGTTGACGGGCGAAGCCCCACAGTCGAGGGATATGAAACGGGCTTTTTCTTAGGTGCCACACTAATCGATAAAGTCACGCCTGAAATGACAAGTTATAAGGCCGAAATTTTTGGCCCTGTGTTACAGGTAATGCGCGTTGACAGTATGGAGCAAGCCATGCAGCTTATTGACGAGCATGAGTACGGCAACGGCACTTGCATTTTCACCCGCGACGGTGAAGCTGCGCGTTATTTCTCCGACAATATTCAGGTGGGCATGGTAGGCATAAACGTACCGCTGCCTGTACCTGTTTCTTATCACAGTTTTGGTGGTTGGAAGCGCTCACTCTTTGGCGACCTTCACGCATATGGGCCAGACGGCGTGCGTTTTTATACCAAGCGCAAAACTATTACCCAACGTTGGCCCTCAAGTGGAGTTAGAGAAGGAGTCAGCTTTTCATTTCCTAGTTAACTAACAAGTTAATAAACACTTACACGCTGCCAGTGTATTAATGCCTTTAGATAAAGCGGCCAATGTTCACTGGCGGTAGGTATAAAAAGCTACGCCATTAATTATAACAATTTAAACTCGCAAACCTTTGACAGTTCGTCTCCAGTCCTGCCTTAGGTTTGCACCCCAGTGGCAATCGATAAGCAGTTCACGTCGACAGTTACTCTTATAAAAATATCGGGACAACACCGCCGCAAGGCTTGTTAAAAAGAACTATAAACGAGAGTAAAACATGCATACGTTAAACACACACAAGCGTCTGCTGGCGTTAACCGTTGGGATGGCGTTAAGTGCGCCAGCGGCCTTTGCTGCAGAGAATGTTTGGGAAAGTATTGAAGTTACCGCGCAAAAGCGCAACGAGAATATAAGCGATGTGGGGATTGCCATTACCGCGTTTTCTGGTGAACAACTAGAAGCCCTTGGTCTTGAAAGTAGTACCGAGCTTATCGCCTTTACCCCAGGGGTGTCGCTAGCCGGTGATATTGGTGGCCAGCGCGCTATTTTCAATATTCGAGGTGTGGTACAAAATGACTACGCTGATTTGGCTGAAGCGCCCGTGGCGGTCTATGTGGACGGCGGATATTTAGCAAGTACCCAAGCGCAAACCTTTGGCTTATTTGATGTGGCTCGCATCGAAATTCTAAAAGGCCCACAGGGAACATTATTTGGAAGAAACGCCACGGGCGGGCTGGTAAATACCATTACCGCAAAACCTACTGCCGACACCGAGGGCTATGCAGAGTTTACCGCAGCCCGTTTCGAACAATATCGTTTTGAAGGGGCAATATCCGGGGAAATAGCAGACGGCATTTATGGCCGATTTTCTGGGTTTACCAATCAGCAAGGTGAGATACTCGAGAATATTTACGAAGACGGTGCTGCTCCCGACACCCGATTAGGATCTGTAGGCGGTGGAGAAGACGGCTATAACGACGATACGAAAGCGTTTCGTGCTCAGCTGATGTTTGATATTGGCGAGGAGGGCACCTTACTTCTAAGCGGTAACTGGTCTGATACCACCAAAAGTGAAGGCCCGTATCAGGTTGTGAATACCACAGAAGTAAAAGATGCCGCGGGCAATGTGATAGATGTAATTTTCGCAGCCGACGATCCTCTAGGATGTGACACTATTCAGGCAGGCGTGTGCGTGGACGGTAACTTTAATGGTGACCCGTTTCGCCCTGTGCAAGGTGGTGACTTTAACGGTAACTTTGACCCTGACGGTTCGGGCAATAAGGTAAATAAAGACTTTGCCTTTGACGATCAAAACAAAATTAAGTCAAAAGGCTTAGCGGCGACACTAGACTATGCCTTCGAAGAGTTCGACTTCTTTGCGATGTCAGACTATAAAGAATTCAAGCGTACGGTTGGTCTTGACTCTGACCAAACGGCGTCTCCTGAACTTATCTTCCAGTCAAATAGCACCATCGAACAGTTTAGCCAAGAGTTTCGTTTTTCAGGTGAAACTGCAGACTTAAAGTGGGTTGGAGGGCTTTATTACCTTTCTATCGACACAGATTACAGTCAAGGCTTGGCGGGCTCACCCACCACCTTTTTCTTAGGCGGTGAAGAAAACAATACCTTAGTGGCGCTTGAAACCGAGTCATACTCTGCATTCGGGCAACTTGACTACAGCTTAACGGATGATTTGGTATTAGTAGGCGGGCTTCGCTACACCCGAGAGAGCAAAGATTTCATCGGTAACGTGTATCAGAATGAAAATACCGATGACCGAGTTATTGAGATTGACACCAGTACGTCTTCTTTGGAAATACTTTCGCAAAGTAACGATCAAAACTTATGGTCGGCAAAGCTACAGTTGGAATATAGCATTGGCAATAGTTTGTACTACGCGGGAATTAATCGTGGCGTAAAAGCGGGGAGTTTTAATGCGCCCTTATTCGGAGGGTTCAGCTTTTATGAGCCTGAAGAGCTAACTTCCTACGAAGCAGGCTTAAAGCACAGCTTCATGCAGGGGAGCGGTGTGTTTAATGCCAACGTCTTTTACTATGACTACAACGATTACCAGTCTTTTTCATGGGTAAATAATGCCGGTGTAGTGACGAATGAAGAAGCCTCGTTTAGCGGTGTGGAGCTTGAAGTATTTTTAACGCCAACAGACAGCTTAGATGTAATGCTTAACTTCTCTTATACCGATGCCGTGGTTGAAGACTTGGAAGTGGCTTCAGGTTACTTTGCCGACACTACTCCGCCATTTACTCCTGAATACCAGGCGTCTGCTATGCTCAGGTACAACTGGGATGCCTTTGACGGCAACATGGCGGCACAGCTATCAGCAAACTATCAATCTGAAACTTTTCACAATGCGCGTAATTTTACCGCTCATGAAATTGATAGCTATGCTACGGCCGATGCACGATTGACCTGGGTTGATGGGCAAGACAAATGGAGCCTAGCTGCTTACGTAGATAATCTATTTGATTCTGACCACGAACTCATTGGCTTCGATGTATCAGGGTTTTATGGGACGTCGCAAATATCTTATGCCAAGCCTAGGACATATGGCGTGACTATAAGACGAAGTTTCTAGTTTGGTAAGCAAGACGTTTTAGTCACTTGGCTTAGACGTTAAATCTTACTCGAAAACGCTCTAACCCGAAAACGAAAGCTATTTAGCTAACCTAGATACCGAAATTCTATGAAACGGTATCTAGGTGTTTCGTTATCGGTAAGCGAAAAGCGGCAGCATTTTTGCTTCTTTTCTTATCGGCAACTTATTGCTAAATAACGCGTTTTCGCTAGTTGAAAAGAATGCGGCATTTTTTCAAAAAATGTCACCAAAAGAATCAGCAAAATATTTGGTATTTTGTTAACAGTAACGCTTCGTAAAACCCTGTTTTTCATTATAAATAAGACAAGCGCGTGCAACACTAAAACAACAAGGAAAGAGATCGTGGATAACACCAACAATCAACCCATGACAAAACCTTCCCATTACGATGGCGATTTATGGAACCAAGATTTGGCGCCCACTAGTGAAGCAACAAGAACCTGGAGGTGGAAGGACTATGCAGCGTTATGGGTGGCTATGGTGGTATGTGTGCCCACTTATTTGCTATCTGCTGGGCTAGTATCTGAAGGCATGAATTGGTATCAGGCAGTGATTACCGTGCTGTTAGGCAACGTTATTGTTCTGGTGCCAATGATGCTAATTGGTCACGCGGGGGCTAAATACGGCTTACCTTTTCCTGTATTGCTACGCAGCGCGTTTGGTACCAAAGGCGCGAAGATTCCTGCTCTGGCTCGCGGTCTTGTAGCCTGCGGGTGGTTTGGCATTAATACATGGGTGGGTGGCAGTGCGATTTACGTTATTTTAAATAGCGTGAGCGGCGACGCTTTTGTGGGGCAGGCGCTGCCATTTTTAGGTATAGATATTACCCAAACTCTGTGCTTCTTTGCTTTTTGGGCAATGCACTTAGTTTTTATTAAACACGGTACTGAATCTATTCGCTGGCTTGAAACTTTTGCTGCACCATTTTTGATCTTAATGGGCTTAGCGCTTCTTGCTTGGGCATACATCAATGCCGGTGGATTTGGCGCTATGTTATCTACGCCATCTCAATTTGTAGAAGGGGGCGCTAAAGAAGGGCAGTTTTGGTCTGCTTTTTTCGCAGGTCTTACATCTATGGTGGGCTTTTGGGCAACCATGGCATTAAATATTCCCGATTTCACTCGCTTCGCTAAATCACAGAAAGATCAAATGCTAGGGCAAGCTATTGGCTTACCCTTACCCATGGCGTTGTTTGCCTTTATCGGTGTAGCGGTTACCTCTGCAACGGTAACCATTTACGGAGAAGCCATTTGGGACCCAGTGGCACTTGCTGGCAGAATGGGCGGCATGGGCGTGGTCTTTGCACTCGCTGCCTTAGCGCTTGCTACTTTAACTACAAATTTAGCCGCTAATATGGTTGCTCCAGCGTATGGCTTTTCGAACATGGCGCCTTCAAAAATTAGCTTTAGAATGGGCGGCTATATTACCGCGGGGATAGGTGTGGCTATTTTCCCTTGGAAGCTGCTTGAAACCGCCGGTGGTTATTTATTTACCTGGCTTACGGGATATTCAGCGCTACTCGGCCCAATTGCAGGTATTCTCATTGCTGACTATTTCATTTTGAGAAAATCGACGTTAAACATTGATGCGCTGTTTCAACACTCTGGCGAATACGGTGCGAACAACGGTTGGAACATGGCGGGAGTAGCTGCACTAGTTATTGGAATTTTGCCTAATATACCCGGCTTTATGCACGCGGCAGGGTTTGTAGACAGTGTACCAGCCATTTTCGATACACTTTACGCCTACGCGTGGTTCGTGGGGCTAATTATCGCCAGTATCGTTTACCTAACGCTGTCTAACAGAGTACCAGTTACCATGCAGGCAAAAAGCGCCTCTTAGCTATGGGGTCAGAGTACTTTTCCATGAAATGTACTCTGACCCCACTGCTTCTATTTTCGCTTCATGTTTTCAAAAAGCGATGGCTCCCAAGGCCGCATAGCCATAAGCAACCCCACATGCTGGCGCTCTTCTATCGGTAAATCATTATCTTCGCTGCTGAGCTTAGCCGCTTCTTGCCGCAATTGTTCAAGACGACGTTGAATAATCGAAACCGAGGTCTGAGAATAGCGACCGCGCAAATAAAAGCGGAACATCCAAGGTTCGTTCTTTTTTGGATCCATGAACTTCACCATGACCTCTTGTTCCATAAACTTTTCTAGCGGCCCGCCTGGGATCCAGCGAAAGTCTTGGGCAATAAGCAGCTTATAATGGTTGTTCGGCAACAGCTCGATAAGCTTAAGCCTATCAAGGGTTGTCATTAGCTTAATGCCTTCCACTTCATCAATATCGTAATGTTCGATAAGTTCTGAAAAGCGCCAGCCGTCACGAACACACACCGCGGCAAGCAATAGCTTGGGGTTAGCGAGCAGTTCCATTTCTTGCTGTTCAGACAGCTGTGAAATCTTCTCCTGCTGTTTTTGTGAAAGGCTAAATAAATCGCTTAATGACAAACTTAAGCATTCACAAATCTGCTCTAACTTATCAAGGCTGAATGCCTGCAACGAAAAGTTACGCTTTACACTTGCTTCGCTAACATCAAGCGCTTCTGCAAGCTGCTTATAGGTGAGTCGCTGTTCCCGTAAGCATTGTTTCAAGGTGTCGTACACAAGGTTGATTTGGCTCATGGTATTACTTTTTTATACTTGTGGTGTAATTTAATACTACATTAATCATTATGGTTTACGAAATTTATTCTTAGTTCTAGTGTAGAAAGTGTTCAGACACATCTTGTCTTAACAAACTAGGAGCAAGTGATATGAAAAATACACGTTCAACATTGATGTTAACTGCACTATTAAGTAGTGCGATTCTTACCCATTCTGCAATGGCAGATGATTCTTTTGACCATAGCGGCAAAGCAAGTAAGCACAGTGCGTTAGCTGCTTCTGAAGGCTTAGCGACAACCGCTTCGGTAGCAAGTGCGGTGGTGGCAGTACCTGTGGTATTGACCGGGAGTGTGGTTGTAGCCGGAAGCGCGGTGGTAGAAAGCGCCGTGAATGAAAGTGCTCGTAACCTTCATCAGGCTAGCCATCAATCTTCAGTGGCGCACAACCAGCCTTTGGTGATAACCGAAACTATTATCACCGCCGACCCCGCTCCAAACCAAGTGGTTACTACCAAAACTAAAGTGATCACAACCACAACTAATACTCAGCGGTAGGTTGAACATGAAAGCCTACTTAACTTCAATCGGGTTCGCCTTTGTATTGTTGATGTCTAGTATTCATGACGTATACGCGGGTAGCCAGCAACACGGCAAGCCTACTTTTACGCCAGAAGCGATCGCAACTTTTTCAAAAGATGTGGAAAAGTATGCGGCAGGTGAAGGGGCCCGGGCATTTATTATTGCAAGACGTGGCAGACCTATTGAGGATATGCCAAAAGGTATTCGCTTTACCCATACCGCCGTTGCTATTTACTCAACTATTCAGCTAAGCAACGGCGATACGGCGAAAGGCTATGCCATACACAATTTATATCAAGACGCAGAAGATCAGGGCAAAAGTCACTTAATTACCGACTATCCAGTAGACTTCTTCTGGGGCGCGTATGCGCTAGAGGCGGGAATAATAATTCCTTCAGCAGAAGTGCAACAAGCGTTGGTGAAGCTATATCGCGATGACAAAGCTAAGCTGCTTCACAATGCTCGATATTCGGTAGTGGCTAACCCGTTTAATAGTGAACGCCAGAACTGCACGGAATACACCCTTGATGTTTTAAACGCTGCAATTTATTCAACCACTGATATTGCGCAGCTAAAGGTAAATGCTAAGGCCCATTTTGTGCCACAAAAAGTAAATATGAGCCGCGCGAAACTTGGCTTAGCAAGTATGTTCAGCGATGGCGTAACTTTGTCAGACCACGGTCGCAAGGTAGAAACCACCACTTTCGGAAGCCTTGCTCGTTATATGCAAAAGTACGATTTAACAAACAAGGCCGTTACGTTTACCCATACGGGTCAAATAGAGAATATTTAGGAGTTTTACTATGCAAAACATGAATAAACCCACTAAAGCATTTCGAATCGCGTCACTAGCTGCACTTATTGTAGGCGTAGGTGCTTATTTTATAGGCTTGTACAATGCACCTATGGCCCTTAACGAAAAAGGTTATTACTTCACAATCATGCTATTTGGCTTATTTTCAGTGGTAAGCTTGCAAAAAACGGTACGGGATAAAATGGAAGGTGTACCTACAACCAAAGCATACTTTTTAGCTTCAGCGGTAGCCACCGGTTCAGCCATTGTACTGTTAGTTATTGGGTTGCTAAACGCCGAACTTTTACTAAGTGAGAAAGGCTTTTTCGGAATGGCGTTTACCTTAAGCTTATTTGCTGCCATTACGGTTCAAAAGAACGTTCGTGATAGCCAAAATCAAAATGAACTTAATAGCGTTGAACCCCAATTAGAAACTAACGTTTCACAGCCTGAAACAACCCCCAAAGTAAAAGCTGCATAAAAGTAAAGGGATCAGAGTACATTTCGCCAAAGTCAGACGACCCCGTCATCAAATTAATTTACTCTGACCCCACTTTTTCGTATTGTATATCAATTGTTTAGCTTCTTAGCTGCTTCTTATCTTCAACGCGTCAGGGATGAAATATGCGTAAACCCGTCAAATACAGAATTGCTTTTTTGATTGTTGCTGCGGGGTGTTTTTATGTAGGCACATGGTTTTTACCTAGTACCTTGCCAGACATTACGCTTACCTTCGGCAATATCATATCAGAGCCAAGCTGGCGTAATACGGCGCTTGTTTCGTTGGTTTATTTCCTTGTACTGCCGCTATTGTATTACTTCTGGGTAATTCGTATTGGCGAACAAGCTCTTTGGAAGTTACTGCTAATATTTTCTTTAAGTAGTTTAATAGCCCGCTACAACTACCCGGAACAGCTAGCGCACTATTTTGCGTTTATCAGCTACCTTAAATACCCCATCATTGCCGTACTAATGATTATTGAAGTAGTGCTTTTGGTAACTATCGTGAAAGCGCTTTGGGGCGCACGTAAACTTAGCGGCGACCCACGTATACACATGCTCGAAAAATATGAAAAAGCTGAAGCGCCGGAAAAAGGTAGCAAAGAGGCTAAGCAACTAGAGCTTGCGTTAATGTTGGCCCATGAACCGGCAAGTTGGTATTACGCTATACCTAGATTCAGTAAAAAACATGTGAAAAGTGCAGTGAACCTTAAGTTACTCTCTGGCAAGTGGTGGCATCTGCTAGGCGTACTCATTGCTTTGAGTGTCACAACCTATGCCTCATATGTATTGCTATCGCAATTTGGTGAAACGATTGCCATGGTGGTGGCCACATTAGTGTTCTACCTAGTGATCATGTTCGTCGCCAACTACCGGGTAAGCAAAAACTATAGTTGCTTTATTTGGCAGGACAAGGTTGTGGTGAATAACTCGTGGTGGGGGATGGTAGTAATTCCAAAAGCAAATATAGAAAGTATTGAAGTTGGCGAGTGGAGTAGAAGTTTAACCAAAGAGGATTTTCACTTTGGAAGGGGCGTCGCTAACGTCAAACTTACCTTCAATAAATCCCAAGCATATTATTCTGGTATGGCTTTATTAAATGAAAGTATTTCGACCCTATATTTAAGCGTAGATAACCCTTCGATGCTACACAGGGAGCTTGAAGTCATCGATTAGCTTTTCACTGCGCAGTAGGCGGTAAAGCCTAAACCACCGCGCGCAATACGTCGCGGGCGGTGGTGGCTTGCAAAAGTTTTACTTCTTAACTGCTGAATAAAAACTGTAAGTATTAAAATACCTACGTTTATCTGGTCAGCAACAAAAAATATTGGGGTCAGAGTACATTTCCTCAAAAAGTACTCTGACCCCAATCACCGTAGAGTTGTAAGGCAAATATTGAACCTCAGGCAGAAAGTGATACTCCTATCTTATGTCGAATTGATTCAATCCAAAAGCTTGCGTATTCTTCGACGTACTTCATTTAATGACTGCAATAGGTAATAAACGCTGTGTGTGAACTTTTGGGCATGAGTGCGAACACTCCTACTGACCTATGTTTTAGCTTTACCGGGTTAACACGTCGTGGTGGTGAAACCGGGCCGCATAAAGACGGCTGGGGCGTTGCCTTTTACGAAGGTAAGGGCGTGCGTATGTTTCACGATCCTGAGCCTTGCGCCACGTCACCTATCGCCGATTTTGTTTCCAAACTTCCTATAAAAAGTAAAAACGCCATTTGTCATATTCGGCAAGCTAACGTTGGTAACATCAACTTGGCGAACACGCATCCCTTTACCCGCGAGCTTTGGGGGCGCTATTGGGTGTTTGCACATAATGGGCAATTACCCAACTTCTCACGTCGAGCAGGTATTTATGAAGCGGTAGGGGATACGGACAGCGAAGAGCTTTTCTGCGACATCATGAACAATGTTAGGCAAAACCTCCCCCGAGACGCTATGCCAGAGCAGCTAGCTGAAACGCTTGTCGAATTGGCACAAGAGTATGCACAGCAAGGTGTATTCAACTGTTTATTGAGTAATGGCGACTGGCTGTTTACGTTCTGTAGTACAAAGTTAGCTAGCATTACCCGAAGAGCGCCTTTTGGCCCGGCTTGTTTAAGTGATGTTGAAGTAGAGATTGATTTTGCAGCTGAAACCACGCCAAAGGATGTGGTAAGTATTATCGCTACCGAACCGCTAACCAATGATGAACAGTGGGATATTTACGAACGGGGCGAGTGGAAGCTTTGGCAAGAGGGTGAAGTCATTGCCTCGGGCAAAGTGGATGTACCTGAACACAAAAAAGAATCCGAAATGGTAGCGCCTGACCCTTCGCTTCACGACTAAATACGGATTGTGGGGGCAGAGTAACTTCACCGGCCCCGCACTTTAATAGTCCGCTCTCTAAAGTCTTAGCGCTTAGTTGGTAACCCAAGGTAAAAATGTACTCTGACCCCAATATTCAGGTTAGCTAGCTTGATAATGTACTCTGACCCCAAAACTCGGGTTACCCCATTATTTATCTCAATACTTGGGTGATGGTTTGTTTTACTGCTTGGTAGCGAGCGGGGAGTGCGCTGTGGGGTGTTTGAACACTGTATAAGGGCTCTGTCACCTCATTTTTGGCTTCGTAGACGGTAAGTTTGTCGGCAAATGATACAAAGTCTAACGTGCTGGTTGGCAGCACGGTGTAACCTAGCCCTTCGCTTACCGGCAGTAGAATTTGCGAAAGTTGATTGATATAGCCGGCGTGTGGCAGCTTATTTGGATTAATCTTGGCTACTTCAGGCTCTCCGCAATCGTTAAAGTAGCGCTGTAAGTAGTGCATGGCGTCAGGGTGATTTATAAGCCCTAAATGGTTGATTACGGCTTTTAGCGTAATAGCGTCATCAGTTTTACTCTTTGCTCTTTCAGATACGCTTGTTATTTTTGTACCCGTACCCGTACCCGTACCCGTACCCGAATCAGGCATAAAATTCTGTGTATTTTCAGGAAAACCAGAAAGCTGTGTCACAAGCGTATCAGGCAGGCTACGCGGTAGGATAAGCCCCAACGCTTCCTCGCCTAAGTACTCGCTATGTATATCTTCACTCTCTGGCTGGTTAGTCACAATACCAAGCTCAAGGGTATTGTTTGCTATGCCTGATAAAATTGTGCGTCGAGGCGCGACTTCAACATGAATTTTTAGCGCGTTATGCTGCTTTTGTAGTGCCAACAGGGCAGGGTAAATACGCTGCGCGATAGCGCCTGAACAGGCCACTACACATTTTCCTTCAAATGGCGCGTCAAACTTCAAGCTGGCAATAAAATCTTGCTCCTTAGCCTGCTGATTTTTAGCGTAGTGATACACCCGCTGACCCTGCTCTGTAAGCTGAATACCTTTGCCTAAACGAACCACCAATTCGCACTGACATACTTCCTCTAGCTTTTTCAGATGCTGACTTACTCCTGGCTGCGTCATAAAACGTTGCTCAGCGGTGCGAGTGAAGTTACCTGTTTCTACTAACGTAATAAAGGTGTCTAGCCAAATAGGGTTAATCATCTTGCTATAAATTAAATTTATAAAATTGAAAAGATATCATAATTTCATGTTTTCTCATTGTCTAGCTACTATGTATCCATATTCACTTAAGCGCTATTTTCGATTAGCTGTATGATTGATGTTTTGGATAACTGGTACAAGAGAACGCTATCTAACTAAACACTGATTTAAGCAATGAATTAGCCGCTTAAGCCATTTTGATAACTTGCACTACCTAGGAGTAAGTAATGACTGAAGCAGTAAAAACACCGTATCCACGTACGTTTTCCCATATCGGTATTTCGGTACCCGATTTAGAAGCCGCCGTGAAGTTTTACACCGAAGTACTTGGCTGGTACCTCATCATGAAGCCAACCGAAATTATTGAAGACGATTCGGCCATTGGCGAAATGTGTACCGACGTATTCGGTGCAGGTTGGGGGAAATTCCGCATTGCGCACCTCTCAACGGGTGATCGCGTAGGCGTTGAAATCTTTGAGTTCAGCAACCAAGAAAATCCTGAGAACAACTTCGAGTACTGGAAAACCGGTATCTTCCACTTCTGTGTTCAAGACCCAGACGTAGAAGGTTTAGCTGAGAAGATTGTTGCCGCTGGCGGTAAAAAACGTATGAAGGCGCCGCGCTACTACTACCCGGGTGAAAAGCCATATCGCATGATTTATATGGAAGACCCGTTTGGCAACATCCTTGAAATTTATAGCCACAGCTATGAGTTGCACTATGCAAGCGGCGCTTACGAGTAAGCGTTAGTTGATAACGCTTTTTAGGCATTGCGCTAAGTAAATGCATAGCAAGCTTTAAATAAGCGAAAGGCGAGGGCGAAACAAGCAAAAGCTTGTTCAACGCACCTCGCCTTTTTGTGCTTAGACATTTATTGAAAAAAATAAACTTTAACCAAACTGACCCGAAACATAAGGGTTAGTTGCCTTTTCTGTGGCTACCGTTGTCGTAGGGCCATGTCCAGGGTAAATCGTCATATCATCAGGTAACACCATAATTTTTTGCTTAATAGAGTCGATAAGCTGCTGATGATTTCCTTGCGGAAAGTCAGTTCTGCCAATAGAGCCTGCAAATATGACATCCCCCACAATAACTCGATTGCTCGAACGCTCTACCAACACCACATGTCCGGGTGTATGACCGGGGCAATGCAATACTTCCAACGTTAAATTGCCTACTGAAATGGTGTCGTTGTCATTTAACCACTCATTGGGGGCAAAAGGCTGCGCGGGTGGAAAGCCAAACATCTGGCTTTGCTGCATAAGCGCATCTAACCAAAATTTATCTCCGATGTGGGGGCCAACAACGGGCACACCGTAATGTTCAGCGATGGCGACAGTACCGCCAACGTGGTCGAGGTGACCGTGAGTCAGTATGATTTTTTCTATACTCACGCCTTTATTTGTAGCAGCTTCAATTAACGTTTCAACGTCGCCACCAGGGTCGACAAACGCGCCTTTGTTAGTTGTTGGATCCCAAATTAACGAGCAGTTTTGGGCAAAGGGCGTAACCGGTATAACTTGAATTTCCACTGTTTAACCTTTTAATGTTTTATTTCTAAAAAGCGCGAAATAAAGCAGCGCGCCAATCGCTAATTCACCTAATAAAAATAGCCATGCGTTAGTAGACGATTGTGCAATAGACCATGCGCAAACCGCTAATGCAGCAAAGGGTATCAAACGTTTTAAAGGGGTTATAGCGTTAGCGGATGAGCCTGTAGAACTCCCTTGTAAATAAGCCCTCTGCGCTTTCATTAGCACCACTACACACACGGCATACACTACAAGCCGGGCAAGCACGCTTGAAATTGCTAGCCATACAAAACTGCCGGTAAGTGCCATGGTACCGGCAAAAATCCCCAATATAGTTATGGAAACGGCTGGAGTAGCAAAGGTCGAGTGAATCTCTCCTAGCTTATGCCCTAGTCTACCTGGAATAAGCGACTGCCGCGCCATAGAAAACGTAAGCCGAGAGGTAGATATCATATTCGCCAACAAATTACCGGCAACCGACACCACGGCAGTAAATGTCATAACAAGCGCCCCGGTTTCGCCAAATATCACATTAGCAAGAGCAATAAGAGGAGCGCTATCAGGCTTTGCAGGCCCTACGGTATGCCAATAAAGCCACTGCACGCAAAAGTAGAATATGGCAATGCCTGAAACCGTAAGCATCAACGCCCGAGGGATGGTCTTTTTCGGTGAATTAGTCTCGCCGCTGGTTACCACTACCGTCTCAAAACCAATAAAGGCGTAAAGTGTAAGTAAAGCACCTGCAGATATAGTGTCGAATGCAGGTACAACGGTAGCCGAAGCGCTTGTCAGCGCAGTAGAAAAATCCAGCTGCCAATAACCCACAGCAATAAGCGCCACAAAAGGCACGAGTTTTAGCACCGATATAGTATCTAGCGAACGCATAGCGGCCTTAAGACCAACAATATTTACTACAATTAATGCTGTTGTCAGCCCTATAACAGCAAATGATTTGCCAGCGCCTGTGTTGAGCTCTGGCCACATATAGCCAGCGTATAGCAACAGAACGTGCATATTTGCGGCAATTGCCGTGGCTCGAGCCAAGTAATACACAAACCCCGTTTGAAACGCGGCTGCATTGCCAAAGCCTTTTTGAGCGTAAATTACTGGCCCGCCAGTTTCTTGATAGCGTACCGCTAACTGTCCAAAACACCAGACGATGGCCAGCATAAGTGCGCCAAAGATTAAAAAGATGTAGGGGCTGAAAGCACCAAGCTCAGCGGCCATTTTTGCGGGCAGTGCAAAAATGCCTGCCCCAATAAGACCGTTTAATACTAAAAGGGCGGCGCCAATGCCGCCAATCCCTTTGGTTAAAAGGCTTTTGTTTTCGCTATTCATTTAGAGAAAACTTCTTCTCCAGCCACATAGGTGGCGTGAACTTCGGTTTTCCAAATGTCTTTGGCGTCTATGCTGAAAATATCTTGGTCTACCAAAATGAAATCAGCCCACTTTCCTGGGGTTAACGTACCTAACGTATCTTCCATATGCCCTGCGTAGGCTGCATCTAAAGTAAACCCTTTGAAGGCTTGCTCGATAGTTAATGCTTCGTGGGCATACCAGCCTTTTACCGGTTGGTTGTTTCTGTCTTGACGCGTAACCGCAGCGTGAAGACCATAAAACGGGTTAGCAAGCTCTACAGGAAAATCTGAACCTAAGGGTAGGGCAATGCCCGAATCGAGTAGCGTTTTCCATGCATAAGCGCCTTCCATACGGTCTTTACCAAGGCGGTCTTCCGCCATGTTCTTATCGCTGGTGGCATGTGTTGGCTGCATGGAAGGAAGCACTTTTAGCGACGCAAAGCGGGCTAGGTCGTCAGGCGCTATAACTTGCGCGTGTTCTATGCGGTTGCGCAACTCGCTGCCGCCAATATTTTTAAACGTGGTTTCAAACTCGTTTAGCGCAACATGATTCGCCTTATCGCCAATAGCGTGATAGTTAAGCTGGAAGCCCGCACCAATAACCGTGGTGAAAAGTTGGGTCATATCTTCTGGTTGAGTTAACAGCAATCCATGTTGATGGGGCGCATCGGAATACGGTTCGAGTAATGCTGCCCCTCGACTACCTAGCGCACCATCGCCATAGGCTTTCACTGAACGAATATACAAAAAGTCGTCTTCATCACGAATTGTACCGTTGCTTAACATTGTTGAAAGTTCAGGGTCAGTCGCGCTCACCATTGCATAAATACGTACAGGTAAGTCACCCTCTACGGCTTCTTTTAAATAGAAGTCGTAAACGTCTCTGCCCACACCAGCATCGTGCATTGACGTAATGCCATTTGCTAGTAAGTGCTCACCTGCGGCATTCAATTGCTGCTCGTATATCGCGTTACTGGCTTTCGGTAAGTGTTCTTCAATTAACAGTGATGCGTTATCGATGAATACACCAGTAGGTTGGCCGTTAGCATCCTTAATAATTTCACCACCAACAGGGGACTGAGTGTCTTTTGTGATGCCAGCTAGCTCCATGGCTTTTGTGTTAACCCACGCCGCATGACCGTCCACTCGAGTAAGCATTACAGGTTTATCAGAAACAACTTTGTCCAAATCAGCAGCTGTTGGAAACGCTCTGTCGGACCATAATTCTTGGTTCCAGCCGCGCCCGGTAATCCAAGCTTGTTGTCCGTTTGCGAAAGCGTATTCGGCAACCATTTTAGCTGCGTCTTGGGCACTTTTACTTTCTCGTAAGTCTACTTCTAGTAAGTTTGCTCCTAAGCCGAGAAGGTGGCCATGAGCGTCGATAAGACCAGGCAGCATGACTTTACCTTCGCCGTCTATGGTGCTGTCGACAGGCGTGTTGCCTTTGTCGATATTTAATGCAACCACTTTGCCTTCATCAATGACAAGGTTTTTAAACGTAATGAGTTTGCCACTTTCATTTAACGTATAGCCTTTTACGTTCTCAACAAGCGTTGCAGCATCCACTGTAAGCGTGGTGGTCATAGCGCCTAACGTTGCCGCTGTTGCAAACGTTGTGGTTAGCAATTTTGAAAGCGAGTGCTTTTTAAATGTCAGTGCCGACAATGTAGAGTTCATAGTGAGTTTCTGCCTTTTTTATTTCTGTTTTATTCTTTGTTTTTACAGTTTTTATACCGAGCTGCTCGAGTTTCAATAGCTACGCACTAACGCAACGCTATGCCTCGACACGCTCGGTGTCTTCAAATTCGTCTTCGTCATCAAGGTCAAGAATGGGAGGCTGCAGCAAAAAATCTCTCTCCCAAATCTTAGCCATACTCGACTGGCTAATGTTGCCACCACTCAATATAACAAGAGCGGTTTGCCCAGGTGGAGTGTTGGCAGCCCAAGCCGCTACTGCAGCCATGGTCATCGCGCACGTGGGCTCAATATGAAGCTTTAGTAAATGATGTAGCCATTGGGTCCAATAAGCAATTTGTAGCTCATCCACTTCGTAGAAATCATCTATTTCTTGCATTATAGGAAACGTTACATCGCCAACAGAGGGCGTGGCTGCACCGTCTGCTAGGGTATTTGGAGCATAGTCTAAAGCAATGATCTCACCAGCTTGCAACGACATAGAGGCATCATTCGCTTCGGCGGGCTCAGCGCCAATGACCAATGCATTTGGCTGTAGTGCGCGAGTTGCCAGTAATGAGCCCGACAATAACCCTCCGCCACCACACGGCGCAAAGACAGCATCCACCTCACCAATTTCGTTAAGCGCTTCTAACGTTGCCGTGCCTTGCCCCGCCACGATATCCTCATGATTGAACGGCGGTATCCATACTGTGTCTGGTGCTTTTGATGCTTGCTCGACAGCCTCATCTGCTTCTGGACGGGTAGGAAATAGTTTTAATTCAGCACCATAGCTTTGCGTAGCAGCAGCTTTAATCGGCGAAATGGTCTCGCTCGCGAAAATAGTGGCTTTGATACCAAAGTGAGACGCTGCATAGGCTACTGCCTGAGCATGATTTCCAGAACTATTGGCGACCACATGCTTCGGTAAACGACCCTCCTCTTTCAACCGGGCTAAAAAATTCATAGCGCCGCGAATTTTGAATGCCCCGATGGTCTGTAAGCACTCCGCTTTAAACAGAATGCGGTTGCCCATCCATTTGTTGAGCAACGAAGATTCAACTATCGGCGTTTTCTTTACGTCGCCTTTTATACGTTCATAGGCTTGTTTAATGTCTTCGAAATTTGGAGAAATACTCATTAAGTAACGCTCTTTTCATTTTGGTTTTTTTGTGGGGTAGCGCCGACAAGGGCCTTTACGCACTAAAAGGAAATCGGAAGCCTTACAGTGCCACATACTATTAGATAACGCCAGAGCCTATACCACATAAGACAATTCATATTTATTTAATAATTCTACTTTAGTATACCGGCGCTAGTTACCGGAGACAGGCACATGTTAAGCAAACACAACCATCGTATTTACGCCTTACCTACGGTTTTGTTTCTTTTTCTCACCTTTTTATTTGTTTCTGCTGGTGTTTTTATTCAAAACGATGAACGCGCAGCACGTATTTCTAAAGCGCAGTCGGTTGCCGAGCAGGTAAAAATTAGTCTTGAAGTTTTCTCAAGCGAACGTATTCAAGCGCTGCACAACCTTATGCAAAACTGGCCCACCTTCGAGCCAAACCAAGTAGACTGGTTTAACGCGCAGGCCCTGTCATTGATGGGTATGCAGCGTGGTTTTTCATCGCTAGTGTTTGTTGATGCTGATGGGAAGATAGCGTGGGTGGCAACGCCATCTTCCGGCATTAAAACCCGCATAGACAACAGCTTAGTTGGTAAGCCTATGGAAGCGTTAGGCTTGAACATATCGCGTTTTTCTGAGGACTTGGAAAGCACGCTTATGTATTCAGATACTGCTAAACACCACTTTATCATTATGGGGAGATCGATAAGCCCTCAGGAGCCTGAGCATGGCTTTCTAGTGGCGAGTTTTGATATACAAACTATTCTAGGCGTGATGTTAGGCGAGTTAGTGGGGCCGCAGTTTAATTTTCAGCTCAAAGCCGACAATCAAACCTTATTTCAAAGCGGAAAATTAGTGCAAGATGGCACTATTGTGCCGCTTGCACCGTTTACATTTCTAGAGCGGGACTTCCTTCTTACCATGCAGTCCCAGCTTAGCCCTTACAACGCAGGGCTTTTGATTATGCTAACGGGCTTATTAATGTCAGCGCTGGTTAGCTATGTACTGCACAAGCAGCTTAAAGGAGCGGTTAATCTATCCGTTAGCCATCAACGTTATCTTACCGCTAGCGAAGCATCTCTTGACGCGCTACTTATCTATCAACCAATAGATGA
This sequence comes from Alteromonas sp. ABD4_190, assembly GCF_056160105.1. Lineage (NCBI taxonomy): Bacteria > Pseudomonadati > Pseudomonadota > Gammaproteobacteria > Alteromonadales > Alteromonadaceae > Alteromonas > Alteromonas sp. ABD4_190. The sequence continues at coordinate 2,832,923 of NZ_JBSWWN010000001.1, forward strand.
TGACTTTTCTTTAGTTGAAGCAAACTCATATAGCCGCTATCTATTTCGCGGTGCTTGTGATGTATTACGGTCTATGAGCTTAGCCGAGCAAACACGCTATTTAGGCTTAAGTGATGAATTTAAGAATGCTAAAAACGTGTCTGAACACGGTGTACCTTATGAAGCCCACCTTGCCATTCACAGCGATAAGATTGCGCCACAATGGATAAAAGTTCAGGTGGTAAAAGCAGGTGATAATATAGCAGTCACCGTAAGAGATGTGACCGAACGTTTTCGCGCCCAGCACGATTTAAAGCGTAGCGAAGAAAAGTATCGTCGCTTAGTTGATGGCATGCACCGTCACTTTGTTTACACCAAAACTGTCGAGCATAACTTTATGTATGTGAGCGCGGGTATTGAAAAAATTTTAGGGTTTAGCGCCGAAGACTTCTGTGCGAACGAGTCGAAATACGTACGCCAAGTACCTGACGAGACCTTTGAAATACGCCAAACCATTGCCCGTGGCGAAAAGCCCGAGCCTTATGTTGTGCATTATCAAGGCAAAGTAGGGGAGCCGTTAGCGATTGAATTTTCAGATACCCCCATCGTTGACGAACAAGGATTGTTGATTGCGGTTGAAGGCATAGCACGCGATGTGACGAAAGAGCTAGCGCTACAGGAAGAAGTGTATTTTCAAGCCAATCATGACCAGTTAACCGGGTTGTTTAATCGCTACGCATTTGATGAAAAATTGCGAGAGATCCTTGATGAAACGCACAAAGAAGCTGTTCAGCACAGTAGTCGAGAGGCGTTAAACCAAGATGGTTTTGAAAACGTGGCTGACATTCATTTGCCCCGCGCTTACCACAAACAAAGCGTGATGTGCTTTATCGATATGGATAGGTTCAAATTAGTAAACGACAGCTGTGGTCACCCAGCCGGCGACAAGCTGCTTAAGGAGATTTCGACCATATTTAGGCAGTACGTTAATGGACACGACCTGCTCGCCCGAATAGGTGGCGACGAGTTCTGCATTATATTTCGCAATCAAAGTTTGGATGAGGTAACAAACCGCCTAGACAAGCTATTGGTAGCGATTTCCAATTACCGTTTTGTATATGACGACAAGTTGTTTTTTGTGGGGGCAAGCATTGGCGTTATCGAAATAAACGAGAGCACACAAAGCGCGGAAGCGTTAATTAAAGCTGCTGACAATGCGTGTTACAAAGCCAAGCACCTAGGCCGAAACCGTTACTTTGTATTCCATGATAACGACTCGCAAATGGCCATTGACGACAGCGAAAATCAGGTTCTACATGCTTTGCACTACGCGTTACAAAACGATGGTTTTGAGTTGTATAGCCAAGCTATTATGCCACTTAACGTGCCTAGCCAAGAACAGGCCGCCCAATTACAGCATTACGAAATTCTGCTGCGTCTAAACGCCAAAGACAGCGGCCTTATCAGTCCGGGATTATTTATCCCGTTAGCTGAGCGCCACGGATTAATGAACAAAGTGGATATGTGGGTGGTAGATAACACCCTTAAAACTCTTGAGAGTAATCCAGCTCATATTGATAACGTTGGCAAAGTTGCGATTAATTTATCGGGTATTACATTGGGCGATGAAATGGCGCTTCATAATATTACCAAGCGCATGCAAAGTACCTCTGTACCTGCAGAGAAAATTTGTTTTGAGATTACAGAAACAACGGCGGTAACTAATTTAAGTGCCGCTAAACACTTTATATCCACGCTGCGCGATTTAGGTTGTAGCTTTGCCTTAGATGATTTTGGTGCAGGTATGTCGTCGTTTACTTACCTTAAGCACCTTGACGTAGATTACGTGAAGATTGATGGCTCCTTTGTGCGAAACATTGTTCACGATCCAATTGATCATGCTACAGTTACTGCAATTAATAATATTGCGCACAGTATGGGTAAACAAACGGTAGCTGAGTTTGTGGTCGATAACGCGACCGCAGAGGTCTTACGAGAGCTTAAAGTCGACTATGGTCAAGGCTTTGCTTTAGATAAACCCAAGCCACTGGCGCATAGAGTTCAATGGCGAGTTAAACTTGCCTCTGCCTAAAGGAAATGATTATGGGTTTATTTGATACCATTATGGGTAATGCAAGCGAGACGAGCGCTTCAGATGTTCAAGAAGAGCTTACGCCTATACTCGCTACTAATGAGACCGTTACCTCTGCGTTTAAATTAGTGCGCGACCTAAGTGTATTCACGAACAAGCGCCTAATTCTAATTGATAAGCAAGGCCTTACCGGGCGCAAAGTGAACTATCACTCAATACCTTACAAATCTATTACCCAGTTTATCGTTGAGACAGCAGGGCATTTTGATACTGATGCAGAGCTTAAAATTTGGTTGTCGGGTAAAGCCGACCCTGTTGAAATTGAGTTGAGTGCATCGTCTGCTCAGGCGGTACAGCAAAACCTAGCAACCCAGATGTTTAGCTAGTAACAATCAAAAAGACCAAATAAAAAAGCGATGCTTTCACAAGCATCGCTTTTTGTTTATTACAACTTGCCTAGGCCCTAACCCGATTAGTCTTTCAAGTTACGGTTAAAGAAGTTAGTAATCGTTTTGTATAAGTGAATGCCCGTTTGCTTACCACGAATACTGTGCTTCTTACCTGGGTAATCCATGGTTTCAAATGGAATCGCCAAATCTTGAAGGTGCTTGTATAGCATGGTCGAGTGCGTAAACAATACGTTGTCATCTGCCATGCCGTGGTAAATCAAAAGGTCGCCTTTCAAGTCTTTTGCGTAAGGGAATACTGAAGATGCTGTGTAGGCATCATCATCTGTATTAGGGTTACCCATATAGCGCTCGGTGTAATGGGTATCGTACAAACGCCAGTCGGTTACCGGCGCACCTGACACACCCGCTGCAAAATAATCGCCTGCTTTGAACATGGTCATTAGCGTCATGTAGCCGCCATAGCTGTGGCCATGAACACCAATACGCTCAGCATCAACGAAAGGAAGTGTACGTAAGAACTCTACACCTGCAACCTGATCGTCCACTTCAATAAAGCCCATTTTTTTATAAATAGGATCTTCAAAGCTTTTACCACGATAATTAGAGCCACGGTTATCTAACGTGAATACTACGTAACCTTGGTCAACCCAGTGTTGGAACAGCAAACCACGGTTACCCGCCCAGCTGTTTGTTACCACTTGTGCGTGTGGACCGCCGTAAAGGTAAACAATAACAGGGTGCTTCTGTTTAGGGTTTTGCTTAGCGCTGTCTGGCGTGTAGATGCGATACTTAAGCGTTGCGCCATCCTTAGTGGTAATGTCACCAAACTCAGGTGCCGTCCAGCTATCCATGTAAGCGTGCAGAGGATGACCTTCTTCAACTTTGTTTTCTTCAAGCCAAGTAATTCGCTCGCCGTTTGCACTGTTTAAGCTTACCTGTGCAGGGGAATTGATAGTTGAAAAACGGTCAATAAAAATTGAAGCATCTTTGCTAAACGCAGCACTATGATACGCGCCTAACTCAGTTACGCGTGAAATCTCGCCGCCATCTAAAGGTACGCTGTAAACATGGCTTTCAAGTGGCGTATCTTTGCGGCCAGAGAAGTACAAACGGTTGTTTGCGGTATCAATAGCTTCAACACTGTCAACAACCCAATCACCTTTGGTTAATTGCTTAACTAACTTGCCGTTGTTGTCGAAAAGGTAAAGGTGTTTATATCCATCGCGCTCAGACGCCCAGATAAACTTGCCTTTTTCTTTCAAGAAATAAAGGTCGTCGTGCAGATTTACCCAGGTATTACTTGTTTCTGTAAGCAGTACGTTTTCTTTTTTACTGTTAAGGTCGAACGCGCGAAGCTCTAAGGTTTGCTGATCCCGTGTTTGCCATTGGTAAGTAAAGGTAGTGCTGTTTGGCATCCACTTACCGCGAGCAAAATAAATGTCTTTATCTTCACCTAAGTCAACCCAGGTACGGTCGCCAGAACTGATGTCTTGAATAGCAAGTTCCACCAACACGTTCGGCGTGCCTGCCTTAGGATACTTTTGTTCGATAAGTTTGATATCGTCAGCATAAATTTCAGAGCGGGTGATCACGTCTACTGGGCTTTCATCCACCTTGGTAAACGCAATCTTAGTTTCATCAGGCGACCACCAATATCCAGTCATGCGGCCCATTTCTTCTTGCGCCACAAACTCCGCCATACCAAACTTTATGTTGCCGCCGCCTTCTTTGGTAATGGCGGTTTCTTTACCTGATTCAATGTGTTTCACATATAGGTTCTGGTCGCGAATAAACGAGATGTAGTTACCTTTTGGTGATAATTTAATGTCAGTTTCAAAAGCGTCAGTATCAAGTAACTGTTTTGCGCCTTTTTCACCCAGCTTGTGATAGAAAACGTCTCCTCCTAGCGGGAATAATAATGCTTTACCATCGTCTGACCATTGGTAGCTAACGATGCCGCTACCAGATAAACGCATACGCTCTCGTCGCGCTTTTTCTTCATCAGAAAGCACTTCTTCGCCGCTTTGTAGGTCGTTTGAGTCGAACAGCATGCGAGTTTGACCGCTTTCAATATGGTATTCCCATAGATCTAGGCGTTCGTAGTCAGTTTGTTTGCCTTTAAGAAATGTAACGCGTTGACCGTCTGGGGATACTTTCAATGAACGGGGTGCATTGCCATCAAGTGAAGGAGAAGAGAAAATGCGCTCAATAGTGAGCGTTTCAGCGTTTAAAGCAGTAGAGAGCATAGCGGCTCCAATTAAAAGGGCTTTTTTCATTTTTATCTGCATATTTGACTGTCGAAGGTTTGATTGTAGTTATATCAATTTATGATACAAGGTGCGACGTATGAAATCCGCAATGGTGCTAGGAGCGACAGGTTTAGTAGGACGAACGCTTGTAAATATGCTGTTACAGGACAGACGGTACAATGAAGTAACCTGCTTAGTCAGAAAACCGCTTTCCTCTAGCATGTTTAACGACCCACACAATAGGCTTAAGCCTGTGGTTATCGACTTTGACAACCTGCAAGACTACCAAGGTTACTTCAGCGTAAACCATGTTTACTGCTGCCTAGGGACCACGCTTAAAAAAGCGGGGTCTAAACAAGCCTTTCGCCGTGTGGATTTTGAGTTTGTGCACGTCGCTGCCCAGCTTACTCGTGCTCAACGAGCTGACAGCTTTGTGTGGATATCTTCGGTTGGCGCTGATGCTAAAAGCAGTAACTTTTATTTGCGGGTGAAAGGAGAATTAGAGAACGCCATTATGCGCATGCCGCAATTACCCCACGCCTCGGCAGTTCGCCCTTCATTGTTACTTGGCGATAGGGATGAATCACGGACATTAGAAGATATAGCGCAGAAAACCGCGCCCATCTGGCAAAGCATAATGAAAGGCCCGTTAAAAAAGTACCGACCTGTTCATGCCGTGGATGTGGCCAGAAATATGATGTCGCTTCAGCGCTGGAAATAGACCCGGGGGATGAGCGTGTACAATATATGTCACCAGCTTAACGTGAAGCGCAACCGAACTTGGTATAGAATGCGCGCCTTTTAATGCACCAGGTAATATGACTTCCCCATGTTCCGCTGTAAACAATTCACCGTAGCGCAAGATAAATGCGCCATGAAAGTGAACACCGACAGCCTAATTTTAGGCAGTTGGGCGCAGCTTCGCGCAAACCTTGGCCATGCTCCACGTATTTTGGATATTGGAACCGGCAGTGGCATTTTAGCACTGATGATGGCCCAAAAAGCCGAAAGCTTTTATCCGCTAAGTTGCAGTGAACGTGAGTTAGATAGCTGCGGCGCTGATAGTTTAAGTGCGGACAGCACAGAGAAAGAGAAAGCAAAGAAAGAAAGTACAAGTAGCTTTGTTTCATCAGGGAAAAGCCTGTTAAGTCATAACTATGATGCAGCTCGAATCGATGCTATCGAAATTGATAAGGATGCAGCGGCGCAGGCAGCAATTAACTTTGAAAATTCAAAGTGGGCAGGGCAGCTACGTATCCGAAACTGCGACTTGGCGGGGTTTGAACCAGCCTATTTGTATGACACCATTATTTCCAACCCGCCGTATTTCGAATCGCCAGCGAAACTTTCTAATGCCTACAGTAAGCAAAGCCACAATCGTTCAGTAGCAAGACAAACATCTACATTAAGCCCTGATGAGCTTTTTAACGCTAGCAGTGCATTATTGATGGAAAGTGGACAAATGTACTGTGTGTACCCTACGTCGATGGCAGCTGACATTATCAAAACCGCTGCTGGTTATGGCTTATTGTTGGAAGCGATGCTTTATGTAAAGCATACATCGGACAAAGACCCATACCTTTGTGGATTTCGCTTTAACAAAGTAATTGAGAATGCTAGCGGTGAACATGCAGATTGCATTGCGTATGCAGAGCGCCAGCTTTTCATTACAAAAGTCGCAAGTGAAAATGCGCTGATTATTAGAGACCGCGAGGGTAATTACACAAATGAATACAAAGCCCTCTGTCAGCCTTATTACCTTAAATTTTAATGAGCTAATATAAATGAATATAGTTGCAGAAGGCTTTGGCGCCATAGCCGTTGTTTTAAATTTTATTGGGTATCGCCAAACCAACGTAGACAGGTATTTGCTTATTTCTGCATTTGCCTTGAGTGCACTCAGCGTTCACTTTTTTATGTTGGATGCCATGGCAGCTGGCATTGGAACACTGCTAGCCAGCGTTCGTAACTTTATTGCTATTAAACATAGAAGCAATACCATTTTATTTTTCTTTGTTGCGGTGAATGTAGGCTTTCTCGCTTATGAGTGGTTTGTATTAGATCACAGCTGGATAATTTTCATCGCCTATGCGTCGTCACTTATTTTCACAGTGGGGTCGCTGGTTATTCGAGATGTGAGAACCATTCGCAAAGTATTTATCGTCGCAGAGGGGCTGGGGCTTGTTTATGCTATTCTAGTGGGAAGCCTATTTGGTACCGTATTTAACGTGAGTAATTTGTTTAGCATATTCAGTAAAATTCGCGCGGTAAAGAATAGCAGCGTAGAATAAAAAACTTTAGACACTTTGGCGAAAAACTAAAGTTGAATAGAAAAAATTATCCGTTAAAGTATTATATTCCAAAACTAAGTATAACTTTGGCAACTTTTATTGGCCATCGGTGGTAATACAATTATTGCGCAGTGATAAGGAGTGTTAGCAATGAAGTTAGTCAAAAATTCACCTCAGTCAGAGTGCTTTTCAGATCTAGAGAAAATTTTTCAAAACGCGATAGATGCAGGTGCGCCTCTGAACGTACTTCAGCAAGCAAAGCTATTTCGTCAAAAAAAATCTACAAACGTTTCGTTAAAGTTAATTGAGAACGTTGACGTTCAATAATGATGCAATATGGATTAGACGAGTAGCCTTAAATTAAGTGTCAACGCTGTTCAGGTCATGTTACACAAAAACAAAAAAGCCACCCGAAGGTGGCTTTTTTTATGCTTTATTTTTGATTAATAGAACGTTTAACTGCTCTTTTTAACCAAAACAGATACTTTGTCGATACCAGCAATTTTAACTTGGTTCATTACTTCAACAACCGTTCCATGCTCGCTGTCTTCGTGAGCTTGGATTGCAGCTGAATCCGTGTTGTTTTCTGCAAGGTATGTTTGCGTGTTTGCAACTACACGACGAATATCAACCTCACGGCCACCCATCATGATAGTGCCATCGGCATCAATACGAATTGATAGCGCTTTAGAAGGCTTGTCGTTTTTCGCTTGATTATCCTCTGGACGGTTTACGTCTAAACCTTTCTCTTTCACGAACGAGGTCGTTACGATGAAGAAAATCAACATGATGAACACGATGTCCAACATGGGGGTCATATCAATCTGAGCCTCGTCTTCAGCCGAGGTATGCTTCTTTCTTTTCATCTCGTCTTCTTTCTTCTGTTACGTTCGAGCCATTTAGTATACTGCTTGTTACAAAAATATACAGACTTTTGTATAAAAACAGTGTGCTCATTAACACTTGTTGTTGAAAAAATACTCAGTTTCACAGTAATAAAACAACAAACTAGGTTTGTTTGCGTGAAATAGCGACACCTAATTGGTAAAAATACAACATCAATGCCTGATTGAGTGATGTACGCAAGTTACCATGAGGATAAATGCCAAGTCTAGCTTCCGTTGATTTTTTTGTGCCTTGCACCAAAAACGCATTTTTGATCTCGTGATCTTGAATGCAGGCCTCAAATGCACGGGCAGCCATCTCCTGAGGCATCGCATAATAATACATTTTTAGCGCGCGATCAGCCTCTACGGATCGCACAAAGTACTCATTTGGCCTTTTTTGATCATTTAAAAACAATAACGAAAAACAATCGCTCAATTTTTGATTCAATGGGTGGTTGTTCATAGGCGCGTTGTCAAGCCAGGCCTGTGTGGCAAAGCTACCGGCGGCAATACCGTCGAACATGCGCGGCGCTATATAATGATCGAAGGCGTGAAACCACTCGTGAGCTAACGCCCCGGCTCCTGCATTTTTTGCTAGCGCAAGCTGTCTTTTCGCACTGTTGTAGTGGGCACTGCTGTGTTTTTGACCGCCACTGCCAAATGCCAGTGACAGGGAGCCGTTTAACGATAACACCTGTTCATTGATATTTAAGATCGCCACCAGATCGTAAAGTGCATCGAAAAAGAGGTTGGCAGCGATCTGTTGTTCTTCTGCTGTTACCCATCTACCCACAGTGATCGTAGCGAAATTAAACAGTTTGCGAATATCTTGAAATGAAACATCAGCGCCGTCCCTGTGGCTTGGGCCGTTGCGATAGAACTGCTGATGAATACGACCTTTATTTTCCAACGTTGATATCCAAGTGGATTAAATATTTATGCCATTGAGACCAGTAGCTGTTCACACCAAGCTTCAATTCGAGCATCGGTTTTGTCGTATTGGTTTTCATCATCAAGAGATAAACCTACGAACTTGGTTTTATCTTCGGTCAATGCTTTAGAGGCGGTAAAGTCGTAGCCTTCGTTGGGCCAGTACCCCACAATATTACAACCTGAAGGCATTATTGCATCGTGAAGCATGCCCAACGCATCTTGGAACCATTCACCGTAACCAAGTTGATCGCCAAGGCCGAATAGTGCAATGGTTTTACCTGCTAAATCTAAGCCGTGAACCTCTTCCCAGTGAGACTCCCAATCTTCTTGCAGCTCGCCGAAATCCCAAGTGGAGATACCAAATATAATAATGTCGTATTCGGCCGTGCGCGTTAGGTTAACGTCTTTAATGTTGTGAAGGTCAACAATATCTTCGTCAAAAAGGCTATTGAGCTGCGCTTGGATTTTTTCTGCTGCCATTTCGGTATAGCAGGTTGTTGAGCCGTAAAATAATCCGATGGACAGTGCGCTATCACTCATTAGATACCTCTTTTGAACTAATCGTCTTTGGAAGCTGGGAATTCTACCTCTTTACCGTTGCTCAACAAAGCTTTGCACTGAACATCGGTGTTTTTCTGTGAAATTTTTAATACACCAATGGCACAACCGTTGAATAATTCGCCATAACCCAAACTTGGCTCTCTCGCTTTTACCGACATATTTCGGCGTCTCGTGAAAAGGTTCAGCGGCGATTTGGAGCGATAAAGCACACGGTTTAATCTATCTAGCCATTTGATTAATCCATCCGGAAAGGCGTTTTTTAATCCGCTGCAGGTGAACTGGGTGATGTGAGGGCTGTTACGCCTAAAGCGCAGGCGTACATCGTATACAAAGGAATAGTGCACATCGCCAGATAGAATGATGAAATCGGGGGGCGTTTTGTAATGCCTGAATATATTTAATATAACATTCGCTGTGCCTTTGTGGGCCATCCAGTTCTCAGCGTCAACAGTAAGCGCCTTGCCAAAAAACGTAAACACCTTTTGAATGGCTTCGATAACCTTTACACCATAAATGGGAGCGGCAGAGACAACGATGACAGACTCTTTGCCGATTATAGAATGCTGAAAATCACACAGTGCTTCCCAGTCCATTAGCCCCGAGGGCTTATTCATATTAGATTCGGAGCGCCAGCGCTGTGTGCGGGTGTCTAAAACCTCAATAGGTGGTGTGGTATCTAAACGGTAATGCCACTGATCAAAATCCAACAGATCATCAATGATTTCATCGTGCGAGTTTAAACCACTTTCTCCCATCGATTCTTGTACTTTAGCAATTAATGGCGCTACTTTTTTAGGTGCATTTCCCCAGCCTTGGCAAAGCAAATAGCCAATGAGCGCATTGCCGATCATGCGTTTTGATAAAGGGTTGCCATAGACTTCTTGCTCCCAGCCCCGGGTTAAGTTCCAGTCGTCGGTAACATCGTGATCGTCAAAGATCATATAGGTAGGAATGTGTGCCAGGGCTCTACGTACCTGCGGTAGCTGTTTTACAAAGCCATTAAGCGCCTCGTATTCTTTATCGAAAATAGCGAGGTATTTTGGGGGGAGCCCCTCTTTATCTATATTGATATCAGCCCAAAGCGTGTCCGACCACACCAGCAAATACATTGCGATGATCTCTGCACTGCCAATTAAATGGTTTTGTGCATTTACCGATGTGAATACTGGTTTTTTCTTAGCGCCAAAGAATATTGAAGATAGTACTGTGTTGGTCGCTATTTGTGGAAGAAGCTGTTCACGTTCATAAAACCCAAATTCATGGGTTGCAAGTTCACTCGTGTTGCTCACCACTGCGCCCTCAAGCGCTTCGTGATAAAGACCTAAACGCTCTATCACACAGTGAATGGCTTTAAGCATAGGGCCAGCGACATCATCTGCGTAAATTTGATCCCCTGTCATCAACAAAAGATCAGGAAAGTTCTCACCCTCTTTAAACGCATTCTCATGAAGAACGTCAACCTGCGCGAGCGCATCATCGTCGTGAAAGTGGGGTTTGCGGCAAGAGCCGTGCAAAATAGTTTCAGGCGTTTCTGTGTAGTGAAAGCTTGGCGAAGTTTGACCATCGTAGAGTATTGCGCGCTGTTCTTTTTCCCATCTGGTTTGGGAAGACGAATCGTCAAATAACAGTTTATAGCTAATTCGTGCTCTGTCTTTAAAAGTATCAGCGGCGTAAAAAGAGATAAGATGGATGAAAGCATGAGAGCCTACGCGTACAGTTTCACTCTGACATTCACCCGCTATGGTCTGGTCACAGACCGACAGTTTCAGTTGTGGTGCTTCGGCGTCACTGGTGACTACCCATATATGGCTTTCAGTAGGCGTCACTTTTCTAACTATTGGCCCTGCTATGACTTGGGGCAATTGCTGCGTAGGAATGACTTTCTCCTTCAATACTTGATTTGATAGCTAAAACTTTTCTGCCTCAATACTAAGAAGCTTTACAATCTTTATCGTGTCTTTTACAAGCCACAAACGCAGTCGCTATGTAAATAACCGTTATAACCTTACTCTTTTTTGTGCGTAAACGGTATGCTCGATATACTCCCTTACAATTTTTTCAGTTTTATCTTTTGCTCTCGATATGCCGAGTCGAGAGAGGACTTCATTTTATGCTTAAATATTTATCCGCCACCGTTTTAACCGCCATGCTGGTCACCGCATGCAGCGAGCCCAAAGATGTCATTATCAGTTCAGAACCTACCGATTTGACAGAAACAACAGTAGGAAAGTGGATCCTTGATGAATCTGGAAAAGTTATGTTTGACCCCCAAACATCAGGGCTAGTGGTGCTAGACGGACAGCTAGTAACCATTGCTGATGCAAGTGCGGATGTTACGCAGCAGTTGAAGTTGCATACTATTTCGCCTGAAACAGCAACGCTCGTTGCCTCTAGTGAGCGCTTTTCATTCTCAAGGGAAGTGCGCCGAAGCTGCTTCTATAGTTACTTAAGCGAACAACCAGATTTAGAAGCGTTAGCGGTAGACCCTAGAGATGCTAATGTCATTTACACCGTCACAGAAGATGCAACCCGTACTGGTGCCTTAAGCCCTCGTTGTGAAACCAAGTACGAAGATACAGGCTCTACAGACTACCCAACCCTATTGGTCAAACTAACGCAAAAGGACAATGGTGATGTTGAAATGTCAGATGTGCGTCCACTTCAGTTTCCGAAAGGGTTCGAAGTAGGAAACTTCCCTAATGATGGTATTGAAGGCCTGACTATGGCGGAAGACGGCACTTTGTATTTGGCGCTTGAGAAAGATAAAGCTGGACAGCCAAGAATTTTTACATTGGCAGTTGATGAAGACTTTTTCTCATCGAGCGATTTTGCAACTGTGAGCGAACCAGACCTTCAGCTCCCTTCGTTTACCTCGGGTAATCACCCCTTAAATGGCTTGGCTTTATATACGCACTCAACAGGCGCATCGTATTTATTTGGCGCCGCAAGAAACGACAATGAATTGTGGGTAATTGATACCACTGGTAGCAAGCCAACAAAGCGCATTCCCATTATTTTTGATGTTGCCAGTGACCAGAATTGTAAACAGTACACAATGGATAATTCTTCAATGGAAGGGCTAGTCACTATTGATAGTACGCTATGGATCATTAACGATCCGTGGGAAAAGAATTACATGAAAAATGCGACTTGTGAGGCGCATGAAATGCGTTATGAAGATTTAGCGCCATTGTTGTTTTCGCTTAAAATCAATGACGCTTGGTTTGATTAGCGTCTATCTACTTACAATGTTCTTAAAACCGAAAAAGGGTTGCTACCAAGCAACCCTTTCGTTTTAAGCCAACCTGTAAACGTCGCTAAAAAAGCTGTCTTTACCTATGCATCGCTGCGAAGGCGAGAAGCAAAAGTCTTTTTAAATTTTGCAAGTTTAGGTGCAACTACCATAGAACAATACTGGTTCTGCGGATTATTTTTGAAATAATCCTGATGATAGTCTTCGGCGTCATAGTAGTTATTCAAGGCTACTACTTCAGTGACTACCGGGTCAGGCCAAATTTCTTCTTCTGTGATTTGTGCAATAATTTTTTCAGCTTCCGCTTTTTGTGCGTCGTCATGATAGAAGACGGCGCTGCGATACTGTGTACCCACATCATTACCCTGTCTATTTAGCTGAGTAGGGTTATGTAGCGCGAAGAAAATTTCTAATATTTCACGGTAGCTGATGTTGTCGGCATCAAAGGTTACTTGTACCACTTCTGCATGACCAGTGTTTCCCGTACATACCTCTTCATAGGTAGGATCGGCTTTTTCACCTCCAGCATAGCCAGAAATTGCTTTTTCTACACCTTCAACGCTATTAAACGCTGATTCGATACACCAAAAGCATCCGCCTGCCAACGTGGCTACTTGTAAATTTGCCATAATAAAACCTCTCATAATCTTTGCTTGTAGTGTGGGTGCGGGTAGGGCACAACACAAGTCATCCAAGCGTGTTTTTTTATCGTATAAACGAATATTAAATAAGAATAACGTGCGACGGCTTAAAACGGTTTTAAACTGGCCGCTACAAGAGTGCTGATAGTGCACGGCAAACGCGATGTATTTTTTGTTTTTCCATGTTTGCATGGGCGAGATCGTCTTTTAAGCGATAAGCGTCTTATGTAGCAGAGGTAGGTAGAAGTGATTATTTTTTACGATGGTTATTGCCCTTTGTGCATAGCCGAAATGCGTCATTTACGCAAAAGAGACAAGGATAACAAACTCACCCTGGTCGACATTCAGGCCCCTGATTTTGCAACTCGCTATCCAACCATGGATTGGCATGCGCTTAATGCCAGAATTCACGGGCTTCGCGATGATGGCACTTTAATTACTGGGCTTGATGTTACCCATGAAGCGTGGAAAGCAGTAGGTATGGGCTGGGTTTATGCTCCGCTTCGTTGGCCTGTTATCCGTTATGTGGCTGATGCTTTCTACAATGTATTCGCAAAACATAGATATACCATTTCTTACCTTTTAACAGGAAAAAAACGCCAGTGCGACCGCTGTGTACCGGGAGAGCCGAATGGAAAATAACGTACTTATAGTGGGCGCATCTGGTGGGATAGCGTCTGCGCTTATAGAGCAATATCGCAGTGCGGGCGCAAAAGTGTTTGCTGTAAGTCGTTCAGCTGCAACTGAAAGCAACAATTCAGAGAACGTCTCCTACCATCAAATTGCTGAACAGGATGATAAGCACATCAGCGAATTCGTTAAGCAACTTGTTAAGCAAGAGGTTGTGTTGGGTACAGTAGTTATAACCACCGGTTTTTTGCATAACGAAAGCGACGGTATTCACCCCGAAAAGCGCTTAGAAGATGTCAGCGAGGAAGCCCTGACCGCGTACTTCGCGACAAACAGCATTATTCCCGCTATATGGCTTAAGCATTTGGTCAATGTTATGAGTAAAGAAGGGGCCACCCTTGTTTGCCTAAGTGCGAGAGTAGGGAGCATATCAGACAACGGGCTTGGCGGATGGTATGGCTACCGTGCCTCGAAAGCCGCGCTCAATATGTTTATCAAAACAGCGTCGGTAGAGTACAAGCGCAGATTGAAAGATGTCATGCTGGTATGTTACCACCCAGGTACCGTTGATACCGGGCTGTCGAAGCCATTTCAAAAAAATGTAGCGGCTAAAAAACTCTTTACCCCGGAATTCACTGCAAAACAACTTATTCACCACCTTTCAGCGCTTAATCGGGACCAGACTTGCCATTTTATCGACTGGAATGGCGAAGTGGTAACTTGGTGATACGGCCTAACATCGTTTCAGTAAGTTCAACATCAAGACTTTTTATTTCACTGCTGTTACCATGCTATTTTGGGAATGGTGCAGCGTATTGATACGCCCATAGAGGCAGCAATACAACGCGTTGACGCCACACGTGAGTCATAACAATAAACGCCATCCTGATAATAAATAATATCAGTTCGCGCAGCTTGATATCGATGAGTATTAAGCGCAAACAAAAAGTACACATTATGAGTGCAAAAAGTATTTTCTCTATACAAGGCTTTTTTGTATTTCACGATGGGTGATAAGCGAACTGTTATAACAATAACTCAACAAGAGGAAGGGATATGAGCGGGGCCAGAGAACAGTTCGGATCGCGCATAGGTTTTATATTGGCTGCTGCAGGCTCTGCAGTGGGCATTGGTAATTTGGTAGGTTTTCCAGTCGGTGCAGCTAAAAACGGCGGTGGTGCATTTCTTTTAATGTACGCTATTTTCGTTTTTGCCATTTGTTTACCGGTGATGCTGGCAGAAATGTCAGTGGGTCGCCATGCTAAAAAAGACCCGCTTGGTGCATACAGTGATATAAGCGGTAATGAAAAGAAATGGAAAGTCGCGGGGTGGCTCGCGATTGCCACGCCGTTTATGATTGCCGTTTTTTACATGGTTATTACCGTGTGGCTATTTGGTTATTTATTTGAAGCAGTAAGTGGGAATTTAGACAGACTAGCAGACCCCTCAACCTTTGGGGTGTTTATTAATTCAGAGTCTATTTTCGTCTACATGGCTGTTGTTGTTGGTGTGGTTTATCTTATCCTTCAAGGTGGTGTAAAAGAGGGGATAGAAAAAGCGGCGAAGCTGCTGATGCCCGCACTTTTTGTAATGCTCATCGGCCTTGTTATCTTTGTACTAACTCGCGAAAACGCAATGGCAGGCGTAGAGTTTTATATTGTTCCTGAATTTTCAAAAATTACAGCAGAAGTAGTGAACGGCGCACTATCACAAGCCTTTTTCTCATTGTCGTTAGGTATGGGTATTCTTATTACTTACGGTAGTTACATCGATAAACGTGCGGATGTACCAAGCGCTGCAAAGCTTGTTGCATTAACTGATACTGCAGTGGCGTTTACCGCAGGTTTAATGATTCTTCCTGCCATATTCTCTTTCAACCCAGACATTAATCCTGATGAGTTAAGTGAATCGTCTGTAGGTATGATTTTTACTTATCTGCCTAGTATCTTCTTAGCACTGCAAGACTCCATAGGCTATATGGGGGCTTCGATTGTCGCGAGCCTGTTTTTCCTACTCGTGTTCTTTGCGGCAATTACGTCTCTAGTGTCTATTTTTGAAGTACCCGTAGCAGCACTAATGGACGAAAAAGGCGTGAGCCGTAAATGGGCGCTAGGTTCTTTGGGTAGCATTATGATTTTATTGGCTATCTTAAGTGCATTGTCGTTTGGTAAAGTTGATATGCTGACGTCATTTATGCACTATGCAGGCGCCGATAAATCGCTGTTTGACGTAATTTACGATGTATTCTACGAAACTATTTTGCCGTTAAACGGCCTGCTAATCTGCTTGTTCGTTATTTATCGCTGGAAGAGTGCTAATTTTAATGCTTCTTTGGAAGAAGGCAGCAGCGGCTATAAAGGCAGCTGGTTCGAAAAGTATGTGGATGTTTCGTTGAAGACGTTTATTCCGCTTATTCTACTTGTGATTTTTGTAAACACGGTGGCGGTAAAATACTTCGGGTTGAGCCTTTTTGGTTAATAAGGTTCACGACAAAAATTACTAAATTTATCGCACAATAGTAGTAAATTAAGATGAAAAACGGCAAGCGTGAAGCTTGCCGTTTTTGTTTTCAACGAATTTTTTTCACTCACTGTTCTTGAAAAGTTACTCGGTTAACACATTAGGTTAAACGCACTTCAACCCAAGAGAACTGTGTTAGAAAATGAGTCAATATAAGACTTAAAACATGCGGTAAGGGTCGCCATACTCTGGCGTAATGTTAAGCCTTTCCCAACTTTGTGTAGCGTCGATAACCTTGCCGCTAGGCTGAGCTTCTGTATCAGAAAAGTGTGGTGCGTCTATACCCAGAGCGTTAGCTGCATCTACATAATAAATACCGCGTTTAGGGTGAGATAAGCTACAAAGGTGTATAACGTCGTTTAGTGGCTTGTCGCAAATAATTGAGGTTAACGCAGATACAATGTCGTGCACATGGACAAGGTTTATTCGTTTATTTCCTGCATCCAACTGTCTTCCACTTAGCGAACGGGCAGGATGACGGTCTGGACCTACTAAACCGGCTAGACGAATAATACTGATATCAACCTGACCTCGTTTAGACAACAAATAGTCTTCAATAGTAACGTGTGCCTTGGCCGAAGCTGTTTGCGGCTGTGTAGTGCTAACTTCGGTAAATACTTCGTTAGTGGCATCGCCATAAACTGATGTAGTACTGATAAAAACAATGTGCGCGACGCCTGCGCTTAGTGCAGCATCAATAAGTCGCACCATATTGTCAGTAAATGATTCGAGGTTGGTGTTTCTTCTACCCGGGGGAATATTTAGCAATAGGGTCGCGTTTGGTAGGTGGTTGCATAGCGCCGATGTATCATCGCCCAGTGCATATTCAATTGCGGTGATACCTTGTTCTTTTAACGCCAGGCGTTTCTGTTGGCTTCGAGTAGTGCCAATAATATTGACCTTGCCCGACAGTGCGTTGCCTACATAGCCGGCTAACCAGCCATAGCCACTAATTACTACATTCTGAGTCATCGATTAAATTCCCCTTTGTTTAGGGCTTAAGAGTACATCAATCGGGGGGCGGATGTCGTTAATACGCCTACCATTAACTGAAAAAGCAGAAATCTGAGTGAGGAGAAATATTAAAAAGTTAGATAGCGAGCGCTATAAAAACCGACTGTTTTTTCAGTCGGTTTTCAAAGTAAGTGATACAGAAAGGTAAGCAGTTTGTTGTAGCGGGGATAGTTCGCTAAATTATTCGACTACATTTTCATTTCGTCATTGTGCCCGTTGTGACCATGATGGTCGTTGGGGTCAATATCCAGCAGGTTCAAGTCATCAAGCCCTGATATAGATGCCTGCATTTTACCTTCGGCATAGTCGGCTTTCTTCAGTACTTTACACAAGGCATCACCTTTTTCTTCCAGCGAAGCGGCTTGGCTTTCCAAACGGTATTCTAAATCTTCACCCCAGCGCTCCATCTTTTGCTCGAATTCAGACATATCACCACCTTCCCACAGCATTTGCGTTCCAACCGCGATAAGAATTCTGCCCATAGATTCACTGATCAAAGATTCAATTTGTGTTTCAAACTCTTGCTCCCAGCTTTCGTCAAACCAACCTGGCTCGTCAAATTTCGTAGAATCTACGCGGATATTACCCGCGTCATCATAAAATGAGGTGTTTAGTTTGGTCTCTAGTGAGTTGAACAATTCATTGAAATCATCACCCATTTGATCGCCGCCCAACAGTTCAGTAAACACTTCAGTTACTGCTACACTGGCAATTTGTAGGCCTTCACTGGCAATAGTAAGGGTCATAGGAATAGCAATATCAATGTTGTTGTAGTATTCACTTACCCAACGCTGTTGTTCGCTATTTAGCGAAATTGACTCACCGTTGATGGTCATATTGTGTTGAGCATCAATTGTCATTACCGAACCGTTGTCCATCTGAACCGTAAGGTCGCCTTGGTAATACTGAATATGGCCATCAAGCTCCATGTCGCAGCTGTTGTTCTGAAAACTTGTGTCATGCGCGAATGCGTGGCCGCTTATCAAAGCACTGGTAACAGCAACTGAAAGTAATAGTTTGTTAGACATTGTTCATTCCTTAATTTAGGTGTAACACATCAACCTTGTTCTAAGAGCTGCGACGGGTTGTAGAGTCACTATCAAATAAACACTAGCGTTATTTGCTGGTATATCTTTAGTAGAGCAATGGCCTTGCCAAAATTTAAAGTTTATATTTTTCAGTTAGTTAGGTTATGTGTGCGTTTTTTTAGAGCAATTTCCAATTCACTATTTAGTGAAATTGCTAATTAATTAGTAGTTTTGACTAAGATCAATTAATACCAATAGCGATACATTTAAGCCAATCCAAGCATGGTTAAATCTTATTTATTGGTGCATAATACCGCCAATATTTTTAAGGGGTTATCACAATGGCTGATTGGATTAATGCAATTATGTTTGGTGTTGCGCTAATTGCCTTTACGCTAGGGCTAAGCAGCATCGTTATGGGCTTTATGACTGCAAAAGCAGGTGCTGAAGGTATGCAGGAAAAAATCGAGTATGGTTTTTTTGGCGTTACTGGTTTAGTACTTTGTTTACTGATGGCCTACGCACTGGCTTAAAGCGATAAGTATTACGAAAAAACCGGCTATTACAGCCGGTTTTTTTTGCCTTTAAAAAACTGATATTACTTCTAGTGGCTGTTGTCTTTGCGGCCATCTTCGCTTTTGCCCTAAGCTTCTTTTGGCGCAATAACTTATCTTGGCGTATTAGTCATCAATAAGGTGTTGCTCAGGTTCCTGTCGGGCATCTTTTCCATCAGTGCTGTTAAACACGCTATGTTCACCATGGGCTAGCAAAGATAAATGCCCGTCACGCTGATAAGCGCGTAAGTCGAACAGGTCAAGCATGGCCATAACATGGTCAAAAATATCTGCCTGCACTTTCTCGTATCTCACCCACTCTTTTTGTGCACTGAAGCAGTAAATTTCTAAAGGTAAACCAAGCTCATTAGGCGGTAGCTGCCTAACCATTAAGGTCAGTTCTTGGTTAATGTCTGGGTGTTTACGTAAGTAAGCCTCTAAATACGCCCTGAAAGTACCAATGTTAGTAAGGCGACGGTTGTTTAACAGATCCGATTCATCAATAGAATAATCTCTGTGGTAGGCACGAAGCTCGTTCTTCTTTTTCTCGACATACTCATTGATATAACGAATTTTGGAAAAGCGCTCTAGCATGTCGTTGTCGCAAAGCTTGATCGAGTGCACATCAATATAAATAGCACGCTTAATTCTACGACCACCAGACTCCTGCATGCCCCGCCAATTTTTTACCGCTTCAGTGGTAAGGCTATAGGTCGGCAACGTTGAAATAGTCTTATCCCAGTTTTGAACTTTAACGTTGGTTAGACCTATCTCGAGTATTTCACCATCTACTTCATACTTAGGCATGGCAATCCAGTCGCCTGTATTAAACATGCGGTTGGCGGCAATTTGAATACCGGCAACAAAGCCTAAAATGGTGTCTCTGAATATTAATAGCAGCACAGCTGCAATGGCGGTTAAGCCAGAAACAATAAGCAGCGGGCTTCTATCTACAATCAATGAAATACTTAACAATATGGTGACAATAGCAAACGCTAACTTAGTAACCTGAATGAAGCCTGTTATTGGTGCGCGCCGTGAAAGCGCAGATGCATTGTATACGTCCTCTACCGTGCTCAGCATGGCGTACAGGGCCAACAACCCGCTATACAGCATGTACAGTTGAGCACTTTTAATCACCATTGCGTGCATTACTGCTTCGTTATCGATAAGTACCGGGGTGGTAACGTAAATAAAGAGCGCCGGGAAAAGGTGCATCAAACGCCTAAAGAAGCCGTGTTCTTGTAGCGCGTTATCCCACTTATTATTCGACTTATATACCCAGTTGGCAATTTGGGGGCGCACTAGCAGACGCGCAACCACGTAGATTAGGATTGCTACGAATAGTATAGAGCCTAGAGCAAGCAAATTGTAAAGCGGATCTTCAGTGGTTAAATTAGGAAAAACGTCTTTGACCAAATGAATGAAATGATCGCGTACTGAAGCACTGACTTCCATTATTTACGACTCCAACAGTTTCTTAATACGGTTGTCTTTATTTTCCCACAGACCATTTAACCAGTTTTGGAAATAAAGACGAAACTCAGACTCAGTGCGTTCTGATTCTTGTTGTAGCTCTGGTACAGGAGTCACGTTTACGTCGATAACGATTTTTGTCATCTGTCCGCTTAGCATTGCCATCATGGGGTGACGTTTATTTTCTGGGTAAAGTAACGAGATATCTAGCACGTTAGTGAATAGCTCACCCATAGCTGAAAGCGTGAAAGAAACCCCGCCCGCTTTTGGTGGCAGTAGGTTTTCGTAAGGGCTTTGCTTAGACAAGTGCTTTTGGGTTGTAAAACGCGTTCCTTCCACAAAGTTGATGACGGTAGTCGGAACCGTTCTAAACTTTTCACAATACGCTTTAGTGGTTTCTAAGTCCTTGCCTTTCTTGTCCGGATTTTTTTCCAAATATGCGCGGGTGTATCTATGCATAAAGGGCATATCAAGCGCCCAAGCGCCTAATCCAACAAAGGGTAACCAGATGAGCTCTTTCTTGAGAAAGAACTTTGGCGCGGGAATGCGGTGTGTGGCGAACTCAATGAGCAGGATAATATCCAAATAACTCAGGTGGTTAGCGATAATCAAATACCAACTGTTTTTTGAAAGCTCACCATGAACCGAACACTCAATATCAACCTTATTAAATAGCTTGATTAACAGCACACTAATACGCCCAAAACTAAACATTAGGGCATGCATAACCTTGTTCCAGGCAGTTCTAATTCTTCCATTTGGTAACAGCAGTTTTACCAAGCCAAGTAGAATAATTAGTCCGCCCCATAGAGCGAGGTTGAGAATTTGCAGCGTGGTGTGCAAAACAAAAATAAAAGGCGCTAGTACTACACGGATCATAATGGTTTCTGAGTTGCGTTAAGTGAATTTAAAAGCTGATCTTTGGCGTGCCATTGTTCATTTAGCCATGTTTGAAAACGGGCGCGAACTTGTGGGTCGTCAAAGTAACTATCGTTGAATACGCCATTTTCCATAATGTCTTTAATAGGCATAACCTTAATATTTACGCGAATGTTCCGTACCTTGCCGCTCACAAAGTCCCAGTAAGATGGAACACCGTTCGGGTAGTCTATGGTTACATCAATAAGCTTATGCAAATGCTCTCCCATAGCCGATAGAACAAAAGCGACGCCGCCGGCCTTTGGTTTTAGTAAGTGATTGAAAGGCGATGCTTGCTTGTCGTGCTTTGCTTGCGTGTAGCGCGTGCCTTCAACAAAATTCATTATGCTTACTGGTTTATTGCGAAACTTCTCACACGCTTTGCGCGTGGTTTCCATATCTTTACCCTTAAGATGTGGGTTTTTAGCCAAGAAAGATTTTGAATATCGGCGCATAAATGGAAAGTCTAGCGCCCACCAAGCAAGGCCTAGTATCGGCACATAGATCAATTCCTTTTTAAGGAAAAACTTTAGAAAAGGGATCTTTCGGTTGAATACACGTTGAAGAACTAAGATATCGACCCAAGATTGATGATTAGCAATAACGAGATACCAATCGTCTCGAGTAAGTTTTTCAAGTCCGTTTACTTGCCACTTGGTACGCCCACTAATGCGCTGATTGAGGTTATTGACACCAATCCACGCAGTGGCACATGCGTCAAGCAAATAGGAGATGAAGCGACGCCATGGGGCAAAAGGGATTAACTTAAAAATCGCGAGTATGAATATAGGCGTTGACCACAAAACTGTGTTCAGGAAATAGCAGATAACCGAAATAGTGCCAACAATATGGTGCAACAGGGCTTTTACCATTGTACTTACCTCAAAAATTAGGCGCTTAGTGTAAACGAACTTGATCTAAAATCCGATAGAGCCTTTACTGATTCCACAATAAAGGTGCAAATTTATGAATTTAAGGAGCTGAAATGGAGCTTATTGGCGAAAATAAAGCATTTGGGGGACAGCATTTGCGCTATACCCACAAAGCTGAAACCACACAATGCGACATGACTTTCGCAATCTTTCTTCCCCCATTTGCCTCGAAAGAGAAACCGGTTCCGGTTCTATATTGGTTGTCGGGCCTAACTTGTACCGACCAAAATTTTATGCAGAAAGCCGGTGCAATGAAACTGGCAGCGGAACTCGGCATGGCTATTGTTGCGCCTGATACATCGCCTCGTGGTGAAGGGGTGCCAGACGATGAAGAAGGGTCTTATGATTTCGGTTTAGGAGCAGGCTTTTATGTGGACGCAACACAAGCACCGTGGGATAAACACTACAATATGTATAGCTACATTGTTGATGAACTGCCGGCGCTTATCGAAAGCGAATTCCCTGTGACTAAAGAGCGGGCGATTAGCGGACATTCTATGGGCGGACACGGTGCGCTTGTTATCGGCATGCGTAACCCAAACAAATTCGTTTCAGTATCAGCATTTAGCCCTATTTCGAACCCCTCAGATTGCGCATGGGGAGAAAAAGCATTAGGCAGATACCTAGGCGAAGACAAGACAACGTGGAAGGACTACGATGCATCTTTGCTGTTAGCAAGCAAAACCCATAGCGTACCTTTACTTGTTGAGCAGGGCACAAAAGATGAGTTCCTGCACGAACAGCTAAAGCCTCAGTCTCTGGTACATGCTGCTCAACAATCCGATACGCAACTTACGCTGAATATGCACGAAGGTTACGATCACAGTTACTTCTTCATCGCATCGTTTATTGAAGAGCATTTAGAGTTCCATGCGGGACATATGGGCTTAATTTAAGCGTGTAAATTTAAGCTAAGATGTGCACTAAAAAGCCGGAACAGGTTCCGGCTTCTTGTATCATTTTGCATAAAAGACTGCAGATTACCTTAGTTTTCGTGCAAGCGAGATGAATTCATCAATCGCAACGGGTCGCTGATATAAATACCCTTGGCCGTATGCGCATTGATGATTTTTCAGAAACAGCTGTTGCTGTGGCGTTTCAATGCCTTCTGCAATGATTTTGATATTCAGATTATTTGCAAGCCCAAGGATAGCCTGAACGATAGCTTGATCGTCGGTGTTTTTCTCTAGTTCACTCACAAAAGAACGGTCAATCTTAAGCTCATCAATGGGCAGTTTTTTCAGATATACGAGTGAGCTAAAACCGGTGCCGAAATCGTCAATCGATACAGTAATTCCCATCGCTCTAAGCTCGTTAAGCAAAACAGATACTGTGTCTAGGCTATCAACGAATACGCTCTCAGTTAATTCGATAGACAAGTTCGAACCTTTTAGTTGGTGGTCTTCCAGTGCGCTTTTAATTTGATTTAGCAGAGTTAAATCTGATACTTGGCGACCTGATATATTAATGGCTAATCTAATGTTTAGATTAGCTGCCTGTAACGCTTCAATAGCATTACAGGCTTCATTAATTAGCCATTCGCCAAAGGGGAAAATGAGTTCACTTTTTTCTGCCAACGGAATAAATACTTCTGGCGAGATAAACTTACCTTCAGGCGTTATCCACCTAGCGAGCGCTTCACACTTTACGACTTTACCAGAAGAGAGAGCGACGATGGGCTGTAAGAAGAGTTTTAGCTCGCTATTTTTTATGGCACCGCGAAGCTTCGTTTCAAGCTCATTAATGGCACGATGCTGCTCGTGAAGTTCCTCGCTGTAAGCGAGGGCGATGTTCCTTCCCTGATATTTAGCGGCTTGAAGTGCAATATCTGAACATTGCAACAGCGTTTCTGATGAAAAGCTGTCCTGTGGAAAACTCGCCTCACCAATATTAACACCTAGGTTGGGCTCGTTGCCGTTAATTACGGTGTAGGGCTGAGTGAGCTTAGTTACAAGCTGTCTAGCATACTCGGTAGTGCTTACATCTTTAAAAGTATCTATTCGTTTTACGAGGGCAAACTCGTTACTGCCGATTCTTGCAGTGAATCCGCTGTTACCAACGAAGGTTTGTAGCCGTAAAGCAAATGACTTTAAAATCTCATCCCCAGATTGGTAGCTCAGCATCTCATTAATCTTTTTGAAACCGCAAATATCAATGATAAATAACTTAAAAGGGGTATCTTCCTGTACCAGCCGCCTTACCGTGCTGGTAAACGAATTGCGGTTGGCAACTTTAGTTAACGAATCCATGCCGCTAGCAGTAAGTATATTTTTTTCTTTGTTGTGTATGTGCGTGATGTCGGTAAATAGGTATACCCAGTGCGTGAGCTCATCGTCTTGCAACACTGGATGAATGGTAACCTGAAGCCAGACTTTATAATCGTCAACCGGCTGCCAATATACTTCACCTTGCCATGGCGCTTTGCGCTTTACTAATGCCGGTAGAAAAGTAGATGGCGCATCGATGTCTTTTATCAGCTCGCTGATACGGATAGAACTCGGTGTGGTGCTATTACAAAGTAGAAGTCTGTGTGAAGCGTTATTATCAAGAACTAAGGCGCCTGCATTGTCTAGAATAACAACGCCCGTTTCTAGATTATGTATAGCTTGTTGTATTGGGGGGACTAGCTGTTGTAATCGGGTATTTTTGCGCAATACATTGTTCAATTTGTGCCTAATGTACTCGTGCTGCCCTACAATTTCATGGTGGCTTAACAATAGTTCACGGGCTGCTTGCAGCGTTTGTTGCTTTTCGTCAAATTGCTCTTCAACATTTTTAAGAACGAGATACCGAGAGCCTGAGCCACTATTTATAGCCAATGCTTCAAGGCGCAAAACCTGATGATCGCTTTGCTCTGTCCAAAAGCCCGAAGATAGCGTAAGCGAGGTATTCCCTTTCCAAACCTCATCGGCGTCAATAAAAAAGTCATCTAAAAAGAGAGAGGAGATATACTTCTTTTGCAGTTTGTTGTTTTCGTCAAGCGAAACAACGTCAGCTAACCATGGAATTTCCGGTGTTAAACAGTCAATCTCGGTTTCAGAATTGCACTTAAACAACGCGCAGTTAGTAATGCCCAACGCATTCAGTAAATGGATATCCATGTCTTTCTCCTACCAAAATGCAATTGTATTAAATAAGTTTTCTACATTTTCACCAGTTTTCGCACTTGTTTTGGTAAGTGATGCAAACCTCTGTGCGTAATTATCCAACTCCTCCTCACTCCAATGCCAACTGGTAGGTAGGTCAGTTTTATTCACCACGAAAAAGGCGGGAATGTCAGGGTAGTGCTCTCGGGCGAGCTCAAGAATTTCTATGCCCTCAAGTAAGGATTGAGAGCGAGTTTGGTCAACCACGATAATATAAGCACTGGCGCCGCGAAGGTAGCGGGGATTAAACCCACAGTATCTGTCGATACCCTCTAAGTCCCAAAGTAGAAGCTGAACACCTCGTCCTTCTTTATTGACTTGCTTTTTGTCGATTTTTACGCCAATGGTTGTCTTGTACTTTTCAGAAAAAATACCTTCAACGAATTGTTTTACTAGGCTTGTCTTGCCAACACCAGTGGGGCCTAAAATACAAACTTTTTTCTGTATCACCGCAAAGTTTCCTTACTATTGCTCACTGGATATTAAAACATTTAACATAACTGAACGCCCCATTGATGCTTTCTGCAACGGAAGCTCACCTAAACTTACAGGTATAAGGATATCACTTTCAATGCCAAGTGAAATTAATGAATTCACAACATTCTCTGCTCTTTTTTGGCTCAAGGCGCGGTTGCGAGCGCTTGACCCTGAATTGTCACTGGCGCCCATCACAACAATACTAACAACAGTGCTTGCCTTGTCTGCAAGGGTTAATAATTGTTTTATGTCGTTTGCCAGCGCCTCTAGTTTTGCTAACTGTACTTCAGAAAGCGCTTCTTGGTTAGTAGCAAAAAGTACACTTTGTGAAGAAACCTTGTTCACTAGTCGATTTAACGCGGCTTTTTGAAGTGCTGCATTATCAACTTCATAAGCTGCTTGTACATTAAGTGTATCTGTATCAACCGCAATCGCTGAAATACCCGGGATCGCACCTATTTGCTTAGTTAGGTTGATTGCCGTGGGAGTAAACACTGTGCCCGATATCACAAAGCGATGATTATCATCTTTTTCAATTGAAATGCTTTCTGATTCGCTCAGTGGATAATCCCTAACAAGACTTTCAAGTTTGCGTTCGACCACACCGGGTTTTAAAGACACAAATGGCTCTTCAATAATGGTGATCTTGTCAGCATCAATGTCACTGTCATTAAGCCATTGTTCGATGTTGGTAGCTACGGGATCTCGGAGTACTTTAGCGTACACGTTCCCATTAGAAACATATGTGTCTGTCACTATGATACCCGGCGGAGGAGTAAGCTCGTGCAAATCACTTTTTAAAATACTGAGTGACAAGCGCATAAACGACAGTACTGCAAGCGCAGTAAAAATTACAACTAGCACTGCAGCGCCTATCATACGTTTTGACTTTTTACCTTCGCCTTCCTTTCTCTCACTGACTAAGCAATCTGCAAGAATAGTCTCACAACCTTCAAACGGGGCATTGTCGCCTTCATAATTAATTAAAGGTTGTTGGTAAAACTGATGAAATTCCTCCAAAGCTTGCTGAAGCTTACCCCGTACTTCAGGAGGAATACTTCCAGTAACTGCAGCAACCAGCAGTGCTTGCGGACCAATTTTTATCAGTAGCGTAAAATCTTCTGTTTTTATCTCACCCAGCTCGTTGTCTGATTCGGTGGCGGTGACGCCAAACGCATCAGCTACGAAGTCATTGATAGCCACTAACATCGATGAAATCAGGTCGGCATCTTTCTCTTTTTCAGGGTCTGATGAAATACTATGGAGTAGGGTGCCGGTTTCTCGATGTATGACAAGAAGTTGCTGAACTTGGTACTGATAAATTTGCGATGCAACGTATTCGGAATATTTAATTCCTGATTGCCACGCTTTAAAACGCCAGGATACACTTTTAGGGCTGAAGCTGTTTTCGATTAGTGCGTTTGTGCGCTCGACAAATTCTACAAGAAATGAAGACACTGCCTTTCTTACCAGCGTACCGACTAATGGGTAAAGTGTGCCGACGATCTTTTCGCTATTGGCTTCTATAGAACGGTGCAGCGACTTTTCAACAAGGGGAACTAATACCTTATTTACCGAGCCATCTTTTGTTTCTCGATCAAGCAGCGCTTCGGAGACAACATTAGTCACGATGCCTTTGGCATCGCGCTGCAATTTTTCCTGAGTGAACTTGTCATCCCGTCCAATAAGCAGCTCTCTGACTTTCTCAAGAGAGTTGTCCTGCAATTCAGACGGCGGCACCTTGTCACTCATTAATTAATGGTCGGTAGCGAGGTTGGTTGCCATGGTTGAAAGTAAGTTTGCCAGTGTTTTTCTGTCAGTTTTACTTTCTGAAAGTTCGCTAGTAACCTGCTGTAGCTTTTCTAACAACTCTTGATGACGTTTGCTAAATAGGTTGTCTAGTGATTCTAGTTCTTTCACAACATGAGCTTCTAGCGCGTCGTTATCGTTTTTAGCAGCTGTTTCAGCAATCTCTAACTCGCTTTGCAGTTTGTCAGTCGTGTGCTGAAGCTGTTCTTGCACGTTACTGTTATTGTCATTAGCGCTGGCTAGCTGATTAGATAATTCCGTGATCTGGTCATCAATAAGTTTGCGTATGTCGTTAAACTGACTATCAAGGTGTGTGTTCAATTTAGCGAAGCTGTCATTTACACGCGACTCTAGAGCAGAAAGATCTGCGCGAAAAGCACGGTTCGTTTGGCCAAATAATATTTCTCTAAGTTGAGCAAGCTCATCAGCGGGTTGAGGAGCGCTTTCTGTTTTAGAAACGTCTTGCGCGTGCTGATCCTTCGGCTTCATGTCCGCCATAAAATGTCTCCGGGAGGCGCAGTGTTTAGGGTTTTATATACCTATATACTGCTATCACATTTTTGTTTGTGCTAATAATTTTGACTATTACTTTATACAATAGCGGCTAATCGCTAACTTTGAAATACGCAAAAAGCATAATAGTGGCGAATACCTATAAAAACTCCTCAATCAAAAACAACTTCTTTTCAGTAAGTTAACCTATTCATGATTATCAATTAAAGATATGGCAAATCAGGCTGTTTTTTATAAGGGGCGATTAAGTCTCTTAAATAATAGAAAGCGACATTGTATTTTTATTGAACATAGGTACTATACGCCGCTCTCGTGCAAGCGAGGTCTAAAGGTACCAATTGTTTCTGAGGTTATTGTCGTGTCTATCACCCCATTAAATCGTAAATTCTCTGTCGCTCCAATGCTGGATTGGACGGACCGCCATTGTCGCTACTTTTTACGATTAATGTCTAAGCACACGCTGCTTTACACTGAAATGGTCACTACAGGCGCGATTATTTACGGTAAAGGCGATTACCTTGGTTACAACCAAGAGGAGCATCCAGTGGCTGTTCAGCTAGGCGGAAGTGAGCCGTCTGATATGGCCAAGTGTGCCGAGTTGTCTCAAGAGCGCGGCTACGATGAAGTAAACATAAACGTAGGCTGCCCAAGCGATAGAGTAAAAAACGGTAGCTTCGGTGCCTGTTTGATGGCGCAACCTGAAGTGGTAGCTAGCTGCGTTAAGGCTATGCAAGCTGTGGTAGATATTCCCGTAACTGTAAAATGCCGTATTGGTATTGACGACATGGACGAAGATGAAGACTTTGCTCGTTTTATCGATATAGTGGCAGACGCAGGCTGTGACACCTTTATTGTTCATGCAAGAAAAGCGTGGCTACAAGGTTTAAGCCCAAAAGAAAATCGAGAAATTCCGCCTTTAAATTACCCTAGGGTTCACAGACTAAAACAGGCGCGCCCTGAATTATCAATTAGCATTAACGGTGGTATTAAAACACTCGCCGAAACCCAGCAACAGCTAGAGACCGTTGACGGTGTTATGGTTGGCCGCGAGGTTTACGCAAACCCCTATATCATGTCTACCGTTGATAAAGACATATTTGGCGATGCTAATGCACAGAGTCTGTCACGTCGTGAAATAGTACTTCAAATGCAGGAGTACATTGAGCGCCAAGAGGACCCGTATTTTAAGCCATGGCATGCAGCTCGCCACATTCTGGGCCTTTATCAAGGGCAAGCGGGTGGACGAATTTGGCGAAGATACTTAAGCCAAAATGGTACAGGCAAAAATCCAGATCCTAATTTACTTCTAAATGCCTTAGATGCCGTAGAGAACGCGCAAAAAGAAGTTGCTGAATACAATAGTCAAAAAGGCTAATAACTTAGCGCTTTTGACTAAAGTTTAATATTTGTTCAATAGTCACCAAAGCTCGCATTTTTGCGGGCTTTTCTTTAAATTTATATAAATCAGCTACTTAAGTTACTTTTAAGGAGTTGGCACATCTCTCGCAATCCTCTAAGTATCGCAACGACAACGTGTTGTTGCACTGACTAAATTTAGAGGGATAACATGAAAACTTCACTAATCGCAGCAACTTTACTGACAGCAAGCATGGCAAGCGGTGTAGCAAATGCAGAAGAGTCAGTGCTTCAAACATTTTTGACGCATGTAGTTTCAAATGCAGTAACTACAACTACACAAGAAATAAAGTCTGATGTGTACCAAGCAGTGGCTAATGCTACCTATCATTTTGAGTTGAGCCCTCAAGAGGTACGTGGAAACGGGAAAGTAAGTGTTACCGACTTAGCGGTAACGGAAGCTGACAACCGAGATACAGATAAAGACGCTGATTAACCGTCAATCAGCATCGATAAAAGCGCCTACGGGCGCTTTTTTTATGCATGTTTAGTAATGAAATAAGTTTATAAGGGCACAGTGAAAATGCCGTCAAACCGGAAGTGGTCAATTTAACAATAGGATTGGTTAAATACACTAATTTATCGTATCTAAACGTAAAGTTAAAAAGCAGTTTTAAGCTCAAAATTTAATAAAAAACATATATATCAATAATTTAAATAAATGGCATAGTCATTGTAATACTAAAAGTGTTGAGGAGAACTCAGTCAGCGGCAACTAGCAGTGAGTACAAGAGAATAAATGCTGGAAGCCACAACACTACTTTTAACGGAGAAAGAATCATGGGTATGTTTTCACGCATTAACGATATTGTTCAAGCAAACATCAACGCGATGTTAGATAAAGCTGAAGATCCAGAAAAAATCATTCGTTTGATTATTCAAGAAATGGAAGAAACCCTGGTTGAAGTTCGCACCGACGCGGCGCGCTTTATTGCTCAGCAAAAAACGCTAGCGCGTCATATGGAAGCAGCAAACAAACAAGTTGATAGTTGGCAACATAAAGCGCAAATCGCAATGAACAATGACAAAGAGTCTTTGGCAAAAGCGGCACTTATAGAGAAGCAGAAGTATGTTTCCAAACTTGACTCTCTTAAAGAGCAAGAAGCGCAACTAGCTGAAAGCATCGAAAAGATTCAAGGTGATACTGCAAGACTGAACAGTAAATTGGCAGAAGCCAAAGCTAAGCAAAAAACCTTAGTTCAGCGCAAAAATTCAGCGCAAACACGCTTGAAAGTGAAGCAAGCTGATCACGAAGGAAAAATAGACGATGCAATGATGCGTTTTGAAAGCTACGAACAGCGCATTGACCATCTTGAAGCGCAAGTAGATGCATATGACTTAGCGAAGTCGAGTGAGGCAACATCACTACAAGCTGAGTTCGATGCAATGGAAGCAGACGAAGCGATAGAAAAGGAACTGGCAGAGCTTAAGAAGAAAAAGGTCGCCTAAGCGACCTTTGGTGCCGCCAACTTATATTGTAGATATCGAAAGAAACATTTTTGGAGAAGATGATGAAAGTACCATCACAGAAGCGAATTTATAGAGACCTTGATTCTGGCATTATTTCAGGTGTGTGTGCAGGTGTTGCACGTTATTTTGATATCGATGCAGTATGGGTAAGAGCGGCGGCGGTAGCAGGTTTATTTATCGCAACCCCCATCACGCTAGTGGCTTACGTGGCTGCCGTTATCCTACTACCGAGATTAGTGTAATGAAAAACTTTCTAATTGCACTGGTTATTGCCATTGTACTGGTTAACTGTTTGGGTAGCCTTGTAGATAGCTGGCTAGGTATGCATCTTGTCATGTCTGACGAACTGCTTAGCCCTTGGGAAAACGTGGCCGTGCTTTCGCTAATTGGGGTTGCCCTTGCTGTTGTTGGCTTTGTTGTCGCAATAAGTGTTGTTGGAACGATTCTGTTAGCGCTTGGCGCCGGCTTCCTAGCGCTACTTGTTATGGGCGTTAGCGCTTTCTGGCCAATTATTCTTATCGGTATTGCACTATATGCGCTGAAAAATCGCAACTCTGCTGCTTATAAGCAGCAAAATGATACAAACATGCATCATACTTTATAATTAACATAAATAAATTTATATTGTGTTAACGTAGTAAAAGATGGTGTTATGTCGATAACCGTCATAAAGGTTTCGCATTTTTCACATAATATTAGTTGTTTCAAATAGCTGACCATCGTCGGCTATTTGTTATTTAAAAGGAAGGTTGGTGTTTATATGAGACAATCTATTAACTCAAAACGAATAGCGATTGTCGCTGTGGTAATCTTTTTACTTTTCTGGTTAATCGGTTGGTATTGGAGTTTATCTCCAGACACATTTGACGTCAGAAAGCGCTTGGAACAGAACTCACCCGTTGAGAACCCTACAAATATAGCGGGTTACACACTAACTACCACCATGATTGATGTGTCGGAAACCTTGCTAGATAAGCCTGGTGGGTATCTTTCAAATGATGTCATTCCACCCGGTGTTTTTTTAGATAATATGCCGGCTTGGGAGTTTGGAGCATTAGAAATGGTACGAGACCTCGCGCTATCAATGCGTAAGGATTTTAGCCGTTCTCAATCTCAATCAATTGAAAACCCATACCTGACAAAAGCTCACCCTAAATTCAATATGGACCATAAAAGCTGGGCATTACCTTCGTCTGAATCTAGCTATGCTGAGGGTATCGAACTTCTTAAAAAGTACCGAGACGAGTTGGCAAACACACGTAATTCAGACAGTCAGTTCTATACCCGAGCAGATAACCTGCGAGAATGGTTGAAGCAGGTTGAAAAACGGTTGGGTAGCTATTCACAAAGATTAAGCGCCAGCGTAGGATCTGCTAGAGTTAATACAGATTTAGCTGGTGACGCTAACGCGAAGCAATCTACACCTAGTACCAGTCAACGCGTTGTACAGACAAGCTGGTGGAAGTTAGACGATAATTTTTATGAAGCGCGTGGCGCAACATGGGCTTTACTACACTTTCTTAAAGCCGTAGAAATTGAATTTATTGATGTGCTAGAAGATAAAAATGCTTTAGTAAGTCTTCAGCAAATCATTCGCGAACTGGAAGCAACACAACAGTCTGTTTACAGTCCGATGATTTTAAATGGCAGTGGCTTTGGTATGTTAGCTAATCACTCTTTAGTTATGGCTAACTATATTTCTCGCGCAAACGCTGCTTTAATTGAAATATCAGAACTTCTTAATCAAGGATAATTAATGAAAAAAGGTCTTATAGCTGCCGCATTGGGATGCGCATTATTTTCAGTTTCATCTCAAGCAGACACTATCGCAGGCGTTTATGTTGGAGCTCAAGTTTGGCAAACCGACACGCAAGGCGGTTTTGCAGATAGCAACAACACTGCTGATTTCAACTTTGACGATGAAACCAATACGGCGTTATATATTGCCTTTGAACACCCAGTGCCTTTTTTACCGAATGTGAAGGTAAATCACACTACGCTAGATAATTCAGGCACTACTGCGCTTGATGCCAACTTTACTTTTGATGATCAATTGTTTACCGAAAGTACTGTGGTCAATACTGACATCGAGCTTGATGCAACGGATTTCATCTTGTACTACGAGTTATTCGATAACGACTTGGTTAGCTTTGATCTTGGTGTAAATGCTAAGTACATCGACGGTGCGTTGTTTGTTGTCGATACAGCAAGTGATACCAGTGGCTCGGCTGAATTTTCGGGCATAGTACCAATGGCATATTCGAAAGTTCAGGTAGGGCTTCCGTTCACTGGGCTATCTGCATATTTTGAAGGTAGCTATTTGTCATTCGATGACCACGAGCTAAGTGATTATCAAGCGGCAGTTCAATATTCATTTATTGAAAGTTTAGCAGTCGATATGACCCTTCAAGTTGGATACAGAAACGTAACAGTTGATATTGAAGACCTTGATGATGTTTACGCCGACATGGAATTTGACGGTGTATTTGCAGGCTTAGAACTCCACTTTTAAGCTTTAAGTAATTGTTTTTAAAGGCGTGACTGCCTGTGCAGTTCACGCCTTTTTTGTTTTCCGAGGGTAACGTTTAGGTGCGTTATTACTTATTCACTTAGTCATTAGCACTTTCAGTAATAAAAAAGTTTCATTTATTCTTTTCTCTTCTTGAAGAAAGCCGTTAGCCTTAGCGCCATTGATAAAAGGCTAAAAGACTATGTCACAAGATTCTAATTCGAACTCAGCGCCAGGCGCGGTATTAAACGAACAGCAGTGGAATGCCATTACGCAAGCCATTGCAGGCTTAAATCGTGATCAACTTACTTGGGTAAGTGGCTATGCAGCAGGCATGGCGGCTGCGCAAGGCGGCTCGGTTGCCCCTGCTTTACAAAGCGCCCCTGCGGTAGCCGGTGATGCGCCAACGCTAACTATACTGTATGGCTCACAAACAGGTAATGCGAAAGGTGTGGCTGCGCAGTGTCAAGCCAAAGCAGAGGAAGCAGGCTTTAACAGCAAGCTTGTTAGCATGGCTGATTACAAGCCTCGCAACTTAAAAGCAGAAACCCACGTAGCGGTATTTGTAAGTACCCACGGTGAAGGTGATGCACCCGATGATGCCATCGAACTGCACGAATTCTTAGCGGGTAAAAAAGCCCCGAAGCTTGCGAACACTAAATACGCCGTTGTGGGGTTAGGTGATAGCAGTTACGAGTTTTTCTGCCAAACAGGTAAAGACTTCGATGAGCGCTTAGGAAAGTTAGGTGGTAAGCCTATTGTTGAGCGCCTTGATTGTGATGTTGACTATGAAGCGGAAGCCGAAGCATGGTTAAACAAGCTTATTGAATCATTAAAAGATGATTTTAGTGCGGCACCACAGGCAGCGGTAGCGGCGCAAACTGGCGCAGCAGTGCAGGGTGTAGCAGCACAGACTTACACCAAAAAGGCACCGTTCAAGGCAACGTTGATTGATGCCCAGAAGATTACGGGTCGCGATTCAGTTAAAGATATCCGTCACATTGAAATAAGCCTTGAAGATAGTGGAATTACCTACAAACCAGGTGACGCGCTAGGCGTTTGGTTCAAGAACGCTGCTTCTTTGGTATCAGAGCTTATTAGTATTTTGTCGTTAGATGGCAATGCTGAAGTATCTGTAGGTGATGCGACAATGTCGTTAACTGATGCATTAACGTCCAAGCTTGAATTAACCTTAAGCTACCCTAATTTCATTAAGTCTTATCAAGAAGCGACCGGCTCTGAATCGTTAGCGACCTTGATGGAAGATAAAGCGCAGCTGCGTACTTACATGGCTGAGCGTCAAATCATTGATATCGTGCGTGACCACCCAGGTAAGCTGTCTGAACAGCAGCTTGTTGATGCATTGCGCCCATTAACACCACGCTTGTACTCAATAGCATCGAGCCAAGCTGACGTTGAAGATGAAGTACACTTAACGGTAGCTCACGTCGACTATGAAGCGTTTGGCCACCGTCATCAAGGTGGTGCGTCTGGCTTCTTGTGCGAATATTTAGAAGAAAATGGTGAGGTAGAAGTTTTCGTTGAAAACAACGATAACTTCCGTTTGCCGGAAGATCCTAATACGCCAGTGATCATGGTAGGACCGGGTACAGGTATTGCGCCGTTTAGATCTTTCATGCAAGAGCGTGATGTGCAAGGCGCTGAGGGCAAAAATTGGTTGTTCTTCGGCAACCCTAATTTTACGCAAGATTTCCTATACCAGGTAGAGTGGCAAGGTTACGTTAAAGAAGGTCTGCTAGATAAAATTACGCTTGCATTCTCTCGTGACCAAGAAGAAAAAGTATATGTTCAGCACCGCTTATTAGAAAACGGTAAAGGAGTGTACGAATGGCTAGAGCAGGGCGCACACTTTTATGTGTGTGGTGATGCAATGCACATGGCGAAAGATGTAGAAAACGCCTTAATCAATATTGTGCAGGAGCACGGCGGAAAATCTGAGGCCGATGCTAAAGCCTATATTGTAGAGTTACGAAAAGCGAAACGTTATCAGAAGGATGTCTATTAATGAGTAACGAAAAATCACCATTTATCGTTGAGGGCAAACTGGCTGACAACGAGCGTCTAAAGCGCGAGAGTAATAATTTGCGCGGTACCATCACTACCGATCTTAAAGATGATCTTACCGGTGGTTTCACAGCTGATAACTTCCAGCTTATTCGCTTCCACGGTATGTACCAGCAAGACGACCGTGACATTCGAGCAGAACGTGCAAAGCAAAAACTTGAGCCGCTTCATAATGTGATGCTTCGCGCGCGTTTACCGGGTGGTGTTATCACGCCTGACCAATGGCTAGCGATTGATAAGTTTGCAGCTGACCACACCATGTATGGCAGTATTCGTTTAACCACTCGTCAAACTTTCCAGTTTCACGGTGTGTTAAAGCCTAAGATCAAGTCTATGCATCAAATGCTAAACAAAGCTGGCATTGACTCGATTGCGACGGCAGGTGATGTAAACCGAAACGTACTATGTACGTCTAATCCAGTTGAATCTGAGCTTCACCTTCAGGCATTTGAATGGGCTAAAAAAATAAGTGAACACTTACTTCCCAAAACTCGCGCGTATGCTGAAATTTGGTTAGATGGTGAAAAAGTTGAGACCACTGAAAAGCCTGTTGAGCCTATTTTGGGTGATAACTATCTGCCGCGTAAGTTTAAAACTACCGTGGTTATTCCTCCGCAAAACGATGTTGATGTTCACGCAAACGACCTTAACTTTGTTGCGATTGCAGAAAATGGTCAGCTAATTGGCTTTAACGTGCTTGTTGGTGGTGGTCTAGCAATGACCCACGGTGATAAGAGTACGTATCCGCGTAAAGCCTCTGACTTTGGTTTTATACCGCTGGAAAACACGCTAGACGTTGCCGCTGCGGTTGTTACCACGCAGCGTGATTGGGGTAATCGTGTTAATCGTAAGAACGCGAAAACCAAATACACCTTAGAGCGTGTTGGCGTAGACAACTTCAAAGCTGAAGTTGAGAAGCGCGCAGGCGTGACTTTCCAAGATAGCCGACCTTACGAATTTACCGACCGTGGTGACCGTTTTGGCTGGGTTGAAGGCATTGACGGCAAATACCACCTGACTGTGTTTATCGAAAATGGTCGTATTTTGGATTACCCAGGTAAAACGCTAAAAACAGGTTGCGCAGAAATTGCCAAAATACATAAAGGCGATTTCCGTTTAACCGCAAACCAGAACTTGATTATTGCTGGTGTTCCACCCCAGGACAAAGACAAAGTAGAAGCCTTAGCTCGTGAGCATGGCCTCATTGCGCCAAGTGTTTCTAATCAGCGCCTTGATTCAATGGCCTGTGTTGCATTGCCAACTTGTCCGCTAGCGATGGCTGAAGCTGAGCGTTACCTGCCAGATGCTGTTACCGAGCTAGAAGGCTTGCTTGCCAAACACGGTTTAGAAGAAGACAGCGTTATCTTCCGCGTAACTGGCTGTCCTAATGGCTGTGGTCGCGCGATGTTGTCTGAAGTTGGCTTGGTAGGTAAAGGTCCAGGCAAGTACAACTTGCACCTAGGGGGCAATCGAGAAGGTACGCGTATCCCACGTATGTACCGAGAAAACATTAGTGAACAAGAAATCATGGCAGAGTTAGATACGCTGCTTGGTCAATGGGCTAAAGAGCGTGAGAGTGGCGAGGCCTTTGGTGATTATGTTGTTCGCGCTGGTGTTGTAAAACCAGTAGTAGACTCCGCACGGGATTTCTATGACGAATAATACAGCAGAAAAGCAGCAACCACTTACGCTTGATATCAGCAAGGAAGACCTTGCTGATATCAACGATATGTTGGAAAAAATGACAGCGCAAGAGCGAGTAGCTTGGGCGCTGGACAACTTGCCCGATACTCATATTGTGTCTTCGAGTTTCGGAGCGCAGTCGGCAGTTATGCTGCACATGCTGACTCAAGCACAACCGGATATCCCCGTTGTGCTCACTGATACCGGGTATTTGTTTCCAGAAACGTACAAATTTATTGATGAGCTGGTTGAAAAGCTTAATTTAAACTTGCACGTTTACAGCGCAAAAATGTCATCTGCGTGGCAAGAAGCTCGATTTGGTAGGCTTTGGGAGCAAGGCATCGATGGTATTGAAAAATACAACAAGATGAACAAAGTTGAACCAATGCAGCGTGCTTTGGGTGAACTGAATGCGGGTACCTGGTTCGCAGGGTTGCGCAGAAGTCAATCTGATACCCGTGGCAAGCTGCCAGTGCTTCAAAAAGTAGGACAGCAGTTCAAGCTTTATCCAATTATCGATTGGAGCAATAAAGACCTTCATTATTACCTAAAAGACAATGATTTATCTTATCACCCGCTTTGGGAACAAGGTTATGTGTCTATTGGTGATTGGCATACAACGCAGTCGCTGCAAGAAGGTATGAGTGAGCAGGATACCCGCTTCTTCGGGTTAAAGCGCGAATGTGGATTACACGAATTTGGTGACGGTATTTAACTTATGTTGAATACCTCGCCCAATACTTTTTTCAATTCTTGTAAATACCTTTCGTTAGAGGATTTAGTAACCAGTTTGTAAAGCTCACTGCCTACAGAAGTAAACTTGTAATAAACCAAAGCAGCCCCAGAAGTTTTACATGTAAGCGTTATATTCTCATTAACACATCGCCATGTGACCTGTTGCCCCTCTACATATTCTCCACTCTCGATTTCACTGGCATAAATTAACTTCATTTCCTGCAGCGACAATAGGTCTGGGTAACTAAGTCCAACAGAGGCTAAATTTAATTGTTCTGGAATGGTTTTTTTGAGAAACGAGAGCAGACCTTTACGTTTATGATACCCCACCAATATGCGCGGTACGGAATCATTACTTTTTCGACTCGCTACGTTAACTGCCTTATTAAATACTTTGGCATCTCTGTGCGTGAGCGTTTTGAGCAATTGCAGAGTGCGAAGTGAAAAACTACCGGGATGAGCGACCTCAACGGCAAAAATCTTGCCCCACAATTCTTGCATTGGTTGGCTGTAAATTTCCTCGGCCATGGTACTAAAGGCAAAAAACCAATCTGCATCAAGATTATCGCTAGTTTGTTCGTTGATTGAAACATTTAGTGCTATATTTAAAACAGACTGAAGATTGCTCGCTTTTTGGGTTTCTAGAATTTGTTTCCTTCGTTCCAGCGCATGTTTTTGCTTTTTAGGATCAGGAGACATCATAGAAGGGCTAATACCCACTCTAGCAAACCATGACAACATGCGTTGGCGGCTCGCATCCGCTTTGATAGAGCTCGCCATTTTATCAGCAGCGGGGTTGTCACTAGGCGCTTTCGCGTTACTGACTTCCGTGTTCTGAGTTTTTTTAATCTCAGGGGGCAAATGCTGAGGTGTAATCTTCATATTGATTTAAATAATTGAATGTAAATTAGCATGTAACATGAGAGCACTATTGCATTGCGTAACCCATTTATCAATGCGATTGTCTCCTTAATACAGTAAGTCGTGCATTCTTGTTTTGTATGTATCGGGGAAATGAGCGGTAATGTCGGCAATGGATTACGATAACGACGAGTTAATTTTTTTAGATGACGATGATTCAGTTACAGAGCCTGTATTATTGGGCAAAGACTGGAATATTCTTATTGTCGATGATGATGAGGAAATTCATACGGTAACACGTCTTGCGCTATCTGATCTCACCGTAAACGATCGCAAATTAAACTTCATTCACGCCTATTCTGCAAAACAGGCAAAAGAAAAACTTCACGAATTCGGTAACAGTATCGCTATCATTTTGCTAGATGTTGTGATGGAAACCGACGATGCAGGCTTTGATGTCGTTAAATATATTCGTGAAGACATGAAATTGTACGAGCCTCGTATTATTTTGCGTACAGGACAGCCAGGTTATGCACCTGAAGAGCAAGTCATAAAAATTTACGATATTAACGACTACAAAACGAAAACGGAACTTACGCGCTCCAAGCTCCTTACAACCATTATTTCTTCGCTGCGCTCTTACCAGCAAATTGTAACCATTAGTCAAAGTCGCGCTGGCTTAGAAAAGATAATTACCTCGTCCGCGAATTTGTTTGAAGAACATTCGGTTAAGGAGTTTTGTGAAGGGGTTGTTACGCAAATTAGTTCTCTTATAGGCCTCGACTCTGAAGGGCTGCTATGTGCCCGAGCCGGCTCCCTTTTAGACCAAGACGACGAACAAGTGTATGTCCTTGGTGCCGCGGGTGAATATGCGAAATTTATCAATCACCCGGTCGTAGACGTTAACAACATTGAAATTGAAGAAAATATAAGTCGTTGTTTACGGCTTAAACAGCACATATTTGAGGCAACCTGCTCTGTGCTTTATATAAGTCGCGCAGGGTTCGAAGCCGCCGTATACGTCAGGCAAACTCACGAAATCAGTGAATTGGATAAAAACCTTCTAGAAGTATTCTTATCTAGCATTTCGGTAGGTTATGAAAACGTCAATTTGTTTCATGAGTTGAGAAACGCTGCCTTTAGAGATTGGTTAACGCGTTTGCCTAACCGTAACGAATTTATCAACATGCTTGATAAACCTCATCTGTTTGCGGGAGAAAATTATACTGTTGCACTTATTGATGTAAATCATTTTTCTGATATCAATGATGGTCTTGGCCAAGAGGTTGGTAATGAGCTTTTACGAGCAATTAGCGAGCGCTTTCATTCTTCGCTAGATGTTTCTGTTCAAAAGGGCCGCATAGGTGCCGACGTGTTTGGTCTTATTGGCCCGGATGAACTAGTTTGTCCTAAATCAATCAACAATATTTTTCAGTCTTCATTTCTGGTCGGTGATCACACCCTACCTGTAAACGTTACTCTTGGACTATGTAAGCTGGATAATAAACGTCACATTGGTATCGAAATTTTAAAGCGTACTAACATCGCGCTAAATCGCGCCAAGAAAAACCTGACTGATAACTTTGAATATTATGCCAAAGATATCGAAGATCAGACAACTTGGCGCCTTGATATGATTCGCCAACTTCGCAGTGATTTTGCGGCACGTAAGTTGGAACTGTGGTTTCAACCGCAGGTGGATTTACTGAATGAAAAAGTGGTGGGTATGGAAGGCCTACTTCGCTGGCCCGATGGCGAGGGCGGTTATATCTCTCCTGCTGTCTTTGTTCCGTTGGCCGAGTATTCTGGGCTTATTGTTGATATTGGTGAATGGGTTTTGGAAGAGTCATGCCGACGCCTTCAAGCGTTAAAAGACAAGGGCTACGGGCATCTTAGAGTTGCTGTTAACATCTCTATTCCACAATTTCGCGACAGGTTATTTGTGGAGAAAGTAAAACAAGCACTTTCCAAAGCCAACTGCGACCCGAACTTATTAGAACTCGAAATAACAGAGAGTGTGGTGATGGATGAACCACAAATTGTTATTGATGCTTTGCGCTCGCTAAAAGAATTCGGCGTTAAAATAGCTATTGATGACTTTGGAACAGGCTTTTCCTCCATGAGTTATCTACAGCAGCTACCGCTAGACCGGCTAAAGGTTGATCGTTCATTCGTTAAAGATATTAAGCCAGGCGCAAGTGCAGTGTTAGCTGAAACCATAGTAACGCTGGGGAACAAGCTAGGCTTACTGACTATTGCTGAAGGCGTGGAAAAAAGAGAGCAGGCGAGTTACATGATAAAGCTCGGCTGTGACGAAGCTCAGGGGTATCTATATGCGAAGCCCATGCCGTTCGACGCGCTCTTAGCGTTTCTTGAAGAGCACGACTAAACTTTCAATACAGACTCGATCGTGTGTCGCAACCTAGGGAGGATATCTAAATCAAACCAAGGATTTTTTGCGAGCCACCTGTTGTTTCTACCAGATGGGTGGGGTAGGACAAAGTGTGTTTCAGTCGGACTGCGTACAGCTTCAGTTAATGTTTTGTATTGTGGTAAGTAATACTGTTGCGAGTATCTACCTAGGTAAAGCGTTATTTTAGGTTCTAAATAAGAAAGAAATTGATTGTGCCACGTAGGTGCACATTCTTTTCTGGGAAGAGCATCAGCGCCGTTTCTAAAACCTGGAAAGCAAAAGCCCATTGGCATAATAGAAACTAGCCGCGGGTTGTAAAAGGTCTCTTTAGAAACCGATAGCCAATCGCGTAACCGATCTCCGCTCGGATCCGCAAAAGCCTTATCATTTTCATGCGCTTTCATCCCCGGTGCTTGTCCAATAATAAGTATCTTGGTTGGTGCAGCAGTGCTAAAAATAGGGTTGGGTGTGTGCGGTAGATAAGGGGCGCATAGCGTGCAATTCTTAGCTTTGGCAACCAATGCATCGTGCCCTTTCAAAATTTTCTCCAATTATTTCTTCTTGTCATACTTCTGTCATATTAGTGTGATCTAAATTTGACTATCTAATGTATATACAGTATGTTTAATAGTGACAGTAGTAGACTGTAGCACAGGAGAAGAAACATGCGTAAAGTAGTACTAACATTAGCTCTATCAGCAGCCTTTGGTATTGCGCATGCGGAATCTGGTGAGAACCAGCTTTTCGATTGCATGGATGCGAAAACATTCGAAATGAATAACCAATGTATGTCTGATCAAATCGGCAATAACATTCGTTTCCGTGATGCACAAGCAAAGCTGATCGACATTGCAAGCGAAAGTCAGGGTGACTACGCTATTGCAACAATGACATTCGATCAAGAAAATATGCACATCGACATCGTAGCACATAAAGACTCGCTTAACGCGCTTGCTGCGAACCGTAACTAATTTTTAGTTAACGCATATAAGCCGGCGACAATTTCGCCGGCTTTTTTGTATCTGTTAAAAAATCCTATTTAGCCCATTGATGGCAGCAACACGATATGCTTCCGCCATGGTTGGATAGTTAAATGTAGTGTTAACGAAGTAGTCTATGGTGTTGCCTTCACCTTTTTGCTGCATAATGGCTTG
This sequence comes from Alteromonas sp. ABD4_190, assembly GCF_056160105.1. Lineage (NCBI taxonomy): Bacteria > Pseudomonadati > Pseudomonadota > Gammaproteobacteria > Alteromonadales > Alteromonadaceae > Alteromonas > Alteromonas sp. ABD4_190. The sequence goes on from NZ_JBSWWN010000001.1 coordinate 2,875,562, forward strand.
GCCGATATGAACAATCTCTGAGGCACGTTCGCCAAAGCAGTGAATTCCCAAGATCTGTTTTGATTCACGATGAAACAAGATTTTCAAACTCCCTGTCTGCGTTGACGCAATTTGCGCTCTGGCCAAGTGCTTGAACTGGGCTCTACCCACCTCATAAGGTACCTTGGCTGCAGTAAGTTCTTGTTCTGTCTTACCTACCGAACTAATTTCCGGAATGGTGTATATACCAGACGGAATATCCTCTACCAATGCAGAGTGTGTTTTAATGCCAAGCATGGCTTCTGCAGCAAAGCGTCCTTGATTATAAGCTGCTGATGCTAAGCTTGGATAACCAATCACATCGCCAACTGCAAAGATATTGTCTACGTCAGTCTGATAATTCTCGTTTACTCTAAGCTGGCCTCTACCATCAGCTTTTAAACCAATATTCTCAAGTTTCAGGGTATCTGTGTTGCCCGTACGCCCGTTGGCAAATAATAAGCAATCGGCCCGCATGCGCTTGCCTGACTCTAGGTTCAAAATTACCGAGTCATCGGTGGCCTCAACCGAAGAATAAGTTTCGTTGTGGCGAATAAGCACGCCGTTATTCCATAAATGGTAGCTAAGCGCATCAGATATTTCGTCGTCAAGAAATGAAAGTAGGCGATCGCGCATATTAACCAGATCGACTTTTACTCCCAAGCCTCTAAAGATACTGGCATATTCCGACCCAATTACACCTGCACCATAAATTATGATGGACTTTGGATCGTGATCTAAAGATAAGATGGTGTCAGAGTTATAAATACGGGGGTGATTAAAATCGATATCTTTCGGACAATAGGGGCGCGAACCTGTGGCTATCGCTATTTGTGCTGCTGTGACCGTGTCCTTCGATCCATCTTCTCGAGTTATTTCCAAGGTGTGGGCATCGACAAAGCTGGCTTCGCCATGAAACAAGGTAACGCGGTTCCTATCATAAAAAGAAGAACGCAGGCGAGTTTGACTTTTCACTACACCACTAGCATGGCGCATGATGTCTGAAAATGTAAGGCTCTTACTTAAGTGGTTGTCGGCAAACAGGGGAGACGTATTGTATTCAATAAGACGACTGACAGAGTGACGAAGCGCTTTAGACGGAATGGTTCCCCAATGAGTACAGCCACCGCCAACAGCTTCGTAGCGTTCTACCACTGCCACTTTTTTACCGGCCTTGGCAAGCTGCATTGCAACACCCTCTCCACCGGGGCCAGTGCCTATAACTATCGCATCGTAATGATACGACGGAGCTTTAGTTTTTTGCTTCGTTGCCATGTTATCTTCCCGTATTATTACTTCTATGATGTGGCGTCTGAAATCACAATAACCGCCATAATTCAGTTTATGATGTAGTTTGAACATCGAACTTAGTCTAAAGCTAAGCTGTTTATGCCAACCTTACAAACTCTAGTATAACTACCTTACTTGAAGTGTCATTCAAACTATAGATCAAAAAAAACCACATAAGCATAGACTTATGTGGTTTTCTACGAATACAAGAGTAAAGAAAATAGTTACGCCATTTGAAGCGACAAACTCTGCAATTGTGTCCATTTTTCTTTCTGAACAGCAAAGGCGTGTTTCAGCTCTTTGTATTTATATGCAAGCTCAAGCCCTTCAATACTCCGCTTTAAGGTGCGTTGCTTAACGCGCATTACGCGTTTTTTCGTGGCATAGTATTCACTCATACGCTGCATCAACAAGTCGTACTCTTCTTGAATAGTATGCATCATTTCTTCCGCGTTCGGCAGAAGTGATACTTTTTCACTTGCTCTTTGAAGCTGCATCGCCGCAAGCGCTTTTTCGATACGCTCTTCAGGTACCTTGCGAAGGTTCGACGTTAAACCTACAAAAGACAGGCCTCTGATTAGCCACTTGGTAGGATCAAACTGATACCAACGAATGCCATTGCGGTAGTCGTACTCAAATATGTGATGATAGTTGTGATAACCCTCACCAAAAGTGAAGAATGCTAAAACGCCATTATCACGTGCCGTATTCTTATCAGTGTAAGGCTGACTACCCCAGAAGTGAGCAAGTGAGTTAATGAAGAAGGTAACATGGTGAACTAGCACCAAGCGCAATACACCAGCTACTAATATCATGCCCATGACGTCGCCGTTCAGATAACCCAGCAGACCAGTGATACCAAAGTTAGCAGCGAGTACGATAGGCAAGTAGTATTTGTGCTGCCACATTACAACGCTATCTTTTTGTAGATCTTTACAGTTGCTGTAATCATCGTAACGCTTAGCTTGATACTCGCGTAACATCCAGCCGATGTGCGCAAACCAAAGCCCTTTCTTTGCAGAGTAGGGGTCTTTGTCGTTGTCATCTACATGGCGATGGTGAACGCGATGATCTGACGACCAGTGCAAAATACTATTTTGCAGGGCCATGGCACCACCAATAGCTAATACAACACGAACTACAATGTTGGCATCGTAGGTTTTATGTGACCACAAGCGATGATATCCAGCAGTTATCGACATGCCGGTGAAATAGAATAGGAATATAGCGGTACCGATTTCTGCCCAATCGATACCCTGATATGCCACCCATAGCGGCACACCTATAAATGCAATTGCGCCCGATATTATAAATACCAGCATATTCGTTAGGATAAGAGGAGGTTTTTTCATTTTATACAACTTGGCTTACAACTGTTCGCTAATTTATCTTTTTACGAGGCTTCAGGCAAGCAAAACCAAGATAAGTTCTGCTTACATGTGTGAAGTTTAATTATAGCCTAGGGTGGCAAAAACGTAGCTAAAACGTAAGAATTAACGCTTAACCCTTGTTTATAAAAGAGATGATTTTGTTTTCCTTTCCCCATCAGGGCGTGTTGCGATAAACTAGGAATGTTAGTCTTTGATGTACGAGGTTCGATTGCGTTAATGGTTATTCAGATGACGTTGACAGTAGACTCTAAAGTTAAAAAATCATCAGACCATTAAATGTTAATGAACACAGGGGGCGAACGTGAGCCGACAAGAACAGAAATTAAAAACCCGTCAAAATATCATCCATGCCGCGTTTTCACTGCTAGATGAAAACCGCAGTTTATCGGCAATCAGCTTGCGTGAAGTCGCCCGAGAGGCTGGGATTGCTCCCACGTCGTTTTATCGACACTTTAAAGATATGGACGAGTTGGGTTTAACGCTGGTGGATGAAGCGGGTTTAGCGCTTCGTCAGCTTATGCGTCAAGCTAGAAGGCGCATTGCTTCAGGTGGCGGCGTCATTCATACCTCTGTGGAAACCTTCATGGAGTTCATCGCGGCCAACACAAACGTATTCCGTTTATTATTACGCGAGCATACCGGTACATCATCTGCTTACCGATTAGCAGTATTTAGAGAAATTCAACATTTCATCGATGAACTTACTGATTACATCATCGAACAGCAAGGCGTGGAGTACGCCTGTGCCCAGTTACAAGCCGATGCCATGGTAAGACTGGTGTTCAGTGCCGGAGCTGAAGCATTAGAAGCAGACGATAAACTTCGCCGCGAAATTGGTGAAAGGGTGAAAGCGCAGCTTCGCTTTGTTCAAGTAGGCGCTACGCAGAAAGCCTAGCAAGGAGGAAAATATATAGTATCAAATGTTCTTCCAAATTATATTTCAGTGTGAGCTTTTTTCTTACTTACACGCAAACTAGCTTTTGCGTGTAAGTAGAACGCCTGCCTCAATATGATGAGTGAAAGGAAATTGGTCGAATAGCGCCGATTGAGAAACGTCGTGAGTTTCACTCAAAAGCTCAAGGTTCTGCGCCAAAGTTTCAGGATTACACGAGATATACACAATATTATCGTAATCCTGAATCATTCTTAGCGAGTCTTCATCTAATCCAGCTCTTGGAGGGTCAACCAATACAGTGGTGAAATTATAAGTGCTTAAATCAATGCCTTCTAAGCGACTAAACGTACGCTCGCCCTTCATAGCCTGTGTGAATTCTTCGGCGGCTAACCTTACAATTTTTACATTGCTCAGCTCGTTTTGCTCAATATTAAACTGAGCTGCTTGCACTGAAGGTTTAGCTATTTCGGTACCCACCACATTATCAAAGTGAAGTGCTAGCGGAAGTGAAAAGTTACCGGCACCGCAATACATTTCTAGTAAGTCTCCAGAGAGTGGCTTAACACAATCTAAAGCCCATTCAATCATGCTACAGTTCACTTCGGCATTTGGCTGAGTGAAGCTATTTTCTATATGCTTGAATACGAATTCTCTTCCGTTTACTGGTAAACGCTCAATTACAAAATCGTTGTCGATAATAATCTTTTGCTTTCTAGCGCGACCAATGATGTTTACTTTAGGAAAGTGAGTTTCAAGTGTCGCTTTTAATTCTCTTGCTGCCACTTGCCATTCTTCATCTAGTTGACGATGGTATAGAAGGCTTATAACAAGTTCACCAGACAACGCAGAAAGGTAATCGATTTGAAATAACTTTTTTCTTAGAGTTTCGTTTGGTCTTACTTCTTCAAGCAAAAGTGTCATCGCATCGTTTATTGCTTTACATGCAGGGGGAAAGCTATCGACACGATATTTTTCTTTCGTTTCCTGATTAAACATGATGTGAAATAAGTCATCGCCCTCGTGCCACACTCTAAACTCTGCGCGCATGCGGTAGTGTGTTGGCTGAGATGGGAATACAGAAAGCTCAGGGGCATTGAATGGAGAAAGCAACGCGGTGAGACGATTTACTTTTTCGTCTAACTGATCTTGATAGCGTTGTTGTTCAGTGGTGGTCATAAAATTCTCCATTCATTGTTGAGGTCGCGAATTGTAGTCCCTTAAAAAATAACTGCAACAAGCGCTCCCGACTTCTTCATTATTAATACGCGTGATTGCCTAAGTAGCCTTTAGAAAAAAATGCTGTATTAATATTAAACAATATTGATTCTTTGCCGATAATAAGAATGAGGATAGTGAGGATCAAATTATGAACGTGGGTCAAATTAAAGCTTTTATGGGAGACCAAAAGGTTGATCAGAAAGCGGATCAAAAGGCAACGGTTCACCCGAATGAAGCGCTGAAAAAGCAGCTACAGCAAGACGGATTGCAGCAAGCCGCTGAGTTCTCGAAGCAACAAGCGGCTTCAGTATCTGTTTCAAGTAGCCAGACGAGTATCGGCTTGCGCGTGGTAAGTAGCAATATTAATCAAGCGTTGGAAATAGATGGGCAAAAACCACAAGAAACGAAAGAGAAAAATCTTGAAGAAAAGTCGAACGATTTATTCGATTTTGAAAAAGTAGCCCGAAACGTACTTAAGTTCGTGGGTAGCGTTATTCGCGGCGCAGCCGATGGAGGTGCCAGCGACGAAAAGCTGACCGGGCTATTTAGCCAAGCAAGAGAAGGAGTAAGCCGTGGTTTCGCAATGGCTGAAAAAGATCTCGCTGGGTTTATGAATGAAGAGATTGAGCAAGGTATAACGAAAAGCCGGGATCTTATTGATACGGGTATTAATGATCTAGAAACCGATATCTTTGGACGCCAGCAGCCTAATGCTGTCCAGTTGTCTTCGTTAGAAGCTGTTGCAGCATCGGACGAAAAAAGCGGTAGTTTGATGATTCGAACTAAAGATGGTGATGAAGTGAGCTTTAGTTTTGAAAGCCTGCGTTCTTTCCAGGCTTCTCAGCAACTTAATTTTCAAGCTCAGGCATCTCAAGAGCAATCTGACGGTAGTGGTGAGCAAAGTGAAAGCAATTTTTCAGCGTCTTACACTGAGCAAACTTCTTATCAATATTTCGAGCGAAGCGGCATTAGTTTTTCATTGAAAGGAGAACTTGATGAAGATGAGTTGGAATCGATAGCTGATTTAGTTGGGCAGGTGCAGGATCTAGCTGATACCTTCTATAGTGGTGATATCGACAAGGCATTTGAAGAAGCACTGAGTTTGGGCTTTGATGATAAAGAGTTGGTTGGTTACGCACTACAGTTAAATAGGACTACGCAAACCGAAGTGCTAAAGACATACGAAAATATTCAGCACTATAACGAAGATAAAAGCGACAACGCGAAATACGGTAATGTAGTTAGTCCAATCGCTCAATATCTAGAGAAGATGATGGATACCTTTACTAATGCAGAAAGTAAGTTAGAAAGTAGTGAAGACTATAATGCGTTAATAGCTGGTATTATTAACGAGATGGAAGATGTACAGGTTCCTGACCTTATATCCGCTATAAATAGATTTCGTTCTTTTAACCAAACTTTATTAGATGGCCTTCCTCAATCTGCTGAAACCAGCGAGAGCTAAAGCTTATGGCAATAAAAAGCCCGGAAGCGAGAGCTTACCGGGCTTTTTTACATAACTAAAAACTACGAATAAGAGTTACGCGTGTTCGACTTTGTCTTTTGCAGGTCGAACTTTCAACGTTCGTTCCTGGAAGATTGAGTCGTTAGTTTTATCAATAACACTACTAAGGTCGTCAGTAACAACCTCGATAAAACCGTAACCTTTTCTTTTTCCAGTTTTGCGATCCTTCATTAAACGAACTGACTGTACTTCAATAAAGTTACTGAAGTACTCCTTTACTGCATTCTCGTTTGCTCTATAGGGTAAATTACCCACATATAAAGTTTCGACTGATCCGTTATTGGTGTGTGCTCTGGCATCTGAGGAAGATGGACTTTGAATAAGAGACGCTAGCCAAGGAGTAACGATACCACTTATCAGCAGAGCTGCCGATACGGTAAGTGGAACATGGACGTTTAAACTAGCAGAAGAAAATAACAAATACCCTGCAATTGCAAAAATAGCGCTAATTACAGCGCATTGAATAAAGCCTACTTTCATATACCTACCTTTCTATTGTTTATTATGGTGTTGGAGGCTGTATATAGTTTACTCATTTGTAACAATTTGAACAATAAAATGTGAAAAAACTAGTCGAAAGATGCATTGAGCCAATGGAAATGATGCAGAAATGAACGGTTAACACCAAAAGTGCCTTAAAATGCAAAAAAATCCAATTTAAGTGTTGATCTTTCTCAATAGGTATCTATAATGCGCTCCACGTTTTGAGGGGGCTTCGAGGAAAACAAAGCCAACTTAGCAACAAGTGCGAAACCAAGTTTTCAAGCAAATAAAAAGTTTAAAAACATGGTTGACATTGAAAATAAACGATGTAAAATGCGCACCTCACTCGAACAGGGTGAGTCACTAAGAAGCAAAGCTTCTAGTGAATGTTCTTTAAAAATTTAGACAAGACAATCTGTGTGGGCACTCGTTAAGAGTGTCACAACGACGATTCATATTTCGATATATTTAATTGAAGAGTTTGATCATGGCTCAGATTGAACGCTGGCGGCAGGCCTAACACATGCAAGTCGAACGGTAACAGGAAGTGCTTGCACTTCGCTGACGAGTGGCGGACGGGTGAGTAATGCTTGGGAACTTGCCTTTGCGAGGGGGATAACAGTTGGAAACGACTGCTAATACCGCATAATGTCTACGGACCAAACGGGGCTTCGGCTCCGGCGCAAAGAGAGGCCCAAGTGAGATTAGCTAGTTGGTAAGGTAAAGGCTTACCAAGGCGACGATCTCTAGCTGTTCTGAGAGGAAGATCAGCCACACTGGGACTGAGACACGGCCCAGACTCCTACGGGAGGCAGCAGTGGGGAATATTGCACAATGGGGGAAACCCTGATGCAGCCATGCCGCGTGTGTGAAGAAGGCCTTCGGGTTGTAAAGCACTTTCAGTTGTGAGGAAAAGTTAGTAGTTAATACCTGCTAGCCGTGACGTTAACAACAGAAGAAGCACCGGCTAACTCCGTGCCAGCAGCCGCGGTAATACGGAGGGTGCGAGCGTTAATCGGAATTACTGGGCGTAAAGCGCACGCAGGCGGTTTGTTAAGCTAGATGTGAAAGCCCCGGGCTCAACCTGGGATGGTCATTTAGAACTGGCAGACTAGAGTCTTGGAGAGGGGAGTGGAATTCCAGGTGTAGCGGTGAAATGCGTAGATATCTGGAGGAACATCAGTGGCGAAGGCGACTCCCTGGCCAAAGACTGACGCTCATGTGCGAAAGTGTGGGTAGCGAACAGGATTAGATACCCTGGTAGTCCACACCGTAAACGCTGTCTACTAGCTGTTTGTGACTTTAAGTCGTGAGTAGCGAAGCTAACGCGCTAAGTAGACCGCCTGGGGAGTACGGCCGCAAGGTTAAAACTCAAATGAATTGACGGGGGCCCGCACAAGCGGTGGAGCATGTGGTTTAATTCGATGCAACGCGAAGAACCTTACCTACACTTGACATGCAGAGAACTTTCTAGAGATAGATTGGTGCCTTCGGGAACTCTGACACAGGTGCTGCATGGCTGTCGTCAGCTCGTGTCGTGAGATGTTGGGTTAAGTCCCGCAACGAGCGCAACCCTTGTCCTTAGTTGCCAGCATTAAGTTGGGCACTCTAAGGAGACTGCCGGTGACAAACCGGAGGAAGGTGGGGACGACGTCAAGTCATCATGGCCCTTACGTGTAGGGCTACACACGTGCTACAATGGCATTTACAGAGGGAAGCGAGACAGTGATGTGGAGCGGACCCCTTAAAGAATGTCGTAGTCCGGATTGGAGTCTGCAACTCGACTCCATGAAGTCGGAATCGCTAGTAATCGCAGGTCAGAATACTGCGGTGAATACGTTCCCGGGCCTTGTACACACCGCCCGTCACACCATGGGAGTGGGATGCAAAAGAAGTAGTTAGTCTAACCTTCGGGAGGACGATTACCACTTTGTGTTTCATGACTGGGGTGAAGTCGTAACAAGGTAACCCTAGGGGAACCTGGGGTTGGATCACCTCCTTACCATTACGTCGAAAGACGCCTTGATGCAGTGCCTACACAGATAGTCTTGTTTAAAATGAAGAACGACACAAGTTTATGGGGCTATAGCTCAGCTGGGAGAGCGCCTGATTTGCATTCAGGAGGTCAGCAGTTCGATCCTGCTTAGCTCCACCATCTACTTGAAACTGGGTTTGTTGCTAACAAACTTAGAAACTGAAGGCTTGTAGCTCAGCTGGTTAGAGCGCACCCCTGATAAGGGTGAGGTCGGCAGTTCAAGTCTGCCCAAGCCTACCATTTCCTTACTTTAAGAAAGGAAGGTAACAAAGGTAGAAACGTGTCACGTTGGACCCGAAATCCTAATGAATATTTACTGTTTCAGTAAGCATTGATTAGGGTTTTTTACTCTAAAGATGAAAGTACTGCTTTTGCAGGAAACATCGAATGTTCTTTAACAATTTGGAAAGCTGATATTAATAGTAATCAATCAAAATTGAGTAACTGAGAAATCGAAAGATGAACTTTTTACTCTACTTGACTGAATTGCTTGTTATCAATTTATTGATAGCAAGGCAATTCTTCCGATTAGCTTGTCATGCATACGACATAACTTAGACAGAAGTCAAAAGGCTGTTTGGGGTTGTATGGTTAAGTGACGAAGCGTATACGGTGGATGCCTTGGCAGTTAGAGGCGATGAAGGACGTGTAAGTCTGCGAAAAGCTGTGGTGAGCCGACAAAATGCATTTGAGCCACAGATGTCCGAATGGGGAAACCCACCTGTTTACAGGTATCGTTACATGAATACATAGTGTAACGAGGCGAACGAGGGGAACTGAAACATCTAAGTACCCTTAGGAAAAGAAATCAATTGAGATTCCCCTAGTAGCGGCGAGCGAACGGGGAACAGCCCTTAAGCTGTATTGAATGTAGTGGAATCCTTTGGGAAGAGGAGCGATACAAGGTGATAGCCCTGTACACGACGCAATCTTTACAGTGAAATCGAGTAGGTCGGGACACGTGTTATCTTGACTGAATATGGGGGGACCATCCTCCAAGGCTAAATACTCCTAACTGACCGATAGTGAACCAGTACCGTGAGGGAAAGGCGAAAAGAACCCCTGTGAGGGGAGTGAAATAGAACCTGAAACCGTATACGTACAAGCAGTGGGAGCCCTTCGGGGTGACTGCGTACCTTTTGTATAATGGGTCAGCGACTTATATTTAGTAGCAAGGTTAAGCGAATAGCGGAGCCGTAGCGAAAGCGAGTGTTAACTGCGCGTTTAGTTGCTAGGTATAGACCCGAAACCCGGTGATCTAGCCATGAGCAGGTTGAAGGTTGAGTAACATCAACTGGAGGACCGAACCCACTAACGTTGAAAAGTTAGGGGATGACTTGTGGCTGGGGGTGAAAGGCCAATCAAACCGGGAGATAGCTGGTTCTCCCCGAAATCTATTTAGGTAGAGCCTCGGACGAATTCCATTGGGGGTAGAGCACTGTTAAGGCTAGGGGGTCATCCCGACTTACCAACCCTTTGCAAACTCCGAATACCAATGAGAACTATCCGGGAGACACACGGCGGGTGCTAACGTCCGTCGTGGAGAGGGAAACAACCCAGACCGCCAGCTAAGGTCCCAAAATATTGCTAAGTGGGAAACGATGTGGGAAGGCATAGACAGCTAGGAGGTTGGCTTAGAAGCAGCCACCCTTTAAAGAAAGCGTAATAGCTCACTAGTCGAGTCGGCCTGCGCGGAAGATGTAACGGGGCTAAGCAATATACCGAAGCTGCGGCAGCATGTTTACATGCTGGGTAGGGGAGCGTTGTGTAAGTGGATGAAGGTGAGTTGTAAAGCTTGCTGGACATATCACAAGTGCGAATGCTGACATGAGTAACGATAATGGGAGTGAAAAACTCCCACGCCGGAAGACCAAGGTTTCCTGTCCCATGCTAATCAGGGCAGGGTAAGTCGGCCCCTAAGGCGAGGCAGAAATGCGTAGTCGATGGGAAACGGGTTAATATTCCCGTACTTATATAATCAGTGATGGAGGGACGGAGAAGGCTAGGCAAGCTTGGCGTTGGTTGTCCAAGTGAAAGTGCGTAGGCTGAAAACTTAGGTAAATCCGGGTTTTCAAGGCCGAGACACGAGACGAGCTCCCAAGGGAGTGAAGTTGTTGATGCCCTGCTTCCAGGAAAAGCTTCTAAACTTATGATTATATGAACCGTACCCCAAACCGACACAGGTGGTCAGGTAGAGAATACTAAGGCGCTTGAGAGAACTCGGGTGAAGGAACTCGGCAAAATTGTACCGTAACTTCGGGAGAAGGTACGCCTCTGTTTGTGAACACTTCGCGTGGTAAGCAAATGGAGGCCGCAGTGACCAGGTGGCTGGGACTGTTTATTAAAAACACAGCACTCTGCAAACTCGTAAGAGGACGTATAGGGTGTGACACCTGCCCGGTGCCGGAAGGTTAATTGATGGGGTTAGTTTTCGGACGAAGCTCTTGATCGAAGCCCCGGTAAACGGCGGCCGTAACTATAACGGTCCTAAGGTAGCGAAATTCCTTGTCGGGTAAGTTCCGACCTGCACGAATGGTGTAACCATGGCCACGCTGTCTCCACCCGAGACTCAGTGAAATTGAAATCGCAGTGAAGATGCTGTGTACCCGCACCTAGACGGAAAGACCCCGTGAACCTTTACTACAGCTTGGCACTGAACATTGAACCTACATGTGTAGGATAGGTGGGAGGCTTTGAAGCACAGTCGCTAGATTGTGTGGAGCCGTCCTTGAAATACCACCCTTGTATGTTTGATGTTCTAACATTGGCCCCTTATCGGGGTTGTGGACAGTGTCTGGTGGGTAGTTTGACTGGGGCGGTCTCCTCCCAAATAGTAACGGAGGAGCACGAAGGTTAGCTAATCACGGTCGGACATCGTGAGGTTAGTGCAATGGCATAAGCTAGCTTAACTGCGAGACAGACACGTCGAGCAGGTACGAAAGTAGGTCATAGTGATCCGGTGGTTCTGTATGGAAGGGCCATCGCTCAACGGATAAAAGGTACTCCGGGGATAACAGGCTGATACCGCCCAAGAGTTCATATCGACGGCGGTGTTTGGCACCTCGATGTCGGCTCATCACATCCTGGGGCTGAAGTCGGTCCCAAGGGTATGGCTGTTCGCCATTTAAAGTGGTACGCGAGCTGGGTTTAGAACGTCGTGAGACAGTTCGGTCCCTATCTGGTGTGGGCGTTGGATGATTGATGGGAGCTGCTCCTAGTACGAGAGGACCGGAGTGGACGAACCGCTGGTGTTCGGGTTGTGATGCCAATCGCATTGCCCGGTAGCTATGTTCGGAACGGATAACCGCTGAAAGCATCTAAGCGGGAAGCCGGCCCAAAGATGAGTCATCCCTGAACTTTAAGTTCTGGAAGGGTTGTTATAGACGATGACGTTGATAGGCAGGGTGTGGAAGCGTTGTAAGGCGTTAAGCTAACCTGTACTAATTGCCCGAGAGGCTTAACCATACAACGCCCAAGAAGCTTTAGGCTTTTGAGTGTTGTAGACAAGCTAAAGTAAGTAGAGTGAAAAGTAGTTACTCACTGATTGAATTAATATCAAACTTTCCGATTTGTTAGTTATTAAGCAACGATGATTAAACATACTCCTGAGAGTACTGTTAGTCCTCCTTGCGCAGAAGTCATGACAAAAAAAACGTCATGATTCTGCACTAAAAGTTTTTCCTGGCAGCCATAGCGATACGGTACCACCTGACTCCATTCCGAACTCAGAAGTGAAACGTATTAGCGCCGATGGTAGTGTGGGGTTTCCCCATGTGAGAGTAGGACACTGCCAGGTCCCATTAAGAAAAACCCGCCTAATGGCGGGTTTTTTGCGTTTGGAAGAAAGAAAAAATGGGGTCAGAGTACATTAATCCCCACTCCCCCCAGCAAAACCTCAAATTGGGGTCAGAGTACTTTATTACTTTAAACATCAGGACATAATTATTCCCTTATCCCCCAATGCCGTTAAATCAGAGAAATGTACTCTGACCCCATTATTAAAATGTGTTTTTCTGCGACTGCTCTTTTTACCTACTTCTAGTTACTGTGAAAGTTTTATTTATCGAATAGTTTAAGGCGCACAAACTCCGATACAGACCTTCAGTCTTTTCACTCAGGAGTAAAGGGGTCAGAGTACTTTTTGGCTCTCACTCTCGTTAAAAAAAGAAATGTACTCTGACCCCACTATTTGCTGGGATTATGCTTCGGTTTGTTGGGCTTGCTTCTTCAGTGTTTCTATCATGTATTCGCGCATTTTAAACTTCTGTAGCTTGCCTGTTACTGTCATTGGGTACTCTTTTACTACACTGATGTATTTAGGCACTTTAAAATAAGCAAGTTTTGACGTTAAGTAGTCTCGTATTTGAGCTTTATCTACATGCCTATTGTCTTTTGCTTTTATCCAAAGGCACACTTGCTCACCATACTTGTTATCGGGTATGCCGAACACAGCTGCGTCGGATACGTCGTCATGTTGGTACAGCACCTCTTCGATTTCTCGTGGATAAATATTCTCGCCCCCACGTATGATCATGTCCTTTATTCTGCCTACAATAGTGACATAGCCTTGTTCGTCCATTTCGCCAAGATCGCCAGAATGAAGCCAACCTTCGTCGTCTATGGTAGCTCTAGTTTTAGCTTCATCTCCCCAGTAACCTTTCATTACGCAATAGCCTCTTGCACAAATCTCACCCGGCTCTCCGATTGGAACAGTACTGCCTTGTGCGTCGATAATTTTTACTTCGGTATGAGGCATAGCTCGGCCGACTGTTTTAACCTGTTTCTCAAATGGGGAATCATTATCGGTAATATGATTGATAGGACTACATTCTGTTTGACCGTAACCTATAACGACTTCGGTCATATGAAATTCACTATGGACTTTACGCATGAGTTCCTCAGGACATGTACTTCCCGCCATAACGCCAGTTCTCAAGCTCGATAAATCGAAGCTTCTAAAGTTAGGAAGCTCTAGCTCGGCGATGAACATGGTAGGCACGCCGTGTAAACCTGTACATTTTTCTTCTTCTACTGTGCGAAGCGTTTGTTCGGGGTCGAAAGACTCCCCAGGAAATACTGCGCATGCGCCGGACGCTAAACAGACTAAGTTCCCCAACACCATACCAAAACAATGATAGAGCGGTACGGGAATACAAAGTTTATCTTGGTGCGTAAATCTCATTGCTTCTGATACTAATAAACCATTATTTAATATATTACGATGAGTGAGTGTTGCGCCTTTCGGGTTGCCAGTCGTACCTGAGGTGAATTGAATGTTGATGTTATCATCAGCATTTAGCGTTCTTTCGATGTCTATTAACCGCGATTTTAAAGCCTTAGTAGGCTCTACTTGGAGTTTTGAAAATGCCTGTAAGCCGTCTACAGACGTTTCACCGATAGTATATACGTGTTTAAGAGAAGGGATCTTCGAGAGCGATAGCGCCGCGTCAGTTCGACTCTGATCGTCGGAATCTAGTTCCGGGGCTAATTCTTTTAAAATGGCGATGTAGTTCGACTGTTTAAAAGACTGTGCCATCACCAAGTGCTTCACCCCGACATTGTTAATAGCAAAGGCTAATTCAGCTGGGCGGTAAGCGGGGTTAAGACATACCATGATCGCGCCAATGCGGGCCGTGGCCATTTGTACAAGTGACCACTCGATGTTATTGGGGGACCATATCCCAACTCGATCACCTGGCTCTACGCCATTGGCTAGTAAACCACAGGCCACACGTTCTACTTCACGCCAGTATTGCTGATAGGTCCAGTGAATACTTTGATGTTTTACGATGATCGCTGGGTTATCGCCATAATTGTCGACAACCTTTTTGAAGTATTGACCTATTGTGAGTGATGTCAGATCAGCATCACTAGGACCGCTAAACTGACTTTTTTGAAGTGGAAATACAGTGTTTGACTGTGTGTTTGATTCCATTATTCCTTGCCTCCATGCGCGTACGCATCTGATTTAAATGTAATTTTAGATAATCACCATCATGATTTTGAAATCGAAGTACACAATTGCGATCTTTGCGCTAGTTACAGAATGCACAATTGAGTAAACAAAATATTTAACCTTTATTAACAATATGGTTGCAAATGCGTTTTGTCGACAAGATGTTGGTCGTATACGGTGCTGTTTAACGAAAAATATTAGTATTTCGTCGCAGATCATTTATTAGGAGGGCGAACTTATGAGTGTCGTGGGGTTGGATTGTCTGAGGTAAAATAAAAAAGCCCCGCACTTTAAGCGGGGCTACATAGTTGGGAATACTATGAATTGTTTAGTTTAACTATTCTGATTCAATCTCTTCAAAATAGGTCCGGTATTCCATACGAGTTATGTACGAATCACCATCTTCATCCATTGAGTCAAAGTCGCCTTCAACGTCGGCCATTTCTAGCTCCTTCTCACTGATTTTACCATCGCTATCCATATCGATTTTAGTGAACTTAGTATTGGCTGTAGCAGACATCTCAGTGCGCAACTCTTTATTCTTTTCTGAAATCATTTCGTTATCAGCTTTAGAAAAAAGTGCCGGATTACCTTCTTCAGTGAGTACAGCATCTGTTGTACCTTCAGCTTTAACCTGCGTGATAACCTCGTCACTGAACATAGATGGTTTTTCATCAACAAATGAATTAAATTCTGCGCGGCTAACCATACTGTCGCCGTCCGTATCCATTTTAGATACTAATTTGCTGTCGATTGTACCTGACGATTCTGAACCGACTATGTAGCCATTACCGTCTTGATCGAGCGCGTTAAAGCTCTTAGAAATCTTTTCTTCATGATGGCCTGCGAATGCTGACGCAGATAGTGTAGCTGCAACAACAGCACTAGTAATCGTACTTAACTTTGTGATCTTCATAATCAAATTCCTTCTGTTTCTCTTTGCGAACACGGGCTATCAATTGCCCTAATCACTAAATTGAACGCATGTTGATTGAAGTTAATTCCTCAAACAAACCTATTTAGCTACTCACAAATATCTTATTCACTTGTCGTGCCAACGAGCTAAGTTATTGAAAATGAAGATAATAGCTAAAGATAAAAACAGATTCAAAGTGTAATGCTTTTGTTAACTTGTCACGAAGCCTGAAAGATCTTCATACAGATAAACATAATTAAAATAGGGAAAGCTGAGCGTTAGCTATGCGCTCAAAACTAAGGGATATCATTGGCAATATACTATCTGCAATAGGCTTTATCTGTTTCTCTATATAGTGGTCATAGTCAAGCGGCGCAGAGATTGTTTCTACTGTTTGCGGCCCTTGAACGGTAATGACATAGGCTATGGATGTATTAGATTGGTAGCGAAGTGGTAGGCCCTGTTCTTCAAATAACTTGTCGGCCCTTCTTGCCGCTTTTACGTGTGGGGGAAGAGATTTAACATACGAAGAAAGTGGTTTTCTGAGTCGCTTTTTATACACCAACTCGTCATCCATTTTTCCCGCCTTTACTGCGTTTAGCGTTTTATTGATGTACTGTTTTACAGGTTCATTGTTAAAGACTCTTTTGTATAGCTCGTATTGAAACACTTTAGCAAGCACTGTCCAATCCGAACGCACGTTCTCTAGGCCTTTAAAGATAAGCTCACCGTCTTTCATCCCTGCGTAGCGCTTTTTACTCCCTTCAGAAGAGCCACGAATTGTTGGCATAAAGAAGGTAGAAAAGTGAGATTCGAACTCAATCTCTAAATGGCAATCAATGTCGAACTGACGCTTAAGTAACTCAGTCCACTTCTGGTTAACAATTTTGGCAAGCTCACGACCTGTTTCAGAAGGTGTACCCAGTGCAGTAATTCCTTCAACATGCACAAAGGTTGAATCGGTATCACCGTAAATAACCGTATAGCCCAGTTCTTCAATCCAACTCGCGGTGGTTTGCATAATCTCATGCCCCCGCAATGTAATTGAACTTGCAAGACGAGGATCGTAGAAAGGGCAGCCTCCGCTACCAAGTACTCCGTAAAAGGAGTTCATTAATATCTTAATCGCTTGCGAACGTGGTGCGTCTTTTTGTTTTTTGGCTTCGTCGCGCTGCAGCCATAGGTTTTCGATAATTGAAGGTAGAAAATGTGAGTTACGGCTAAATACTGCGCCTTTAAACCCCTCTATCGCCGTATTAGGAGACTTAAGTCCTTCTGCAAGCCCTAACGGGTCTATTTTGAACGTTCGAATTATAGAAGGGTATAGGCTTTTAAAGTCGAGTACTAAAACATCTTTGTACAGGCCAGGTTGGGAGCGCATGACATAACCGCCAGGACTAGCTAAACCGCCATTTTCAGGTCTTACTCCGGCGACATAAGACTTGCGATGTAGCTTAGGTAAATAAACGTTTAAAAACGCCGCTACCGAGCCTCCCGGGCGGCTCATATCTAAGCCGGTAAGAATACTGCGCAGCGCCAGAAAGTCGATAAATTGAGTTTTATCCTGAATGCGGTTGACCAGTTCCGTGTCTTTAAAGTTATAGTTAGCGAGTGCAACAGGGTCGCTATGATAAAGATGTTTTATCGCTTCAAGTTTGTCGGCAGCTTGAATAAGCTTATTTTCACCAAGCAGTTCTTCGGAAACATGGTCAAGAGAGAAGGACTCAAACTGATAGGTCATGGTTTTAAGTGCTTCAATACCATCAATCACGCATCGGCCAGGTACATCAACAAGTGTTTGGTCTTCCCACTGTCTTATTGAAGCCTCTCGGCCATGACGGCCAATAGCATACTTGAGCGAATTTGCCTTAGCACGGCGGCCCAGCACAGCCATATCAAACTGCTTAACGTTCCAACCCAAAATAATGTCTGGGTCGTGGGAGGTAAGGTGTGAAAAAAAAGCTTCTAGCAGTTCTTTTTCAGACTCGACCGTAACAAGTGTGTATGGACTGTCTTCTTGCTCCTGTAATGTCTGACCAATAAAACTCGGTGGACAAACAAGCAGCACTACACTTTTTCCTTCGCCTGCCAGTGCAATGCTGAACAGCTCTTCGTGTTCATTACACTCAATATCTATACTTAATGACGTAAAAGTAGTTCTGAAATGGCAGGGCCTGATCTGCGCATTTTCTATAACAAGTTGTGACGTATCATCGACAACTTGTGGGGTAACGAATTCCACTGCGCCATATACAAAGCGCTCCATTAGATAGCGATCGGCCACGCGAATATCGGCTTCATATAATACAATACTTTGCTCTTGCGCGCGTTGACGAAGCTGGTGCATATGCGATTCGGTGGCGGTCTTGACCGTAGCCACAGGAACTTGTTCCAGCGTGTGAAAACCATCTTCTGAAATTATAATCTTAACTGGCATACGAGCAGCAATGTCGCGCAATGCAGCACATTGTTCAAGTGACACAAAGCAAGTGGGCTTTTGAGGTGACGATATTAATCTAGCGGTGTTATTGGCGGTTTTAACCCACAGTTCAACATATACTTTACCTCGCTGAGTAAACGTACTTTTGTTGAGTATAAACCCTTGCTGTATTACTGAGGCTGGCATGAATTTGTTTTTATTAACCGCTTCTTTAAAGGTGCCAATTTATTAGGAAAGCCCTAAGTGCGTGGACGCGCCTTGAATTCTTATAACCATTATTTTACGCATTCAGTACAAAGCGCAAAAGGTACAAAAGACGTGGGCTATCAACATCAACAACCACAGTATACCGTTTGTTATCATCGACTCCTATAGATCTCTATTCGACAGATATGTTTGTTTTTATTAGCAGAGCGAGTTAGAACGAGACTTGTACTAATTATCTTGCATGAAAACGAAGGTATCAGACCAATAAGATTATGCTGCGTTTACACACTAGCATTATCGACTTACGGTTTTATCAAAAAAGGCGGTCGTACCTACGCTACTTTAGCAGCCATTGGAAACAGTGGAACGACTCAGTGAATTTTAAAAGATGCAGGCTAGAAAAGGTGAGGGCGATATGGAGTATCTATTTGACAAGCAGGTAGAGCCGGGCGAGCTAATAGAAGTGACCGATGACGTACTTTGGTTGACTATGCCCCTTCCGTTTGAACTTGACCACATAAATTTGTATTTGATCCGCGGTGAAGGCGGCTGGGTTGTGATTGATACTGGCATTGGAACATCTACTACAAAATCGCTCTGGAAGCGTATATTTGAACAATTAGATGCACCAATTGTAGGTGTCATTGTTACGCATTTACATCCTGATCACGTGGGCTTAGCAGGTTGGATAGCTGATACATATAACGTACCTTTTTATATGACCCAAACCGAGTATTTCACTGCGCGAGCCTTCGCAGCAGGCAGAAACGGGGCCACTAACGCAAGAGATGTACAGTATTACCAACGGGCAGGGCTTGATGAAACAATGATTACAAAGCTGACCTCTGGTGGTGGTAACGGTTACAGCAGTGTTGTGTCGCCACTTCCCATAAGCTATACCCGTTTAAAGCATGGCATGACATTATCGCTTGGCGATAATGAATGGGTGATTATGATTGGGCGCGGCCATTCTCCTGAACACGCTTGCCTTTACAATGAAAAGAAAAATATTCTTATCTCTGGCGATCACATTCTACCTGTTATCACACCCAATATCGGCGCCTATTCAACAGAGCCTGACGCCAACACATTAGCTGACTACCTGAACACCTTGCCCCAGTTTAAAAGCTTGCCGAAAAATACAACCGTGTTACCCGCACACAAACTTCCCTTTATTGGTCTTCACGAGCGTGTAGGCTCGCTCATTGCACATCACCACGAGCACCTTAAAGCCTTGTTAAACGCTTGTGAGAAACCTCAAACGGTAGTCGAGCTGTTACCCGTTATGTTTAAGCGCAAGCTTTCAAGCCGTAACATGGTGTTCGCTGTGGCAGAGTGCTTGTCTCACCTTAATTACTTAATAAATGAAGGGGATATTTCCCGTACACTAAATGAGGACGGTGTGTATATATTTAAGGTGTGCGAAGCGAGTAAACTTGCAGGCTAAAGAGGATTAATAACTTAATGACTCAAGGTGTTGATAGGTATTTTTATCATTGCATAACAATGAGTATCTAAACTGTCTGAGAGTCTTCCGTTTCACTTTCCTCGCTTGACGGCGGTGGCGCTGCTGGGGCTTTAGGTATAGTAATTTCTACAACAGTTCCTTTTGCTTCTTTACTGCTAATGGATATTTTACCCTGGTGTTGTTCTATGGCGGTGTAAGCCACAGAAAGGCCCAACCCTTGACCTTGACCTTCAGGTTTGGTGGTAAAAAAAGGTTCGAACACGCGTTTTAAGTGTTTTGTTGGAATGCCACAGCCTGAGTCCAGTATTTTAATTGTTACTGAATCAGGGGCATCAATGACGGTGAGTTTTATGAAGCCTTTATCATCTATCGCTTGCGCAGCGTTTATCACTATGTTCATCAGGGCTTGTTTCAAGGGCCCTGGATTTCCCATAACCTCCACCTTTTCTTGCTCACATTCAATTTTATATTGGGGGGCGCTGTATTGAGCGGAAATGAGCGTGATGAGCTGATTACATATGGCGCATATATCTACTGTTTGCATCCCTTCGGCAGTTTCTAATGAGAAGTTTTTAAGGTTCTCAACAATGTCTTTTACCCGTGTAAGCCCTTCAGTAGACTCTGCAATTAGCTCGGTGATATCGTCTTTCAGTAGGTCATAGTGATTCGATTCATACAAGGCATCGATTTGTTCTCTTAGCTCGTCGGTGAAGTGTTCAAGTTGGCCTTTAATACCGTCGCATATTGCAAGAAGGTGAGAAGCGTATTGGCCTAGTGTATTGAGGTTAGCATTTACAAAGCCAATTGGATTGTTAATTTCATGAGCTATACCTGCTGCAAGTTGCCCCGTAGAGGCCATCTTTTCGGCTTGGATTAGCTGGCTTTGGGCAGTATCGAGTTTGCGAATGAGCTTTCGCTGCGCCTCGTGTTCTTTTTTTAGAGCTTCGGAAAGTTTTTGTTGGGCTCTGAAATAACTTGCTTGGGCGGTTACATCTTGCAGAAATATGCAGGCCAAACGTTGCCCGGTTTTTTTATCTTTAATGGGCAAAATTTCCATATTTTGGTACATCTGCGTTTCTTCGCCCGTTATAGGCCGAGAGCTTTTAAATGGAAATATATGAGGCCTTTGCTCCCAATAGCTAAAGCTTGGATGCTGCAATACAAATACTGATTTTAGTCTTCGCTTGAGGAACTTACCTTGCCCTTGAAACAATTCAACCACGGGCGTGTCTTTATAACACTCGCGCATTTTGTGGGGGAGTCTGTCTAAAAAAAAGTCGTTCAGATAAACTACGTTAAAGCTTTCATCGACCACACCAATTCCGACAGGTAACTTACCTACCAGTTGTTCAAACATTATGCGAGTAACTCATCCAATGTGTCTTTCATGCGAGCAAGAGACTCATCGTCTAAACAAAATACAACACGCATGCTAAAAGAGGAAATTGCAATAACAAACTGAACTTCCATTACCAAGCTATGCTGCCACTGGAGCTCATCGAAGTTTGCTTTGTCGGGTAAAAACAATGTTGGCATATTTAAGTTGGTAGTGAGTTCTAATTGATCGGAAAGACCCGCTAAACATGCGCCAGCTAAGATATTGCAAAGCTCCAAAATGATTTCTTGAATATCTTCCTTACTTAACGGTTCGTCGTAATCCATCAAAGTAGCAACTTCACTCAAACCTGCTTGTGACAGCACGGACATGACTTCACCGTGCACATCGCCTAAGAAAGACTGACGGGTATAAAAGGCATCTTCGGTTTCAAATAAGAGGCTGTAGAGCTGAGTGGGCGTAACGGCTGAAATTTTAGGTATAGAAATGTCGATTTTCGTTTCAATAAGTTGAGCGAGCGAGTTCGCGGCTTGCCCCATCGAAATATTTAGCAGTTCTTGAAGGGCATCTCTTTGCTCTTCATCCAGTGGTAGTACGATACTCATAGATACCCCAGCTCAAACAGTGCCATGGCCAATTCTTCTTTATCTAAAGGTTTGCGAAGAAAACGCTTTGCGCCTAAAGACATCACAATTTTTTGTTTTTCAGGCTGAAAATCAGCGCTTATCACAATTACGTTTGGCATATTGGATCTTGCATGTAAAAACTCCAGCACGCCGACGCCATCCACTTCTGGCATGGTAAGGTCTAAGAGAACGAGTGCAAAATCGCTCTCAGAAAGTGCATTAATCGCCTCTTGCCCGTTTGTTGCCTCGGTTATGTCGTACTCCAAGTCTTGGGGGAGGGAGCGTATAACACTGCGCCTCGACAACTTGGAGTCATCAGCAACTAGTACAGAAAGTGACATTTACAGCCTCCTTGAGCGGCATGTGAAGTGATGCCTTTTTAGTAAAGTATGTGCAACTTTTGCGTTACTGCAACAATACCTTTAAAAATTATTGTTGTAGTCATGCTCTGCCTGCTTATTAATAGTTTAGAGTATATGACAAAGGTGACTTTTGTGCGTATTAGACTTTTAGTTGAATTGATAATGTGCGGGAAACGAATAAGGTAAGAAACGAAAGGGGGCATGTACTGATACAAATACATGCCCTATGTATTTAGCCTTTTTGTATTGCTTGCATTTTTTCTAACGCGGCTGGCATGGCATCAACATAACGTTTGACGTCAGCTATTTTACCCATGCTCACTCGAGACCAATTATTATAAGTACGATAAATGCCTCGGATAAGTACGTCTTTTTCAGCCATAGCTTGTCTAAAATACTCGGCATTGCCATCACCAAGATTAACAAAAATAAAATTAGTACTAGAGGGGAGGGCTGTCAAACCGTTAGCCTTAACGGCGTCCATAACCATAGATTTACCTTCATAAATTTTTTCTTTAGAAAACGTTAAAAAGGCATCGTCATTGTAGCTGGCGATAGCAGCGGCAAGGCCTGCTTGGTTCAATGTGTAGCCGCCCATACCGTAGCGGTTAATCCACTCGGTGTTTTCCTCAGAAGCTATCAGATAACCTACGCGCATACCTGCTAAGCCATAAATCTTTGAAAAGGTTCTTGCTACGATGACATTGTGGCCTGCTTTCACAAGTGGAATCATTGAGTGTTTTGGTGGCTCATCGATAAGTTCGTTATAGGCCTCATCCACTAAAACAAGTGTCTTTTTAGAGGCTTTGATACAAAACTCGCGAAGCTTATCTGGGTCAAGCACTTTGCCCGTGGGATTATTAGGGTTACAGATATGTACCATACCGATAGAGTCATCAATAGCGGCATACATGGCGTCAAGGTCAATGTCGAGATCTGCTGTATTAGCAATTCTTACTATTTCAGGCGCACCTTGTTTCTCTGGTGCTTTTGACGTGGTGTCCCAAAAAAGATCCGGTCCAAGAATTTTCCCATTCTTACTGGCAGCCACGGCAGCGTAGGAAAGGATAGGGCTAGACCCTGCGCTTAGGGAAATATTCTTACGCGTTATGCCGTGACGCTCGGCAATCATATCTAACAGGGTCATAGCTGCGGGATAAGCGTAATATGCACCGCCTTGAGCAGAGGCTTGAGCAATGGCGTCCAACGCTTTGGGGCTAGGGCCAAATGGGTTTTCGTTAGCGTTTAGTTTCGCTACACCAGGTTTCGGGCCATAAATGACTGATGCAGCTTCAGTCATTGCAGCACTTGTAGATTGAGCGCTAACTAAGTTACTAAAACCTGTTGCACCTACGGCTGATGCTGCTACCGAGCCACCTAAAAACAAACGTCTTGAACGGTTATAACTCACAGATATTCTCCTTTTTATTTTAAATGGCTTTATAGAACATTGCGCTTGAAACAATGACGAGATAAATGCCAAACAATCGCTTTAGCTTTTTTTCACTAAAGTTATGCGCCATCTTCGCTCCGATAGGTGCAGTAAAAATTGCGCCTATGCTGATAGCGATGAGCGCTGGAATGTTGATGTAGCCAATAGTGCCAACAGGAAGAGATGCCGTGTCTGGATGCTTCATAAATAGAAAGCCGATGGCGCCAGGAAGACCTATCAGGAAGCCTACGCCGGCAGCGGTAGCAACAGCTTGCTGAATAGTACGTTGGCACATCACCATTGTTATGACGGTTGGCGTGCCGCCTCCTATACCAAGTAACGCAGAGAAGCCGCCCAATACAAATGCTAATACTGCTTTGCCTATGCCCTTAGGCATATCGAAAACAAGGCCGGGACGTACGACAAATTCAGGGAAAAGAAAATATACAGAGTAAAGCAGTACACCTGCAGCGAATACTACTGTTAAGCCATTCGCACTAGAGTTATTCGCTATTAATAAGCCTCCGCCAACACCAAGGATAAGCCAAATACTCCAAGACTTAAGGATGTCAAAATCTACGGCACCTTTGGCTCGATGCGCCATAACAGAACGCGCGCTAGATACGACAATTGATGCCAATGATGTGCCTATTGCAACTTTCACTAGTGATTCAGAAGGGGGAGTAAAGAAAGGAAAAACAGCGAGTAGGGCAGGAACAACAACAAAGCCTCCACCATTGCCGAATAGACCTGCGGTAATACCAGCAATGGCACCGGTTATACACAAGGTAACTACAAACCACAGTAGTTCTATTTCCATCAGCTTTCCACCCCACACAATACAGCTTTAAACATTGAATGACCTTTTAAGTTTTACTTATATACAGTTATTTAAATACGTAAACACCGGCTTGCGCCGGTGTTTTTTCACCCGGTTAGAAACGAGCAGCTAGGCGTGTGTAATAGTATCCACCCTGCCAGTCGACTATCGATCCAGAGTCATACAGCTCGCCACAACAAGCGTCACCGTTAGTGCTCAGGTCTGGGTAGTTATCAAATAGATTTCTAACACCTACTGAAAGAGTAAGGTTTTCGCTAATTAGGTAAGAGCCTTCGATATCAAACATAAATTCGTCACCGAAGGTTTGAATACTTGTTGGGTCCACACCATCATCGCTACCCGCGTTTTCGTATTCGCCGAAATAGCTAAGTCGAGCTACCGCAGACCATACGTCATAACTATGTGTGACTGAGAACACACCGCGCATTTCAGGTCGGCTATTTTCAAAATCGAACTGATCTTCTGCATCCAGATATTCGCTGGGGTCAGAGTCAAATTCAGTTTTATTATAGTTAACCGAGCCGGTTAAAACGGTTGAGCCATACTTGGATTCCATTTTGTAGGTAGCTACAACATCCAAGCCTTCTGTTACTGTATCGAATGCGTTTTGGAAGAAGAAAACACCACCGATTGACTCAGCGCCCGACACGTTTGCTCCAGCAAGGGCTAAGTAATTCTGGTAAGCATCATAACCATCAGCATCTGGGTCGGTGACCACCGTTGTTGAGACATCACGTGTGGATACAGAGTAAAGGCGGTCCTCTAATTTGATATTGTAGTAATCTACGGTAAGGGTTAAATCACCATAGTTAGCCGTCATACCTAATGTAAAGTTGGTCGACTTTTCAGGTGAAAGCTCTTCTGCACCAAGTGCCTGCGCAACTTCGCCGCCAGCAGGGAATAAGCCCGTAGCTACAGGGAAACCATCAGGTAAGCGAGTCGATACGTTAGTTGTACCCTGCTGACCTGGGGTTGGCGCTCTGAAGCCTGTACCAAATGAAGATCTAAAGCCTACATCATCATTTAATTGATAGAACGCCGCGACTTTGTAAACTACCTCAGAGCCAAAGTCTGAATAGTCCTCATAGCGCAATGCTGCTTGGGCAAATAGCTCGTCAGTAATGTCTCCCGAAATATCTGTGTAAACTGCATAAGAGTCGCGTTCGTATGAACCTGAATAGTCAGGTGAGTAACCTGGGAATCCGTTAGAGCCAACGCCAACGACTGTATAAACAGCATCATCTGGGTCAGCACAATTTAATGTCGAGCCGTTTGCGATAACAGCTAGCCCTTCGGCGGTAGCGGTAGCTCCGTCACAGAAACCATACGGGTCAGAGGTAGCGTAAGGGCCTGCAAAATAAGAGCTTTCCTCTCCTTCAGATATTTCATAAGACTCATCTAGGTAGCTAGCGCCAAAAGCGAGTACGTACTCACTTAGGTCGTAGGTAAAGTCAGCTTGGATTTGAGTTTCTTCGTTAGTTAGGTCGCCTGGCTCAAATGACGTAGGCGACTCATTGCCCAGAGAAGGGTTAATGGTATTTGCTAGCGTGTAAGAAATTTCGTTGTTACCATAACGTCCACTGATATCGTAGGTAAGGTCGCCAGACATGCCTTTTATGCCACCCACCATTGAATAATCAGTGACATCACCAAAGAAACGCGGTGTGAAACCTCCAGGGAAAAACTCTGTAGGGTTCCAAATAGAACCGTCTTCAAGGCGGATATCTTCAATAGTCCCGTTGCCTGGATAGCGATAGTAAAAAGACCCGTCGCCTTCACTTTCAGAATAGTTACCAAAAGCGTAAAGCTCAGCTTCAGCGCTTAGTGCGTACCCCGCGTTGAAAAAGACGCGTTTACCGCTGGTATTAGGTTGCCCCCAAGGTTGTACTACGTCAGAACCATGCACACTGTTGGCCATAGCGGTAGCATCAGCGATATACTCGGCAGATT
This sequence comes from Alteromonas sp. ABD4_190, assembly GCF_056160105.1. NCBI lineage: Bacteria > Pseudomonadati > Pseudomonadota > Gammaproteobacteria > Alteromonadales > Alteromonadaceae > Alteromonas > Alteromonas sp. ABD4_190. Next base: position 2,901,951 of record NZ_JBSWWN010000001.1, read on the forward strand.
GCTCGTCTACGCAAAACCATGGTTCACAATATTGTTCGCCTCTATAGGTCGCTTCACTATCTGAATATTCAGCTGAAATGCTGAAAAAGCCATCGTCACCAAGGGCGAAACCTTTGTTTCCTGTAACGGTAATCTGGTCGCCATCACCTTCATAGTAGCTACCGTAATCGATGGTGAAAGAGCCGCCCTCAGTATTGTTTTTAAGTTGGAAGTTAATTACCCCCGCGATGGCATCCGAGCCATACTGGGCTGCCGCACCGTCTCGCAATACCTCAACACTTTGTATTGCTGCTGTAGGAATGGTTGCGATATCTGGGCCTTGGGTACCAGAGCCACCGATTGAAACAAGAGCAGCTCTGTGACGGCGTTTAGAGTTCACCAAAACCAAGGTTTTGTCTGTGGGCATGCCTCGAAGCGTAGCTGGACGAATAAAGGTGCCGCCGTCTGAAATAGGCTGTCTGCCAACAGAGTAGGAAGGTACAAGGGTCATCAGAACGTTGTTCATGTCGGTAAACGCAACGGCTTCAACGTCTTCTGCGGTTAACACATCAACGGGAACGGGCGAACTTGTAATTGAGCGCGGCGCACCACGAGCGCCTACAACGGCTATACGCTCTAAATCTTTAGCTTCTGTAGTTTCCTCGCTGGCTTCTTGCGCCTGTACGAGCATTGAGGTTGTGAAAAGGGTTAATCCGGTAAGTGCGTAACGTACTGCAGTGTGGAGTTTCTTTTGATTCATTAGTGTTCCCAATCGTGCTTATTGCTACTTAATTTATGAATGCGGATTAATTGGATCTGCACTCTTTCTAGGCACGCACGAGCACCACATTGATGCATATACATCTTGTAATTGTTATTGTGTAACTCGTGTACAGGGACTAGGCTAAAAACTCTTTGCCGCTGGTGGAAGAAAGAAGAATATTCAGGGGTATAAGAAAAACATTGACCCCTCTGGAAACTTACGGTTTTCTTGATATTAGACTTAAGTAGCATCTAATGTGAGATTTTTTTAACCCATCAGTGAGCGCTTTTATTTACATTTTCGCTTCATATAACCTATTGGAATGGCATATACCTTGCTGACTTCAAATGCAGTTACGCCAGGCTATTCTCTATTGCCTTCCAAAAGGGGGTTAAGTGCACTCTAAACAGCTACATTACTTTATAACCACAGTACAGCGAGGCAGTATTGCTGCAGCGGCAAGAGCCTTAGATATTGCTCAGCCTGCTATTAGTCAGCAACTTGCAAGCTTGGAGCGAGAAGTCAAAGCAACGCTGCTAGAACGAAGTTTTTCGGGTATAAGCTTAACGCCCGCTGGAGAAGTATTTTACAAACACGCAGAGAAAATAATGGGGGAGATTGACAACGTGAAATCAGCGTTGCAAGCATTTCAGGGAGAACAGCAAAAAGTAATAAAAATAGGAATGCTTCCGTCAATTGGCAACGTACTTTCCCTGCCGTTATTAACTGAAATAACGAGTAACCATAAAGCGTTGAAAGTAGAGATCAGCACTGGGCCTTCATACACCATCAACGATTGGCTCGAATCAAAACAGGTAGATATTGCTTTAACTTACCAGCAGGCGATAGAACCTAAATTTATGAGCGTGACCCCTCTTATTCAAGAAGAGCTACATCTCGTTTTTACTGGTTCCTCAGCTTATCCCGAGTACGCCAAGCTTAAAGATAAATCAATGATAAAATTCTGGGAAATAAGTGAACTACCTCTATTATCGCCCGGAAATAAAGATGCGCTTGGTCAGCTTATTGCTGATTACGAGAAAGCTACCGGAGTGAGCCTTAAACATGATCTTGCATATTCTGGGCAGTTGATGACAGGGCTAAGGCAAGTAATGCAAGGGGAAGGGGTAATGATATTGCCCACTTCGGCTATTTTTCACTTAAGAGAATCAGGGCTGGTTTCTACGCTAAAAATTACCCACCCTGAAATGCATCGCACTGTGCTAGCTGCTACAAACAAACAGAGAAAAGCTACGCACGAATTTCAGCAAATTATCGATATTATTCGAAAAGTGGTAGCTAAGGAGAATGCACTCAAACATTGGTGCGGTACCTTAGAATTTGCAGCATCATCCTTTGTAGCGAAATCAGCGTAATCGAGCAAATCAGAGTTTTCATTTATTGAAAATAGCATTTTCGCTTACGCTTCAGGTAGAACGATATCTACCAATACGGGTAAATGATCGGATAACACCTTAGTTTTTTCGTTCTTAATTTTCCTGCACGACCTTACTTTAATATCTTCAGTCACCCAAACGCGATCGAGGGAGAATATGGGAAAGTTGCTAGGAAACGTGGCGCCAATTTTCTGTTGCAATAGCAAATCATTTAATGCCTTAAAGGCCTTTGAAAAAAACTGCCATTCATTAAAATCACCCGCTAGAAATAGCGGGGTTTGTTTTTCTTTTAAACGCCGCGACAAATGTTCGTGGAGCAGAGAAAACTGCGAACGACGCTCAAACTTCTTGAGCCCTTTGTGAGTATTCACCACCGTCAGAGGCGTTTTCTCAGTCTTTAATTCAACAATCTGAACGTTTCTTGGCTGTCGACCTATTTGACTCACGTCTATGGTGTCGTGTTCCAATACATTAAAACGGGTTAAAATTGCATTACCATACCACCCATCAGATTCTCTAATTGCAGGGGAGGGAATCAATTTAAACGTATTACCAGCGCAGATGTCTTTTACATCCTGCGCTGTATCTCGTTCAGGCGGGCGCGTATCCATCTCTTGAAGCAAAACTACGTCAGCACCGCTGTTTGCAAGAAACTGTCCAATACGTTTGTAGTCATGCTTCTTATCCCTGCCAACTCCACTATGGATATTATAGGTTATTATGCGGCACATTTTTCAGCCTCATCCTTACTACTGTTACTGTCTTCTTCCGTATCAGTATTGGCCTCTTTGGCCTCTTTTCGTGCTTGGTAATAGCGCGCAAATTTTTGCGACCCCCAAATCATTAAGCCCCATAAAATAATGCCTCCCACTAGGTAGCTAATAGTTTTAACAGATGGATTCTGCCAAATTTGAGCAATCGAGTCGCCAACAAGGCCTTTAGCAATCATAGGCGGAAACATGCCCAAAAATGTACCGACTAAAAACTGTAAAATGCCAATAGATGAAATGCCCGCAACTAAATTCACCAGACTGAAGGGGGCAATAGGCAACATGCGAATTGCCGCTACGCCAACTATGCCACTGCGTTTCAATTTTTCATCAACGGCTGCAACCTTTGGTCCACCTATTTTTCGAAGGCCGGCATTACCCGATAGCTTTCCAACACCAAACATAATCGCTGAGCTCATTAGTGCGCCCATCATGCCGTAAATAGGCCCCCATATAGGACCGAAAATAGCGGCTACAGCCAGAGAAAGTACAGTAACCGGGAAGAATAGGACGCCGCCAACTACATAGACGAGCAAAACTGTGGGAAGAGCAAAATAAGTGCCCCTGCTTTTCTCCAAAAAGGCATTGATACTGTCTGAGCTTAACCATGGGATTGATTGGCTAGCCCAAAACATCAACCCGCCAAGTACCGCAATGATAGCAACTCCAATTAAAATCATTATGCTGCGGCGCTTAGGGTTACGCGCGGGTAGCGCGTCACCGTCAAGTGTGGGTACTGAAATAAGTGGTTCTTCCGGGTCTGATAAAGCGCGAAATACATTTTTCACCGAATGTTCTGTGAATACCTCATCACGAACTTCGGTAAGCACATAGCCGTGTGCGATCTGACCCTGCATCAATGCTTCAACAGGATATTGGCTGTTAAATATCTCCGGCATTACATCTATATCACGACCTGTATGCTCAGCAAGTAGGTCGTTTCTCACTTGCTCTATACATGCTTGGTTGTCTTTGCTATTGCCGAACAAAACCGTATCAATTTCAGTGTCGAGGGTCATTGAACGGTTACTTAAGTTTGAAGACCCAATAACAAGGTACTTGTTATCAATGGTCATAACCTTAGAGTGAATGCGTTTGTACGCTTTTCGCCCCTGCATGTCTTCTATTGAAGAGTAGGTCAGTTTTACTCGTTTGGGGTCTATGCCTTTTTCCAAAATCGCTTTGAACTCAATACGGCTAGCCCAAAAAGCCTCACATTCAAACTTACCTTTGGGTTCGTAAGAACTAACAATAACAACGGAAAGATTTGGCTTTAATTTAAGTTGCTTATTAAGCGCTTCAGCGATTTCTTGACGGGTCGTGAATTGGTTTTCGATATAAATGACCGATTCAGCCTCACCTATAAGGTCAAGCAGCATATGGCGAACTTCTTGCGCCGGCTCTACTTCATCCATAAACGGGATGGTGCGGGCAAGGGCGCACTCTACGTTTTCAAAAAGAGGGGGGAAGTCTTCAGGCCATGCGTCCGGCAGCGGTGCATCTTCGTCAATACGTGCCTCTTCACGCATGTCGATAGGAGATTCATCAGCCACGCGCTGCCACCTCCATCTAACAAGCTGCGCAAAATCGGCAACGACGGGACCGCTCGAAACCATTTGTACATCGTGTAACGGGCCATACTCACCGTCAGGACCATCTCTTTCTTCAGAAACCACGGGGTGGTCTCGGGTATCCCAACGATTGGTCGACACATCCATGCCGCCTGAAAAAACAAGTTCGTCGTCAACAACCACGATTTTTTGATGCTGGCTTCCGCCCATGGGAATAGTATCGTCGAGCTCTGTTTGAACATTATCTGGCGTTTTCTCTTCCCATACTTCTTTAGCCCACATCTCACGTTGCGCAAAAAAGGCTAACGACGAGTCCCATCGCAATAGGTAAATTTTAATATTGGGGTTTTGCTCAGCTTTCCATTTAAGCAAGTCGCTAATAACACTAGGCGCTTCGCTAGAGGCTTCATCGTCACCTCGTAACAAGCGGATTCGACTATCAATATCCCAACCCACAATAAAAATACTGTGCTTCGCTTTGACTATCGAGCTGTGTAGGGCTTTGTAATAGTTCCCGCAATCTACTAGAGGCGTGGAAAACCGCGCTTTGCTCTCTACCCAACAGTTTTGACCTGGTTGAAAAACACTCTTACCTGATTGCATGGTTCATTACCTATTTTTATCGATCTACATATCTATTTATCTATGAGTTACTGCAGAATTCATACCTTATTAACCCGTGGGTGCTGGAGTGTTAAGTATCTGATTTGATTTGTTTATTTGGCTTTTATCAATTCTTTTGAAGGCGAGTTTCAGTTAATTCTGTGTAATTTTTTCACATCAAGGCGAGATTAATGCTCAGAACTGGAAAAAGGTTTGAATATCTTCTATATAGCTTTAGGGCTATACAAAAGGATAGGATTAATGAGGTTTTTTTCCAAAGAAGATGCATCGAAGCAGGCACTAGAGCAGTCGATACTTGCTGTCGTGACAATTGATGAGAAAAATAACATCACGTTTTATAACAGCGCTGCTCAAAAGTTATGGGGTTACACGCCTAGCGAGGTATTGGGAAAAAATATAAAAATATTGGTGCCTCAAGAGCATAAAGCCAATCACGATAGCTATGTTAATTCACACAGACAAACTAATATTAATAAGATTGTTGGAAGCTCTCGCGAGGTTGAACTAGAAACAAAAAACGGTGAGCGTATCTGGGTGCAGCTGGCCTTGTCACAAGTTATTGTACAAGGCAAAAAGCATTACACGGCGTTTGTTCGTGATGTTACAGAAGAGCGTGAATCTAGAGAAATTGTTGAGCAAACCCTAGAGCAAGCACTTGATGCGGTGGTGTGTATAGATGAGAACAACAATATCACCTTGTTCAATGCATCTGCTGAAAAATTGTGGGGGTACGCGCGAGACGAAGTTATCGGACAAAATGTGAAGATGCTTGTTCCCCAAGAGATTCAGGCAAACCACGATAATTATGTGAACGCCAATAGAGAAACGGGTCAAGATAAGATTGTCGGCACGAGCCGCGAAGTAAAAGTCGAGAGAAAAGACGGAAAAAGCTTGTGGGGAAGGCTCTCGCTATCGAAAGTAAGACTCGCAGATAGAACGCTTTATACGGCCTTTATAAAAGATGTTACCGAAGAGGTCGAACAGCGAGAGATGCAGAGAATGCTTTCTCTTGTTGCTAACGAAACGGATAACGCGGTGATTATCTCCGACGCCAACGGATTAATAGAATATGTGAATAATGGATTTTACCGGCTAACGGGCTGGCAGCTTGAAGAAGTTAAAGGTAAAAAGCCGGGCTCATTCTTACAAGGCGAAGAGACGGATCAGCGGACCGTTAGTGTTATCCGACAGAAAATCAAAAACTGCGAAGCGTTTTATGACGAAATCCTCAACTACCGCAAAGATGGTTCTCCCTATTGGACTTCACTTTCAATAAACCCTGTTTTCAAAGATGGCAACTTAGTTAACTTTATCGCAGTTCAGGCTGATATTACCCGTGTTAAGCAAATGGCACTCGATTTTACTAACAAGTTGAAGGCCATCGGCAGTGCACTAGTGCTGCTTGAAATGGAGCCTAATGGAAAAATCATTGAGGCTAACAAACTACTTCGTGAAACGTTAAATGGCGTGATGAGTACGGAAACATTTGCTAGCGAAGTTATGGGAAGTCTCACTACAGAGGATAAATCAACATTAGAGAAATCTGGGTTCGTTTCAAAAATTGCTGAGTTTGATATTGGGGATAATTACTTGGCGTTTGACGCTCGAATAAGTGCACTCAAAAACTTCAATGGGCAAGTAACGCGGTATGTATTCTTTGCTGTCAACGTTACGTCGAGAAAGCAAGCGGTGAATGATACACAAGATGCCATGAAAGAACTCTTAGTGACCAGTCAAACTATTAGTAACATTGTTGGCACAATTAACTCAATTTCAGAACAGACTAATTTATTAGCGCTGAACGCTGCCATTGAAGCGGCCAGAGCGGGAGAAATGGGGCGAGGGTTCGCTGTCGTTGCTGATGAAGTAAGGACACTAGCAGGTAACTCACAATCATCGTCAAATGAAATTGATAACCTTGTTAAAACAACGGTATCAAAAATAGAAGAGTTAGCCCAACTTATTCAGCGTATAGATGGTTAACACAAAAAAGCCTTCGTTAAGCTACGAAGGCTTTCATAAATTATCCGTTTAAAATTCAAAACGGTTGCATCGTGTTCAATTAAAAGCGGTACTCTACACCGATGCTTGCTTGTTTAAGATCAGTTTCAAAGTCAGTGTCGTCGATATCATCAAATGCTTCATCTGCATCTAGCTCCGTGTCATATACCGTGTATTCAGCGTTTACTAGGAAGTTGCTGGTAACGGCATAGCTCAGACCTGCACCTACGAAAAGGCTCTCGTCGTCGTTATCACGTGAAATACCTGCAAAGTTGTATTCTGTCTCTGACCAAAGTTGGCCTGCTTTCGCGTACAGCGAGAAACGCTCGGTTAGTGGTAGAATGCCTTTAATGGCTGCAGTGTAGCCGTCGGTTTCAGCCCCTGCGATGTCGTTGCCGTAGTCACCAAAATCGATGTACCCGCCTTCAATCGCAATCCACTCGTTAAACTTATAGCCCACGAGACCTTGCCAAACGTCTTTGTCGTCGTCAAAGTCATCTTCACCTTCAACACGTAGATAACCGTAATTACCACCTACATAGAAACCACTGTCTTTTGCTTCAATTTGATTTGATTGAGCATGGGCACCGAAAGATGTCATGGCGCTTAAAGAGGCAACCGCGGCAATTCCAGTAAGTGTTTTAAGTGTGTTTTTCATAAGTTCATCCTCATTACTTCTTAACATTCCATCGACTTCTTTTATGAAGCTAATGCGTCTTGATTACACACTTTGAGTATCAATTGCTGTGCCATGGTAGAAATTTCAAATTTAGTTTCAATTGAGAGCAAACTTTACATAATGCACTACGTATCTGTTTGTTTATTAATCGCTTTTGGAAGGGGAACCTATTTTTTAAAAATTAAAAGCGAAAAATTTTCATAACCATTGAAAGAGATTCACAGGTGTTTAATAGGTTGGCAAGGATCACAAGCTTTTCTTGGTTCAACCATTTTTTTATATTGTTGTTTTAATATAACTGTCTGAATTTATGATGCTTTTTATTTGATTGGATTTTCTAATCAGTTGAATTCATTTTATCAACTGTAAATGTAGAGTAAGTATGTCTATCTTTTTAATGCTTATGAGGTAAACAAAATGTTAATGAGTGAGTGGTTTACAGGTAACCCTCAATGATTAACGACAACAAACTCAGATGGGAAAAGACCATGACATTAAATAGGTTCAGAAAGACCACGCTGTCAGCGCTAGTTGCGCTTTCGTTGGGAGCGACAGGTGCCATAGCCAACGACCAAATCAGTAAACCCGCTGGTGCTAAAGGCACGGGCATGTCTAAAGCGTTCCAAGCGAAAACAAACCAGTTTTGGTGGCCCGATCAACTTGATCTGTCACCGCTTCGAGATCATGACAACCGTTCAAATCCACTTGGTGAAAATTTTAGTTACGCCAAAGCGTTTGCAAAACTTGATCTCGATGAAGTGAAAAAAGACGTAAACGAACTGCTTACAACATCTCAAGACTGGTGGCCTGCTGACTTTGGTAACTACGGTCCTTTCTTTATTCGTCTTTCATGGCACAGCGCCGGTACCTACCGTACATTAGATGGTCGCGGTGGCGGTGATGGCGGCCAAATGCGTTTTGACCCATTAAACAGCTGGCCGGACAATGGCAACCTAGACAAAGCCCGTCGCCTACTTTGGCCAATTAAGCAAAAGTACGGTGAAAGTTTATCTTGGGGCGACTTGATGATCCTCGCCGGTACCGTAGGCATGGAAAATATGGGCTTTGACACCTATGGTTTTGCAGGTGGTCGTACCGACGATTGGGAACCTGATATGGTGTATTGGGGTCCTGAAGTAGAAATGCTTGCTAGTGACCGTGAGGAGCGCGGTGGCAAACTTCAGCGTCCATTGGGTGCTACGCACATGGGCTTGATATACGTTAATCCTGAAGGACCGAAAGGTGTTCCCGATCCGATGGGTTCAGCTAAAAATATTCGCACGGCGTTTGGCCGCATGGCGATGAATGACGAGGAAACCGTAGCGCTAATTGCTGGTGGTCATACATTCGGAAAAATGCATGGTGCGCACAAACCTGCTGATTGTTTAGAAGCTGAGCCTGGCGGCGCAGGCTTAGAAGAGCAGGGGCTTGGTTGGAAAAACAACTGTGGTAAAGGCAATGCAGAAGACACAGTAACGAGCGGTTTGGAAGGTGCGTGGACACAACTACCGACTAAATGGACAAGTTTATACCTTCAAAACCTACTAGGCTTTGAATGGAAGCAAACTCGCAGTCCTGCTGGCGCTATCCAGTGGATACCTACCGATGAATCGCTTCATAAATCAGTACCAGATGCGCACGTAGAAGGTAAGAAAAATCCTCCTGTGATGACCACAGCTGACTTGGCGCTTAAGTACGACCCAGAGTATCGTAAAATTGCCGAGCGCTTCTTGGCAGATCCTAAAGAGTACCAAACAGCGTTTGCTAAAGCGTGGTTCAAGCTGACTCACCGTGATATGGGGCCAAAAGCACGCTACTTGGGCAATGATATTCCAGAGGAAAACTTCATCTGGCAAGATCCTGTGCCTAAAGCTGATTACAAAACGATCTCTGATAAAGATGTTAAGAAACTTAAAGCTGACATCTTAGACAGTGGCTTAACTGTTCAGCAGCTTGTGAAAACGGCCTGGGCAGCGGCAGCAAGTTTCCGAGCATCTGATTTACGCGGTGGTGCGAATGGTGCACGTATCGCGCTAGAGCCACAAATGAGCTGGGAAGCTAACGAACCTGAAACGATAAAAGCTGTTGTTTCAAAACTTAAAGAGTTGCAGGAAGACTATAACTCGCGCATGTTCTCTAAGAAGAAAGTATCTCTTGCTGACCTCATTGTGATTGGCGGCGCGGCAGCCATTGAAAAAGCAGCGGCAGATGCTGGTGTTGAAGTGACCGTACCTGTAGTACCAGGTCGTACAGATGCAACTCAAGAACAGACTGACGTGAACTCTTTCTCACTGCTAGAGCCAACAGCTGACGCATTTAGAAATTACTATAATGCAGAAGCCAGTTATCGTTCACCAACAGATATGTTGGTAGATAAGGCTGACCAGCTTAACCTAACGGTTCCAGAGATGACGGTTCTACTTGGTGGTTTACGTTCGTTAGGAGCTAACACAGGTGGCACTAGCCACGGCGTATTTACCGACAAGGTTGGCACGCTTAACAACGATTTCTTCGTAACCCTACTTGATATGGGCGTTAAGTGGAGAAAAACCGATAACCCATCTGTATACGAAGGGGTAAACAGAAGCACGGGTGAAGTAATGTACACAGGTACTCCTGTTGATCTAGTTTTTGGTTCAAACAGTGAGCTACGTGCTGTGGCTGAAGTTTATGCCTACGACAACGCCAAAAAACGTTTCGTTGAAGACTTTGTCGACGCATGGACCAAAGTGATGACGCTAGACCGTTTCGATCTACGTCATGATTTAAACGCCAGCTTGGGTAAATAGATGCGGTAGAACTGCTATCGTGAATTAGCTTAACAACTAATTCTCAATGTGACATAAAGAGTAAAGGGCGCTCCGGCGCCCTTTTTAATTAATTTCTATAAGTTGTGCTATGAATTCTTAATGTGATTAAAACGGCCGCGAGACCATCGCAACCCCGCCTTTATTTCGATACACTGAATCTTTATTTTTCGCTTCTACAGACAATTACCACAATGGCTAGTCTTCAACGAACGTTGGTCAATTTAGAAATGCTAAGCGACGATATTAATGCACTTCACGTCGACGCACTTAATACGCACGCCCACATTAAGCTTTTACACAATGTGTTGAATGAGCTAAAGAGCGCCGAGCAATTTGTTGCCTTAGAAACAGAGGCCAGTTTCCAAAAGTCATTATCCGGTTCACTGTTTGAGAGCATATTTGAGCGAAAGCGCATGGTGGGTGTTTACATAAAGCTGGTGGGCTATGTTATTACAGCGTGGGAAGCGACCAATAAAGCTAATGCAATCATCAGTGAAAACTTCGATTCAAGTGCAGATAAGCGATTGGAGTTACTGCAGGTAAAAGCAATAAAAGCCAAGTCTCAATTAAAAACCGTAGCGTCAGCGATGGGCAAAGAAGGCTATGCAAAGTTTGTCCAGACGTTAGGTCTGTCTGCCCAAGAGTGGCAATGGGATACACTTCGCGCTAGGTTTTAGCCAGCGCGAAGGTATAACTGAAAGCGCTCATGTCATGAGCGAGTAAAGCTATGGCGTAGTATTTCGAATACCAATTCCCTGTTCGTTGATAACTCTTACTTCACGTTGAGGGAAAGGTATTTCAATGTTGTGCTCGCGTAATGTTTCAAACACAGTAAGCAGCAGATCGCCACCCACGCGGTTTTTACCATCGTCCACCCCTTCCATCCAAAACTCGACGAACATGTTAACGCCAGAGTCGCCAAAGCTATCTATTTCACAGTCAGGCAGCTCTTCAAATGGAACATCATCGCCACTGATCACCTGCGGGTGTTCCGATACCGCCTCTTTAATAATCTCTACCATCGCGCGGATATCAGTTTTATAGGCGACAGAAAAGTCGATGCGGTAACGTTGTTTTTGGTTTTTGTGTGTCCAGTTTATTAGCAAGGAGCTGATGAATTTTTCGTTAGGCACCAGTACATCTTTACCGTCATAAGTTTCTAACACGGCATAGCGCATTTTAAATTCTCTGACGATACCTTTCTGCCCGTCTTCTAATTCAACGTAATCGCCTACGGTCAACGATTTATCCAATAGAATAATGATGCCCGAAATGAAGTTTGATGCGATGGACTGCAGACCTAAGCCTAAACCCACACCTACTGCACCACCAAACACGGCTAGTGCGGTAAGGTTAATTCCCATGACGTTAAGCAATAAAAGAAACACCACACAGAACAGGGCAACTTCAAACAGCTTTGCGAACACTTCTTTGGTAGAAACGTCGAGCGACTTATGGTTTCGAATAATATCTTGACCGATGGCGTTCGAGCTGCGGCCTAGCCAGAACAGCAAGCCACCAAACAATAGCACTCTTGTTACGCCATACGCTGAAATTTCAACATTGCCGACTGATATTGCCATTGACTCCAATGCTGAAGTTATCAATGGAAGCACGCCAACTAAGTGTAAGAATAGGATAGGTAAACCCGCCCATCGCATAAACGCTGCAACGGTGTTGTTTTCGACAAAACCAGTAATCAAGGAATTAACAAATAGCATGAGGGCTACAACAACGGCTATTTCCAATAACCATGCATCAAACTGAAATTGCATACCCAAAACGGTAGTGAGCTTTAGCATGCTTATGGTGATTAGCGGAAATAGTGCCTCACCGAGGTTGTAAAAAAAGCCGTGCATAGTATGTGCGCCTTGCTTTGGCTTTTCTCGGGTAAACTTAAATGGCTTTTTTACTTGTCGTGCAAGCACAAACGCTACGCAATAAATAATTGCAATTATTGTAAGCTGGATAATAAAGCTATCAGACATCACTGATGCTTTAACTAAAGCCAACTTTTCCTCAAAGTGCTGGACTAAACTATCAACATTCATGTTTTCTACTTCACTTGTTTACCACACTGTGGCAGCGTGGATGTAATTTGAGCGTGGAATAACTGCGCGCTTTTTATCTGTTATAACAAATATGGTAAAGCTTTTTTTATCCATCCAATAAAAATTGACCAATAATTGAAAGCTGGATATACCATTTTTAGTGTTAATTCCTAGCGAAATAGATGCAAAATACTGATGTTATCGAGTTTTGTATGTTATTTGAATTAAGCGTTTGATGCTCGTATCTATTTGTTTCTTAATTTATTTTTTTATTTAAAGGTTAGAGGGGCTTCACAATAATCTCTTTTCTTCATTCATAAAAATATTTGTCGTTTAGATAGAAAAAATGCTGCGCTTTTCAAAATGATACTGGAATAAGTAACACACTGCGATTACAAAAGGTTTGATGCATCGCGCGTCTAGCTCCTGCAGGGGCTTTGTTAGCAAAGGCGTCAATAAAGTACTTTGGGGTCTTTAAAAACGATGCTTTCTTTCCTAATTAGTGGTGCGATTAGTTGTTATTTTTCAAAAGAGGATTGGCATTTAGTGTCCAGATTTCATTTGAAATTTATGGGGAGGCGCAACTCGACACTTAACTAATTTAAAACGCTGGTGGTCGAGTTAGCGTTTTGATTCTTCGTTGTTTTGATTGGAGTTATCTTCCTACCAAGCTATCATTAATGTAGTTGCTCAGTAGAGGCGATATAAACAGTACTAAGCCTTAAACACTTTTAAATGTAAATTGACTATGACCAAATTGATGTTGCTGCCTGTTATTATCGCTATCGGCATACTTTTTTTTGCTCCCGTAGGGCGCTCGGAAGGCCTCGAGTTTTCCGGTTTTGCAAGGGCGGTTGCTGGCAAAATAGATACTGAAAAAGCTACCTATGAAGGTTATGACAACAGCATAAGCTTTTCTGAAAAGTCGCTCATAGCACTTCAAGCTGACTATAATTTTTCGTCCTCATTCTCCGTATCAAGTCAATTTCTTCTTCACACCGACGACGATAGAGAGTCAGGGGTAGAGTGGCTGTATCTAACCTATGCTCCTAGTGAAAGTTTTCAAATTAACGCTGGCCGGCTTCGTACCCCTTTTTTGAAGTACTCTGATGTTATTGATGTTGGGTTTGCTTACCCGTGGATAAATGCACCGCAGCAACTCTATAGCAGCTACTTATTCTCTCAGTATGAAGGTGGTAATGCTAGGTTGAGAAGGTCTTTTGGCGATGTTGTAGTTGATATTGAGGCTTACTATGGAAAGTATGAGGATGAGCTGGTCTCAAGCGGTATCAACGTAGATGTTGAAGTGGATAACTTGTTCGGCGGCGTTATTGAAGTCAACTATGGTGGTTTGCAGTTAAGAGCAGCCACTGTTAATGCGCCTAAAGTTGAAACAACTATCGATGAAATAGCGCCTCTTATTCAGGGACTTAGAGCTGCTGGGTTTGACAACATAGCGGAACAGTTTGCTATCAACGATCGTGCAGGTGCTTTTTTACTGGGTGCCAGCTATGACGCGCTTAACTGGTATGTTAGCGGCGAATGGATGAAAGTTTCGTCTGATATCGATGTGCTCGCCAACCTAGAAAGTTTTTATGTCTCGTATGGCTATTATCTTGATGAAGTCCTTTTACACCTGACCTGTGCTTCATCTAGGCAATCACTCAATACCATCGACAACACTATTCCATTGGGTGCGTCACCCGAGTTAGATCAACTTTATTTCGCTGTTGAGCAACTAAATAGCTTCTTTCCTACAGATGACCTTGATACCTGGACACTAGGCGCTAGGTGGGATGTGAAAACTAACATTGCACTTAAAACTGAAATATCAATTCTTGACGGTAAAGAGGGAAAATCATCGTTTTACGACATTAAAGAGAATAGTTTCGATAGAAATGCGACCTTGTATCAAGTGGCAGTAGAGTGGGTATTTTAATGCGAAGATATACGGTCTTTTTTCTCTTTTTCCTAAGCATTCGAATAGCCGCTGCAACCGAAGGTGTGTGGATCGTTGCTAACGTTGAAAACCAAGCCTTTTCGCTCACAAAAGCTGAAATACGCAATCTCTACATGAAAAGTGGAACAACTACTTATGAGTTAGAGCCTGTTGCTATGAGCCCAGGCAACATAGTACGTTCTATTTTCAACGCAAAGATTATCGCTTTACCCGAATCTCGCATTCAATCTTATTGGGCGCAAATGCGCTTCAGTGGGCGTCAAGCTCCGCCAGTTGAATACGATAGTCTAGAGGAAGTGATAAATTACATAAATAACCATGAAGGTGCAGTTGGTTATGTCCCAGCAAACACAGTATTACCCGAAAACGTAAGTGTGGTTTATCGAAGCTTCTAAGCAGTCAGTAAGCTTGGGTTTGTTAAGAATGCACCTAAATGCTGTCTACTAATTCTTTTAGTGGAAGTGGCTTATAATAAAGAAATCCTTGTTGCATACTGCATCCATGATTAATTAAAAAATGCGCCTGTTCATCAGTTTCTACACCTTCGGCGCAAACAGCAAAGTTCAAGCTCTTCGCCATTTCAATAATGGTTTTGGTAATCATTTCTGATTGCTTAGAATCACCTATTTTACTTACAAAACTTTTATCTATTTTTAGGGTGTCTATATCAAACTGTGTTAAATAGCTTAGTGATGAGTAACCTGTACCAAAGTCATCAAGCGCAAGCTTGCAGCCAAGCTTTTTAAGCGACGCAAAAAACGGGTTGACCACATTGAAATTTTTCATGTAAGCCGATTCAGTAATTTCAAACTCTAAGTTTGATGCAGGCAGCTGTCCGGTATTTAACTCATTAAGTAGAAAGTCGATAACATTGTGATTATTCAAATCGTGTGTGCTTAAGTTAACTGATAGCGTTATATTGCTGCCAAAGGCTCTAAGAAGCATGGAAGATTCATGACTAAGCTGCTTTAATACCCAAAGGGTTATTATTGATATCTTATCTGTTTGTTCGGCAATAGGGATGAACTCAGCGGGTGATACTTGACCTAACACCTCATCTTGCCAGCGAAGTAGAGCCTCGAAGCCAATGATATTTTTGTCTGTATCTACCTTAGCTTGATAGCACAAATAGAAAGCATCGTTTTCAAGTGCATCAGTAATCCGGGAGGAAATGAGCACTTTGCGTTTAGTATGCGCTAACATTTCATTAGTAAACCACAAATACCTTGCTTTACCGCTGTATTTAGCCTTGTACATTGCAACATCTGCGTTAGTAATTAGGTTGGTCGCAGAGTAATTACAATCACGCGCTAGCGCTAGCCCTATACTCACACTTGAATCTAGCCTTAGTTGGTTGACAGTGTGGGACTTTGATACCGTATTCACAATTTTTCGGGCCGTATCTTCAAGGTATGTATGTGAAGCAAGGTCGGGAACGATAACGACAAACTCATCGCCACCTAAACGCCCAAGAGTGGAGCTTTCACTGAGTGCGTTTTCCATTAGTGAACTAATATGTAGAAGAAACCTATCCCCTGTATCGTGACCAAAAGAATCGTTAATAGATTTAAAACCATCTAAATCAATGAACAGTAAACCAAGTTCACAATTATTTTTCTGCGCTTTGATAAGCTCATTTGATAAAAGCTTCATTAAGCACTGACGATTAGGCAGTCCTGTTAAGGCGTCGAAATTAGCAAGTCGCTCCATCTGGGACTGTTGCTTTTGTAGCATTTTAGTTTTATGCCGATTCGCTTCAGACTGTTTTTTTATGTTCTCCATCATATTGTTGAATGCTCGAGACAAAGCAAGCATTTCCTCTTTGTCTACTTCCTCAACCTTGACATTGTAAGCGTTGTCATCCACAACACTGTCCATTGTTTTAATTAAGGTGTTTAGCGGACGCATTGCTCTGCGCTGTGCTCGTGATGATATGAACAACGAGATGATAATGAGAAACGCAACGGAAGGCGTGACCAAAATAATGTACCTGTGCCGGCTCGCTTTTAGTGCTTCTTCAAGATTGAAAATCAGCGCAAGTTTCCCTAAAGGAAAAACGTCTTCGCCCACTGTTTTTACTGCTATTACTTTACTAGAGGTGCGATGTAAGCCAATGGGGAGCGTCGCGATATTACGCTCAATGTTTGTTCCACTGTGCTGTGGAGACATTTGTTCTTGCGTTTTAGTGAGCCTCCCTTTTAAGCCGGCAGGACCCACATAAGAATTCAACAGAGTACCGTTATTATTGAAAATATAAGCTGCTTCAGCATATTCATATTCGTCTAAGCGAAGCAAAATTTCCGTTTGATTGAAACTGCCGGCGGGTTCTTCTATGTAGTCAATTAGGTCGACAGCCATGTTTACGCTTAATGCGTCGACCTCTTTTGAGACAAATTCAATATAAAGCTTTTCATAAACATAAATAGACAGGCCGATAATAAGGGCACTGACTATAGAGACAGACGCAAGTGTATTGAAAGAAATTTCTGACCTGAGACTTTTCAAAAAACGCTCTTTTAAGTTGTATGGACTGGCAATAACGACTTTGAACAATGTGCAGGGAGGGGTCGTCACTCATTCACCTTGACAGTATAGACGGTTTGCGTCATTTCTTAATTAGTAATTAGATTGAAATTGTACGAATGGGTAGTGCCATGCTTTATTTAGATGTCTTTTGAACAAAAAATGCGCTGGTGGACTTTAGTGTTTAGTGGTAGACTCCGCGCGCAATTTGTAAGAGTAAACACCTACGTTTTTTTCTTGATGTCAAACACCAATAAGCTAAGTTGGCAATGGCGTGTCTCTTTAGGTTTTCCCAGTAATCTATAACCCCCCACGGTTAGCAATAAAGCACTAGCGCTTATACCTTTGCGGTATGCAATTTTATTATAAATACCTATGACAGGAGTTTATTAATGTCATTTACCCAATTAGGGCTCGCTGAACCCTTGTTAAAAGCTATTGAAAAACGAGGATTTAGTACACCATCACCAATCCAGGAAAAGGCAATACCAGAAGTATTGCAAGGAAAGGATGTGTTGGCAGCTGCGCAAACGGGAACAGGGAAAACTGCAGGATTTGGACTTCCTATTTTACAGAGATTGATGGAAGGACAACCTGTATCTGGCAACAATGTTCGAGCACTTATCTTAACACCCACGCGTGAACTTGCTGCTCAGGTAGAAGAGAGTATCAGAGCGTTCAGTGAGTTTTTGCCATTAAAAACTGCCGTGGTATTTGGTGGTGTAGGTATTAATCCTCAAATGATGAAGCTGCGTAAAGGTGTGGATGTGTTAATTGCTACGCCTGGGCGACTGCTTGACCTCTACCAGCAAAACGCTGTTAAGTTTTCTCAGCTTGAAGTGTTGGTGTTAGATGAAGCCGACAGAATGCTTGATATGGGCTTTATTCACGACATTAAGAGAGTACTGAAGCTATTGCCACAAGAGCGTCAAAGCTTACTGTTTTCAGCCACGTTTTCTGATGAAATCACTGCGCTGGCGAAAACAATAACACGCAACCCTGTGAGTATTTCAACCGCACCAGCCAATACCACGGTAGAAGCGGTTCAGCAGCACTTAGTGACCATTGATAAATCCAAAAAGACGACCGCGCTTATTTGTCTGATCAAACAGCAGAAGTGGGAGCAGGTGTTAGTATTTAGCCGCACAAAACACGGTGCTAACCGTATTGCAGAAAAGCTAACTCGGTCAAAAATTCCAAGTGCCGCTATTCACGGTAATAAAAGCCAAGGCGCACGAACTAAAGCGCTTGCTGACTTTAAAAATGGCGCAATTAAAGTGCTGGTAGCCACCGATATCGCAGCACGCGGCATCGACATTAGTGAATTGCCTATCGTTGTAAACCTAGACTTACCCAATACGGCAGCTGATTATGTTCACCGAATTGGTCGTACAGGGCGCGCAGGCGCTAGTGGTCAGGCGTGGTCATTTGTATGTGCCGAAGAACTGCAAAACCTGAAAGATATTGAGACGCTGATTCAAAAGCTGCTTCCTCGTGAAACATTGGAAGGTTTCGAGCCTCAGCAAGCCGTGCCTGTTACCACGCTGTCTAAGCCTAAAAAGCCCAAGAAGCCGAAAAAGCCGAAAGCACCACAAGGTGAAAGCGGCAGCGAAGGTAAACGAAGTGGCGAGAATAAAAAGACGGGTCAACGCCAAGGCAACCGTAGCGGAAATGGTAATCCGCGCGCAGGTAAACCGGATTCGCGCAACAATAGCGGTGGAAAGCCTGCAGGTCGAAGACGCTCAGGAAGTGAAGGAAGTGCCGCTAAACGACCAGCTAAGCGTAGAAGTCATGCATCAAATGGGTCGAACAGCGCAAAAGCATAAATAGCTGAATATCCCCCTGATAAAATGCGGATAAACTAAAAAAGGGCGCTTCACTACGTGTGAAGGGCCCTTTTTTGTCGTTTTACCTTGATGTGGAACCAACATATCTGCGGTAACACGCGGCGATTACGAACATTTTAACTCTCGCTGAGTGGCTAATGATCTACGCGGACTGGTATTAATTCTGTTCCCAAGAAAACGGATTGTAGTGTCGCAATGCTGGCGTGGTGTTGACTCCGTTGCCATTCTCAGAATCTAACGTAAGTTCGGCGCGCTTTATCAGCGTTTTTTGCAGTTCAGTGCGAAACCCTTTGGTCTCTCTCCATAGCTGGTTAAGTTCTTCTGGGGTATCACCTTGTAAATCTTGAGCAAGCAGAGGACTAAGTTTGTCGTAAGCGCTTTGTAATCTCAGTGCTTGCTCTTTGTTGTAGGCTTTTTCTTCGTCAGTCGCTTGCCAATTAATAAACGGGGCTTTTTGGGCAGCTGTCATTGCAGGAAAGCGAGAGAAATATTGAATGTACTCCGACAAAGGAATGCTATCGGCGCGCCCCCAGATATCCATGGTCGTTCTGTTTAGCAAAGCACTGGTTTTAGGCTCAACAACCATCACAGTTGGCGTTGCATAGTAAATCGGGTAGTCAAATCGTTCGGTTATATTTCTTCTGTCTTCAAGTGTTCCCACATCAACAAATACGGTTTCATAATGAGCGCGTAGAATAAGGTCCATTTCCTTTGTCGCAAAACGCTCAGCTAAGCCAGTACTGTCGTGGCACCACTGAGCACCCAGTACAACCAAAAGTAATTTGCTTTGTTCCACAGCTCGCTGCTGTGCACTAACCACATCTTGATAGGGTGATGCAGACGGAGCGTAAGTGTAAGGACTTTCACTTTGAGTACTTACACAGCCATTTAACGTGGTCAAAGTGGCAATTAGGACAGCAATGTTCAGGCACTGTCTAAAAAAGCGGGCTCGGCGAGTAGTGAAGTTTTTTTGCATACGGTTATCAAAATAGTAGTTAAATCAACATCAATGTAGCACAAAAAGCAAAATGAAAAGCTGTTATTGGATATTGTTAGTGGGAATAGAAAGGCGTACTACAGTTCCCAGCGGGTAATCGCGGCTTATATTGAGGGTTCCATCTATCAACTTAGCGCGCTCTTTCATGGAAAGCAGGCCGAGTGTGGGCTTAGCGTTAACTGAACCTTCAATGGTGTCGGGTATACCCGCACCATCATCTGCTACAGTGAAGATAACACTTTGCGACTCATAGGAAATATCAATAGAAAGTGTCTTCGCTTCAGCATATTTGATGCTATTTGTTACCGCTTCCTGAACTATCCGATAGATGTGTATTTTCTGCTCGGGCTTAAAATTAATAGGCGCGCCGCTAAGATTGAAAGAAAAATCTATTTTTGCGCGCTTAAGCGTAGTTATGATGTCAGAGCGTTCGATCACGCTCTCGATGGGAAGAGTGTCGATACCAGAGGGACGTAAACCGCCTAGGCTCTTTTTCATTGCCTGGTACAAAGCATCTATTTTGCTGATTAATATCTCGTGGTCTTTGGTTGTGTCAATCAATGATAACTGAAGTTTTAAATCGACGATGCGGTGACCAAAATCGTCGTGCAGATCGCGAGATAAACGCTTTCTTTCATCCTCTTGTACTGCTACTAGCTTGGCAGCGAGGGCTTGTGCGTTTTGCACTGCAATTTCAAGGTCCTCGTTGTTTTGGGCCAGTTTGTTATTCAATTTACTCGACTGGTTGATAGAAGACCCTAGGATGAGACAACTTACGCATAGCGCTAAAATATAAAATTGATGCTCTATGGGAGGTAATGCGCTCTGACTGGCTACCACAAACGCTGTAATACCAATAAAAAAACAAGATAGCGCACTACCAAACACAGCATAGCGATACGATAAGAAGAGGGCAGGAAATACCGCCAGGTATTTAATTTGATAGCTGATATTAATATTTTTAGAGTAAAGATAACTACTGAAAACTAAAGTAAGTAACCATGTCCCCGCGGTTATAAACAGTGTTGATTCACTTTTATTAATATACTGGCGAGTGTAAAGCGCAAATAGAAGGGGGCAAAGAACAATAATTCCTACAAAGTCACCAAGAGAAAAATCGAACAAAATTGAAAGAAAAACCGCTACGTCAGTTTGTACTTCAATAGCCCTTCTGCCTAGAAACACTGCCCCTAGCGCTACGCTTATCAGCACGCCGAATGCCAAGGTGGCAAGGGTACTGCGGACATTATCGAAATAAGGTGCTGCAAAACGGCGTCTAAAGACATAAACACATCCGCAAACTACCGCGGGTGATATGAACAAGTGCACTACATACCAGCCGACACTTCCGCTTAAAAAGGCGGTGTTATCAAGAACGCCCCCTGGATGGAATAAAATGAAGTGGGTTAATTTTTCTGAAAAAAGTAACAACGGCCAGCTTGCTAACGGCAATAACAAAAAGGCGGCTAAGCGAACGCCAGCAGGTAAATACCAACTCACAGTCCCTGATATAATTTCAAACTGGGTGCTAAATAGCCATACGCTATGAAATAGACCGGTATATATCAAACCCATCATCAAATAGGTAGTGTTGATATACCGCCTGATATTCATTAATCCGCTTTGACTAAGGTGTCGTCATAGATGACGTCAGATACATCTAAGTATCCGGTTTCTAATGCTATACGAAGCAAGCCAAATTGAGACGTAACATTCAGTTTTTTGTAAATGTTAGTTCTGTGAACCATCACTGTTTTTGGCGCTGTATCTATGTGATAGGCAATTTGCTTGGGTTGGAAACCTTTAGCTAGTAGTAAAAAAACTTCCTTTTCTCTTTCTGTAAGAATGGAAGTCAGACGCTTATCGCCAAACGCTAATTTCTTACTGATATCTGAACTTAGGTAGTTTTCATCTTTTTCTAGTGACTCAAGTGCGTCCATCAACTCTTTTGTAGCGGCACTTTTTGTAACGTAGCCATCGGCGCCAAGCTCAAGCGCTTTACTAATATAACCCACGTGATCGTACATGCTTAGCATCAAGCATTTAACAAAAGGTGCCTCTTTCTTAATTTTGATAAGCGTGTCAAAACCATTTTCTTGAGCTAAGGAAATGTCCAAAACTGCTACATCTATGTCATCTAGAGATGCGAAGGCGGGGAGTGCGCTCAATGAACTTACAGCGTAAGCGACGTGCCAGCCATACTCTTGCTCGATGAGAGTCTTAATGCCGTCCCTTACAATTTCATGATCATCAATGAGGAGTATGTGCATGAAAAAATCAATCTATTTTTTAATGCATCAAGTGTACGTTGTATTTTTCTTATAGGGAATAGGCCGATGGCTTAGATTGATGATGTATTCTATTTCTCGCATAAAAAAGCCGGCCTATCCATGGCCGGCAGTTACTTTAGCTTTAGTGTTAGCAGTGTAAGTGCTAATAATCACTTTGCGTGTAATAGCAATACCATACGCGGTATTAAAGGTTTACCGTCACTGGCGCTGAACAAGCAGACGTTTCATCACACACCATATAGGTATATTCACCAGGCTGAACGCCACGACTTCTATCGCGATAACGACCAGTATTGCTTACTTCTTCAAGTAGTTCACCATTACGATAAATCATCACAGTATCAGCCATTGAGCCGCTATAAGATAAATCTACACGTAGTGAACCGAAGCGAGAAAGCATAGCGCGGTCAATCTCGGCAACAATATTGCTGTCTGAAACCGACACTGTCTCTGTCGAAACGCCAGTTTGGCCTTCAGAGTCAGTAACCGTAAGGGTTACATCATAGGCACCTGTACTTGCGTAAACATGAGTTGGGGTCTCTTCTGTTGAAGTCGCACCATCACCGAAGTCCCAGCTGTAGCTAACAATGTCATCATTAACGTCGTTGCTATTGTTAGTAAAGCTTACTGATAGACCTGAAGCGTCGTACGTAAACGCGGAGTTTGGCGGTGTTGGTCCTACTTCACCAATACCGGTAACGACTAGGCTCCATGTGTTAACGGTACCGTTATCACCGTTGAAGGTATCAAGCACGTTCAAGGTCCAATCGCCTGTTGCCACTTCGCCGTTAAAGGCATCAGTGTTATAGCTCTCAACGATATCATCTGTACCGCCACCTTGGTTTTGACGCAGAACGGTAGTTGTCCCTTGAGGGGAGGTAAGTGATAGTACTAGGTCACCACTATATGTATGCGTGATGTCTACCGACGCTTGCATACCAAATACCGTTAAGTCATCCGGTACGTTTATCACTAGGTCAACGCCTACATCATCTGGATCTTCTTCATTCGGTAACGTAGGTACAGCATCGCCTGAATATGCGTAAGGGAATTCGTTTAGCCCTTGCGGGTAAACGTAAAGGTTGGCAGATTTAGACTTCTCAATATCACCGCTTACACCATTAACAGTAAAGCTATAAGCGCCCCAAGGGGTATCTTCAGAGGTTTCTACTGTTAGCGAAACAGTGTCGCCAGGCATTGCGGTGCTAGCACTTAAATAGGCAATGTCACTTTCTTCGGCAAGAGAAAGCTGCACTTCTTCATCGTAGCCCGCGATAGAGCCTACTTCAATAGTGAAGGTATAAGCTTCACCCGCCTCAATTTCCGCTGAGCCTGGTGTGATGCCTAGTTTAAAGCCAGGTGTTGGGTCGGCT
Organism: Alteromonas sp. ABD4_190; assembly: GCF_056160105.1. NCBI lineage: Bacteria > Pseudomonadati > Pseudomonadota > Gammaproteobacteria > Alteromonadales > Alteromonadaceae > Alteromonas > Alteromonas sp. ABD4_190. The sequence goes on from NZ_JBSWWN010000001.1 coordinate 2,925,587, forward strand.
TCTTCTAATGCATTCAGCACATTAAGACGGTTGCCTGAAACTGTGCGACCGTCAGCCCAAAGGCTCGTTTCACCGGTAGTCATTAACAGCTCTTTCATTTCTGACGGCGTAAGCTCTGGGTTTAACGACCATACAAGGGCTGCTGCACCGGCAACATGTGGCGTAGCCATTGATGTACCAGAGTATGCGGCGTAGCCGTCGCCCGGTATAGTAGATAAAATAGCTGTACCTGGCGCTGCAATATCCACCGTTTCCAGACCGTATGAATAGCCGCTATCGCCGTCAGTTCTAGTGTGGCTTGCAACTGCCAATAAACTGTTTGTTGTAGTGACATAGTTAGACGGATAGTTGTCGACGTTGTCATTGTCTGAACCAGAGTTACCTGCTGCAGCAACAAACAAAATTCCAGCTTGGCCTGCCACTTCAATAGCGGTCTCTAGCGCTTCACTGTAGCCGCCACCGCCCCAGCTGTTGTTCGTAGCTTTTACGTTGACGCCACGGTTTTCTTTCAGGTCGGTGAAGTAATCAATACATTCGATAGCGCCAGCGGTTGACCCCGTTCCATCTGCACCGAGGAATTTACAGGCAGCGATAGACACATCGTGGTTTACGCCCACTACACCTACACCGTTTCCGCCCACAGCGCCAATAGTCCCAGCTACGTGCGTACCATGAGAATCATCGTCCATAGGGTCGGTATCACCGTTTGCTGTATCAATTCCGTAAACGTCATCAATGTAGCCGTTGCCATCATCATCAATACCGTTGCCGGCGATTTCACCTGGGTTTACCCATGCATTATCTGCAAGGTCTTCATGGTTGTAGTCAACGCCGGTATCGATAACACCTATCACTACATCGCTATCACCTGTTGTAATATCCCATGCTTCTGGTGCATCGATATCTACATCTGCAGTGCCTCCTGCTTGCCCGGTATTATCCAAGCCCCAAAGATCACCGTAAGACGGGTCGTCAGGAATCAATGCTTTGCGATATAAAAAGTTTGGCTCGGCAATTTTAACCGCCGGGTTTTTCTTCAACGTTTCAATGGCGTCTTTAACCGATTTTCCACGAAGTTGAAGTTTGGCAATGCGGCCATTTAGAAGGTTGGCGAAGCGATCATCAACCTCATCTCGATTAGCGTCGCTAATTCTTGCGCCCACTGATGAACGAGCGCGCATTTTTTCCGCTTTGCTCACATTTTCTTTGTATACAACAATAACGCTGTCATCGAAAATTTCGGCTTTCGCGGCATGTGCGTGGCTAGAAGCCATTAGCGGAAGTAGGGCTAATGACAGTGCTGAAAGGCCTGTTTTAAAAGGCGTTGTTTTCATAGTTAGATTCCATAATTAGCAAGAATGCTTTAATCACAGAACCTTCTCGTTCGGTCTGATATAACTAACGGTTAAAACTTATAACGCAAATTTAAAAACCTGCCACCCCTAACCTTAAATTTTGTTCAAAAATAATACTTAACCATTAGGGAATACGTCGAGGTATGACGTGAAGTGGTACTTATTTATTAGAAATTAGAGTGAATGCAAAGCGTTGGACCGCAAAGCAAATATGTGGTCTAACCAATGTATTTTTCCTGTTCATTTTTAGTCAAATCTAGCACTAAAGTATGAGTGTTTTTCGCTAGCCCGCAGGTTTCAGGGCAGCAGACGTTATTTTGCCGTTATAAATACAACTTAATAGTGATGGTTTCTTGTGCTTTTAAAGCGTTTTATAAAAGGGTCACCTTTGTTGTTAATTAAGGAAGTAGTCGTTCTCATGGACAAGAAACTAAAGGTTAAAAAATACCAATGCACTAAACACCTAGGTGCAATAAAAGCTACTGTGTTTTCAGCTTTAACGGTATGTAGTCTTTTAACCGTCAATTCCCCTGTCCATGCCCAACAGTCCGATTTGTCAACAAGTTCCGACATGGTGGAATCTTCTCTTTCAATGAGTCTGAATGCTCAAGCTATTACGATAGACGATGAAACGGTCTTCATTGCTGTCAGTCAGTTTGGGCTAAATAACATAACTAACATTATCCAAAGCGGCAACGGCGCCAACCTATCTAACGTTGTTCAAAACGGCAGTAATAACGAAGCTATCATCACTCAACTAGGTGAAGGTAACGTTGTTAACTTGCTGCAGCAAAACAACAACAATTATTTCGAAATTATTCAAGATGGGTTCGACAATGTTGCCAATGTTAATCAATTGGGTGAACAGTCTTTCACTGTTTATCAGATAGGGAACGAAATGGTGATTAACATCACACAATATCAAGAATGATGTGATTGCCATAGGGAGACAAATGTGAAAATGAAAAAAACAAAAATAGCGAGTGCATTGCTTTTAGTAGCAGCGTCAGGATGGGCGTCAGCTCAGGAAGTTCCTGCGACTAAAACTGTCGACTTTAACGCCACAGCAGATTTTGTAGCTGCGGCAGAAGGCAATGAAATTACGCTAACCCAAACGGCACCAGAGGGAAACGAAGTAGGTAATGAATCAGTTTTAAGCCAGGAGGGCGACCTAAACGCCATATTTGTTGAGGTAACGGGTGACGCAAACGAAGTTCTTGCTTCGCAAATGCAATCAGGCAACACCTTCTACGCGAGCGTTACTGGAAATGGCAACTTCTTGGAATCTGAGCAAGACAGTTTAAACAGTACCGCAGATTTTGTAGTTGAAGGCGACGACAACATGGTCTCACTGGTTCAGTTAGGTGACGGCGGTCCGTTTGGTTTTATTTTCAGCCGTTCAATAAATAGCATTTCGGGCAGTGGAAATACCTTGTCAGTTTATCAGGGCGATGGTGGCAATTGGGCTAATAACGCGATTTCTGGTAACGACAATACGGTCTTTGTTGACCAAAGTGGCGATTGGCACGAATCCTATGTTCGTGAACTTAGCGGCGATGCTAACGTAATTGACGTTATTCAAGATGGTTACTACAACATTTCAGATTTAACCGTAATCGGGTCTGACAATGAAGTTGAAATTGACCAAGATGGCGACCAGAACGTTATCGGTTGGACCATGATTGGCGACGGTAATGTGCTTGAGTTCGAACAAGACGGCGATGGCAATGAAATTGCTACGGGTGCGTTCGAAGGTTCGGATAACGAAGTGAACATCGATCAAATTGGGGATGTAAACTTAGCGACGGTTGAAACAATCGGCGGTGGAGCCAATACCTTTGAAATAAACCAAGTGGGTGAGGGAAACACCGCTTATGCAGGGGTAATCGGTCTTTTCAACGAGTTCGATTTAACTCAAGTAGGTGATGCTAATGAAATTAGCACAGTGAACTTCGACGGTTGGTTCAACACAGTTGAAATAGAACAAGATGGTGACTTTAACCTCGCGCTAGCTCAAGCGGGTATCGGTGATTCGACATATATCGCAGATGCAAACCTAATCGAAATGTCTCAAGAAGGTAATGAGAATACAGCATCGGTGGAATTGGCACGTGATATTTCATCGAACGGCAACGAAATTATGGTTGCTCAAACCGGGGAACTCAACCTGCTAGATCTGCTTGTTAACGGTAACGACAACATAGTAAGCGTTATGCAAGAAGGCGCAGGCAACTGGGTAACCGCTGATGCGGGGGGGCAGTTTGTTATTTCTGGTGATATGAATACGTTTGAAGTTACGCAAATGGGTAACGACAACTTAGTTACAGGTAGCATCACTGGCAATGGCGGCACGGTAAGTGTTACACAAGTTGGTGACTACAACGTAGCTACCGTTGTTCAGATGTAAATGTACTAACGTACAAAGTGAATAGCCGGGCGAGTGCCCGGCTCAGTTCAATAAAATGAAGTATCTGTATCGATTCTCCTTTCTCACACTAGTTTTAGGTGTGCTCTTTTCTCCGATTCACGCGGAAGAAATTCGCTTAGGCGGGTTACTGCTCGATAACAGTATAAGTCGCCAAGGGCACGAATTCGCTTCTCGAATTAGTCAATATTGGCGGGAGGTTCCCGACAGCTCAGGTAAAAACCTGGTAGTCAAAGAAATCATAGTGCCTCAAGCAGGTACCTTGCTATCAGTAATCTACGACAACAAAGTGGTTTACCAAACTTATATGGGGCGTAGGCAAGTTCCGATAGATGAGAAAGTGCAGCAAGCAATCATGTTGGTATTAGACGCAGTAGCAAATGCGAGTATAGACAGTAGAAGCCCAGATTTAGCAGGGGACGAATGGTAATGAAGAAAAAAATTGTAATTGCAGCGCTTGCAGTGGCGACGGTAGTAGCGCCTGCAATAACGCAGGCAACTGAATTAGTTTATGAGCCAATAAACCCGTCTTTTGGTGGCAACCCACTTAACGGCTCATTTTTATTAAGTAAAGCAAATTCGCAAAATGCGCACAGCGCTCCACTAAGCGAACGCTCATACGATGAGCGACTTCAAGACTCACTAGAACGTGCCTACATTAACCGTATCGTTCGAGAAATTACGGATATTGCATTTGGTGAACAAGAATATGATGAAGACGGCAACCCGATAGACAGCATATTCAATCAGGATAGTATTTTTGTTAGTGGTGACTTTCAGGTAGAGCTTATAACAAGCAATCCTGACAGCATTGTTGTGAACATTACTAACTTACTGACAGGTGAGGTTACTGTCGTTGAAATTCCACGGTTTGGGTAAGGAAACACATGAGAAGTACCGTTTTTTTAATAATGGCAATGGCGCTTACAGGATGTCAGTCTATCACCAATACACTACCGCCTGATACAACGGTCGCTGATGTAGTTAAAGACAGTGCCACATTATCTGAAGTAAAAAGCTTGCCCGCGCCTATGGGGCAAATTCCCGTTTCCGTGTATGCGTTTAGAGATCAGACCGGGCAATACAAGCCGAGCTCTGGGGCAAGTTCGTTTTCTACTGCGGTGACTCAGGGCGCAACCTCTATTCTTGTTCAGACTTTAAGTGAAACATCGTGGTTTTTGCCCGTTGAGCGCGAAGGACTGCAAAACATTCTTACCGAGCGAAAAATTATTCGAGCTGACGAAAGCAATGGTGGTGAGTTGCCGCCACTCACTACAGCTAGAATTATTATAGAAGGCGGCATAATCAGCTACGACACAAACATTCGTACTGGCGGAGCTGGCGTTGAATACTTCGGTGTAGGCGCAAGTGAGTTGTTCAGAGAAGATCAAATTTCTATCTATATGCGCGCGGTTGATGTGAGAACGGGTCAGGTATTGGTATCGGTTTCAACATCTAAGAAAGTGCTAAGCCAAGAGGTGAGAGCGGGATTGTTTCGGTATGTCTCGCTAAAGCGTTTGCTTGAAGCCGAAACGGGTTACACCACCAACGAACCCATGTTTGAATGCGTTAAGCAAAGCATAGAGAAAGCGGTAAGTGAATTAGTATTACAAGGTATGGAGAAAGGGGTATGGCGCGCTAAAGCATAAGCGCCATACATCATTCATACTTCAATTGATTGTCGGTTTAGTAACTCACCTGTTGGGGCTGACTAAACTGATGATCGAACCATTTGATGAGTTCAACCCTATTTCTGCATTCTGTTTTCCTAAATATGCTGTATACGTGTGTTTTCACTGTATTCACACTGATATGCAAGCAGTCTGCAATTTCTTGGTTCTGCGCACCATCGGCAATTTTACGTGTGATGGCAAGTTCCCGTTTAGTTAACACTGTGGTTGACGACTGAAGCGCAGCAAAGGGCTTAGTTTTTGGCACTAGGTTGGCATCAATATAACGGCTCATAATTTCGCGACTAAACCATTTGTTGCCTGCCTGAACTTGCTGAACACCTCTAACTAACAACTCCAAACTATCTTCGATATGAAACACCCCATTGATACCGTGTTGAAGTGCCGCGTAATGAAAGTCTATGTTACTTTCTGGCACGTTGAAAATCACCTTGTTTAATTCAGGGTAATCGTTAACGACCGGCAAGCTGAACATAGCGGCAAGGTCACAATACTGAGCATCAATGAAGAAGGTATAAGTGTTATTAAGTACGCTTCTAGGCGGATGGATAGCGCCAGTCGTAACGTTAAATCCACACGAGGGCAAAATACTAAGGAATCGTTCGTAAGCCCCATCCTTTTTAGTATTCTCCGAGAAACTACTTTTTGTTAAAACGAACGCTTGGTGTGACATGAAAGCTCCTTTTCGTGTATATCAACCTTACGAACTATACAATAGCTTTACAATACTCTTGTGGTCTTACTTGCAGCGCCAAAGCGTAACAAAATGTAACAGTGAAAAGTCATTTTAATTTCGCTGAAAAAATAGCCGTTTTTTAGTGGTGGGTGAATTAAATATAAGTAAATTATATCTATAAAAAACGTCTTCCCCCTTTGTTAAAAATGGCGTTAGTGTATAGTTCATCACCAAGTTCATCCTTCCAACACTTCAACACAGAGAGAATCATGACCGTAAACGTTGACACTCAGTCTTTGATTGCATCTATGCGCGATGTAGTAGGGCAAGCCTATTTGTTAACAGATAAAGCGAAAAAGCAGCCATATACAAAAGGATTTCGCTTTGGCGCAGGTGAGGCGCTCGCGGTAGTAAGACCGGGAACATTGGTGGAAATTTGGCGTGTGTTGAAGCTGTGTGTTGATGCCGATGTTGCGGTCATTATGCAGGCGGCAAATACAGGGTTAACGGGGGGGTCTACGCCAGACGGGAAAGATTACGATAGAGCTCTTGTTATTATAAGCACTATGCGAATTGATGAAATTCAGCTGGTAGATAATGGTAAACAAATTGTAGGTTTAGCCGGCAGTACCCTATTTGGATTGGAAGAGAAGCTTGCGCCTTACGGCCGTGAACCTCACTCAGTGATTGGGTCTTCATGTATTGGCGCATCCATCGTGGGTGGAATCTGCAACAATTCAGGTGGCGCTTTGGTTAAACGAGGTCCTGCCTATACCGAGCTTGCTCTTTTTGCGCAAATTGATGCCAGCGGCAAGTTATCTTTGGTAAACAACCTTGGCATTAACCTGGGGAGCGAACCAGAAGAGATTTTAAATAACCTTGAAAACAAGCGTTATAAAGAGACTGATGTTCAGCACCCCGACGCTCGCGCCTCAGATAACGAATATGATGAGCGTGTACGAGATGTAGACTCTGACACACCATCGCGTTTCAATAACGACGGCAGGCGACTTCACGACGCTTCAGGCTGTGCAGGCAAACTAGCTGTGTTTGCAGTAAGGCTAGACACGTTTCCTATTCCTGAGAAAAAGCAGGTATTTTATGTGGGGTCTAACGACGCCACAGTGTTTACCAAAGTGCGCCGCGACATACTTTCTACTTTCAAGAACTTGCCAGACTCGGGTGAGTACCTTCACCGTGACTGCTACGACGTATCAAAGAAATACGGTAAAGATATGTTTATCGTTATCAGCAAGCTTGGCGCCAAATTCATTCCTAAGCTGTTTGCATTTAAGCGCAAATTTGACGCATTTACCGACAAGTTAGGTTTTTTACCCAACAAAATGTCAGACCGCGTCATGCAGTACATGAGCTATATTTTTCCTAATCACTTACCCAAGCGCATGGAAGCGTTTAGGGATAAATATCAGCATCACTGGATTTTGGAAATGAGCAACGACGGGGTAGATGAAGCTAAAGCCTATCTAAATGAGTTCTTTAAAACCAATGAAGGTGGCTACTTCGAGTGTACGGAAGAAGAAGCTGATAAAGCGATTTTACACCGCTTTGTTGCCGGTGGAGCAATAGGTCGCTACCACGTAATGCACAGTAAAGACGTGGGCGCTATGATGACCATAGACGTTGCACTTCGCCGTAACGACCCTGATTGGTTTGAAGTATTGCCTAAAGAAATAGACGACCAGATAGATACCAAACTCTATTATGGTCATTTGTTTTGTCACGTTATGCACCAAAACTATGTATTGAAGAAAGGCGCCGACGCGAAAGTGTTGAAAGGCAAAATTCTAGAAACCTTTGATGCAAGAAGTGCTGAATACCCCGCAGAGCATAATGTGGGTCATGAATATTTTGCTAAAGATGCACTTAAAAATTTCTACCGCGAACTCGACCCAACTAACAGCTTTAATCCAGGTATAGGCAAAACCACCAAGCTTAAAAACTGGGCTGAGCATGAAGGCGGATGTTGTGGTGGGCATCATTAATAGCCTGGTGAATTAAAACACCTCATAAGGTTCTGCTTGTCGTTTTCTAAACTGAAGCCATGCAGAACCCTTATTCTTTCCAACTTACCTTTTGCAGTTAGGTTTTCAAACAAGTCCTGAGATCACCACCACCTTGTCTAATCTGGCCTGACCTGAACCAAACTCGATCCCCGCTAGTAACAAAAGGAAGTGTTTAAACTTTCACAGGTTATTAGCTTACCTGTAAGTGAAAAGGGATTTGCTATGAAAGGCCAAGTAAACAACTCCACCATTCTTCTTCCTGTATTTCTCCCCGCCGTTGCTATTATTTTGCTATTGGTTATCGGAACAATTAGTAACCCCGAACTTGCCGGAAAGGCCTTCGACAGTACGTTGGCATGGATAACCCAAACGTTTGGCTGGTTCTATATGCTATCGGTAGCCATCTTCTTGGTGTTCATCGTGTCGGTGGCGTCTTCAAGTTGGGGAAATATAAGGTTAGGGCCAGACCATGCTGAGCCTCAATACGCCTTTCCCGAGTGGTTTTCCATGTTATTTTCGGCAGGATACGGTGTGGCACTGCTCTATTTCGGTGTGGCTGAACCCGTTCTCCACTATTCATCGCCGCCTGCAGGAGCAGCTGAAACTGTTGATGCGGCGAAACAAGCCATGCAAATCGCATTTTTTCATTGGGGTTTTCACATCTGGGCGATCTACGGGCTAGTCGGTTTGGTCCTTGCCTATTTCGCTTTTCGTCATGGTTTGCCCCTATCTATTCGCTCTGCTTTATATCCGCTGATTGGAGATAAAATTTATGGCCCAATAGGTCATGCAGTAGATGTATTTGCCATTCTAGGAACACTGTTTGGTATCGCCACTACCCTTGGACTATCTGTTACGCAAATCAATGCGGGGCTTAACTATCTGTCCGGTGATATCCCCATCGACATCATGGTACAGGTAGGTACTATCGCTATAGTGACGATAGCCGCAACAATATCGGTTATTGCGGGAATGGATAAAGGCATCAAGCGACTTTCTATTCTGAACATGCTTTTGGCTGTATCTCTTATGGGTACAGTTTTTGTCATGGGGGAAACCGTTCATATTTTAGAGACCTTTCTGCAAAACACAGGGAGTTATGTCAACGGTATTATCGAGCGTACTTTTAACCTTCAAGCCTACAGTCGTAGTGACTGGATAGGGAACTGGACCCTGTTTATTTTTGGCTGGACCATCGCTTGGGCACCGTTTGTAGGTATGTTTATCGCCAAAATAAGTCGAGGTAGGACCATTAGGCAGTTTGTGTTTGGTGTAATGCTAGTGCCTACCATGTTTACTTTCCTTTGGTTTTCCGTGTTTGGTGACACAGCACTAAATGCCATTATGAACCAAGGGGTGACAACGCTTATTAGTGATGTACAGGAAAATGAAGCCGTAGCTTTGTTCAAGCTTTACGACTTGTTGCCCGGCGCGTCAATCATGTCAGGTTTGACCGTGTTATTAATCATTACGTTTTTTGTGACCTCATCAGATTCAGGGTCGCTGGTTATTGATTCACTTGCTTCTGGGGGGAAAGAGGAAAGCCCGGTTTGGCAGCGCATATTTTGGGCCTGTTTGGAAGGAACCGTTGCAGCGGTACTGCTGTTGGCGGGAGGATTGAACGCCTTGCAAACGATGACCATAGCAAGCGCCTTACCTTTTGCCTTCATAATGTTAGCGTCTGCAGCAGGACTTTGGCGTGCACTTGTCATCGAGGGCTATCGAAACAATAGTTTGACGGCGAATACATTAAATAGAAATCATAGCCGAACAACTAGCCTCAAAGGTCGGTTTGCCGCAATGGTCGATTATCCGAGCCGAAGCGAGGTGCGTGAATTTATTGATAAAACGGTAATAGCGGCGATGAAAGACGTTCAGGCTGCTTTGAAAGTGCGAGAGTGGGAGGCGTTCGTTAAACTTGATGAGGAAACGGGAAGAGCCACCTTCACTGTTGAGCGTCACGATCATATGGACTTTATCTACGATATTCGCATGACCGAATATTTAGTACCAGGCTTTAGCTACGCAGAGCTGCGCTCAGAAAATGACGAGTCGGAAAAGTACTTTCGCGCTGAAGTGTTCCTTCGACGCGGCGGTCAAGCCTATGATGTTTATGGCTATGACAAGGAGAGTATAGCTAAGGATATCTTAGACCAGTTTGAAAGCTACTTGCATTTCCTTGATACCAGTCCAGGTGAACTTCCTTGGGAAATGGATGCTTATGACGATATGCTAACGCAGCCTAAAGAGTAAACAATCCGAAGGGGTTTAGGTTGAAGGGAAAGCAAGGCTGCTTTCCCTTATTTATCCCCTAATTAATTACTTACTTAAAAGTAGTTAGCAATTTGGTTAATAACCGCATTTACTGCGCGGTAGGCATTAGATTCGTTTTCAACGCCACAGGCTTGGCCATTACAGCCTGACCAATAAGGGTCAGAGAAATAGTCTAGCTGGGTGGCACTACCGAATGCCTGAGGATAGGCCATGATAGTTGAGAAGTTATTATCAACACCGTGACCGATACCATCATTATATACACCGCCTACTGAACCTTGGCGAACAGAGTGGCCTAAGCCCATGTTGTGACCGAGTTCATGAACAAATGTAGACAGGCCGCAGTCAACGGCGCTGACGCTGTACATGCGGCTTTGCGAACTAGAGTACAATGTACCGTTGTTGCCTTGGCCTACCCAGCCAATACCGCACACATAGCCTGCCAATTGGCCGCCTTCATAAATGTTTTCACGATTACCTAAAAGCACAACCATGTCTGCGCCGTTTGAAGATCGTGCGTTTTGCACACCACTGCTATCAGTTAACAAGTCTAGCGCACTTTCTGTAGGTTGAAGGTCGCTAGATGTAGCAGCAGAAGACTGAGCGCCCACTAAACGCAACTGTAAATCTATAGCATTATTTTGATAAACACGGTTGGCGTGTGAAATGTATTGGTTAATTTTAGTGTCGATATTAGACACATTGTTTGCAGCAGGTTGGGTGTAAAGCACCATTACATCGATGGTGGCTGCTGTTACTGATGTTGCACAAAGCAGTGAAACTGCCATTGCCGTTAAACACTTAAATGTGTGTTTCATTTTTATTTCCTTCTTGTTGTTTTATTTGAGCTTGTTGAATTTCCTGTGAAGCTCAACAGGCACTAGGGGATTAGTTTTGGCCGAGATCGAAGACTTCTTCAGCGTTGTCGTCGCTAAGCGGGCGTTCGCTGTCGGGTTCACGTTCGATGTGGTTTTGCATCATTGAAGACTTTGGTGCGATCCACGCGTATTTATCATTGCCTTCAAGCACAAACACGTCGCGAGGCGTGGCTAAGTTTCCGTAGGTGGCGTTTTCGCCAAGTGTTATAACAGCGGCGTAGAGAGAGCCCGCACCTGGGATGTGGGCCTCTACGGTACGATCGCCGTTTGGATGGGTAACAACGTGGTCAACTTCACCGGTGTAACTGCCACCGAACTGTGGGATATATAAATCGAGATACTCGCCAACTTCTACCGTCATTAATTCTTCGCGATCAAGCTCAATGTAAGATTCATCGGTTACGTCCGCGGGAATATGGCCTTCTGCTTCAAGTACCTTTTTGCCATCTTCTGACGTTGTCCAGACAATGGTGTCTTTCTCTGATTTACCGTTAGTTTTAGCCTGAGCTTTTAGCTCGGCTTCATTTTTGGGTTTGAAGTTATCGACACCTGTAGATAACACTTTGCCGTTTCTTTGCTTAGTAACAGCGCTTTCATTACCAACAGATTTTGTTTCATTTTGGGCTGCTGCTACCTCTTTTTTGTCCGAGGGAGAATTATCGACAAAGGCGAAAATACAACCAATAGCTACAATTGCCGTCGAAGCGGCAAAAATACGCTTTTTCATAGTGTGTTCCTTTTATTTTTACTTACTGAATTTAGGAAATTGAACGTTAGAAATTAGCGACACTCTGATTCTCAAAGCGCGCTCTAAGTGAGCGATATAGAGAACCAATGTGTTTAGTGAAATTGCTTAGTGAATTAAGTAAGTCATTAAAAAGTATAATATTTTCACGGTTATAAAAGTATCGCTTTGCATAAGGGGGTATAAAATTTAGCCCTTTAATGCAGTGTAAATTTCTTAGGCTATAGACGGAACTGCAAGATGTAGACCGAACTCAGAACTGCCTCGTTTTAACCATGTGAGTGAGAACGAATGAGCCACCTAAAAATGGCTTCTGGATGACGAAAAGGGAACACCAAATATCAAAGGAATAATCCCGCTTGGCAAGAAAATTAGTGAAGGTATTAACAGCGCAAAAAAATGTGGGATAAGTAGGTAAAAGATAAAAAAGAGCGAGTAAAATCCTTTACTCGCTTAAAAAGAAGGCCACCTCTTCTGAGGGAAAGTAGCCGTCGGAGAAATGTTGGTTTTCTCTTATGCTAATCGGTTGATTATTGAGGAGAAATCCATTCCTGCATTGCCTTCTTCACAATGCATTTCAAACCACTTTGCAGCAAGCTCACCCATAGGTACTTGCGCATTTACACCCTTCGCGCCCTGCATGGCCAGCCCCAAGTCTTTGAGCATAAGCGCAGAAGCGAAACCGCCAGCAAAATCGTTATCAGCAGGGCTTTGTGGCCCTACACCTTTTACAGGGCAGTAGGTGGTCATTGACCATGTCTGTCCCGAGGCATTTGACGCAATATCGAAGAACACTTGCGCATCTAAGCCTAGTTTTTGTGCCAGCTGGAAGCTCTCACACGTCGCAATCATGGTCGCGCCAAGTAACATGTTGTTGCAAATCTTCGCAGCTTGCCCCGCGCCACGGCCGCCTGCATGAACAATTTTTTTACCCATCGCACCAAGAACGCCTTGCGCTTTATCGAATGCGTCAGCATCGCCGCCCACCATAAACGTGAGTGTGCCGCCAGCTGCGGCTGCAACGCCGCCCGAGACAGGGGCATCGAGCATTTTAAGGCCTCTTCCCTCAGCCAATTCTGACACACTTTTCGCCGTTTCCACGTCAATGGTGGAGCAATCAATAAGCAAGGTGCCTTCGCGGACAGAAGCCAAGATCTGATTTGAATAGATATCTTTTACGTGCTTGCCTGCTGGTAACATAGTGATAACGATGTCGGCCTCAGCAGCAGCTTGCTCGGTACTTTGCGCAATAGTGCAGCCAGCTTCTTTGGCTTTAGCTAGCGCCGCTTCGCTTAAGTCAAAAGCCAATACGTTGTAATCGTTCTTAACCAGATTATCTGCCATCCCTGAGCCCATATTACCTAGGCCAATAAATGCAACTGTGGTCATAATAGTCCCCTCGCTTAGCCCATGGTTGGAATAACAAAGGCGTTGTCGTTGGTATCTGAGCCATCAGGCCAGCGCTGCGTAATGGTCTTAACCTTGGTCCAGAATTTCACCCCTTCCATACCGTGCTGGTTGGTATCACCAAATGCAGAGCGCTTCCAGCCCCCAAAGGTGTGGTAAGCAACTGGCACAGGAATAGGCACATTAATCCCAACCATGCCTACGTTTACACGTTGCGCAAATTCACGCGCCGCATGGCCGTTACGGGTGTACATAGCAACACCATTACCGTATTGATGGTCGCTTGCTAAGTTAACCGCTTCGTTAAAATCTTTCGCGCGCACCATTTGAAGCACTGGACCAAAAATCTCTTCTTGGTATGAGCGCATGTCCTTGGTTACGTGATCGAAGAATGTGGGGCCGATGAAGTAGCCCTGACTGTCGTCTGGGATCTGACTGGTTCTGCCGTCGTAAACAAGTTCAGCACCTTCTTCTATGCAAAGGTCGATATAGCCTTCAACGCGCTCTTTGTGAGCAGCAGTAACCACAGGGCCATAATGAGCGTTAGGATCTTCACTATGACTTACCATAATGTCCTTAATAGCCGGAATAAGCTTGTCTTTCAGTTTTTCAGCGGTTTCATCGCCCACCGGAACGACTACCGGTAGCGCCATACAGCGTTCGCCAGCACTGCCGTATGCAGCACCAACTAAGTCAGTTACTACCTGATCCAGATCGGCATCAGGCATTACGATGCCGTGGTTTTTCGCGCCTCCCATAGCTTGAACACGCTTACCAGCACGAGCGCCACGCTCATATACATAGTTGGCTATATCAGAAGAGCCTACAAAGCTCACCGCCTTGATAGTTTGATGATCTAAAATACCATCAACCACTTCTTTATTACCGTGTACAACGTTAAGTACACCTGCAGGAAGGCCTGCTTCAATCATAAGTTTTGCCAGTTCAATAGGTACTGACGGATCGCGCTCTGATGGCTTTAAAATGAACGCGTTACCGCAGGCTATTGCCACACCGAACATCCACATTGGGATCATGGCCGGGAAGTTAAATGGCGTAATACCTGCCACTACACCAAGTGCTTGGCGCATGGAGTACACATCGATTCCTGGGCCTGCGCCTTCGGTATATTCACCTTTTTGTGCATGAGGGATTCCACAGGCAAACTCGATAACTTCAAGGCCACGCTGAATATCACCTTGCGCATCAACCAACACTTTACCGTGCTCGCTAGATAGTAACGCGGCTAGGCGATCGCGGTTTGCTTCAACTAGCTCTTTAAACTTGAACATGACACGAGCGCGTCGCTGAGGGTTTGTCGCTGCCCACTCAACCTGTGCAGCTTGGGCTATTTCAATTGCATAGGCCAACGTTGAAGTGTTAGCCAAGCTTACTTCAGCCTGTACTTCACCTGTGTTAGGCGCAAATACCGACGCGGTATTTTCGCTGCTATCCTCAAAATCTTTACCTGCAATAAAGTGAACAATCTTTCTCATGACATAGCTCCAATGATTTTTAACAATATTGAAACCTTGTGTTTGCAAAGACAATACATATACTTGCAGTATAATGCTGTAAAAATGCAGGTGCTTAAATGAATTGGGACGACATGCGTTTGTTTCTTGGCTTGGCAAGAAATGGTCGTGTAGCTATTGCAGCTAAAGGCTTGAAGGTAGACCCTACAACATTAATTCGTCGTGTAAAAAAACTGGAGGACTCATTAAATTGCAAGTTGTTCGAGCTAACTAAAAAGGGATATGTGCTAACCACACATGGTAGTGAGTTGGTTACGTATATTGAAAAAGCAGAGCATTACTTTTTAGAGGCACAAAACGAATTAGGTGATGAACGTTCCCACTTAGCGGGCACGATTCGAGTAAGCGTTTCCGAAGGTTTCGGTAGCTGGTTTTTAGCGCCATTACTCCCCGATTTTAAAAAGCAGTACCCAGGAATTAGTATTGAGCTTGTGGCAACAAGCGGTTTTCTAAACCTGAATAAACGGGAAGCCGATATGGCTATCTTGCTAGAAAAGCCCAGTAAAGGCTTACTGGTTACACAAAAATTGACGGACTATAACCTTTATCTTTATACCCACCAGTCCCTTATCAGCGATAATAAGCCACGAGCATTAAAAGACCTTACCACGTTTAATTTAGTAAGTTATGTTCCCGATTTGGTGTATGCGCCTCAATTGAAGTTCATTGAAGAAACAGCACTATCGCAGTTGAGTGCTCTTCGCAGCACCAGTATTAATGCGCAGTATCAAATGCTTATCAATGGCGCTGGGGTAGGTATCTTGCCTAAATTTATGGCTGAAAAACAACCTGGCTTAGTTCGCCTTATTGAAAATGAGATCCACATTAAACGCACGTTTTGGTTGGCGACGCATAAAGAAACCCACTCTCAAGCCCGTTTCCAAGCGTTTACACATTGGCTAATTGAAAACGTAGCGCGTAATCAGGCAAGCTTTATTGATAAGTGATGATAGCGGCATTAACCGAAACCGCGCTTTTTGAGAGCAATAATCTTTAAGATTTTCTGCGCATTCAAAATAGTACAGACCTAAGTTTAATTTATTAAAAAAGTGTTTACTCTTAACATACTTGGCAACGAAATGGCGAAAGCCAACATGGGACACAAAGCCTAGACTCACTCTCAAGTAAGTTATAAAACTGAATTGTAAATTTATTAAGTGAAACTCCAAGTTAGCCGATAAACATCTCATTACCGAAAATTTTTTGTCAGGGAAGCGTTCATGTTTAACAAACACCTAGTTAAAGAAAACGAAGCACTTAAAGAGGAACTACATATACTCAAGCAAGTGCGAGATGGCTTGCGAGAAGACATGATTTTTCTTCGTCTCAATGAGCGCGGAGAAATTGACGATGTCAACCAGATGTTTGAAAAAGAGCTAGGTTATTCTCTCTCTCAGGTTAAAGGTCATCGCTTTTTTGATTTCGTGCCTGAAATCGCAAGAAATACTCCCCATTTTAAAAAGCTTAAGGATGCTATTGAGCAACGCGTTCACTACTGGGGCGCTATAGAGTTCGCCCGTGAAAACGGAGATGAAGCTTGGCTGAGGGGAGTGGTTGAGCCCATTTTTGACATCAAAGGCAAAATTCATAAGTTCTCGGTAAACCTTAATGATCTTACGCGCACCATTGCTAAGTCAAAAGAACACGAAGACTTAGTAGCTGCTTTACACAAATCTAATGCGGCGATTGAATTCGATCTTAACGGCGTAATTCAAGATGCTAATGAAGCCTTTTTGAAAACCGTTAAATACAGTTTGAACGACATAAAGGGCCAGCACCACAGAATTTTTTGTGATAGCGAATACGCCAATTCCATTGAGTACAAAAACTTTTGGGATCGCTTAGCCCGCGGTGAGTTTGTTGCTGGACGTTTTGAACGTTTCGATGCCCATGGTAATAGCTTTTGGTTAGAGGCTACGTACAACCCTATTTGTGACTCTCACGGGCGCATGTACAAAGTGGTTAAACTAGCTACCGATATTACTGAGCAAGTTGCTAGAGAAAATGCAATCTCTAATGCTGCTGATATTGCCTATCGTTCTTCTAATACTACTGATCAAATTGCATCTCGAGGGAAGGAAGTAGTAAGTGAATTGCTTTCTGAAATGTCTTCGCTGTCGGATCAAATGGACAGAGCTAAGGAAGGAATAAACGCGCTAGATAGCCAGTCTCAGCAGATAGCCACTATCATAGGTAGTATCAGTGCCATCGCCGAGCAAACTAACCTACTAGCTTTAAATGCGGCCATTGAAGCCGCGCGCGCTGGCGATCAGGGACGAGGTTTCGCCGTAGTGGCAGACGAAGTACGCCAGTTAGCGTCGCGCACTACCGAGGCTACGGAAGAAATTATTAATGTGGTTAAGCACAACCAAACGTTGGCAACCGATGCCGTAAACCTTGTGAATGAGGGTGATGCAAAAGCACAGTCTGGGCTTAATTACGCCAACGAAGCGGGTGAGGTTATTGAGCAAATCCAAAACGGCGCGAAGGAAGTTGTGGATGCAGTCGGGCAGTTTAGCAGTCAGCTCGTAAATTAAACATTAATAAGTAGCGTTGACATGAACGTGTAGAACGTAATCAATAAGCGTACCTATTGCCTCACTTGTAACACCTATGCTTGAAAAAGTGAGTTCATCCTACCTTGGTAGGATGAATTCGCCCCTATTGCAGGATGTGCTTTTGAGCGCATGCTGTATAGCATAACCCTGTAATAAAAGGCTTGCAGGGGCGCTTATGTCAGGTTTTACGAAAATATCTACAGCTGTAGTGGCCGTATTCATTGGCTGCTTTTTGGTTTTTACCTGTCTGGTCTACTTCCACATACAGGATAATATAGAGGAAGAAATGACCGGCGCGCTTAATCAAGTGCGAGAAATGGTAAACCTCAATATCCCTGTCGCTGATATCGAAGCAATTGTAGAGCCTAGTCCTCACTTATCTGCCCATTATTTCACGGGCCGTCTTCGGGCAGAGCAGCCCTCAGCAATGTCTACATCTGAACGCAATGCACTGACACCCGTTATCATCCCAATTCGGGAAAATCAGTATCTTATCGTTACGCCTTCCGATACTACTGAGCTCACTCAGAATCTTACGTTTTTTGCCTTGGTAGCGGGGCTGTTTTTTGCGACTTTTGTTCTGCTTCTATTTACATTAAATGTAGCGGTTAAACAAAGG
The DNA here is from genome assembly GCF_056160105.1 of Alteromonas sp. ABD4_190. Lineage (NCBI taxonomy): Bacteria > Pseudomonadati > Pseudomonadota > Gammaproteobacteria > Alteromonadales > Alteromonadaceae > Alteromonas > Alteromonas sp. ABD4_190. The sequence continues at coordinate 2,943,774 of NZ_JBSWWN010000001.1, forward strand.
TTAGTGCCGCTAAATCAGCTCGCTGACGCGTTATCTAAGCTACGAGAAGGCAAGGAATCACAGCCTCTACCACATTCAGATATTACCGAAATGAACAGGGTGTTAAATCAATTTAAGCACCTGCAAAATGCGCTTAAAACAAAAGAAAAGCAGCTCATCAAAATAGATAAGCAGTTAGCTCTTCTTCAAGAGCAAGAGCGAAATTACCTTGCCAGAGAACTTCACGATAACGTGGGGCAGTTGCTGACAACGATAAAAGCCCACGCCTATATTCTGGTTAACGCAAAAGAGCGCTCTGTTGTTGAATTCTCTGCTCAGAAAGTTCAGGTGATGTCACATCAAATAAGCGATGCAATTAGAAAGCTCACTGCTCACCTTCACCCGCTTGTTTTGGATAGAGTCTCTCTTCAGTCGTCGCTAGAACGTCTGGTTTACGAACAAGAAGTGGCACAGCCCGATACGCAGTGGAACGTGTCAATTAATCTAAAGCGCTATCAAGAAGATAATGAGCGAGATATTCATCTTTACCGATTTGCTCAAGAAGCCATTAATAACGTGATTAAGCATGCGAAGGCCACCAAGGTTAGCATTCAAATTTATGGCGATACTCACCGTGTTTCTGTGATGGTCAAAGACAACGGTCGGGGATTAGGGAACCACATTGTAGAAAATATTGGCATGTCTTCAATGCGCAGCCGAGCACGTTGTATAGGAGCAAATTGCAGTGTGACGTCACCCGATGATGGCGGCGTTGCTGTATCGCTGTCCCTTACCCTTAAAAAAATGCCTCCTCTTATGGGCGCTAATGTCGCATGAATATTCTAATTGTCGACGACCACGCTGTGGTGCGTGAAGGATACAAAGCTTTACTCAATGCGATGATGCCCGATTGCCGTATTTTTGATGCTGAAAACGGTGCACAAACCCATCGTTTATTAGCCAGTAGTGACATTGAGATCTTAATCCTCGACATAAACCTTTCAAATGAAAGTGGCCTTGTTTTAGCCAAGATTTTTTTGAAGCGACATCCAGATTTAAAAATTATTTTTTTCAGTATGTTCGAAGACAGCGTGATATTGCACCGCGCCATGCAGACCGGTGCTATGGGGTACATCAGTAAAAGTAGTTCGCCTGAAATATTGATCTCGGCAATTAAGGTCGTCGCAAAAGGGCAAAAGTATATTGAGCGTGGTTTGGCGGTAAATTTAGCCAATCAGCTTCTTGATACTAATGTGGATATTGCTGCCAAATTAACAAAACGTGAGTTCGAGATATTTATTGCTATAGCGATGAATAAATCCCGCTTTGATATTGCTGATGAGTTGGGCCTATCGGCTAAGACCGTCTCCAACGCACTAACCGTCATTAAACGAAAGCTTGATGCGGTACCTTCCCAGTTTACAGCCATTGCGGCCAAGCACGGTTACATCGGCGATGCAGAGCTTTCAGCGGCTCAATCCGTCTCTTCTGCGGAGAAGAGTGAGAAGTAGCCATAGGTTTCCCCTCCTAAAGTAGGAGTCAAATCGGTCTATCGCATCATGGTAGGTACAGCGTAAAAGTACCATTATCAAACTACACAACAAACCAAATTGCTGCGCGTGGTACGCGCAACGTTATCAAAAGGTAATTCTTATGATTTATGCAAAGCCAGGTAGTGAAGGTTCGGTCGTAAGCTTCAAAGAAAGCTACGGTAATTTTATCAATGGCGAATGGGTTGCACCGGTTAAAGGTGAGTACTTCACCGCAACATCACCAGTAGATGGCAGTGACATCGCACAAATCCCTCGCTCAACGTCTGAAGATATTGAGCTTGCGTTAGATGCAGCTCACGCTGCGAAAAAAGGTTGGGCAGATACATCAGTAGCTGAGCGTTCTAACATTCTTCTGAAAATAGCCGATCGCATCGAAGAAAACCTAGAGCTACTCGCCGTTGCAGAAACTTGGGATAACGGTAAAGCCGTTCGTGAAACACTGAATGCCGACATCCCGCTTTGCGCAGACCATTACCGTTATTACGCAGGCTGTATTCGAAGCCAAGAAGGCACCATCGGTGAAATTGATAAAAACACGGTGGCGTATCACTTCCATGAACCTTATGGTGTAGTTGGACAAATCATTCCATGGAACTTCCCGCTACTTATGGCGGCATGGAAACTTGCGCCAGCACTTGTTACCGGTAACGTAGTGGTGTTAAAGCCAGCAGAACAAACGCCAGTATCTATCTTATTGTTCGCCGAACTAATCCAAGACCTACTACCCCCGGGTGTACTAAACATTGTTAACGGGTTCGGTGCAGAGGCTGGACAGGCCCTTGCAACTAGCACAAGAATCGCAAAAATTGCGTTTACTGGCTCTACACCTGTTGGCGGACATATCCTTCGCTGTGCTGCTGAAAACCTTATTCCATCTACCGTTGAGCTTGGCGGCAAGTCGCCAAACTTATTCTTCGCAGACATTATGGATCACGAACCAGAGTTTATTGATAAGTGTGCCGAAGGTTTAGTGCTTGGTTACTTCAATCAAGGTGAAGTATGTACATGTCCCTCACGTGCGATCATCCAAGAAGACATTTACGATGCCTTCATGGAAAAGGTCTTGGAAAAAATTCAGAAGATCAAACGCGGTAACCCACTAGACACAGACACCATGGTAGGTGCGCAGGCATCTAGCGAGCAGTTCGAAAAAATCCTTAAATACATCGATATCGGTAAGTCAGAAGGGGCTCAGGTCGTCACTGGTGGTGAGAAAGAGCAGCTACCAGGTTTTGATGAAGGTTACTACATTCAGCCGACTATCTTGAAGGGTGAAAACCACATGCGTGTGTTCCAAGAAGAGATTTTTGGTCCGGTAATCGCTGTTCAAACCTTCAAAACTGAAGAAGAGGCGATTGAGATTGCCAATAATACAAGCTTCGGACTTGGCGCAGGTGTGTGGAGTCGCGATGCGAATGTAGCATTCCGCGTAGGTCGAGCGATTGAAGCCGGTCGCGTATGGACGAACTGTTATCACTTGTATCCAGCTCACGCGGCGTTTGGCGGCTACAAGAAATCGGGCATTGGCCGCGAAACCCACAAGATGATGCTAGATCACTACCAGCAGACAAAAAATCTATTGGTAAGCTACGACATCAACCCACTTGGTTTCTTCTAAGTAAACCTGAGGGCGGCGACTACCGCCGCCCGCTACTTTTATGCGCATCGCATTTTCCTCAATCATTTTCTTGCTGTTGCTCAGCACTACGGTGTTGGCGCAGTCTGACGCGACAGACATTCCACAAGACATTTACAAAATATTTCCCAACGCTACTCGCGTGGGGGAGATGCACACTGACATCAAGGTAACCCCGGTCTATCAGCTTCAGCAACTACTCGGATATGTTTTTGAGTCGAATGACTTTGTCGACTTCATAGGCTTTTCAGGCAAACCGGTTAATGTAGTGATTGGGCTAGATACTCAAGGCAATGTGGTTGACCTTTTCGTCAAGCAGCATAGCGAGCCGATTTTTTTGCATGGGCTTGGCGAGAAATCCATGTTTGATTTCGTTGCTCAATATCAAGGGCACAGTGTCAAAGAGCGTTTTATCATTGGCGGAAAAAGCAATGTAGGCAAAGACGCTACCTACTTTGATGGGGTTACGAAAGCCACCGTATCGGTGCTGGTTATCAACGATACCATCGTGACATCTGCATTAGCTGTTGCCAGAGCTAAGCTCGATGGCTTTGTTGCGCCTAGCAATAATATTATCAATCCAGACTTTTACGAACCTCTTACTTTTAGCGAGTTGGTGGACAAGGGCTACATCCAAAAGCACCAGATTACTCGACGGAATACAGAAGGCCTCTCGAGAGAAGTGGTTCGGGCGGTTGGCGATATTCAAAGTGAGTTTGCCCTTGATGGTGACATCATTGCCGAACACTACTATGCGTTTTTAAGTCTTCCTATTGTGGGGAAAAACCTGCTAGATGAAGAGGAGTTTGCTCGGTTACAGGAAAATCTAAATCCAGGAGAAATGGCACTGATGGTACTGAGTACGAAAGGGTTCAGTTTTATCAGCGATGAGTTTATTCCCCAAACCACTCCTGAGCACTTACGGGTATCTCAAGGCGGTTTTCCCACGGCTATCCGCGATATCGATTTTTATAGCTTCTATGACCCCGCATTTTCACAAGTATTGCCCGACTACAACGAGGTCAAAGTACTTCGCGTAAAATCGAAAGGTGGGCTGTCACTTGACCAAGAAATGGAAATAGCGATTAGTGTGCCGTTTAAGCCAAGTTTCTTCGAGCAAGATGAGCATCTGTTCCCTTTGAAAGTGACACTGCCTAGTGAACTATTTATGGAAAATCCTGAGGCTCAGTTAGCGAAGCCCATTCCGTTGTGGCAGAAAATTTGGAGGGACAGAACCTTAACGATAAGCATCACCGTTGTTTATCTTGTAGCGCTGTCGTTGTTTTTTACATTCCAGCAAAGGCTAACGCCTTACACCAAGTTTGTGCATACAGTGCGGGCATTTTCCCTTGTGTTCGTGCTGTTTTTTATTGGCTTTTACGCTCAAGGGCAACTGTCTGTTGTCAACATATACACGCTGCTACTGGATATTGTCGATGGATTTTCCTTAGAGGTATATCTTCTCGACCCGGTCATTTTTATTTTGTGGAGCTTTGTATTTGTCTCGCTGTTTATCGTTGGGCGGGGACTATTTTGCGGCTGGCTTTGCCCCTTCGGAGCACTTCAGGAAATGATGGGAATTCTGGCTGAAAAGCTCAGGATAAAACAAATTAGAATTAAGCCACAGCACCACAAACGGGCACAAAAAATTAAATATGGGTTGCTTATAGGGCTTGTTGCGTGCTCATTCTATTCGCTAAACCTTGCAGAGAAGCTCGCTGAGATAGAGCCGTTTAAAACGTCCATAACCCTACACTTTGTTCGATATTGGCCCTTTGTGCTGTATTCGGTTTTATTGCTGCTACTTAGCTTGAAAATTCATAAAGTGTACTGCCGCTATTTATGTCCATTGGGAGCGGGGCTTGCCATTCTAGGGCGTTTCCCTTTAGTTAAATTGCTTACACGTAAAGATGCTTGCGGTAATCCGTGTCAGCTGTGCAAACAAAAGAAATGTGGTATTGATGCTATAGAACAAGACGGCAGCATTGACTATGCTGAATGTATTCAGTGCCTTGAGTGTGTGGTTACGTTAGATAACCCTGACTTGTGCAAAATCGATAAATATAAAAAGAAAAAGGTGCCAACGCGTGTCAAAAACCTCAATCCTGTCCGCACTTAGTCAACCTGCTAATAGCAAGGTTAACGATGACAACCATTCTAGTTTATACGGTGCTAAAGAAGCCTGCCGTGATGTGGCCAATGAGATTTTAGCCAACGTTAAGGGCGATGAAATAGAGCTATTACTTTTTCATACCAGCACGCTGTTTGACTTAGATACCGTAGCAAAGGAAATCACCGCACGTTTTCCGCACGTGAACATTGTTGGCTGCACCAGTGCTGGAGAATTTAATAAAAACGGCTACGGAACAGAAAAACTTTTGGCCGTCGCGTTTTTGAAAAACGAATTTTCTATTGCCACAGCATTGGTGCCTAATTTAGGCGAAGTAAACTTTGATGAAGCCCACGATATTGCCAGTGGTTTGCGCCGAGCCTTACAGGGGAGGGAGCGTCGTTACGATACAGAGCAGCACTTCGTTATTTCTGTGCTCGATGGACTTACCCGCCATGAGGAACATTTTCTAGAAACCTTTGCGACTGCATTTGGCAATATTCCACACTTAGGCGGTAGCGCTGGCGACGATTTAAAGCTTGAAGCCACCTATGTGTTTTACAACGGTGAATTTCATCGAGACGCAGCAGTACTGCTGCTTGTTGGCACGGGAAAGCCCTTCACCGTGTTCTCCATTGATCACATTAACTCTCCTGTTTCGAAGCTGGTGGTCACCCACGCCGACCCTGAGTCGCGAACCGTGTATGAAATAAACGGTGAACCTGCTGCGCAGTATTATGCCAGTTTATTGGGAATGAAAGCTGAAGACTTAACGCCGGATGTGTTCTCCATGTTTCCCCTTGCAGTGATGGTGGGTGGCAAATACTTTATTCGCTCAATCCAGAAAGTAGATTTGGCCACCAACGCCATTACCTTCTACTGCGCGGTAGATATTGGCATTATTCTTACGTTTGTTCAGCTAGGCGATTGTATTGAAGCACTAGAAGACAAGTTGGATAAATTGCAAACCGAGCTTGGCGAGCCCGAGTTTGTTTATGCCTGTGACTGTTTCTTACGAAGGCTCGAAATTCAGCAAGGTAAAAATGACCACGAGATAAAACGCTTACAGCAAAAATTCAAGGTTGCGGGCTTCAATGCCTATGGCGAGCATATTCACTCGGTTCACTTGAACCAAACGTTTACGGGGGTGTATTTTGCAGCCCAATAATCAATTTACCGACGTGGAAGCGCTCCAAAAGGCGCTTTACGAGCAACGGCGTGAAAACGAAAAGCTTGAGAAAATAAACGCAGCGCTGATGTATCGCATGGAAGAGGGCGGTTTTAATCATCACAGTTACCGCGCCTTCGAACATTCGGTTCAACTTTCTGAAAAAGTGAGTCAGAAAACAGAGGAGCTGCAGTCAGTACTGCAAAAGCTGGAGCAGTCAAATGCCGAGCTAGTGCGGGCTCACGAAGAAACCCATCAGGTTAAACAGCGTTTACACGACGCCATTGAAAGCACCAATCAGGCAATGGTGTTGCTAGATAGACTGGGCGGGATCATCTTCTTTAATCGGCACTTTGAAACTGTTTGGGATGACCTTTCCATTACCCCTAAAATTGGCGATAACTATTACGATATCACCCAAGCTGCCAAGCATTCCGGGGTTATTCGCCGCGCCCTGCCTGCTGATGTCGAAGGCAGGATGATCTATCAGTTGTCGAACCGGCGATGGTATCAGCTGACCAATCGACCCACGCAAGAAGGCGGGAACGTTATTCTGTTTAACGACATCACTGAAGTAAAACTGCTTGAATCGAATCGTTACGAGCAAGTCATTAAAGAGAAAAACAAGTTGCTGCAAAGCCTTATCGATAATATTGATGTGGGAATATTGCTCATTGATAAAGAAGGTGGCATTGCGTTTTGGAATAACACGTTTTTGACCCAGTCAAACGTGCCCCAGCACGTACTGGTAAACAGTAAGAATATTTATGCCCTTCAAAATAACCGTCACTGGAGCGGGCTCAACTTAAACCCGGTGGGGCCAAGTACCCAGATTATACACGAGCAATTGGTGGTTGAACGCAACATCACTACACTTCCCGACGGCAATACGCTGTGCACGTTCACCAATGTTACATCGCAGCATCACTATGCGGAAACGCTGAAGCAAAACGAAAGCTGGATCCGCATGATAACCGATAATGTACCGGCGCTTATTGCATACATTGGTACCGATAAAAAGTTTCAATACACCAATAAAGGTTATCGCGATTGGTATGGCGTTAGTGAGCAAGACATTAATGATATGCCTATGGATCGAAGCCATCTGAAAGAGGTTTACCCCAATCTTATTCAGTACTTGCGCCGTGTTAACCAAGGCGAAGTGGTGAGCTTTCAAAGCAAAGAAAAAAATGCACATGGCGACGTTGGCTTTTTACAGAAAGTTTATTTACCTCATTTCAATGAATCTGGCGATATCACCGGGCACTTTGTCTTGGCAACAGACGTGTCGCAGCAGGTAGAAAGCCAACTCCAGCTCAAAGCGGCTAAAGACCAATTAGAATCGAATGTAGAAAAGCGTACTCGTGAACTCAATCACGCCAATATCGCCCTTCAAGAAGCCATTGATTCAAAGAGCAAATTTTTGGCTGCTATTAGCCACGATCTTATGCAGCCCCTTAGCGCTGCCATCTTGTTCAACGAAACATTGAAAGATCAAGTGGATAGTTCATCCAGCCCCATTGTTGCCGCCCTCGATAATTCACTGTCTGATTTACATGGCCTTATTCGCACGCTTATTGAAACATCCAAACTGGACGCTGGGGTGTTACAGCCCGATAAGCAGCAAGAAAATGTATTGCCGTTACTTATGCAGCTAGCCGAAGAGTTTACGCATATCAGTAAAGACTACAGTGTAGATTTTCGCTATCGCTTGAAAGAAGCCTTCGTGGTGACAGACGTGAACTTACTTTCTCGAATATTGCGAAATTTATTAATAAATGCAATGAAATACGGTGCTAACGGCAAGGTGTTACTGGCAGCACGAAAGGTGAATGAGAACCTAGAAATTAGCATCTATGATCAAGGTGTGGGTATAAGCGAAGACGATCAGAAAGTTATTTTTAAAGAGTTTTCCAGATTAGAAAACGATTTTAACTACTCTTACAGTTTGGGTCTGGGACTATACATTGTAGATAAAATGAGTAAGTTGCTAGAGCACGATATTCGAGTGCGCTCGAAAGAGGGCGTAGGCGCGTGCTTCACGGTGACCATTCCTATTACCGAAGTCTGTGATACGAGCCAGGAGCAAGACTATCTTTATACTTTGGAGCCATCGTTACCAGATTACGTTTTGGATAAGCATATATGGCACATTGATAACGATGCGAATATGCGCATTGCTATGCAAACGTTGTTCGCAAACTGGGACATGGAAGTAGACACTTTCTCAGGTTTTGAACAATGCAGTGCTGTAAATAATGGCAGTTTTGACGAGTGCGACATGCTTATTGTCGATTACCACCTAGATGAAGAAGAAACCGGTTTAGACATTGCGAAACGCGTAAGAAAAATCGCGCCTTCAATGCCCATTATGATTTGCACCGCTAATCACTCAAAAGCGTTAGCGAATGAACTTGAAGGCACCGACATTCAGCTGCTGCACAAACCTGTTAACTCCGCGGTGCTTAAGGCGGCGCTAGTCTCAAGTTTGAATGGCTAAAAGTAAACGTGTCTAAGACCTATTAATCTTCGGCGCACAGCAAAGATCAACAGGTCTTAATTAAATACGTATTGGTTAAAGTCGATATTCGCGGCACTGGCCACAACCTTTACTCGGTTGCTGGCGCCTAATTTTTTGAGAATAGATGATACGTGAGACTTAACCGTGGTTTCAGAAATATTAAGCTCGTAAGCAATCACTTTATTGGCTAACCCTTGAGTTAGATATTTCAGTACAGTCAGCTCTTTTCGCGTTAATGAACGAATTTGCTCCGGCGAAATACCGTTGTCATTGGTAATGCGTGTTCTGGTAGACGGCGTTCTCAATATCTCTGATGGTAAACACACGTTCCCTTCAAAAATACTCTCGATAGATGTGGCTATTTCTTCAATCTTGCTGCTTTTTGAAATAAAGCCAACGGCACCATAAGAAATGGTTTGCAGTATATTTTGCTTTTCCGTTTCAGCGGAAATAATCACTACAGGTACGTTAGGGTGTTGGTTTCGAATTTCTAAAAGTCCGTTTAGGCCACAGGTTTCCGGCATATTTAAATCAAGCATGATTAAGTCGAACTTCGCGTCTTGCTCTAGTAACGTTAACGCTTCAGAAATTGAATTGGCTTCGAGGGTTTCTGAGTCGGGAAACTTTTTCCCTAAAATAGTAATCATTGCGTGACGAAAAATAGGGTGGTCGTCAATTATCAGGATACGGTGCATGGTCTTTCCCTCAGCTAAAAAAGCGACATTTGCCGCAGGCCTTGTGACTTATTTGGGCTGGCGTTTTATTCACACATAAGCCTTTTAGTAAGACAAAATTATGGCGTAAATGAAACGCTTCAAAGTGACCAAATTCTCCGAAATATTGAAAGCTAAACAGTCACTTCACTTGTTTACAATGTTAACATTAATATAACATTAAATCAGGCCTAATAAGACCAATGGCTTATAATAAAAAAGCACGTAAGACCAGTACTGACGGGGCTTTCGTTCTATAACTCGTCAAGTAACTGCCTTCTTTTTTCGGCGTATTCTGTTTCGCTAATTAGGTTTGCCTTTTTTAGTGCGTCTAACCGTTTAAAACGAGCAACGATATCGTTTTCTGCTGGTAAGGGGGCCAAGCCAGCTACGTCTTTCTTACTGGGTGTGTTTTCCCTATTCGCTGGGGAAAGTGTTTCCTTTTCTACAGGTGCTTCAAATGCCAGCTGAGTCGGTGCGACCACCCAATCGAAGCGATTTTTCGTTTTTAGTTCTATACCAGGTGCGGAAAAAGAGAGTGGGGAATCGAATGAGAACTTTGCTTGTTTCCGATTACCAAAATCAAAGTCGTATTTTACCAAGCCCTGAGAAGTAGGATCATAAGCCATTTCGTAGGCTTTATTGGCTACTTTATCGAACTCGCCAATAAGAATGTTGAGCTGGTCGTCTGTGATGAAAATACTGCCTGCAACGTAATACGTTTGGGTTTTAAGGCCTGCCAAATAACGCTTCTCTTTACTAAGGGCAAAAATTACGTCTTGCTGAGCAGTCGCTGTTCGCAGCGCCTCAGGCAGATAGGCGGCAAGTAACGCAACCTGTTCGTTGGAAAAAAGCGGTGTTGATGTATTTTTGTTCTTAACCACCTGAATAGCGCTAAGTATGGCGGATACATCCTGCTCGTGCAGCGTAAAGGGGTGCTGGTTGGCACGCACGTCACTGTCTGTTTCGTTTTGCTTTTCAACAAGGCGAATAAAATTGTTTTTGTCCTCCTGAAATATGACCTGTGCGTCTGCGATATGTACTGTCGTTATGAAGAGTAGGGCTAACATAATGGGTTGAGCTGAACGTAATGAAAATAGAGATATATTTTTCATGATCTTTCCTTTTTCAATAGGAAAAGCGAGAGTGAATCTCGCTTTTTTATGTCATATCTTTTAGCTTAATTTTAATTTCTGATTTAAGTTTAAAATTGTTCAGTTTTTTATCATTAATTAAATGAATCGAGTAATTTTTAAATTTCAGAGTAATTAGATATAAGTTCAATGTTAAAATATGACTGATTTTTAATTCTCAATTAAAAGAACACAGTGCCACCTAGTTGAATTAGGGTTAAGTCTTCTGCGCTGTTATAAATTCCTTGCGCAGATTCTGAACCATCAATATCTAAACTTAGATTTTCGTATTTCGCGTACACCAAGAAGCGCGAGCCAAAATACTGTTCCGCTGCAACACCCCACTGACTAAGCTCTGAGCCGGTAACGCCATCTAAATGAGCCATGCCGTATTGGTCGTTATAACTGGCATATTCAGCGTAGAAGGCAGAATCACCAAAGCGATTAAACTGTTTTCTAATACCTGCTTTAAAGTAATAGGCATCCGTATCGTCACCCGACCCAACAATCGCGTCGTCAGCTTCTTCCATCTGATAAGTGGCTACCCCAAATACTCCTGATTCAAGATGCATGACGCCAGCTTGCAGTTGTAGCGTAGTTGAACTGTTGCCCCCAACATTGCTACCGCCATCTTTATTCACTGAGTAACCTGCGTGAAGGTTAGTTTTGAAGCCTTCGTGCTCAGCCGCATACTTAACCGCAATATCGTAAATTTCGTCGTTTGCATAACCTACTGCAATACTAACGTTGCCCATTTGAGGGAGATCGTAGCGCACGCCGTTGCGATATATGCCGTTACAGTCAATACCAATACCCAAGCCAGGCGTAGCCAGACACTGAGCAAACTGACCCCACGCGACATTGGTTGAACCTTCTTCTACGCCTCGAATAAAGAAGCCATTTGCTCTAAATAATGGAGAAATTCCCGACCAGATTGTGCCAGAGGGATCGGCTAGAACGGCAATGTTATCGGTGGGAAGGCTTTGTAAACCAATGGTGATTTTACCCCAGTCGCTACCAAAGTAGAGGTTACTGCCCAACAGGCCTATGTCGCCGCCATTGAAGGTGTCTAAGTTATCCTGATTTGCAAACAAAAGCGGGGTTTGATGGCCACCACCGGCGTAGTTCGGTGCGCCTGAAAGAGGTTCAATAATGACCTCAAAGCCCACGTCCATGCCTTGTTCTTCCAGTTTATAATTCCCTGAAAGCGTAATACGACTGCCTAGCGTTGTACCGTTGTCTGATAGTTGTGCCACATCACTACCCACACCGTCGTCGTAGTAGGTTACGCCTTCATTTATCCATCCAGAGATATTCCATGAATAGGGCTCGTCCTGGGCAAAACTATGACTACTGACTGTGCTTAAAATGGCAATAGATAAACAGGTTTTTGTAAATGTATTCTTTTTCATTTTACTGTCCCAATATTGGTAGTGTTGATTAATTACAGTGGCTTTTTATTTTTATTTTTGACTGGTTTAATGCTTTCGGTGTCCAGTAAATTGATAATAGGTTCTATTGAATTTTGAACCATCGGCCGTAAGGCGTGTTAATCTCCTTCTTTAGTAGCGGGAAAATTAAATGTATAAATGATAAAAAACGCGACTACTGTGAAAAAGTAAGTCGCGTTTTTTTGATTTTTTTTGCAGCTTTTGTGTGGACAAAAGCGCGTGTGGTAACAACTGCTATCTGATTAGAATCTCGCTTTTAGATTTACACTAACCATTCGCGGTTGTGCGGGGCCCACGAACTCTGCACCTTCTACGTCGGGATAAATGTCTTCTAATACCTCATCAGCCTCGCCATAAGTGCCAAAGGTTTCATAGTCTTTGTCGAACACATTGTTCACACGTAGCGATGCGGTAAATGTGCCGTTGAACCGGTACGATGCATAAATGTTTGCAATAACGTATCCGTCAATCTTTTCATTTTCGTTAGCCTCATCGCCCCTAAAGTACTGACTAGATGCTGAAATAACTTCTGCGCCTAAACGCGCTTTATCCGTTAAGGCGTAATCTGCATAGAGCTTGACTAAATGCTCTGGCTGGCCTGGAATTTTGTCACCTGGCGTTACGACCCGATCCGGGCCCTGAGGGTTAAAGGGGCTAAACGACGTGAATGTCGATTCATAGGTTGCGTTAAGATAGTTGTAGTTTAATCGGTAGGTGAGTTTTTCCCACGTTGAGCCTACGCTGAATTCAACGCCCTGACGCTGGGTTTCATCAACGTTAATAAAGTACCCGCGAGAGGCAACAGAGCCTGCTTGTTGGAAGATAATGTCGTCCTTACTTCTACTGTGAAAAACATTTAGCATAAGGTCGATGTTATCAATGCGTGTGGTGTAGTTCGCTTCAATAGTTTGGGTGACCACCTGATCAAGAGGAGGATCGGCCACAAATCCATTCGGTAAGCGGCACGGGTCGTCTTCATCTGCACAGCTTAACTCTGCTGGGCTTGGCGTTCTTGAAGACTGGCTGATTGCAAGATTCAACTGGCTTTGCTCATCAATAGTAATGTCTACACCTACCGCTGGGTTAAATTGGGTAAAACGGTGATTACCGTCCAATGAACCTTCACCGTCATCAATCAGGTCTTCCATAACAATATGGTCTCGGTTAAAACGTCCACCAAGATTGAGTGATACGGCTGAAGAGAGCTGTGTACTATTCATGAAAAATAGCGACCATGCGGTGGTGTCTACATCTAATCTAACCCTGGCTTCTTGTGCCATGAGCCCGTCGATGGGTAAAACGGTGCGTGAGTCTTGTGCAGATTCGTTTTCCAAAATACCAAATGTAGTATCAGCGGCGTAGTTAACATCTCCTTTGGTGTAGCTGGCACCAACAATTAACTCTGAACTGAAGCCGCTTAAGGCATATTGTTTTGCTAGCTGAAAAGATAACCCAGTCGCTTTGGCGTCTGTGCGGCCCGTATTGTATGTTCCATCAAGTTCATCTGCGTCCACATCTGATATTTCGGCAAGCGCGGTGTCGTCATCAAAGCCAATAAATTCAACCGCTTCTATATCGTCACCTTCTCCTACAACAGGCAAATCATCGTCATCGTCGTCGCCATCATCATCACTATCAAGCGGATTATCATCGTCATCGTCGTCATCATCTTCAAATTCACACAGTGTTACGCGTCCATCAGCGAACTGGCAGGCACCAAAATCACTGTCATCGCCGTTGATTGATTGAGTTTGTGTGTCGCGATAAAACATATTGGCGGTTAAAGATAAGGTGTCAGTTAAAACGAAATCACCGGTTATATTGACGTGCGTAAGTTCGTTGTTGGTCTGATCGGGGTGGGTGTAGACCGCTTCTCTTCCTTCAATATCCAGTAGTTCAATAGGTGACGCACCATTTCCGAGTAACTCGTTATCGGCCATAAACAGGTTCATGTCGAGATGCATTTTGTCACTTTTATAGGCAAGGGACGTAAATACTTGCTGCACTTCAGATGGCGAATAGTCGCGCCAGCCATCTTCTTCATAGTGATTCAGGTTCACATAATACGCCCAGTGATCGTTATGACCACCTGATTCCACAGACGCGGCTTTCTGGCCGAATTGTCCAGCCTGTAAATCTATTTCGTTGGCGTTGAAGCTAAACCCTGTTTTCGTTCTTAGAGCAAGGGCGCCGCCTAGCGTGTTTTGGCCAAACATAGGGTTTGAACCAGAGTACAAAGAAACGGTATCTATAGCATCTAGAGGCATTAGGTCCCAATGCACAGTATCGCCAAACGCTTCATTAACCCGACCGCCGTTCAAGTACACCGAAATGCCCTGAGGTAGACCAAGCAGCGGAGAGGCAGTAAACCCGCGGTATTGCAGGTCGGGTTGGAATGGATTGTTTTGAACATCGTTTAGGTTCACGCTTGCCAGCTGAGTTTTGAGTAGCTCCGGTAGTGAACGGTTAACGCTCCCTTCAATGTCATCTTGAGTGAGTGTTTGAACGTTGCCAAATACGGCAGAGTTATTGCTGTTGGCGCTAAGCGGTGTCGCTCCCTGTACCTCTATAACCTCGTAGTGGTCCATTGCATCGTTAGCTTCTGCTGCAGAGCTAAACGCATAGGTTACAGCGCTTGCAATAATCGCAAGAGCAAAAGGTGAACGGGTAAGTTGATGTGTTGGGAATTGTGCAACGTTTTGGCTAGAGCTTTTAGTAGAAATTCGCGTAGGCATGGTCTTGACTGCTTCGTTATTATTTATACTTTCAGTATTGCCTTAACCATTCCCTAAAAATATCCTCCTTAAGTGGGAGGAAGTATCATAAATTGGTAGCAGTGTTTTTTCCCGAATTCCCTACGAGAGAATCGATAAAACCTTATGACACCAGTTTTCACGCTCTGTGATATTTGTATCGCTGGCACCGAATAGAAAAAGGTTATTTTTATAGGTTGCAGCGCCCAGTGCGTAGCATTCCCCCGAGGTTCTTGGTTGCCAGAAAAGGTGGTGTGCCAGTACCGCTTGTAGTCTTGACTGTTGATAGAACGCGATGCGATACACCCAGTGCGAGGCCACATAACCAGAAGCAGAATTTAGAGAAGCCGACTCTAGAGTTATTGAGGGCGATGGAATGGAAAACGGCGTTAAGTGCGAAGCAATGTGTTCAGCGTTAAAGCGTTTCAAATTGGTGGTATTGTTGGCGAGTGGCCGCAATAAACGTGGAAGTGCAGGCAAGTGCTCTAACGCAATAAAATGTCGGTATTTAGAGTTAAGACGCGGTATTAAAAGTGACTGGTCGCTATTGTAAGCGCTGGCTTGCGCGGAAAAGTCTTTGCGTGCCTTTCTAATCCGCTCGAGAGCGACTGACTTTTCTGGTGAAGGTAGAGCCCGCAAATAGGAGTGCGATACCTTATTAGCACTCGCCAAATAAACGCTTTTGGTGGCACAATCTTTGGCGGCACACTTGTTAGAACCCAACGCATCTGTTAGTTGCGCAAAATAGCGAATAGCCGCCCCCACACCCTCTGCATGTTTATCAGTGTCTGGCATTGGCTTTGAAGGCTTAATATCAAGTGAGGCAAGACACTCGGATATCACATGTTTTAGTTGTCGCAGCCTTTTATCATAATCATCGCTCACGAGCTTGTGTGTCAGATTTTGTGAAAGCTTTGGAAGTGCTTCTATCGAAAGCTCGCTTGCTACTACCTTCATCGCTTCGTTTGTGACGAGGCGAATTGCAAAATTGCCTTGTTGATTGATTTCGGGGTCGATAAATAAAGTGTTTTCAAGGCCTGCTACGGTGCTAAGTGTTGCTTCTTGCTGTAGTAAACCATTCAAAAAGCACTGAGGAAACCACCAAGTTAATACATGTCTTATTGATTCGTTTTTGTTATTTATTGTTTGTGCATCAAGAGAGGCTTCTTTGTCTAAATGTGAGTGTTCGCGTTGAGATGCGTGCTGACTCAGTGCAGCGTTCCTGTTTAGGGTTGATTCTTCGCTCAAAGCAGCTTTCTCGCTCAAGGTTTTTTCAGCGCTCAAGGCTGTTTCCACGCTCTGCGCTTTCATTGCGCTCAGTGCTATTTCTTCGCTCAAGGCTGTAACAACCTCCTTGCACTGCTCAAAAAATTGGGCTGAATCACTGTAAACCAGCGTGGTGATATTGCTTGGCTGATACCACTGGCGTTTGTAGTATTGAAGCGCTTGAATGCTATTGCTGCCTATGGTTTGTGTAAAACCACCCGCGTGTTGATAGGCATTTTTATTGGTATCGGCTAATCGAATAGCGGCGTTTAATGCATAGTCGCTGTTTGCCTCTAGCATGGCGAGCTCGTTAAAAATAACCCCGTCACGCTCTAAGATAATCTCATCGGTACCGTAATCCCGGTTAAGCAGGCCACAGTACAGGTAATTCACAGCATCAAGCAGAACGTTCGCTTTTTCAGACGAAGCGAAAAAGAAGGTGTACTCGGCGAGTGTGGTAGCGTTAATATTGACAGGCAGAAGTGTATTGGCCGTAAAAAGCTCGTGGGCAGCGGGGTAGTGGTGAGAGCGTCGAAAGCTCATATGCTCAGCTAAATGAGACAACCCAGTGTGGCCTGCTGCAGGGGTTTTTAGCGCAAAAACAACGCTATGCACTTTTGACCCAGAGCCGGCATCAATGAAATGAAATTCAGACATACACTTTTATCATTGCGGTTTAACGGTATCTCTTTTGGTTTAGTACTTATCGCAGCGCACTTATTTCGTATTACTTGTCTCGTAGCGCTTACCTCGTAGCACTTACTTCTAGAATGGGAATCGGCTTTTCCACCTTCCGATACTGTAGTGCCTTCGATGGTTCAGTACCTGCTTTATCGGTAATGCCTTTCATCAAATGGTGATCGGGCGACTTGCTGCAAACCGGATCCGTCTTATACATATCACCTGTTAGCAGGTAGGCCTGACATCGGCAGCCGCCAAAGTCTTTATCTTTTTCATCGCAGTCCCTACAGGGCGAAGGCATCCAACTATCGCCACGGAAATGATTAAAGCTAAAGTCTTGGTGCCAAATATCGTGCAACGAGCGTTCTTTCACATTAGGAAAACGAAGGGGTAATATCTTTGCACTGTGACACGGAAGGGCACTGCCATCTGGCGTTACGGTTAAAAACGTTGTGCCCCAGCCATTCATACACGCCTTAGGGCGAGATTCATAGTAGTCGGGCGACACAAATATGAAGGTTGGTCCTTTACCGTTTTGCTGCGCGCGGTAGCGGTTCACTGCGGCCTCAGCTTCCTGTAGCTGCTGTGACGTGGGCAGCAAATGGTCTCTATTTTCATAGGCCCAGCCGTAATACTGTACGGTAGCTAGCTCGACAAAATCAGCGTTCAGCTGCTCGCTGAGCGCCATCACGTCTTCTATTTCGTGAATGTTCTGCGCGGTAATACAGAAGTTAAGCACCATAGGGTAGTTGTATTGTTTTACCAGCTTCGCAATTTTAAGTTTTTGTTCAAATGAGTGACGCTTGTTGCCTATTAAGTCGTTGACTTCAGCATTGGCTGCCTGAAAGCTCAGCTGAATGTGGTCAAGGCCGGCCTCTTTGAGTTTGGCAATACGTTTTTCTGTCATGCCAATGCCAGAGGTGATCAAGTTGGTGTAAAAACCCAAAGCCCGCGCATAAGCAACTAAATGCTCTAAGTCTTTTCGAAGCAATGGCTCTCCGCCAGAAAAGCCCAATTGCACGGCGCCCATTTCCCGCGCTTCACGCAGCACACGCTCCCAATGCTCAGTAGAGAGCTCATTAAATGTTTCTTCCATGTTTACTGGGTTTGAGCAATAGGGGCAATGCAATGGGCACTGATAAGTAATTTCGGCTAGGAGCCATAGCGGTGGCGTTATGGTATTTGGTACGTCGGTTTGTAAATCAACGTCTGTATTATTCGTCATAGCGGATCCACTTCTTTTGCTCGGCATGGACCAGAAATGCATGAACATCTTCTTCTAAATCTTCAGGTGCATCAGGGAACGCCTGGCGAAGCTCAGCACAAATGGCATTTTCCGTATTGCTGCCATCTACTCGCTTAAGAATTTCTGCCGCAGAAGGGTTAAGTTTGATCATTCCTTCGGGGAACAACAAAACATAACAACCCTGAGCTTTCTCGTACTGCATGCGAAAAAGCGGATTTAAAGAAGCTGTTTTGTCTCTTGTGCGGCCGCCCTCGTTGTTGTGACTGCTGCTATTTTCAATGTTATCTTCCACGTTATCAGCACCGACGCTATCAGCATCTAAGTGGTGCTCGGTTTGTGATTGTAAATTCGACATCATTAAAACCTCCCTATATGGCACACCCGCTGGTCGGCAATACCATCAAACGGCTTTCTCTTATATTCATAGGCAAAGCAAATGGCATCAGCAATGCTCCACAAAATATCAATTTTGAACTGCAGTATATTGAGCGCATGTTCTTGCTGTTGTCGGGTAACAAAGTGGTCAAGGGTAATCTGCAGGCCATGCTCTACATCACGGCGCGCCTGACTTAACCGCATTTGAAAGTAGGTAAAGCCTTCACTATCAATCCATGTATAGTGCCCAGGCCAGGTATCTAATCGGCTTTGATGTATTTCAGGGGCGAACATTTCAGTTAACGATGAGCAGGCAGCCTCTTCCCACGACGCACGGCGGGCAAAATTCACATAGGCATTTACTGCAAACTTAACCGCTGGCAACAGGTGGGTTTCATCAAGCAATTCACTGCGGTTCAAGCCTACCGCTTCGCCTAACCGCAACCAGGCTTCTATGCCGCCCAGTCCGTCTTCACCTTCCCGTCCATCGTGATCGATAATTCGTTGGATCCAAGTTCTGCGTACCGATTGATCTTCGCAATTCGCTAAAATTGCCGCGTCTTTAACCGGTATCGCCATTTGATAATATAGTCGGTTGGCCACCCAGCCCTGAATTTCATCAACGCTGCAGTGTCCTTCATTCATGCGTTTATGAAAGGGGTGATGAATATGGTAGTAAGCGCCTTTTTCTCTCAGTTTTTGTTCGAATTCTTGTCTAGACCATGCGTGTTCTGTCATTACTACACCTCAATTTCCATACCGTCGTAAGCCAATTCAATACCTTGCTCACACAGGCTGTGATAGGCACTGGAGTCTTCGTCAAGCACGCGATTTGTGTTGTTGATATGAATAAGCACTTTACGCTCAACGTTAAATTCCTTTAGCAGCGCAATGGCTCCGCCCTTTCCATTAACCGGCATGTGTCCCATATCAGTGCCCAGCTTGTTGCTAAAGCCGTGATCTATCATTTCTTCATTGGCCCACAGCGTACCGTCAAATAGCACGCAGTGAGATTCGCGCATCACCTGTTTTACTGTGTCGTTTGCCTGCATACATCCCGGCGCGTAAAAAAGCACGTTGCCCGTGGTGTCGTCAGTTATCTTCAGGCCGATATTGTTGCCCGGCACAATGTTGTCGCGATACGTCGAGTAAGGGGGCGCATTAGACTCTAATACCACGGGTTGGAAAGTCAGGCCTTCTGCCCCTTTTGGTACAAAGCGTTGATGATAATCGGTATTAATTGAATGCTGCTGTAGTCCGCCGTGCCAGTGTTTTAATACGGTAAAAAGCGGGAAGCTGGTGGTTAGGTCTTCGGCCACAACATCGGTACAATAAACGGGAAGGGGTAAGCCTTCGCGCAATGTTAGCAGGCCTGTCGTATGGTCTATTTGACTGTCGGTAAGCACAATTGCGCTTATGCGTGTGCCGCGAGACACATGGGCGTCGGGCCACAGCTGCGGGTGGCTATTTATCTGCTCCCGCAAATCGGGAGAGGCATTAATGAGCACCCAATTTTTACCATCACTACTGACAGCAATGCTCGACTGTGTTCTGCCTTTCGCCTTTATTTTACCTTCGCGTAAACCCTTACAATTTGGGCAGTGGCAGTTCCATTGTGGAAATCCCCCCCCGGCGGCAGCACCAAGAATCAATACGTGCATAACAACTCCATACTACAAGTAAAAAAAGGCTGCATCGGCAGCCTTTTTGTTCATCATCCCAGAGGGCGTTGCCTAGCGGTTATTGATGTAAAGAGTTACTTCAAAACCAAGGCGCATTTCTGTGTATTGGGGTTTAGTCCACATAATTGTTCCTCTTCTTTATGATTAAACGCATGACTGAGTATATGTTGAATATGTGTTAACAGATATCCTCCTAAGGGAGGAGAACTGTCATGAATTTTGATGATTTATTGATTATTTTTGATAGCGCAGCTGCTTAAGTAAGATAACAGCAAAGGAATAGGGCGGCCGGTTGCCGATAACGATTTGGTGTAGGTAAAAGCGGTTCCTGCTACATCGAGATGAGCCCACGGGATGCCGTCAGCAAAGCGAGAGAGAAAGCAGCCTGCCGAAATAGCACCGGGAGAGTTTATCCCCGTATTCATCATATCCGCATGTTGAGAGGTAATGGCGTCTTGATATTCTGGCCACAGTGGGAAAGGCCAGCACCTGTCGTTAGCCTGTTCCCCCGCTTCAACTAACGCACTTTCAAGCGCTGAAGTGTTGCTAAAAAGCGCAGTGGCTTTGTGCCCCAGTGCGCTAATAGCCGCGCCGGTTAGCGTTGCTATATCAATAATAACCGAAGGGGAGAACTGTCTCGCGTAGCTGATTGCATCGGCCATAAGCATACGCCCCTCTGCATCGGTACTCATTACTTCCACGGTTTTCCCAGCGTGCATAGTAATAATGTCACCCGGGCGATAGGCTTTGCCATCAACCGCATTATCGGCGCTCGCCACAATACCAATAATATTTATATTTAACCCCAGCGTGGCAACCGCCTGAATGACGCCCAATACACAGCCGGCGCCCGCCATGTCGTAAATCATATGGCGCATATCAGGGCTGCGCTTTAACGTTATGCCGCCACTGTCAAACGTTACGCCTTTGCCAATTAACACTACCGGCGGAGAATTCTCTAAACCTTTGGCTGTGTAGCGAAGAATAGGCATTGTGGCAGCAAACTGTGAACCCGCGTTTACCGCTAAATAGCCATTCATGCCTAGCTGCTTCAGCGTGCTTTCATTGAGGATATCGCAAGAAACCGTGCTAAAGGTTTGCGCCAGTTGCTGAGCTTGTTCGGCCAGATAATCTGGCGTACATAGGTTGGCTGGCATGTGGGCGAGATCTTTAGCCCAGGTCATCGCGTCATTAAGGGCCGTTTCATAGCTTATAGTGTGTGAAACGAGACGCTTTTGCGCGTTAGTAAAATACTTGGCATCTAATGCAAGAGACAGCGTGACCCTAATATCAAGTGCTTGGTTAATTGCTCCATTATTTGCGTTGTTGTTGTCATTGAGAGGCTGACTGTTGGAAACCGATCGATTATTCGTTTTATAGCCTTTAAAGTGATAGCCGTGCTCAAAATAGCTTCTAAGTAGCGCACTTAGAAACTGTGAGTGGCTCGCAATGGTGTTAACAGGGTCGCAGCTTGCTGTTTCAGTGGTAGAAAGCGCCATTAACGACAGCTTTTCCAAGGTTACCGACACGCTTTTAAGCTTTTTAAACAATGCATCGAACTGCTGTTCTAAGTAGCGAAATGCTGGCGCGTCATTTTGGTTCAAGTCACTGCTGCTTTTTGAATTAAACGCAGAATTTGAATCGCTAGCGTAGCTTGAACGATTCACCATGGAGGAGTAATTAGTTTTAGATAAAGTCGAGGCACGGCTAGAGGCGTTGGGTGCATCTGACGCTTCAAAAAGCGCAAAATCGACACCATAAAACAGCACCCGTTTTACATCAGCTAATTGTTGGCTAATTTTGTTTTGTCCGCTGTTTTCAGTGTCTGGGATGTAACTTGTTTTAAACGCCTTAAGGCCTTGTACTAATACACATTCGCCTTTATTTCCTGCAAAACCTACATCGTCAAAAACTTGCTCAATGTATGTCTTAACGGGTTTTGAAAAGTGAAATAGTTGGCTCGCTAATAACTCGGGCGTAGTTAAAATAAGTAAGCAGTCACTATCGTCTAACGTTTGAACTTTCTTGCTTTCATTAGCCCAGGTTAGGTTTGCTTTTATCACGAGAAGCGCCCTTTTGAGGCTTTGGGGCGAAAGCTTCTCACAGCGAAAATAAAAGTGATAGCCGTAAGGCAAAGTACAACGGCAAGCGCTTTGTGTTCGAGTTTTTCATAAAGCGCAAATCGCAGTAATTCTACGCCGCTACTAAAGGGGTTAAAGGCACAAATCTGATACAGCCATTCGCTGGCCTCACGCATTTTCCAAAGAGGGTATAGGGCGCTTGATAGAAAGAACAATGGGAAAATGACAAAATTCATGACACCAGCAAAGTTCTCTAGCTGCTTAATATAGTTTGCCAGTAATAATCCTAACGAACCTAAAAACAATGACAGTAGCGCAATAACAGGCAACGCATAAACGTATCCCAACGCAGATAGGCGTACATCCAGTAAAAGCGCAAAGGCAAAGAAGATGTACACCTGAATAGCGCTTACCAAGGTGTTGGTTATAAGCTTGCTGCCTAGCAGAAAAGGGCGGGGAACCGGGCTTAACAGCAGTACTTTCATGCTGCCCATTTCTCTGTCGTACACCATGGACAATGAACTTTGCATACTATTAAAAAGCACAATCATGGCGGCAAGCCCAGGTACAATGTACTCTTCGTACAAAATATAACTCTCGTAAGGCTCGGTCATTGAAAGACCCAAGGCCGAACGAAACCCTGCGGCAAAAACAAATAGCCAAAGCAGCGGGCGCACCAACGCACTTAACAAGCGTGTACGTTGCTGCCAGAACTTCAGCATCTCTCGGGTAAGTACGCCCACAAAACAGCGCCAATACATCAGGAGCCTTCCTGCATCAAATGCTGCCAAAGGTGCTCAATATCCTGTTGATGATACTTGGCTAACAAGGCTTCACATTTATCGTGGGCTAACACTCGTCCTTTTGATAAGACTATCAAGTTGTTGTTGTGCTTCACTTCTTCAAACAAATGCGTGGCCCACAGTACACTTACGTTTTGGGAATGAGCGAGCGCTTGTACTACCCGCAAAATAAGATGACGGGATTCTATATCTAAGCCAACGGTAGGCTCGTCTAATAGCAGCAAGGATGGCTTGTGAATAAGGCAGCGAGCTAACTCGACCCGACGTCTGTGCCCGCCATTTAAATTTCGAATTTTTGTGTTGAGCTTGGTCGTAAGGTCGAGCTCGTCGAGCAGGCCTTGAATATGAGACAGCGCGCTAGTGGTACTTATGTCGTGGAGCGAAGCAAAATAGGACAAATTTTGTTTTACCGATAAGTCGATATCTAAAGTACTTTGCTGAAATACCACGCCCATTTTCGCCATAATACTTGTGCGAGATTGAGACAGAGTAGCACCATCAAAGGTAATACTGCCTTGCGTGAGTTTTTGCAGGCCAGTAATAAGCGCAAATAAGGTACTTTTACCTGCGCCATTTGGCCCAAGCAGCATGGTTAAGCCTGGTTTTAGGCAAAGGCTTATATTGTCTAGCGCGTTGTGGCTGCCGTACTGATGTGAAACCGCTTGAACCGCTATTTCCATTTAACCGCCACGCCCCAAGGGTAACGCCCCACTTTTATCGTTTGCTCTACGTTTAACGAGTGGGTATTGATGACAGAAACATCACCGCTCACACCGTTAGTGGTCAGCAATAAAGACTGATCTTGATTAAACGCCAACTGCCACACTCGTCGCCCAACCAAAATGTAGTCTTCCACCTCGAAGGTATCGGTATTGATGACCGCTATGCGATTTGCTGGGCCAAGCGCCACGAAGGCGTAGGGCTTATCTTTCATAAGCACAATACCCACTGGCTGAACCTTGTCGCGATAAACGCCTTTAATGGCAAAGGAAAGGGTCTTCACTTTTTGCTTAGTAGCAGTATCGAAAATACTAACGGTGCCACCTATTTCCGAGCTTACCCAAAGGTACTTGTCATCTCTGGTAAAGTGAGCATCTCTGGGTCTTGCATCAACCAAGCTATTTGCAATATTTTCGTGAGTTTTTGTATCTATCCAGTGCACCATGTTGGTGGTTTCTGATGTAACGACCATCATGCTGCCGTCGTGGCTCACAGCAAGCCCCTCAGGCTCTACGCCCACATCTATCTGAGAAATGACCTGAGCCGTTGGAATGTCGATAACAGTAAGAAGGGCATCGTCTTCATTAGCTGTGTAAATAGTGGTGCCGTTAGGATGTAGTGCTATGGTTTCAGGATCTGCACCTGAGGGAAGATCGCCCACTATGGAATGGGTAGACAAATCCATAATTTGAATGCGATCAGCATCAGAGGCACAGATATACGCGTGGGACTGGTCTGCACTTAAAATAAACCCTCGGGGTCGCTCTCCAACCTCGATAGTTTCAACCACATCAAATGTCGTCATATCAATGACAGATAGCGTGTTGTCTTTTTCGTTAGTGACATACGCTTGAGGAAGTGCAAAGGCTTGGGGAAGTGCAAAGGCAAAGCTTGCCATTAAACTGCCAAGCATGAGTGCAAAGCGATAGCTCATAACTTGTCCTTACAGGTAGTGTGTGTTGCGCCTAATGTGTCCAGTTCGTTGGTTTGGTGCAGAAAGCCTTCAAGGGGTGCATGAGTCACCAATGCGTCTTCGTGGGCCAACGCAATAGGCTGACGAAATTGGTGGGTGTAGGGGCGAATAGAAAGAGGGCGGCCTTTATAGGCACCCAGTGTGTAGTGGTCGCTAAGCAAGGTTTTAAGTATTCCCTGCTGCGTTAAATCGCTTCCTTGCTGCGCAGCATTCGCCACCGCCGTTACCGCAAGGTACGCGGCGAAGTCGACTTCATTCATGTGTCTGTTAAACCCGTCGTTAAAACGGCTTTGAAGCTGACGGGCGCCCCATTGTTCGTGGGTAAAGTGCCAACCTAGCGCTTTTAGGCCGGCAGCGCCTACCACAGGTACGGGATAATAGGTGTTAAAGGGTAGGCTATACGCGAATTGCGCCGCGCTATCGGCGGTAAAAACAGCCTGATAGGTTTCTCTTGTTCGCGTAAATTGAGGAATTTCAGCAAAGGCAGCCCTGCGTAAATCAAAACTGTCTTGCCACTGTTTAGTTTCAACAAGTGAAAGCTTGAATTTTTTAGCGCTGCGTTTGAACGCGGCTAGGTATGCATCATCGTCAGCGGTTTTTCCGTAAACTGCAAATATCTCGTCAATACGCTTAGTGCGAAACCACTGAGCTAGCGCGTCGGCTTTCATCTGATAACTGGGGATCGTATGAAACAAGGGCAGGCGACATGAATTTTGTCTCAGCAAATCATCGCTATTAGCTACGTTAAAAAATACGGCATTAGGAAGCGTGCTTTGAATAGTGGCAATCAGCGACTCAATTGAGGCAGCCTTTACCTTATCACTGCTTCGCATGTCCAGTAGTACAACAGGTGCAATGTTGCCTTGCTGATTGCTGCTTATTTCTATGTAATTTGTGTTAGCACTTGAACCAGAGTGCTGGCGTGTTTTAGCTAAAGAAGCTTGCAGTTCGCCGATAGAAGGCACAATGATTTCAGTTAACTCAAACTGATAACCAAGAAATTTTCCCGTGATATTGGCATCCTTTATCGCCACACTTGCGCCAGCTGTCCCCTCATTGCTGGGGGACTTTAAATAGTCTGGTGTGCCTGGTGGAGATGTGCCCGCAACTTTTATGTAAATGACCGGAATAGTGGCAAAAGAGGCCTGTGGTGCAGCTTGTTGAGCCTGTGAAGGATGCGCTTCATTAAACGCGAGCGCGCTGTTTAAAAACGGCAACAGAACGCAGCAAAAAAGTGACGTTATACATTTTTGATAGCGCCTACCGGTTAATCGTCTTTTAACCGTGCTTTTTACACCCTTTGCCATATATCACCCCGAGCTCAGCTGCATGCTTTTGCTGATATCTGTTTGTCTGACATAAGGGTATATGGCAATTTTCCCGAAGAACATCCTCCTAAAGGAGGAATGCTATGGCGCTAAAGTAGCATTAGTAAAATCACGCTAAACCCTTAGTATGCTTAAGAAGTTCGATTGAATAAGTGGGTAAGCTGTGCAGTTAGTTAAACCTTTTCGAGTTATTTTCATTTTACTCTGCCTGATAACGGGTTCTGCGCTTTCTGCGTTCGGGGAAGCGAGATCGCTAGACGATATTAAAGACAGCGGTTTAATTAGAATTGCGGTGTACACCGACTATCCTCCATTTTCATTTATTGAAAACGACAGCCCCACAGGTATTGATATTGATATCGCCCGTGAAATCGCGAGCGCCCTTGGTGTTGAGCTAGAACTGATATGGATGACACCAGGTGAAACGACAGAGGACGATTTCAGAAATTACCTATGGAAGGGCCATATAATTCATCGCATTAAGGCTGATGTGATGATGCGCGCGCCTTACGACCCAAGCTTTTCTCAAAAACGTGACGATGTGGGCTTGTTGGTTAATGAGCTCGTTCATATGTTTGCCCCTTATCAGCGTGAAAGCTGGCAAATCATTCACAACACGCACACCTTGCCCGAAGTGGAAACCATGGGCATGTTTCAGTATCACACGATTGGGGCGGAAATAGACAGCATTCCCCACTTTTACTTAACGTCAGCGTTTGGCGGCCGATTGCGAGAAAAAACATCGCACTATGGCTCAAACGCAGAAGCGTTTGACGCGATGAAAGCGGGAACCGTCGAAGCGGTAATGGGATTGCGCTCGCAAATATCCTACCTCAGTCAGTTTGTTGATAATGAGCAATATCGCCTTGCAAGCAACGCGTTTCCGCTTATTGGAAAGCAAAAGTGGGACATAGGACTTGCTGTTCATACTAATTATCGCGCGCTTGGCTATGAAATTGGTGATGTAATTACGCGAATGGTGGTCGAGGGCGATATGCAACGGTTATTTGAGAAATACAAAACCATTTATGAGATGCCGCCCTATTTTTCAGGGAATGAAAGTTCAGAATAAGAAAATTCAGTATAAAAGCATGTGACCAATAGCGTTCAGCGCGATAGTACTTTAGGCAATAACTCTATGGCCAATTGCCTTCTTACCTCTAGCGCCGTTATCAGTCACGCATTACTTCAAAAAGACGTGAAAGCGTAAAGGTGTTAAACAAAAGGGAAAATAGCCCTTCATTCCTCCTCCTAAAGGAGGAGTCAAATCACTCCGCTGTTGCATAGGCATCGACATCCCCCCTAGCTATGCTAATCCTAACGAATAGTCTGAAACAGACCATTTATGGCCTACATGCAACTAGGAACCGTTATGAATAATAATATGCCAATTAAAAAACTTGCCCTATCTATGCTGGTTTGTGCAAGTGCGTTAACTCCTGTCCATGCTGTTGTCACCGACAAAGATATTCAAAATGACCACGTTACCACTGACGACGTAGTGACGTATGGAATGGGCTTGAAAGCTCAGCGCTATAGTCCGCTAACCGCTATCAACCGCGATACAGTAGAAGAAGTGCGTCCCGTGTGGGCGTTCTCATTAGGTGGTGAAAAGCAGCGGGGTCAAGAATCGCAGCCTCTGGTAAAAGATGGTGTGATGTATGTAACCGGATCTTACTCTCGTGTGTGGGCCATCGATGCGAGAACGGGTGAAGAATTATGGCAATATGAGGCGCGTTTGCCCGACGGCATTATGCCTTGCTGTGACGTTATAAACCGTGGCGTTGCGCTTTACGATAACCTGGTCATATTTGGCACCTTGGACGCCAAGCTAGTAGCACTGGATAAAGACACGGGCAAAACCGTTTGGAAGAAAAAAGTTGAAGACTACCGAGCGGGCTACGCCATTACTGCAGCGCCTATTGTTGTTGACGGAAAAGTCATTACAGGCATCTCCGGTGGTGAGTTCGGGATCGTCGGTAAAGTGTATGCTTACGACGCGAAGTCTGGCAAACAGCTATGGGTTAGACCTACCGTTGAAGGGCACATGGGGTACTTATGGAAAGACGGTAAGAAAACCGAAAATGGAATTTCAGGCGGAGCGCCAGGCAAAACATGGCCTGCTGATTTATGGAAAACCGGTGGTGCAGCAACCTGGCTAGGCGGCACTTACGACTCAGATACAGGTTTACTATTCTTCGGTACGGGTAACCCTGCACCGTGGAACTCTCACCTACGTCCGGGCGATAACTACTTCTCGTCGTCGCGCTTAGCTATCGACCCTAATACAGGAAAAATTGTGTGGCACTTCCAAACCACACCACACGATGGCTGGGACTTCGATGGCGTAAACGAGCTTATCTCGTTTGACTACCAGGAAAACGGCAAGACAGTGAAAGCGGCGGCAACCGCCGACAGAAACGGCTTTTTCTACGTCCTTAACCGCGAAAACGGTGACTTCATTCGCGGCTTCCCGTTCGTTGACAAATTGAACTGGGCAAAGGGGCTGGATGAAAAAGGTCGACCTATCTACATTGAAGAAAATCGCCCAGGAAGCCCAGCGCAATCAGCTGATGGTAAACAAGGTGCACAGGTTGTTGCTCGCCCTGCGTTCTTAGGCGGTAAAAACTGGATGCCAATGGCCTATTCAAAGGATACTGAACTCTTCTATGTGCCTTCAAACGAATGGGAAATGGATATCTGGAACGAGCCTACCTCTTACAAGAAAGGTGCAGCGTACCTAGGTGCGGGTTTCACCATTAAATCAGTGAATGAGGACTTTATCGGCGTACTTAAAGCGATTGACCCCAAAACAGGTAAAACCGTTTGGCGCTATAACAACTTTTCTCCACTTTGGGGCGGCGTGTTAACTACAGGTGGTGGTTTGGTTTGGACCGGTAACCCTGAAGGTTATCTGATGGCCTTTGACGACAAAACTGGCGAAATGGTTTACAAGTTCCAAACTGGCTCAGGTATTGTTGGCTCTCCAGTGACATGGGAAATGGATGGTGAGCAGTACATTTCTGTACTATCTGGATGGGGTGGCGCAGTGCCATTATGGGGCGGTGAAGTTGCTAAACGTGTGAAGCACTTCAACCAAGGCGGCACCGTGTGGACGTTTAAATTGCCTAAGCGCTACCAGCAGGTGGCAAAAAACTAACATTCCCCAAGCGTAAAACGGTGATAAATGCTTGGCCAGCGCTAACGTGCGCTGGCCATTTTAGTCATCGCCTTTTCCGCTATTTTCTCACTTAGTAGCATAAAGAAGACGAGTTTTACACCACTCTCACCAGCGTCAATTCGATGCTGAATATACCGTTACCATTTGAAGCAACAAATGTAAGCCAAACGCTTCTCAGTGGCTATCATTGTGGCCTCCTACCAAAGGAGGAGCCTTTCAAAACCAAAGTAGAGTTACCCCTTATTTCCTCGTACGTATACTTAATTCATAGTCTTTCGAGGATGTATGAATTATGAAAACAAAAATATCGATGTTGTTTGCTGCACTAGTGGTAACTGGCTTGTCTGGCCACGTGCTTGCACATGGAAATGTTATCCCTCAAGGAGCAGATAGCTCAGCTATGCCGCCCATCACTGATGGCGATGAGTCTGAAAATGGCTGGGTGTTTGAAAACCCATATCGAAGCCTTGATGAAGAAACCAAAACGAAGGTCATAAAGTTTGGTGAGTCAGCTTATGCAAATAACTGTGCGGGTTGTCACGGCCTGCACGCGCAGTCTGGCGGAATAAACCCAGACCTTCGTGAACTCGACCCAGAAAGCTTTGAAGACGACGAATGGTTCGTTGAGCGCTTGCGTTTTGGCTCGGCTAAAGGCATGCCCGCACTTGGCGGTATTCCTGAAGGTCAAACCGATCCTATCCTAGATCAAGAAACACTTTGGGCTATTAAAACCTACGTTGAAGCACGTCGCGTTGTCGCTATTGAAGAGGGTGAGATAGAAGCAGATTAAGGTGACTGCTACACCTTTTTCGCCGGGCTAACGTCGAGTTGCCCGGCGCTTTTCGTTTTAGCGTGATTTTTGTACAGCTTGGCTGTTTCTATTGCAATAGTGTCGGTAACTTAGCAGCATGGTGTTTGTGTTTACCGTTTAAAATGCTCTCTTCAATTGGAAACCTAATGACCACGTCAATTGCTCGCTCTTTTTGTGTCATCACGTTAATCACTTCTCCTATGTTGTGGAGTTCGTCCTATGCCAAAGCGACACAAGTCGCGTCTCCATCAGATGGGATCGAAACAGTAAAAAGCGCTTCGTTATTAGAAAATAAAGCGCCGCTTATCCCTATGGCCACCTATCCGATAGATAACAAGCCTCTGCCTCGATTTAGCGTTGATGCAAGTTGGCCATCGTTGCCAGAAACTTGGATGCTAGGGCAGGTGTCGGGCCTTTCTATCGATAAATATGACCACGTGTGGATATTGCAGCGTCCCAACTCTTTAGACAAAACCGATACAGGGCTTGTTGCAACGCCACCCACTGCGGTGTGTTGTGAACCTGCGCCCCATGGTATCCGTTTTACGCCCGATGGCGGGGTAGCTACAGCATGGGGCGGTGAAAACAATGCGCCAACGATAGATGGCGTAAACCAATGGCCGGTAAACGTACACGGTCTATTTGTTGATGAAAATGACACGGTTTGGTTAGCTGGCAATGGTAAAGATGACCATGTGTCTGTGGGTTTTACTTTTGATGGCGAGTTTGTGAAAGGCATAGGTAGGCGAGGGCAGACCAACGGCAATATGGACTTGCATACACTGGGTAATCCCGCAGATATGTTTATGGACATTACACACAACGAGTTAGTGATTGCAGATGGCTATATCAATGCGCGCATTGCAAGTTTTGATGTTGAGAAAGAGAAGGCCACTCACGTGCTTGGTGCTTATGGAGAAAAGCCATTAGGGCCCACTCGCGAAGGAGATTTCGATCAGTCCCAAGCTACTCAGCCGCAAAAGCAGGGAATAGACCCGGAAAATCCTTTGTTTGGGAATATCGTGCATTGTATAAATCAAGACCGCGACGGATTTATTTATGTATGTGACCGTCGAAACAACCGCCTTCAAATATTTAAACGGGAAAAAAGCGGAGATATCCGCTTTGTAAAAAACTTTGCCGTACGGCCAGAAACCGGGGGGCTAGGTACAGCAACTGATGTAGCATTTTCACCCGATGGAAAATACTTGTACGTTGCCGACATGATGAACGGGCGTATTTGGATTTACGATAGAAAATCTCATGAAAAGCTAGGTTCGATAGGTAAAAACGGCCGCTATCCAGGTCAATTTATTTGGCTACACAGTATAGATACCGATAGCGAAGGAAACCTGTACACCACCGAAGTTAATACGGGTCGTCGAGTTCAAAAGCTGGTATTTCAGGGCGTTAAATAACGCCTTTTTATAACAGTAATGAACCGTTTTCGGATTTGGGCGCAAAGGCAAAGAAAAATACCTAAACGCGCCCCAGAAATTTACCATCGGTTTTTTAGAAACAAATGACCATGCGGAAATTAGTCATGTAATGCGTCTAAAAATGGCACCTTAAATCGCTCAAAAGCTTCAATGTGGGGCAGGTGCCCGAGCCCTTCTAATTTAACAACATGGATGTTTGAATTACGTGCTTTTACTTCATTGCCTAATTTGTCGTAGCGACCTAATTCTCTACTTACCTTGTCATGTTTGTTTGCACGTCCAGGCGCAGTGCGATCACGGGTACCTAATATTAGTGTGGTTGGCAGGGCTAAATCATCAAACTCTTCAATAACCGGTTGTGTAAATATCATATCGTAGGTCAGTGCATTAACCCGTGCTAGTGTTTCCCAGTCTGGGCCGTTTATCCACCCTTGTAAAAACTCGGCATGCTCGGCATATGTGTTGTTCCACGTACCGTCGTAATAGTTTTTTGTTTGATAATTAACGATCATTTCCGGCGTTTTCTTAAGTTCGTTTTGATACACCTTTTCTATATCGGTGTAACTTTCATATAGAAGATAATTTTCTAGACCAATTGGGTTTATTAATATCAGCTCTTCGCTTTTGTCGGGGGAAAGCAATGCAAATCGCGTAGCTAACATGCCGCCCATGGAGTGCCCTACAACAATACTTCCTTCGATGTTTAAAGACTGCATCAATTGTCGCGTATTGTTCGCAAGCGTGGCAAAGCTGTATTGATATTGTGTGGGTTTAGACGATTTTCCAAAGCCTATTTGGTCGGGTATAAGTACACCATAGCCCTGGCTTTGCAGAAGGCGAGCTGTACTTTCCCAATAAGAGCCGTTGAAATTTTTGCCGTGAAAAAGTGTTACAACCGGCTTTTCTTTTTTAGGGGGCAAAAACATATAAGCCATTTCAAGATCGATCCCCTGTGAAGAGAAGCTAAACATTTTTACATCGAATGGATATTCCACCGTGCTTAAGCGTTTATCAAATGCGGGGCGGGCTAGCGAATTGGCGTCGGTTCCCAGTGCAAGAGAGACGTGTGAAAAGAGTAGCAATGACAGCATGCCATGAATTAGCAATACCTTTACATTTTTGAGCATAAATCACCTTCTGGCCGGATCAAAAGTGGAACGAGCCCAGTATGGCATACCCGCTTTTATCTACCCACTCATCCTCGCCTAGATACGACAACAGTACAAAATTTAGCGATGCTTCTCGCCTATTTCACTCGTGCGCAAATGCTCTTGTTGTGTTCTTTTGATTCAATCCTCTTTATTTGTTCATTATTTATAATCAAAGGTTACCGTTTTAATAGCCTTTAAAGGTAAGGCTATGTAAAAGGTGATTTTACTTTTTATTAAATTTTTAAAATTTACAATTAAAGTTAACAATTAAAAATGCTTTTATATCATGTATTTATGGATGTATTGCTATATGTTGATAAAAAATTGTTAATTTTTTGGTTGACGAGGACAACAAACAGTGGTCATATTCTCACATGTTGGGCATTTGATCTTTATGTGAGCATTTGGGTTTTAGTGATGTTTTTCCCGATTTCTCCAAGATACGAAGACTCTTCAAAAATTACACTCCACACAATTACGAAAGAATAATAGAGGGTTCACAATGGGACTAGATACAACTAAACACGTGACGCAATCAACTAAGCCCGCTAAACGCGCATCTTTAAGTTTGATCGCTGCCGCTATAATGGCGGCCACCGTGCCAACGTTAGGTATGGCGCAAGAACTTAGCCAAGAAAAGCCAATGTACGTACCACCCAGTGAACCCAATGAATTTCTTGATGGTCGAGTGCAAGTTAACTTCTTAGCTATGCAGAACTACCAAGCTATCCAAGCCAAAGATGGTGCGTTCCGCCCAGAAGATGAAACTCAGTCAGATGGCTTTGGGCGTCTTCGCGTTAACTTAATGTTCAAGTTCAAAATTACTGAAAACATAACTGCCGATATTGATATCGCTGAAGAGCCTAATGACTTCGGTAATAATGGCGACAGAGACTTCTCATTCCACCAAGATTTTGCCGGCGTTGAGTTTGATATGTTTGGACTGACTGGCTATGAAAAAGAGAACGCTAGCCTTATTCTGCGTGTGGGCAACATAGGTGCCTCTCCTTTCCAGTTTAAAGGTTTTCAAGACGGTGCGGACAACCAAGGTAACGCACTTATCGGTAACGGCATTAACGACTACGCCACTGCCGAAAACGGTATTCAGCTAAGCTACACCGAAACCTTCGATAGCGGCATTCTTCGCTCATACAATGTGGCGGGTCACATGACTACGTCAAGCTTTGGTGAAGCTTTTCAGGAAGATCGCGGCTACAACTACCGTTTGCAAGGTACCTTGGAATTTGAAGGTGGCTTTAAAGCCGGACTTAACTTCTTCAATGCTAATCAAGGCGAGCAACTTGTATTCGAAAACGGTCTTGCCAGCTTAGATGGCGTTACCACTACCAACTATCGTTTTGGTGACGGTGAAAACTATAACTTTTCTGCGTCTGCCTCTAGTGAACGTGATACTCACGTAGGTGCACTACCAGGGCTTAATCAATCAATTATGCAGCTTAACTTGGCGTATCAGCCAAGTGACCAAACCAGCGTTATCTTAATGCTAGGTAAAGCAACTGATGATTATACCTTTGCAGATGTTGACGGTAATGCTGTTGCAGGTATCACTTACTTCGGTAATGAAGGCGTGTTAGACCCAACAGGTACTACGTTCGATTCTAACCAAGTCATTGAGGCTGATTCGTCAGTTGAATACTGGGTAGTAGAAGCGCAGCAGTACATTATTCCAGAGAAGCTCTATGTTGCTGCACGTTATGCAGAATCTGAAAATACGTCAGACCTTATTGAGCAAACCGATAATGAAGTTACTCGTCTACAGGTATCAGCGGGTTATTGGATCAACGACCGTACCCTTTGGAAAGTTGAATACGTAGACCAAGACGAGGGCGTTAATTCTGGCGGTCAAATTGGTGCTGGTTTCGACGGCCTAACGTCTGAAATTTCAGTTAAGTTTTAATCGCTAACCAAGTTTTAACACAAAAGGTTAGGCACTGAGTTGCTTCGCTGCCTAACCACCTAACTTACTTTAATACCTCTGATTTTTTTATCCCCGCTTTAACCAAATTTGGGCGGGGAGGCGAAAGTCATATCTGATAAGAGTACAAAGGGGAGAGACCCGATGTTAAAAAAGATATCTTTAATCATAGCCAGTGCCCTCACTTTTAGTGCGGCGGCACAAGCAGAAACTATCACCATCGCTACCGTAAATAATGGCGATATGATCACCATGAAGTCGCTTAGCAGCGAGTTTGAAAAGCAGCACCCTGATATCGACCTTAAATGGGTAACGCTAGAAGAGAACATTCTTCGTCAGCGCGTTACTACCGACGTTGCTACTAGCGGTGGTCAGTACGATGTAATGACAATTGGCACTTATGAAGTACCAATTTGGGGCAAGCAAGGCTGGCTTACCGAACTTAACGGGCTAGGTGACGATTACGATATTGACGACTTGTTACCTGCAATTCGCAGTGGCCTTTCCGTAAACGACAAGCTTTATGCTGCACCGTTTTATGGTGAAAGTTCAATGGTGATGTACCGCACTGACCTAATGGAAAAAGCGGGCTTAGAAATGCCGAAAGCACCTACATGGAGCTTTATCAAAGAAGCTGCTGCAGCAATGACCGATAAAGACGCCGGGGTATACGGCATTTGTCTTCGCGGTAAAGCTGGGTGGGGCGAAAATATTGCGCTATTAACGTCGATGTCTAACTCTTTTGGTGCTCGCTGGTTCGACGAAAATTGGAAGCCGCAGTTCGACTCTAAAGCGTGGAAAGACACTTTAGAGTACTACGTAGATGTGATGGAAAAATACGGTCCTCCAGGTTCTTCAGCCAATGGTTTTAACGAAAACTTAGCACTGTTCCAAACCGGTAAATGCGGCATGTGGATTGACGCTACAGTAGCGGGTGGCTTTGTTACTAATGAAAAAGACTCTGAAGTTGCCGACAAAGTAGGTTTCGCGCTTGCTCCTGATAACGGTCTAGGTAAACGTGGTAATTGGCTTTGGGCTTGGACTTTAGCTATTCCATCAAGCAGTAAGAAAACCGATGCGGCGATGAAGTTCATCAGCTGGGCAACATCAAAGGGCTATTCAAACTTAGTTGCAGATAAAAAAGGTTGGGCGAATGTCCCTCCGGGCACACGTACCTCATTGTATGAGAACGACGCTTATTTAGAAGCCGCGCCGTTTGCACAAATTACCCTAGATTCGATTAATTCTGCAGACCCGAAAAACCCAACAGTAGAGCCTGTGCCCTACGTAGGTATTCAGTTTGTGGCAATTCCTGAGTTCCAAGGTATTGGTACCGCAGTAGGTCAGCAGTTTAGTGCAGCACTAACCGGCCGAATGACGGTAGACCAAGCATTGCAAAGCTCACAGCGTTTAGTTGAACGCGCTATGCGCAAAGCGCGCTACCCAAAATAAACAGGGTTAACCACAGGGAAAGTGCTTTATTGCACTTTCCCATTTAATAATTATAAGAGGGCTAGTCATGGCGACCACACAATCTCGTACTTTAGCCAAAATCATGCTTTTTCCTTCGGTTTCTTTGCTTTTAGCATGGATGATCGTGCCTTTATGCATGACCCTTTATTTCTCGGTATTAGACTATAACTTGCTGATGCCGGGCGATAACGAATTCATCGGCTTTCTCAACTACGAGTTCTTTTTAACTGACCCCGCATTCATCGAGTCATTTTTTAACACCTTGCTGCTAGTAGGCGGTGTCTTGTTTATCACCATTTGTGGAGGAATTGGCTTAGCGGTTCTATTAGACCAGGCAATATGGGGGCGAAACTACGTACGCATTATGGTACTTGCGCCATTTTTCGTTATGCCTACGGTATCGGCGCTGGTATGGAAAAACATGTTTATGAACCCAGTGAATGGTCTGTTTGCCCACTTTGCTGAGTTTATTGGCGTAACGCCTATCGACTTTTTTGCGGAACTGCCTTTACTGTCAATCATCATCATTGTGTCGTGGCAGTGGCTACCGTTTGCAGCACTGATTTTGCTCACAGCTATTCAATCGCTTGACCGTGAGCAGTTAGAAGCGGCAGATCTTGATGGTGCAGGTCCATGGAGCAAGTTCGTTTATATTGTGTTGCCTCACCTTTCTCGTGCGGTCACGGCAGTAATTCTAATTGAAACGATTTTCTTACTATCGATTTTCGCTGAAATCCTAGTAACGACCAGCGGTGGCCCTGGATATTCATCGACCAACATTACTTACCTTATTTATACCCAATCGCTTTTGCAGTTTGATGTGGGCGGTGGTTCGGCAGGCGGCATCGTGGCAGTGGTTATTGCCAACATAGTCGCTATTTTCCTAATGCGCCTTATTGGCAAGAACTTAGAGGGATAAGTAATGGCGATTAAAGATACGAATAAATCAAAACTTATCTACACCCTTACGGCGTGGACAGTAAGCGGGATGATTTTCTTCCCCATTCTTTGGACGATTATTACAAGCTTCAAAACAGAGTCAGAGGCCATTTCCGCTTCACCGAGTTTGTTTATGTTCGATTGGACACTCGAGAACTACGCCGAAGTGCTTTCTCGCTCTCCTTATTTCGACCATTTCATGAATTCGGTAGTGATTTCGCTTGGGGCTAGTCTTCTTGGGTTGCTTATTGCTATTCCAGCAGCTTGGTCGATGGCGTTTGTCCAAACTAAGCGCACAAAGAACCTACTTATGTGGATGCTCTCTACCAAGATGCTTCCACCGGTAGGCGTGTTAATTCCTATTTACCTGCTATTTCGCGATTTTGGATTATTAGATACGCGTATTGGTTTGGTCATTGTAATGACGCTTATCAACCTGCCTATTATGGTGTGGATGCTTTATACCTACTTTAGAGAAATCCCGAACGAAATATTGGAAGCGGCACGTATGGATGGCGCAGGAATAAAGCAAGAGATCTTTCAGGTGCTGCTGCCGATAGCGCTGCCAGGCATTGCCTCAACATTACTACTAAACGTTATTTTGGCGTGGAATGAGGCATTTTGGACACTCATTCTTACCGCTGCTAACGCTGCGCCTTTAACCGCATTTATTGCCAGTTACTCAAGCCCAGAGGGATTATTTTACGCAAAATTATCAGCCGCCTCAGTCATGGCCGTAGTGCCCATTCTTATTCTTGGTTGGTTTAGTCAGAAACAGTTAGTGCGCGGCTTAAGCTTCGGCGCAGTTAAATAGGAGAGCTTCAAAATGGGAAGTATTACCTTAAAACAAGTAACAAAGACCTTCGGCGACGTTAACGTGATTAAGCCGCTGGATTTAGAAATTCGAGATGGTGAATTCATCGTGTTTGTTGGGCCGTCGGGTTGCGGCAAGTCAACGTTACTGCGTATGATTGCCGGCCTTGAAGATACCACAAGTGGTACTATCGAAATCGATAATCAAGACGCGACAGACATGCCACCCGCCCAGCGTGGTTTAGCAATGGTGTTTCAGTCTTACGCCCTTTACCCTCATATGTCGGTAAGAAACAACATAGCGTTTCCGCTAAAACAAGCGAAAGTAGAGCCTGCAATTATTGAACAGAAAATTGAAAAAGCGGCGAAAATGCTAAACCTTACTGATTACCTTGACCGAAAACCAGGTCAGCTTTCGGGCGGTCAGCGTCAGCGCGTTGCTATCGGACGTGCTATAGTACGCCAGCCTTCAGCATTTTTGTTTGATGAACCACTGTCGAACTTAGATGCATCACTTCGTGTGAACATGCGCCTTGAAATATCTGAGCTACATAAGAGTTTAGATACCACCATGATTTATGTTACCCACGACCAAGTTGAAGCCATGACAATGGCCGACCGTATTGCGGTATTTAATGGCGGTATTATCGAACAGGTAGGCACACCTTTGGAGCTTTACCAAAAGCCAGTAAATCAATTCGTGGCAGGCTTTATCGGTTCGCCAAAAATGAACTTTATAAGCGTTGATGCAAAAGCGGGCGACCCAACGTGCAGCTTGGGCGTGCGCCCAGAGCATTTTAGAATTACTGAAGAAAAAGGGCTGTGGACTGGTAGAGTTGGCGTGATTGAGCACTTAGGGTCTGAAACCTTTTTGCATGTTCATGTTGACGGTGTCGGTACATTAACAGTGAAAGCCGATGGTGATTGTAAAGTGGCCTATGGCGACATAATTAACTTAACGGCAGCGCAAGAGAAAATCATGCACTTCGACAAAGATGGCGTAACCATCCCCGAGTTGTCTTGGGGAGAAAAAACGTCGTCTTCTGCGGCTTAGTTGCATTGTTGACGCGTTGAACACAAGGTATCAATGAGCGCATAGCAAGTACACTATTAGGTTCTCAACATTAGTTAATAGTGTACTTCTTTGCCGTTAGGACATTAGCGCTCACCGGAAAGACAGAACATAGATAGCATGTTTTAAACCAAGATTTTGTCAGTAACCGTAGCAAGGTATGGAAGGCATATCTGGCAAACAACGGGCAAAATAAGCAAGGAATTATTATGGAGCAGAAAAAGCCAACAGCACTTAACACCGATATCGAGTTGGTTATTTTCGACTGTGATGGCGTACTTATTGACAGTGAAATTTTGTGTAAACGCGTGCTTATTTCTATGCTTTACGACCTTGGCGTTAGAATAGATGGTGATTACTTTGATAGGCACTTTTTAGGCAAGAGTTATGAGTCTGCAAAAGCGCAGATAGCCGAAGACTTTAACATCAACCTACCCGTGGCGTTTAGGGATGATTATTTAACAGCGCTTCTGGCTGTGTTCGCGGAAGAGCTTACCCCAACACCTGGCTTAGAGGCTATTTTACAGCGTCTTTTGGTTAGAAAATGTATTGCGACGAGTAGTCATCCTGAACGAGTCACCTTTTCTTTAAAAACAACGGCATTAGACAGTATTTTTAATGGCGATGTAACCACAAGTACTGAAGTTACAAGAGGGAAACCTGCGCCTGATATTTTTCTGTTGGCGGCAGAAAAGATGGGCGTATTACCTGAAAAATGCCTAGTTATAGAAGACTCTGATGCAGGCATTAAGGGTGCGTTAAGTGCTGGAATGTCAGTAGTTAAATACACGGGCGCAAGTCACTTAGAAAGAGGGGAAAAAAGTGCATTTGAAGGCGTTCCGGTAATAGAGCACTGGCACGAGCTCCCTGATCTTTATCCAACGCTGTTTGAATCATCTAACTAAGCTCAATATTAATACCTCACAATATTGAAGATACTTCTTAAGCTTATTCCCACTCTTCCCTTGTCTCCCATTGCTCCACCCAAGCAGGTAGGGCTTGGGGGGGCATAGGGCGTGCTATGCCGAAACCCTGCGCGAGTTCACAACTTTTACTAGCAATGTATTTAATACCTTCGCCAATGACAGAAAATTAAGTGCTAAAACGAACAAAGCCTCTGGTGAGGCTTTGCTTTGCGTAACAACGCTATAAGAGTGACGTGCTTTTCACCTCTAAGCTTTTACATATAAAAATAAGGGCCAACCCAACTGTAGCTTTCACCGTTTATCTCAACTTTGTGTTTTGCGCTTTTATTATTATCGCTGTTAGCAATGATTAATAGCTGTGTACCGCCTTTTACGTCGGTAATACGCACGCCTGTGTACGCGTCGTTTTCTAAAACCACCTCAAGGTTTTTGATACTACTTCTTGAGTTAATCGACGATTCACTTACTGGGCTGTATGAACCATGGGGTTCTACCACAGAAACAAACAAAGTGTCTTGGGTGTCATTTCGTCTAAGCGTAAAAGCTGCATCACGGCGCAAGTTGAAGTCTGGATCGTTTGCGCCAATGCGAGTCAAATACACCTCGTCTTTAGCGTTGGTAACCGTAGTCAGCGTGTAATACTTGCCATGCTGGAGCCATTGGAACTTGGTGTTGCCGTCACTTGCGTTACCTTTGCCCTCTACAAATAAATGTTGATAGCCATTTTCATCACCAAATGGTGATAACGTGGTAGGTGACTCGTGAGTAAAGCTCTTATCAATTATCTGACCCATGTAATAGAAGGGGAGGTCGTATTGATTTTTCTTGTCAGAATCAACGCGTAAAATGTCTAGTACAAACGGCTTTTCAAAGTTTTTGTCTTTGATAACGGCCATTGTGCGGTGCATTAACGTACCCGGGTAGGCATTTTCTTCTGTTGCACTAACCACTTTTACATTGTCATCTTCTGCGTTAAAAGTGAAAAGTTCTGAGTGATGTTGGCTGGCAATCTCGTACTTCCCATCAAAATGCTTTTTGCCATTTATTGATAGGGTATTATGCGCAATAGTTGTTTTAGCCCATGTGGTGTTTTCTTTTAGATAGTTACCACCGCCTTTTTGACCTATATTCACAAAGCGAGCTAGCCCATAATCTTGCAGGACTTCCTCACCTTTTTCATATAAAGAGAAAGACAACTTATCGTAGTGACCGTGACTTAAACCCTGAGCGGCATATTTAAAAACCAGGGTTAGGTCTTCATTACCATAACGCAAAATGCCTACACCCCCTTGGTCACCGTTAGGGCCATCACTTAAATTCACGGAGGACTTTACAAAAGGTACCGCTTTGCCATCTCGAATATCAATAGCAGCTTCAAGCCCCGACTCTTGTAGAAGTACTTGTCCTTGCTTCTCTACCACGCTCAGCAAGCGAGGATCTTTCTCTCCATAAAAATACGCGAGATCCACTGCGGTTACCAAAGAGGCTTTCTTGTAAGACATGCCCTTTTGGGCATCGTTTAGTGGGAAGAATTCGCCATCTGCGTCAGACAAATTAAGAAGCGCATCGATACCTTTTAACAACACATTGTCTTTGTGCTGTAGCACTTTTAAGTCTGGACGATTGTTTTCCATAGCCAGTGCAAGTATAAGGAAAGGATACATTGCATAGCGCTGATAGTAAGGGCCTTCGGTATAGTAGCCATCAGGAGAAAAAGGCTCTTCTAAGTTAGCGAAAAAGCCCTTGCGTTGACCTTCTACTTTAATTGTACCGCCATCGTTGTCTTTACCGCCCACTTCTAAGCCATCGTCTTCGATACCATAAAGCGCCCTTTGAATAAGCTCTTCATCGTTCATAACAAGGCCAATCATGCCAACGGCAGCAATGCCCCAGGTACTGTGGTTATGTACGCGGTTAAAAAATTGAGGGTTTTCTAATGAAATGAAATCGGCAAACGGACGGAATAAATTGTCCTCCAGTGTTTTGCGTTCATCTACAGATAAGTAGTCGTAAATAGCATCATAAGCTTGGCTCATGTAAACCAGCCAATTGCTGTCGTTTAGGCATTGCCAGAATAATTTACCCCGCGAATATGAGCGCTCTTGCGGGTGCAGAGGTAAGTCTTTGTACATGGCTTCATACTGAAACAACATGTCACGAATGTATTTGGCGTACTTTTCATCTTCTAACACTTGATAAAGAACGCCAGCTTTTTGCGCAATAAAGAAGTTTTGTTTATGGCGCTGGTGGGTGTAGCCACCTGAGAAATCCTTTGGAATAGGCGTATCGATACCCATAGCAATTTCGGCATCTACTTCTTGCTTAACGGTTGCCAAGCTTTTATCAAACAGAGGAGCTTCACCCAAGTTGTCTCTCATTCTTTCTACGCCAGGCTCGGTAAGAATAAGGTTAGGATGAGCTTTTGCTTCGCTAGTAAAAGACGACAGGCTGATACCAACAGCTAGCATGGTAAGGCTAAATTTCTTGATGTTCATTGTATTTATTTCCTTGTTGTCAAATAGCCATTGGTGAAAACAGGCAACAACGGATGTAGGGTAAAAATGTTGTTATTTAAAAATGACAATTTGTAATAAACACAATAACAGAATAGAAGATGTGATGGATAGGCCAATTTTAACCTTTGGTAAAAAATAAAGTTTAAATTGGTAATGCCAGTTGGCTGGGTATTACTATGCTGTGAGAGCTTTTTTTAATCAAGTGGAACGCTGTGAACGAGAAAATTGCGAAATAGCTCTATGCAAATAGGAGTAACCTTGATGCCTTACACAAGGTGCAATTTGCTTAGTATTCCAAAAGCCAGAGCAGTAATAGGTAAAGACGCTAATGTGCTGACTGCGATAATACTTGCTGCTAAGCGATAGTCACCTCCTAAATTTCTCACCATGACATAGCTTGCTGCAGCGGTTGGTGAGATGGCTAATAAAAGAACAATACCCAGCTCCATCCCTTTAAAACCAAAAGCATAGGCAAGGGCAACCAATACAAAGGGGTAAACCACACATTTGCTGGTTGTGCTAAGCACGATATTAAACCAGTCACTGGAGAAAGAGCGGAACTGTAAGGACGCTCCGGTGC
The DNA here is from genome assembly GCF_056160105.1 of Alteromonas sp. ABD4_190. NCBI lineage: Bacteria > Pseudomonadati > Pseudomonadota > Gammaproteobacteria > Alteromonadales > Alteromonadaceae > Alteromonas > Alteromonas sp. ABD4_190. The sequence continues at coordinate 2,986,783 of NZ_JBSWWN010000001.1, forward strand.
ATATAAGTGCAAGTGGCAAGGTAAGTTGAGCGAAATACTCCCCTGTTTTCACCACGGTATCTGGAAGCTGCCATTCGAAGTATGAAAAAGGCAGGGCTGCGGCAATCGATAAGATCAACGGGTTTTTCGCCATGCCGGTAACTTGGCCCATTAATGAGCGTGACGTACCTTGGTAAAAGTTAAGAACAAATACAGACAGCACGTTAAACAATATGGTGATACAGCCCATATAGACCGAGGCTACAGCAAGCCCTTCTTGCCCATAGGTATTGGCACAGTAAGCTAAGCCGATAATGCCCATGTTGGCTCTAAAGCCGCCTTGAACTACCACTCCTCTAGCTTTATATGGCTGAACGGTAAAGTGAGCGCAAATCATTAAGGCGAGGAATACCGCAAAGGTTCCTGTAATTCCTACCATGACAAGGGTGGGGTTAGCGGCTTTAGAAAAGTCTGCTCGCGCTATCGATAAAAATAACAAGGCAGGGAGTGCCACGTTAAACACCAGTTTTGAGCCTGCTTCAATAAATCCCTCATTTAGCCATTTAATTCGGAAAAATAGCCACCCCATTAATAAAAGAATAAGAACGGGAATGAGCGTGCTGGTAATAAAGCTAAGCATAAAAAGAAAGAGACCTTTATATCTATTAAGAAGAGCGAGCGAAGCTGAGCTGATTGCAAGTGCTCAAGGCATAGTATGCCAAGGTTTTTCATGTGCGCATAAGACAAATTTCAAATCTGCTATAAGACAAAAGATTAGATGCGGCTATTAGTGACTTAAATCTATTCACAAACCATTCGAATAAGCGTAACTTAATATCTTACTGGCTGGCGTTGGTTGTTATTGAGATTGAGGTACGGCCTGCATTTAAATTTTTAGAACAAATAAAAGAGAATAAAGAATAGAAATATGAATGGTTTTCTTTTCTTCGTCAGTTTAATTCTCATCGTTAGCTTGTCGATAGGGCCCGCTTTTGGTGTCTCTAAAAATACAGCGCCTGCACCAACAATGTTACTGGTTAACAAACATTTACAAATTTTTGAGGAAGACGGGAGTATCCTTACTGCAGAGGATGTCGTCGATAAATATCAACAAAACACACTGAGCGCTAACGGTAGCGGCAAAGTAAGCTGGGGTTTTACTGATAAAACAATATGGGCTGTACTCCCTACCGAGCCCTATGCCTATGAACTTAACATTTCAAATAATGAAGTAGAAAATGCACCAGATAGTGCATTTATCCCCCTAAAAATCAAAATTGATAATGCATGGCTTGATCAGATTGACGTGTTCTTTTTCGAAGGTGGTCAAAGAAAGCTTCACATAAGTCTTGGTGATGACAACGTCCATAGCAGTCGAGCTGAAAACACCAGAATGCCCTCTACGTTTTACCGTCTCACAACGCCCGAAACTTTAGTTGTGTTCCGGTTTGCGTCTGAAGACCCCATGACAATTCCTATTTACCTGGGTACGCCAAGGGATGCACAAAGCCAATCTACCGAAAATGCCTATTTTTATGGCGCGTTATACGGTTCACTTATTATTTTACTCGTTTATAACCTGGTTCTATATTCCTATCTAAAAGAACGCAGATACCTGCTTTATTCATTATATCTACTGTCGTTTTTGGTATTTAATTTCACATATACAGGGCATGGCTTTTGGTTGTTATGGTCAGAATCTGTGTTCCTTCAGCAATGGCTAATGCCCACACTGATGTTTTTCTATCTATTTAGTGCGGTAAGGTTCACCATCGAATTTTTAGATACCCAGCTTTACTTACCGAAGCTCTATCGTTTTAGAAAGTATATCTACGGCGTTCTGCTTATGTTAGCCGTGATAATTATCGCCGTTGGCAGTCGCTCATTTGCCGTGATGTCGCAGCTTGTTGTATTGACAACGATAGCGTTTTGGATGCTGTGCATCGGCATTTTTGCCTATAGGAATGGTGATGCGTTAGCCAAGTTTTTCTTGCCCGCTATTTTGTGTGGAACGGGGGGGGCGACCGTTTCAAGCCTAGCGACATGGGGGCTTATTCCCTACTCCAAATGGGCGTTTAGAGGCATTGAGATAGGCATGGTGCTGGAAATGTCACTGTTATCTATTTCGTTAGCATTCAATTACAAGCAAGTGCAAGAAGCTCGAAAAAATGCAGAGCGGGATGCGCGACTGGACCCGTTGACGTTACTCTATAATCGCCGTGCATTTGAAGACCTCGTTTATCCAATTTGGGAACTGGGAAAGCGCAGCAATAAGTTTATGTCGGTAATGCTTATCGACCTAGACTGGTTCAAGAAAATTAACGATACCTTCGGGCACGACGTGGGAGACAAGGTGCTTCAAAAGGTAGCAGAAGAGATTAAGGGGCAAGTGCGTGGCTCAGATATTACCTTTCGCTGGGGAGGCGAAGAGTTTTTGGTGTTTTTGCCCTACACTCGTACCGAATACGCCAAACAAATTGCCGAAAACTTACGCGTTCACTTATCAATGCATGATATCAATAAACTGGTTCGAATCACGGTGAGTATTGGCGTAGCTGGCTCTTCTCCAGGAGATGCAGACGTTATGATGCTCATTAAAGAGGCCGACCAAGCGCTCTACTTAGCCAAATCTAGGGGAAGAAATAGGGTGGTGTTGTGGAATGAGGCTGAAATCGAACGCTAATTTGTAAATCCACGTTTCTCACGTATTATTCTGTTTTCGTTTCTTCAGAGTATGCTTTTCATGTACCAAGATTTTCAAGCAGAGTTGGCGTGGGCCAGCCTGCATATGCCACGCACTCGCAAAGCCATTGCATCACTTCCTGACCTGTCTAATGTTAAGCTTGCCTGCAACATGCATTTAGATTTAAAAATGGCACCGTTGGTAGAGGGGCTGCTTTCTCGTGGTTGCGACATTTTTCTTACCACGTGCAATCCTACTACAGTGCAAGATGACGTGGTGTCTTACCTTGTTGATAAAGGCGCAACAGCCCATGCATGGCGTGATATGAGCGATGCTGACTGGTCTGAGTCATTCGACAAAGCGCTGGCGTGGCAGCCTACCCATTTGTGTGAAATGGGCGCGGACCTCACAACTCGACTGCATGAAAATATCAAAGCCAATAAACCAGTACCAGGCATCGTTTCGGGCTTGGAGGCAACGGGCTCTGGTATTAATCGCTTAAACGGAATGGCGCCAAACTATCCTATTTTTAACTGGGATGATTTGCCAGTAAAAGAAGGGCTTCACAACAGGCACATGGTGGGTTTAAGTGCATGGCAAACCTTCTTCCAAACCACCCATTTAACCCTGCACGAAAAAGTTGTGGTTGTTATTGGTTATGGTTTAGTGGGGCAGGGCGTGGCCGCGTCGGCAAAAGCGTTTGGCGCACAGGTTCAAGTTGCAGAACTTGACCCAGCAAGAGCACTTCAGGCGAAATACGACGGCTGGCCAGTGGTTGATTTAAACGAAGCCGCTAGCCAAGCTGACGTTATTGCCACTGCAACTGGTGCCTATGGCGTAGTGAACTCAAAACATTTAGACAGCATGAAAGACGGGGCATTTATTCTAAACGTAGGTCATGTAGCCCAAGAAATTGATGTACCGTATCTTAAAAATAACTCTACACACAGTGAGCCAATGCCTTATGTAAATGCTTATAAACTGAGCGATAAAACACTGTATCTTTTGGCTGATGGCTCTATGTTTAATTTAACCGCGGGCTATGGAGACAGCATTAATGCGTTTGACGTGACGTTAGCGGTTATGGCTGCGGGCATTGGCTATATTGTGAATGAAGGTGCAACAAGCGAGAAAGGTTTGTACTTACTTCCAGAAGCTGCGTGGAAAAGTGCACTGTAGATAAACTGAAGCTGCTCTTTATTACGAAGAGCAGCTGTAGTGTGCAACACCGCCAGCACTGAAAAATTCAAGTGGGCGCAGCTGGTAGTACTTATTCTCTACCTCTTCTGTCTGCTCATCATAAGGCGCGGTAAGTATATTCTTTAGTTCGTGAATTTGGGTAAAGTCACCTTTCTCTGCGGCTTTGTAGGCAGGCACAATAAGCCATTCACGCCATGTGAATTTAGGGTTAGCTTGGCGCATGTTCTCTGCGGTAGCAGCAATAGCGTTTGCTGCATCAACTTGTGCTTCAGCGTCCTTTTCAATACGCTCACGCCAGGTTTGTAGCCACGCTTCCCATTCTGTCATCACCTCTGCTTTAGGCGGGTAGTAAAAGCTCTTCGTCAAACTCGCCATATCTTCAGGTATCGATGATAGCTCTCTGAAAAACATATTGTAGTCAACGCCAGTGCGAAGCATTAATTTCAGCAGCTTGATAAGCAAGTCGTGGTCGTAGCTGGCAGTGCCCATCTTTGTCGCCCACATGCCCTCCATGGCGCGTTCCATAACGTCAGAAAAACTGTCGTTAATATCGTTAAGCTTAGCGAGTTGTTCACTGTTGCCTTCAAGTAACGTCTTCAGTGAGCGACAGAACATATCAAAGTTTTTCTGTGCAGCAATGGGCTGGTTTAAAAACGAGAAGTGACGACCGCCACCTGTCCAAGGTTGGTAGTCTGCTTCAAAAAACTCACAAAAGCCGAATGGCCCGTAATCCAGCGTAAAGCCGCCGGCGGCGCAGTTATCGCTATTAAAATTGCCTTGGCAATAACCTACGCGAACCCAATTAGAAACGAGACGAGTTAACCGGCCTCTAAAAAACTTAGCTAATGTTACCACTTGCTCTTCAAATGGTGCTGCTGCGTCTATTTCACTTGCGTACTCTCGCTCAATAAGGTGTTTAACAATGGCTTCTAGCTCGTTTAATGCTTCGCTGTGTTCGTTACAGCGTGCGCGCCTAGCGAAAAGCTCTATTTGTCCTACGCGCAAAAACGATGGGGCGACGCGGGTGGATATCGCCGTTATATTTTCTACCATCACTTCAGGCTCATAGGAATGAGAGCCTTCGCGATACCAAGGCCTGTCTACGGTGTCAGATTCAGACATAAACAAGCTAAGTGAGCGTGATGTTGGGATGCCAAGCGCATGCATGTGCTCTTGCACTAAAAATTCGCGCACGCTAGAGCGCAATACCGCTCGACCATCTGCGCCGCGACAATAAGGCGTGCGCCCCGCGCCTTTTAACTGCATTTCCCAACGCTTGCCGTTTAATACTGCTTCAACGATAGAGATTGCTCTGCCGTCACCGTAGCCGTTGCCCGTTCTAAACGGGCATTGCTGCGTGTATTCAGTACCATAAATTGAAAGCGCATAGCCGGTTGCCCAGCCGAAAGGCTGCATAGGTTCGGGCACTGATGACATGTCGCCCGAAAACAGCTGGGTGAAATCTTTAGATGTTGCCAGACTGTCGTCTAAGCCCATTTCAGCAAATAGCGTTTCGCTGTGAGCAATGTATTTGGGTGAACGCAATGGGGTCGGAGTAACCGGCACATAGTGACCTGAGAAGACTTGGCGCGGATCATGGTCGTCACCATCGCACGTCGACTGCGGGTCTGGGGTAAGGGTATTCAGCAAAGAGTAATCTACGTGCTTTGCGAATTCATCTAGTGTTTTGATACGTTCTGTCACTATGCCTGCCTATTTCACTGAATGGGAAAATCTGTTTGCGAGCATCGAGGCTCAGGTTACTTTAGTACCTTTAACCACAAATAATCTCGACACTGCTTACGTTTTTTCAATGATTATTGTTTAGGTCGAAGTGCAAGCTGCCCTTGCTCTACAGTTAGCTGTAAAGGTACCGTTGAAAGCATGCTTACTGCTTTGTTCGTCGGGTCTAAGCGATAAACCGGGTTCGATGCTAAATAACCGTTGATAAGCTGCATAAATTCGCCACTTACAGGGGCTAAATTACCCTTAAAGCCGCCAGCATCAATTGTGCTATCAAGTAGAGATAATGAGCGCACAAAAATCGCTTTTTCTTCACTGTCGTAATAAGGCGTGCCTTCTAAAGCAAGACTCACTTTTGCAGGGTAGTTCAATCCAAATGCACTAATACGCGCCGTGGCAATAGCGCCTAGCTGAACCACGTCTCTGCCATCTGGGCCTATGGTTGCTGTCATATCTTCCACATCTAGATAAAGCGGAATGCCAGCAAGTGAGGTCTTCTTTTGTAGCTTACTCACTTGGCTATCGAGTACTTGCTCTAATTCGGCGTTAGAAACCGTGTAAACCGCTAACTGAGAAAGGGATGCACAGCCAGCAAGCGTAATAGCGAAAGCTATAGAAAGTAGAAATCTCATAAAAAAAGTCTCTTTAGTAATTAGGTGTCGAATTACACAGCGTGAGCTACTAATGCTATCGCTGTAACAACAGAATGCATTCATTGTAAGGGCTGAGGCAACAGATGAACAACGAAATCGTTAAAGTACTACTGCGAAATGCATACGAGCATCATTAACAAAAACTTTTGCCATAACGCCTTCAACAAAGCAGTATAAGAAGTTCTTCTTTTTAAAAATAAAAACACGACAAGGCACTATCTATGGTTTCACAGAGACTGGTTTCTCGGAAAATGGTGGCCGCTTTTGCTATTTGCGTAAGCGCACTTTCTAGTTTCTCGCATTCTGCATTCGCACTTGAAGATACGGTTAACCCCGAACTTTTCGATAAAATGGAGTATCGCTTTATTGGGCCTTATCGCGGTGGGCGCTCTGTGGCGGTTACTGGGGTTGAAGGTAATACCAATCTTTATTTTATGGGCACCGCAGGTGGCGGTGTTTGGAAAACCGAAAACGCGGGTTTATCCTGGAAAGCCATATCCGATAAAACATTTAAGGTAGGCAGCATAGGTTCTATCGCCGTTGCGCCTTCAGATCCAAACGTTATTTATGTAGGTACGGGTGAAGGCCCTATTCGAGGGGTAACTACCAGTCACGGAAAAGGTGTTTATAAATCTACAGACGGCGGTGAAACCTGGAAGCTGGTGGGTTTAGATAAACGCGGTCAAATCCCCAAAATTCGCATACACCCCACTAACCCTGATATAGCTTGGGCAGCGGTACAAGGTAATATTTGGGGGTCTAATGAAGAACGCGGTATATTCAAAACGATAGACGGCGGCGAAACATGGCAGCATGTATTGAAAGTTAATGCTGATACGGGCGCTGCCGACTTAGCTATCGACCCTACTAACCCGAGAATTCTCTATGCCAGCATGTGGCATCACGGCAGAACGCCTTGGTTTATTAAATCGGGCGGTGAGGGCGGTGGCCTTTATAAGTCAACAGATGGCGGCGAAAGCTGGGACAAGCTAGAAAAAGGCCTGCCTAAGCTTATCGGTAAAGTAGGTGTGGATATTGCCGCATCTAACCCGAAGCGCCTTTATGCCATTATCGAGGCTGATGAAGGCGGCCTTTATCGCAGTGACGATGCGGGTAAGTCTTGGTCGTTAATGAACGGCGATAATATTCTTAAAGCCCGCGCGTGGTACTACAACCACATCAAGGTAGACCCTAACGACGAAAATACCCTTTATGTGATGAATGTGCAGCTGCATAAATCCATTGATGGCGGTAAAACCTTCGAAATTAAATCTTTGCCCCACGGTGATACCCACGATATGTGGATAAACCCGGAAAACAGCTTAAATATGATTAACGCTAACGACGGTGGTGCAACCGTTACCTTCGACGGCGGTGAATCTTGGTCAAGCATTTACAATCAGCCAACGGCGCAGTTTTACCGCGTTATTACTGACAACTTAAATCCTTACTACGTTTATGGCGGGCAGCAAGATAACACTACCATGGCAACCCCGTCTGAAACCTGGGGTGACGGTGTAGGAATTGAAGATCAATTTGCCGTGGGCGGTGGTGAAAGTGCGCATATTGCCTTTAACCCTGACGATCCAACACTGATTTACGCCACTACCATCAATGGAACGTTAACCGAATACAACCGCGATACTGGGCTAACGCGGCCCATTATGCCTTACCCTGAATATGTGTTTGGCAGAAACGCACGGGATCAAAAGTACCGCACCAACTGGAATGCCCCAGTAATAGTGTCAAAACACGATCCTGACACCGTATACTATGGCACGCAGATGATCTTAAAAACGACCGACCGAGGTGTGAACTGGCAAGAAATTAGCCCAGACTTGACCCGTAACGAGCCTGAAAAGCAAGGCTTGAACGGTGGACCCATTACCAATGAGCAAGCTGGGGCTGAATACTACAATACGGTTTTCTATATTGCCGAATCAGCAGTTAACAAAGGCGAACTTTGGGTGGGAGCCGATGACGGTAAGCTGCATATAACCCGTGATGAGGGCAAAAACTGGAAAGATATCACCCCTCACAAAAAAGAAGCGCAGGTCAATGCCATAGAACTTAGCCCTCACGCACAAGGCAGAGCTTACGTTGCGGTAGCAGGCTATAAATTAAATGATTACACGCCTTACATTTATAAAACCGACAACTACGGCAAGCGCTGGAAGCGTATTGACGAAGGCCTACCAGAGGACGCCTTTGTTCGCGTAGTGCGTGAAGATACAGAGCGCGAAGGTATGCTGTTCGCGGGTACAGAAAGCGGTATGTTTATTAGTTTCGACGACGGTAAACACTGGCAAGAATTAGACTTAAACCTTCCGCCTGTGGCGATTACCGATATGCAGGTTAAAGGTGATGATTTGGTCATTGCAACCCAAGGGCGAGGCTTTTGGATATTAGACGACATGAGCCCGCTACGTGAAGTGCACAAGTCGCTAGATGGCGAAGCGCTATTTCAGTTTGAACCCGTAGATGGCATTCGCTTGCTATCTGGCGGTGGCATGACTGACCAGCCTCAAGCGAAAAACCCGTCACGTGGTGCTACCTTCCGTTATTACCTGAAAGACGTATTAGAAGAAGAGCAAACGCTGCGTATCGATATATTTAATGCCGATAACGAGCTGGTTCGCACACTGTCATCGGCACCTAGTGCATTTGAAAAATGCGCAAAGGGTAATGAAGACGTTCGTAGCCCCATCAAATTTAAACACCCAGCAGCAAAAGCGGGTTACAACGAATTTGTATGGGATCTTCGACGTGAGCCGTTGAACTGCATCGAGAATGTAAAGCTGTTTGGTGGTTGGAAAGGCGCCCGTGTTATGCCTGGAGACTACAAAGCGAAAATCACTGTCGGTGAACAGGCACAAACTCGCGCGTTTAAAGTACTTCCAGACCCAAGAGAAGAAGCAGATAAAGCGCAACTGCAAGTGGTTGAAAAGAGCATTCAGGCTACAGAAACCTTACTAAATGATTTGTTTGCTCACCTGCAAAAAGCCCGTGATGTGCGAGCACAATTAAACGGTGTGTCTGAAGATAACGTAATGCTGGCAAGCGATGTGTCGGCTTCAATCGAGCGCATTGTTAGTGCAATTGACGATTGGGAAGCGTTGGTTATTCAGCCAAAACACCAAACCTTTGAAGACGACATTAACTGGCCCAATATGCTCGACAGACAAGTCCGCTTCTTAATGGACAACTTCGACAGAACCGGCGCGCCTGCACAAGCTGGTGCACTAAAACGGTTGAAAGACTTAGAGTCAAAGTGGCAGCAGTACAAAGTGCAGCTAGAAACCTTGTTTGGTGAAGAAGTGAAGCCATTGAACGAAAAGCTCTCAAAGCAAGGCGCGTTTGATTTAGAGAGTTTGTAGTAAGGAAAACAAGCCTTACATTTGTTGGAATTATAAAATTGAAAAGCCGGAAGCGTGAAAACGCTTCCGGCTTTTATTTTCAGTTTTAAACGTGCCTCTTGCGCAGTTTAAAAGAACTTACTGAAACACAGGCTTTCGAAACTTATTACTAGAACTGGTACTTAAGGCTCACCGTATAGTTAGTTGGTGAACCCGGCATGGTCCAAAGCTGATGGTATGAGTTCTCAAAATAATCTCTATCGAACAGATTATTTACGTCAAACCTCATAGAAAGTGCATCGCTGATATTCACTGACCCTGCTAAGTTCACAAGGGTATAAGACGGCAAAATGAATGTTGGATCGGTGGTTTGCCCTAAGCGATCGCCCACGTAACGCATGGTCACACCAAAGAACGCTTCTTTTTCAAATACGCTGGTGAAATGGTTAAGCGAGATATACCCCGAATGCTTGGCAATATTGATTAAGCGCGACCCTTTAGGAATAGGCACGCCCCAATCCAAGTTATTGACTTCGTTTGCGGTTTTAGCATCTATGTACGCGTAGGCCATATCAAGGCGAATGTCTGAAGTAAGGTCAGTCGTTAACTGAAATTCTACCCCTTGGCTTTCAACTTCACCGAGTGTAGCTGAAAAGCCAGTGTTAGGTTCAGCGGTAAGCATGTTGGTCTTTTCCGCATCAAAAATAGCGACGCTACCAGAAAACATATCAGCAATGTTTTCCCACTTAGCTCCTACCTCAAAAGAGGTGGTCTCTTCAGGGTCAAACGCATTGCGGTCAGAGTCAAGTCCGGGATTAGGTCTGAAACCTTCTGCATAGCTAGTGTAAAGGCTAACAGAATCATTGATTTCATACACGAAGCCAAAGCGCGGTGTCACTTCCGTTTGGTCTTGTTCTTGCCCTTCATTGCTTAACTTATTAAGAATGTCTTGCTCGAATTTGTCCACGCGAAAGCCAACTAAAAGCTTGGTTGCTTCGCTAAGTTCTATAACATCTTGTGCGTAGAAACCTAACCCTTTTTGCTTTTCAGCCGTGAGTGTAGTGGGCGTAACGTCAGGTCTGAAAATAGTGTAGTCTGGATTTTCAGGGTTGATGCTGTAAGTGGTATCACCAGCACCCCACGCAGTGCGCCAACGACGATAGTCTGTGTCGATGTGGTAGTTGTAATAGTCCAAACCAAACAAGACGTTATTTACGAAGCCTGCCACGTCTACCACGCCACTTAATTCAAAGCGTAGTGATAAGTCTTGCGCTTGATAGTCACGGGTTCTACGTTGCCTTGAAAGTATAGATGGGTCGGTATACAAAAGCTGACGGCCTTCTGACAGTTCAGTATCTGAAGACTGCCCTTCAAACGACGAGTCTCTATATGCAAAGCCACTGAGTAAATGCCAGTTGTGATTCAACTCGTGATTTAACACTAGCTGATGTCCAAAGGCTTTAACTTCATGGGCACCGTCTCTTACATCACCATAGAAGTCTTCGGCATCTACAGCGTCAAAGTCGTTATTCAATATGAACACACCGCGGTCAAGCGGCTTTTCCTGATCCAATATTTCCATCTGATAGCTTAAGCTGGTGTGATCAGAAATGTTCCAAATAAATGAAGGGTTAAGGTTCAAATTCTTGAAAAACACGTTATCGCGATAAGTATCAGAGTCTTCGTATGAACCGTTAACGCGATACGCCATGTCTGAATTAATGCCGTTCGTGTAATCGAACTCTACTTGTTTTTTATCAAAATTACCTACGGTACCCTGGATGTAGCCTTGCTCTTCGAACTGAGGTTTTTTGGTAATAACGTTAATGGTGCCGCCAGGTTCACCTTGACCATATAAGGCTGAGCCCGGACCCTTCATTACTTCTATGGTTTGAACGTTAACCGTGCTTCTATTACCGCTATAGCCACGCACGTTGAAGCCGTTTATTAAATAACCCGATGGGTTATTTTCATCGCCAGAAAAACCTCGGATCGCAAAGCTATCGAACATGCCGCCAGAGTTGTTTTGTCTAACAATGGTGGGCGCAAAATCTAGCGCATCGATGAAGCGCGTGATCCCTTCATTCGCTAAGGTATCAGCAGTAATTCGGTCGATTGCTTGTGGGGTGTCGATTAGCGGTACATTACCACGGTATGGCTGAAAGTGTCTTTTTACCTCAATGTGTTCAAGTTCATCATGAGCAGCTTGAAGGGAGCTTTCATCACTTTGCGCAGCGGCATTTACCGATAGTGCAGCTAGCGAAAATAAAAACGGTAATTTAATGTTAAGCATAAGCAAGGTTTTACGTGTCTTCAGCAGGTTATAAAAAAGGCGGTAGATGTTATGTTATCTCGTTTCTTTCCGCAAGAGGGCTTAGGAACCAAAAGGTGAGATTAATGATTCTTGAAGACTAATTGCATATCGGGCGCTTCATTCGGAAGGTGAAAACGCGCAAAGCGTTATTACAAAGCGTTGTTGCAAAGTGAATATACTGGTCCAAACTCAACTTTCTGGCGTTTTCCTCTGCCTGCCAATGCTATACACTTCGCGTTTTTGTCACGCCTTATTGCTGGCTACCCGTAAATTTGAACTAGGACACTAAATGCGTCATACAACACTCTCTTTACTCTTCTGTACTGTACCTTTTGCCGCCATGGCCGCTGAAAGTGTTGATACTTCAAGCGCCAACGCTGGCGTGAACAGTAACGAAAAAGGCGTGGAGAAAATTACGATTGAAGGGGCGGCGACCGCGAATAACAAGCCGGTAGGCACGTTTAATTCACCTATTTCAAATTTAGAGTACGACCCGCGTGTCGATTTGCAGTCGAGGAACATGGCAGAAGCGCAGGCTGACGTCACTATTCGCGGCGGTATCTTCGAAAACACGGGGTTTCGCATAGGAAGCGCAACGCTTATTGACCCGCAAACGGGTCATTATTTCGCTGAAATTCCCATCGCGCCAGAAATGTTGACGAAACCGAGTATTTTCACAGGCGTCGATAATGCGCTTTACGGCGTCAACAGCTCAGTAGGTACGGTGTCTTACGGCTGGCGTCCCATCCAAACAGCAGGCAGTGTGTCAGTGGGAGTAGGTAATAACAACTTCAATTTGCAGCGTGTACACGGTGCAGTAAAGCACGCGTTTAGTGATTCACCCGGTTGGTCTGTTGGGGTTGAAGGGGAGTATTCTCGCTCTGAAAGTGATGGCTCTATCGCTAATGGTGATCATAATTTCGAACGTGCGTCAGGGCGTATTCAGCTAACAAGTGACGATTCACAAACTGATTTGTTTTATGGCTTTCAGCAAAAGTTTTTTGGCTGGCCTAACTTGTACACGCCTTTTAATGTAAACGAGACAGAAGACATTCAAACTCGTTTGGTTATGCTAAATCACAAACAGCGCTACGGCGAAAAGGGTATAGAAAATAACTTTGAAGTTTCTGCTTACTACAGAGAGAATGACGACCATTACGTGTTCTCACGTGAAAATCCTGAATCGTTTCAGGCATTTCACGAAACCCAAGTGAAGTCATTCGCGTTTTCGGGTACTCATAATGTATCGCAAGAATTTGGTATCAAATATGCAGCACAGCTTACTGCAGACGACATCACATCAACCACGCTAGAGAACAACTTCACCTCTCGCGACTACTACAAAATAAGCCTAGTACCCGAGTATCGAACTCAGCTGAACAGCAATGAATCACTTACTGTTCGTTTAGGTGGGGCGTTTGACGATACAAATCGCGACGACGACCGACTGTCTTTTGTGGGCGATATTAGTTGGCTTACCCAAACAGGGAGTAATGCCTCGCGTACACTCTATCTTTCGTATGCAGAGGCGACGCAGGTGGCTGGCTACACTGCTGTAGGCGGCAGCATCACAAGCGGTCTGTTTAGAAGTAACAACCAGTTACAGCGGGAAGTCAGCAAAAACCTAGAGTTTGGGGCATCGTTTGATCATTCCTCTTTCAAAGTTGATACCGCCGTATTCTATCGCTGGGATAACGAGCTGACAGATTGGACGTATAGCTTCGACGCTACTTCAGCACGCAGTGCAAACCCGGTTGATATTGAAACCCTGGGTATTGAGTTGATTGCAGTTAAGCGCTTTGATAGTGCAGATGTGGTGGCAAGCTATACCTACTTAGACAAGTCTGAAGACTATCGAATTGATGAGGTAGACGCGAGCTTTTACGCGCTTAACTATCCGCCGCATCGCGCAACCCTTGGGTTGGTGTGGTTTGCAACCGATACAGTTGAAGTTCGCGTTGACAACGAGTGGCGAAAACAAGAAACCAACGCGCTTAGAAACGGCAGCGACTCAGCATTCTTCTCGCATGTTGCCCTTACGTATTCACCGGCTCAAATTGAAGGGTTAAACCTAGTATTGGCCGTAGATAACTTGTGGGACGAGCGTTTTGAAGAAATCCCAGGAACGCCGGGGCGCGGCGACCAATATTCAGCCACTGTAACCTATTTTTGGTAAGGGAGAGCAATGATAGAGAATCATCCTCATACCTTAGACGATTTTGCTGGACAATGGACGCTAACGCGCAAAATCATCCAGCGAAATGGCGATGTATTTACCTTTTCTGGCCAAGCTGAATTTAGCTGGCTTGAAGGCAAAAGCTACGTAGGTGAAAGCTATGTCGATAACGGCCACATCGGCAAAGACGACATAGTCAAAAAACACAAAGGCAAAGAAGACCAAAATAATGGCAGCGCACATAAAGAGAGTTGCACCTTAGGGTATTACGAAAAAGGCGAGGTAACTGCGCCCAACAAAAGCGTAATGCCTGCAGAACGTCGGTATTTCTGGCAGCAGCCTCAAACGGGTTTGTTTGAAGTGTTGTTCGACGATAAGCGCCATTTCCATACATTTAGTGTGAGCAACCCGAACGCCGAACACTTATGTGGCGATGATAATTACGTGGTGCGCTATGACTTCACAGCGTGGCCAGTGTGGTGCTCAACATGGCAGGTCAAAGGCCCGCGCAAAGACTACACTATGGTAAGTGAGTATAGCCCTATGTAGAGTTGGCTTTGGTAAGGCTTAGATCTGCTTCTGTTTTTTGTTGTATTGATGAGACATCCAAAGCGCAATAGCAATGATGGCACCGCCAAGAAACAGACGTGTAAAGTCGGTGTCTTTTTGCCAAAGCAGTAAATTAACTACCAGCCCTGCGGGAATAAGCGCGTTATTCATTATGGCTAAGGTACCACCAGAAACGGCTAGCGCCCCTTGGTTCCAAAAGTAATACCCAAGCCCCGATGCTACAATCCCCAACCACAATAGCACTCCCCATTGCTCGGTGTTCTGCGGTAGTTGACTTGGGTTGCCGAAAAGGAAAAACGCGGGCAAAGCTATAACTAACGCGCCTAAATAAAACCATGCGAATACGTTGTGATAAGGCACTTGGGCCGTAAAAGTCGAAGTCAGCTTTTTATAACCCACTTGTCCTAGCGCAAAGGAAAGATTAGCACCCTGAACAATAGCAAAACCAAACCAGTAATTATCAGTCACGCCATCAAAACGAATTATTGCTGCCCCAGCGGTGGCGATAAGTGCACACAACAAATAAAACGGAGTAAACCGCTTAAACAGAGCATCGTTTAACATAACGACATAAAGCGGTGTGAAAATGGTGAATAGCAGCACTTCAGGCACGGTTAAATACAAAAACGCGTGGTAGAAGAAAATGTACATTAATCCTAACTGCACTGCACCTAAAGCCGACAACACCGCTTTTTGCTTGGCGCTTAGCAGTGATACTTTGAGAAACGGAAGGAACACCGCTGCAGCAAGAATTATGCGGGTTAATACGGCAAAGTAGCTATCTACTGAGCCGGCCAAGAATTCACCGATAAGCGAAAAGGAAAATGCCCATAGGACTGTAACTGCAACAAGGTATAGCACGCGTTTCTCTTTTTCTAAGTAGGACGCGCGCTAAAGTATTGCAATGGGCAGTATTTATCAACTAATAGCTTGTTTGGACATTGCTGATAACATTTAGTGAACAACGCTAGAAAGTACAGGCACTGGCGCTGACTCAACTTTTTTGTTGCCCTTATTACTTTCCTTAAATTCGCCAGCTTCCTCAACCAGCGCCGTCATAGCGTCAATAATATCTAAAAAGCTTGATAACTGCTCTGGCGTTAGGCCATTAGACAAATTTTCGATTTTATTGATAAGTTGTTTAGTAGGTAGGCGCATAGTGTCAAAATCTCGTTGTTAAAACCTTAATTTCTACCTTGTGAATCAATTATCTTGCCAAGTTTAACGGACAATTGATTTTTATTCTTTCTATAGACATGCTTGGACAAATTGAGCTTCATTATTGGTTATATAGCGATAGTAAGATTGTTCGACATTCTTAAATAACTTACCCTTCAACGAGCGATTTTTTAGCCATTAATGCATCGGTTAAAAACTGCATCAGCAATTTCACTTTAGGCTTTTCATACAGATCAGGGTGGGTGAGCAGCCAAATATCGTATTTCAAAACGGGCGCGCTCCCTGGTAGTCGAACCAAGTCAGGGTGGACGTCGCCCATGAAGCATGCAGCTCTTCCCATACCCACGCCGTTTAAAATAGCGTGATATCGAGAGATGATGTCGTCTATTGTTATTCCAATAGGCACCTCTGGGTAAGGCGATTGTGCTAGCCATTGCGGCCAAACTTCATTCTCTAACGGCGCAATCCATCGCCAGTCTTTACGGGGTGTATTTTCACAGTAATCTTTGTGTGCATAAAAGCACAAGCCTAGCTTGTAAAGTCGCCTTCCAATTAAATGTTCGGGTAATTTAGGTGCCCCGCGTATAACGACATCCGCTTCGCCTTTGTCCAAGTCGGCGAAGGTTGTTGAGCTTTTCACTTTTAATTGAATAGACGGATAAAGCCGAGCGAACTCACCGAGTTCTTTGACCAACAAAAACTGCGACATGGGCTCGCCCAGTGAGAGCGTTATTGGGCCTGCGAGTTTTTCATTACTTGCGCAGTAAAGCCGTTCTGAATCGCGAATAACACTTTCAACCTGCATAGCGGTGGCGACAAGCTGCTCGCCAAACGGAGTCGCGCGGTACCCGCCGGGAATGCGCTCGAAGATACTGGCGTTATATTGCTTTTCTAACAAAGACAAACGCCTTGCCACCGTAGTATGAGTAGTCCCTAAGGTAACGGCAGCCGCCCTAAGGGTTATTGACCTGTGCAGGGCTAGAATTAATGCGTAATCATTCCAATCTTTCATGGAACGATAATGCACCATTGTGAACAAAAAACAAACCGTGTTTTGGGTTGATTCACTTGTTAATGTATTCGCATAACCACAAAGTTAATAATTAAAGGGAATGTTGAAATGCTGGGTAAGTTAATTAAATTCATTGGCTTAAGGTTTTTTGGGGTGGGTGTTTTATTTGCGTCGCCCGTAATAGCTAATGAAAAAGGTGAAGTGTTGTCGGTGCATTTTAATCCAGGAGCGGTGATGCAGCTTATTGCACCTGTAACTGAAGCGGAAAAGCGTCCGCTGCGAGACAAGTATTTTGAATTGGGAGCATCAACAGCACGCGAATACGGGTATACCCAAAATGGGGTGCTTGTCGTTGAAAAAACGCTAATAGGAACCTTTAGTCCTAATGTTTTTGTGGTAAGCCAGTGGCCTTCACTTACTGCACAAAAATCATTTCAATCGCTACCACTGTTTAGCGATATAAAGGCATTAAGAAAAGAGGCATGGGAGGCATTAAAGCTTTATGACTATGAGGTAAGTAAACCCACCACACTTTCATTTTCAACTAACAAGATATATTCAGTTTCATTGGCCTGGGTGAACCCCAAAGCACCTAACAACTATTATGCTTTTATCGACAGCTTTGCGAAAAAAGCGCAAGCGTTGGGCGGTAAAGTGATATCCATAACTCAGGATATATCACTAAGTGATCATAACCCCTATGCTGTAGCGCCACAGCAGATTGTGATTCTAGAGTGGAATAGCGTGAATGATATTGAGGCGGTTCTTGCTTCATCAGAATATGCAGCGCAGCTCGAAAAGCTTAAAAACGGCACAGTAAATTTTGAACTGCATGCGGTGCGCCCAAGGATTTAGGGGTAAAGGCGTAAGCGTATTGTTAAAGCGTTGCTTGTGTAAACAAGCATTAATTAGCTAGCTATTTTGACTCGATAAGCCGAATCCAATGATTAAAAACGCCTACGTTTTCCAAGATGATTTTCACACACATCAGAATTGGTACTGCTAATAGGACTCCTATCACGCCCCATAGCCAGCCTGTGATGGCTATCCAAATTATGATTATCAGCGGATTGAGCTGCATACTGCGCCCCAGTATAGCGGGTGTAATCAACTGAGACTCGACAATGTTTAATGTTAAAAATACACCGGCGGGTAAAAATGCGCTGCCGGTAAGCCCAAATTGAACTAGACCCACAACGAGCAACACGAGACAACTAGCGATACCGCCTAAATAGGGTACAAAGTTCATCAAAGCAACCAGCGCTCCCCACAATAATGCATCTTCAATTCCGAAGAAATGAAAGGCGCCAGCCGTAGCCAGCCCTAAACAGGTGTTTATGATACTTATCGTTACTATGTATGAAGAAAGCTCTCGTTGAATTTGATCGACCAACACTAATGCTCGTCTTTTATCCGTGACGACTGGAAAATCTCTAATGAAAACGTGGAAGAGGTTTGGACCGAAGACTAATAAGAAAAAGATCAATACTACGCAGCCAAGCACTTGCGCTAGTAAGAAAGGCGCACTGCTGAAGAGGTTCAAACCCAGATCAATACCACTTTGCTTGATCTTGTCGGTCACTGAATTTGAAGTATCTGGCGGAGTAAGTACCTGTTTATTAGAGTCATCGTCGCCAAACCAGTCAAAAATAGAAGGCCCCTTTTCCACGGGAGCGGCCTCAGGCGGTGACGTATAGGCATCAATGCTACTGCTAATTTCTTCTATCTCTTCTGTTATCTCGGCAGCTATTTTAGGCAGTGAATGCATCCAGCGTTCGGCGGGTTCAGCAAGCTCTAAAATAAGCAACGTGAAAGGGGCTATCAATAGAGCAATCAATACACCTGCTGACATTGTCCGTGGTACATATACTTTCCTAGCAATGGCGACAAGTGGGCTTAACAGTAAGGCTATAAACGCAGAGAAAAACAGCGGGATGAGAAGTGACTTCGCCAAATACAACGTGTAAATAAAGGCAAAGATTACTAAGGTATTAAGCAGCTTTGTTTGCTTGGCAATCTTCGGGTACGCACCAGTTAAATGCTTTTTTTGTTTGTCGTTAAGAGAGCCAGCGTTATCCATGTCTTAGCCTTTGATAAGAAGCGAGTTTTGCGCGAGTTATGTACAAGTGTCACTCGGATTTAAATATTACGAAAAATTCATGTTGAAAGTTCAATACTTAAATACAAGTGATCTATGAGTACGTCAAAGACACTACTAAAAGCATACATGGATTATTGTCTTATGGAGAGGGCTAATGCCTCGTATTACTCGTCGTCACTTCCTTCAAATAGCGGGTTCAGGTCTACTCCTTGCCCACAGCCCTTGTTTGTTAGCTCAGCCACCTAAAAAGAAATTAGGCGTAGCTTTGCTTGGCTTAGGCAACTACAGCACAAATTTATTAGCACCTGCGCTACAGCACACCCAGCACTGTGAGCTGCGAGGCATCATCACAGGTAGCGAAGAAAAAATTCCCAAGTGGCAAAGAAAGTACGGTATTAAAGACGCCAACGTATATACATACGGTTCTATGGCAAAAATAGCCAATAACAAAGATATCGACGTTATCTATGTCGTTACCCCCACAGGTACGCACAAAGACTTTGCAGTAAAGGCTGCCAATACAGGAAAGCACGTGTGGTGTGAAAAACCAATGGCCATGGATAGTGAGGAGTGCCAGGCAATCATTGATGCTTGCCATCGAAATAACGTCACTCTATCCATTGGCTATCGCATGCAGCACGAACCTAATACACGCACTTTTTATCAATATCTTGAAACGAAACCCTATGGATATATATCCGCAGTATCGAGCTTCGCCGGTTATGCGGGGCAAGGTAGGGCGGCAGACAACTGGCGCATGAAAAAGCATATGGGAGGCGGTGCCCTTTATGACATGGGCGTTTATGCAATAAACAGCGCGCGCTTTTTAACGGGGCGAGAGCCTTTGTCTGTAACTGGCAGCCACCCTCCACAACGTTTCCCAGAAAAATTCACTGAAGTTGATGAAACTACCTTATTCACCATGGACTTTGGTGACGGGCTGGTGGCAGATTGCGGCACTAGCGTAGTTGAAGGGTTTAATCATTTTAAAGCTGACTGTGAAGACGGTTGGTATCAGCTAAAACCAATGCAGAGCTATAACGGTGTAACGGGTACAACGTCTGACGGGAAAACGCTGCCACCTATTAACGGGATGCAGCAAACGCTTCAAATGGATAATGACGCTTTAGCCATATTAACTGGGCGCCAGCCAATGGTACCTGGTAGTGAAGGGCTTGCTGATATTAAGATTGTTAACGCCATATCTGAAGCGGCGAAAACGGGTCAAACAGTTAGGCTGTAAGGTTTTGTCACAACGTTAACTAGGGTGAAGCGAATATCGTTAATTAGTAGCTTACAAAGCGTTAAGTTAGGCATTTGCTTCGCCTTGAAAGGGCACAGCTTTAAACTACAATACTTCCGTATTCTAATTATTCCTCGGCTAGAGAATCGATTAGCGAGTTTAGCTTTTTCGCATCAGTTAATTCACTAAACCATGGGGTTATCTCTGCTCCGTGCGTTAAACCTAGTATTGCCCCTAAAACAAAACCGCGATGCACGTTGTCACCGCCCACGTTAGTGTTTGCCATCAGTGCTTTTTTCGGATTATCAGCATAGCGATAAGCGAAGTATAAAACAGCGGGCCATGCGTCTGAGATATAACACGCTGGCGAATACATGCGCCCTACAACTTCAATATCACTTTTGTTCTTTGCCGTAAGGGACGGCAAGTTCAACCCTGCTGAGTTACGCGCAACTTCATCTAAAATGTCTTTGGGTGATTCATCATGGCGGTGAACCAATTTGTATATCAGCTCAACATAGTAATCACAGACTGAGGCTAACGACTCATCGGGATGAGTTAAATACAAGTGCTTACGACACAGGTATTTGATGTCGTTAAGTGCAGTATTTTTAGCAGCTTCTACTAGTGCTAAAGGTGTCACCGATACGAAAGCGCCTATCGAAGCCGTATCGTGGGTAACTGCCCCACATTTTTCTGCCGGAATGCCTTGTACGAGATTTGCGAAAAAACCTCTGTGATAAGACTCGGCATATGTGTCAGGGTGTTTAGGCACATCAGCGCGCATAAAGCTAATGTACTGGTTTAAAAACTCATTTTCATCATAACCTTTAAGTGCGCAGGTCAAAACAATACGGGCGCAGTGGGCATTCAGGGTGTTTTCACCAGCTTTCATTCCCTGGTGATAATGAACGTTATCTTTACCCCAGTACTGCCTTTTTCCTTTTAGAATAACCTCACCCACTATCTCTTTTTGGCTAGCTGATGCTTTGTTTGCACGACCACCTTGTTGTGTGGAATGCAGCGACATTATAGAAGAAGGGTGGAACGTAGGAGCTTCTTCAAATTGTTCGATACCTAGTGGAAAGGCTTTATAGATATCAGCAGGGTTGTAAAACCAGTGTACCGGCATTGCGAGTGCGTCGCCGATGAATGCGTTTTTGAGTGCCGCTTTCGCTCGCTCGATCTTTATTGAAGCCATATATTCTTTCTCCTGCCAACAAAGCAGTATAGGTGGGTATGTGTGTAGTAAACTGTTTTAAATTACGCACAAATGGCTAAAAATGATCGCTTTCAATGCTCGTCAAAAAGCGACTTATTGCGAATATATTTCCGCATGTAGTGGTAGGTAATAGGGCGCAACAACCAGCTTTTAAGAGACATTAAAAATCGCCTGTGAGTAGGCGTGTTTTCATAAATTTTATCATCATGCAGCCAAAGCATTTTACCCACATGCCAGAAGTAAAAAGGGAAGGGAGGCATAAAGGTGATTACGTCTAGGTCGCAGCAAATACGGTAGGTTCTGTGGTGTAGCGTGTAATGCTTGTACCAAGAGCGGGTGCCCACTGCAGGCTGCCCAAAAGTAACGACTCTTTTTACCGACTTTGGGAAGCGCCTTTCAAAATAATCGGCCATTAACACAGCGACCGCACCACCAGATGAATGACCGATAAATGAAAACCGCTTACCTTGTGCGCGAAGTGGCTCTAGCACTTTTACGAGTAATTCTCGTAGCGGTAATGCGTCATCGGACGTTTTTGTACTTGAGTACATTGGCTGCGCAAGTAATCTCGCAAAGCCCCAGTGGACAAAGAAACTTCGATTCAGCTGACGCAATCGATAGGGTATGAAAAACAAGTTTGCGAACCAGTCTTTAAAGCCTAACGAACCGCGAAAAACGATGATGACTTCTTTTTTGTTCTCAACCCACAATATCCTTACGCTCATTCTACCGTATTTATCGACAAGATGACGTTCATGAAAAGGATCTAGTATTTTTTCGTATTGCGCGTCGGCGTCGGGGTAGGCGAGTTGACAGAGGATGGCATATCGTTCGTATTGATAGCGTTTCAATTTTTTCATGAAAACTCATATCGGAGCAATTTGCGTGTTTGAGGGTAAGCCTTCGCAGGCTCCATTGGCGAATATTTTACGTTACAGGTATTTTATTTCAGTGATGTGACGGGGAAGCCTTATTTTACAAAGAGGCCATAAGGCTCTGAAAAGAAGGTGCAGAGCCGATATGTTAATTAGTAATGTTGCTTGATCAATTAATAATTTCAGCTGCTACTACCGAGATTTCCACGAGCAGTGCTTCGCGGGCCATATCGGCAGTAACGCATGCCCTTGCTGGCGCGTAACCATCTGGAACCCAGTTATCCCATACCTCATTCATTTTCGCAAAATCATCCATGGATTTAAGGTAAATGGTCGCTGAAAGCATATGCTTTCTATCGCTGCCTGCCTGTATAAGTAGACTGTCGACTTTATCTAACATGGTTTGAGTTTGGTGGGTGATATCTTGCGTGGCATCTGCGCATACTTGCCCGCATAAGTAGATAACGCCATTGTGTTTCACAATACGACTCATGCGCTGCTTGGTTTCCATTCGTTCAATGTTCATTAATTAAAGCCTTTCAGAAAGTGATAAAAGTTTGTGCTGAGCGACTTTAATTGGTTTGTTGGGGGACTTCAATTGTTACTCCATACTAGACAACGTTATCCTAGGGCACTTGGCTCCTAGGTACCGCAAGTCAATATATAACGCGATAACTTTAAAACCATATTGGCTTCAAGGAAAGAGTCACAAGACTATTGTTTCCAGCATGGGCTGCTATCGGGAAAGGCAGGTATAACAATGAGTATGCGCATAGGTGTTTAAGTTAGTGCCAAGTAGCCCTGACACTAACTTTAAACGCGTTCCTATCACTTACTATAATCGAAGGCTTGGTTATTTAGCTTCCACAATTATTGCAGTAATCGTTGAGTCACCAATATTTTTAACTTGGTGCTCCCATTCGTCATGCCACATGACATAACCATCAGGGATTTCTAAGGTCATTGCTTTGTCAGCTGTTTTGATGATGGCTTTTCCGCCATCTTCAAAATAAACGGTTTCAGCATTGTGTTTGTGCCAAGTGTCTTCCTCGCCGGGCTGAAGCGTCATCTTTAAAACGAGCACGTTTTCGTTTTCTAAAAGAAGAGTGTAGTGCTTTGGCGATACAATATGAGCGTGTCCTGTATTGTCATCGTTCGCCATAGCACACCCAGATAACATAGTACCCGTTGCCAAAAGGGCTGCTACGAAATTATCCACTTTTTTCATAGAAGCTCCTATTTGTGCATACCGCGAATAGGGTAGTTGTTATCAGGGTTACGAATCCAGCCCAAACCACTTACTAATGTCTCTAACTCAGGTCTAACAAATGGGTTGTTAGAAATATCAGCGACGTGCACATTACCTTCATTGTTCACAACAAACAGCGCTGGCTCAGAAAACGGGTGATCAGTTTCCTGAGGCGACCTTGGATCAGAGATATAAACGCCTAATTCTTCCATTTGCTCCACCGTTAAGCCGTACGCAATTGGAAAGTTAATGTCCAACCTAGGAAGGTGACTTTCAAGCTGCGCTTTACTGTCGCCAGATACTGCAATAAGGTCTACGCCAGTTTCGGCAAGATAACCCCTAACACTCTCAAGTTGAATGAGGTATCGAGTGCAAAGTGGGCAATGTTGCCCTCGGTAAACCACTATCATTTTCCAATCAAGACCGTTCTCAGGTGTCGCTAACTTTATAGTGTCGCCATTTAACAGCTTTGCTGAAATATCTGGAAAGGCAGAACCTGCATGTAACTTATTGGTGTATTCAGTACTCATGATAATTCCTTAAAAATGCTTGTTTATATGAGCTTCAAAACGTTTAAAGTCGTTTTCTACATCGGCGTTTTTCATTACGTCAAAGCTAGCGAAAGTTTCCATTGGCTTCATGCCAAAGAACTTAAAGTTCATATGCATTGGAAATAGTAAATCGTCTACAGATTTACCTTCGAAAAACTCTTCGCTGTCGTTAAATGACTCTTCTGGAGCATTGAAGGTTAAAGACATCATATATTTAACGTCGGTAAGGGTACCGCCTGTGCCGTAGTTTTTCTTCGGTGATTCGGCAACTCGACCATCGCCGGCACATAGGGCGCCGCCCATACCTGCAGTGTATATTTCATCCATGTACTTTTTGAATGACCATGGCACACCCATCCAGTTGATTGGTGCCTGTAGAAGAACGATGTCAGCCCACTGATGATGGGCCAACTGTTCTTCAACGTTGTGTTCTTCGGCCATTGTCACTACGCGAGTGTTGTAGCCTTTAGCTTCAAGCAGCGTTACTGCTTTATCGACGAAAGATGCGTTTAGCTTGCCTTCCGAGAAAGGGTAATACTGGTGTGCATTAATAATTAGTACATTGCCTGTTTTTGTAGTGGTCATCTCAAAACTCCCAAAAATTGAAATAAATCTCGTTGTCTCTAGGTGGTTTATTTTAGTAACCTTTTAACTGTTTTCAACTAGTGGTGTTTTGGTAACTATGTAAGCGACTGGCAGAGTATTATGTAAATATAATTAGAATCAATTGGTTAAGTGAGTTAAAAATGGGTTGCCGTATTAGTAGTACTGCTTTAAATCGTAAAAGGTCGTTCGTTTAGGGAGATCGAGAGTTTTGAGGAGCTTCAATATATGGCTATGTCTTGGACCGACACGCTTGCGTGGCGATTTGCTGAATTTCAGACACAAAAAAACAGACTCAAAGGTCGGTTTCAGTATCTTCTTCTTTAGAAGAAGATGGTACCAGTGGGCGGACTT
This sequence comes from Alteromonas sp. ABD4_190, assembly GCF_056160105.1. NCBI lineage: Bacteria > Pseudomonadati > Pseudomonadota > Gammaproteobacteria > Alteromonadales > Alteromonadaceae > Alteromonas > Alteromonas sp. ABD4_190. The sequence continues at coordinate 3,011,846 of NZ_JBSWWN010000001.1, forward strand.
GAACCGCCACGCTATCGCTAGCAACGGATTTTGAAAAGATTGTGGCTATTTTGACCCAGTCATGGCGGTGGCTAGCCGTCAGCGCCTCACGCTTTGCAAAAACTTTGCAAAGCATCGCGTTTTTTCTTTATTGATAAAAATAAATTTGGAAGCAGCTCGACACCGGACTGCTTAAGCAAAATCGTCCATGCATAGGACCGAATAATGCGCTTCGCGGGTGTGTGGGACTGCCTACAGTCATTAGCGGTTGGCGCGATGCGAAGTGCGATTAATATACTTCGTCACTTTGTTTGGAGTCAAGTTCATCTGCAAAGCTGAAATTGACCCATTTGGTAAACCAATTTTGTCTCAGATTAATAATCTCGTCTCGAAGCTTCTTTTTAGATATGCCAAAGTGTTTAAGCAGGTCTTGCTTGAATCCATTCTCTAAGTAGGGGCAGCTGATACAATCTATTAAAAGGAAGAATAACTCTGAGTCTTTCTTCAGCGAAGCTTCAGGGGATTTTAGCTTTTCTTTTATAGTTTTCTTGATGGCCTTTCTCGCCCTGCCATAACGTAACTTATCACGCATATAAAAAAGAATTACTGTTATCGAAAAGTAGTTCAAACTGCTATCAAAAGAAACGGTTTTCTTACCTCTATTATATGTTCCTCCGAAGTACTTAACTAAAGATGGCTCAGGCAACCAGTAATCTTTACCTAGTTCTGACAAAACTGTCAGCAAATAAAGCGTCTCAACCTGTGTATAGTTTTTTGTCTCATACTTCTCTATTACAAACGAAATATTGTCTGAGATACACTTGAAGATGTGGTGCATTTCATCGATTTCGATGGGTTTTTTCTTACAGAATTCGATTATTTCTTTTAAGACTCGACTTAGCTTTATAGTTGTATTGGCTCTCGGAGCGACGTTGTAAATAAAGAACGCGAACTCAATACAAGCGTCTATAGAATCCAATAGGTCTCTGTGAGTTTTGTAGTCGTACTGAACTTGCGAATATTTCTTAAAAATAGATTTGAGTTTTGATTCTACTATTGTGAGCGTGTAGTTAATCACGCTTTTGTATTCTGCCCCACTCTCAGAAAGTATTGATTTATATGTTGTGATCAATGTTTTGGCGTGAATAAAAATGTTTCCGTACTTTAATGGTTCTCCTTCTTCATCTACTTTTTCTTCGTCCTCATCAATATCTATTTTTATCTTATCGTTCAGTAGCTCAGATATTTTTCTCTTTGCTATGGTTATTTCAGTGATTATAGGTTTTTTATAAACGATTTCTTTTTCTGTGTTTAAGCCGAGTTTATATTCTGATAAGTGCTCGAGAAGCGTATCAACTATCACTTTGTATATTTTTTCTTCATTAAAGAAGACGAAATAATCATCTACGTATCTAAAAATAGAATAATCTTTATCACGATAAATTGATGATTTAGCAAGCCTCGACTCAAGGTTGAAGTCAACTTTTTGTAGGATTAATTCGGCAAATATTCGAGATAACTCAGGCCCGATCAGAATACCGTTTGTTTCATTGTAGTTTTGCTTTTGCATCAATGAGTCAAAGTCATCTGCGAATGAGCCAGCTAATGTTTTGTTGCCTACATTAGCAAGCTCTGTCTTAACGGGGCCTTTACCTAGTAGTGCCCACGCAATGGAATGAGTGTAAATTGAATCGAAGCACTTTGAGATATCGAGCTGAGCCATTACGTTGTATTTCTTCTCGCATTGATGGTATGCCTTTGACTCAAAGAACTCATGTATATTTCTAATTTTTTGGTATCCAAAAAAGGATTTTAGATGCTTATTGCGGTAGGAAAGATTTTTATCAAACTGGTTGGTAAGTACTACTGAAGCACTTTTTCTTTCATCGTCAAAGAGTCTAGTGTCGGCAATTTTATGCGGGTGGCGAAGGCTGAATTTTGACCTCTTAGAATAATAGAGAATCAATTCTTTGTACTTCTCATAGAAGTTGGCTATCTGAAGTTGATTTCTAGGATGAGGTACGGAGAGCTTTCTATAACTATCCTCTTTGTGGCTAACCCCATATTGAAAAGGCACAGTAATAAAGGTGCCATTTTTAATGACGATGGTTCTCTTGGCACCATTTTTTTCTACTTCATTTTCACTTATGCCAAAAAGCAACCTCATCACAGCATCATTGGCTTCATTTAAGCTGTTCCATATAATCTTGTCACCTTCAACTTCAAGAGAGTTCTCAATAATGAATTCGTAGAAAAACCTATTGGAAAAAGTAATCGGGGTTTCATATGGAAGAGTATCAGACAGGATAGCTCGTTCTTTTTTTAGTTTTATTCTTATGGTTTTTTTCACTTTGACCATGCCCTAGTTATTATTGAGAACTCTTGAGCAGTGAAATTTGCAAATAGTCTTCTATCAAAGCCTTCTTTGAATGAGTATTTTGATATTCGATTTCTTAACCCTGCGTTATTTATCGCGTTAGCTAAACCTTGGAGTTTATGATCAAGATTCTGGAGGCAATCAGAGCTTGTTATCCATCGGTTTGAGTTGTAAATCCCTACGACCGCGTTTCCTTTATTATTGGAAAGTTTTGTGTTGTAGGTCAGAAATTTAAGTCGCAATAAAAGTTCTCGTCTTGCTTTTTGGGGTTGTCGCTTTGAGTGTTTGTTGTAGGCGTTAATAGCGTCACTTATTCGTTTGTGATACTTGGATTTCTTCTTATCTGCCAACTCAAGTTTTACGCTACCACTGGCGCATTTAAATTTATAACCAAGATAATCAAACTGAAAGTTACAATTTGCTGTGCTGAAATCAATAGTTTTTGTTTTGTCGCCGGTAAGGTTTAAGCTTAACTGCTCTTCGCGAAGCCTTGACTCGATAAAATCAAGGTGGTGTTGGGAGTCTTTCCCCGGTGTGTGTGAAAGTACTATGACGATATCGTCAACATAACGTGCGTAATATATAAGACTTGGTAACTTTTCTACTTCCGCATCGAAATCCTTCATATAAAGCTCTGCTAAGTAGGCACTGACACCGACACCTCTGGGAATGCCCAAGCTCGCGCCAGACTGTTCTTCGTATGATTCAAGTAGTCTTGCAATGATTTTTCGAGTGGTGAGGCTGAGGATTGGACTCCTATTTAGCTTCTTCAGTAAAAGTTCTCTATCGATAGTCTCGTAGAAAGACTTTATGTCAGTTTTGATAATAATCTTGGGAAACTTGTTAGCCAAAACGGAGCGAAGTTGTGGAACGATTAGGTCTCTATCAGCTTGTTTCACACCATAGGTATATTTTATATTTTTTTGTATTTGTTTTTCGGCAAAGAAAGAGTCGACCGAACTGCCAGTAATAAAAACATCTTTGTCGTTTACTTTTTCGTCTAGCTTGGTTAGTGAGAATTTAAATTTCCTCTCGGAAATTTTATTTGAGATGATTTTTAGGTGACTTCTGACTACTTCATTTTTTTTGTTTTTTACTTCGCGAAGCAATCTATACAGGAGAAGAACTCGTTTCTCAAATACGGCTGGCGAATAGTAACGACGTCGAGAATAAATCTTACTGATTAACTTTCTTGCACGTTTGACCTTCGTGTACTCTTCGCTTACATCTTCGAAGAAGCGTTCAGCAAGATTATTTCCTTTCTTGTTCTCATGAACGTATATTTTGAATAAGTTTTGATGTGAGAACGACTGGTCAAACATATTAGTCCTTTAAGTTACTTCTCCATTTTTAGAAGCTCATCCAAGATGTATCATTTTGGCTCTTTTTTTAAGACGTAGTGGGGAATGGTTGGCCATTATATGCACCCCCGAAGTTGATAATTAGCTTCCCATTCTTTAGCTCTCTTAGTGTAAGACGCAACGGCTCTTTCAGTGACAGTACGATTCTGTCTTTGTCCTGTTTGATCTCATCCATTTCAATACCTAAAAGCTGATTGCCAAATATCTTTGGGAGCACGTGACTGTAATGCTGTTCAATCATTGATATTGATATACCGCACTGCTTAGCGAGTGGTAAATCTGACAGTCACTTTAGTCTATCTACTTTTGCTGGGATAAAGCTTTATTTTAATCCCTTAACTGAAAACAACATAGTGAGAGTCTGTTCTCCATATGCATTTTTGCGCCTGTAGAGAAAAGGCGTTTATGATCATTTGTCTGTAGTGCTTACTTCTTACAATTTTTCTATCGGCGAACATGCTAAAAGTGTTATTTTTCTTATCAAATAAAATTCTCCCGCGAGGTAGCGCTTGATATTCAGAGTCAAAAAGCGTTGGACATTCAGGAAGGTAAACTTTTTCTGATTCCCAAACATCAATGTGGCTGAAGTTGCTGTCGGCAATTCCTACACTGCTATATGAGGCTTGAGATAATAGTATAGATTTTGATATGAGTTTATGTTGGTAAACCCAAAAGATACCAATACGAGGATAAGATGAGGCCATTTAAATCGTCTTTATACAGTTTTTACCTCACTAACGTTTTTTTCTTTTAGAACCCTTCTACTTACAATTTATTTGCTTAAACCTTTACACATGCCTGTCTAGATTAAGTGCATAGTTTCGAATGTATGGGGTTTTAATCTCAAGTAGAAGAAGGTAAAACAGTAGATGTCTTTCAAAAAAAGGCATATGAGCGCTTCTAAGCTCGGAAATTGAGATTGTTTAAATGTATGAAGTAGTGATGAAATTAACAGTACTAACCTGATTCGCGTTGTGTTTAGGCGCTAATTTCGATGTACTTTGGGGAATTTGTGCAGAAAAGTATTAATGATAAGGCATATTCAGATATGGCTTTTCTTTTTCAGGAGTATCAAGATTACCGGGCGAAACAGAAGCGTAGAGGATTGAATGATTTTAATCTTTTCACGACGCTCTTGAACAAAGGGGATGAAGTCCGCCTTCATTCAAGGTTTATTGCGTCGTTGTTAAATCCCAAAGGCTTGCATTACCAAGACTCCTTATTTTTGGAAATATTTTTATCACTCTACAAGCCAAGTCGTTTTAGTTTTGATTTGGCCTCAGCAAGTGTCCACAGAGAACATGAAAACATTGATATATACCTCACAGATGGGGCGAATCATATCATTGTAGAAAATAAGATTTATGCTGGTGATCAGCCCAATCAGATTGCTCGATACATTAGTTATGTGAATGAGCAAAATAGCGATGTTGAAGAAATAAATATCTGGGTGATTTATTTGACGATAGATCGCCCTGAACCAAGCGAATATAGCTTGGGCAATTATCGTCTAAATGCCGAAAAGACAGAATTGACAAATAGTGCTGACACAGTCTTTTACTCAAATTTGTATTACTCAAGTGTTCAACATCCCTCAATAATACAATGGCTGGAGAAAAGCCTCAATGAGGTTGGGAATCTCCAAAATTTATCCTTTCCAATTAAACAATACATGGAAGTGGTTCATAAGCTAACAGGTACTTATCGGAGTAAAGTGATGACGTTAAAGGAATACTTAGACAGCGTCTCTGTTGAAGAAAAACAACGCTTTTTAACTACGGCATTAAAAGTGTCTAGAGAACTTCCAGATTTAAAAAGTCAACAAATGGAGTCTTTTTTTGATCAGCTTCAAAAAAGAGTTTCAATATTTTTACCTGATGGATGGGAGGTTAGCTACGATTTTGGTAAGTTGAGTAAAAAGTGGGGGTATCCATTCAGAATTTATAATAAGTCAAACGCATTATCTATTGCTCTTGAATTTAATGCCTCAGATTTTAACCCACCAGTAACAATAGGTGTTGTTCGTAGGAATGAAAGCGTAAATCTTGGTCAAGTGGTAGCTGAAGCCCAGATTCAGCAAAAGTTACGGCAACTTGGAGTGTCAGGTGGATACAGCCGTTTTCCACAAAGCAAATGGTGGCTTACCTATGAATATCTAAAGTTCGATTTATGGACAGAGATTGTTAATAGAGGTGAGACAGTTATGCTGGATACTTTTACCAATAAATTCATGAAGTTGGTAAATGATTTTTCTGAGGTATGCGATGCTAGTCACGGCTACTGGAGTTCAGTTGATGAAGGTAGCTGAGTGGCTTTGGTAGCTTGGTAAATCTGACAGTCACTTTAGTCTGTCCTGCTACAACCGTGAAAAATTTGTGATTTAATTATTGAATTAATTCAAGAAACAAAAAAACCGACTTAAAGGTCGGTTTTAGTATCTACTTCAAAAAGAAGAGATGGTACCAGTGGGCGGACTTGAACCGCCACGCTATCGCTAGCAGCGGATTTTGAATCCGCCATGTCTACCAATTCCATCACACTGGCATTGTGTATAGATATCAACGTGGTGTTGATGCTTGGCATTATAGCGATGCGGCGCGCCTATACAACAACTTTTTGTGCTTTTTATGGCTAAGTGCCGAAAGATTGTCCAAAGGCGCGCGCCGCTTTAGTCATTTCTTATTTTTTGTCACTCAGTATAAGCTTACTCTTATCTCTCAATTAATAACTAGGTGTGCCGCTGCTACCATCTCTGCAACGTCCAGTTAATCGCTATAACCGCAATAATTGATGATGCAATTGGCATAATGGCTTTCGAATATAACCTGACGTTTCTAAGTAGGATAAGTATGGGAAGTAGCAGTGCAACTATGGCAAGTTGACCTATTTCTACACCTAAATTAAATGCAAGCACGTTCATCACTAAGCTGCCAGATTGGGCATTCAGGTCGCCAAACACACTCGCGAATCCCATCCCGTGAAGTAGGCCGAATCCAAAAGTAACAAATCCCAAGCGCATGATAACGGGGTACACGTTATTTAGTGCAGTAATGGCCACCGAAATCGCAATGCCTAGTTCAACAATACGACTATTAAGCGTTATTAAATCAAGAGCTGTAAGGGTCAACGTAATTGAGTGCGCTAAAGTAAAAGTGCTTACCAAAATCACAGTGCTTTTTACGATCCGTTTGATACTTTTTTCTTTTACCCAACGTTTACTTTTTCTAAGTAAGTTAACGGTCAGCAATGTGGCGACTAAAAATAGTATGTGATCTAACCCAATAAAAATGTGCCAAATACCCTGATAAACCATTTCGCTAAACTGCGAAATCCAATGACTACTTTTAGGGGATACAGATACGAAAGTTTGCTCACTATCTAGTACATGCACACTTGTTTGTTCATTAAGGGTGATGGAAGTAAGCAGTTTATGTGTAGGAAAATCGCTCACTATACCTGTGTAACGTACAGACACTTCGTTTAAAAAAGCGCAATTCACCGAAAGTGGATATACCAATAATGACTCCGCAGATATGTCACGTACGGAAGGTGATGCAAGACTTACTGTACACCGTGTCTCGCTACCACGAATTATTAGGTGATTTTGAATGTAATCATTCGCTAGATTGTGGTTTCTTTTAACTTCACCCCATGTCAGATTGCCGTCATTATTGGTATCGAGTCCGGCAGCTTGCCCTATGTCTTTGGGTTTTAGCAAAAGCTCGCCTGAAAGTGTCTCGCCAGAATCATTTTTAAGGGTTAAATAACCGTTGCTTAGCTCGTGAGAAAGGGCTGGAAAACTAAAAGTTGCTACTAAAAAAAATACAACAAGTCTCATCATGGTTCGTTCGCTGAAATGGTTGGAAGACCTAAGCATTGGTTGATTCACCATTAGCTTTGCGGGCACGCTCTAAAAGCTTTTTGTCACTTAATGCTTGGGCGTACTGCCAATTGATTTCAGCAAACTTGAGGGCCTGCGGGTAATTTTTCTCTATCTCTAAAAAGTAGGTGGCAACTTGTGCCGCGTGCGAGCTATCCTCTCTCCACACTCTAATTTCCATATTTTTTGACAGTTGAGATTGCACCGTTGAGGACGTGATACCCTGGGCACGTTCTGCGATAGCCCATTTCAAAAGCAAGCCGTCATCTGCTTTTTTGATATCGGGTACATTGCGGGCGAGCGTGGAGGTAACAGCCTCATAATTTCTTAATTGAAAACTAGCGTCTGCCCATACTAACAGGGCACTTATAGGAAGCTTTTCAAACTCTGTTTGTGATAGATACTCAAGCGCTGCTTCAGGGTAACCAAGCTGCAGTGACATATCCGCAAGTACTTCATAAAACCACTGGCGTTCAGAAGGCCGAGCATTACTGGTATAAGTTTCAAAGGCCTTCAGTTTTTGAAGCAGCCTCGCTTGAGCGTTCTGGGAAAACTCTGCGTTTACCATGTAAGTAAATGCAATGAGAAAACTCGTCTTCCCTACCAGTCTTTCACAGTTTTCTTTTGCTTTTTTAACATCACCTTGTTGCGTGGCAATATCAGCCATAAGTAAGTAAGCGGCCGGCGAGCGAAAGTAGGCAATTTGTTTTAAATGTTGCTTGGCTTCTTCGAACCTATGAGTGCCTTGTAACAAGCGAGCCTCTAAGATTACTAGGCGTTCTTGTTGCCCAGCATTTAACGATGTGAAGTTTGCTCGCATAGAGTTGGCGAAGCGAGCCACCCGTTCTCTTTCGTTTCCTTTTGCGGAAATATAACGACTTGATGACAGCACTTTTTCTGCTTCATTCAAGCTTGTTACTGATAACTGTTCAGGCTCCCAGCTTGCTATGACAGCATTGATATCAGGGATTTGTTGTTGAGCGTATATTGAAAAAGTCGAAAGGGTTAGTGATGTACTCGCCAAAATGAACTTCAGAGCAGAGTACTTTATAAACGTCATTGCTACTTCCTTAAAAAAAGCCGTCCTTGGCTTTACGGTTGACACTGGTTATGTGCTAACAAACTCCTGTTATTTGATGCGTGTTATTGGTCTATCAACAAGTCATCAAATGTAGAGTCGTCAGCATCTTGGATGAACTCCCTTCCATTTATTGGTAATGGATCATCCGTTGGCGCTTGATTGAAGGCGTCGCGGGTATAGCTAGAAAGCGATACCTGCTGTGCCTCAATCGTAACGCTAATGGTGGCCGTAACCTCTGGGTTAACACCGTCAGAAACAGTAAATGTAAAGCTATCGCTTCCTGTTACCTGAGCGTTAGGTGTGTAGGTAAAGCTGCCATCAGCATTAACTTCTGCATTACCTAACGTACCGTTTTCACCAAGCCCGAACGTAAGCGCATCACCATCGGCATCGGTAGCTGACAAGGTGCCATCAATCGCAATATCCGCTTGTGTCGTCAACATTTCATCAACGGCTACCGGCGCAGCATTTTCTTCTGGGGCTTGATAGTCGTTATCGTCGTCACTATCGAAACAACCTGAAAGTGCTAATACCAACCCTGAAGCAATCCACATACGGTGTTGTTGACGTTTACCTGACGTTTGCTTTTTAGGCGCAGTTGCACCACTGCGCTCATTAAATAACCTAATCTTCGTAGACATGATGGATCTCCTTATTCAGAGCCAGCAAGTGGTGTTTTTAGGTATGGAAATGACGTATCAATCATACTTGCATCTACAGGCGCGCCATCAGTGAATGGTACATTACCTACACTCGCGTCTTCAGGTGCACAAAGACCAAGGTCTGTGTCTTCGCCTGCAACTGGAATGGGGTAGCATAAACGACCCATTACAACGCGAAGGGCAATATCAACCACATCATCACCTGGGCGGCGGCCGTTCGGGAAGCCTGCTAAGTCATCGCCTGCTACACCGAAGGTAGACTGTGATTCCGCTGGAGTTGCTGGGATCCCTGTATTTAGGCGCAGCATTTCAGACGCTGTAACCGTTGCTTGCTGGTTAACACCTGGGAAGCCAGTAAGGAAGGCTGTCACCAAGTCCATACGCGGGAAGTTAGTAGGTGCAAGGGTCTCAATATCCGTACCCAGTGTAGTATTCACTGCATCTTTAAACAGAATGTTGAGCAACTCTGGCAGCGATGGGTGAGTGACATAATCTGCAAACTGACCATCTGCACTTGGATGAGAGCTAGAAAATTTGTCTTTATCGCCAATACCAATAACAAGCTCGTTGACTAGCGGGCTACCTAAACGAGACACTTGAGTCATCGCACCACCATTAGTTTCAGGTTTAGCAAAGGTGGCATCTGGGTTCAAAATACGCGCTTGCGGCAAACTTGCCGTCGTCCAGCTACCAATTACGCCATTGCCTTCACCCGTAACGCAAGCCTTTGGCACTTCAATAGATAGGGCTGTTACGTTTTTGTCTACTAAGTCATCATTCATCGCGCTTTGCGTAATGCCGCCAGGGAAGCCCTCGCCATCCCCTGCACCCGGTGCACTGTCGCCTTCAACAGGTACATAGTTTACTAGGTCAAATGTTTTGCCTAGGTTAACAACGAAGGGGTCTTTGCGCTGGCCAACAAATACTTTGGCCATGTCGTCACAGCCAGGAATGTTGAATGAGTAGATGAAGCTTTCAGCATAGCGCGCGTATTCTGCTTCGCTGGTAAAGGTTTTATTACCGATGTAATCAAGGGGCTTTTTAAACATATCACCCATGGCTGGTGTTAGCGTTGTGCGCGTACCTGTTTGCATGTCACCGCTTACCATCGTAAGGCTATACATTTCTGAGAAATTCGCTGCGCTTGAATCATCTGCGCTTATCCCACCTACATTTTTAAGCGGCACTTTCACCATCTTTTGATCGCCTTCAGGGCCTATTGGCAGGGCAATACCTTCGTTGTCTGCAGCGAGCATATTGTTAAATTGGAAAACAAAGCTTAAATCTTCGACTGCGTCTCCGTCGCTATCAATATGGATGGCATAGTGCGCGTTCGGATCCATCGCAAAATAATTAGGGCCGCCGTAGGCATCTTGTAGTGGAATATAGTTGGCGATGAAAGTCACATAGTCTTCACGGCCTTGTTCATAGCTGTTGAAGGCGTAAAAATCTGTGCTATCAAGCGCTGGGTGACGGGTAATGTTCGGTGCTTCTCGGTGGCTTGACGCGACTGCGCCCGCTGTTATGGCTGTACACGTTACGGCAACGGCCAAAGACAAGGTTTTGCGTTTAAATTGGATCATGTCGAGTCTCTCTGTTTTTATGAGTTCAAAAGTTAAACGACTGAGCCTTCGCTTTAGATGCAAAATAATTTAAAAAATTGAAAAAAAGTTTTTATAGAAAGTTTAAATGTAAAGAAGGCCACATGAATAGTGGCCTTGAGATGTGTCGTTTTTTGCTAGAAAATTTAAACTGACACTATAGGCGCTATGTAAAGTACTTCGGTTGGTGCACCCGTCACCGAGCCGCCTGGCGCTTCTAAACTAACAGCCAGGGCTGCGATGCTTTGATCTAGCAGTATATCTGGTGTTGCTCTTGTATCTCCATTTGCTTCAGGCATTAGACCAAGGGAAATTGGCGCTTCACCGTTTGCCGGTACCATCCACAGCTCGTAGTCTTTGTCTGCTAGAGCCACGAAAGCATCGGTAACCTTAACATTCATGGTCGTGTCAGATACCTCTATCACCCACAGTGGCGTGTTATCAGCGTTGTTGACTACGGCGATATGGGAAACCTCTGGTGCAGGCACAGGTTTCATAACAAAAAGCAGTACGGCTAACACCATTGCAGCAGCCGTAGATATGAACGATAAATTTTTCCAGCGTTTCTGCTTTTCTTTCTCAAAGTCGATAACCTCGCCAGACTTGCTGGAAGATTGTGTATCGCTAGCCATGTTTGCGTCGTTAGCGGCTTTATGTCCAAGTTTTACTTGGATGTTTTCCCACACGTTGTCTGGCGGCGTCACAGGCGGGAGCGTCTCCGCAAAGCCGGTTAGATATTGTTCCCATTGGGCCGTTGCATCGCTCACCGCTTGATATTGCATCATTAACTTTTGATAGCGTGTGCGCGCTTTACCTCTGAGGGTACCAACAACGTATTCCGCTGCCAGTGCATTAAGTCGTTCTTCTTTCAAATAATTCATAGTGACAGGCACCTCTGCAAGCTCTGCAAGCCTCGTCTTATCCAGCTTTTAATTGTACCAAGGGGCGAGGCCAAGTGACTCACCACTTCCTGGTGAGACATGCCGTTAACGTAAGCTAAGTGAATGGCTTGGCGCTGAGGGCCGTCTAATTCATCCAAGCACGCGGCTAGTCTAGCTTGCTCTGCACCCAATTTAATATTTTGCGAGCTTTCTACTCCCGATGGTGCATCATCGTTTAGCTCAACTTCGTTTCTTACATTGTGATAGCGAATTAAGTCCAGTGCCCGATAGCGCGCAATGCTTACCATCCAAGTCAACACCGTGCCTTTGCCCCGCTGGTAATTGCCTGCGTTATGCCATATTTTAATGTAAGCATCTTGTGTGGCTTCATCGGCAAGTTCTGGCCGCTTTAGTAGCTTTAACGCAACTGCATAAAGCTGTGGGCTGGTTATTTTATAAAGCTCTGCGAAGGCTTTTTTGTCACCGTCTGCTGTTTTACACAGCAAAGGGAACAAAGTTTCATGTTCCATCGTTGCTCCTACCTTTTATTGTTATGGCACCATTTTCACAATGAGACTTACTATTGAAAAATGCTGCTTCTAAGTATTTAAACTAGCACGCTTTTTAAACATTCACATAAAATATTGCGGCGCCAAAAGGGCCAGCGCCGCTATTACCATTAAAAGCTTCTGCGCGGTTAATATTTCAAGGAAACAGTAAGACGAACGTTTCTTGGTTCAACCGGGTGATAGTGCAAATCCTCTATGCCCTCTTCAGGCTCGCCAGGAAGGCTCGACGCATAAAAATAGTCGATATCATGATCATCACTATCAAGTGCGTTCAACACTTCTAAAGTAACGTCCCACATTGGCTGACGATAAGCGACCTGTGCATTCATTAAAAACGTTGATGGCGGAGAAACTTCATCGAAGCTTTCTACCGTGCGAGAACTTAAATAACGACCTCGCAGCGTATAACTAAATCCAAGCTGGTTGCTGTTTTGAAAATACGTCAGTCCCGCGCTCACAATGCCCGGAACTGTACCGTCAATATGGCGGCCTTCGCCTTCTACACTGTCGCTAAATCTTGCTTTTGTCCAAGCAGCTTCAATGTCAGTTGTTACATGATGATTAACCCAGTAGTAGGCGCTTACTTCTATACCGTGTCTTTCTGATGGTCGGCTCGCTTCGGTGAAGCCTGCGTCGCCGACATAAACCAGTTCACTGTCTAGTTCTAGTCGCCATAATGCAGCTGAAACATTATAGGTTCTGTTATCGGTAAAATTAACCCCGGCTTCATAACCAAGAGACTTCACTAAGAGCGGTGAAGTTTCGGTTGTATCCCCACTTACCGGATCTACAGTAATAGTTGCACCCCGTGCGTCGTTTGAGTGATACCCTTGACCGATATTGGCAAATGCGGTGAGCTGTTCAGACAGCAAATATTTAAGGCCTGCTTTTAACGTAAAAATACCATCGTCAGCACTACCGCTGTTGGCGTCTAAATCGCTATCTACGTCAACATCTAAATAATCATAACGACCGCCTAACGACAGGCTTAATCTATCGTTTAGAAAAATATTGGACTGAGCAAAAAGTGCATAGCTGTTACTTTCTATCGCATCTTCTCTAACGGTGCCAAACCGGGTTAAATTCTGAGTGCGATACAAGCCCACATTGTCAATATCGTCAAAGCGCCACTGGCCGCCCAAGGTAACACTGCTCCCTTCTGTAATAGCAAGGGGGAGGGTAGTGAATATTTCACCGCCATAGATTTTTCTATCATCAGCTTGTTCGAACTGATCGCCTCGCTCAGGGTTATCGAGGAAGTAAGTAAAGTTAGAAAATAAACTTAGCTCAGTGTCTATGGCATAAACAGAGGCGTTCCATGTGTCGCTAGCGTAGTTTGCAGATAGGCTATAGCGAGAAGACTCCCCCCCAACTTGAGTATCGATAGAGCCTAGGCGGTCTATTAAGCCGCTTTGAATAGCACGCTCTGGCACCTGATCAGCGCCGTTCCAGCTATTGTCATAAGCCATGCCTGTTATGGTAAGTTGGCCATCTAACATTGGCGTAATATATCGAATATGAGCGTTTTTCTTTTTTACGTCTTCGTCAACATCAGTCCATGGGCCGTCATAGGTTTGGTATTCTAAAGCCGTAACAACGCGGCTTTCTCCGGCTTCAAACTGGTTTAGTGAAACGGCGCGCTTAAAACCATATTCGCCCAAACCTAAGAATACCTGGTTGTTTTCAAGAGAATCTCTCAAATTAAAAATCGCGCCGCCTGCACTAGAAAAATCGCCAATGTTGGCATAGTAGGTACCTTTGAAGTAGCTAAGGTTGTCGATAAATTCAGGAATGATGAAGTTCAGGTCACTGTAGCCTTGACCGTGTCCATGGCTTCGCATATTCACTGGCATACTGTCTACACTCACCGTGAAATCGGTGCCATGGTCGAGGTTAAATCCGCGCAAAAAGTACTGGTTGGCTTTTCCTGAACCGCTATGTTGCGTCACCATCATACCCGGAATAAACTCCAATATTTCACCAGCGCGTAACATGGGGCGGTCAATCATAGTGTCACCCGACACCCAGCCCTGAGAAGCAGAAATAAACTCCCCGTCTTTTACTGATGAGTCACCGCGTACTCGAATATGCTCGATATCGCCTTCGGGGTCGTCGTAAGACCACGCTAGTGGATGTATAAAGCAAAGTGTACTAAGAGTAGAAAACGTTATTAATTTTGTATTGGTCACACTCGATGTCCATTATGTGGTGTTTAACCATATAACGATTCATCGAGTGAATTGGATGCAAAAAAAGTGAAACCAAAGTTTCACTTCAATGAATATTTATTAGAACCCTGTTCAAAATGCAGCAAGAATGACGTAGCTATCCATGCTTGGTGACGTAGGCGCTCTGAGGAGACTTTGGGACGACACTTCTCTTTCGCTGACTTTTTATTCGAAACAGACATGTACTATTCCTCTTAAAGTCGATTTGGTTTTTTGTATGTTCGAACACTTAAATTCGATCACTTTTAACCGCAACTGCAAAACTTTAAAATGGCGTTAAGGATACCTGCGCCTGTTTAAGCAATCACGCACATATGCCAAAATATAGACTGTCTAGAAAATATTGAAGAGAAACGCGTGGCAAAACACGACACAAAAGCGAAACGAAGAGCTGAATCTACTTATCACTCTAAAAATATCGGCAGAGATAGTGCTAAAAAAAACGATGCCGAAAACAACCCAGTGCAAAGAGCAGGCTTCGTTAGACGTTTATTGGCCATGATTTACGATACATTAGTAGCCACTGCTGTAGGTATGTGTGCGGCCATGGTGATGATAGTAACGCTGGTGGTTATGCTGAAAAACGGTGCCCTTGACCTGCAAGGCTATGCTGAACCTGCCGACCTTATCCAGGCATCTTTTGGCTATAAACTGCTTATTCAAACCTGGGTAGGCTTATGGATTGCGGGCTTCTTTTTGTGGTTTTGGCGTAGAGGCGGGCAAACGCTTGGCATGCGTGCTTGGCGGTTACGAATCTACAGCACAGTTGAAGAGCCTATGACATGGCCGCGTTTGTTAATTCGCCTTGTCGCATCATTGGGTGGTTTAGGGACATTACTTGTTTTGTTTGATTTTAAAAATAAACAATCTCTGCAAGACCGACTGGCAAAGACCGAAGTGTTGAAGCTGACCAAAGAAGCGAACGACCACAAAAGTTGGTAGTACACAGCTTGTAGGGCGCTAAAAAAGTATCAAAAAAAGAGGCTGCAACGAGCCTCTTTTTTGTATGCGTTGAGCGTTTAATTTGCCTATCGTTGATAGCTTTATCAACGTTTTAGCATAACACCTGCGATAGCAGCAAACAGTAAACTGGGCAGTAAAGCGCCCAAAAACGGCGGCAGCTGATATACCAAACTGACTGGCCCAAACACTTCATTAAGAATAAAGAAACCGAAGCCTGTTAGTACGCCCATAATCACTCTTGCGCCCATAGTCACGCTACGTAACGGACCGAAGATGAACGACAGTGCCATCAATAGCATCACACCTACCGATATAGGCTGAAAGATTTTCCGCCATAGCGCTAACTCATAGCGTGATGGATCTTGATCGTTATTATCTAGATAGTTCACGTAATCAAGCAGACCAGTAATAGACAATGCTTCGGGCTTAACCGCCACAATCCCCAATTTATCGGGAGTAAGGGTCGAGTTCCAGCGCACGCGATCGCTTTCATCTAACGTGACATTGGTTTCTGTAAACTGGGTTACTTCAACATCGCTTAACCACCAGCCGTCGCCATCGAAAGCGCTATTTTTCGCGTAGGTAATACTTTCAAGAGACAAGTCAGGATTAAAGCTAAAAATGCTTACGTCTTTGAGTGAGTCTTGGCTAAGTACTTGGCCAATACTCACAAATCGGTCGCCATCTTTTGCCCACACCAGCTTATCGGAAGAAAATAGACTACCGCCTGAAATGGCTTCGGTTCTTATCTGTTTTGCCTTGGTTTCGCTGTATGGAGTAACCCATTCACCAACGGCCATCACCAGTAAAATCATAACAAGGGTAGATTTCATGGCCGAGTTTATGATGTTCCAGCGGCTCATACCCGCGGCCTGCATTACTACCAGTTCGCTGTTGCTGGCCAACACGCCCATACCGATAAGACCGCCAAGTAACGTGGCCATAGGGAAGAATTGCTCTAGGTCGCGAGGTAAGCTCAGTAAAACGTAGATAAAAGCGACCAGCATGTCATAGTCGCCTTCGCCAATTTTACGTAGTTGTTCTACAAATTTAATGAGCGCGCTTAAGCCGATAAGTACGCTAAGCGTAACGGTGATAGTACCTAACAGCGTACGGGCAATATATAAATCGAGGATCTTAAACATCTACTTTTTCCCCAATATCCAAGCGCGAAGCTCTGTGCCAGTTTTTCTGTCCCGCACGATTAACATGACACCAATGATCAACATGATGGTATGTACCCACCATAAGCCAAGCTGTGGCGGCATTTTTCCATCTTCTAGTACGCGTCTACTTGCAAGCAGCAGCAAGAAGTAGCCTAGGTAAAGCAAAATGGCCGGGAACATTTTACCGAAGCGGCCCTGACGCGGGTCTACAGCGCTCAGCGGTACAGCAATCAACACTAAAAATGGAATAGAAAGCGGTATGGCAATACGCCACTGAAGCTCGGCTCTGGCCTCGATACTGTCGTCTTCCCAAAGCTCGCTGGTGGGCAATACGCTCACCTTACGACGGGTTTCGTCGGCGGGTTTATCGGCAATCTGAATTTGGTATTCGTCAAATTCTACTTTGCGGTAAGCCTTTTCAGATTGTTTGCCTTCGTACTGCACACCTTCTTTTAATACGAGGTTTCGTGTACCGTCGGGGTTGTTTGCGACTTCACCGGTTTGCGCATATACAACGCGTACATCACCTTCGCTATCATCTGTTTGATTTTGCGATAAAAACACGCGTTGTAGCTTGTCATTTTTATCCACGTCGTGCACAAAAATAACCGCTTTTTCGTTACCCGTTTGCTGGAATCTACCTGGCATTAGTGCCGAGATACCGGCCTCGTTTCTGGCTTTTTCCCGCAGTTGATATTCGTTTTCAGCTGCTAATGGCGCGAAATAAAGGGTAATTGCGCCTGTGACTATCATGATAAGTACTGATAAAAATAGCATTACCCTAGTGACATACCATTCACTGATACCACAAGCCCGCATAACGGTCATTTCACTGTCTACATACAGCCTGCCGTGGGCTAGCATAATACCCAGATAAGCACTGATGGGCAGCACCAATGAAGAGAGGATAGGGGCATATAAACCTAAGAAGCCAAGCACAAGCCCAGCAGGGATATCACCGTCTGATGCGTCGCCCAATACGCGCACAAATCTTAGGGTGACAAAAATTGCCATTAGGATAAAGAAAATCGCTAACTGAGATTTCAGCGTTTCCTTAAGTAAATAGCGGAATATCAGCATCTCAGCCCTTCCGGAAAATTAGGAATTTTAGTGAAAGAAAGCACAATTTTGTTTAAACTTACCGTTTTTACAAGTTTTGCCTGCAATCATAAACCGTTTGCATGGTGTTTTGACGCAAATTTAACCTATATTCAATAGGTCTGTAAGCGTGAATTGCAGCGAACTAAAAAGTTATGCTGCGTATTAAAACATAAAGCAGCGCGAAACGTTACGTGATTTTAGTCATCGTGCAAACCATAAACGACGAAAAGCGAGGTGATATCGTGGAGTTTAGTGTAAAAAGTGGCAGTCCTGAAAAACAACGCAGCGCATGTATTGTTGTGGGTGTCTTCGAGCCGCGCCGCCTAACGGCAGTGGCTGAACAACTAGACGAAATCAGTGAAGGTTATATCAGCAACTTGTTACGCCGTGGCGACCTTGAAGGTAAAGCGGGGCAAATGTTGTTGCTACACAACGTGCCAAACGTACTAAGTGAGCGCGTGCTTCTTGTCGGTTGTGGTAAAGAGCGCGAATTAGACGAGCGCCAGTACAAAAACATAATCGCCAAAACCATTCAAACATTGAATGAAACAGGCTCAATGGAAGCGGTATGTTTCCTTACAGAACTTCACGTTAAAGGTCGCGATACTTACTGGAAAGTGCGCCAAGCGGTAGAAGCAACTGAAGATACGCTTTACACCTTTATGCAGCTTAAAACCAAAAAAGGCGAGCCACGTCGTCCGCTGCGTAAAATTGTATTCAACGTACCTACACGCCGTGAATTAACGGTTGGCGAACGTGCAGTTGAGCACGGTTTAGCCGTAGCTCGTGGTTCAAAAGTAACCAAAGACGTAGCTAACATGCCGCCAAACATCTGTAACCCAGCGTATCTTTGGCAGCAGGCGCAAGAATTGGCGAGTCAGTACGACAGCGTTACCGCAGAAGTGGTAGATGAAACACAAATGGCAGAGCTGGGTATGCAGTCTTACCTTGCCGTTGGTCGTGGTTCTGCAAATGAAAGCATGATGAGTATTATGCATCACCGCGGTGGCCCAGCTGATCAAGCGCCAATTGTGCTTGTAGGTAAAGGCCTTACTTTCGATTCAGGCGGTATTTCAATTAAGCCAGGCGAAGCCATGGATGAAATGAAGTACGACATGGGTGGTGCTGCAGGCGTACTGGGTACAATGCACACTATCGCGGCGCTAAATCTTCCGATTAACGTAATCGGCATACTAGCTGGCTGTGAAAATATGCCAGATGGCAAAGCGTACCGTCCAGGTGACATTCTAACGACTATGTCGGGTCAAACTGTTGAAGTACTAAATACTGATGCGGAAGGCCGTTTGGTATTGTGCGACGCGCTAACCTACGTTGAGCGTTACGAGCCAGAACTCGTTATCGACGTTGCTACGCTGACAGGTGCCGCTATTATCGCGCTAGGCCATCACGCAACAGCAGTAATGAGCACGCACAACCCGCTTGCTCACGAACTACTTAATGCGTCAGAGCAAAGTTCAGATCGCGCATGGCGCTTACCGCTATGGGACGATTACCAAGAGCAGCTTGAAAGCCCGTTTGCAGATATGACGAACCTTGGTGGTCGCCCAGCAGGGTCAATTACGGCGGGTTGTTTCTTGTCGCGCTTCACTAAGAAGTACAACTGGGCTCACCTTGATATCGCCGGTACGGCATGGCGCAGTGGTAAGAACAAAGGCGCAACAGGCCGTCCAGTGCCTATGCTGTCTCAGTTCTTAATGAACCGCGCTGATATCAAGTTAGAGGACTAATCATTTATGCCACAAGTGATTTTTTATCAACTTACCAGCGGTGACAATGGTGTGGCAGGCCGCGCCAGTGAAGTCATTGCCTCAGCGTTTGCTAATAAGCAAAAAATTAGCGTGCTGTGTGATACACAGGCGCAAGCTGAAGAAGTTGATGAATTGTTATGGCAACTGCCGGCAGACCGCTTTGTGCCCCATAACCTTTTTGGTGAAGGGCCGCAGTCGGGAACGCCGGTGGAAATTTGTTGGCGGCCAGAGCAGGTAGCCAGACGACAAATGGTGGTGAACGTGGGTTCCGGTATGGTGCCTTCACCCAACCAGCATCGTCAAATCATCGATTTTGTACCCGTGGACGAGAATGCCAAACAGGCCGCGCGGGTAAGATACAAAAACTATCAGCAAGCTGGATGCAACATGCAGTTCAAATCTGCATAAGTCATTCGCGTTTAGCTTCAATTTGAGAGTGTGTAATGGATAAAACCTTCGAACCGCAGTCCATCGAGCAGCAATGCTACAAGTCATGGGAAGAGGCGGGTTTATTTAAAGCTTCAGGTAGCGGCGACCCTTATTGTATTTTGCTTCCGCCACCAAACGTTACCGGTAGCCTTCACATGGGCCATGGTTTCCAGCAGACCATCATGGACGCCTTAACCCGTTATCACCGCATGAAGGGCGACAATACGCTATGGCAAGTGGGTACTGACCACGCAGGTATTGCTACCCAAATGGTGGTAGAGCGCCAACTTAACGCTGAAGGTAAGACGCGCCACGATTTAGGTCGCGAAGACTTCATTAAAAAAGTGTGGGAATGGAAAGAGCACAGCGGCGGTACTATTACTGGCCAAATGCGCCGTCTAGGTACGTCACCTGACTGGTCTCGTGAAGTATTCACCATGGACGAAGACCTGTCTAAAGCCGTAACTGAAGTATTCGTGAAACTACACGAAGAAGGTCTTATCTACCGTGGTAAGCGTTTGGTTAACTGGGATCCAGTGCTTCACACGGCAGTGTCGGACCTAGAAGTACTGAACGAAGAAGAAGACGGCCACATGTGGCACATGCTCTATCCGCTAGCGGATGGCAGCGGTGAGCTAGTGGTTGCAACAACGCGCCCTGAAACCATGCTCGGTGACACAGCGGTTGCAGTACACCCAGATGACGAGCGTTATCAAGATTTTATCGGCAAAGAAATTAAGCTGCCTATTACGGGTCGTTTAATTCCAGTTATTGCCGATGACTATGTAGATCAAGAATTCGGTACAGGCTGCGTTAAAATTACGCCTGCTCACGATTTTAACGACTACGACATGGGTAAGCGTCACAATCTACCTATGATCAACATTCTTACCGACGATGCGAAAATTAACGACGATGCGCCAGAAGCGTACCGCGGTTTAGATCGCTTCGATGCGCGTAAGCAAATTGTTGCTGACCTAGAAGCCCAAGGCTCTTTGGTTAAGATTGAGCCGCACAAGCTTAAAGTGCCACGTGGCGACAGAACGGGCGCAGTTATCGAACCATACCTAACTGACCAGTGGTATGTAGCGGTTGAGTCTCTTGCTAAGCCAGCTATTGAAGCAGTGGAAAGCGGTGAAATTCGTTTTGTGCCAGAGAACTGGAACAAAACTTATTACCAGTGGATGCACAACATTCAAGACTGGTGTATTTCACGTCAGCTGTGGTGGGGACACCGCATTCCGGCGTGGTACGACGAAAACGGCAACGTTTTTGTTGGCCGCACCGAAGAAGAAGTGCGTGAGAAACATGGCCTTGGCAGTGACGTAACCCTTTCACAAGATGACGATGTTCTTGATACCTGGTTCTCAAGTGCGCTATGGCCGTTCGCGACCATGGGCTGGCCAGAAGAAACGCCAGATCTAGAAACCTTTGTACCGTCTTCAGTGCTAGTCACCGGCTTTGATATCATCTTCTTCTGGGTTGCCAGAATGATCATGATGACCAAGAAGTTCACTGGCAAGATTCCGTTTAAAGATATTTATATTACCGGCCTTATCCGCGATGAGAACGGCGATAAAATGTCAAAGTCGAAGGGCAACGTGCTTGACCCTATTGATTTGATTGACGGTATTGATATTGAGTCGCTAGTCACTAAACGTACCGCGGGCATGATGCAACCTCAGCTGGCTGAGAAGATTGCTAAGCGTACCCGCAAGCAATTCCCTGATGGTATTCAGGCCTATGGTACAGATGCACTACGCTTTACGTTTGCAGCTATGGCGTCAACCAGCCGCGATATCAACTTTGATATGGCCCGTGTTGAAGGCTACCGCAACTTCTGTAATAAAATTTGGAATGCATCGCGTTTCGTATTGATGAACACAGAAGAGCACGATACAGGTCGTGACGGTGGCGAAATGGTGCTTAGTATGGCCGATCGCTGGATTTGGGCTAAGTTCCAACAAACGCTAGTTGAGTTTGAAAAAGCGCTTGAAGACTACCGTTTCGACATTGCAGCGCAAACCGTTTACGAGTTTACCTGGAACCAGTTCTGTGACTGGTATCTAGAGCTTACTAAGCCAGTGCTTAACAATGACGCCAGCACCGAAGCTGAAAAGCGCGGTACGCGTCACACGCTTATCAATGTACTTGAAAGCCTGCTGCGCTTATTGCACCCGCTAATGCCATTTATCACCGACACTATTTGGCAGCGTGTGGTGCCACTAAGTGCGCTTAAGGTGGAAGAGGGCGCTAGCATTATGGTTCAGGCATTCCCTGAAGTTGATGCGGCGAAACAAGACGACAAAGTACTTGCTGATATCGAGTGGGTGAAGAAGTTTATCGTGGGTATTCGTAATATCCGTGGTGAAATGGATATCTCGCCAAACAAACCGCTTAATGCGCTACTTAAAAACGTAAGCGATGAAGACGCGCGTCGTCTTGATGCGGCTAAGGCATTCCTAGATAAGCTTTCTAAGCTTGAAACCGTAACTATATTAAAAGACGGTGAAGAAGCACCAGCCAGCGCCACAGCGCTTGTGGGCGAGATGGAAATTCTTATCCCAATGGCAGGGCTTATCGACAAAGATGCAGAGCTTGCGCGTATTACTAAAGCCATGGAGAAAATCGAGAAAGATGTATCTCGTACACGTGGCAAGTTGGGTAATGAGAAGTTCGTAAGCAATGCGCCAGAAGCGGTAATTGAAAAAGAACGTGCTAAGTTGGAAGAGGGTGAAAAAGCCCTAGCCAAACTTAAAGAGCAGTTCGAGACTATCAAAGCACTATAGCTAGATAGGCTTCATCATAATGACTAAAAACTAAAACGCTGCCATTTGGCAGCGTTTTTTTATGAATATTTTAGTCGCTATACCAACGTTGTTTCTGCTATGACCTCTGGCGACACCCTGTTTCGCCCTGTTTTTTTTGCGTTATACAGTTCTTTATCTGCCCGATTAAACAGTGTATTCCACGTATCTTCGACGTTGCTTGAAGAAGACATACCTACGCTAATGGTTACTTTAATTTCTTCAGAGCCACTGAATATAACAAGCGAAGACACCGATTCTCTCAATCTATCGGCAACGGTAAAAGGGGGCTCAGAATGTCGATGAGAGATAATAACGCCGAACTCTTCTCCGCCTAAGCGACCCACTATGTCACCTTTGCGTAACTGTGCTTGTAGACACTGTGCCACATTTTTTAGCACTCTATCGCCTTCAGGATGACCATAGCTGTCGTTAATGGTTTTAAAAAAATCGATGTCAATTACTAGTAAAGTGAAAGGCCTTTTGCTTTTGGACTTCAACTTTTTCAATACCGTGCGAATAAACGCGCGACGTCCTAACACGCCGGTTAACTCGTCGAAGTTTGCCATTGCTTCCCATTCGCCTTTTTCTTTTGACAGAATAATAAATGGGAGAAGTGCTGAGGTGGCAAGGCAAAGTAGTACGTGGAGCCCTACAGTAACCGTTATAAAAACTTGCAAGTTAGATACTAAGCCATAATAGGTAACACCAGTGGTAAGCCCCGCCCGTATCACCATTATGATAAAGTGAATGAACAGTATGCTTCGTATCAGAACAGAAATACCTTCAATGGTTTTCCATTGCTGTGATTGAAAGCTCTGAAAACAAAATAGAAACATTAAAGCAATAAAAAAGGACGTTGTTGGCTCGACTAATTCAGGGTACCAAGACGCTCCAATCAAAGAGAGAATAGCTATTACAAAAACACGGTTACCTGTGCGTTTGACGGTAGAGTGCACACATTGAATGTTGAAACTTAAAAAGCCATGAAGTAGCAAATAGCTGGCCGTTAAATAAAGAAGCCCAGTGAGTGTGCTGAGCACGTTTATACTTGGCGCGAACATAGTGAGCGCGCTGCCGACTAGCCCTAAGCAATACACCAAGCACGATGCGGCCCAAAAGTTGAATGCGACAGGTTCGTATTGGTTTTTCGCCAAGATGCGAAAATATCCACCTACCGCAGCATTTATAGCGAGCGACAGGAGCAACACAATTAAAACGGAACTTGTCATTTTTTCGCCGACAAAATTAGACAAAAGTATTATTAATAATGGCGTTGAATTAAAAATTTACGTAACGGTAAAGGTATGGTGGTGGATAAATAAGTATTTTTTTATATACCTTTGAGGCAAAAGTCTTTTTGAAAAAGAGGTGCTAAGCTTATGCAATATAAGAATTTGTTAATTTATTTAGGGCTCGCTGTTTGTGAACGTCAACTTAAAAAGTTTTTTACCACTGCAATAAGCGACTTCTGCTTTATAGGCTTGGTTAAATAATCATTCATTCCCGATTGAAGCGCGTTTTGTTTATCTTCTTTCATCGCATTGGCTGACAGGCCAATGATAGGTACGGCTGTAAAGCCTTTTTCGCGAAGCAGTTTAGTGGCTTCATATCCATCCATAACGGGCATTTGTACGTCCATTAAGATAAGGTCGTATTGAGGGGCGTTTTCTACTTTTTGTACTGCTTGCTTACCATCTTCAGCGATATCAAACGTAAGTCCCAGGTTTGTTAGAATTTCACCGGTAACGAGTTGGTTTATATTATTGTCCTCTACAAGCAATATGTGCCCTTCAAGTTTTAAGCTATCGGGTTCCTCGTTATATTCTTTACTTTGATAATTAGCATCTTTTGAGATTATTTGGTGTACAAAACGTTCAAATTGGGCGGGGGTGAAAGGATGCATAATTAAAGGGCCTTTCCACAGCGAATCATATTTAGACTGCAGGGCACTACCAGCGCTCTCCATCACTAAGCCTACAGACTTTCCGCTTTCTAAAAGACTGTTCAGCCAGCTAATATTTTTCCTAAACGAGCTAAATTCATGAACGTCGACAACAATATGATCAGGGAGAGTAGCAGCATTTTTAGCATTTTCAATTGACATGCTTGATGCTGTCGACAGCTGAATTTGAGAGCAATAGGCTTTTGGGAGTAACGGCGATTCAGTTACGTAAAGGCTATTAGTAGGCAACTGTGGAGAGTTTTGTAATACCCCTGGCTGATTCTTAAATGCTTTAAGAGGAAGTTCAACCTCGAATCTACTGCCTTTCCCCATAGTCGAGGTTGCATCAAGGCGTCCATTCATAAGTTCAGTAAGCTGGCTGACAATGGCAAGGCCCAGTCCAGTACCGCCGTATTTGCGGTTAGTTGAGCCATCAGCCTGTGTAAAAGGCTTAAATATTTTATCGAGCTGTGCTGGGCTCATGCCTATACCTGAGTCGGCAATTCGCATGATGAGGTTTAGTAGGTTACCTTTTTCATTCAAGTTACCGTCAAACTCTATATCTATACGCCCTTGTTCGGTAAATTTCACGGCGTTGTTGCCAATGTTCATAATAATTTGAGCAATACGCAACGGGTCGCCTATAACCTGAGGTGGTATTCTAGGGTTAACCGTAAAATGAACAGATAGATTCTTCTCTTTTGCTCGCAGCGCTATTACGGCGATGAGGTTGTCAAATAGCGAGTGCAGTGAAAAGCTAACCTCTTCTATCTTTAATTCACCTGCTTCAATCTTGGAAAAGTCCAGAATGTCGTTAATTACGCTCAGTAATATTTGCCCAGAGTATGAAGCTTTATCAAGATAGCCTCGTACTATTGGTGATAGTTCTTGCTGTTGTGCTAGTTCTATCAGGCCAATGATACCATTCATGGGGGTACGAATTTCATGGCTCATGTTCGCTAAAAACATGCTTTTAGATGCGGTAGCCTGCTCGGCTTTTACTTTAGATTCGGTGATGACCTTGTTCAAGCTTTCTAGCTGAGAGTTCATCGATCTTGCTTCATTTAATAGCTTTTCCGTTTCACGGTTTTTATCACTAAATACAAGAGCGGCTCTTGCTAGCTTTCCAATTTCGTCTTTTCGACTGCTGCCCGGAATATTGGAGATTTGTACGCCTTCAGCGAGCTTATTGAAAACTTCGGTAATAGAGCGGATTGGGCCAAGGATACGAAATATTGAAAACAGCGCAGCTGCTAAAGCAAGCAAAATCGCAAATAAAGAAAAAAGCTCTCCATTACGCTGTGTATTCTCAGCTATTTGGTAAGTGCGCTGTGTAATAACCTCTGAGTGAGTACTAACTTTTTTTGCTAATTCACCACTTAAATAGAGAAACTCATTAGCAGAGCCTGCCATTACTACATTAACCAGAAAAAGATTGCCTTGCGTTATTTGAGTAAGCTTAAAAAAGTCGTTTTTTATTCTGTCTATAATTCGTTTCACACGCTGCTGCAACTCAGGATTGGCTGAGAAGGGCATGCGCGTTAAAGTGTCAACAGAGTCATTGAATGTCTTGATGAATTTCATATCAGGCTTCATCAAGTATTTTAACATCGCATTTTCTGTTTGAATTAGAATGACCTTCGCGTCTTCTACAAAAGTCGCTGAAACATCTCCTTTCGCTAGTGCCTTGTCGAGTTCACTTTCAAGTAAGGTGATATCAGACATAGTCCCTTGATCGACGAGGTTGTCTCTTTCTGAGCGTGCTTCAACAACCTGAGAGAAGTTCTCTTGATAAGCGTTTAGGTGCTCTCTCATTCTACTGAGAATTTGATTGCTGTCGCCTTTTTGACTGGAATGCTCGTTAACCTCTGCAAGTTTATCGAGCTTACTGTTAATGGTAACCATCAGGCGGCTAAAACGCGTAATGGCCGACTTACTTGCATTTTCTTTAAAAATTAAAACATTGCGCTGAAGGTCGACAACGTCCCGTTCAAGCTCTTTTACAATGCCTACATCAATGACGGCTTTAGCAGCAGATGCCACGCCTTTATTTAAAACCTCTTGGTTTTTTCGCGCCACAAAGCCTTGAGCAAGTATTAGTGCAATTAACGCAACTAAAACTGTTATAAGCTGTACTCGGATTGACGATAACATATAAGCTGAAGGAACCTTATTCCATTTAAGAAGCGGTACTACACTGTGTCATGCAGTGATAAATTCGTACCATTTTTGTAAGCTATATTCATAGCTTGGCATAACTGTGTTCCAAACTGCAACATTACTAAATCGTTCTTCGTAACTGCCACCAGTCCGTTGTGCGCCTTTTTGTACACTCACTTTGCCATCAGTGCCTTTTAGTGGTTCAGAAGCAACTTTACCCTTATACCAGTAGTCCCATTCAGCCTTCGATAAATATTCGGCAGAACGTTGGGGGGTCGAAATGTAATACCCCTGTCTTGCTATGAATGCACCCGGCCAACCCGACAGCCACCAGTTCATATATTCATAGGCTACATCTTTCATTCTGCCTTGGGTAGCAGAAGAAAGGCACATTACCCCGTGCCATCCTCGGTATCCTTCTTTTGGAGCAGCGAAAGTGACGGGTATATTTTGACCATTGAGTGCGGAGACCGCTGGCGAGAACATGCTTTCAACAGCCACACGACCACTTTTCATAAATTCAACGGATTCAGGAACCGATGTCCAAAAACCGCTAAAGTGATTCAACTGATTTAACTCTATAAGCAGGTTAAACAGGTCGTCTAGCTCGTATTCGGTGATAGCACCAATATCTTTGAAAGTGATGAAACCTTTCGCTTGCGCGGCTAACGCTAAATCGAATAATCCGATGGTAGGGTCATTTACGATGCCGACTTTTCCAGAAAAGTGACGATCTAGCAGCCAGCCCCAACTTTCTTCTTGTCCCTGCAGTTCAGTCGGTAGCTTAGACCTGTCATAACCAAATGAATCCACGTTATGTACGTAGGGTAAAAAGCTGATGGCATCAGTGTGCTTTTCACCTAAAGAGGCGTCTTCTTGCACATTAAGAATTTTGTGTGGCGCGTCGCCGGCACCCATACGCGCACTTTCAGTAAGCTTACCGGTTTTGCTTAAGTTATTTATCTCTTCCCAATAGTGAAGACGCTTTTTCTGTATAGGCTGAATAGCCTTTGCGCGCCACAGTACGTTTATGCTGTTTGACCACTGCTCGTATAAATCGAACGACTGAGGGTTCATGGATGCTTTTTGCAGCACAGTGGCACTGCCGCCAGGTTCAAACGCTATGTTGATACCTAAGTCTTCGATAGCGCGCTGTCGGATAGCTTCCTGCAATGTTACGTGAGTACCCATAACACGCAGCGTGGGCTTTGCTTTACCGATAGCGAAAGGAGTAATGCCTGCTGTCAACCCAAATGCTAGCCCGCCTTTGAGTAAGGTGCGACGTGCCTCAGAAGAATTTTTGGTCTTACAAGGTTTAGTAGGCATTATGAAAGTCCGTATAAGAAATTTCCTTGATAACATTCTGGCACCTATTTCATAGACTTACCAAGAAATGTTTTAAAATTGTTTAATGCAACAGTGGTTTTGACATATCTGGTAACACTTCATCGGTGGCAAAAAATGGCTTTGCTTTTATTATTAAGATATCAAAATGATATCAAAGGTGATCGAAATGCAAGAAAAGAAGGGTTTCTCAGTCAACGGATATTTGATGATCTGTGTTTTATTGGTTGCACAGGCTGCGGCATTCTTCTATGCCGTTGGGGGGAGCCCCGAAGGCGGAATCATTTTAAGTCTTCTGGTTGGTGCACTCTGGATGGGATATTTTATGGTGCAGCCGAATCAAGCTAAGGTGATGACTTTTTTTGGTAGCTATGTTGGTACCGTTTCTAATGTAGGTTTGCGCTGGACCATTCCATTGTTTCGCCGAACCAATATATCACTTCGCATAAGAAATTTTGAAAGCGCCAAAATTAAAGTGAATGACAACCAAGGGAACCCGATTGAAATTGCGTCAATTGTGGTGTGGAAAGTCACAGATACTGCAGAAGCCGTATTTGACGTAGACGATTATGAAAGCTTTGTTCGCATTCAAAGTGAATCTGCTATTCGTAATATGGCAAGTAGTTTTCCTTACGACCCTCGCGATGACGAACAAGCTGAAGTGGCCCTTCGTAGCCACCCAATAGAGATATCAGAGCGGTTACAAGAAGAAATACAAGCCCGTTTAGCAAAAGCAGGGATCACCATATTAGAGTCTCGTATTAGCCACCTTGCTTACGCCCAAGAAATTGCCAGTGCGATGCTACAGCGTCAACAAGCCTCAGCTATTGTTGCGGCGCGTAAGCAAATTGTTGATGGTGCTGTAGGAACCGTTGAAATGGCCCTTCAACGACTAAACGAAAAAGGGGTTGTTGAGCTAGATGAAGAGCGCAAAGCGACCATGATCAGTAACCTACTAGTCGTGCTGTGCGGTGATAAATCAACGCAGCCTGTTATTAATACAGGTACAATTTATTAGTAAAGTTTTGAGTTTCTAATTTTGGTGCCGCAGAGGCGCTCTGTGGCACATAAGGTTTATATTTTGGCAAAGAAAAAAGCGTATCCACTTCGGATTAATGAAAATGTACTTGCCGCTATGGAAAGGTGGGCCGCTGATGATTTGCGTAGTGTTAATGCACAAATTGAGTATGTATTAAGACAAGCGCTTGTGAAGCAAGGCAG
The DNA here is from genome assembly GCF_056160105.1 of Alteromonas sp. ABD4_190. Classification (NCBI taxonomy): domain Bacteria; kingdom Pseudomonadati; phylum Pseudomonadota; class Gammaproteobacteria; order Alteromonadales; family Alteromonadaceae; genus Alteromonas; species Alteromonas sp. ABD4_190. Next base: position 3,041,370 of record NZ_JBSWWN010000001.1, read on the forward strand.
AGTCAAGCTTGTAGAAAAGGTAGTGGTGGAAGTTGAAGAAATTCAGCCGTCGAAGGGTGGTGGTTTATAAGGGGCACTAAAACGCCTAGTATTTAGCAGCGCGAGCATTTTTAAAGTGAGCGGAATGCGCTTTTTTTGATGTAGTTTAAAGCGCCTACCGTGACTAATCGTCTAAAGGCTCTGGCGCTGAAATTGGTGAAATTTTCGCTCCCTCCTGAATGCACTCCACCGTATTTCGGCCATTGTTTTTGGCTTTATAGAGCGCCTTATCGGCATAGGCGAGAAGTTGTTTGGGGCTTTTGTGCTGGAGTTCTCTTGTTTGCACTGCACCAATGCTCACCGTGATTTTATGGCCTTTTAAAAGCGGCTGTGTTTCGTGTAATTTACTTATTTTCTGTCTTAGTCTATCTAATATTTGGTGGGGTGAAACTTGGCTTAGAAGCACAATACAAAATGCAAATTCTTCACCTCCAATTCTGCCTATTGCGTCTTCGGCGCGAAAGAATCTCTGCATTGTTTGGGCAACGATAGTTAGGACTTCATCACCAAACCCATGGCCAAGGTTGTCGTTTATTGATTTAAAGTGATCAACATCTGCAATTCCTACCAGTACTTCATGATTGTTGCGCTTGGCAAACATTAAAGATTTAGAGAACGCATCCATAAAGGCTCGCCTGTTGGGAATATTGGTTAAGGCGTCAAAATATGCCAGCTTTTCTAATTTCAGGTTTGCATCTCGCAGCTCACTTGTTCGTTCGTGAACCAAGTTTTCTAAATCTTGTTTTATTCTTTTTAGCTCTGAATTTCTTTTATCCAGCTGTTCAGACTGAAACTTCATCTCGCTTACATTGCGCTGCACCGCAGCAAAATGCGTAACTTCACCAAAATCGTTGGTTAGAGGGAATATATTCATTTGTACCCAGAACGGTTTACCGGTTTTCGTATAGTTCAGCAGTGTCTCAGTACAGGGAATTTGTTTAACAAGGGCTTGGCGAATGCGATCAGTGGAGGCTTTGTCTGTTAGGGTTCCTTGAAAAATTCTGGGTGTTTCGCCAATTAGCTCTTCGAGGTCATACTCAGTATGTTTACAGAGGGCTTCGTTGGCGTAAATTATTTTAGGTGAGAGTGGGGCATTGATGATTTTCGCTTCTGTCACCAAGATCATGTCTTGCGAATTTTGCACAATATCTTTATAGGAAAAGTCATTTATTTTCTTGGTGATGTTCGTAAAGTAAACGACTACAAAGGGCGGTGTAATTCCATTCCCGCTATGTTTCTCTGGGTAGGCATTGACACTAAACCAAGCGTTTTTTTCTGTTGTTTTGTCAATAATGCCTAATATTTGATTGTCTACAGGTTTGCCCGTCGATAGTACACGAACGACAGGTAATTCATCATAGGAAATCCTTCGGTTTTGCCTATCAATGAACTCCCACGTCTCAGCATCCATACTTTTGTTTTTTAGCGCCTCAAGACTTAAGTTAAGCATTATCGACGCAGCAGGGTTGGCATACTCCACAGCGCCAGACGCGTTGTGAATGACGACACCAATTTGCGTGTTTTCTAATAGATTGAACAAGTTAACATTGTTGAAGCTCATTGCACTACACCACTTGAAAGCGTCAGTATGTACTGTTTTTCCTTGTACATTGGCGAATCAACGTTAATTAGAAAGAAGAGTTAACCTATATATTAGACTTTAGTTTAAAAAATAGCCAAAAGCTGTGTTTAAAACAGCTTTTGGCAAGAAAAAATGTGGCTGGGGAAATTAAAGGCGAGAGCTACTGTTGAGGCGTCTTGTAATTACAATGCCACCTAGTAAAAACAATGGAAGTAGCGACCAGGCTCCGCCGTGTTCTTCTACTATTACCACCGTATCTTCCACAACGTACTCGTTGTTTTCACTTTCAAGAGGAAGATAGGCAAGTGCGCTGTCGTCATAAGCATCGGTAAAAGCCACTAGTTCTTCAGTGTCGGCATCGTAAAGCTCCAACAAAATGTCGTATTCGCCAGGGGGAAAACCCGATACCAATGAACTTTCGATGGTAAAGGTATCTGTTGAATCTTCTGAATAAATATAAAATTCAGACGATACGTGAATGGCATCGTAAACACCCTCTTTACCTAAATACAAAACAGCGTATACCGGTGCCCGAGTAAAAATTGTGTCGGCGTCAAACTCGATTGAAAATGTAGAGTGATAACCGTCGTAGTCGATATCTTGCTCAAGCGTTACCCAACTTTCATAAATCCAAAATTCGTTAACGCTGCTTACCACAATATCGCTTGATGATTTGTTTACACCAAGATGTTGCTGATGTTTGTTCGTTTCACTAACTGTATTTTGTTGTGCGACAGTGCTATCGGCAGACTGTTCAACCAGGCTGTCACTTGGCAACTCGCCTGTTGTTTTAGATAAAAGTGATTCAGAAGCTACGAAGGGTTTGTCGTAACGGAATTCGTTTGAGGTAACCTGTTTATCTTCTGATTTACTATCAGAATTTGCATGTGCAGGTGATAAAAGAGCAAGCTGTAATGTGGCGATAGCAGAGTATGCAGTAAGTGCTAGTACTAAGTTTTTCATCTGTCCATCCTTTTCCAATCGATAATGACAGGGTCATTGTTAATCAAAAAAGATGAACAAAAGCTGAAGAGTAACTTAATGGCTCCTCAGCTTGTGAAATAGACAATAAGGCTTAGTCGTCGAAGTGATAGTCCTCTTCTTCGTATTCACCTTCCTCGCGCGGTTCGAAGTACGTACCCCATCCATCGTAGGTTACATCGTGTTTGTCGGCAATTTTCAGCAAAGTGTCTGAATCAGCATTAAGCTTTTCAATATCTAACTTTCTTTCTACCACGGCGTCGAAGCAAAAAATGGTTTCGCCGTCGTCAAGGATTAACTCTTCGGCGTCAGTCACTTCAAAACCAGCTTTAAATGCATCAACAGCCGCCTTTTCTAGCACGTCGAAGTCAGTGCTGGCGAAGTGGTGCTCAATGGTGTAGTCGGCATCGGCTTGACTGCCATCTTCTAGAAGGGCATCAATAGTTTCTTGGTTAAACTCGTACCACTCTTCTCTTTCATCGAACTGGGTCATAATAAACACTCATTAGCAATTTAGGCGCAAGTTTACCTGCTTTTTTCCAGTTCATCGACCTGTGTATTAAGCGCATCAAACTTTTGTTTCATTTCATCGTTAAAATGCGCCATCCACTCTTTGATTGACTGCTCCTCTGTTAACGGCTCAGGCGCAGAAATATCAATAAGCACAATCCCGTTGTCCCAACGATTCCACTTTACTTTGTTGTGTAGGTTACTGGCCGTTACCATAACAATCGGCTCATTGGTGGTTTTGGCTAACCGAAATGCGCCTTGCTTAAAAGGTAGTATTCCTCTGCCGTAACTTCTGGTGCCTTCAGGAAATAGCCAAACAGATGTTTTTTTCTTAGCGATACGGTTGGCGGCGATATCCAAGGTGTTTCGCGCTTTTCCTGAATTTTTTCTATCAATCATGATATTCCCAGATAGCCAATAAATTTGGCCAAAAATAGGGATCCACTTCAAACTCTTTTTACCAATAGTAACCACGCCAGGAAGGGCAGCTTTACAAATTGTAATGACGTCAAAGCTGTTTTGGTGATTTGCAATGAAAACATAGGGCTCGTTCGTTTTTACAGCGGGGTCTCTTTGTATGACAATTTTGAGGCCCACTATTTTAGCCATAAGAGAATACAAACTACCGGCAGCATGCACGTTATCCTTGTGAAAAGGGCGCACGATACAAATGATCAGCAAAATAATATTGATTAATAAAAAGGCGATAAACAGTGCCGGTATGCGAAATAAAGCGATCAAAACAACTCCTAGAAACAATTGACGCGCGCAGTATAGATGAAGTTTCAGCGTACACTTGTCCGATGAGTTTTTACAGCACTAAGACTTACACAGTGCATTACTCGTGAAAGTTCCTCTTTTATCACCTTTAGTATGAGGAAATTTTGCCGATACCGAATTACAATAATAGAAAGCTTAATAGAACCTAACTCGGTATTCATTACATGCAGACATTTACTCCAGACGACCTAGAAGAAGATATTCTTGCTGACCTTATGGAGGAAATTAACGAACTCTATGAATCAAGTGAGCAAACTTTGATTGAATTAGAGCTTCGGCCGGAAGATAACGAGTTGCAACGGGCCCTGTTTCGTTCAATCCACACCATTAAGGGCGATTTAGGTTTAGTTAATTTCTCTCCTATGATCCCCCTTTTGCAGCATGTTGAAGATTTACTCGATTATTTGCGCAAAGGGCAGGTGGCATATACCAGCACTATGAGTGATTTGGTGCTTCTTACCATGGACAGGGTAAAAGCCTTTGTCGAAGCTGTTATGGCTGACGGTAAGGCCGAGTACGATGACAACCTTCACAACCAGCTAGTATTGGCTATTGGTCGTGTTACGCCTGACAATTCTGCTGAACATGAAAAGCGTCTTACCGAAGCGGTGTTGTTACTTAATCCTGCGTTAGACATTGTCGCTGACGGCGACGACCCCGAAAACGTGCAAATAAAGCCGCCCACATTAGCCGCGACAGGTATACCTAAAGACATTAGCAGTGAGAAGAAACAAGACATTTTGTTTTTCCGCGATCTTATGCAAACCATTGAGCGGCGTTCTAACTATTGGGTTGGAAGAGGTGATCGCATTGCTAAATTGGCTATGTATATTAACGATGTTGCTGAAAATCCAATTGACGAAGACCAGCTGGCGGTAGCCAGTTACGTTCATGATTTTGGCATGGCGTTTATGCCGTTAAAGCTGCTGCATAAAGGCGATGAATTAAGTGATATTGAGTTCAACCTAATGCGTTCTCATGTTTATAAAAGTGCTCGTTTGTTAGAGCACCTGGACCAATGGGATATGGCCCGTAAAATAGTGATGCAGCATCACGAACGCACCGATGGAACTGGATATCCTTTAGGGATTAAAGAAGAGGATATTTGTGAAGGGGCAAAGCTTTTAGCCATAGTCGATACATACGATGCGATGACGCATCCTAGAGCGCACAATGAAGATAATGTGCTTTCCAAAAAAGAAGCAGTAATTGAGATTAATCGCAGTGCCAAAGGGCAGTTCAGTATGAAATGGGTACGACTGTTTAATCAGGCTATGACAGCGCTTTTAACTAAAGGGCAGTAATTAATCACTGGAACTATCACATCATGGCTGCGGGCTTGAAATTACAGGGGGCTATGAGATAGCAGAAGGTTCCCTCTGCTATCTGAAAAGCGTTAAGGTCTAGTTAACCCCTAGTTCTTTCAGCTTGCGAGTAAGCGTATTTCGCCCCCAGCCTAAACGCTTAGCCGCATCTTGCTTATGACCATGCGTGTGTTGAAGCGCACGCTCGAGCATAACACGTTCGAAAGTCAGCATAGCGTCGTTGAGTATATTATGATGGCCATCGCGTAGTTGTTTGTCAGTCCAGCTCGCGAGTAGATCTGGCCAATCACCCGATTCGGCACTGGGTTTTTCAATACTACTATCGCTATGAATTTCCGGTGGCAGATCGCTGGGTAAGACTTCTTGCCCACTTGCCATAACGGTTAACCATCTGCATACGTTTTCAAGTTGTCTAACGTTACCAGGCCAGGACAGTTGAGACATAACGCGCTCAGCTTCTTTAGAAATGCTTTTAGCTTCTACATCAAGCTCTTTGGCAGCTCGGCGAAGGAAGTGACGCGTTAACAATGGAATATCTTCACGACGCTCGTTCAGCGATGGAAGATGCACGCGAATAACGTTCAGTCGATGAAATAAATCTTCCCTAAATTTACCTTCAGCAACGCGCTGTTCTAGGTTTTGGTGGGTTGCTGCAATAATGCGTACATCAACGCTTACCGACTGATGTCCACCTACTCGATAAAACTGGCCATCGGCCAGCACGCGTAGAAGGCGGGTTTGCACATCTAACGGCATATCGCCTATTTCATCTAAGAAAAGTGTACCGCCGTCAGCTTGTTCAAAACGCCCTTGGCGTGCTGCTTGTGCACCGGTAAAGGCGCCTTTTTCATGACCAAACAGTTCAGATTCTACAAGATCCGCCGGGATAGCCGCCATGTTAAGCGCGATGAAAGGTTTGCTCGCTCTGGGGCTGTGTCTGTGAAGCGCGTGCGCCACCAGTTCTTTACCCGTACCCGATTGCCCGTTAATAAGCACGCTAATTGAAGAACGTGAAAGTCTACCTATGGCACGGAAAACTTCCTGCATAGCAGGCGCTTCACCAATAATTTCTGTTACTACGTCTTCAACCTGCGATTTTGACACGGTTGATTGCTCCCTGGCGTGAGCAAGCGCACGCTGGGTTAAGGTAACCGCTTCGTCAATATCAAAAGGTTTTGGCAAGTATTCAAATGCCCCTTTTTGATAAGCATTAACTGCACTGTCCAAATCCGAATGCGCTGTCATAATTATGACGGGAAGCAGTGGGTGCGATGCATGTACTTCGTTCAGTAATGTCATGCCGTCCATTTGTGGCATTCTGATATCTGAAATGATGACTTCAGGGGCTTGACCGCTTTGAAGTTGAAGCAATAAATCTTCAGGGTTTTCAAAACTCAAACAGCTGATATCGGCTGCTTGTAAGGCCTTTTGCAGCACCCAACGAATAGAACTGTCATCATCGACAATCCACACAGACTCATTCGTCATCGTCTGTCTCCTTACGATCTATTGGTATGTAAATTACGAACTCAGTGTGACCAGGGTAGCTGTCTACATCTATTTTGCCGCCGTGGTGGTTTATTAGGGTTTGTGATATAGACAAACCCAGCCCAGAGCCATTTTGCTTACTCGTGACCATGGGATAGAAAAGTGTGTCTTTAATCTCAGGTGGAATGCCTGGGCCGTTATCGATAATTTTAATTTTTGCTACCAGGGCATGACGCTTTGTCTGAATTGTCATTTGACGCTCAATTCGCGTTACCAGCCTAATTTCGGGGTTAGGTGTCTGACTTTCGGTTAGTGCCTGAACGCTATTGCGCACAATATTGAGTACCGCTTGCTGGATCATGTCAGGATCCAACATAAGCGGAGGAATACTGGGGTCATAGTCGCGAATAATAGTTATGGGGTTATCCGAATCAAAGCGCATTAAACTGCGTATCTTTTCAAGTGCCTGATGCACGTTACTTTCTTCGAATCTAGGCAGTGAATTTGGACCTAGCAAGCGGTCAACTAGGTTTCGCAGGCGATCAGATTGCTCAATGATCATGCGTGTAAACTCTTTATGCTCTTCCGTCAGCTCTTTTTCCAATAGCTGTGCTGCGCCCCTAATACCGCCTAGCGGGTTTTTTATCTCGTGAGCTAGACCTCTTACTAACTCTCGTGCCGCATAGTGCTGAGCGTTTTGTAAATTCTCTCGGGAAATACGCTTTTGCTGGTCAATTTTTTTAACTTCGAACAATAGCCGTGGGCCATCTTCAAAATGCAAATTTGTAACGGTTAAGTCGGCTGATACATAGCGGTTATCTCTAAATGCTAACTTAATTTCGTTTTCGGTAAAATCCTCCCCTTTTCTAATGGCGGCTTTTAGGCGGGTGGTTTCTATTGTGCCTGGCAAGAAAAAGTCTTGAAGTGAGTGTCCGACAAGTTGTTTTAATCCGGTTTCAAATAAAGCCTCGCCTGCATGGTTGGCATAAACAATAGAAAGTTTATTGTCTACCATCACCAATGCAGTATTGAGGCTATTGATAAGCTGTAGTGTCTCTAACTCGGTGGAATGCATCCGAGCCCGTCTCCTTTGCACTATTATTGTGCATTGTAGCTTGCAATGATGCGATGCGCGAATAAAGGGCTCAGGATAAAATGTCTACTGAACCTCTCTGGTGCGCTTACTTAACAATAGTTGCACGCTATTAGTTATTAATTAACGCCGATGCCTGATGAAGGTAAAGGGTTTGTACTGGAGAGGATGCAAGAGTCTTGCCCGTATTGTTAGTTAGTTCAACTTTATAAGTATGGGCTCCACGATGAATGCCTGATAGCTTAAAAACGCCTGAAGTATTGCTAGCTAGTGGGGCGTCATCAAATATTAATCGATACATTGGCGCTTTAGGCGCACCAGTTTGTGACGCTGCAATAGTAAACTCACCCAAGTTATTACGAATTGTCGCTTCTGGAGCTGGAGATTTAATTACTACGCGATAATTAGGTTTTGAAGCCTTAGGTTTAGGCGGTGAAGGAGGTGTTACCTTAGCTGCAGTAACTACGTTTTGGGTTTTACCATCGAACGCTAGTGGTTCTGCATTTTGCTGAGGCTTATCAGTGTAAGTAACAGCACCATCCTTTCCAATTACTTTATAGATTGTCATTGGGGAAGAATTGGCCGCGTTAGGTGTGCTGGAGTCTTGTGCTGCTTCATTCACCTGTGTTTTCTGCTGCGTATTTTGTGGCTCATTATCTTGACTAAGCGCAGCGGCTTCTAAAGGTAGAATTCCATAGCTACCTATAGACAGCAGTGAAATTAAGCAGATGTTTCGCGTCATGTTTTGCACGTGTTGTCACCTAATCAATGTATTATTTGATTGCTAATTATTAAGATCGATCTAGTACTAAATTCAATTGGCAGCTTATACACAGAGTAAAGAGCAAATTGCTCCGAGAACGTATTCTTTATCACTCTATTTACAAGAACATAGTAGATAATTTATACGCATAAAAAAAGCCCGCATAGCGGGCTTTTGTGAAAATTGCTATACAGTGTGTTATTACACGCTGTAGTACATGTCGAACTCAACTGGGTGAGTTGTCATGTTAAGCTTAGTCACTTCTTCAGACTTAAGGTCGATGTAAGCATCAATCATGTCGTCAGTCATTACGCCACCGGCTTTAAGGAAATCACGGTCGTTATCAAGTGCTTCAAGTGCCATTTCAAGCGAGCTTGCAACAGTTGGAATTTCAGCCGCTTCTTCTGCAGGTAGATCGTACAAGTCTTTATCCATAGCATCGCCAGGGTGGATCTTGTTTTTGATACCGTCAAGGCCAGCCATTAGCATTGCAGAGAATGCAAGGTAAGGGTTAGCTGTTGGGTCAGGGAAACGTACTTCAATACGACGCGCTTTATCGCTAGTTACGTGTGGAATACGAATTGATGCAGAACGGTTACGCGCAGAGTATGCAAGCATTACCGGCGCTTCGAAGCCAGGAACTAGACGCTTGTAAGAGTTTGTAGAAGCGTTGGCGAAGGCGTTGATTGCACGCGCGTGCTTAATGATACCACCGATGTAGTAAAGTGCTTCTTCAGAAAGACCAGCGTATTTGTCACCTGCGAAGATGTTCACGCCGTCTTTAGAGATAGACTGGTGACAATGCATACCAGAACCGTTATCGCCAACAAGTGGCTTAGGCATAAAGGTAGCAGTTTGGCCGTATGCGTGTGCAACGTTGTGTACCACATACTTGTAAACTTGAATTTCGTCAGCTTTCTTAACTAATGTGTTGAATTCACAAGCGATCTCGTTTTGACCCGCTGTCGCTACTTCGTGGTGGTGAGCCTCAATGACAAGACCCATTTCTTCCATAACCATACACATAGCAGCACGAATGTCGTGAGCAGAATCTACCGGAGGTACTGGGAAGTAGCCGCCTTTAACGCCTGGGCGGTGACCCATGTTGCCACCTTCAAATTCTTCACCTGAGTTCCACTTTGCTTCTGAAGAGTCGATCTTGTAGAACGAGCCTGCCATATCTGTGTGGAAACGCACATCGTCAAAAAGGAAGAACTCTGGTTCTGGACCGAAGAAGCATGTGTCGCCGATACCTGTAGATTTCAAGTACTCTTCTGCGCGACGTGCAACAGAACGTGGGTCACGCTCGTAACCTTCCATTGTTGAAGGCTCAACAATGTCACAGCGGATGTTTACTTGTGTTTCTTCTGCGAAAGGGTCTACAACGCAGCTGTCTGCGTCTGGAAGAAGAACCATATCTGATTCGTTGATGCCTTTCCAACCAGCAATTGAAGAACCGTCGAACATTTTACCTTCTTCGAAGAATTCTTCATCAACAACACTTGCAGGAATTGATACGTGTTGTTCTTTACCTTTAGTGTCGGTAAAACGTAAATCTACAAACTTCGCTTCACTTTCTTTAATCAGTTCTAATGCCTTATCTACTGACATCGTGTCCTCCAGGTTTAATGTAAAAATGCGGAATGATCAGCTTCACTCCAACAGTGGCAAAAGTGAAAGCGATTATCATGCCATTTACAAGCAAGCCGAATTTTGCGGCATGGACAGGCATCTATCACTTCCATTTGAATAGCATTGCACTAATAAAGTGCACTGGCGCTCCATAGTGGTGCTTAATTGTTACTTTTATGTCATTTAGCCTAGATCACTTTCTATCACACCACCACCGTCTCTGCTCAATTCGGTGCAATTAATATGTTTATTTTTTAAACTGAAGAGTTAATTCCAATAAAAGTGACATAGGATCAAAAAAAGGTGCGCAAACGTCGAGGTTTTTCTGTACAATCCGCGCAAATTTCTCTATCTGCATTTTTTTGCAACAAATCTAATGCAGACTTATTCGATTCCCGAATTAAGTTGGCATCGATTTACACAGGCTCTATATAAGCATGAATACCACTGATATTAGTAAATTGCGTAACATCGCAATCATCGCCCACGTTGACCACGGTAAAACCACCCTGGTAGACAAACTGTTACAGCAGTCTGGCACCCTTGAATCTCGAGGCGAGCAAGAAGAGCGCGTAATGGACTCGAACGACATCGAGAAAGAACGTGGCATTACCATCCTAGCTAAGAACACAGCGATTAACTGGAACGACTACCGAATCAACATCGTAGATACTCCTGGACACGCTGACTTCGGTGGTGAAGTAGAACGTGTAATGTCAATGGCTGACTCTGTACTTCTACTTGTAGATGCACAAGAAGGCCCAATGCCACAAACGCGTTTCGTTACGCAAAAAGCATTTGCCCAAGGCCTTAAGCCAATTGTTGTTATCAATAAAATCGACAAGCCTGGCGCACGCCCTGATTGGGTAATGGATCAAGTATTCGACCTTTTCGATAACTTAGGCGCAACTGACGAGCAGCTTGACTTCCAAGTAGTTTACGCTTCTGCACTAAATGGCTGGGCATCACACGATGCAGACGCGCCTCAAGAAGACATGACTGCGCTATTTGAAACTATCGTTGAGCAAGTATCTGCGCCAGATGCTGACATCGACGGTCCTTTCCAAATGCAGATTTCTCAGCTTGATTACAACTCATACGTGGGTGTAATCGGTGTAGGTCGCGTTAAGCGCGGTTCAGTTAAGCCAAATCAACAAGTAACTGTTGTTACAGCTGATGGCGAAAAGCGCAACGGTAAAGTTGGCTTAGTTTACGGCTATCTTGGTCTTGCACGTCACGAAGTTGAATCAGCGCATGCTGGCGACATCATTGCTATCACAGGTCTTGGCGAACTTAAGATCTCTGACACAATTTGTGACCAAAATACAGTTGAAGCGCTTCCTCCGCTTACGGTTGATGAGCCTACTGTAACCATGACCTTCCAGGTAAACACGTCTCCGTTTGCGGGTAAAGAAGGTAAATATGTAACGTCACGCAACATTCTTGAGCGTCTTAACGACGAACTAGTACACAACGTTGCGCTTCGCGTTGAAGAAACTCAAGACCCTGATAAGTTCCGCGTATCAGGTCGTGGTGAACTTCACTTGGGTATTCTTATTGAAAACATGCGTCGTGAAGGTTACGAGCTTGCTGTATCTCGTCCAGAAGTAATTCTTAAAGAAGTTGACGGCGAAACACAAGAACCTTACGAAACACTAACGATTGACTGTCAAGAAGAGCACCAAGGCTCAATCATGGAACAGCTTGGTCTTCGTAAAGCCGAAATGACCGATATGTCTCCAGATGGCAAAGGCCGTGTTCGTATCGACTTTATTATTCCAAGTCGTGGCCTAATTGGTTTCCAAACAGACTTTATGACAATGACATCTGGTTCGGGTTTGCTTTACCACACGTTCGATCACTACGGTCCATATAAGGGCGGCATTATCGGTAAGCGTAAAAACGGTGTGCTGATCGCTAACGCTAACGGTAAAGCATTAACTAACGCCCTGTTTAACTTGCAAGAGCGTGGTCGCCTATTTATCGGTCACGGTGTTGAAGTGTACGAAGGTATGGTTATTGGTATTCACAGCCGTGACAATGACCTAACTGTAAACGCACTTAAAGGTAAGCAGCTTACTAACGTTCGTGCCTCTGGTACCGACGAAGCGCAAACGCTAGTTCCACCAATCAAGATGTCACTAGAGCAAGCGCTTGAGTTCATCGATGACGACGAACTAGTAGAAGTAACACCTGAATCTATCCGTATTCGTAAGAAGCTTCTTACAGAAAACGAACGTAAGCGCGCATCTCGCGCACCTAAGTCTTAATAGCTTCTAAGACTACATCAGTTTAAAAATGCCAGCTTTTGCTGGCATTTTTTATTTTCTCAATTGATATTTTCAAGCCTCCTTTTTTCACCAACTCACACTTACGTTCTTGTGTGAAAAATTAGTTGTTTCATACAAACAGTATTATGTTGAAAAAAGCGTAAATATCGACCAAAGGTTAGTGGTCAAATGGGTTTTGAGATTCTATGCTTGTAGACAAGTGGGCTTACGCTTTAATTCGTAAGCTAAGTCGTTGTAATAACAGCGGCTAATGAACTTATGAAAGGGGAAGGGTAGTGTTTTCTGTAGCCGTAGTTGAAGATGATCCCATCACGTTAGACCTAATTACTGACGCGTTAGAAACGCAGTTAGACGCTACTGTTTTTCCGTTTACGCGTAGTAAATTTGCGAGAGATTTCTTGCTACAACAAACTTCCGACACCATAAGCTTGATCATAAGTGACCAAGTAATGCCGGATTATGACGGGCTTAGCCTTTTAAAAACTTGTCAGTCATCTGGTTTAGACGTCCCTTTTTTACTTATTACTGCCGACCCTAACAAAGAGCTCGTTATTGAAGCGCGTAAGCTTCAAGTATCAGGCTTTTTAGCTAAACCCCTGAATATGGAAGAGCTGGTTCAAAAGTCGAAAGAAGCAGTCACACAAGCAAGTTAGCCTTAAAGCTTGTCTTACATGTTACGATTTCTCTGACGCCGTCACTTAAAAATGAAAACCTAATAACGAAAGTAAGCAGGCTTTCACCGCACTAAGGTACAAAATGGAAAAGTTCACTTTGCCATGTTTGTTTAACGCCTTAACTTTACCTCTATAAAAGTATATTTCGATATAGCAAAACTGAGTTAATTCATCTTAAGCCCCTAGTTTATGAGGCGCTAAAATTCTACACTGATGCTATAAGTTTTTGAGCAACAGGATGTAATGTGAGCGCTTTATTCGATAATACCCCTTCTAGAAAAGATACGTTTTCGTTCAAATGGCAAAAGTACAAAGGAAAAGACATCATTCCTGCCTGGGTGGCTGATACCGAGTTTCGTTGTGCTCAGCCAATCTTAGATGCCATCTCTGGTCAAGTTGAGCATGGCAACATGGGTTACATACTGCCAGCACATCACGAAGGCGCCATTCAGGCTGTAGTGAGATGGCTTAAAGATAAGCACAATTGGGAAATCCAGCCCGAGTGGCTGGTGTGGACACCAGGTGTTGTACCTGCGTTCAACGTAGCGTGCAAAGCGTATTGTGAACCCGGCGATAAAGTGCTTATTCAAACGCCTAATTACCCGCCATTACTGGCAGCGCCAAAGCTAAACGGCCTAGAGCGAGTAGATATAGGTACGGTTGTAGAAAGCGTTAACGGTGAACGTTTAGATAGTATCAGTGAAGTCGAAGGAGCGCGCTATACACTTGATTTTGACGCGTTAGAAAAAGAAGCTGCGGATCCTAAGTGCAAGCTGTTTATTCTTTGTAACCCAATGAACCCTGTAGGTTCGGTACTTTCAAAAGCGGAGCTAGACCGCATTGCCGAAATCTGTAGTGCGAACAATGTTAAGCTTTGCTCTGATGAAATACACTGTGACCTTATTTTAGAAGACGGGAAGCAGCATATCCCGGCAGGCCGCGAGGCTAATCTTGCTGAAAATAGCGTAACGCTTATGGCTGCCAGCAAAACATTTAATATTGCGGGTTTAGGTACGTCTTTTGCCATTATTCCCAATCGCCAACTGCGTCAGGCGTTTACTAATGCCGCAGCAGGCATAGTGCCGTGGGTAACCGTATTAGGCTTAGCGGCAACAGAAGCGGCATTTACTCAGTGTGACGATTGGCACCAGCAGCAGCTTAGCTACTTACGTGAAAACAGAGACATGGTGTTTAACACCATCAACAGTATTGACGGGCTTAAAATGCTAAAAGCCGATGCGACGTTTCTTGCGTGGGTAGATGCCAGTGGGCTAGGCGTAGAAAACGTTCAACAGTGGGCGGAAGAGAAGGGCGTTGGCCCATCTCCGGGTATTGATTTCCATAAAGCGGATCATTTCAGAATCAACTTTGGCTGCAGCAAAGCAATGCTCCAAGACATTCTACAACGCCTCGCCAGCTAAAAAACTGTGGGGTCAGAGTACTTTTTGTAACTACGCTCTCTATAAAAAAGGGCCAAAGTATTACTTTGGCCCTTATCATATAGTTTTTTGGTTACGTAATTTCTTTGCTATCTGCGAGTACACCTACAACGGCATACAAAAAGAACAATTTACTCTGCCTCTGTTTTTGCAGTTAGCTAAATACGCCGATTAGTTTATACAAACCCAGTCCAATTACAGTACCTACTACTAGAAAGCCTGCCAGGTTACTTTTCCACGTATTTCTAAACTCACCCAGCGCTGTGCTTTTATTCATAACGACCAGCAAAAATATTGCGATAATAGGTAGCAGCAAGGCATTTGTTGCCTGGGCAAACAAAATAGCAGGTAGGGGCTTAAAGCCAAGTGCTGCAACACTTACACCTACAACAATGATAATGAACCAAACAGCTTTAAAGCTTTTACTTTGCATCTCATCAGATAGTCCAAGGGCGCCGGTTACAGCATAAGCAGCGGCTAGCGGGGCGGTAATGGCACTGGTCAAACCGGCTGCGAACAACCCTAATGCAAAGAACCACTGCGCCTTATCACCTAACACCGGTTTAAGCTGCTCGCCCATATTAGACGCGTCCATGGTGGCTGCTTGGTTGAAAAACGCCATCATAGCTGTAGCCATAACAATTAGCGTAATAAGCCCCCCCATACTGATTGCTTTAGCCGACTGGTTTCGACAGGCTATTACAGCGTTATGTTTATCCTGTCCTTTTGACGATTTGGCAACTAGGCTTGCGTGAAGGAATAAATTGTATGGCACAATGGTTGTACCTATAAGGGCTAGCACGGTGGTAATAGCATCTGCGTCTAGTCGCGGTGAAGTAAGCTGGCTAAACATAGCAGCAATATCAGGCTTGGCTACAAGCAGCGTCACTAAAAATACCCCGGCCATGATAAAGACAAGGTAAACCAATACTGTCTCTATCCACTTGTAGCTCCCTGACCATAGCAACACAATTGCGATAGTGCCTAGTATGCTGGCCCACGGGCCAATGCCTATATTGATGAACGCGTCTAGGCCAATCGCAGCACCGGTTAAGTTGCCCGATTCATAGGCTGCGTTACCAATCCCTATAGCGCTAACAATGAGTACAATAAATGCGTTTTTAAGCCATGGCTTATAAGCCATATTTTTCATTGCGCTTGCCAGGCCTTGGCCACTTGCTACACCAAGACGTGCCGCCATGTCTTGCAATACTATGGTTGCAAATACGGAAAAAAGTAGCGCCCATACCAAGTGAAAACCAAAGTTTGCACCCGCCAAGCTTGCTGTAGTTACTGTTCCCGGGCCAATGAAGGCGGCCGCGATGATATATCCTGATTTATCTTTTGCCATTGCAACGACTCTTAGTTAAGTTTTGCTATCATGACAATAGGTGGGCGAGCACGCAACAGTACCGCTAAACCAATACAGTAACAGATTGGTTTTAAACCTATTGTCGCGTACCCAGTGCAAAGGACTTATTTTTTCTGCGTGCCTAACCCCAACTATGTGGGAGAAGTATAAGGTCAGAAAACATGCCCTCTGCAAAGTGGCCGCGCAGACTACCGTTTCGAGAAAGAGAACGCAAATTAAAAAGGAAGGTAATGATGAAAGGCGGGTTTCCAGTACACATCATCAGCGAAATTGTTTCGCATCCCAATTTCAAAAATGTACTTCCGAATGCTTATCAGGTTGATGGGATGATCTTTGCGGTTGCCGCCGCACCAGAAATCCCCATGCCCGAGCAATGGATGCCTTGGCTCATTCAATCTAGTGATAGCAAGCTAGTAGATAAAGATGTCGATAAGCTTGCAGATACCTTGATGAACGGCTTGCGCGCCCATTTAGATTTAATGCGCCAGAGTAAATCACCTTTATCTAGTGAACTCACCGAAGCGATAGAAGTGAAAGGAGTGATGAGGCCTTCAAAGGAATTAGAAAGCTGGCTGAACGGGCTTTTGCAAGTACATAAGCAATTAGAGCCAGTGTGGCAAAATGCTTGGAATAATCTTGATAAGCACTCTACAGAGGATACAAGTGACGACAAGGATAAACTAGCGGAGGATAAAATAGCTGAACCTGCGGAGGCGAGGTTGTCCCGTTGTTTAAAACTTTTTTCAACGCTTGCCAACATAGAATTGGCTTTGTCCTACAGAAACGAAACGCAAGTTGCCCAGCTGGAAAGTAATATACACATGCTTGTTAAGCAGTTGCCATCGGTACTTGCAGATTACACAAAGTTATCCGGAGAGCTGGCGCAAGCATTACCCAATCAATTCGAAACCTTTAACAAAGTTACTTAGGGGTTTATTTAATTGACTTCACTGTATTTGGTTAACGCTGCCGCTGCTGTTGGTGACGTTGGTTTAACGTGTGTTTAAGCGAAGCTGTGTAGCTATCTAACTCGAGCTTCGCTTTCTCATACTGCTCATTTAGAAGCCTTGAAGCAGGTTCCCTCATCAGCGCCTTAAACGCAATATCCGTCTGCTTTA
Source organism: Alteromonas sp. ABD4_190 (assembly GCF_056160105.1). NCBI lineage: Bacteria > Pseudomonadati > Pseudomonadota > Gammaproteobacteria > Alteromonadales > Alteromonadaceae > Alteromonas > Alteromonas sp. ABD4_190. The sequence continues at coordinate 3,058,457 of NZ_JBSWWN010000001.1, forward strand.
GTAGGTATTTGAGGTGTTGATTACTGTCATCCATGGTAAACATTCCGATAAAAACAATTCAATAAACCCGATACATGGTGAGTGTCGGGCGGCTATGTGTGATGTCTACAACACGCTCTACTTTAAGTTTAAAAAACTTCTTACATCACACTGTAGTACTGGTTCCTTGAGTACTGACTTCCTTACTGTCTATAAAGGCCTACGCGTGTAGTTAAACCTAAAAGGGTTTAACTACAGCTAAGCAAACAATTGCGAGAATAATTAACACAGGCGCTTCATTCAAAAAGCGATAGAAGCGGGGGGAGTGTCTATTTTCATCGCGTGCGAACTGCTTCATCAACTTAAACAAATAGAAGTGATAGCCATAAATAGCAAGCAGCAACAATAATTTTATATGGAGCCACCCGGACATTTTAAACCAGGTGCCACCATAGCTGACAATAAGCGCAACGCCGAATGCCAGAGTTAATAAGGCGAATGGAGTAACGAACAACCACAATCGGCGCTCCATGACTTTAAATTCATCTTTAACTATTTGAGACTTAGTCGTGGCGTGATAAACGAAAAGTCGTGGTAAATAGAAAAGCCCTGCCATCCACGCCAGCATGAAAAAGATGTGCAGTGCCTTAAACCATAAAATGTACATATTAGTAATGTGCCTTTTGTAAGAAGCTTTGCAAGATATTCCAGGTTACTACGCCAATGATATCGTTAAGCTCCTGATCGTAAATATAAACTGCGCCAGAGCGCGAATTTTTAAGATGTTCGTATACTTCGTGCAGCGTAGACTGCGCGCTGATGCCTTCCATTTCGTAATAGTTTAATGCTGCTGCATCGTGTTCCAAACTTACATTGTATTGGACCAGTTTATACTGCACATCTATTTCAAATTTTGATTTCTGAATGACAATTTTTGTCGGATCGCCTTCTAAATAGTTAATTAGCGCTTGTTCTGGGGCATCGTGAAAAAGCTTATAATCTCTATTCATTGCCGCTAGTACCCCCGTCTTTTCAAGGGCCTCTCGGATAGATGAAATGGCGTATGGTAGATTCTGATAGTCAAGCTGACGTATAAAAATAGAGCGGTTGCCGAAAAACTGCGTTGAAGTTACGTAAGCAGGTACTATCACCAGCATGGCTGGCAGAATTATTTGAGGGCTATAGGAAAGCTCCATAACCGCAGAAAGTGCAGCAAGAGGCGCGTGTAATACCGCCGTCAGCATACCCGCAATACCCAGCAATGCAAAGCTGTTAGTGAATTCAGGCACGTTGACAAAGTAGGATAGCGGCAATAAAAGCACAGCACCGGCAAGCATACCGATAACCATTACCGGGCCTATGATCCCCCCAGGGATACCAAGGCCGATAGCAAATACCGCTAAGATTACCTTAAATACAAGGGTAGATACCAACAATAGCGCACCAGGGGAGCTATCGAATAAGTGCTCAACGTCAATAAAATTCGCCCCAAGTGCCTCAGGTATAAACATACCTATAGTACCGGTAATTAGCGCTGCAAGTATTAAACGCCACACCATAGAAACCGGTCGGAACCAGGTCATAACACGCATAAGTTGGCTATTAAAAAGCACAGCCAACATACCCAGTAAAATGCCTAACAGTACTAAATAGAAATACATCCACTGGCTAAAGGCATTGAAAGATAAGAACGAAAGTTCGTTGACCTCTCCAAATACAATACGGGTAAGCACAGAGCCACAGGCTGCGGCCAGCATGATAGGTACAAATATGTGGATTTTGTATTCTCGAAGCACGACTTCCATTACAAAGATAACGGCAGCGAAAGGGGTATTAAACGATGCAGAAATGCCCGCAGCAATGCCACAGCCTGCAAGAATTCTAATACTGTTATAGGGCAGACGAAGCCATTGCCCAAGAAAACTACTGCCCGATGCTCCCATATGAACAGAAGGACCTTCTCTTCCTACGACGAAGCCTCCAGCAAGCGCTAGCATACCGCCAAAGAACTGATTGATGGTCGTTCGAAACGGAATATGACCGTAATAGTATTTTACCCGGTGAATAACGAAAGGAATCCCCAAGCGGTAGTGTTTGAAGCCAGTGAGAAAAGCAATGAATAGTATTAAGCCAACACTAATAAGCGGCATGATAAGCCAAACTAACCAGTCGTAAGCAAGAACTGACTTAAGCGACGATACCCCTGTTTCTTGAAGCCATTCAACGCATAGTCGAAACAGTATGATAATAAGCGCCGCGCAGGTTCCCCCTACAATGCCCAGCATGCACAACTGAATAGTAGTGCGTGGATGAGCTAACTCCTCTCTTAAAGCCTGCAAGCGCATGTTGTGGTACAGTAGATTAACGTAGCTAGCAGCTTACCATAAACACTTAAAATTCATAATATTTAGAACGCGTTAGCGTTTTTGTAGTTTTTTATTGAAGAAATTATGACGACAGACCAACTAAAAGAATTATTAGGCAACTATAAATGGACCTTGATGGTCGCGCTTATCATGTTCGTCATGATTGGATTCGGTTACAAGCTGGCGCGAATTATTGACGAAGGCGACAGCAAGAAAGTGCAGGCTCAAAAGGAAACTATTGCTATTTTGTCTGAAGAGAATAATGCGCTAACGACGAAAGTAAACCAGCTTGAAGTAGCCGTGGAACTTGCCTCACTCGAGTCAGAAAATATCGCAAAAACGTTAAGTGAACAGAAGAAAGAGCTAGAAGCACAACAAGAGCTGTTAAGCTTCTACGAGCGTGTTATGGCGCCCGAGAAAACCGATGACGGCTTTGCTATTGAAGGGGTAGAGGTCTTTAAATTAAGTGATACATCATATCAACTCAGGTTAGTTTTACTGCAATCTAAACAAAGAAAGGCAGTGATAAATGGCAACTTAGACATTGCTATTGTGGGCAAAAGAGATGGAAAGCCTGTTAGGCTAGAATCTGGCAGTTCAAGCCTACTTGCTGAAGACGTTAAGTATCGTTTTCGTTTTTTCCAAGCGGTTAACGTAACGCTTAATATCGAAGAAGCTATAAACGTAGAATCTATTGTTTTCACTACTCGGGTTTATCAGTATAAAACTCGCAAAGGCAACTATGAGGTAAGTGTGCCGTGGAGCGAAGCACTTTCAGTTGACCTAGAGTAAGTCTCTAACAACCATAGTTTAGCTAAGCACATAGCTAGGTATACTTAGGTTTTCCACACATATGATTTATTCACGCTCATGGTTTTGGTAAGTAAAAGCTTAGTAATTTCTAGGGCATGATCTTGTTAATATTCAAAGAGATACCAATAGCCATAGCCCACAAGAAAAGCTGGAATGGCAGAATACACAGTAGCGATAAGGGCTGCTTTTGGTGAAAGTGCGATAGCGGGAAACAAGGCATCGCCATCGTTACTAATCGCGTTGCCTAACTGAGCTGAAAAAGGGACTGCACCATTTAAATACAAACTGGTGACCAATATTTGAGGGCCGCAGCCGGGTAGAAAACCGATAACAATAGCCAAGCCGACCAAGCCAGATCCCATAGTTTCAAGCATTCCCGCTATGTCTAGTCCAAACCAGACAACAGAAAGCTCGAAAATCAAAAATGCGAGTATCACCCATGCCAATACAAATTGCGTATCTAACGCGGCTTTTTCCTGCCACTTAGGAGGGGGCGGAATGACGTCTTCTTTGGCAATAGAGGCGTATCCGCTTCCAGAACCACATAATGACCAAAGCACCAAACTTGCTATACATAAAGAAGCGCCAATTAGTGTTAGCGTATTCTCACTGATAGCCAAGTAACTGTGAACGGGGAGTTGAAACGCCAGAGCCAAGGCGACTACTAGCGACGGTAAGCTCACAATCATCCAGAATGCTGTAGATAGTGAAGCGGCTTTATGGCTTAGTGCTTTCGGTTTATCTGTGTTCAGGGGCTCTTGGTTGGAATCAACAGTTTCAGGTGCTCGATAATTATGGAATTTATTAACCACTAATCCCGTTGCAGCGCCTACGGTGACACTTACTGCCATTACCGTTAACGCATCTAATGGTGCTTGAGCGAGTAACAAAAACGCCGCATCTCCCATGGTGCTGGTTAATACCGCTACCACCGCGCCAAAGCTGGTAACACCTCGTGTGTACTGAGTCACCACAATAATTGCACCACCGCAGCCGGGTAATGCACCAAGCAGTGCCGAAAGGCCTACCTCGTGGACTGGGTGGGTTTTCATGTAATTGCCAATAGCGTCAGCTGAGATCCGCAATGTGGCCAAGTAATAAAGTGCAAGCGATGCATAAACAAATGCTGCTACTTGGAAGTATGCGTCTGATAAAACTGAAAGCGTTACAGAATGGGTACTGCTTTGAGTAAGTAGGATTAAAACTAAAAGCGGCATCAACAGTCGCTTATTAGATAACAGCGGGTAAAGAGTGCTTTTAATGAAAGCTTGAGTAAAGACACTTAGAAGATGTGGTCGAGACTTATCGCGCTCCAACGCTCTTGAACTTTTCGATGTTTGGGGCGCTGTATCCATTACCACTTCACTCTTAAATTACTGAACACTATTTTGAAGGCGCACAATTGAAAGTGCGCCTTCCGTTTGCCTATCGACAAATCGCATACGCTTAGCTAGAAAGGGTAACCGTGCCTTGCATAATTCCGATATGACCGGGGAATGAGCAGAAGAACATGTATTCTTCGTCTTTACTTAGACCTTCAACAGAAAACGTAGTAGAAGTTTGTTCACCACCACCAATAATCTCTGTAGCGCCAATTACACGTTCGTCACCAGGCTTAATGTAGTCATTATCGAGTCCAGCACTCATGCCATCTGTTGCTACCGCTTGCCCATTGGCCTTGGTGGTCATTACCCAGTTATGACCCATAGATTGCTTCGGGAGTTGACCAGTATGCTTAAGCGTTACGGTAAATTCGCTGCAGCTTGCAGGGATCGTTACGTTTTTTGTATTGAACTGCATCGCGTCATTTGATTCCACAGTAGTCTCACATTCGTTAGCAAATGCACTGGAAGCTAAAAGGAAAAGGGCTGTGCCGCCAAGTAGTTTCTTCATCATGAATAATATCCTTTGAATATAGATTAACCGCACCTTTCGGTGGAATTAGAAGATTCCATTTTCAATACGAAAAAGCATAGCACTGGATCATGTTAAATGCTAATAATTATCATTTGAGTTTTTGTGGTGAGTTTGCTATCAATAGTTCTTGCCTATTCATCGCGTTATTTTTTGATGCACTCTTGATAAACGATAAAGCTAATGTCATCGATACGAAATGCACGTAAACAAATTCGTTTTGGACACAACGGTGGTGAACTGAATGTATTGGTTAACTATCTAGACAGTGTGGCCTGCATCGCAAATTTATTACCACAGAAAAGCGACAAATTTACGATTTATAAAAATGCAGTCGAATTGCTGTATGAAGTCATTTGTGACCCGCTAGTTTGTAAACAATGGCGCTATGCCTGTTTAGACAACTTATACAGGCCTTTACTTAACGCTGAGCGTTACGCCTGTACCGAGAGTGATCGAATTACGCTTGCAAGATTAAAAATAGATATGCATGTGCTAGTCCCACATTTTTTATGAGCGGCTAACGAGGGAGATACCTACTGAGTACTCTTAGTTTGCACTTAGTAGCCCGAGTAGACCTTTGATGACAGCGTGATAAACACGCCAAAAATTCAGTTACATCAACACAAGGATACGAGTTATGACAGCAACACGCACAGAACGCGACAGCATGGGCGAGCTACAAGTGCCTGAAGATGCACTTTACGGCGCACAAACTCAACGTGCTATTCAAAACTTTCCGGTCAGTGGACAACGCATGCCTGAAGCTTTTATACGGGCGTTGCTCACTGTGAAAAAAGCCGCAGCACAAGCAAATATGAAGCTCAAAGCACTCGATAGCGATCGCGGTTTGGCGATAGTTAAAGCCTGCGATGAACTGCTAGCCCTTGACGATGTTATGCAACACTTTCCGGTAGACGTCTTTCAGACGGGATCCGGTACCAGCACTAACATGAATGCCAACGAAGTAGTAGCCCGTTTGGCATCTGGTTATTCAAGTGAAGAGGTTCACCCGAACGACCATGTAAATTTCGGTCAAAGTTCAAATGATGTGATACCAACAACCATTCACGTAAGCGCGTCTATTGCCTTGTCAAACGAGCTTATACCGGCCGTTGAAAGTTTAGTTCGTACTATCGAAGTCAAAGCAAAGTCGGTAGCGCAATACTGCAAGACCGGACGCACACACCTCATGGATGCGATGCCTGTGGGCATGGACCAAAGCTTACTGGCTTGGGCATCTCAGCTTAAGCAGCAGGTGAAAACTCTGCGCGCTGTGCAGCCAGCTATTCAAACCCTTGCCCAAGGAGGCACTGCCGTGGGAACAGGTGTAAACGCCCATGCGGATTTTGCTACGACATTTTCAGATGCGCTAGGGGAACTGACCGATATCGCGTTTAAACCAGCAGATAATTTCTTTGCGCTTATTGGCTCTCAAGACACGGCAGTGACGCTTTCTGGTGCGACAAAAAGTTTGGCTGTCACCCTTATGAAAATTGCTAACGACCTACGTTGGATGAATTCCGGCCCGCTAGCTGGTTTGGGCGAAATAGCATTGCCTGCATTGCAGCCAGGCTCATCGATAATGCCAGGCAAGGTAAACCCGGTTATTCCAGAAGCCGTGGCAATGGCTTCAGCACAGGTAATAGGCAACGACGCTGCAATTACTGTAGGCGGGCAGTCTGGGAATTTTGAGTTAAATGTAATGCTACCCATGATTGCCTGCAACTTGCTTTCAAGTCTGTCGCTAATGACCAACAGTGCAAAGCTAATCGGCGAGCAAGCGATCGAGGGCTTTACTGTAAATCAAGAGAACATTGAAGCTGCGCTTTACAGAAACCCTGTGCTCGTCACGGCGCTCAATCCAGTGATTGGCTATGCTAAAGCTGCGGAAATAGCAAAAACAGCCTATAAAGAAAACAAGCCTGTTATTGATGTAGCTGAAGCAATGACAGATATCCCCAGAGACGAGCTGGAATCACTACTAGACCCGAAAAAACTTACCACACCTTGAGCGCTGTGAGAAAACGAAGACGATAGAAAGTGCGATCTACGATCGCATTTTTTTGTGGTGAAAGAGGCGTTTGTATACAAACAGGGCGTACTAACAACTTGCATAAGTTACGCTTGATCAAAAACTGCTCAGTGATTGGCACGTTCTTGGCTTATTCAAAGGACGTTATCAGGTTTAAAACGTGTTTTAAACGGTATACAGTTGCTGTATGCGAACGGGATTTTTGATACAGTAACACTATAAATAATTTGTATAGCTGCGTAAGACAGCAACAAACACTAGCGCTAATAGGTTTTGCTTATTTCCATAGTTAATTGCTGTGGGGAAAGTGACGCCTTTTCGGGAAGAAAAAATGACAGAAACTTGCTTTCGCATGAAGGGCACTACGCTCACCAGTATTGTGTTAGAAGTAATAGATTTTGAGCCAGATAACTTCGAAGCTCAGTTATCTCAAAAGGTCGCGAGCGCGCCGCAGTTCTTTACCCGTTCCTCATTGATTTTGCATTTGATAAAGCCTTTGTCTGCTACCGAGTTTGAACTGCTGGTGGCCATTTGCCGTCGTTTGCAATTGCAGCCTATGGCGGTGAAAGGTGAAGTGGCAGAGCTGAAACCGACCATTAATGATTTGGGATTAGCTGATGTAAGCCAAAGTAAATTTACAGACAGTGCGCTTCGTTCACAAAAAGAGAGCGCTAATAACGGCACTGAAAGCGGCAGCAACAAAACTCATAGCAACGAGCGCGCTCCGCAAGCACAACAGCAAGCGTCTGCAGAGCCTTCCAAAAGCGAGCCTGCGCCTACAGCAGCCCCCGCACTTAAGCCAGCTAAAGTTGTCAATCGTCCTGTACGTTCTGGCCAGCAAGTTTACGCTGAAGGCTGTGACTTAGTAGTAACTGCGTCAGTGAGTGAAGGTGCTGAGCTTTTGGCTGATGGCAACATTCATGTTTACGGTACGTTGCGCGGACGCGCGTTAGCTGGCGTTAAAGGCAACACGGGGGCCCGTGTATTTTGTCAGTCATTAGACGCAGAACTCATTTCAATTGCTGGGCAATTCATTATGCATGACACCGTAAAAGGCGAGTGCTGGAAGAAGCCTGCACAAGTGTATTTAGAAGAAGAAACATTACGTATAGAGCCGTTAGCTTAATGCTTTGTACGCACTAATAGGAAAGAACAGATGGCAAAGATTATCGTAGTAACCTCAGGAAAAGGTGGTGTAGGTAAAACTACATCGAGTGCAGCAATAAGTACGGGGCTTGCGTTAGCAGGCCATAAAACGGTAGTAATAGATTTCGATGTTGGCTTGCGAAACCTTGACCTTATCATGGGTTGTGAGCGCCGCGTTGTTTACGATTTTGTTAACGTTATCAACAAGGAAGCGTCACTAAAACAAGCGCTAATTAAAGATAAGAGAACGGAGAATCTTTTCATTCTTCCAGCTTCTCAAACCCGCGATAAAGATGCACTCACTGTAGAGGGCGTGCAAGCAGTATTGGATGAGCTTAAGAAAGACTTCGAGTACATCATTTGTGATTCGCCAGCAGGTATCGAACAAGGTGCTCAAATGGCGCTTTATTTTGCTGATGAAGCCATTGTAGTAACCAATCCGGAAGTGTCGTCGGTACGTGACTCAGATCGTATTTTAGGTATTTTACAAAGCAAATCGATGCGCGCAGAAAAGGGCGAACCGGTTAAAGAGCATCTGCTTCTTACTCGCTACAACCCAATGCGTGTAGAAAGTGCGGAAATGTTAAGCGTTGCCGATGTGGAAGAAATTTTGGCGATTCCACTTTTAGGTGTAATTCCAGAATCAGAATCAGTGCTTAAAGCGTCAAACCAAGGGCAGCCGGTTATTCTTGACGAAGAGGCGAATGCAGGACAAGCTTATGCTGATGCTGTCAAACGTCTGCTAGGCGAAACTGTTCCACATCGTTTCCTTGAAGCAGAAAAGAAAGGGTTCTTTAAGCGTCTTCTAGGAGGGAAGTAATGGGAATTTTCGACCTGCTCAAAAAGAAGCAAAAGCCGAGCACTGCCGCTGTAGCTAAAGAGCGGTTACAAATTATCGTCGCACATGAACGTAAAAAGCGTACCGAACCTGATTACTTGCCCATGATGCAGCAGGAAATCATTCAAGTGATTAGAAAATACGTTGCTATCGCGGATGATCAGGTGTCAGTTCAGCTTGATAACAATGACGACTGCAGCGTGTTAGAACTAAATGTAACGCTTCCGGAAAACTAGTTGGTAATAACCGATAGAAAATAGTGATAGATTATTTTTTATCGGTGCTTCTTAGCTTTTCCTCATTAACGTCTAGTTGTTTTGAAGCCATAGCAATAAGCTTCTCATCTAAAGGGGGAGGGGCAATATCTACCCCTTCACTTAATGCTTGAACGAGGGTCTCAAGTACGTCAACTCTCGCCTGCCACTTGTACTCTCCATTTATAATATGCCATGGGGCATAATCGGTATGAGTCTTCTCGAACATATCGTTGATAGCTTCAACGTAATGTTCGCGCATGCGACGATTGTGTAAGTCCTCTTCAGTGAGCTTCCAACGCTTAAAAGGGTTGTGTAAGCGCTCTTCAAACCTTTCGCGCTGCTCGTCGGCAGAGATATGCATAAACAACTTTATGATGCGAACGCCATTATCGCTAAGCGTTTTTTCAAATTCGTTTATCTCTTTATAACTACGCTGCCAGTCTGTGGCCGGGGTTAGCCCGTCAACCCGCTCAACCAGCACTCGTCCATAGTGGGAACGGTCAAAAATTGTGAGCTTACCAGGTGAAGGGATCTGTTTCCAAAAGCGATAAAGAAAGTGTTTTTCACGTTCTTCTTTTGTCGGCGCAGCTACCGGAAACACGTTCACAGAGCGGGGATCTAACTTCTCTGTGATACGTCGTATGGCTCCACCTTTGCCTGATGCGTCCCAACCTTCAAAAACGATAAGCGCGCGTCTTTTTTGGTGATAGTAGGACTGCTGAACATGAAAAAGAGATTCTTGGCATGCGCTCATCTGCTTTTTGTATTCCTCCTTGTTGTCAAATCGAGAAAGACCGAAATCGTCAAACAAGGCAACGTTAGTTCTTTGATGCGAAGAGCTCATAAAAATAACCTATATTTCATATATCAGAGTGTTATCTAAAATTATGAATTTTAAATAAATCACATGCAGCATTAAAAAGCGTCAACACTTAACTATCGAATTACGCTAACAGGATATGAGCTTGCAGTTCAACGTTTATTCATTCGTGGCCATGAGGGCAACCTTCCTTTTAATACCCGTTGTGTAACGTGGAGTGAAAACGGTCTTCACATTTGTGGTTGATTCGTTAAGTTTTGCCCCAATAATTGCTAACTATCCGCAAGTATTAGATAATTGCGTTCAAGCAGAAAGTGCGCTAGCACGAGATTATTGTAGAGGTGGGTATGTCTGTAGAAACGGCGTTGCCAATTGAGTTTTCAGACGCTGCAGCAGCGAAAGTGAAAGCCCTTGTTTCAGAAGAAGAAAATCCTGATTTGAAATTACGTGTATACGTAACAGGTGGTGGTTGTTCGGGCTTTCAATATGGCTTCACATTCGATGAGAAGGTGAACGAAGGCGATATGACTATTGAGAAAGACACAGTAACTATGGTTGTCGACCCAATGAGCCTACAATATCTAGTAGGTGGTATTGTTGATTACGTGGATGGCCTTGAAGGGTCACGCTTTTTAGTTCAAAACCCAAATGCCACTACTACCTGTGGCTGTGGCGCAAGCTTTAGCGTTTAAGTGAATTCTTTTAGGGGCAGCACACGCTGTGCGCTTTAAACGCGAAACCCTTCATCTGTAATTATTTATAGTTAAAGCGATAGGCATACATCGCATTCTTTTGTATGCCTGTCGGTTGTTTTTTCACAACACCTCCTTTTCGTTTCAAATTCTGGCTACACTGATTTCACTAAACGACCATAGTTAAGGACAGCGTTTATGAAATTATATGGCTCAACCACTTCACCCTATGTACGCCGTATTCGCATCGTATTAGCGTCTACAGAACACGAGTTTTTAAATCTTCAGATCTTTTCAGGTGAAGATCGCGAACTGCTTGCTTCTCGTAACCCAACATTAAAAGTACCTTGCCTTGAAGACGAGGGACAAATGGTTTTCGATTCTCGCATTATCTATAACTACCTTGCCGACAAGCTTGATCACGATGGCTTAAGCTGGGAAGAAGAGAACCAGCTAACGTTAATTGACGCAGCCAATGATTCATTTGTTCAGCTTATGCTTCTAAAGCGTTCAGATTTTGATATCAGCGAAGATAAAATGTATTACCGACTTCAAAATGAGCGGATTGAAGCTGTATTGGGGACGTTGTCAGAGCAGCTTGATGCGGGTGGCTTTAGTGGATGGACTTACCCAGAAATCTGTTTGTATAGCATGATCGACTGGGTGCTTTTCCGCGAATTACACAGCATGAAAGACTACCCACAATTGTTAGCGTTTCACGAAAAGCACCATGACAGAATTGAAGTAACCGCAACTGACCCGCGTAGTTAAATTTAGTCAGATATCATGGCCAGGTAAATGTAGGTAAATTAGGTATAAATAGGTAAGGTTGTCCTAACTTACAATCACCACTCTATAGTTACGCTTAACCAAGTTTTCGAATGTGCTTTAGAAAGGGGGGCTAAAATAAGGGCTACTAAACAATTAATAGCCCTTATCAAAATCAAACTGGTATTTAAGCGGTTCGCCTTTGATATAGCGCAGCGCATTGTCTAAAAACACATCTGCCACATCGCTAGGTTGAGATTCTGCGGCCGTGTGAGCAGTCACTGAAATATTAGGGTGCTGCCAAAACGGGTGAACGGGGTCGAGGGGCTCGCTGCGAAATACGTCCAATACTGCATGCGCCAAAGCGCCTTTGTCTAAAGCTTGCAAAAGCGCATCGTCGTCAACTGCACTGCCTCTACCCGCGTTAATGAAGACACTATGAGGTTTAAGTGCATTAAAAAAGCCGTGAGATAGCAAGTTTTGTGTTGTGGGGGTGTCTGGCATTAAATTTACTACGTGGTCACACGCACTGGCAAACCCTTCGATGTCGTCAGGAGTGTAAACAGCATTAGCGCCTTCCACTTCTTTCCCACTTCTCGTTAGACCTACAACTTGCATACCGAAGGCGTGAGCAACCGGAATAAGTGCTTGCCCTATACTGCCAAGTCCAACTATACCCAGCGTTTGGCCATTTAACGCTACCCGTTTTGATGCCTCCCACTTCGGCTGGGCGGCACGCTGATTTTGCTCGAATGTTTTAGTATTTCTAGCATGCGCAAGTAAGTAGGCAAAAACGTATTCCCGCATTAACTTACCGAAAATTCCTTTTAAGCCGGTAAGTATGTAGTCTGATTTATTAGCGTTTAACAGTGGGGCATTGCCCGCCCACGTTGATTGACACCAAGTAATCGCAGCACAGTTATTGATGATACTAGAAGCGAGATCAGGGTCTGCGAGCATCACTCTGACGTCTTTGGTATCTACATCTTCTGAACGCGTAGTGATTTGTTTAAGCGTTATAAGTGGGCAGCCATCGGCTCCGATGAAGCTATCGTTATCTGCTATTTTTTCTCGAAGTGCATCTGCAATATCGTTAGCTTCATTGCTTAAAATAGTAAGTTCAATCACCTTCGAACTCCTTGCTGTCATTGGCCTAACACTCCTAAAGTAAACTTTTCTTTCCTCTGCCTGAATGCATTATCGTCAAGCTTGTTGTTCTAAAAATGTGATTTAAGTTTTACATTTTTGTAAACAGTATTGGTGTTATGTGTTTGCACCTGAAGTTAAATTGCAACGGAATCGCTATGCAGTCAGAAAACAAATTCCAAAATTCAATAGATGTTGATGTAACGCACGCGAAAGTGCTATCACCTAAGCGTAACACGACCCAAGCCTCTACATCGCAGGCTTTAGTTGAGGAGCAACTTTCACATTTCGGCATAAGCGCCGAAAGCGACTATGGCAAGGCACTCGCCAATACAGCTCATCACTTGTACGGTGCTCAGGCCAGCGTTATGCAGCTTTGGGATATTACCAGCAACACGTTGCAAGAACTTGATAAAGAAGACAGGCTTGCCTATTTCAATGCTAAAAAGTTTTTGTCTTTTCAAATAGCTAAAATATTAGATACGCTGCAAAACCCGTTTCGAGCCACATACCAAAGCTTGTCGAGCGGCAACGGCTCACAAGGGCACTATCCGCTATTCGACAATGTCACTGCACTTTTTTCAGCAACGCCCGTGGTCGTAAGAACTGCAACCTATGTATATGCCTGTACTGAATGGGTAGACGATGCGTTTCAAGGAAAAGAGTTCACCCATCAAATTTATTCGCGATTATTAAACCCTACCAACATCTCCCTTGCTAACGCAATTGTAGATATGGAAGCGGGCCCTTACGCCGCTGAATACTTGGCGTGGAATTTCAATTCGGGCATGGCGGCAATTGACGCTTGTTTATCGAACGTGCTGAGTCATGGCGATGTGCTCATTGTTTCTAGAAACGTATATGGTGGGGTGTATCAGCTGCTTCATGATTACTTCGCTCGCAGCAACCGTATGGATATTCAAATTGCATGGTTTGATGGCTATGACGCACAAAGCTTTGCGTCATTTATGCAGCAAACAAAGGCCGAGCATGCCTCACGTTTAGACAATGGCGCAAAAATGCATGTGTATCTAGAGTCGCCATGCAACCCACATGGTTACGTACTGGACGTACCCGGAATATGTGAGTTAGCACACGCACAAAATGCGTTAGTTATGTTGGACTCTACGCTTGCTACGCCTGTGTTGCACCAACCGCTACAGCATAAAAACAAAGCCTCACGTCCCGATTATGTCATCCACAGCTACACCAAAGACTTGTGTGGTAGTGGCGCAACCACAGCGGGCGTTGTGATAGGCGAGGGACATCGCATGTTCCAGCCAAAAGGCAGCTCAGTAAACGGGGTAGACTGGTCCGAAACCATGTTCTGGGATGTGTACTACATCAAAGGTGCATTCCTAGATTCTGAAAAGGCGTTTGATGTATTAAACGGTATGAAGACCTTGGAACAGCGCATGATGACTAAGGTTATCAATACTCAAGTCTTTACCTCATTCCTAAATGCCCACGACCAAATTCGCGTTAACTGTCATGCGTTGCCTGAACACAGCAATGCAGGTTTGCGCGAGAAACAGCATACCCACGGCTGGCCTTGTACCTTATTCACCGTAGACCTGGCGCCCGCGAATTTACCTCGCGACGTGTTTGTACGCTTTTTCGATGCCCTAGAGCCGGCCTTTAGCCACCAAGTAAGCATAGGTCAAAACAATACGATTGTTTTGTGCCCCGCGTTAACGTCTCATTCAGAACTCAGTGGCGACGAACAGAAAAAAGCCGGAATAGAATTGACGACTATGCGTATTGCAATGGGTACAGACAATGTTAAGCAGCTTATTGCTCATTTCATGCTGGCCGCCAAGCATTTTATCGAACCTCATGCGCCTGGTTTTTGTGAGAAGTTTATGGCAAACGCCGACATTGATAACTTGTATTTATCAATAAGTGAGAGAGTAAGCTCACAGCATTTTGGCAGCAAGGCCAGTATGGATTCACTGATGAAAGGGGCTTAGGTGCACTTTTAGTTCAAGAAATTGTCTTGAACTGTCGATAAAACAAATTGAGGATGTTCTCCTTCTCCCGGGCCTTTCCTTACGCGGGCTCGGGATTTTTTATTTTTGGCAAAGCTTATTAGTGATGATGAGTGATTCTCTTTGCTATAAAGTAAAAATACACTAAAGCCCTTACCTTCACAAAATAACTAAGGCGGCTATATGCACGAGTTTAAAATTGATGTAACGCTAGATGCATCATTGCCCTTTATTTTTGCAGCATTTCACGAACCTGAGTATCTTTCAGAGTGGTTTGCACCAGGCGATTGTTCAGTTACACAAATTATGAGTGACTTCAAAGAGGGCGGACGTTATCGCATCAAAATGATTGATCCCAGCGGTATAGAAATGTCATTGACCGGTGAATACGTGAAAATTTTAGCCAACGAACAGTTATCGTTCTCTTGGGCGTGGGAAGATGACATGGAAGAGTCGGTAATGACATCGGTGGACATTCACTTCGAAAACACCGAAGAAGACAACGTAAGGCTAGTTCTTATTCAACAGGGCTTTTTAAACAAGCAAGAGTGCGATCAGCACAACTTCGCGTGGATGTCGTGCTTGGAAAAACTTGCTGTGTTAGCAGCTAGGAAAAAATCGTTTAATTAACCATTCTTCTGCAGTCACCAGCTTTCTGCAAGTTAGGCATAGTTTAAGCCTAGTTTAGGCATAGATCAGGTATAGTATTAAGAGCGACGCGTATACATGGGGCACAGTGTTTGATACACAATGTTTGATTAAAATTCAGTGGGCGCGAGACAAGGGCAGAGCGGCTTGCTCTGCCCTTAGCTAATTTAGGTTAGCGACGTCATTGCGTCTTTTCCGCTTTTTTCTCGGTAAGTGTCAAAGTCGTTATAGCCTTCTTCACCTCCCCCGTACCATGCAGACGGATCGTCAAACGACGCTAACGGGTAGCCGTGTTTAAAGCGAGTAGGTAGATCCGGGTTTGTGATCCAAGGTCTTCCAAAAGCAATCATGTCTCCATCACCGTCAGATAATCGCTTTTCCGCTTCTTCTTTTGTATAGCCACAATTCCCCATCAACATACCGTCAAAAAGGGCCCTGAATTCTGCTAACGTCATGGCTTCACCACGCTCATGAAACCCGAATGCTAAGCCATCCATTACATGTAAATAGCCTATTTTTAATTTATTTAGCTGTTGGGCTACATAAGTAAAAGTTTCACGAAAATCATCGGCACCCATATCGTTAAACGCGCCGTTTGGCGACAACCTTACACCGACATGCTCTTTTTCCCATACGCTCAATACTGCGTCCATCACCTCGCTTAAGAATCGATATCGGTTGTCTACACCACCACCGTAATTATCGTTACGTTGGTTGCTACGGCTATCTAAGAATTGGTTTATAAGGTAGCCATTTGCCGCATGGACTTCCACGCCATCAAACCCTGCAGCTTTAGCGTTAATAGCTGCTTTCTTGAAGTCTCCTACAGTGCGCTTTATATCATCAAACGTCATGGCTTTAGGCACTTCGTAGGGTTTTTTGCCTTTAGGCGTGTGAATCTCATCGCCTTCAATTTTGATAGCAGATGCTGAAAGAGGTAAATTACCGTTGTGAAAGTCGCTGTGAGATGCGCGTCCGGTGTGCCAGAGTTGAAGTACGATTTTTCCACCCGCTTCATGAACGCGGTTTACAATAGAACGCCAGCCTTCAACCATCTCGTCAGTATAAATTCCAGGGGTATCAACCCAACCAATGCCTTCTTCTGATATGGTCGTCGCTTCAGTGATAATAAGCCCCGCATCTGCACGCTCTACATAGTGGTCGCCCATAATTTTATTGGGTATGCGGTCGGCGCCAGCTCTACCTCTTGTCATTGGTGCCAATACCATGCGGTTTTGCAATGTGTTACCTGCCCAATCGAACGAGCTGAAAAGTACTGAGTCTGTCATTCGTATTCCTTATTCAACGAAGAAGAGTTTGTTGATGAAGCGTTACGCTTGTTAGCGCTATAAACGCCGTAAGATAAGTATTGAATACAGGAATAGCGGGGAGTTGGATTTGTAAAAAAGCGCCCGAAGGCGCTATTGAGTGTATTGCAGGAAGAAAACTTTACAGTAAAGCTGCTAGGTTGACGTCGAACCTTAGGCCTAGAACAATAGCATCATCAAGTGCCATTACTCTGTCGCGCTCTGCGAATTGGTCGGGATTGATGATGTAGTGAACGTTTGGTTGAATTCTTACGTGGTCGTTGAGTTGATAGCCATAACTCAGTTCTAACATGGTTTGGCTACTTGCTGGAGTACCAACCCCGCCGTTTATGGCTCTTAATATACGCTGATCCTCTAGCGCTTCATCACTGTATTGCTGACGGGTAAACACGAAGCCCAGAGTATCGTCAGGACGTGACGCCATGGTACCTCTTAGTACAAAGCCTGCTTTGACATAATAGTCTTCAATCAATTCGCCAGATGTACCGGTTAGCACGGCGCCGAAAAGCGTTAACCCTTCTTTCGTGAGTGGGTTAGGGCGAGTAACAGTTTGTTCAAATCGAGCAAATATACCCGAGCGACCGTTTCTAACAGCGTAATCATTACCTGTTTGCGCCGCATAGTTGCCTTCATCATCAAAGACAGGATCGGTGTAGTCTGCGCCATCATACCAACCGCCAATTTCATATCTTCTTGGTAGTTCGTCATTATCCCAAGTAGTTTGATACCCTAGAGTGAACGGAACAACAACGCCAGTAGCTTCATTAGTCGCCCAATCGAAGCCGTGATCGCCTAAGTCCTGATGACTGGTATTATCTTCGTACACGCCGGTATGAAAGTATGTTTTTGGTGAAAGCCAGTATTTAGCATGGCCACCCCAACTCGAAACCGGCCACCAAGTAAAATTACTGGTTCTAAATACAAAAGTTGGGTTCCCACAGGCAGCATTGGTTTGAAAGTACTGGCAAAGTTCAGAGCCTAAAAAGCTGATATTCGCTACAGTACGGCCACCTTCTAGTTCTAAATCGCCATCTAGAAATGTGGAAGAAATCGTAAACCGTGCAAGACGGGTATTTTGACCGCCAAAGATCTCTTGTACAGATGTGCTGTTTCCGATGTAGTGCTCGGCTAAGTTTTTACCGTGTCGATTTGTCATGGCAATATGAATTTTAGTGTCATCCCAACCTGCTAACGTATTTAAGTCGAGTTCTCCACCTACAAAAAGCTGACCAGCATAGGCACTACCTCTGCGCTCACCACCGTCAATGTTGGTTGCTGACTCGCCTGTGTAACTTGCTTGAAAGTCAAACGCTTCTTGAAACTTACTTTGTGATGCTGACGCGGTGGCAGCAAAAAGAACGGTAGCAGCGAGTATTGTGGTGTATGACCCTCTCTTATATCTAGAAAGGCGACGTGTAGCTATAGTTGTTTTCATCGTTATTCTCTCAATTAAAAATGTTTATCAGCCGTAGCTTGTTGCGAGCGTGTGACTGATGGCATCTACACATTCTTTGCTAACTCTTTGTTGACGTTAGATAAATCGGACGTGATTGGCGTTACACCGCGTTAACATATATTTCTTTTGAACGAAATTTAACTAACTTACTCAATTAAATCAACCATGTTTATTTATGGGTTTTTCAAAATTTGTGTGTTTTTTGTAAATGAGGGGGGAGGAGAATTGCAGTATTTTATAGTGTGCATAAATATTTCTTTATGGCATTTCTATATCATTAAGTTTATGATTTTTAGTTGTTTTTTATCTTTTGTTTGATCGGTTTAAAAAAAGTCTTGCAGTGGTTGTTAATGATCTTCTACATATAAAGTCTAATTTTTGACGAAATTTGATATAAATAAATTAAATTGATTTATTGACAGAGGTAAAGGGTGATGCTTAAATTGATTAACTAATTTTTTACAAGCGAAAGGCCGTTATTATGAAGAACAACGCCCCTTTGGTTTCCAAAGACACATTGATTCCCTTTGTATTGTTAACGATTTGCTTTGCTGCATGGGGTGTGGCTGCGAACATGACAGACCCTTTGGTAAAGGTATTTAGTAAAATATTTACCATGTCGTCTTTGCAATCGGCATTGGTTCAATTTGCTTATTATGGCGCGTATTTTTGTTTAGCCATTCCTGCTGCTTTTATCAACAAGCGCTTTTCTTATAAAACAGGTGTATTGACCGGGCTGGGCTGCGCGGCCGCGGGGGCATTTCTGTTCTATCCAGCCAGTCAAACTATGACTTACGGCTTTTTCCTTGCTGCGCTTTTTGTATTGGCTGGTGGTTTATCTATTCTTGAAACGTCAGCCAACCCTTACGTTATGGCGATGGGAAATCAAAAAAGCGCGACACGCCGTTTAAATTTAGCTCAAGCGTTTAATCCCGTTGGCACTAATTTAGGTGTGTTTTTGGCTGCAACGCTTATATTGCCAAACCTGAATCAGGCATCTGCACAAGAGCGTGCCGCCATGTCGGCAAGCGAGCTTAAAAACGTGATAGGGGCGGAGCTTGATGCAGTAATGCTTCCATACGTAGGTATGGCATGTGTGCTAGTTTTAGTTTGGGTTGCTATCTTCCTAATTAAAGCGCCAATTCAAGAGTCGGTTGAGTCTAGTGTGGAAGACGTTAAGTTGGGCGCCTCGCTCAAGCGGTTAGTAGCCAACAGGCATTACCGTTTTGGTGTATTGGCTCAGTTTTTCAATGTCGGAGCGCAAACTTGCGTGTGGACCTTCACTATCCAGTATGCAATGAAAGCGACGGGTGGCAACGAAGTGAGCGGTGGTGAAATTTTACAGTACAGCATGATTGTATTTCTAATTTCTCGCTTCGTTATGACGTGGGTTATGCAGTACCTCTACCCAGCTAGACTATTAATGATCATGTCACTGATTGCCATGGCGCTATGTATCTTCATGACACAGTCTCCCAATTTAGCTGGAGTAATTGCATTGGTATCTATCTCTGCCTGTTTGTCACTCATGTTTCCAACGATTTACGGGATTGCACTTGAAGGTCTTGGTGAAGACACCAAACTAGGCGCAGCTGGCCTTGTAATGGCAATTCTCGGCGGCGCTATCATGCCGCTCTTCCAAGCCGCCATTATTGATAGCGCGGGTGTTGTTGTGTCATATATTGTTCCAGCTATATGCTTTTTGCTTGTAGGTGGCTATGGCTACTTCGATATGCGCGCTAAAAAGAGCTGCGCTAAGCCTCAGTCCGATATAGACGCAGATGCCCTTAAAAAGATGAAAATGGGAATAGCTAAATAGTATTTTTGAAGTAACGTATTCGGGGCTAGTGATTTTATCGCTGGCCCTTTTTTACGCTTTTTTATACAAGGCTCCAAGTACCGTGGCTTTAGAAGCCCCCGTAACTGCAGGTACGTTTCCTGGAATATCATTCATATATGCATATGCAAACCAGGCAAAAGCCGCACCTTCAACGTGCTGTGGATGAATGCCCAGAGCATGACTGTCTGTTACTACATAATCGCATAACGCATCGCTTAGATAGTCCATGAGCGTCTTATTAAATGCGCCACCGCCGCTTACTACAACTTCGCTTTTTGCACCTTCATGATTGGTTTTAGGTAAATGCTTTACAATTTCCTGAGCGATAGTAGTACCTGTTAGCGAAAGTAGGGTTGCTTGCACGTCTTTAGGGGCTAAATTATTGTTCTTTTCTTCGCTTTGTAGCTCTGCACTAGAAGGGAAGTAATCGGCAAGCGCATTGCTTAACCAATTAATATTGAAATACTCTCTGCCAGTACTTTTAGGCGCAGGCAAAGCGAAGTAATCATCCAATAAGAGCCTGTTTAACAGGCCTGAGTGACAATGCCCTGACGCAGCCCATGCTCCGTCTTCATCAAAGCTTTTATTTAAATGAAGGCTTATCCACTGATCCATCAAGGTGTTACCGGGTCCGGTATCAAACCCTTTAGGTGGCGAAGCATCTTGTATTGGCGCAAGCAGTGAAACGTTTGCTATGCCGCCAATGTTAACGAGTGCTCGGTGTTTATCATCACTGGCAAATACTGCATTGTGAAAAGCGGGCACTAAGGGAGCTCCCTGACCACCAAGGGCTATATCTTTGCGCCTAAAGTCGGCAATAACATCAATGCCGGTAAGAACAGCGATGGTATTAGGATCGCCTATCTGACAGGTGAAGCCGCGTATGGATGATTCTGCAAAGTGTGCTGACAATACATCGGAATTTGGGTGGTGACGTATGGTTTGGCCGTGGGAGCCAATAGCCGTGATATCCGAAGGATGTAGGTTGTTTTTCTCAAGCAGCGCTAAGGTGACCTTTGCAAAGGTTTCAGCAACCAGTCTATCAGCGATGGCCAAACTATTAAGTTCATCAGGACCTTCACTACAAAGTGCATTGAGTGCAGTAAGTAATTCGGCAGAATAAGGGATTGAATGGGCGGCGAGGGTGGTGCAAGACGTTTGCGAAATGTCGCATAGGACGGCGTCAACGCCGTCCATGCTAGTACCTGACATCAGGCCAATATATTTTGCCATCTAATTGTCGCTATTTCATGGCAAGCATAATGCGCTTGTTATTATCTAGCTGCTCTTGGCGTATTGCGGCAATTTCCATAAACCTTTCTTTCTCTTCCTTAGCAATAGGAAGCGCCTTTGGCAGCTCTACAGTACGAGGGTTTCGGTGAACGCCATCCACTAAGAATTCATAGTGTAGATGGGCGCCGGTTACCATACCCGAGCTACCTAAATAGCCCACGGTTTGGCCTTGCTTAACCGTATCTCCTACCTTCACTGCACGCTTTTTAAAGTGAAGATATTTGGTTGTGTATTTCTCGCCATGCTGAATGAATACATGATGACCGTTATATTTATCATAGCCTGCTTTGATAACTTTTCCATCGCCGGCGGCCATAATCGGTGTACCAACGGCTGCTACGTAGTCGGTACCTCGGTGCGCTTTCCAGCGTTTTTGTACGGGGTGAAAGCGTGCTTTAGTAAAATTAGAGCTGACGTATCTGAAATTAACTGGCGCACGTAAAAAGCTTTTACGCATGCTACGCCCTTCCGGGGTGTAGTAAGTACCGTCCTCGTGAAGGATCGCACTAAACTGTTCGCCTTGGTTAGTAAACTCCGCTGCTACTATATCGCCGTAGCCCACGAACTCCCCATCAATGTATTGCTCTTCAAAAACAACGTTGAACGTATCGCCAGAGCGTATTTCCATTGCGAAATCTATGTCCCAGCCGAAAATACCTGCCAAATTCATAATTTGGTTGCTGGTAAGCCCAGCATCTCTCGCGGCATTCCAAAAGCTTGAGTGAATTTCACCTTGCGCAAAGTTATAGCGAATATCTACATCGCGTTTTTCTAATTCAGCGACAAGACTGCTGTTCTCGTCAGTCGAATCCGGACGAACGAAAAGAGTTTCCGTTGAAGATAGCTTGTACTTTAACTCGCCAAAGCTACCGTCTTTGTTCGCTTTAAACGATAATTCGTCACCAGGCAATAAAGTAACAAGTGTTTTTGTTAGTTCACCAGCCTGAGTCACATTGTAAACATCGCGGGATGTGAACCCTGCACGCTTAAACAGCTTTGCTAGGGTATCGCCACTTCGCACTTTATACGTTTGCCAAGTAGACTCTTCTTCATTCGAAAAAACGTCGGTTGACGGTGTAATGTTAAGATCTACAGGGTAGCGGACACCTGCGTCTAAAATATGTGCCTCTTGATGACGGCTAGCCTCTACAGACTCCGACGGCAAAAGGATAAGCCCGCCAAGAAATAAGCTTGCAATAGCAATGCCGGTTC
Source organism: Alteromonas sp. ABD4_190 (assembly GCF_056160105.1). Lineage (NCBI taxonomy): Bacteria > Pseudomonadati > Pseudomonadota > Gammaproteobacteria > Alteromonadales > Alteromonadaceae > Alteromonas > Alteromonas sp. ABD4_190. Next base: position 3,080,996 of record NZ_JBSWWN010000001.1, read on the forward strand.
TATGTTGCTTAGGTAAATTTTTATATAAATGTAGCGCTTTAGAAGCGTCTAATTTCTTTCTCATACTACAGCCCACCTGAGAAATGTTATGTGCACAACACTATTTCACATACGTTGCTTAAAAATGCAACTTTTCTCATTTTTTTGTTAGCGCAAATTGTTACACCCAATAGCTCTTAAACTCGCAATTACATAATGCGCTATCTAAATATCTCTGAATGTGAGGAGGAGGGCTGGAGCAAACCCTCCACCGCAGGGAAGCGGTGGCGGAGCGCTCATGGATGGGTTTACCGCGTGTTTGCGAAAGCCCTCTCCCCTCACATTCAGTTCAGCTTTATTCAATACACTAATTTCGCGTTCAAAGCTGTTGGGTTTAACAACATGACTGTTTGTAATCCGTTTTTTGACGCGCAAAGCTTTTAATGGTTCCGTTGTACGCGTAAAATGCCCGCCAATATTGAATGTACAGTTATGTAGAGTGTGATTAACAAATGAAAGATTGGCAAACAGCGCTAGCTGAGATTAAACGGGGCGTCGATGAAATACTCCCCGAAGAGGATTTAATTGAAAAACTAAAATCCGGCAAAACCCTAACCATTAAAGCGGGTTTTGATCCAACTGCGCCTGATCTACATCTTGGTCATACTGTGTTGATCAACAAGTTGCGTACATTCCAGCAACTAGGCCATAAAGTTGTTTTTCTTATTGGTGATTTTACTGGCCTAATTGGCGATCCTACAGGTAAAAATGTCACACGCAAGCCTTTAAGTAAAGAACAGGTATTAGAAAACGCTAAAACGTATCAAGAACAAGTGTTCAAGATCCTAGATGAAGATAAAACAGAAATTCGTTTTAACTCAGAATGGATGGACGGTCTTGGTGCGGCAGGTATGATCAAACTTGCGGCAAGCCAAACCGTGGCGCGTATGCTAGAGCGCGATGATTTTAAGAAGCGCTACAACAACGGCCAGCCTATTGCTATCCACGAATTCTTATACCCATTGGTGCAAGGTTGGGACTCGGTAGCCCTTGAATCAGACGTTGAATTGGGCGGTACTGACCAGCGTTTCAACTTGCTGATGGGTCGTGAGCTTCAAAAAGAGCAAGGCCAAAAGCAGCAGTCAATTGTGATGGTTCCGCTACTTGAAGGTCTAGACGGTGTTCAAAAGATGTCGAAGTCATTGAACAACTACATTGGTATCACAGACGCGCCAAACGACATGTTTGGTAAAGTGATGTCTATTTCTGACGATTTGATGTGGCGTTACTATGATCTTATCAGCTTCCGTCCGTTAGAAGAGATAGCCGAGCTTAAATCTCGTGTTGCTAACGGCGAAAACCCACGTGATATCAAAATCATGCTAGCGAAAGAAATTATTGCACGCTTCCATGACGACGCAGCGGCAGAAGGCGCGCATCAAGACTTTATTCAACGCTTTCAGAAAAATGCTATTCCTGATGACATGCCAGAGCTTGAAATAGCGCTAAGCGATGAAGGCATTGCCATTGGTAATTTGCTAAAAGAAGCGAAGCTTGTTGGGTCAACGTCAGACGCTATGCGCATGATTAAGCAGGGCGCAGTTAAAATTAACGGCGACAAAGTAGAAGACACCCGTTTAGTAATTACTGAAAAAGGTGAAAACGTTTATCAGGTAGGTAAACGCAAGTTTGCGCGCATTACATTAGCCTAATGTTTTTTTGAAATGTTTTTGAAAGCCCGCTTAGTTAAGCGGGCTTTTTTTTGCTTGAAATATAAGTACTAGAGGAAAGTAGAGCGGTTATTTTTTTAGAAGGCCCTAAATACTCATACAAAGTTAAGCTGCAAGCCAAATTTAAAAGTGGGGATATTGGCTTTAACGTTTATAAGTCATTGTCGCTTTGAGTTTTTTTATTTTTCTTACTTTTTTTTGAAAAAGTTTGTCAGGTTTTTGCAATCGCTATCGTCTATAGGGGAAAAATCAATCAATGAACCCAACTGTACGATAAGCAGTTAACGCGTAGCAGGCTGGGATGAAACAACAGTGAAACTAAATACTAACGCTTACGCAATGCAAAGGACAAAAACATGACAACGGTAACTTCGACTCGTGCAACATACCACCAAGCTAACAAGAGTCTTCCTGCGAAGGAAGCGTTCACATGGCTGAAAGAGGGGTGGCAGCTTTTTGTAAAAGCGCCTTTTAAATTATTGGGGCTTTCTTTTGTTACCTTATTTGCCGCGGGGCTCATTCAAGCACTAGCAGGGCCAATTGGCTTAGTCATATCTAAATGGGTAGGTCCGCTTCTGGCTACCTTGATGTGGCTGGCCATTGCCAACTTAGCAGAAAATAACAAGCTGAGATTGTCGGGAGGTACCCTGCGTTCATGGAAAAATGTCGCTTTGTGGAGTTTGACTGGGCCATTGATCGCGTGGATCCAATTTCAAATTGGCGCTATGTTAATGGGTGCAGATTCCGTGGAGGCGTTAGCAAATGGTGTGGTAGTAGATGTACCCGCTTGGAAAGTTGGGCTAATGATGGGTTCGGCAACTCCAATAAATGTATTGCTTTTATTTGTACCTATGTTGCTTATTTTAAAACATCGCTCAATCCCAGCATCTTTTACAAATAGTATTGTTGCAGTAGTAGGCGCTTATAAGCCGATGTTGATAATAGGTGTCATGATTTTCTTAACAGTAGCACTTGCGCCCTATACTTTCGCATTGTCGGGATTAGTGTTTGGCCCTATTGTTTCATGTATGTGCTTTGTTGCTTACCAGCGCTTATTTCGCTAATCAGCTACGAAGAGTAATTCAACTGCTCACTTAAAGCGCGGAATTAAAAATAATAAAAATGGAAATGCAGTGAAAGAAACCATTCAAATAGAAAAACTGCTTAGTGAATATGCGCCGCTCATGGCGCGTATTGCAGCAACGTTTGAAGCCAATAAATCCCTTCAAGACGAACTGATACAAGAAATGTCACTGGCGGTTTGGCGTGCTTTTGAAGGAACTTCAAAAGAGGAGGCTAGTGGCTTTCGTGGAGAGGCAAGTGTGAAAACGTTTGTGGCCAAAGTAGCGCATAACAAGGCAGTTGACCACGTGATTAAAGAGCAGCGGCGTCAAGAATTCACTCACGAGGGAGAATTTGATTCTTCTTACACAACCAGCGCTATTTCATCTCGTGATGCGACGTTACAAGAAAATGCGATGGACCTCATGACAAGCTTACGTCAGCTAGAAATTAAATACAGACAGGTATTGGCTTTGCTTTTAGAAGGTTTCAGTCAGCTGGAAATAGCCAATATGTTAGGTATTAAAGAGAGTGCCGTCGCTAAACGTGTCAGTCGCGCCCGTCAACAGTTAACACAGATTATGGGACAACAGCCATGAGCGAGGATAAAAAGCCATGAGCGAGGATAAAAAGCCATGAGCGAGGATAAAAAGCCATGAGCGAGGATAAAAAGCCATGAGCGATCATGCAAAAGCTATGAGTGAAGAAGGATCAAATGTGAGTATTAACCGTTCGAGCATGAGTGAATTAGATAAGCAGCTCGCACAGTGGCAAAGTGCGTATAAAGAGGCAACGCCATCAGTGGATACAAATGCACTGATAAAAGAAACCAAGAAGGCTAGGTTTAAACTTAAAGCCAAAGGGATTCTCGACCTAGTTCTCGGACTAGCGGTGTCAGTGTGGTGCTTAACATTAGTGCTGTTTGAGCCATTGACTACCTATCAATTTGTACTTTTTTCAGTACTTACTCCTATTCCTGCTGCTTTTGGAATATGGGGATATTGGGTAAGACAAAAGCAGTGGAAAACCGAAACATTAGATGTGCAGTCGATGCTGTCTTTTAAACAAACTCAATTGAAACAGCAATTACACTATTGGAAAGTCAGTTTGTATGGATGCACGATACTCTGGTGTGGATTGCTGGCACTCGCCGTCTTTAATGTACTGATGTTTAATGCCTTCACGCTGTGGGGAACACAGCTTTTGATAAACAGCGTGGTCGTTTTTATCGTATACCGCAGGTACAAAAAGTTAAACGCCGATTTGCCGTCGGCGTTGGCGAAAATAGACGATATGAAATAGCTAAGAGCTGTACCTTTATAATTCAAGAATAGGAGCGAAGCCCCCATAAATAAGGCGTTTACCGTCAAAAGGCATGGGGTTTTCGGTTTCCTGCATTCTGGGATCTTCCATCACTTTTTGCCATGCGGTGTCACGCACTTCTTTTGATGGCCAAAACGCAATGGAAAACACCACGGTTTCATTTTCTTTGGCTTTTACCGCTAAAGGAAAAGACGTTATTTCACCATCGGGTACATCGTCACCCCAAGCTTCAAGAATTTTAATGGCACCATACTCTTTAAAAATATCACCAGCGAGTTTGGCGTGTTCAATGTATAACGCTCTATTTTCAGTGGGAACGGCTACAGCAAAGGCATCGATGTATGACATGAGGTGGCTCCGTCAGTGATTAGAATACTAACATAGCCTAAATAATAAACAGTGTGCAATGGTCAAAACGGCAGACTTCCGTAAAACTCTCTAAGACTAACGCTCTGCAATTTTAGCCCACTGATATAAACCGTGCAGCGCTAGTCTTCTTGCCTTGGGAAACGGGTATGTTTTAAGCGGCGATTGATAAATAGGAAGAGATAAATCGACGTCGCTTGTGCCCATCATTCGTTGAGCGAGGCGCTGTCCGGCAAAAGCGGCAAAGGAAACCCCTGAACCACAATATCCCATAGCATAACCGATAGAATAAGCAGAACGGTTTGCGTTATTACTGCTCGCTTCACTGTCTACGAAAATACGTGGCATGCTATCTATTGACACGCTCACCCAACCACTCCAAAAATAGTCCATGGCGATACCTTTAAGTGCTGGAAAGCTTTTTACCATGGCGTTATAGAGTCGCTGCTTCTCTCTAGCGTTATTCGCATCTTTACCTTTTACGGCACCACGACCGCCAAATAACAATCGACCATCTGGTAATACGCGATAGTAGTATTTCATCATCCGCGTATCCATAAAACTCATGGGGGTGGTCAACCCTGTCGAAGCACGTTGCTCATTGCTCAAAGGAGCGGTAACAAAGATACTCGACTGTACGGGGAATTGCTTATTGTCTACGCTCTCGTGAAAGCGTTTTGGAGTATAGGCGTTAGTAGCAATGAGTATATGCTTAGCTGATACTGAGCCGCTTGGCGTAGTGGCAAGGAACCCTGTTTTTTGCTTTTCAATACGAATGGCAGGTGAGTCGTAGAAAAGCGTGGCACCAAGTTCTTTAGCGACTCTTGCATATTCACTTGCTAGTTTTAAAGGGTGTAAACACGCGCCTTCAAGTTCGACGCCACTGTAAGCCCCTTCTATACCAAAACGGGCTGTAAGGTCTTTTGAAGAGAGGGTAGTGCTTGGTACATTGAAGTTAGATGCAAGATGATTAGCACTGGCGCATAGTTGCTCTGCTTGCTTAACGTTATGGGCCAATTTTAAATAAGGCCCTTCTACTAAATTGACCTGCATATCAAAGTCTGCAATACGCTTTTTAAGCAAATCTACGGCACCGTTAAACTCGTCCTTCATGCCCATGGCGACTGTATGATCCCATTTATCTTCTATAGCGCTTAATGACAGTCTACCGCTTCCAGAAAGGATAAAACCGCCATTGCGGCCTGCACAGCCAAATCCAAGTGAGTTTGCATCAAGTAGCGTAACGTCCTGCTTAGCTTGAGCAAGCGTAATTGCAGCAGACAAGCCGGTATAGCCACCTCCAATAACAAGGTATTCTGTATTTACCTTCTTGTTTAAAGGCGGCAGTGCTGGCACCTTATGCGTGGCATGCCAGTAGCTTTTGGGCGCGGGAAGCATTGATGAAACGCCGCGGGAAATAAGAGGGTCGTAGGTCATAAAATAAGATGGCTGTGAGCGTTTACGTCATGTTGGGCATTAGAATTGTAGTAGCATTTCCGCACCTTCACATTCACAGTAGCCCTCACAGACTGGGCAATCATAGCCCTCGTGAATAGATGCGTAGCGCCATTTGTTGGCGTGTTTTTTTATCAATTGGCCGCCATTTTTGGTGAAGTATTTAAATGCACTATTGCCCGGGCTTGCCAACCAAATATGCGCTAAACCCGCTTCTGCACCTTGCGCTTTCGCACATTCTATAGACTTGCTTAATAGCATACTGCCAATTCCACAGCCCTGCATAGCGGGGTCTACAGTATTGCATTTGAAATAGCACACCGTATTTGAATCTACCGGCCAAAGGGAAGAGCTGCACCATTCATCTATTTTCCATTGAGTATGTGCGAAGGTCAGTCTGAAACCCACTACCTTATTTTTGTATAGCGCTACCCAACTAGCATTAATGTCGCCAACAAAGCTTTTAGCATAGTAGTCAGCTAGTAACTCGCTAGTGAGGTAGTTGTCACCATGTACGTAATTACCAAGAGAAATCACGCCTGCAAAAAACTCAGGCGCTAACTGCTCGTAAGTTATATCGCTTTGAACTAAATGATCCGTTTGAGTGGCTGGCGTCATGTTTTTTCTTTATAAGGGGCGTTTTTCATCCCATCAAGGTGAACATCTAACGCTTCTACAGAAATCAAAATTTCTCTTACCGACATCCACAATGAATATAGTAGTGACACTAAACTTGCCGCGAAAACCCAGTTTCCCACTTGTTGATAGGTGAGATAAATGGCCAACATTGAGACCACACAAAGAAAAAAGCTGCCCACCCCCGCTATTTGCATACGCTTAATAAGTTGAATGCGCAACCGAAGGTTTTTTATTTGCGCTTGAGTGTTGTCATCTTTCTCTTCTTTTGAAAAGTTTCGGATGATGGTCGCGAGGGTTAAAAAGCGATTGGTATAGGCTAGAAGCAATAAAGAAATCGCCGGAAATAACATAGCCGGAGTAGCAATATCTATTTTCATAGGTGTTTCATGCAATCGTCGAATAAAACGAGTGTATCACAGGGGATGCGTTACACACAGTCATCAGCTAAGAGCTTGGTTTATAGAGCATTGCGTGGTTTTCAGGGAAAAGCAACTAGACTACATCCTGTCCACTGTCATGCCTGCCGCGCTCCAGCCTAACATGTCGCCTTCTAAATGCATAACTTCAGAAAAATCGAGTTCTTCCAGCACTTTCATGGCGAGTTTAGCTCTTCTGCCAGAACGGCAATAGATAATGATAGGTTTGTTTTTGTGGTCTTCCAACTCACTAAGATATTCATTGATATTCTCGTGGGGCATATTTACCGCGCCAGGAATGTGACCATCGGCAAACTCTTTAGGTGAGCGAACATCAATAAGCAGCCAGTCGTTGTTAGCGACCCGTTCAATAAGATAAGGAGAAGCGGCAACAGAAGCTTGTGCCGTCGCTTTCGCGGTGCACTGAAGCGACACAAATAATGAAACGCAAACAACAACTAGAAAACCCGCAACGACAATCCGCATGAAATGATGCTCTTACCTTCTTACTGATATTTTAGACTTAAGTATAACGCTTATGCGTTTTATTTAATACCTTCGCATAATGATTTTAGTTCACTTATTAATCGTAGTGAAAAGCGGCTAGTGACATCCGGGTCGACCACAATAAGCGGTGCATCAAGAAACCCGCGATGAGCGCGCCAGAATACTTCTAGGTCTTCGTGTGAACTCTTTGAGGCGGCAATGAGTGCATGGGGTTGGCGAACTAGCACGTCTTTAACCGCTACTTGAGGGTAATCTATCGGGCTATCGTGAAATAGCGTTTGCGCCCCACAAACATTTAATAGTTTATTTCCCCATGCATTGGGGCCAATAGTCATAAGTGGCGCTGTCCACGAATAGTAAAACACCGGTGTACGTGGCTCGATATCGTATTTTTGTCGTAGGTTTTTTAACTCGCTGAGAAAGTCATTGGTGAGCTGGGTGGCTTTTTTTTGCGTGTTAGTAAGTGCGCCAAGCCTTTTTATTTCACCAGCAATATCTGTGATTTTTCCAACCTTGCTGGTAAATACATCAAGCCCCATTGAAGAGAGTTTATGGATATCTTGAGGCTTGTTTCCTCCATCCCAAGCCAGTATTAAATCCGGTTCTAATGCCACTATGGCGGCAATATCAGCGCCTTGAAAATCGGCTACCCGTTGAATTTTTTTTGCTGCTTCTGGATAGTCACTGTAGTCGCTTACACCTACAAGGTTTGAACCTAAACCTAAACTAAATACCCATTCTGTAAGATGTGGTGCAAGGCTAATTATTTTTAAGTCGGAAGGTTCCGCATCCAATTGTTTAGTCAAACCGCCGAAAGGAAGCTGCTCTTCGTTGGTAATTTTTCTTGTCCCAACGGTAGGCTCTGTTGCTTTGTTAGCATGCGCGCAAATAGGCATTGAGCACAGCAGAAAAAAAGAAAAAGCACCTAGTGCACGCAACATTTTCATAGCGCAACGGTCATGGCGAACAGGGTTAAAGAAGCAAATGCACTAATTACTATCATTGCCAAAGTAACCATGTTTTTAGCTTTTAACATGTGAGAATACTTAACGTCATTTGTGCCTCCTACGCGGGCATATCGGATTTTCTTATTGGCATAAATTGCTGGGCCACCCAATTTTACATCTAACACACCACCTATAAGCGCCAAAAGTAGAGACGTTTTATCTTTTTCAGGTGAACGTTTCATTGCACGAAGCGCTTTTATAGGATGGCTAATTAGCAAAGTTATGAGGCCGCCAACAGCAGCGGGTGGAAGGGTAAGTAAATAAACCAGTTTGCGCACTGGTTTGGCAAAGAGTTCCATACCAGGCGTGCGGTAGTGCCATTGCCACGACGTAAGCAGAAGTAATCTATAGATCAATGCGCCTATTGGCCCTGCAACCACAAAGTAAAAAATAACGCCGCAATACAGGTAAAGAAATTTAAGCCAAAGCGACTCAATCGCTGCTTTAGCAATACCGATATCTGTTAAAGAGTTACATTGTCTTGCGGTAATGGTTTGGACCATTTCTCGGGCAAGCGATTTTTTGTTTCTACCTACACTTGCTAGCACTTTTTTATACTGCTGACGCTGATAGCCAAAATCGAGCAGTGCGACAAGAACAATTGCTTCAAAGAAAACGGGGTATTGCGCCATATAAACGAAGATAGCGACACAAATTACCAAAGGCGCAAGTAGGACCAACGCAGCTAACGAACCCGAAATGTAGTGCTGTGATGGACCGAAATCGCGAGATGGCACTACTTTACGCCCCATTTGCAAAACAAGGTAGCGCATAAGTGTTAGGGGGTGAGTACTTTGGGGCCAGCACCACAAGGCATCTACGGCAATAGCCAGCCAAAGTACTAATAGCGACTGATATTGCGGGTCGCTAATTACCTCTAACATCTTATTTTGCGAGGGCCTGGATCATTGCCATAACGAGCTGTGCAGAATGCTTAGCAGCAGTATCTAAATATTCTTTAAAGCTCACTGATGATGTTTTACCAGCTATATCTGATAATGAGCGAATCACAAGAAACGGTGTGTCGAGCATATGGCAGGTTTGACCAATAGCCGCACCTTCCATTTCTACTGCCTTCATATCAGGGAAGTTTTCACGCAACTCTGCTACCGCTTCATCGCTACCGATAAATGCGTCACCGGTGCAAATCAAGCCTGTCGTCGATTGCAATGAGGTAATCTCTGCAGCTGCGCTACGTGCTGTTTCCATCAATGCGGTATCACAGCGAAAATCTTCAGGCATCCCCGCACATTGGCCAAGCTTGTAACCAAAATGAGTTAAATCGGCGTCGTGGTGAATAACGTGACTTGCTATCACTAAATCACCAATATTCAGGTCTTTATCGAAACCACCGGCAGAACCTGTATTAACCACTGCATCAGGAGCGTACTGCTCAATCAATACAGTGGTAGCGATAGCCGCTGCTACTTTACCAATGCCGCATTTAACCAACACCACTTCAATGTCGTTGAGTGTGCCTTCATAGAATGTAAGGTGTTTCCACTGTGTTTCTTTTACGTTCCAAAGCGATGCTTTAAGTAGCGCAACTTCTTCATCCATTGCACCTAAAATACCAATTTTTTTCATAACATTACCGAGGGTGTTAAGAGAGTTAAAAGCGTGAACACGCTATTGAATGCACTAATTGTATAAGGAAAATAGAGAAACTGACAGAAAAATGCCTTTGTTACCGCTATTTGAGAGTAAGAAAACAGGAAAGTAACAAAGGCTAGGGGAAGTTCGAATTAATCGTATTAGGCAGCCGCTGGTCTGCTTGAGCGAACCGGGCGAGTAGGACGCTTAGGTGGCTCCGGGTTATGCGTTGGCAATTGAGCCATCTTGTTCTGTAAGCGGCGATACGGAATAAGTTTGTTTTCCAAACATTCCCTAATGTCATCGACGGTGTAGCCAGATTTTACTTTAATTCGCGCGTGAGGAACGCCGGCTGCATCTAATGCACCGGTTACAAACCAATCCTTTTGCGCTTTGTAACCTTCTTTCCCTTGGCTATGAACCAAATCGATAGCCATTACAGGGCTCATATCTTGTTTGTCGACCAGTACAAAGTCGAGTTGTCTGCTGGATGCTCTGCTAAGCGCTTGGCTTGCTGTCTTCTTGTTGGCTGTTTGACGTACTGAAACCAGATCATTAAGACGTACGCGGCACACTATCCTAAACTCTCGACCCATGGCCTGTTCAATAAGGTTTAAAAAAGTATGCTCTACCGGAGTGAATAATTGTGCTTTCCGCCTAAATGGAAAAGCGACTCCACCGTCTGACAACTTTATGGCACCTAGTGCAACGACAATAAGTAACATCATTAAAATAATTGCCAATTCCATCGTAACCCTCACAAATATCAATAGAAAAAGTCATAACAGAAGTAGCCCAAAGCCAGCTGCGTCTAATAAATATGACTTAGCAGCGTGACCTTTGTTTACGGCATAGGCGTCATAAAAATGACGCTTATTGCTGTCATGAAGTAGTTATTGATGAAATTGCAAAGCGGGTGCCAACAATGGATATTGCTGGCAAATTTTTACGAAGTATTTATTGGTTTTTTGAGGTGACCAGAATATCAACCTGAGAGCCAGAATTATCAGGACTTATAACAACCCTAACTGCCTTATCTTCAGAAGAGAGAAGTGTGCGACCTTTGATAGGAGAATGAGTCTTTAACGATGGGTGTGCAGTTTGATATACGGTAAGCATTTCACTGGGGGCACTTGGAGAGTGATAGACCATTACCGATGTAACATTTTTCTCAAAGGCTTGGCATTGCCTTGCATCATCGGAAATTTTTACCTGTTGAAACTCTGCAGGGCAAGACACAATACGCTGTTTGCTCGAAGTATCTACTGCAATGGTGTCGGCAAAGCAAGTATTGCTTGCCGCCGAGGCTAACGCTAAACAAAATACAAGTTTTTTGGTGTTTAATTGCTTCATAGGTAGATCCTTTATCCGATGTGCGATCTTATTTTAAATTATTTTGATAATCATATAGGCGTAATCTTTTAGCTTCAACTAAACCTTGGGGTATTAGCGGTGTCTTCGCTAATTTCTTGGCGTTAACAATCAAAAAAAGCTCGATAGCAGTACCATCGAGCTTTTCTTAAAAGGACAACAGGCCTTAGTTAGCTAAGGTTAAACGCCAATATAATCCATGATACCTTCGGCGGCTTTGCGGCCTTCGTCGATAGCAGTAACTACCAAGTCACTACCACGTACCATATCACCACCGGCAAATACTTGCGGGTGAGAGGTCTGGAAAGCAAACTTACCTGCAGAAGGTGCGCGTACGCGACCTTTTTCATCAAGCATAATGCCGAAGTCAGCGAACCATGGCGCAGGGCTTGGCTGGAAGCCGAAAGCGATAATTACCGCGTCAGCTTCTAGTACGTGCTCTGAACCCTCTACTTCAACAGGGCGGCGACGACCATTTACATCTGGCGGCCCCATTTCAGTTTTCACGAACTTAACGCCACAGGCTTTTCCGTTTTCATCAACGGCTATATCAAGAGGCTGTAGGTTGAATTTAAACTCAACGCCTTCTTCTTTCGCATTAACAACTTCGCGGCGTGAACCAGGCATACTTTCTTCGTCACGACGATATGCACAGGTTACTTGCGCAGCGTCTTGACGAATTGAGGTGCGTACACAGTCCATGGTGGTATCACCACCACCTAGCACAACCACACGCTTGCCTTTCATATCAACAAAATCAGCAGGATCTTTTTCAAGGCCCATTACGCGGTTGGTGTTGGCTATAAGGAAAGGAAGTGCATCATATACGCCTTCAACGTGTTCGTTATCGAAACCACCTTGCATCGACTTGTACGTACCCATGCCCAGAAATACTGCATCGTATTTATCAAGCAAATCCTGGAACTGGATGTCTTTACCAATTTCAGTGTTAAGTACGAACTCAACACCCATCTCGGTAAAGATTTGGCGGCGTAGCTTGATTACATCTTTCTCTAATTTAAAAGACGGAATACCGAATGTAAGTAGGCCACCAATTTCTTCGTATTTGTCGTAAACAACAGGTTTGACGCCGTTACGAACCAGAATATCAGCACATGCAAGACCAGCAGGGCCTGCACCTACGATTGCCACTTTCTTGTCGGTCCATACCACGTCAGACATATCTGGGCGCCAGCCCATTTTGAATGCGGTATCTGTAATGTATTTTTCAATACTACCAATAGTAACAGCGCCAAAATCGTCATTCAGTGTACACGCACCTTCACACAGTCTGTCCTGTGGACATACGCGACCACATACCTCCGGCAAGCTGTTGGTTTTATGAGAAAGTTCCGCTGCTTCTAGAATACGGCCCTCATTTGCCAAGCTTAACCACTGAGGAATGTAGTTGTGCACGGGGCACTTCCATTCACAATACGGGTTACCGCAGTCCAAGCAGCGATCTGCTTGGCCTTCGGTTTGAGATTGGCTTAGCGGCTGATAAATTTCCGCAAACTCTTGTTTACGTACCATGATCGGCTTTTTAGGCGGATCGATACGTTCAACATCGACAAATTGATATACGTTCTTTGCCATAAACTAAATCCTCCTACTGAGCCTGAATGCGTAATTCAGCACTTGAACGACTGATGTGACCAAGCAAGTTTTTCACATCACTGGTTTTTGGCTTAATAAGCTTAAAGCGTTTCAGCGTTGCGGCGAAATCAGTAAGCAGCGACAACGAGTGCTCACTTCCTGTTTCTTCGTAATGCTGATTGATTAAGCCACGTAAGTGCTCAGCAAGAATCGCTTTGTCTTCAATAGGCATAACATCAACAAGCTCGGCATTAACACGGTTATCAAGGTCGTCGCCATCATCCATAAGATAAGCGAAACCACCTGTCATACCGGCACCGAAATTCACACCTACCGGACCAAGAACTGCCACGATACCGCCTGTCATATATTCACAGCCGTTATCGCCAATACCTTCCACTACTGCAATAGCACCTGAATTACGTACGCCAAAGCGCTCACCAGCACGACCAGCTGCAAACAGCTTACCGCCTGTCGCACCGTAAAGGCAGGTGTTGCCCATAATGGCGCTGTCGTGGGCGTCATACGAAATATCACGCGGCGGGTGAATAACAAGCTTACCGCCAGTCATACCTTTACCCACGTAATCGTTTGCATCGCCTTCAAGGTGCATATGCAGACCGCCAGCGTTCCACACGCCGAAGCTCTGACCTGCAGTACCGGTAAGCTCTACTTTAATTGGTGTATCTTCAAAGTCGTGATTACCGTGATGCTTGGCAATTTCACCTGATAGCAATGCACCGACAGAACGGTCCGTATTGCGAATAGGGTACTTAAGGGGAATAGATTTACCTTCAACAACCGCTTGCTGGCCGTCTTTAAGCATCTGCGCGTTCAACTCGCCTTTATCGATAGGCGCGTTGGTCGTTTGTGAGCAGAATAAGCGCGTATGGTCGCCAGCTTTAGGCTGTGCTAGTAACGGAGACAAATCTAAGCGGTTTTGCTTAGCGGTAATGCCATCTAACACTTTTAGTAGCTCTGTGCGACCAACAAGGTCGTCGAACTTAGCAATACCCATAGATGCCATGATTTCACGCACTTCTTGGGCAATAAACTTAAAGTAGTTCATTACCATATCAGGTAAGCCAATGAAGTGGTCGTCACGCAGTTTTTGATCCTGCGTAGCAACGCCGGTTGCACAGTTGTTCAAGTGGCAAATACGCAGGTATTTACAACCAAGCGCTACCATCGGGCCTGTACCGAAACCAAAGCTCTCAGCACCTAAAATACCTGCCTTAACTACGTCAAGACCGGTCTTCAAACCACCGTCGGTTTGAACCCGTACTTTATGACGCAAGCCGTTTTCAATTAGGGCTTGTTGCGTTTCAGATAAGCCTAGTTCGAACGGACTACCGGCGTACTTAACAGACGTTAATGGGCTTGCCCCTGTGCCACCGTCGTAACCTGAAACAGTGATAAGGTCGGCATAGGCTTTCGCCACACCCGTTGCAATGGTGCCAACACCCGGCTCAGATACTAGCTTAACCGAGATAAGCGCCGTTGGATTAACCTGTTTCAAATCGAAAATTAGCTGAGCCAAATCTTCAATTGAGTAAATATCGTGGTGCGGAGGTGGTGAAATAAGGGTTACACCCGGCACAGAGAAACGTAGCTGTGCGATGTATTTATTTACTTTATCGCCTGGAAGCTGACCACCTTCACCCGGTTTTGCACCCTGCGCCACTTTAATTTGAATAACGTTAGCGTTTACCAAGTAGTGAGGTGTTACACCGAAGCGACCAGACGCAACCTGCTTAATTTTGGAGTTCTTTTCAGTACCAAAACGAGAAGGGTGTTCGCCACCTTCACCTGAGTTAGACTGACCGCCCAAGCGGTTCATGGCAATCGCTAGCGCTTCGTGCGCTTCAGGGCTTAGTGCACCAATTGACATGGCAGCGGTATCAAAGCGCGGGAATAAGTTCTCTGCTGCTTCTACTTCGCTAACATCAATAGGGTCGCAATCAGGGTTAATAGCTAGCAAGTCGCGAATGTGTGCTGGAGCACGTTCGTTAACAAGCTTGGCATACTGCTGATAGTCGTCGTAGTTACCCGACACCACAGCCTTTTGAAGCGTACTAACTACGTCTGGGTTATAAGCGTGATATTCGCCACCGTGAACGTATTTAAGCAGTCCGCCGTGATCGACAGACTTACGCTTAAGCCATGCAATACGGTTAAGGTTAACAAGGTCTTGATGGAAATCATCAAAGCCCGCACCTTGAATGCGTGAAGTTACCCCTTTAAAACAAAGGTTCATTACTTCGTTGTTTACACCCACCGCTTCAAATAGCTTAGAGCTACGGTAGCTAGCAACGGTGCTAATACCCATCTTGGACATAATCTTGTACAAGCCTTTGTTGATACCCTTGCGGTAGTTCAACGTGGCCTGCATAGGAGAAATATCCAGCTCACCTTTTTCACAAAGCTGCTCAATGGTTTCGTATGCTAGGAATGGATAAACCGCAGTAGCACCTAAACCAATCAACACGGCAAAGTGATGCGGGTCGCGGGCACTTGCTGTTTCAACAACAACGTTCGCGTCACAGCGCAATGACTTTTCAACGAGTCGGCGCTGTACCGCACCTACCGCCATTGCTGCTGGAATAACCAAACGGTTTTGCTTAATGTTTCTGTCAGACAGAATAACAAACGCAGCTCGTTTATTCTTAACCAGCATTTCTACTTCGTTACACACGCGCTCGATAGCTTTCTTTAAACCTTCTTGCGGTGCGTATTGAAGCTCTACAACCTCTGAATAGTAGTTGTCAGGGTTAAATTCGCGTAGTTGCTTAAGGTCGGTATACATTAGCACTGGCGAGTCAAACAATACGCGGTCAGCGTAACCTGAGGTTTCGCTAAATACGTTTTGCTCGCGGCCAATACAGGTTGCCAACGACATAACGTGGTTTTCACGTAGCGGGTCGATAGGCGGGTTAGTAACCTGTGCGAATTGCTGACGGAAATAGTCGTAAACCGTACGTTGACGCGAGGACATAACCGCCATTGGCGTGTCATCACCCATTGAACCAACGGCTTCTTGACCGTCTTTCGCGAGTACTTTTACAACTTGTTGAATTTCTTCATAGCTGTAGGCGTGTAGCTTGTGGTACACCGCCATGGCATCGTCGTCAAACACGCGTTTACCAATTAATGACGCATCAAGCTTTTCAATTGGTGTAAGTCGACGAATATGCTTCTCTAGCCACTCTTTATAAGGGTGACGTGCTTTTAAGTCTTCATCAATTTCAGTAGAGCGCCAGATTTTGCCTGTGTATGTGTCTACAGCAAGCATTTCACCTGGGCCTACACGGCCTTTTTCAATAACGTCAGCCTGCTCGTAGTCCCAAATACCCACTTCTGAGGCAAGAGTAATAAACCCGTTTTTGGTGATGACATAGCGAGCAGGACGTAGACCGTTTCTATCAAGGTTACAGGCTACGTGGCGACCATTTGTTAAAACGATACCCGCTGGGCCGTCCCATGGTTCCATGTGCATAGAGTTGAACTCGTAAAATGCACGAAGATCATCGTCCATGGTCTTGTTGTTTTGATAGGCGGGTGGAACAAGTAACCGCATAGCACGGAATAAATCCATACCGCCGGCTAAGAATAGCTCCAGCATGTTATCCAGTGACGATGAGTCTGAACCTTCAGTATTTACAAAAGGTGCGGCATCTTTAAGGTCGGGGATAAGCGGCGTTGAAAACTTAGCAGCACGAGCCATCGCCCAGTCGCGGTTACCTTTAATAGTGTTAATTTCACCATTATGCGCAAGGAAACGGAAAGGTTGGGCTAGCGGCCAGCGTGGTAGTGTATTCGTTGAAAAGCGTTGGTGGAAAACGCAGATCGCGCTTTGCATACGCTCATCGGCAAGATCGTGATAAAAGGCGGGTAAATCTTTTGGCATTACCAAGCCTTTATAAATCGTTACTAAGCCGGACAAACAAGCAACGTAAAAATCGGGATCTTTTTCAAGACGTTTTTCAGCGCGGCGGCGGATCATATACAAACGACGTTCAAGGTCGCGTTTTCTCCAACCTGCTGGCGCGTTCACAAATACCTGTTCAATTTGCGGAACACCCGTTAGCGCTAATTCACCCAGTACTGAGTGGTCGACAGGCACTTCGCGCCAACCCACTACTGAAAGTGTTTCTTTTTCTAGTTCTTCATTTAGTACTTCACGCGCGGCTTGCGCAAGTACCGGGTCCTGACTTAAGAAAATCATGCCCACGCCGTATTTTTTGCTGAGTTTCCAGCCATTTTCTTCGGCGATTGCATGGAAGAACGCATCCGGTTTTTGCAGTAATAAACCACAGCCGTCACCGGTTTTCCCGTCGGCGGCGATACCGCCACGATGCTGCATACGGTCAAGACCGTGTATAGCAGTAGTTACCAATTCGTGACTGGCTTCCCCATGAGTGTGAGCAATTAAGCCAAACCCACAGTTGTCCCGGGAATCATTGGGATTATATAAACTCATCTCTTAACTCCTTCAACCTTTTGACTGGGCAAGGTATGCGTTGCGTGTAGATGCGCCTAGGTTTGCGTATCACAACATTATTAGACGTCTTTTAACCTGCAAGCGGTATTGCTTGCGGTATGCGCCTTTCTTGTCGTTATTTATTATTAGAGGATTCCAGTCGTTTCCGCATTTTTATGCATTATTGCTGTGCGGGCCGTACAAAATACCCACATTGAAAAATAAAATCAAACGCTAAAAATGTCAGGTTTATAGAGAATTAGTATAATATTAATTAAATCTTTTAAAATCATTGATTTGAATGGCGTATTTTAAGTTTGTAACAAAAATGTTATCAGTTAATAAAAATGAATAATTTTCTATCATTAAATGATATTGGTTCTCATTTATATTTCAAAGGTGAATAATTATGCTTTAAGTTTGCGGATTTATGTTGTCAATGGCTGTTTGTTTGTATTTTTATGAAAATGTAAAGCTACGGTTCCACTCATATAAGTAGTTTGCTATATTGGTTAAAAATCACCCGGATGTAAGGTTGGAGCTTAAAGCTGTGATACTTGATAGTACATTCATGTAATTTTCACGAGTGCGTATGCACATGTATGAGAATAAAAATTCACGGAAAGCACATGTTGCCAAGCCGGAGAGGATTATCGAATGTCAGCATTACAGGCTAGCCCCAACGGCACCTTTGTTATTAAAGAGCATTTAGTAACAGGTGAAGACGTAAGTTTTAAGCCATCTCCCAATACCTCAGGGCTCTTTGAAGAGGGTTGTCCTGATACTATCGTTATCCATTTCACCGCTGGTAGTAGCCTAGCGTCATCAGTAAACGTGTTGACCAACCCAAATAGCGGTGTGTCCGCTCACTTCGTCGTGGGACGTAACGGTAACATCGTACAAATGCTGCCAACGAATAAGATTGCATGGCATGCAGGCGCAAGTCACTTTGAGGGGCGCAGTGGTTTAAACAAATACTCTATAGGCATTGAACTAGATAATGCAGGCCAGCTAAAGGAAAAAAGTGATGGCACCTATGAGAGTTGGTTCGGCAAAGTGTATGAACAGAGCGAAGTATTCGAGGCTAGGAACAGTAGCCAGCGTGCCGTTGGCTATTGGCACAAGTACACGGACATTCAAATCTCACGAACTCTCGACCTATGTATAACACTATGCGAGCGCTACCAGATCTCTACGGTTGTTGGACATGAGGAGATCGCGCCCTCGCGCAAAGTAGATCCTGGTCCTGCCTTTCCATTACAAAAGTTTAAAGAACTCCCATTGCATCTCGAAAGTAGGGCGGGGCTAACCGAATCGAAAGGAACAGGTCTACAGCGAGATGTATACGATGGGGTTCAGCATAATTTGGCTAGACCCGCAAAGAGAGTGGCTAATGTAAGTGCTAATGTACTTAATGTTAGAAAAGGGCCTGGTACTTCATTTGCCACTATCGACAATGGTTTAAATAAAGGAGAAATATTAAAAGTACTAGAGAAAGAGGGGGAGTGGGCGAAAGTATCGTTTACAAAAGTTGGATGGGTTAATACCGCTCATATCCACGAAATTACGGAAAAGTTACCGTTTAAATCGTAACCGTGTAGTTGTGTCATCGCCTCGCTCCCACAAACCGCATTCACGAAGTGGTTAAAGCCTGATAGGATACAGGCAAGATAAGATTAAATAAGACGTACATGCATTCAGATTCACCAAACGATTCTTGGGCAATCCGCTTTGCTCAATTTGTTCAGCGTTTTGGCACTCTAAAGCTCAGCATTTTGTTTGTTGTTCTTTCGCTGGTGTTCACGCTAGGCGGTTCCTACGTGATACGCGTAAGTATGGGAAGCCAAGTCCAACCCGACGATTTCATTAGTGCAGTCATTCTCACTATGCTATCTGCGCCTTGGGTACTCTACTTTTTCAGTGAACTAATAAAGCAGCTAGAGAATTCACGTACCAACTTGAAAGAGGTAGTTAGCCAACTTGAAAGCTTAAGAGAAGAAGATGTTTTTCTTAATCGAGAGCTTCAAAGCAACATAAGGCAGCTAAACCATGAAATAGAGCAGCGTAAGCAAGCGCAAGAAGAGCGAGAAGCGCTGTTTAAAGATTTAGAGAAGGAAATTCAGGATAAATCTGAGCAAGAAGCCCAAGCGCGACGTCTGTCCACACTCTTGCGCTCCATTATCGATGCCTCCCCAGACTTGATTTATTACCGTAATGAAGAAGGCAGATTTGCAGGCTGTAACCGCATTGCGGAGTTAATGACCGGAAAAACCGAGCAAGAGTTGCTAGGGTTAACGCCAGAAGATGTATACGAAGAAGAACTAGCCCGCCAAATCGTGGCAAGCGACCACGAAGTATTGGAAACCAACGCAAGTATTACAGAGGAACTGTGGCTTCGCTTTGCTGACGGCCGACGTCGCTACTTTGAAATGAAGCGCGTACCTTTCTTCGACAAAGAAGGTAATCGTTTAGGTCTGTTGTCATTCGGTCGTGATATGACAGAGCGTAAACAAGCGGAAAATGCTGCGGCGAAAGCAAGTACCGATAAGACGCGATTTATCGCGACCATCAGTCATGAGCTTCGTACACCATTAAACGGCATTGTAGGCTTAAGCCGCATGTTGCGCGATACCGAGTTAAGCGACGAGCAATTTAGCTGGGTTAGTACAATTTACGCAAGTGCCATTACGCTAGGTAATATCTTTAACGACATTATTGACCTAGATAAATTGGATAGAGACAAGCTTGAGCTAAGTCTTAAAACGATCTCGTTAAAAGATTTCACAGAAGAATTAAGCAGTATTATCCGACTGCTTGCAGCAGATAAACAGCTTGAACTAAAAACGACGATTAACGAGCCATTACCGCGTTTAGTGGAAATTGACGGTACTCGTCTTCGCCAAATTTTGTGGAATATTTTGTTTAACGCAGTGAAGTTCACACAAAAGGGGCACGTGAGTTTATCAGTGTCATCAACTAAACCTGATGGTGATAAAGCTTACGTCACCTTTATTATTGAAGACACCGGTGTGGGTATTCCTGAAAGCGAAATCGATAAAATTTTTGCTATGTATTACCAGGTCGATCATCCCGATCACCAGTCGGCAACAGGCACAGGTATCGGTCTGGCTATTTGTAAGCAAATGGTCGATTTAATGAAAGGTGAAATTCACGTTTCTAGTAGCGTGGGTAAAGGCACCCGTTTTGAGATTGTACTGCCAGTGCAAATCTCTAACAGCCCAATGAAGGTCGCACAGCTTCAAGTGACGGGGCTTAATATTTTGTTAGTAGAAGATATTGAGCTAAACGTTATGGTTGCCAAAGCCTTGCTTGAAAAGCTTGGACAGAAAGTCGATGTGGCGATGACAGGGCAAGAAGCCATAGATAAAGTTAGGGAAAACCAATACGACCTAATTTTGTTAGATATTCAGTTGCCTGATATGACCGGATTCGATGTAGCAAGCACGATTATCGAAGAAGACCTAGTCATGCAAACGCCCATTGTAGCGCTAACGGCAAACGTCATTAAAAAGCGCGATGAATACTTAGAAAACGGTATGGACGATGTGATTGCAAAGCCAATCAAGAAGTCTCGGGTTATTGAAGTGTTCAACGAGCTGTTCCACGCACCTCCAGCTCCGCTAGAAGTAGACGGTGAAGTAGAGCGCCCTGAACCAACTAAAACATTAAGTAACATTTTAGATATGGACTTATTGCAGATGTTGGTAGATACCATAGGGGATGAAATGGTACGTGCTAGCGTTAAAGTATTCCAAGAAAAAATGCCTGAATACATGGAAATACTGCAGCTTAGCTTAAGTGCTGATGAAAAGTCCGAAGTGTGTTCACAGGCTCACAAAATTAAAGGTGCAGCTGGCTCTGTTGGTTTAGCTCGCGTACAACGTATCGCTAATCAAATCCAACAAGGTGATCATCCTACATGGTGGGAGAACGTGCACGATTGGGTTGAAGAGCTTCAAATGGCGGTTCAACACGACATGAAGGCACTGCATGATTGGTTAAACGAACAACAGGTTGACGACTAGTCAGGCCAACGCGCTCTTTGATTTGTAGTGTTAAAAAGAGGGCTTGCCCTCTTTTTTGTTATAAAAACTGCGGTAGAGTAAACATTAGGTGCGGTATTGCCAAGTAGTCAAATTGCGCTTAAAAAGCGGCAGGCTTATCTTATTTTTACAGTGGTAAAAGGAATTAATGTGATGACAAAAAGCGCACAACAAGAGACCGTATTTTCAAATAACCAACTTAGTATTCAGGAAATTCCCTCACTTCAAACACTTACATTACTGCCTATTTCTAAAAAGTACCGAGCGCTAAATATTTTCTCAATTGGATTGATAGCTTTAGTACTAATAGGTATTGCCACCGCATTACGATTACAAAGTTTCTGGTCACTGCCTGAAGGACTGCTGCAAGCTTACCCGTATGTGGTTGCAGGTATCGTCGCTTTAGGCTCCGTATGGGCGATGTACCACTTCTTTGCTGATGTCCGTATATTCTATGCAATACGAGAGCAAGACATTAGTAAGCAGTCTGGGCTAATTTTTAGAAAACTTTCGTGCCAACCTATTTTGCGTGTTCAGCACGTTGAAGTTAACCGCGGGCCGTTCGATAGATGGGCGGGTCTTGCTTCCCTTCAAGTATTTTCGGCTGGTGGTGAAATGCATACCTTTGAAATACCTGGGCTAAGTATTGAAAGAGCTGAGCAGTTACGTGAGTTTATTCTTGCTCACAAAGATATTGGTGCTCGCTAATGACTGCGCCTGAATCGTTTTCAAATCAGACGCCTGAAGTCGCCAGGGCAGGTGACTTCGAGGTCAATGAAGATGTCGATGTGTCGCCTCACCCTCAAACTCAGGGCACGGGGATTGCAGAACCACAGCTTAAAGTAGAAACGGGTGATGCGTGGCAGCGTCTCTCTCTTATTTCTATTTTGTACTTTACCATTCGCAACTTTTCCGCCTCGGCACAAGTACTTATCTACACCATTCCCGCCTTAGCCATATCGTTTAATATTTGGGATAATCTGCTGTCGCCTGAAGTGTTAATCGGTGCCGGGATCTTATTTTTAACTACCAGTAGTAGCGGCGTAATAAGCTTTTTAATGTACAAGTTTCGCGTGCACAACCAGCACGTTGAGATTCACCATGGTGTGTTTCAGCGCCGCTATACCAACTTGCCTCTGTGGCGTATTCAAAACGTTAAGATAGAGCGCCCTTTTTATTATCGTCCTTTTGGGTACGCGTTAGTGGTGCTTGATACCGCGGGCAGCGGTAAAGAAGAAGCGAAAATAGTGGCGGTGCCAGAAGACTATGCTGAAGCGCTGAAAAAGCAGGTGTTGTATGAAAAAGCGCATCACGATGAAGGTGACCTGGATTGTTTGCCAGACGAAGATTTATCCGACGAGCAGAGTTCGTCTTTTTCCACGCCACGAACGCGCGATAAAGCGGTAGATTCCTCCCATTCAAATGAAGAAGTATTAAATCGCCGATCTGTGAAAGACATCATTATTCATGGTATCACCAATAATCGCGTGTGGATCATATTAGGGGCCGCCGCGCCTTTTTATGACGATGTGTTTGGGGTAGTGTCAGAGTGGTTAGCCGACAAGGGCTTGCAGCTTAATCAGCTGGTCGGTGAACAAACGGTAGCTTGGTGGCAATTTGGACTGTATGCCTTCGTTATCCTAATGATGCTTATGGCGTTAGTGGCGCTACTTAGCGTAGGCGGCGCTCTTTTCACGTTCTATGGCTATACGCTTTCACGATCGGGAGACAGATATATCCGTCGCAGCGGCTTGCTCAATAAGCTGGAAGTAAGCATGCGTGCTTCACGAATCCAAATGATTACGGCGAAGCAAGATTGGCTCGATAAAATACTAAAGCGGGTCAATTTGTATTTTGAGCAAAACTCTACGGCTGGGCAGCAAATGCAAGAACTGATGTCGCCAAATAAGCTTATTGTGCCATCGGTAACCGAAAACGAAGCCTTTGAACTTAGCCAAGAGGTTATGCCTGGTTGCGATTTGCGTGGTCAGCCTTATCAGGTTATCAGCAAACGCTTTATAAGCTTTTGGTTGCTTGCAGCATGGGCAGTGCCATTTGCCATCTTATTCACCATTGGCGCCGTCTCGTCCCACCTAGACATTATGGTTGGTGCATTCGCCGCTTTTAGTGCAATAGCACTTATACTTACACTCAGGTGGTGGCGATGGGGGATAGCCTACGATAATAAGTACGTTTACATAAGAAAAGGTCGAATAGGCGTCGACTATCAGTGTTTCGAACCTTATAAAGTACAGCAAGTAATTATTAAGCAAAGCGTGTTTATGAAGCGTAATCAGCTTGCCACGATAAAATTTGTGCTGGCCTCAGGCGCGGTGACAGTACCGTTTTTACCAGAGGAATACGTCGATAAACTAGCAGACAGCGTGTTATTTGAGGTGGAGTCGACGAGAAAGTCTTGGATGTAATGTAAGGCACTTTTATAGCGCTATTTTCTATTCACTGTTTTAAGTACTGTTTTTATACACTGTTTTTTTATGCAAACAGCGCGAGTTTGTGTAAAGGTAGGTATTAAGTTACACAACCCTGCGTTTATATGGATATTCTTGATTACAGTGTTATTGCGATCTACCTCATTACTTTACTTATCATTGGTTTTAGTCTGCGAGGACAGCAGTCGAAGAAAGACTACTTTTTAGCTGGCAGAAGCTTAAGTTGGAAGCCGCTATTGCTATCCATCATGGCGACTCAACTTTCGGCGGTTAGTTTTATTTCGGCTCCGGCGTTTGTTGGGTTTCGCGAGGGTGGCGGGCTAATTTGGCTTTCTTACGAACTTGCTGTGCCTTTGGCCATGTTGTTACTCGCTACCCTTGTATTACCAACCCTGTACCGAAGTGGTGTAGTGAGTATATACGACTACCTTGAACGTCGTTTCTCTATCTCTACCCGTATTTGTATCAGTGTTGTATTTCAATTCAGTAGAGCCTTTGCTACCGGCATAATGGTTTACGCGCTATCCATTATATTGCAAGGAACCATGCAGGTTTCATCCACGCAGGCAATCTTACTCATTGGTGTTATTACCATTTTGTATTCCTTGCAGGGCGGCATGAGAGCCGTTGTATACGGTGACGCTGTTCAAATGGTGATTATTGTAATGGGCACTGCAATTTGTATTGCGTTTGGTCTTAACGCATTGGGCGGTTGGGCATCCTTTCTACAATTACTTCCTAGCGAACGAGTTTCTACCCTTAATCTCTCTTCTCTAGGTTTTAATGGAGACGGCTTCGGCTTTTTACCTATGGTATTAGGAGGCGTTATCCTTTATGCCTCTTACTATGGGTGCGATCAATCTGAAGCGCAACGAGCACTGTCAGCTAGATCAGAAAGCGATCTAAAAAAGATAATGCTAGCCAACGGCATTTTCAGGTTTCCAATAACACTTCTATATTGTTTAGCGGGCTTGGTGATAGGCACGTTAGCGTTCAACGACGCTAACTTGCTATCTCAAATTCCTAAAGATAATCCAGACTGGCTTATGCCGGTATTTATTCTTAACTATTTACCTCATGGGCTTATCGGCTTGCTTGTGGTCGCTATTCTTGCTGCAGCTATGTCATCACTGAGTTCTGCTATCAACTCCCTTGCAGCTGTGTCACTGGAAGATTATTTCAAGTTGAAGGGAAAACAAGCCAAATCTGAACGCTATCTTCGCAACGCCAAACTAGCGGGGCTGATATGGGGGGTGATTATTTTGCTGCTTTCACTCAATGCTGGCGATATTGCGCCTACCGTAATAGAAGCGGTGAACAAGGTGGGCTCTGTCTTTTTTGGCCCTGTTTTAGCTGTTTTTTTACTTGGAATTTTAACGAAAAATGTAGGCGCTAAGCACGTCAACCTTGGCCTTTTGTGTGGCGTTTCAACCAACCTAACCTTCGCATTTTTTGTCGATGACGTATTTTGGTTTTGGTGGAACGTAACAGGTTTTATTGGAACAGTGTTACCTGCGATTATTCTTTCGATACTTGTTCCAAGCGGCGAGGCAAATACTATTGCCTCCAACCGAGAAGGTGCTGTTAGTGTACTTACAGGCAGGACTATTGCCGTGCTGTTGGTAAGTTACTTTTGCATGTTAGTGGTATTTTGCTATTTGTTACCTGGTTGGCTGCAATAGCATCAGAGTTTTAAGCTTCTCCCTTGCGTAAAACTGAGTCCCTCAGAATAATCTGATCTTTGCCAGCATGTTTAGCTTCATATAAGCGCGCGTCGGCTTTTTCTAGCTGCGACTCTAAACATTTGTGCTCTTCGGTACTTACGCCGATACTGCACGTAATGTTAAATTTGTGGCCGGTAAACAGCGTAGTGCGAACTGCATCCATAAATGCAGAAAGCGCTGATAGATACACTTTGGGCGGCCTTACCGATACTACGGTAAATTCTTCGCCGCCGTAGCGCACAATTAGGTCGTCAGGAAAGTAATCTTTCAGTAACGCGGCGAACTCCTGCAATAACATGTCACCGGTTTTGTGGCCATACGTATCGTTCACGCTTTTGAAGTTGTCAGCATCAATCATAGATACAATCACGTCTTTTCTAGACGTACTGTTGGCAAATAACTCTTCGGCTTTTTCATGTAGAAAACGTCGATTATACACTTTCGTCAACGCGTCTAAGTTCGCCGAATCTCGAATGGTTTGAATCATTTCCTGTGACTCAAGGTTTTGCATTACGCGGCAGTAAAATTCCTCGTGATAAAACGGCTTAGACAAAAAGTCATTAGCGCCGCTTTTAATAAATTTAGAGGTAAGCACGCTGTCACCAGTGGCAGAAAGCCCAATAAAGACTAAATCTTGCATCCGCCTTTCGTGGCGAATCGTTTTAACGAGCTCATAGCCATCCATATTGGGCATTCTATGATCTGCTATCACCATTTTTATATCGCGATGCTTTTCAAGTAAATCAAGTGCTTCTAAACCGTCGGTGGCCTCATGTACTTGAAACTGAAACTTGCGAAGTAACGAGCAAATATGATTTCGACTGGTTTTAGAGTCTTCTACAACAAGTACTTTTGTGGTTAGGTTTTTTCTTAAGCGGTCGACTAATTTAGAAACTTGTAGGTAGGAGTAACGAGACTCTTTCGTAATGTAATCGAGTACACCTTGGTCGAGTAATTGGGCACGAGTGAATTCGTCAAAATTGCCGGTTAGCACTATGGTTGGAACGTTATGGGAGAGCGCAAGCTCAACACTTTCACCATTGGGGGCGTCAGGAAGATTTAGATCGACAATGGCAGCAAGGTATTCTGTTTCGCTTTCAAGTGCGCTTTTGGCCTCAGCGAGGTCTTCACATAGATCACAAGTAAAATGAGGGTTATCCTCAATAAGCTTATTAACGATCTTACGGACAGTTAAGCTGTCTTCTACTACAAGAACTTTATACATGTGATTTACTCAAGGCATTTGACTCTTGATAATAACCAATAAAACGTAAAAAAGCCCTCAATGAGAGGGCGTTTCATACTTATGTCTAAATAAGGATTATCTAATGTTTTATTGTTTAGACAGGCGCTACTAACTTTGCTCGACGGGCACGCGCACTGCACCTTCCATCAAAACACGGGCGCTTCTGCTCATTACAGCTTGCTCAATTTGCCATTTGTCATTTTCAAAAGTGGCTTTCGCGCCTACTCGAAGTGTTCCTGATGGATGCCCAAAAGTCACCGATTCTCTGTCTTCGCCACCTGCGGCAATATTCACCAAGGTTCCTGGAATGGCAGCAGCGGCGGCAATAGCTACTGCTGCTGTGCCCATCATGGCGTGGTGAAGTTTCCCCATAGAAAGCGCGCGTACTAGTGCGTCTATGTCGGAACCTAATATATCTTTGCCGCTTGACGCTTTATAACCTCTCGGAGAGGCGACAAACGCAACCTTAGGTGTATGCTGCCTGTTTGCAGCTTCACCGACATCTTTGATTAGCCCCATTTGAACCGCGCCGTATGCACGAATGGCTTCGAACTTCGAAAGCGCCTCTGCATCACTGTTAATGTCGTCTTGCAGCTCAGTGCCTGTGTAGCCAAGATCTTCCGCATTAATAAAAATAGTCGGAATACCCGCGTTTATCATAGTCGCCTGAAGTGAACCTACGCCTGGGACTTCCAGTGTGTCGACTAAGCGTCCAGTAGGGAAAATAGCGCCTTCACCGTCGGCTGGGTCAACAAAGGCCACTTCTACTTCTGCGGCTGGGAAAGTAACGCCGTCTAGCTCAAAATCACCGGTTTCTTGTACTTCACCATTAGTCATTGGTACTTTTGCAATAATGGCTTTGTTGATATTCGCCTGCCAAATGTTGACGGTGGCAATGCCGTTTTCCGGAATCTTACTTTCATCAACTAAACCATTGCTAATAGCAAAAGCACCAACCGCTGCGGTAAGATTTCCGCAGTTTCCGCTCCAGTCTACAAAAGGTTTGTCGATAGCCACTTGTCCAAACAGGTAGTCGACATCGTAACCTTCACGCTCACTTTTACTCAAAATCACGGTTTTACTGGTGCTTGAAGTAGCACCGCCCATACCATCGGTTTGTTTACCGTATGGATCTGGGCTTCCGATGATACGAAGAAGCAGGGCATCGCGCGCCGGACCCGGCTTTTGTGCTGCCTCTGGCAAGTCAGATAAATTAAAAAACACACCTTTACTGGTACCGCCACGCATATAGGTAGCCGGTACTCGAAGTTGTGGCGCATACTTTGTCATGTTTTTTCCCTCAGCTAGCTTCAGCTTCCAAGAAGTCTTTTGCGAAGCGCTGCAATACACCGCCTGCGCTGTAAATAGAGACTTCTTCACCTGTATCTAAGCGACAGGTTACGGGCACTTCTAGCTGCTCGCCGTTTTGACGGTTCACTACCAGTGTTAGCGTTGCACCTGGTGACGGTTCGCCGCTTACATCGTAAGTTTCTGTACCATCTAGTTCTAACGTTTTACGGGTTGTGCCCGGTTTAAACTCAAGCGGTAACACGCCCATTCCAATTAGGTTGGTACGGTGAATACGCTCAAAGCCTTCTGCCACAATTACTTCAACGCCTGCTAGACGTACACCTTTAGCTGCCCAGTCACGCGATGAACCCTGACCATAATCAGCACCTGCAACAATGATCAGTGGCTGCCTGCGGTTCATGTAGGTTTCAATAGCTTCCCACATGCGCATAACTTGTCCTTCTGGCTCAACGCGCGCCAGTGAACCTTGCTTCACTTCACCATTTTCCAGCACCATCTCGTTGAACACTTTGGGGTTCGCTAGGGTAGCGCGCTGTGCGGTTAAGTGGTCACCACGGTGCGTGGCGTACGAGTTAAAGTCTTCTTCCGGTAAGCCCATTTTGTGGAGGTATTCACCTGCCGCGCTGCTGGCTAAAATAGCGTTTGAAGGCGACAAGTGATCGGTGGTGATGTTATCTCCCAAAATAGCCAGTGGACGCATACCTTTCATGGTGCGCTCAGCATCCATCGCGCCTTCCCAGTAAGGCGGGCGACGAATGTAGGTGCTCATTTCACGCCAGTCATAAAGCGGGTTAATGTCTTTTCCGTAGTCAACGCTAAGGTCGAACATTGGCTCGTACACTTTTCTGAAGTGCTCTGGCTTCACCGATTTCGCTACAATAGCGTCAATTTCTTCGTCGCTTGGCCAAATGTCTTTAAGCGTTACTGGGTTGCCTTCTTTGTCGGTGCCCAATACGTCTTTTTCAATATCAAAGCGAATTGTACCGGCAATGGCGTAGGCCACAACTAATGGCGGTGATGCCAAGAACGCTTGCTTTGCGTAAGGGTGAATACGGCCGTCGAAGTTACGGTTACCCGACAATACTGCTGTTGAGTAAAGATCACGGTCGATGATCTCTTGCTGAATTTTTGGGTCTAGCGCGCCGCTCATACCGTTACAGGTAGTACAGGCAAATGCTACAACGCCAAAGCCTAAATCTTCCAACTCGCTCATTAAGTTAGCTTCTTCAAGGTAAAGCTTAACGGCTTTAGAGCCGGGTGCTAGTGAGCTTTTTACCCACGGCTTACGGGTTAAACCGCGCTGGTTAGCATTTCTTGCCAGTAGACCTGCGGCAATAACATTGCGCGGGTTTGAGGTATTAGTACAGCTGGTGATAGCTGCGATAATAACTGCGCCATCAGGCATTTTGCCTTCTTCTTCAGTCCATTTAGCCGCGATACCACGACTTTCTAAGTCGCTAGTAGGTAAGCGTGCGTGAGGATTAGATGGGCCAGCCATATTGCGGCCTACTGAAGAAAGGTCGAACGTAAGTACCCGCTCATATTCCGCAGTTTCTAAGTCATCTGCCCATAAACCTGTGTGTTTAGCGTACTGCTCAACCAATGCAATTTGCTTTTCCTCACGTCCTGTTAGGCGCAAGTAATCAATAGTTTGCTGGTCAATATAGAACATGGCGGCTGTGGCGCCGTATTCCGGTGTCATGTTCGAAATGGTAGCACGGTCGCCCAGCGTAAGATGCGATGCACCTTCGCCGTAAAATTCCAAATACGCAGATACCACGCGCTCTTTGCGCAAGAATTCAGTTAACGCTAATACAATGTCGGTTGCTGTAATGCCAGGCTGTGGTTTGCCGGTAAGTTCAACACCTACAATGTCAGGCAAACGCATGTAAGACGCACGGCCTAGCATTACGCTTTCCGCTTCAAGGCCGCCAACGCCAACTGCGATAACGCCAAGTGCATCAACGTGCGGCGTGTGGCTGTCGGTACCTACTAGCGTGTCAGGGAAGGCCACACCATCGCGAGCCTGTATAACGGGTGACATACGCTCCAAGTTGATTTGGTGCATAATGCCGTTACCCGGAGGGATAACATCCACGTTTTTAAATGCGGTTTTTGTCCAGTTAATAAAGTGGAAACGGTCGTCGTTGCGTCTGTCTTCGATAGCACGGTTTTTCTCAAACGCGTCTTTTTCAAAACCAGCGTGCTCTACAGCTAGTGAGTGATCAACTATCAGCTGCGTTGGCACAACTGGGTTTACTTTAGCCGGATCGCCGCCTTTTGCTGCAATAGCATCACGAAGCCCAGCTAAGTCTACCAGTGCCGTTTGGCCCAAGATATCGTGGCACACTACGCGAGCAGGAAACCACGGAAAGTCCAAGTCGCGCTTGCGATAAATAAGCTGTTTGAGTGAGTCGGTTAGCATCTCAGGTGCGCATTTGCGCACTAAGTTTTCAGCCAGTACACGCGACGTATAAGGCAGCTTGGCATAGGCGCCTGGTTCAATGGCATCTACCGCTTCACGGGTATCGAAAAAATCGATACCCGCGTTTGGAAGCGGTTTACGGTAATCAATATTCATAAAACTAAACCTCAGCGTTACGCACGTTCGCTAATAGCTGGCACTGGGCGAAGTTCTTCGCCTGTGTATTCTGCTGACGGACGGATAATGCGGTTGTCAGCGCGCTGTTCCATAACATGTGCTGCCCAGCCTGTTAGGCGAGACATTACAAAGATTGGCGTAAATAGCGGCGTAGGAATACCCATGAAGTTGTACGCAGAGGCATGGAAGAAATCAGCGTTACAGAAAAGCTTCTTCTCGCGCCACATCACTTCTTCACAGCGAACTGACACAGGATAAAGCACGTCGTCGCCCACATCGGCAGCTAGCTTTTCAGACCATTGCTTGATAATTTCGTTACGAGGGTCAGACTCTGAGTAAATCGCGTGACCAAAGCCCATGATCTTCTCTTTGCGCTCAAGCATGCCCATCATTTTTTCTTCAGCATCATCGGCAGACGTAAAGCCTTCAATCATTTCCATAGCGGCTTCGTTAGCACCACCGTGAAGTGGACCACGCAGAGAACCGATAGCACCCGTTACACAAGAATGCATATCAGATAAGGTTGAAGCACAAACACGTGCAGTGAAGGTAGACGCGTTAAATTCATGCTCTGCATAAAGAATGAGTGATACATGCATGACTTGTTCATGAAGTTCACGTGGCTTTTCACCGTGAAGCATGTGAAGGAAGTGCCCACCAATTGAATCGTCATCGGTTTCAACATCTACGCGCACACCATCGTGCGAGAAGCGGTACCAGTAGCAGATAATACTTGGGAAACATGCCAACATACGGTCTGTCACGTCTTGCTGCTGGTCAAAGCTCGTTTCCATTTCAAGGTTACCTAGCATTGAACAACCCGTGCGAAGTACATCCATTGGGTGAGCATTTTTGGGGATGCGCTCTAGCACTTCTTTAATTGCTGTTGGAAGGCCGCGCATGCCGCGAAGCTTAGTTTTATAAGCGTCTAGCTCAGACTGGTTAGGTAGCTTGCCCTTGAGAATAAGGTACGCTACTTCTTCAAATTGACAGTTTTGCGCTAAGTCTTTTACGTCGTAACCACGATACGTTAAACCAGAACCTGATTTACCTACGGTTGATAATGCTGTTTTGCCTGCAACTTGGCCGCGTAAACCCGCGCCACTTAACTGTTTAGCCATCTTGTTGTCTCCGGTCTTGTATTATTTGTAAGGTACTTTTAATTGAAAATAGTAAGTAATTTGGACGCTTGAAGTTGGCGGGCACATTGGCTGCAGGGGCAAAGCACAGCCCCCTGCCACGCCGTGAACCCATCCATGGGGGCTCCGCCTCGGCATCCATGCCTCGGAGGGGCAGGGAACTGTACTTCCCCCCTACATCTTCGCGCCCGCCAACTTCAATCTGAATTTATCTATTTACTAATTTTTGCCTTCTGCGAATAGCGCATCTAGTTTTTGCTCGTACTCGTGGTAGCCAAGATAATCGTACAGTTCCATGCGTGTCTGCATACTGTCGACAACGGCTTTTTGGTCGCCGTTTTCAAGTATAGATTTGTACACCATTTCTGCTGCTTTATTCATGGCACGGAATGCACTTAATGGGTAAAGCACCATTGCTGCTCCCCATTCGCCAAGCTCTTCTTTATTCCATAGTTCGGTTTTGCCGAACTCAGTGATATTGGCAAGGATCGGAACGTCTAGCGCTTCAGCAAATGCACGGTAATGTTCTTCGGTTTGCACTGCTTCGGCGAATATGCCGTCAGCACCCGCTGCAACATAGGCTTTTGCACGTTCAATGGCTTTGTCTAAACCTTCTTGTGCGAACGCGTCGGTGCGCGCCATAATAAAAAAGTCTGGGTCAGTTCTGGCGTCAGCTGCAGCTTTTATGCGGTCTACCATTTCTTCTGTGCTAACAATTTCTTTGTTAGGGCGGTGACCACAGCGCTTTTGCGCAACCTGGTCTTCCATATGAACTGCCGCCGCGCCTGCTTTTTCCATGTCGCGAATAGTTTTGGCAATGTTAAATGCTCCACCCCAACCGGTGTCGATGTCTACCATTAGCGGAAGATCGCACGCGCTGGTAATGCGCTGAACGTCTGCAATCACATCATTAAGTGACGTCATGCCTAAGTCCGGTAGGCCGTAAGACGCATTCGCTACGCCGCCACCTGAAAGATAAATTGCTTGGTGCCCAATGGCCTTTGCCATCATGGCAGTATAGGCGTTAATAGTGCCGACAATTTGTAGCGGTTTGTTGTTCTCTAATGCGGTTCTGAATTTCTTTCCTGCACTCATGATAATCACTCGCTTATTTGAAAGTAGGGTAGAGGTGAATTAGGTATGAAGAAGACTGAGTGGTGTTAACCATGATTAAGCTTCTTCTCAATATTATTTTTTGAATAAAGAATATGGCGACGCATTAGCATTTCAGCCAGTTCCTCGTCGCGATTGGCAATAGCGTTAACGATGTGTCTGTGTTCATCAAACGCAGTGCTTACGCGAGGGCCAGCCATACCGAGCTGTACGCGATACATACGAACAAGATGGTAAAGCCCGTCTACAAGCACACTGATTAAATGATCATTTTTACTGCCAGTTACAATTCGGTAGTGAAAGTCTACATCACCCGCTTCTTGATAATAGCTTTGACCGCCTTTTACTTTATCAAAGTGGCTATCTAGCAATGCCTGCATATCAGCAATCTCTTCATCGCTCATATAGCGTGCGGCCAAGCGTGCTGCCATACCCTCTAGCGCTTCGCGTACTTGGTATAGCTGAATAAGGCCTTCGGGTGACAATGCAACCACGCGGGCACCTACGTTAGCTTTACGTTCCACCAAATGACATGTGGAAAGGCGGTTTATGGCTTCACGAATAACGGCTCGACTGACTTCATACTTTGTCGACAATTCCATTTCACTCAGCTTACTGCCTGCTGGAATGATGCCCTCAACAATATCTTTCCTCAATTGAAAGAAAGTGCGGTCGGCATTGGTGATGGCTTGTTCGCTTTTTACTAACACTTTACATCGTCTTTAATTAACCAATGTCGACAATATATGTATTTTAGAGGGGGTTTTCAACCTTTATGAGCCTAAATTGTCGACAACAAGCGTAAGCTGTTGGTCTTATAGCGGTGTTTAAAAATATTGCTTAAACAGGTGTAGTAAGTTTGGATTCTATCCGAATATAAACGACAAACTAGTTGTCAAAACTCGCATTTGCACGCTATCGGAGCAGGGTTGAAAGTTGGGGGCGGGTTTTGATTGGAATTATGTATGGTAACCAGCGTCACAACAGAAATATCTACAGTGAGTAAGTTGATTAAAATTTGTCCGTTTGGTCTAGGCGTTGATTGCTCATTTTAAACGGGCTTTATCAGGCCATGAGTTTATTTATTTTTTTGATATTTAAGCTTTTTTGTAAATTTTTAAGAAGTTGTAAGCTTGCTGTTTAACCTAACCAATTAGTCTAATTTTAAAGTTTTATTTTAGTAAAAGTGTAATATTTTACTTTGCAAGATCACAATCTAACGGTAACATATCGTTCCAGTCTTCAAGCCTAAATTCTTCTACTGAGTTTTAGGGGACTGGGAAAGTATTCACTACTTTTAAAGCAGAGTTTTATTGAAAGTAAGTTTGTAATGTTTTATTACGACTTACTTTTTTAATGCCTGTAATCCAGTATTAGCACAAGGTTATGTGCGCCTCTTAATTCAGTGAGTTTAGCCTTTCAAAGTTCCAAAGAAGAACTTGAAGCAGCCTATAACAACAAAATTATACCTAACACTCACGCAAAAAGGGGTTACACCATGAAAACCAATACTGACGTGTCTAAGACACTCGCCAGTAAGCTTTCACCTGTCGCACTAGCAGTAGCGATGACCGTTCCAGCTCTTTCAAACATTGCCGTTGCTCAAGAGGCTGAAGCAACCGAAGAACAACAGTTTGAAGCCATTACCGTTACCGCGACAAAACGCCCTCAAGTTATTTACGAAGTGCCAATTGCTATTAGTGCTTTTGACGGCGATAAGTTAGCTTCTCAAGGTATTACTGACCTGACCGACGTTGGTAAGTTTGTACCAAACCTAAATGTTACTGGTTTTTCTGCTGGTCACACGTCTTCAGTGAACCCGTTTATTCGCGGTATTGGTCTTCAAGATCACCTTATCACCACCGACCCAGGTGTTAGTGTTTATGTTGATGGTGTTTACCTAGGCCGCCAAGTTGGTCAAAACTGGAGCCTTAACAACATTGAGCGTATCGAGGTACTTCGCGGCCCTCAAGGTACTCTATATGGTCGTAACTCTATTGGTGG
Source organism: Alteromonas sp. ABD4_190 (assembly GCF_056160105.1). Lineage (NCBI taxonomy): Bacteria > Pseudomonadati > Pseudomonadota > Gammaproteobacteria > Alteromonadales > Alteromonadaceae > Alteromonas > Alteromonas sp. ABD4_190. Next base: position 3,116,173 of record NZ_JBSWWN010000001.1, read on the forward strand.
TGCGATTAACATCATCACTAAAGAGCCAGACCAAGGCGATGTGACTAAAATCAATACTGAGTTTGGTACTCGCGGTCGCGTAAAAGCAGACCTTTTTGTTAACCACGCTCTATCAGAAACTGTTGCGTTCAATATGAATTTAGCTTTCAACAAACGCGACGGGCTTGGCGAATTCATCAACGTGCCAAATGCTGAATACGACGTAGGTGAAACTGAAGATATTTCAGGTCGTGTTTCACTTAAGTGGGAGCCTTCAAATGACTTCCGTATGGTGTTAACCGCAGACGCGAACAACGGCGACGGCGGCCTTCGTCCTTACACTGTTTTAATTGATGAAGTGGGCTCTGCACGTTACTTCGGTGGCGGTAATGGCCTTGGTGTAGAGCTTCGTAATACAGATGTTACGCCTGAAGGTGCTGATATCTACGACAACGCAACGGGTACTGAAGCGGTAACTGGCGTATCGAACGAAGCGCGCGGTATTTCATTGACTACAGAATGGGACATCAACGACGACTACACAGCTAAAGTGGTAGCAAGCCAACGTACATCAAAGTACAAGGCTGGTCTTGACGACGATGGTACTGTTTTCTCGCTAGACCAATTCCCTGAGCGCGGTGAAGCAGATCAAACATCGATTGAACTTCAGCTTAACGGCTATATCAACGAATATACTGACTTCGTAGCCGGTCTTTACTACTTCAACGAAGAAGGTAGCAACCGCCAAGGTGACGACTCTAACTTCGATGGTGGTCCAAACCTACTCGCGCTTGACCAAGAAACAACATCAAAAGCCGCTTACGTAAACGTGCGTCATGACTTAACAGACGAGCTGAATGTGTCTGGTGGTCTTCGTTACACCAAAGACGAAAAAGAAGCGTCTGCGAACGTATTCTCTGCACTTGGTACTATTTATGATTCAAATGATTGGGACGAAGTAACCTGGGAACTTGCTACAAACTATACGTTTGAAAATGGCATGACAGGTTATGCGACTATTCAGTCTGGTTATCAGTCTGGTCAATTCCCAGCGCGCCCTTACTGCCTAATCGGCCAGTTCTTCGGTGCTGGTGGCTTCGATGATATCGAAGGTGCACAAGCAGCAGTTCGTGCAAACAACTGTTTCACAGCTTCAGACAATATTACCGCTACTAACTACGAAGTGGGTATCAAAGGTCGTGTGAATGACTACTTCGATATCAGTGTTGCCGTATTTAACACCGAGTTTGAAGATCTTCCTTACCAAGTTAGCCGTGTAAGCGAAGGTGGTTTTGATACAGCAAACCTTGTTGTTGAACAAACTTCTCGTGGCGTTGAAGCAGACGCAACATTTAGTTACGGCAACTTTAGCATGATGACCAGCATTGGTTATATGGACGTTGATGTTGAAGAGCAAGACGGTTTCAACCCTGTTGCACCGCTTACGCCTGACCTAACGTTAGCAATTGGCCCGCAATATACCTTCGAGCTTGATGGTGGCGATTCAATTCGCGTGCGTGCTGATTACTCATACCGCGCTGAAATGTATGGCGAGCCGACGTCTGCACCTGAGCGTATGACTGAGCTAGATAGCCGTGAGCTAGTAAACTTCGACATTGCTTACACGCCAGCGAATGATGCGTACACCGTAGCCCTTTATGGTCGCAATATTTTCGATGAGCGTTACGACAATGCGCGCCTGAACACGGGTGACTACATCCTTCAAATTCTAAGCAACGATGCAAGCGAGTTTGGCGTTAGATTCTCGACTGAATTCTAATAGCTACAACAAGTTATAATTGAAAAGCCAGTCTTCAGACTGGCTTTTTTTTGCTCATTTCTTCTTGTTTTATGTTCATTATTGGCATAGCTTTAGAGTTACTCTAAACATGCGCAGTAATTCTTTATGAAAGTAAAAACACTCTGTGGTATCAGTCTGCTTTTAGTTTCCACGCTACTATTAGGGTGTACTTATACCGTCTATTTACCCGATGAAGAAGGCGGTAACCAAAATCAAAACGGTAAAGTTGCTGTTAATAAACCTGAGTTCGGTAATCTGTGCCGCTACGGCGGTAATGGCGAGTATGGCATATGCCCCACGTCAAACGGTGAAATGGTTGGGACGTCTTGTTCTTGCCCAACCCCTTCGGGGCAAGTTATGGGAACGGTGTCGAAATATTAGAAACGCTTTCGCTGAACGCAAAGCTTTTCAATCATACGGAGATGGAACGTGGGATTGTTTACTAATTTTAAAAAATCGCGGTTAGAAAAAAAGTTTAAGAAAAACGAATGGGTAATCATTCAGCCTGTTCCGTTTGCTCAATTCGAACAAGTCATCGTAGAGCATGTTGAAGCAGGTTGGGAAATTGAAGAGGATTACGAACGGTTAGCGGAAACAACCGCGAAGTGGCAGTGTGAATTGCGCAAAGGTACAAGTATAGTAACTTGTGTATGGACTGAAAAACATCAGGGTATTATTTACGGGCCAGAACGCGTGCTGACTGGTTTGTCTGAAAAGTTGACAATACCCATGTCTACAACAATCGCTACCACGTGGTTTTAAGCCTCTATCAAAGCCACCCCTTTTGCTTTGCAATACGTGCAGCATCTACGCGGTTGGTCGCGTCTAGTTTTGAAATAGCTTCCGATAAATAATTCCGTACCGTTCCTTCTGAAAGAAATAGCTGCTGTGCAATAGCCTGTGTTTTTAGGCCGTCAGAGGCAAGCTTCAGTGCCGACATTTCTTTCTGCGACAATGGATTATTATCATCAAGTGCCATAATCGCTAGTTCAGGTGAAATTACCTTGTCTCCTGCAGAAACTTTGTGAATAGCATCAATTAAATAATCACTGTCAGACTCTTTTAAAATAAATCCTGTGACCCCGACACTCAAAGCGCGCTTAATATAGCCTGGTTTTGAAAACGTAGTCATCAATATCACCTTGGTACTGAGGCTTTGATTGGTTGCGTAAGCAGCTAAATCTAGCCCTGAAACCAGAGGCATTTCTATATCACTAAGAATAATGTGTGGCGTAGGGTTATCATTCAAATAATTAATTGCTTCCTGTCCGTTGTTGCATTTGGCGACAATAGTTAGGTCGTCTTCCAACGACAGCAGCATGGCGATGGCATCGCGGACCAAAGACTGATCTTCTACAATTAAAATGGTAGTGGTAGATTCTAGATTCATTAATCAGTTCCTATCGACGACGTATGCTCAATATTAAGCTGTACAGTAAAAACAGGGGTGGGGCTGAAGGAGATGTCCACGTCTGCACGTAATGACGCGGCACGCTCTCTAATTCCCATTAACCCGTTTCCTTCTCTTAATGGTGCAGAGTTCTCAATAACGCCGTTGTCCTTATAGGTCATTTTTATCACATGTCCGATAACTTCAAGGCCAAGCGATACTGCGTTTCCTTTTGAATAGCGCAATGTATTAGTGGTTAGTTCTTTCACTATGAGCGCAAGCTGGCTTTCTTGTTTTGAAGTCAGCTGCATCAAAGCGCTGTCATCAATAGTGGTTGCAACGTTAAAACCGTTTTCTTCTAACAGTGATTTGTCTTTTGCTATTTCATCGCTAAGTGAGAGCTGCTTAATATCAGACACCGCCTGGCGAATATCGCTTAGCAGCGCTTGCGAAAGCTGCGCCAGCGCTTTTACCTCTCGATGCGCATCTGCAACCTTGTCTTTACTTAAAAGTTTATCGGCCAGCTGTGCTTTTAATGAAATAGAGCTTAGCGCGTGACCTGCAACATCGTGTAAATCCCTGCCAATTCGTTCACGTTCAGCAATCGCAGACAATACGCGTAATGCTTCAGCTTGCTGGCTTTCTTTTAGGCCATGAAGGGTTTCCTTGCGCTCCATAACACCAAAACCGAACAGCACTAAGCTGTTGATTAAAGATGCGACTAAAAGAAAATGGGCATCTTCAAACATGGAAATGTGAAGCGTGATAAGCACGGTCATCATTACGCTTATGCTCATTAACCCTGTTTTCAACGAGTTGTAATAACCGATGATAAAAGCGATAAAACCGATAATGGTTGCGCCACCAGGATTTTGAAAACTACATGCTACTGAAAGCATAAACATGAGTAGCAGATAAGTGGGCAGTGTGCTGATAGGCTGTTTTATGGATTTGATGTAAAGAATGACAAAGCTAAGGTATCCGAGGGTTTGGAACGCCCACATTTCCATGGGAAGAGGCCGGGAAATAATGAGGGGGACAAAGAAGAACAGCGAAAAAAACAAGCTTCCGTGAGACCAGCGCCTCTTCCGTCCACTTCCCAAAAGCGGTAGTTCAGGCGCCACGTCGCTTTTGTCTACATGATTTATTGAGCCACCTATTGTCGCAGTGCCTTCATTTAAATGAGCTGTAGGCACTGCGTCGTCGTTATTTTGCATGCTGTTATGGCTGCGCATTGTGAGTACTTCGTCCCTATTGAAATACAACGGCTGACTTGCTGGTGATAAGCAAAGTGCCAGAGATAATTAACATAATACCCAGCACGGCATAAATGTCGAAAGTTTGTTTCCAAAATACCACCGAAGCAGCGGTGATAAGCGCAATACCCATGCCTGACCAAATGGCATAGGCGACGCCAATTCCCATGTTTTTTAAGACCATGGCAAACAACATACCTGACACGGTATAGAAAAATATAGCGCCGTAGCCAAAGGCCCATTTCTCCCATCCGTTCGACATTTTAAGCAACATGGTAGCCGTAACCTCAGTGATAATTGCAACCGCTAAAAGTAAGTAAGTCATCGTATATTCCTTCTTGTTAAAGTGAAATTAGTTAGATTTGATTGCTTGAAAACGGCGTTCAAGAGTGATGAGCGACACAATGTAGACAGCGACAATTACCGCCGAAATTACTTCTACTCGTGCTTCCGGAAACAGGTACCAAGCTACAACAATGCCGAAGGTTCTTGCGATAGTGTGAAAATAGCCAACCCAATGCTCTATCGCCCAGGATAAAGGCATCCACATTAGTCCTGCGAGAATACCGATACTCAGCGGCACGGTTGTGTGGTCAATAGCGGCAACCGGAAGGGCGATGGCAAAAACCAGTAGGCTCATAAGCATACCAACAAAGAAAAGGCGGTCGAAGCTGTTCTTTACTGCGCTTTTCGCAAAGAATCTTTCACCGGTAAGGTAAGACAAGCCTGCGCCTAGATAGAAAATTGCCCCTGTGCCGATATAAAGCATCCAGGTTATGGTGAACTCAGATACAAAGGGAGCACTTATACCAAGGAACGCCCAAACAATTGTGCCAGCAAGCGGCATAGCAATGAATCTATTGTTTTTGAAGTCTTCACGCTGTTCTTCCAATGAAAGAGGGGAGTTCTGAATACTGGTTGTAGAAGCGTGGTCTAATATATCTTCCATTTGCTTTACCTAGTGTTGTAATGTCGATAGGTAAAGTATGCAAAAGTGTCTTAGATAGCGTTAGTCACAAACGTCACCAATCGCATGTGACATTTGTCACAAGATTTACAAGCATGGGCTTGGTCTAGCTTTGTCGCGCTCTTTTTGCCTTGCGCTTGTTTAACACAGAGTCACCATCTTCTTTCGAAAGCATTAAGCTGTCGTAAATACTCACTAGCGCCACAGCGCCCATAAACATCATAGATAGGGTGAAGGTCTGTAGGTTTGGCGTGTCGGGGCTTTGTCCAAGAATGAAGGCTGCAGCAGCGATTGCAAGCGCTGATAAGGTAATTCCAAGGCCGCGATTCATTTGCATTAGAATAGCGCCTAAGGTATTCGCATCTCGCATTTTATTGGGTGGTACGTCGGCAAAAGCAATAGTATTTATTAACGTTAAGTGCATTGAGCGAGTCACGCCGTTAGCAAACAAGATAGCGGCAATGGTAAAGGACGACGTAGCGTGATTTATCATAGCTAGCGCGACAAAACCAAGAGCGATTAGCACTCCGTTCACTACAAGCACACGTTTGAAACCAAACGTGTTCATGATCCACGTTGTTGCGGGCTTTATCGCCAAGTTTCCTACAAAAAGCCACAGCAATAGTGAACCAGCCTCGACAGGAGAATAGCCTAGACCAAGCTGCAGCATAAGCGGTACAAGAAACGGTGCACTACCAAGCGCAACTCGTACCACAGAACCACCGTAAACAGAAAGTCTGAAGGTTTTATGCTGCATGGCATCAAATGAAAATAGGGGATTCTTGGCGTTTTTAACATGCCTTATTGCGAGAATCATGAGTGTTAAACCAACGGCAATGACGCCAAGAGACTGAAGAAGTTTGTCGCTGGTACTGGCAAGAAACTCGATACCAGCCATAAAAAGCGCAAAGCCTACGCCGGTAAGCAAAAAGCCTTTAATATCAAATTTTCCTACATCACCTTTGGTGTTTCGCAAAAGGTAAAGAGAGGCGACTATTGCGATGATACCCAGCGGGATATTCATATAAAATATCCACTGCCAGCTAAAATGTGTAGCTATGTAGCCGCCAAGCACTGGGCCTAACAGCGGTGCACTCAAAGCGGGCCATGTAATAATAGCTACGGTTTTTACTAGTTTTTCTTTGGGCAAATCCCGCAATACTACTAATCTTCCAACCGGCACCATCATAGCACCGCCTAACCCTTGAAGAATGCGAGATAACGTAAATTCAAATAGGCTGGTACTTAAGCCACAAAGAACCGAAGCAAAAGTAAAAACGGCAATCGCCGCTATAAATATTGTGCGAGCCCCAAATTTGTCAGCAGCGTAGCCGCTTAAAGGGATAAAGAGCGTAACGGCTACCAAATAAGCCGACACGCCGATAGAAAGGTGGGCTGCCGGCACATTGAAGTCGGCAGCAATAACAGGGAGCGCCGTGGTAATTACCGTGGCGTCCAAAATTTCCATAAAGAGTGCCCCTGCTACCAAAAGGGCAGTGGCGAACTCTCTATTGAACAATTTCAAAGGCTCTAACGACGCGAGCTACACCCGTAATATTACGCGCAATATCGACCGCAGCTGTAGCTTCAAGGTTAGTTAATCGACCCATTAAAAATACCTCTGAGTCTTGCACTACCACTTTAATCTGAAGAGCCGGTACGCGCTCATCTGCGACTATCTTGGTGCGTACTTTTGACGCGAGCCACAGGTCGTTGGCTTGTGTACCTGCACCTATTGGTTCGCCAATGCGTATTTGGTTGTGAATTTTCTTAATGTAGCTGACTTCCTGAGCACGGCTAACTGCCTCGTCTATAAGCCCTTGATTAGGGGCTTGACCGGTAAGTAAGGCAACACCGTTATAAACATCAACCTGAAGGTTAGTCTGCTCTTTAAGCGCGTCACTTTTCGACCATTGGTAAGACACCGCCGCATCGGCATTTTGATCGTCAAGTTGTGTACCTACCGTACGTCTATCGTTAGCCACTTTTGCTGCCATGGCGCCGGCAGCACCGACTGCCACCACGCAACCTTGTAATGTTAAAATTAGGGCTAATACAGTGCCAAGCAGGCTTAAGTTTTTTATTTGTCTACTCATAGTTAGTTTGATCAGTCGTCGCCATGATCAGCAGGAAATAAGCTGTCGTCAATGCATTCACATAGGTTGTGAATAACTAGAAGGTGCACTTCTTGAATACGTGCGGTACGGTTAGAAGGAACGCGAATTTCTACGTCATGCTCACTCAAAAAACCAGCCATTTCGCCGCCGTCTTTGCCGGTAAGGGCCACAATAGTCATATCGCGAGACAATGCCGCTTCCATTGCTGCGATAACATTACGAGAATTACCGCTAGTGGAGATAGCCAAAAGAATATCTCCAGGCTGGCCTAACGCACGTACCTGCTTGGCAAATATTTCGTCGTAACTGTAGTCATTAGCGATAGACGTGATGGTCGAGGTGTCTGTGCTTAACGCAATAGCAGGTAGGCTAGGACGGTCACGTTCATAGCGGTTTAACATTTCTGATGAAAAGTGCTGTGCGTCGCCAGCAGAACCACCATTACCACAGCTCAGTACTTTATTGCCTCTTATCAAGGCTTCAACCATCATGTACGCCGCTTTTTCAATATATTCTGGCAATATTTCCGATGCTGCAATTTTTGTCTGAATGCTCTCGGTAAAGTTCGCTTTTATTTGTTCAATCATCTGTTATCTCTTTGTTCTCAACAGCCTACTGATCTTTTTAAGTGGTTGTAGCACTAAGTTACAACGCACGGCTAAACATAATGATCAGTATCTGAAAAAAATTTGCTTATGCTTTGCATTATTAATATCAAATAACACGCGGCATGGCTTTTATTTCATTGCCAAGGCGTTGTTTACTGAAGTGAGCGAAAAAACTCAACTAAGTTCTTTGCTTCATCTTCAACCTTAAAGTTTTTTACAACGTGCTCACGACCGGCTTTGCCCATTTCTGCAAGTTTATTCATATCCGAAAGAAGTAAATCCATATGTTCAGTTACAGATTGCTGGTCTTTAGTAGGTACTATATACCCGTCAACTCCTGGCCTCACGATATCTTCCCATGCACCCGCCTGTGTTGCTAGTACAGCAGCGCCAGCACTCATCGCTTCAGGTACCGTTAAACCAAAGCCTTCGTTGTCGCTCAGTGCACTTACTAGAGACAATGCACTGAAGATTTTTGGAATCTGTTCAAACGGCAACTCACCTGTGAAAATAATGCGATCAGCTAGACCTGCTTCGGTCACTTTATCTTTAAGCTGATTCACAAACGTTTGGTTGCTTGAGGAAATAGCGCCCACCACCACAGCATTCACATCAGGGTATTTGGGAAATACTTTGATGCAAGCCTCCACAAAAAGATGAACGCCTTTTTGCTCTCTTACTCTACCTAAAATACCTATACCGTATTTTCCACCGTAACCTAGTGACTGCCAAGCTTCTTGTTTGTTTTCTGCTGGCGTATACTTGTCAATCTGCACACCGTGTAGATTGATTTTGGCAGGTGGTTTGTCTAAGTGCTTTGCGGAACGGTTACTCATCGCAATAACCGCATCCATCTTATCGCTTAACCACACCGTTGATGCTGAACGCTTTCGCTGGGCGGCCGAGCTAAATACAAGTTTTATTTTTCCGCGAAACACGTATTTGAGGATTATTCCCTGAATCATTTCATCAACGCGACGTGCGTGAAAAATACGCCACTTACCATTGCTAAGCGGTCTTCGACACATTTTAACGACTTCCCAGAATGTTATCGTCATCGAGGGATCCGGGACAAAATGTTTACCCATTATCCGCAAGTTGATCATGCGCTGTTGTATCGATGTCACTTGCAGCATAGTAGACGTTACGCCAGAAAAGCTGGCACTAGAGTTACCAACTATTAATTCTATTTCTTGGTTCTCAAGGTTACAGTTCGACATCTTGTTGTTGGGGGGACTCATTATTTGTAGGAACCTAAGGCACTTTCGTCAAATGGAAGAAAGCTTGTAAAACTAAGATAAAACAAATGGAATACCTTTTACTTTAAGACCTTGCCATTTATTCTTAAACGCGTTTACATCCAACACTTATATTCTTCCTTTTTCAGGGAGCATAAACCATATAGCTATATGTTGTGAGCCTCTATCCGACGTTCTTCAGCCACTGAAGGTTGCTTCCGTCTATGGCAATAACGTCTATCCGTAAGGGCGTAGATGTTGGATTCAGGTTATTATCTAACAAATAGAAACCAAACGCAGCATGAATTCGATTTAGCTTTTTAGCCGTTACAAATTCTATTGCACTGCCAAAATGATTCCGTTTCCGATATTTGACTTCAATACACACAATAGTATTGCCGTCTTGCATTACAATATCTAACTCACCACGTCGCGTACGGTAGTTTCGACACAGAAGGGTAAGCCCTTGTTCCTCAAGATAATGACAGGCTTTGTCTTCTGCTGCATTCCCTTGCAGTTTTGACATATTTTACTCCGACAGCATCTGTACTTTTTCGTTACGGATCATAGCTTGAGGCTGCTGGCGAATGACTTCGCCTTTCTCATTAAGCGAAAGGGTTCCGGTCAAGCCTTCATGTGAAAGGTATTTAAGCGTGTTTAGCATGCCTAGCTGGGGAAGCAGCTGGTAGGCATCGAAGCCAAACGCAAACAAACGTTTTTGCATGGTATTTTGATTTTGCCAAGCCTGCTCGACCTCTTGCTGAAGAGGTTGCCAACTGTGTGAAGGCATTAACCAAGGCATATCGATAAAGTGCACATTTTGTAAATCACGCCATTGGTTTTTTCCGCTATCGTAATCCATTGAACGAGATGTGGCATATACAGGAACTTGCTTTCCGTCGTAAGGGTTTAAGCTTGCTTCAATTATTGGGTTTAGCAGCTCTGTGTCTTGCGGAGACGCAAACGCAACTATAGCGTCAATATCGCGTCTGCTGCGAGGCATGTTGTACACTTCATTATTGGTCATGTACTCAATTTGATTAATGCGATCATTGCTTTGGGCAACGTCGAGCGCTTGAGTTATACCCTCGCGAAGCGAGTTGCTGTCGTTAAACGTAACCGAGGTTATGTTAGTGCGGCGTTTGTTCTCTTTATTATTAAGTGCCTTCCAATGCACTTTAAATGTGGTGTCCATTCGCTGATACAGACTGCTTTGAGCCGCAATAACGATAGGTGCACGATAGCCTTTATTAAAAATAAATTCGGCAAGTTGCTTGGCTTCATCTTCCGGGGCAAGGCCGAAAAAATTCAAAGAGGTTGCTAAATCCAGTTTATCTAGCTCTCCTTGGGTTTCTGTATCTGTCAGCATGCTTCCTGCCGAATCAGTGACATTATTTAACGCAGAATTTGATGATGTCGTTAATCTACTCTTGGCCGGCGTTCCGTTTGCATTTGCTTGGTTTATTAGTTCTTCTGGACGATTCAATGCCAGTACGTTCACCCCAACAGGCAAATTGGGGATTAAATTTTCTACAGTATCTTTAAGTAGCGGTCCGACAATAAATTTAGTGTCGCCGATTTCATTAAGTAGGTGCTGCGCATCAACGCCGTTTGTATCAATAAAACGTAGGCGTGGCAGAAGGTGCTCATCTTGGCGTTTTTCAACATCGGTGTAATAGGCCGACATTATACCATTTTTTACTGTTTGCCCCGTACGTGCAAAACGGCCGGAAAGTGGAAGTAGTACTACAATATCATTGGCGCCAGCGTCGGTAAGTTGCGTTGCTTTAAGTATATTGTCAGGCAAAGTCGTTTCTAAAATATGGCCGCGATAAACTTGCTGAAAATTTTGAAGCTCTCTTGCCAATGTTGCGGGCGATGAAGCATTGGCTTCAGTCAACTCGCGAAGCGTGATGAAAGGTGATAGAGCGGGATACGCCTTTCCTACTTTTGAAAGCGTTTCTGTCGGTATGGAAGTGAGCCACTGCCATACCTGCTTTACTTTATCTTCGTCTGGCAAGTTGGTGTTTAGCACGCTATTGGCTGCTGCTGCAAAATTACCTTGCTGTGAGTACAACTGAGTTTGAAGTTCTGCTTTTTGAAATGCAGTTTCACCTGTACCCATTACACCATCGAGCATTGCCAGCAATTCGTCTGCTGACGCATCAGGCATTCCCGCATAGGCTTTGGTAACTAAAAGAGAATAGTACGAGTAGTTACGTTCTGACACACCATCTTCTTTAACTTCATACAACACCTGCTGCGCCAATACAGGTTGTTGGTTTTGAAGGTATAAATCAGCGGCTTGCAGCAAAAGTGCATCGCGCCGTTCTTTATCGCGGGTACGTTCCCATACCTTCTTAGCTTCTAGGAGTTTGTGCGAAGGTGTGACGTTCTCTTCAACCTGGGTGGTTTCAATTGGAGTCGGTTCCACTACCACAGGTTTCGACTGAGTTTGTGGAGTACTCCCACAACCCGATAGTACCAATACCGTAGCAATGGCTGACAGCGTAAAAATTTTTCCAGATTGTCCGATATGACGCACAGTTTCATTCCTTTTACATCGTTATAGGTCAAGTTTATCTTAACCAGTGTGAAAATCTACGCTTGCCAGCATAATCTGGACTAATGGCGTGATACACTTATCGCATAACCTTTCAATTTAACGTAAGACTTAACCACTGTTATGACAGACACCGCCACTCTTTATATTGTTCCTACGCCTATTGGCAACTTAGATGACATCAGTGCTAGAGCAATTCGCGTATTAAGTGAAGTTAACTGGATTGCTGCCGAGGACACCCGTCATAGCGCGCGACTTCTACAGCACTTTAGTATTGGAACTAAGACCCTTTCACTTCACGAGCATAATGAAGATAAGCGTACAGCTATGCTTTGTGAACGTTTGAAAGGTGGTGAATCTGTTGCTTTGATAAGTGATGCGGGCACGCCACTTATCAGCGACCCTGGTTTTGTTTTAGTGCGTAAATGCCGTGAGCAAGGCATTCCAGTTAGTGCTTTGCCCGGACCATGCGCCGCAATTACTGCATTAAGCGCGTCAGGACTGCCTACAGATAAATTTACATTTGAAGGCTTTTTGCCAGTTAAAACCCAAGCGCGTGAAGGTGTATTATCAGCGCTATTAGATCGAACTTTCACCACGGTTTACTATGAAGCGCCTCGTCGAATTCTAGATACGGTTACCGACATTCAGCGTGTATTAGGCGAACGCCACATTGTTGTGGCTAAAGAGTTGACTAAAACCTTTGAAACCTATGTAAGTGGTAACGCACAAGATGTGATTGATTATCTTAATGCCGATGCTTCACACCAAAAAGGTGAGTTCGTTGTGATGATTGGTCCCGCTAAGGTAAGTGACCAAGCAATACCCAGTGAAGCAATGTCACTCCTAAATACCTTGTGCGAGCACATGCCCTTGAAAAAAGCAGCGGCTGTGGTAGCAAGTCATTATGACTTGAAAAAGAATGCGCTGTATCAAGCAGGGCTAGATGCAAAAGCGTAATTTGCTCTAAGAAAGATTGATCTTAAGCGTCATAGGCGAAATACAAAGTAGTACATTGTATGACAGTCCAAGATGAATGGGCTGATTATTAAAGGAGGCGCAGATGACAAAGACTCTTAAAATCACCATGTCTGATGGCAAATGGCTGGTAGATATATTCTCTCAAACGAATGACTCTGGCGTTTACGATTTAATCACATCCAAATGATGTGACAGAAGTCTCATTGAACGAAGGTGAGATGTACGGCTTTCGCTACAGTTTGCAGGGGAAGCCTGGCACAACCTTTAAAATAGAATTAGGTAATGATGTCCTTGCTGAAGGAGAGATTGACAAATCTGAAGCTGCTTCGGGTAGTGGTGTGGTATAGCTATAACGTGTTACTACTATCAAAAGTATTGAGAGCCGAAGCCGCAATTTGCGGCTTCGGGTTCAATGTTCTAATAGCTAAATACCCTCTGGGAACAAGCTTTCTTTTGTTACTACCTGTATGCTTTCAATAACTTGACGCACTTCGTCGTCGAGTTTTTCATTTCGAAGCGCTAATGTCCGGTTTCGCTCAAACAGTTCGGTGTGGCTTTCCAACCTTCTTCCCATTTTTCTCCATGCTTGCACCCTAGCTTCATATGGCCATGCTTCAAGTTCAATACGGTGAGAATCTAACTGAGTTAGAAGCATGGTCGCGGCTGCCGCCATAGACATTCCGCCTGGCCAGTTAGGATTGTTATTTTCGGGGTCGAAGGAGACGAACGCAGTCATTAATGGGCCATAGTTTTTCAGCCAGTCATAGTACCTATTAAAGGCTTTTTCATCGTATTCATCGACGTCAAAATTGTAAGACCTGCGGTCTGAAACGGTGACCCTAGAAGGCGTGTTGTCGACATAGACGGCAGTGGTTGTTGTTGAGGTAGTTATCGCTGGCGCATCGGTAGCATCTGGCATGGCATCATCAGCGCCCCCCACTGTTAACCTTCCTCCTTTTCCTAGCCCCCCTTCAACTTCTTGCGCTTTGTAAGAGCGAAGTGCGACCACCATCTGGTTAAAAGAATCGGCAAAAGCAGTGACCAGCATTTTACCTTCAGGTGTTTTTGAGAAGCCGCCAGCGCCACCTGCTGCTGCGCCAGCAAACATGCCGCCAAACAAGCTAAAGTCGTGATTCGCAGCACTACCTGTTGCAGCAGAAACCTGAACACCGGAGCGGTTATCTATAAGCAGTAACGAGGTAGCCGCTTCATTCTTGCTAAAACCTCCGCCAACGATAGAGCCTAATGTGCCAAACAGTGCACCGGCTATGGCTTTACCACCCTGGGTTTTTTCGGCAAAAAGTACAGATGGGCTGAGCGTGTAATCAGCTGCTACCATTTGGCCGCCCCCAATATTTGAACCAGAGCGAAGTTGCCCAGACTGCATTAGCTGACGCTCGGTGTTCATTGCATTCATAGCGCGGCCACGCTCAACAATGACAAAACAGTTAGACTGTTGAATCATTAACCTGATAACAGGAATGGTGCTGCCGAGTTTTGGGTAAGTTCTGCGGTACTCTGACCACCAGGGCAAACTTGTATCTTCAAAAACACTTAATGTACCGAGTGTTTCGTCACAATTCTCTAATTGCGCATTATTGTTTGAAGCCGTAGCGCCGCCGGCGCCACCACTTACTGCGCCTGAACTTCCACCTCCCATAGAAGGAGTTGTCGACATACAGGCCGTAGTTAAAAGTAGCGCACTAAGCGCAGATACAATAGGTTTGGCAAATGTGTGTACTTGAGTTGCACAGTTTGAGCCTAGATTATTCCTTCTCACGATCAATTCCTCTGATAAAGATAAGATATAACCGAGACAGGCAATTATTGATGGTTTGATACAACACCTGAATTCGGTGTTGAACAAAAGACGACGGAGATTAGAGACTCACCTTGAATAGGGCGGTAGGTCGAAATTCCCTTTTGACGACTCAACACCCACAAAATAGCACTAGAGCAGATTGGGAACAAGCTAGTTGATCAAATAATGATCAATTAGCATTTGGTATACTTTTTAATGAAGGGTTAAGTTTAAGACAAACGGCCTTTAAAGTCTTCGTAACTGAACTCACGAACTAATTCGAAGTCGCCATTAGTTCGTAAAATACCAATAGCAGGGTGCTCTACACCGTTAAAGAATGTGGTTTTTACCATGGTGTAATGCATCATATCTTCGAACTGTAAACGATCGCCAGCTTTTAATGGTGCGTCAAATGAATAGACATCAATAACATCGCCAGCAAGACATGAATTTCCGCCTAGCTTCACGTTATATGCTTTTTCATCTGGCATACCTGCACCTAAAATGGCAGGGCGGTAAGGCATTTCCAAAACGTCCGGCATGTGAGCAGTGGCTGAAATATCTAAAATAGCGATATCCCCGTCATTTTCCACCATATCAACCACTTCACAAATTAGTGGGCCTGTTTGCCACGCAACCGCAGAGCCTGGCTCTAAGATAACGTCTAAGTGCGGGTAACGCGCTTTAAAGTCTTTTAGTGTTTTTATTAGGTGCTCTACATCATAACCGTCTCGAGTCATAAGATGACCGCCGCCTAGGTTCAACCATTTCAATTGACCAAGCCATTTACCAAAGCGCTTTTCGATAGCTTCAAGGGTGCGTGCAGTAGCAAAAGAATCACACTCACAAAGGTTGTGGCAGTGAAAACCCTCGATACCCGCCAGATCCACGCCTTCTAGTTCACTGGCGCGTATGCCTAAGCGCGAACCCGGTGCTGCTGGATCGTACAGTGGCGTATCCGCCTCTTGATGCTCAGGGTTTATGCGAAGGCCTAACGAAACGTTCGATAAGGTTTCTTTATGCGTATTCCACTGAGACAAACTATTGAAAGACAGATGGTTAACAAGGCTCGCTAGTTCCTTAGCGTCATTAACTTTGTACGCTGGAGAATAAGCATGTACTTCTTTACCCATCTCTGCCGCGAGTTTAGCTTCCCAAACCGAGCTTGCTGTTGCGCCGTGTAAATACTGTTTAATAATGTCGAAGCATGACCACATTGAAAAGCCTTTCAGCGCCAAAATGATGCGGGCACCTGATTCGTCTTGAACCCGTTTCATGAGCTCAAGGTTTTTAATTAACTTTTCTTCTTCCAGCACATAGCAAGGAGAAGGAATATCAGTGCGTTGAGTTAAATCGGTCAATGGGTAAAGCTCCAAAAAATAAAACTGCTTACAGCATTAATGAGGTGTCTAATGTATTACATAACCAGTCTTAGCTCAAAAAACGGCTGACTGGTACAGTTTAACAACCTGGGATGGTTTGAATTATTTCAATTGCAGTTATTGCGGTAACAAAAAAGGGCGCTTGAATTAAGCGCCCGGGTATCTACTATTTGGTGAAAGGGCTGCTTTCACATTCAAGAACGTGCCATGGTAGGCCGTGCTCGTTAAGCATATCCATGAATGGGTCTGGGTCGAATTGTTCCATGTTCCAAACGCCCGACTCTTTCCATGTACCATTAAGCATAAGTGCCGCGCCAATCATCGCCGGAACACCTGTGGTGTAAGATACGGCTTGCGCGCCTACTTCTTCATTACATTTTGCATGGTCACAGTTATTGTAGATAAAGATAGTCTTTTCTTTACCATCTTTAATACCTGTGATGTAGGTGCCAATACAGGTCATGCCGCTGTAGCCTTCAGCAAGTGAACCTGGGTTAGGCAGAACTGCTTTTAAGAACTCCAAAGGCACAATCTTTTGGCCTTGGAACTCAACTGGCTCAATGCTAGTCATACCAATGCCTTCAAGTACGCGCAGGTGGTTAAGGTAAGCATCACCAAAGGTCATCCAGAAGCGTGCACGCTTCAGAGTAGGGAAGTGCTTAACAATAGACTCTAGCTCTTCGTGGAACATCAGATAAGACGCACGAACCCCAATGTTTTGGTAATCTAGGTCTTCACGTACGCTTAGCGGATCGGTTTCTTTCCACTCGCCGTTTTCCCAAAAACGACCGCGTTGAGTAATTTCACGTATATTGATTTCAGGGTTGAAGTTAGTGGCGAAAGCTTGACCGTGATCGCCGCCGTTACAATCCACGATATCAAGATAGTGAATTTCGTCGAAATAATGCTTTGCCGCGTAAGCCGTGTAAACGTTTGTTACACCTGGATCGAACCCACTGCCAAGAAGCGCCATAATGCCCGCGTCTTTAAACTTGTCTTGGTAAGCCCACTGCCAAGAGTATTCGAATTTCGCTTCGTCTTTAGGCTCATAGTTGGCGGTGTCTAGGTAATCCGTGTTAGTGGCAAGACACGCATCCATAATAGGCAGGTCTTGGTATGGCAACGCTAGGTTGATTACTAGGTCTGGTTTTACTTCATTAATAAGTGCTTCAACTTCTTTTGCATTGTCGGCATCAACAGCGAAAACACCCTTAACGCGATCTGCACCTACTTCTTGTTGTAGTGCTTCACATTTAGAAACCGTGCGGCTTGCTAAGTAAATTTCGTCGAAATGTTGCGGTAAACGTGCACATTTTTTCACAGTTACCGACGCAACACCGCCAGCACCAATAATTAAAACGCGAGACATAATAACTAATCCCTAATTTTGCTAATGAATTTTGGGCTGAATGCTAGCAGACCAATGGGATTTGGCAAGCAAAGACAGCCTATGAAAGGACAAAAAATTTTAATCGTAACAACTCATGTAAAAGGTAGTGCACACATTGGGCGGCACTACCTCAAAAGACTACTGTAATAACTGATATAGGTCTCTACTAGCTCATTTGAAAAACAACATTTCCCTATCGCTGTTGCACTAGCGGGTTACCGTATCAATAGGGGGGGAAATTACTACTTTGTTACCTACTTTATAGTAAGGGTAAAGAATAAGTCGTTCTTCATGATTCGGTGTTGCAGTCGCAATGGCAATAGCATCAACCGTTTTACTGTCTTGAGTGTTAACTGCAGCTGCATACACTAAAACACTGTAACTGTTTGTATCTGTAGTGGTATCGATTATTCGCCACTGAAGCTGTTCAATAAGCTGTGACTCGTGTTTTTTAGTTCCAGTCTCGTCAGCAAAAATACAACCGATGCGACCATTTTCGTATATAGCGGCAAAAGGATAAAACACATCACACACGGGTAACATAAGCTCACATAGATTTAGTGACTTTGACACGAGTGCATTTAACTGCGTTGGCAATGTAACTGGACGGTCGATCATAGCGTATCTCCTGTGAGTTAGCGTTGCTGTACACCTGATAATACCTACGTGTTCCTGGTCACATTAGTTTAATAATCATAATTTAGATAGTAAAAAATTGCCTATTCAGACTAAAGATTATAAGTCACATCACCTTTCTCGAACCGCAATAGCGCATGCGGCAAGGTTAATAACGAGACATGGCTACTCTTTTGATAGTAGCTGTTTTTGATATTTAAGCGGTGTGGTGGAAAACCACTTTTTAAACGCATGGGTAAATGAAGATTGTTCTTGAAACCCTAATAAATCTGCGGTGTCGGCAATAGAGTATTGTTTAAGAAGGTCGTCTAAACGAGATTTGCGCTCACTATCAAGAATTTGCTGAAAGCTGGTTTTACTTTGCTTCAACTTTCGCTGCAGTGTGCGCGGGCTTATGAATAGCGCTTCGGCCACACGCTTTTGATTACAGCCCTTTAGCGTAGGGTTAGCGTTTAAAAGCGAAACGACTTTGTGGGCAATATCTTCGTGTGGATTAGGGTAAAAAAGGCGCTTGTTTGTTTGAGCAAGCCGTTCCTCTTTGCATTCGTTCATCTCTCTTTCTGTCACTTCTATAAGCGCGCTGAACATAGCCTTATTTTCACTTGTAAACGGCACATGCAGTAAGTGTAAGGGGAAGGTAATTGCGTTGGCGCGTGCACAATCAACTACCTTGCAGTTAAACCACTGGGCTAACGTATCTTTTTCCAGCGTGCTCAAGGGAAACGTAAAAGAAATAGCGTTTAATTGGCAGGCTGAACCCAATATTTTATAAACGGTTGCTACCCAAGCAGTGGTATTGCGCAACACCATTTGTTTGTTATCTGGGCTTTTAGGTACCCACTCAACTCGGGCCTTATCAGACTCAACAAATACGCTTGTTGTACCGATATCAGCGACTAACGCATCAAACCGGGTGAGCGCCCCTATGGCTTGAGCTAAATTTTCGCAACTTTCAACGAGGTAACCCAACACCCCGTAATCTTTTGCCTGAATATGTTTGCCTAACTCAAACCCAAATAATGAATTATTAGTAAGCGATACGCCTTGGTTTAACAGCTCGACATAGTCTTCCATGGAAACACGGGAAGAGCCTGAAAGTGAGCTATGCTTTTGCGTGATTCGCAACAGTTTATCTGTACTAACCTCTAAGCTAGTTAAATAGCTTTCGATACTTTGAATATAGGCAAAAGAAACCGATGGCATGTGCATGTCGTAATATAACAAAAATTCTGACGTATTAACGCAAGATCAAATACGAATGTCAATTTATGCTAATAACCATAAGAAAAGGACATGTCGTAAATGGTTAACGTTCATTACCAAAAAAATATCAATGCAAAGCCACAGGTGCTTCGCGATACGCTGCTTAACCACCAGAGTTTAAGTGACTTCTTTAATGCAACATTTAAGGTATTAAAAGTAGAAAATGATGGTGAAGTAAGCGGCGGAGTGGGCTGCGTTAGAGAGGTTAATATTTTAGGTGTTCGCTTTAAAGAAGAGATCGTTCACGCAGATACGAACGGCATTGAGTACAGAGTCGTTGATGACTTCCCAGTGAAGGCGCATAGGGGCGTTATCGCGTTCACGCGACAAGAAAACGCAACAAACGTTTCCTATCGTATAACCTGTCGGGCGCCTTGGTATATGCCGAGTTGGTTACTAACGCGCCTTTTACAAAACGACATCGAGCAATGTTTGAATAAGTTAGGAGCGCGTTTTGATCCCCGTTGAACTTATTTTACTTGGCTTAAGCCCGGTTTTTTTACTGTGTGTTTTTGTGGAGTTCAAGAAGGCACGGCAGTTTTATAATGTAAAAGACAGTGTGAACAATGCATTGCTTGCACTGCTTCACCAGGGCTCTGATGCTTTGGTGTTGCTACTGTTGATGCCTTTTTTTCATTGGTTACACCAGTTTTCGTTATTTAATATAGAGCTAACGGCATTGTCGCTCTTTGCAGGTTTTATCCTGCAAGACTTTTTGTACTACTGGTTTCACCGAGCTTCACACAACATACACTGGTTTTGGTTGGCCCATGTGGTGCATCACAGCTCAACAAAAATGAATTTCACCACAGCGTTTAGACAAAGTATTTTGTACCCATTTGTGGGCATGTGGCTTTTTTGGGTGCCAATGATACTCATTGGTTTTTCACCCAGTTTGGTATTTGCCATAGTCGCGATAAATCTGGCTTATCAGTTTTTTGTACATACGCAAACGATTGGTCATTTAGGCTGGGCAGAGCGTATCTTCAACACCCCTACTCATCACCGCATTCACCACGCAACCAATAAGCCTTATATTGATAAGAACTATGGTGGCGTACTTATTATATGGGATAAGTTATTCGGCACTTTCGCTGAAGAAGATAAAACAATCAGTATAAAGTACGGCATCGTTGGAAAGATGCCTGAGGATAATCCTCTAAGCGCCAACTTCAGTCAAATAGGTGTGCTGCGTGAACAGCTTCAGCAGGCAAAAGGAATAAGGGCAAAGTTAAAGAGACTGGTTGGCTATCCTGTTGCAGATTGATGAAATCATCTAGCACCTTGCAAACCTCCTGTATGCAATACAACAATGCGTGAACCTTCCTCAAACTTGCCTTTAGCCAGCATATCTTTAACGGCCCAGAAGGCTTTGCCTGAGTAAACTGGCTCTATTTCAAATTCCATGGTGTTATTGAATTCGTTGCAAAAGGTTTGAAGTTCACTTGGCGCTTTGGCGTAGCCACCAAAATGGTAGCTATGATCAATATGCCAATGTGTCTGGTTAGCTGTTGGAAGAAATGGCTCAACCAACCCCTCTAGATAGCCTTCACCTTTTAGTACACCTATGCCAATGGCTTTGTTGCGAGAACGAAAGTCAGTAGCCGTTGTACTATTACGTTTATTTAATGCATTTACAATTCCCGCCAATGTCGCGCCGCTTGCGACGGGCGTAACGATAAAATCAAAGTCTACCTCGATTTCATCGACCATATCTTTTATCCCCTGAAGCGCCAGGGCCTGGCTTCCACCTTCAGGAATGATGATCGCATTGGGGAACTGCAGCTTTAGTTCATCTAAATAGGCGCTATCGTTACGCTTTTTGTAGGTAACTCTATTTACATATTCAATGCGAACATCCCACCGCATCAAATCCTTAATCATTGGCGATGGTGCAGCACTGTAGTCGCCCCGAATAATGGCAGTAAAAGGAACTCCAAGTTTATAACAAGCAAACCCCAATGCATGGAGGTGATTAGAAAAGCCGCCACCGAAACTGATTATAGCTTTTGGTAAAGGGCCCGTTAGTGCATGGCTTAGCTTTCGCCATTTGTTTCCTGACATCACAGGGTGAATTGCATCGTCACGCTTAACATAAAGCGATACCTTGCTTGCACCCTCCCAGTTCGGTTTGAAAGGGATAAGAGGCGAAGGAAGAGTGAGTGACGTTTTAAATTCATCAAGGGAAAGCACGATGAGAGCCTAGGGACAGTTGATCAATTGGACATTGGCAAGAGTATAACCAGATAGAAATTCAATAAAAGACCTGTAATTTTTATTACGCTTTATAAGAGCATTTTTATGGTTACTAATAAAAACTGTATTTTACGAAAACCTGTGATTTATACCCCATTATGGTTTTTTCATTATGTAAAAAACGCTTGGGCTATTTGTATGTCTTGCGCCAATAAAATAGCCGCTGCATCTGCCTTAATTATATTTTTTTCCATATCTGTGAGCGGACTAACCATGTCAAACAACGCCTATGCGCAAGAGTCTGATTTAGAACACATCAATGAGTATGTTCCCAATGCGAAACTGGTGGGGAAAGGCATGTTTTCTTACTACTTTTGGGACGTATATACCGGTGAACTTTTTGCTTCTGAAGGCAAGTACGCAAAGCAGCCTCCTTTTGCCCTTCGTTTGACCTACCAACGGGATCTTGAAGGGAAAAAGATTGCCGAGCGCTCTATTGATGAAATGAAAAAACAGGGAGATATCGCTGCCGATGATGCAGAAAAATGGCTGTCGCTAATGGAGCTTATCTTTCCTGACGTTAGCGAAGGCGATGTAATTACAGGGATTGCGACGAAAGAAGGCACAAGCGTGTTTTACGTAAATGGCGAAAAAGCGGATGTGATAAGCGACAGAACGTTTACGCAGCGTTTTTTTGATATCTGGTTAAGTGATGAAACATCGGAACCTAAGTTTAGAAGAAAGCTACTCGGAAAAGATTAGTTTAGTGATTTTATAGATATAAAGCCCAAGTAGGGTTAGTTGAGCAGGATAAGTAAAATGATAAAAAATATGATGAAGTTATGTTTAGGGGTAGGGTTTGCAGCATTGACCATGGCAGGACTGTCAGGATGTTCTGTGTCGGTCGATGGTGAAGACTATCAGACGGTGTCTCCAACTTTCGATATTGAGCAATTTTTTGATGGTAACGTTAAAGCCTGGGGCATTGTTCAAAACCGCTCGGGCGAGGTGGTACAAAGGTTTGTGGTGAACATCGATGGGTCAATAGATAATGATACATTAACCCTTGATGAAACTTTTGAGTATGGCGTGGGCGAAGGCCCAACCTCACGCACTTGGACTATTGTAAAACAGAGCGATAATAGCTTTGTAGGACGAGCGAGTGACATTGAAGGCCCTGCTAAGGGCACCAGCTATGGCAATGCATTCAATTTTCACTACGAGATGGATTTACCGGTAGACAATACGACCTATTCAGTAACCTTTGATGACTGGTTCTGGGCATTTGACGACAGCACTATGATGAACCGTTCTTACATTCGCAAGTTCGGCATTGTGATGGCAGAAGTCACTATTTTTATGCAGAAGCAAACAGATTAATAATTTGCAGATATAGACTTGGAAAGTCCACTGACCTATATCATCTATAGGTCAGCATTCGAAAAAAGTGAGTAGATTTAGCTAGTACAATTTAAAGTAGCTTACCTATAGATAGTGTCTATTATTTGCTGATTCTGATTAGCTGACTTTGACTCACACTAACGAGGAAAACAAAAAACAACGCCCAGCCCATGTCCTTGCATTAACGGGTCGTGCACAAACCAAGTTTGACCATCGTGCAGCTTAACTATTGCTGAAACGAGAGATAAGCCTAATCCGTTCCCTTTGCTCGTTCTGCTGCCATCAGCGCGATAAAAACGACGCTCTAAATTTATAATCTCATGCTCGCCAACACCTATCCCTGCATCATTGACGGCAATAACAATATGGCAAGGTGTAGTCGTCAGTTGCACCGTAACCATACTATTCTCATTCGAGTACTTGATAGCATTGTCTAATACGTTGGCTACGGCTTGGAAAAGTAAGTTAGGGTCAGCAAGCATAGTCACGCTTTCAAGCTGACTGGACAGCTGAATGTTGCGCTCCTCGGCGAGGGGGTGATAAAGGTCGACCACGTCTTCTACAATTGCCCGCGCGTCTGTATTGCAAAAGCCTTCTTTCTTGTTTGTGGTTTCAAGTCCGCTTATGCGCAATAAACTGTTGAACATATTCAGTAGGTTATCTGCTTCTTGAGTCGTGTCTTCTCGTAGCTGGTCGTCTTCAATTCTTTCTAAGGTATTACGAAGTCTGGAAAGCGGTGTGCGTAGGTCATGAGCAATACTGTCTGTGACTGACTTGATGTTATTAACCGAGCTTTCAATGGTATCCAGCATTTGATTAAAAACGAAGGAAAGACTGCTGAGATCGTCCCAATTGCTATCAATCTCTAGCCGCTCTTCAAGGTTACCAGTCTTTATAATCTTATCAGCGGTTTGAGACATGCGGTTAATTCGATTGACCACATAAACGGCAATGGCGAAGCTTAGAATACTTAAGGCACAAAGCAACACAACGATAATCCAGCTAAAGGTTTTGCCAAACCACTGTGCGCTATATAAGTCATCGATACCACGCCCGACATAGAGGGTATAGTCCCCTAGTACATCTTCCCTCATCAATGCTTGGCGTAAGGTTTTCCTTGATGAGCTGTTAGGCCGGGTAATGACAATTTCTGCAGTATCAAAGTTGGCCCCTTTGTGCCGCTCTAATACCAGAGGGATAGATGCTAAGTTCCCCGCAACTACTTGCTCATCTTTGCTCAGAACGACAAATGATCGCAAATGTTCGAATGAATGAGAGGGTGTTTTCGTGCTAGAAGAAAGTTGGTTATTGTCGCTTATAATGGCCGACTTAACCGCATCAATACCAAGATTTTCATAAAGCGTTACGAGCGCATTCGCTTTGGCGTTAACGGCAGCATTAGACTCGGAAATGAACAAGTCACTGCTCGTTAATCGCCAAAAGTAAACAATTAAAACAATGGCAATACAAGCTAGGGTGGTGAGCAATACGCCTACGCGAAAACTAGAACTACGCGTAAAGTCGCGTATTGCTATCATGCAAGCTCGTCCGCTATGCGGTAGCCAGTGCCTCTTACGGTTTCAATAAGCGGAACATTAAACGCTTTATCCACTTTCTGACGTAGACGGCTAATGTGAACATCAATCACGTTAGTCTGGGGGTCAAAATGATAATTCCAAACCTGTTCAAGCAACATACTTCGCGTCACAACTTTACCTTTGTGACGAAGTAGGCATTCAAGTAGTTGAAATTCTTTTGATTGAAGGTCAATTTCTTGATCGCCACGCAATACTTTACGGTTAACTAAGTCTAGCGTGAGGTCTCCAACTTTTATCAAGGTCTTGTCATCGCCGTCTTTATTGCGACCAGCCAAACCTTCAACGCG
This sequence comes from Alteromonas sp. ABD4_190, assembly GCF_056160105.1. Classification (NCBI taxonomy): domain Bacteria; kingdom Pseudomonadati; phylum Pseudomonadota; class Gammaproteobacteria; order Alteromonadales; family Alteromonadaceae; genus Alteromonas; species Alteromonas sp. ABD4_190. Next base: position 3,141,027 of record NZ_JBSWWN010000001.1, read on the forward strand.
AGCAAGCAGCTCTTCAAAGGCGAAGGGTTTAGTTAGATAGTCGTTAGCGCCGGTACGAAGGCCTTTAACCTTATCTTCAACTTGGCTCTTGGCGCTAAGTAATAGAACAGGGGTCGTGTTACCTTCTTCGCGAAGCTTCTCAAGCACAGTGAAACCGTCGAGTTCGGGTAACATTACGTCTAAAATTACCGCGTCTAGTTCGTTACTAGCGGCTTGTTGGTAGCCTGATGTTCCATCGCCTACCGTAATACATTCATGCCCTTCACCCAATAGTCCATTTGCAATGTGCGAGGCAACCTTTGGATCATCTTCTACAAGTAGCACTTTCATTATTACGACTCTTTTGTTTATCTACATTCACGCACTTGTTTGGCATTGCTGGTACCGGTTTGCGGTATTTAACAAGCAGCAAGCGAGAACAAGCAGTCGAAAAGCAATATCGCTTTGCCTCTTTTACGAGCTATACGACTTAAAACGATCACTTTTAAGCTTTTTCGCATGTAGCTAAAATTTGACCTCATATGTAGAGCTCTTGCTCACTTTAAACGTTGGGTTAAGGTGATAGGGGTGATGCTATTATTCTCGCACTCAGCCTATCCACCTTTGTCAAAGCGCATGCTCGGGTTATAGGGGGTAAAATGTTGTACGTCCCCACGTGCGCACTTCTTCTGAACTTCATGCCAATATTCAGGTGTCATCAAGTCGCCGTGCAACGACTTAAGTATGTCTTTGAACTTTCGCTTACCTACAATAAAGTGCTCGAACTGTTCAGGAAATACGTCGTTAGGCGCTACTGAAAGTGTATCAATAGCATAGGGGTCATCAGATTTTGGCAACTCTCTGAAGTTACGCTCGTTCATTAAACAAATTTCATCATAATCATAGAAGATCACGCGACCGTGACGGGTTATACCAAAGTTTTTGTGCAGCATATCTCCGGGAAAGATATTTGCCATGGCGATTTGCTTAATGCAAAGGCCAAGCTCATCGAGCGCACGCTTTATCTTTTTCTCGTCGGTTTCTTCTTGAAGATAAATATTTAGCGGCGTCATTTTCCGCTCAATATACATGTGTTTGATGATAAGTTCTGTCTCGGTGAATTCTAAACTCGATGCGCAAGTTTCTTTTAGTTCTTCAATAAGCTCAGGCTCAATTCTCTCTAAAGGGAACCTAAAATTAACGTATTCGTGAGTGTCAGCCATTCGGCCAACACGATCTGACATTTTGACTAACTTGTAGCACTCTTTTACGTGTTCACGGGTGATTTTCTTACTTTCTGCAAATTCATCTTTAATAATTTTGAAAACAACGCCATATGAGGGCAGATGGAAAACCATCATCACTAACCCTCGAATTCCCGGCGCAGCCTCGAATTTGTCATCAGACTCGTCCATGTGTGCTAAGAAGTTACGATAAAATACCGTTTTGCCGTGTTTGTAGTGCCCCATCGACATATACAATTCAAAGTGTTTTTTATTTGGCAATAATTCTTGTAGGAAAGCGGCAACCTCGGCCGGATTTTGGGTGTCGGCCATAAAATAGCTGCGGGCAAAGCCAAAAATTACGCTCAGATCTTTACGGTCGGTCAGTAGGGCATCGACGAACATATGTGGCTCATTGTATCTTCGCATGGCGATGACAAACGGCAGGGTTTCGCCGGGCATACAGATGCGACCAATCAAATAAGCCGCTTTACCTCGAAAAAAAGTAGGCTTTAGGATCTCAACGGCCTGTACGCTAGCTAGCTGTTCTTTATTTAAACGTGAGCGTAAGGCCTTCTCAAGGTTCTGTAAGTCCCGTTCAAAGTTTTCAAACGGAATATTGTATCGATAAATTTTAAATATCGACTCGTACATCTCACGTACGGTAGTGGTGGTGTCAAAGCTGTTGACTACTTTGTCTCTGTCTTGCCCAGGCAAAAAACAGCGGCTAGGCAACACAAACATCATGTCGTTGTCTATTTTTCTGTGCTTAAACAAGCGGCCAATCACTGAATTGTAAAAGGTTTCAGCTAACTCAAACTGCGGGTGGCCTTCAAGCTGTAGCGCAAACACCTTTTTAAGCTCTTGCCAAAAAGCATCGTCTTTTTGGTGGACCTGAGTAAGCTGATAAATCTCGGCAACCGCATCTGACAGGCTTTGTTCATAAATGGTAATACGCTCTTTAGAGGCTAGCTGGGTTTCTTTCCAATTACCCTTTTCAAATCTTTCTTGAGCGCCCCGTGTAATTCGGGTGAACCACCGGTAACTCTTATCGAAATGAGACAGAATCTGATAGGCAACTTTTCTCACCAAGTTTTTGTCTTGGCTTGCAGCTAACTCTTGCATAGGGATGTTTTCCTTTTTTGTTACGCCTTATATCTACCACAAAACATGCTAATAGGAGAGGGGAGTTTGGTGTCGTTATCAAGTAAGTAGCCAATAATTCAATGTTTTTGTTATTTTCTTATACTTTCGTTTAATGTATTCTAAAGATGGATTAGTAACCAATTATAAGATTGTAGTTGATGGGTTTTAATATTCTAATTTGTGACGATTCAGCACTTGCACGGAAAATGGCTAGAAGTAACTTGCCTAGTGGGTTCGCTGAAGCTATTTATGAAGTGTCAAATGGTATGGACGCTCTAGAAGTATTAGCACATCATACTATTGACCTTGTATTACTAGATTTAACAATGCCTGTGCTGGGCGGTCTTAGTGTATTAAGTGAAATTAAACGCCGTAAACTTGAGACTTTTGTTATTGTTATTTCAGGCGATATACAGCCATTGATGCAAGAGAAAGTGATGTCACTAGGCGCATTAGGTTTTATTGAAAAGCCGATTAAGCGCGATGAACTTACGTCGGTTTTACAACGCTTTGGTTTCATTCTTCCCGATACTTATAAAGCGCCGATTGCGGTTTGACCACTTACACCCTATGCGGTGGCACTTCGGTTCTCGCAACCCTCGTACCTATTAATTCAACTTCTCCTGTATATCTATCCTCGCCATTGCTTGAAAACTCAAAATTGAATAAGCTGTGCCAGTCCGGTTTACCAAACTTAAATGAGAACCGAGTTTTGGCCCTGGCCACACTTAACAGCTGCAAACCATGTTTATCACAGTATTGTTTTAGATAAGCGTTTGTTTGCTCAGAAATGGCCCGAATGCGCCAAAACTGATAGCCGGTAAATACAATTACTAACCATATGACCAATTCAAGTAACGTCATTTATTTTCTCGCCTGTGCAAACAATCGCTCAAATGCTTTGCTTAGAATATCCGAGTTGGCGTCTGAGTGTAGCAGCGTAAGTACTTGTCTGCGTAATTTCGGAATTTGGACTAAATCAGAAAAGAAACCAGCAAATAAGGCACCTTGGTGACCTTCTTTTTCGTCAACTTTTGCAGCTTGTTCTAAAAAGGTACTAAGTAGGAGCGGTTCCATTTGCTCAAAATGCCGTGCCGCAATAACACTTAAAATATCGAGGCGCTGCGTTTTTTCATCGTTCAATAAGTCTAGAAGCTTACTATTTATCGTTGGGTTGAAGTTTCCTTCAGAGGTGCCCCTCAAAGCCGCTAGATTGATGTCGTCGCCATCATCAATTTTGCTCAAATACATAGCCAATAAGTTATCTGACAAAGAAACGCTCTCGCTTGTCTCCATAAGCGTATTAACAAACACATCTGAGTAAATTGCTACATTGGCTTTAATTGCCTCTTCTAACACATCTCGCTTTGCGTGCATGCTGAAACCATGTACAAAATCTGCCACGCTTTGCATTGATATTTTTTGCCAATCCACAAGCTGCGGGGCTTGAATATAAGCTTCAACTTTCTGCGCCTCTTCACTTAGGGGATGGTTTAACGTGCTTTTGACTAGAGCATTAAACTGAGCAAGTTGCGATTGGTTCGGAACGAAGGAATAAGGGTTGTCGGGCAATTGCTTTGCATTTTCGGTATCTTCTGCAATCGACTTCCCTAGAGCATCCACAATAATCTCTAGAAAATGATTTCTAGCAGCGGCAACGACCAAGCCTTGCTCATCAAGTGGCAGCTTTATAAACCAAATATAGTGTTGCGAAGATGCATTTTTGTTCCAAAAAACAATACCGAACCACGCATGTTGTTGACGAGGGTAGGGCGCGTAAGCACTGCCATTTTCTATTTCTAGAAACGTTTGATTATCTGTGGGTTCAATACGTCGACCTAAATCAAAAACATGATATTCAGTGCCTGCGTGTAACAAAAACTCACTGATAGAATTGATACTGTTAGCGCTCATAACTCGTTCCAAAATACTGCTTTAAATAAATGTTGCTAGGCCCGTAACCCTTTGATGTTCAGCAAAGAACAACCGCCTCTAGGACATGCTTATATTCGCTAGGGCCATCAGCAAACCTCATTAATGGTATCACAGCAGAAGAATTTCAACGATACAACACACTGACTTATGTTGACCTTAAGCCCCTGATATACTGCGCGCTATAAATTGAAGCGTATTAGGATAGGGGAGGAGTAGTGAATCAAGCGAATAGTAGCAGTCATTTAGCTTTCATCAACGCACTGGAGCAATTAGAAACGGTAATGCAGCAAGATGGTGTTTGGCCAGATGAAGTACCCAATGACCAAGCGCTTAAAAATGCTATAGGAAGTGAAGTACCTTTCGCAGCAGACTGTTTTTCTTTTGAAGCTTGGCTGGCTTTTATTTTTATTCCCAAAATGCGCATTTTGTTGGCGCAATCGCACCCTATACCGGCGATGCAAATTACACCCGCAGCAGAAGTGTGCTTATCACCCGAGAATCAAAGTACCCTGTCTGCGCTAAAGTATATTGACGATATTGCCAGTGGAGACATTGGATGAGTAAGCTAGAGCAATCGCCAAGAGCCGTTGAGAAAGTGTCACTAAATGATGAAGTCGAGCTGACGGAAAAGCAGACTGGCGAAAAAAACAGTGTTGAAGAACAAGGTAGTGCGAACTCTCTACACTTGCCTGTTTTATACCTGGATGAGCATATCATTGCGATAAATAAGCCCCCAGGTCTGCTAGTCCACAGAAGTCCTATAGATAGGCATGAAACCGTATTTGCGGTGCAGACGCTTAGAGATCAAATCGGCAAGCACGTGTTTCCAGCTCACCGCTTAGATAGGCCTACATCAGGCGTGTTGGTGTTTAGTTTTAACTCAGAAATTGCGGCAAAGCTAGGCCAGCAAATGATGGACAAGCAGGTGGTAAAGGGTTATCACGCTGTGGTTAGAGGCTTCGTCAACCACACGGGCTTTATTGATTATGCTCTTAAGTATCGTTATGACAAAATTGCAGATAAACACAAAAGGCCACAGCAAGCACCTCAGCCAGCGTCCACCATGTATGAGTCACTCGAAAAGTTTGAAGTGCCCGAGCCTGTAGGTAGGTACCAAAGTGCTAGATATTCGTTAGTAAAACTTTCTCCGAGCACTGGGCGTAAGCACCAGCTTCGAAGACACATGGTACACATTCGTCACCCCATTATTGGCGATACAACTCACGGCGATGGGAAGCAAAACAAATTCGCTAAACAGCACTTTAATTTTAATAATTTGGCCTTAAGTTGTACTCATATGGGCTTTTCTCATCCTGTTAGCGGTAAATGGATAACGATTAATGGTGAGATGCACAATGAAATGCAACAATTCGTAAACAGGTTAAAACCGTTTAGCTTGATAAGATAGAAATACTTTCCGCCTGTCGACATGGGCGACGATCATTGGTTTAAGAGGTAAAAATGGCAACATTGAAAATTATTGCGGGTACAGTATACGGTAACGCACAACACGTAGCTGAGCAGGTGGAAGAAAATTTAGCTGAGCAGGGAGTTGATTGCTCACTGGAAAGCGACCCTTCAGTAGCCGATTTTACTGATGCTGACGCACTGTTAATTATTACCTCAACGACAGGTCAGGGCGATGTTCCACCTAACCTAGAGTTTGTGTTTTCAGATTTAAAAGACGAATCACCTATACTAACGGGCAAGCCGTTCGCTGTTGCAGCGCTGGGTGACAGCAGCTATGGCGAAAGCTTTTGTGGAGCAGGTAAACAATTCCAAGAATTACTTGCTGAACTGCAAGGTAACGCGGTTGCTGATATGTTAGAAGTTGATGCTATTGAAACCCTAGAGCCCGAAAAAGACGTGGTGGAGTGGGTTAACACCATCAAGGACAAGCTTTTGTCTTAAGCGTTGATGGCTTATGGGTTAAAAATGAAAAGAGGCGCTAAGGCGCCTCTTTTTTTATATGCGAACGTCGTTAATTACTTAACGACGCATAAGTTATTACTCAACGCCGCGAAGTAGAGCGTTAATACCTACTTTAGCGCGGGTTTTTGCATCAACTTTTTTCACGATGATTGCTGCGTATAGGCTGTACTTACCATCTGCGCTAGGCAGGTTACCCGCAACAACTACAGAGCCCGCTGGAACACGGCCGTAGTGAACTTCGCCGGTCTCACGGTCATAGATACGCGTGCTCTGACCGATGTAAACGCCCATTGAAATTACTGACCCTTCTTCAACGATAACACCTTCTACAATTTCAGAACGCGCACCGATAAAACAGTTATCTTCGATAATGGTAGGGTTTGCCTGAAGTGGCTCTAATACGCCGCCGATGCCAACGCCACCAGAAAGGTGAACATTCTTACCAATCTGTGCACACGAGCCTACCGTAGCCCACGTATCAACCATTGTGCCTTCATCAACAAATGCACCAATGTTTACGTAAGAGGGCATAACAACCGCGTTCTTACCTACGAAAGTACCTGTACGTACTGCCGCTGGCGGAACAATACGTGCGCCGTCAGCCGCAAATTGTTCAGCTGTGTAGTTAGTGTACTTAAGTGGTACTTTGTCATAAAACTTGCTTTCAGCGCCTTCAATCACATCGTTGTTGTGAAGACGGAAGAAAAGTAGAACAGCTTTTTTCAGCCACTGGTGTACTACCCATTCGCCAGCAATTTTTTCTGCAACGCGGCCTTTTCCGCTATTAAGTAGGTCGATAGCTTGCGCTACCGCATCTCTTACTTCATCAGGTGCTGATGACGGGCTAATGCTGTCGCGATTTTCGAAGGCGTCTTCAATAATGGCTTTCAATTCATTCATGGTATTGTGATATCTTCAAGTTGGTCGAGTTTAAACAGGATACGCTTTTTAAGGTTTACCTGTTGTTCTTGGGTTAATGCGATGCCAGCCTCATTGCTGACGATAAAAATATCTTCGGCTCGCTCGCCAATGGTGGCAATTTTTGCAAGCTTTAGTGTCATATTAGTATCAACGAATGCATGACCAATTTTAGCTAAAATGCCCGGTGCGTCTAGGGCTTCTAACTCGATAAGCGTGGCTTCATCGTTGATATTGAAAAAACGAACCTTGGTGGGCACGTCTAACTGTTTCATTTGGCGCGGTAACTTTCGTTTGTTTTCGTGAGAGCGTCCCGGCTTTTCTAATTGGGCAGAAATGGCATTCTCAATAGAAGCAATGCGCGACTCTGAGCTAATACGACTGCCGTCATTTTCAAGAATAAGCATACTGTCAAACACATAACTATCTTTAGTGACAGTAACGTGGGCGTCGTGAATTGAACAATTACGGCTATCTAGTACAGATGCGACTTGAGCAAACAGGGCTTTTCTATCTTTCCCATAAACAAATACTTCAGTGCCGCCTTTAGCGCTGTTGTCGTTAGCCTTTACTAATAGACCATCGTGTTCTGGTGTAAGCCATTCATTCTGAGCTTTAATAATTTCATCGGTATGCCATGCAATTTGCGTAGGCTTAAAGCGAACAAAGTAGTCATCATCAAGCCTTGCCCACAGCGCATCTATGGCAATAGGGTCTATAGCACGCTCTTGCAGAATCTGTCTTGCCTGATGTTTGTGAGTGGTTACTCGCTCGTTGAGTGTAACCTGACACTGTAGCCCATTGTCTAACGCTTTTTGTGTCATTAGATACAGCTCACGAAGCAAAGACGCTTTCCAGTCATTCCAAAGGTTATCGTTGGTAGCGCGAATATCGGCAAGGGTCAGTGTATAAAGTAAATTAAGGTGGTTATGGCTTCTTACCGCACCAGCAAACTCACTAATGACATCAGGATCGTATATGTCGCGGCGTTGGGCAACCACTGACATAAGCAGATGGTTTTCTACAAGCCATGCAATCAATTCTGCATCTTTACTGGGTACATCGTGCTGTGCACAGAACTTAGCGACATCTTGCGCGCCTAGGGTTGAGTGGTCGCCATTACGACCTTTTGCGATGTCATGGAAAATTGCAGCAATGTAAAGTATTTCAGGTTTGTCTAGGTTTCGACAAATTCTGCCGCAGCGTGGAAAATCTTTGTTCTCTTTCGAGAAAAAATAGTTTACATGCTTTACTAATCGGTGAGTGTGTTCGTCCACCGTGTAGGCGTGAAACAAGTCAAACTGCATCATACCCACAATGGTATCCCACTCTGGAAGGTAGGCTTGTAAAATACCGTACTGGTGCATAATGTCCCAACCGAAATCAAAAAATTCGGGTTGCTTCATTAATCGCATAAATTTATCGCGGCACAGAGGGCGTTCAACGTAATATTCTGCTTCGAAGGCCCGGTGAGCGTTACGCAATTGTCGAATACAAATGGTACTTAAGCCTTTTACTTCTGGCGTGTTTGCCACCAAATGTAAGAAGTCTAAAATTGCCTCAGGTGATGAAAATACGGTTTCGTGACGCGGCGAAATCATATTGTCGAGCAGTTCAAAATCTTCGTTTATGATTACGCTTTTTTGCACGCTTTGGTTAAGCATGTCGTACTTGAAGCGCTGAAGCAGCATTTGGTTCAGTTCAGACACGCGCGCTACGGTGCGGAAAAAGTCACGCATCATTTTTTCCACAGATGCCTTACCTTCTTCACCGTATCCCATCATTTGTGCGACATCGGGTTGATAGTCGAAAAGCAGTCGGTTTTCGCTTCTGCCAGCAACTAAGTGCAGCGCACAACGCATTTTCCACAGGTGCATACGACAGGCGATTAACTCACTGTGTTCTTGTTCGGTGAAGTAACCGTGACCCACCAAGTTCCATCCGTCATACTCTTTAAAGTGCTTTTTCGCTACCCAACCGATAGATTGAATGTCTCGCAAACATCCCGGGTTTTCTTTAATGTTTGGTTCAAGGTTGTAAGCGGTGCCGTTGAACTTGGCGTGGCGCCTCTTTTGCTCGTCATATTTAGCCGAGAAGAAAGATTTACTCGACCATGAATTGCGACCGTTTACCTCATCCCACAGTTTGTCGAATGTAGTTTCACTTCCACAAAGCAGACGGCTTTCAACGAGATTCGTCGCAATAGTAATATCGTCTTTCGCCAGTTTAACCGTTTCTTTAATGGTGCGTACCGACTGTCCAACATCTAGCTTGATATCCCATAAAAGGGTGATGAACATGCCAATTTTTTCTTGCACTTCAGGCTTTAGCTTCTTCTTGCTGACAATGAGTAAATCGATGTCTGAGTGGGGTTGTAAATGGCCGCGACCGTATCCACCCACCGCGCAAAGGGAAAGCTCGTCCACGGTATCTAAGCCGTAAAGTTGCCAAAGGTGACAAAGCAATGCGTCGACAAACTGCGCACGACCGGTAACGAGCTGATTAACTGGCGTAGCGTCGAAAGACTCTGTTATCCAAGTATAACTGGCTTCCACGCACGATTTAATGACGGGAATTTCATCAACAGAGTTAATTGTGTCGATATTCTTTATCAGTGATTGCAGCGTCAAAATGCACCTTTGAAATAGACTTCTATTAAAACGCTAAGAACAATAGCATGAATTGATAGTAGTTCGCAGTAGCAAATTTATGCATAAGTTAGGTTGAATTGTGAATATTTATGGTTTTTTGTTATAGGTGTGTAGCCCGTTTAATAGGCGCATCGTATGAGAATTAAAAATAAAGATTTAGTATGCCGTTTTGAATGAGGCAAAGGGGCAATCAAAGCGGCTGTAAGCTTAACAGCCGCAATATGAAAATTATCCGTGTGAAATAACACGCTCTAAGCTTTCTTCCTCACGAAGCGTAAGAATTTCAACACCGGTCTCTGTAACTAAAAGAGTGTGCTCCCATTGGGCACTTAAACTTCTGTCTTTGGTCACAACAGTCCATTGATCTGGCAAAACTTTTGAGTAACGTTTGCCTGCGTTAACCATAGGTTCGATGGTAAAGCACATCCCAGGCTCTAAAACGTCACCTGTACCAGGCTTTCCATAGTGAACAATTTGCGGTTCTTCGTGGAAGCTTGCACCAATACCGTGACCGCAGTATTCACGCACTATTGAATAGTTATGCGCTTCAGCATGGGTTTGACAAATATGGCCAATATCGCCAAGACGCATGCCCGGCTTCACTTGTTCAATCGCTTTATATAGGCACTCTTGAGTAACGCGAATAAGGCGCTCGGCAAGAATAGATGGCTTACCTACAACGAACATCTTCGAAGTATCACCGTGATAACCGTCTTTTATAACAGTTACATCAATGTTGATGATGTCACCGTCTTTTAGCTTCTTGTCAGAAGGAATGCCGTGACATATACAATGGTTCACCGACGTACAAATAGACTTTGGAAATGGTGGGTGACCATAGTTTAGCGGGGCGGGCACTGCCTTTTGCTCGTTTACTATATAGTCGTGACAAATGGTATTAAGTTCATCGGTAGTTACGCCTTTTTTCACATAAGGCCCGATCATAGTAAGTACTTCAGCAGCCAGTTTACCGGCTACGCGCATTTTTTCGATTTCTTCTGGGGTTTTGATAATAGCTGTCACAGCGCCTCTCAAATCGTTTGAAACTAGTTTGGTGAAGAATTTAAATTACTTACGCAGTATAACACTATTCAGGTCATTCTTAGTAAGGTGCTGATATTCATGGTTTTTAAATGGTGATTTCCAAGGCTGATAGCAATGGGGTGGGTCGTTTTAATAAAGGTTGGCAAAAATACTTAAAAGCCTGGCTTTTTAACGCTAAAACTTGAGGCTGTGGTGGTATTGTGATATAAAGCGCGCGCCCTGACGGAAAGCTCATTTTGCTATGTGCAACAAGCACCGTTTTAGAGGGTAAATTTATTTTATTAAAACACACATATACCGACACTTCGTATCGGGGTGTTCAGTTCAACGTAGGTTGGCCTGAATCGATACAAGGGGTATATGGAGGCCTAACCCCAAGAGGAAAATAAAATGGCTAATGTTTCTATGCGTGACATGCTGAAAGCAGGTGTGCATTTCGGTCACCAAACTCGTTACTGGAACCCAAAGATGAAGCCTTTCATCTTCGGTGCTCGTAATAAAGTTCATATCATCAACCTTGAAAAAACGGTTCCACTTTTCAACAACGCACTTAACTACCTTTCAGGTGTTGCGTCTAAGAAAGGTAAAATCCTTTTCGTTGGTACTAAGCGCGCCGCTGGCGAAGCAGTAAAAGATGCTGCTCTTAAGTGCGACCAGTACTACGTAAACAAGCGTTGGTTAGGTGGTATGCTGACTAACTGGAAAACAGTACGTCAGTCAATCAAGCGTCTTAAAGATCTAGAGCAACAAGCTCAAGACGGTACGTTTGAGAAGCTAACTAAGAAAGAAGCACTTATGCTTCAGCGCGAAATGGACAAGCTTGAAAACAGCCTTGGCGGTATCAAAGACATGGGCGGTCTTCCAGACGCAATCTTTGTTATCGACGCAGATCACGAGCACATTGCTGTAACAGAAGCTCGTAACCTAGGTATTCCTGTTGTTGGTGTTGTCGATACTAACTCTAACCCAGACGGTGTTGATTACATCATCCCTGGTAACGACGATGCTATCCGCGCTATCCAACTTTACTTGGATGCTGCTGCAAACGCTATCAACTCAGGTCGCGAAAGCAACCTTGAAGTACAAGCTGAGCAAGACGACTTCGTAGAAGCGGCAGAGTAATTCTGATTGCTTACTGTCATATCTAGATAATATGGCGGTACTACAATACGAAATGTATTGAGAGGGGCGATATCGCCCCTTTTACCTAACGAATTTATATTTAATGCTGAGGAATTGAAAAATGGCAGTGACTGCAGCACTAGTTAAAGAACTGCGCGAACGTACTGGCGCAGGTATGCTGGATTGTAAAAAAGCCCTGGTTGAAACGGATGGTGACATTGAGTTAGCCATTGAAAATATGCGTAAATCAGGCCAAGCGAAAGCGGCTAAAAAAGCAGGTCGTATCGCAGCTGAAGGTGTTATCCTTACTAAAGTTGAAGGTGGTCGCGCGACCATGCTTGAACTAAACTGTGAAACTGACTTCGTAGCACGTGACGAAGGATTCCTTAAGTTCGGTAACGAGCTTCTAGAAGTAGCAGCGGCTAACAACATCAACGACATCGACGCACTTAACGATGCAGAACTTAATGGTTCTAAAGTAAGCGAAGTTCGTGACGCACTTGTTGCTAAAATCGGTGAAAACATCTCTCCTCGTCGCGTTATCAACGTTGAAGGCGACACGCTAGGTGCATACGTACACGGCGGCCGTATTGGTGTTATCTCTATCCTTACTGGCGGCGACGAAGAGCTAGCAAAAGACGTAGCAATGCACGTTGCAGCTGCTAGCCCGCAGTTTGTTAAGCCAGAGAATGTTCCGGCTGAAGTTGTAGAGAAAGAGAAAGAAATCCAAATCGAAATCGCTATTCAGTCTGGTAAGCCAGCTGAAATTGCTGAGAAAATGGTTGCAGGCCGCATGAAGAAGTTCACTGGCGAAGTGAGCTTGACTGGTCAGCCTTTCGTTAAAGATCCTTCAATTTCTGTTGCTGAGCTTCTTAAGAACAACAGCGCAGACGTAATCAACTTCGTACGTTTCGAAGTTGGTGAAGGTATCGAGAAGAAGACTGAAGACTTCGCTGCTGAAGTAGCTGCTCAAATGGAAGCTGCTAAGAAATAATTGAGCGTTTATCTTTTGCATTACGCAATAGTTAGATAAACTACAAAGCACCTCTTAGGAGGTGCTTTTTTATAGCTGCATATCTTTAGTATTGCTAATGCAGTGCGCAAGTGTGAAGCTAGGCGAGTAACAAGCGTGCGCCTGCCAAACAAACGAAAGCGCTTTGTCCTATGTTTTTTACGGTAATGCTTTATTGAAAGACATAGGACAAAACGGGTTTACGAGGACAATTCAAACTATGAGTATCACACCAAAATCAGCATATCGACGCATTCTGTTAAAGCTTAGTGGTGAAGCCCTAATGGGCGAAGAAGGCTTTGGCATAGACCCTAAAGTGTTAGATAGAATGGCACAAGAAATTAAAGAGCTGGTTGAACTTGGTGTTCAAGTTGGACTTGTTATCGGTGGTGGTAACTTGTTCCGTGGCGAAGGCCTAGCAAAAGCGGGAATGAACCGTGTTGTTGGCGACCACATGGGCATGCTGGCTACGGTAATGAACGGCCTAGCTATGCGCGACGCGCTTCATCGTGCATTTGTAAACGCGCGTATGATGTCTGCTATCCCACTAAACGGCGTGTGCGATGCTTACAACTGGGCAGAAGCTATTAGCCTTCTTAAGTCGGGCCGCGTTGTTATCTTTTCTGCCGGTACTGGCAACCCTTTCTTCACTACCGACTCTGCGGCGTGCTTACGCGGTATCGAAATTGAAGCCGATGCTGTGCTTAAAGCCACTAAAGTAGACGGCGTATACAGTGATGACCCAGTAAAAAATCCTGAAGCGACATTGTATGATCAATTGTCTTACCAGGAAGTACTAGAAAAAGAATTAAAAGTAATGGACTTGTCAGCTTTCACTCTAGCACGAGATCACAGCTTACCAATTCGCGTATTCAACATGAATAAGCCGGGTTGCCTTAAGCGTGTTGTGATGGGTGAAAAAGAAGGTACCGTCATTTGCCACGCTGACAACGATTAATTAAGAACAATAGGATACAAAACGTGATTGATGAAATTGAATTAGATGCGCAAGAGCGCATGGAAAAAAGCCTAGTTTCTCTAAAAGGCCAATTCAGCAAAATCCGCACTGGTCGTGCGCATCCAAGCCTTCTAGATGGCATCATGGTACCTTATTACGGTGTAGACACGCCGCTAAAGCAAGTCGCTAACGTCGTTGCGGAAGACAGCCGTACTCTAGCGTTAACTGTATTTGATAAAAGCGCTATCCAAGCAGTTGAAAAAGCGATTATGCAGTCTGACCTAGGGTTGAACCCAATGAGTGCGGGCGGTTCAATTCGCATTCCTCTTCCGCCGCTTACAGAAGAGCGTCGTAAAGACCTTATCCGCGTTGTACGCAACGAAGCGGAAGGTGGTCGTGTTGCTATCCGCAATATTCGTCGCGACGCTAACGGTGACATCAAAGATCTTCTAAAAGAAAAAGAAATCAGTGAAGATGAGAGCCGTGCAGCGGAAGAGAACATTCAATCTATTACTAACGATTTCATTAAGAAAGTTGACAGCATGCTTGCTGACAAAGAAAAAGAACTAATGGAAGTATAAGTAAGTATTATGATTGGAAAGCGTTTAAGCGCAGCCAAATCGAAAAAAGCCGAGGTGCCAGCAGAGTCTGCTGGCCCGAAGCATGTTGCAATCATTATGGATGGCAATGGTCGATGGGCGCAAAAGAAAGGGAAAATTCGTACCTTCGGTCACAAAGCCGGGGTAGAGTCTGTACGTTCTGTTGTGCGCTTTGCACGTCAAAACGGTATCGAATCACTAACGCTATTCGCGTTTTCAAGTGAAAACTGGAAACGTCCTGAGGAAGAAGTCAGCGTCCTTATGGAGTTGTTTAATCTCGTCCTCAATAGTGAAGCAAAACGCTTACACAAAAATGGTGTACGCTTGCAGGTTATTGGTGATGTTGAGGCTTTCGACGCCAAGCTAGTCGAAAAAATTCGCAAAGCCGAAGACATGACTAAAGACAACAAAGATTTGGTCTTAAATATCGCAGCAAACTATGGCGGTAGATGGGACATCGTAAATGCGGCCAAGCAACTCGCATCGCAGGTGAAAAGCGGCGAGCTTGATGTAGATAACATCAGTGAAGAAGCTCTTGGTTCGCACATTTCTACAGCTAACCTTCCAGAGTTAGATCTTCTTATTCGCACTGGTGGCGAGCACCGAATTAGTAATTTCTTACTATGGCAGTGTGCTTATGCCGAATTGTATTTCACCGATGTACTATGGCCCGACTTCAATGAAGACGTGTTTCAATTGGCCGTAGACGATTTCAATGTTCGTCAACGTAGATTCGGTTTAACCGGTGAACAGGTAGTCACGGCCGATGGTTAATACCATACAGGCAATTATCAGGCTAGCCCTGGTAACCAACGCCAAGGGCAAATTATGCTAAAACAACGAATAATAACTGCATTAATTCTCGCGCCGCTGGCGCTCTACGCCATTCTTTTTCTTCCTATTTTCTGGTTTGAAATTGCCATAGCCGGTGTTGTCGGCATTGGTGCCTACGAGTGGGCGAATATGTCAGGCGTGTGTGAACGCCCTAAAAAGCTTATCTATATGGCGGGAGCATTTGCCATATGTATCGCCTTATCATTTACCGTCGATGCCAGTACCATTTGGTATCAAGGGCAATTACACGGTTTATACCGCGCTATACTAACGGTTGCTGTTCTATGGTGGATAGCCTCTTTATTTATGGTGCTTGCTTATCCTAAATATTCTAAGTTTTGGAAAGACAGTCGCAGCGTTAGAACCCTATTTGGAGCACTTACGCTTATTCCAACATGGGTAGCAGTTGTTGCACTTCGTACGAGCTTGCACGATGTTGACTCGTTTTACGGTGCTTCACTCATATTCTATGTGCTGGGGATCGTTTGGGCTGCAGATATAGGCGCATTTTTCGTGGGCGTGAAATTCGGACGCCACAAGCTGCGGCCTAACGTATCGCCAGGTAAAAGTTTAGAAGGCTTATTAGGTGGTATTGCAGCCTCGTTTGCTATTATCGCTTTTGCGGCTCTTCACTATCAGGTAGAACCTTCACGTATTTGGCTTCACCTTGCTATTGGCGGCATAACTGTGGCTGTTTCTGCTCTTGGTGATTTGAACGAAAGCATGCTGAAGCGTTGTGCCGGAATTAAAGATAGCGGCAAAATCCTTCCTGGACACGGTGGTGTGCTCGATAGAATCGACAGTTTAACTGCGGCATTCCCTGTTTTTGCGTTCTGCTATGTAACTTGGATGGCGTAATGCAAACAGTAACAGTGTTAGGGGCCACAGGCTCCATTGGTTGTAATACACTCGACGTAATAAATCGCCACCCAGATAAATACCGCGTATTTGCTATCACCGGCAACTCGCAGCTTGAATTGCTTATGGAGCAGGCCCAGAAATGCGCGCCGCGCTACGTGGTAATTGCTGATGAAGCTAATTACAAACTAGCCTGCGAGTTGGCGTCCCAATATGGTGTGGATGCAGAAATTCTTGCTGGTGCAAATGCGCTGGAAGAAGTGTCAAGCGCGCCTGAAGTTGATGCTGTAATGGCAGCCATCGTTGGTGCAGCAGGGCTTTTGCCCACACTGGCAGCAGTAAAAGCGGGTAAACGGGTTTTGCTTGCCAATAAAGAAGCGTTAGTCATGTCTGGTGCCTTATTTATTGAGGCGGCGAACCAAAGCGGTGCTGAAATCCTTCCTATCGACAGCGAACACAACGCCATATTCCAGTGTCTCCCGCACGATTATGAATATGGTAACTTTGCAGCATCTGGCATTCGTAAAATTCTGTTAACGGGTTCAGGTGGTCCGTTTAGAGAAAGGCCGCTTGATAGCTTCTCGTCAATTACAATCGATGAAGCCAGTACACACCCTAACTGGTCGATGGGCAGAAAAATTACAATCGACTCTGCAACTATGATGAACAAGGGGCTGGAGTTCATTGAAGCTTGTTGGTTGTTCGGTGCTGGTGCAGATGATATTGATGTGGTTATTCACCCGCAAAGTATTATTCATTCTATGGTGCAATATGTTGATGGCTCGGTGATCGCACAAATGGGCAATCCTGACATGCGTACCCCTATTGCTTATGGTTTGGCGCATCCTGAGCGCATTGAAGCGGGTGTGACGCCCCTCGATTTTTCTGACATTGCCAATTTCAGTTTTCAGACCCCTTGTTTTGAGCGTTACCCTAATTTGAAATTGGCTATTGATGCATGTAAGGAAGGGCAATGTGCAACGACAAGAGTCAATGCGTCAAATGAAGTGGCTGTAGATGCTTTTTTAGAGGGCAAAATTCAGTTTTGCGATATTGCCAAAGTGAATGACGCCACGCTTAATGCTATGCCCTATGTGTCGGTGAATTCTATTCAGCAAATACTAGAGCAAGACAGCTTAGCTAGAGCAAAAGCTAACGAGATTATTCGAGGTAAATTCCAGTGCTAGCATTTTTATGGAGCCTTGGTGCATTCATTGTTGCTTTAGGTATTTTAGTTGCCGTACACGAATGGGGGCACTTTTACGTTGCTCGCAAATGCGGTGTACAGGTAGAGCGTTTCTCAATTGGATTTGGCAAACCGATTTGGCGCAAGCTAAGCAAGTCTGGCACCGAATATGTTATCGCTATGATTCCGCTCGGTGGCTACGTGCGCATGCTCGATGGACGTATTGATGACGTACCGCCGGAGTTAGAAGATAAAGCCTTCAACAATAAACCCGTATTGCAGCGCATGGCGGTTATTGCGGCAGGTCCTGGCGTTAACTTTATTTTTGCGTTTTTCGCATTGTGGTTGATGTACTTGGTCGGCTTAGAAACTGTGAAACCTGTGGTGAAAAGCGTTGAACCAGAGAGCATCGCTGCACTTGCTGGCGTGCAAGCGGGTGATGAAATCATTAAAGTAGGCAACAGGGTTACGCCTGATTGGGAAGCCGTTAATTTAGAAATCGTCTCTAATATTGGTGCTGAAAAAGCGGCTGTTACGGTTAAAAATTCATCAAATGTCGAAAAAGAACTGACTTTTACATTAGGTTCTTGGAACTTTGACCCAGATAGCGAGTCTCCTTTAAGCAGCTTAGGGTTAACCCCTTATCGACCAGATGCAACGCTAACCGTTGGATTTGTTGGAGAGGAAAGTGCAGCGCAGGAAGCGGGGTTAAAACCCGGTGATAAACTAATTGCGTTAAATGGCACTAAGTTGTCATCGTGGGAACGTCTAGTTGACGTTATTGTTGAAAGTCCTGGTGAGCGAATCTCGCTCGATATAGAAAGGGATGGACAGCCTCTTACATTAGATGCCACGATAGCGCGCCGTGATACACCACAAGGGCAAAGTGGGTATTTAGGTGTGAGCCCGACATTCGAGCCTTGGCCTGAAGGGTATGTGTTTACTCATCAATATGGCATTATAGAGGCCATTGGGAAGGCGCTTGATAAAACGTGGCGCCTGATGACACTCAGTGTCGAAATGATAGGAAAGCTCATCACAGGCGACGTGTCGGTGAAGAATTTGAGTGGTCCTATCTCAATTGCTCAAGGTGCGGGAACAAGTGCTGGGTATGGACTTGCGTACTTTTTGAGTTTTCTTGCCTTAATAAGCGTAAATTTAGGCATAATAAATTTATTACCCTTGCCCATGCTTGACGGTGGTCACCTCATGTTTTTTATCGTGGAGTGGATCACAGGCAAACCTGTGCCTGAAGCGGTACAGGAATGGGGTTACAGAATAGGTGGCGTGCTTCTGTTTATGATCATGGGTATCGCAATTTTTAACGATATCGCTCGCATAACCTGATACAAATCAGGAAGTACAAAACAGCTAATACAAAACGCGGCCAGGAAAAGAAAAATAGATGAAGTTAAAACAGTTAGTAGCAGCCGGAGCCATTCTTTCCAGTGCTAGCTTTGCCAATGCTGCGGCGCAAGACAGTGAATTTGTCGTTGAAGACATTCGCGTAGAAGGTTTGCAACGAGTTGCACTTGGTGCAGCTTTAACCTACTTGCCCGTTCAAGTTGGCGACGAGCTTAATACATTCAGGGTAACGCAGCTTATTCGCTCGTTGTACTCTTCAACACACTTTGAAAATGTTGAAATTCTTCGTGATGGCAATACGCTTGTCGTGCGTGTCGCTGAGCGTCCTACCATTAGTAATATCATCTTTGAAGGCAACGATGATATTAAAGATGAGCAACTTCAGGAAAGCTTAGACGGAAACGGCGTTCGTATTGGTGAGCCGCTCGATAAGACCGTACTAACCTCTATCGAGAATGGCCTGAAAGACTTCTTTTACAGCATAGGTAAATATAATGCTGACGTGACGGCTATTATAACGCCGTTACCGCGTAACCGTGTTGACTTGAAATTACTTTTCGAAGAAGGCGACGCGGCTGAAATTGAACAAATCAATATTGTAGGTAACGAAATCTTCTCAGACGAAGAGCTGATGGATGCTTTTGAGCTACAATACGACACGCCTTGGTGGGATTTCCTGTCGGAAACTCGCTACCAGCAGCAAACGTTGCAAGGGGACATGGAAACGCTGCGTAACCATTACTTAAACCGTGGTTACCTACGATTTAACGTTGACTCTACACAAGTGTCGATGACCCCTGAAAAGTCGGGTATCTACATTGCTATGAACGTATCAGAAGGTGAGCAATACACCATTTCTGAAGTGGAGCTGGTGGGTGATGTACTTGGCCATGAAGAATACATCGAGCGCGTACTGCCGCTGACAGTAGGTGAGCTATACAACCAAGCGGAAGTTACCTATACAGAAGAGTTTATCAGTAAATATCTTGGGCGCTTTGGTTATGCTTATCCAACGGTAACCACCGTACCTGAAATTAATGACGAAGATAAAACGGTTAAGTTGACACTATCTGTAGACCCAGGTAAGCGCATTTACGTTAACCGTATTAAGTTTAACGGTAACGTGGTAACCGCCGATAGCGTTCTGCGTCAAAACGTGAGTCAAATGGAAGGCACCTGGCTTTCGAATAACTTACTGGAGTCTTCTAAGAACCAACTTTCTCGTCTTACCTACATGGAAGAAGTAGAGTTTGAAACTGTACGTATTCCAGGCTCTGAAGATAAGGTTGATGTTAACTATAATGTTAAAGAGCAGCCTTCGGGCTCGTTTAACGCAGGTATCGGTTACGGTGACAGAACCAAGTTAAGCTTACAGGCGGGTATCCAACAAGATAATTTCTTGGGTACAGGTAAACGCGTTGGTCTTAACCTAAGTACGGTTTCGTATCAGCGCAGTGCGCAAATCACCTATAACGACCCTTACTTTACTATTGATGGTATCAGCTTGGGTGGAAGCATTGGTTATAGCGAGTTCGACGGCTCTGACTTTAATGTAATTCAGTACAACTCTAAGCGTTGGTCAATCGGTGCTAATATTGGTTATCCAATTAACGAGTTTAACCGTATTAATTTTGGTTTGACCTACAGTAACGTCGAGCTATTTAACCGTGGCTATTACGAGCAAACTGAGCAATTCTACAACCAGTTTACAAACGGTGAAGACCCTGATGCTGCAATTAAGTACGATAGCTACCTAGCCAGTGTAAGCTGGAGCAGAAGCACGCTTAACCGTGGTCTATTCCCAACAGCAGGTTCTTCTCAACGTGCGTCAGTTAGTATTACTACGCCAAACTCAGACGTTAACTACTTTAAAACTGTATTCGATGGTAAATGGTATTTCCCGTTATCACGTGATCAACGCTGGTCATTCTTAACCCGTATTCGTCTTGGCTATGGTAATGGTTATGGCGATATAAACGGCAATGAACAAATTCTACCGTTTACTGAAAACTTCACCGCAGGTGGTGCAGACTCACTGCGCGGGTTTGAGAATAATACGGTTGGTCCTCGTGGTATCTTCCTTGGTAACACTGGCACCATAACAGGCCCAGATGGTGAAGTATTCCCAGCAGACCCAGCTGATGCAGCACTTTCATGGTCGACGCGAAGCCTAGGTGGTAACGCTATGGCTCTGGGTGGCGTTGAGCTAATTGTTCCTACGCCATTTGTTGAAGAAGATATGGATAACTCTGTTCGCACAAGTTTGTTTGTGGATGTGGGTAACGTGTGGGATACTGAGTTCGATTATGACTATTACCGTCAGTTTGACATAGCGACTACTCAACGTGGTGAGCTATTGGACTATTCTGACTGGAGTCTGTATCGTAGCTCGGCGGGTATATCGGTTCAGTGGATATCACCGATGGGCCCGATGGTATTCAGCTTCTCGAAAGCGATACAGCAGCGTGATGGTGACGATGCGAGATTCTTCACTTTCAATATTGGTCAAACTTTCTAAGACATTAAAGCGAGCGCGTTTGAACCGCGCTCTATAATAAGATTCAAAAAGGAGTTCCCTTTGAAACAGTTGGTTAAACATATCGTTGCAGGAGCAATGTTGGGTAGCGCTTTAGTAAGTACATCTGTAATGGCAGAACAGAAAGTGGCTGTTGTTGATGTGCAAGGTATTTTTCAAGCGATGCCTCAAGCGGCTGAGATTCAAAATGCTATTCAAGCTGAGTTTAAAGACCAGCTAGAAGAAGTGAATCAACTACAGCGCGACGGTCAGTTCTACGCAGAGCGTCTTCAGCGTGACGCAGCAACAATGAGCGACACAGAGAAGAAAGAACTAGAACAAAAGATCTTGTCAGTACGTGAAGAGCTATCTAAGAAAGGTCAGCCTTTACAACAGAACATTCAACGTCGCAGCAATGAAGAGCGTAACAAGTTGCTTGGCCTTATCAAGCAAGCTATCGATTCTGTTGCAGCGAAGCAAGGTTACGACCTAGTGCTCAATGCTGGTGCAGTAGCATTTGCTAAAGAAGAGCACGACTTGTCTGAACAAGTACTTCAGCAAGTAAGTAAAACTAACTAATAACTGACCTCGTCAGTTATAAAATTTGTCAGACCAACCCCGTCAAAGGTGTTGGTCTGATTTGTTTTTCGCACTTAACAGCGTATGGTTGCCGCCGTTTTTTAGTTTTTACGGCGAGTTTGACCCAAGTACCAATGTATCATCTGTATTGGTATGAAATAGTATAAGGTCATGCTTGTATACAGGAGAAAGTTTTTGGCCAATTCACTTAATACCATCGAAATCCAGGAAATATTGGAACTGCTACCACACAGATATCCTTTCCTACTTGTTGATCGTGTTACTGATTATGTTCTGGGTGAGTCTGTAAAGGCTTACAAAAATATTACGATCAATGAGCCATGTTTCATGGGGCATTTCCCTGGACAGCCAATTTTTCCGGGTGTTTTAATTCTAGAAGCTATGGCGCAAGCTGCCGGTGTTCTAGGTTTTAAGACCATGGGCAACAATGATAAGTTATACTTGTATGCAGGAATTGATAACGCACGCTTTAAACGTCCAGTTGTTCCGGGTGATAAGCTTGAGTTTGATGTTGCTCTGGTAAAAGAGCGCAGAGGGATTTGGAAATTTAAAGGTACTGCAAGTGTCGATGGCGATATTGCTTGTAGTGCAGAGTTTATGTGTGCGATGAGAGAGATAGCGTAACGTGATCCATCCTACTGCGGTAATTTCAGAAAGTGCAAAAATTGGTGAAAATGTCACTATAGGTCCATTTTGTGTGGTAGACGACAACGTCACCATCGGCGATGGCTGTATTCTGAAATCACATGTGGTGGTACGCGGCCCAACGCGTATCGGTAAAAACAATAAGTTTTATCAGTTTTCTTCTATCGGTGAAGACTGCCAAGATAAAAAATATGCTGGCGAACCTACTGAACTTGTTATCGGCGATGACAACGAATTCAGAGAAGGGGTAACCGTCCACCGAGGCACTATCCAAGACAACAGCATCACGATTATTGGCTCTCGTGGTTTATTTATGGCTAATGCACACATTGCCCATGACTGTGTACTCGGTGACGATATAATTATTGCAAATAACGTTGCGGTTGCAGGTCACGTTCATATTGACGATTTCGTTATTGTTGGTGGCGCTACAGGTATTCATCAGTTTTGCAAAATTGGGGCGCATGCCTTTTTAGGCGCTGGTGGTATTATTCTAAGAGATGTGCCTCCATTTGTTATGGTAAGTGGCCAGAAGAATATTCCTCAGGGAATAAACTCTGAAGGCTTAAAGCGCCGTGGTTTCTCAAAAGAGGAAGTGCTAGAGATAAAACGTGCATATAAAGCAATTTATCGCGAAGGCAATACCATCGATGAAGCGTTAGAAAAGTTAGTGAAACCAGCGGATGAATTCAATGGTGTAGCACTTATGGTGAAGTTCCTACAGAACTCCAAGCGAGGCATTATTCGCTAATTATGTCTAAACCAATTCGTATCGGCATGGTTGCCGGAGAGCCCTCTGGTGACATCCTTGCCGCCGGAATGGTCGCAGAGTTAAAGCGCCAATATCCTGATGCAATTATCGAAGGTATTGGCGGTCCAAACATGATAAACGCAGGTTTCCACAGTCTCTTTGATATGGAAACCTTGTCGGTTATGGGGCTTGTGGAAGTCCTATCCCACCTTCCAGCCATCTTAAAAGTTAAAAAGCAGCTTCTTGCTCATTTTGAGCAAAATCCGCCAGATATTTTCGTAGGTATTGACGCGCCTGATTTTAATTTGAGAGTAGAGAAAGCCCTCAAAGCCCGCGGCATCAAAACCATGCACTATGTAAGCCCTACGGTGTGGGCATGGCGTGAGAAACGTATTCACAAAATAGCGAAAGCGGCTAATCGCGTATTGGGTTTATTTCCTTTCGAACAGCAGGTTTACGATAAATATAACGTTCCCTACACCTTTGTGGGGCATACCATGGCTGACGCTATAGCAATTGAGCCCGACCAAAATGCGGCAAGGCAGGCTTTAGGTGTAGATAGTCAAGCTCATGTATTGGCTGTACTACCCGGCTCACGAAGAGGCGAAGTGGATACATTACTTCCCGTGTTTCTGAAAACTATCGTAGCTATTCATGCTAAACGCAGCGACATTCAATTTCTTATCCCTGCGGCAAATGAGCATCGTCTTTCGCAAATTAAAGCACTCTTGCTTGAAGCTGATAATGCTGAAGCACGCTTACCCATTCAGGTAACCCAAGGCACTTCTCGTGATGCTATGATAGCAAGCGATGTTATCTTGCTCGCATCAGGTACAGCGACGTTAGAAGCCATGTTGTGTAAGCGCCCAATGGTAGCCGCTTATTTACTCGCGCCGCTTACCTACAAAATCATGCAGCGCTTGTACAAAGCGCCGTACTTTACGTTGCCAAACCTCTTAGCTGACGAGGCAATTATTCCTGAATTACTTCAAGACGAGGTAAACGCAGAGAATATGAGCAATCAGTTACTTAACTTCTTCGAAAGTGATAATTCTGCGCTTATTTCCCGTTTCACCGATCTCCACCATACGCTAAAATGCAATGCTGATAAAACAGCAGCAAAAGCTGTCGTGGAGGAATTGTTTGCATAAGTTAATTGCCGGTGTTGATGAAGTAGGGCGTGGCCCATTGGTAGGTGATGTGGTCACTGCTGCGGTTATACTAGACCCAGAAAACCCCATTGAAGGGCTAACCGACTCTAAAAAGTTGAGTGAAAAGAAACGTGTAGCCCTTGCTCAAGAGATTCGTGAGAAGGCGCTTTACTGGAATATCGGTAGAGCAAGCCCTGAAGAAATAGACAAGCTAAATATACTGCACGCTACCATGCTCGCTATGATCCGCGCAGTGGAAGGTTTGCCTGTAAAACCTGACTTTGTGCGTGTAGACGGCAACCGCGTCCCAGCTTGGAACTTTGACTCTGAAGCGGTAGTGAAAGGTGACAGCCTACACGCTGAAATTTCAGCAGCATCAATCATTGCCAAAGTAGAGCGAGATAACGATATGATTTCGTTGCATGAGGCCTACCCACAATATAACTTTGCAGGGCACAAAGGTTACCCCACAAAAGCACATTTTGAAGCCATCGCTGAATATGGCATCTTAGATTGCTATCGCAAAAGTTTTAAACCCGTAAAAGCGCTACTCGAAGAGAAATAACATCATGTCATCGCCATTTATTCATTTACGTGTTCACAGCGACTTTTCGATGATGGACGGCCTGAATAAGGTTAAGCCTATTTTAGGGAAAGTGGCCGCGCTTGGCATGCCTGCCGTGGCAATCACAGACCAAATGAATATGTGTGGCTTGGTAAAATTCTATTCGGAGGCACATAATTTAGGTATCAAGCCCATAATTGGCACCGATTTTTGGGTGACTAATGAAGCTTTTGGCGATGAACCGTTCAGACTTACCCTCATTGCGATGAACAACGAAGGGTATAAGAATATTACTATTCTTATCTCCAAGGCTTACCTTCGCGGACACTTGGCGCACCGCGCAGTCATTGATCAAGCATGGTTAGCAGAGCATAGCGAAGGCGTTATTGTTTTATCGGGCGCACAGCACGGCGATATCGGCGTAGGTTTAATGAAAAATAACGCCAAGCTTCTTGAAGATGCGCTTGAGTTTTATCAAACCCATTTTCCCGACCGTTTTTATTTAGAGCTGATTAGAACCGGTAGACAAGGCGAAGAAGATTATTTACACCATGCCGTAGAGCTTGCTGAGCAGCGCGGTTTACCCGTGGTTGCCACTAATGAAGTATGCTTTATTGACCAAGAGGGTTTCGACGCGCACGAAATTCGTGTGTGTATTCACGATGGCTATACGTTAGATGATAACCGTCGCCCTAAGCGCTACAGCGACCAGCAATATTTGCGCACTGCCGAGGAAATGGTTGAGCTATTTAGCGATATTCCAGAAGCCATAGAAAATACGGTTGAAATTGCCAAGCGCTGTAACGTTACTGTCCGGCTAAATGAATATTTCTTGCCACAGTTTCCAACCGGCGGTATGACCACCGAAGACTTCTTGGTTAAGGTGTCTGAGGAAGGCTTAGAAGAACGTCTAGAATTTCTATTCCCCGATGAAGAAGTGCGCAAGGCAAAACGCCCAGAGTACGATGACCGACTTCGCATTGAGCTTGAAGTTATCAACCAAATGGGGTTCCCGGGCTATTTCCTTATCGTTATGGAGTTTATCCAGTGGAGTAAAGATAACGGAATTCCGGTAGGGCCAGGGCGTGGTTCAGGTGCGGGCTCGCTCGTGGCCTATGCCTTAAAAATTACCGACCTAGATCCGCTTGAATTCGACTTGCTATTCGAACGTTTCCTGAACCCAGAACGTGTATCAATGCCTGATTTCGACGTCGACTTCTGTATGGATAGGCGAGATGAGGTAATTGATCACGTTGCAGAGCTCTACGGGCGACAAGCGGTATCTCAGATCATTACCTTCGGAACTATGGCGGCAAAAGCGGTAGTACGTGACGTGGGTCGAGTACTTGGTCACCCCTACGGTTTTGTAGACAGAATTTCAAAGCTAATACCACCTGACCCTGGCATGACGTTAGAAAAGGCGTTTAAAGCCGAACCTCAGCTGCCAGAAGTTTATGAAAGCGATGAGGAAGTGAAAGACCTTATCGATATGGCGCGTATTCTTGAAGGGGTCACCCGAAACGCGGGTAAACACGCCGGTGGTGTTGTTATTGCGCCAACCACTATTACTGATTTCTCGCCGCTGTATTGTGATGACGAAGGTAATAACCCGGTAACACAGTTTGACAAAAACGACGTTGAAACCGCTGGGCTTGTAAAATTTGACTTCCTAGGTCTTCGTACGCTGACGATCATTCAGTGGGCGATAGATATGATCAAGGAAGGGAAGAACGTTGACGTTGATATCAGCGCTATTCCGCTTGAAGATCCAAAGAGCTTTAGAACGTTACAAAACGCAGAGACCACAGCCGTATTCCAGCTGGAATCTCGCGGCATGAAAGAGCTGATTAAACGCCTTAAACCAGACTGTTTTGAAGATATCATCGCACTTGTGGCCCTATTCCGCCCAGGTCCATTGCAGTCAGGCATGGTAGATAACTTTATCGACCGTAAGCACGGACGTGAAGAAATTTCCTACCCAGACGCTGAATACCAGCATGAGTGTTTGCAAGAAATATTAGAGCCCACCTATGGCATTATCTTGTATCAGGAACAGGTAATGCAGATAGCTCAGGAAATGGCGGGCTACTCGCTGGGCGGCGCTGACTTACTACGTCGTGCGATGGGTAAGAAAAAGCCTGAAGAAATGGCGAAGCAGCGCGGTACCTTTGCTGAGGGTGCGAAGGGCAATAATATTGACCCAGACCTAGCAATGAAAATCTTCGACTTGGTGGAAAAGTTCGCAGGCTACGGCTTTAACAAATCTCACTCGGCAGCCTATGCCTTGGTGTCTTACCAAACCCTTTGGCTGAAAGTACATTATCCAGCGGAATTCATGGCTGCGGTAATGTCGGCGGATATGGATAACACCGATAAAATCGTGACGCTTGTCGATGAATGTGAGCGCATGGGTATCGAAATACTGCCGCCAGATTTAAACGCGGGCAAATACAAATTTACCGTGGATAGCGAAGGTCGCATTGTTTACGGTATCGGTGCGATTAAAGGGGTAGGTGAAGGCCCAATTGAAGCGATTATTGAAGCGCGGGAAACCCAAGGGGCATTTAAAGATCTTTTTGATTTCTGCGCCAAGATAGATATTAAGCGCGTAAACAAACGGGTACTTGAAAAGCTAGTGTTAGCGGGTGCAATGGATAACTTAGGTCCGCATCGCGCTAGTCTTATGGCGAGCTTACCCGAAGCCCTTGCCGCCGCTGGGCAGCACGCAAAAGCTGAGTCATTTGGTCAGTCAGATATGTTTGGCCTACTGACTACCGAGCCAGAAGACGTGAAGCAAGCATTTGCTGACGTGCCTGAATGGCCTGAGAAAGTGTGGCTAGAAGGTGAAAAAGATACCCTAGGCTTGTATTTAACAGGTCACCCCATCAATCAGTACGCTGAAGAACTACGTTACTATACTGACGGGCGTTTAGTTGATTTAAAACCAACGAACAAAGATCAAATGGCCAGTGCAGTAGGATTGGTGCTTGGCGTGCGTGTTATGACGAATAAACGTGGGCGCCGCTGGGCTATAGTGACACTGGATGATAAGAGTGCCAGAATAGACGTACGTTTTTTCCCCGATATGTACGAACAGTTCGAAAGTGTGTTAGAAACTGACAGAATATTGCTTATAAAGGGACAGGTCAGCTTTGATGATTTCTCTGGGGGCAATACAATCACCGCCCGTGATGTAATGGACATTGTTCAGGCACGAGAGAAAAACGCGAGAGCGCTGGCACTTAATATTGATACCCAGTTGCTTGAACCGAAGAAAATGAGTCAGATGCAATCTATCCTGCAGGCATTTAACGGTGGAAGTTGTCCTGTTCAGTTAGCGGTAACCCATCCAGACGCTGAAGTAACCTTGGCGTGTGGGGCAAGATGGTACGTTACCCCTGAAGACCAACTTTTGCACGATCTCAAACAATGTTTGGGAGACAAAGCCGTTTCAATTCTCTACCATTAAGGGCTAGAGTTCGATAGATTGGACATCTCGCGTTTGCATAGACGAGCGTAGTACGAATAGGACATGAAATGAGTATACAGTTTTTGGACTTTGAACAGCCAATAGCCGAACTAGAAGCAAAAATTGAAGAGCTTAGGTTGGTGAATCAAGGTGGCGAGTTTGACGTTGGTATTGAAGAAGAAATCAATAAGCTTCGCGGTAAAAGCGCAGAGCTGACTAAAAAGATCTTTTCTGATCTTGGCGCATGGCAAGTTTCTCAACTTGCACGTCACCCAATGCGTCCATACACGCTAGATTACATTCCTCGTATTTTTACAGAATTCGACGAGCTTGCTGGCGACCGCGCGTTTGCTGACGATAAAGCGATTGTTGGTGGCCCAGCAATGCTAGATGATCAGCCGGTGATGATTATTGGTCATCAGAAAGGGCGTGACACCAACGAAAAAATTAAGCGTAACTTCGGTATGCCTAAACCAGAAGGTTATCGTAAAGCATTACGTCTTATGAAGATGGCTGAGCGCTTTAACATGCCTATTATTACCTTCATCGACACGCCAGGGGCATACCCAGGTGTGGGCGCTGAAGAGCGCGGCCAAAGTGAAGCAATCGCGAAAAATTTATTCGAGATGGCTGAGCTTACTGTTCCAATCGTGTGTACCGTAATTGGTGAAGGTGGTTCAGGTGGTGCATTAGCTATTGGTGTTGGCGACCGCGTTAATATGCTTCAATATTCTACCTACTCTGTTATTTCACCGGAAGGTTGTGCGTCTATTTTGTGGAAAAGTGCAGAAAAAGCACCACTCGCTGCTGAAGCCATGGGGGTAAGTGCGCCACAAATTAAAGAACTGGGTCTAATTAACAGCATTGTTGAAGAGCCATTAGGCGGTGCGCATCGCGATCACAACGGCATGGCGGCTAATTTGAAAGCCGTGATTAAGCAGCAGCTTAATCAACTTAAAGAGCTTGATAAAACAAAGCTAATGGAAGAACGCTACGAGCGTTTAATGTCGTTCGGGTATTGCTAATTCTTGTTAGGGCTACGAGTTCGAAAACTGCGAATAGTCACGTTTTGATGCGAAGCGGTTTACGATTAGGCGAAGCGGTGTACGATTAGCAAAAATGCTTGTTGTAAACGTCTATTAAGCCTTTGCTTAGTTCATGTCGATTGAGATTAGTTCGAGAGGGTTGTTTACCATTGGTAACCAACCCTTTTGCGTTATTAGAAAACGAGTAATCAGCAGATACAAAGCTGAACCCT
Organism: Alteromonas sp. ABD4_190; assembly: GCF_056160105.1. Lineage (NCBI taxonomy): Bacteria > Pseudomonadati > Pseudomonadota > Gammaproteobacteria > Alteromonadales > Alteromonadaceae > Alteromonas > Alteromonas sp. ABD4_190. The sequence goes on from NZ_JBSWWN010000001.1 coordinate 3,170,743, forward strand.
AATAAAACATAAAGTTGAAACAATAAGGTATTACTGGTCTGTGACCCCTCTACAATCCCCCACTATTGAACATATCGTCAACCGCATAGCCACGTCACTGACTAATGTAAAGCGACCACTTCAAACGCCACTCGTCGTTGCCTACAGCGGTGGTGTGGACTCCACCGTACTGCTTCAAGCCGTCGTCGCGTATAGGGAGCAGTTTGATAGCCCGATACATGCTGTACATGTACATCACGGTTTAAGCGAAAATGCGGATGACTGGGCCCGCCACTGTGAACTGCAGTGCCGTCTTGAAGATATTGAGTTTCATCAATATCGTGTTGCCGTTGATACCAGCTCTAGAAAGAGCTTAGAAGCTGAGGCGCGTAAAGTTCGATACAACGCACTATTAGAAGTATGTGAACAAATTGGCGGTGTACTGCTTTTGGGGCAACATGCCGAAGATCAGCTTGAAACCGTATTGCTTCAGCTTAAACGTGGTGCTGGCCCACAGGGCTTAGCAGGAATGGGCGAAGTGCAGTACCGGGGTGATACGCTAATAATGCGACCTATGCTAGCTCTTGAGAAAAGCGACATCATCGCTTATGCCGAAGAGGAAATGTTGCAGTGGATTGAGGATGAATCTAATCAGCAAAACAGCTTTGACAGGAATTTCTTAAGAAACGAGATAATACCTCATTTGCTTGAGCGGTGGCCCCAGTTAACTAAGACAGTGGGGCGAAGCGCAGAACTTTGTGCGGAGCAAAGTGGGCTAGTCAACGAATCAGCACAGCAACACTTTAAAAACTGTAAGCTTACTGATTTTAGGCTGGATGGACAAAAGCTTGCTGCATTATCTATCCCTTGGCAGGCTATGGTAATTCGTGCTTGGTTTAAAACGCAGGGGCAGCTTGCACCTTCAAAAGCGCAGACAGACCAAGTACTTGCTATGCTGGGGGCGAAACATGATGCTACCCCTGAAGTAAACTTTAAGTGGGGCCGGGTGATGCGGTTTGACCAAGATCTTTATTGGGTGGTAAACGATAACCACGAGATCCCGCAAAACTTTGAATTGGCGTTAGGTCAAGATATCCCTCTTTCTTGGTTACACGGTAACATTAGGGTCACATTATCAGACCAGAAAAATGGCGATAAGGTTTCTTTGCAAACCAATGCTCGCAACCTAAAAGTAAAGCCCGAAAATGCGAGCGTGTCTAAGCTGTTGAAAGAGTGGTTTAAAGTTTGGCGTGTACCGCGATGGGAGCGAAATAGTGTGCCGATCATTTTTCTAAACAAGCAGCCTGTCGCACTTATTGTTGAAGGGCGTTGTGTTTACCTGCAGCCGAAAGCGCCTGGTATAGCAATAGATTTTAAGCCTGATTAGGCCTTTATCTGCTGCCGCTTTTCTAGAAAATGATTAGCAAATCTGTTTGTGATGTGATGACGGCAACAAAGCGCAGATGCGGCATGCTTTTGCCGCATCTATTGAATAATAAATTATTAGGTTATGCCGCGTGATAGCTATTCTTACCAGAGTTTTTTACGCGATAGAGCGCATTGTCAGCACGGTCGAAAAGGCTGTTCATTGAGTCGCCATCTCGGTAAATTGCGCCACCAAGACTAGTTGATACACCCAAGCGAGATAAGTAGCTCGAACTATTTATACTCATCTGAATTCGCTGGGCGGCACATGCCAATTGCTGCTGTGTTTGACAGTCAAGTAAACAGCAGAATTCATCGCCGCCATAGCGAAAGGCTTCATCTTCATCGCGTAGCACATTTTCTAAATGTGTTGCCACATGCGCGAGCACCTTGTCGCCTTCGCCATGTCCAAAGTTGTCGTTTACATATTTGAAGTTATCTAGGTCGATAACTAGAAGTGCAAATGGCTCATCGTGGCGTTGCGCCCACCCTAGCTGTCTGGTCATAGATTGCTCAAATCCCGCACGATTGCCTAAACTCGTCAACACGTCTTTAGTTGCCATTTGCTGAACACGCATTAACGATAGAGCATGCTTTACCTGTTTTCCAAATAAATCATGTAGTTGGAATAAGCTTTCTCTTTGCGATAACGACAAGGGTGAACTAATGTAATAATAGACATGGGCTTGCTCGCCATTAACAGAGCGCGCCCCTTGTAGTGGTAAATCAATCAGCGTTGACGATACCTTTGCGTTACCGTAGACCCAACGAGAGTCGAAGTCAGATAAACTGAATCCGACAACAGGCAATAGCATATTAAGCTGCTGGAAATACACGCCTCCTAACTCTTGAAGTTCAAGCGTAGTCAGGAGCTGTGTTACAAAGCCCGATAATTCACTAAAAGAAAGTGATTTACCTGTGCTCTCAGCAGGATAAAAATTGTTGTGTTGTGTGCTATCGTAGACTGACGTTGAAAAATCCACAGTAGTGCCCCTATACAAAATGCGTTGATATGCCGCAGAAATGAAACCAGTGTCAAAGCTCTGACTTTTCTGTGGTCATAATCGCATTTTCGCTAAATTTATGACGATCACAGCGGCAAAACTTGCCGGATCTGCATTTATAAAGGGGAGTTGCAAACTAGATGCCAACAACATGGTTGTTGCGCTAATCTTTAGTTTTATGCGTAAAATCGAGTTAATTATTGCGCTTATTTAATAAAGAAAGTTGGTGTTACTCGAGGAGGTAAAGTGGGGACGAGTTTTTTAAATATAGTAATACTGATGTTTATATCGGTTTGCGCGGTCGCATTATTTAAACGGATTCATCTCCCACCTATCCTTGCTTATCTCTTTGCCGGTGTACTCGCTGGCCCACAGCTGCTATCTGTATTTGCTCACCCCGAAGAAATGCATTTATTGGCGGAAGTAGGTATTGTTTTTCTACTCTTTTCACTCGGTTTAGAATTCTCCCTTCCTAAATTGTTGGCTATGCGCTCTTTGGTGTTTGGTGTGGGATTGGGGCAAATGTTGTTTACTACAGCGATATTTACCTGCGTACCGCTTTTTTTGGGGGTCCCGATTAGTGCATCAATCATTATTGGTGGTACGCTGGCGCTAAGCTCTACCGCTATTGTTATAAAGCAAGCAACCGAAATGGGTATTCTCAATAACAGGCGAACACAACTCGCCGTCAGCATTTTGCTCTTTCAAGACTTAGCCGTGGTCCCGTTTCTTATCGCTATCCCTCTTTTAGCCCAAACAGGCGAGGTGAGTATTGCCCTTGCTCTAGGGAAAGCGCTTCTTAAAGGCGTGTTCGTTATTGCTTTTCTAATGTCAGTAGGTAAGTGGTTACTTCCATGGGTATTTCGAGAAGTTGCGAGAACTAGAACTGATGAGCTGTTCGTTCTGACCACTATTTTAATAGCCCTATTGGCCGGAGGGTTAACTTATTACTTCGGGCTGTCCATGGCGCTAGGTGCCTTCTTAGCTGGGATGATGTTAGGAGAAAGCCAATACAAATATCAACTTGAAGCTGACATCCGCCCGTTTCGCGATATTTTAATGGGCTTGTTCTTTGTAACCGTAGGTATGCAGTTAGAACTTACCGTGCTCTGGAACAGCTTGTTTGAAATCGTATTTGGCGTTTTTGCGTTAATGATAGTTAAAGTTATCTTGGTAAGAGCCGCATCCATGTTGGTCAAAACTGACGCCATTGACGGCTGGTCCGCAGGCGTAAAACTTTGCCAAATAGGGGAGTTTAGTTTCGTTATCGCAGCGCTTGCCACAACGCATGGCGTATTAACCACCGAGCAATCATCGCTAATAGTATGTATGGGGGTGATAAGTATGGCGTTAACGCCATGGCTTATGAACAACAGTGTGACTATCGCTAAACGCATTGTTAATAATGATATCTCCTTTGATGATAACGCTAGCTTTGGTAATGCCGGCCCGCTGACAAATCATGTCATTATTTGTGGGTTTGGACGGGTGGGACAGTCGGTAGCGCGCATGTTAAAAATGGAAGGCATTCATTTTGTCGCTATAGATATGGACCCTGTCAGAGTGCACGAAAGCCGAAATGCGGGTGAACCGGTGATTTTCGGCGATGCCAGTCAAAAAGATATTTTAAGCAATGCTAATGTAGAAAATGCAAAGCTTGTGCTTGTGACGTTTGATCAGGTCGATAAGGCGAAACAGGTGATTACGCAGACCCGAAGCATAACAAGCACTACAGATGTTATGGTTCGTACTAAACGAGACTACCAACTAGAGAGTTTGTACAGTGCAGGAGCCAACCAAGTGGTGCCTGAGTTACAAGAAGGCAGCCTAATGCTAGTGTCGCAGGTGTTGCATTATGCTGGCGTACCTATGTCACGTATCTTAAAGCGGGTGCGGGCCGAGCGAAAAGGTCGCTATGATCATATGCACGGCTTTTATCCTGGAGAAACTACAGAAATCACTTACGGGACGGAAGATAAACTAGAGTTTATTCATGCAGTAGTATTGTCTGAACATGCCTCTTGCATTGGAAAAGCAATAAAAGATATCGACTTCACACGAATGCGTGTGGCCATTAAAGGCTTAAGACGTAACGGTAATGAAGTTAAAGATCCAGACCAAGACGCTATTTTACAGGCCCATGATGTACTAGTCATCGCAGGTAAACCCCGACGAGTAGAGCGAGCTGAACGCAAACTCTTAGAAGGGAGTTGATGTTTTACTGCCAGCGCAGGATACGCTATTGACATAGGTTGCACTGGCAGAGAATATTATTTCACTAAACTTAAGCGACGCAGTCTTTCTCTAAATCGGCAAACTGCTTTTTTAGGTCGTAGCGCTCATCAGTAACAATTTTTTCGAGTACAGATACGCGCTCTTTCAAATCTGCAATTTCTTGTTTATACGCTTCAGTTTCTTTGTTACTAAGTTTCTTTTTGCTTTTGTCTTTCGCACTTTCGACAATGGTAACTAACGCCCAAGCACAAATGGCTACTATTGCAATCGCTGTCATGTTCACGGTGGTATCCCTCACAAATGGCTTTAAAAGAGTTTAGGTGAAAATGTGGTCAGTTGCCTAATTCACCCAGTATTTAGTTTTCATCTTTAATAAACAGAGGCTAAATACTTTTTAGTAAAATTACTGCTGCGCTTGGAGTACTGTAACGGTTATTACACTAAGTTTTCTTCAAAAAGTGTAACCAGTTAAGTTCTTCACACCAGCAGTGTTATAATGAAATATTGCAAGTAGGTTGCCAAGTGACAAAAGTCATTACTTTCTAGTAAGTTAGAATGTTTACCTAGGTTTATGCAGAATTGTTGTTAACTAATTTCACTAAATAAAGTAGCTAAATTGACTAATGAGTGACCAAAATAGCGACCATCCGGCATCAAAGATCGACACTGAAAAAACACAGGCTCTGGAGCAAAACACCGAACATGTCGCAGCACAAACGTTAGAGCCTAAAGTGCTAACCGCTGCAGACGAGCTTGCGAAAGTACGCCTTTCAAAAGAAAGCATCCCCAACGAGAACGCAATTAAAGAGAACCGAGGCAAAGAGGACCCACTTAAAGAGAGCATTAGCCAGCAAAGTCTTATTAATGAAACAGTTACTCAAGAAGACGTGAAGTGGATGAAGCATGCATTAACCCTGGCGGACAAAGCAGAATCCATAGGGGAAGTGCCGGTAGGTGCCTGCGTAGTATTAAACGGTGAGCTTATCGGAGAAGGCTACAATACGCCAATATCGGATAACGACCCGTCTGCCCATGCAGAGTTGCGCGCCGTTAAAGATGCCGCTTCTAAAGTGCGAAACTACCGGCTTATTGACGCTACCTTGTATGTTACTTTAGAGCCCTGCTCTATGTGTGCAGGTATGCTTGTGCATGCACGAGTAAAGCGGGTGGTGTTTGGTGCTAAAGATGCGAAAACAGGTGCTGCGGGTTCGGTTATGAATCTATTACAACATCCTGCGCTAAATCATCAGGTTGAGATTGTTTCTAATGTGCTAGCAGACGAGTGTGCTAACAAATTGTCAGATTTTTTTCGCAAGCGTAGAAAAGAGATTAAGGCAGCCAAAAAGGCGAAAAAACATCTAGAGGGGGATGCTTCAAGCTAGTGTTTATTTTGCTGGCTTGAAGGGGGGGGTTTATTCGCCTATTTGGTTTGCTGGGTTGCAAAGAGAGTTCTCAATATATTGATGCCTATCAATAAAAGCGACCAGCTTAGAAGTATTCTAGCTAGGCTTGCGAGTCAACTGAGTAAACATGTCGCTCGTTACAAATAGCTTACGACGTTGAAGTACTTTCTGGTGACAACGTTTAAGCATAAGTCTGCGTCTGTTGTTGTTTTTCAATTTTATTCCTTTTTTAATAAAGCGATTTTTTTTCATTTATTCTCCTTTCTCACAGCGAGGCTATTTTTCCCCTCGTTATGACCATTCTTCCCATTAAGAAAAATGCTCTGTTGTTTGAACTAAGCGCTCATTTTCCGAGAGTCACTGTTCTTTTAGAGTTAATAATCTTTTAGAAAAATTAAGGTTCTGAGAAAGCGAGTTAGTTAATCACTAACTCGTCGAAAGAGTACAGAGTAAAGATGACACCGAAATGACAGTTTTCAAGAGAGAAGCAAAACGAACGAGATTAAATTTTTCCTTGTTCATCTAACCAGACTAGGCTGTCGTAGTAGCGGCGAATATTTTCTACGTATTGCAAAGCCTCATCACCTCTCGCGTAGCCATAGCGGGTGGTACGGTAATACTTTTTTTGCCTAAGCTGTGGCAAGCGTCGTTTAACATCTACCCACAAATCAGGGTTCCCCCCTTGTTGCTCGGTAAGCACCCTTGCATCTTCCAAGTGCCCCATACCAATATTATACGATGCCATAGCCATCCAGGTTCTATCTGGCTCGCTGATTCGTGCAGGTATGCGGCTTAGCAAACTGGCAAAATAACGTGAGCCCCCGCGAATACTTTGCTCTGGATTGGTTCTGTCATCCACATCCCAATCACTTGCTGTATCAAGTGTCAACATCATTAGGCCGCGAACCCCGGTTCTTGAAATAGCATTACTGTCCCAGTGGCTTTCTTGGTAGCTCATTGCGGCAAGTAGTCGCCAGTCTAAATCACCGGCATATTGTTGGAATAACGGTTTATATTGAGCTAATGCACTTTCAGCTGCGTAGTTAAATGCGCGACTGTCTACGTAATCGAACTGGCGAATATGTCCAAAGTACTTGTCTTCTAACACCGTAAACCAGCCTGACTGATGCACTGTACCAAAATACTCAATGAGCGCTGCTTTGACTGAATCGTCTTGATCTAAAGGAAGGGCCCATGCCATCGGCATATCTTCGTTAAGCGTTTTGGCTACGGCGAGGTTAGGGTAGCGTCTACGTTGTAACGCTAGGCGATTGCTGTCGGCCACCGTATAAGCAATGTCACCATTAGCAACCTGTTGCAACAGTTCTTCAGAATCTGAATCTTCGGTGGTAACTAACTCGGTTTTTATCGCTACTTTTTCAGTATCAGTTGCTGCGTCACCTAAATCGTTTAAAAGATCAGAAAGTAAGTGAGCTTGGCTGCTTTCTGCTACTGCAATTATAGGGGAATCGAGGTCTAAAAGGTCTCTAGGTCTAGATGTGCCTGCTTGAAATACAAGCTGCTGTTTGACATGTTGATAAGCAGGGCCATACGTAAAGCGGTTTTTTAGTGAAGGTGTCACCGCATCGCCCGTGGCGACAATGTCTAGGTTACCTTCTTCTAATTGTTCGAGCATGACTTCATAGCTGTAAAAAGGGTACAAATCGAGGGTCACGCCAAGGTAATCAGCGAACCCTGCCAGCAGCTCATACTCAAACCCTTGGGGTCCTTCAGCGCCATTATAAAAAGTTCCTGCACCGTACACGGTTCCTACGCGGATGGTTTCCCGTTCTAATAATGAGGAAAGGGCAGTGGGAACGGAAGGAACGCCACAGCTCATGACAGCAATAGATAAAATGATTATTAGCTGGAGTTTTAATCGTTTTTTATAGCCTTGTGACTGCATAGACCTTTACTTGTTGTTATTAAACCGTCTAAGTTTAAAAAAAAGTTCATGTAAGCGCGTTATGAGGTTACTTACTGTGCATAATTGCTCTATAATCCGCGCCGAAATACTCATCAATCCAAGAGGCAACGCGTCGCATTGGTGGTCGTTGTTTCTAACAAACCAGGTAAATCAATATGTTGGTCCTTCGAGGCGCTCCTGCACTATCAGAGTTTAACCAAACTAAACTGATTGCAAAGCTGGGTCAATCCGGCGTTAGGGTTAAAAACCTATATAGCGAATATGTTCACCTAGTCGATTCCCAAGGTGACTTGTCTAAGCAGCAAATAGAAATACTCGAGAAGCTGCTCACTTACGGCCCCGCGAGGCAAGCACAAACACCTTCTGGAACCCTCTTCCTTATTACTCCTCGCCCTGGCACTATCTCTCCTTGGTCTTCTAAAGCCACCGACATCGCTCACAACTGTAGTCTAAAAAATATCAACCGCATAGAACGTGGTTGTGCGTTTTATATAGAAATAGAAAATGCGTTGAGCGATGATGATTTTGCGCTTATTGCTAGCTTCTTACACGACAGAATGACCGAATCGGTTTTCACTAACACTGACGACGCGGCGGTACTGTTTGCACAGACCGAAGCCAATACTTTTACCAGTGTAGATGTATTAGGCGAAGGCAAAGACGCGCTAGTTAATGCAAATGTGTCGTTAGGCCTGGCATTAGCTGATGATGAGATTGATTACCTGTTTGATAGCTTTACCAAGCTAGGCAGAAACCCGACTGACGTTGAACTTTATATGTTTGCGCAAGCAAACTCTGAACACTGTCGCCATAAGATTTTTAACGCAAGCTGGACCATTGACGGCGAAGAACAAGAAAAGTCTCTGTTCAAAATGATCAAAAACACTTACGAGTTATTACCTGATCACGTTTACTCAGCTTACAAAGACAACGCAGCGGTAATGGAAGGATGGCAAGCTGGCCGTTTCTTCCCGAACCCTCAGTCACATCAATACGAATACCATCATGAGAACATCGATATTTTGATGAAGGTAGAAACCCATAACCACCCAACGGCAATTTCACCGTTCCCAGGAGCTGCAACAGGCTCTGGCGGTGAAATTCGTGATGAAGGTGCTACAGGTCGTGGCTCAAAACCTAAAGCGGGTTTGGTTGGTTTTACCGTATCTAATTTACGTATTCCTGGTGCCGAGCAGCCATGGGAAGCCGAATACGGCAAGCCACAGCGCATCGTGAGCGCTCTCGATATTATGCTTGAAGGCCCACTAGGTGGTGCTGCGTTTAACAACGAATTTGGTCGTCCAGCGCTACTTGGTTACTTCCGTACGTACGAGCAAGAAGTTAATAGTTTTAACGGCGTAGAGGTGAGAGGCTATCACAAACCTATCATGCTAGCCGGTGGTTTAGGCAATATCCGCCGTGACCATATTGAAAAAGGCGAAATCACGGTAGGCGCTAAGCTTATTGTTCTTGGTGGCCCAGCAATGAATATTGGTCTTGGCGGCGGTGCCGCATCGTCAATGGCATCTGGTCAGTCAAACGAAGATTTAGATTTTGCTTCAGTGCAGCGTGACAACCCTGAAATGGAGCGTCGCTGTCAGGAAGTGATTGATGCATGTTGGCAGTTAGGGGACGACAACCCTATTCAGTTTATCCACGACGTGGGCGCTGGTGGTCTCTCAAACGCGTTGCCTGAGCTAGTTAACGACGGTGGTCGTGGTGGTAACTTTGAGCTTAGAAAAGTGCTGTCTGATGAGCCTGGTATGACACCGCTGGAGCTTTGGTGTAACGAATCGCAAGAACGTTATGTTATGTCTGTGGCACCGGAAAATATGCCGGTATTCGAAGCGATTTGCGCCCGCGAACGCGCGCCATTTGCGGTAGTGGGTGAAGCGACTGCTGAGCAGCATCTAAATCTAAATGACAGTCAGTTTGAGAACAAACCTATTGATATGCCGCTAGATGTACTTTTAGGCAAGCCGCCTAAAATGCATCGCGACGTGAGCTCAACCAAGGTAAGCTCACCAGCATTAAACGACGCAGGCATTACTCTAAGTGATGCAGCGACGCGTATTCTGTCATTACCTACTGTGGCAGAGAAAACATTTCTTATCACTATAGGCGATCGCTCGGTTACCGGCCTTGTAAGTCGCGATCAAATGGTAGGCCCATGGCAAGTACCAGTGGCCGACGTAGCAGTAACCGCAACAGCGTTTGATACCTACCATGGTGAAGCAATGACAATGGGTGAGCGTACACCAGTTGCATTGTTATCACACGGTGCGTCTGCCCGTCTTGCAGTGGGGGAAGCACTAACCAACATTGCCGCAGCAAACATTGGTGATATTAAACGTATTAAACTGTCTGCGAACTGGATGGCAGCTGCTGGACACCCAGGTGAAGACGCAGGCCTTTATGAAGCTGTGAAAGCCGTGGGTGAGGAGCTGTGCCCAGAGCTAGGTTTAACCATTCCTGTAGGTAAAGACTCTATGTCGATGAAAACCGCATGGAATGAAAACGGTGAAGATAAAGCGGTGACTTCTCCGCTATCACTGGTTATTTCTGCTTTTGGTGCAGTAAAAGATATTCGCAAAACCCTAACGCCTCAGCTACGCACTGATAAAGGTGCAAGTCGCTTGTTGCTACTCGATTTGGGTGAAGGTAAAAATCGCTTGGGCGCTAGCTGTTTAGCGCAAGTTTATACACAGCTTGGTGATAGCCCAGCAGATGTGGTTTCTGCTACCCGCCTTAAAGGCTTTTTTGACGCTATGCAAACGCTTATCGAAAAAGGTTTGGTGCACGCTTACCATGACCGTTCAGACGGCGGCCTATTTACGACAGTGGCAGAAATGGCCTTTGCCGGTAAAACAGGTGTAAGCATTAACCTTGATAGCCTTAAAGGCAACGATATCGCTGTCTTGTTCAATGAAGAATTGGGCGGTGTTATTCAAGTGCTTGAAAGCGACCTAGACGCAGTTAACGCTGTACTGGCTAAGTTCGATTTAACTGAGTTGACTCACGATATCGGTACATTAAATAGCACAGATATGATTGAGTTTAACCGAGACGGTGTAGCTGTACTTGCGGATAGCCGTGTATCAATGCGTACGACTTGGGCGCAAACTACGTTTGAAATGCAAAAGCTTCGTGATAACCCAGAGTGTGCTGAACAAGAACACGCTGCGAAGCAAGATGCTGCCGATCCTGGTTTGCACGTTGCGTTGTCATATGATGTAAACGAAGACGTTGCAGCGCCATATATTGCCAAAGGCGTTAAGCCAAAGGTAGCGATATTAAGAGAGCAGGGCGTTAATTCACATCTAGAAATGGCGGCAGCATTTACCCGTGCAGGATTTGATGCTATCGACGTACACATGAGCGACGTTCTAGCGGGGCGCATTACCCTTGAACAGTTTGCGGGTCTTGCTGCTTGTGGCGGTTTCTCTTACGGCGACGTATTAGGCGCAGGTGAAGGTTGGGCGAAATCTATATTGTTTAATAGCATGGCGCGGGATCAGTTCGAAGGCTTCTTTAACCGCAACGACACCTTCAGTTTAGGTGTATGTAACGGTTGTCAGATGCTATCGAACCTAAAATCATTAATTCCTGGCACTGAACACTGGCCGCACTTTGTTTCTAACCAGTCAGCGCGTTTTGAAGCTCGCGTCGCAATGGTTGAAGTGATGGAATCTAAATCTGTGCTGCTAGATGGTATGGCAGGCTCGCGTATGCCGATTGCTGTGTCGCACGGGGAAGGTCAGGCTGAGTTCGCAAATGAAAACGCGCTATCGCAGGTTAGCGGTCAGGTCGCCATGCGTTATGTAGACAACTATGGCAAGCCAACTATGCAGTACCCGGCAAACCCGAACGGTTCACCGCAAGGTATTACTGGTTTAACGTCTGTAGATGGGCGCAGCACTATTATGATGCCTCACCCTGAGCGTGTATTTAGAGCCGTTGCAAACTCATGGTGCCCAGACGATTGGCAAGAAGACGGTGCGTGGATGCGTATCTTTAGAAACGCCCGTAAGTATGTTGGTTAATATTACAGTGTGACCTTGATAAACAGGGGGAAACCCCTGTTTATTTTCTATAAAAATACTGTTTAATAAATGCGCATACCTTAAATAGGTGTCAAACCTTTGTCAAAGTGTCAAAAATCTGGTTTTTGCTCTTGTCATCAGTTTGTCACTGATCTATTGTAGTGCAAGCAAGGAATGCTATTAGGTTACAGGAGTTGAGTTAGGGTTGTACCAGTGTTTAGCAATTGCTTACTGGTTTTAATAATAAGAGACGACCAATGAATCGTTCTTCAAAAGGGTTTGGCTTAACCGGAGTGGCTGTAGCTGTAGTGCTGATGTTCGTAACTGCTGTTTTTAGCACATCTGCGAAGTCTGCCGAAGCTCCAACAACGCTAAGTGTGCTGTCTTCAGTTAAGTAGTCTGAAAGAAAAATTCTAACGCCCGTAGCAGGTATCTGCTACGGGCGTTAATCATTGGGGCTATTAAAATGCTTAAAACGAGACGAACCCAATGCTCTACCGTGGTCCGCAAAACTTGTCTCTCACTTTATCCTTTCTTATTTTTTTCTCTGTTTATTAGTTTTTGCTGAGGGTGCTTTTTCAGCAACACATAGGTGGCGCCAAACCCGCCATGCATAGGCTGTGCTGTATGATAGGCAATCACCTCATCAAGTTCACGTAGCCAATGATTTACGTAGCTTTTTTTCAGCGCAGGAAATGGCTTACTTTTTTCACCCGTTCCGTGTTTTATGAGCAGGGCGCGAACCCCACGTTCGTGGCTTGATTTAATGGTGCTATAAATTAGGTCGCGGCTTTGTTCTAAGCTTTTTCCTGATAATGTGACATTGGTTTCCAACGGATATTTGCCAAGACGCAGTTTTTTAAACACACCGTCTTGTATGCCTGGCTGCTGGAAATGTATAAAATCATCAGGCGGTACCGGCTTCACACCTTCCATGCTTAACGGGTTAGCAAGCTTGTCGCGAACACTTACCTTCAAAGCTGCTCTTTTTTGCTTTTCGGCGAGTGCCTTTTCAGGGTCGTGTAATACAGCCTTATCATCTGAAGCGATTGGTTTTACATCTTGCATTTCAGCAAAAAACGAATCGATATCGTCGTTTTCAAAATGGCTCATACTATTCCCCGTATTAACTACTACATCATTATTTATACGTTATTTTTTGCCTGATGGTCTATGCGAAGTGTACTTATTGGAAAGCTAAACGCGCAGGAAGACGACGCTTAAAACAGGCAACGGCTACAAAAGTGGGGATTAATTTTGAAATTTCATCGGTTAGTAGATGGCACCGGGCTCAGATAATGCCTCTATGGCAAACCATTCCTCTTCGGTAAATGTTGAATCACTCGGTGTTTCAACATCATCGCCAGTTTCTTCTTGGGGGGATGAATCGAAAGTCATTGTGCTCTCCTGTTTAGAAGAGTATTGCGCAATTCGATTAAATTACAACCAAAGTAGAAGAAATAAACATAATGATAGGGGAGTGAAATGTATAGGAAGGTTTACTCTATTTTGGGCTTAAGCCAGCTAAAATGGCGTCCCCAGCTGGAATCGAACCAACATCTAAGCCTTAGGAGGGCCTTGTTTTATCCATTAAACTATGGGGACCTAATGCATAGGAAACTTTATTATACGTAGTTCCAGAAAATACGAAACCCTTTGATTAATCAACAAGGTGTAGTGTTTTATCACGCTGCGCTTATGCGGCTAAAATGTCTTGTTAAATATCTTGTGATACTAGGCACACAATAAAAAAGCCCCCGTTAAATACGAGGGCTTAAGACTGACTTCATGAGTTAACTAGATATCCGTTGGTGGAAGTTTATCTATCGCTGTCTTCAGTACTTCAGACTCTGTCGGAGAAGCTGTTGTCACATCAGCGCTACCTTCTTTAGACGTATCGCCTACGAGTTCGCCACTAGCATCAGGAGATGCGCCCTCACTATTTGAATCGACTGAAGTAGGCTCTGTTGACGGTAGAATCAACTCTTCTGGCGGAAGATCAATATCGACGACGTCAACAGTTACCTCTGTCACCGGACCCCCAGAGACTATATCGCCTTCTTCTGGTAGCGCGATGGTGTCGACAGGCAGAGTGCTTTCAGGCGTCGAAGCCTCAGGTGAAAGCGGGCTTGTACCCTGGTCCGGCGCGGTGGGTATAGGGCCGCCAATATCAACCGTATCAATCTTAGTGCCAGACAAGTCAATAGTGTCTCCTCCACCAAAGCTATCGCCTACATTTGTTCCAAGTGAGCTCACCTCTTCTTCAGGAAGCGTTATGACGTCTGGCGTAGTCTCTATAGGTTCAATGTTCTCGACAGGCTCAGAGCTCATAAGCGGCGCAGTCGCCTCGTTTTCTGGCGTTACCAATCGAGTTTCAGCATTCAGGTCGACTGTTTGAAGCGTTTGCCCTGTTAGATCAATGACATCAGGTGCTGTAGGCTCGTCAGTAACAACGGTGCCGCTGCTATCTGACGCACTTACAGACTCAGATGAAGTGGTCGTCACGACTTCAGGCACACCTTCACCCGATGCTGTTACAAACACGTTGAACTCTGCCTGTTCGACAGTACCGTCTGGATATTCGATACGATAAGTAAAGGTATCCGTTAAGGTCCCACCAAACACGGCTTGCGTGTTATCCGGGGTATAAGTGTATGCGCCAGTTTCGTCAATTTGTAGCGTGCCGAAATCTCCCACTAACGTAATGCCGCCTGAAGCGTCTTGGAAGTTAGTTCCATCGGTAGATACCGTTACGTCGTATGTTGGGCCAAACAGTACATCGTTTTCGAATAGGTTGCCCGTGGCGGTTTGTACGCCGCTAACTTCAAACTGGTCAAGATAGTTGATGGTAGAAGACAGGTCTACACTAATACTTCCGGCTACGCCAACGCCAGTTGTACCGCTCATCGACAGACGGTACAAACCTTCAGTTAATCCGTTGACGGTAAGCACGGTATCGCCATCAATGCCTAATAAGCTAACTAGCTCGCCATTAGGGAACACTCTGTACGCTTCCCATGCACCGTTTTCAAACTTCTCTACGGTAACAGTAAGGCTTGAAACCAGTGACAGCAAACTGCCATTATCAACGTTTAACGTAATATCTTGAGTTGTATTTGTAGCGACAGCAAATGTACTGCTGGTATCACTAAAGCTGCCACCAAAAATACTTGCTAAATAAGTGTGAGATAGTGCCCCAGGTTCATCAAGACCAGCGTCTGTAACAAAATCATAGGTCAATTCAGCACGTGCCGAGTCTGCGGATACGCCTTGCCCTGATAGATTGAAGTTCAAGTTTGCAGTAGACGTATTGGTGCCATCTGAAATGGTATAGCTGAAACTATCCGTACTGCCTAAGCCGTCGCGCACGCCGTTGGCTACATAGGTGTAGCTACCGTCTTCAAATATGGTGAGGTCGCCATAGTCACCTTCAATAGTAATGCCCGATAGCCCAGTGCCCAATACAGTCACCGACTCACCATTGGTATGGCTAACTTGCGTCACTACCCCGCCCTCGGCAATGCTATCGGCTACATCGCCTGTATTAGCGGCATCAATAACATTACCTGATGTTGTCGTGCTACCTTCAAACTGATACTCCGTTAGTGTTGAAGTTATATCGGTAGACTGAAGCAAGGTAAGTGTATTGCTTAGCAGTGCCGCTGCAACAGCATCTAATACGGTATCTACCAGTGCACCTAACCCTAATAGATTAAGTCCCGTGGTAATGGTACTCACTAAATCGCCGGCGCCAATAGCGTCTGCGGTGCTTAAGGCTGGCTCAAGCACAAGGTTTCGCACAACCGTACCTAAACCTAGCCCGTTTAATATACTCGCGTTAGTGCCATTTAGTGTGTCCTCAACAGCAGTTAGCACCACCTCTTGGTTCTCTTCACCCAGAACTACTCCGCCATCACCTAACTCCGTTAGCGTAATCGAGCCATCGCTATTCTGATCGAATAGTGTCTCAAGTGCACTTTCATCATTGCGCACAACCACGGTGTAATCTCCGGCAGGTAGCCCAGAGAATTTCGCAACTAGTGTATCGTCACCGGTTACTCCAATCAGGTTTACGCCAGCTACATCACCTATTAACGGATTGTCCGGCGTCATAGCTGAGGCGACCACGTTGCCATCGGCATCTATAATATCAACACGATACGCATCAGCGACGGCGACTAAGGCGGTTTGGCTAACTTCTACAACCACTTCGCCGAAGAAACCAGCACCAACGGTAAGTGTTGTGCTAGCCTCTGGCGAGCCTGCTGCTGGTGAGCCTTCGGTTAAGCCAAGCACTTGGAAGTCACTGTCGCTAACGGGCGCATTCACAATGGCCGTTTGTGCGCCCAACTCCATGTCATTGTTATCGGTTTGGGCTACTACTGGCGGGAAGTCGCTGCCAGATATAGTGATGGTAAGCGCCGCAATATCAGAGGTTTCGCCATCTGATAAGGTATAGTTAAACACTTCATCTTGCCCAATTGCGCTGCGGTCGACATCGGCGGTATAGGTGTACGTACCGTCTGCAGCAATTTCTAGTACGCCATAATTACCTTGAATAGTAACGGTACCGGTAGCAGGCACAGCAACGCTATCACCAGAGGCGTTGGTAACAAGCGTCACTTGCGCACCGTCTAAAATGGTGTCAGCACCCACGCCGCTAATATCACCGTCGATTAGGTTGCCTTGGGCTACCAAATCACCTGTATAGGTGTATTCGGTTAATGTGGTGGTGATATCGGTGTCTTGCAATAGGGTTAATGTATTGCTGAGCAATGCATCGGCAATGACACTTAGAATGTCATCAAGGAAGCCAGTTAAACCAATTGAATCAAGAGGCGCGGTAAGTAAATTAACAAGCTGTCCTGCGCCGATGACTGTAGTCGTATCCAGAAGTGTCTCTAGTACTCCCCTTACCTGGGTGCCAACCGTACCAAGTGGAATACCTAAAACGCCGGTATTTAACGTTGCTTCAATAGTATCAAGAACTACCGCCTGATTGTCTGGCCCAAGTACAACGCCAGCTGTACCAAGCTCATCAAGGTCAACATCGTTACTGTTGTCGTTGTCTAACAAGTCTTCAAGTAAGTTCTCATCATTGCGGACCACCACACTGTAGTTGCCAGCATCAAGGCCTGCTAACGTGAACGAAATGGTCTCGTCTCCGGTAACATCAAAAATGTCTAATCCACCGACATCGGCAAGTTGTGAATCTGCGCTTACTCCTTGGTAAACAAGCTGACCGCTCTCGTCATACACCTCGACTATGTAGGCATCGGCAACAGCCACCAGTGCTATTTGGTCAACCTCTACTAGCACTTCACCTACATGGTTAGGGGAAACAGTAAAGGAAGCGCTTGCATCAACGCCTCCTGTAGACTCTGCTAAGCCTATCACCTGCACGTCGCTGGTGGTTTCCGGTGGATTTACAGTAACCACAGGTTCGCCCATATCAACGGTGTTACCGTCGTTTATAGCATCGAGAGCCTGTACGATAACATTCTGACTTGCTGTGCTTGCCGAGTTGCCGGCGTCGTCGGTGACTGTTGCCACCACCGCGTAGGTACCTGCTGGTAGCGGTGTGCCTGTTAAATCCAGGCTCCAGTTGCCGCTGCCATCAATGGTAAGTTCAGGATCGGTGCCAAAAGCATAGGACGTACCGTCAACGGTAACGGTTAGGGTAGTATTATCACCAAGATCCACCGTACCATTAAAGATAAGTGTGCTATCGCTAGTAATAAAGTCGTCAGACACGCCAGAGTCGTTTGAGATACTGTCGAACGTTACTGTTTGACCATTATTGTTTTCATCAATAGTGGTATCGATAACGACTGTACCAGTGTCAGTTGCAACATTGCTTACCGCATCTGTGGCGGTAACCACAGCCGTGTAATTGCCTTCAGCAAGCAGGGCAACGATATTATCGGCCAGCGTCCATGTGCCGTCACCATTGTTGGTAGCGGTGTAATCATTGCCGTCAATGGTGACTACTACAGTAGCCGTTGGGTCATCAACCGTACCCGTTAGTGCAGGCGTAGTGTCGTTGGTCGTTACATCATTGATGGTTACGACAGGTGCCACGGCGTCTACCGTGTCAGATGCCGGCCCACTGGTGTTGCCCGCTTCATCAGTAGCCGTTGCCGTTACTACAACTCCATCTGCTAATGGTGTATCTGGCGTTACGCTCCAATTGCCGTCGCCATCAGCGATCACGGTGAAATCTGGCGTGCCGTCTCCGTCTACATCCACATTTACCGTTGCGCCCGCTTCGGCTGTGCCGGTAATTTCAGTGCCGTTGCCCGCTTCAACGGTAGGCGCAGCTGGTGCTGTGGTATCAATAACCACTGTACCAGTATTCGTACCCACATTACCTTCTGGGTCGGTTGCAGTAACCGTTGCGGTATAGCTACCTTCAGCAAGTGCCGCCACCGCATCGTCAGCCAGTGTCCACGTGCCATCACCGTTATTGGTGGCGGTATAGTCGGCTCCATTGATGGTAACAACCACCGTGGCTGTTGGGTCGTCAACCGAACCAGTAAGTGCCGGCGTTGTATCGTTCGTTGTTAAATCGTTAAAGGCAACCACTGGCGCAGCCGCGTCAACCGTGTCTGAGGCTGGGTTGCTAATGTTACCCGCTGCGTCAGTTGCCGTTACGGTCACAATTACGCCATCGGCAAGCGGTGTATCAGGCGTAATGCTCCAATTACCGTCGCCATCAGCGATGACGGTGAAATCAGGCGTGCCGTCGCCATCCACGTCCACATTTACGGTTGCGCCTGCTTCAGCGGTACCGGTAATTTCTGTGCCGTTGCCCGCATCCACAGTAGGTATGGCAGGTGGTGTAGTATCAATCACTACCGTTCCTGAATTTGAGCCCACATTGCCGTCGGCATCCGTGGCAGTAACGGTAGCGGTATAGCTACCATCTGCAAGTGCAGCCACTGCATCGTCAGCCAGGGTCCAGCTTCCATCACCATTGTTAGTTGCGGTGTAGTCCACACCATCAATGGTCACTACTACGATAGCGTTTGGATCGTCAACCGTACCGGTTAGCTCTGGTGTAGCGTCATTAGTGGTTAAGTCATTGATTGCAACGACTGGCGCAACAGCATCTACTGTATCTGACGCTGGTGCGCTGCCATTGCCAGCTTCATCAACCGCCGTTGCCGTAACAACCACGCCATCGGCCAGTGGTGTAGTGGGTGTTACTGACCAATTTCCATCGCCATCTGCGATGACGGTAAAGTCTGGCGTGCCGTCGCCATCCACGTCCACATTTATAGTTGCCCCTGCTTCCGCAGTACCCGTAATTTCAGTGCCGTTACCTGCATCGACGGTAGGCGCTGCTGGAGCAGTGGTATCAATCACCACAGTACCAGAGTTAGTTCCGGTGTTACCATCGGCATCAGTAGCAGTAACCGTAGCGGTATAGCTACCTTCAGCCAGCACGGCAACGATATCGTTAGCCAGTATCCAGCTGCCATCACCATTGTTTGTCGCGGTATAGTCTGTACCGTTAATGGTAACGACCACGATGGCGGTTGGGTCGTCCACCGAACCGGTAAGTGCAGGCGTGGTATCGTTAGTCGTTAGGTCGTTAAAGGCAACGATTGGCGCAACAGCGTCTACCGTATCAGACGCTGGACTACTCGTATTGCCAGCTTCATCGGTTGCTGTTGCCGTGACAACCACGCCATCCGCTAGCGGTGTAGTGGGTGTTACTGACCAGTTACCATCGCCATCAGCAATCACTGTGAAATCAGGTGTGCCATCACCGTCAACGTCTACGTTTACGACAGCGCCTGCTTCGGCTGTGCCGGTAATTTCGGTACCATTGCCTGCATCAACAGAAGGCGCAGCTGGCGCAGTAGTATCGATAACACCGCCATTTTCGTTTGCGGTTGCCGTATTACCCGCGCCATCTGTTGCACTTGCGGTGACTGAATAATTACCTTCAGATAAGGCTGCTGGCACATCTACAGAGAAGGTGCCATTAGCTTGAACAATGGCGTCAAATGTTTGGGTGTTTCCTGCACTATCGGTAACGCTGATGGATACGGTGCTGCCTGGTGCAATATCTGTAGTACCGGAAATGGTCGGTGTTGTGTCGTTTCCTGTACCAAGCGAGTCCAAGGTTAGGTTTGGCACGGCTGTATTGATATTGCCGCTGGTAGTATCAGACGCCGAGTTTCCAGCAGCATCAGTGGCGGTAGCAGTAACATCGAAGTTTCCGTCTGCCATTGCATTGGGCACGTCGGCGCTGAAATTACCAAGGCTATCGACAATAGCCGTAAATGTCTGTTCTGCTCCTGTGCTGTCGGTGACGGTTATGGTCACTGAACTACCTGGGCTTAAATCGGTGCTACCGGTGATCGTTGGCGTAGTATCATTACCTGTGCCTTGTGCATCTAAGTTGATCGTCGGCGCGGTAGTGTCTACGCTACCGTTTGTTTCAGTGGCGGTAGTCTCATTGCCTGCTGGGTCTTGGGCAACGGCGGTAACGGTATACCCTCCTTCAGCCATGGGGCTTGGCACATCGGCCGAGAAACTGCCGTCTCCCTGAACGGTTGCATCGAAGGTTTGGCTTACACCTGAGTTATCCGTCACAGTAATCGTTACTGTCGCGCCTGCAGGCAGGTCAGTATTCCCTGATATTGTAGGTGTTGTGTCACTGTCTGGGGCTAGTGTATCTAACGATAGAGTAGGGGCTGTCGTATCAATAACACCTGTGTTGTCTACGACGGTAGTGCTATTACCCGCATCATCACTCGCCGTGGCTTCAACACTGTATGCACCTTCCGCTAAAGGCGCAGGCACATCCACTGTAAAGTTTCCATTTACATCAACTGTAGCTGTGAGGGTTTGAACATTTCCTGCGCTGTCAGTTACCACAAGCGTAACTTCACTACCCTGCGCAAGGTTTGTGCTACCAGATAGGGTAGGCGTTGTGTCATTGCCTTCCTCAAGTGGCGTTAATGTTAGTGATGGTGCTGTAATGTCTATGTTTCCAGCATCACTCGCTGTTGCTGTATTACCTGCCTCATCACTGATGGTAGCGCTTACCGTGAAGTCGCCTTCAGCTAAATCCGTACCTGGGGAGATAGAGAAAGAACCATCAGCCTGTACCACTGCGCTTAAGGTCTGGGTCGCACCAGCGCTATCCGTTACCAAAATAGTGACCACAGCGCCCGCAGGTTCATCGGTTGTACCGGTAATGAGTGGCGTCGCGTCGTTAGTGGTATCGGCAACATCTATAGTAAGTGTAGGTACTAGAGTATCAACTACGCCTGCTTCGTTATCGGTTGTACTGTTGTTTGCTTCATCGGTGGCGGTTGCTGAAACAGTGAAGTTTCCTTCAGCCATCGCCGCTGGTACATCGGCAGAGAATACGCCGCCCGCGCCAACCAATGCAGAGAACACCTGTGTATTACCCGCACTATCAACAACAGTTATTTGCACTGTAGAACCTTGCGGTAAATCTACAGTACCGCTTATGGTTGGGGTTGAGTCACTAACTGTGCCTGGCTCGTCCAGCGTAATAACAGGTGAAATTGTGTCGATTAAGCCGGTTTCAGCGTCGGACGCTGTATTGCCAGCTTCATCAACAACGGTAGCCTGAACTGTGTAGTTACCCTCAGCCAAAGTGGTGGGAACGTCTACGCTAAAAGAGCCGTCGCTTTGCACGGTTGCTGATAAGGTTTGTATATTGCCAGCGTTATCGGTGACGGTAATTGAAACCGTGCTTCCGGCTGGCTGGTCTGTCGTTCCGCTAATGGTCGGTGTTGCATCATTGCCTACACCCGGATCTGCCACATCAATAGCCGGTGATGTGGTATCTACCACACCGCCAGTTTCAGAGTCAGAGCCTGTATTTCCGGCTCCGTCAGTCACTTCTGCGACAACTGTGTAGCTACCTTCGGCCAGGTCTGACGGTACGCTTGCGCTGAAGGTGCCATCTCCTTGTACTGGTGCGGTAAAGGTTTGAACTGCTCCAGCACTATCTGTCACTGTTAAAGTGACGGTGGCACCAACTGGCGCGTTAGTTGTACCTGAAATAAGAGGCGTAGCGTCGTTTGTCTGGCCAAGGGCATCTAGGGTAATTTCCGGAGCGCTGGCATTAATATTGCCGCTATCCGACACAGTCGTGCTATTGCCCGCAGCGTCGCTCGCACTGGCTGTTACATCGTAATCGCCATCAACAAGCGCGCTGGGTACTTCAACTGAGAAAGTGCCATCCGCGTTTACCGTAGCGGTAAGGTTCTGTACATTACCGCCTGCATCGGTGACAACCAGTGTAATTGTTGCTCCCTCTGGCAAGTCGGTAGTACCGCTCAAAATTGGCGTTGCGTCATTGCCGCTGGCCACTGGATCTATGTTGATAACAGGTGGAGTGGTGTCAACTGTACCGTTGTTATCAACCGCTGTGTTTTGATTACCTGCATCATCAGTCGCCGTCACTTCTACGGTGTAATCGCCTTCTGCAAGGTCAAGGGGCACATCAGCGCTAAAGCTGCCGTTCGCTTGAACGGTGGCAGCGAAAGTTTGCGTATTGCCTTGGCTGTCAGTCACGCTAATGCTTACAGTGTTGCCCGCAGCCAAGTCGGTGGTTCCCGATATAGTCGGTGTAGCGTCGTTGGTTAGGCCTTGTGCGTCTAACGTTATGGTGGGGGCTGCTGTATCTATGACTCCGTTGTTATCTATTGCCGTTGCTGAATTACCCGCATCGTCAGTCGCAGTGACAGTCACACTGAAACTGCCTTCAGCTAAATCGGCAGGAACATCAGCACTGTAAGTACCATCGTTTTGAACGGTTGCAGTGAATGTTTGGGTATTTCCAGCGTTGTCTGTCACGCTTATGCTAACTGTGTCGCCAGCATTGAGGTCTGTGGTGCCAGAGATAGACGGCGTTGCATCATTGCCAAGCCCTTGTGTATCGATGGTTATCGATGGGGCTGTTGTATCGATGTTACCGCCATTTTCGGTTACCGATGCACTGTTGCCAGCGCCGTCTGTGGCGGTGGCAGTAACCGAATAGTCACCTTCAGGTAAGCTTGCAGGAACATCAGCCGTAAAGCTTCCATCACCTTGCACTACGGCACTGAATGTTTGTGTGTTTCCAGCACTGTCAGTCACAGTTAGCGTTACAGTGCTACCTGGCGCTAAGTCGGTATTACCTGAAATGGTCGGCGTCGTGTCGTTGCCCGAACCAAGAGGATCAAGGGATAGGGTAGGCGCGGCAGAGTTTATGTCGCCGCTCACTGTATCTGTAGCAGTATTGCCTGCAGCATCAGTCGCCGTTGCAGTAACGTCGAAGTTTCCGTCTGCCATAGGATTAGGCACATCTGCACTGAAGTCGCCGTTACCATCAACCGTTGCAGTAAACGTCTGCACAGTGCCAGCGCTATCAGTCACTGTAATAGTCACCGTGCTGCCTGCATCCAAATCTGTGCTACCGCTAATAGTTGGTGTGTTATCGTTTCCTGTGCCAAGCGGATCCAGAGTGATAATAGGCGCTGTGGTATCTACGCTGCCACCCGTTTCAGAATCAGAACCTTGGTTACCTGCCGCGTCTTGAGCGGTTGCGGTAACCGTATAGTCACCTTCAGCTAGTGGTGAAGGTACGTTGGCGGCAAAACTGCCGTCGGTTTGTACCGTTGCGGCAAAGGTTTGCGTGTTACCCGCACTGTCGACCACCGTTAGTGTGACAATGGCGCCAGCTGGAAGGTTTGTGGTGCCGGAAATAGTTGGCGTAAGGTTATTCTCTGGCGTTAATTCGTCAAGGGTTAGCTCAGGTGGCGTGATGTCGATAACACCTGAATTATCAAGAACCGACGTGCTGTTGCCTGCGTCATCAGTGGCGGTAGCTTCAACACTGTATGAGCCTTCAGCAAGGTCCTCGGGCACATCAACCGTAAAGTTTCCTGCAGCATCAACTGTTGCTGTAATTGTTTGAATGTTGCCCGCGCTATCTGTGATAACTAAGGAGACCACGCTACCTTCTGCTAGATCTGTACTTCCCGAAATGGTTGGCGTTGTATCATTGCCTAAACCTTGGGCGTCTAAGGTTAGGGTAGGCGCAGTGGTGTCTATGGTGCCTGTTGCATTGGCTGACGCACTGTTACCAGCATCGTCGGTGGCCGTTGCAGTAACCGTATAGTCACCTTCGGCCAGTGCAGCTGGTACATCCACAGTAAAGTTGCCGTTTGCATCAACCGTTGCGGTCACAGTTTGTGTATTGCCAGCGCTGTCGGTGATCGACAGCGTTACGCTCTCACCTGCTGCTAAGTCCGTAGAGCCTGAAATGGTAGGCGTAGTATCGTTATTTGAACCCAGCGCATCTAGTGAAATAACGGGGGGGACGGTATCGACGATACCGTTATTGTCGGTGACAGAGGCACTATTTCCGTTGCTGTCTGTAGCGGTAGCGGTTACTGAGTAATCACCTTCGGCAAGAGGCGCGGGGACATCAGCACTAAAGTTACCGCTTGCATCAACAAGTGCAGTAAAGGTTTGGGTGTTGCCTGCACTGTCAGTGACGGAAAGTGTCACGGTTGAACCCGCGGGTAGGTCAGTCGTACCTGAAATGGTTGGTGTAGTATCGCTAACCGTAACTTGCGCATCTAATGTCAACGCAGGGGCGCTGGTATCTAACGTACCGGTATCAGAAGTGGTGGTTGTATTACCTGCATCGTCTGAGGCACTTGCTGTTACCGTGTAGCTACCATCCGGTATAGCGTTTGGAACATCCGCGCTGAAGTCACCATTCGCGTCCACAATGGCGTCAAAGGTTTGTGTATTGCCCGCGCTATCTGTGACGGTTAACGTGACTGTGCTTCCCGGCGCTAAATCAGTGCTGCCCGATATGTTAGGCGTTTCATCGTTGCCTGTGCCCTGCGGATTTAGCGTAAGTACAGGGGCGGTGGTGTCAATATTGCCACCGTCCTCAGTTGCGGTTGTTGAATTACCTGCATCATCTGTTGCAGTAACTTCGACGCTGTAGTCTCCTTCAGGTAGTGGAGACAATACCTCTGTTGCAAAGTTGCCGTCAGCATCAACCAATGCGTTAATGGTTTGCGTGTCGCCATTGCTGTCAGTTACGTTGATCACAACGACAGCACCTTCAGGTAAATCTGTATTACCTGAAATAACCGGCGTAGTGTCATTACCTGAATCTAACGGGTTAACGGTAACAATAGGCGCTTGTGTATCAATACTTCCGTTTGTTTCGTTTGCCGTCGCGGTGTTGCCTTGTGCATCGCTTACTGTTGCCGTAACGGTAAAGTCGCCTTCAGCCAAGGCGCTAGGCACATCGGCACTGAATGTGCCGTCTGCTTGCACGGCTGCTTGGAAACTTTGCGAGTTACCATTGGCATCTACCACAGTAATGGTAACCAGTGTGCCAGGTGCCACGTCGGTAGTACCTGTGATAGTTGGGGTAACATCGCTGGTAGCGACTTGTGTATCAAGGGTTAACAGCGGCGCTTCGCTATCTACACTACCTGTTGTATTGGCATTCGCGGTATTGCCTGCACTGTCGGTTGCAGTCGCAGTCACAGTAAAGTCGCCGTCAGCTAGTGCGTTTGGCACATCTACACTGAAGCTACCATTTGCATCGACCAAGGCATTGATAGTTTGCGTGTTTCCAGCGCTATCTGTAATGACAAGCGTAACCGTGCTTCCTTCAGGAAGGTCAGTGGTGCCTGAAAGTGTAGGTGTGGTGTCACCCGTGCTGCCAGGATTTTCTAGGGTAAGCGTAGGCGCGGTGGTATCTACAACGCCGCCATTGTCGGTTACTGTTGTCGTATTGCCATCGCCGTCAGTTGCGCTGGCGGTAACGGTGTAAGCGCCATCAGCGAGTGGAGTGGTTACTTCTGCACTAAATGTTCCGTCAGTGCCTACTGTCGCGGTAATCGTTTGCGTGATCCCTGCGCTATCCGTTACGGTTAAGGTAACCGTACTTCCTTCAGGTAAGCTGGTGGTACCTGAAATAACGGGCGTGCTGTCATTCGTCTCGCCTTGCCCATCTAGCACTAACGTGGGTGCATTAGTATTAATGTTACCCGTTGCGTTGTCTGTAACGTCATTGCCTGCTTCGTCTTCTGCCGTGGCAGTAACCGTATAGTCTCCATCAGCCAGTTCTTGAGGTACGTCAACAGAGAAATTACCGTTAGCATCGACTAAGGTGTTGATGGTTTGCGTGTTACCTGCGCTATCTACGACTGTTAGCGAAACAACACTTCCTTCAGGCAGATCAGTACTGCCCGATAAAGTGGGTGTGGAATCGTTGCCAGAACCCACAGCGTCGAGGGAAAGCGATGGTGCGGTTGTATCTACAATACCGCCGTTTTCTGTCACGCTAGCGGTATTACCATTTTCATCGACAGCGGTTGCTGTAACGGAGTAGTTACCTTCTGCTAATGCGCTAGGTACTTCAGCGCTAAAGTTTCCGTTTTCATCTACAACGGCTTCAATGGTTTGCTGATTACCTAGGCTATCAGTGACGACGAGTGTTACCGTGCTACCTTGTGGCAAATCTGTCGTGCCACTAATAAGTGGCGTGGTGTCGTTGCC
The DNA here is from genome assembly GCF_056160105.1 of Alteromonas sp. ABD4_190. NCBI lineage: Bacteria > Pseudomonadati > Pseudomonadota > Gammaproteobacteria > Alteromonadales > Alteromonadaceae > Alteromonas > Alteromonas sp. ABD4_190. The sequence goes on from NZ_JBSWWN010000001.1 coordinate 3,197,330, forward strand.
AATGTCTTGTGGGTCAAGCGATAGCGTTGGTGCCGCGGTATCAATATTGCCCTGTGTCGATGCAGAGTCTTGGTTGCCCGCATCGTCAGTGACCGTCGCGGTAACGGTAAAGTTGCCGTCGGCAAGCTCTGCCGGCACGTCAACAGAGAAAGTACCGTCATTTTCGACGATAGCATCAAAGGTTTGCGTATTGCCTGCACTGTCTGTAACCGTGATTGATACACTGCTACCCGGTGCCTGGTCTGTGTTACCTGAGATGGTTGGCGTATTATCATTAGTACTGCCTTGAGCATCTAGATTAACCAGCGGCGATGTAATATCGATATTACCGCCAGTTTCCGTTGCCGTTGCAGTATTGCCGTTGGCGTCGGTCGCTGTAGCCGTTACGCTATATTCACCTTCAGCTAATGGATTGGGCACATCGGCACTGAAATTACCAGAACCATCTACCGTTGCCGTAAATGTTTGCGTATTGCCAAGCGCATCGGTAACAGAGAGTGTAACAGTGCTGCCAGCGGGTAAATCGGTAGTACCTGAGATAGTAGGCGTGGTGTCGTTGTCATCACCCAGTGGGTCAAGGGTTAAGCTTGGCGCATTGCTGTCCACTGTGCCAGTCTGTGACGTTGAAGCACTATTTCCCGCAGCATCGGTGGCTGTTGCTTCAACAGTGTAGTTGCCGTCAGCGAGTTCAGCAGGCACGTCTGCGTTAAATTCGCCGTTCGCGTCTACTGTGGCAGTAAAGGTTTGGCTGTTTCCAGCACTATCGGTAACGGTAAGTGTGACCGTGCTGCCCGCTTCCAAGTTTGTAGAACCGCTAATTGACGGTGTCGTGTCGTTACCTGTGCCAAGTGGCTCTAGTGAAATGGTGGGGGCTTGCGTATCAATGTTACCGCCATTTTCAATGACTGTCGTTGTGTTGCCTGCCTCGTCTGTAGCACTGGCCTCTACAGTATATTCACCCTCAGTCAGCGGCGTTTGCACGTCGACGCTAAAATCACCGTTCTCATCAACGATGGCATCGATAGTTTGTGTGTTGCCCGCGCTGTCGGTCACCGCAATGGTTACTGTTGAACCAGGTGGTAAATCGGTAGAGCCAGAAATTGTTGGCGTGGTGTCGCTGCCGTCAGTTTGTGGGTCTAAAGAAAGCGCTGGTGCGGTAGTGTCTATGTTGCCACTGTTGTCGACAGCTGTAGTTGTATTACCCGCTGCATCAGTTGCTTCGACAGAAACCTCATAGTTGCCCTCTGCTAGCGCGTCTTCGACATCGGCGCTGAAATTACCATTTTCATCAACAACGGCGGTAAAGGTCTGCGTATTACCCTGACTATCAGTGACAGTAATAACGACCTCGCTACCTGCGGGTAAATCTGTATTACCTGAGATAGTCGGTGTTGTGTCGTTAGTATCCGTTTGCGGGTCGATATTCACAATTGGTGGGGTGGTATCAAGTACAGTAGTGGCCGTGGCGGTAGAGCTATTGCCATTTTCGTCTGTCACCGTCACTTCAATCTCGTATTCGCCCTCTTCAGAGCCAGGAGGGAATGCTACATTGAAGTTGCCATTCTCATCGGTTGTCCCCGTTATTGTCTGGCTGTTGCCGTCGCTATCGGTGATAACAACCACAACCTCTGAATTAGGGGCGTCTGATGAACCCCCTATGCCTTCACTACCGTTGGTAGGAGAGCCGGTTTCAATAACAACATTAGGGCCTTGGGTATTAATAACCGCATCGATGGAGGTTGAAGCGGTATTGCCCGCCACATCAGACACAGTAGCGGTTACCGTGAAGTCGCCATTTGCGAGCGCTTGCGGGACTTCAGCGCTGAAGCTACCGTCTTCTTGCACTGTTGCAGTTATGGTTTGCGTAGTGCCGTCTGAATGCACAATTTCTAACGTGACTATCGCACCCGGTTCTGCGTCGGTGTCGCCATTTATCACCGGCGTGTCATCATTGGTTGAGCCAAGAGGATCAAGATTGATTATCGGCGCCGTGGTGTCAATTTCGCCAGTCACTGTTGTGGTAGAACTGTTGCCTGCTGGTGTTGTTACAGTAACATCTACCGTGTACTCACCTTCGCTAAGCTCCGCTGGCACATCTTCGTTGAATGTGCCGTCAGCGCCCACTGTAGTAACGATTGTTTGCTCGTTACCCTCGCTATCTGTAACAACAATGACGACTTCACTGCCTGGAGGGGCATCGGTTTCACCAGAAACGTTTGGCGTAGTATCGTTCGTTGGCGCAGGTTGATTTACGGTCGTCGAAGGACTCGTAGAATCGTAATCGCCGCTTGCTGTTGCTTGTGCGGTGTTGCCCGCACCATCTGTCACCTCGGCAGTTACGCTGTATGTACCCTCAGCCACCGCATTTGGAACTTCAACGGTAAAGGTACCATCGGCAAGCACAGTAGTGGTAAAGGTTTGAGTAACGCCAGCACTATCGGTAACGGTAAGGGTTATCGTGCTTCCGGGCACGGCATCTGTTAATCCCGAAAGTGTGGGTGTAGCATCGCCATTTATTCCTGGGTCGTTTAATGCGATGGTTGGGGCCGTCACGTCGATAGCACCCTGAGCGTCAGCACTTGCCGTATTGCCCGCTTCGTCGGTAACGCTTGCGTTAACCGTAAATTCACCTTCAGCTAGTTCAGCCAGTACGTCTGCAGTGTATGTGCCGTCAGCCTGCACAATGGCGGTTACAGTTTGTGTGTTACCTGCGCTATCGGTAATGGTTAACGTAACCGTGCTGCCAGGAGCGGCATCAGTGGTACCTGTAAGGGTAGGCGTGGTGTCGTTGTCAGTCGCTATCGCGTCAATAGTAATTGATGGCGCAGTAGTATCAATTTCCCCTGTGGTATCAGCGGTTGCTGTATTGCCAGCCTCATCAGTCACGCTAGCATTGACCGTAAATTCACCTTCCGCCAATTCAGCCGGTACGTCAGCGCTGTAAGTGCCGTCAGCCTGCACAATGGCAGTCACGGTTTGCGTAACGCCCGCGCTGTCGGTGATGGTTAATGTTACTGTGCTGCCAGGGGCGGCATCAGTGGTACCTGTAAGGGTAGGTGTGGTGTCATTGTCAGTAGCTATAGCGTCGATTGTAATTGATGGCGCTGTAGTATCAATTTCCCCTGTGGTATCAGCGGTTGCTGTATTGCCAGCCTCATCAGTCACGCTGGCGTTAACGGTAAATTCACCTTCGGCCAATTCAGCGGGCACATCAACGCTATAGGTGCCGTCAGCCTGCACAATGGCAGTTACTGTTTGCGTGTTGCCCGCGCTATCGGTAACGGTTAACGTAACTGTACTGCCCGGTGCGGCATCAGTGGTACCTGAAAGAGTAGGCGTGGTGTCGTTATCAGAACCTGGCGCATTAATGGTGATTGTTGGGGCGGTGGTATCAATTTCACCTGTGGTATCAGCGGTTGCTGTATTGCCAGCTTCATCAGTAACGCTGGCGTTAACGGTAAACTCGCCTTCCGCCAATTCGGCAGGCACATCAACGCTATAAGTGCCGTCTGCTTGCACAATGGTTGTCACAGTTTGAGTAACGCCTGCGCTATCGGTAATGGTCAGCGTAACTGTGCTGCCAGGAGTGGCATCAGTGGTACCTGACAGGGTGGGTGTGGTGTCGTTATCAGAACCTGGCGCATTAATGGTAATGGTTGGGGCGGTAGTATCAATTTCCCCTGTAGTATCAGCGGTTGCTGTATTGCCTGCTTCATCGGTCACGCTGGCGTTAACGGTAAACTCGCCTTCCGCCAATTCGGCAGGCACATCAACGCTATAAGTGCCGTCTGCTTGCACAATGGTTGTCACAGTTTGAGTAACGCCTGCGCTATCGGTAATGGTCAGCGTAACTGTGCTGCCAGGAGTGGCATCAGTGGTACCTGACAGGGTGGGTGTGGTGTCGTTATCAGAACCTGGCGCATTAATGGTAATGGTTGGGGCGGTAGTATCAATTTCCCCTGTAGTATCAGCGGTTGCTGTATTGCCTGCTTCATCGGTCACGCTGGCGTTAACGGTAAATTCACCTTCAGCTAATTCAGCAGGTACATCAACGCTATAAGTGCCGTCTGCTTGCACAATGGTTGTCACAGTTTGAGTAACGCCAGCGCTATCGGTAATGGTCAGCGTAACTGTGCTGCCAGGAGTGGCATCAGTGGTACCTGACAGGGTGGGTGTGGTGTCGTTATCAGAACCTGGCGCATTAATGGTAATGGTTGGGGCGGTAGTATCAATTTCCCCTGTAGTATCAGCGGTTGCTGTATTGCCTGCTTCATCGGTCACGCTGGCGTTAACGGTAAATTCACCTTCAGCTAATTCAGCAGGTACATCAACGCTGTAGGTGCCATCGGCTTGCACAATGGCAGTCACGGTTTGAGTATTGCCTGCACTGTCGGTAATGGTTAGCGTAACTGTGCTGCCAGGAGTGGCATCGGTTGTACCTGAAAGGGTAGGCGTGGTGTCGTTATCAGAACCCGGCGCATTAATGGTAATGGTTGGAGCGGTAGCGTCAATTTCACCGGTGGTAGAACTATCAGCAGTATTACCTGTTGGTTCTAACACGGTAGCATCTACCGTGAACTCACCATCAGCCAGTGCATTTGGTACGTCTACACTGAACGTACCGTCGTCTTGTACTATGGCGGTAACAACCTGAGTGTTTCCCTCACTATCGGTAACGGTTAGTGTAACTGTACTGCCTGGAATTGCTGAAGTAATGCCTGATAGTGTTGGCGTGGTGTCGCTTGTTAAGCCAATCGCATCTAGGGTAAGTGAAATGTCTTGTGCTTGCTCGCCTGTTCCAGAAAACTCAACTGGCGTAACATCGTCGTTGCCATTTGCACTTTGATCGAACTGGAAACCCACTGGATCGACTTCTTCATTTATGCGATCAACGCGCACAAAATTACTACCGCCGTCAGTACCAGCACCGCCATCTAGGCCCGCTGCGGTTGCTTCTAACGATTCTAAAATGTCTCCGTCACCAGCAAGCACATCAAGAAAGTCAGCGTCACCTTCTTGGTTGTTGCCATCAACGCCGTCAACACCGTCAAGTAATGCTGTTAGCTCATCGACACTTTCATCAAAAACAGCAAATTCATCGTCAGAATTGTTTTCGGTAAAGTCTAATTGCAGCGGGAAAGTAACACTTTGTCCGGCTGGAAGTGTGCGAAGTTCTCCATCTACACTTACGGTAACAAATCCATCAGGTGATATGTTCAATACGTCGCCCTCTGCCACCGTCATACCGACAGTAACATTGACCTGCTCACCGGTTTCTCCGCGAATCAAAGAAGCCTCGCCGTTTACTCCCGCAATGATTACTTCAGCCATGTTTCCCTCTCAATCAATAAATTTTCACGCTATACAAAAAGCGTAGCAGAGGATTTACATTCGGTTACCGGACCGTGGTACGGAGAGTCTTTGTTCTTTGGTATAAGACTAGGTAGTTACCCCTAATTTATTAATAATTAGTCTATTTGTAAGTTGCTAGATTTGCAGAAATACATATGGCGACTATGTTTTAGGGATAAGAGACGAAACAAATGTCGTTTAGATTCTTAAAATTATGAGATGTAAATATGATGTCGATGAAAACAGTGCTGTCCAAGGCTATGCTTGGGTTGTCGGTCGCTTTGCTTGCTGATATTGCCGCAGCGCAGAGCAATGGAAGTAACGATTTGTCGGTTAATTTGGAAGACTATGTACGCAAGGTAGTAAACGAAAATCCGGAAGTACAAGCCAGTTGGCGTCAACTTCAAGTGGCTATGTCAGATGTCGACATCGCGAGAGGCGGTTTTCGCCCACAGGTCGATGTATTGGCGTCGAGCGCGTACACCGATAGAAATTATGGCTTAGAACGAGAATACATGGGCCATACTGCTCAAATCACCCTCACCCAGATGTTATATGACGGTTTTTTAACAAGCAGTGAGGTGAAGCGTTTTAAGCAAGCACAAGTTGTACGGTTTTTTGAACTAATGGGCGAAATTGAGCAGAAGTCATTAGATACCGCCCTTGCTTATATGGATGTTCAGTTGTTTCGAGAGCTTTTGAAGCTTGCTGAAGAAAACCTGATTACTCATGTTGATGTGTTCAAACAAATTGAAGAAAGCGTTGAGGCTGGAGTAGGTCGTAGAGCTGACTTAGAGCAAATTAGCGGTCGTCTTTCCCTTGCCGAGTCTAACGTGCTTACTGAGCTATCGAATTTGCACGATGTTACCGCACGCTTTTTGCGGTTGGTGGGTGAAAAGCCTGCTCAAAACCTACAGTCAGTATCAATAAACTCTGCTTTCGTTGATGCAAACGTCACAGATATACAATCTTTACTTACTAGCGCGTATGGTACTAATCCACAATTTAATGCTGCTATTTATAACATAGATGCGCAGCGTTATGCGGTCGATAGTGCAAAGAGTCTCTACCATCCTCAGGTTAATTTGACCGCAAGTTATGGTGCGCAAACACGAGACCAAGCTGCATTGAATAACACCATTACCGAGGCGAGTGTCGGCGTAAATTTTTCTTATAACTTGTATAACGGTGGGTCGGATAGCGCGGCGATTCGACAAGCATTGTCGCAAGTAGACTTAGCAAAAGATTTACGGGATAAAGCCTGTATCGATATGAGACAAACGGTACAAATTGCTTACAACGACATTATCAATATATCCGAGCAGCTACCTTCACTGAATGCTCACCGCTTATCTTCAGACCGTGTGAAATCTGCCTATATGGACCAATTTACTATAGGAGAACGATCACTACTGGATTTACTCGATTCAGAAAATGAGTACTACGAATCGAGTCGTGCGTACTTAGAAGCCCAGTATACGCTAGAAAAAGCGCGTGTAAGACTGCTTGCAGCATCGGGAAGCTTAGCGCAAACACTAGGCATTACTAAAGAGGGCGTGCCTGATGTACTAAGTAAAGCTGAAGAAAAAATTAGCTACGACCCTAATTATGTATGCCCTGTAATTCGCACGAACTTTGAAGATGAACTGAATATATTAAAGCGCGATTCTGATGGAGACGGCATTGTTGATTTATGGGATGACTGCATAGATTCAACACCTGGCGCTATGGTCGATGACTTTGGCTGTGAAGCGAAAGAGCCTGAATTGGCACCAGAACCAAGTGCTGCAGACTTCACTTTGGACAACGCAAATATAATAGAGTCGTTTAATGTAAACATTGAGTTTGCCTCTAATTCTACCGAGGTTTTACCTGAATATGAGAACTCCCTTCAAGAGGTTATCGATGCGCTTAATAGTGACGCTAATTCTGGTGTCATCATTCACGGCCATGCTTCTTTAGATGGCGATGCGGCATACAACCAGCGCTTGTCTGAACGCAGAGCAAAGGCAGTTGCGTCGTTGCTGATGGCCAAAGCCAATATAGAAGCAAGAAGAATTACTGCGGTTGGTTATGGAGAGAGTCGTCCACTGATTGATGAAGAATCAGATGAAGCGAATGCTCGAAATCGCAGAATTGAAGCGGCTATTATCCAGCTTCCTACTAACGAATAGTGATGTGTAGGCCTATATGAAGGAAAAGAAGGTCGTAGACGACATATCTTATTTGGAGAGACAAGGGGGAGTGTTGATGGATTGTTTAATAACAATCTGTCACGCCCATCATTTAGATGTATCTCGAGTTAGCTTGCTTAGCGGACTGCCTTTAGACCGCGGTGAACTATCGCCTACCGGATTTGAGCGCGCAGCAAAACGAGCGGGGCTCGCCAGTAGAACAGTAAAACGCGAGCTAGACCATATCAACACTGCAATTTTACCCGCCGTTTTAGTGCTAAGTGATAAGCAAGCCTGCGTTCTACATGGGCTTGATAAAACCCATGCCAGAGTTTCATACCCGGAACTCGATGATGCTGTAGTCGAAGTACCAAGAGATGAGCTAAGTGCTAGCTATACAGGGTATGTTATTTTTGCTCGCCCCGAGATGAATGCACAAGAAACCAATGCTCAAATTGATAAGTCATCAGTAGGGCATTGGTTATGGTCATCCATGAGAACGGCAAAAGGTTTGTATCGCGACGTTCTTTTAGCGTCCGTTTTTATCAGTTTGCTTTCTATCGCATTACCCCTGTTCGTAATGAATGTTTACGATAGGGTAGTGCCAAATGCTGCGCTAGAAACCATGTGGGCACTCGCTATTGGCGTTTTACTTGTGCTAGCCGCAGATTTTTTATTGCGCATGCTTAGACAGTATTTTGTAGAGTTGGCGGCGAGTCGATTAGATGTCACGCTATCGGCGAAAATAATGGAAAAAGTGCTGTCTATAAATTTAGCGAGCAAGCCTGCTAAAAGTGGTTCATTTATAAATAGCCTACAGTCTTTTGAAAGTATTCGGCAGTTCTTCGGTTCAGTCACTTTAGTGGCGCTGGTTGATTTACCCTTTGGGCTACTTTTCGTAGTCATTATCGCCATGATTGATTTTTATCTGATCATTCCAATACTCATTGGTGCTACTGCGCTTTTTCTTTATGCGATGAAGGCGCAGCGGGTAATGCGTTCTCTTTCTGAAGAATCGATGGAAATCAGCTCTCGTAAAAGCTCGCTTGTGACTGAAAGCGTAACGTCATTAGAGGACGTTAAAGCGTTTGGTTATCAAAGTAGAAATCAAAGTGCGTGGGAAAAGCAGACGATATTTCTTGCCAAAGTCAACGCCAAACTACGTTTAGTATCAATGTCGGTTAATAACGCTGCGCTCTGGATCCAGCAATCTGTGGGTGTGGTTATTATCCTCACTGGTGTTTACCTCATTATTGAGGGCGTGATAACACAAGGTGGGCTAATAGCCGCTTATTTATTATCAAGCCGAGCTATGGGGCCGGTTTCTCAGGCTGCCGCATTGCTTGCGCAATTCCATCACGCTGAAACCGCAAAGAATGCCCTTGATGACATTATGTCTTTACCAAGTGAAACAGGTAGCAATAAACAGATTAAAAACAATGTCGTGCTAAAAGGGAATATTGACGCTAGCCAGCTTTGCTTCAAGTACCCAGATGAAACCGTACTCGCGTTAAAAGACATTAACTTCTCTATTAAACAAGGGGAACACGTTGCTATTTTGGGTAAAAACGGGTGCGGAAAGTCAACGTTAAACAAGCTTCTTATGGCTTTTTATCGCCCCGAATCGGGACAACTTTTGTTGGATGGGATAGACCTTCAGCAGTATGACCCAACGCTGTTACGTAAACAAATAGGCTATGTACCGCAAGATGTGAGCCTTTTTCACGGCTCATTAAAAGACAATATTTTGCCAGAGGATACACATATTGACGAGGCTGAGTTTTGGGAAGTCATTACCCAATGCGGCTTGGCAAAGCTAGTTAATGGAAGTGCGAGTGGCATAGAGCAAAATGTGGGGGAGCGTGGCTGCTTGCTGTCGGGTGGGCAGCGTCAGGCTGTGGCGATGGCAAGGGCCATAGTGCGAGACCCAGCAATCTATATTATGGATGAACCAACTTCAGCCATGGACTCAACTAATGAAGCACAGATGAAGGAAACGATTAAGGCGGCGACGGCTAGTAAAACTCTTATTATTAATACACACAGAACCACATTACTCGATTTGGTAGAACGGGTCATTGTTGTAGAAAACGGAAAAGTGATTGCCGATGGTAAAAAGGAAGAGGTACTAGTGCAGTTTAGACAACCCAGTCAAGTATTGAAGAGGGCACCATGATTTTGAAAAGTGATGGTGAAAAAAAGGACTGGTTACAGCGGCTAATGCGAGGCTGGCTCGCGCCGCCCCCAGGTCAAGATTGGGTGTTAGAAGCGGAATGGTCGCGCATTATGCAAACGCCGGTAAAAGCCCGTGGCCTGCTCTATGTCGTGCTAATAGTACTGTTTTTGTTAGTGGTGTGGTCTTATTTCGCTGAGATTGACGAAGTGGCTAAAGGTGATGGGAAGGTGATTCCGTCACAGCAGCTGCAGGTGCTTCAGTCATACGATGGCGGGATAGTACAGGAAATCTTAGTACGTGAAGGACAAACCGTTGAAGCGGGGCAGGTGCTGTTGAAAGTTGACCCCACGCGTTTCCTATCCAGTTTAGAAGAAAATACCACGCAATTTGCAGCTCTTGCGGCAAAGGTGCAGCGCTTATCTGCGCTCACCCAGGGCGAGGTGTTGCGGTTTAACCGAGAGCTTCAAGAAGAAGCGCCTACCATCGTTGATAATGAGAGAAAACTCTATAACTCGAATTTAGCTGAGCTTGATGAAATCGCGGCAGGTTCTGACTCTCGCATTTTACAACGCCGACAAGATGTTGAAGAAGAGCGAGCTAATCTATCCCAATATCAAAATGTGCTGACGCTTTCTAAAAAAGAGCTGGCGGTGACTAAGCCATTGTTAGCATCAGGGGCAGTGTCTGAAATCGAAATTCTTCGATTAGAAAGACAAATTGTTGAGCTTGAAGGCAACATTAGCAAATCTAAAGTGGCAATAGAGCGTGGGTTAAATGCTATTGAAGAAGAAATTATTAAGAAGGAAGAAGCTCGCCTCAAGCTAGTTAATCGATGGAATCAAGAATTGACCGATGCGACTGGTGAAATGGCTATGCTACAGCAGTCTCAAACCAGTCTGGAAGATGTAGTATCGCAAGCAGATTTGCGTTCGCCTATCAATGGAACGGTTCAACGGCTACTCATCAACACGGTTGGCGGCGTTATTACACCTGGTAGCGCCGTAGTCGAGCTAGTACCTCAAGATGATCAGCTCATTGTCGAGGCAAAAGTTTCACCAAAGGATATCGCATTTATAAGAGAAGGGCAGCCGGCCATTCTGAAATTTAGTGCATACGACTTTACCATTTATGGCGGAATGACGGCTGAAGTTCAGCACATTAGCGCAGATGCTATCACCAATGAAAAAGATGAAACCTACTACCTTGTAAGGCTAGAAACAAAGCGCAGTATTGCCGATGAGTCTCTAGATATTTTGCCAGGTATGATTGTGCAAGTCGACATTTTGACAGGTAAGAAAACTGTACTTAACTATATTTTATCGCCCTTGTTTAATGTGACAGCCTCTGCGCTGAGGGAGCGTTAATGAGACATTTCATTGCTGAAAAAGACCTACAAGGTGCACTGACTCACTACACTTGGTCCAGTTATAGTAGTGTCACTCAGTTGGAGTGTGATGAGAGCGATTGCGTTTGGGTTTTGACAACTGATGATAGCTGGCGTCAACAGCTAATAGAGGCCAAACAAAAAGTTAACAACCTTGTACTGCTAACTTACAAATATGACCGGACAGAAATGCAAACGGCGTTGATGTTAGGCGCTAGAGCATATTGTCATGCATTAGGAACCCAATCTCTACTATCTTCTGTAGCCCGTGTTATAGAAGCGGGAGGAATGTGGTTGCCCAATGAATTATTAACACAGACCACATCAAATATAGCCGCTAATATGCAAACGAAGCGGGTTCTACCCTCATTGCAAGGGCTCACAAACCGAGAAAAAGATGTATTGAATGGTATTTTGGAAGGGTTAAGTAACAAAGAGATAGCAAGAGAGCATGGTATTACTGAGCGTACCGTTAAAGAATATGTGGGTACGCTCCTTCACAAGTTTGAAGCGAAAGACCGGATAAGTTTATTGCTTCGTATAGGTGAGTTTAGTCATCTAAAAGATGCTCTATAACTTCAATATGCGAGACCACACCGTCTATCCCTAATTCAATAAACAGTTCTTGGTAATCTGAACGCTTTACGCCGTCTGCATAGACCTTTATGCCAAAAGTATGTGCAAGGGAGCAGAAGCCACGTATGAAGGCGTGATTGGCAGGGTTGAAATCGATATCTGCCATAAACGCTGAATCGATTTTTACATAATCTAAACCCATTTCCTGCACGTTCAACAGTTGCGAGAAAGATTCTCCAACTCGCTTCAAGCCCACTTCGCAACCTTTGGCTTTTAGGGTTGTACAAAAATCTCTAAACTCATCAGGGAAGCGAGTCGCGGTAGATTCTCGCACCTCAAAACACAACTGTTTCGCTGCCTTTTCGTTGGTACCGATTTGATAATAAAGTTGAGCAAGAACCTCTGGGTTGAGCATGAACTGCTCAGAACAGAGAAACGCAAATTTTGAGTTTGTTTTAGTGTTATTAATATAGTTGATCAGGCTAGTAATCGTTGTTAGCTCTAATTGGGGTAGAAGCCCGAGATAGCGAGCCCAATGGGTATAATAACCACTTTTTCTTAGTTCACCATCTATTGTAACGCCCGCCCAACTCTGATAGTGAACCAAATTGCGGTCAATATCTAAAACCGGGAAGTTAAAGGTTTCTACACCACATTCGTCAATAGTATTTTGTAACTCTTTTTCCCAGCGTTTTTGCTCTACCAAGCTAATAAATTCTTTAAGGGTCGACTCGATAAAGGGTTCATCCATATCTAGTAGTTCTGCTTCATCAATCATCGCATCTGCACGCATTAGTAAAGCAGAGAAACTATCATCTGGGCGAAGTTTAACAACAGACTGAAATACCTTGGGATCGCCAACTTCGCTGAATGCACTTAGGCAGGCGCCATGAACCGCTTCAGATATAGCTACGGCATCATGGGTTTCAGTAAGCAAAATAGCAAACTCGTTTTTTTGCATTCTAGCAATTCGGCTGTCAGTAAATTGATGATGATGTAACGCAAGGCAATCGTTAATTTCTTCAACAAAATCTTGAATACGCTTTTTTCTGATATTTGCCGGTGAGCGCAAAAAGCCTTTGCCTTCGGTAAATCTGACGAAGAAAAGGCAGTTCACACCTTCAGTGTCTCTAAAAGCTAGCTGCCCTTTTAGAATTGAGATGAAATAATCCCTATTTGCTACACCAGATTCGTCATCAAATTGTGTTTTGTAGCGCATAAGATCAAGGCGCGTATTCTCTTCATCCATGATCTTTCTAGAGTTAGTAGCAAGAAAGTTCATAGCGCGCACTACACGCTTAAGTTCTAATGTACGAGGCTCTTTTAGCTGGATAAATTGCATTTGCTGAAATGATTCAGCTTGGCGCACAACACCGTCTAAAGGCCTGATAATATAGCGCAGTGCCCAGCCCCCTAAAAAGCCTGAAAATATGCCGACCAGTGATAAACCAAAAATAAGTCGTTTAGTGGCGCGCCACATTGATGCAACGGCAAAGCTGGTATCTGTTTCGACATAAACCGTACCGTATTGACCCCAACCTTCGCTTACTTGGGCGATACCGGGTTTGACTATGGGAGAAAAGTTATCTGAAAACCACTTTGGCGTATTTTCGTCCAACTGCACTTCATGAGTGTATTCAGAAACGATTTCACCGTCAGATTTTTGAAGTACAATGGAAGCGTAGTGACCAATGTCAAATTGTGACATTATGAAGAGATCGAGCGAAACAGGGTCTTTATCAAGCCCACTTAGGGTAAGAGCAAGCATACTCGCGTTGTCTAAGTTTTTTGAATATAGCTGTTCTTCTACGTATTGCTTGGTAGTTATTCCATGAATTGTGACACTACCTACAATTGCAACAAGGACGACGACTACAATGGCTAGCCATAATTCTCTTGTTATTGACATAAACTCCTAAGACCTTCTGCTAATCCCCTCCTGCTTCATGCGCTCAATAACATCACGCCACCTTGATAGTCTGCTGGTAGACGAAGAAACTTGTGCAGTTTTACCCGGCTGCCAAATACCCGAATCATTAAAACTGAATACAGGAATTAAGTCCGTCCGTTGAGAACCTGGCAACACATTAGACACTAAGCTATCTAGCACCAAAGGATCCGATGAAGGGGAATCATAGTATCCTAGTACCATATGTGCTTGCGTTACTCGGCTTCTACCAATTTTCGCTTTTACATAAATTAGGCGAAGTTTAGAACTATCGATACCTAAGTGTAGCAGAGCTACGTATTTTGCAATGGCATAATCCTCACAATCTCCGCGAGAATGACCAAAAAGTTCCGAAGGCGTGGCCCAATAGTCTTTTTGTTTGAATACGATATCGTCGGTAGCGTACTGGATATGCTCGTCAAAGAAAGCGTTTACACCGATTAGCTGCTCTTTAACAGCCTTATTTTCAAGGTCGTGAAGTTTAGTTTCTAGCGCACTGACATGTAAGGCTTTGTCAGCTCCAAAATTATTTTTAACTTCCTGTTCGAGCTTTGGAAACTCGATGACATAGTGATCCCTCAGTTGTTGTCCAGCCAGTAGCAAGGCTACTAATGCTAAGCAGTGCGACGCAAACAGAGAAAGGGTCATATTTTTATTATGTAGGTCATACTAAAGTATAAGAGAGAGTACTTATCTCTATCTGAAGTTTAAGTATTAGATACTATACGTAGTTATAGGTATAACACGGGTTTGTTGATATTCCAACCCTGTTTCCCCAACGCCAGTGACTTACATTTGATAAAGTGAAAGCTAATTTACTTCTTAACTACAAAATCGTTTTCCTGAATATTCGCAGTAATTCCCGATGTAGCGTTGACTACCACAGACGAATTGCCATATGCACTATCAACAATAAATGTACCGGGGTAGAGTGTATATTGAAGATATTTTCTACCGCGATTATCGACCACCTCTTTGGCCTGATAAAGGTATAGTTCATCTTTTTCAGATATGCCATTATCTCGCCCAAGAGATATCGAAATTTTGTTGTTCGCAATGTTGATAACGCGACCCGTAACAGGTTGGCAGGCTGTCGCTTCTTTAATATCCTCTATTAATTGGCTGATTGAGCCATCAATCGCCCGACCGTAGCGTGATTGCCAAAAGGATGACGAAAATTCATCAATGTCTTCAAATCTGTCAAACGTCCACTCTTCATTAGCATTGTAAGAGGAACTGAACAATAGGCCGCCGTTTATTCCGTCATAAACTTGTACAGACATTGCAAAAGCACGGTGTGAAGTGTTGCTTCGCCATGGTGTAAACATGGATGCTTCTTTTTGTGTAACGCTTAAATCATCAATAACCCCGACAATAACGAATTGCGTGTTACTTTGATCTGATAGTGTACGTACGTTTTTGTCGGTATAACGGCTATCAAACTTTGCAGTATGGGGAGCAACGTAAGTAATACTGAGATTGTCTGTCTGTTCTTGCATTGCCTTAGCTAAACGCTGCGTAAACGCCTTATCAAAGTGTGGAATATTTCCTTCAGTCAGTTGTGTTCTGTTTCTTATTCTAAAGTGAGTAGTGGCAAAGTGCTTTTGGTCCTGCTGTGCTGAGCATACTTCCCCTCTAGGAAAGATGTCTGCACGTACACTAACTGTGACTACATCACCGTTATAAGTTTCGCTGACGAGCTCTAACTGTTCGACTTCGCCCGTTGAACTAATTGTCATCTCTTCGTTTTTCAGAAGCCCATTAGTTAGTTTGGCTACACTTTGCACTGACGCCCCAGCAAATAACATAGCTTGTTTGAGCGCATCCTGTGTTGCTGCGCGTTTTGCTGCTTCCTTGTTACCGTTCATTACCACAGCCTGTCCAGTGGCTTCATACCAAACGGCATGGGCTTGCCCAGCGATTAGGCTAAGTAGGCAAACAGCGGCCATTGCTCTGCTTAAACATGCCATTAGCGTTGTTTTGCTTGCTTGTCGCACGTGACACCTCTGTGGTTGTTTAGTTATTGCGATTAAATAATGTCGTAATCAATGCGAGACCTACGCGAGTTCTATGCGAAAAAAGTGCCAATTAAAGTGGGAAGCTATCTTTAAAAGCAAACGGGCGCATATATTGCTTATTTCCTTCTAACCAAGGTCTAAAACTGCAAAATGTGTTATGAAAGTTTAGTCGCCTCATAACGCTTTGCTCAAAGGTTATTAGCCTACATAGGTAATGAAAGTAAACAATCAGACGTCACTAAGTCGTTATTAATGCACACAGAGGTTTTAAATTATGTGGTTGAATAGACTAAAAAATTCAAAGCTACTTTTGCGGTCTTCTATGTTTGGCCTGGCAGTTTCTTTGAGTGGATGTGGCATTATCGATAAGCACGTCGAATGGGAAACCGTTGAGCCTGAAACTTACCCTGTTTTAAAGGCGGTTGGTTACGCACCGATTTCATCGCAAAAAGGCGAGTCTGACAGTATGAAGCTAATAATGGCGATGAAAGCGTCAAAATTAGATGCATACCGAGAGTTGACCGAGCAGGTATACGGTCAAAAAATAGAAGGTAGTCAGTCTGTATCACGCCTTGTTGTTGACAGTGAAACGTTACGCGCGTCTGTGGAAGGAGTAATAAGAGGCGCCGAGGTCGTTAAAACCTATCCCGTTGGGAAAGATACTTACGTAACTGAGCTTTCTTTAGATATGCAGCAAGTCTACGATATTTATTTGTCGACTGCTAAGCCGCGCCGAGTGAAAGATGTAAAGTATTACTAGAAGAAAACCCAAAGGAGGGTCGCACCAACAACATCGAAAGAAAGTATATAAAGGTGCGTAATAAGGAAGTGAGATTGCCTGCCGAAGCGATTAGTACTCCGCGACGTTAAAATGCGGCGTAAACGCTTAAGCACTCACTCCGGCACCTAAAGTTCCGCCTTTTGGCTTCCCTTTTTTGTCGTAAGTAAGTGATTCTTTTGCTCGAACTTCCATCATCAAATTCCGCAAGTGTGTGAGGCGTAGCTGTCCTTGCTCTACGGCTTTTTGATTAACCTGTGTTCGATATTTGCAATCTTCAAGAAGCTTCTTTGCCTCAACCATTAATGCTTCATCGTCTTCCGACATCGCATTTTCGTTGTCGATAGCGTCTTCAATCGTTGCATCCAGCGATTGAATAGAACCCAGAAGGGCTGTTTTTTCGTCTAACAAGTTCATCAAAGATTCAGCGTCACGCGAGCTAATAAGCTGCAGTTCTTTTTCAAGCAGCGACGCAAGTGAAGTCATTTGTTCCACTTGACGTGATAATGCTTGTGTTAACTGGCTTACTTGTTCTGTCACTATACTTGTCTCATTGAACGTGTCTGATAAATTCTAACTAGTTATTTGACACCAGATTATTTAGTGCCGAATTATTTAGTACCAAAAATCTCGGATTCTAGCTTCGAGATTTTATTAGCAAGCACTTCAGGATTAACCTTGTACTCACCACTTTGAATCGCTTTTTTAAGACGGTCCACTTTCTCTTGGTTCACAGGTGCTTCAGACCCTTTCTTTTGAACTTGATTCAACTGCTGAGCAGATTGCGTCAATGAAACCGAGTCCTGTCTTGGAGCTGGAGCTGTTTGTGCCGACTGCGCTGAAGCTTGTTGTTGAGATTGTTGCGTCTGATTTTGCTGCGCAACTTTCCCGTTATCAACGGGTGTTTTAGGTAACCCATTGTTTATATTGTTAATTGCCATATTTAGTCCTCACTACTATTTTGCCTCTGTGATATATATCGGCCTCTAGGCTAATATCTTTAGCTAAATTGGAAACAAAACAGTAGATATTTTACGCTCACTTTTATAAGTGTATCACGACTTCTTCAGGGCTTGCGACTCTGGCAATTACGGCCTTCTGGCTACTGGCATTAATCACCTTTATGTTATCGCCAACTACGCCATCTTGCTGCGCTATTCCTGCCGTCTTAACTTCCATTCCTGCAACCTCTGCGGTAATCGTTATTCTATCGCCTTTACATACAAAGCATAGCATATTTGACTGTATAGCTTGACCACCGGTAATACGACGCTTCATTCTAGCTCCAATCAATGAAGCTACATCGGTAAATGCAGTATGCCGTAACCGTCGTACGTCAACTTTTGCCAGGGTTAAATTAGATGACGTTAAAACAGTTCCCGGACTTATTGCGCCTTGAGTGACTACAATTTCCTTGGTGCGCGTTACCTGTCCGCTAGTAAACAAATACCATTCATTGTTCTTACAGCTTACTCTCACTGATATGTAAGATTGGCTAAGTGCTTCCTGCGATGCGTTGTATTGAAAGCCCGTTGGGCAGTCAGGAATATTTATCCTATCGTCTATCTTCACAATGTCGACATCAATGTTAGTATCCTGCGAAGTATCAGTGAGTTGATTTATCAAATACTGCTTGGCACCTTCTTCAACTCGCTGATGGTTAGTCGTTGCCCCATAACATTGTGCGCTAAGTAAACCGAGCACTAAGCTGGTGAACGAGCGATAGAATGTAATCCGCATTTTGTTGTTTATCTTTTCCATCATGACTTTTCGTGTTCAGTTTGCGAGTTATTGACTATGCTTAATAAAATACATGTTTGTGAATATCAGGTTTGGCGGCAAAATAAACTTCAAAGGTTTGCTTAGAAAGCTTCAACAGCGGCTCATCTAGCGGGTTACGCTGAAATGCGTGTGAAGCTTAAATTAACCATAGGCGTCATTTTTCTGTCGTTTGACCTGCAAAAATTTAATGATATTGTCTATCTTTACTATGAGAGGCAATGATCATGCCCAGTATTACTTAGAGGTGACCTATGTCGGGGATTTTAGATTCGGTAAACCAGCGAACACAGCTTGTTGGGCAGAATCGCTTAGAGTTGTTGCTGTTTAGACTGAACGGTCGTCAACGGTTTGGTATTAACGTGTTTAAAGTACGTGAGGTGCTTCAATGTCCGCCGCTTACTGCAATGCCAAAATTAAACCCGTTGGTTCGCGGTGTAGCACACATTCGAGGCCAGACGATTTCGGTTATCGACCTGAGCATGGCTACACGTGGTCGTAAAATTGAAGACCTCTCTAACGCGTTTATCGTAATTGCTGAGTACAACCGTTCTGTCCAAGGCTTTTTGGTAGGCGCTGTTGAACGCATCATTAACACTAACTGGGATGCCATCATGCCGCCGCCGCAGGGTACAGGGCGGGCCAGTTATTTGACTGCAGTCACTGAGGTAGAAAACGAACTCATTGAAATACTCGACGTAGAGAAAATTCTAAACGAGATTTCTCCGCTAAATGCTGAGGTCAGCTCGGATGTCGCTGAAGGACTAACTACTGAAGGGCAAGAGAACAAAATCATCTTTATTGCTGATGACTCGGCAGTAGCGAGAAATCAGGTTAAAAAAGCGCTTACATCGCTTGGTCTTGAAATTGAACTGGCTAAAAATGGCCTTGAAGCACTCAACCGACTTAAAGAAATTGCCGAAGAGTACGGTGATGTGACCAACCGCGTTGGTGTATTAGTCTCGGATATTGAAATGCCGGAAATGGACGGTTATACCCTCACTGCGGAGATAAGAAATACGCCTGAGTTACAAAAGTTACATGTTGTGTTGCATACTTCGTTAAGTGGTGTATTCAACCAAGCTATGGTACAGAAAGTTGGGGCGGATGATTTTATAGCTAAGTTTCACCCCGATGAGCTTGCTGTTGCTGTACAAAAATGGCTCATGGCTGAGTGCGAGTAACGGAGCAAAAAAGGATTGGCTAATAAAGACGTTTCGCCTGCGAGCTACTTCAAGTTCAGAGAGTTTCTAGAAAAGCAATGCGGCATAGTGTTGGGAGAGAATAAACAATATCTCGTCCGTAGTCGTTTGGCTTCGTTGCTTTTTAAGCATAAATACGAGTCTGCAGACGAACTCATTGATGTTGTTGTACGCGGTTTTGATAGAGCTTTGTTACAAAGCGTTATAGACGCGATGACAACTAACGAAACATTATGGTTTCGCGATAATTATCCCTTTGATCTTCTAATAAAAGAATTATTGCCGTCCCTATCAACGAAACATCAGAAGATCCGTATTTGGAGTGCTGCGTGTTCATCTGGACAGGAACCTTATTCCATTGCTATGTCCGTGCTTGAATTTCAGCGTCAACGCCCGGGGGCTCTTAGAGCGGGCGTTGAAATTGTCGCTACTGATTTGTCATCTGAGATGTTGCAAAAGTGCGAAGCTGGCATTTACGACGAGTTGTCTCTTGCCAGAGGGTTATCTCCACAGCGAAGACAAGCTTTTTTCCAACAAAACGAAAAGGGACTTATGCAGGTGAAGCCTGAGGTTCGCCGTATGGTAAGCTTTAGGAGTTTAAACCTGCTTACAAGTTATGCCGCGCTCGGTCGGTTTGATATTGTGTTTTGCCGCAACGTGTTGATTTACTTTTCAGCAGAAGTAAAGCAACGGATCCTGCAACAAATTGCCGGACAACTGCAGCCTAACGGCGTTCTATTTCTTGGCGCATCAGAGTCTATAAGTGCTGCCAGTGATATCTATAGCATGGTGAAGTGCCACCCTGGCCTTTACTACCAAAAAAAATGATCTAACTTATCGGCTTGATAAATAAACTTTTTTGTAACTCAAGCCGACTTACTGACCTTTATACCTTCCGTCAAAAACCCATTGTGGCATCTGCCTTGCTAACTATTCAAACAAACGACAGTAAAACGGCAAAAGTTAAACCCTTATAGTTCCGTTTAGCTTGTCAACACGAAACGTTTTTAAAGTATGTCAGAGGTCATGTTATGGCTATTAACCTAGATAAGCTGGTGGGCTTTCACGAGTCAGCACTGAAGATACGCACAGAGCGTATGGAGGTTATTTCGGGGAATCTAGCTAACGCAAATACCCCTGGTTACAAAGCCAGAGATATTGATTTTAACAAAGCCATGCAGTCGGCAATGAGCGAAGCATCTAGTGGAACCAAACAACATGCTTCTTCCGGATTGGTAAGGACAAATGAACGCCACCTAGGCGGCAACTCTTCGTCTGTTGCGGCAAATTTTGACATGCAGTACCGCGTACCCACCCAACCGGATACCGGCGACGGTAATACGGTAGAAGTCCAAGCGGAAAGAAACCGGTTTTTAGACAATGGATTGCGCTACCAAGCAAGCCTTGAATTTTTAAATGGAAAAATTAAAGGCATGAAAAAAGCACTTAGCTCAGGAGGTCAATAGTCATGAGTTTATTTAACGTAATGCAAATTTCGAGTACGGGTATGGAGGCGGAAAATGTTCGCCTTAATACCACGGCGAGTAATATTGCTAATGCAAACTCGGTAAGCAGCAGCTATGACGAAACCTACCGAGCTCGCCACCCTGTTTTTGCCACGGCATTACAAGACGCTATGCGAGATCAGTCGAAGGGCGCAGGTGTTCAGGTTAAGGGCATAGTGGAAAGTGATGCTCCACTTCAGGTGGAATATGCGCCTAATAACCCAATGGCAGACGAAGAGGGCTATATCTACAAACCTAACGTCAATATTGTAGAAGAAATGGCGAATATGATGTCTGCGTCTAAAGCGTATGAAACAAACGTACAGGTAGCGGATACCACCAAACGAATCTTCCGCCGCGTACTTCAGTTAGGTCAAGGGCAGTAATTTGCCGCTTGAATAATGTGAGGATTAATCAGTGAACACCATAAATAACACCGGCTTAAATACGGACCTGTACTGGCAGGAAGAAACTGTAAAAGTTGCCGATGGTACCGAGCAGCAGCTAACCCAAGAAGATTTCTTTTCGATGTTGACGGAACAGCTTGCCAATCAGGATCCTACGGCACCGGTTGATAACGATCAGATGGTGGCCCAGATGACGTCATTTACGATGGCTGACGGCATCTCCCAGCTTAACGAGAAATTCGAATCGTTTGCGGCTTCAATGACATCTAATCAAGCACTGCAGGCATCGAGTCTCATCGGACAGAACGTGCTAGTTCAAGGTAATGTCGGTTATATGGCGAACGAAGGTGAAGGGCTCTCTGGCGTCATCGTAAACGAGAAAACTGTTCAAAACATGACGATTAGCATTGAGAACCAGTTCGGTGAGGTTATTAAAACCATTGATGCAGGAACACAAAGTGCCGGCAACATTGAGTTTGAGTGGGATGGCAAAGATAAACATGGAAACCAGATGGCACCCGGTGAATATGTTATCAGTGCCACTGGCGAACTAAACGGCGAAGGCGTTCAGCTTAACACTGCCGTTAATCGTCATGTTGGAAGTGTCAGCTTGGCCGGTAGTGGTCAGGGCGTAATTTTGAATTTGGATGGTGATGTCAGTATCAATCTTGATGACGTCATTCAAATCGGCAGTTAGTAGGAGAATCAATAATGTCTTTTAATATTGCACTGAGTGGCGTATCGGCCGCACAAAAAGATTTGGATGTAACCGCCAACAACATCGCAAACGTAAATACAGTTGGCTTTAAAGAATCTCGTGCTGAATTTGGTGATGTTTATGCTGCATCATTGTTGGCAGGTGGCAAAACAAAAGTGGGTGATGGTGTACTTACCCAAGAGGTTGCGCAGCAATTTTCTCAAGGTAGCCTGCAGTTTACTAACACGTCGCTTGATCTCGCGATTACAGGTAATGGTTTCTTTGCAACGGTACCTGAAATTACGTCTCGTGACTTTTCGTTTACTCGTGCTGGTCAATTCAAGCTCGATAGTGACAATTTCGTGGTGAATAGTAATGGCGATAATCTTCTGGGTTTCCCAGTAAACGCTGATGGAACCAGTGCATCAGTTGCGCTGAGTACTACAGAACCTGTTCGTATTCCGGATTCTTCAGGCTCACCGCAGCAAACCTCTGAAGTTGATATTCGTATGAATCTTCCTGCCGGTGATCTTGGACTAGACCCTCAAGACTTCAACCCTGAAGATCCGTTGACGTATAACGCAGCAACATCGGTTACCGTTTATGATTCTTTGGGTGATAGTCATGTTATGACCTATTATTTTATCAAAGACGGTTCACCTGGCGTTGATAATGAATGGTATGTGGCCACAGCAGTCGACGATACCCTCGTTGATATGACAGACTCTACGGGTGCCGATACTGACCCAGCCACAGCAGTTAACTCGGTTGGCGGTAATACAGGTAATGCAGTAACTGCATCTAAACTTATCTTCTCTCAAGGCGGTGATTTTTCTGGTATGGAAACGCCAGATGGCTTACCAACGTTAGATTTCAAGATGCAAACTGAAGCATTGGGCGCTGGTATTCTTGCAAATGGCTCAGACCCTACGCAGCAGATTAGCATTGACTTCAACCTCGATGTAAATAACGCCACGCCTAATGAGCCAACGCAGTTTGCATCTGCTTTTGAAGTAACGTCATTAGAACAAGATGGTCTGCCAGTAGGACGACTCACGGGTATTGATATTGGCCCAGACGGCTTGGTACGTGCCACTTTCTCTAACGGAACCTCTGAGCCGATTGTTCGTGTGGCGCTTGTTCGCTTCTCTAACGAGCAAGGCCTAACGCAAGAAAGCAGTACTCAGTGGAAAGAGAGTATTCTTTCAGGTGAGGCACTCGCGGGTGAAGCAACAACCGGTACCTTCGGTGAGATTAATTCATCAGCCCTTGAACAAGCTAACGTTAACCTGACAACCGAGCTTATCGATATGATTATCGCTCAGCGTAACTTCCAGGCTAACTCACGAGCGCTTGAGGTAAATAATTCACTGAACCAGACTATCCTGAACATCCGATAGTTAAGGTAAAGCGCCGTTTATTTGAATATAAAAGCGGCAATACATTGGCGTATAAGCCCTCCATTATTGCCGATATTTACAAGAGCCGCACAACCGCGGCTCTTTTATTTTCCTTTAAATATCAATTTAATACCTTTCATATTTTCTATCTGAGTTAAAAACCCACAGATTGGCATCGCCTTTGCAAAATCTTGTTTAAGGTTTAATCAGAGTCAAAAGTCAGTCATGGACAAACTTCTCTATATTTCAGCGAGTGGCGCATCTCAAGACCTATTAGGTACGGGGATTAGAGCCAATAACTTAGCCAACGCGCAGACAACCGGGTTTAGAGCTCAATTAGAGCAAGCGAGATCGATGCCGGCTTACGGTGAAGGTTTGCCAACCCGCGTATTTTCTATGACTGAAAGCCCGTCTAACAATTATGAGTCGGGCCCTATGATTAAAACGGACCGAGATTTAGATGTGGCCATTCAAGGGGATGGTTGGTTTGCGGTACAAGATCAAAATGGTCAAGAAGCTTATTCCCGTGATGGCAACTTCAAACTAGGCGATGACGGAATTTTGACAGACATTCACGACCGTGTGGTGCTAGGTGACAACGGGCCGATTTTTTTACCTGTGCCTCTTGATAACCTAAACATTGCTGCTGACGGCACCTTGTCAATGAGACAGTTAGGCGCCCCGGCAAATGTTATCGAAGAAGTGGGTCGCCTTAAGTTAGTCTCGCCTAATTACGCGGATATGGAGCGCGGCACCGACGGCTTATTTAGAATGGAAGATGGCTCCATTGCGCCGGCCAATGCCAACGTCAAAGTAATGTCTGGCATGCTTGAAGGCTCAAACGTTAATGCTGTTGAAGAGATGGTAGACATGATAAGTCTTCAACGTCACTACGAGTTACAAGTCAAAATGATGAAGCAGGCAGAAGAGCTTGATACTCGCGGTAACCAGTTGCTGCGCATACTGTAAATGAATTTTAAACACCGTTGCCCTTTGAGCAACGTCGGAGGTTAACATGCATCCAGCACTATGGATTAGTAAAACCGGACTAGACGCCGCACAAACCGATGTGGCAGTGGTGTCTAACAACTTAGCAAACGCATCAACTGTAGGCTTTAAAAAAGACCGCGCAGTATTTGAAGATTTGCTTTATCAGAATATCAATCAGCCAGGCGGTCGTTCTTCTGCTGACACCGAACTACCATCTGGACTAATGCTTGGTTCAGGTTCAAAAGTGGTCGCTACGCAAAAAGCACATACGCAGGGCAACTTGCTCACCACTGAAAATGCGTTGGATATGTCAATTCAAGGTCGTGGTTATTTTGAAATTTTGCAGCCCGACGGCACGATTGCTTACTCAAGAAATGGTCAATTTTCCTTAAACGACCAAGGGCAAATTGTTACCTCTGGCGCTGGTTTCTTACTTCAGCCTGAAGTAGCTATTCCTGAAGATGCGCAGCAAATCACTATCTCGCAAGATGGTGAAATCAGCGTGAGCATCCGCGGTCAAGCTGAACCTCAGGTATTGGGGCAGTTAAATATTTCTGATTTTGTGAATCCGACGGGGCTTCAGCCTACCGGACAAAACCTTTATGTAGAGACGGCATCGAGCGGTGCACCTATTCAAGGTATCCCTGGGCTTCAAGGTTTAGGTTATATCTCTCAAGGAACCCTTGAAACGTCAAATGTAAACGTGACCGAAGAGTTGGTAAACCTGATCGAAAGCCAGCGTTTGTATGAGATGAACTCAAAAGTTATCTCGTCAGTTGACCAAATGCTTGGTCAGGTTATTCAGCAACTTTAGTAGGTAGCGTCATGCGTATTTTAGGTTTATCTGTTGCACTATTTTTACTTGGCGGTTGCGCCAGTACAAACGAACCTCCTGTTCAGGCAAATGATCCCTCGTTTGCGCCAGTAGTGCCAGATTACCCGCGTGAAACGGTGGTTGAAGACGGTTCGCTATTTCGTTCGTACATGGCAAACAGTTTGTACTCTGATGTTACCGCCAGACGAGTGGGCGACATTATTACGGTTACTTTGAACGAAAGTACGTCAGCCAGTAAGTCTGCTGACACCACTACAGCTAAAGATACTAATGTAAACCTAGATACGATAACCGGCCTAGGTGGTCAGGCGGTAAATATTGGTGGCCAATCTATTCAATTAGGGATCGGATCTTCTCGCGACTTTAGCGGTGATGCTGCAGCTAACCAAAGCAACAGTTTAGATGGTGCCATTTCTGTAACGGTTGTAGATGTATTGCCAAACAATAATTTGGTTATTCGCGGCGAGAAGTGGTTAACGCTGAACCATGGTGATGAGTACATCCGTTTAACAGGCATTATTCGCCCTGCAGATATTAGCCCTGAGAATGAGATAGTGTCCACGAAGGTAGCCAATGCTCGCATTCAATATTCGGGTACGGGTACATTTGCGAGAGCGCAAGAAAAGGGTTGGTTAACTAAGTTTTTCGATTCAACTTGGTGGCCTCTTTAGGTTTTTGGTAGGAGAGTGGACATGCGTTTATTTTCAGTCGTATTAGCCGTATTAACACTGCTTTTATCTTCACAAGCAGCGGCGCAGCGTATTAAAGATTTAGCAAGCATACAGGGCGTGCGTAGCAACCAATTAGTAGGGTATGGTCTTGTCGTTGGTTTACCTGGTACCGGCGAGCAAAGCCCATTCACCGAGCAAAGTTTTAGAACCATGCTAAGCAATTTTGGTATCAGCCTTGATGCTAATACCAAACCAAAAATTAAAAATGTGGCGGCGGTTGCTGTTCATGCCGAATTGCCTGCTTTCGCAAAACCGGGTCAAACCATTGATATCACGGTTTCTTCCGTTGGTGAAGCATCAAGCCTTCAAGGCGGAACACTTCTTCAAACGTTTCTTCGTGGTGTTGATGGCAAAGTCTATGCGGTAGCACAAGGTAGCTTAGTGGTTAGTGGGTTTGGTGCGCAGGGAGGCGATGGGTCGCGTATTGTCGTCAATACGCCTACCGTAGGCAGAATTCCAAATGGAGCTATGGTTGAACAATCGGTTCCTAGCGGTTTTGCGAATGGCGATACGCTGACCCTTAATCTTCATTACCCAGACTTTTCAACGGCAAAAGCACTTGCAGACACTATTAACGAGCGCTTAGGCGCACAACCTGAAAATGGCTACATAATTGCAAAACCCATCGACGCCGCATCTGTCCGAGTAACTGCTCCCCGGGATGTTGGCCAGCGAGTTGGCTTCTTGGCTACTCTGGAAAACTTTGAATTTACGCCGGCAGATGCACCAGCACGCGTTGTGATAAACAGCCGTACCGGCACAATCGTAATAGGCAGCGACGTACGCTTATTGCCTGCGGCCATTACACATGGCGGTTTAACAGTAACGATTTCTGAAAATCAGCAGGTTGCTCAACCCAATGCATTTGCTGACGGTGAGACAGTGGTGACCACACAGTCAATTGTAGATGTCGATTTAGCTGATAGCAGAATGTTCAAGTTCGAGCCAGGCGTCACTCTTGACCAACTAGTTCGCGCAGTTAATGAAGTGGGCGCGGCACCGGGGGATTTAATGGCAATTTTAGAAGCTTTACGCCAAGCGGGCGCTCTACGCGGCGAGCTTGTGATCATCTAAATCAAACAGTCTATACAAGCATCCGATAGGAATAATAAAGGGTTACAGCGGAATAAATACGATGGAATCACTAAGCACAAAAAATCAGCTTGATATGGCTCGTAATGTCCATGATATGGGTAGCATTAACAAAATGCGCGAAGCCATTGCGTCGGGTGATGAAACAGTATTGCAAGAAGCTGCCCAGCAGTTTGAAGCGATATTTGTGCAGATGATGTTGAAATCTATGCGTAAAGCGCAAGATGCGCTTGCCGATGAGAATAGCCCGTTCAATTCTCAACAAGTGAAGTTTTACCGCGATATGCACGACCAGCAGCTGGCTACAGATTTAACATCAGGCGGTGGCTTGGGGTTAGCTGATGTTATTGTGAAACAGTTAGGCCAAACCGAAAATAGTTATACGCCTGCTAGCGTTATAAGAAGTGACGGTGATATTTCATCGCTAAATAGAAGTCGTGAATACAAGGTCGCTGAGGCACAAGGCATAGCGCTTTCCTCTAATTCGATAAAAAGCCAGGCGGCACAAAAAGACGCCATGTTCGAGAGCCCAGAACAATTTGTTGAGAGCCTTATGCCTATCGCCGAGAAAGTGGCGGAGAAATACGGCATGGATCCAAGAGCAATCATTTCTCAGGCTGCGGTTGAAACAGGCTGGGGAAAATTTGTCATTCACAAATCTGATGGCACTAGTTCGCATAATCTGTTTGGCATAAAGGCGAATAAAGGCTGGCAAGGAGAACAGGCGGTGGTGGATACATTGGAATTCAACAATGGGCTGCCACAGAAACAAAAGGCTACCTTTAGGTCTTACGGTTCGGTTGAAGAAGCAATGGATGACTATGGCCGTTTTATTACCTCGCAGCCTCGCTACAGCCAAGCTGTGGAAAATGCTTCAGATGCTGCGCGTTATACAAGTGCGCTCCAAGACGCCGGTTACGCTACTGATCCTGAATATGCCAGCAAGATAATGGCTGTTTACAACAGCGAACGTCTCAGTGCGCTGATGCCATAGTTTAAGTGCTATAGGTGAGGAGAATACAGTGAGTTCTGTTGATTTATATTCATTAGCCACAAGTGGCGTAAACGCTAGCAACAAGTTACTTCAAACTACAAGTAACAATATTGCTAATGTGAATACGCCTGGCTATGTTCGCGAGCGCACCGAGCTTCAAAACAGCCAAGTATTTGGTGTTGAGATTGGCAACACTGAGCGGGTAATCAACGTATTTGCACAGAACCAGTTACGTCGCGATATTACTGCAGTGGGTGAGCTCGAAGCGTTTTCTAGTAAAACTACGGCAATAGACAATCTTCTAGCCAGTGAAGCTAACTCGATTTCAAAGGGACTAAGCGAATATTTTTCTGCGTTACAAACTGCCGCTGATGACCCAACAAATCTTGCATCTCGCGAACAGGTACTAAGTAAATCTGAATCACTTTACAACCGTATGAGAACGCTTTCTGACTATATGTTAGAAAAAGAAGAGGAACTCAATTTGGAGTTCACTTCAATGGTTAACAGAGCGAATACCTTAATAGGCAACATTGGTGATTTAAACCGCAATATTGTGATTGCCAACGGCAACAATACGAGCGACCAACCCAGTGCGTTGCTAAACGAGCGAGATCAGGCCATAGACGAGCTTGCCTCAATAATGGGGATCACGGTAAAAGAAAGCACCACCCAAAACGGCGCAGTTACTATTAATCTCACATCGGGCGAGTCTCTCGTACTAGAGAACGGTGCCTTTAATCTCTTTGAGTTAAGCTCTAGTGCCGATTTAACGACAAAAGAAATAAAGTTAGAAACTGACTTTGGTTCACAAACAAAGAACAATGCATCGTTACGAATTTTGGAAAGTGACCTTGGCGGCGCACTGGGTGGATTGTTCGAATATCGCAACGAAGTGCTTGGGCCGACAATGCGTGACGTCGGTCAACTGTCGGTTGCGTTCGCCGATGCGATGAATACGCAAAATAAATTGGGTATGGATTTAGACGGTCAAATTGGCGGTAACATTTTTGATATTCCTTCGTTCAGAGGCTTAGCCTACGAGGATACCAGTGGTGACTACGTAGTTACAGCGCAGGTAACTGAAGGCAAAGGCGCTGAATTAACTGACGCCGATTATAAAATTGAAGTCACCGCCGTTGCCGCTGGTGTACCCAGTGAAATTGAAATTACGTTTTTAAATCCAGATGGCACACCGAAAAAAGATGGTTCAGGTAATGACATCATTTTTTCAAACTTTGCCGTAACCCCTGGCTTTAACGAACTACCTGGTGGCATTGAAATAGACTTTTCAGGCAGCGATCCTTACACCGTTGGCAATGAGTTTCTAATTCAACCCACTAAAGACGTGGCTTCAAATATAAGTTTAGCCTCTAACCGTCCCGAAGATCTGGCCTTTGCTAATCCAGTAAGAGCCGGGGCTGATAGTACCAATTTAGGCAGTGCCAACGTAGTAGATGTAACTGTGTCAAATACGGAATTGGGTACTTCTGCCTTTGACGGGGCGGGTGGCCTTTTAAATTCAGCACCGGCTCAAATTAGCTTTACCGCTGCAGATACCTATGAGGTGTTAGATGGAAGCGGTACAGTATTAGCTACCGTTACAGGAACAACAAATTTAAATAACCTTATCAGTCAGGCTGGAATAAGCCCAGATCCTGGATTTGACCTAAGCTTAGACGGTGTACCAAAAGCTGGGGATAGCTTTTCGATTAGCTATAATACAGATGGCTTTAATGATAACAGCAATGCGCTTAATTTAGCTGCTCTTCAAAATGAAAACAAAGTTCAAGTGAGTAGTGAGGCAACCAATACGCCAAGAACCTTCCAAGATGCATACGCGTCTATGGTAGGGCGTATAGGTGAAGATGCATCAATGGCTAGTGTCTCATTGGCATCGGCTGAAGCAATGAAAGTGCAGTCGCAGAATTGGTTTGAGTCTGTGTCGGGCGTAAGTTTAGATGAAGAAGCTGCGAACTTGATAAAGTATCAGCAAAGTTATGCAGCAGCAGCGCGTATCTTATCTACGGCTCAAGAATTGTTTAATACCATTTTGCAGTCAGCAAGGTAGGTGATTTATGCGTATATCAACGAATCAAATATATGATCAAAACATGCGCTCGATTATGCAAAATCAGGGCGACTTGGCGAAAACCCAAGAGCAGTTGGCTTCTGGAAAGCGCATTATCACGCCCAGTGACGACCCTGTTGGCGCGGCGAAAGTACTTCGTTTAACCGAAGAAATTGATGAGCTTAACCAGTTTCAACGCAATAATGATTTGGTAACGGGGTCCCTTGAACAGCAAGAGGCTGTGCTTACCAACATTACCGAGTCAATTAATCGTGCGCGAACGCTTATCGTTCAGTCTGGCAATGGCATATTGTCTGACCCCGATAAGCGCGCAGTTGGCGCTGAATTAGAGCAAATCAAACTAGAAGTATTTGACCTGATGAACACCCAAGATGCAGATGGCAATTATTTGTATGCGGGCTTCCAGTCGGGCAACCAAGCGTTTGAATACAACCCAGCAGCGGGTGGCAATGCCATTACGTTTGCAGGCGACCCAGGTGTGAGTTTTGTTCAGCTATCAAATAGCTCTAAGATACAATCAACCAGTAACGGGTATGAAGTCTTCGAAAACGTACTTTCGCGTTTTAAATTTTCAGTTGATGGCACTACTGGGGCAACGGTTAATACAGCTGTGGTCAAACAGCAAGGCACATTTGATACCTTTTTTGATAAAAACTACGACCCAGTCAATGCGGCGAACAACGATTACCGCATTAATTTTCTGGCTACCGGGCAAGCTGAATTAGTTAACCAAGGAACCGGTGTCGTAGTTGATTCTGTTTCCTATACCTCTGGTCAGCCTTTTACCATTAAAGGGATGGAATTCGACGCCACAGCGGCTCCTGGTGATAGTATCGATTTATCGTTTGATGCGCCTGAGAAAAAAAGCATGGCCCAGTCTATTCACGAAATTCAAACCATTTTGATGGACTCTACTATTGATAACTCAGCGCTTCAGGAATCGATAGCAGACGCATTAGTAGGTTTAGATAACGGGCTTGAAAAGCTTTCTTTAGAGCGTGCCTCGATTGGTAGCCGGTTAAATATAGCCGAGAGTACTTACGAAAGTAACCTAGATATGGAAATTGCCGCGAAAGCACAGCGCTCGTCTATTCAGGATGTGGATTATGCCGAAGCATCT
This sequence comes from Alteromonas sp. ABD4_190, assembly GCF_056160105.1. Lineage (NCBI taxonomy): Bacteria > Pseudomonadati > Pseudomonadota > Gammaproteobacteria > Alteromonadales > Alteromonadaceae > Alteromonas > Alteromonas sp. ABD4_190. Next base: position 3,228,580 of record NZ_JBSWWN010000001.1, read on the forward strand.
ACTGAATTTGCGAAGCAAGAGACAGCGTTGAGTGCTGCATTAGCCACTTTTCCTAAAGTAGCTAACTTGTCGCTATTTGATTTTGTCTAGCGGTCATAATTTATCAAGTCATTAATGCCGCTCAAGTGCGCCAAGTAAACTCTGGCTTGATTGTCTATATGGCAAGAGTAGTAAGAGATGTAAAGGTTGTCGCCTTCAATCACCAAGCCAGGATAACTTGTATCTCCTCCGCTTGGCAGCGTTTTTAGCTCAGTAAGTATTTTAGTTACGCTATCAAATAACCATACCCTGGTTGTAAATTGATGTGAGCCCCAATCAACATGTCTTCCTGCAACGATATATAAGCTTTCACTTAACGCCACAGCTGCGGGACCACCAATATAGATCTCTAAATCATGCCAGCTCCATTTGGTATAAGGCGGTTTCGAAGTGCCAAATTGTGCACTGAAAGTATCGGCATCTCTTCTTAAAAATACCGAGGCATTTCCGTCATTATCAAACAAGATTGTGCTTTCATTGGGGTAACCTTTACCTTGTTTGTCCAAACAAAAAGCCTTTTCCTTATGGACGTGCATTGAACGCGTCGGATCGCCTTTATAGAGTGAAACTGAGTTCGCTCGTCGATTGTACGCAAAGCCATAAGCTTCTGAGTTATAGAAAGTATTGTTCCACAGCCACCAACCGCTTCTACCGTGATTATTCCCTGCAGACCAAGAATAGCCGGTGGTTGAGAAATAAGTCACCATTTTTGTGACCACTTTTCTATTATCAAGGAAGGATTTTGCATAGGTAGTAAGCATGAGACGAGAGCCATTGTATGAGAACTTCGGGTCTCGTAAATCGGCATTATCCTCTTTAATAATTACTCTGTTTCGAACTTGAAACGAAGCTTTATCAAGAGTTAATACAATAACCACTCCGTCAGTGCTGACATGGTTAGTAGCTTGTCGGTAACAGCACATCAAGGTTTTACGATTTTTGTCGAACGGATTTTCAATTAAATCAGTGAAAGCGCAATGGGCTGCAGGCTTGGATATGCGCTTTATGTCGAACAGCATCAAACTATTTTTCACGCCAAATCTCCCTTAAAAATCCATCAGTTATGTCGTGTCTTATCGTCAATCTACGGCAATATCTTACCGCCTATCGGCAAAAATCGTAATTTTTTCTAAAGGGATTCTAAATGATGTCGATACAGTTTCTGAGAGAGCCAGTTCATCAATTACCCCTCAGGTCTTGATGACTACTAAAACAAAACGTCGACAATGTCGACAGCCAGCGCACGCTGGACTGAGAGTGTAGGAGAGACTTTATGTCTATGTTCGTTAATACCAATGTATCCTCATTGAATGCCCAGCGTCAGCTTTTTGATGTTAGTAATTCTTTGAGTACGTCTTTTGAGCGCCTTTCTTCAGGCTTCCGTATCAACAGCGCTGCTGATGATGCTGCAGGTCTACAGATTACCGATCGAATGACATCACAAATTCAAGGCCTTAACCAAGCAGTACGTAATGCAAACGATGCGATTTCACTGTCGCAAACTGCTGAAGGTGCGCTTTCTGAAACCACGACGGCACTACAGCGTATTCGTACGCTAGCCATCCAATCGCAAAACGGTATCAACAGCTCTGCTGACCGTGTAGCACTTCAAAAAGAAGTATCTGCTTTGCGTACTGAGATTTCGCGTATCTCTACGACTACTCAGTTTGCGGGCGTAAATATCCTATCAGGTGATTTCTCTGCGAAATTCCTTGTAGGTGCAAACGCAGGTCAGACAATTTCTGTAAACCTTTCAAGCCCAACACTGACACGTGCAGGTGTTAATGGCTTCAGTGCGACTGGATTAAATATTACAGGTACCAACGTAGACGTACTTTCTAGCGAAAACGCTTCTGGTCTACTAGGTAAAATAGATAGCGCGATTTCTGCAATCGGTGGTCTACGTGCTGACTTAGGTGCGCTTCAAAACCGCTTTCAGTCTACAATTCGTAACTTAAGCAATATTTCAGAAAACGTATCAGCTGCACGTTCTCAAATTAAAGATACTGACTTTGCCACTGAGACAGCTAACCTAACACGTAACCAGATTATCCAGCAGGCAAGCACAACTGTGTTGTCGCAGGCAAATCAGCGCCCTCAGGCTGCATTGTCTCTATTGGGTTAATTGTTTAGCGAGAGTGGAGTCAGGAGGTAGTGCTCTAGTCCACGAGTCGATGGAAAAAAGCCGATACTCTTTGGAGTATCGGCTTTTTTATTTCAACGTCATGTAAAACCGTCGTTCACGCTAAACATGATACAGCGCCTTTTGAGTGAGCAATTAACTGTACGGATTGGTATTAATCACTTTATTTCTCCCCAACTAAATCTACCACTTCATCGCATACTGAAAAGCACGAGAGTGCCAATGCCGAGATTTTTAATTATTTTTCACTTACCACAAAATAATTGTAAAAAAGACTAAAGAAATTTTCCCAAAGTGACGATAACTATTACAAAGGGCGATATAACTCGTTTTATGTTTCCTAAGTCCAGAAAAGGATGGTTTATATCAAGGTTTATTGAATCCTGATATGTACTTTGTTTTATTTTATTTTTCTTAAAATTTTGTAAAAACAATGCTTTATATAGTCTGAAATAAATTTTTAAAAAGTTCTAAAGAAAATTTGTTTGAGTGACGATAAATAGAAAGGTTTGCTAAGAGTGGAGCTGCTGACCGGCGAGAATGAAGCCAGGAGGTAGTGAGAGGTTTGAGGTCTGGAACATCAAACCCACCAGTCAGCAAAGAGAAGTAACTTCTCTATGTAGCAATTTTACCGGTTAGTGTGCCGATAAAATGTCAGATTAGACTGACACCTTAACAAAGCACAGGCTATGCCAAAATTTTTAACCACTGCGCACATAATAAAACCAATAGCGCAACACTCGAAACTGTTAGGAGAGACCCATGAGTCTATTTGTAAATACCAATGTGTCATCGTTAAATGCACAACGCCAACTATTCACAACTGGCAATAACTTAAGTACCGCCTTTGAGCGTCTATCATCTGGCTTCCGCATCAATAGTGCTGCTGATGATGCTGCTGGCCTTCAAATTACCGACCGAATGACATCTCAGATTCAAGGTCTGAACCAAGCGGTACGAAATGCGAACGATGGTATATCACTTGCGCAAACTGCTGAAGGCGCTATGGCTGAAACGACAACCGCCCTTCAACGTATTCGTACACTAGCCATTCAGTCGCAAAATGGCATCAACAGCTCAGCTGACCGTGTTGCGCTACAAAAAGAAGTATCTGCACTTCGTACAGAAATATCACGTATTTCAACTACAACGCAATTCGCAGGTGTAGACATATTAACAGGTGATTTTTCTGCCAAGTTCCTTGTTGGTGCAAATGCAGGTCAGACAATTTCTGTAAACTTGTCCGCACAGGCACTGGGTCGTGCAGGTGTTAATGGGTTCAGTGCAACCGGTTTAGGCATTATTTCTGATGATGTGTTAACCGAAGCAGGAGCATCACGTTTGTTAACCGCGGTAGATAAAGCGGTATCGGCAATCGGTGGCCTTCGCGCTGATTTAGGTGCACTGCAAAATCGATTCCAGTCGACAATCCGTAACTTGAGTAACATTTCTGAAAACGTGTCTGCGGCAAGATCGCGTATCAAAGACGCTGACTTTGCCACTGAAACGGCAGAATTAAGCCGTAACCAGATATTACAGCAGGCAAGTACCACTATTTTAGCCCAGGCGAACCAGCGCCCTCAGGCTGCATTATCACTGCTAGGCTAATAGTTTTAGTTAGTATTAAGCGCTATTTGGGAAGGAGTTGAGAGGCCATCCCCTGAAGAAAGGAATGCGGCCATTAAGGCCGCCCCTTTGAGAAAGCGCCGACTAACAGGACTGAGAGTGTAGAAGTGTTGGTTGAGAGGCCAGTTTATCCTACTAAACCCTGCCAGCCGACAGAAACTGAATTTGCTCTATCTCCTAACGTGAGCAAATTGGCCGAGATATCGTTGTCTCGGCCTTTTTTTTATTTTTTACCGAAACATCTCACCAATATCAAACTACGGTAGAGCAACGCCGTAGCTCACCCAACACAATGCATATTAAGTGCCAATTTCTGTAACTCTATCATCTTAATATTCTTCAACGTATTAGGTTCCAATAAGTTTGGATTTATTGTAAGCAATTAATAGAGCATCAAGGCAACGATTATTTCTAGAATCAGTGTGTCTTATACCAATCCGTATAACTCATTACCCACTTAGATTCCAAAGAATTACAATGAATTTTAAAAAATAAATTGATTAATAGTCTTTATAATCAGTGGCTTATTTATTTTCTGGTAAGTTTTTTTAAAAAAATAACAAAAAAGGCTAAAGAACCTAAAGCATTGGCCGATACCTATTGTTGAGGGGTAATTTAATTTACTTTTATATTGAGGTGTTGGCGGGAGTAGTGACCCAGCTGATATGAACTGGAAGGATTTGATGATAGCAGATTTGCCGTCGAATCCCTAGGAGGTAATCTAATGTCTTTATTTGTAAATACCAATGTTTCATCGATCAATGCTCAACGTCAGCTTTTTGACGTTAATGATCGTTTGAATACGTCGTTTGAAAGACTTTCATCGGGATTCCGCATTAATAGTGCATCGGATGACGCTGCAGGTCTTCAAATTTCTGACCGTCTTACTTCACAAGTACAGGGCCTTAACCAAGCAGTACGAAATGCTAACGACGCTATATCTTTGTCGCAAACAGCAGAAGGTGCACTTAGCGAAGTTACCACAAGCCTACAGCGTATTCGTACTCTTGCTGTACAATCACAGAACGGTATCAACAGCTCTGCTGATCGTTTGGCACTACAAAAAGAAGTGTCTGCTTTACGTACTGAAATATCGCGTATCGCTACCGATACACAGTTTGGTAACGTGAACATATTAGACGGTAACTTTTCTGCAAAATTCCTTGTAGGTGCAAATGCTGGCCAAACAATTTCAGTAAATCTGTCGTCTACAAACCTTGGATCAATTAGTGGATTCAGTGCAACTGGTCTTGGTATCACTACAAACAGTGTTGCTACAGCTGATGGGGCGTCTGCTTTACTTGGCGATGTTGATGCTGCTATCTCTGGTATCGGGGCGGTTCGTGCAGACTTAGGTGCGCTTCAAAACCGTTTTCAGTCAACCATTCGTAATCTAAGCAACATCAGCGAAAACTTATCATCGGCGCGTTCTCAGATTCGTGACACTGATTTTGCAGCTGAAACTGCTGAGCTAACGAGAAACCAGATTATCCAGCAGGCATCTGTTTCTGTACTAAGTCAGGCAAATCAGCGTCCTCAAACAGCGCTGTCATTGCTTGGATAAGCTATACTTAAAATAGTTACCTTAGTTGAGATGTAACGGGTGCTTGCTTTTTAAGCAAGGGCCCGTTTTGTGGTTTCAGTAGGGAGGTATTAGGTGGAAATTCAAAATACCCAAGTTGGCCAGTCGTTTGCATCACCAGGGCCTAAGAATGCTGGTGTAGTTGAAAGTGACGTTAAACGTGAAATAGAAGGCTCTGAGACTAAAGAGCGGTCTTTTCTTAATAACGGGCAGAATGCTAACGTCAGTGCAGCGCAGGATGTGTTAGACAAAACAGGAAGTCAGCAAATTCTTTCTCAAGCTTCTCCGTCGCAGGCCGATATAAGAGAAGAAGAGAGTAACGGTGTTGAGTTAGACGATGCTATTGCCAAAGTTGAGTCATTTTTAAAAGTTCAGAATCGAGACTTAGCTTTCACTATCGATGAAAAGACGAATCGCTCAGTAGTGACGGTTAAAGATTCAACGTCTGGTGATGTGATAAGGCAAATACCTTCAGAAGAGGTTTTAAAGCTTGCTGATCGCATCCAAGAGTTACAGCAGGATGTTGGTAACAGCGTAGGAGTGTTTATCAACAACCAAGTTTAACATGAGGTAAATTATGACAATTCAGTCTCTAGGTGTAGGATCGGGTTTAGCCCTTGATGATCTTGTACAACAACTTCTGACCGCAGAGCGCCAACCTAAAGAGGAGCGTTTGAATGCGAAAGAAGAGCGTATTGAGGCTGAAATTTCTGGCCTTGGTCAAATAAAATCGAAGCTCTCTGACTTCAAAGATGCCGTCGACGAGTTGCGAAGCGACAATGGTATCAATGGGCGAGAGCCTACCATCACAAATCCTTCAGAAGACAATGATGTACTGTCCGCAGAAGCATCAAATTCAGCATTGCGAGGCAGTTACGAAGTTGTTGTCGAACAACTTGCTGCTGGAAGCCGTATAACTACAGACGCCGGTGCGTTTACATCAAGTAGCGACCCTGTGCTTTCATCAGGTACAGGTTCATTGACATTTGACGTGGGTGGAAGCGAGAGCTTTACCGTAGATGTTACTGCTGGCATGTCACTAACCGCGTTACGTGAAAAAATAAACAGCGCTGATGATAACTTCGGGGTAACCGCAAATATAATTGATACAGGAACCGGTGCAGGACCACGTTTAGTTTTCTCGTCCAGCGAAACAGGCGATGGCAATGACTTGGTAATCACTAATGACACCGGGGCTGCTGAGTTAGATCGTTTATCAACGACTGGCGGTACCAACAACATTAGTGCCGCGAACATTGAAAGCGCGCGCAACGCTATCGCATATATTGATGGTATCGAAGTTCAAAGTAGTTCCAATGAGTTTGAAAATACTATTCAGAACGTATCGTTTGAAGTAAACGAAGTTTCTCCCAAAGATGCCGCAGGGGACTTTTTAGCAACCAAACTAAGTATCGGTTATGACAAAGAAGGTTTAGATAAAAAAATCAGAGACTTTGTCGATAACTACAATGCACTGGTTGATGAAATTAAAACGCTCACTCGTTATGGAGAGTCTGAATTAGAAGAAGACGGCGCATTAGCCGGAGATTCTTTATTGCGCGGTATCCAAAGTGGGTTAGCGTCCATTGTTGGCGATAGTGTAAGTTCCTCTGCCTTAGGCGGGTTGTTCCAGATTGGTATTGAATTTGATGACGACGGTAAGCTGGAAATTGGCACGACAGATTTTGGGCTTGGTTCTGGGGAAGATAGATTAGAAGATGCACTTGAAGATAGCTTTGATGAAATCGCCAAGTTGTTTACCGACCCAGACGAGGGTATTGCTACACGGCTTTATGAATTTTCAAAAGAATACACTTCTTTCAGTGGATTGATTAGCTTAAGAGAACGTGCAGCGAAAGACGACCGCGAAGATTTGTTCGACGAGCGGGAGACCTTAGAGCTACGCATGCTGAATTACGAAGAGATTCTTCGAGACAAATATTTGAACCTCGACCAAACCGTTGCACAGTTGAACCAGACTGGATCAGCGCTGCTAGCGTCGTTGTAATTAATTTAGAGTTGGAGTTTTTATGTCACTCAAAGGTATAAATGCCTACCGTAAAGGTAATCTGAAACAAGATGTGGCAAATGCAGATCCGCATAAGCTTACGCTGATGCTGTTGCAAGGAGCACTTGATCGAATCGCATACGCAAAAGGTGCGATGGAGCGTAAAGAATTGGTAATCAAAGCTGATTATATCTCAAAAGCGAATGCGATAATTATGCATCTGCGGGACACCCTTGACCTTGAGGTAGGCGGTGAAGTCGCCGAAAATATGTTCGCGCTATATAATTATATGATTGAACGCTTAAATGATGCACATTTTAATAACGACTTGAATATGTTAGATGAAGTGTCTAGCCTATTAACACCAATTCGAGATGCTTGGGTACAGATTCCTGAAGAGGCTAAACAGGAAGCCTATGAGGCCCAGCGTCAGAACCGACAAGCTATTTGAAAAACTCGATATTAAATCACAGCAGCACTCCATTATTTCTTCAAGCAGTTAACGCAGAGTTAGCTGCTTGTTTGTCTTCGTCCAGTGACACTTTTTCTACCGAACGATTTCGGTACCTTTCCCAAATACGCCATAAAGTTGTTGTTCGAGCGCTATCACGTCTTGAACACGATGAAAAAAAATCGTTTGCAAAAAAAGAAATTGAAATAAATCAAAAGCTTGAAGAGCTGGCGCAAGGCTTGCTAGATAACGCAAAAAAGGAAGCGGTTAAATTTTCAAGAGGCCGCGCAGCCGTTAAGAAATATAAATAATTATGCTAAATCAAATTCAGCTACATATTCATGACGATGAAGAAAAGCAACTTGAGGTAGAGAAGCAGGCTGCCCATTCTTTGAGGTTGCGTTATCACGAAAATGTAGAGGCGTTTCGTCGACATATTCCTTCTTTAGTTTCTCTCGTAAAAACTGACAAGACCAGTAACTCTACATTGTTGTGTAATAAATACGGTGAGCTAAATGTAGTTAACGTCACCACGGGGCAAGTATTGTATGGTCTGTATCCATCACAAGATGTTTCAGAAGAAGTAACTCAAGCTCTGCAAGATATGTCCCCTGTCTACTTCGATTTGGATATCAAGCAAGAACCTAATGTGCTAGTTATATTTGGGCTAGGACTTGGCTATCACATTCCTATGCTCCTAGAGCACAGTAAATTTCGAAATATTGTTATTTATGAACCAGATGAAGAGTTGTTTATCTGTTCTCTCTCCGTTATCAACTGGAGGCATATACTCGAATCCGCGAAGCAGAATGGCGTTGGGCTATTTCTTCAGATTGGAGACAGTGGAAAGCAAATTTTTGAAAATATGACTGAGTTGCAGCAGCATCTCGGTAGTAGTGGTTTTTACTACTATAAACATCTTAATAACGATGTTTTTGACGACTTAGAATTAAAACTGAGAACGGTGTCTTGGACTGAGTTGCGCAATTGGAAGGGGGGAGATAATAAAAGCAATTCTATAGTTAATTATTTGCCACCATGGACGAAAAGAGTATTCTCAAGAGATGCAAGCAACCGGTTGGAGAGCCAAAGGTTCAGAGATAATCTGAAAGCATTTATGTCTTTTTTTCCGTCAGTTTATGAAGAGTTTAAAAACTACTCACCGTCTGTCTGGGTTCCCTATCGCGAAGACTCATCTCATATCAATATATTGCATAAAAATACCCGCTCGTTGTTTTATCAGTATGATGCAGTTAAAGCATGCGAAGATAGTTTTCATTGTTTTGCCCAGCGTCCTCATAAAGATGGAATTATTCTTGGTTATAAAGGCAAAAAATTAAGAAACTATCTGCATTATCAGATGGTAATAGAATGCGAGTCAGTCCTAAAAGGTGTGAAAGACGAAACCGGTTCATTACCCCAAGCCGTAAAGTCAGTCATTTTTTTTGGACTGGCAGCAGGTTATGATTTATCTCATCTTATAGAGCATCATGATGTTGAAAAATTATTTATTTGTGAGCCGAACAAAGACTTCTTTTATGCATCATTGCACGCTTTAGACTGGGTCACAATCTTAGACTACTTCTCTAAAAAAGAGCGCAGACTTTACCTAAACATCGGAGATGATGGAACCAATTTAACCAACGATCTCCTTGTACAATTTCAGTCTATTGGCCCTTACGTACTAGCGAATACCTATTTTTACCAATCCTATTACAATGAACACCTTGTTAAAGCAATTTCTCAATTAAGAGAGCAATTACAAGTTATGATTGCAATGGGAGATTATTTTGATAACGCAAGATATGGAACGGCTCACACACTTTGGGCTATTCAAAATAAGATACCTTTTTTGAAGAAAAACGTATCGTCCCAACTGTCAGTCGAAGACAAAGATGTGCCAGTTTTCATTGTCGGAAATGGTCCCTCTCTGGATAATTTAATCCCTTTGTTAAAGGAAGAAGGGCAAAGAGGAATCATCGTTTCTTGTGGAACAGTTCTTCAAACGCTTCACGCCAACGGAATCGTTCCCGATTTTCATGCAGAAATTGAGGCAAACCGTTCAACATTCGACTGGGCTGTACGAATAAACGATTCTGAATATTTAAAAAAGATAACCTTAATAAGCTGTAATGGTGTACATCCAGATACGTGCGAATTATATAAAGACGTACTGCTTGCTTTTAAACAAGGTGAGGCTTCTACCGTCTCAATCTTTGAGCTGTATGACAAAAATGGGTTTGCAGCACTCAATAATGCTTATCCAACAGTGACAAATTTCGCGGTTAACTTTTTTACAGAGATAGGATTTCAGCAATTTTACATGCTTGGAACAGACCTTGGTTTTGTAGATGCAAAACATCACCACAGTAAAGCGTCAGGCTACTACAGTGAAACAGGCCAAGATCTTTACGATTATAACGCTGAGAACAACACATCGCTGATTGTTCCCGGTAATTTCCGGCCTTACGTAAACACAAAGTACGAGTTCAAGGTTTCTAAATCTGTATTAGAAAACACGTTGTTAAGTAAACAGGTAGATGTGTACAACTTGAATGACGGGGCTAGGATTCTAGGTGCAAGGCCTCTAAATATTGATAACGCAATTATTATCAGTAAAGAAGATAATAAACAAACTGCGCTCGAGAACGTTAGAAGAATAGGGTTCGAGACATTGGGCAAGAAGGATTTTATTGAGCGATTTGAAAGGCGGTTTCATCACGATGAGTTGCTGAGCGAGTTGCGGCAGCTTCATGAAATCATTCCCCTCTCGTTTGAAAATGAAAGCCAAGTGGTTGAACTTATAGAAAAACAGCGAAGTATTCTTGTTAATTCACTGCTTAAAAAGAAATCGATACTTTTTTTCTACCTTAATGGAACGCTTAATTATATTAATAGCTCTTTTACTAAAATAACGAATCTGCAAAACAAACAACGTGTGATTGAACTAAGTCAAGAGCTAGCAAATATTTGGTCCAGATATACCTTATATATGCTCAAAAGTTTTGAGTTTCAGAAATTTGAGTTCGACAATATAACTAGCTTTATGGGGAAAAGACGTGAATTACTCATCCGACATTATCTAGAGAGCAAACCATTTAGACTACACTTCGCAGGTCAGTCACTGCGAGCGGCATCAAGCTCATATCTAGAAATGTTACGTGAATATGAGTCTGAAAAGGCGTTACAGATTGATGTTTACGTTGATAGCGATCGCGAAGTGGTTTTAAACAGCGCATTTGGTTGCAGGCTCCAACGCAACTACGTTACGTCAGTTTCATCCTTATTTCACACAAGTGGTAATACTGTTTATTTACCTGGGAGCCTTTCGGACGATAAATATTCATTATCTTGTAATGATGAAACTCGAGTTAATTTCTTAGTGCTTTCAATTATAAGCGGTCTAAAGTCTGTTGTTATTGTACCTAAGCAAATATATCTTGAAGATAGTGAGCCATTTGGATTAGAAACTATTCTTGCCAGCTTCAAGGGATATTTTTGCTATGGTGCGGTGGACTTCATAGTGATAAGTGAGCGTAAGTTAACCTCGAACGAATTGCACCTTGGCACCGGTGATCGATTGACCTTTATACCGCAATTAAAAAAATTAGATTTACTCGGTAGAAAACTTAATGCTTCAGCGTACCTTCGATCTAAGCAAGAACTTGTCTCTCGCGGAACAAGCTAATGAACAATATTTTACTTTTCTCGCCTCAAAGTGACATCGTCGTGTATGTGTAAAGATGATATTGATTTCGTCATACTCTGGGTTGATGGTAACGATGAAACACACAAACGGCGTAGGAAAAAATATCTGTCTAATGAGATAACGCGCAGTGCAAGTGATGCTGAACAATCCACTGGAGATAATAGGTTTCTTCAGCACGATGAACTTCGTTTCTGCCTTAGATCAATTAAGCGATATGCGCCTTGGTTTCGCAAAATTTGGTTGGTAACAGACGGGCAAACCCCATCTTTTCTCACTGAAACATTACTCGAGCAAGATAGAATATATATTGTTGATCACAAGGATATTTTCGTTGGGAAAGAGAAATACCTTCCCACATTCAATACGCGAGCCATTGCTAGTCAAATCGATAGGATCCCGGGCCTGAGTGAAAAGTTTGTCTATGGGAATGATGACTTTATATTAGGTGCCGATACATCTGCTTCTTTCTTTTTTGACGGCCATATCCCTAAAATATGGGGAGATTGGACGAGTGAAGGCATAAATGGTGCCAGTACGCTTTTTCAGCAAGGCATGATAAACGCATGGAAGCTATTTGGGCAGGACGATGGCCACTATATTCATGTGAGTCACGGTTTTCAGCCTATGACAAAAAGCATTGTTGGAACGTTAAAGTCTCATTTTTCAACAGAGTTTGAAAATAATTTAACCTACCGTTTTCGTCATAGATCGCAGTTTATAATAGAGTCGCTCGTAAACCATTATTGTCATTATGTGATGAAAGCGAACGTATTAGGTACGTTACCGATGGTACATTTTAGTTTCGAGCTTTGTAGGTACGGAGATAGAAATAAAATAGCGTTTTTATTTGAATTACTAAAAAATGCTGAAAGAACAATGTTTTGTCTTAATGAATACCACTCATTGGTTTCTCGCATACCGCTTGTAGAAACCTACCTTGATAGTCTTTGCGGCCCGAAACTGATTAGCGAAGTCTGAATCGTTATTGTGACAATTTTTGCTTCAACACTGCGGTTTGAATTGGCTTAGTTAGGATTTCGAGTTCTAACGTTTATGCTTTCAAAGGTTCGGCCGATATACTGTATAGCAACTAATATTACTGCGATCACTTACACTAGATCTAATTAAAAAAACAATTATGCGACAGAATAAATCGATCCTTATACTGGTTTCGTCACCATTTCAATATTGGTGCGCGCAGGAATATCTTTTTCAATTTGGTTTAGTTAATGAATCGATAACAGTTGTAAATGCCGCCACTTTTTGTGCAAATTCAATGGAACAAATTGAGAAACTGCATGGAAATCTGAATAACATTGTAGAGCACACGTTGACTATTCCTAAACAAGGTGAATTAAAGAGTCGCATATTGCCCTATGCTGACTTAGCCTGTTTACTTTCAAAAAATCTATTTGATATCATTCTCTTAGGTGACCTTAGACAGATTTGGATGCAAGATATTGCGTGTAGCCTTAAGTGTAAACAAGTTGTTTTAGTCGATGATGGGGCTGCTACCAATGTTTTCGTCGAGAAATTAATGGCGCCTGCTAGATTTTTATTGCCTATATCTATGCACGAACAAAGTTCGGCTAGAAAAGAGCAAGCTTCGTCTATAAAGCAGGAGTTAGGACTAAAAATAGAGAAAAAGCGCTTCGTTCTGTATTCTGTCTTTTCTTTTTCTCAGCATAAGGACGCCCAGCTGAATCGTTTGTCTTCATTGAAAACAATCTTTCAAAACAACACGGCAGAACGCAAAGTAGAAAACCACTTTATCGGTTCTCCAGTATCCGAAAAGAAAATAGTTGACGAGAAAGATTACGAGGAAATCCTTCGAGATGCAGCAATGTTAGCTGATCCGACTAAGTCGTTAATCTATTTTGCGCACCGGGCAGAAAATATAGCTGTAAAAAGACCATTGTTAGAAAGCCTTGGTTTTAGCATAGAAGTGCATGATGAACCCTACGAGTTAGTGTGCGCTAAACAAAATAGAATACCTATGCAAATCATCGGTATGCACTCAACTAGCTTATTCAATATGAAGGTATTGTTTGACGCAGAGATAGATGCGATTTGCTATAAAATCAAAGAAACCAAATTGCAAAATTTGGACAACATTAATTGGGGAAGTGATAAATTCTCCTTAAAAGATCATATAGAGTCTATTTACAATCGACTTGATGAGTTCAATATTGCAGTACGCTACCCAAGTTAAGTGAGGATAACATGGCAAGAAAAGTAGCATTTATAACTGGGGTGACGGGGCAAGACGGAGCTTATTTATCTCGCTTGCTTTTAGACAAGGGCTACGAAGTTCATGGAGTCCGGCGCAGAGCGTCGTTACCTAATTTAGACAGGGTCCACGATTTAGTCGACCCTCCTCAGCAAGTTAAAAACAATTTTTATCTGCACTATGGCGATATGAGTGACTCACTATCTTTAGTCAGGTTACTTAATGAAGTGCGCCCAACCGAAATTTATAATCTTGCTGCTCAAAGCCACGTCCATGTATCTTTCAACACGCCAGAGAATACTGCTGATGTTAATGCAATGGGGACACTTCGCTTACTTGATGCTATTAGAACTTTGAAATTGGAATCATCAGTTAGGTTTTATCAAGCTTCAACTAGTGAACTATACGGTAAAATTCAGGCACCTCGCCAGAGTGAAAGTACCCCTTTTTACCCCCGTTCTCCTTACGCAACAGCAAAACTTTATGCGTATTGGTCAGTGGTTAATTATCGAGAATCTTATGGAATGTATGCCTGCAACGGTATTTTGTTTAATCATGAATCAAAATATCGAGGTAAAACGTTTGTCACGAGAAAAATCACATCGACGATAGCTCGAATTGCCTTTGCCCTTCAAGACTGTTTGTTTCTTGGAAATATTGATGCACAAAGAGATTGGGGGCATGCAAAGGATTACGTTGAAGCGCAATGGTTAATGTTGCAGCAAGAAGTACCCGAAGATTTTGTTATTGCGTCAGGCAGAAAAACATCCGTCAGAGAATTCGTCGAAATGAGCTTTAATCTGCTGGGAGTAACCCTAAGGTGGCAGGGGAAAGGGGTCGATGAAGTTGGTATTGTAGAAAGTATTAACTTGGAAAAACTTGGTGAAAGAACACAAGGTTTCTCGTCGTCACTGAAAACTGGTGATGTGGTTGTTCGAATAGACCCTTATTATTTTCGTCCAAACGAAGTAGATGTGCTCTGGGGCGATGCGAGCAAAGCAAAAGATAAGCTTGGATGGGAACCGTCTATTAGCCTAAAAGAAATGGTTGAAGAAATGGTATTGCATGACCTCACACTAGCCAGGGATGAGGCAATTTTGAATAAGTACAGAAATGACTAAGTCAACATTTATTCCGGTATCTCAGCCCTTCGTCGATGACAAAGCGAAAGAGCTTGTCTTAGATTGCCTAGATACAGGTTGGATTTCGTCTCAAGGAGAGTATGTTGGGCGCTTTGAGCACGAATTTGCTAGCTACGTCGGGGCGAAATTCGCGATAAGTGTAACAAGCGGCACGGCAGCGCTCCACCTTGCGTTGATGGCCCTAAATATTGGTCCGGGTGATGAAGTTATTGTGCCCGATTTGACGTTCGCAGCGACCGCCAATGCTGTTTTACTTTGCGGCGCGAAGCCAATTTTGTGCTGTGTAAATCAGGCGACGTGGACGATAGACATTGATGATTGCAAAACCCTCATCAGCCCAAACACTAAGGCGATCATTCCTGTTCATTTGTATGGTAACCCAGCGGATATGACCGCCCTACTTTCGTTGGCGAGAATACACAATATCGAAGTGATAGAAGATTGTGCAGAATCATTGGGAGCAAGCATACATCAAAAGTATACAGGAACAATTGGAACGATAGGCTGCTATAGCTTTTTTGCCAATAAGCTGCTCTCTACAGGTGAGGGAGGTATGCTAACAACAAACAACCCAGAGTTAGCCAGCAAAATACGCGTTTTGCGTGATCATGGAATGTCTCCAGAAAGGCGTTACTGGCATGACGTTGCTGGCCTTAATTATCGAATGACTAATATTCAAGCTGCCATAGGCGTGGCGCAACTTGCTTTATTAGACGAATTCACCGCTTCAAGAACGAAGCAAGAAAGTATCTACAAAGAAATGTTGTCACATGTGCCTGCAATTACATTTAAGAAAGTAATTGATGATGCGACTCCGGTAAACTGGCTTATGTCGATACGAGTTACCTCCGTTGATAAAAAGCAAAACGCTTCTGCGCTGCATAAGTGGTTACACGACAATTTTGTTGACTCTAGGCCCTTCTTTTTTCCTCTTCATCAACAACCACCATACCGTGATGAGAGAGAGGCGTTGGAATCAACGAGCGCTCTGTCACAGTCAGGTTTGTCTTTGCCTACTTTTATTGGACTAAAAGATGACCAAATTACGCATATCTGCAAGCTAATTACTCAGTTTATGAATATCAGAGGTTAATCATGCCGAGTTTCTCTAAAGAAATAAAAATTGCTAATCATGTTATTGGCGCCCAAAAACCTGTGTATGTAATTGCTGAGGCAGGGGTCAATCACAATGGCGATATTCGACTTGCTTATCAGTTGATAGATATAGCGATCAAATCAGGTGCAGATGCAGTAAAGTTCCAACTGTTTAATACTGAGTCACTTATCAAAACTAATGTGAAAAAAGCGACTTATCAAATTGAGACTGACAGCGAGAGCCAAAGCCAATATGAGATGTTAAAAGCACTGGAGATTTCGCCGAGTGACTGTGAAAATCTAGCTAAATATGCAGCGGAGCACGGAATAGATTTTATTGTTACGCCTTTTGATGAACCCAGCCTCACTTTCTTACTAACTTTACCGATTGCTGCATTAAAAATATCCTCAACAGACCTTACTAATCTAGCATTTATAGAGCGAGCCTCGCACGCAAATATCCCACTCATTCTTTCCACTGGAATGAGTGAGCAGTCTGAAGTAGACGAAGCGATAGAAGCACTTAAAGGCAATTGTAAAGATCTGGTCTTATTGCAATGTACGTCGAGTTATCCTGCGCCGCTATCTCAACTAAACCTCAGGGTAATGAAAAAATATGCGGAAGATTACCAAGTGGTTGTTGGATATTCTGATCATACAAGCGGTATTGGTGCTTCTCCCTATGCAGTTGCAGCAGGCGCCTCAATTATTGAAAAACATTTTACTATAGATAAATCATTGCCTGGGCCTGATCATCAAGCATCTTTATCACCTTCAGAGCTTTCTTTATTTATTGATGAAATACGTAAAGTTGAAACTATGATGGGCAGAGAAATTAAGCGTGTAGAGTTATGTGAAAAAGAAAATAGGCTTGCGCTTCAAAAATGCTTAGTGGCCGCGACATATATTTCTGCAGGTGAAGCGTTAACCTCAGAAAACATGATAGCGAGAAGGACTGGTGGAAAAGGCGTTCCTGCTAACTTTCTTAGTGAGTTAGTGGGAGAACTTGCTACGCTAGATTACGCGCCGGGTGACATCATTGAGCACTGAGAATCGAGTTATAAAAGTCAATGTAGTTGGAGCGGGGGGGCACTCTCGTTCCCTGCTAGCACTTTTGTCGGCGTGTAATATTTCTGTAGAAAGAGTGGTTGACCGAAGGGTGGTACCGGGAGAGCAAATACTCGGTATCCCAGTGAGTGACATTTACAGTGAAGATCTCAACCTCTCCGAACATAGCAGTGTAGTCGCCATCGGAGACAACACAGCAAGACGCAAAGTTCTATTAGAGATTGGTGAGGGAATATACCCTTTACCATTACTACATCCGTCTGCTTTGATAGAACCCTCTTCAAAAATTGGCAGATACAGCCAAGTTTTTGCAGGTTCCTATGTCGGCCCGTTAGCTCAAGTAGGCGAGAATGTCATTTTAAACACTTACTCTATAGTTGAGCACGAAGCTAAGGTGGGTAATGACTCCCATATAGCGGTCGGAGCAAAAATATTGGGGCGGGCACGGGTGGGGAAAGGCTGCTTTATTGGTGCCGGAGCAGTGATAAAAGATAATGTTTCAGTCTGTGACGATGTAACTGTAGGTGCTAATAGCTTTGTAAACAAATCGATTCATGAACCAGGTATCTATGTTGGCACGCCAGTGAAGAGGTTAAAATGAATAGTAATATTTTTGTTTCAAGCAGTTGCGTAAATAACCGAAAAATTTCTGAAAGCGTCGAGGAGTTAGCGAAAGCAGGTTTTTCGCATATTGAGTTATCTGGAGGAACCAATCTTTACCCTAATTGGAAAGATGAGCTAATTCAGCTGAAGGGGCAATATAGACTTACTTATAGATGTCACAATTATTTCCCCCCCCCAGAGAACCACTTTGTTTTAAATTTGTCTGCAAGCGATGACGAAGTTAGAGAGCGATCTATCTCCCATGTTCTAGAGGCAATATCATTGTCACAGGAGTTGGGAGCAAAGGAATATGGAATTCATGCAGGTTTTCGCTTCCAGCCGGATTACAAAAAGCTAGGGCAGCAGTTCGATGCTGTTGATTTGCAGGAAGAAAATGAAGCAATAGAAAGGTTTGCCGTTGCATGGAAAGAGCTTAAGCTTGTTGCCGAGGAAAAAGGGGTAAAGCTCTATGTGGAAAATAACGTATTTTCTAGTGCCAATAAAAGAGCATTTGGCAATATAAATCCGTTTCTAGCAACAGACGCCCATTCAATAGCTAAGTTAAATGATGCCTGCGAGATTAACCTATTACTGGATATTGCTCATCTAAAAGTGAGTTGTGAAAGCTTATCTAAGTCGTTTGAAGATGAGTTAAAACATCTCATGCCAAAAACTGACTACCTTCACTTTAGTGACAACAATGGACTAGCTGATACTAATCAAGGTTTCACTAATTCATCAGAAATCTACCACTTACTGAAAAAGTATGATTACTCGGAAAAAACTATCACGCTTGAAGTCTATGATGATAAGTTAAAACAAACCTTTGATGCAGTTAAGACATTCTAATCGTCCAGGAGTCGATAGGTGATAGCGAAAAAACGCGTTTTAGCAATAGTACCGGCTCGTTCTGGTTCTAAAGGGCTTAAAAATAAAAATATTCTCGTTTTTAACGGCAAGCCTCTATTAGCATGGACTATCGAAGCTGCACGGAAAGTAGATGAGATTGATGAAGTGCTTTTGTCTACTGACAGTGAGCAATACGCTAAAATAGGTAAAAGTTATGGGGCGTCAGTTCCGTTCCTTAGAAGCCCTGAACTGTCAAATGATAACGCTTCACTGATGTCAGTAGTTGAAAGTACAGTAGACGAACTAAAAAAAAGAGGGGAAAGCTACGATATTGTTGTTGTATTACAGCCTACTTCTCCGTTAAGAACGACCTCGCATATCTCTGAAGCGCTAAAGACGTTTTTATCTTTAGATTATTCTCCTAAATCAATGGCATCGGTTTATCAAGTGGAGTCGAAATACCGTTGGCTGCTTCACAAAGATGAAAGGGGATGTCTACGTTTCCTCGATGATAAACTCAACCGAGGCGTTGGTTTTGCTAGACAAGAAAATGCAGATGTTTTCATGCCCAATGGTGCGATTTTTATTTATGAAAGTCAGCACCTAGGTAGCCAGTATCAACAAACTACATTACCGTACCTTATGTCTAATGAGAGCTCTATAGATGTTGACACTCAAGAAGATTTCGACAAAGCACTCTCGCTCAGTGTTAAGTAATGCAAAGCTAACACTACTTATAAAGAGAGAGGATTTCAGTACCTCGCTTTTCTAAGTACTCTAATCGTCTAGCAATCGATTCTTGAAAGCTGTCGGAACTAATTATAATGACGTCTGGTTGTACGCGTTCTAGTGTTGTGACCTTTATCCCTTCTATGGTTTTGTCTTGAAAAGATGAGTCAGGGGTTAATACGCAATCAATGAATGCTTTGATGTTTTCATTTAAGCTACTTAGAAGCGTTGATGTATGTTGCCCTGTACCATAAAGCGCGATAACTTCAGTGCTTTTTCGGCTAATATATTCTTCTAAAGTTAATATCAGCTTTGACCATTTTTCTAATTTTTTATGATGTAACGTCTTAGCTAAAGAGTCTCGTTCACGTTCTAAATGAGTTAGAAAAGTATTAATAGACCCATATTCGTTTGCGACACTTTTTGTAGCATGATCACTTTGCTTAAAAACGGCCCTGATTGACTCATCGCCACTTATCAAAGAAAAGCCAGCGCGTTTTAGTGTGTTCTTCAATGTTGCAAGATTAAAGTGATAGTTGTGTGCATTTTGAAGATATTTTAAAAAATCGCAGTCGTAAGACTCTTTCAGATTAAAAAGACCAGGCACCTCGATATAAAGTAAACCATCATCTTTAAGAAGCGTTTTTATGCTAGCAAGCTCGCTTTCTATGCTAGAAAAATGTTCTAGCACGTGACTCAAGATAACTACGTCGAAGTGTTTCGGCCGTTCTTCTTTTAACGTATGAGATGAAATGCAAGCTAGCTCAAGACCTAAGGACCTGCCAAACTCAAGGTATCGCTCCCCTAGATCAATCCCCAATACAGAATCACCGTTACGAAGGAAAGGGTAGAGGATACCGCCAGCTCCACATCCTATTTCTAAAACGTGTTGATGCTTTTTCTCTCTGTAAGGTTCAAGAAACGAAAAAATTCTATTGCCTCTCCTATGCTGTTTATTGAAGAATCGTTCATCAGCTACTTCTTTGCCAACGTATAACTCTCGATAAAGTGAGGCATAAAATAATTCGGAGCTTTCAGGGTCTAGCCGTTCTTTAGAGTAAACTTGTCCGCACTTTTTACAAATTACTGTGTTAAGCGGTATCCCGTATCTATCTTTCTGAGCAAGTGTGTAGGAATCATCTTCACCACACAAGCACTGCACGGCTTCGTATCGTAAGCTGTTGTTTGCTAGCTTCTGACGAAATGTATTAAGCGCTTCAGTCTGCGCCTTATTTAAGGGCATTAACGAAATATCATCACTTCTAAATCGCTTTGACAGCATTGCTAATTCTCTCCTTAGACGGGTTTATATAGTAGCGGCAACACTTAGATTTACTTAACTAAAATCGTTATTAAAAGTACGATACGCTAAAAATCTAAAGCGAGTGGCATTGTGGCCGATACTTAAGAAAGCGCTTTGGAACAGTGGGGATTTTCATGAAAAAGATGAGCGTACTTGAAAAACATGGCTTTGCCGGGCTCAATCGATGGCCGGGGAATGAGCAGCTTGCTAGTGCAGACGCAGTAGCTGATTACTTTATGCACGGCTACTCGCCCAGCGCACCTATCATATCCAAAGAAACGAATATTACGGCATTCGGGTCTTGCTTCGCAGGTAACGTATCTCGCTTTTTACTTAAGAAAGGATACAAAGTGAATGCCCACAGTTGGGATCACAATCTTTCAGACGTAATTAGAATTGATGAGATAATGGTTCACACTCCAGCATTGTTAGCCCAATTTGAATGGGCCTTCAGCGACAAGCCTCTTGGCTCAGTTTTTATAGGGAGTGCGGAAGAGAAAGCTCAGACTTATCACAGCATGGATGCATGTAAGTCGATCATCAAAAATACAGACTTCTTTATTATCACATTGGGTCTCACCGAAGCATGGTATGACAAAGAGAATGAGCAATATCTGTGGAAGTTCGTGCCCAATAGAAAACTTGATCCTGAGCGTTTTGAAAGCCGTTTTGTTTCTTTTAGTGAAAATTTAAATAACCTTGAAAAAATTTACACGCTTATAAAACACAATAAACCTGATTCCAAAATTCTGTTTACGCTTTCACCCATACCTCTTCTAGGGTCATATCACGGAAAATCTGTTGTTTGTGCTAATACTGCTTCAAAGGCGACTTTGCGCGCGGTAATTCATGAATTTATATCCAGCAAAAACGATGAGAATCTGTTTTACTTCCCTTCATATGAGCTTGTGAATAATTATGTAGATTCGCCTTGGAAAGATGATTACAGACATATAACGCCCGAGTCTGTTGAGACAATAATGTCAATCTTCGGGCAGTACTATTTAGAGTAAATTCGCACTACCAACGCGTTGTTTGGTTTTTACATCAAAAGTTTAGTCTTGACGTAAACGGGCGACTATCAAGCGAGATGATGGACGATTGTTCATTTGAAATTTATCTAGCAGTTCTGGTTGCCTTTTATTCACAGCGAAATTCACTATCGGAGCATCGAGTTCTGACTTAACTGATAAGCAGTTGAGCATTTCCTCAATACTAGAAACCACGTCACCGGCAATAAAGTCGTCGTCGCTGACCAATGTCTCACCTCGCAGTTTCAAGTACTCTTCTTTATCGTATTGAAAGTAGATGATCGGTTTATTGGCAAGTAAGAAATCATACGCGATTGAAGAATAATCAGTAACAAGGACCGATGCCTCTGCAAGCCAAGGGTAGACATTTTTACCGCTCGGATAGAGGTAAATAGCCGGGTGATTAGGAAGTCGTTGTAATCTATCACTTTCTTCAAGACCCATGGCTTCGCCAAACAAACGTGAGATAAAAGGATGAAACTTAAGAACGAACGCCCGTTTATTTTCACAGCACCAGGCATTGAGTGTATCTAAATCAAGAGGGTACTCATTATTACCCCAGTCTCGGTATGTTGGAGCATAAACAATAAAGTCGCCTGATTCTTGCTTTACTTTCTCAATAAGCTCAAAAGGCTCTGCATTGATCCAGTCACGTTCAGAAGGACTTTGAAAAAATGCATCATTTCTTGGGTAGCCCAACGCCAAGTAAGTATTCGCTCTGAAAATCTTCGGGAAAATTTCTTGGTTGAACCACGCCGAACTCGAAATAAAAATGTCGTCGCAAATATCTGGATAGTGTTTGTTGCCACTTAAAGCTTTATAGGGCAAGCCATGCCACAACTGAACGACTGGAATAAACTTGCGCAATATTGTGAATGTGTTTCCAGTATACTCATGGTCGACAATAATTCGCTTGGCACAACAGATTTTCCACAATACTTTGAAAGATAATTTTTCAAACTTTGTTTCGTCATTATCCAGTTCAGAAATATGTTGTTTTAAGTTTAGGCCTAGCAAAAAAGATTCTTTATGGTGTTGTTGCTTATGCTCACGATACGCAAGCAGTACATTGGTATCGAAGAACCCTTCAGCGTAGTAGAGATAAGAGCGCTTCGGTGCAGCCATTCGCACTGTTTTTAAGACAAGTGCACACATAGTGAACCAAAATCGGCTTATACAATAACTTACTGGGGCACGATAGCGAGAAAAAGATAGCGTGGTCTGCTGTGTTTCAGATGGCAATACGTTGTTTTCTGACTTAGGAAAAATATCCATTTCATTGCATAACCACAAAGACTTTCGTGGGAAATGTCGCTTTACCAAACCAGCCGCAACATCGTCAGTATAAGTACTCTTGTGCAACACAACCTGTGCGGCGGCAGGGAAATGAGCAATATCGTTAACGATATCATCACCCTGTTTGAGGTTATCTACAAAGCCATTTACACAATAGCCTGCGCTTTTAAGGCGTTTAGCTAACTTTCTGCCAGCGGGGTTGGCAGGTGCAATATAAAGCGGGGTGTTTTTGTTAATACCGGTGCGCATGTTGTTCCCGTCAGGCTTCGTGCTCTAATCAATGAAAGTATTAAGCGGTTGAGCCAGCGTCAACCGTTATAATTGTGCCGGTCATAGATTTGGCCGTTTCACCCATTAAATAAAGCACGGCAGAGGCCGCGTCGGCAGGCGAAGCTAATCTGCCTAAAGGACTGCGACGTTTCACGCTTTCCAATTTGTCACCTTGCAGTGAGGACGTCATTTCAGTTTGCATATAGCCTGGTGCAACACAGTTTACCGTTATGCCCGCTTTACCCACTTCACGAGAAAGCGAGCGGGTAAACCCTTCTAATGCGGCTTTACTCGCTGCATACACGCTTAAGCCGTTAAATCCTGTACTGGCTATAATCGAAGATATGTTAATAATGCGACCGGTGCGATTTAGCATCATGCTACGGGATAGATACTTACTTAACAAAATAGGAGCTTGTACATTGATATCGAGTAATGTGCTGATCTCACTGTTGTGCATGGTGGCCAACACACCGTCCAACCCAACTGCAGCGTTGTTCACCAATCCGTAAGGGCGGCCGTATAATTCTGTGATTGATTTACACAGTGCGTGGATGCCATTAAGATCTGCCAAGTCATATGGGATGTGAGCAATTGACTGTTTATGAGCCTCACAAAGGCGCGATAAATTTTCACTCAGGCTGCGTGAAATAGCCACGACAAAGTAGTTTTCTTGAAGTAACAGCGTGCATATGGCAAGCCCGAGCCCACGACTCGCTCCGGTAACAACAACAGTATTCTTTTGGCTTTTCAAAGACGAGTTCAACGGAGTTATTCCTTGCAGTACTGATTAGTTCATTGTCTAACTAGCTTACCAGTATCGGATAGGGCTAGTTCATCGACGACATTGATTTTCGTGGGCATATCATTTCTGCCCAAGTGCGCTTTACAATGGAGCAATAAAGCGAGCTGTATGTCTTTGTGCTTAACGCTCTCAGGTGTCGTTTTCAACACTATATCGGCCACGACAATACTACCTAAAATCTTATTTTCTTTACCATATACTCTAGCTTGTGCGACGAGAGGCGAGGTTAATAGCACGTTTTCCACCGTCTCAGGAAAAACTTTGTGACCACCCACATTAATGGCCCCATTCACACGCCCTTTGAAGTAAACCCTCTCGTCTTCGATAAATACAACATCTTGCGTATTGATATACCCCAATTCGTCTATTTCTATGGTGTTCACTGTCGTATTGAGTCGGATATTGTCACAAATAGGTTTCACCCATAATAGATTGTTTTTTATCTTTAATTGAGTTTCGTTTACACCGTCTTTTACCCATGAAAGGGGAAAACCTGCTTTTTTGTCACTAACAGCAAAACCCACACCGGCTTCAGTAGACGCATAAATATGAAAAATTTTGGCTGAGGGATAATGAGATGAAAGGGCATTGAGCAATTGCTGATCCGCTATTTCTCCCCCAAGCGTAATGCGAGATAGTGAAAGCGCTTCTAAACTTTGTGTCATTAAGAGTTGTCGCCACCAAGACGGTGTGGCTGATATTGCGCCAACTTTGCTCTCAACCATTAACGCTACTTTCTCATCTAACGTGCCCAAGGTGCAGTCAACTAGACAGTCGCCGTTTAACAGACTTTGAAGTAGAACCTGAAGGCCTGCAAACTTATTAGGCTTATAGGTGAGTCCCCAACAATGAGATGTTGTTTCGCTAAGCCTAATAGAGGCACATAGGCTTTCAGTATTATGCGCTATCTTCTTGGGTCTTCCTGTGGTGCCTGACGTGTAAAGCAGCCACGTTGAGTGAATAGCTCCTTTGTTTTCCTTGGTGGAAATGGGCGAATAACAAAATCGATCTGATAGAATAGAGAATTGCTCTTTAAGCCCCTCAAGAGCGAGTAATATAGCGATGAACTCTGATACTGATGAGTAGAAAAGCTCACGCTCTTGAACCTTTGGGTCGGCCGCGCGCTGTTGACCAACCTTGATATCGGATGGATCTGGGTCTTGAATATTCAGGCCTGTGCTACTGAGGCTCTTTTCTTCGCTAAGCATACTCTCTTTTGCGCTAAAGGCTTTTAACTCCTCTCGGAGGGCCTCAGCATTAGAAATAAGAGAAGTGAACGAGATTTTTTCGCCACTAGATGTGATGATTGCGGTGCCAGTAAATGCCTTGAGTTGCTCGATTAAGGGTTTCACGGAAATGTATTTTTCTATTTCAATGTGTTGCTATAAACATTAACAAATTCGCCCAACGTTCTTGGATAGACGGCTAACTCCATTTCGCTAAAGGGATCTACGCCTAATTCCTCTTCAAGTTGCGCAACCAGCATAGCAAAGCCCAAAGAATCTAAACCACTTTGCAATAAAACGGTGTCGTCTGAAATATTTTCAATCAGGGTGCAATCTGCTATCAGTGCAACTTGTTCCATACTCGTTAATATGGTCTGTTTTAATTCAGACATGTTTGTTTTTTCTCTTAAATTGTTGTGGAAGGATTATAAATCAAATTGAATAAAGTTCGCTGCCGCACTAACTTGTTTAGGCAACCGACTCAATATTTTGGTTTTATTGCGTTGCCATTGTTCCCGTTTGTATTCAAAACGCTTCACCGAATGTCTCTCTTCATTTTGCGTGAAAGTACGCCCATCCTCTAAGGCCGTGTATTGAAAAAGGGTATGAAGTTTAATGACGCTTTTATTGAACGATAGAACTTCTGCGTAGAGTACCGCCGCATCTTTCAATTCAAGTGCATATTGTAGGGCGGCGATTTCTAATAGAAGTCCAGAACCAGGCCATACATCACCTTCACCGATATAACACCCCCATTCAAGCGTGTAAGGTGTAGATTGATGTTCTGAGAAATTTAACACACCAATAGGTCTATCATTTTGATAGAAGACGAAAAAACAGCGGCTTTCGTCATTTTTTAACGCGTCAAACCACGCTTCATGCTGTGACCAAGTAATTTCATCTTGGTTGTGCATGTTTTGGCGTATGTGGGGCTGGTTGCGCCATTGCAATACAAGTTCAAGTTCATTTGAAGTGAGAGGCGAAAAACGGCTGCTGGGCGAACGTGTAGCCATGTTTACACTAAGTCCCATGACATAGGTGTGCCTTTGTTCACCGCCTTTGTAACTGGCTTACCCAGAAGCGTGGGCAAATGCTTCACTGCCAAACCAAGGCCAGGGCGAATAGCCCGTAAATTTGATTCGGTTAACACGTCTCCTGCAACTAAGTCTTCGCAAACGTAAAGTGAACGTCGATGAGTGCGCGAGTTTAATTCAGAGGGCGTGCAACCGTAATTTACCTTGCCAACCGCGATAGCAGCGCGCTTAGTTTCGTCAACCAGCGCTGTAAACTCAGCTGGTTCAAGCGAAAATGCTGCGTCGACTCCTCCCGCTTTTCGGTCAATGACGAAATGCTTTTCTATAACTGTAGCGCCTAATGCCGTTGCTGCTACAGCAACGCCAATGCCTGTCGTATGGTCTGATAGTCCAACCTGACAGTTAAACATTTGCTTCATGTGTTCAATGGTTGCAAGGTTTGCATTAACTGGGTCGGCGGGATACTGACTAGTACACTTTAGTAATATATACTCTGAGCATCCATTGTTCTCTAGTACTTCCACAGTCTCGGCAATCTCAACAAGACTTGCCATCCCGGTAGAAACGATGACAGGCTTACCTGTTTTAGCAACTTTGGCGAGTAGGCTATGGTCAGTGTTCTCAAAGGATGCAATTTTATAACATGGGACGTCTAAGGATTCTAAGAAGTCAACCGCTGTTGAGTCGAATGGCGTACTGAAAGCAGTCATGCCACGGGCCTTAGCTCGCTCGAAAATAGTGCGGTGCCATTCCCATGGGGTATATGCTTTTTTGTAAAGCTCATATAAAGAACTACCGTGCCAAAGGCTGCTTTCATCATCAATAAAAAACTCACCTTTTGCTACATCGATAGTCATTGTATCTGCAGTGTATGTTTGCAGTTTTAAAGCATGAACGCCCGCGTCAGCGGCAGCATCCACCATCTGAAGTGCAAGATTCAGGTCGTGATTATGGTTGCCAGAAAGTTCGGCAATAATAAAAGGGGGGAGCCCTTCTCCCACATTGAAACTGTCAATTTTAATGTTCTTCAATGCTTAAACCCCGTTGACTATCTCTATTTCTCATTAACGATATCATCTCTTTGCTTATCAAAGACGCTCCGCCACCCAGTGGTACAATTTTGTTTAAATCTGTTTGAGCATCAAGCTCTTTAGCAGTGGTTGAAAAGTGATTTCTTAGCGAAGTAGCTATATCGTCACTTGAAACAGAGTTAACATGACCTAAATAATCACAGCCACCTAGTGAGGCTAAATATTCGGTTGCCTCGCGTTGGTTATCTGCAATGGTAATAATGACGCCGGGCAAGTCACAGGCACAGCGTTCCCAATGCATACTGCCACCGGCGCTAATCATCAAACTAGCTTTACACATTAATTCAGCCATGTTGTCGCTATTAATGTGAATTGTTATCCCATCAATTAATCGAGCTTGTTCGATCACAGCTTGTTTATACATGTTACCTGCACCTATCACCACATCGGCGGTTAAACTTAATTCTTTAACTTTTGCCAGTGCCTGTAAAGCAGTAGAGGTCGTATTCGTTGGGTCGCTACCCCCGAAACAAATAAGTACATGCTTGGGTTTTCTTATGATGTTCTTTTGACGTACCTGATAAAACTCTTCCCTTAACAGCGCATATTTAGGCCCAATTAGCTGCGAACAATCCTTTGGTATCAGCGAGGTATAACGCTGTTCGGAATTCTCTGACAAGTTTACATCGATAAGTAAGTGGCAGTTGTGTTTTCTGTTAGCAAGGTCGTCAATCACGACAACGATAGCGCCATCATCAACCAATTCACTTTCAAATTTAGCGTCGAGTTTATAGTGATCGACAACCCAAATTTCTGCATTGATGTGACCAACGTCGCTCTCTACTTTAGGAACGTACGTAATACTAATGCCGGCAGCCTCAAAAGTGGCTTCAAGCATGTTAGCGCCTTGTGTACTAACAGCGATGACGTCCAGCTGAATATTGTCGACCTTGAAGGCATGTCTAAGCGCTTTTGCCAAGGTAATGCAACGCATTGCGTGGCCGCCACCTATTTTCGTTGATGCGTCTACGCGTATAGCCAAGCGCACACTAATATTCTCCCATTTCTTTAAGTACTTTGAACATAACTTCGGCGCGTTTCCAGTCTTGTTCCGTGTCTATGTCCTGCACCAAATGACTGGGTAACTTTATCATGCGCGAACTCTTTGAAAAAACACGAGCAGTAGGATTCATCCAAGTCTTATTCTGTGCAATATACAGCTGGCCTGCATCGTGAAATGTGTCGACTAAATCTTGCGAACGTTTACCAATGTTTTCTTTTGAGAAAGCTGTCACTTCACCGTGCGGACCCTCTAGCAGCGCTCGCTGAATAGGAAACGAAAATTGATTAGCGGTGAATACAAAGCCAGCATTTTCTTTTTGAAGCTTTTCAACCGCCTTATCAATTATCTGACTTGTTAGAAAGGGAGCAGTGGCATAAACACAAGCACAAATGTCAATCGAAAGACCTTGGTCAATTAACTGTTTTAAAGTTTGTCTTATTACCGGTGTGGTGCCTGTTTTGTCATCTGCAAGAGATGCTTCTCTCAAAAACGGCACTTCCGCACCATATGTTTGTGCTATTTCAGCTATTTCACGATCATCGGTGGATACGAAAACGCGATCAATATGTCGGCTTTCTTTCACCGCTTCTATCGAATAAGCAATAACTGGTTTACCACAAAATGATCTAATGTTTTTTCGAGGAATGCGCTTACTTCCGCCCCTCGCGGGTATGATGGCTATATTCATAACACTCATGGCTGTCGTGTAAGTGGGAAACGCATTCGCGTGTTGACTTACATTAAGCTTTTAACCTTTTTAAAGAATTGACCGACGATATAAAGGTATCGGCAATAAAATCTATTTGTGAAGTCGTTAGCTTGGGAAAGATGGGAAGAGTTATCGCTTGGCTGTAATAGCGCTCAGCATTAGGGAAGTCTCCCACCTTAAAACCTAAGTCGGTATAGTAGGGTTGAGTATGAATGGGAATGTAGTGAAGGTGCGCAAATATGCCTTTTTCTCTGAGTGTTTCAACAAGCTTACTTTGCTGTTGTTGAGTTAGCTCTGGTATGCGAACGATATACAAGTGAAAGCTGCTGTAAGCCGCTTCATTGACAACTAACGGTGTGATGTCCTCATTCTCTGCAAACCTCTCGCTGTACCGCGCTGCTACAGAATTCCGTTTAGCAATAAAGTCGTCTAATTTAGTTAATTGGCTTGTGCCAAGTGCGGCTTCAATATCGTTCATTCTGTAGTTAAAGCCCAATCCAACCTGTTCATAGTACCAAGGCCCGTGAGCCTTACTTCGCATTACACTTGGGTCGTTTGATACGCCATGACTCCTCAATAGACGCATCTTGTCTGCTAAATCCTGTTGATTTGTCATTGCCATTCCACCTTCCATAGTGGTTATAATTTTCACGGGGTGAAAACTAAATACACATATATCAGAGTATTTGCAGCTGCCGACGGTGCTACCAGCATACTTTGCACCCACGGCGTGAGAAGCATCTTCAATGACTTTGAACTGGTACTGCTCAGCAAGATTAGCAATTTGTGCCATATCGCACGGTTGGCCTGCGAAGTGCACAGGAATAATGACCTTGGGTAGACAGTTCTTTTTTTCCGCTTCTACTAATTTATCGGTCAATGCATCAATACACATATTTCCCGTATTGATGTTTATATCGACAAAATCTACAGACGCACCACAGTAGAGAGCGCAATTAGCGGAGGCAACGAAAGAGTTTGGTGATGTCCAAACTCTATCGCCTGCACCGACATCTAGCGCTAAACACGCAATATGTAGCGCCGATGTTGCGCTGTTCACAGCGATGCCGAATTGGGCATCACAGTAAGATGCCAACGAGCTTTCGAATGCCGGAACGCGCGGTCCCTGAGTAAGCCAATCTGATGTGAGTGTTTTAACAACAGCGTCAACATCCACATCGTCTATGTCCTGACGACCATAGGGGATCACTTTTTCGCTTCCTCATTAAATTCCGCAATTTCATCAATAGAAAGAAAGTGAGGGTTAGTATCTGAAACATACTCAAATGCTTCATCTACTGGCTTACCTTTCTCTTCTAATGCATTGCTTGTGAAATTATTGCTGCGGTGGAAGAATTTAATAGCAGGAGCAATAACAAAGTGATCGTCGAACTCAAAGGTGTGAAACGCCATGTCGCCAGGACACATCATTTCGTGCAGTTTTTCACCAGGCCTAACGCCAACAATTTTTATTGGTAAGTCAGGCGCCATAGCTTTAGCTAAATCAGTAATTCGTATAGAGGGTATTTTGGGAACAAAAATCTCCCCTCCTAGCATGCGCTCGAAATTTTTAAGTACAAAGTCTACGCCCTGCTGTAGCGTTATCCAAAACCTTGTCATGTCTTGGTGCGTAACAGGGATATGGTCAGTACCTTCTTGAATCAATTTATTAAAAAACGGAACCACTGAGCCGCGAGAGCCCACCACATTACCGTATCTAACAACTGAAAAACGCGGTTTTCTAGCCCCTACCATATTGTTAGCTGCTACAAACAGTTTGTCAGACGCAAGTTTTGTTGCACCGTATAGGTTAACTGGGTTCGCGGCTTTGTCAGTGCTAAGTGCAATCACTTTACTTACACCGTTATCGATAGCAGCATTAATGACATTTTCCGCGCCATCAATGTTGGTTCTAATACACTCTGTGGGATTGTACTCAGCAGCGGGAACCTGCTTCATTGCTGCAGCATGGATAACATAGTCAACCCCCTGCATCGCACGGGTTAGCCTGTCTTGATCCCTAACATCACCAATGAAATATCGCATGCAAGGAGCATTAAATATTTGTTGCATTTCGAATTGCTTTAATTCGTCGCGAGAGTAGATAATCAAACGCTTTGGCTTATAGCGTGATAATAGTGTTTCAGTATATTTGTGACCAAATGAACCTGTTCCACCTGTTATCAATATTGACTTACCGTCGAACATATTTTGCCCGCTATTTTTATGATTTAAATTTAAATATACCATGTGTCGGCAGTATTGCCATAAACCATTAGGCCATAACGATTATTTCGTCAAATACTGTTAGAAAAGGGCGCATCGCCCGTCTGCGGAATTACAGCCGCTGTACCAACGCATTTAAATGCTCAGTTAGACTTTGCAATTGGCGAATTTTCTCATTTTGAATTTCGCTGATAACGGTTTTGAGCTCAGTAGTAGAGACATCTTGTGTGCGTGGTAGGTACACTACTTTAACGATATCTTGCAGATCATCGAACTTTCCAATCCAGTCATCACCCATCGCGAATATGTCAGCGCCTTCTCGCTTAAGGTCTTCTCGCTTTTGTTCCCAACAATTTTCTTGAAAGACGCTGTCGACATAACGGCAGGAGAGCAAAATTTCCTTTCTATCTTCATAAGGTATGACAACGTTTTTACCTTTCACTGTATTGAATTCATCAGAGGACAAGCCAACCACTAGCCTATCGCCTAAGCTGTGTAATCGCTTTAAAAGCCTTACATGCCCTATATGGAATAAGTCGAAGGTGCCGTACGTCACCACAGTAGTCATAGCATTAATCTCTGAAAATAAACAAACTGCACACTCACTATTTATCGGCAAGTCAAACTATTCCATGAGTGTATAGATTTGTTAGTAAAAGTATCGACTATTATACCAATGGTTGGCTACATATTGCTTAGATTTCTGCTAAACTTAAAGTGTTACAGACTTTAGGAAAGCATCATGCAAGTTAATAGTTCAACGTCCTCACTTCTCAGTCAAGTACAAGAGAAGCAAGAATCCTTAATGGAGAAGCTTGCCAGCGGTAAGAAAATTAACAATGCATCTGACGGCGCAGCAGCCCAACAAATTATCGATAGGCTGACTTCCGAAGTTGAGGGAAACCGTCAATCATTAAACAATGTATATGATGGTATTTCACTCGCACAAGTAGCTGAAGGTGGTTTAGGTAGTATCAATGACGATGTAAACCGCATTCGTGAGCTTACCTTACAGTCTGGTAGTGGTGTTTTGAGCAGTGGCGATCGCCGTGCTATCCAATCTGAAATAACCCAGCTACAAGAAAATATCTCGTTTACCATAGAGCAGACGAATTTTGCTGGAAAGCCATTATTGTCTGAAAATGGTTCACTTGAATTCCAATCAGGTTCAAGTGCGGGCCAGTCCATCAGCGTCAACACACAAGATGTTGCTGCTCAATTAAACGATGTGCTGTCTATCGATATTACGTCAGGCACCAGTATTGATGATGCATTGGGCGCAGCAGATGCGGCGATAGAAACTCTCGGCAGTGCACGGGGCGATTTGGGCGCCACACAAAATCGTTTCGAAAGTGCTGCGCGCTCACTCACTCAAGCTAATGTAAATACTGCGGAAGCACGCAGTCGTATTCAAGATTTAGATTTTGCGCAAGCTGCTTCGCAACAAGCTTCAAACGACGTATTAGGCCAAGCGGCCCTTACCGTTCAAGCGCAAGCGAATCAGCAGCAAAGTCAAGTATTATCGTTATTAAGCTAGGCTACATGGTGTCGGGTAGGCTAAATTTAATCGAAAAAAGCAGGGTAACCTGCTTTTTTTATTGATATATTTCCCAAAACAGCGGTTGCGCTCCGATCTTTTGTCGTTACAATTTAGAAATGCGCTAAACTGTAAATAATAACAAAGCGTTCTCGGGGAATTGATGAAGAACATTTTGCTGATTAGTGATAATCAGGAACTTATTCAAAACTTGGAAACTATCGTTACCTTCATGGGAGAGTCGTGTCAGTCACGAGGCTTCGGTGGATGCGAGCGATACCTCCATGAAAGTGGTGCTGATGCCGTGCTTATCGAGTACCGCTCGCCCACAGTGGTAAGTAATCTGGTAGAAAAGTTTCCGCACATACCGTTTGTCGCATTGGTTGAAAGTAATACACAAGCGACGGCGAGTTGCAACCTGGTTAGTGTTATTGCAACACCTTTAACCTATCCTGTATTAACGCAGGCGATACACCGTTGCCAAGAATATTCGAGACGTAAACCCGGATTATCTCGTGCTTCGGGGACCAAAACGCGTTTATTCAGAAGCCTAATTGGTAAAAGTGAACAAATTCAAATTGTTAGGCGTTTAGTAGAGCAAGTTGCACCTACTGATGCTACCGTGTTGATTTTAGGTGAGTCTGGTACGGGTAAAGAAGTGGTTGCGCGCAATGTTCACTTCTTATCTGAACGTAAAGACGGGCCCTTTATTCCCGTAAACTGCGGTGCTATTCCTGGCGAGCTGCTAGAAAGCGAACTGTTTGGCCATGAGAAAGGCGCGTTTACCGGGGCTAT
The DNA here is from genome assembly GCF_056160105.1 of Alteromonas sp. ABD4_190. Taxonomy (NCBI): domain Bacteria; kingdom Pseudomonadati; phylum Pseudomonadota; class Gammaproteobacteria; order Alteromonadales; family Alteromonadaceae; genus Alteromonas; species Alteromonas sp. ABD4_190. Next base: position 3,262,180 of record NZ_JBSWWN010000001.1, read on the forward strand.
CAGTGCACGTAAAGGACGCTTCGAACTAGCCGAAGGCGGTACACTTTTTCTTGACGAAATCGGCGACATGCCATTGCAAATGCAGGTTAAATTGCTCCGTGTTCTTCAGGAACGAACTTATGAGCGCGTAGGTGGTAATAAGCCACTCCAGTGCAACGTACGCATTATTGCTGCAACGCACCGCAACTTGGAAACTATGATCAGCGAAGATAAGTTTCGAGAAGACTTGTACTACCGACTCAACGTTTTCCCAATCGACAGCCCTGCGCTTCGACAAAGAAAAGATGATATCCCCTTACTACTTCAGGAATTGAATAGTCGAATTCAAGGAGATGGCGTTGAAAGCGTACGCTTTACCGAGCAAGCTATTGCGTCGCTTATGGAGCATGAGTGGGCGGGGAACGTTCGTGAACTCTCAAATTTAGTTGAGCGATTAACAATCCTTTATCCAGGACAGATTGTTGATATTGCTGATTTACCGGAAAAGTATCAGTACGGTGATGTTCAGGCTTACGAGCCAGACTACCCCGAAGAAATGCTTGAGCGTGAAGCCTTTAATGAACTATTTGCTGAGGCTGCAGCGCAAGAGCCAGAAGAAGACGTTAGCCAGCAGAGTCACGACGGCCTAAACGGTATGGTGTCGTCTTCGTTACCTGCAGAAGGTGTTAACCTTAAAGAGTACCTTTCTGAGCTCGAAGTGAATCTCATCAAGCAAGCCCTGGAAAACCAAGATTGGGTAGTAGCACGTGCCGCCGACAAGCTTGGAATGCGCAGAACCACGCTCGTTGAAAAAATGCGGAAATACGATATCCAGCGTACTGAAGAAGCGTAATGTCAGCTAATTGACGTTGCGCTTTTCCTTAAAAATACCATCTATCCTACTGATAAATAAGCTAATATCAAGTTGGCATATCTTCTGCTTTATCTAAGCCATAGTTAAACAGCGTCTGCAATTTGACGAGGGCAATATGGCTTTTGACAGCACACCACAATCTCCAGAGTATTTCGCATCTGCCTATGCAATTAATGGTGGCGGCTCGGCAATTCCTCATAGTGATTATAAAACCTCGCCTAGTGAAGATGTCGAGTCGCTGAGACTGCAAGCAAGTCGATTAGAACATTTACTTCAAGTGATGCCAGCAGGCGTCATTGTTATCGACGGAAAAGGCATCGTTCGCCAAGCCAACGAACAGGCGAAAGCGCTATTAGGCGAACCGCTTGAAGAAGAAGTGTGGCGAAGCATTATTACACGCTCGTTCAAGCCTCGCGCTGATGACGGCCATGAAGTCTCGCTGGTTGATGGTAGAAGAGTAAAACTTTCTATTACACCACTGGAAAACGAGCCAGGTCAGCTAATTGTTATTACTGATTTGACTGAAACTCGTCAGCTGCAGGCTCGAGTAAGCCACATGCAGCGTTTATCTTCCCTTGGAAAAATGGTGGCATCACTTGCTCACCAAATTCGTACCCCACTTTCAGCCGCTATGCTTTATGCGTCGAATTTAACGCGCAAAGGTTTAGGCGAAGAAGCGCAAACCCAGTTTGCCAACAAACTAACTGACAGACTTAAAGAATTGGAAAGCCAAGTTAACGACATGCTGCTTTTCGCTAAATCTGGAGAAGAACAGGTGGTCAGCCAAATCAGTTTGGGAGAGTTGTTCACATCGATAGAGGGGAGTGCCCATAGCATGACAACTCAAGCGCAGCAGACGTTAACGTTTTCAGGGTTTGAGCAAGATGTTTCTATCACGGGCAATCTTACAGCGCTTCAAGGTGCGGTGTTAAACCTTATCCACAATGCAAGCCAAGTTACATCCAAAGGCGAATGTGTGCACGTTCAGGCAACAGTAAGTGATCAGCGTTTACATGTATCTGTGGTCGATAAAGGACCAGGGGTTCCAGATAGTCTTAAAAATAAAATATTTGAACCGTTTTTTACAACCAAAACTCACGGCACAGGTTTAGGCCTTGCCGTAGTGAAGTCAGTGGTAAATGCGCACAGCGGTTCACTTAACATCACTGACGTTCCAGATGGTGGCGCTTGCTTTAGCGTGTCGCTACCTTGCTCGGCAAATGCTAAATCCTCACAAACATTGACTCATGTTGCGTAAGTCATAGGAGAGAATAATGTCTAAAACTACCATTTTAATTGTTGAAGATGACGCAGGTTTACGCGAAGCGCTCCTAGACACCCTTTTGCTAGGTAACTATAACGTGGTTGCTGCCGATTGCGCGGAACAAGCATTGATGATGCTATCGTCACAGAATGTGGATCTGGTGGTTAGTGATATTCAAATGGGAGAAATGAGTGGCTTAACGCTGCTAAAAAGCATTAAAGCTAAATACCCTAATATGCCTGTGCTGTTAATGACGGCCTACGCCACTATTGATGATGCGGTTCAGGCAATGCGAGATGGTGCAACTGACTACCTTTCAAAGCCTTTTGCGCCAGAAGTATTACTTAACTTAGTGGGGCGCTACGCGCCTGCACAAAAAATTGAATCACGTACTCCAATCGTAGCTGACCCTTCAAGTTTGAAGCTACTTGAGCTTTCGCGGAAAGTTGCGAAGTCTGAAGCTACCGTTATGGTTATGGGCCCAAGTGGATCGGGTAAAGAGGTACTGTCTCGATATATTCATGATCAGTCACCGCGAAGCGATGCGCCTTTTGTCGCCATCAATTGTGCTGCTATTCCAGAAAATATGTTGGAAGCCACTTTGTTTGGTTACGAAAAAGGGGCCTTTACCGGCGCTATTCAGGCTTGTCCGGGTAAGTTCGAACAAGCTCAAGACGGCACCCTGCTACTTGATGAAATAACTGAGATGGATTTGGCACTGCAGGCTAAATTACTGCGCGTGTTACAAGAGCGTGAAGTAGAACGCCTTGGCGGCCGAAAAAACGTTAAACTTAATGTGCGAGTTATTGCTACGAGTAACCGAGATTTAAGAAAAGCGGTAGATGCAGGCGAATTCAGAGAAGACTTATACTACCGCTTAAATGTTTTCCCAATCGAGTGGCGGCCCCTAGCTCAACGTCCAGGCGACATTGTACCTCTCGCAGAGCATCTCGTGCAGCGTCACGCCAGTTCACAGGGTTTGGGTACCATCAGATTAAGTGCTGCTGCACGCAATAAATTGTCGCAATATAGCTGGCCAGGAAACGTTCGAGAATTGGAGAACGTGGTTCAACGCGCGCTTATTCTTTGTGAAAACAATGAAATAGATGCTAGCGATCTAATGATTGACGAAGACATGTCGGCCCCGCTTGAAGTTGCACAAGAGCAGGTTGAAGACAACAAATTGGGCTCGGAGCTTCGTTATCAAGAGCACCAAATTATTCTTGATACCTTGGTATCTTGTAATGGTAAGCGCAAAGACGTAGCAGAAAAGCTAGGTATAAGCCCTCGTACCCTACGTTATAAACTAGCGCGTATGCGTGAAGATGGTATTGAAGTGCCAGCCTAAGGTATCGATGACCTCAATATTATCTACCTAAACCTTAATAAAGTGTATCCTCATTATCCGTCGCCTCTGTAGTGAAAAAGGCGGCGGTTTTTTGTTACTCACATTAAAGCAAACGCCATAAATTTGGCTTACCCTCTCATTTTCCCTGTATCTGTCTGATATTAAATGGTTTTTAAAGTTGGCAAGCCCTTTGCTAAATCCCTTCTATACATAAGTTATACGCCGATATTCAGACGGTTTTTAAAGAAACGCTAGGAGTGGTTATGGACGTTAAAGCCAATAGTTTGTATCAAGAAATGCAGAACATGATTGGGCAAACTCGTCTTCAAGTTAATGAGCCTCAACAGCAGCCGCTTAGTGAAGTTAATAGCTCGGCAAGTGATTTCTCGACCATGCTTAAGAATGCGGTTGATGGTGTAAATGGCATGCAGCTCGAATCAAAAGATGCACAGCAACGGTTTGAAATGGGCGACCCAAGTTTAAGTTTAGCGCAAGTTATGCTGACGAAAGAAAAGGCGGGTATTGCTTTTGAAGCCACTGTTCAAGTACGTAACAAAGTACTTGAAGCCTATAAAACAATAATGAATATGCCGGTGTAGGTGGAGTAGGTTATGGCTGAAGCTACAGGTACAAACCTTACGGTTCCTGATCAAAATCAAGCAGTGGACAATGAGCCAGAAAACAAATCTGGTTTTATGGATACGTTAGGCAGTGCAGATATGATGCGCCAAATGGCTCTTGTGGTTGTTTTGGTCATCTGCGTTGCCATCGCAATCTTTATTCTTATCTGGTCGCAAGAACCTGATTATCGCCCCCTTGCGAAAATGGAAACCCAAGAGCTTATTGAAACTCTCGATTATATGGACGCAAACCAAATCGACTATAAGCTTGAGGGCAATATTGTTTATGTAAGAAGTGACGAATTTCAAAATATCCGTTTGGGCATGACCCGCCAAGGGTTAACCAAGGCCTCTGATGCTGGTACCGATATCATTATGCAGGATATGGGGTTTGGTGTTAGCCAGCGTGTTGAAATGGAACGTTTAAAACACGCCCGCGAGCAACAAATTGCTGCAACCATTGAAGATATCGCCAGTATTCAAAAAGCCCGTGTTCTTTTAGCTATGCCAAAAGAGAACGTGTTTGCACGTAGAGAGAAGAAAGCGTCTGCAACCGTTGTGCTAACGGCTAAGCGCGGTGCCGTTATTGCCGGTGAAGAGGTTGATGCGGTTGTCGATATCGTGGCATCTGCAGTTCAAAACATGGAGCCGTCTAAAGTAACAGTAACAGACAGCAATGGCCGCCTGCTTAATTCGGGTTCACAAGATTCAATGAGTGCCCGTGCCAGAAAAGAATACGAAATTGAACGTCAGCGCGAGCAAGAGTACTTAGAAAAAATCGACGCCATACTCATTCCAGTTTTGGGCATAGGTAACTACACGGCGCAAGCTGACGTTACGATGGACTTTACTGCTATGGAGCAAACCCAGCGCAGCTACAATCCTGATTTACCTGCGATTCGCAGTGAAATGATCATGGAAGAGAACAGCGTGGGTGGCGGTGTTGGTGGTATTCCTGGTGCATTGTCAAATCAGCCTCCGTTAGATTCTAATATTCCAGAAAATGCTGTGGGCGGTAATCAGCAAACTATGCCAGGGCGCACAGCGAAAGAATCGACTCGTAACTACGAGCTTGATACCACCATTAGTCATACCAAAAAGCAGACAGGTGTGATCCGCAGACTAAGTGTGTCGGTGGCAGTGGACTATGCCCAGGTTTCAGGCGAAGACGGCGCTATAACGCCAACCCCACGCAAACAAGAAGAAATTCTTAACATTCGTAGGCTTTTACAGGGCGGAATCGGCTTTGATGTAACCCGCGGCGACTCGCTAGAAGTGGTTAGCGTACCCTTTACTCGTATGGATGCAGGTGAAATTGAAGATGCGCCTTTGTGGGAACAGCCAGGATTTCTGCCAATTCTTAAGCTAGTTGTTGGTGGCTTGGTTATAATAGTACTTATCATCTTTGTAATTCGACCTATGCTGCGTCGTCTTATCAACCCTGATGAGTCTAACGAAGCAGATGAATTTGACGCTGATGAAGGCTTAGACTTAGGCGATGACACCATTAGCATGTTAACGTCTGACTTTGACGAAGGGCAGGTAGGCTTTGCGCCAGATGGCTCACTGATGCTACCTGATCTACACAAAGACGAAGATGTACTTAAAGCCGTACGTGCCCTAGTGGCCAATGAACCAGAATTATCAGCCCAGGTAGTGAAGGGCTGGTTAATGCAAGACGAGTAGTGAGATAAGATTATGGCTGAAGAACTTGCCAATGTTGAAGAACCGTCATACGACGTCAGTAAATTAGAAGGCGTAGAAAAAGCGGCCATCTTACTACTTAGCTTATCTGAGGAGGATGCGGCGCAGATATTAAAGCATCTTGAACCAAAACAAGTGCAGAAGCTGGGTTCTGAAATGGCGAAAGTGGACGATATGACGCAAACCAAAATTACGTCAGTTCACAAACACTTCATTGAAGAGATTCAGAACTACAGCACTATTGGCTTCCAGAGCCAAGACTTTGTTAAACGAGCGCTAACTGCGGCCTTAGGTGAAGACAAGGCGGCAAACCTTATCGATCAGATCCTAATGGGCAGTGGCGCAAAAGGTCTAGATTCACTGAAATGGATGGACTCTAAGCAGGTGGCGAGCATTATTCGTAACGAACACCCGCAGATCCAAACCATTGTACTGTCTTATCTAGAGCCTGAGCAAAGCGCTGAAATTTTGGCGCAATTCCCAGAAAAAGTACGTCTTGATTTGTTGATGCGTATTGCGAATCTAGAAGAAGTTCAGCCAGCAGCACTGCAAGAACTAAACGAAATCATGGAGAAACAGTTCGCAGGTCAAGCGGGAACGCAAGCGGCGAAAATGGGCGGCTTGAAGTCTGCAGCGAACATCATGAACTACTTGGATACCGCGATAGAAGGTCAGCTAATGGACGCTATCCGCGAGCAAGACGAAGAGATGAGCCAGCAAATTCAGGACCTGATGTTTGTATTCGACAACTTAGTCGATGTAGACGACAAGGGCATTCAGGCAATACTGCGCGAAGTACAGCAAGACGCGCTGCTTAAAGCCATTAAAGGCGCTGACGAAGAGCTTAAAGATAAAATTATGCGCAACATGTCCAAGCGTGCTGCTGAAATGCTTGGCGATGACTTGGAAGCGCTTGGTCCTGTTCGTATCAGTGAAGTCGAAACTGCACAAAAAGAAATTCTATCTGTTGCCCGTCGACTTTCTGACTCAGGTGAAATTATGCTTGGCGGCGGTGGCGGTGAAGAGTTCTTGTAAGCGCTCTTATGCCCTTACGGCTGCAGCCGAAGTAGAACTAGGCCTTGTAATAAATAGCCTCGAAATAAAATGTCTCTGGTAAAAAACATGTCTGGTAATAAAAATTTCAGTGAAAACGAGATAAACGAAGCTAAAGCGTGGGATCTGCCATTTGTTGATGATCCAAGGGCATCTAAAAAAGACGAGACAACCAATGCACTGAACAAACGGTCAGATTGGAAGTATGAGCCCCCTGAAGTTGAAGAAGAAATCAAGCCTCCTACTGCTGAAGAGATAGAAGCTATTCGCCAGGCTGCCTATGATGAAGGTTTTCAGGAAGGCAAAGAAAAAGGTTTTGAAGAAGGTAAAGCTGAAGGTCTTGAAACAGGCTTGGCCGAAGGTAAAGAGCAAGGTCATAACGAAGGTTTGGAACAAGGTTTAGAAGAAGGTCGCCAGCAAATGGCAACCCAAGCCGAAGTGTGGCAAATGCTTGCTGAAAAATTCCACGACCCACTTTCGCAAGCTAACGATGAAACCCGTGACCAGTTGGTTAAACTTGCCGTAACACTCGCAAAAGCTGTGATTAAAACAGAAGTTAGCACTAACCAACAGGTGATACTTCAAGCGTTAAGCGAAGGCATTAAGGCGTTACCCATTAATCAAGCAGACTATCAAATTCACATGAACCCAGACGATATTGAATTGGTAAAAGCGCATTTCGGCGATGAAGAAATTGCCAAAAAAGGGTGGAGTTTGGTTGAAGCCCCAGCAATGGAACGTGGCGGTTGCGATATTACCACTGCACAAAATGCTGTAGATGTGTCTGTTGAGCGCCGGTGTCGTAACGTTATAGATAAATTTTTACTAAACCAAGGTTTGTCAGATGACTAGCCCTTGGCATTCGCATTTTGAATCCCTCACAAAACAGGTTTCTTCTCCGCCGGTTGTTGCTGCCGGCAAGTTAGTTCGTGGTATCGGTTTAACTCTCGAAGCGGTGGGGTGTCAGCTACCCGTTGGTAGTCAGTGTTTAGTGCAAACTATAGAAGGTGAAATAGAAGCTGAAGTGGTTGGTTTTGGCGATGATATAACCTATTTAATGCCCACCGAAGCGGTGCGCGGTATTGTGCCTGGAAGCCGCGTGATGCCGTTAAACCGACAAAGTGGTTTGCCAGTAGGTATGGGGCTTTTAGGGCGTGTGGTAGATGGCAATGGTCAGCCCCTTGACGGTTTAGGTGAGATAAATGCCGAAGCCCGGGCGCCAACAACTAGACCGCCAATGAACCCGCTTATTCGCCGGCCAATAAACGCACCTATGGATGTCGGCGTACGCGCCATTAACGCACTCAATACGGTTGGTGTAGGTCAGCGTATGGGGCTTTTCGCAGGAAGTGGGGTAGGTAAAAGTGTGTTATTGGGCATGATGACCCGGGGCTGTGAAGCCGATGTGGTTGTTGTAGGGCTTGTCGGAGAGCGTGGCCGAGAAGTAAAAGAATTTATTCATGAAATCCTAACAGAAGAAGAGCGCAAACGTGCAGTTGTAGTGGCTGCACCTGCTGATACTTCACCGCTTATGCGTTTAAAGGGCTGTGAAACAGCGGTCACCATTGCTGAATATTTTCGTGACAAAGGCATGAAAGTGCTGTTGCTCATAGATTCTTTAACCCGTTATGCCATGGCTCAGCGCGAGATTGCGCTGGCTGTGGGTGAGCCTCCAGCAACCAAAGGCTATCCGCCTTCGGTTTTTGCTCGGCTTCCTGCATTGGTAGAGCGTGCTGGCAACGGTAGCGAGCGACAGGGCTCTATTACGGCTTTTTATACGGTATTAACTGAAGGCGACGATTTGCAAGACCCCATAGCAGATGCTGCTCGTGCCATTTTAGACGGTCACGTGGTCTTATCTCGAACTCTTGCTGATAGCGGTCATTACCCCGCAATTGATATTGAAGCGTCGATAAGCCGTGTAATGCCTATGGTTGTTAGTGAAGAGCATCAACTTATGGCTCGTCGTATTCGCCAGGTTTACTCAAACTACAAACAAAACCAAGATCTTATTTCTATTGGCGCTTATGCTAAAGGGTCAGACCCACGTATAGATTTAGCCATTCGTGCAGAGCCCGCTATCAATGCTTTGTTGCAGCAAGGAATGAAGCAAGTCATTCCTTATGACGAATGCCTAGAAGGTATGGCAGCCCTCGCCAAAGGGTTAGGGCAGGGATGATGGCTTTTTTAGCAAAAAGTAATAGAACGCTCTTGAAGAAGAAGTCAGAATTTTTGAGTAAGGGCGCTAAAAATGTCTAAACAACTAGAGCGTCTAGCCGAGTTTGAGCGAGAAAAAGAGCAGCGAGAAGCCCAGTATTACCAGCAGGCTCAGCAGAACGTTAATCAGCAAAAGCAAAAACTAACTAGCCTTGAGCAGTATCGCATTGATTATATCAAAGGTATTCAACAAACCGGTCAAGCCGGCGTTACGGCTACCTATTATCAACAACACTTATCCTTTGTTGGAAAATTAGATAAAGCGTGTGAACAGCAAATGCAAGTGATTGCTCGCGCACAAATGGCAGCGGACCAGCGCAAGCAAATATGGCTAAAGCAGCAGCAGAAAGTCAAAACCGTTACCTTGTTGCTTGATAAGAAAAAATTGGCTGAACAGAAAAAAGAAGCCAAAGCCGAGCAGGCCATGATGGATGAATTTGCCACACAACGATTTTTCAGAGCTAAGCGCTCTCCTTTCTAATAAATAGTATGTTCTCAAGCCACTTTGGCTCAACCCTTGCTAAATCAATATGAAATGTAACAGCGCGCCTTAGTTTTAATGCAATGGTTATTACGCTCTAACAGTGTTTTTTGAAGTTCTACACTTATTACAAAGTATGAAATTCAACGAAAGCGAGCATAAAACCTAATGCCAAACGATAGCCATAAAGGTTATCTGCGTAGAGCTAAGTGATTGAAATTTAGATAAGCGTTGGTGGGTTTGCGATTTACTTCTCTCGGTCTGTATAAAAATAACGCCCAGTGATTGATTCGCATCACATAACGTCTTTTTGGTGAAAGACGAGATAAATGTAGGACGGTAGGACAATATGCAACAAGTTGCCGCACATAAAACAGACATTGCCGCATTACCTTTTTCTGCTTCTAGCACAGCTAAAGCGGTTGAAACAGGTATTGGTACGCAACAGCAAGCGAATAGCGAAAACAACCAAGCATTTAATCGACTTTATCAGGAAGCAAAGTCAAGCAAATCAGATTTTGTTTTAAATGACAAAGAGACATTTAACTCTCAGTCTCGGGATAGAAGCCGTTCGACCAGCTCATCTGCTAATACTTCAGTTTCTAATGAAACGGTAAAAAAGGGAAAAGACCGGGATGCGGGCCATACCAATCTTCCTAGTGACGAGAAAGTAACAGACAATCCTGCAGAGTCAGCGCCAGTTACAAAAGAGGAAAATGCTGCCTTTGCTCGAAAAGAGATAGAAGAAAAGACAGAAGCACAGCTCAACTCGGGCGATAAAGAAAAGGCCAGTTTGACGGTAGATGACACTGAAGGTGGGGTTGAACAAAAAGGCGTAACCGAAGTCGATTTTGTTATTGGAAAAGGCGGCAAAAAAGATGCTGAGGCAGGCATCATTACCACGCCAGGTACGCCTGATGGAAAGCCGGATAAGGTTGATGAAGAACCAGACTGGGTTGCCTATGTTGCAAGCCTAGCGGATCGCTTTGCTAAAGCTGATGAAACAGAACAAGCTCAAGTGCCATCTGGAAACAGAACAACCAATGGTATTTCTGAAGCTTCAGACGAGACGGTTAATGTTCTTTCTGTTGAAGAAAACGGAAAGCTTTGGAAGATCCCTGACGGTGTAGATGCAAGCGACGTTCCCTCGGTAATGGCACATTTACTTTCTCAGTTAAATAGTGGCAGAAGTGAGGGGCAAATCGCTTTCGAATCTCTTTCGAATGACGCACAACAAACGCTGAGTGCTTTAACCGAACTATTAGTTGGCGGCAAAAGCGAACAAGATAGCGCCGGCAGCGAACAAAATAGTGCTAACGGCGAAGCGAACGCTGAACAACCAGAAATTCTTGTCAACGATAAGTTAGATTCAAATGCCAATGAACTTTCAACGCTAATAGCGCAACTCTTACAGCAAAAAGAAAGCGATAGCAGTGCAGAACAAAGTGTAAGCAATGGGACTGAGGAAGCGCAGGCAAATAGTAAAAATGCTGCAGAAGAATCGCTTGTATTAAGTCTGTTATCTGATGAGCTTAAAACGATGCAGCAATCATCTTCAGATGAAGCCAGCTCTCAATTAGAAGCCTTGTATTCTGACGCAATCACTGACGGAGCTGTTCTAGAAAGTGGTGCTGTAAATAGTAGCGTGGCAGACAAAAGTAAGGTAGCGGTAACTGACACAGCGTCAGTGATGAATAACCAAAGTGCTATACCTCCAAACAATGGCTTTGAAATGACCGGTGATCCACAAAGCGACTTATTAACTGCATTAAGTGAACTTTCCCCACAAACTGCACAAAAAGCTACCGAGGCATTTGCTGAACGTGTAGTTACAGTAATGCCAAGTGGTGCACAACAACAAGCTGTGAAGGCAAATATCATTGCCGGTATTAATGAATTTCAGCAACAAGTTCAGCAAGGTAGAGAGCCTGGCATTGATTTGTCGGCTATTGTGACTGATGCCGCCAAAGAAGCGGCAGTGAATACTGACGTTATTGCATCGATGACTGCTAGGGTCGATAGCCAGGCGAGTCAGTTTCTTAACTTGATGACGCAAACACAGGCCAGCGCCCAACAAGCTTTCGCAAGTATGGTAGGACAAACCGATACGGTAATACAGGAAAACTCACAGCTTCGCGCTGAAGCGTCAAAATCTCAGCAGCAGTTTGAAGGCTTTGATAAAGCGGTCAACATTCATAAGCCAGAAGGCCAGCAGCAGCTAAATGAAAAAATTCGCTGGATGGTTAACGCGCGCAATACCATGGCTGAAATTCGACTTGATCCGCCGGAAATGGGCAGTATGCAGGTTCGGGTGAACGTTGCAGGTGACGCAGCAAGCGTAAGCTTTGTTGTGCAATCTCAACAAGCAAAGGAAGCGCTAGCCGATGCCATGCCTAAATTACGAGATATGCTTTCTGAGCAAGGCATTGAGTTAGGTGATGCTGAAGTAAGAAAAGATAATTCGTCAGGTAACGAAAATGGCCAGCAACTTGCAAACGATAATAGCAGAGGAAATGGCACCGGAAACCGTGGAGAAAATGACGGTTTAGACGACATGGGTGAAACGCGGATTATTGAGCAATCAGTGACGCGGGCAGCCAAGGGTGGAATTGATTTCTATGCTTAAAATTAAGCAAAACTATTATCAATAGGTAGCATGGTGAGATTATTTTAAGACTGCTATGTTTGGAGTATTCGTTTAATTCCGAGGGAACGGTTCAATGAAACGCTGCTTAATGCGAGTGAATGGTTACTGCTACAGTATCAACAAGCTGTAGATACTAATTATGGCATTGCCATTTGCAGTGGAAAATTGATAATACGTTTTTTTTAATATTACTGATGAGTTACACATGGCTGATGAAGAGTTACAGGTAGAAGAAGGCGGTAAAAAGAAAGGCAAAATGATGTTGATTATCATTATTGCCGTGGTTCTGGTCGGTGGGGGTGCTGCCGCTTATTTCTTGCTTTTCGCGGGTGGCGATGAGCCTGCAGCCGAAGAATTGGCTGAAGCTGATGCTGCGGCCGCAGCTGAGAGTGCACCGGCGGCTTCAGGTAATGCTGAGATAGGCACGGCGCTCTACGTTGCTATGCCAAGACCTTTCGTTTTCAACGTGCCGGGGTCGGGCCGAGACAGGCTTGTTCAAATTAAAGTACAGCTATTAGTACGTGGCTCTGACAACGAAGAGTTAGCAAAAACGCATATACCGCTTATTGAGGGTACGCTGTTGCAAGCTTTCAGTACGTCAAATGCAGACGACTTGGTTACAGAAGCGGGTAAAATTGAGCTTCGTGAACAAGCGGTAACTGAAGTGCAAAAAGCATTGAAGGACATTACGGGCAGCGACGTTGTAGAGCGCGTATTGTTCACTGGTTTTGTCATGCAGTAATGCATTGGCTAAGTAAGGTAGAAGACGGTGAGTGATTTATTATCTCAAGATGAAATCGATGCCCTATTACACGGGGTAGATGATGTAGAAGAGGAAGAGGTCGGCAGTAGCGACTCTGATGCTTCTACGCTCGAGTACGACTTCTCCTCGCAAGATAGAATTGTGCGTGGGCGTATGCCTACGCTCGAAATTGTGAATGAACGTTTTGCCCGTCACATGCGTGTAAGTTTGTTCAACATGATGCGACGTTCAGCTGAGGTATCGATTAACGGTATTCAGATGATCAAGTTTGGCGAGTACATTCATACGTTATTCGTTCCAACGAGTTTGAACATGGTGCGTTTCCGTCCACTCAAAGGCACGGGGCTTATTACCATGGAAGCCCGCTTAGTATTCATTTTGGTAGATAACTTTTTCGGCGGCGATGGCCGATACCATGCGAAAATTGAAGGCCGGGAGTTCACGCCAACAGAACGCCGCATTATCCAGATGCTGCTTAAAATAATCTTTGAAGATTATAAAGAAGCCTGGGCGCCTGTCATGGACGTGTCTTTTGAATATTTAGACTCAGAAGTAAACCCAGCCATGGCGAACATTGTGAGTCCGACTGAAGTGGTGGTCATTAGTTCGTTCCATATAGAGCTTGATGGTGGCGGTGGCGACTTCCACGTGTCCTTGCCATACTCAATGCTAGAGCCTATTCGCGAATTGCTCGATGCGGGTGTTCAAAGCGATAAAGAAGATACAGATTTACGTTGGAGTAAGGCGCTTCGCGATGAAATTATGGATGTGAAAGTAGGTTTAACCACGCACATGCTAGATGTGGATGTACCGCTTCGCGATGTGATGGAGTTTAAGCCCGGGGATATCATACCTGTGGAAATGCCGGAAACCATCACAGTATTAATTGAGGATTTACCTACGTTTAGAGCCAAACTAGGTCGTAGTCGCGATAATTTGGCGCTGAAAATAGTAGAGAAAATTGCAAGACCGACTTCAGTGAAGTCTGAGCTACAGTTATTAACCCGCGGTGGGCGCATTATTGATAATGACGCAGAGCTGCAAGTACTCGAAGAAGACCTGTAAGGTAGAGGGGAGTTCCCATGAGTGAAGACGGTATGGACGATTGGGCAGCGGCAATGGCCGAGCAAGCCGAATCTGAGGCGGAACAAGAAAATGGCGATAACGAAGACGTGCAAGTTGCCGAACTTGACGAATTAACAGATGATGCGCCAATTACGCAAGAAGAGAAGAAAAAGCTAGATACCATTCTAGATATTCCAGTGACTATTTCGATGGAAGTCGGTCGTAGTCAAATTAGTATCCGAAATCTGCTACAGTTGAACCAGGGGTCTGTGGTGGAGCTGGATCGTGTTGCCGGTGAGCCACTAGATGTATTAGTTAATGGCACGTTGATTGCTCATGGAGAAGTAGTAGTGGTCAACGACAAATTCGGTATTCGATTAACGGATGTTATTAGTCAAATTGAGAGAATCAAGAAGCTCAGATAAAACTTCTTATAAACTAAGGGGTTGCGCAATGCTGCCCCTTTTATTTAGTCAGCTTGCGTTTGCACAGTCGACTCAATCAATCACCAATCCCACATCGATACTGTCAATTTTCCTTTCCTTACTGGTGGTCGTAGGCGTTATTTTCGCCTTAGCGTATGTAATGCGTCGATTTAATGTCACTGCGATGGGCACAAACCAAATGAAAGTGGCAGCCAGCATGGTTGTTGGCACAAAAGAGAAAATCATGGTGATCCAAGTGGGCGACGAACAGCACCTTATTGGTGTTACTAGTCACAATATCTCACATCTAAGTAAGTTAGATAAAAACCTCGATGTGCCGGTGAAAGGACTAAATAAAGCCACAGGAGAGCAGCAAAATGGGGCTGAGGCGTTTAAACAAAAGCTTGTTGCAGCCATGGCAGGAAAGCTCAACCCCAACATAGAAAAAAATCAAACACAGGAAGAGTCGAGAGATGCGTAAGTTTGCCTGGCTACTTTTAACCCTACCGCTATTGCTTGTTGTGGAGCCTGCTTATGCTCAGCAGGGGATTTCAGCAGTAACGGTAACGACTAATCAAGATGGTTCTCAAGATTACAGTATGACGCTTCAAGCGCTGTTTATCATGACAGCGCTAAGCCTTATTCCTGCGTTTATCATGATGATGACCTCGTTCACGCGTATCATCGTGGTGCTTTCTATTTTGCGCCAGGCTATTGGCCTTCAGCAATCACCATCAAACCAGATTTTAATTGGCGTAAGTTTGTTTCTATCCATGTTTATTATGGCGCCAGTGTTTGAAGAGGTGAATGAGCGAGCCTTGCAGCCATACCTTAACGAGCAACTCACCAGCTTAGATGCGTTAGAGCAAGCCAAAGGTCCTATGCGCGCATTTATGCTTTCCCAAACACGGGTAAAAGACCTAGAAACATTTGTACGAATAGCCGGAGATGAAGGAAAATACGCCGATACCAATGAAGTACCGCTAACTATCCTCATTCCAGCATTTGTAACCAGTGAGCTTAAAACCGCGTTTCAAATTGGTTTTATGCTGTTTATTCCTTTTCTCATAATTGACTTAGTGGTCGCATCTATATTGATGGCCATGGGTATGATGATGCTTTCACCTATGATTGTATCTTTGCCGTTTAAACTCATGTTGTTCGTGTTGGTTGATGGTTGGAACCTGATTTTCGGTACGTTGGCGACCAGCTTCGGTATGGGCGTCTAGGAGGGCTTATGTCACCAGAAGTCTTTGTAGAAATACTGCGAGAAGCCATGTTTATGGTTATCGTATTGGTATCTGCGGTGATTGTCCCAAGCCTCATCGTGGGCTTAGTAGTGGCAGTATTTCAGGCTGCTACCAGTATTAACGAACAGACCATGAGCTTCTTACCGCGCTTACTTGTTACGCTTCTTGCGCTGAGTTGGGGAGGAAACTGGTTAGTGCAGCAGCTTATGGACTTTACATTCAGAATGGTTGATATGATCCCGCAGGTTGTGGGATAGAAGGCTGATACTTTGGAAGTCGAACTCGCCACCATCAATCAATTTCTTGCGGACATGCTGCTACCATTTATGCGCATTAGCGGCTTATTCGTGGCCATGATTGGCTTGAGTGCTAAATCAATTCCCCCGCAGGTAAGAGCCTTGTTGGGTATAATGCTTACTCTCATTATCATGCCGGTAGTGCCTCCGTCACCCATAGAAAATTTAGTGGATGTGGGCACATTTTTAATTGTTATTCAGCAATTGCTAATAGGCATTGCTATTGGTTTTATATCAATGATGGTGCTCAATACCTTCGTGCTTGCAGGCCAAATTATAGCAATGCAAACCGGCTTGGGGTTTGCGTCAATCGTTGACCCCGTAAACGGTATTAACGTGCCTGCAGTAGGCCAGTTTTATTTGATACTAGCCACCTTATTGTTTTGGACATTAGATGGGCATTTGTCCATGATCCAAATGATAGTCATGAGCTTTGAGGCGTTTCCTATAGGTGAAGCATGGTGGACCGGTGAACAGTTCCGCGACATTGCCCACTGGGGAGGCTGGATGTTTATATCGGCAGTGACCCTGTCTCTTGCGCCAATCGTATCGCTGCTTATCGTAAACTTGGCGTTTGGTGTAATGACAAAAGCTGCGCCACAGCTGAATATTTTTAGTATTGGTTTTTCCATTGCTCAGGTAATGGGATTACTGATTATCTGGATAACGCTAGATAACTTTACTGCGCACTTTGAAACCCAATGGTTTAGAGCCGAACAGTTTATGTGTGAATTATTGAATATTTGTCGTTAGACAAGCAATGCTAGTCGTTTGCAGAGTATGGCGAGACTGTGAACAGATTGGTTGGATAAACTAGGCGAGAGAGCATAATCGAGCATGGCAGATTCAAGCGAAAAAACAGAAGACCCCACGGGGAAAAAACTCGAAGATGCCCGAAAAAAAGGGCAGCTAGCCCGTTCCCGTGAACTATCCACTACGTTGGTGCTTATCGTCAGTGCCTTTATGTTTTTATTTGTAGGCGGCTGGATTGCTGAATCTGTTTTTAAACTTACTCAGCGAATGTTCATCCTTTCTCGTGACGAAACCTATGATATCACCCACATGTTTGGCGCGTGGGGTGAAGCTTTTTCTGCGGTAGGTCCAGCGGTATTGCTTTATATGGTGGTTGCTATGATAGCGGGCATTTATGGCTCTATCGCCCTTGGTGGTTTCAACTTTACTTGGGAAGGCGCGAAGCCCAAAGGCTCTAAGATGAGCCCAATTCAAGGGTTCAAGCGAATGTTCGGCACGAACGGCTTGGTTGAGTTGCTAAAATCCATAGCAAAAGTGGTGGTCATAATTGGCATGGCTATTGGGGCGTTACTGTTCTTTGAAGATGAAGCGCTCCACCTTGATATGGAGCTTTATCCGGGAAACATCTTTCACGCACTCGACATGCTCAAGTGGGCGTTTCTTATCCTGGTGTGCGGCATGATCCCCATTGCACTCATCGATGTGCCTTATCAAATGTATAAGCACAATAAAGAAATGAAAATGACCAAGCAAGAGGTTAAAGACGAGCGAAAAAATGCAGAAGGCGACCCTATGGTAAAAGGGCGTATTCGTCGCTTGCAATATCAGGCGGCAACTAAACGCATGATGCAGGAAGTCCCACAGGCAGACGTTGTTGTGACTAACCCCACCCACTTTTCTGTAGCCATTAAGTACGACGAACAGGGAATCAGAGCCCCAGTTGTGGTAGCAAAAGGGGCTGATGAATTGGCTATGCATATCAGAAAAATTGCTACCGCCAATGACGTACCTTTAATACCTTCTCCTATGCTCGCTCGTGCCATCTTTTATTCGACAGAAGTCGACGATGAAATTCCGAACGCCTTATTTATGGCGGTAGCGCAGGTGCTAGCACACGTCTATCAGCTTAAAGCACATAGGGCAGGAAAGGGTAAGCGTCCTAAACCACTTAAACGAGATTTGCCTATCCCTCCAGAATACCGTCGCTAAGTGACTATTTTACTGCGGTTTTTTTTGCCTTTTTATACTTGTCGCATACTTTTGGGCTCTATTGGTGTATGTATATGCCGCTTTGTATAAAGCTGGCACGTTAGTTGAAAACTCTATTGAAGATTTACATAAAGCGTCAATTTTCTGATAGAGAGACACCCAGCCATGCAGTTATCCGGTTATCTTCAGCGATTCGATAAAAATCAGCTGCAAAATTTTACCAGTGGTTTAGGCGCGCCTATTGTCCTTTTGGCAATCATGGGAATGGTAATACTACCCATGCCGCCGTTTTTACTCGACGTATTGTTTAGCTTTAATATTGCGCTCTCTCTCGTCATTATTTTGGTAGCGGTACTCACCCAACGCCCTGTGGATTTTGGTATTTTCCCACTTGTACTCCTAATAGCGACAGTTCTGCGTTTGGCGCTTAACGTTGCGTCTACGCGGGTTGTATTACTGTACGGCCACGAAGGGGGAGATGCGGCAGGTAAAGTGATTGAAGCCTTCGGTGCTGTGGTTATCGGTGGTAACTATGCTGTAGGTATTGTTGTCTTCGCTATCCTTCTTATTATCAACTTCAAGGTAGTAACTGCTGGTGCGGGACGTATTTCAGAAGTGAGTGCTCGCTTTACCTTGGATGCTATGCCAGGTAAGCAGATGGCAATCGATGCCGACCTTAATGCAGGCTATATCGACCAAGACCAGGCGCGTCAGCGTCGCGAAGAAATAACCGCAGAGGCTGACTTTTACGGGTCGATGGACGGTGCATCAAAGTTTGTAAAAGGCGATGCGGTTGCCGGCCTTTTTATCATGCTTATCAATATTGTTGGCGGCTTATTCATAGGCATGATTCAGCACGGTCTTTCATTTGGAAATGCCATAGAGATCTACACCATTTTGACCATTGGTGATGGTTTGGTGGCGCAGATACCTTCATTGCTACTTTCGGTAGCAACAGCGATTATCGTTACTCGAGAAAACGAAACCCAAGAAATGGGTAAAGAGATCCGTGGTCAGCTAGGAAATAATCAAGCGCTCTATATAGCATCAGGCGTGCTTTTCGTCATGGGTATCATTCCGGGTATGCCTCATATCGCATTCTTGGGTTTTTCATTTTTGATTGCGGGCTTCGCATATTGGCAGACAGTTCAAGCTAAGAAGAAAGCTGAAGAACCTCAATTGCCAGAGAATATATCAAAAGATGAAACTGTTGCACCTGAAGTTAAAGAGCTGGGATGGGACGACGTTCAGCAGGTGGATACCATTGGTTTAGAAGTGGGCTATCGCTTAATTCCGCTTGTTGATAAATCTCAAGGTGGTGAGTTGTTGACACGAATTAAAGGCGTACGTAAGAAACTATCGCAAGAGTTGGGCTTCCTTATTCCACCTGTTCATATACGCGACAACTTAGACTTAGAGCCTAACACTTATACCATCGCTATGCTCGGCGTCACTATTGGCGATTCCGTTATAAGTCATGACGAAGAGCTTGCCATTAACCCAGGGCAAGTGTTCGGAAAATTAGAAGGACGCGCTACTAAAGACCCTGCTTTCGGGCTAGATGCGGTGTGGATTAAGCCTAATAAGCGCGAGCACGCGCAAACGCTTGGATACACGGTTGTTGATGCCGCTACGGTTGTGGCGACTCATCTAAGTCAGTTACTTTCAAATAACGCCTATCAGTTACTTGGGCATGAAGAAGCGCAACAGCTTCTAGATATGCTGGCCAAACAGCACCCTAAATTGGTGGAAGGACTAGTACCAGATATTCTCCCGTTAAGTACGGTAGTGAAAGTACTGCAAACCTTATTGTTTGAGGGCGTGCCTATTCGCGATATGCGTACCATTGTACAAACGCTTAGTGAGTACGGTACACGTAGCCAAGACCCAGATGTACTGGTGTCTGCAGTGCGTATTGCCCTTAAGCGTTTAATCGTTCAGGAAATTACTCAGGGGGCAAAAGAGATACCTGTCATAACCTTGGCGCCAGAGTTGGAACAGATGTTGCACCAGTCACTTCAAGCAGGTGGCGAAGACGGTGCTGGCATAGAGCCAGGTCTGGCAGACAAGCTGCAGAAATCATTGCAGCAAGCCAGTCAGCAGCAAGAGTTAGAGGGAGAGCCTGCGGTACTCCTTACCTCTGGAATGCTACGACCCGTACTGTCTCGCTTCTTAAAGTATTCGGTTGTTGGGCTTCATGTTCTTTCTTACCAGGAAGTGCCTGATGACAAACAAATAAAAATAGTCAGTTCGGTCGGTCAATAATCTGACACTGGGTGATTGGAGAGGTTGCAATGAAAATTAGACGTTTCTTCGGCAAAGATATGCGTGAGGCGTTAAGCCAGGTTAAAGCTGAGTTGGGCAGTGACGCCGTGATCATGTCAAATCGCAAAGTTGCCGACGGTATTGAGCTTGTTGCAGCCTACGACAAAGAGCCTGAAGCTAAGCTTTTCACGCCTAAGGCGGCACCACAGACCGCTGCTAAAACGCCTGGCCAAAAGGCTGTGCCTAGCTTAAGTGAAATTATTGGCGACGATGGTCCTGATAGCTTAAAAGCCTTGTTGGAAAAGCAGCATGGTGGAAACACAGTTGCAGGCAGTTCTGCACAACCAGCACAGCCAATGTCAACGAACGCTAAGCACGCCAACGAAATTGCATCTCACTTAGATTTTTCAGAAGCGTTTATCGACGACCTTGAAACACAGTCACCAGTACAAGATGCTATCGAGCAACAGACTTTTCCTGAGCATCAAGCGTCAAGTATGGGTGAAACTTCTGTATCCCAGTCTGCTGAACTAGCTCAAATCAAAGAAGAGTTAGCTTCACTTCGCGACGTATTGCAGTATCAAGTTGCTGACCTAATGGAAGCGAAGAACAAGCGTCAAAAACCTGTTCATCAATACTTGGTCACGCGATTAACCGATATGGGTTTGAGTAGTGCACTTGCAACTCAGTTGATTAGCTATACACCGGCTCATTACAACGAACGTGACGCGTGGGTATATCTTCTTAACCTATTGGCTAATCGCATAAATGTTACCGGAAACGATATACTTAGCTCACAGGGTGCGGTTGCATTAGTCGGGCCTACTGGTACAGGTAAAACAACCACGGTTGCAAAGTTAGCCGCCCGCTACGCACAGAAATATGGTGCAGAATCGGTGGCTATGATTACTATTGATACGTATAGAATTGCAGCCTATGAGCAACTAGCGACATACGGAAAAATTATTGGCTGTACTGTGCGAAAAGCGCAAACTAGTGAAGAACTTGCAGATTTATTGTTCCAACTTCGTCATAAGCGACTAGTATTGATTGATACAGCAGGTTTTAGTCAGCGTGATAGTCGATTAATTAAGCAAATTAAGCAGTTCGATAATGGCCAAATGCCAAAAGTTAAAAAATATTTGGTAGCGCAAGCCAATACGCAATATCCGGCTTTGCAGAGAATCATTCAAGCGTATGACGATATTGAACTAAGTGGCTGTATTTTCACAAAGTTAGATGAGTGCTACTCTTTAGGAGAGGTACTTAGTGCAGCGGTTGAATACCAACTACCGGTTAGTTATGTCACCGATGGTCAAAAAGTGCCTGAAGACATTAAGATTGCAGAAGCGAAATCTTTAGTTTCCGCTGCTGCAAAGCTTTATAAAAAGTACGGTTTGAATCATACTAGTGGTAACAACGCAATTAAAACAGCATAAGCAGTATGATTGACGATCAAGCGAGTAGCTTAAGAAAAATGAAGCAATCACGGTTAATCAAAGTAATCGCCGTCACCGGTGGTAAAGGTGGCGTCGGTAAAACAAATATTACGCTTAACACTGCTATCGCCATGGCGAAGCAGGGCAAGCGTGTAATGGTTCTTGACGCGGACCTTGGTCTTGCAAACGTAGATGTGATGTTAGGCCTGCGAGTTGAGAAAAACCTATCTCACGTACTCTCTGGCGAGTGCACGTTAGACGAGGTTTTAGTAACCGGCCCCCACGGTATTAAGATTGCTCCCGCCACATCTGGAACCCAGTCAATGGCGGAACTCTCACCCACACAGCACGCTGGCTTGATAAGAGCGTTTAGCGAGCTGCGTTCTCAAATAGACGTATTAATAGTCGACACCGCTGCTGGCATTTCAGATATGGTATTAAGCTTTTCTAAAGCCTCCCAAGATATCATGGTGGTGGTTTGCGATGAGCCAACATCACTAACTGATGCGTATGCGCTGATAAAAATCCTTAACCGTGAGCACGGTGTTTTTCGCTTTAAAGTTGTGGCCAATATGGTTCGCGATGTGCGAGAAGGTCAGGAATTATTTAGCAAATTAAGCAAAGTGACAGGGCGTTTTCTTGATGTTGCACTAGAATTAGTGGCGACGGTGCCATTTGACGAAAATATTCGCAAGGCTGTGCGTAAGCAAACAGCTATTGTTGATGCTTTTCCTGGCTCTCCTGCAGCCGTAGCGATAACCAAGCTAGCAAACAGGGCGCTTACTTGGCCTATTCCAGCGCAGCCTGGAGGTCACTTAGAATTTTTCATTGAACAATTAGTTGCAGAAAAAGCCGTAGGAAGTCAACGTTGAACAGCAAGGCCGCCGCTTATCAACAGCAAACAGATAAATCGCAGTTAGTCGAAAGACATGCGCCTCTGGTTAAGCGAATTGCGCACCATTTGATGGCGCGACTGCCTGCGAGTGTACTTGTTGATGACCTTATCCAATCAGGCATGATTGGCTTGCTAGAGGCCGCACGGAATTTTGACGGTTCTAAAGGCGCAAGCTTTGAAACATTTGCAGGTATTCGCATCCGCGGTGCCATGCTTGACGAAATACGCAAAGGTGATTGGACGCCACGTTCTGTTCACCGCAATGGTCGCGCGATTACTGAGGCGATATCTCAGGTAGAAAGTGAAACTGGGCGTGACGCAAGAGATTCTGATATTGCTGACAAGCTAAATGTAAGCTTGCAGGATTATCATCAGATGCTTAATGAAGTCAATGCTGGAAAGTTGGTGGGCATTGAAGATTTGGGGGTGTCGGAGGATGTGATCACTACAGAGCAAACTAGAGGTAGTGATGCACCGCTGGAAGATTTGATGCAAGGGGCTTTTCAAAAAGCGTTGGCCCATGCAATCACGACATTACCCGAGCGAGAAGCGATTGTTCTTTCACTTTATTATGATGAAGAACTAAACTTAAGAGAAATAGGCGAGGTTCTTGACGTAAGTGAGTCGAGAGTCAGTCAAATTCACAGTCAAGCCATGTTAAAACTCAAATCACGAATGAAGTCGTGGCAAGCTGACGAAGAATAGAGATTAATAACAATTAACCCCTCAGTGGAGGCTATTTTGGATAAAAGCATGAAAATTCTCGTGGTCGATGACTTTTCAACCATGAGACGCATCATCAAAAACCTACTCAAAGATTTGGGTTTTGCCAACATTCAGGAAGCGGATGACGGAAGCACTGCATTGCCAATGTTACAACAAGGCGATTTCGATTTCGTAGTTACTGACTGGAACATGCCTGGCATGCAGGGCATCGATTTACTACGCGCGATAAGAGCAGATGATAAGCTTAAGCACTTGCCTGTGCTTATGGTTACCGCTGAAGCGAAGAAAGAGCAAATTGTTGCCGCCGCGCAAGCGGGTGTTAATGGCTACGTCGTTAAACCTTTCACAGCAGCAACGTTAAAAGAAAAATTAGATAAAATATTCGAACGTTTAGGTTGATCCAGACGCTCAACAGATAAATGAGGTTTACTGGATGTCAATGAATGTAAACGTTCCAATATCGTTGGAAGAAGCAAAGCAACTTGTCACTTATCTTGAAGAGGGTGACAAGACCTCTGCTAATGCACTACTTGAAGCAGTCTCAATGAAAGAAAATGTTGAGTTGTTTGCTGAGGTAGGAAAGTTAACGCGTCAACTTCACGACGCATTGAACAACTTCCAAATAGACGATCGCATCAAAAATTTAGCTACAGACGATATTCCCGATGCACAGTCCCGCCTTACCTACGTAATTGAAGAAACTGAAAAAGCTGCTAATACTACTATGGACGCCGTTGAGGCGAGCATGCCGATAGCTGAATTGCTTTCGGAGCGAATCGAGAAGGTAATGCCAGAGTGGAAAAAGCTGATGAACCGCCAAATCGAGTTGGGTGAGTTTAAGGTTTTATGTGCAGACTTAGACGAATTGTTGGAAGACGGTTCGAATCAGTCAGCTAAACTTACACAGTTACTTACTGAAGTTTTGATGGCACAAGGTTATCAAGATTTAACTGGGCAAGTTATTCGTCGCGTAATTGACCTGGTTAAAGAGGTAGAAGAAAGCCTTGTAAACATGTTGACCATGTTTGGTGAGCGTGACGGTGCAGAACAAACTAAATCATCTAGCGTTAAGGCCGATAAGGTTGATGGTGTAGAGGCAGAAGGCCCAATTATTGATGCCGAAAAACGAGATGACGTCGTTTCAGGCCAAGATGATGTTGATGATCTTTTGTCTAGCTTAGGTTTTTAGGGGAGCGGGTGCATGTCGTTTGATGTTGACGAGGAAATATTACAGGACTTTCTAGTTGAGGCTGGAGAGATACTTGAACAATTACAAGAACAGCTCGTTGATCTTGAGAACAATCCTGAAGATGCGGATTTGCTAAACGCAATTTTTCGCGGTTATCACACGGTAAAAGGTGGTGCTGGTTTCCTTTCTCTTACTGAGTTAGTTGAAATTTGTCACGGTGCTGAAAACGTTTTTGACGTCATGCGCAATGGCCAAAGAACGCTAACGCCTGAGTTAATGGATATCATTTTGCAAGCCACTGATGTGGTGGTTGAAATGTTTGAGCGAGTGAAAGCTCAAGAGCCACTAGAGCCGGCGGATGCACATCTTGTCGACCTGTTACACAAACTCAGTCGCCCAGAATCTCCAGATGAAAACATTTTCGACAATGCAAGTGCACCCGAGCAAGAAGTTGTCGCGGCTGAGCCCGAGGTTGTTGCAGAAGAGCCCGAGCTAACTATAGATGAACCTGTGCCTGCTGCGTCAGATAGCAGTGAAAGTAGCGGCGGTATAGAAGAAATTACCGAAGACGAATTTGAGGCTCTTCTCGATGAGCTTCATGGAGGTGGTGCTCCAGGACAAGCTTCATCAACCAATACAGAACCCGCCAAACCGGAGCCTGAGCAAACGTCAGCACCAGCGGCGAGCACTGACAGTGATGACATTACTGATGAAGAGTTCGAGGCACTGTTAGATGACCTGCACGGAAAAGGTCAGTTTGGTGGGGACGAAAAAAGCGCACCCGAGGCTGCACAAGCGTCAACTCCGCCAAGCAGTGCAGGTGATGAAGAAATCACAGACGATGAATTTGAAGCGCTACTCGATCAGCTTCATGGCTCCGGTCAAGGGCCTACTAAACAAGGACCTGGTGCAACGGCACCTGAACCTCCTGTAGATAAAGCGGCCACCGAAGCTGTTCAAAAAGCAAAACAATCAGCGCCTAGTGCAGCGGCAGCGCCTAAGGCGAACCCAGCACCGAGTGCAGCAAAAACGAGCAAAGCAGCTGCGCCAAAAACGGCTGCCAAGAAAGATGATAAGAAAGGCGCTCCTGCTCCACCGCCTGCCGAGACGACGGTACGTGTAGATACCAAACGCTTAGATCAGATTATGAACATGGTCGGCGAGCTAGTTCTGGTTAGAAACAGACTGATAAGCTTGGGTATCAACAGCAACGACGAAAGCATGTCGAAAGCCATTGCTAATCTAGATGTAGTGACGGGTGACTTGCAAGGTGCGGTAATGAAAACCCGCATGCAGCCCATTAAGAAAGTTTTCGGGCGTTTTCCTCGCGTTGTACGTGACCTAGCAAGAAGCTTAAAGAAAGAGATTACCTTAGAGCTTGTGGGTGAAGAAACGGATTTAGATAAGAACTTGGTTGAAGCATTGGCCGATCCGCTTGTGCATTTGGTTAGAAACTCTGTTGACCACGGAATAGAAATGCCAGATGACCGCGCGGCCGCTGGTAAGCCTCGCATGGGTACGGTTCAGCTATCAGCATCTCAAGAAGGCGATCATATTCTTCTTACTATCGAGGACGACGGTAAGGGTATGGACGCGGAAAAGCTAAAAGAGATAGCTATTAGTCGTGGCGTACTAGACGCGGATGCAGCCGCACGAATGTCAGATGTTGAAGCGTTTAACCTTATTTTTGCGCCAGGCTTCTCAACGAAGACTGAAATTAGTGACATTTCAGGTCGCGGCGTCGGCATGGATGTAGTTAAAACCAAAATTAATCAACTAAACGGTACCGTCAATATCGATTCGCAACTTGGCAAAGGCACGCGATTAGATATTAAAGTACCGCTAACGCTAGCAATTTTACCTACATTAATGATTGTTGTAGGGAAACAGACCTTTGCGTTACCATTAGGTGCGGTGAACGAAATAATAAATATGGACATCAAGAAGACCAACACGGTGGATGGCCAGCTCACAATGATAGTTCGTTCGAAAGCAATTCCATTGTTCTTCCTTGGCGAATGGTTGATCCGAGGCCCCAAAAACATCGATAAAGAAAAGGGGCACGTAGTTGTGGTGCAAATTGGTACGCAGCAAGTTGGATTTGTCGTTGACGCGCTCATAGGCCAAGAAGAAGTAGTTATTAAGCCCCTTGACGCATTGCTACAAGGTACGGCGGGTATGGCTGGTGCAACAATTACTTCAGACGGTGGTATCGCACTAATTTTAGATGTTCCGAGCCTGCTAAAACGGTACGCGCGTAAACCCATCAAGTAAGGCGATGAATTAACGGGAATGATAATCCATGGTCTTTAAAGTCCTAGTCGTGGACGACTCGACCTTTTATCGCCGTCGAGTGCGAGAAATTCTCGATGGCGATAGAGAGCTTGAAGTTGTTGGAGAAGCGAGAAATGGGCAAGATGCATTAAACAAAGCGGAAGCACTTAAACCAGATGTAATAACCATGGACGTTGAAATGCCAGTTATGGATGGTATTTCAGCCGTTAAGGTTATTATGGATAAACGTCCAACGCCAATTTTGATGTTTTCCTCGCTAACGCACCATGGCGCACAGGCTACGCTTGACGCGCTAGAAGCCGGCGCCCTCGATTTCTTACCAAAGAAGTTCGAAGATATTGCGCAAGACAGGAAAGATGCTTCGCGCTTACTTTGCACTAAAGTTAGGTTAATAGCGCGAAGAGGGCTAGGTGTAAAGCGTCCTTCTCTTCGCACAATGGAAACTCGAAAACTTCCTGACAACGCGCCAAAGCAAGCTTTTTTCAAAACATCGGGGTTGCTATCTGGTCACAAAGATGCTGATAAGCAACCTACTGTTTCTTCAGTAAGAGCAACCGGGAAAAAGTACGCATGTTTAGCGGTAGGGGCGTCCACGGGAGGGCCGGTTGCACTGCAAAAATTGCTTTCCCCCCTGCCGGCAGAATTCCCTTACCCTATATTGTTAGTGCAGCATATGCCCGGAACTTTTACTACTGCATTTGCACAGCGTTTAGATAGCAATTGTAAAATTAAAGTAAAAGAAGCAGAGCATGGCGATATCTTAATGCCTGGACATGCCTACCTTGCTCCTGGAGGAAAGCAGATGCTGCTTGAAACAATTGGCAGCAATAAGCGAATTTCCATCGTTGATGCCAGCCAATCTGATAAGGTGAGTTACAAGCCAAGCGTTGACCTGACGTTTAGCTCATTAGCTAAAGTCTATGGAGGCGACGTACTTGGTATTATCTTAACGGGAATGGGTGCTGATGGAAGAGAAGGGTGCCGGTTACTCAGAGATAAAGGCGCGACTATTTGGGCGCAAGATCAAGACTCATGTGTGGTTTACGGAATGCCTCAAGCTGTCGCTGTGGCTAATATATCCAGTAAAAATATCAATATTGACGATATGAGCAGTTGCGTTCAAACCGAAATGCGATAGCAGTTTGAACTGTAATGGAACAGTAATTATGAAAGTGTGGACTGTGGCAAATCAAAAAGGCGGAGTAGGTAAAACTACTACAACCGTAAGCCTTGGCGGCTTGCTTGCTCAAAAGGGCAAACGAGTGCTTATGATTGACACTGATCCTCACGCATCGCTCAGTTATTACTTTGGTATTGATGCAGAGGCGACAAGTCATTCTGTTTACGACATTTTTATTAATTCTAATCAGATTACTGCCGATAAAGTAATGGACTGTCTCAGTCCTACAAAGCTCGACAATTTATATGTGCTACCAGCGACCATGGCTCTGGCAACCTTAGATAGAACAATGGGCAGCGAACAGGGTATGGGTTTAGTGTTAAAAAAAGCACTCGCAAAGATATCCGATGAATTTGATTTTGCTATCATCGACTGCCCTCCTGTTTTGGGTGTGTTAATGGTCAATGCGCTGGCGGCTTGCGATAAGGTAATTGTTCCGACGCAGACAGAGTATCTGGCCCTTAAAGGCTTGGATAGAATGATTCGTACTATGGAAATCATGGGGCGTTCGTTAGATAAGTCTTTTGACACCCTAATCATTCCTACTATGTTTGATAAACGTACAAATGCCGCACTGGCGTCGAGAAAGCGATTAATGAATGATTACGGTGAGCGTGTTTGGGAGGGGGTCATTCCGGTGGACACTCACTTCAGGGATGCTAGTTTGGTGCAGCTTCCTATCTCTGCTGCTTACCCAAAGACAAGAGGTGTAAATGCCTACGATAAACTGTTAGCCGTATTGGAGAAATAACAAGACCATGAGCAAGCAATCGCCATTTGCCCGTGAAGAAGTAATGGAGGCATATTTAGACAGTCTTCTGAAAGAGCCTGAAGCTCCTGAGGATGTTACTGCGCGCACGGCAAGACTGCTTGAGCAAGCCTCTCAACAAATGGCTGAGTCAACGCTTGTTTCTACAACTAGCGAACCGCTGGCCAATGATGAAGAAGTGTTAGTACAAGAGGTCTCTTCGTTAATTGAAAGTCAGAATTCACAAACGAGTGTAAGTGAAAAACAGGATTCGTTCGCTGACGTCCCTGCTCAAACGGAACAAGAAAGTGAGGTTGATACTCCCGAGAAGTTAAAAACTCCACTAAAGGATACTCTCGGTTTTCGCTTTCAGGCGCTATTCTTTGAGGTGGCTGGGCTAACACTTGCGGTACCCTTAACATCGCTAGGTGGCATCCATCAAATTGAAAAAATAGGCCCTTTATTTGGAAAACCTGACTGGTTTATGGGGGTAATGTTGCACAGAGAGTCTAAACTAAATGTTGTTGACTCTGCAAAATGGGTAATGCCAGAAAAATACAACGAAAATCTCGCACAATCGCTTAACTACCGATATCTTATAATGTTAGGAGAGAGTGCGTGGGGACTTGCAAGCGAAAAGCTTGTAAACACGGTCAATTTGACTGCCGATGACGTAAAATGGCGCGAGTCCACAGGTAAGCGTCCCTGGTTAGCAGGGATGGTTAAAGAAAAAATGTGCGCGTTAATTGACGTTGAAGAATTAATATCTATGCTTAACAAAGGCTTAGACAGTAACGACCAGACGCCATAGTATTGGGAGCCAGGTTCATGAGCGACGAAAGAATGAATAGTAACGCTACCGACAGCAACGACGAAGTCCTTCAATGGGTGACGTATCGCTTAGGTGAAGAAACTTACGGTATCAACGTAATGCAAGTACAAGAAGTATTGCGCTATACCGAAATAGCCCCTGTACCCGGTGCGCCTGATTATGTACTTGGTATAATCAACCTGCGCGGTAACGTGGTAACCGTCATTGATACCCGGGCGCGTTTTGGGCTACCCCCGACGGAAATCACGGACAATACACGCATAGTGATCATTGAGTCTGACGAACAGGTTGTTGGTATATTGGTGGATAGTGTGGCCGAAGTGGTGTACTTGAAATCATCAGAAATCGACAGCGCCCCTAACGTTGGCACTGAAGAAAGTGCCAAATTTATCCAAGGCGTTAGCAATCGTGATGGCGAACTGCTTATTCTTGTCGATTTGAATAAATTGCTAAGTGACGAAGAGTGGGATGAGCTTAGCAATATCTAAAAATAAATAGGCGACATGTATTGTCTATGTCGCCTCCATTTCCCCAAGGGTTATGTCCATGGAATGGCAGCTTGCTGCACCTACCTTAATTGAACTTATTTTGTGCGGCTTTATCGTTGTGCTTGCTGTTACGGTAAGTATTCTATATTCGCACGTTAAGCAGTTACGTACAGCTCTACACGATAACGAGCAAAATAGTGCTTCCGCAATTGCACGAGCAGAAGCGCTCGCTAAAGATGCAAATAACCAACAAACTGAGGCGCAAGCACGCACATTGGTCATTACTCGCCACATTCAAGAGCTAGACGAAAAACAAACTGATATTGAAAATCAGCTTCGAGAGCTCAAACTTCAAGATCCTTCCCTACGCCTATATCAACGTGCTGCAGACTTAGTTAAGCAAGGTGCCAGCATCGACGAAATTATTGAGGCCTGTGACATTCCTCGCGCTGAAGCTGAGATGTTAGTGATGGTGCATAAGCAAAATAGCTAACGTTTTCCCACCAAGTAAAAAACGTTTAGACGTCTAGACGTAAAGATGTTGACATATCGCCAGTTATAGACACAATACAAATATTGTAATTTATCACTGGAGCCCTCTATGCCAATTCGTATTCCTGAGCAGTTACCCGCGCAGAATGTACTACTAGGTGAAAATATTTTTACCATGGACATGGACAGGGCTGCCAATCAGGATATTCGTCCTCTTGAAGTCGGTATTCTTAATTTAATGCCGAACAAGATAGAAACAGAGGTACAGTTACTTCGTCTGTTATCGAACACGCCGCTGCAAATAAACGTGGATTTAATTCGAATTGATAATCAAGCGCCGAAGAATACCCCGCAATCGCACATGGATGCTTTCTATCACGACTTTTCAGCAGTCGCGAACAAGAAATACGATGGACTTATAGTAACCGGAGCACCTCTTGCGCTTATCGATTATGAGGAAGTGAAGTACTGGGAAACCATGACCACCATACTGGAATGGGCGCAGCGTCACGTGAACTCAACCCTTTACTTATGTTGGGCTGCTCACGCCGCCATGTATCACTTTTATGGTATTACTCGTGAGATCAAAGATGAAAAGTTTTCAGGTGTCTTTAAGCATAAAGTAAACGATCCTCATAATGAACTATTAAGAGGTTTTGACCCCACGTTTCACGCTCCCCATTCTCGTTACGGGCATATTGATACTTCGCTGTACAACAGTGTTGATGGGCTGAGCGTTGTGGCAGAATCTGATGATGTAGGCGCTTATATTGTAGCGTCAGAAGACAAGCGTATGGTGTTTGTAACGGGTCATCCAGAGTACGATCCAGATACGTTAAAAGACGAATATTTACGAGATATTGCCGCGGGACAAACGCCGTCAATGCCGAAAAACTATTTTCAAGGGGATGATCCAGCCAAGTCTCCTATTGTACAGTGGCGCTCGCACGGCAGCCTATTGTTTACAAACTGGCTGAATTATTATGTCTATCAGACCACGCCTTACGATTTAAGTCAGCTTGCTGAAAAGTCACAGCCAAAGAGGTAGCACGTGAGCCAAAGATCACATTCAAACGCGCAGGCAACGCTTACAGAAGCCGCTAATAAACGCATTCTAATTTTAGACGGTGCGATGGGCACTATGATCCAGCGCCATAAGTTGGAAGAAGAAGACTATCGCGGGAAGCAGTTTGCCGACTGGCACTGCGACGTAAAGGGCAACAATGATCTGTTGGTCCTTACTCAGCCAGATATTATTTACCAAATTCATTGCGATTATTTTGAAGCTGGTGCGGATATTATTGAAACGAATACGTTTAACGCCACTACTATCGCTATGGCCGATTATGACATGCAGGCCCAATCGCGGGATATTAATTTAGCCGCGGCTAAATTAGCGCGTAAAGCTGCCGATGCATTCACAGCTAAAACCCCCGAGAAACCCCGTTTTGTTGCCGGTGTATTAGGTCCAACAAACCGCACGGCGTCTATTTCACCTGACGTTAATGACCCAGGTAAGCGCAATGTCACCTTTGACGAACTAGTGGAAGCGTACAGTGAGTCAACCGAAGCCCTTATTGAAGGTGGCGTAGACTTAATCATGCTTGAAACTATATTCGATACGTTAAACGCGAAAGCAGCTGCGTTTGCCGTGGAGTCCGTATTTGAAAAACTGGGTAGGGCTTTACCCGTGATGGTATCAGGTACTATCACCGATGCTTCAGGGCGTACGCTCTCTGGTCAAACCGCAGAAGCGTTTTATTACTCAATGCGACATATTAGCCCATTTTCCTTCGGCTTAAACTGCGCATTAGGCCCAGATCTATTGCGTCAATACGTAGATGAAGTAGCCAATGTTAGTGAGTGCTTCATATCCGCACACCCTAATGCAGGCTTACCTAATGAATTTGGTGAATACGACATGGAAGGTCCAGAGATGGCCGAGCACATCAAAGAATGGGCGCAGTCAGGGCTAGTAAATATCGTAGGTGGCTGTTGTGGCAGTACCCCAGAGCACATTCGCGATATTGCCAACGCGGTCGAAGGTATTGCGCCACGCAAGCTACCCGAATTTGAACCTAAAATGCGTTTGTCAGGCCTAGAGCCGTTTGTACACTAGGAGGGCATTATGAGCGCAGAATTTTCAACATTTATCAATATCGGTGAGCGCACTAACGTTACAGGTTCTGCTCGCTTTAAACGTCTTATTCTTGAAGGTGATTATGAAACCGCACTTGATGTCGCAAGACAGCAGGTAGAAAACGGTGCTCAAATCATCGACATTAATATGGATGAGGCCATGCTTGATTCAAAGCAGGCCATGATCACCTTTTTAAACCTGATTGCCTCTGAGCCAGATATTAGCCGAGTTCCCATTATGATCGACTCGTCTAAATGGGAGATTATCGAAGCCGGGCTTAAGTGTGTGCAGGGCAAAGCGATTGTTAACTCGATTAGCTTAAAAGAAGGGGAAGAGATCTTCTTAAACCAAGCCAAGCTAATAAAGCGCTATGGTGCTGCAACCGTAGTGATGGCGTTTGACGAGACCGGCCAGGCCGATACACAAGCCCGCAAAGTTGAGATTTGTCAGCGTAGCTACAAGCTACTGACAGAAGAAGTCGGCTTTCCACCTGAGGATATTATTTTTGACCCCAACATCTTCGCAGTAGCGACGGGTATTGAAGAGCACGATAACTACGCGGTTGATTTTATTGAAGCTACCCGTGAGATACGTAAAACCTGCCCGTACTCTCATATTTCAGGCGGCCTTTCTAATATTTCATTCTCGTTCAGGGGCAACAACCCAGTGCGCGAGGCTATGCACTCGGTGTTTCTGTACCACGCTATTCGCGCGGGTATGGATATGGCTATTGTGAATGCAGGTCAGCTAGAGGTATATGACGAAATACCTGCTGAACTTCGAGATGCGGTTGAAGACGTGATTTTAAACCGCAGAAGTGATGCCACTGAACGCTTACTCGATATTGCCCCTAATTATCAAGGCGATGGAAAGGCTGCCGCGAAAGAAGATTTAAGCTGGCGCGAGCAAGAAGTAAATAAGCGCTTAGAGCACGCGCTTGTTAAGGGCATCACCGATTACATTATTGAAGATACTGAAGAAGCGCGTCAGCAAGCTGAGCGTCCGTTACACGTTATCGAAGGGCCATTAATGGACGGCATGAACGTAGTAGGGGATTTGTTCGGCGAAGGTAAGATGTTCCTTCCTCAGGTGGTAAAGTCGGCTCGCGTTATGAAAAAAGCGGTAGCCCATTTACAGCCATACATTGAAGAAGAAAAGTCAGACGATGCTAAAAGCAACGGTAAAATTCTTCTCGCTACGGTAAAAGGTGATGTTCACGATATCGGTAAAAATATCGTAGGCGTGGTACTTCAGTGTAATAACTTTGAAGTGATTGATCTTGGCGTAATGGTGCCAGCGGCGACAATCTTACAAACCGCTAAAGATGAAAACGTTGATATGATAGGCCTGTCGGGCCTTATCACACCTTCACTAGATGAAATGGTTCACGTTGCCAAAGAAATGGAGCGTCAGGGCTTTGATATCCCGCTGCTTATTGGCGGGGCGACTACGTCTAAAGCGCACACTGCGGTAAAAATCGAACAAAATTACCACGCGCCAGTGGCTTATGTTCCAAACGCAAGTAGGGCAGTAGGCGTATGCCAGCGTCTTCTAAACAAAGCGTCTCGTGATATTTACGCGCAAGAACTGGCAAAAGAATACGACACGGTACGCGAACAACACGCCCGTAAAAAGCCGCGCAGCAAGCCGGTGACATTAGCTCAAGCCAGAGAAAACGCTTTTAAGCCAGATTTTACGACTTTACCAGTAAAACCTGCGAACCTAGGTGTAACACCGGTAACCGCTGATTTGGCTACGCTGCGCAACTACATTGATTGGACGCCATTTTTCTTAACCTGGTCTTTGGCAGGCAAGTACCCACGTATACTTGAAGATGAGGTGGTGGGAGAGCAGGCACAGTCACTGTTTAACGACGCCAACGCCATGCTGGATAAAATTATCGAAGAGAATAGCCTTCAGGCGAAAGGCGTTATCGGCTTGTTTCCTGCCAACCGCGTTAATGACGATGTTGAAATTTATACCGATGAGTCGAGAAACCAGATTCAAGGTGTTGCCCATCACTTGCGTCAGCAAACCCTAAAAGACAAATTCGCTAATTATTGTTTAGCAGACTTTGTAGCTGAAAAATCCAGCGGCATAAATGATTATGTGGGCGCTTTTGCCGTCACCGGCGGTATAGGTGAAGACGAGCTTGCTGATAGCTATATTCAGACTGGCGATGACTACAATGGCATTATGGTTAAAGCGGTGGCAGACAGGCTTGCCGAAGCGTTTGCGGAATATCTGCACGAGCAAGTGCGTAAGCATTACTGGGGGTACGCCGCTGACGAATCACTAAGTAACGAAGAACTTATTCGCGAAAAGTACCAAGGCATTCGACCGGCACCAGGCTACGCCGCGTGTCCCGAGCATACTGAAAAGCAGCTTATTTGGGATTTATTGTCAGCAGAGCAGCATACAGGTATGAAGCTAACCGAAAGCTATGCTATGTGGCCGGGAGCTTCGGTATCCGGATGGTATTTCGCTCATCCTGATGCCAAATACTTTGCTGTTGCCAAAATTCAGACCGACCAGGTAGAAGATTACGCTACACGTAAAGGGTGGACGCTAGAAGAAGCTGAAAAGTGGTTAGGTCCTAACTTAAGTGATTAATGCTGATAAGGCAGGTAACGTGTATGCAAATCGAAAAGCCTTTTAGTCAGGCCTGTGAAAACAACAAGCGCGCTATTTTGAGCGTGCTTGAACGTACATTTGCTAACTGCCGACAAGTATTGGAAATAGGAAGCGGGACAGGACAACATGCCGTATTTTTGGCTGAACACTTACCCCACCTTATTTGGCACACAAGCGATCAAACGCACTATCACGAAGGCATTGCCGCGTGGCTGAGTGATTCAAATGCGGGGAATATAAAACCTCCCATAGCATTTACCGTTGGGCAAGATGACTTTCCCAACCTCGACATAGACGGCATTTTTACGGCAAACACCGCGCATATCATGCAAAAAGAAGAGGCGAAGCTACTAATGGAATCAGTAGCGTTGCACTTACCTAAAGGGGGCATATTCTGTCAGTATGGCCCTTTTACACACAGCGGCAAGTTCACTTCTGAAAGTAACCAAACCTTCCACATTTCGCTGCTAGAGCGAGGATATGGAGGTTACCGCGATATCAATGAGCTTACTGCTTGGGCAGGCGAGTTAAGCTTGCAAGAAATAATCGACATGCCCGCCAACAACCATATGCTTATTTGGAAGAAGCGCTAGAAAAGCATCTCTTGCATCAATGAAAGGGAACAGCCATTCCTGCATTCCCACGCTTCGCTAGGAAACTTGCCAGCGCCTTCTGAGTGGGTGATTATCTATGCGGATTGGTATACCCCATTATTTCGACAACAAAGTGAGCTCAATTGGGTTTGAATCTGCAAACGGCCCTTGTACCTCGGGCGTAATGTCACCGGGTGAATACACATTTTCTACCTCTCAAAAAGAGCTGATGAAAGTGGTTGAAGGTGAGCTAGTGGTAAAGCTACCGGGAAGTGACGAATGGCAGTCTTTCGCAACGGGTACCAGTTTTAATGTGCCTGCCGATGCATCTTTTGACGTAAAAGTGTCTACGCCTACCGCTTATCTTTGCTTTTACAGCTAGACGTTAATGATTAACTAGCTACGCGATCTTGCCATCTACTTCATTATTGCGTAGCTTTATAAAAAAACAAATCAAGGATGAAACGTTGCCATGACGGATGACAATGCATATACCCCCATGCCCGACTACGAAAGTTATAGTCTAGAAGAACTTGCCCAAGCGTTAAATTCCATAGACGCTGCTGAGTATCCAGAACGCGCTGCCAAGATTTCAGCCTTAATCGCTGAAAGAAAAAGTAAGTTGCACGCATCACACGAAACAATTAGTAAAGCGAATGATAAAATAATCCGTACCGATCAGATTAAGTTTCATGGTAAAGCGGGTGAGTTTTTTTCTATATGGATAGTTAATTTACTTCTAAGTATTGTTACCTTAGGTATTTATTCTGCATGGGCGACGGTGCGTACCAAACGCTATTTCTATAGCAATACAGAGCTTGATGGTCATCGCTTTTCTTACCTTGCTGAACCGCTACAAATTTTAAAGGGGCGGATAATTGCCGTAATTTTATTCGGTGGTTATTTTTTTCTAACTACGATAAACCCCGCTGCTGCGCTTATTTTCGCACTTATTCTCATGGCGTTAACGCCTGCTTTAATTATTATGAGTATGCGTTTTAGGCTTCGTATGACGGCATATAGAAACGTTAGATTTTCTTTTAAAGGCCGGTGGGGAGAAGCCTTTGTGTTATTTGTACTCTTGCCTATTGCAAGCATATTTACCCTGTACTTGCTTATGCCTTGGGTATTAAAGAAGATTGATGCGTTTTTAGTAAACGAATCATGTTTTGGCAATAAATCCTTTTCCACCACGCTGGATACGGGCAAATACTATCGAACATCAGTTGGTGTGCTGTTTATCTCTCTTTGTTTAATGCTAATTTCGTCTTTTGTTTTAGGAATTGGCGCTGTGGCAATGTCTAACGGTGAACCGTCGTCTGTTTCAGCTTTAGCACCAATACTGTTAGTTTTGTTTTACTTAGTAACTTACGCTGTAGTATCAGGTTACTACAATGCTCGAATTAGGAATCACATTTTCCAAAACACACAACTTGAAAACGTTGCTCAGTTTAATTCGTCGCTGGCAGCAGGTGCACTCATCAAACTGCGCTTAGTCAATGCGCTAGCGATTGTTCTAACTTTAGGAATGGCGCTTCCTTGGGCAAAAGTGAGAAGTGCAAAATTATTCGCCGACGCCACTGAAGTAAAAGTGCTTGAAGGTTTTGATCAGGTACTTGTTGGTAGTTCTGGTTCTGCTGGTGCGGTGGCAGAGGAAGCTGCGACTTTATTTGATGTAGACGTAGCTTTAGGTTAAATGCCGTGTCGGTATCACATTACTATTACGCAAGCGGTGTTAGTTCAGATATTGTGACCTGTAATATTGAGGGCGACGAGCTGGTTATTTTCTTTGACCAAAATGGCACTTCTAAACGGGTACACAGGTCAGAGATGACAACTCGCACAAAACTTGCGGGGTTACCACGAGAAGTGTCACTGGATGGCGGTGATTTACTTATGTGGTCGTCTAGCCCAGAGGAAGATGCCTGGCTTGATAAAAATCAATTGGTAGGGGTGAATAAATTAGAGTCGAAAAAGTCGTATTTAATGGCAAGTATAATACTTGTGCCTTTGCTTCTTTATGGACTATTCACCCAAGCTCTTCCTCGAATTGCCGTGTCGTTTTCTCAATATGTTCCCTACAGCATAAAAGAAATCGGTTCTCAACATACCTTGGCCGCGCTCGATAGCACTTTACTTAAGCCATCTGAACTTAGTACCGAATCAAAGGAATTGCACGCTAACAGTTTTTATTCACTATTAGCTCAAATAGAGACGGAAAATAAAAATTACCGCGTGCACTTTCGCCACTCTAACGTATTAGGTCCCAATGCTTTTGCCTTACCTGATGGCACTATTGTGTTTACCGACCAACTCATCGCTTTGGTTGAGGAAAATCAAGACGTATTAAACGCTATTTTTCTGCATGAAGTAGGGCATGTAGAAAACAATCATTCCATGCAGCTTATTGCAGAGTCACTATTCGCAACCCTTGCGATAAGTTATATTTTTGGCGACTTGAGTGGCGTTTTAGATGGTGTTCTAGGCGTAGGAACAAGTGTAGTTCAAAATCAATTTAGCAAAGCTCATGAATGGGAAGCGGACAACTACGCTATTGGTCAATTAAAAGCATTGGGTAAAGATCCCGCTGACTTCGCGGCTGCTATGGAAGCATTCCAAACGTTAGCCACAGAGCAGTCAGACGTTGATAGCTGGTTTAGTTCCCATCCACTTGTACAAGACCGTATTGATAATGCACGAATGGCAAAATAACCTATGAGGTGCTAAGCGAAAGAGTTTGGGACATTGCGATAAAGTCATCTACAAACCCCAGCGCGTCAGTAGCGTTGCGATGGCCCAAATATAGAGTTTTAGTCACGCCCGCTTCACCCATAGATTTTGTGCATAGCAATTTACTTTCCTTTGCCTCCTCAACAAGCCACTTTGGTAAAGCGGTAATACCGCGACCAGCAGCTACCATTTGTAAGATAATCTCTGTGGTTTCAATCGTTTTATGTTGCTTTACTGTGCAATTGGCAGGTGTAAGAAAATGCGTAAATACGTCAAGGCGACTATGCTCCACCGGATAAGTTATAAGGGTTTCATTACTTAAATCTTTTGGAGTGATAAATGATTTTCCTGCTAAGTTATGGTGTTTATCCATCACCAGTACCTGCTCGTATTCAAATACGGGGGTGTAGGTAATGGTGTCTAGATGCAGCGGGTCGGGCGTAAGTAAAATGTCTATATCGTACCCGTGTAGTGCCTGTAATCCGCCAAACGAAAATGCACGGCGTACATCAACATCAACATCGGGAAAGGCTTTTAAAAAAGGCGCGACAACTTTTAACAGCCATTCGAAGCATGGATAGCATTCCATCCCAATACGCAATATGCCTTGTTTTCCGTCGGCAAACTTTTGAAGCTGGGCTTCGGTGTGTTCAAACTGTGGTAAGACCCTGTGGGCAAGACCTAAAACACTTTGACCGGCTTGGGTGAGCGTTAGCCTTCTTCCTTCTTTTTTCCAAAGCGGCACGTCAAAATGCGCTTCTAATTTCTTCATGGCATGACTTAACGCTGATTGGGTAAGAAAAAGCGATTTTGCTGCTTCCGTCATGGTACCATCAGCGTCAATCGCTCGTACTATTTTTAAATGGTGTCTATCAATCATAGCGGCTATATTTAGATTAACGTTTCTGAGGTGAACTAGACGCGGAGCTAACAATAGTGACTGCGTCAGAAAGACGAGATTCGATGATCTCCTTTATGATAATAGAGATCTCTCTAAAGGTTTTCCTGCCTGGCGCCGTGTTTCTCCATGCCAAAGAGTGCTGACGCTCTATGGGCATATCTGCGATTTCACACACATGCAGTGCTTCAGGTTTGTGTAGCTCTGAATGTATGTAAAGACCAGGCAAAAAAGCCACACCCATCCCCATTACTACCATTTGGCGCAAAGTATCTAGGCTGGTTCCTTCGTAATCACGCTGTAAATCGGCACCAATTTCATCGCAGATACGCTGTACTTGATGGTGAAAATGATGTCGGTCTTCTAGCGTTAGTACTTTTTCACCACTTAATTCTTCTGGTTTAACATAGGCCTCACCCGCTAATTTATGATCGGATGGTGTGACAAATTTCAGCGGCTCTTTGAAAAGTGGCTGGGTTATCAATTGTGAGTTCTCACCCGAAAGTGGCGATAAAATTAAGTCATACTCGCCCCGCAAAAGACCATGCTGTAGGGCATTAGGCGCGCCTTCACGCACGTAAAAGCGCAAGCCAGGTTTACGTTTGTGTAAATCGGGCAAAACGAAAGGGAGCAAATAAGGACCAAGTGTTGGGGGAATACCCAATCGGAATGTCACCATTTCCCCTTGAGACAAGTCACGAGCAATTTCGCCGAACCTCTGAGAGGCCTGTAATACTTCTTCAGCCGCATCTAGCAGCGCTTTACCTTGTGGTGATAAAAGCGTGCCGGTGCGTGAGCGCTCAAATAAAGTTAAGCCTAAAAGGTTTTCCAGTGCACTAATTTGACTGGTCAGAGTAGGCTGACTAATTCCTAGTATTCCCGCAGCCTGTCTGAAGCTCAAGTACTTAGCCACTGCTACAAAATAGCGGATTTGGTTTATTGACGGGGTCTTTCCGTTAAATTGCATGGTGAAAATGGCCTTCTCTTACTAGACTCATAGTTGATGATGTTTTGGTTGTGATAGTATTTAGCTATCGCGAGTTAGTATATTAAACTATTAATCTATCAGGTGAAACTGGCGTAATTACATAATCATTACAATTATTAAAAAATTGGGAGTTATATATGGATCACGTTATCTCTGGTGTGGCTAAATTTCAGAAAGAAGTTTATCCGAACAAAAAGGCTACGTTCCAAAAACTAGCAACCGGCCAAAACCCAGAAGTGCTTTTCATTACGTGTTCAGACTCACGTATCGACCCGAACTTAGTAACACAAACTGACCCGGGTGAACTTTTTATTTGCCGTAATGCCGGTAACATCGTTCCTCCTCACAGCAACCAAACAGGCGGTATGACTGCATCTATTGAATTTGCAGTTGCTGCACTGGGTGTTTCTCACATTGTTATTTGCGGTCACACCGACTGTGGTGCGATGAAAGGTGCGATTAACCCTGAAGCGCTGAGCTCACTACCGCATGTTAAAGAGTGGTTGGGCCATTGTCGTGTCGCAACTGACGTGGTTAAAGAGCGTTGCGGTCATTCTGAACTTTCTATTGATGATTTAGAAGCGGTAACGAAAGAGAACGTTGTTCAGCAAATTCAGCACCTTCGCACTCACCCTGCTGTTGCTGCCAAAATCGCAACAGGTCAGGTTAAGCTTCATGGATGGGTTTATAACATTGGTTCAGGTGAAGTGCTTTACTACAACACTGAGTCTGGTGAATTTGATGTAATGGACGAGTCTACTGCCGAAGCACAACTTGCTCGCGGTGAATAAGGTCTGTAACCATGGTAAAAATTAACCTTTCAAATTTACGTGGCGATTTTACCGGCGGTTTAACTGCTGGTATCGTTGCTTTGCCACTGGCGCTTGCACTCGGTGTTGCGTCAGGCCTAGGCCCAATGGCGGGCCTTTATGGTGCTATCGCGGTTGGCTTCTTTGCTGCACTTTTCGGTGGTACACCAGCTCAGATTTCTGGTCCAACGGGACCAATGGTTGTTGTTCTTGCCGGCTTGTTTGCAAGTCTATCAGGCGACGCCAGCCTTATATTCACCGCCGTGATATTAGCGGGTATATTCCAGATTGTTTTTGGTGTTCTTGGCGTTGGTCAATACATTCGCCTAGTGCCTTACCCGGTAATATCAGGCTTTATGTCGGGCATCGGTGCAATCATCATTATCCTGCAGTTGGGTAGGTTATTGGGGCACGAGCCTCCGGGCGGTACGATTGGCGCGTTGTCCTACCTACCGACCGCACTTGCCGATATCGATTTTGCAACCTTGGCGCTTGGCCTTGGTACTTTGGTTATTGCCTACAAATGGCCACCGCAACTAGGCAAATATGTGCCTGGCGCACTGGCTGCACTAATTATTGGAACACTAGTAAGCCTTGCGCTATCAGTGCCTGTTCTTGGTGACATTCCTACAGGCCTACCAAGTCTGCACCTTCCAGTATTTGACCAAAGTAAAGCACTGCTTATTCTTGAAGCCGCGTTTATCCTAGCTGTGCTGGGAGCCATCGATAGTCTACTTACATCTCTTGTTGCTGATAACATGACGCGTACCCGTCACGATAGTAACAAAGAGCTAATCGGCCAAGGTATTGGTAACACCTTTGCTGGTCTTATTGGCGGTATCGCAGGTGCAGGTGCAACCATGCGTACTGTTGTAAACATCCGTAGCGGTGGTAAGTACAACATTTCAGGCATGGTTCACGCGCTAGTGCTTCTAGCCATTGTGTTAGGTCTTAGTCCGCTAGCGGCGCAAATTCCTCACGCTGTACTTGCAGGTATCTTGGTTAAAGTTGGTTTAGACATCATAGACTGGAGCTATCTGAAACGTGCTCACAAGGGACCACGTTGGGACTTCGGCCTAATGATTATGGTGCTTGCGCTAACAGTATTTGTAGACCTAATCACAGCGGTTGGTGTGGGCGTTGTATTTGCTGCACTTGCATACGTTAAGCAAGTCGCGCAACTTCAAATCGAAGAGCTTAAGAAAATCCCTGAGTCGCTTAACGACCCTAAGGAGAACGAGCTTTTAGAGTCACTCAAAAACAAGGTTTCAATTTTTAGCTTTGGTGGTCCACTAAGCTTTGGTGCAGCCGCAGACTTAGGTCACCACGTTCGTGAGCGCGTGAAGCCGGGTTCTAAAGTCACCATACTAGACTTCTCGCGTGTTCCACTCATGGATGTATCAGCAGCAATGGCAGTTGATACGGTAACATCAGACGCACTTGCAGCTGGTCGACAGTTAGTTATTTGTGGTGCAAACGCTGAGGTCAATAAGGTATTAGAGGGCGTAAACGAAGCACACCCTGGTATACCTAACTTTGAAACCTTGCACGACGCTTTGCTTTATGCAGAAAAGCAAGTAGCCGGGACTGAAAGCAAAAACACCAGTTTTCAAGCCGCCACACAGTCGTAAAGTAATACCAAGGTAAGATAAACCTTTCCCTTTTAGCCCTCACTTACGAGGGCTTTTTTATGCCTACAGATCAGATATTTTCATCTCACGGCTAGAAATAATAGAACGCAAACAAGCTTCCGTGGCAAATTTTGTACTGTTCATCCCTAAATTAATTTGTGAATTTAATTAATTGATTGTTCAATTAAACTTAACCTAAGTGTAACAATACCTACCTAAAGTAGTGTGCAAACAATACACAACTACTTTGGGAAACACATGAAACCACACAATAAATTATCTATAGCAATACTTGCTGCCCTTTCATCTATGGCTGCATCGTCACAAGTTTTGGCGGAAGAGGCGGAACGTGCAGAAGAAGAGCGCATAGAAGAGATTACGGTTGTTGGGCGAAGCGTCTCTTACGCTAACAATGCAACAAGCGATGATATGTTTAAACAACAGGCTAACCTTAGCAGCGTTCTAGCCGCTGTAGACAACCTCCCTGGTGTCCTTATAAACGAAGGTGATACCTTTGGCGCTGATGATTGGTCAACGTCTATCGTTATTCGTGGGTTTCAGGT
Source organism: Alteromonas sp. ABD4_190 (assembly GCF_056160105.1). NCBI lineage: Bacteria > Pseudomonadati > Pseudomonadota > Gammaproteobacteria > Alteromonadales > Alteromonadaceae > Alteromonas > Alteromonas sp. ABD4_190. The sequence goes on from NZ_JBSWWN010000001.1 coordinate 3,305,663, forward strand.
AAACCTAAACGAACAGCAAATAGGTATGACGGTAGATGGCATTGCCAACGGTAATTCAAACTACGGTGGTGGCGCAAAAGCAAATCGTTATATCGATACTGAAAACGTGAATGGCGTAGAGGTGTCACAAGGTACTGCAGATATCGGTTCTCGTTCTCATGAAGCATTAGGCGGTACGTTAAACTTCACCACCATAGACCCATCCATGGAGCAGGGTTTAGTCGCTAGCGTTACCGCTGGTGAGTTTGATGCGTCAAAATATTATGTTCGCTATGATACGGGCGAAATCTTTAAAGATACCTACGCGTGGATCAGTCTTTCAAGCCAAGAAAGCTCTGACTTTATGCAGCAGGCAGCGGAAAATACACGCGACCATTTAGCGATGAAGTTTATCTCTACCGTCAATGACGTGTCTCTTACAGGTTACCTGTCTTACGACGATACCCACGAAGATAACTACCAGCGTATTTATGGCTTAGCGCAATATGAGCAAAACCCAGACTGGGATCAGTTAACTGACGAGTGGACAGGCGTGCCTTATCAAGATCAGGCATATCGCCGCGGTTGGTCTACGCTACGCGAAAATTTATTCGCCTATTTACAGGCAGAATTTACGATTGGTCAGGTCGACTTTATGACTAACGTGTACTATCACGACAACGAAGGCCGAGGGGAGTGGGTGCCTCCATATATCGTTGATGTTACTGATGACGGCGCAGAAGGCCATTCAGAGCTTGTTGTTGGCAACACGGTATTTGGCGGGCAAGAACTCGGACAAATTTACTTTGTGGATAGACAAGGCAATCAGTTAAGCCCTATTGAAGGTTGTCAAAGTTCACTAACTTTCCCTTATGGCGGTGCAGGTGCACAGTACGATCCTGGCTGTCACGAGCAAGGGGCTATCCCAGTGGGCTCTTATCGTCATACCCACTATAACAAACAGCGCATAGGCCTTAACGCTGATGCCGTTTGGTACACAAAGATTGGCGATTTTGATAATACGGTTCGATTTGGTATTTGGTGGGAAGATTACGATCGTGATGAGTCACGTGACTGGCACAAAATTACCAACTCATCTATCAGTGTAGATTATGACAACGTACCTTATTGGGTGCAGTACGACAGAACATTCCCGGTTGATACTCTAATGTACTATGTGGAAGACGAGCTAGATTTAGGTTTTGCGCGCATCCGTGCCGGTGCTAAGAAGTTTAACGTCGATATTGAAAAAACGGACAACTTTGATTCAGCTAACAACTTATCGGTAAATACTGATTCTGATACGCTATTCTCAGCCGGTATTGTCGCACCATTGCCGTTTGAAGGATTAGAAGTCTTTGCTGGTTACGGTGAAAACTTTGCGGCAATTAAAGACGCGCAGCTAGAGCGCAACGATACTGACCTCCGTTTTATAAAGCCAGAAACAGCTGACAACATAGACGTGGGTTTCCGCTACGCATCACCGGGCTTCAATGCCAGTGTGACCTACTACAATATTGAGTTTAACGACCGTATTCAATTTACCAGCAACGAAACTTCAGAGGGAATAGACTTTCTTGAAGCGGCCGCTGGTGGTTACAAAAACGTGGGCGGTATAGAGTCTAGCGGTTTTGAAATTTCAGCAGACGTTATGCTAACCGATGAGTTCTCGTTGTTTACCTCTATTACTCTAAGCGATTCTGAATACGTTGCTACGGTAGGAAGTTCAGGCACGGAATACGATACGCTTGACGATGCGCTGGCAGCCATTGCTGACCCTGAAAACCCAGAAGTGTCACTGGTAGCTATTGAAGGTAATACGGTTATCGGTACGCCTGACACTATGGCTGTAATTAGCCTTGACTGGGCACGCGATAACTACTTTGCTGGTTTGTCTACAAAGTACGTTGATAGTCGCTACTTGGATATTGATAATGCCGCACAAGTTGATGACTACATAGTTAGCGACTTCTATATTGGCGGTTTTATCGAAAACATTGGCCCAGGTGTTGAAGAGTTGGAAGTGCGTTTAACAGTAAACAATCTTTTTGATGAAGACTATGCGTCTACTATCGCCCCAGGTGCATTTTGGATTGGCGCACCTCGCGCTGTTGCAGTCAACGCACGCTTAACCTTTTAATCGTGATATCATACCTGCGACAGCATAGCGCTGTTGCAGGTTATTTTTAGATTTAAGGTTTGGAGTTGTAGCATGCCCAAGGTGGGAATGGAGCCAGTTCGTAAGAAGCAATTAATTGAAGCAACGCTAGAAGTGATGGCAGAAGTTGGCTATCACGGTACGACGATTAGCTTAATTAGTAAAAGAGCTGGGCTTTCTTCAGGGATAATCAGTCACTATTTCGGTGATAAGCAAGGGTTAATTGAAGCAACCATGCGTCACCTTCTTGATGCGCTTAAAATCTCGCAGCGCATTAATGATCCGCTAGAGCGTATTGACTTCATCATTGAGAACAACTTTTCGCAAACGCAAGGGGCAAGTTCAGCCACCAATACTTGGTTTAACTTTTGGGCGCTATCGCTGCACAATGAAGGCTTGCATCGTTTGCAATGTATTAACCACAAACGCTTAGAACGTAACTTAGCGTTTAGCTATCGCATGTTACTTCAACCTGAACAGGTTAAAAATGCCGCAGCGTCCACCGCTGCACTCATTGACGGTTATTGGCTACGTTATTCAATGGGAAGCGTAGGGAATGGCGACTTTTCTGAGGCTGTAGCCCGCTGTAAGCAGTACGTTCGTGATTTAATTGCCCAATACGGGAAATAAAAAACGCACGGAAAAACAGCACCCCTGCAGACGCGATGAAATATCCAACGTATTGATTTTAAAATATAAAAAGGCGGTAGGACGTAAGTCGTACCGCCTTTCTTATATTTTAAGCAGTTGGTGCCCAACGCATGATGCTATCCGGCGCAGTGAGCCAATATATGGCTCACCAAACTGCTCAATCAACAGGTTACCAAATTCTTACACGCTCTTCTGGCGCAAGATAAAGTGCATCGCCTGGCTTCACATCAAATGCCTCATACCATGCATCGTGGTTTCTTGGCGCTTGAGCACGATAACGGCCTGGTGCGTGTGTACCTGCACGTAGTTGGTTAAGCATGCTTTCTTCGGTGCGCTTTTCTTTCCACACTTGTGCCCAAGCTAGGAAGAAACGCTGGTCGCCTGTTAGGCCGTCAATTACCGGCGCTTCTTTGCCGTTAAGGCTAAGCTTGTAGGCGTGGTAGGCCATAGCTAGACCGCCTACATCGCCAATGTTCTCACCCAAGCTGTTGCGACCGTTTACGAAGTTACCTTCGATAGGCTCGTACTGGCTGTATTGCTCGGCTAGCATGTCTGCTTTTTCTTCAAATGCTGCACGGTCGGCATCTGTCCACCAGTTGCGCTGAATACCGTTTGCATCAGATTTTGAACCTTGGTCGTCAAAACCGTGGCCCATCTCATGACCAATTACCGCACCAATAGCACCGTAGTTTACAGCAGCATCGGCATTAGGGTCGAAGAATGGCGGTTGTAAAATAGCCGCTGGGAATACAATTTCATTGAACGAACTATTGTAGTAGGCGTTAACGCGCTGCGGTGTCATACCCCAGCGGTTGCGGTCAGTTTTTTCTAGCTCGCGCTCTACCGACTGGTCTTGGAAGAAAGTACGCAGGTTGCGCACGTTGCCCACTAAGTCTTTGTCGCTAATGGTTACGCCGTCGAAAGACTGCCACTCGTCTGGGTAGCCAATTTTAGGGTTAAACGCCATTAGCTTTTCTTTGGCGTTAACCTTGGTTTCTTCGCTCATCCAGTCTAGGTTTTCAATACGCTCACCCAGCGCGGTACGCAAGTTCTCAACCAATTCCGCCATTTGCTCTTTTGAGCTTTCTGGGAAGTATTCGTTTACGTAGATCTTGCCAATAGCAAAGCCCAATGATTCAGTGCCAGACATTTGGCTAACTGCGCGCTTCCAGCGAGGACGTGGCTCTTGCTGACCGCTTAGCGTGCGACCGAAGAAGTCAAAATTCGCTAAGTAGATATCTTCTGAAAGGAAGCCAGCGTTATTTGAAATAGTGTGGTATTTCAAGTACGACTTCCAATCGGCTAAGTCAGCGTTGTTAATAATTCTGATAACGTCTTTGACAGGCTCTGGCTGTGAAATATTCAGCTCAGGCACTTTGTAGCCGGTTTGAGCAAAATACGTGTCCCAATCAAAACCTGGGTATGCGTCAGACAATTTACTACGCTCAATTTGATTAAGCGTTAGGTCGCGGTCACGGCGTTTTTCGCGAGGCCACTGAATGTCTGCAATTTGTGTTTCAAGAGCAAGAATGTTCGCTGCTTTTTCTGCTGCGTTTTCTTCGCCTGCAAAATTAAGCATTTCCTCAATATGTGCTACATAAGCTTCGCGGATCTTAACAAAGCGTTCGCTATCGCTTAAGTAATAGTCACGATCAGGAAGGCCTAAACCACCTACACCAACGCTTAGCTGGTATTCGTTCGGATCAAGGCGGTTGTACCACATGCCACCATAAATAGGAGTACTTGAACCCACCAGCCAGCTATTACCAAAAGCTTTGGTTAGGTCAGTTCTATTTTCGATGCTTTCTATCGAAGTTAGTACGTCCTGAATTGGCTCAATACCTTTTTCATTAATGGTATCGGTGTCCATATAGGCAACAAAGAAGTCGTGAACAAGCTGCTCTTCTGCATTTAGCGAAGACTTTTCCATTAGTCCATCAATGATGTTTTTAACTTGCTCTTCGCTGCGCTCAGCGAGGCCAGTAAACGCGCCATAGCGGGTTTTGTCAGCGGGGAGTTCATAGTTGTCGTACCATGTACCACTTGCGTACATAAAGAAGTCATCACCAGGTTTTACTGTTTCGTTGCGTGCGCTTAAGTCAACGCCGAAAGAACCTAGCTCTGCTTCACCTTTCGCCTCAACAGTGCTTTCCTGTGTTTGTTCTTTTACTTGCTCAGGCTGACCACAACCTGCAAGGCCTAAAGATGCCGCAATTGCTACGGCTAAAAGTTTATGTTTCATCATTTTTCTCGTTGTGATTATAAGTGTCGTCGTTAGGTGCAGTGACACTCGTTGTTTTTAAAGTAGGCACAAATTCCTTATTAAACGGTAAAGCATTCCGTGCCTGATTAAAATAGCTTGCGATATGCGGCGTTTCGCGCTGTAAAAAGTCTGCTACAGCACTGTGGAACGATGCATGTCTTAATTTGTGGTGTGAACGGCAATAAATAGGCTCGAAACCTCGAAGTATTTTATGCTCACCCTGGGTTCCGGGGTTGAATAACTCTAGCTTTTTCGAAATAGCAAATTCGATGCCTTCAAAATAGCAGCAGGCAAAATGTAACCCGTCTATTTCTTTAAGTGCTCCCCAATATCTCCCATACAGCCCTGTGTCATCATAGAAAAATAGGGCGCTGGCTACCGCAACTTCATTTTCCATTGCAGTCACGATAAGCATGTTGTCACTCATGGTGTCGACAAGTTGCTCAAAGAACGCATCATTTAAATATCCCACGTGACCGCTGCGTTTTAAATAGGTTGCTTTGTAACACTTTGTGAAAAACTGCAGAATTTCTGGGCTAATTTCACTTCCCGTATGGTGGGTAAATCGAATGCCTCGGTCACTGAGTTTACGGCGACTTTTCTTTATGTCTTTCCTTTTGCGGGATGTCAGTGCGTTAAGAAAATTGTCGAAGTCACCATACCCGTAGTTATGCCACTGAAACTGAACGGCGTAACGAGTTAAGTAACGGGTTGCAGCATGGGTTAAAGCCGAAGTTTGCGTTTCGTCGTTAACCGAAAGTTGTGCCGACGTTCTCTCATTGGGAAATAGGTAGTGAAAAGAAGAAAGCTCTTCCCCAAACGCTGATGCTACATACTCTGTCAAAGTATGCTCCAGTTTCTCCATAAGAGTGTGCGTTAGAGTAACGCTATCATCGCAAAGTATCCTTGGGCCTGTAACAGGGGTGAAAGGGATTGCTGATATCCATTTAGGATAATAGTCGAGCCCGTGCTGTGCATATGCGTTGGCCCATGCATGATCAAATACATACTCGCCATAGCTATGCGTTTTTAGAAAACCAGGAATAATGATGCTGACTTTTTCTTCCTGATCATGGCTTATAGCAATATGGCAAGGTTGCCAACCCGATTCATTTTTACACGAACCGCTGTTTTCCAATGCATGTAAAAACTCATAGGAAAGAAAAGGGCCCGCATTTTTTGCAAGTTGTTGCCAACGCTCTTTCGAAAGCTGTTCGATAGAATCTATTATTGTTATGCGATAGTCAGGTGCTGTCATGCAGTTAATATCATGTAGAGGTTTTGTGCGTAAAACGCTTAGATAGTCGCAATATACGAGTATTTAGCGCTAAAATAACGCGGTTTCTACGTTTAATACAGAAGAGTAAGTTTACAAAAATGTCACAGTTCGATCGAAAAATCATTACCGACGCGATTACTCGCATGCTGGCACGACGAGAGCATAGCTTTAACGAGGTAGTGCGCAAGCTACAGCAGAAAGGAATAGCGAGCGAGGCTTTTATGCCTATTCTGGAGGAATTTAAAGACGCTGATATTCAAAGTGACGCTAGGTTTGCTGAAAGCCGAGCGCGCGCACTGTATTTAAAAGGAAAGGGGCCTCGTGCAATAAAACTAGACCTACAACAATATGGTGTAGATGAGAGTACTGCTGAGCATGCAATGACAGATATTGATGCTGACTGGTTTGAAAGCGCGAAAAAAGTAAAAGAAAAAAAGTTTGGCGAGTTTTATGAAACAGAATTCGCCTTAAGGCAAAAGCAAAAACAATTTTTGCAATACCGTGGTTTTTATCAGGAACACATCGATTATGCGGTTAGTGCTAATTAAACTAAACGTTTCTTTTCGGCCAGTTTTGCCAAGCTCCGCACTTTCATACTAATCACCCAAACGAATATCCGCTATTTTTTACTAAATTAAGGTAAAATTTGGCGGTATCTCGTGCCCTTGCCACTTAACAAAATTGCGCTTTCCGTGGTATTGTTGCGCAAATTTGTGCGCATTTTTATTATTCAAAGAATGGTAATAAGGTATGGCACATTGAGTAATGACGAAATGTCCCGATTATAAGCCTTATCAAACAGGCAATTCGCACGTTTCAAAAATAGAATAAAGGAAGTTAGGTTTTCAATGACATTATCAACTGCTGACTTACGTAACAAGTTTATCGATTATTTTAAAAGCCATGGCCATCAGGCAGTGGCAAGCTCGTCACTGGTGCCGGCAGATGATCCCACGCTTCTTTTTACTAATGCGGGCATGAACCAGTTTAAAGACTGCTTCTTAGGTGCAGAAAAGCGTAGTTATACCCGAGCAGTCTCTTCGCAGCGCTGCGTGCGCGCCGGTGGTAAACACAACGACCTTGAAAACGTAGGTTATACCGCCCGTCACCACACTTTTTTCGAAATGATGGGTAACTTTAGCTTCGGCGATTACTTCAAAAAAGAAGCGATTGAGTTTGCATGGAACTTTCTAACTAAAGAAGTAGGTTTACCAAAAGAAAAGTTACTCGTTACCGTTTACTCTGACGACGACGAAGCGTTCGATATTTGGGAAAACCACATCGGTGTGCCTAAAGAAAAAATCATCCGTATCAGCACATCAGATAACTTCTGGTCAATGGGTGATACCGGCCCCTGTGGTCCTTGTTCTGAGATCTTTTATGATCACGGTGCGCACATTTGGGGTGGTCCTCCGGGAACACCAGAAGAAGACGGCGACCGTTTTATCGAAATTTGGAACCTAGTATTCATGCAGTTTAACAAACAAGCTGACGGTACCATGGAGCCGCTGCCAAAACCGTCTATCGATACGGGAATGGGCCTAGAGCGTATTTCAGCTATTTTACAAAACGTGCACAGTAACTACGAGATTGACCTGTTCCAAAATTTGATTAAGTCAGCTGCATCAATTGTTGGTACTGACGACCTAGAAAATAAGTCTTTGCGTGTTATTGCCGATCATATCCGTTCGTGCAGTTTCTTGATTTGTGATGGCGTAATGCCTACCAATGAAGGGCGTGGCTATGTATTGCGCCGCATTATTCGTCGTGCGGTTCGCCACGGCTATCAGCTAGGTGCAAACGATATTTTCTTCTATAAGCTGGTTGCATCACTGGCCAAAGAAATGGGCGAGGCGTATCCAGAACTTGTCGACCAGCTGCCTGTTATTGAGAAAGTACTGCGCGTTGAAGAAGAGCAATTTAGCAAAACCCTAGCTCGGGGTATGGCTATTCTCAACGATACGCTAGAAACTTTGGAAGGCGATACAGTTCCAGGTGACGTAGTGTTTAAGCTTTACGACACTTATGGCTTCCCTACTGATTTAACTAATGATGTAGCACGTGAGCACGACCTTAAAATTGACGAAGAAGGTTTTGAAGCTGCTATGCAAGCTCAGCGTGCTCGTGCACAGCAGGCTAGCAACTTTGGTGCAGACTACAACAGTAAACTCGCCATTGACCACACAACCTCATTTACTGGGTACACCGATGTAGAAGGCCAAGCGAATGTGGTTGAACTTATTGCCGACAATGCATTCGTAGAAAAGCTAGAAGACGGTCAGGAAGGCGTTGTGGTATTAGATAGCACACCGTTCTACGCTGAAAGCGGTGGTCAGGCTGGTGATAAAGGTGTGCTTCGCGTTGCTAACGGTGAGTTCATTGTTACTGACACCCAAAAAATGGGTAATGCATTTGCTCATAAAGGTATTGCTAAAGGCTCGGTGTCTAAAGGTGATACGGCAACGGCGGCAATTGATTCTGCAAATCGTGAAGCCATCAAAAAGAACCACAGTGCTACCCATTTACTTCACGCCGCGCTGCGTGAAATTCTTGGTGAGCACGTAACGCAAAAAGGCTCATTGGTTGAAGCGCCGCGCATGCGTTTTGACTTCTCGCATTTTGAGGCAGTAACGGCTGAGCAACTTGCTGAGATTGAAAGACGAGTTAACCAAGAAATACGTGCAAACCACACGTTAGCAACTGAACTAATGGATTTGGATGAAGCCAAAGCATCAGGAGCAATGGCGCTATTTGGTGAAAAGTACGACGAAAAAGTTCGCGTGGTAACCATGGGGCCATTCTCTGTTGAGCTATGTGGTGGTACTCACGTTACACGTACTGGTGATATTGGCTTGTTTAAAATTACCAGTGAAGCGGGTATTGCATCGGGCGTTCGACGTATCGAAGCAGTTACTGGCGAGCATGCACTTGAAGTCGTGCAAACCCAACAAGCGACACTGTCTTCATTGTCTGCGTTATTGAAAACAGACAGCCAAAATGTACTTGATCGCGTAGTTTCTCTACAAAATCAGACTAAAGAACTAGAAAAAGCGCTTAATTCTGCGAAACAAAAACTGGCGAGTCAGCAAGGTGCTGATATGCTTAGTAATGCAGTAGAGATAAATGGCGTTAAAGTTCTTATTGCGAATTTGGAAGGTGTTGAAGCGAAGTCATTGCGTTCAATGATGGATGACATTAAAAACCGAATTGGTGAAGGGATCGTAGTATTAGGTGTGGCTAATGACGCGAAAGTGAATCTTATTGCTGGCGTTACTAAAAACCTCACTAGTAAAGTTAAAGCGGGCGAGCTAGTTAACTTTGTCGCATCACAAGTAGGTGGCAAAGGGGGCGGTCGTCCAGATATGGCACAGGCAGGCGGTGACCAGCCTGAAAACTTGGGCCAGGCGCTAGATTCGGTTAACGCTTGGTTACAAGATAAGCTATAATTATTTTTGTGTATAACAGTGAGTTTTTGAAGTGACACAGAAACAGGGAATCGCTGTCGCTACCATCGGGTCGTGCCGTTGGGTTGGCAAATATTAATGGATGATGTTCAGTATTAAGGAACAGGAGCAAGCGAATGCTTATTTTGACTCGTCGAGTTGGTGAAACGCTTATGGTAGGTGACGATGTAACCGTTACCGTACTAGGCGTAAAAGGGAATCAGGTACGTATAGGTGTTAACGCACCAAAAGAAGTTTCTGTGCACCGTGAAGAAATATATATGCGCATTCAGGCAGAAAAAGGCGGTCAGCCAGATTCTGCAGAATAATTGCATTGTACGCTTCATTGGAAAGGTCAGCTTCAGCTGACCTTTTTTGTTTTAAGTGAGTAAATCTTATCGGGCTTTAACGCAAGTCTATTGTTTCAGTTCTATTTCGCCAGAAATGACGTTGTGATGTCTCCCGCTAACGACCAAGTTAAGTCTCCGGGTCGTGCACAGCTTTTTCTAGCACAGTGCCTTCTGGGTGGACGATTTTAAAATCGAGACATTTACTGCTCTATTTGAGATTTTGGAGCGTTTTAAAAGAACTGAAGTAAGTAATTCGAATCAGCGTACTTGGTTATGAACGAATAAATTCAAAACTTTTTGATATTATTTTTGAAAAATTGACTAAATTATTAAGGTGGGTCAGTTAAAACTGCAATGAAGCTGCGCATATTCAAATGCAAATTAACGAGGATCGTTAAATAAAATTCGGTTTAATTGCTTGTATTGCGAACAAATTACTGGTTTTTTGCTCGAATCGTTTAAAATGGCAGCGGGTGAACAATTTCTTTATAAAAAAGGTTTGACTCAGGCCAATGAATCCGTAAAATGCACCCCGCAGTCAAGGAGAGGTGGGTGAGTGGCTGAAACCAGTTCCCTGCTAAGGAACCATACGCATATACGCGTATCGAGGGTTCGAATCCCTCCCTCTCCGCCATTATTCGTTGGCAGTGACGGCCAACAACAAGTTTTGCGCGTGTGTAGCTCAGCTGGATAGAGTACCTGGCTACGAACCAGGCGGTCGGAGGTTCGAATCCTTCCACACGCGCCACTTATTTTAAAGCGTCACCTTTTGAAGTAAAATTCAAAAGAATACAAGTTAACGCGTGTGTAGCTCAGCTGGATAGAGTACCTGGCTACGAACCAGGCGGTCGGAGGTTCGAATCCTTCCACACGCGCCATATTGAATAGCCCACCTCTTTAGGTGGGCTTTTTCGTTTCTGACTCCTTCATCTCCTTATTTCTTTTTACGCTACTTTCGTATAAGCGCGTTGTATGAAATTTGAGCTAAACTTAATGTGTCTGACAGCAGTTAAGCGCGAGGTACGCTATGGCACATCCATCCACTACTTTTCGATTTCTTGCAGAGCCTACCGATGTTAACTTCGGCGGTAATGTCCACGGCGGTATCGTCATGAAGTGGATTGATCAAGCGGCCTATGCGTGTGCTGCTCAGTGGTCGAAATGCTATTGCGTTACGGTATCCGCTAACGGCATACGTTTCATAAAACCTATAAAAGTCGGTCAACTTGTTGAGATATCTGCGTCTCTCGTTCATACAGGTAGCTCGAGTATGCACATTTATGTGGTGGTTAAATCGGGGGACGCAACGGCCAACACAACCACTGTAGCTAACCGTTGTTTCATTACATTTATGGCGGTAGATTGCGACGGCAACCAGGTGATCGTGCCTTCATACATTCCAGAAGACGAGCAGCATATGCAATTAGAATTAGTAGCTATGCATGCTAAAGACTTTGCAAAACGGTTAGACAGCGACTTTACAGAGAATACTGGTTTTCATTAAACCGTGTTTATCTAAAAACTAACTGCGATGCTTAAAGCAACATCTCTCAGTATGCTATTGATACTATGTTTTTGTTGCAAATTTATTAAGTAATTATGCATTAAGTTGCACATTGGTGGGTTTTATTCAAATTTAAGTGGTTTTTTATGCTGTTGTGTTGTGTTTTTAAAAACCTCGTGATACTTATTCAGGTACAAAATAACAACAGGATTGAATATGAATTCGGAATCCGTCGCTAGTTTGCTCATTGAAGCAGGCTCTCTTATGCTCATAGGAATGGTATTTGTCTTTTCGTTCTTGGGGCTGCTTATTGTTGGCATTCATTTAATTGCACGTTTTTGTGAAGCATTTCCAGGTGAAACGCCTGATACTGTAGCGACACGTCCTTCAGCCAACTTTGCTCGAGATAATCAAGCGGTACAACCGGGGATAGACGGTAATGTCATCGCTGCTATTTCTGCCGCAATTCATACCCATCGCCAAAATTCTAAAAATAAAGCCTAATCAGGAGTTACCATGTCTAAGCCTCTGGCCCTTACCGAGCTGGTCCTGCGTGATGCCCATCAATCGCTTCTTGCTACGCGTATGCGTATTGAGGACATGCTTCCCATTGCTGAAAAGTTAGATAAGGCAGGCTTTTGGTCTGTTGAATCTTGGGGCGGTGCGACCTTTGACGCCTGTATCCGTTACTTGGGAGAAGACCCATGGGAGCGCATTCGTAAGTTAAAGGCAGCCATGCCCAATACCAAACAGCAAATGTTATTGCGTGGTCAAAACTTATTGGGTTATCGCCACTATGCTGACGATGTCGTTACTCGCTTTGTAGAGCGCGCCCACGAAAGCGGTGTAGACGTGTTTAGGATTTTTGATGCCATGAATGACATCAGAAATTTGAAAACTGCTATTAAAGCTACCATAGACAGCGGCGCTCACGCGCAAGGCACGATTTCTTACACAGTAAGTCCTGTGCATAATCTAGAGCTGTGGCTAGATATGGCTAAACAACTTGAAGACCTCGGCGTGCATTCTATCTGTGTAAAAGACATGGCCGGGCTTTTAAAGCCTTATGAATGCGAAGCATTAATTACAGGATTAAAAGAAACCGTCGATGTACCTATCGCTATGCAGTGCCACGCCACTACAGGGTTGAGCACGGCAACTTACCAAAAAGCTATTGATGCCGGTATTGATATGCTCGATACAGCTATCTCATCAATGAGCATGACCTACGGTCACAGCGCAACTGAAACTATGGTTTCAATCGTTGAAGGCACAGAACGCGATACGGGAATATCGCTGCCTGAACTGGAAGACATTGCCAGTTATTTTAGAGAAGTCAGAAAGAAATACAGCAAATTTGAAGGAAGCCTTAAAGGTGTAGATGCACGTATTCTGCTGGCCCAAGTGCCAGGTGGCATGCTAACCAACATGGAAAGTCAGCTAAAAGAGCAGGGTGCTGAAGATAAGTTTGAAGAGGTGTTAAAAGAAATCCCTCGGGTACGTGAAGATCTTGGGTTTATCCCTCTTGTAACGCCCACCTCGCAAATTGTCGGCACGCAGTCGGTGCTTAATGTGCTAACAGGCGAGCGCTATAAGAGCATTACCAAAGAAACGGCTGGTGTACTCAAAGGCGAGTATGGTGCTACTGCGGCTCCAGTAAACAAGAAACTACAAGAGCGTGTGCTAGATGGTGCAGAGCCCGTAACATGCAGACCTGCTGATAACATTGCGCCTGAGCTTGATGCGCTGAGCAAAGAGCTAGATGAACTGGCCGAGAAAAAACAACTTTCGCTGTCAGATGATAAAATTGATGATGTGCTGACTTATGCTCTATTTCCCCAGATCGGCCTTAAGTTTATCGAAAATCGCGGTAATCCTGATGCGTTTGAACCTGCACCGGGCGCTCAAGAGGCTAGTGATACCCTTGCGCCAGAACCAGTTAGCACAGCGTCGAACGCGCAAAGTGCAAGCTCGGCTGAATCATATGATGTAAACGTCGATGGTAAAGTGTATCGCGTAGAAGTGGCACCCTCAGGTACGCTAACAAGCGTTACGCCAGCCAATACGTCTCAACCCCAGCCACAAACTGTTAGCACAGCTTCACCTGCCGCTGCGTCGTCGCAGTCAATTGATGCGCCACTAGCGGGTAACGTATTCAAAGTATTAGTACGAACTGGCGATAGTGTATCTGAAGGCGATGTAGTGATGATCCTCGAAGCCATGAAAATGGAAACAGAGATCCGTTCGGCGTATACCGGTACGGTCACTGACATTTCCGTGGGTGAAGGCGATGCTGTAACTAGCGGTCAACCGTTAATCTTATTGGGGTAGTACATGGATAAGTTAATGGTACTTTGGGATAGTACCGCACTTGCGCATTTTGAAGCAGGCCAGCTCATCATGATGGCGGTAGGCTTCGGTTTACTCTATTTAGCCATTGTTAAGAAGTTTGAGCCACTGCTCTTATTACCCATTGGTTTTGGAGCACTGCTTACGAACATTCCAATTGCTGGTTTTTCAGAAGCGGGTGGCTTACTGCACTACATCTATAAAATTGGCATTGATACAGGCGTCTTCCCATTGCTCATTTTTATGGGAGTAGGCGCAATGACAGACTTCAGCGCGCTTATTGCAAACCCTAGAATGTTGCTGCTTGGCGCAGCCGCACAGTTCGGTATTTTTGCGACCCTATTTGGCGCTATTGCGTTAAACCTTATTCCTGGTTTCGAATTTACGCTAAAAGATGCAAGTGCGATTGCCATTATAGGGGGCGCAGATGGGCCCACGGCTATCTTCCTTGCTTCACGTTTAGCTCCTGACTTACTTGGTGCTATTGCGGTTGCTGCTTATTCTTACATGGCGCTTGTGCCTATTATCCAGCCGCCCATTATGAAAGCGCTGACCACAAAAGAGGAACGCGAAATTAAAATGGGCCAACTTCGGCCTGTATCAAAGCGTGAAAAAATTATCTTTCCACTCGCCGTGTTGTTTATGACCATTTTGTTTTTACCAGCTGCCACGCCGCTCGTGGGTATGTTCTGCTTTGGTAATTTAATGAAAGAATGTGGCGTAGTAGACAGGTTAAGCAAAACAGCCCAAAACGAACTTATCAATACCGTGACCATTTTCCTCGGCTTGGCCGTGGGCTCTAAGCTATCGGCTGAGGCATTCCTTACGGTGGAAACCTTGGGTATTTTGGGCTTGGGCGCCATTGCCTTTGGCATAGGAACCGCTGCTGGCGTGTTAATGGCTAAGTTAATGAGTAAGTTATCGGGTGGTAGTATAAACCCGCTCATTGGTGCTGCGGGCGTTTCTGCCGTACCTATGGCGGCGCGAGTCGTTAATAAGGTTGGCTTAGAAGCAAACCCTCATAACTTCCTGTTGATGCATGCAATGGGGCCTAATGTAGCCGGTGTGTTAGGAAGTGCGGTCGCTGCAGGTATTCTGCTAGCACTGGTTGGCTAACTAGCGTAATGCAAATTTGATATTGAGAGGGCAGTTTACTGCCCTCAGCGCTTTAACGGATTGTATTTTGCGGCACTAACGACTGGTAAGCCGTAACCAGTTTCTTCGTGCGGGTGTGCTGCGGCCACCTGAAAATAGTTTCAGTTTTACCTTCCTCTACAATTTCGCCGCCTTCCATCACCACAATTCTATCGGCAATATGCCGGACAATCCCTAAATTGTGGCTTATAAAGATAAATGCTAAGCCCAGCTCTTGCTGTAGTTGCAGTATTAGGTTCACAGTCTGCGAGCGAATAGTAGGGTCTAATGCAGCAAAGGGTTCATCTGCAACAAGCACTTTGGGTTTTAGTACTATAGCCCTAGCTAATGCCACGCGCTGCTGTTGGCCGTCAGAAAGCATGTGCCGGTAAAAATAATAATGCTCGCGTAGTAACCCTACTTTTACCAACATATCTTCGATAATAGGCTTGCGCTCGGCTTCGCTAAGACCCGTATTCAAACGCAAAGGTTCGTCTAGGATTTTGCCTACCGGAACCGATGGGTTCATCGATTCCGCACTGTGTTGCAGAATCATTCGAATGTCGTGGGTCCGCTTGCGTTGGCCGTCTTTCGACTGGTACTTGGCTAAATACTTGTGAGTGTTTATTTCAATTTCACCCGCATCGGCAGGTAGGGCGCCAACTAATAATTTAGCAAGAAGGGATTTACCCGAACGGTTTTCCCCTATGATGGCAATAGTTTCACCGCGTTTAACGTTCATATTCACCGGGCCGAGTTGAAACACCTCAGGTCGCTTTAACCAGCGCTTCTTTTCGTTATGTATAAACGTAAGATCTTTTACCTGCAAAATATCCATCACAGCTTCTCCATATGAAGAGGATAATGACAGCTGTAGCTATGATCGTGAATTTTTCGTACGGCTGGCGTTTGTACACATGCGCGCTGAGCCCGTGGACAGCGTGGCCCTAATCGGCAGCCAATAGGCAAATGTTGCAGCGTTGGTATAGAGCCGCTTAACGTTGGTAATGCAGACTTAGGCGGTAAGTCTTTTCTGAAGCTTGGCGCACTGTCTAATAGCGCTTTAGTGTACGGGTGAAGAGGGCGCTTCTTAATGTGCTTCATCTTTCCCGATTCCACAGTCTGCCCGGCGTAAAGCACTGTCATTGAATGTGACATACTCGCAATGGCAAGCAAATCATGGCTGACAAACAAAATCGATAGGGAGCGAGTTTGATTAAGACGTGTAAAGAGTTTTAGGATCTGCGTCTTGGTTGTGGGCTCCATGCCTCGGGTGGGATCATCTGCGATAAGTAATTTGGGTTGAGACACCAGCGCCATTGCTATCATGAACTTTTGCCCAATATCAGCGGGAATTTGGTGAGGGAATGCACTTAGGTAATGCTTGTGGTGCTTTATCCCCACTTTGTGTACAGTGCTTATGGCTATTTTTTTTCTGTGCTGCGCACGTTGCCAAAACCAGCTTCCTTCAACAAATTCATCAGGAATACTTTCTTCAAGCTGTTCACCAAGCGTGGCCGACGGGTCAAGCGCCGCTTGCGGGTTTTGAAAAACCACTGCGATTTCACGACGCATCACTTCGCGACGTTGTTGAACCGACATACCTAGTAGGTTTTCTCCATTCCAGCTCATACGGTCGGCGGTTAAATTCCACTGATTTGGCAGCGCTCCACAGATTGCCGATACAATAAGACTCTTACCAGAACCCGATTCGCCCACAAGTGCACGGATCTCGCCTGAACTCACTGACAAATTTACTTTATCCAACGCTTTTATAGTGCTGTCACCGTTCTGCATTTCTAAGGTGAGGTTTTTGATATCAAGCATCGGCATATTAGTGACTCACTCTTTTTCTTAGTGAAGAACGCAAGCCGTCACCCACGATATTGATGGACAATACAACAAAAAATATTGCCATACCGGGAACCGCTACGTTCCAAGGTGCTAAATAAGTAACGTCTAGTCCGTCGGCGAGAATTACACCTAATTCGGGTAACGGTGATTGTGCGCCCAAGTTTAAGAAGCCAAGAGCCGAAATATCTATAACCGCGATTGAAAGGGCCAGCGTTCCTTGAACCACAAGCATTTCTGTCATATTCGGTAAGATAGAATGAACGAAAAGCTGCCACTTACTTGCCCCATCAAGCGTTGACGCAACAATGTAGTCTTTTTTCATTTCTGCGCGCACGAAACTTCGCGTGTGATGCACAAACTGGGGAATAAGCGCTAGGGTAATGGCCCACATACTATTAACTAAGCCCGTACCCAATATTGCAACTATGATAATAGCAATCAGAAGAGTAGGGATAGCCATTAGTGCATCAAGTAAATGATTAGCGACGCTTGAGCGAACCCCGCGCAACATCCCGGCCAGCGTACCTAAACTCACGCCAACTAACATAGCCAGTACCACTGTAATGAATGCCGACCCCAGTGTTGTCCTACAACCATAAATGATACGGGTAAATAAGTCTCTTCCAAGCGCGTCTGTGCCGAATAAATGGGAAATAGAACCATTCGCTAGCCAACTAGGCGGAATTAACAACCCGTCAATGTTCTGTTCTACAGCGTCATAAGGTGTGATGAGAGGGGCGAATAAGGCGCACACCACGAATAGCGCAAGCATTATTAGACCTAGCATAGAAATGTGACTGGCCTTGAACGAAGCCCAGGTCCGTTGCCAAGGGGATGGATGAAACTCTTCTTCGTACAAACTAAACTGTGGCACGCTCGTATTTCTCTCTACTTGGGTCAATCATACGGTTTAATACATCGACTAAAATTGTCAGGGTAATCACTACCGTTGATACCGCCATCATGCCAATACGCAAAGCGGGGTAATCTCGTTGATAGATGGCTTGAATCAGCCAGTTGCCGATTCCAGGCCATGAAAACAAGATTTCAACAATCATTGCATTGGTTATAAGCGTCGTAATCTGAATTGCCATCAGTGGCAAAATGGGGAGTAGTGCATTACGGAGTATATGGCGAAAAAATATTTGCCAACTAGAAAGGCCGCGTGACTGGGCTGCAGCAATATACGGACGATGTTTTACATCTATAACTGAGCGCCGGGTTATGCGAATCATTGAAGCAGTGGTTATGGCGCCAATAGCAAATGTGGGTAACGCTAAGTGCGACAGTGCATCTTTAAATGCCAAGGCTTTGTTTTCGTTATCTGACAATAAAACGTCTATCAGAATAAAGCCTGTGACAGGCTCTATGTCGTAAATTAGACTTATTCGACCAGATAGTGGAGCCACGTCCAATTCCAAACTGAAGATAAGAATAAGCAGCAGTGCGAACCAGAAAACGGGGAAAGAATAAGTAGTAATGCTTGCACTATTTATTAAGTGGTCAGATGTTGAGTAACAGCGAATGCCGGCAAAGTAGCCTAAGGGAATGCCGACAAATAAGGCCATCAGCATTGCATACGTAGCCAGTTCCATTGTGGCAGGCATTGCAATCGCCACTTCTTCTCTTAAGGGGAGACCAGACGTGAAGCTATAGCCCCAATCACCGGTCAGCAAATTACCTACATAGTATAAAAACTGAAATATATAAGACTGGTCTAACTTAAATTGTTGCTCAAGCGCTGCGCGCTGCATCTCATTTTGTGGCACAAGCCCGGTTAAGTTTTCTAACGTATCACCCGGAAAAAGGTAGGCGAGCGAGAACGAAATAATCGTTAACACGAGTAGCGTTAATACAAATAAAGTGCAGTATCTCAGGAGAATTTGGATCACAGTTTTTTCTCTACCCCGCCAAAACGCACGCCGCCAAAGGGGTTAATAGCCATGCCTTTTAACTCATTCCTGTATGCCTGGTAGCGATAGGCATGCGCAATGGGTACTACAGGAAGACGTTCGTATAGTAGCCTATTTACTTGCTTGTAAATAGCTGATCTCTCTTCAATATCATCTGTTTGAAGCGCTTCGTTGAGTAGCTTGTCATAATCACTATTACACCACATCGCTCGGTTTGTTCCTGATGGGATTGCCCCGCAGCTCAATAGCGGGCGATAGAAGTTATCTGGGTCACCATTATCGGCAGACCACCCTATGAGTACAGAGTCATGCAAGCCTTCTTGTAGATGGCGCCTAAATGTAGCCCAGTCGTAACTTACAATAGTTGCTTCTACACCTACATCGCGAAGATATCGCTGAATTAGCTCTGCCATTTTTGTCGCGTTGGGGTTGTAAGCGCGTTCGACCGGCATTGCCCAGATTGTCATTGAAAATCCGGAGGCTATCCCGGCATCAGCCAGTAATTTTCGCGCTAAAACAGGGTTGTAAGCCGTGTCATCGGCATCATTTTGAAATGCCCAGCTCGCCGCAGGTAGCAGGGTTTTAGCCCGTGTTGCACTGTCGAAATAAACCGCCTCTAGCAAAGTGTTTTTATCAATAGCTGCGGCGAGCGCTCGCCTTACATCGGGGTTGTCAAACGGCGGGCGCTGAGTATTAAAGGCCCAAAAGCCTACATTTAGCCCTGGTTTTTCCGCTAATGTCAGATCGTCTTCTGTTCGAATCACTTCCAGTTCCGTTTGTGCCGGGAATGCAGTTGCATCACATTCCCCAGTCATCAGCTTAGCTAGTCGTAATGAACTTCTTGGAGTGATGTCAAAAATGAGCTGCTCAACTAAGGGCGTTTCTAGCTTTTTTTGTTGGCTTAAACTTTGTAGCTCTGATGTTATGTTGCTATCGCTGTTGTCACCTTCTCCAAATGACTGTGTGCGCCAATAGTTGTCATGGCGTAAATATTTAATAAAGTGGTCTTTGCGATAGCTGTTGAATTTAAACGGTCCTGTGCCAACGGGAAGTTCATCAATTTTGCTAGGTGTTCCAGCTTCAGCAAGTTGTTCGGCATACTCTTCTGACAGAATAACGGCGAAGTCTGTGGCTAAATTAGACAAAAATGAGCTGTCACGACGCTTAAGCGTAATTTCAACGCGATAGCCGTTTACCCGTTCAACTGACGCAATATTTTGAGCAAGACCAATACTTTCAAAATACGGATAACGCCCACCCGACACATAATGGTAGGGATGCGAACGCAAACGCCATCGGTTGATGCTAAAAATAACATCGTCTGCGTTGAAGTTTCGTGTTGGCTTGAAATAGTCCGTTGTGTGAAACCAAACATCTTTGCGAAGTTGAAATGCGTAGGTGAGCCCGTCATCACTAACTAGCCAGCTACTAGCAAGACTCGGCACAATGCGACCAGAATCGGGGTCGAAATCAAGTAGTCTATCGTACAGTTGGTGAGATGATGCATCAGAGGTTGTGCTCGATGTATCAAGCTGCGGATTAAAAGTTACTGGGTTGCTTTCAGAACAATAAATAATACCCGTATTATAAAACGCTTGTTTATTCTGTTTAGCACAGGATGCAACAAGAAGCGCTGTACATAAACATAATGACAAACGCTCCACCAAACCATGGGACATGCTCTACGCCTCGACGTTTTCAGCGGAAGAATCTAGTAAGTTATATTTTTTGAGATAGCCTCGCAGCTGATGATAAGTCAGGCTCAATTTTTCAGCGGTTTTCTTTTGATTAAACTGACTGTCAGCAAGTGCCTGTTTTATCATATCTATCTCATGTTGTTGAGAGCGTTCTTTCAAATCTATGGGATATTCGACAATTTCCTGCTTTTTAGCAGGGGGAAGTGGTGTAACGTCAGCACTTTCAATACGTTCATTTACCATTGGCGTGTCTGATTGCTTAACATGGTTAGGCGAATCTGTAGCGCTCACTCTGTCATTTGTTTTAACTCTACCTTTCGGACGGTAGGCTGACTCGAAGGGGTCTAACACTATTTCATGGACGGGGAGGTGGGGGTTATTCGTTCTGTATACTGCACGTTCGACCACATTTTTAAGCTCACGGATATTACCAGGCCAATCATAATCAAGCAGAGTGCGTTTTGCTTTTTCAGTGAAGCCGCTAAACAATTCCATTTCCATTTCACGGGCCATATTAATAGCGAAGTTTTCAGCTAACATCATGATATCTTCTCGACGCTCGCGAAGGGGCGGGATGGTGATAACGTCAAAAGCAAGACGGTCGAGAAGGTCTGCGCGAAATTCACCGGCATCGGCAAGAGCTGGCAAGTCTTCATTGGTAGCTGCGATAAGGCGTACATCGGTTTTTACTGACTTACTGCCACCTACGCGCTCAAATTCACCATACTCCACTACCCGCAGTAGCTTTTCCTGAATAAGACCCGATGTGTTAGCGAGTTCGTCAAGGAATAGGGTTCCGTTGTGCGCCACTTCAAAGCGACCTTCGCGACGTTTCGAAGCGCCAGTAAAGGATCCGGCTTCATAACCGAAAAGCTCACTTTCTAACAAGCTTTCACTTAGCGCTGCACAATTTAACTTAATATAGTTTTGATCCCAGCGCTTTGATAAGAAGTGCAGGCGCGCAGCAATCAGCTCTTTACCAGTGCCTCGTTCGCCAATGACGAGAACGGGTTTGTCTAGCGGTGCAATCTGTGAAATTTGCTCTAAAACTTCTAGAAAACTATTTGCTTGGCCAAGTAAATTGTCTTGCTGTCGATACCTACTCATTAAATCCCTCAAAAATTAGTCATTTCGACCAATTAATAGTGTAGAACAAAAGATATTGATAAACGAGTATTATTTGAGCGCATGGAAAATCTATATAAAATAATAGGTTAGCATATGAACAAAGTTGGCAAGTATATTGAATGCTACCTATACCAAGAGTAACCTATTTATCAAGTGTGGTGTTTTCTAACACTTACCATTTTTAGCAAGAGGTAATTATTATGGGTATCTTCTCGCGTTTTACAGATATTGTGAATTCGAATATTAATGCGATTTTAGACAAAGCCGAAGATCCTGAGAAAATGGTTAGATTAATCATTCAGGAAATGGAAGACACGTTGGTTGAGGTGCGCTCTGCATCTGCAAAGACGCTAGCCAATAAAAAGGAAATTGCTAATCAAATTGCAAAGTATGAAAGCGATGCAAATGATTGGGAAGCAAAAGCAGAACTTGCGTTAAGCAAAGATAGAGAAGACTTGGCGCGCGCTGCGCTGCAAGAAAAGAAAAAGTCTGCAGAAGCTGCAGAAGCGCTAAGTAAAGAATTGGCCGTTGTTGAAGAACAAATCAGCAAGCTTCAGGATGAAATTGGTCAGCTTCAAGAAAAGCTTGCCGATGCTAAGAGCCGTCAGAAAGCCATTATTATGCGTCAGAAAACCGCAAGCTCTCGTCTAGAAGTCAAAAAGACGCTGGATAGTACGAAAGTAGATAATGCAATGGGGCGCTTTGAGCAATACGAGCGTAAAATCGATGACCTTGAATCACAGGTAGAAGCTTATGATTTGGGTAAAAAGACGCTGCAAGATGAGTTTGCAGAGCTAGAAGCCAGTGACAAAGTGGAAGACGAACTAGCTGCGCTTAAAGCCAAGGTAAAAGGTGCAAATAAAAGCACTGAAAAATCAGAATAATAAAAATAAGGTATACCCTCTTGATGGAAAACCGTGAAGAGGGTAGTTACATCAGAGTTTGTAGGAGACATTGAGATGGACGAAGGTACAATTGCAGTGTTGGTTATGCCCCTTGTGGTGTTCTCAATATTTGTTGCTCCCATTTGGCTAATTTTACACTATCGAAGCAAAAAGCAGGTCAATCAAGGATTGAGTGTTGAGGAGCACGCCTCTTTACAAGATCTTGCTGAAAAGGCAGAAAAAATGAGTGAGCGTATTGAAACATTAGAGGCCATTCTAGATAGTGAGGCGCCAGAGTGGAGGAATAGAGCATGAGAAATGGTAAGCAGCTCTATCGCAACCCCGAAAATGCACGCATTGCAGGTGTGTGTTCAGGTATAGCCGAATACTTTGGGTTGGAAACCTGGTTAGTGAGAATCTTAGTCGTTACCGGTTTCTTTTTACTTGCAGGTCCGTTTATCTTTGTCGCCTACATAGCCGCTTGGTTCATTTTAGATAAGAAGCCTGCTGGCCTTGATGATAAGCCTACAAGACCGGTTTTTTCAAAAGGTAAAGGCTGGACGAATCCAAACGCTGGACAGGTAAAAAGCCCTAAAGTTGAGGTGAAAACCAAAGTTTGGCAGGCTGGAGAGCCACCTAAACAGGCGTTTCACGATATTCGCAATCGCTTTGAAAAAGCAGAAGTTCGTCTACGTAAAATGGAAACCTATGTGACGTCTCGTGAATATCAGCTAAATAAAGAAATTAGCCGTCTATAGCTGGCCTTACAGCTCACAAGAATCTAAAAGAAAGCCGCTCGCAATGGGCGGCTTTTTATTATCTAAATCAAGCGCTTTAGTTGCCTATGTAAAATTCCTGTTACAGCAAATATGAAGTTGTCATGAGGTCATCCACTTTTCGGCGCCGTGAATTTCATTAGACTAAAAGGTAAGTTATTTCACACCTATTGGTTACAGAAGTTATGCCAAAATCAACGCAATACCAGTCGAGAGAATCTGATGAAAATGGCATTATTCATTGGTCAGATGAAGAAAACCAAATTTGGTCGGAGCTTTATGCGAGACAAATTCCACTGGTAAAAGAAAGAGCGTGCCAAGAATATTTGGACGGGCTTGATTTGTTGAAATTGAACGAAAAAGAAATTCCTCAG
This sequence comes from Alteromonas sp. ABD4_190, assembly GCF_056160105.1. NCBI lineage: Bacteria > Pseudomonadati > Pseudomonadota > Gammaproteobacteria > Alteromonadales > Alteromonadaceae > Alteromonas > Alteromonas sp. ABD4_190. The sequence continues at coordinate 3,329,399 of NZ_JBSWWN010000001.1, forward strand.
TTGCCAGACATCAACAAAGTTCTGATGAAGAAAACGGGGTGGCAAACTGCTGAAGTGCCTGCGCTAATAAATTTTGGTGAATTTTTTAGGTTGCTGGCAAACAAGCAATTTCCTGTCGCTACTTTTATTCGTACTCGAGAAGAGTTTGATTATCTTCAAGAGCCCGATATTTTTCATGAGGTATTTGGACACTGCCCGCTTTTAACAAATCCAGCTTTTGCCCACTTTACCCACACATATGGAAAGTTGGGTTTAGCGGCAAGTAAGGAAGACCGAGTTTACTTAGCACGTCTTTATTGGTTCACGGTAGAATTCGGACTAGTGCGAGCCAAAGATAAGTTAAAAATATATGGCGGCGGTATCTTGTCCTCACCTGGCGAAACTATTTACGCGTTAGATAGCGACACGCCATTGCGCAATCCACTAACTGCTATTGATGCTCTGCGTACGCCTTATCGTATCGATATCATGCAGCCTCTTTACTATATTCTGCCGGAATTCGACCATTTGTTCGAATTGGCCGAAATGGACATTATGGCGCTAGTGGAAAAAGCTAAATCCTTAGGGTTGTTTTCCCCACTTTTCCCACCGAAAGAGAAAAAAGCGAGCTAGCGCTATTGTTAATTAAATGTGTTTTATATAGGATGCCGCGGATTGATGCGGCATTTTTTATTTCTGCGGCCTAGTCCTTTTACTTCGTGCTGTTTACGTCTTTAAAGTAATCGCTTATCGCAAATTTAAAGTTCTGTAACATTTATCTTGTTATCTTTTTGTAAAAGTGTGATATCCTGTACATATATGTTTACAATAAAGCCATAACACCCTATGCGTCTAGAAATAAGCTGTCAGGACCGTCTTGGGATCACTCAAGATGTATTAGATATCCTCGTTACCAAAGAAATAGATTTGCGTGGTATTGAAATTGATCCCGCAGGTAAAATTTTCCTTAATTTTCCCAATATTGAGTTTGCTGATTTTCAGCACCTTATGCCTCAGATACGTCGCATCGACGGCATCGATGATGTAAAAACAACCTTATTCATGCCGGGGGAGCGAGAGAAGAATCAACTCTCTGCCATTTTGCGAACTTTGCCTGATCCTGTTTTCTCAATAGATGCTAAGGGAAATATTTTACTGTGTAACGAAGCGGTAAGTGCAGGGCTTGAAATGCCAAGCAATGAAATTGTTGGTACTGAGGTCAGTGAAGTTGTTAAAGGTTTCAACTTTACTAAATGGATGGATGGGAAGTCACCGGGCCCACAATCGTCAAAAGTGAAGTTTATTCAGCAGGATTATCTTGCCGATATGCTGCCAATCACCGTACCCGATGGCGAGCAAAATATGATCATGGCAGGTGCCGTGGTGATATTAAAATCGGAAATGCGCCTTGGCCAACAGTTTACTGCTTTCCACCAGTCGCCTACCGATAGTTTCGATCGGTTTGTCACTCAATCACCTTTTATGAAGCGAGTGGTTCACGAAGCCAAGCGAATAGCCGACCTAGATGCGCCTATTTTAATTTTTGGCGAGACAGGCACGGGTAAAGAGATGATTGCCAGGGCGTGTCATCAGTCCAGCCGCCGTAGCGAAGGTGCATTTTTAGCACTAAATTGTGCATCGCTACCCGACAGCGTGGCGGAAACTGAACTGTTTGGTTACGCTGCTGGTGCGTTTAACCAGCCAAGCGCTAAGGTTGGGCTATTAGAACAGGCAAAAGGCGGTACGCTTTTACTTGATGAAATAGCCGATATGTCTTCACAACTTCAGGCCAAATTGCTTCGGGTTTTAGAGGACGGTGAATTTAGACGCGTGGGAGACTCGGAACCGGTTAAAGTCGACGTGCGATTTATTTGTACTACGTGCCGAGACTTAGGTCAGCTGGTGGAAGAGGGACGATTTAGAAAAGAGCTGTATTATCGCCTAAACGTGTTGAGCTTAGTAATGCCGTCTTTGAAAGACAGAAGGCAGGACATAGTACCTCTAGCCGAATCCTTTATTGTACAGCACAGTACTAAACTGGGCCGCCGTCCCGCAAAACTAAGCAAGTCTTGTGTAGATTTTCTACAGCAGTATCCATGGCCTGGCAATGTAAGACAGCTTCAAAATGCCCTTTACCGCGCATTATCATTGCTAGATGGGAAGGAAATTACTAAAGAAGATATTCAACTGCCAAGCTGTGCTCCTAGTGTTACCTATATAGATGAGAACTTCGAGGGAACACTAGATGAGGAAGTGAAGAAGTTTGAGAAGGACCTGCTGAAGCGCTTATACCCTTCCTATCCAAGTACTCGTCAATTAGCGAAAAAGCTAGGATTGAGCCATACTGCCATCGCCAATAAGTTGCGAGAGTATGGCATCAACAAAGCGACTGTTAAACTATAACAAACTAAAAAGTATTGCCCTTTGGTTCACGCATAATTGCAAAGGGCAATACGGTTTGAACCTTTCTAGTAACCCTATGCATCCGTTACGATTAATTTACATTGCTTGCAGAGCAGACTATCCGCGCCTTTCGTTACCGATTAACAACTTTGTGCGTACACCCTTTCTTACAGCCAAACAAAACTTCGTAGCTCAAACACTTCTCAAGTTGTACCAACTAGTGGCATAACAGTATTCACATAATGCTTACAATCTGCTGGCGCTTTAAGACTACTCTCATTTCAAATTATACAAATCGAGAGCTTAGGCAAATGGGCCAAGCAAAAGAGATATGTCGAGGAACGAACAATGAAACTAGCGACCTATAAAAATGAAACCCGCGATGGCTGCCTGATGGTAGTGTCAAAAGATCTTTCTCGCGCTTGCAGTGCAAAGGACATTGCAAAAACAATGCAGCACGCACTGGATAATTGGAAAGAGATAGCGCCTCAGCTTCAAATGAAATACCAAGCACTTAATGACGACACCTGTGAAAGCGTTCCGTTCGACGCTTCTCACTGCGAGTCTCCTTTACCACGTGCGTATCAATGGGCTGACGGTAGTGCTTACGTAAACCACGTTGAATTGGTAAGAAAGGCACGAAATGCAGAAATGCCCGAAAGTTTTTGGACCGATCCTCTCATGTATCAAGGTGGTTCAGACGATTTTATTGGGCCTTTTGATGACATTATTCTGCCAAGTGACGACTGGGGGATTGATTTTGAAGGCGAAGTTGCCGTTGTTACCGATGATGTGCCGATGGCATGTTCACCAGAACAAGCCTCAGAGCGCATTCGCCTTATTATGCTGGTTAACGATGTATCCCTCCGGGGCTTAATTCCTGGTGAATTAGCAAAGGGATTTGGTTTCTTTCAATCTAAACCTGCTTCTAGCTTCTCGCCAGTTGCGGTAACTCCAGACGAGTTAGGTGATGCTTGGAAAGATAATAAAATTCATCTGCCGCTACGTTCAACCTATAACGGAGAATTGTTCGGCAAGCCCGAAGCGGGACAAGATATGACCTTCGATTTTGGTCAGCTAGTTGCACACGCTGCAAAGAGCAGAAATTTAGGCGCAGGAGCAATTATTGGCTCTGGTACGGTGTCAAATAAGCAAGGTACCGATTATGGTTCGGCTATTTCTGAAGGTGGGGTAGGTTACTCATGCATTGCCGAAGTACGTATGATTGAAACGATACGGGATGGCAAACCTTCTACGCCTTTCATGCAGTTTGGTGACCGTATTCGAATTGAGATGCTAGATACAGAGGGTAACTCAGTATTCGGTGCTATCGAGCAGCAGGTGAAACCACTGAGCTAGAGATTTAGTAGCGATTTAGTGGTGGGAGCGGCAACGATCTTTTTGTTCACAGAGCTGGCCTTTATTAATCGTGCTGGTCGTTGTTTCCGACACTATTATTGATAGTAGAGAAAGCGCTAATGCGTAACGACAACCAGCGCTTTCTTTAGCTATATGTTTGACTGATGGAGTATTACCATGAGCATCAAGCTTTACGGTTATTGGCGTTCAACCGCCACGTATCGAACACGAATTGCACTTAATTTAAAAGGTGTTGAGTACGAGTATGTGCCAGTGCATCTTGTCAATAACGGCGGGGAGCAGCATAGCGGTGAGTATTCGCGGCTGAACCCCGCACACCTTGTCCCCACTTTTGTTGATGAAGACGAAGATATCATTCTTAATCAATCGCTAGCTATTATTGAATATCTCGATGAGAGATACGAAAGTGAGCACAGGCTAGTGCCAGAGCACTTAACAGAGCGTGCTAGAGTAAGAGCGTTAGCGCAAGATATCGCCTGCGATATCCAGCCCATAGGTAACCTTCGAGTACTAAATGCGCTTAAAGGTAATTTTGAGGCCTCTCAAGATGATGTGGCTAAGTGGGCTGCGCATTGGATTACATTGGGGTTTGATGGAATTGAACAACGCCTACAAACCCAAGCAGGCAAGTATTGTTTCGACTTTGACGTTACCCTTGCTGATATTTGTTTAGTACCGCAAGTGTACAACGCACAGCGCTTTAATGTGGATATGAGCCGCTACCCGCTAATCAGTAAAATTGCGAACAACTGTAATGAGTTGAATGCATTTGAGCAGGCGAGACCTGAGAATCAAACCGACGCGCTTTGAATGGTATGGGGTCAGAGTCGTGACTCTGACCCCATAACTTTTTACTACTGACGTTTTATTGGTAGCTCTGTGGTGTTTTTCACTTGCTTCAATGCGAAGGTTGAACTTAAGTGGTCCACAAGAGGAAGGTGGGTCAATTTCGTTTTAAGTAAAAATTCGTATTCTTCAATACTTTCCACTATCACTTTCAGCAAATAGTCTTTTTCACCGCTTGTGGTGTGGCACTCTACTATTTCATCAATGTTTTGAACCGCATTTTCAAAGTCGGTCAGCGAGTCACCGTCATGGTTTTTGAGCGTGACATAGATAAAAACTGATACACCTAAATTAAGCTTCTTACTGTTTAGCAGAGTAACTTTACCTAGGATAATTCCATCGGCTTCCATTCTCTTTACGCGACGCCAACATGGTGTATGCGACAAACCAACACGTTGACTTAAATCTGCCATTGATACCGTGGCGTCTTGCTGAAGCACGCGCAAAATTTCACGGTCAAACTTATCCAATTTCATTAACACTGTTTCCGTCGTCTTTATGATGTTTATTATATATCAAAAAAAATTCTAGGATAGCTATCCTAGAAAAATAGTATTCAATTCTATTGCGTTTCAGTTTGTAAAATTCATTAACAAACTTTGCAAGGCATGTCCTCAGAACTATCAGATACACTTTTCAAAATGTCGATGATCTTTGCAGTACCGCCGCTAGGCCAATAAGTGTATCGCAAATCGTTATCAGACTCTCACATCATTCCAAATGAGCGCCGTTTAGAATTCGTGACAGCTCAGACTTGGATAAGTTTTAACTCATCACAGTATTAATAGGGAAAATATGTCAGTTTTTGATCACCCAGAGTTCGATAAACACGAACACGTTGCGTTTTATCACGACGAAAAAGCGGGCTTGAGTGCCATTATTGCTGTACACAACACTAACCTCGGCCCAGCCCTTGGCGGCTGCCGTATGTGGCCCTATGTAAACAGTGGTGAGGCGTTAACCGACGTATTGAGACTATCTAAAGGGATGACATATAAAGCTGCAATGGCAAATTTAGAACTTGGCGGTGGCAAGTCGGTAATAATCGGTGACCCTCGAAAAGCAAAATCGCCGGAAATGATGAAAGCGATGGGTAAATTTGTCGAGTCACTGGGTGGAAAATACTTCACCGCTGAAGACTCGGGTATTTCGGTAACAGATTTACAAACCATGGCAACTGAGTCTGATTACATAGCGGGGGTCAAAGCACAGTATCACTATGCGGGTGAAGTGCCTGATGGAAACCCAGCACCATCCACGGCATATGGTGTTTTTGTTGGTTTAAAGGCTACCGTGGAATATGGTTTGAAGCGCAGCTTGGATGGAGTCAGCGTGGCTATTCAAGGAATGGGGCACGTAGGCTATCGTCTTGCTAAGCATTTACATGAACATGGCGCCAAACTTTACGTGGCAGATATTTATCCTGAAGGCGTAGAGAAAGCGGTGGCCGAGTTTGGCGCAACTGCGGTAGCGCCAGAGGAAATTTTAAGTTTAGATGTGGATGTACTTGCTCCTTGTGCATTAGGTGCTGCAATAAATGACCAAACGCTACCGGCAATTAAAGCTAAAGTGATTGCAGGCGCAGCTAACAACCAGCTTGCCCGTGAAGACATCGGAGAGCTGCTTCAACAGCGCGGCATATTGTATGCGCCAGATTATGTGATCAATGCAGGCGGTGTTATTGATATCTTCCATCAGCGTATGGAATCGAGTTCGAACGAAGCATTACGCGCACATATTGAACAAATTGGCGAAACGCTGAAAGAAATTTATACCCGCGCTGAGCAAGAGGGGGCGGCGACTAACCGTGTCGCAAACGTAATTGCAGAAGAGAGATTTTCTATAAAGGGTTGAAAACTCAAAGCCAAATAGTCATAATGCGCCCCGCACTCAGGCAGGGGCGAATGACTTTGCTTTGAATGCGATTTTCTATGGTGGGCTTTTGGTCCTCCCGCAATGATACTCTGTGAACCCGGTCAGGCCTGGAAGGGAGCAGCCGCAGCAGACGACTCATGTGCCGGGATGTGGCTGGAGGCCCGCCACCCAACTATTCACTCAGCTTCTTCTATTTTGTCTTTTTTGCTTTTTTCAGTTTCATCTAAGTATTTCAACCCCTTGCTTATTGCGTGCTCAACATTCATTTCCATTTGATTGCGTTCACTTTGCGGCAGATAAAATGCCATGTCGACCTCATATCGAATATAGCGAGGTGGAACCTGATTTAACGCAAGGCAGCATAAGTCTGCCAAATAGTCGGGACTTTTAGTTTTATCAAGCCCAAGCTTACTTATCCTTTCTAGTACAAGATGTTCATAATAGTTGTGAATATCATCATCTAGTTTCACCTTCGTTCCCCTTATAATTTTTGTAAGCATGTTGCTTTAGTGGTTTGAATAGTATGTGAGCAATAAGTTGCACAAAGCGCCTCTAGCTTAAAAGCATCTATAGCTTATACAAACCCTTCAAGTTTGGAATGGATACATTCGTTTACGCCCACCGCGATACGACATTACCCTAAGCTATGTAACCTTATAATATATAGCTTGTATTCTGGGGATGTCGAGGTGACGGTGATAGTATTAACCAGTTAAAATTAGTATTAAGGCAGCACTAAAATGAAAAAGAATATAGAGCCCTGCTATTACGGCGATTACTTACATTTAGACAAAGTATTGGGCGCACAAGAATTGCAGAGTGAAAAATACGGTGATGCTGCGCACGAAGAGATGCTATTTATCATCGTACATCAAGTTTACGAACTATGGTTTAAACAGGTTCTTCACGAGCTCAATGCCGTTATTGATACCTTTAACCAAGAAACGGTAAAAGATCAGCAGTTAACACTCGTTGTGCATAGACTCCAGCGAGTCATACAAATACAAAAATTAATGAATGATCAAATTGCTATTATGGAAACCATGACGCCACAGCAGTTTTTGTCATTTCGAGATTACCTTGTACCTGCGTCTGGTTTCCAAAGTATTCAGTTTAAACGCTTAGAAATTTCTCTTGGTTTAAAACGCGATTTTAGAATCGATTTCGATAAGCAAAGCTTTTACAACCGACTGACCGATAAAGATAGGGCGCTACTAGAGAGCCTCGAGAGCAAACCAAGTTTGTTTGAACTGGTCGATAATTGGCTATCTAGAATGCCGCTATTAAAAACAGAAGGGTTCGATTTTTGGCAATACTACAAAAATGCAGCCGACGAAATGTTGAAAGATGACCATCACACCATTTCTACCAATGATATGTTGTCGGAGACTGAAAAACGCCAGGAGCTTAAAGACCTCCAAACCACTACGGAAAACTTCGACGCCCTGTTTGATGAAGCTAAATTCGAAAAGCTTCGAGGTGAAGATAAGTTCCGGCTAAATCATAAGGCGCTATTGTCTGCGCTATTTATTAAGCAGTATTCCGAAGAGCCTATCTTTAATCTTCCGTTTCAACTTATTACTGCATTAACTGAAATAGACGAGCAGCTCACTATCTGGCGCTACCGTCATGCAATGATGGTGCAGCGCATGCTGGGCACTAAGATTGGGACCGGAGGGTCTTCTGGGCACCAGTATTTAAAGAAAACTACTGAGTCTAATCGTATCTATCTAGACTTTTTTAACATGGCAACATTTTTATTGCCTAAAAGTGCGTTGCCTGAGTTACCTGAATCTGTGAGAAAGCAGCTAGGTTTTTATCTACAGTAGACTTTAATATGCGAAAAAGTGCATTTTTATCAGTTGTTTATTAATATTTGAGGCGGGTTCTACGGGTAATCGCTTAAAAGAATCGTTTCGTCGCAATTTACCCTCAAATAAGTTGATCACTCTGCTCTGGATAGTCAATTATCCTTTTGGGTAATATTTATTATCTTTAATAATTACAATGATTTAGGTTGGCTTAATTGATTTTTCATAAAAGCTTAACACTAAATCGAGACTAACCAGGGAATACGTACATGTATCAAATCAAGAGAAGTGCAGTTGCATTAGCGGTTGCACTGTCAATTGGTGCAATTGCACCAGCTTTAGCGAATAACACGAATGGCTCTATTCAAGGAACATCTGTTCAAGTAAATGGCAGCAGCCTTGCAAATGTTACCGTTACCATCGAAAACTTAGACACGGGTCTAACACGTTCTGTACAAAGTGATGAGTCAGGAAACTTCCGCTTTCCACTACTTCCTGCTGGTAACTACAAAGTTACCGCCGAAAAGAATGGATTTCGTACTACCATTCAAGAATCTGTAAAAGTTGGTATTAGCGGCAAAACAAATCTAGATATGCGTCTTGCCAGCGATGACGTAGAGCGTATTGAGGTTACTGGCACCACTATTGCCATGGTTGACGTGACGAGTTCAAGTACTGGTATCGTAGTAGATAGCGTAACGTTAGATAGAGTACCGGTTCCACGTAACCTGACTTCTGTAGCGCTATTAGCACCAGGTACTACTCAAGGTGACTCAGCATTTGGAGATCTGCCTTCAATTGGCGGTGCGTCTGTGGGCGAAAATGGTTACTACATTAACGGGTTAAACATCACTAACTTCCGTACTGGCGTGGGTTCAAGTGAGCCACCGTTTGATATGTACGAAACGTTTGAAGTAAAAACGGGGGGGTATTCAGCAGAGTTTGGACGTGTAACAGGCGGTGTTATCAACGCTAAAACCAAAAGTGGTACTAACGAATTCAAAGCGGGTGCCAACTTTTACTGGGAACCAGATGCACTTCGTGAACAGCGTGATTCCTCACGCAATAACGTCAATGGCTTGTACCGAATTGACAATACGCAAGATGAAGTCGATGAGTGGGACGTTAACGTATGGGCAAGTGGCGCTTTAATTGAAGATAAGTTGTTCTTCTATGCGTTATTCAACCCTCGCTCAGCAGAAAATAACTACGCAGGTGCGCAAACTAATACGTCTGACGGTGTTCTTCAGAACGGTTATTTCGAAAAAGATGACGATGCATTCTGGGTAGCCAAAATTGATTGGTACGTTACTGAGAACAATATTCTTGAAATCACAGCTTTTTCTGATGAACGGTCTACAGAAATCACGACTTATGATTCTGTCGACGGCGGTGATTACGTTAATGGTCGTGTAGGGTATGAAGATGAAGGTGGTTTAAACTACACGGCAAAATGGACGAGCATCATTAGTGATGACTTTTCAATATCTGCTCAGTACGGTATCAACAAACAAGACAGAACTGTGCGAAGCGAACTAGACGGAAACCCAGTGGTTTACTACCGCTATGACAGCACGTCAGCGTTTGTTCCAACCAACACATGGGCTAATTTCACCGCGGAACAGGGTGATGATGAACGTGAAGTTATTCGATTGGATGCTGACTGGTACGTGGGCGACCATTCAGTACGTTTTGGTGTTGACTACGAAAAACTAACCTCTAATAGTAACACGGTTAACTCTGGTGGTGCTTACTATCTGTACTACGTAGATGATAGTGACGCAGCTAACGAAGAAATTTACCAAGTTCGTTATCGCGACTATAACGTAGGTGGTCAGTTCGACTCTGAAAACTTTGCTTTTTATATTCAAGACCAATGGCAGGTTACTGACAACCTAGTTATTAACGCAGGTCTTCGCAACGATACGTTTGAAAACTTTAATGCTGATGGCGAGTCTTTCGCTAAGCTCGATAACCAGTGGGCACTTCGTCTAGGTGCGGTATGGGACGTATTTGGTGATGGCGAGTCTAAAGCATGGGCGAGCTACGGCAGATACTACTTGCCAATTGCAGCAAACACGAATATTCGTCTTGCGGGTGCTGAAACCTATACACAAGAGTACTACGAGTTTGAAGGTTTTGCTGATGAGGCGTTAGGTATTCCTAATTTAACAGGTGCTAAAACCCAGCCAGATGATGTTTTCGCCGATGGTACTGCAAAGTCTCCAGATGAAATTGTAGATCAGAACTTGGATTCAATGTACTCGGATGAATTTATCGCAGGCTATCAGTTCCAGTTGAACGATGAATGGAGCATGTCAATTCAAGGTACATATCGCGAGCTTTCTACTACTATCGAAGATATGGCGATTGATGCCGCTGTTATTGAGTGGGCGGCAGCAAATGGCTACGGTGACGTATCTGATATCTGGGGTGGTTTCCATCAGTATGTGTTAACTAATCCTAACTCTGATATGCGCATTGGTACTACCGAGTTACCGGGTGCTGAAGGTGAGCTAGTTTTCATGGACTTATCAGCGGAAGATCTGGGCTACCCTGATTCTATTCGTAAATATGCAGCGGTAGATTTTATGTGGCAACGAGCATGGGACGGTGTATGGATGCTTAACGCGGCGTACACGTGGTCACACAACTGGGGTAACAACGAAGGTTATGTTCGCTCTGACAACGGTCAAGATGATGCAGGTTTAACAACCTTATTTGATCAACCTGGCCTGCTTGATAACGCCTATGGTGACTTGCCGAATGACAGACGTCATCAGGTTAAACTTTACGGCGCTTATGCTGTAACTGAAGACCTAACCCTTGGTGCCAACCTTCAGTTCTGGACCGGTCGTCCAATCAATGCGTTTGGTTACCACCCAACAGATATTTTTGCTCAGGCTTATGATTCAGAGTCGTTCTTTGCCGGTGGCGAGCCAGCGCCTCGTGGCTCTCGAGGCCGCACGAGCAGCTATTATTCAATCGACGTTTCAGCGTCATATAATATCGATATTGGCGAAGACCAAACACTAGTAGTTCGAGCAGATATTTTTAACCTGCTCAACAACGACCGTGTGACAGAAGTTAACGAAATATACGACGATGAAAGCTCAGCTGATCCAACGAATCCTGATGTAAACCCAAATTACGGTCTACCGACCGCATGGCAAACACCTAGATACGTTCGTTTCAGCGTAAATTACTCGTTCTAATACGCTTTTAGAGCAAAAAATAGAAATAGGGCGCGGGTATACTTAAGGTGTAAACCGCGCCTATTTTATTGGTTAGTATAAAAAGTATACTGTGAGGTTGTTTTTTGTGCTTCAAATGTTAAATGTAAGTTAATATTTACGAAACAAGGTAAAAATAGAAAAAAAAATTGAACTTTTACGGAACACCCGTCTGATCCCAGTTGACCGTTCGCTAAGGATGTGGTTATTATCAAAGTGAGGCTTTGACCTTACTAATAATAATTCGTTATATAAACGATTTAAGAAACACACACTAAAGAGTTTTTAGTGGTCCAGGGAGACAATACATGTTTATAAACTCTAAGCTGGCTAAGTCAGTGAAGTTAGCGTGCGCATTCGGTGCTGCATCATCTATCGGCTTCACTGGTGCAGTTAACGCACAGGAAACCGAAGAAGCAGCGGACGCAGTAGAAAAAATCGAAGTAACAGGGTCTCGTATCCGTCGTACCGACATTGAAGGTGCAAACCCAGTTACTGTTATGTCACGTGTTGATATCGAAAAATTCGGTATTACTTCAATTGGTGACGTTCTTCAGTCTATCCCAGCAGCTGGTTCTGCTATTAACACAAACAACAACAACGGCGGTAATGGTACAACTACTATCAACATCCGTGGTATCGGTTCAAACCGTACACTAGTTCTTGTTAACGGTAAGCGCTGGTCTCCAGGTCTTACTGGTTCTGTTGACCTTAACAACATCCCAGCGTCTATCATCGAGCGTATCGAAGTACTTAAAGATGGTGCATCTGCGGTTTACGGTTCTGACGCGGTTGCAGGTGTTGTAAACATCATTACTCGTCAAGATTTCGAAGGCGTTCACGCGTCTGGCTACATTGGTCAGTACGATGAAGGTGACGGTAACAAAGAGCAGTGGGATATCGGCTTTGGTACCGCTAACGACAAAGGTAATGTTTACGTAAACATCAGTTACGTAGAAGAAGAGCCTACACTTGCGGGCGACCGTGAAATCTCTGCAGTACCTACTTTTGGTACGCCAGAAGGTTTCGGTGGCTCATCAGCGCCACCTCAAGGCCGTTTTTGGACTTTTGACCAGGCTGACACTAGCTTTAACCAACAAGGCGACGGTAACGGCGGTCTAGAGCCGTGGGTTGAACCTTCTAGTCGTTTCAACTTTGCGCCGTTTAACTATCTATCTACGCCGCAAGAACGTACTAACATATATACTCAGGCACGTTATGAACTTACAGATAACCTATCTGTTAACGTAACTGGTTTCTACGGTAACCGTAAGTCAGAGCAGGCTCTTGCGCCTACTCCATTATTCATCGGTACTGCTTTTGGTGACTCGGGCTTTACGCTAGCAGCGAACAACCCGTTCAACCCATATGGTGTAGATATTTCAACTGACCAATCAGTACTAGATGCAGATCCAAATGCACGCGAAATGTTCTTATTCGGTCGTCGTATGATGGAAGCGGGCTTCCGTAGCTTCAAACAAAACGTTGACCAGTTCCAGTTTAACGGTGGCTTCGAAGGTGTAATTGAATTTGCTGACAGAGAGTTCTTCTGGGATGCAAACTACACATACGCTGACATCACTCAGAACCAGTTAACTGACGGTCTTCTAAACATGAACCGCGTAGCACAAGCTATCGGCGACCCAGCTAACTGCACGGGCGAGTGTACTCCGCTGAACCTATTCGGTGGCTCAACAGACATCGGTGAAGGTACTATCACGCAAGAAATGCTTGATTACATCACATTCACTGCGCAGGATGAGCAAAGCACTTCTTTAGAAAGCTACTCTGCAAACATCTCTGGTGAGCTTATTGAGCTTCCAGCTGGTTACCTAGCGTTCGCATCAGGTTACGAGAAGCGTTGGCAGGAAGGTTATGACCAGCCAGATGCAATCATCGCTGCGGGCATCACTTCAGGTAACGCGCGTCAGCCTACCGCTGGTGCATTCAGTGTCGAAGAAGTTTACTTAGAACTTGCTGTTCCACTACTTTCAGATATGCCTGGCGTAGAGCAGCTAGACCTAGAGCTTGCTACTCGTTACTCTGACTACAGCAACTTCGGCGACACCACTAACTCTAAAGTGGGTATTAAGTGGCGCATCAATGAAGACCTACTTGTTCGTGGTACTTGGTCTGAAGCATTCCGTGCTCCATCACTACAAGAATTGTTCCGTGGAAACAGCGACAGCTTCTCTCCACTAACTGACCCATGTAATGGCGGTGCGGCTGGTAACCCTGACCTACCAGGCTGTGCAGGCATCCCTGCTACTTATTCGCAACCTAACACGCAAATCCGTACTACTATCGGTGGTAACGCGGACCTTAAAGCTGAAGAAGCAGAGAGCTTTACATACGGTTTCGTATACTCGCCAGAAGCGGTTGAAGGCCTATCAATCACGTTTGATATCTTTGATATCGAAGTTGATAATGCGGTTTCTACTGTAGGTGCACAGACTATCCTTAACGCTTGTGCTGAAACTGGTGTTAACCTTTGTTCACTAATAACACGTGGTGCTGGTGGTAACGTTGTTGACCTATTCAACGGCGCAACTAACCTTGGTGGTCAGACAACGTCTGGTTTCGACTACAACGTAGCTTATAACTTTGAAACTGAGTACGGTGACTTCCGCATCAACTGGGATGGTACTTATGTTGACGAGCGTACTACTATCGTAATCGACCCAGTAACAAATACATCTACTGAGTTTAACGATGCCGGTCTTGCAGGCGACCGTGACGTTGTTCCACGTCTACGTACCAACCTAGCAGTTACTTGGGCATACGACGACTGGACAGCTAACTGGCTAGTTCGCTTCATCGGTCACACGACTGAAGAGTGTTCAATCAGCGATTCACTTGACCAAGAACTATGTAGTGATCCAAGTGAAGAGATTGGTGGCGATAGCTTCAACGAGCTTGAAGATATGGCGTACCACGATGTATCACTAGGTTATGCGGTTAACGACAACCTACGCATCACGCTTGGTGTGAACAACTTGTTCGACACTGACCCAGAAGTTTCTTACTCGACGTTTGCTAACAGCTTCGACCCGTCTATGTATGAAATCCCTGGACAGTTCTTCTACTCACGAGTAAACCTTAACTTCTAATTGAAGTTGTAGATAGAATGATAAAAAGCCTCTTCGGAGGCTTTTTTGTTATGTGTGACCCGTCCTAAATATTGTGTGGACAACAGGTAATGAATATAGAACAGTGTATCAAGAATGCTAACCAAGCCCATGTATCAGGCAACACTGATGAGGCAATGCAATGGCTAAGGCAAGCTGGCGAATTGGGAGACGTTAATGCAGCGCTAGATTATGCTTATTTTATATCAGGGGAGAACCCTGGTGAATCAGTAGCGTTCTTAAAAGGGGTAGAGTGTGCTGATAACCCCGTCGTACAGTTCCATAAATTACAAATTGGTTACTTTGGTGACGTAATAACGAATACCGAGTTGGTGGCTAAAACGTTACTTGCACTCGGTAATAAAGGTGTTGTAGAGGCCTACTTAGTTGCGCTTTCTTATCTATCGGTAGGTAGCGCTACATTTTCTTACATTGCGGACAAAGTGTGTCACCTAGCACCGAATATAAGTAAACAGCTTAATTTGGTTTCGTCTATACAAGATATTATTGACGAGGGCGTTCACCAAGAGGCCATTGAAGAAATATCCGCATCTCTGCATAGAGAATATAAGCCTTCAAAAGTGCTAGATAATTCCCTGCCTATTGAAGTTTATGAAGGCGTACTATCTGAATACGAATGCTGCTATTTAATTACGAAGTTTAGCGCGTTGTTGCAACCGTCAATGATTGTAGATCCTTTAACGGGAGAGGGTAGGATTGATAGTGTTAGAACAAGTTATGTAGCGATAATAGCACCTAACCATTGCGACTGGATTACCCGCAAGCTAGACAAATTAATATCACAGGTAACGAACACACCAAGATGTAATGGTGAGGCATTGAATATGTTGAGGTATGAGCCGGGCCAGCATTACAAACCTCACTATGACGGATTAAACGAAAAAAACGATGCGCTAATGTTTAAAGATGGCAAACAGCGCATTAAAACCACGCTTGTGTACTTAAATACGGTCAACGAGGGAGGGGAAACTCTTTTTCCAAAGCTTGATATTAGCATAGCGCCAACAAGCGGAAATATGGTTGTTTTTCCTAACACAGATGAACACGGTAAGTTATTGTTAAATAGCTACCATGCCGGTACGCCAACTGTTTCAGAAAATAAATGGTTAGTTACAAAATGGATTAGAGAATGTACAACCATTTATGGTAATGTAGTTTACGGTACTTATACTAAGGGATAACACGGATGAAAAAAGTAACAAAAATAATTCTTGCATCAAGCCTTGCTCTAACACTAGGTGCATGTGGTTCAACCAGTAATCAAAGTTCTCAGTATGCGAAGGCTGATACCAATGCAGAAGACGATGGTATGGTCTGCAAAATGGAGAAAAAGATAGGTTCAAACCGCATGCAACGCGTTTGTTACTCAGTAGAAGAACGAGAGCAAATGCGTGAAGCTGGTCGCGACGGCTGGTTGCGCATGCAGCGTGGAACAGAAACTGGCGGCGGTGACCTGTAAATACATCCAATGTTAGTTTAATATGGGAGGCAAAACGCTTCCCATTTTTGTATGACTAAAAAAAACGATAATAGCCCTGAAGACGCACTAGCGCGGATCACAGTCGCAATTAATTCGGGCGACTATGATGACGCACTTTCTCTTTACCGCGATGTTTATTCGCACTACCCTGATTATCTGTCGCCAGAACCTGACGTTCTGCTTTCTAAATCTCAAGCTACACATATTCATAACGCGGCTAATTTAGCTCGACGTGATCTATTTGCAAAAACCGCATCAATGGGTTCGAGTGAAAGAATTAAACGTGCTATCTCGATGTTTTGTGGCGCGGAACAAAAGAGGTTTGATAAGGCACTTCAAGCCCCTAGTTTTTTATTTATTCCAAACCTTCCCTCCGTGCCGTTTTCAGATATAAGTGTGGTGGAAGGGCTTGATATATTTATTGAAGCGCTTAGTACCCATAAAGACGCTTTTATGTCTCTATTGTCACGTGCTAACGAACAGTACATTCACGAAATAGGCGTTGTGCCTGACACCGAAGAGTGGGCAAGGTTAACGGAAAATTGGAATTCGCTCCATGTTATGAAAGCAGGCAAGTTTACCGAACATAGTGATTACTTGCCCAGTGAAGTAAAAGCATTATTTAACTCGCCAATTCTGGCCCATTGTCCGGTACACGCGCCAGAGGTAGTCATTTCTGTGCTGCAGCCACGTACTAAAATCCCTCCCCATTTCGGCATTTCTAATCTTAAGTGGACGTTACATATTCCACTGGTAGTTAATGATAAGTCCTATTTACAGGTCGCTAATGAACGCATGTATTGGAGCGAAGGAAAAACAGCGATTTTGTTTGACGACAGCTATCAGCATAGCGCAGAAAATGAGGCCGAAACGGCCCGGGCAGTCTTAATAATAGACATTTGGAATCCCCATCTAACGCTTAAAGAGCGAGAAGATGTAGCCCATTTTATTTCCAAATATGGGGAATGGTCTGTGCAGTATGGAGCGCTAGCTTCTTTGGATAAAAGGTTATATAAATAATGCAGTCGCAGCCAAATATTGTCATTCCAACCCTCATTAATGCTTTTAACCGAGGGGATTTTCTTTTTGTTATAAATACATTAAAAAAAAACGGGGCGTTAGTTCGTGTAGACCCTGTAGTCTCTCAATTACACGGCAGTGCGTTAAGGAAAATAGGTCAACTTGATGACGCTATTAAAGTCTTTGAGAAAGGCTTAAAGCTGTTTCCACAGTCTACTGACCTAATGAACAGCTATGGAAATTTGTTCCTCGACAAAATGCAAAGCGAAAAAGCTATTTTATGGTTTACAAAAGCGTTAAAAATCAAGCCTAACGCGTTTGATTACAAGTATAATTTAGCAAGAGCTTTGTATGCTGCTAAGCGCTATAGCGAAGCTGAAAGTCATTGTCATCAGCTGTTGGCAAAGCAGCCAAATAAAAACACAGTGTTACTGTTAATGGCATCAGTGCTTGTGGAGAGTCAACGTGACGGCGAGGCTGAGCGTTATTTAAAGCAATTATTATCCAGCGAGCCACAAAATATAAAAGCGCTAAACAATTTAGGAAATATAAAACGCAAAAATAGCCAGCTTGATGAAGCAATATCGCTCTACCAAAAAGCACTGTCGACGGGAAATCCAACTTCAGAACTTTTTCAGAATCTAGCGGCAGTATTAGCATTAAAGGGGTCAATGAATGAGGCCTTCGCCACTTATAAAGAGGGGATACGGCTTTTTCCTACTAGTGTAAGTTTGCATAAAGAATATGCTCATTTAGCTTGGGTTCAAAATCTGGAAACGCCGTTTTCTTATTTAGAAGCAAACTTATCAATTAACAACCCTGATTTAATTTTAGCTTATACGGAATTTATGATTAGGGTAGAAGAGTACGATAAAGCTAAGCTATGGTTAGAAAAGCTCGTTGAAGCTAAACTTCCCACTTATCAAATTGCCGTAGCGGCCAGTTTATCAAATACGCTAAGAGAGCTTGGCTATTTTGAAAAAGCGCTAGCAAACGTTAGTGTCAAAGCGTCTAATCCCACGCTAGAGACACTTCCTTTACTGATTGAGAAAAGTTACTCATTATTAAGCCTTAAAAGGTACAAAGAGGCTGTAAAAGCGCTCGAGCTTGTGTGCCGAATTGCGCCCCTTAATCAGGGCTACTGGACATTATTATCTACAGCGTACAAAGCTAATGGTGATGAGGCCAAATATAATCAGTTATGCGATTATCAAAGGTTTGTGAGTGTGCAGCCGTTGTTAGGAAACGAGGACACGAACACAAAATTTATAAACATCCTCAAAGCGCACCTCAATACGCTTCACAACAACGAAAAACATCCTATTGGGCAATCGCTTCGCAATGGTTCTCAGACATTTGAAAACCTTCTCGATTCAGCGCATCCAGTAATTAAAGAGCTAAAAACTTCAATTGAAGCTAGGGCTAAATCATTTCTATCAACACTTACTAAAGAGAAAAAACATCCATTTTTATCCCGTCTGAGTCAAGACATTGATTTTATCGGCAGTTGGTCGGTAAGGTTGCGACAGAAAGGATTTCACAAATCTCACTATCATTCAGAAGGGTGGCTGAGTGGAGTTCTGTATGTGGACGTACCGGCTGAAGTTAAAACAAATGGCAACGGTTGGTTGGTCTTCGGGAGGCCAGATATAAGTGGCGTCGAAATGCCAGAAGATTTTGCGGTGAAGCCGAAAGAGGGAAATATTGCTTTCTTCCCTTCCTATATGTGGCACGGCACAAATCCAATTGTAACTGATGAGCAAAGATTAACCGTCGCTTTTGATATCGTGCCAGATAAAACGAGTTAAGAGCCTGACTTAAGCTGGCTCTAACTTAAAAGCAAGGGTATATCGAGGCATGTAGCAAATACGGTTTGGTGGTCTACCTACATGTTTGATTGCTCCATGAAATACCACAGTCCTTCCAGGCTTAGGTGTGCAGGCGAAAACGCAATCATCTTTACTGTTGTAAAAAAGTGTTTCGCCACCCCACTCTATATCCCATTCAGGGCACAGGTAAACCAATACCGTAAGTTCATCTGATTCAGGCAAACAGTCAGTATGTGTAAAAAGCATATCCCCATAGGACGCATAATTAACATAGCCTCGATATGCTTTGTAGTGCTTACCGGTGGTATTGAATATTTCATTAATAGCGTGTTGATAAACTGCTAATCCTCGCACTTGTGTATCATTAAGCTCTACTGCCCAATGCTTGTATTGTGCAGTATCGGGACGCGCGATTTCAGTATGTTTGAATGCGCTAATTTCTAAACCTTTAAATATACCAGTTGCTTCTTCAAGAGAGCATAAATTGTCGAATACCCAAACAGGTTTGTCATCAATAGTGTAGCTATATGCAGGTGCGATCATAGTTTAATCATTCTTGTTATGTATAGGTGCGGTATAAATAACAAATTGTGTATAGCAAGCCAATGTTAAATTACACGATTATTTATTTACACTTTAGATTTGATTAAGACCAACGTCATCTTCCCAAAAAGGTAATTGTTGAGATAACAAGCTAAGCAATATTGTAATAGTCTTGATGCTTTTGAGCTATTGCAGTGAACTTTACTGCACGCGTTTGCATTTCACCTTCAGTTTTATGCATTTAAACGTTTTATTTAGGGTAAATATTAAACGATTAAGATGTGTCCAGGTTTATGCAGAATGAATTTGAATGCACATTCAACCCAACTGAGCGGAAAACGAGCAGTTAAACCTAAATCTGTTAGGTGTAAATAGTGTGTTACTTGACTAAACGTAACAATCCGTGTGAGTATACTACGTTCGTAGTACTGAACATTGACGTCAGTGCTACATTCCTGAAACAAAATTGTGAAAGTTTTATACGCCCCTTGCCCGAATATTTTCCTTATCGGCGAGGATTCAAATAAGAAATTTGGTTGGGAACTATGTCCAAAATGAGCAAGAGAACTCTTATTGCTTCTACTGTTATGGGTGCTTTCGCACTAACAGGTAGTGCAGTCTCTGCAGATACGCTTGAAGATCTTCATAAAGAAGAAGCGAAAATCCACGCGGCTGCAGCGAAATCTCAAGAAAAAATCAACACGTTGTTTGAACAGTCTCAAGAACTACTTGTTGAGTATCGTCAAACAGTAGATGAGACAGAAAACCTTAAAATCTACAACGATTACATCGCTAGCCTTGTTGCAGACCAGCAGCGTGGAATCGACTCTCTACAGCGTCAAATCGACAGCATCGAAGAAACTAAGCAGGGCATCGTTCCTCTTATGTTCCGTATGATTGACAGCCTAGAGCAGTTCATCAAGCTAGACCGTCCAATTCGTTTGGAAGAGCGTCTACAGCGCGTTGAGCGTCTTCGTGACCTGATGGCTAACTCTAACGTTACTGTTTCTGAGCAGTTCCGTCAGGTACTAGAAGCTTACCTAGTAGAAGTTGAGTACGGTACTAAGATCAATTCTTACCAAGGTACTATCGATGATGCGGGTACTGAAGTAACTGTTGACTTCTTTAACCTAGGTCGTACAGCTTTACTAGCTCTTTCTCTTGACCAAACGCACGCATGGGTTTGGAACAATGAAAGCCGCACTTGGGAGAAGCTAGGTGATGAGTACCTTTCTTCAACTATTGACGCAGTAAAAATGGCTAACGGCACCATTCCTGCGGCTCTTGTTAAACTACCAATTAGCGCAGCGGAGTAATTGTTAATGAAACCAGTATTCAAATCTCTTTTAGCCGCTGCGACAGTTGCAGTTGCGGCAACCGGAGCGCAAGCTCAGGAAGCAAAGAGCCTGAAAGATCTTTTAGACCAGGTTCAACAGAACCGTGTTTCTGAAGCTCGTCTAGACAAAAAGCGTGAAGCTGAGTTCCAATCAGCACGTGCTGACAAGCAAGCGCTTCTACGCAAAGCTCAAGCGAACCTTAAAGCTGAGCAAGACCGTGGCGATCGTCTACAGAAGCAATTCTCAGATAACGAAGTAACACTTAACGAAAAAGCCGCTGAGCTTGACCAAGCTACTGGTACGCTTGGCGAAATGTTTGGTGTGGTACGTCAAGCATCTTCTGAAGCTTACGGTCGTATCTCTACATCAATTGTTAGTGCACAGTTCCCTGGCCGTAGCCAGTTTCTAGCGGAAATGTCAGAAGACTCTAAAGGTCTTCCTAACATCAAAGAACTAGAAGACCTATGGTTTGCACTTCAAAAAGAAATGACTGAAGGTGGTGAAGTTGTTAAGTTTACTACTGAAGTAGTTAACCTAGACGGCGGTTCTTCACAGCAAGAAGTTGTTCGTATTGGTACTTTCAACCTTGTTGGTGAAGAAGGTTACCTAGCATACGATGCTGAGTCTGAAGTTGTTCAGCCTCTAGGTCGTCAACCAGACGGTCACTTCGTAGCGTCTGCTGAAGATCTAATCGAAGCGACTTCAGGTTTCACGCCTTTCTACGCTGACCCTTCTCAAGGCGGTATCCTTGGTCTATTGAAGCAAAAAGCGACAATGTCTGAGCGTTATCACGCGGGTGGTCCAGTAGGTTACACAATTACGCTAATGCTAGCTGTTGGTCTACTTATTGGTCTTTATAAGATGATCACGCTTACCATCACTGGTGGTAAAATGCGTTCACAGCTTAAAAACGTGAACAGCCCATCTGAAGGTAACCCTCTAGGTCGTATTCTTAAAGTTTACCAAGAGAACAAAACTGCTGATGCAGAAAACCTTGAACTTAAACTTGATGAAGCGATTCTTCGCGAGCTTCCTAAAATTGAAAGCGGCATCAACGTAATCAAGATTTTCGCAGCAATTGCTCCTCTACTAGGTCTACTAGGTACAGTACTAGGTATGATCGAGACGTTCCAAACTATCACACTATTCGGTACTGGTGACCCACGTATGATGGCAGGAAGTATCTCAATGGCTCTTGTAACTACTGCTCAAGGTATTATCGCGGCTCTGCCTCTAATCCTTACTCACAGCATCGTAGCTTCTCGTAGCAAGTCAATCATCCACATTCTTGATGAGCAAACTGCGGGTATCGTAGCTGCTCACTCAGAGTCGGAGAAAGCGTAATATGAATTACCTGATTGGATTATTCGAATCGGTCAGGGACTTTATCGCTACCGGCGGTGACGTACTTTACTTCGTTGCTGCCGCGCTCTTTCTCATGTGGGTTTTAATGATTGAGCGTTACTGGTATTTAACCTCGGTCTTCCCAAAGGTGAAGAAAAACATCATCGCGAATTGGGATGCCCGAGCAGATACCACATCATGGTATGCGCATAGAATCCGTGACGCGTGGATTTCTCAAGCGTCAGACGATCTAAACGCTAGAATGCTGATTATCAGAACCATTATTGCAATGTGTCCACTAATCGGTCTACTTGGAACAGTAACCGGTATGATCAGTGTTTTCGAGACAATGGCAACACAGGGCACCAGCAACGCACGTCTAATGGCGGCTGGTATCTCTATGGCGACTATCCCGACAATGGCGGGAATGGTAGCTGCGCTATCTGGACTGTTCATCAGTTCACGTCTTGAAGCGAAAGTGAAGCTGGCAAGAGAAGGGCTAGTTGATAGCCTGCCACATCATTAGAGAGAGAGATTATGGCTCGAAAAGTCAGAACCGAGGAAGAAGATGCACAGATCGACATGACGCCCATGTTGGACATCGTGTTTATCATGCTGATCTTCTTTATCGTTACCACTGTTTTCGTTAAAGAAGCAGGGATCGAAGTCAACAAGCCAGATGCGAGCCAGGCGATTCTTCACAAAAATGCAAACATTTTCATCGCCGTAACGGAAGACGGAAATGTATGGCTAGATAAGCGTGAAGTAGCGCCGGACAGCGTAAGAGCGAATATTGAGAGACTGCTTACCGAGCAGCCAACTGACTACGTAATCATCCAAGCTGATGTAAAAGCAAAGCATGGTTTAGTAGTTGAAATTATGGATCAGGTTAAAGCCGCTGGCGTTAACCGAGTCTCGGTAGCGGCAAGGGGATAAGATGTTACGTATACTTGTATCTATTGTATTAGGTGCTGCGGTTGCATTTGCCCTTTTCGTTCTAATGGCCAAGTTGATTGAAAATTCATCTAGACCAGCAGACGAAGTACCGCCTGCACCGGTTATCGATATTGTAATGCAGGAACCAGACGACCAGACGCAAACGCGTACTCGTGTTCCACCACCACCGCCGCCACCGCCTCCACAGCCTCCTAAAATGGAGCAAGTAGAGCCGGAAACAGCGGAACCTGATGCAGATGGCTTTAGCTTAGCTATTCCAGCTATCGACACAGGTGGTGTTGGTGTAAACATCGGTGGTGTTGGTGCAATGCAACGTGACGGTGAAGCTACACCTATCGTTCGTATCGACCCGAAATATCCACCTGATGCAGCCCGCGATGGCCGTGAAGGTTGGGTAAGACTGTCTTTCACTATCAACGAAGTTGGTGGTGTTGAAGATATCGAAGTTATCGAAGCTGAACCTAAGCGCGTATTCGACCGTGAAGCACGTCGTGCTCTACGTAAGTGGAAATACAAGCCTAAGATCGTTGATGGCAAGCCGGTTAAACAACCTGGCATGTTCGTACAGCTAGACTTTAAACTGGAGCAATGATCATGATGAAACGTACATTCAAAATGTCAGCCGTTGCTTTAGTGCTAGGCGCAGGTGCGGTGCTTTCAGCACCCGCTGCTCTAGCGCAGTCATCACCTGTTGTTTGTCCTGGATATGAGAAAGGAAAAACAACGCTTGTAGGTGAGCGTACCGGTAAAAAAGTTCAGAAAGCTTTTGAGTTTTATAACGAAGACCAAGTCAATGAAGCATTGAACGTACTTTACGAAATCGACCCTTCAGACGATTTTGATAAAGCTTATGTTAAGCGTTTTATTGGTAACTTACTTGCTGCGCAAGAAGGACAAGGTGGTAAAGCGTTAGGGTATTTGGTTGAGTCCGTTGAACCAAAAGTACTTAACGACCTTGAGCACTCTCAAACACTTAAGTTATTAGGTGACTTGAGCATGCAGGAAGAGAAGTACACTGATGCCATTAAATGGTATAACAAGTGGATGGACTTCACGTGTAAGGAAGACGCTGACGTTTATACGCGTTTGGCACAGGCTTACTTCGAATCTAAGCAACTAGCTAAGATGGTAGAGCCAGCAGATAAAGCAATTGCTTTGTATGAAGAGCCAAATAAAAACCCGTATGTACTTAAGCTAACGTCTTACTACGAGCGTAAGATGTACCCTGAGACTGTTGCTGTGGCGGAAGATCTTGTTAGAACTTTCCCTCAGGAAAAGACTTGGTGGTCGCGTCTAGGCTTTTTCTACATCTTGGTTGAAGACTATAAGAAAGGTCTTTCAACGCTAGAGCTTGCTTACATGCAAGGTTATCTAGAAAAAGAGTCAGAAATCAAAACGCTTGCTCAGCTTTATCAAAGCAACGGTATGCCTTACAAGGCGGCTAAGTTGCTTGAAAAGCACTCAAAAGAAGGTTTGCTTAAAAACGATGCGGATATGTTAGCTAACATTGCTAATGCATATCATCAGGCCAAGAACTTCAAAACAGCGGCAAACTTGTATGCACAAGCTGCAGCTAAAAGTTCAGATCCTGAGCATTATCGTAAGCAAGGTACGCTTTTACTTGTAGCGGAAGACTACAAAGGCGCTATTAAGGCACTAGAAAATGCTCTAGAGCGTGGCGCAGAAAGCCCAGCAAAGATTCACTTCACACTTATGGAAGCGAATTTCTATGCGGGGAACTTCAAGTCTGCATACAAGCACGTGCAAGAAGCTAAGAAAGATCGCTCACTACGCCGTAACGCGGCTGCGTGGGAACCTTACATCAAGGAAAAAGCTAAAAACCGTGGTATTAACATTTGATATTCGGTTTTAGCTCAAAAGCCTCCTTCGGGAGGCTTTTTTTTGTCTTTAGCTAAGGTTTGTTTGCTCCAAAGGTGAAGCAATAAAAATATAAATTCGTTTTCCAACGAACAGTAGAAGCATTCAAATCTTTTTGAATAGCGTTATTTAAATTAATTTATTGAATCGAAAGCGGGTTGGACAGTGGTTCTAATTAAGGATGTGACTTCTTTCAATCCATTTACTTTTATATCGTGATCTTTTAATAACGCCTTAATACACGCTATTTCTCTATCAGAACTTGTAAAAAGCGCTTTCAAGTAATCCTGTGAGTCTATAATGTTTACTAACTGATTGAGTACAGTAAGCGATTCTTCGTGCTCTAAAGCCAAGTCACTGTATTTCTGTCCTCCGCTTTTTTGACGCGACTTATGGTCATTCTTGTTGCTCATCGGTTCTATTTCGCAAGCTAACTTTTTTAAGATGGGCCACACATCGTCTAGTGGGCGTGTTCCTAGAGTAAAGTGAATAAGCTTGTTTACATAGGTTGAAAGAACAGAGTGGGGAAGTTCATCTAGCTTAGCGGCACTGTTGAGGCTAGTTTTCAATGCGATAAGCCTCGTAACCATAGCTTTTGCACTAGAGGTTTTCGGTAAGATAGCTAAAGCACTGGTTTCTCCACTGGCTTTGTTTGGTTTTCTACCATAATCAACAATTTGAAAACCCTGGTTAGACCAAAACTTTTCGAGTTTAGCTGTTGTCCCGTACGACGTGCACAAAGCATCAATGGCTTTATCATGAGTTATTTCAATCAATTTTTGAACAAGGTAGCTACCAATCCCTCTGGCTTGGAGCCTCGGCTGTACTGCTATACGGTTAATTCTCCAGTAATTAAACGTTGCGGCTTCAGGGTCTGCCGACAGTAATGTTAACCGCTGTGCACCTAGGTGACCCTGTGGACGGCGACGCCCCGATGCAATCTCACAAGATAAAGCGCCCAAGCTGTTGCCTCCTTCAATATTGATTATTGCCGCAGCAAGCACCAACCTTTCTGTTTTAAGTGTGGCAACAAGTACGTCTGGGCTGTCTAATAAACGCATGAAGTCGTCAGGCGTTGTTTGGTAATGTGCAAGCGCAAGAAGTGACATCACTTGTTGAAGCATGTGTTCAGCCATATTTTCAAATGAACAAATATTGAAACTACAGACCTTCATCAACAACTCACTGTCTTCTTGTTCTAAAAGTGCGATGTTATTTTTAGCTCGGTTTTCAGAGGCGAAGAGGCACGGGGTATCTTTCTTGGAATATTCTTCAAACAAACAGGTGTGATTTAAGAACCTCTCAACAGGATCGTTATCAAACCAACGCAGCGGCGTTGACAAACTTAGGTGCTCAACAGTGTTAGGTAAGTTAGGAATGAGTTTGTGAATGAAACCATTTCCTGAGCCTTCGTAACCTTGAAGCGTAGTACTTAATACCCACTGTGGATTATGGGCCAACATACGTGCTAAAACAGGCAATGGTAAGGACGCTGCCTCATCAATCACAACAAGATCGAAAGGGGCATTCTTACTGCAACCATTGTTATTGCAATAAGAAGAGGAAGAAGGACTGCTGCTATAAAGAAGCTCACTGTCTGGGGGGACCCATTTAACCGAACCTAGAGGTGTTATTTTGTGATCAATTGGCGTTGGTTCTTTTTCATCAGAGAAGCCATAAGATGACAAAAGCGGGGGGGATATCGAATCCTTGTGATTATTGACACGCGACATTAGGTTAGCAACGTTACTCACTTGCTCGCTAGTAAGCAGCACGTTTTTTCCTTCGCTGATCAAGCGATCGATGAATATACCTAATAGAGAGGATTTGCCCCGTCCCCTTGGAGCAGTGACGAGAGCATTTAATTGGTTTACTGAGAATGCCTGATACAGACTTTCATAGGCATCTTGTTGTTCTTGCGTTTTAAACCGCGCACTTTTAAAAGCGTGTTGCTTAGGTGTTTGCCCTACGCGATACCTTTCTACATCAGGCAGAATTGTTTCAGTTTCTGTATGAAAGGCTACATACTCGTTATTCCGAAGGCGTTCAATAAAGCGGGCGAGGTAACGGCTGCGAGCAAGCGTAAAACCTTCTGAAATAAACGGCACAGAAACATTTTCAACCCACTCACTGAAATCTGGGCACACAAGTACTAAACAGCCTTGGCGTTTAACAGTACCTGCTACAGCCATCATATCTCCTGGCTTGAAAGTATCGCGGCAGTCCAAGATAGCCGTGTCGTATTCGCAACCTAGTACCTGTTTGCGCTTTTTTCCTTTCAGCGTGTTACCAGTAAAACTTGCAATGCTCATCGATGAAACGTCATCCGCGAGCGAGTGTATGCAGCAAAGTGCGGCATTACAGAAAGCATTTCCGCCAGAGACAATAAGTATTTTTCGGTGAAGCGGGGGAGTGACGTTTGAGCCATCTTCACAATAAGGGGCTAATAGCCATTCACGTAATTGAGTTAGCGCCATGAATCAGTTTTTTCGGTATAATCTAACGCTATAGTAGCGATTTATTATGAGGAATTCGAATGCGCTTTCTTTCTCGGCGTCTAGTTATGCCAAACGATCTTAATTACGCCAATTCGTTGTTCGGTGGCCGCGCGTTAGAATGGATAGACGAAGAAGCTGCAATTTGGGCTATTTGTCAATTAGAAACCAATTGCTTAGTTACCAAGCATATCGGTGAAATTAGCTTTGAATCACCTGCTATGCAGGGAGATATCGTTGAGTTTGGTTTAGAAACTAAAGCTGTGGGCCGTACGTCTATTACCGTAAGCTGCTTGGTACGCAACAAAGCAACCAAGAAAACCATCTGTTTTGCAGACGATATCGTTTTCGTAAAGGTTGACCCTGATACCCGTCAACCAACGGCACACGGCAAAACGTTGGAAGGTTTAAAAGCACAAACTGACGATGAAGTACGTCGCCTAAATATGAATATTGACGCTGAATAGCCCTAAGCTTTCAACGCCTTATATCATATATAAAACCTTACGTTAGCTTAACGTCTTATCTGCTTGACGGCGTGTATCGAACTGGTAGACTCCGTCGCAGAAGTTGAGTTTGCTAGTTTTAGCTACGCAACACTATACCAAGGGGTGTCCGTTTTCGGTCTGAGATCCACATTCGTGGGAACCCTTAAACCTGATCCGGATAATACCGGCGTAGGGATGGTTCACAATATAGCCTTATCACCTGCCGTTAGACCCGGATCTTTTTTCTTAAATAAGAATAAGAGATCCCATGTATAAAACACTTTTCACTCTTTCACTACTTGCGTGTTCTGTTGCATCTTATGCACAAGAAAGCAAAGAAAACAGCATTTCAAATAGCACGCCAACTGATATTGAACGCGTCGTTGTAACAGGTGATTTTCGTCAAACCACACTCGACCAGCTAAGTGCTAGTGCGACTATTTTAGACCAAGCACGTCTTAGCAATAGGCAGCCTAGCCATATTGACAGCGTGTTAAACAGTATTCCAAATGTGAACTTCGCTGCAGGCGCATCTCGTGGCCGCTTCATACAAATACGTGGTATTGGCGAGCGTAGCCAGTTTGCCGAGCCTATTAATCCTTCTGTGAGCTTTATCGTCGATGAATTCGATTTTTCTGGTCTTGCCGCAGCGGGCCTTATTTTTGATACCAAACAACTAGAAGTTTATCGCGGGCCTCAAGCTACGCTCTATGGTACGGGTGCACTGGCTGGAGCGGTAAAGCTTACCAGTAACAATGTAGGAAGCGACGCGCCAGATTACGTTGAGGCCCGCATTGGCAATAAAGATAGTTACCGTATTGAAGGTGCCACTGGCGACGATATTAATTCTGATTGGGGATATCGCGTTGCGCTGGTGCATGACCGTAGTGATGGTTTTGTCGAAAATACGTTTTTAGATAGAAGCGACACTAATAATATTGATGAAACTGCATTGCGCTTCGCTGTAGAGGGCAGTGTAGACGAAAGAACCACGCTTGCACTTACCTATCGCTGGTATGACATTAATAACGGTTACGATGCATTCTCGCTAGACAACGACAACAAAACCCTGTCTGACGAGCCAGGCTTTGACGAGCACCAAACCCACGCTGTTAGCGCGCGCTCTACAACCAATACAGCAGCGGGCGACTTTATTCTAATTGCCACCCATGCTTCTCACAATATTGCTTATGGCTATGATGAAGACTGGACATTCACAGGGTTTCACCCGTGGGGTTATACGTCTTTTGACGCCTATTATCGCGATGTAGAAACACAGACCGGAGAGATGCGTTTCGTGTCCTCTGACAGTGCCGCACTTTTTGATGGTATGACCGACTGGACAATAGGCGTATTTTATAAAAGCACGGAAGAAAAGCTGCTACGTCAGTACACTTATTTAGATAGTGACTTTGCCAGTGAATACACGCCTACGACGACCGCTATCTATGCTCAGACTGAAAGTCGTTTGAACGAAAATTTAGTACTAGTAGCAGGGTTAAGAGTAGAAAACTACGATTTTGATTACGCTGATAACAACCAGCTTACTCGCGCGTTCGACACCACCATGGTAGGCGGGAAAATCGCGCTTCAGTATACGCAGGGCGATCACTTCTATTACGGCAGTATTTCACGCGGATATAAGGGCGCAGGCTTTAACCCCGACAGCCGCGTGAATGACAATCAGCGATTCTTCGATGAGGAATACAACTGGAACTACGAAGTAGGCGTTAAGGGCCCATTACTTACGCCTGACCTAATTGCTCGCGCTGCAATTTTCTATATGGATAGAAAAGATACCCAGGTGAGCGATTTTGACGTTATCACTCGTGATGACGGTACGGCAGGGTTCGTAGATATTATTGATAATGCTGATTTAGGAACAAACAAAGGGGCCGAACTGGAGCTTAGCTGGATTGCTAATGATGCATGGCAGCTTGATGCAAGTGTGGGTTACCTTAGCGCTACTTTTGAAGGGTATACATTAGCGGACGGCACTGAAGTCTCTGAGCAAAGACAGGCCCAATCACCTAAATGGACGGCAAACGTTTACAGTGAGTACGCACTTACAGACACCATGCTGTGGCGTATAGATGTAGATTACAAAAGCGAATACCGTTTTTCTGACGGACATAATGTAACCGCGCCAAGTACTACGCTGGTTAACTCGGAGATTGTGGTGTTACACGGTGATTGGCAGACATCACTGTGGGTACAAAATGCGTTTGATCGTGAGTATTACACTCGAGGGTTTGGTGGTTTCAGCAATGACCCTCGCGATGAATACGCCTTTGAAGAGCCATATTACCAAATAGGTAACGGACGTCAGTTTGGCGTTACTGTTAAGTACGCGTTTTAAAATAAAAGGAAACAGACATGCAAGTTATGGTTGAACTGTCGTTGTACCCTTTGGTTAACGAATATATTCCACCTATTCAAGATTTTATCGATAGGTTAAATAGCTATAGTGATATCACGGTTTCGACAAGTTCAACCAGCACGCAGGTTACAGGTGACTATGGTGTGGTTATGAAAGTACTTGGTGAAGAAATGCAAAGAACCCATGAAGAAGTAGGGCAGGCTATTTTCGTTGCTAAGTTTTTAAATTTTGATGCCATGCAATCTAGAAAATCATCTTAATGGCTAACTTCTTTTCTGAGTTCACTTCTCAAATTGCCGCTACTTCACTGTTAGAGTGGGTAGCGGTTGTCCTCGCTATTGCTTATGTGCTGTTAGCCGCAAAACAGAACAGCTGGTGTTGGCTGTGCGCCTTTGTGAGTACCGCAATTTACACCTGGCTATTTTGGCAGGTGACGTTGCCATTTCAGTCTGCGCTTAACTTCTTTTATATGATAATGGCGGGATACGGTTATTATCAGTGGTCGAAAGGGGCGGAAGACGGCGATGTTAAGCCAGTGCTTCATTGGCCGCTGTGGGCTCATTTGCTCATTGTTCCGAGTATGTTATTGCTCGCTTGGGTTCTGTCTGAGGTGGCGGGCTCACAGTTCAATAGTGAGTACCTACTATTAGATGCGAGCATTAATTTATTGAGTGTAGTCACAACATTTATGGTGGCGCATAAAATTCTGCAAAACTGGGTTTATTGGTTTTTCATCAATTTAGCGTCCGCCTATTTATACTTGCAAGTGGGTTATGCATTATCTGCTTGCCTGTTCTTAGGCTACGTAGGCTTTGCGGTATTTGGGTATTACCAGTGGCTAGTACAATATAAAAAACAAGGTGAACAGGTTGGATATCATCGCCACGCTGCAAAAGGCGCTTAATCTTAGCGACAGTGCGAAAATTTCGTCACACCCCGCTGGAGCGGTAAATCACGTTTACCGCGTTCAGGAGCTCGCAGATAGTCAGTCACCCTTGATTGCAAATAACCTTCAAAGTAGTGGGCAACCAAAGTCGGATCATAACCCTGTCGACTTAGCGGTGAAATGGATGGGCGATGATGACTTTAGTGGGGTTAATCGTGCGCACCAATTTGCTTTGCAGCAACAGCTTTATAGGTTTGGCATAGCGCCGCAACCTATATGGTTAAGCGATGATGAAACCATATGGGTTGAGCAGTGGCTAGAACACAGTGGCAATGCGACGCTTTCAGTGATTGAGCTGGCCAATACCCTCGCTCGTATTCATTCTTTGCCCATTACCGCTAGGCCATTGGATTTAGCATCAAGATGGCAGCATTATATTGATGTTGCACAGCTCGATATGAGCAGTGAGCTTTATTCAAAAGCTCAATCATTGCGGAAACAAGTAATAAAAAGTGAACAAGACGATGACGACTATGTGTTATGTCATAATGACTTGCTAACTAATCACTTATTACTGAGCGCAGATAACTCACTCAAAATTATTGATTGGGAATATGCCGCCATGGGAAACCGCTACTTCGATTTAGCAAGTTGCTGCCTTATCAATAAACTCGAAATCAATGAAAGTAGAAAGCTAGTTAAGCATTACGCCAAGCTAATGAATATCGATGAGCACGACGCGATAGCGAAATTTGATCTGCACACCGAGATTGTCGCTATCACTAATGACCTGTGGTTTGCTGCGCTTAAGGCCAATAAAGTCTAATCGTCATAAACTGCTCCGTATTTAAAAGTGACGCTGCATAGAAGTCGGTTTAAAAGCGGGCAATAAGATAAAACACAGGTGAAGGATAAAGCCTATTTGGTGTTATTCGATTGAAAAAACAGCGCATTGCGTGTTAATTAAGCATGCAGTGCATGGTAGTGATAAAAAGGCTTTACCTTTTTAATGTCATCCGTATAATGCACAGCGCGCTAGGGGTGTAGTTCGAATTGGTAGAACAGCGGTCTCCAAAACCGATGGTTGGGGGTTCGAGTCCCTCCACCCCTGCCACTTTCTCTTCTTGTGAACGTTTACGTTTAAATCCTAAATCGTTTCTTTGTTAAATTCTTCTTAAATTTTATTGGTTTCTGTTGCTAGTGCTTAATTTGCTGCAGCTGTTTTATTTCCTCTTATACCAAGGGCTAGGCGTTATAAATTCGCGAATAACCCTTATGAATTAACGCTTATGGATTAGCGCTTGAGCATTAAACAGCAGGTGCGATCCGAGCAAAAGAACGCGATAGTTATTCAACCAAGCCTGCAACTTTAGTAAACTAAACAAATACAATGAACTATTCACGTAAGGTGTTTTTGCGCAATGTCTCTTACTTCATATCAGCAGGCGGTTTTACAAGAAATGGGGATCCCGGTTTGGATCACCAAAGACGCCTACACTGAGCTAAAGCAGGAAGACCAAGCGAAACAAAACAATACCAATGCAGTACAACGCAACGTCGGCACTGATAGTAGTTCATCAGCACAATTACCCTACAGCCAAAACGCTCAAACCAATAAGCCACCTTCAACGCCAATATCTCAAGAAGAAAAGCAATCACGACTTGCTCAGTTGCGGGCAAATGTTGGCAGTAGCGCGAAAGATAAGGCTAAGCCTAAAGACGGCGGGGCAGCAAAACTTTCCACACCTGGCGCATCGCACAATGACGGGAAAGTAGGGCAAACCGAAACAGGTGCTTCACAGTCACACAACATTTCGCCGTCTTTCGACAATGCGGTTACCTCGCAAGAGTCTTCAACAAAGTCTGCTGGCGCAAAAGGGCCGGTATCGCCTGAAGGTATCCCGTTAAGTGCCGAACAGAAAGCGAAATCACAGCAATGGCTGAAGGACTTACAGCTAGCCTGTGTTCAGTTGGGTATACCGTCACAGTGGGCTAGCACCATAATGATTGGCCGTACGCTATCAGTAACCGAAACAGCCATTATATTGCCAGCCACACCACTTAAACTCACAACTGTGCAAAAACGGGAGCTGTGGGTGCAGCTTATCAGCGCAGCACGCGAATTAAACCACTCCGCTAACGGACAGTAGTCGCGTCGATGAAGTTAACAATCGTACCGCCGCAAGGCTTTAACGAGCACATTGAACTTGCGCATGCTATCCATCAAGAGGCACAAGTGTCGCCTTGGAAACTAAGTACCTTCGCGGACTGTTTCACCAAACCCTATTACGGGGTGTTTGCCTTTGAAAATGACAAGATTGTTGGCTATGCCATCATGCTTGAAGTCGTTGATGAAGCTACGCTGATGGATATCGCGGTAGACAGTGGCGCTAGAGGCAAGGGTATAGGTCGCGCTTTAGTTGATTTTGTCATTGAGACATCGGTGAATAATGCAATGCGTGAAATGTGGCTAGAAGTGCGTGAAAGTAATGATACTGCTATTGCGCTGTATGAGAGCTCCGGGTTTGAGCATATAGAAACCCGCAAAAACTATTACACCGTAAAAAGTGATAATGACGGGCATGACAAGAGTAATGGAAACAGCGCACAAAAAGAAAACGCTAAAATCATGAAGTGGACAAATCCCACCTTAGCCTAGGCATATACGTTTCGCGTATATTAAAGCATTATCCGAACTCAGCATACGCTTCCCAGCTTGTAGCAGCGCGTGTTTAAATTAGGATACGTTCCCGTCAGTAAAGGTAGAAATAGCATGGCTAAAGTGCTCAACAAGGCTTTAATCTCATCAAAACGATTTGCTATAAATGTGGTCACCTACAAAGAGGGTCATAGCGTGTTAGAACATAATGACCCTATGGGCAGCGGGCGTTACTTTAAATTTAATGTAGTACTAAAAAAGCCGAAGCGCGGCGGTCAATTTTGGGCAGAGAAAGTCATCTTTAATCTCTTTAACCGCATTTACTTTTTTCGGCCAGATAAGTACATGCACAGCGTTAGCAAAATAGAAAAAGGGGAGCGGAAGCTGCTGTCTGTTGCATTGTACCTGTAAGTCATAGTGTTTATCATTGATTAACCACCCGTATAGCAAAGTTTCCACAAGGTTTTAAAAAGTTGACCATTTGGTCGATAAATTGGCGTGTTTACACGGTCAGGAAGGTTTTAATCCCTTGCTAATTCACTTATATTTGCGCCCTCAAAATTCTCCGCCTACATTCAGCTTACCAGGCGGTAGAAACTTCTCTTAACGCAGTTCGTGTAATTGGATTTTTTAAAACGCATGTCTTCATCATCTGTGGCGGAAAAAGAGCAATCAAAAGGCATTAAAATGCTTTTGGTTGCGGTGTTGTGTTTAGGACTTAACTGGCCAGGCATGAAATTAGGGCTTGAGATTGTAGGGCCTGTATGGATGGTGTGCTTGCGCTTCTTGTTAAGCCTTCCCGTACTCGCGCTGTTTGTAATTATCACCAAAAAACGTTTACCGGTACTCAATCGTAAAGATCGCTCGGTGGTGTTTGTCGTTGCGTTTTTCCAGTTTATCCTATCAATGGGGCTTATTACCGTTTCACTGCAGTTTATTCCTGCTGGCACGGCCAGTATTCTTATTTACACCACACCGCTTTGGATGCTGCTTATCGACACCCTATGGTATCGGCAACGCCCGCCTTCTAAGCGATTAATTCTAACCGGTATATCTACCATTGGCTGTGCAATGATTTTATTTGCTTCGGGGCAACCGGGCGCATGGCTACCGCTCTTTGGTATGTTGCTGGCATCTGCATTGTGGGCGGTCGCTATTCGAAGAGTGTCTTTTCATAAGTGGAAGGGAAGCGTCATTGAAGCTGTCTTCTGGCAGTTTACCATCGCTGGTTTCGCCATGCTTGCTATTGCACTGATGGTTGAGCCTACACCTAATTTTGGGGCTTACGATATAAGTGATTGGTTGTTACTGACGTATATTGGCCCAGTGGCAACAGGTCTCGGTTTTGGCCTTATGGTAGCGGCGGGGCCTAAATTGCCCCCAGATAAAATTGTTCTTATTAGTACACTCACTCCGATAGTGGGTTATGTAAGCTCTGTGATATTGCTTAAAGAAACGCTGCTGCCTATGGTTATGGCCGGTGCAATATTGATGATAGCCGCGCTAATAGTAAATGGCCTTCCTCAAAGCACACTTAAAAAGATATTAGGTAAAGGCCACGCTAAACAAAGGTGAGTTAAAGAGTTAGTCGCGGCTGTATAAAATCCAAAAACGCAGAAATACGAGACGATACTGCACTATTTTTATAGTATACCGCTTGTACCGACTCTCTGCGGTTTGGACTGACAATATCGTCGCGAAATAGCGCTACCAGCGAGCCTGCACTGATATCTTTGTGTACCATAAAGTGAGAAAGTAACGCGATACCTTGACCTGCCAAGCACAGCTGGCGAATAGTTTCGCCGCTTGACGCACGAAGACTGTACTGCAAGTTAATATCTTGTTTGATCGGCCATTTATTGAGACTTGGTGAGTCGCTAAAGCCAATCAGTTTGTGTTTGTTTAGCGTGCTAATTCCATCCTCACCTTCAGATATGGGATATTTTTCAAGATACTGTGGGCTTGCCACAATATGCAGCTTACTTTTTCCTAAACGTCTAGCGTGCAAGTTAGAGTCGCTTAAATCACCAATACGTATTGCGATATCGGTTTTATGTTCCAACAGGTCGATAATGCTGTCGTGACTGGTGATATCGAGTGTTATGTCAGGAAATGCTTCTCGAAATTCGCCCACTAACGGCGCTAGCTGGTGAAATACAAACGGGCTCGCAGCATCGACCCGAAGTTTTCCAGAAGGGGCGCGCTTTAATAGCCGTAATGCTTCTTCACCTTTTTCTAATATGTTTAGCCCGTCTCTGGCATATTGCAGGAAAAGCTCACCTTCTTCTGTTAGTTCCAACCGTCTGGTAGTGCGATTCAATAAGGTTACATCTAAGCCATCTTCAAGACGGGTAACCGCTCTACTCACTTTTGCAACCTGCTGATTGAGTAGATTGGCAGCACTGGAAAAACTACCTGTATCCACAACGGTTAGGAAGGCTTCTAAATCTTCAGTTCTTGATGAGACTGGCATCGCACACCTTATATTTTCAAATATCGCAAAAGTATTTTGTCATTAGTGCTGTTTTTTGCAAATAAATTTATCGTCAAACTGTACGCACTTTATTAATGGCTTTCAAAAAACGGTGTAGTTGTTCGTTCTAGAAGCCAATGGTGGCGTTGTTAATCAAGCCATCTCGTTAATTACTTTTTGAGGATAATTGAAATGCCTATTGCATTATTTGCGTTAACGTTAAGTGCGTTTGCTATTGGCACAACAGAGTTCGTGATAGTGGGGCTTGTCCCCACCATTGCTACAGATCTTGGCGTTACGTTACCAAGTGCAGGCTTACTTGTTAGCTTGTACGCCGTTGGTGTTGCCGTTGGCGCACCGGTTCTTACCGCCCTTACGGGAAAATGGAATAGAAAACATGTTCTCCTAAGCTTAATGGCGCTATTTGTGGCTGGTAATATTCTTGCTTGGCAAGCGCCTAGCTACGAGAGCTTAATTTTAGCTCGCATTTTGACAGGCTTAGCGCACGGTGTGTTCTTTTCTATAGGGTCAACTATTGCTACAGGGCTAGTGGCGAAAGAAAAAGAAGCCAGTGCTATTGCCATTATGTTTACGGGCTTAACCGTAGCCTTGGTTACTGGCGTACCTTTGGGTACCTGGATTGGTCAAAACTTCGGTTGGAGAGCAACCTTCCTTGTGGTTTCCGCGCTAGGCACACTTGCGCTAATAGGCAGTGCGTTGCTGGTACCGAACAATCTTAAACAAAGTAAACCGGCCACTTTGAGTGAACAAATGAAAGTGTTGGTTCAGCCTCGTCTGGTATTAGTGTATCTAATGACGATATTGGGCTATGGCGGCACATTTACGGCATTCACCTATCTCGCTCCTATATTGCAGGAAGAGGCGGGGTTTGCGCCCTCAGCTATCAGCTTAATTATGCTGGTTTACGGTGTGTCTGTCGCGGTAGGCAATATTTATGGCGGCAAGCTTGCTGACAAAAAAGGCCCAATCCGCGCGTTAACTATTATCTTTTCAGCCCTTGCAGTCATCTTGTTTGCCCTGACGTTTACCATGGGCAGTAAAGTTGCCGCAGTGATCACCGTTTTAGTGTGGGGCGCCTTTGCCTTTGGCAATGTTCCAGGACTTCAGGTGTACGTTGTTCAATTAGCAGAGAAGTTTACCCCTAATGCTGTTGATGTGGCGTCAGGTTTAAATATTGCGGCATTTAACATAGGCATAGCTGTGGGCTCAATTCTGGGCGGTGCAATCGTAGACGGCATGCAGTTATCTGATACCGCGTGGATTGGCGCAATTATTTCTGTTGCAGCGTTACTTGTCACGCGCTATAGCGGCTACTTAGACAAGCGCGCACTCAGTACTGCGAATACGGCGAATAACACAACGAGCGCGTAGGGAGGTCATAATGACGACAAATACCTTTGATAAGCTTGCACAACACACGTTCTCAGTAGGTGTAGAGCTTCCGCTAGATAACGACTGGGCACATTTCGACGCCACAGAAGGTACGCCATTCGGCGTACCTGATATGACCGAGCATCACAGCCGTATTCGATTAGCCGACAAACTAGGGTTTAAAGCAGCGTGGGTAAGAGATGTACCGGTTTATGACCCTAGCTTTGGGGATGCGGCTCAGGTTTTCGAAACCTTCACTTACCTAGGCTATTTAGCGGGTATCACAGACAATATTCTATTAGGCACAGCAGCTGTTGTTTTGCCTCTTAGGCAGCCATGGCTTGTTAAAAAAGCGGCAGCAACAGTGCAGCAGCTAAGTAACGACCGCCTTATACTCGGTGTAGCCAGTGGGGATAGACCGGTTGAGTATCCGTTGTTCGATGTCGATTTTGACAGTCGCGGCGAGCACTTCAGGCAGTCACTGGAAATTGTAAAGCACGGTGAGAATTCCCTTAAGCCTGGCATGTCGCTGTTACCGCGCTCAACCACGCCGCCTTTGTACGTTGCAGGGCTCGCTCAGCAAAGCCCTCAGTGGGTTGGAGAAAATATGGACGGTTGGCTGGCGTATCCAGGTACACCGAACGACCATGCAAAGCGCGTAGAACTATGGCGAAGTGTCGCGGGCAACAAGCCATACGTTAGCTTTATTCATCTTAATTTGGTTGAAGACGATGAAGCGCCCATAAAACGCCACCGATTCGGGGTTGAAACTGGTGTAAATGGGCTTATCAAAGAACTCAATGCAATGAAAGACGCGGGGGTTGATCATATTGGCCTGCACTTCAGACGTAATACGCAACCAGTAGAAGACGCGATGCAGCGCATTGCTGACTACGTATTACCTCACTTTCATAAATAACGGAACCAACAAGGAGGCATCATGCCGAATGTAAATCAGTCACAATCTAAAATTCCTTCGCTAGGTGTAGGCACGTTTCGCTTAAAAGACGATGAAGCCTATAACAGCGTGACAATGGCACTTGAAGTGGGTTTCCGTCATATTGATACGGCGCAAATATACGGCAATGAAGAAGCGGTAGGTCGCGCTATTAAAGACGCTATTGCAAACAACCTTGTTGCACGTGAAGACCTATACGTCACCACCAAGGTGTGGAATGACAAGTTGAATAAAGCAAGCTTTGTAGATAGCGTAAAAGAGAGTTTGGAAAAGCTCCAACTGTCGTACGTTGACCTGCTACTTATTCATTGGCCGTCACCGGAAAACGGCGAAAGCATGGAAGAGTACCTAGGTGAATTGCTGCGCGTTAAGGAACTGGGACTCACAAAAGAGATTGGTATTTCTAACTTTACCGTGGCACAAATTGAAGAAGCGGTGAGTATCTTGGGCGAGGGCGTTATTTCCACGAATCAGGTAGAGGTACACCCTTATCTTACTAATGAAAAAGTGCGTGCAGCGTGTGAGAAACACGGTATCACAGTAACAGGATATATGCCGTTTGCTGTTGGTAAAGTGTTAAAAGACGAGACCATCATTGCAATTGCAGATAAGCACGGCGTGAGCACTGCTGAGGTGGTTGTAGCCTGGGAGCTGGCCCATGGTTTAGTCACTATTCCATCGTCGACCAAGCGCAAAAATTTGGAAACCAATTTCAAAGCGCTTGAACTTACCTTAGACGCTGACGATATTGCAAAAATTGACGCACTAGACTGTGGCGACCGTCAAGCTAACCCAGATTTTTCACCTGCGTGGGACTAATCGGAAAAATCACCTTGTTAAGGAGCTTTTATGCAAGCTAACGTTTGGCAATTTGAACAAGCTGGCGCAGCACTGATACAAAACGTACAAGAGTTTTCTGAGCCGGAGGCAGGGCGTATTGTCGTGCGCAACTATGCTATTGGCATTAACCCAGTTGACTGGAAGTTTATCGATGATAACCCGCGCGACTGGGAAAAAGGGCATATCC
Organism: Alteromonas sp. ABD4_190; assembly: GCF_056160105.1. Taxonomy (NCBI): domain Bacteria; kingdom Pseudomonadati; phylum Pseudomonadota; class Gammaproteobacteria; order Alteromonadales; family Alteromonadaceae; genus Alteromonas; species Alteromonas sp. ABD4_190. Next base: position 3,369,221 of record NZ_JBSWWN010000001.1, read on the forward strand.
CCGGTGTGGACGGTGCGGGTGTTGTTGTAGCTGTAGGTGAGGGCGTTGATAACAGCCTCCTGGGTAAGCGGGTGGCTTACCATCATAGCCTGGGTGAAAACGGAAGCTTTGCCGATCATAGTGAAGTGTACGCAAGCCGCGTAATGGTTGTACCAGAAAGCGTTGATTTTGCACTAGCTGCTGCCTTGCCATGCCCAATGCTTACTGCCTGGCAGGCGTTTAGTAAAGTGCCGGTAAGAAAAGGGGCTGATGTGTTAGTCAGCGGTATGGGCGCCGTTAACAAATTGCTGGCACAAATGCTTTCACAAGCAGGTTTTAATGTGCATGTTATCTCAGGTAGCTTTACGCAAGAGCAAGCTGCTGAGATGGGCGTAAAAGCCATCCATCGCGGTAAACCTGAAGGGCAAACCTTTTACGCGCTTTTCGATGCAAATGGTCCAGACTATGCGGCGTCACTTGTACCGCTTCTTGAAGCTAATGGTCACGTAGTGAGTATACTAGGTCGTATTGAAGTGCCTGTTGATGAGCCTTTCACGCGTACTATTTCTTATCATGAGATAGCGCTAGGTGCGCTGCATGATTATGGCGATTTATCACAGTGGCAGCGTTTGGTGAAAGATGGTGAGGCGTTACTTGAGCAAGTTGCTGCGCAAACGTTGGTTGTTGAAATACCTAACGTGTTTGAATTCGATAATTTGAACAACGCGCTGCAATTTTCAAAAGATGATAAGCGAAAAGCGGTGGTTGCGGTTTCATAAAGCGGGAATGATTAAGTTTCTTCCTTTATCTTTGGCTACGTAAAGGGCTTGATCAGCCCGCCTAAAGGCTTCGACAATATCGTCGGAGCCTTTACATAATGTCCAACCTATACATGCTCCCAGTTTCCTGTCATCTATCGATGCAATCGCTAACTGATTAATGGCACGGTGGACGATTTCCAATTGTTTTGCAAATTCCTCGGCTTCGCTAGACTGGTTACCATTAGGCTGTGTGACGCGCTTTGCAATGGCAAATTCTTCTCCACCATACCGAGCCGCTACTTGCTCTGCATTATTTAGCGGCGCGAGAATGTTAGCAATGCCCTTAAGTACTTCGTCACCTACATCGTGTCCAAATGTATCGTTGATACTTTTAAAATGATCTAAATCGATTAGCGCAATGGCGAGTGCCTCGTGGTTGTGTATAGTCTTATCGAACGTATTGTCTACGAACATGTCCAGCGTACGTCGGTTGGGCAACTCCGTTAAACTATCTTTAGAAGCTAACTCTGCCAATGCACTGTTGGTCTGTTCGAGCGCTAGTGTACGCTCTTTCACCAGCGCTTCTAGTTTAAATGTCTGTTCACTTTTTAATTGTGCTGCTTCTTTCTGTGCGTCTCTTTCTCTTTGCACAACCTTAACCATGTAGTTCGCGGTAAGCGCGACCATAAACAGACAGGTCATCACAAGTCCAGTCATGAAAGTGGCGATAGGCTCTAGATAAAGCTCGACCTCAAAAAGTGCAATAATAGTAAGGACTAAGGTACTAAATGTTACTGGAAGCATAGCGGCAGCTAGCCACTTGGCTCTGTCAGAGCCCCGTTTATGCTCTACAAAGATAACGAGAGCTGCAATCAGTATATAAGGGAAAAAGAGAATAACAGGGAGCTTAAGAGCTATATCGAGCCCCATGCCTTGCCAAAACAAAATACCCATAAATGGCAGAATTACGCAGAATCGTTTAACCGGTTTTGCTCCGTAAACTTCATGGTTGTCTCTGGCAAGAGTTTGAAACAATACCCAAAAGGCGGTAATCAAAACAGAGTAAATACTTACAGCATAGCTAATGTCGTTCAAACTTGGTGTATTAGGCCACAGTAGTTCAAATGCATAGCCAAAAACTCGGAAGAACCAAAACGTTGTGGCAAAGATAAACGAAGCAAAGCTAAGAAAAACTAAATTGCGGCTGGCAATATAGCCAAGTGCACAAAGCAGGGTAAGCAGCCCCATCGCGCCGAAAAATGCCATATCCCGCTGCAATGTTTTCATGTAAAGGTTGCTATAAAATTCCGGTGTAGCCACAGAGAAACTGTATCTAAGTATCTCGCCAGACATGGTGCCGCTAAATTCCGTATAAGATGAAGCTGGCAATACAGACGGAAAGTGATAATCGGGCGTGTTTACCGCACGAGTGCTGTAAGGTGTATCGTCTCCTGTTTCCCATTGATGGGTACCGTCGGTGACAGCGAGTGTTTTAATTGCAGGAAAGCTTATTGAAAACCAGACAGGAACTTGCGTATCTAATTGGTTGTAAACGCGAACTTTAAAATGTAAGTACTGTGAAGGAGACCTTTTTATAACATCAGCGCTATAAAACCACTGTTCATTGCCTGTAAGTTCAGCTGAGTTACTTACTGCAAAAACGGCATCGCTGTCCAAAGAGAGCATAGACTGTGGGTCATTGAAATTAGCTGCGTTAGCGGTTGGGCAAAAGCATGCTATTACAAGCCATGCGAATAATATTCGCAGCATATGTCGTCCTTGTACCGTTGGTTGTTTTTTGTTTAAAAATCAATATAGCACATTGTTTAAAAATGTAAGCCTTCAAAAGATAAAACAAAAATACATAATCATCAGTTTATGTTTTTAGAGCACTGCTCAGTCTAGCTTGGTATTAAGTAAGCTTAAGAAAATGTGTGGTGCCGTGTAGATTGATGTTGATTCAGTAGGCAAAGTAAATAGTTATGGGACGAATAAGCTAATAAGTTCGTTGAGCGCCTACGCAAAGGTTTTCGTTAAATTGAATGTTAAAAACTTGAAGAGATCATTGAAATTAAACCGTCGATTCATTTAACCCGTCATAAGACAGGTGCTACGTAATTTCGCTCTACTGTTACGCCCAGTAAAATGCTAAAATCCGCGCAATTAATTACCAAGCCGTATCAAGCGTTTCACCGCAATATACAATTTGCGCGGACAAGCATTGCCTATCCGATATAAAACGCGCCTGTAAGTTATTGGTTTACAGGGATAATAGATAACGAAGATAAGTATTGATGTCAGATAAGAAACTTCTAGAAGAGATTAAAAAGCGACGTACGTTCGCAATCATATCGCACCCGGATGCGGGTAAAACCACCATTACTGAAAAAGTACTGTTGTTCGGGCGTGCGCTTCAAACCGCCGGTACTGTAAAAGGTAAAAAATCAGGTCAGCATGCTAAGTCTGACTGGATGGAGATGGAAAAAGAGCGTGGTATCTCGGTAACCACCTCAGTTATGCAGTTTCCATATAGCGATCACTTGGTAAACCTGCTGGATACCCCGGGGCACGAAGACTTCTCTGAAGATACCTATCGTACGCTAACAGCCGTTGACTCGTGCCTTATGGTGATCGACGCGGCTAAAGGTGTAGAAGACAGAACCCGTAAGCTAATGGAAGTTACCCGTTTGCGCGATACGCCAATTGTGACTTTTATGAACAAGCTAGACCGGGATATTCGCGATCCTATGGAACTGCTTGATGAAGTAGAAACCGAGCTTGATATCCTGTGCGCGCCAATCACGTGGCCAATCGGCTGTGGTAAGAGCTTTAAAGGTGTATATCACCTTCACCGCGACGAGACTATTTTGTATCAAAGCGGTCAGGGTCACACTATTCAAGATGTGCGTATCATTAAAGGGTTGGATAACTCAGAGCTTGATACGGCAGTAGGAAGCGATCTTGCCGAGACTCTGCGCGACGAGCTTGAACTAGTGCGCGGTGCATCGAATGAATTTGATCAAGAGCTATTCCGTGAAGGCCAGCTAACGCCAGTATTCTTCGGCACGGCATTGGGTAACTTTGGCGTAGACCACATGCTTGACGGTTTGGTTGAGTGGGCGCCAGCGCCACTTGGACGCGAAACAGAAGAAGGGACTATCGAAAGTACCGACGGCAAATTTAGCGGATTCGTATTTAAAATTCAGGCCAACATGGACCCGAAACACCGTGACCGTATTGCGTTTTGTCGTATTGTGTCGGGCAAGTATGAAAAAGGCATGAAAATGCGCAACAGCCGTTTAGGCAAAGATGTTCGTATCTCTGATGCGTTAACTTTCTTAGCGGGTGACCGTTCCCTACTAGAAGAAGCGTATGCTGGCGATATCATTGGTTTACATAACCACGGTACTATCCGAATTGGTGACACCTTCACGTCAGGCGATAACTACCGCTTTACGGGTATTCCAAACTTTGCGCCAGAGCTATTTAAACGTATTCGTTTGAAAGATCCACTTAAGCAAAAACAGCTGCTGAAAGGTCTTATTCAGCTTTCTGAAGAAGGCGCAGTTCAGGTGTTTCGACCCCTTGCAAACAACGATTTGATCGTAGGCGCGGTAGGTGTTCTGCAGTTCGACGTAGTTGTGGCTCGTTTAAAAGCCGAATACAACGTAGATGCGTTATACGAGCATATTAACGTTTCAACGGCTCGCTGGGTTTACTCAAGTGATGAGAAAAAACTAGATGAATTCCGCCGCAAAGGTGAGCAGAACCTGGCGTTGGATGGAGGCGATAACTTAACGTATATCGCACCGACTATGGTGAATTTGCAGCTAGCCCAAGAACGCTATCCAGATATTCAATTTACGAACACGCGCGAAAATTAAAGAAATATACATTATGAATATACATGCACTATTAGTTAATCGTTTCACTGAGGCTCTGCAAGAGATGGGCGTAGAGAATGCGCCAGTACCCGTTTCGCGCAGTGCTCGACCAGAGTTTGGTGAATACCAGTTTAACGGCGCTATGGCGCTAGCCAAGCAGCTTAAGCAAAAGCCACGTGATATTGCAGAGAAAATCGTTGAAACCGTAAAGCTTGACGATATTGCCAGTAAGCTAGAAGTGGCTGGCCCTGGCTTTATAAACGTACATCTAAACGATGATTGGCTGGCTAACCAATGCGAGCTATCGTTAACCGATCCGCGTTTGGGTATTGCAAAGTCGCCAGAGCAAAACATTGTCGTAGATTACTCATCGCCTAACTTAGCGAAAGAAATGCACGTAGGTCACCTGCGTACTACCATCATCGGCGACGCCGTGGTTAAAGTGCTTGAATTCTTGGGCCACAATGTAATTCGTCAAAATCACATGGGCGACTGGGGCACGCAATTCGGCATGTTGCTTGCGCACCTATCAGACAAGCTTCAAGAGGAAGTGGCGGAAACTGCGTTGTCTGACCTTGAAGACTTTTATCGCGAAGCCAAAGTACGCTTTGACGAAGAAGAAGGCTTTGCCGACCGCGCCCGTGAATACGTAGTTAAGCTGCAGGGCGGTGACGCTCAGTGCCTCGCACTGTGGGAAAAGTTCATTGACGTGTCTATTGCTCACTCCGAAGAAGTGTACGACAAGCTAAACGTAAGCCTTACCCGTAAAGATATTATGGGTGAGTCGGCTTACAATGACGACTTGGCCAACGTAATAAGCGAACTCAAAGCAAAAGGCATCGCTGTAGAAGATCAGGGGGCGCAGGTGGTGTTTATTCCTGAGCTTGCAGATAAAGAGGGCAACCCGGCGGTTTATATCGTCCAGAAGTCGGGTGGTGGCTACCTTTATGCAACCACGGACCTTGCAGCAATGCGTTATCGTAGCGGCAAATTAAACGCTGACCGTACGCTTATTCTTACTGACGCTCGTCAGGCGCTGCACTTTAAGCAAACTGAAATTGTAGGCCGCAAAGCGGGCTTTATGAAAGAAGAGCAAACTTACGAGCACTGCCCGTTTGGTATGATGCTAGGCAGTGACGGTAAGCCATTTAAAACCCGTACCGGTGGCACGGTTAAATTGGTTGAGTTGCTTGATGAAGCGGTTGAGCGAGCAGGCAAACTGATTGCCGAGCGTGACAACGATTTAAGTGAAGACGAGCTAAAAGAAGTTGCAAGAAAGGTAGGTATTGGCGCAGTAAAATATGCTGACCTATCTAAGAACCGCACAACTGATTACATGTTTAACTGGGACTCAATGCTAAGCTTTGAAGGTAATACAGCGCCTTATTTGCAATATGCGTATACCCGTGTGAAAAGCTTGTTTAGAAAAGCGGGTGTTGATATGGCAACTATGCCGGTAGATATCAATATAGTTGAGAAACAAGAGCATGCGCTAGCAGTGTTATTGATGCAGTTTGAAGAAGTGATTGGCATGGTATCTCGTGAAGCGACACCTCACGTATTGTGTACGTACCTGTACGAAGTGGCTTCAGCGTTCATGACGTTCTACGAAGCTTGCCCAATGTTAAAAGACGGCATTGAGCCAACTGTACGTGATAGCCGCTTAGCGTTGTCAGCTTTGGTTGCCAATACGCTAGAGAAAGGATTAACTCTACTTGGCATCGAAACACTAGAAAAAATGTAGTGTTCGCGGTACAACATAGGTAGTGATATTTAAAAGGCTGACATTGATTGTCAGCCTTTTTTTATACGAAACATAAGCGTCACCCCTACAACGCTCGTTTGCGCTAATCGTGATCGTTATACCAGTGGGCATAGATTATTGCGTACTCGGCGAGATTTAAAATGTTCGTAATCGCGGCGTGTAACCGCAGGTGCAGTGGTATTACATTTCGATTAGAACCGATAGGGTGATAGCTTCCTATAAATCAGACAACTAGAACACTACTTAAATTAACGACAGGAAACTCAAATGACTAAGATCCTTGCATTTGCAGGTAGTACCCGTAAAGGTTCGTTTAACCAGGCTATTGTTAACGTCGCTGCTGAAGGCGCCCGTGAAGCTGGCGCAGAGGTTACCGTTATTGACCTAGCCGACTATCAAATGCCAATATTTAATGAAGACGAAGAGGCTGAATTTGGCATGCCTGAAAAAGCGCAGGCGTTCAAAGAATTGCTAATGAGTCATGATGGTTTTCTTATAGCATCACCAGAATACAATTCTAGCTACCCAGCATTGCTGAAAAACGCTATCGATTGGGCATCGCGCATGGGGGAAGGGGAAAAACCATTGCAAGCCTATCGAGGTAAAGTGGCTGGTATTATGGCGGCGTCTGCTGGTGGATTAGGGGGCATGCGTGTACTTGTGGTACTGAGAATGCTGCTTGAAAACCTAGGCACAATGGTGTTGCCAAATCAAAAAGCTATCGCAAAGGTTGATTCGCTTATGGAAGATGGCGCAATTACCGACGAAAAAACGATAAAGCAGCTTAAAAACTTGGGGAAAGAAACCGCCGAGTTGGCTGGTAAGCTTGGCTGAGACATGGGCTTAGGGTAGCTAGAGTAAGCCGCACGCGCTCTAGCTATCTACATTTCAGAATTTCTATCCATGCTAAACAAGTGTGCCTTTGAAATCGCTTCGATTAGAGAGTGCGCTACTTAATATGAGAAACAGTTAACGCCATCAAGTCCCTTCATTGCCTATTCCAGAAAAATAAATTTCAATTCACAAAACGTTGTAAAACCCAACTCATGGACAGTCGTCAATACTGCTTTGGTGTCATAGTCTAGTTCAGTGCATTAGCACATCACTTTAATTGAAAAAAGGAGCTTTATTATGGAAGAGATCAACATTAAAGAAATCGAAGCAGTGGCAGGTGCAGGTGTGGCTGGCCTATGATTTCGGTCGAGGATTTGGCAACGGATTCTACGATGGTGCAAACGAGCCAGAAATTCCTTAGTATTGATTAAGCAGGCTTTGGTCTGCTTTTTTAGTTTTATTTAAGCATGGATAAAGGCTAATAATCATGGACAAGAAAAATTACAGCAACATAGCATTTTGGTTTCTTGTGCTATTAAATATTATCTCTCTCTTTGAGAGTATTATTTCAACAGAGGGGTTTTTTCTTTTAAAAGAGCCTGAGTTTCAAAACCTACTTTTACTCGCAATGCTCAAAAAACTTGCGGATCGCTCAAGTGAAAATGCATTTGAAACAGACAGCATTATATAACGTGTTGTTTCTCAAACTCTCTGTATAATTTTGACGCTAGGTGTTGAAAGAAAGCCGCTGAATCGAGTGCGGCTCTCTTACCATGTTTCACTCTTTTACATATAAATTAGTGGATGCCGCACTGTGTTTCCAAGTATTGCATATCATTAAACACAGTGGATTAATCGATGAAAAAACCATAGAGCAGCTTAAAATTTTGGGGAAAGAAACTGCTGAGTTGGCAGTTAAATTGTCATAGACGTGAGTGACCTTGCTAGAGCAACCCCAAGGGGGCTCTAGCTTACCAGTCAATCGGACAATTTATACATTCGTCCATGAAAGTGCCCTGAAATGTTGCGTAGTGGATGCGCGTGCCTGTTAGGTTCGCTCGATACAAACTTGCATCGTTCAGTTTTGCTTCCTGAATATTGGCGTTAATGAGTGAAGCACCTTCAAAGTTTGCTTTGTTCATCCAAACTCGCTCTAGGCGCGCGGCACGCAAGTTGGTGTTTACCATTGTCGCACCTGATAAACGCCCTTGGTCTAGGTTGGCGCCTGAAAAGTTGGAGTTGGTGAAATCAACCCCTTGACCGAAAAGCGCCCAGCCATCTACACCTTCTAAGTTAGCGTTGCGAACTTTTGAACTGCGTAAATCTGCATGTTTTAAGTTGGCGGTAGCTAAATCAGCGTGGTCTAGGTTACTTTTCTTAAACGTCGAGTAGCTTAAGTTGGCGTGCCTTAAATTGGTTTTGTTGAACTTAACGTTTGTGAATACTGCCCCGTGCAAATTTGCATGGCTCAAATCAGCACCGCTCAAGTCTGTATTGCTACATACTGTTTTTGGTTTTATTTCACATCCGTTGATAATCTTCACATCATCTTCGAAATCAGGAATGGCACTGGCAGTTGCTGAATATAGGGCGACTAATAATAATACTGGGAGTTGTTTGGTTGTTTGAAAACGTAAGCGCATGAGAGCTCCTTAATGCCGAGAGGCGTTTTCACCGCCTCTCGGTTTGGTTTGCAAATTTAAAGCTATTGTTTAGCTACGTTTTGCTTCTTATTGTGATTAGGAAGTTTAAATACCCAGAACGAACCACCTTGCGCGACAGGTTTGGTGAGTTCAGCCATATCTCCTCCCCATAGAGGTACTGCACCACCATACCCTGACGCTAAGCCAATATATTGCTCACCATCCTCTTCCCAGGTTATAGGGCATGAAATGATGCCCGAGCCCGTTTGGAACTTCCAAAGTTCTTCACCGGTTTCCTCATCGAAAGCTTTGACATAGCCATCGCCCGTTCCGGTAATAATGAGTCCGCCTTTCGTCGCCAGTACCCCAGCCCACATAGGAAGTTTCTCTTTGTGTGTCCATTTAATTTCACCTGAAATGGGGTCTACGGCACGAAGTACGCCCACGTGGTCGTCATACATGCGCTTAATTCTAAAACCCTGTCCTAGGTAAGCAGCACCTTTCTTATAGGTCACTTCTTCCGTCCAGTAGTCTTCTTTCCAGTGGTTTGCGCCCATATAGAACCAGCCGGTATTCTGGCTGTAGGCCATCGGGTTCCAGTTCTTCCCGCCCAAGAATGGAGGCGATACCTCTATTGACTTTCCTCGTTTTTCACCCGGCTCAGGCAGTGGTGGGCGTTGTCCGTCTACTTCAACTGGGCGACCCGTGTCAGGGTCTATATGTGTGGCCCACGTAATGTTATCTACAAAGGGAAAGCCTCTGATGAATTCACCGTTTTGTCTGTTAACTACATAGAAAAAGCCATTTCTGTCTGCATGAGCCGTCGCTTTTATGAGCTTTCCATTATCGTAATAGTCAAATAGAACAAGTTCATTGTTGCCAGAGAAATCCCATGCGTCGTTAGGTGTATGTTGATAGAACCATTTAACCTCACCAGTGGTTGCATCTACACCCACTTGTCCGGAAGTATAAAGGTTATCCCAATCTCGCGGATCGCCGCCTTTGGCGGTGCGTTTCCATGTATTCCAAGGAGCGGGGTTACCTGCACCTATGATGATAGTGTTAGTTTCAACATCGAAGCTTGCACTTTGCCATGGTGCGCCACCACCGTGGTGCCAAGCCTCAACCATTTCGCCGTTTTCATCCTTTGGCCACGTTGTCACTTCGTATGAACCACCAGTAGGCGTGCTGTCTTTTCCATTTAATCTGCCCATGTGCCCTTCAACAAATGGACGCATCCAAATCTCTTCACCGGTTTCAGGGTCGCGTGCAAATAGTTTTCCTACAACGCCAAATTCATCACCTGATGAACCGTGGATAAGCATGACCTTTCCTGACTTTTGGTCTTTAACAATCGTAGGTGCCCCCGTCATGGTGTAGCCTGCACGATAGTCTTCAAAGCGCTTCTTCCATTTTACTTTGCCCGTTAGCCGGTCAAGGGCAACAACGCCAGCATCCAGCGTACCGAAAAAGACTAAGTCACCATAAATTGCTGCGCCGCGATTTACCACGTCACAACAAGGTCGAATACCTTCTGGAAGGCGGTGGGCGTAGTCCCACAACTTCTTACCTGTTTTTGCTTCATAGGCGTAGATACGGGAGTAGCTACCGGTTACATAGACAATACCGTCGTACACTATTGCCTGGGACTCTTGACCCCGTTGCTTTTCATCACCAAAACTCATCACCCAAGCCGGAGATAGCATGTGTACATTTTCTTTGTTGATTTGATCAAGTCCGCTGTAACGCTGAGCTTCTGGACCCATACCATACATCAGCACGTTCTCAGGCGTCTTGGCATCATTTTCAATGTCTGCCCATGTCACGCCATCGTCCGCATATAAATGTGAACTCGTACCTAAACCAATAATTACGCTTAAGGCCAATGAAGCCTTTGAATAGAACTTAGCCATAGTTTTGTTTCCACTGTTACCTTGATGTTGTGTTAACAGTATGTAACTAAGTAGAGGCTCTTATAAACGGAATTCGTCCTCCAAAACACGGGAAAATTTCCCTTAGTTTGAAGTGGGGTGAAAACACTAATATCTTGATTTACATAAAGTATCTTTGTCATAAGATAAAGTCAGTACCAAAGGGGGGTATATAAGAGACGAAAGTACAGGGAAGATTTCCCGACTTTGTTTAGTGGGTCTTGTTTAGCTGGCGATTTTAATATATCCCTGCTTGATGGCAAGGTGAACAAACTCGGCATTTGTTTGTAGCTCAAGTTTTCGCTTGAGCTGGGTGATAACGTTTGAAACCGTTTTTTCGGAAATATTGAGGCTTTCTGCAACCTGTTTTCGACAGAGACCGTTCGCTATTCCAAGGAATATATCTAACTCTCTTTGTGTCAGATCTGTTAAGTTGCTTCCGGAATGTGACAGGTTGAATGTGGCGAGTTCAATTGCAGTATTGTGTTCCAAATAACGCCGGCCTTTAATGATAGATGTCACCGCGCTTATCAGCACATCAGGTTCACTTTGTTTGCTAACATAGCCCATTGCCCCTAGCTTCATAGCTCTATCGATGATGGAAATATCATCGAACATGCTGAACATAAGTACTTTTGCGTGCTCCCAGCGCTGAATAATGTATTCCGCTAGCGTAAGTCCGCTGGTGGCTCCTAAATTAATGTCTAAAATAATGAGGTCGAAGTGGTTGGTACGAAGTGCATTTGTGGCTTGCTGCGCATTTTTTGCATTGGTGATGACAGCGCCTTCGAGTACCGAAGATAACAGCGTAGAAAAGCCTTCTCTCACTATTACGTGATCATCAACAAGTAAAATTTCCATAGCTGCGCTTTATTCATATCACCATAGAATGAGCATGCCACGGTAGGCGAGTGAGACGAATAGCACTTTAGTGCTCATTCATCTCACACTTTAGTAGGATATAAGTTAATTCAAACCGCGCTGTGTTTCTAAGTAGCTGGCAAAGCTGCCAAGCCAATGGCTGCCCATGTAGTGCATATCACCAAATACAGCATCTAACCCTGCTTTACGGTGGGCTTTCAGTGTTTTTTCCAATACGGGTATGCGCTCATCACCCTCTGGCAAGGCTTCCATGATGCCTTCAATCATCCACGCACGACTGATATTCAGTCCGTCTAGGTGGGCAAGCTTACCGTCTGTTTTGTCTGTCACGGTCGCAGGCGCTAGCCAATTTGATGTTTTAGCGGTTAGGTCTGGAAAAAATGCTGAAAGCCATTGGCTGTAGTCTTCTTTAGCCATTACTCGGCGCATTAGGTCAGCTTCGGCCAAACACGGAGATAGGAAATCCTGCCCTGAGGGTTCGTAGGCTAGGGGGCATTGCTTATCAGCCTGGTAATATGCTTTTACTCTAGATGTAAGCAATGCTTCAAAGTCCTTGTTGTCTGCTACCTTCGCCCAGTCTAACATTAGGCCATAGGCAAAGGCGGTTTGGCTATGCTCACCCGTTCGGATTGGGTAAGCCAATTTAGGTAACCATGCACTTACTCTTGCCACTATTTCCTCTTCAAGCGGAAGTAGCGTGTTTAGCCACTCCTTTGCTTCTGGAATTGATGATTGACGAAGTTCCGCGGTTAATTGTAGAAACCAAGCAAGGCCATAGGGGCGCTCAAATGACGCATTGTTTTCGCGCTTAAGGCTGGCAAGTTCGCCTTGAATGTTCTCTGTCGTAAAGCTGATATTTAGCTTTTCAATGATCTCGTCTTTATTCACTGCGTCTTTCGCAGTATTTAACATCCTTACCAAAAGCCAATGGCCATGGACGGACGAATGCCAGTCTAAACAACCATAAAAGGCCGGGTACAGTTTACTAGGCGCTTTAACGTCGTTGGCACTATTCATCATGTGTTTTACTACATTCGGAAACTCTTGATGAATACAGTGAAGTGCAAGATTGGCAAAAACGCTCTCATAGTTGCTGTTAGAAGTACCTTTGGAGTAACTTGCAACTGTATTAGTACTGCTGGTGCTAACGGCTTCAGCTGTTGGTGTACTCGTGGCGAAGGCGTTGTGGGTAGCGATTATGGCAGTTAATGCAACACTGCTGCGAATAATGTTATTTATTTTCATCTTTATTTTCATCATGGCTTCGTGAGCTTTTTCAATTAAAAATCTATCGCCAATGTATAGTGAACCATGATTTGAATAAAGTGCTGCGCGACATATAGCGTGCCAGCACTTTAAGTAGCAGATTAAAGTGTAAATCAAGCTGCCTTAGTTTTATTTCAGCTTTCGATACTTTCTAGTTTTTCAGTAAACACACTTGTACAACCAATATTGTTTAGTACCCACTGTTCGTTGTAATAGGTGTCACCGTACCTTTCCCCGCTATCGCACATAAGCGTTACAATAGAGCCCGCTTCGCCTCGCTGCTTCATTTGTTCAGCAATACTTAATACGCCCCATAGGTTTGTGCCAGTGGAAGGGCCGGCTTTAATTCCCATGGTGTTGTTTAACCAATGCATGGTTGCAATGCTAGCCGTATCAGGAACAGCAATCATGTCGTCTATAACGTCATGCTGAAAAGAGGCTTCAACTTTAGGGCGTCCAATGCCCTCTATGCGGCTTCCACGGGTAGCCGTAAGTGTATGATCCTTAATCTTAAAGCTATCAAAAAACACACTGAATTCTGGGTCTACTACAACGAGTTTTGAAGCGAGGCCTTTGTATCGTATGTAGCGGCCTATGGCTGCTGATGTTCCGCCTGTACCTGCACTCATAACCACGGTGTGTGGTACAGGGTGGGGTTCGGCTTTCATCTGCTCAAAAATTCTTTCAGCAATATTATTATTGCCGCGCCAGTCCGTAGCGCGCTCAGCGTAAAGGAACTGATCCATAAAGTAGCCGTTAAGTTCTTTCGCTACCTTAGTGGCTTCGCTGTGCATTTGTGTAGGGCAATCCACAAAGTGACACTGTCCGCCATATCGCTCAATAAGCGCGATTTTACTTTGGGCGGTTGATTTAGGCATAACGGCAACAAACGGAACGCCAATCATTTTAGCGAAATAAGCTTCAGACACGGCAGTGCTGCCTGATGATGCCTCTACCACAGTCGTTCCCTCTACAATTTTTCCATTACACAAAGCATACAGAAAAAGGGAGCGAGCCAAACGGTGTTTTAAGCTGCCGGTTGGGTGAGTGCTTTCATCTTTTAAATAGATGTCGATACCTTGAAATGCTATTTGCTCAAGCTTTATCAAATGGGTGTCTGCAGAGCGCTGATAATCTGCGTTGATGGTATTAATCGCTTTTGAAACCCAGCTTTTCATAACACTTCTCTCTTCCTATTAAATTCTTGTTCATTACTTCCAAATGCGTGCAGCAGTTAAAGTCAGGGAGGGTTGTACTCTCTTAACGTCAGAAAAAGAATATCAGTGCAATATGAGTAATTGATTCTATTATTCCATTCTATGCATGTTTTTGTGCAATATAATTTTGTTAAATGCTTTAATTGTGCGGTTATTTTTTAAAATGGTGATAGCGCAAGAATTGGAAAGATCAAAACTAACCCAAGGTTGTAACGACAAGGGCAAAAAAATAGCCGCAAGTGAGGTAACTTTAGGTAAGGTTCATTGCTCCTAACGCTTAACAGATCCTAGCTATTCTTCAGTACAAAATAGTATAGAATCCTCATGCATATTGGTATCGTTAGCAAACGACTTTATTTAAAGGTAACAACATGAAAATTAGGGCGCTTTTCTTTGTAACAGCTCTTTTACCCGCAATGTGCGTATCCACTTTGGCTTATTCAAAAGATCAGCAAATGCTTAAAGTCGCTACGTTTAACGTAAGTATGGAAGCCACTAACTATAAATCGTTGGATATGCCGCCAAGCAATAAAGTTCTTCAACACGTTCTATCTACAGGTGAGCACCCTCAAGTCAAAAATATTGCTGAGATCATTCAACGCATGAACCCTGATATTTTAATGTTGAACGAGTTTGACTACATTGCAGATAAACGCAAAGGGGTTGAGGCTTTTATAAAGAACTACCTGAACGTTTCTCAGCGTGGCCTAAAGCCAGTGGATTACCCCTACACCTACGTAGCGCCAGTAAACACGGGCGAGCCTACCACCTTCGACTTAGACAATAATGGTAAGGCAGAAGGTTTTGGTGGCGATGCCTATGGGTTCGGATTATATCCTGGACAATACGGTATGGCGCTACTGTCAAAATACCCAATTGATGTTGAGGGTATTCGTACTTTCCAGACTTTTAAATGGCATCACATGCCTCACCCACAGGTCCCCATTATTCCCGATGAGAGTGGAAGTACTGATAATGGCACTCCTTGGTACGATGTAAATGAATGGGCGGCATTGAGGTTAAGTTCAAAGTCTCACTGGGATGTGCCGGTGAAAGTGGGCGGTAAGACCGTTCACATACTTGCAATGCATCCAACGCCACCTAATTTTGATGGAAAAGAGGACAGAAACGGTAAGCGCAACTTTGATGAAATAAGGTTGATGGCAGATTACCTTTCTCCTGACAAAGGCGCATATATCTATGATGACACGGGCGAAAAAGTTAGCCTAGGAAACAATACGCGCTTTGTACTTGTAGGCGATTTTAATGCTGCTGATATCGGGGACAAACACAGAGAAGGTGTAATTGAGCAATTAACCGAACACCCACTAGTTAATAACGAAACAATTCCAACAAGCGCTGGTGGTGCGGGCGCATCTGGCGCTAAATACAGTAATCGCTTTACCGCTTATTGGGGGGCCAGGGCTGACTATGTTCTACCATCTCGATATGGGTTCGATGTACATGAAGCTGGCGTTTTTTGGCCAGCTAAAACAAGTGACCTGTATAGATTAGTTAAAGACCGTGCGGCCAGCTCAGATCATAGATTAGTCTGGGTAAGCTTGTTGGTAGAACAAGATAAATAAAGAGCATCAAACGATTGTCCGTCATCTACCTGTTGTTTTATATCACTTGAAATGGCCGCAGCACGCGGCCTTGTGTATCTAAATTTAGCCTAATTTAGTCTAGTTGCGCTTTTCGGTTTTGAGTTGACACCGAATTAAATATTGTGAAGTAGGCCACTACCGCTAAGTTAGCGACAAACCAAAGGTCTTTAATAACGAACTGGCCTAAACGGTTAACGATGGTGGCACTGTTAAAGGTATTCGGCACAGTGAACAAAAATGTTTGGGTCATCAAAAATACGGATAAACAAGCGATTCCACTCGTAATAATCATTGGCTTGTTCTTAGTGTAAATACCTACGCCCAAAACAAGCGCAAAAAAGACGTCAAAACCACCTATTACATTCGATGCTCCCTGTACACTGAACACGTCATAAAGCCACGACATAAACGGCGAGGTTTCTACTAACCCAACAATTGCATTGGCTTCAAACTCGAAAAACTTCATGCTCCCTATCCATAGTAAAACCATGGCTACAGGTGCAAAGTTAAGGTAAGTCAGCTGTTTATGCGAAAGTTTGTCGCGATAAAACAAGAACAGAAAAAGCGGTAATACTGCGAAGTACTTGATGATGCCTTGACCACTTCCGATAATCGGGAAGCCGCCTAAATCAGCCATCCATCGCCCGGGAGATAACAAGGTGAGTAGGGGGATTGCGGTAACCAATGCAGCGAATAGCGTAACCGTTTTTACTGACACTAGCTTAAATCGAGCAGCAAATGTCATTAAGGCTAGCAGCAATAATGTAATCCCAGTGATAGCACCAAGTGCACTTTCACTAACTATTGCGCCTAACGAATAAAAGTTAAAAGTAGTTATTAGTGCATTGGGATTTGCACCCAATAAAAATGTTAGGCCAAGAACAGCGAAGCTGAAAGTTATTAAGGCGGTTACTAGGTTTTCGGTTTGTTTTAGTGTCATAAAGCATCCGTAAATACTGCAAGTTTTGCGAAGTGTATGAAGAGACCCGCCTAGGTATCATTAAAATTTCATAGGCTCGATAATTTATTAGGCATAGCGCAGCGCACGAATAAGGATTTATCGAAAAAATAAGAACTTATCTAATAGCCGTGGTCATAAGTATCGCAGGTTTGAAAAAGCGTGGCTTTTAAGTAGTAATTGTTTAAAAAGTAAAACAAATAGAGGGAAAGAATGAAACAGGCAAGCGTTAAGATACAGCATCGGTTTGGGGCCTGGTTGGCAGTGGGCTTGGGTGCAACTTTAGCGGCTTGTGGTGCGCGGCCCCCAGAAGTCATTGAACAGCCGATAGCAAGTGTTGAAGAAGTTGAAAAATTAGAGCATGTTGTTGATACCTCTCTGCCTTTGGTACAGCAGGCCTATTCTATTGAGTCTGAAAAAGTGTGTGATAAACAGGGTGGTAAGTGGAAGAAAGTAGGCCGACAGCAGGCGTATACTTGTGTTTTACCGGCGAATGATGCTGGCAATGCGTGTAATGACAGCAGCGAATGCGAAGTGGCTTGTGTTACGGGAAACAATCAGGTGGAAGCTGGGCAAAAAGCCAGTGGGGTGTGTTTAGAAACTACCGACCTATTTGGCTGCAGAGCTTATGTGTCTAATGGTGTGGTGGAGCATACCCTCTGTGTTGATTAAGAGGTTGTTGAGCAAACGAGCGTTAAACAAAGCGCACGCTATCAACAGTGCGCTTCATGAAAAGTGCGTTAATTAACGTTCGGGAAGTCGAGTCTGTCCAGTTCACTCGCCGTCTCATTACATTCGCCTAATAGGTGCAGCCTATCTTCGGTTTGATGTGTATCGATTTCTATATAGCCGGTTTGGCAATAACCTGTTTCATCCAATTTCTCATCAAGAGAGGCATAGAGTTGCTCAGTCATTCTATCGCTGCTATCTGACGAATTTTGTGATGAGCCTCCTCGGTTTTCCTGTCCTCCACGGCCACCGCCACCTTCAACCCCTTGACCACGGTCGCCTCTGCCGCCACCTTTAGCGCCTTCTCGCGGTTTCATTAATGGAATGCTAAACGCGAAGAGCTTGGTACCGTCCTGCTTGATTTTCGTTTCAAAAAATATTTCATCCATGTCTAAAGGTGGTGGCCTATGAGCACACGCACTGACAATTAACGAAGTCGTTATGACTAATAGTGTTTTTTTCATTTTATTTTACGCTTATTTGAACCACGTCACTTTGAGGCTCAAAGGTCTTTTAAGTTGCAGTTGCCAGTGTAAGTTTTAAGTAAAGTGATCACGCGCAGTAAAAAGGTTTACCGTTTTCCCAATGCGCTAATTGTGCAACACTTACGTATTCATATTTTAAATAACTTATATCAGCAATTTACTTATTTACAGGGATAGGTTTCATGCTTTCCAACATCATTCGCTTTGCGAAAAACATCATCGTGTCGTTAATTGCTATCTTTGTGTGCTTTGGCGTACTTGATTTCTTGTGGCTTGGTGTTATTGCGGATAACTGGTATCAAAGTGAAATGGCCCCCTTGCTTAGAAATCAATTTATCACGTGGCCTTGGGTAGTGTTCTACTTGATGTATGGATGTGTAGTGTTTGTTCTTGCTGTGGTGGCGAACAGAGATAAGTCGTTACTTTATGCGGGAATTGATGGCGCGCTTTTAGGGTTAGCTAGTTATGGCGCATACAACTTAACGGCATACAGCATTATTGAAGGTTTTACATTGTTCATCATGCTGGTTGATTGGGCGTGGGGAACGTGCCTAACCAGCGCGAGCGCTATGACCGGCTGGTTAGGGTTTCAGTTTGTTAAGGGAAAGAGTAGCGAATAATACGCTTTAATACGCTACCGTACTGTTTTAAAAATCCGCCAGTGTTGTAGTGCATGCCGTGTTCTTTGAATACGGCTTCTACCTTGGGGGCCATTTCTCTATAGCGCCTAGCAGGAATATCTGGGAACAAATGGTGCTCAATCTGAAAGCTTAAATGCCCAGTAAGCACGTGAAACAAGTTGCCGCCTTTGATGTTCGAAGAGCCCAGCGCTTGTCGGTAGTACCATTGCCCTCGGGTTTCATTAACACAATCTTCCTCTTTGAATGTTTCTACATCGCCAGTGAAATGACCACAGAAGATGATAGTCGATGTCCACAAATTACGCAGTAAGTTGGCAACAAGGTTGCCTGCAAGTACCCATAAAAATAGGGGGCCAGCTATCAGAGGAAATAGCACATAGTCTTTTACTAATTGACGTGCGCCCTTGCTAAAAAAGCGCTTCTTTAGTTCACTATGAGTAACCTGATTCTTGCGGTTGTCCTTCTTTTTTCCAAAAAAGACCCGCTCAGCGGCCATTTCGTGATACGACACACCCCACTGAAATAAAACACTAAGTACGATGTAAGTCGCGAACTGCCATAGGTTTTTTACACGCCATCCAAAATCGTTAGACAGGCGAAGCAAACCGTAGCCAAAGTCTCTATCTTTGCCAATAATGTTGGTATAGGTGTGATGTTCGTAATTATGAACGCGATTCCAGCTTGCGCCATCACAGGCAATATCCCACTCATAACCTTTCGAATTAATGTGTTTGTCGTTCATCCAATCGTACTGGCCATGCATCACGTTGTGGCCTATCTCCATATTATCGAGAATTTTTGCAGTAGCTAAACTCAATACGCCGGCAACCCAGAGCAGCGGCTGAATGAACCCCAACATTAAAAGTATCCGTCCGCTCCACTCGCAAATTCGCTGAACAAGAATTATACGTCGGATATAGGCCGCATCTTCAGCACCCACTTTTCGTTTAATGTCAGCTTTAATTTCATCAAGCTGAGCGGCAAGTAACTCGTAGTTCGGTTTCTCTTTAGTGCTCGTTGACGGAATTGCTTTGGTTCCACTTATCGGAGCATGCGCTTGTTCGATGGCTTCTTCACGGTGTTGGTTGTCTATTGCAACACTGGTGTTCATAGTTGAATCTCCAAATCAGTTACGGCTTGTGATACACACAGCTGAATAAGTTGCTCTGCGCTATCTGAAAGCTCACCCGTGCGGGTATCTCTCACTACGCCCCGTTTTTTCACACATTGACATTGATGACAAATTCCCATGCCACAGCCATAGGTCACAGGTTGTTCTGCTTGTTGAAGCTGTGAAAGCAGGGTTTGCTGATTGTCGATAGCCAAAGATTGGCCGTTGTGAATTAAAGAGAAGGTTTCGCTTTCGGTAAGGCTTGTGTTGCTCACCACAGGAAGCGCAGCGAAATGTTCGCTTGAAACAGGTACGTTGATCGTTTTTGCATAACTTTCAACTTGCTCGAACATGGCACGTGGACCACACACTAACCAGTGTGCATTGGCAAAGTTACACAAATGCGCTTCTACGTCTCCGTCTTTTTGCTTGCTCAAAATATCATAGGTGAAGTACTCACAGCGCTGACTGAACGCTGATAATTCACTGAGTAATACATGCTCGCCTGGCTTAGCAAAATAAAGTAAGTGTACCGGTGTATGGTTTAGCTGCGCGTTGTTGACGGCATCGTCAAGTATGGCAATGAAAGGAGTTATACCCGAGCCGCCCGCAATCATAAGTAGAGACCTTTCTGTCTTAGGCCATACAAACTCTCCCATGGGGGCTGAAATATTTACCCATTGATTAGGCACACAGGTATGTAGGTAAGGTGTTAGCGCGCCTTGGGCTTTTACCTTAGTCACCAAGCGGATCTGCTTGTCTCTTTGGTGGGTATTAGCACCACTTGCTATGGTAAATACGCGGGTGGTGAGCCTGCCATTAAGCTCTATAGTCAACGCGATATGCTGCCCTGCGGAATGCGTTGGCCACGAACTATCCGGCTCAAGTAGCACCTCGAGTATATCCGAGCTTAAGTTTTTTACTGTTACAACTCTGGCTCTAAAATACCCATCGCGCCATGCGGGTTTAATTTGCTGCATCAGTACTTCCCAATAGCCCTTCCAAGAGCCGTGGTGGAATATGCGATCAGTAAATTTATCTAGTAATTGTCTCAATGTAGAAATCACACCTGTATTTCGTCGGAATATCTTAAATACAAAAAGGATGAAAATATTCTAGCTTACACTTGTACGCTAGTTCAGCGAACAAGTGTAAGCTTAATTTTTTCTGCGTCAAGAGGAGATGCATGAAATTTGGGATAACGTCGTCGAAATGTACCGGTACTTTTGTGAAAAATGCAAAAGTGCTTTGTAAAAAGTACGGGTTCTAACAAAGCTAATGGGCCTCATATATAGGGATACATAAGATGAAATTGCAAAAGTGAAAAACTTAAAGGACCCCATTATGAAATTATTTGAAACCGTATCGCTGGCTGGAAAAACGCTTAAGAACCGCGTTGTTATGCCACCGATGACCCGTTCCCGTTCAACCCAGCCCGGCGATGTGCCCAATGCCTTAATGGCTGAATACTACGCTCAGCGCGCAAGTGCAGGGCTAATCGTAAGCGAAGGCACACAAATTTCTGCGCTAGGTAAGGGATATGCTTGGACGCCAGGTATCTATACCAAGGCGCAAATTGAAGGCTGGAAACTGGTAACAGATAAAGTGCATGAAGCGGGCGGTGTGATGTTCGCACAACTTTGGCACGTGGGTCGTGTTTCTCATCCATCAAATACCGAAGGGCAGCAGCCTATCAGTGCATCTGCAATTCAAGCCGATGGAGTAAAAGTATTCGTGGATGAAGGCGGCAACCCTGGCTTTGTTGAGTCGGTCATGCCAAGAGAAATGACTATTGACGATATAAAAGCGGTGGTTGAAGAATACCGAGTTGCTGCGAGAAACGCGGTTGATGCCGGGTTTGATGGTATTGAGCTGCATTCGGCTAATGGTTACTTGCTTAACCAGTTTATTGATTCTCAGAGTAATGCAAGAACTGATGAATACGGCGGAGGTGTACAGAACCGTATTCGATTCTTGAAAGAAGTGGTGCAGGCTGTGTCTGAGGAAATTGGCGCTGATAAAGTAGGTGTACGTCTAGCGCCCCTAACAACATTAAACGGGACGGTCGACAACAATCCGGAAGAGACCTATCTTGCTAGTGCTTCTATGCTAAACAGCTTTAATGTTGGCTATTTGCACATTGCAGAGGCCGACTGGGACGATGCACCGCAAATGCCGATATCCTTCAAGCAGGCTATTCGCAAAGCATTCAGCGGTATATTGATTTATGCTGGAAAGTACGACAAGGCGCGTGCCGAAAGTGCGCTGTCAGCAGGTTGGGCAGATATGATTGGTTTTGGCCGTCCTTTCGTAGCAAACCCTGATTTACCCTATCGATTAGAGAACAATCTACCGTTAAACACACATAATCCCGACACCTTGTTCGGTGGCGGTGAGAAAGGCTATACGGATTATACGTTGGCTAAATAGCCGTAAATGTAGAGGTGAGCACTGCTGCGCATGAAGGCAGTAGATTCTTTTATGCGCTCTGAAACTTACCTATACGCACTGCAGTTTACTACTGAGAATACGTAAGCATGTATGGTTAATTACGTTGGGCAGATTGCAGTGCGCTTGGAAGATCATAATGTGCTCTCAATATCGCAACGCGATTAGACGTTGCGGTTTCGAAATAGCCAAGCGGCGATACCACTTCCAGCTATTACTATTGAGGCGATCAGCCATAGTTTTGAAACAGGATTACCGTTAGGGCACTGTAGCGCCATGGTTGCGCCGGCTAGATTTTGACAGTCAACAAGTTGGCCTAATGCCAATACTAAGAGACCAAGCAGTACTCCGATAACAGCATAAGACAAATTATTTAACGACATACCTTTCCTATTACTTTTCCATTTATCGCTTATAACGACTTTACGGTTTGCACTGCACACTTCAACAAGGCGTGAATGTGCTAAACCAGTGCATCAAATTTAGATGCCAAGAAGCGTTGGGTGCTACATAAGTTTAATCTTATGGGCTTTGAACGTATTACCAATGCCTACTGTAAGCCGTTTAACGGTAATATTATTCAATTCACCTTAAGCGACTAAAAAACGTTCGCTAGCGTGTGCAAAAACTGGGTCGCAATATTTGCGCCAACCCCTATCAAAATTTCTTCAAATTCGGTACTATCCGCGGTCTTAAATTTATAACGAAATAAGCGGACTATGTTTGAAATAAACCCCGTTACTAATGCGATAAAAGATATCCGCGAGCGCACCGAAGCGCTTAGGGGGTATCTTTGACTTTGATGCAAAGTCAGAGCGTTTAGAAGAAGTTAGCCGAGAGCTAGAAAGTCCTGATGTTTGGAACGAGCCAGACAGGGCGCAGGCACTTGGCAAGGAAAAAGTGGCCCTTGAGCAAATCGTTGAAACGATCCATAAGCTCGATCAGGGAACTGAAGACGTTGAAGGTCTTGTTGAATTGGCCGTTGAAGCCGAAGATGAAGATACTTTCAACGAGGCCCAAAGTGAACTTGAAGGCTTAATTGAGCAGCTAGAAGTGCTTGAGTTTCGCCGTATGTTCTCTGGTCCAAATGATGAAAACGACTGCTACATTGATATTCAGTCGGGCTCTGGTGGTACAGAAGCGCAAGATTGGGCAAATATGCTGCTTCGCATGTATTTGCGTTGGGGGGAAGCCCACGGTTTTAAAACTGAACTCATTGAAGTATCAGACGGTGATGTAGCCGGGATCAAAAGCGCTACTTTGCGAATTCAGGGCGAATATGCATTCGGTTGGCTACGTACAGAAACCGGCGTGCACCGTTTGGTTCGTAAGTCACCGTTTGACTCGGGTAACCGCCGTCATACATCATTTTCATCAGCGTTTGTATACCCAGAAATTGACGACGATATTGATATAGATATTAACCCGTCTGACTTACGTATAGACACCTATCGCGCATCGGGTGCGGGTGGTCAGCACGTAAACAGAACGGACTCTGCGGTACGTATTACTCACGAACCAACGGGTATTGTGGTGCAGTGTCAAAATGACCGCTCGCAGCACAAAAACAAAGATCAGGCGATGAAGCAGTTAAAAGCTAAACTTTACGAGTTTGAACTGCAAAAACAAAACGCTGAAAAACAAGCGATGGAAGACAGCAAGTCTGATATCGGCTGGGGGAGTCAAATACGCTCTTACGTACTTGACGACTCTCGCATTAAAGACTTGCGCACTGGCGTGGAAACACGTAACACTCAAGCCGTGCTAGATGGCGACTTGGACAAATTTATTGAAGCCAGCCTGAAATCCGGGCTGTAAACCGAACAACGAAGTGAAAGGTTATGACTGACCAACAAACAGACGATAACAAATTGATTGCAGAGCGCCGTGCTAAGCTAAGCGCTATTCGCGAGCAGTGCCGTGCGAACGGTTTCCCAAACAGCTTCCGTCGCGAAAACTATGCGGATGAGCTTCAAGCTAAGTTCGGTGAATTCGACAAAGAAACGCTACAAGAGCAGGGTAATAAAGTAAGCATCGCTGGCCGTATTATGGCAAAGCGTGGTCCTTTCATGCTGCTTCAAGACATGACTGGCCGTATACAAGCTTACGCTGATAAAGACACGCAAAAAGCCCTTAAAGCCAAATACGGTGCACTGGATATTGGTGACATCATTGGCGTAGCTGGTGACCTGCATAAGTCAGGTAAAGGCGACCTATACGTGAATATGGAGCAATACGAGTTGCTAACTAAAGCACTTCGTCCATTGCCAGAAAAATTTCACGGTTTGAGTGATCAGGAAACGAAGTATCGTCAGCGCTACGTTGACTTGATCACAAGCGAACAAACGCGCAAAACCTTCATGATCCGAAGCAAGATCGTAAACGGTATTCGCAATTATCTTACCGAGCGAGACTACCTTGAAGTAGAAACGCCAATGCTACAGGTTATTCCTGGTGGTGCGACTGCTAAGCCGTTTGTAACTCACCACAATGCGCTAGACATCGATATGTACCTGCGTATCGCGCCAGAGTTATACCTTAAGCGCTTAGTGGTTGGTGGTTTTGAGCGTGTGTTCGAAATCAACCGTAACTTCCGTAATGAAGGTCTATCAACACGTCACAACCCAGAATTCACTATGCTTGAGTTCTACCAAGCGTATGCAGACTATAACGACCTGATGAACCTTACAGAAGATATGCTGCGCACCTTGGCAGAAGATATTCTTGGAACAAGCATCATCAAAAACACAACCAAAGACGCTGAAGGTAACGTAACGTCTGAAATTGAATACGATTTTGGTAAGCCGTTTGACCGCTTAAGCATGGGCGAAGCTATTCTTAAGTATTGGCCAGAAGCTAACGAGGAAGCTATCCGCGATCCAGAGGCGAACCTTGACGCGCTTAAAGCGATGGCGAAACAGCTTCACATCAAAGAGCCTGAAGTTGACGGTATTTGGGGTGCAGGTAAGTATCTTTGCGAAATCTTCGAAGCAACCGCTGAAGAAAAGCTTGAGCAGCCTACGTTTATTACAGAATACCCGTGGGAAGTATCGCCGCTTGCGCGCCGTAACGACAACAACCCATTCATTACCGACCGTTTCGAGTTCTTCGTAGGTGGACGTGAGTTGGCAAACGGCTTTAGCGAGTTGAACGACCCAGAAGACCAAGCAGAGCGTTTTGCAAAGCAGGTTGAAGAGAAAGATGCTGGTGACGATGAAGCCATGCACTTTGACGACGATTACATCCGCGCCCTTGAATACGGCTTACCGCCAACAGCGGGTGAAGGCATTGGTATTGACCGTCTAGCTATGCTATTTACTGATAGCTCAACAATTAAAGACGTTATCTTGTTCCCACACATGAAGCCTCAGGCGCCAAAAGACGCCCAAGAAGCGGGTGAGTAAGAATAATCTTACGCCTTAAATAAAGTGAGTTTAGTGCTTGGCGCTGTTAAAGCTTCAGCGCCTTAACACGCTCTACTAAAAGGGTATTCTCGGGAACGGGAATACCCTTTTTTGTTGCCATATCTACAATGTAACCGTTGATGGCGTCTATTTCTGTTTGTCTACCGTGAGCAACATCCTGATGCATACTTGAGTAGTTTTCTCCGGTCGCCTTGGCTACAGACAGCACATTTTCATGAACTGACAGTGCATCAAAATCTAGCCCATAAGCATCCGCTACCTGAGCAAACTCATTGCAAATTGAAATACGGCTTTGTTCAAATTCAGGCTTAGCAATGTGCTTATTTTGGATATTGTGAAGCGCCGTTAATGGGTTAATCACGGCATTAACCGACAGCTTCGTCCACAACGCTTTTAGGATATTACTTTGGTATTGCACAGGAGGGAGTGCGTCATGTAACGTGGCAATCGCGTTAGCAAGCTGGGGCTTTTTTTGTGAGAGGGCTGAAAGCGTGTCAGGTGGTGGACTGTCACATGAAGGCGCGTAAATTTGGGGCGCGCCAATTTGGGTTGAGCCAACCCCAGTATACTGCACATAAACATCACCCGCTGAAGCTTTTACTTTTAACGCGCCATGACTGGTTGTAGAAAGAAGCAACGGATAATCGTCGCCTAGTAAATCTCTTGCGATCTCAAGTCCGCCCATACCGTTGTGAAGCAGCACAACGGTAGGTTGTTGTGTGAGATAGGGAAGCCATTGCAATAGGGCTGCTTTAAGTTGATATACTTTCAAGGGGATTATCAGCACATCACTTTTAGGTAACACGATAGGTGAAGGCTTCGCAGGTTTTAGCGCAGTGGTTTGGCCGTTTTGCCAGTGTGCGCAAGAGGACATGGTTTTCATGTCTCTGGGGTAGCAGTCATACGGCACGCCATTTTTCTGGGAGCTCGCAGCAATGAGGCTTCCTATGGCACCGCCGCCGACTATATGTAGTTTACCCATTAGCATCTATTAAACATTCAAAGTAGTTTCTATTTTATCATGATTATTGGCACCTATTAGGCATGTAGCGCATTTTCCCTAGCGCACCGGCATAAAGCGTGCGGGCATAAAGCGCGTGGGCAGAGAAGGCCACGGATAAGTTTCTGGCGTATTAAGCCCGTTGTACCAAGTTTGCACATCGGCTTCGTTGATTACTTCACCTGTATCGAAAGGTGCAGTAACCGCTAATTCACCAGAAGACAAAGGAAGGTGCAAATGCCATGCATGAAGATACAGCCTGTCTGATGCCTCACCCCCATAAAGTGTATCACCGAGAATTGGTGCGCCAATGCTTTTAAGCGCCACACGGATTTGATGAGTTTTCCCCGAGTGAGGCTTTACGATAAAGCCTCGTGTGCCGGGTTTAGCTGCGCTACTAAAAAACTGAGTTATCGCTGGGCTTTCCTGAGTTTTAAGCAAAATGCGCTGGCCGCCGCGACGATTTTTCATATCGCCGATTATCGTGCCCTGTTTCTTTTTAGGTTTGTTATCGCTTAAGGCTAGGTAGTATTTGCTCACCCGTCTTGATGAAAAAAGCTCGCCGATTTCTGCCGCCACCGTGGCATTTTTAGCCAGACATAAACAACCTGAGGTACCGGTGTCTAAACGGTGGCAAAGGTGCAATTCTTTAACGGCGAGCTGCTTTTTTAAAACAGTAACAATGCCGTCTACCTTTCCTGCTTTAATTCCTTTAGTTATATCTTGTTCTACGCCAGCGTCATTACCAGCGTCATGCATGGCAACGCCAACAGGCTTATTAACGACAATAAGCTCAGCGTTTTCAAAGAGGATAGGGATGTGCAGCACTAGCTATTTTCTAACTCTTCGATAGCTTCTTCATAATCTAGCTCGTCAACCGCATCGATAATAGCCGTGCGTTTTTCTTGCGGTAAGGCAAGGGCGTCTAGCCATTCGTCTAGTTTATCCTGTGCAATAAACTCACTGGCTTTAAGTGCGGCCAATAATTGCTTTCGAGCTTGCTCAGCGGCAGCGCCGTTTGCAGGGGCAGAAGCGGTAACTTCTGGCTCTTTGATGAGCGCATCTACCGTGGTAATAGTCTCATTTAGCACAGCGACAAACGCTGGGTATTCATCAGCTACTTGTCTGTCATTTCGAAAGCTGGCTTCAACCGGCTTGCTTGCGTTGTGAAGCGCAAACATACCAAGATTTCCTGTCACTCCCTTAAGGGTATGAACAAGTGAATAAGCCTCAGTGAAGTCACCCTTTGCTATATGCGCTTGTAAGTCAGCATCAAGAGAACGGTATTCGTCCGTGAACTTACCTAGTAGGGTGAACAACAGTTTTTTGTTACCACTTAACTGTGACATTCCGAAGTCTATATCAAGTACTGTTGTTGACTGATCCATACATCTATCCTTTTATTTCGCAACTTCTTTCCGGACAATTTCTAGTCCGAACGCAAACCATTTGTCAGTTCATTCGTACCACTTAACGAATTCAACTGGCTAAAGCCTTTATTACTAGAGACTATGAAGTGTAAGTGTATTTCAGAAATACACAAATTAATACAATCATAGCAAAGTCGAAGCAAGTAAAGCGTTAAAAAGTCTGGTAGTCTTCGAAAATTCGCTCGCACTTTTGAAATCGCAACTTCATTCTTGACCGTAAAGTTAAGTGGTTACGTCAAAGTGTAGCTAGAGTGAAGGCGAGTGAAAACATGTAGTAATTGAAAAGGAATCATCATGTCAGGAAAACTGACCCTTCGTACCCTCTTTATGGCCATAGGCGTCATTGCAGTATCAGCGTGTCAGCACGTGCAGGAAGAACAGGCGAATAGTAATTCAGATACCGCCGTAATCACATCAAATAGCGTGTCTATTCCTCATGAGAAATATACGCTTAGTAACGGGTTGACCGTCATCCTTCACGAAGACCATTCTGATCCGCTGGTTCACGTCGATGTTACCTATCACGTCGGTTCGGCACGAGAAGAAATTGGCAAATCTGGCTTTGCCCACTTTTTCGAACACATGATGTTTCAAGGCTCAAAACACGTTGCTGATGAGCAGCATTTTAAAGTTATTACAGAATCTGGCGGTAATTTAAACGGCACGACTAATACCGATCGCACTAACTACTTCGAAACTGTGCCGGCAAACCAGTTAGAAAAAGTGTTATGGCTTGAGTCTGACAGAATGGGCTACTTGCTAGAAGCTGTAGACCAAACCAAGTTTGAAAATCAAAGAGAAACGGTTAAAAATGAACGCGCACAACGGGTAGACAATCAGCCTTACGGGTTGCGTTTTGAGCTTAATGGCGAAGCGCTATACCCTGAAGGTCACCCCTATTCGTGGATGACCATTGGTTATGTAGAAGACTTAGATCGGGTAGACGTAAACGACCTGAAAGCCTTCTTTAAGCGCTGGTATGGCCCTAACAACGCTGTACTTACCATCGGTGGCGATATCGATGTAGCTAAAACTAAAGCTTGGGTGAAGAAGTACTTCGGCGAAATACCAGCAGGCCCCGCAGTAGAAGAGCCTGAGCCGCAGCCGGTGACGTTATACGAAACCCGTTATGTCACCCTTGAAGATAAGGTTCACCTTCCACTTCTTCAAATAACCTATCCAACAGTATACGGTCGCCACGAAGATGAAGCGCCGCTAGATGTTTTAGCCGATATTTTAGGTGGTGGTAAAACGTCATTGTTTTATAAAAACTTAGTAAAAGAGGGTATGGCAGTGCAGGCCGTGGTGTCTCATCCTTGCCGTGAACTCGCCTGTGAATTTCAGCTACTTGCCTTGGCTAATCCAGCAAAAATTACCTCGCTCTCAACACTTCAAAATGTGCTGAGTGAAACCCTTAAAGAGTTCGAAACAAGAGGTGTCACCGCCGATGATTTAGCGCGCACAAAAGGTAAAATTGAAGCGCGTACGGTGTTTGGCTTACAAAGTGTGTCTGGCAAAGTGTCAGCCCTTGCTGCTAACGAAACCTTCTATCAAACGCCCGATTTAATAGCCGAGGATATCGAGCGCTATAACGCGGTAACGGCTGAAGACATCATGCGTGTTTACAACAAGTATATTAAAGATGCCAACAGCGTAGTACTAAGTGTGGTACCAAAGGGGCAGGTGCAACTTGCTGCGGCCGAGCAGAACTTTGAGCGCCCGGTAAGAAATATTGAGATAGAAACCGCAGAGGTTACAGATGAGGAAGCCTTTACCAGCGCAGCATCAAGTTTCGATAGAAGCGAAATGCCAAAGGCTGGTGAGGCTCCGGTTGTAGAAGTCCCTGATTATTGGGAAGCTGAACTAGCTAATGGTATAGAAATGCTTGGCGTTACCAGTACTGAGACACCAACGGTAACGTTAACCCTAGGCATGGATGGTGGCATGTTGCTAGACCCTGAAGGTAAAGCTGGGACGGCTTATCTGACCGCTTTGCTTATGAACGAAACTACAAAAAATTACAGTAACGAAGAATTGGCTAACGAGCTTGCTAAGCTGGGAAGTGCTATCCGTTTCAGCACCGCTGGTAGGTACTCGCAAGTCTATGTATCAACATTAACTAAGCATTTAGATGAAACCTTAGCACTGCTAAAAGAAAAGTTGTTCAACCCCGCGTTTACGCAAGAAGACTTCAACCGCATGAAAGAGCGTGTTGTGCAGGGGTTACAGCAGCAAGCCAAAACGCCTTCAAGCCTGGCGCGTCGTGCACGAGATCTCATCTTGTTTGGGGAAGAAAATCGTGTAAGCCTGCCTGACGAAGGTACTTTAGAATCAGTACAAAACATCACGTTAGAAGACATTAAAGCGTTTTACGCCAATTATTACTCACCTGATAAAGCGAGTATTGTTGTTGTCGGTAACTTACCGAAAGAGGCTATGGTAAATACTTTAGATTTCATCGGTAAGTGGCAAGGTAAAACCTATGAGTTCGCTGATTATAGCGACTTTCCTAAGTATGAAGAAAATCAGATATTCTTGATAGATAGCCCTGAAGCGGTGCAGTCAGTGGTATATCTGGTCGATCGAAGTCTACCTTTTGATGCAACAGGCGATCACTTTAAGTCTCGTCTTATGAACTTCCCATTAGGGGGGGCATTTAATAGCCGTATAAATCTTAACTTGCGAGAAGATAAAGGCTTCACCTATGGAGCAAATAGCGGCTTTGTGGGTGGTAAAACACTTGGATGGTTTGAAGCAAGTACCGACTTAACCGCTGCTAATACAGGTGAAGGCATTTCTGAAATTCTTAAAGAGATTAATCGCTACCGCACCGAGGGCGTGAATGAAGAAGAAATAGCCTTTATGCGCAATGCCTTTACGCTAAGCGATGCGTTAGAATTTGAAACACCTGCTAGCAAAGCACGCTTCCTAAGACAGCTGCTTAGTTACGATCTGGAGAAAGGCTATCGTGAAGAGCAGCTTACTATTATCAACAATATTGATAAGGAAACGATGGATGCGTTAGCGAAGCAATATTTGAATCTCGATAAGATGCAAATTATTGTAGTAGGTGATAAAACTAAAATTTTGCCTCAGTTAAACGCGCTATCGATGCCAATTATCGAATTATCAGTAGAGAGTAATACCCGAGAAACGTTAAACTGATAGATTGATTTTTGTTGAATTTACACTATTGCCCCCCATAAAAGGGGGCAATATTGACATAACGGACCACCATTTTGACTGTAGACTCATCCCGTTTTGAAGCGCGCATCGCTGCGCTTAAGTCACCCGAGTTCCTATCTGCGCTTAAAGACATAAAGCGCGGAGTAGAGCGCGAGGCCCTTCGTATAAACCCGAACGGTACGTTGGCGCAAACGCCTCATCCTAAACCTCTGGGCTCTGCACTGACTCACGATTCAATAACTACAGACTTTTCTGAATCACTGCTTGAGTTCATTACACCGCCAGAGAATAGCGCAGCCAAAACCATCAATCAGTTAAAAGATATCCATAAATTCGTTATCGATAACATTGGTGACGAGCAGATATGGCCACTAAGCATGCCGTGTTTCATCGAAGATGAAGCCGACATTCCTATCGCTTACTTTGGTGAATCAAATGTAGGGAAAATGAAACGGGTGTACCGTATTGGCCTTAAAAACCGTTATGGCAGTATGATGCAGGCTATTGCTGGCGTTCATTTTAACTTTTCTCTACCTGATAGCTTTTGGAAACTATGGGCTGAACTGAATGGTAAAGAACATTCGCAAGACCAGATTTCAGCGGATTATTTTGGGTTAATTCGCAACTATCGCCGTCTATGTTGGCTCATTCCTTATCTCTACGGCGCGTCTCCAGCACTTTGTGGTTCATTCCTAAAAGGTAAAAAGCACGCTTTACCATTTAAGAAAGTAGGTAAAGGTACGGTGTACATGCCTTATGCCACGTGCCTTAGAATGAGTGACTTGGGCTATACCAGTGCAGAGCAGTCTTCGCTTAAAATCTGTTACAACCAGCTCGATAACTACGTCAAACTACTGCGTGATGCTATGAATACGCCTTCTACGCGCTTCAGCCAATTTGCTGCTGGGGATGAGGGTAATTATCAGCAACTTAGCCGCAATATCATTCAGATTGAAAATGAACTCTACTCGCCTATACGACCAAAGCAGCCTACCAAGTCAATGGAAAAGCCAACAGACGCCTTGGTTCGCCGCGGTATCAATTACATTGAAGTACGTGCGCTAGACGTTAATCCGTTTTCCGCAGTGGGTATTTCACAGACCCAGTTTGATTTCTTAGATGTATTTTTAGTTGCGTGTTTACTAATGCCAAGTGCTGAACTTGATGAAACACAGCTTAACGAAGCGAAAGAAAACATGAATCGAGTAGTACTAGAAGGGAGAAACCCAGACCTAGTGCTACAAAATGGTGGCGTGGATATCACGTTACCTCAATGGTGTACTTCGCTGTTTGAGTATTTCAAGCAGGCCGCTGAATTACTTGATATGGCTAACGATACTTCTCGCTACGGTGAAGCAGTAAAAACTGAGTTTGCCAAAGTACAAGACCCTGAGTTAACGCCGTCAGGCAAACTGCTTTCTATGCTTTTAGAAGACGACAAAGACAATGGGGTGCTAGGGTTAGAACTTGCACAAGCTTATCAATCTGAGATGAAGTCTTTTGAATACACGGATACGGATGCTGCTGGATTTGCTGCCCAAGCTGACGTGTCGTTTGCTGCTCAAAAAGAAATAGAAGCGGCTGACGTGAAAGACTTCGATACATTCATACGTGATTATTTCGCTGAAGCCCCAGCAAAAAAAAATGCCTGACATAGGTCAGGCATTAAAAGGTTCCAGGGAAACACACATTTTACTAGAACATTAGTTAAGACAAGCTATGAACCAAAAGTTCAGAAAACTGGTTGTTTTTTTATCAACTCTCATCGTTCTTTTTCCGCTGTTTATCGCTGGGTGCGCAACTACGCCTCCTAAAGACATCAGTAATTTGTGCGAAATATTCTACGAAAAGGACGATTGGTATGATGCAGCTGCTGACGCCAGAGATAAGTGGGGCGTGCCAATTCACGTGCCTATGGCTATGATGTATCAAGAAAGCTCTTTCCGTCACGATGCACTACCACCTCGCGATTATGTGTTCTTCGGGCTTATTCCTTGGGGGCGTGTCAGTTCGGCGTATGGTTACTCACAGGCTAAAACGCCTACGTGGGCAGACTACATGCGCGAGACTGATAATAGTGGTGCGGATAGGGATGATTTTGAAGATGCCATCGACTTTATGGGGTGGTTCATCTATAAATCGCAAAAAGTGAACGGTATTTCTAAGTGGGATGCTTACGCGCAATACCTAAACTATCACGAAGGATGGGGCGGCTATAAGCGCAGAAGCTATGACAGAAAACCTTGGCTTAAGAAAGTGGCGTCAAAAGTAAAAGCCCGTTCTTTACGTTACGCGACACAACTGAAAACCTGCGAAGAGGATCTTCAAAAAGGTTGGTTTATGAAGCTGTTTAGCTAGCTTTTAAAAAGCGAATATTTATTTAGTATTTAAGACGCGACTTTTAAGTCGCGTTTTTTATGCCAGTAAGAGACTGAGTATCGAGAAGTAGTGAATGAAAACAACTCGGCAATAGTCATTGTGGCAGATGAAAAAATGAGGGATAGACGGGCGTCTATCCCTCAGCGACGCTAAGCCAAGACCGTTTTTTACCCAACGTCGAACAGGCATTTACAAGATAGTGTAAATGATAATGATTTGCAATAGCCTTTTGATGTTATTTTAATATTCTTTAAATATCGATGTTTTCGTCATTCTTTTTGGATTTTGGTTTGTAGGCGAAATTTAGATTGTTGAATTATACTTCAATGTGACTTTTTTTTTTAAACAGGTAAAAGCGAGCAGCGGTAGCAATTTTATGGAAAGTGAAAAATTTGGCGCACACGGCGATGTTAAAGCTCACTTCGTAGAGGACAGACGGATACTAACCATCGATCTCAACGGCCCTTTCAATTTAGAGTTTATCCGCAAATATCAACGTGTGGTGGGCGCAGAAAGAAGAAAGATTAATGTTCCTCGTTGGGCAAGCCTAGTTAATATTTACGGCTTGGCGCTTGCGCCCCTAGAAGGTACAGCAGATGCGCAACTGATAGTAGAGGAAGCTGTGGACTCAGGGCTCGTTGCCACCGCTGTAGTACTTCATGAACCAGAGGGACTCGCACTGCAGCAAAAGTTTTGGTCTAGAATTTACGATGCATCCACAATACCGTTCCAGTTTTTTAGTGAAGCACCTAAAGCCTCAGAGTGGTTGAGCGAGAAAATTACTTCCCGCATGTGCGTGAAGGGCGTTTATCAAAACAACAACATTATTAGGTAAGGGACTCAAGGTACGAGCAGATTTAACTCATTCGTTTTAACGGTTCCTATCTTTGCAATCATTTCCTTTTCATTAAATGATCTAAGCATCACAACACTTCTTATCAATTCGATAAAGGCATAACAGGAGGTAGCCATGGTAGGAAGTCAGCATCAATATCGTTTTTTCAACGTCAATGATGTGCTATTTGATATCCCAAGCAGCGTATACGACGACAGAACAGTAGACGACTGGTTTGCGGCGATTGTTAAAGAAGGGAGAAAGAGAGAACATTGGGTAATATTCTCTATCCCCGATAAAAGTTTAACTGTCACCCACACCGCAGCAAAGCAACTCTGTAGACGATTGCCCTATCTAAAATCTTATGGCTGTCTTGGCTTTTTGCTTTTAGTGACACACACTAACGCAAAGATTTTTCAACACAGTTTAAAATCTACGCCTTCTAACTTTGACATGAAAGTGAGTGAGTCAATGGAAACACTTTGTAGGTCTGCTGAGCTGATGTTAGGAAGTGAAAACGAACTTAATATCTTTAATCGGTTTGGGTCGAGATAATGTGAAGCGCTCGGTATGCCTGCGCTCTAATTACCCTAACAAATATAAATGTTAAAATGACAAACTCAATTTGACCTAGATCAAGCATTCTAAAAGTTGCCGAAAGGCTAATTTTCACTATTGATCTAGATCACAATCGCTGACACCAGTCTCTTCTATTATGAACTTAGTTAAAGAGGAGACTTATTATGATGTGGACTATGATGAAAGACCCAGTAGTGTGGGGCTCACTATTAGGTATAGGTATTATTGTTGCGATGATGATGTACTACACCTATTTATTTATGCACAACAGTGCAGACGAGAATAAATAGACCGCACTACGCAGCATTGCCCTATCGTTTGTTGTTGTGAAGCGGTATCTCAATAAGCACTAGTAGTGCAGCTTGTCCGCCGTATTCGAGAGGGGCTTGATGGAAAGCACGTACGTGTGGATGCTGGACTAAGTAATGGGGTAGGGCAGCTTTTAACACGCCCTGCCCAAAACCGTGCATCACGCAAACACAATCAACCAGTTCTTTTCTTGCCGTGTGAATAAGCGCAGCAAGCTCTGCTTTTGCCATTTCTCGGGTTAACCCATGTAAATCCAGGGTCATTTCTGGTGAGTAATCGCCGCGACGCAACTGTTTCAAAATATGCGTAGGCTCACCTTCCTGGCAAAAGCGCACAGGGCCTTCTTGAGGTAGTGCTGCCTGGTACATGTCAGAAAAATTAAAACTAGCTGCCAGTTGTTTGCTGTGTTTTAGGTGCTTACCTTTTACCTGCTGCGACTTTTTAAATAATTCAACTTGCTTATCAGGCTCTACCTTATCTTGTGATATAGGTGTGACGCCCTGCATTGCATCTGCAAATGAAAAGGTGTCTTCCTCAGCATTCGTAGACGTCTTTCCATTACGCGCACCTTCCTTTATCGCCTTGTTTGTATGGCGATTGGGTTCAGAAAGTTGCTTCTTTAATGCTTTGAGTTCTTTTTTAAAGGTTTTCATCAACGCTAGCTTGGGTTAATACACTCGAGTTTAACGATTCAAAACGCCTAAATTATAACGAATAGAAAGATTCGGTACGTAGTTAATTATGTGAATCAGTATGAAGTTTGGGTATGATACCAGCTTTGAAATTTTTGATGTACCCAAACGCCATGACCGATAAGTTTTACCTTGAAGAAGCCATTGAAGATCTGCATACCCTGTTAGATATGACACGATGGGCAACCAGCCGTTTTAACGATGCGGCTTTGTACTTTGGTCATGGTACTGATAATGCGTGGGACGAAGCGACCAGCCTCGTTATGCAGGCACTGCATTTACCTCATCCTATCTTAGAGCAGGCTGGCGAGAACATTCTTAGCTCACGCTTGACCAAAAGTGAACGTGAAAAAATTGCCGAGCTTGTTTTAAAGCGCGTACAAACTCGCATGCCGTTGCCTTATATTACAAATGAGGCCTGGTTTTGCGGTATGCCATTTTACGTGGATGAACGTGTGCTTATTCCACGTTCCCCATTTGCCGAGCTTATCCAAAACGAATTTGCGCCTTTTGTTGAGTCAACGCCAAATACTATTCTCGACATGTGCACAGGCGGTGCGTGTATCGCTATTGCACTTGCTCATGCATATCCTGATGCCCAGGTGGATGCCGTTGATATTAGTACGGATGCACTAGAGGTGGCCGACATCAATATTCAGGAACATGGTCTCAGTCATCGGGTTTATCCCATTCAGTCAGATTTGTTTTCTAGCCTAGAAGGGCAGAAATACGACCTTATCGTGTCTAACCCGCCTTATGTTGACGCGGAAGACATGGCTGACCTGCCAGAAGAGTATCATCACGAGCCTGAACTTGCGCTCGCCGCAGGCGACGACGGTTTAGACCTTGTGGACATTATGCTTAAAGATGCGCCAAATTACCTTAATGATGGCGGCTGGCTGTTCGTAGAAGTAGGCAACAGCGAAGTGCATATGAACGAAAGGTTCCCTGGCTTAGAAGTCATTTGGTTAGAGTTTGAAAATGGCGGTTCAGGTATTTTTGCCGTGCGCAAAGACACACTCGTACAGTATTTTAGTAGTAAGGATTAATAGTTAATTATGTCAGGTAACAGCTTCGGAAAACTTTTCACTGTAACCACGTTTGGTGAAAGCCACGGCATTGCAATTGGCGGTGTAGTAGACGGTTGTCCTCCAGGTCTTGAGATCACAGAAGAAGATCTTCAGGTTGATTTAGACAGGCGCAAACCAGGCACTTCGCGCTATACCACAGCGCGAAGAGAAGACGACGAAGTACAAATTCTATCTGGCGTATTTGAAGGCAAGACTACAGGCACTAGCATTGGTTTGTTGATTAAAAACAAAGACCAGCGAAGCCAAGATTACGGCAATATTAAAGACCGCTTCCGCCCAGGTCATGCTGACTATACCTATGATCAAAAATACGGTAGCCGTGACTATCGCGGTGGTGGACGTTCATCAGCCCGCGAAACAGCTATTCGCGTAGCCGCTGGCGGTATTGCGAAAAAGTACCTCAAAGAAGTGCACGGCATTGAAGTGTTAGGCTATTTGTCTCAGCTTGGCCCGGTAACGGTAGATAAAGTTGATCATAGTGTGACTAACACTAACCCGTTCTTCTGCCCAGATGAGTCTAAGTTAGATGCGCTGGACGAGTACATGCGAGACCTTAAAAAATCTGGTGACAGCATTGGCGCAAAAGTATCTGTGGTAGCGAAGAACGTGCCCGTTGGCCTTGGCGAGCCTGTCTTTGACAGGCTAGATGCTGAAATTGCTCACGCTATGATGGGCATCAACGCGGTGAAAGGCGTAGAAATTGGTGACGGTTTTGATGTAATCAACCAAAAAGGAAGTGAGCACCGCGATACATTGACTCCTGACGGCTTCACCTCTAATCATGCAGGTGGTGTACTGGGCGGCATTTCTACCGGCCAGGATATAGAAGTGCACATGGCACTTAAGCCGACCTCGAGCATTTCGGTACCGGGTAAAACTATCAATAAAGACAATGAAGAGATTGATATCGTCACCAAAGGACGTCACGACCCGTGCGTAGGTATTCGTGCTGTACCCATTGCTGAAGCCATGCTGGCACTGGTATTGATGGACCACTTGCTGCGCCACCGCGCGCAAAATGCCGGTGTGCTATCGACCACTAAGCCGATTGCTGGTCAGGCATAGGGTTTAAATCGAAACACCGCAATCTTAAAATCACCACATTCACGCGGTTTACAAATACGCGCAGCACTAAAAACATGCTGCGCCAATAAATTTTATTATTCGCCACTACCCGTTTTGCGCTAGTGGCGTTTTTGCATATGGAGATGTGAATTGTCATCTAATGGTCTAAACCACGCCAAAAGCGCTGAGCCAAGCACAAAAAGTAGCAAAGCTGCGCTCTTTATCCTTGCTGTTACCTACTGGCTTTACTTCGGGCAACTTGGCGTACTTGTTCCATACTTGGGGATCTTTCTCGATGGGCGGGGCTTTTCTTCTGCCGAAATTGGTGAGCTTTTTGCCGTCATTACCCTAGCGCGTATTTTAGGTCCTGGCTTGTGGGCAGGCGTTGCTGATAAAACAGGAAACGCTATAGGCGTCATGCGTTTAGGCTGCTTTCTTACCGTGCTGACTTTTAGTTCTGTCTTTTACTTCACCAGTTTCTGGGGGCTTACGCTGGCGTTCGGTCTTATGATGATGTTTTGGACAGCGGTATTGCCTCAGCTTGAAGTCATCACTATGAACACAGTGGCGAAAACCAAGGCTACCTATGGGCAAATAAGGCTATGGGGGAGCGTCGGATTTATTTTCTTGACGGTAGGAGTGGGTAAGGCCCTAGATATTTTTTCTACTGATACCCCTGTGCATGCCAGTGTTGGTGTACTAGCGCTTTTATTTATAAGTACCTTGTTTATACGCGCGCCGAAAGAAGCTGCGCCTGAATCGTCTACGGCGGGCAGTATTTGGAAGTACGCCAAACAAAAACCTTTTGCTATATTTATCTTCGCTTCAGCGTGCTTGCAAATTAGCTTTGGTGCGTATTACGGCTTTTTTGCCCTATATATGCGAGACCTTGATTACAGCGGACAACAAACCGGCATATTTATCGCGCTGGGGGTACTTGCTGAAGTGGGGATATTTCTGGTTGCCCGCAGGCTTATTAGTCAATTTGGCGTCTGGAATTTATTGTTTGTAAGTATCGCGCTCACAGGGCTACGTTGGTATGTGATGGCGGCATTTGCTGACAGCTTTATGGTGATCGTATTAAGCCAGCTTATTCATGCGTTAAGCTTTGGGTTAACCCATGCGGTATCGGTACACTTTATTCACCAGTTTTTACCTAAGGCGTATCACAGCCGAGGGCAAGCGGTGTACATTAGTGTCGCTTTTGGACTGGGTGGCGCATTGGGTAATTACATGGCGGGGCAGCAATGGCAACAGGGCACTAACGCCTATGAGACTTTCGTTACAGCAGCGGTGTTTGCCGCAATCGGCGCACTGTCATTACTATTGTGTTCACGAAAAGAAATGGAAAGCGCACAAGCAGCTTAATACCTTTTTCTGAGGGCGTACCGCAGGCCTATCCCTGCGGTGCGCGTTTACACTCCGATATCACTTCAACGCCACTATCCCCATTATCTTGCTCTAAACGCACGTCGAATTTCCATAGCCTGTGCAAGTGACGCATGACTTCATCTTTAGATTCACCAAGCGGTATACCGCGCTGTGGAATATAGCGCAGAGTCAATGACCGGTCCCCACGCACATCAACGTTGTGTACTTGAATGTTGGGCTCTAAGTTACTCAAATTGTATTGAGCAGAAAGCTTTTCTTTAATAATTTGATAACCCATTTCGTCATGAATAGCGCTTACCGCAATAAAAGGCTTGGTGGTGTCATCTTCAAGAGCGAATAATTTAAAATCTCGAATCACTTTTGGTGATAAAAACTGACTGATAAAGCTCTCGTCTTTAAAATTTTCCATAGCGAAATGCACGGTTTCCAGCCAGTCTTTACCTGCAATACTTGGCAAATATTTATAGTCTTCCTCAGTAGGCGACTGACATACCCGTTTAATATCCATGAACATGGAAAAGCCAAGAGCATACGGGTTTATGCCAGAATAATAAGGGCTGTTGTACTCGGGTTGCATCACGACACTTGAATGACTGTGCAAGAACTCCATCATAAAGCGGTCGCTAACTAAGCCCTCGTCATACATTTCATTGAGAATATGGTAATGCCAGAAACAAGCCCACCCTTCGTTCATCACTTGGGTTTGTTTCTGCGGATAAAAATACTGTGAGACTTTGCGTACAATACGCACAATCTCCCGCTGCCAGGGTTCAAGTAATGGAGCGTTTTTCTCAATAAAATAGAGCAGATTTTCCTGGGGCTCTTGTGGAAAACGAATTTTTTCTTTGTGCTTGCTGTGCGGGCTATCGGGCAAGGTGCGCCAAAGCTCATTCACTTGCGATTGAAGGTAGGCTTCCCGCTCTTCCTGCCTGTTCTTTTCTTCTTGTAGCGAAATCTTCTGCGGGCGTTTATATCGGTCAACGCCATAATTCATAAGCGCGTGGCATGAATCGAGCATGTTTTCGACCTCGTCATAACCGTACTTCTGTTCGCATTTAGCAATGTAGTTTTTAGCAAATACCAGGTAGTCGATGATAGAGCTGGCATCGGTCCAGGTTTTAAATAAGTAATTACCTTTGAAAAACGAATTGTGCCCGTAGCAGGCATGGGCTATCACCAGCGCTTGCATAGTAATGGTGTTTTCTTCCATTAAATACGCAATACAGGGGTCAGAGTTAATAACAATTTCGTAAGCCAAGCCCATTTGTCCGCGACGATATTGTTGCTCGGTTTGAATAAACTTTTTGCCAAAGCTCCAGTGCGTGTAATTAAGCGGCATACCTATGCTGGCGTAGGCATCCATCATTTGCTCTGCGGTAATGACTTCAATTTGATTAGGGTAGGTGTCTAGCTTAAACTTTTTAGCGATGCGATCGATGTGCTGCTCGTACTCTTCGATAAGCGGAAATGTCCAGTCGGGCCCATCGCTTAGCAAATGTCGTTTTGATGATTTAGCCTTGCTGTTTTCTGTTGCGATAGCGTCGGTTGTCATATTAGGCTCCTTGCTGCGCATCTTGCTCAGAGCGTTTGAATAGCTCTCTGAACACAGGATAGATGTCGGCCTGGGTTTGTATGTGCTTACATACAAAATTATCGTGAGTGGCGGCGACTTTCTCGTATTCACGCCACAAGCTTTGATGTTGCCTTTCTGTTATTTCGATATAGGCATAATAGCGGGTGGCCGGCAGCAGTTTTGTGGTAAGCAAATCGCGGCATTGTGGCGAATCGTCAGCCCAGTTATCGCCGTCAGACGCCTGTGCTGCATAGATATTCCAGTCTCCATCGCTATAGCGCTCACGCACTACTTCATCCATTAGTTTCAAGGCACTTGAAACAATGGTACCGCCAGTTTCTTGAGAATAGAAAAACTCCTGCTCGTCTACTTCTTTAGCCTGAGTGTGATGGCGAATGTATACCACGTCTACGTTTTCGTAAGTGCGACTTAAAAATAGATAAAGCAAAATATAGAAGCGTTTTGCCATTTCTTTAGTGGCTTGGTCCATAGAGCCAGACACATCCATTAAACAAAACATCACCGCTTTACTTGAAGGAAGCGGGCGCTTGTCGTAGTTTTTAAAGCGTAAATCAAACGTGTCGATAAAAGGCACTCGAGCTATTTTGGCTTTAAGTGCTTCAATTTCTTCTTTTAGTGCATTAATAGCCAGCGTATTGTCGTGCTTGTCTTCTACAAGCAGTACCAGTTTTTCTTCAAGCTCTTTGAGTTTCTTTCTATCACTTCCGCTTAGGGCAATACGCCTTGCTACAGAACCTTTGAGTGAGCGAACAATATCAAGGTTACTTGGTACGCCGTCGGTCTGATAACCTGCGCGGTAGGTTTCGAATTGGGTGACTTTGTCGAACTGATTTTTCTTTAAATTTGGAAGCGCTAAATCTTCAAATAGTAAGTCTAAATATTCGTCTTTGGATATTGAAAATACGAACTCGTCTTGCCCTTCACCCTCGTTGCTAGCGTCGCCTTCACCTGCGCCTTTACCGCCACCACCTGGCGGTCTGTCAATTTTATCTCCTGCAGTGAATTGGTCGTTGCCGGGGTGGACAATATCTCTACTGCCACCTCGTCCTGTATGAAAAATAGGTTCAGAAATATCTCTGGCTGGAATGCTAATTTGCTCGCCAGAATCTAAGTCGGTAACAGAACGTTTTCCCACAGCATCAGATACAGCACGCTTTATTTGCTGCTTGTAACGCTTGATAAAGCGCTGGCGGTTTACCGTACTCTTGCCTTTGCTGTTTAACCTTCGGTCTATGAAATGCGCCATACACACCTGCTTGAGTTGTTGTGAACTACAAATACCGGCACTAAAGCGCGCTTAGCGCACGCTTTAGTACCAATTACGTTCTAGAAGCTTCTAGCCTTTAGGCTATGACGCTTTTCGTACGCGTAGGTACCATTCACAAAGCAAGCGAACTTGTTTTTGCGTATAGCCTTTTTCGGTCATACGATTTACAAAGTCGTCGTGCTTTTTCTGCTCTTCTGCTGAGCCTTTGGTGTTAAAAGAAATAACGGGCAGTAAATCTTCCGTGTTAGAGAACATCTTCTTCTCAATGACGGTGCGAAGCTTCTCATAACTTGTCCATGCTGGATTTTTGCCGCCGTTATTTGCACGGGCTCTCAAAACAAAGTTAACGATTTCGTTACGGAAGTCTTTCGGGTTGCTAATCCCAGCGGGCTTCTCTGTTTTTTCTAACTCAGCATTAAGCGATGCTCTGTCAAACAGCTGCCCGGTTTCTGGGTCGCGATACTCTTGGTCTTGGATCCAGAAATCAGCATAAGTCACATAGCGGTCAAATAGGTTTTGCCCGTATTCAGAGTATGACTCTAAATAAGCGGTTTGAATTTCTTTGCCTATGAACTCCACATAGCGGGGAATCAGGTAGCCTTTTAAAAACTCCAA
The DNA here is from genome assembly GCF_056160105.1 of Alteromonas sp. ABD4_190. NCBI lineage: Bacteria > Pseudomonadati > Pseudomonadota > Gammaproteobacteria > Alteromonadales > Alteromonadaceae > Alteromonas > Alteromonas sp. ABD4_190. The sequence continues at coordinate 3,412,221 of NZ_JBSWWN010000001.1, forward strand.
ATACTTATCAGCGGTTTCTTGGGGGAACTGTTCACGCTCAATCTGACGTTCCAATACGTAGAATAAATGAACTGGATTCGCTGCCACTTCTTGATGATCGAAGTTAAACACGCGAGAGAGGATCTTAAATGCAAAGCGGGTGGATAACCCCTCCATGCCTTCGTCGACACCTGCGTAATCTCTGTACTCTTGATAAGACTTCGCTTTCGGGTCGGTGTCTTTTAAGCTTTCTCCGTCATAGACCCGCATCTTTGAAAACATGCTAGAGTTTTCAGGCTCTTTTAAACGGGATAGCACGGTAAACTGTGCTAAGCATTCCAAAGTGTCTGGTGCACAGGGAGCGCCACTAAGTTCACTGCTATCGAGTAATTTTTTATAAATGCGAATTTCTTCGCTTACTCTTAAGCAGTAAGGGACTTTAACAATATAAACACGGTCTAAAAACGCTTCGTTGTTTTTATTGTTTCTAAACGATTGCCACTCAGATTCGTTTGAGTGTGCCAGTATTAATCCATCGAAGGGAAGGGCTGAGAAGCCTTCCGTTGGATTATAGTTGCCTTCTTGTGTGGCGGTTAATAGTGGGTGTAGCACCTTAATTGGCGCTTTAAACATCTCTACAAATTCCATTAAGCCTTGGTTGGCTTTACACAGGGACCCTGAATAACTGTAAGCGTCTGGGTCATTCTGTGCATATTGTTCTAGGCGGCGAATATCAACCTTACCCACAAGAGCTGAAATATCCTGGTTATTCTCATCTCCCGGTTCGGTTTTAGCTATGCCCACCTGGTCAAGCACCGATGGATAAACCCGAACCACTTTGAACTGGGTAATATCACCATTGAACTCATGAAGGCGTTTTCGAGCCCACGGTGACATAATAGTTTTTAGGTAGCGCTTAGGAATGCCATATTCTTTTTCTAATATGTCGCCATCTTCTTTGACATCGAATAGACAGAATGGATGATCATTCACTGGTGAGCCTTTAAGCATGTAAATAGGCACGTGCTGCATTAGCTCTTTAAGTCTTTCAGCCAGTGACGATTTACCGCCGCCAACTGGGCCGAGTAAATAAAGTATTTGTTTCTTCTCTTCAAGACCTTGTGCGGCATGCTTGAGGTAAGAGACGATTTGTTCAATGGCTTCTTCCATGCCATAGAATTCTGAAAAAGCTGGATAACGAGAAATGACGCGGTTGGAGAAAATGCGGCTTAGAGCCGGGTCGTTGGCAGTGTCGATTAGTTCTGGCTCACCGATGGCTTGTAACAAACGTTCTGCAGCGTTTGCGTAAGCACTTTGATCTTCCTTACAAATTTCAAGGAACTCCCCAATGGTGAACTCTTCCTGTTTTCGCTCTTCATAGCGACTTTGATAGTGTTCAAAAATACCCATGAATACCCCTTAAATACGGAACCCCGTAATTTCAGCTTAGTAGGTATTTGAGAAAAGGATAGTAATTATTGTGTATAGTTTTTAATCTTTTCGTCTAATGAAAAATGCAACTTTAATAAGAATTTAGTGTCTCTTAATGAAGCTTTTACATAAACAAAAGCCCCGCTGTAAAGCGGGGCTTTCTATTCGTATTCTTAAACGCTATGTAGCACACAGTGTGTACTACAGAACGGCGTCTGGCTTATGCAAAGTTTTTGCTTGCGAATTCCCAGTTAACTAGAGCCCAGAAGTTTTCTAGGTACTTAGGACGCGCGTTGCGATAGTCGATGTAGTAAGCGTGTTCCCAAAGGTCGACAGTAAGTACTGGTGTTAGGTCATCGCCAGAAATAGGTGTTTCAGCGTTGCTAGTGTTAACGATATCTAGGCTACCGTCTGAAGTTTTAACTAGCCAAGTCCAGCTAGAGCCGAAGTTGTTAACTGCTTTGTCGTTAAACGCTGCTTGGAAGTCTGCAAATGAACCCCATTTGGCGTTAATCGCGTCAGCTAGTGCGCCAGTAGGCTCGCCGCCGCCATTCGGGCTAAGGCAGTGCCAGTAGAACGTGTGGTTCCAAACTTGCGCTGCGTTATTGAAAACACCGCCTTCAGAAGATTTAATGATTTCTTCTAGGCTTTTGTTTTCCATGTCAGTACCTTCAACTAGGCCGTTAAGCTTAGTTACATAAGTAGCGTGGTGCTTGCCATAGTGGTACTCAAGCGTTTCAGCAGAAATATGCGGTTCTAGTGCATTTTGTTCGTATGGTAATGCTGGTAGTTCAAAAGCCATGACGGTCTCCATGTTGGTTTAGTATTGTAGTCTAAAGCACACTTATCTTCGCCTGTTCAATAAGTGCCAGTCAACGCTTAGCCGACTATATCACTTTAGACGCTAAAGCATATCCCAAATGTGGGGATAAAGTCTTATAACTCAATGACAAAATTGTGAATTTTTTTCAAAATCTATTTTGTGGAAATCTAGCGTTGGTAGATATACAGGTAGATAGGGATAGAGCGTACTAAAAGATCAATTCAGTAATGGGTAATTAAAAGGGATTTTATGATACCCTTCGCCTTGATAAATCATATATGCATTCCCATCTTAGAGGGAATACACTTTTGTGCTCAGAGGAATCAAATGGATAATACTGAAAATCAATCAACGCTAGATAGAATCAAGCAGCAAATCGAAGAAAACCCAATTTTGTTGTATATGAAAGGTTCTCCTAAACTACCTAGCTGTGGCTTTTCTTCACAAGCATCACAAGCGTTGATGTCATGTGGCGAACCATTTGCGTATGTAGATATTTTACAAAACCCTGATATTCGTGCTGAACTACCCAAATACGCGAACTGGCCTACATTCCCACAGCTATGGGTAGAAGGTGAGCTTGTTGGTGGTTGCGATATTATTATCGAAATGTTCCAACAAAACGAACTTCAGCCGCTTATCAAAGAGACAGCTGAAAAATACAAAGAAGAAGAGTAAGTCTGTCGATTTGTAGCAGATTTCTGATATTTTAAATATCGATTAAAAAGCTGGTTTTATGCCAGCTTTTTTCATTAAAAACCGCCAAAAATTTCTCACTTTCATTCCCGTAAAAACTATATAGACAGGTCAGAAATCAAAATCCTCTATAGCTTGAAAAAATATTTTTATTTTGTCGAAAAAGGTTTGTTTTTTAATACCTTGCGTTCTATAAAATCAAGCATCTGGCCACAAATGAGTCAGTGTTGAAGGTATAAAATAACAACCTCTCGGAACATTTTTTTATTGTGCTAATAGCGCTAAAAGTGTTTCAGAGAAAATCCGGGAAACCACCATGAATACATCCTTGTCTTTATTGACCAAAAACGTGCGCGGCGTATTAGCTGCATCTGCCGCGTTTTCAGTAATGGCTACTGCACCTGTTTATGCGCAAGAAGCAGAAGAGAGTGCGAAAGCTGAAGATTATGAACAAATCGCCGTCGTCGGTTCGCGCGCAGCGCCTCGCTCTGTAGCAGACTCTGCGGTGCCAATTGATATCATTTCTGACGAAGAATTTAAGCAGCAGGGTGCCACAGATATGGTATCTATGATGCAAACCGTAGTTCCGTCTTTTAACGTTAACGACCAGCCAATCAACGATGCTTCAACGCTAGTACGTCCTGCTAACCTTCGCGGTATGGCATCGGACCACACGCTTGTACTTGTAAACGGAAAGCGTCGTCACCGTTCTGCGGTAATCACCTTCCTAGGTGGCGGTCTATCAGACGGTGCACAAGGCCCTGATATTTCAGTAATTCCAGCAGCGGCACTTAAGCAGGTGGAAGTACTTCGTGACGGTGCGGCAGCACAATATGGCTCAGATGCCATTGCAGGGGTTATTAACTTCGTACTTAATGATGCGTCGGAAGGCGGTTCATTCGAAGCCCGTTACGGCTCTTATTACGAAGGCGACGGCGACATGATTCAGCTGTCGGGTAATGTAGGCCTACCACTTTCTGATAAGGGGTTCATTAACCTTTCAGCCGAATACCGTACTGCTGATGATACCTCTCGCAGCGTTCAGCGTGACGATGCAGCGGCGCTTATTGCGGCAGGTAATACATTTGTGGCAGATCCTGCACAAATTTGGGGTTCGCCTGAAATTAAGCATGACATCAAGCTTTTCGCTAACGCGGGACTAGAGCTTTCCGATACGTCAGAAGCTTATATATTTGGTAACTTTGCCGAGCGTGAAGTTGAAGGTGGCTTCTACTTCCGTAACCCGCACAATCGTGGCGGTGTAAACGACGGTGGTACAAATGAAGACGGTGAGCAGCTACTTCTGGTTGGTGATTTAACAGGCGACATGTCAGGTAACTGTCCAACAGATATCGTGGTTGGTGACAACGTTCTTGAAAACCCTACCTATATCAATCAGGTGTTAAACAATCCTGATTGCTTCGCGTTTAATGAGATTCTTCCGGGCGGTTTCACACCTCGCTTTGGCGGTACGGTAACCGATATGTCTCTTGTCTTTGGTACCAAAGGCGAATTAGCCAATGATATTACCTATGACGTAAGTTTAAACCTTGGCCAAAACGAAGTTGATTTTTCTATTAGCAATACAATTAACCCGTCTTTAGGCCCAGAAACGCCTTTCGAGTTTAGCCCAGGTCGTTATACCCAATCTGAGCAAACTCTTGATATTGATTTTACAAAACCTTTCGATGTTGGTTTGTATGAGCCGCTATTTGTAGCGACTGGCTTCCAATACCGCAACGAAAGTTATGAGAGCTTTGCAGGTGATACTGCCTCTTATGAAATAGGTCCGCTGGCGACACAAGGCTTTGGCATTGGCTCAAATGGTTTCCCTGGCTTGGCGGCCAATAGCCAAGGTCGTGTGTCCCGCAACAACATCGCGCTTTACATCGACGCAGAAGCCTACATCACTGAAAACTTTATGCTAGCCGGTGCGCTACGTTACGAAGATTTCTCTGATTTCGGTAATACAACCAAAGGTAAGATTGCGTTCCGTTGGCAAGCGCTAGAGAACATTGCGTTCCGTGGTGCGTTCTCAACAGGCTTTAAAGCACCTACGCTGGGTCAAAGTAATGTACGTAACGTAACAACTGCGTTTGGTACGGGCGGTGAGCTAATTGACCGTGCAACACTACCTCCAACAGATCCTGTATCTCAACTTAAAGGCGGTGAGCAGTTAACGCCAGAAGAGTCAGAGAGCATCACATTTGGTGTGGTAGCAGACTTTGAAAATGGTCTATTCATTACTGCCGACTACTACAACATTGAACTGACAGACCGTATCAGTACAGCGTCTGGTATCGCGTTAACAGAAGAAGATATTGCGACGCTACTAGCGCAAGGCATTAATGATGCATCTAGTTTCTCTGAAATTAGTTTCTTCACGAATGACTTTGATACGACTACTGAAGGTCTTGATGTAGTTGCTAACTACTCGATGGAGATGATGGGTGGTGAAACTAAATTCTCACTAGCCTACAACTGGACATCTACAGAGGTAGATCGCGCTTCAGATAATATTTCTGAGTTCCGTATTCGCATGCTAGAAGATAACCTTCCAGCAGTGCGCTACAGTGCAACAGCAAATCACACTAACGGTGACTGGCGCTTCCTTGCACGCTTGAACTATTACGGTAGCATCTTTGAAGATCACTTAGATTCTGCATTACCTATTGAAAAAGTAGGTTCGGAATTTACTGTGGACTTAGAAGTGGCTTATAACTTCACTGAAGAGTTTACTGTAACAGTAGGCGCGAAAAATGCCTTTGATGAATACCCAGATGAGAATACGCAGTATGCCGGTATAGCAGGTTCGTTGTATCCAACTACCTCACCAATCGGTATTAACGGTGGCTTCTATTATCTAAGAGGTGTTTACACGTTCTAATCGCTAACTATTAGCGAAAATAACTTTCACAATTGTTTCGACGTGAAGGGGAGCGTTAGCTCCCCTTTTATTTTCAATATCGAACATCATTTGCGTGAAAAGTTATGAAGAAACAGGCATTATTGATGCCATTGTAAGCAATTCGAAACACACAACTTTTATTATTATGACAAGAAAGTCGACAGTAGCTGAAACCTTTTTAAAATACCGCTCGAAGTTAATGCGCGCGGTAGGTTCTATTGTTGGCGCCGACGACATTGAAGATATCGTGCAAGAAGCTTTTATAAAAAGCTACGAAGCAGAATTAAAACAAGAAATACAATATGAGCGGACATATATGCTCAAAACAGCGCGTAATTTAGCGTTGAACCATGTTGCAAAAGCAGAAAATAAAAACAAGCAGCAGCTAGATGACATGGATATTTTGCCTTACGAACTAGTGGGGCACAGTTTAGAAAAAAATGTAGAGAGTAAAGAGCGCTTTATTCATTTTTGCCGAGCGACAGACACCCTGTCTGCTGATGTAAAACGCGTATTTTTACTTAAAAAAGTATATGGCATGCGACAAAAAGAGATTGCAGAGCTTGTGGGGCTAAGCGAAAGCACCGTAGAAAAGCATGTCGCCAAAGGTTTAATGATGTGCTCTAGGTATTTAGCAGAGCTTTCAAATGACAGTGCATCTCCCCGTGCCACTGCTACCGCGACTCAGGACATAAGCAGTAGTTAACATGAATAATATTCGCCAGTTTTCAAGCAAAGAAGATATCCAAGAGCAAGCGTGCCTTTGGGTAAGCCGTCTCGATCGCGGTTTAAAAAGTGACGAAAAGGTAGAGTTAGACACCTGGTTGGCAGAAAGTAATGCCCATCGCCAAGCTCTACTAGATGCCGCAAGCTTGTGGGACGATATGTCGGTGCTTAATGAATTAAGCGGTTTGTTCCCTGAACCAACAGCGCGACATACTACCAAAGGGCGTACCCTACCGAAAAACGCTGTATGGGGTATTGCTGCCACTTTCTTAGTTATGGCAATCGCGGTTGGCGTCATTGTTCAGCGCACTTGGCTAAATAGCGCGCCTGAATTTGCTGCTGTTAGCCAAAAAGTACAAACAGGTGTTGGTGAACAGAAAAATGTAACCTTATCCGATGGTTCGCAGCTTCATCTAAACACCAACTCTTTAGTAACGGTAGATTTCACATCAAGTGCACGTAATATTGTACTTTTGAAAGGCGAAGCCCATTTTGAAGTGGCTCATGATAAAACCCGCCCTTTTTCTGTTACCGCTGGAAACAATACTGTAACAGCAGTAGGTACCGCGTTTAATATGCAGTATGTTGACGACAACGCATTCGAACTTGTTGTTACCGATGGCAAAGTGTTAGTAAAAGACCGCTTTAAAGCGTCATCTTCAAATGAATCATTGTTTGGTAAGCGCCCTGTTACAGAAGAAGGTCTGCTAATGTTTGCCGGGGAGAAAGCGACTGTTTTGGGTAAAGTAGAAGCCCGAGAAAGCATGTCGCAAGATGAAATTGATGATGATTTGGCATGGCAGCAGGGCATGATAGTTTTTAAAGGCGAGCCCCTTGAATCTGTGCTACTGGAAATTGGGCGATACACGCCAGTCCGTTTTCACATCTCTGACAATAGTTTGCGTAAGCGCAGAGTGGCGGGTTATTTCAAAGTGGGCGATATAGACGGCTTGCTGTCGGCACTTGAAAGCAGCTTTAATATTACCTATGAGAAAGTTACAGAAACCAGTATTGAGCTTAAGCTAGCGAAAAGTTAAATATTGTTTGATAGATAGGTGATATTAGTTATTCCCTATTGGCATCAATTTATTTAATGTGACAATATAACTAGAATAATAAGTACATCGATTATATATCTTGCATTACGGCAATTTGGCGATAAGTAGGCAAACCAAAAAAGCAATAAAGAAGCTGCGTGCCTTTGCGTGTTCGGCTAGTTGTATTTCGCGCAAAAGAACAGCGTGGCCTTCATACTTCTCGCTTGCAGCGCCCTTACATATTGCCTCGAGTGTATGTTTAATCTTATTCATAACACCGTCACTCTACGCGCAAGACGAGAGCGGTTCGACTCTCAAAAATCCTCAACCTTCTAAAACTCTTCCGGCATCAGCGCCCGATGCGTTTAGTTTCTCTATTCCAGCACAGAACGCTAACGAAGCCTTAACTGAATTAGCTAAACAAGCCAACACTACCCTTTTGTTTCCTTTTGATTTGGCGAAGAAAGTAACGACCAATGCGCTTAAGGGAACCTTTACCTTGAGTGAAGCATTAGCTCAGCTACTTGAGGGCACTGAATTAGCGGTGGTAGCCGATGAAAATGGGGCGTTGAGTATTCGTTCCCGCGCATCGCTAACAGCACAACGTAAACAGACTGATGATAATGAACAGGCAGATGACGAGGGGGCAGACGGGCTTGAAAAAATTGCTATCGTTGGCTCTCGTAACGCGCCTCGAAGCGCTGTCGACTCGGCAGTGCCTCTTGATGTTATTGGAGCAGATAAACTAAGTTCTCAGGGCAATAGCGACGTCCTTTCCATGCTAAGCGTTATGGTGCCTTCACTAAACGTGAACGACCAGCCCATCAATGATGCAAGTAGCTTGGTGAGGCCTGCTAATTTAAGAGGCATGTCGTCAGATCACACTTTGCTCTTGTTAAATGGCAAGCGACGCCATCGCTCAGCCGTTATCACATTTTTAGGCGGGGGGTTATCTGATGGTGCTCAAGGTCCCGATATATCCGTTATACCTGCTTATGCGTTAAAACAAGTGGAGGTACTGCGAGACGGGGCCTCTGCTCAATATGGATCAGATGCTATCGCTGGTGTGATCAATTTTGTGCTAAAAGATGACCGCGAGGGTGGGAGCGTTGCGCTTAAAGCCGGAGGGTACAGCGAGGGCGATGGCGAACTGTTTCAAATACAGCTTAATAAAGGCTTTACGTTAGGAGAATCGGGTTTTTTTAACACCACTGCGGAATACCGACAGCAAAACGGCACGTCGCGCTCGGTACAGCGAGATGATGCCCAAGGGCTATTGGAACAGGGAAATAGCTTTATCGCCTCGCCATCTCAAGTTTGGGGGGCCCTTGATGTTAACGAAGATATCAAACTTGCGCTCAATGCAGGTGCTGATATTTCAAAAACGTCCCATTTTTATAGTTTTGCGACCGCCGCGAGAAGAGAGATAAACGGAGGGTTTTATTTTCGAAATCCGCAAACTCGCGAAGGGGTATTTAGCCGAACGGATCCGAATACCGGCGAAAGCCGCCTTATTGTTGCTGATTTGGATGGGCTAAATAGCGGTATAGCGTGCCCTTCAATATCTTTATCAAATGACAACGTACTAGAAAACCCTGATTACCAACTTATCGCAGATAACACGACCTCACTTGGAGCAAATTGTTTTGCCTTTAATGAATGGTTCCCTGGTGGTTTTACTCCTCGGTTCGGTGGAACGATTACCGATGCTTCTATTGCAATGGGTATAAAGCATGAATTGCCTAAGGGGTGGGCGATGGATATCAGTGCCACCTTGGGCTATAGCGATATTGAGTACACTATATCGAATACGGTCAACCCTTCGCTAGGGCCGCAAAGCCCAACGACCTTTTCTCCAGGCGGGGTATCACAAGTAGAACGCACGCTAAACTTAGACTTTACTAAACTGATCCAGACTATTTTTGACGACCCCGTGAGCATTGCTGCTGGCGTTGAGTGGAGAAAAGAGACGTATTTTCAAAAAGCGGGAGATGAAGCCTCGTATATCGCTGGCCCTTTCGCTTTAGAACCACCGATAGGTTTAAGTGAAGGCTTCTCAATAGGCTCTAACGGTTTTCCTGGTTATCAACCTCAGTCTGCTGGTCACTGGAGTCGCAGCAATTGGGCTGTGTATGCCGACTTGGAATTTTACGCGACTGAAGATTGGCAGTTTGGTGTAGCAACGCGAGTAGAGCATTTCAGTGATTTCGGGTCAACATTTGATGGAAAGCTAAGTACTCGCTACACACTTAACGATATGTTTGCACTGCGAGGTTCTTTAAATACGGGCTTTAAAGCTCCGACTGTGGGCCAAAGTAATGTTATAAATGTAACTACTGCCTATGGCCTTAATGGCTTGGAAGACCAAGCAACATTGCCGCCAACCGACCTTATCTCGCAGCAGCTTGGGGCCACGCCGCTGACGCCTGAAGAATCAGTAAACTTTAGCTTGGGCTTGGTTATGCAAGCAAGTGACAACTTCTTTGCTACGCTCGACTATTTTAATATTCGCCTTACCGATCGTATCAGTACCACATCGGCCATTCCTTTAACCGAGGATGACGTTAATACGCTTGTTGCTCAAGGGCGTTTTGATGCGGCCCGATATAATTCCGCTAAGTATTTTACCAATGATTTTGATACCAAAACCCAGGGTATCGATTTAGTTGTAAACTACAATTTTGCGTTAAGCGACTGGTCAAACTCTGTGTTGGTCGCCTACAACTGGACAGACACGCAAGTTGAGCGTGTATCTCTGTACCCGGTGTTAAGCGATGGGGAAATAACGCTTCTGCCCAACTTAACTGAGGCTCGAATACGTATGTTAGAAGACAATCTCCCTGCTCATCGAGGGAGCATTACCTTAGAACAGTCAAAAGACGAATGGGCCTTCACTTGGCGTTTAAACTACTACGGTAAATTTTATGAAGATCATCTAGATGCTTCGGCAGGCTTGGATATTTACGGCAGTGCGCTAACCACTTTCGATGCTCAACTCGCTTGGAAGATTTTGCCTGATACTCAACTTACTTTTGGAGCGCAGAACTTATTTGACGCGTTACCAAATGAAAATCCGTTTCAAGGTGAGGTTGGGGCGCTTTATCCACCAACATCCCCTGGCGGTATTAATGGCGCATTTTACTATGCAGGTGTTGAATACAGCTTTAAATAGCTAATAGTATTGACGAAGCTAATTTAGGAAAAGTTGAGGGTGTCAAACCGAGCTTTTAAACATGGATAAAGCTTTAACTTCAATAGATAGGGTAAGCGTGTTCGGAAATAAGCCTGTGTTATTTAGCCTGATAGCCTTGGACTTTTATATTAGCCGACGTCTTTGAAGAGAGATTCGTCAATAATGGTTTGATCGATAATTTGTTGTGCCATATTGATGCACTTACCGCATTGTGAGCCAAGCTCTAAATGTTGACGTAACTCACGCATATTACCCACGCCGTTTTCTTCAACCGCCGCGCGAATGCTTTTATCTGTTACCCCATAGCACATGCAAACAAACATTAAACGTACTCCAAATGAATCTGTAAATGATAATAATTGTTATTCTTTGTTTTGGCAAGTAGGTAATGGCAGATTTAATAAACCGCAATTAGGTAACGACTGGGTAATGTCCGGGACAGTTTTGTTCTATGCTGTTCAGTTATTGGTACGAGCAGTAAAAAAACTCATTGTTTAATATTGTTATTTCCGTATTCGTACCTATTTTCTGGATAGGAAATTTCTCATCAAAGTGATTGCGCAATGTAATCACCTTTATTATTACAATCCAAATATAAATGGAGAGACTCATGAGTGTATTAGTTGGCCGTCCGGCACCTGATTTTACTGCAGCTGCGGTACTTGGTAGTGGTGAAATCGTAGATTCTTTCACGCTAAGTGAAGCTATTAAGGGCAAAAAAGCGGTTGTATTCTTCTACCCACTAGATTTTACCTTTGTATGCCCGTCAGAGCTTATCGCTTTCGACAAGCGTTATGACGAGTTTAAAAAGCGCGGTGTTGAAGTAATTGGTGTTTCAATCGACTCTCAGTTTTCACACAATGCGTGGAGAAATACCCCAGTAAATCAAGGTGGTATTGGTCCAGTTAAATATACTCTTGTTGCTGACGTAAAACACGACATCTGCCAAGCATACGATGTTGAGCACCCAGAAGATGGTGTTGCTTTCCGCGGTTCATTCCTAATTGATGCAGAAGGTATGGTACGTCACCAGGTAGTAAACGATCTTCCACTTGGTCGTAACGTTGACGAAATGCTTCGCATGGTTGATGCACTAGCGTTCCACGAAGAGCATGGCGAAGTTTGCCCAGCAGGTTGGACCGAAGGTAAATCAGGTATGGATGCATCACCTGAAGGTGTAGCTAAATATCTATCTGAAGAAGCAGATAAGCTATAAGCAAACCTGTTAAAAGATAATAGAAAAACAGCGCCTTTTGGCGCTGTTTTTGTTTACGGCGTTTATCGAAAAAACTATTCTTGATTTTCTACTGGCCAGCCACCTAAGGCCTTATAGCGATTTACCATATAGCAAAATAGCTCGGTGGTTTTCTGTGCATCGTAAAGGGCGCTATGCGCTTCATTTTGGTCAAACGATATCCCAGCCGCTCGACATGCTTTTACCAGCACAGTTTGACCAAGGGCAAGGCCCGCTAGGCTGGTGGTATCGAAGGAAACAAATGGGTGAAAGGGCGTGCGCTTTATATTGCAGCGCTCAATCGCAGCATTAACGAAGCTTTGATCAAAAGTTGCGTTATGAGCAACGATAACAGAACGCTGACAGTCTGCATTTTTCTGTGCTTTGCGAATACCTTTACATAAATCCTTCATGGCTTCGCTTTCCTCAATAGCACCTCGTAATGCGCAATTCGGATCAATGCCATTAAATTCTAATGCCGCAGGCTCAAGGTTAGCACCCTCGAAAGGATCTATATGATAGTGAAAGGTTTGGTCAGGATGCAGTACTCCTTCTTCATCCATTTTCACCGTAACCGCTGCTAACTCTAATAAGGCGTCAGTGCCTGCATTAAATCCGGCCGTTTCAACGTCGATGACAACGGGAAAATAACCTCGAAAGCGCTGGGAAAGAAGGGGCGGGTTGGCAGACATAAACACTCTTGTAAGACTAGGTTGCAGAAACTGGTTGGTCGCTTTTTATGCAAACCTACCTGCGAAACTTATTAGCACAGAGAATTATCGCAAGGATATCTTCGAGTTGCCAGTTTCAATTTGAAAACCGAGAAGATGAGAAGCGCTAATAGTACGAAACGCTAATGGTATTAAACGCTAAACTTTTCTACACTTTGGACGATAATCTTATTAACCATGAATTTTTCAAAACGTTCTATTTGCGGCTTAAAGCGAATGGGTACAATTTATGGCTCTTAAAGATTGGTGGGCGTATGAAAGGCCTACATTCATGTTAGTCTGACTTTCGTTATGGTGTCGAAATGGTGTCGAAATTAAAATATATCGCTTTATTGGGGATGGTGGGGTCGCTGTCGTCCCATGCTGCCATGCGGCAATATTCTGCAACCATTGAAAGTTCCAACTGGCGTATTGATACGGACACGCGCCTGCAGTGTACACTTAACCATGAATTGCCTGGTTACGGCGAAGCCATGTTCACTAGTTCTGCGTCGAAGCAGCTCAACATGGAATTTGAATTAGATATGTACATGCTGCCAAACAAGTTTGATGTGGCTGCGGTCTACTCTGTTCCGCCAAAGTGGATGCCGGGTGTGGCGCCAAAGACCATCGCGGATATGTCTATTCGAAAGCAATACAATGGCGACCTGCCGCAGGATGCTGCATGGACTATGCTGTCTGAGTTGGAGAAAGGCTTTTGGCCCACGATTTATTACCAAGATTGGTATAACAAATATGACCAAGTGAGTGTGGCATTAAACGCAAGCAACTTCTCAGGCGTGTATCGCGACTTTGTTAAGTGCGTGTCGAACTTGCTTCCCTTTAGTTTTGATGACATTTCTTACACCGTATTGTCTTATCAGAATAACAGCACCGAACTTACTAAGTATTCGCAAAAGCGTTTAACTATGATTGGCGAATATTTAAAAGAAGACAGTGAATTGGAGCTTGTGCTTCTCGATGGTTATACGGACAGTTACGGTGGACGTTACAACAACGAACAATTGTCTATTCGAAGGGCCAATGAAGTAAAAAGCTATCTCACTACGCTAGGTGTACCTGAAGATAGGATCCAGCTGACAGGCCACGGTGAAAAACGTCATATCGCGCCAAACGATACGCGGGAAAGCCGTGCACAAAACAGACGCGTAGTGGTACGACTATCCAAGTCTTAGGCGCTTGCTAAAGCGCCTTAAACCCGTTTAACTTGCGTTAATTTGTTTTGTCTCGCCAGGTTAATACAGGCACTAAATGGTCGGTGAAAACGCCATCAGCTCGCACTACCTTGTGCAATACATCTAAAATTTGTTCTCCAGACATGCCCGCTGGAAGCGCATCCTGACGATAAGTGTAGGGGTGAATTGTAAGTTCATTATTGTGAGCGTACTGAACCCAGCTTGCTGCTTCTACTTTCCCTTTAGCCATCGCCTCATTATCCATTAAATGGCCTAACCAAGGGCCTATGCCGTTTGCATACTTCGCGACTTGCTTCATGCCATCTTGTGTACGCAGCCAATCGTAGTCGGTGTCGCTCTCGCCCCAATCGTTCTCGCCAATCAGCATAACTACTTTGCCCTTATAGCCAAGGGTTTCACGAATACGCTTGACCTCGTTAAAGTCAAAGCATTGCAGGTAACTATTGCCGTTTTCTCCCGCAAACCCGTAGTTTTTTAATGTGTCGATAACCATCTTACTGGCATCAATACCTTCAGCAATGTGAAAAGCAGGGGACTTTACTTCTGGATATACGCCTACAGACGTGCCGAATTGGCGATTAAGCTCGCTGATTAGCTCAAAGTGTTCACTTAACGTGGCCACTTTAAAATTAGCCTGGGAGCCGCGGTACCTACTTTTAAAAACTTGTTTGCCATCACTGTTGGCACGTTCATGTACCCGCAATGCTCGAAGCTCTTCGAGGGTGAAGTCACGGGCGTAATAGCGTCCGTCCTTTCGGTGACGCGCTGGAAAAATTTCTTCTACATTAGTGACTGTCTCTAAGTGAATGTCGTGCAGTACAACGGGGATGTCATCTTTGGTTATAACAACATCCTGCTCTATAAAGTCAGGACGCAGCGAGAACGCTAGCGTGGCTGCTTCAAGGGTGTGTTCCGGCAAATAGCCAGAAGCGCCGCGATGGGCGATAACGGTAAAATGCGGTCTTTCGCTAGTGGTATGTTCTGCTTCAGCTTGCGAGGTTTTACTATTCGTAGCATCAGCTGCAAACGTACTCTCAGAGGCAAGGGCACCTGTAAATAGCACCACCAAAGCAGGTAGTAACGATGCCAACCTGGTCGTATATCTATTGCGAAACCTAGCATTGCCCTTTAATAGCAACTTAAGCTTGTTCGACGAACCCGCTACAGCCTTGCTTACACGGTTTAAAGAAAATAATAAGCGGTTACCTAGCATGTGACTGCCACTCCATGTGTTTACTTTTATCGCCTTCTTACTTATGCCGTACATTTCACAGAAAGCTTATGTTACAAGCGCTTAAAAGATATTGGCGACGTCGCGCTATAGTGAAATAGACTTATTTTGAATAAGTTCTATGGCATACCCATCTGGATCGCGAACAAAAGCGATGACGGTAGAGCCACCTTTTACTGGGCCAGGTTTACGATACACCTCAGCGCCATTTGCTTCTAAGTTTTCACAAAACTGATAGATGTCGTCTACTTCAATAGCGATGTGGCCGTACGCGTTACCCTTATCATAGGTGTTGTCACCCCAGTTATAGGTAAGCTCTAACACAGTGCTATCGGTCTCTTCTCCGTATCCTACAAAAGCGAGGGTGTACTCATACTCTTTGTTTTCTGATTGTCTGAGAAGGCGCATGCCCATCAATGAGGTGTAAAAGTGAAGTGACGCCTCTAAGTTTTCAACTCGAAGCATGGTGTGAAGGATTCGCATAACTATTTCCTATTTGAACCATCAGAATTACCCGATGGTACACTGCATTGTAAGTGTGCGTTTGCAGTTGCTACATGTACGCAGAACTCGAGCCACACAGAGCCCCATTCATACGGCTCCCTGCAGAGCACTTTCGTTGGTCAACGCAAACGACACACCATGATAATGGGGAAATGTTAACGCTTTAAGACAGTTTTACCATTCCACTTAAACGTATTAAAAACCCCACATGCCGATATTATCAATTTTAAGTCTACGTGGCTGGCTTAACAGGTAGACCACCATTTTGCCTAAGTCTTCGTTTTGAATAAGACCCTTATCTACCTTCTCTGATTCTGTTTTCTGTGACTGAATTAGCGCAGGGTTGAGTGAGTGAACGTGAATGCCATAAGGTCGCACCTCCTCTTGAAGAGCTTTCCCAAGCCCCACCAATGCGAATTTTGACGCGCAGTAAACGCCGGCATTGGCATATCCATTTAGTGCCGCCTGAGAGGCAATATTGATAATGTAACCTTCTCGATTTTCAATCATATGGGGCACTACTTGCTTACACATAAGGAAGGAACCTTTTACATTGGTATCCATCACTTCGTCCCAATCGTCTTCACTGGTTTCCCAGATAAGCGTTTCTTTACCAAACCCACTGTTATTGATAAGAACGTGAAGTTCGCCAAATGTATTTTTAACTTCTTTTACAAAACTTGCTACTTCATCACTTTTTGATACATCACATTTTGTCCCAATGACTTTACCGGGGAATAGCGCATCTAATTGTTCAACTGTCTCGTTTATCGTCTGTTCAGTGCGTCCGCAGATAGCTACTTTCATTCCTGCATCTAATAGAAAGTGGGTTATAGTTTTACCCAGCCCCTTACCACCGCCTGTTACAATGGCGGTTTTATCTAATAATGAGTACATGTCTGTCATAATTAAAACCTAGCGAAAAAAAATAAGATTAACTTAGCTGGTATTGGCGTTATACAAACATACGTATTCATTGTGAGCCAGTAATAAGGTTGCATTGGAATGCTTAAAAAATAATCCCAAAATAATTGGACATCGCGATCAATAACCTGTACTGTCTCGCTCGCTCTAGATATGTTTTATGCTTTACCTAATACTGCGCTGTACCTTTCTTTATACCTTCAAATTGAAGTGCTAGATAGATATACAACTGCTTTACTAGCTTAGTTATGTCTATTGCTATTCGGTGGCTTCCACCATTACATCAATTTTTTAAAAGGTTATTATTATGTCTAATTCTGTAAATGGTACAGTTAAGTGGTTTAACGAAGAAAAAGGTTTCGGTTTCATTACTCCTGAAGCTGGTGGCAAAGACGTATTCGTACACTTCCGTTCAATCACTTCTGACGGCTTCAAGACTCTTGCTGAAGGTCAAGCGGTTAGCTTTGAAGTTGAACAAGGCCAAAAAGGCCCACAAGCTGCTAACGTAACAGTTCTTTAAGACCTGTAAGCAAGCTTAGGGTTATTTCTCTTATTTGAAGTAACCCGCAAAGATGGGCTCTTTTTCACGTAAAATGTGAAAAGAGCCTAATTTTCGTTTTTAGATTTCTTAACCCAACCTGCGAGGAATTCAAAACAAACAATATCAATAAAGAAGTATTTAATATGCAATTTCAAAACTCTATCTCTACCATTAACAGCCTTATTCCAGGTGCGTTAATTTCAAATATCTCCATAAATAAAACAGCTGTTGCCTTCAAACATGCGAATACCTATCGACATGTTCAGTTATCATCAAGACAAGAAGCAAAGCGATTTATTGATCAGCTTATTCAAGAGAGCTAATTAAGTTCTAACTACCCATTCTATGCTTTCGTGCTTAATAACAGGCGCTTAAGAGACTTTATCGCTGTATAGTCAATAATGATGCTAAAAAGCTAAAAGGTTATAGGTCTTGCGTGTTCAGTCGTGCAACTGTGTCGTATGTATTAAACGCTGTAAATAATGGTGCTGTTGCAAGAGAAGCATTGGCTAGTACGGGAGTGTACTAACCAATCTCGTTATAGAAATAACCCCTGACTTTTATTTGGCTTTTAAGTCGACGTCTGAATCTGCTAACAGATATATGCTTGCTGCATAAGCTGCAATGTTTTGCGCCAGTTCATCAGGGTTAATTTTATCCAATGTGTCATCAGGCGTGTGATGAAGATCGAAATAATCTCGTCCGTTCTGGTTCAACCGGATAGTCGGTACGCCTTTCGCTGCTAGCGGTATAATGTCGGGGCCGCCACCAGCAACGTCTGAACCACCGCGAATTATACCTAGCGGGGACAGGATTTTTGCGATTTCATCTACCAGTACTGTTGCTTCAGGGTTCACATTCGACACAAGTTGCCAAATTGTTTGCGCACCAAAATCAGACTCAGTAGCCAGAACGTGGTTAGCAAGGTTCTTTTCATGCTGTTTTGCATAAGCAAACGCGCCTAACAAGCCTACTTCTTCAGCGCCAAACATAACTACACGAATGGTGCGTTTAGGGCGTTCAGGCAGTGATGCAATTAATGCGGCTGCCGCTGTGGTAATAGCAACGCCGGCACCGTCATCTACAGCGCCAGTGCCGAGGTCCCAGCTGTCTAAGTGACCACCAATAAGCACAATCTCTTCAGGCTTTTCACTTCCTACTAAATCTAGTATTACGTTGCCGCTATTTACTTCGCCTTTCCACTTTGACTCAGAATGGAGCGATAACGACAGTGGCTTGCCTAAATTGTGTAGGCGTCGAAGATGATCAGCGTCGGGGTTCGAAATAGCAACAACCGGAATATCGGCCCACTCATCGCCGTCTGAACTCATCATGCCGGAGTGAGGGAAGCGATGGGAGTCTGAGCCTACCGAACGTACAACTAGCGCTTCAGCGCCACCACGTTGCGCATGTTGCCAACCAATGCGTCTACGTTGATTTGCTTGTCCGTAGCCCGCACCGGTTTGGCTTTTTACCATGGCGTCGCCATCGACAAACGCAATTTTGCCTTTCAGCGCGCCGTCTTTAACTGCGGTTAGTGCATGAATATCCCTGAAATATACGATGTCAGCGTTGATCTCGCTCTCTGAAGGAGCAGCTCCACCTAACGCGGTACCGTAAAGGGGCTGCATGTATGGTGCAGTAAGTGAAATATGTAAGTGACCCCTGTCCCAGAAGGGCATGCTAAACTCTTCAATGCTCACTTTATCAAACCCAAGGTTCTTTCCTACCTTAACACCCCAATCTCTGGCGCGCTTTTCTGCTTCTGAACCGCCAAGGCGTGGGCCTATCTCTGTAGTGAGTGATTCTACGATGCTATAGCCTAAGTCACTTTTCAGCGCTTTTTGAATTAGCGTTTCCGCAGTTTTCTTTTGCTCGTCAGTAATGGGGGAAGTTTCAGCAAAAACGCCAAAGCTGCATGCACTTACTAATGCACCAAACGCTAGATTCCTAGCGATATTATTCAATCGGGACATGTGTTCTCCGTGGATTATTTTTATATTTTTGTTTACTTGCGTGAGCAAAACTCTACCCCAAACATCATAGCTAATTTGATTGTCCCTTTCGAGGCAAACTACAAGCGTAACTCGTGTGTTAGTCGCAAAATTGTTTGTGTGAGTAAGTGAGTGGAATTAAAAAGAGGAGCCGAATGGCTCCTCTCTAAAAATGTTCTATTTACGCTTCTTCTTAAGCGCCAACTTTTGCTTTTTCTCTTGTTCTTTCAGCACTTCGTTAATAAAGCTCTTTCTGCCGAACTCACGTGTGATAACACACTTGTTTAAGTCGAAGCCGCGGGCAGGGCAGTATTCTCTGCCGTACAAGATAATCTGCAGATGGAGGTCGTTCCACCTTTCTTTTGGAAACAAGCGTTTTGCGTCACGCTCTGTCTGCTCAACACTCTTTCCGTTCGATAAACCCCAGCGGTACATCAAACGATGAATATGAGTATCTACCGGGAAAGCAGGAATACCAAAGCCTTGAGACATAACCACCGCGGCCGTTTTGTGGCCAACAGCAGGCATGGCCTCCAGCGCTTCAAAATTTGCTGGAACTTCACCATTGTGTTGTTTGATGATCATATCGGACAAATGCCAAATGCCTTTCGACTTCATAGGCGATAATCCACAAGGGCGGATAATGTCTTGTATTTCTTCAATACTCATCAACACCATGTCGTAGGGATTATCCGCGCGAGCGAATAACTTTGGCGTAATTTGATTAACGCGCTCGTCGGTACATTGTGCCGATAATAGAACCGCAATGAGTAACGTATATGGGTCTTTGTGATCTAAGAAGATAGGAATTTCTGGATAAAGGTCATCCAAAATTCGCATTATTTCTTTTACTTTTTCCTGCTTAGAAAGCGGCTTTGCTGGCTTAACTATATTATTCATTTTTAAATACTTTTTTAATACGGTCGCTAAACAAGGTGTAAATTTTTTAAGTTAAAACGTTTGCGCCATCTGCTGAATTTTTCACTTACTCCGTCAAGCCACGCTAACAATTACAGTATGATTTAACTCTCTGCAGTAACACGCACGCGCTCTGCTTTCACTGCAGGCGATGTTTGTTTAGCTGCTAATTTAGCATCTATGCTGTTTTTAATAGCAATAAGAAGTCCCATGCCTAAAAACGCACCCGGCGGTAATATCGCAAGCAAAAATGGGTTTTCTGTGTTGAAAAGTGTAATAGTCCAATTCGCAGCAATGGGTCCAAATAGCCTATCTGCACCCGCTAATAACGTACCCGCACCTAGTATTTCTCGCATGCCGCCTAGTACCACCAACACAGCAGTAAAGCCTAAGCCCATCATGAACCCATCGTATGCGGACGCAAGGGGCCCGTTTTTCGATGCGAAGGCCTCGGCGCGACCTATAATGGCGCAGTTAGTTACAATCAGTGGAATGAAAATACCTAACGCTAAGTAAAGGTCGTAGGTATAGGCATTCATTAGAAGCTGAACAATGGTTACAAATGCTGCAATAATCATAACGAAAACAGGGATGCGAATCTCGTTTCTTACCACATTTCGAACGAGTGAAACGGTAATGTTACTGCCAATTAAAACCAACATGGTAGCAAGGCCAAGCCCTAAACCATTAATGAAGGTAGCGGTAACGGCTAGTAGGGGGCACAATCCTAACAGCTGTACTAGCGCAGGGTTGTTCTTCCAAAGCCCTTGCAAGGACAGGTCGCGAAAGTCAGTCACGTTGTAACTCCTCTACACTATGAGGTTGCGTTTCATCCACGTTAACGGCATCTATCGTTTCAACCGAATCTGTTGTTGCACAGGTGTTGGGAGCGGAGAATAGCGCACTTTGGTTAGCCTGAGCGTAAAGTAAAGCTTCACGTACCGCTGAGACTACCGCTCTTGGCGTTATTGTAGCGCCTGTGAATTGGTCAAATTCGCCGCCATCTTTTTTGACTTGCCATGGAGCTAGGTTATCTGGTGAGAAAGACTTGCCGCTGAAGCTTGTGATCCAATTGCTTACTGCAAGCTCTATTTTATCACCAAGCCCAGGGGTTTCTTTATGTTCGATAACGCGTACGCCAAGTACCGTCATACTTATTCTATTAGTATTGGGCGCAGAAATATCGGGCGCATTCTCGTCTTGCTCTGATGATCTCTGAGGTGTTGAATTAAGCTCGGTCATATCCGAGAGCGCTAACGCGGTGGTATTGAGATTTTCGCTCTCACTGTCGAGCGATTCGGTACTCGAGCTGCTTTGTGTGTTTGCACTAACTGGTGCATCCACTTTTACACCAACAACAATATCTATATTACCGCTATAACCATCTGGAGCGGTGGCTTCCAGCACAAGCGCGCTAGGTTGGCCGCTTAGCGTGGCACGGTATATCTTATGGGCTTTTTTTATGCCCAGTTCAGGGGCATTGACTTCTGTGCAGTTGGCGTACAGAGCATTGTCATGGAATTCGCTAGGTACGACTTCATTCAGTACGCTTAGTAATTTTTGCTGCTTCTGTTGCTCAATTTTGTCTTGTGTACCAAAAAAAGTTAATGCTATCAACGCTGTGGTAACAACGGCAAACGCACCTAACATAAGGCCGTTTTTGGCCAAGCTTTCTTTCATCATTATTGCTTACCTCGGCCTTTGCCCACATTTTTACCGTAAACACGAGGGCGGGTGTAATAGTCAATAAGCGGTACCGCCATATTCATAATGATCACCGCAAACGCCACCGCATCGGGGTAACCACCAAATGTACGTATTATAACTACCCAAAAACCAATGGCAGCTCCAAATATAATTCGGCCTTTTGGGGTTGTTGACGCTGAAACCGGGTCGGTGGCGATAAAGAATGCGCCTACCATTACTGCCCCATTAAACAGGTGGAATAGCGGTGAAGCATAGTAGTCGGCGTGAACTAAATGAAGAAGTGATGCACAAACGAATACGCTCAGCAGCATGCCGCCTGGGATGTGCCAGCTAATAACGCGGGTTTTCCATAGGTAGAGACCACCGAGTAAATAAGCAAGACTTACTATGCCCCATCCTGCACCGGCGGCTTCGAATATACCGCCATCGAAGATAGGTTTAGCTAATGACTCTGAGTAGGTTACGCCTTGCGTTAGGTCGGTTTTCAATGTATCTAACGGTGTTGCCATGGTTACACCATCGGCAATGGTTTTGAGTTGAGTGACATCGTATCCACTGGTAGTAAAACCAGTAAAGATGAGTGAAGCCGAATCTAAAAAGCTTGGCGTGATGCCAGCGTGAGTCGCGGGAGGCAGCCATAGGCTCATGGCTGCCGGGAATGAAATAAGCAGCACCACGTAAGCAATCATGGCTGGGTTGAAAATATTAAAGCCAAGTCCACCGTACACCTGTTTAGCTACCGCAATGGCGAAGAAAACGCCTGTCACCGTCATCCACCATGGCAGAGTAGGTGGAATACTAATCGCGATTAACAAGCCGGTTAAAACCGCACTGTAATCAGTAAGAGTGCGTTCGATAGGGCGTTTTCTTAGATATAAAATAACCCCTTCAATAACTAGTGCACTTGCTACCGCAATAACCGCTTGAATAAGCATGCCCCAACCAAAAAAAATAGATTGGGCTATCATGCCTGGGAGCATGGCGTAAATGACCATGCGCATGACCTGTCCGGTATCGCGTTTAACCCGTTGGTGTGGTGAACTCGATAGACTTAACTTCATTCTGATTCTTTCTCTTGTTCAGCCGCCGCTTTTTTCGCTTTTGCTTTTGCAATGGCTGCCGCTATACGTGCTTTCTTTTCATCTTGAGCAGTGTGTTGAGAAGTTGTTTGCGCACTTGTTGTTTGTTCTACATTATTAGGCGTCTCGCTCTGCTCTGTATCTTTGTCGCTTTGTTGTTCAGCAGTATCTTGTGAGAACGCTAAATCTTCATTCCCGCTTTGAGCAAGTTTCTTTGCTTTGGCCTTTGCCACTGCGGCAGCTATACGCGCTTTTTTCCCGTCGGCGTCACCTTTAGATGGAGCGTCGTTAGTATTCTCATTAGGCGTGCTGGTTTCATCTTGCGCTTTTTGCGTTGAAGCAGCCTCCATGCTGAGATCACTATCGCTAGCATCTTCGTGCTCGCCTTCTATATTGTCCTCTAGATTCCCTTCCTGTTTGGCCGCTTTTTTGGCTTTTGCTTTCGCCACGGCGGCAGCAATGCGGGCCTTTTTCTGTTCCGCTTCGCTCAAGTTGCTAGATGAATTTAAAGCCTTGTTATCCTGAGCACCATTATCTTGGCCGTTGACGCTTTGAGGATCCGCTTCTGTTTGCAAGCTAACGTCTTGGCTGTCTGTGTCAGCTTCACTAACAGGGCTAGATGCTTGTGCTTTTTGCGACGCAGCCTTTTTGGCTTTCGCTTTAGCAACGGCAGCAGCTATCCTAGCCTTCTTTTCATCCTTAGCATCCATTCCACCTAGCGCTTCTTCAGACTGATTGTCTTGCTGCTCGTCTAATTGAGTGGGCGTAGCCTGCTCAGATTGGCCACTCGCGTTATTTTTAGCTGCTTTTTGCGCTTTTGCTCTAGCAACGGCCGCAGCAATTCGCGCTTTTTTCTGTTCCTCAACTGATAGGTCTGCGTTAGTTTCAGTATTTGAAGGCTCAGAATTTGATGTCTCAGAATTTGAAAGAACAGCATTTTTTTCGTCTTGAGAACCCGCTTGGTTTTCTGTTGACGCATCTGAATGCTGGCCAGCTTGAGCTGCTTTCTTCGCTTTCGCTCTGGCGATAGCTGCGGCAACTTTGGCCTTTTTGTCATCTTCTGGCGAAGGTGCCTGAGCCGCTGACTCAGTGGCGTTTTCAGCTTGCTCTGAACCTTGAGTTCGGGCTGCTTTCTTCGCCTTTGCTCTGGCAATTGCCGCGGCTACCTGAGCTTTTTTATCGTCTGCCGGTGAGCTAGGCTCGTCAGCGTTTACTGGTGTATTTTCGTCCTTAGCCTTGGCCTGCATTGCCGCTTTTTTCGCTTTCGCCCGTGCAAGCGCCGCCGCTACTTTATCCTTTGCTTCAGTTGCGGCAGCGTCAGCCGAGTTATTTGCATTATCTACAGCTGCAGCATTTTGTTCTTTGGCTTTATTTGCGGCTAACCGCGCCTCTTTTGCTTTTCTATGCTTTGCTTCTCGCTCCAGTTTTTCACGCTCTAAACGCTCTTTACGCGCTTCAAAACGCTGTTTGGCCTTCTCAGCTTTGTTCTTTTCATCGCGCTGAATGCGTATTTCAGATTTAGCTTGGCGATAGTAATGCACCAGTGGGATCTCGCTGGGGCAAACGTAAGCACATGCACCGCACTCTATACAGTCGAAAAGGTCGTATTCTTCGGCTTTATCGTATTCTTTTGCTTTGGCGTGCCAAAACATCTGTTGGGGAAGCAATGACGCAGGGCATGCGTCGGCGCATGCACTACAGCGAATACAGGGGCGCTCTGCATTGTCGTCTACCAGCTCTTTTTTTGCTGGAACCAGCAAACAGTTGGTGGTTTTCACCACGGGGATTGTAGCGTCTGATAAGGTAAAGCCCATCATAGGCCCGCCCATAATCACTTTAGGTGCTTTTTGTTTTTTCGGATTGTAGTTTGCTTCATCCAATAGATGAGAGACGGGCGTACCCAGCAACGCTCTAAAATTGCTTGGTGATTCAACGGCTTCACCAGTTACGGTAACAACACGTTCAATCAGCGGCTTGCCGTGTAGAATAGCATCTGCAATAGCATAGCAGGTAGCCACGTTGAACATCATCACCCCTACGTCAGCAGGCAATCCATTTCTTGGAACTTCTCGGCCAGTTAGAACCTGAATCAGCTGTTTTTCGCCGCCGGCAGGGTATTTAGTTTCAACGCTAACAACGCGGTAATCTTTCTTATCCTGACAGGCAATATTGAGTGCCTCGAAAGCTTCGGGCTTGTTGTCTTCAACCGCAACTACTATGGCTTTCGGCCCAATAAGGTGAGTAAGAATATCTAGACCCTGGCGTATTTGCCACGCGTGCTCACGCATCAATCGATCATCAGACGTGATATAAGGTTCACACTCAATCCCATTTAAAATAAGAAACTCAACAGGTTTAGATGTTGAGGTTTTAATATGGGTCGGAAAGCCTGCGCCACCCATTCCTGAAATTCCTGCCTGGCAGATAGCTTCAATAAGTTTGTTTTTATCAAGCTCGCTGTAATTAGCGATGGGCGACAGGTCGGCCCATGTGTCTTTCCCATCCGGGCGTATCGATATACACATTTCTGTTAAGCCGCTAGGGTGCGCTACAACATGCGGCGCTATTGCAACGACTTCTCCAGAGGTGGGAGCGTGTACAGGTACCGAAAAAGGCGAGGAGCTTTGCGACAGAATTTGGCCTTTTAACACGGTTTCGCCAACTTCTACGCAGCATATTCCGTCTGAACCAATGTGCTGGCGCAATGGTACTACCAATAACTCAGGCAACGATGGCTTTTTAATTACCGAGGTATTAGAAAGTGATTTTTTATCGTCAGGATGCACACCACCTGGAAATGAGTACAGCTTCCCCGCCTCAAGCGCTTCTATAATTGAATCAAAACTTGGATACATCACAATTACGATACCATTTTGATAGGGATATCACCTTTAGGTGATGATTCGAAATCCCACTTCCATGTAGAAGTAGTTTGAACTATTGGCACCATGTCAATGCAGTCCACAGGGCAGGGGTCTACACATAAGTCACATCCTGTACATTCGTCGGTAATAACTGTGTGCATATGTTTGGCGGCACCTAAAATGGCATCGACAGGGCAGGCTTGAATACATTTGGTACAGCCGATGCACTCATCTTCTCGAATGAAAGCAACTTTTTTGACGTCTTCCTCGCCGTGCGCTGCATCAAGGGGCTTGGGTTCAACACCCATTAAGTCTGCAAGTTTTTTGATCGTTGCTTCACCGCCCGGAGGACATTTATTAATGTCATCGCCATCTGCAATGGCTTCAGCATAAGGTTTACAACCTGGATAACCACATTGACCACATTGGGTTTGTGGTAACACAGCATCAATTTGCTCGACAAGTGGGTCGCCCTCTACTTTAAAGCGAATGCTCGCATAGCCCAAGACTAGGCCAAAAATAAGGGCGAGGACGCCAATAGCAATAACGGCAAGTATGATCGCAGTAGACATTGACATTACACCTTCACCAATCCACTAAATCCCATAAATGCAAGGGACATGAGGCCTGCGGTAATCATGGCAATTGATGCCCCTTTGAATGAGACCGGTACGTCAGCAGCAGCCAAACGCTCACGCATGGCCGCAAATAACACCAGTACAAGAGAGAACCCCACAGCAGCGCCGAAACCATAAATAAGACTCTGCATGAAATTATGCTGTTCGGTAAGGTTTAATAGCGCTACACCAAGGACTGCACAGTTGGTTGTGATAAGAGGGAGAAATATACCTAGCAGCCTATATAAGGTAGGGCTGGTTTTGTGCACGACCATTTCTGTGAACTGAACCACCACCGCGATAACAAGAATAAAGGCCAGCGTTCTAAGGTAACCGATGCCCAGTGGAGCAAGTAAATAGGTTTCCACTAGGTAGCTCGATGCAGAGGCAAGCGTGAGAACAAATGTGGTGGCCATAGACATACCCATGGCGGTTTCCAGTTTGCCAGACACACCCATGAACGGGCACAAGCCGAGAAACTTAACCAACACAAAGTTGTTAACCAGTACTGTACCAATCAATAGCAGTAAAAATTCAGTCATGAATAACGCAATTCCTTTGAGGAATCTTGACGGACAATGCCCGCGAATTAAAAAGAAAAACAGATTAGGTCTATTATCCCTTTTTAGAACGGGTTTAACAACTTGATTGAATTAGGGTTATTTAATGTCTAAACGCGTTGTTTTAGGAATTAAAATAGAATGAAGTGGGTGAGGCGATTAAGAGCCAACTAAGTGGCTCCCCCTCCCCGACTCGAACGGGGGACCTGCGGATTAACAGTCCGTCGCTCTAACCAACTGAGCTAAGGGGGAATCGACACCTAAGTTGTTTGCTGAAGTTGGCTCCCCCTCCCCGACTCGAACGGGGGACCTGCGGATTAACAGTCCGTCGCTCTAACCAACTGAGCTAAGGGGGACCTGTGCTTCAACGGAGGCGAATATTAAAGACGTACTTGGGAACTGTCAACAACATAAATGAAATATTTGTGCTGACTGCGCAAAAAATAGCTTTTTAGCGCCTTTGTGTTCAAATTGTCGTCAATGCTGAGAAAGTGATGGTTAATAACTGTCCATTATTACATCTTTGCTTATAAACAAGTGTGCTTTTTGCTTATAGTTAAATGGATTTTTCTTTTTTCTTTTATATCTCATTAAGTGCAATGGATATAACTAAAAAGAATAAAAAATTGCTTCCATACTGTTATTATGTACAGCCTTTAATAAATCTGTAACCTGTACCTGAGGATTAAAAGGTTAGTCACCACTTACGTGATGGGAAATTAATCGAGCACAAAATCCCGCCGAATATGGTCTGGCGGTAGTTATCCACTAAATCTGTGGATAACTATGTTGATAGCTTAGATTCGTCTACGATTTTTAATAGATCAGGTATAACTTGATCTGGGTGAATCGTGCGTTTCAGGCTATAATAAAATATAATATACAAAGACTTAGGTCTATTTTTGTGATCGTTACTCTCGATCTAAATAGATCGGTTGAACAAAAAGTAGCTTGTGTGTTAATTCAACGAATGACTAAATGCTATCCAACTAAATCCGTGCTATTCGTGAGTGCCTTACAAGTTATTAACATTTTTGTTGTTCTTTCAATCGTTAAGCGGTGAAAACTTAATGTGATCGAACTTCAGGAGTGACTATATTAAAAGTGAAATGGAATAGAAACTAAACTGTCACGGAATTACTCACATATTTATTGTGTACAAATTTATATAAAGTAGTGTTTTTAGCGAATAATGAACAAATTCGTACAGCGCATGCATTTTCATTAAAAACACCATATTTCTTCTCTCCCTCTTGATCTTTGCTTTGTTTATCGAAACTGAATGGCTAAATAGCGTTCACCGTTTTACACTAGCGTGCAATTAATTAGGGGAATTTAGTCAGCCGGAGAACTAGTGATAAAAAGTAACGCTAAACAACGTACTTCCGACTTATTGGGAGGAGATATAGGTACTACGTTAAAGCGTATGACTATTCCTATGATATTAGGAATGGTAATGATGATGAGCTTCGGACTTATCGATACCTTTTTCGTCAGCTTGCTGGGCACAGACCCTCTAGCTGCTATAAGTTTTACCTTTCCAGTGACCTTCACAGTAATCAGTCTGAATATTGGTTTAGGTATAGGAACCTCAGCAATAATAGGGAAGTTGCAGGGTAGTAAGGAAATAACCAAGTCCCAGCACTATGCTACAGGCTCGCTTATGCTGTCTGTTCTACTGGTAGGGACATTAGCAATGATTGGCTTTTTTACCATAGAGCCTGTGTTCAAATTGCTTAATGCGACAGACAATTTAATGCCATATATATCTGATTATATGGGGCTCTGGTATTTGTCGAGCATCTTTTTAGCTATGCCTATGGTGGGCAATAGTGTACTACGCGCATGTGGTGATACCCGAACGCCAAGTATTGTAATGGCTGCGGGAGGGGGACTAAATGCGTTGCTAGACCCTATTTTTATATTCGGACTTGGGCCCATCCCTGCGATGGGAATAAAAGGTGCGGCTCTGGCCACCTTTATCGCGTGGATTGTTGGCGCTTTGTGGATACTTTATATTTTGGCTGTTCGCCGAAAGCTTATGTTACCTAGATTGCTCACGCTTTCGGAGTTGCGTGATAGCAGCCGTGAAATTCTCAAGATAGGACTGCCCGCGGCAGGTGCGAACATGCTTACCCCTGTCGCTGGTGGTGTAATGACAGCTGTAGTCGCTGGTTACGGTGCTGAAGCGGTTGCAGCTTGGGGAGTGGGTAATAGAATGGAGTCCATTGCTAGTATTATCGTGCTAGCACTTTCTATGACACTGCCTCCTTTTATAAGTCAAAACGTAGGGGCAGGGCAGGTAGAGCGCGTAAAAAAAGCATATTCGCTTACATTGAAGTTTGTTCTTATTTGGCAGTTTGGCATTTTTCTTGTCATGTGGGCACTGTCTAGCTGGATAGCCGTCGCTTTTGCTAATGAAGTCGAAGTTAGCGTATTAATACAGCTGTTTTTGATGATAGTGCCGTTAGGTTACGGCATGCAGGGAATTATCATTCTGACTAACTCATCGTTAAACGCTATGCACCGCCCCATGACAGCATTGATATTAAGTGTCATCCGCTTATTTGTTTTCTTCGTACCAATTAGCGTTGCGGGTAGCTTTTTCTTCGACCTAAAAGGGCTATTTGCCGGAACCGTCATTGCTAATATTGCAATGGCATGTGTTTCACTTGTTGTTTTCAAGCGCGCGTTAGCTCAGCTTGAGGCAGACACAGTAAATTCTTAATGCGGCGAATGCCAATCCCGGTTAGCACGTCTTTTTTAACAGATGTGTACACAAGCAATATTTAAGCAGTAAGCTAAAGGAAAGGTTAAATAAATGAGTAGAGGGTTTGAGCTTCATTCTAAATACAAACCAGCTGGTGACCAGCCTAAGGCCATCGAAGCTTTAGTGGATGGACTTGAGAGTGGCTTGGCCGGTCAGACATTGCTGGGTGTTACAGGGTCAGGTAAAACCTTTACTATGGCTAACGTCATCAAAGAAGTGCAGCGACCCACCCTTATACTGGCACACAACAAAACATTAGCGGCTCAACTTTACGGTGAAATGAAAGAGTTTTTCCCCAATAACGCCGTAGAGTACTTTGTTTCATATTACGATTATTATCAGCCAGAAGCCTACGTTCCAAGTACCGATACCTTTATTGAGAAAGACGCGTCTATTAATGACCACATTGAGCAAATGCGGTTATCAGCTACCAAGGCACTGATGGAGCGCCGGGACGTAGTCATTGTGGCCAGCGTGTCGGCTATTTATGGCTTGGGTGACCCTGAATCCTATATGAAAATGCTGTTGCACCTTCGACAGGGCGACACCATGGATCAGCGTGATATTTTACGTCGCCTTGCTGAACTGCAGTACAAGCGTAACGATTTGGCCTTTGAACGGGGTACATTCCGCGTGCGTGGCGATGTCATCGATATCTTTCCTGCCGACTCTGAAAAGCAAGCCGTAAGGGTAGAACTGTTTGACGATGAAATAGATAAGATAAGTCTGTTCGACCCGTTAACGGGCGCAGTGGATAAGTCTGTTATTCGCGCGACGGTTTTTCCAAAAACGCACTATGTAACACCGCGAGAGAAAATTCTGAATGCGATTGAGCATATAAAGGACGAATTGGGCGATCGCAAAAAGCAGCTTCAAGAAACGAATAAGCTTATTGAAGAGCAGCGTATCTCACAACGTACCCAGTTTGATATCGAAATGATGATGGAGCTTGGATATTGTTCGGGTATTGAAAACTATTCCCGCTATTTATCGGGACGAGCGCCGGGCGAGCCACCTCCAACTTTATTAGATTACTTCCCAGCAGACGGTCTGATGTTTATCGATGAGTCTCACGTTACCGTTTCTCAAGTAGGGGCCATGTACCGTGGTGATCGCTCTAGGAAAGAAACCCTAGTTGAATTTGGTTTCAGATTGCCGTCTGCGTTAGACAATCGCCCGCTAAAGTTTGAAGAATTTGAGCAAATTTGCCCTCAAACTATTTATGTTTCTGCTACGCCGGGCGACTATGAACTTAAGAAAACCGATGGTGAGATAGTTGAGCAGGTTGTGCGTCCAACGGGTCTGCTAGACCCTGTTATTGAAGTACGTCCTGTAGCCACTCAGGTTGATGATGTCCTGTCTGAAATTCAAAAGCGGGTAGCGCTTGACGAACGTGTGCTTATTACTACCTTAACCAAGCGTATGGCTGAAGATTTAAGCGAGTATTTAAATGAGCACGGCGTTAAAGTTCGTTATCTGCATTCGGATATCGATACCGTAGAGCGAATTGAAATAATCCGAGACTTGCGACTGGGTAAATTCGACGTGTTGGTAGGTATTAACCTTTTACGTGAAGGTTTAGACATGCCGGAAGTGTCGCTGGTGGCTATCTTAGATGCCGATAAAGAAGGCTTCTTGCGCGCTGAACGTTCGTTAATCCAGACTATTGGTAGAGCCGCGCGTCATGTGAATGGTAAAGCTATTTTGTACGCTGACAGTATTACCAAGTCGATGAAAAAAGCGATGGACGAGACTGAGCGCCGTCGTGAGAAGCAAATGGCGCATAATGAGGCAAATGGTATAACGCCAATGCGACTTAACAAGCCTATTACCGATATTATGGACTTAGGCGACAGCGCGCACCCAGCGTCTGGAAAAGTCAGACTGCGCAAAGTTGAAGAGAAGAAGAAGCAACAGAAAACAGCAAGTGCTACTGAATTAATGGACCAAATCACGGAGCTTGAAAAGCAGATGTTTGAATATGCGCGTGAGCTTGAGTTTGAAAAAGCGGCGTCACTTCGTGACGATATTGAATCA
The DNA here is from genome assembly GCF_056160105.1 of Alteromonas sp. ABD4_190. Lineage (NCBI taxonomy): Bacteria > Pseudomonadati > Pseudomonadota > Gammaproteobacteria > Alteromonadales > Alteromonadaceae > Alteromonas > Alteromonas sp. ABD4_190. Next base: position 3,443,921 of record NZ_JBSWWN010000001.1, read on the forward strand.
ATTAGAAAACAGGTAGTTGCGCTTTCTTAAGCATTTTACCCAGTCAACGCCCTCAGTACTTATTGGGGGCGCTTTACTTGCGCAGGCATTTTTTATTCAAATCGTGAGTTAAAAATTGCCATAAAACCTCCTAAACACATGTTTCGTATAAATTTGAATAACACATCTCTACTTGCTCTTCACCTTTGCTTATGTTCTTTTTACTTATGTAAAAATATTCCTGTAGATAACTATTTACGAAACAGAGAAGTTGTTTTTTTATTATTAAATGAGACGAAAAGCAGCAAAATGTCGTTGTAATAGCACGATTAGTTACATATAGTTCTTATTAGAGTATCTATAACTATACCTAAAAACAGGTGCTAACATGCTTAATCGTCTTCAGGAGTCAGATATCAAGCTACTGCGTGTGTTTTATGCTGTAGCGAGCTGCAACGGATTTACTGCAGCTGAACCTGTGTTGCGAATGCAACGTCCAAATATCAGTGCCGCCATTAAAAAGCTCGAAGAGCGTTTGGATTTGGTGCTATGTCATCGTGGTCGTGGTGGCTTTCAAATGACAAAAGAAGGTGAGGTGGTTTTTCAAGAAACCAAGCGCATCTTCAATGCCTTCGACAACTTTGTTTTCAATTTAAAATCGCTACACGATGATTATTCTGGCCATATCACGCTCGTGTTAATGGCAGGCCTTCCGCTATCAATGCACTTGGCCGTTAGTAAAGCGGTTAAAAGTACGATGAAGAAGTTTGACGATATTCATGTGAATATCCAAACTCGCCTATACAACGAAGTAGAACATGTAGCGTTATCGGGAGAGTGCCACCTTGTGGTTTCAACCTATGACATGGTAAAGCCAGAATCCGTCACTTTTCACCCAGTGGGGATCGAAACTGAAGGGCGCTTATATTGCGCGCCAACCCATCCATTGGCCAAGTATCGCGATACTGAATTGCCAGAAAATGTGAAAATTGGTGACTATCCTGCGATTGGTATCGCTGGCCTTTCGTCGGCTAACTATATTGAAGATGAAACCAGGCTATCTATTCAAACCTTTTCTGATTCTTTTGACGCCGCAATGTCCGCAATTATGACGGGCGAATATATCGGTTTATTACCCGATTATATGGCGAAAGAGCAGGGAGCGGCGTTAGGGCTTGTGCCTATTGCTCAAGGGAGTCTTTTTAACTTTAGCCACGAGTTGTTTGTGATGAACGGCAAAAACACGCGGTTAAACCCGGTATTACGCCACTGCATTAAAGAGTTAAGTTATTTTATTTCTGAAAGCCAGAAGTAGTTTCATCAATACAGCTAATATAAAAACACCTCTTGTTCTAAAGCGTTCATAAATACGCAGGGAACAAGAGGTGTTTTTTATTGAGTATGTTTATTTGTATGAGCAGTACTTATTCGTACTCTAGTGGGTCGGTAGCGTTGTTTTCCTTAAAAGCTTCTAAACGCTCTTCACATGCACCGCATTTCCCGCACGCTTTCTCTCTGCCGTTGTAGCATGTCCATGTTTGCCCATAGTCCAAACCCATCGACAAGCCGTCAGTCAAAATGGCTGTTTTGCTGTCGTCGATATAGGGCGTCATTATGGTAACAGGGGTGTAGTTAGCAATACCGCATACGTCATTCATTTTATGCACGAATTCTGGGCGGCAGTCGGGATAAATGGCGTGGTCACCAGAGTGTGCACCATAATAGACTTCATTGGCATCCAAACTCACTGCATAGCCAACCGCCAACGACAGCAATATCATGTTGCGGTTAGGCACTACGGTTTGTTTCATGCTTGGCTCTTCATAATGACCTTCAGGCACATCGATATCTGACGTCAGGGCAGAGCCACCAATAAGTGTATTAATAGCGCTAATATCAACAATCTTGTGAGGCACATTAAGTGATTTACACACGTTCGCTGCATAGTCGAGCTCTTTCTTGTGGCGCTGACCATAGTTAAAGCTTAATGCGTGGACTTTTTTGCCTGCCTTTAGCGCTTTGTGCAGTACAGTGAAAGAGTCCATGCCTCCTGAATAGATAACAACAACGTTTTCTGACATAGTTTTTGAAGATTTAAGAAATTATCCCCGAATTTTATGTGATCCTTGGTAAAATCCCAACATACAATCGTTAAAGGGTGTCAAATTGTCTGTAATGTCCACATTAAACATCAATGAGATGTTTGAAACTATCCAGGGTGAAGGTGCTCACACAGGTATACCTTCTATTTTTGTTCGTCTGCAGGGCTGCCCTGTAGGCTGCCCATGGTGTGATACTAAACATACGTGGGAAATTAAACCTGATTTAAGTGTTTCGCCTCAGGCTGTGATAACCAAAGGCGAAGAGTCAGAAAGTTATTTCATCTCAAGTGAAGACGCCTTGCTGGCCGAATTTAGTAAGCAAGGATACGTGGCAAAACACGTAGTCATCACTGGAGGTGAGCCTTGTATGTACGATTTACGCCCATTGACAACCCTGCTACACAATAGTGGTTACACCACGCAAATTGAAACCAGCGGCACCTTTGAAGTGCTCTGTGATGAGCGCACTTACGTAACTGTTTCACCTAAAATAAATATGAAAGGTGGATACGACGTTTTAGTCAGTGCTTTAGAAAGAGCAAACGAAATTAAGCATCCTATTGCTATGCAAAAGCATATTGATGAACTTGACGCTCTGCTGAGCAGCGTATCATCGCTGGAAGGAAAACAGGTTTGTTTACAACCAATTAGCCAGCAGAAGAGAGCAACTGAACTCGCTGTGCGGACTTGTATTGAGCGCAACTGGCGGCTATCTTTACAAACACACAAATACATTGGCATTGAATAAATGTTTAATACATATCTGCCTTTTAAAAGAATAAAACGCGATCAAGAGTACTCAGCTCACTCTATAACTCACTCTTTAATTCAACGTGGGCATAAAGAAAATGCACAGCTTCAACTTGCTTAAAAAAGCCGTTACTGCAGCTATTGCTCTATGTCTTTGGGCTATTGTACCAATGGCAGATGGCGCTACATGGACGATTACCTATCCCAGGCCGATCGACGACTCCGATGCACGTGCACAATATCCTATTGCTTTATTGAAACTCGCTCTCGATAAAACAGGTGTCAATTACGAGCTTCGCCCTTCGGATCGCATCTTACTGACGAGTAAGGCTATGCGCCAGCTACGTGAGAATAGAGAAGTTAACGTTGTGTGGAGCATGACAGATAACCAGCGCGAAAAAGAGCTGACTCCTATTCGAATACCTATCGCCAAAGGGCTTATTGGCTTTCGCGTCTTTGTTATTAACGAAGACAAAAAGTCGAAGTTTGATGATGTATTGTCGTTGAACGATATGCGTAAACTTGTTCCTATCCAAGGAGAAGAGTGGCCAGATACTAAGATTTTGCAAGCTAACGGGTTCAATGTTTTCACCGTGCCTGAATTTCGTGAAGCGTATGACATGATTAAACAGGGCAAAGGTGACTTTTTCCCCCGCTCGGTGATGGAGGTGAGCGCAGAACTCGAGGAAGAAGGCCGTCGCACTAATCTCTACCTCGAGCCTTCAATGGCCCTTTATTACCCGACAGCAATGTACTACTTCGTTAATGGGAATAATAAAACATTAGAAAACCTCATTCAGACTGGCCTAAATAGAGCTATAGAAGACGGTTCATTTGACGCCTTGTTTGAGTCTACCTATGCGCCTATCTTAGAGTCTCTAGACGTTAGTGAGCGCAAAATATTTACTCTGGAAAACCCATTGCTTCCTATTGAGACGCCTCTCACTAATTCTGCACTCTGGTATAAACCTACGTTATAAAGAGTTAAACAGAAATAAAAAACGCAGCCTAAGCTGCGTTTTATACATATCTTTATTTAGGCGTCTATTAAGACTCGCCAGCGTGAACATCTTTCATTGAGCGACCAGATGGGTCGGCATTGTTCTTAAAGCTCTCGTCCCATTCAAGAGCTTCTGCAGTACTACAGGCGATTGACTTACCGCCAGGTACGCAGCGCGCGGCACTTTCTTGAGGGAAGTAGCTCTCGAAAATAGTACGGTAGTAATAGCCTTCTTTGGTGTCAGGCGTATTCACTGGGAAGCGGAATTCAGCAGTAGCCAGTTGTTGGTCGGTTACTTCGTTTTCCACAAAGTCGCGAATTGAGTCAATCCACGAATAACCTACACCGTCACCAAACTGTTCTTTCTGGCGCCACAATACTTCCGCGGGAAGGGTTTCGCCGTTATCAAATGCTTTACGAAGGATCCACTTCTCCATTTTTCCATCAAGACACATCTTGTCTTGTGGGTTTAGGCGCATGGCTACGTCAATAAAGTTCTTATCTAAGAAAGGAACACGTGCTTCAACACCCCATGCTGACGTCGCTTTGTTGGCGCGAGCACAGTCAAACATGTGAAGACGATCCAGCTTACGTACCGTTTCTTCGTGGAACTCTTTGGCATTTGGCGCCTTATGGAAATACAGATAGCCACCAAAGATTTCATCAGAGCCTTCACCCGAAAGCACCATCTTTATACCCATTGCTTTAATCTTGCGGGTCATAAGGTACATAGGGGTAGCGGCGCGGATAGTGGTTGTATCGTAGGTCTCAAGATGGAAGATAACATCACGGATGGCATCTAAACCTTCTTGAATGGTGAAATGGATTTCATGGTGAACGGTACCAATCATATCCGCCACTTTCTTCGCAGCTTTAAGGTCAGGAGCACCTTCAAGACCTACAGCAAAACTGTGAAGGCGTGGCCACCACGCGTCAGTCTTGTCTTCATCTTCGACACGTTTGGCTACGTACTGTGCAGCCACAGCAGAAACCAGTGATGAGTCTAGACCACCAGACAACAGAACTGCGTAAGGCACGTCAGACATCATGTGTGACTTCACCGCTTTCTCAAACGCTACACGAAGCTCGTCTAAATCGCTTGTGTTGTCTTTTACGTTGTCGTATTCCATCCAGTCGCGTTTGTAGTACTTAGTGATTTTTCCTTCTTTGCTCCACAGGTAGTGACCTGGAGGGAATTCACTAATTGTCTTACATACGCCCGCTAGTGCTTTCATTTCTGACGAAACATAGAAGTTTCCGTGTTCATCGTAACCCGTATAAAGCGGGATAATACCAATGTGGTCACGGGCAATCAGGTAAGCGTCTTGTTCTTCATCGTAAAGAATAAACGCGAACATGCCTTCTAGGTCATCAATAAAGTCGATGCCTTTTTGCTGAAAAAGCGGAAGGATAACTTCACAATCTGAACGGGTTTTAAATGGATACGGCTCATCTAAGTCAGCGGCTAGCTGCTTGTGATTATAAATCTCGCCGTTAACCGCAAGAATTTGCTTATCGTTTTGGCTGATAAGAGGCTGTGCCCCTGTATCTACGTCGACAATCGCCAGTCTTTCGTGACAAAGAATGGTATTGTCATTATTCCAGATACCCGACCAGTCAGGGCCACGGTGGCGCAATAGTTTTGATAAATCGAGGGCTTGGGTTCTGAGTTCAGACACATCGGTTTTGATATCAAGGATACCGAAAATACCACACATATAACGGATTCTCTCTGTTCACTTGTTGAAAAAAATAATAGAAGTTTTTTCTGTCGGTACTCGCGTACGAGTGAGCGAAGGATTGTTTTTATTCTTTTTTCGCGTGCCTTGAATGTGCCAGTCTGACAGGAAATTGCAAGTAGATTATGATGAGAAAATGGAAATACTTATTCCTTTTATCTCAAAACAGCCGTTTATTAACATTTTTATCCTATTTAGAATGCATAATTATTATGTCAACTAAATAGCCCGTGAGTTTTCTGAATAGTAAAAAATAGCAATTCGAAGCCGCTTGAAGCAGTGATATAGTAAAGAGAAGTAAGAAAGGGCCTGTAAAAAGGCCCTTTTAGTTTTACTGCATAACTAAGCATTTTTGACGCTTAGAAGTCAGAGCGGATATTAATTTTTGCGCTGAAACTCACTTGCTTCATTCCATTTAGGCCAAGTGTCAGCATTCGCAACGCCGACACCCACATCAAACAGCATCTGCGTGTCTTGTACAATGCCGCTTAAGTCCCAGTCATCGCGATATTGGTCGCACACTTGATGGTAGCAGCCTGTCACGATAACGTTCATACGTTTTCTGTACTTAGCCGTTTCTTCATCTGCTGGCTCATTGCCGCCCTCTGCATAAAGTGCTGGTACACCTTGTTTAGCAAAGCTGAAGTGGTCAGAACGGTAGTAGTAACCTGCTTCAGGTCGGTCTTCTTGGGTAAGCGTTCGGCCTTGCTTAACTGCAGCGGCTTCAAGGTAGTCTTCCATTTCTGATTTGCCCATGCCTACAACCGCCACGTTCTTGGTTTTACCCAAAACGTTCATTGCATCCATATTGATGTTCGCAACGGTATTTTCAATAGGAATAACGGGGTTGCTGGCATAAAACTTACTGCCCAATAGCCCTTGTTCTTCAGCGGTTACCACTAAAAATGATACCGAGCGTTTTGGTGCAGGCGTAAGTTCTGAATAGGCTTTAGCCATAGCAAGCATTGCTGCAGTACCTGTGGCGTTGTCGTGCGCGCCGTTATAGATTTGGTCGCCTTCTTTGCTTTCATCTTTACCTAGATGATCCCAATGTGCCGTGTAGATAATATGCTCATCAGGAAACTCGGTACCCGGTAATGTGGCGATTACATTGTTGCTTTCTGACTTTTTGAACGTGTTTTTTACGGTAACCGAGGCTTTGATATCCATCGCTTTGCTATATGGACCTTGCATGGCATTAGCTTTTTCGGCATCAAAATCAAGGCCGGCATCAGCAAACACTTTTTTCGCAGCATCTAACGTAAGCCAACCTTCAACAGCAACGCGGCTCGCGCCTTTATCGGCACTAACTAAACCGTACTGCGGACCACTCCAGCTGTTTGCAACAACAGACCAGCCATAAGACGCTGGCGCGGTTTCGTGAACGATAATGGCACCCGCCGCCCCTTGTCGACTCGCCTCTTCGTATTTGTAACTCCAACGGCCATAATAGGTCATGGTAGTACCTTGAAACTTACCGCTTTCTGGGTTTTCAAAACCAGGGTCGTTGATTAGCATAACCACGGTTTTGCCCTTAACATCCAACCCTTCGTAATCGTTCCAGTCGTATTCTGGTGCATTAACGCCGTAACCAACGAACACCAGTTCGGAATCTTCAAGAGATACCGAGCTTTGCTCACGCTTCGAAGAGGCAACCATTTGCTCTTTGTAGGCAAAGATATTGTCGCCTATGCTCATGGTCATATCTGGATCAGCTGTGATTTCCATAAGCGCAACTTTTTGAAGGAAGCTATCGCCATTACCCGGCTTAAGACCTGCTTTAGTAAATTCACTGACCAAGTAATCAATGGTTTTCTTTTCACCTTCAGTCGTTGGTAAACGACCTTCAAACTCATCGGAAGACAAGACTTTTAACGGCTCGCGGATATCAGCATCAGAAATGCTGTTATAAACACTGTCGAAGTTAGAAGCCACAGGCATAGTTTTCTGCGCTTTATCGTTTGTCGTGGTGCTGTCGTTGTTAGGTGTGCAAGCACTTACGCCTAAAAGGGTAGGTACAAGCAATGGCAAAAACATTTTTTTCATTGTTAGTCTCTGTTTGCTCTACAATACGCGACCAGTATAGAGAAAACCCCAAAGCGAACCAATAGTTGATATGCAATCAAACTCAATCCCCTTCTGTAAAGACTACTTACTAAAACACGCCAGTAAACCGGTTACGGCGCTTCTTGAAGAGGTTGGCTTGCTTAGTAACGACGAATTTCCTACGCCTGAACAGCTAAATGAATTAACGACTCGATATTATGATCATTGGCAAGGCCCCTTGTTTAAGGGACAAAGCCAGTTTTCACATGATGACGAGCGGTATTACGAGACCATCATTAGCGAAGACGGTGTAGTTCCTACCCGAGAGCATAGCTGGCACGACTTGTTTAATGCACTTATCTGGCTGCAGTTTCCAAAAACAAAATCTTTGTTAAACGCGCTACATATTAGTGATATCAATGCGCACGGTGTAAACCCCAGAACGGCGCGCCGCAATCGCATTACTCACTTCGATGAGTGTGGTGTAGTCCTTGCGATTGAAGCCTCTGAGAACACTGCTTTAAATAAGCCTAAGCGAACAGCAACACTTGCTAACTCATATAGCAAAGCGACAGGTAAGGCCATGCAAGGTGCGTCATGTGATAGTGACACCCTTGAAACGTTTTTAGCGGAATTAGCATCCCATCAGTGGGAGCGTGTCTTTGTCGAAAAACGGGTGCTGTGGCACACACAGGTTAGCCCTTTTATCTTCGGACACGCGAATTTGGAAATGATGTTAAACCCATTTATAGGTCTTACAGGCAAGTGGTTAGCAGTAGCTGTACCATATGGTTTTAGCCGTCTCAATAAATGGCAGCAGCGCTTGCTGTTAGACGATGCGATGACAGCACGCATCAAAGCGTTAAATTATTTTGAAAAAACACCGCTTTTAAAGCCATTGCCTTTGCTTGGTGTTCCTTTGTGGCACAGTCAACAAGATGAAACGTTTTATCAGAATAAAGACTATTTTAAACCGCTACGCGAGGGAAGTAAGCCGACAATTCAGCTACCTTTGTGGTCTTAAAGGGCTTGGGCCCGTTGACTTGTGCACCGCGTTTTTTAAATTAAGCTTCGAAAATTTAAATTTTAGGTAGGAGCTTGTCGCTGCCTCCGTTTTATCGGGGCAGCGACAACAAATAGCCAAGTGGAAAGCGGGCTATTGAAAGTGATTTTTTTAGAATAGCGCTAAAGCAATCAACCAAATACCGTAGATAACCACATACGGGGCGCTTGCAATGAGTGCCGCTTTCTTAAGAGGAAAAGACGTCCACTGCGAGATGCCTACGGTGGCCAAATAAATTCCCCAAAAAAGCTCTAATCTTAAAGCTTGTCCGAAAGCGTACCAAGGCGAGTCCATCGGGATATTCGCAATATACCCAAGAGACGCTGGCGACAAGATTGATGGCGCTACCTGATGGTCGCCAGCAAACAACAGCAGAGCAACGCCAACCAAACCAGTCAGCACATAAGGCATTGAAAGCCACCACGCAAAACCGTACCAGTCAGTAAAACCGAAAACATGACTGTCATCTGAACGTGTCATCAAGTTTACGTAAACGGCATAAACAGCGTTAACAATGATAGGAACAAAAAAAGCGCCGATAATAGAAGACCAAAGTAGCGCATCTCTTGTGAAAAAAGACTTCATCTGCTCTTCTTCAGCCGGGCTCATATCGCCCTGTGAAGCGATGTTCATTTCTGCAAACCACTCAATGTCGACAAAGTTCACATAAAGATATTGTGATACTAGTGTGATAGTCATAACCAAGACAAACGGCATCCAGCTCCAGTTGTTGTGCTCACCAACTGCTTTAAAGACACCATTCGGTTTAAAAAAGATATCATTACACGCTTGAAAAGGATTCGTCACAGTGTGCATCCCTTGCTCCTCTTTCTTAGTTTTTATTTGCTACTTAGGTTTTGTGTAAAACAATGCTGTAAATTATTGTTCGTTAACACGTAGATAAGTATAAAGATTACTGGCGGGCACACATTATGTACAGCACAAGATTCTGATAAAGAGTCATTTTTTTGTAAGGGAAAATGAATAAAGTTAGTTAATTGTAGCGCGCAGATTCGGTTAAAGAGCAGTAAAAAGGGAAGCTAGGCTTCCCTTTTGTTTTTTATGCTAGTAAGACCGTACACAGCCTATAGATAAGTTATATTCAGCAGCGTTAGCACTATTGTGCTGTACATTACAGATATAGGTAACCCTATCTTTATAAAGTGCGCAAATTTGTAGTTGGCAGCATTGTAAACCAAGAGGTTGGTTTGGTAGCCAAATGGCGATATAAAGCTCGCGCTTGCCGCAAAGGCAACGGCTAAAGCAAATGGCATTAGCGGTGCGCCGATAATTTGCACTAGCCCATAAGCAAACGGGAACATTAATGCCGCAGCTGCATTGTTGGTAACGAACTCAGTTAAAAGTAAGGTTAGCAAGTAGATAACCACGAGCGCCACAAACCAATCAGTGCCCGCCAAAAGAGGCATGAGCGCTTCGGTTGTAGTGGTAATGACCCCAGAGTTTTCGAGCGCAGTGGCTAAACTTAGCGCACCGACTATTACAACAATCAAGTTTAGCGGCAGGTTTCGCTTCATTTCGCCGTTTGACGTAACCCTAACGCCGATAAGCACCGCAGCTAAGAACAATAAACCAATAGCCAATGAAATGACATTAGTCGCGGCTAATAACACAGTCGTAAGGAAACCACCAAGGGTGATCCACTCTTGCTTATTGGTTAATGGGCGGGCAATTTTTTGCTCAGACAAAATGAAAAAGTTTTTGTTTAAGTTTTGACGAGTCGCAAAGTCTGGGCCCGTAGCTAAAAGCAAGAAGTCTCCCGCCTGAAGCTTTATTTCGCCTAACTTCCCTGATAGTTGCTCTCCATCGCGGCGAATAGCGACGACAGCGGCATCGAACAGCGCTCTGAAACCAAGGTTCTTAATGGTTTGCCCAATTATTTGAGCGCGGTTGGCTACTACAACTTCCGTTAAGCTTTCACGCAAAACACCATCAGTTTCTGCGAACATGCTTAATCCTTTTATATGGCTTAAGTTATCTAGCTTTTGGACATTGCCAGAGAAGATCAGTTTGTCGTTTTCCAGAATAACCAGATCAGGCCCAACAGGAGATATCAGGTTGCCATTGCGCACCACTTCAACCAAAAAGAGTTCTGGTAAGTTACGTAAATGGTTTTGTTCTACGGTTTTGCCGATGAGCTCTGAAACTGCTTCGACTTCTGCTTCAACCATATACTCATGATAGTTATTGTTCTTGTTGCCAATATTAGGTAGCAAAGGTAATAACATGAACATGAGAAGGCCACAGCTTAGCCCAGCAATAGAGCCATACAGAGTGAAGTCGAAGAAATTGAAGCCAGGGTGCCCGTGCTCTTGTAGAAAGCTATCTACAATAAGGTTAGTTGAGGTACCAATTAAAGTCACCGTGCCACCGAGTATTGCAGCGTACGAGAGCGGGATCAGTAGTCGGGAAGCGGGGTGATATTGGTTTTGTTTTATAGGGCCAATAAGGCTAGCCACAATAGCGGTGTTATTGAGTAGCGCTGAAGAAACAAAAGTAAGTGAGAACAGTCGCCAGTAAGAATGCGTAAAGTTAGCACTAACAAGTTTTCTACCTAGGCGTTTTATTAGCGCTGTTTTATCAATTGCACTGCTTACCAAAAGCAACAAAACAAGGGTAATAAGCCCCTTGTTTGTTAAATTTAGCAAGATGTCATCAAGAGATAACTGCTGGGTAACCAGTAAAGCTAACACTGCACCAGAAAACACAGTAGAAGGGCGCTGACTGGTAAAAATCAGCGCACATATCGTACTGACAAAAATTGCCAGTACGATGAACTGGGTCACATCCATATTGCTCCAGTCCTGCTTATAGTTTACTGATATCCACAGAGTTCCAATGCGGGAAGTGCTTGCGAACTAATGCATTGAATTCAAGTTCAAACTCAGAGAAGTTAGGCGAAGTATGTTGTGCATCACCCGCTATTTGGTCGATGATCATACCTGCACCTACCGTACCATTGGTTAAACGGTCGATAACAATGAATGAACCTGTAGGACGGTTGCGCTTGTACGGGTCACAGGCGACTGGCTGAGTGAACTTAACGTCTACCACACCAATTTCGTTAAGATTTAGGTGCATGGCATCTGTTTCTTCAAGCGTGTTCACATCAATTTGATTATCGATATGAGCAACAACCCCTGGCGTTGACTTAGTCGCGAACTTAAACAAGTATTGCTTGTTTGGCATTAGCGGCTCTTCAGACATCCACACTAAATGTGTTTTGAACTGGGTGTTAAGCAGTGGCAAGTTGTCTGATTTCACAATCATGTCGCCACGAGAGATATCAATTTCGTCTTCAAGGGTTAGCGTAACCGCTTGAGGTACATAAGCGCGTTCTTGATCGCCTTCAAATGTAACCACTTGCTTAACTTTTGATTTCTTACCTGAAGGAAGTGCCGTCACTTCATCGCCTGGTGCAACCTGGCCTGATACTACCGTACCGGCAAAGCCACGGAAGTCTAGGTTAGGGCGGTTAACATACTGTACAGGGAAGCGGAAATCTTCTTGATTGTCATCTTCACCAATTTCAATATTTTCTAGCATTTCCATTAGTGGCGTGCCGTCAAACCAAGGTGTTTTTTCACTTACACCTACCACGTTATCGCCTTCAAGCGCTGAAATAGGAACAAACTGAATATCAGGAATATCAAGCTGTTCAGCAAACTTCAGGTAATCTTCCTGAATCTGCTTGTACACTTCTTCTGAATAGTCCATTAAGTCCATTTTGTTGATAGCAACAATAACGTGCTTAATACCTAGAAGTGAAACTAGGAATGAGTGACGCTTGGTTTGCACTTTAACGCCACCACGTGCATCAACAAGGATAATAGCAAGGTCGCACGTTGACGCGCCAGTTACCATGTTGCGCGTGTACTGCTCATGCCCTGGGGTATCAGCGATAATAAATTTACGCTTGTCGGTAGAGAAGTAGCGGTATGCTACGTCAATTGTAATACCTTGTTCACGTTCAGACTGAAGGCCGTCTACAAGAAGGGCAAGGTCAACTTTCTCGCCTGTAGTGCCCACTTTTTTGCTGTCTTTAGTGATAGCGGCAAGCTGGTCTTCATAAATCATTTTTGAATCGTGAAGTAAGCGACCAATAAGGGTACTCTTACCGTCGTCTACGCTACCGCAGGTAAGGAAACGTAGCATGTCTTTCTTTTCGTGTTGCTCAAGGTAAGACAGAACGTCCTGTCTTAATAATTCGTTTTCATTGTTCATGTTATGCGCTCACAAGGAAAAAGGGGTTTAACACAGACTCTTTTTGGTTGTACGTAAGAGCGTCAGCGTTGTCATCTAATGGATTTTCAGGGTCAAGTACGGTTACGTTTGCTCCTGCCGCTAATGCGACGGCGTGCGCTGCACCTGTATCCCATTCAGATGTTGGGCCTAATCGAGGGTAAAGATGTGCTTCGCCTTCTGCCACTAAGCAAAGCTTCAGTGAACTGCCCATCGCCACAAGCTCGGTTTCACCTTCAAGCTGCGCCAATAAATTCTGAATTTCAGGGCTTTGGTGAGAACGACTACCTACCACTTTCCACACTTGTGCACCATCGTGCTTGCGCGCAGAAATAGCGGTAAATTCGCCATTTACTTCAGTCCACGCACCTTCACCAACAATACCTACGTAGCTTTTGTTTAGTGCTGGCGCGTAAACCACACCCATGGTCGGTTTACCGTTTTCGATAAGTGCAATATTTACCGTAAACTCACCGTTTTTCTTAATAAACTCTTTAGTGCCGTCTAGCGGGTCTACCAGCCAGTATGACGACCACGTTTTGCGCTCTTCCCATGAAATATCTGCTGACTCTTCAGAAAGAATCGGCAGGTCAGATTCAGCTTCAAGGGCTTTAACGATTACGTTATGGGCGGCAAGGTCAGCTTCTGTTAGCGGGCTGGTATCCTGCTTTTCATAAATGGCGAAGTCTTTCTCGTAAATGGCCATTATCTTATCGCCGGCTTCTTTGGCGATAGCTAGCACTTTTTGTGCAAGGGTATTTAAAGGCTGTGTCATTACACCAATCCCTTTTCTTGTAGCAAAGCATACAATCGCTCAGCGGTTTGCTCTGCTGGTTCATCCTGATAGGTTAAGTGTACTTCTGGCGCTTCAGGTGCTTCATAGGCTGAATCAATACCTGTGAAATCCTTAATTTCACCGCTACGTGCTTTCTTGTATAGCCCTTTCGGGTCGCGTTTTTCACACACTTCAAGGGGTGTATCGACAAACACTTCTACAAATTCATCGTCTTCCATTAGGCTACGGCAGTAATCGCGGTCTGCCTTAAACGGAGAGATGAAAGCGGTAAGCACAAGAGTACCTGCGTCGACGAATAGCTTCGCAACTTCACTGATGCGGCGAATATTTTCAACGCGATCTTTGTCGCTAAAGCCTAAGTCGCCGCATAAGCCGTGACGTACGTTGTCGCCATCAAGCAAGTACGTGTGCTTGTTTTGCTCGTGAAGCTTTTTCTCAAGCAAGTTGGCTAATGTTGATTTACCAGAGCCGCTTAAACCCGTAAGCCAAAATACACGGGGCGTTTGACCTAGCTTCTCAGAGCGAGTGGTTTTGTTGACTTCGTGTTTATGCCAAACAACGTTGTCTGTGGCCATTAGAAGTACCCTTCCATTTTCTTCTTCTCCATAGAGCCTGCGCTGTCGTGGTCGATAACTCGGCCCTGGCGTTCAGACGTTTTGGTCAGCAGCATTTCCTGAATAACTTCAGGTAAGGTCGCAGCTTCTGACTCTACCGCACCGGTCAATGGGTAACAGCCAAGGGTACGGAAACGTACAGAGCGCATTTCTGGAACTTCACCTTCTTCAAGCGGCATACGGTCGTCATCAACCATGATAAGCACGCCATCACGCTCTACCACAGGGCGAGGCTTAGAAAGGTACAGTTGAGGGATATCGATATTTTCTAGGTAAATGTATTGCCAGATATCTAGCTCAGTCCAGTTAGACATTGGGAAAACGCGGATGCTTTCGCCTTTGTTAACTTGTGAGTTGTAGATATTCCAAAGTTCTGGGCGCTGGTTCTTAGGGTCCCAGCGGTGGTTGCTGTCGCGGAATGAATAAACACGTTCTTTGGCACGTGATTTTTCCTCGTCGCGTCGAGCGCCACCAAACGCTGCGTCAAACTTATATTTGTTCAGCGCTTGCTTAAGCGCTTGGGTCTTCATGATGTCAGTATGTTTTGCTGAACCGTGGCTAAATGGGCCAACGCCAGCTTCAACACCTTCTTCATTAATGTGAACAAGTAAATCAAAACCGTGCTTCTTAGCTTGTTCGTCACGGAACTTAATCATTTCGCCAAACTTCCACGTGGTGTCTACGTGTAGAAGTGGAAAAGGAATTTTGCCTGGCGCGAACGCTTTACGGGCAAGGTGAAGCAGCACTGAAGAGTCTTTTCCTACAGAGTAAAGCATTACTGGGTTTTCAAACTCAGCAGCGACCTCACGGAAAATTTGAATACTCTCGGCTTCGAGTTGTTTCAAATGCGTTACAGACGGGATACTAGCAGTCATTTTGAAGTCCGAATTTTATGTTATATACAAAAAAGTTATATGTGGGTTATTTTTCTGCATAGAACGATAACATATTTAAATTTAAAAGTAGTATGCGATTTTGCTATTTAAAATAGCTATCTTATTCCAATAAATAAAACTGTCATGCAATTGAAGCATAAGCTACTTTTTTCAAGGGCTATGAAAAGAAAAAAGCCCTGTTTAGAAAACTAAGCAGGGCCTTACTTTTAGTCTTATTGACGATTTATTTTTTATTACTTTTCATTAAGCTTGGTTTGGAAAGCATCGAACGTATCGACCACGCCTTCTCTTGGTGTACCTGATTTACTCAAAATCATTATGGTTAAGCTCGACAAAATGAACCCGGGTACAATTTCGTACATCCACGCACCAAGCTTTTGGCCTCCGATTTCTATCGGAAGATAAATCCATAGAAGTACAGTCACAGCACCAACTATCATGCCTCCCAATGCCGCGCGGCGGGTCATTTCACGTTTAAATAAGCTAAACAGTACTAGCGGGCCAAATGCTGCACCAAAGCCAGCCCATGCGTTACTCACTAAGGTCAATATCGTGCTGTCTCTATCATAAGCCAGGTAGATAGCCACGAGTGCGACGGCTACAACGCTTACACGACCCGCTATTACTAACTCACCATCAGATGCATCTCTGCGAAGGAAGGCTTGATAAAAGTCGCTGGTAAGTGAACTAGACGTTACTAGTAGCTGAGACGAAATGGTACTCATGATAGCCGCTAGGATCGCAGCGAGTAAGAAGCCTCCAATAAGCGGATGGAATAAAATTTGAGAAAGGTAGATAAATACTGTTTCTGGGTCAATGTCATTGCCGTTACCGGTAATATAAGCCAACCCAAATAAACCCGTCATTAGCGCGCCGATGATAGAAACAATCATCCAACTCATGCCGATGTTTCTAGCGGTAGGAATATCTTTTACCGAACGGATAGCCATGAAACGAACGATAATATGTGGTTGGCCAAAGTAGCCTAAACCCCATGACATTAATGAAACAATACCAATTACGCTTAGTGCTTCATTAGTAGAGGCGTCCATAAATGCATCAAATAAAGCAGGATTAATGGTATCTAGTGCGTCAATTGAAGCCCCAATGCCGCCAAGCTCACTGATGACCACAGCAGGTACCATAATGAGTGATACGAACATTATGCAGCCTTGAACGAAATCGGTCATGCTCACTGCCATAAATCCACCTACGAGGGTGTAGGCAACGACAACACCGGCAGTAACGTATAAGCCGGTCTCATAAGTTAAGCCAAAGGATGTTTCAAAAAGCTTTCCACCAGCGACAACACCAGAAGAGGTATACAGCGTGAAGAAGACAACGATAACCACAGAAGCTATAACGCGCAATAAACGCGAGTTATCGGCAAAACGGTTCTCAAAATAGTCGGGGAGGGTAATGGAGTTGTTAGCCACTTCGGTGTAAACGCGAAGGCGCGGAGCGACCAACATATAATTTGCGAGCGCACCTAGAACCAATCCAACGGCAATCCAGCCTGCAGATAAGCCCGATACGTACATGGCACCAGGTAAACCCATGAGCATCCAGCCACTCATATCTGATGCGCCTGCTGAAAGTGCGGTTACAGCGGGGCCTAATTGGCGGCCGCCAAGCATATAGCCTTCTACGTTGGTGTCTGTTTGCCGATAGGCAAATAGGCCTATTCCCAACATTACAATAAAATACAAACCCAACGAGATTATCGTGCCAGTAGCCATATAAATTCCCTATGTTTTTTATTTCATGCTAACACCTATGACTTAGAGTCTCTACGTCAGTCGGCGACCTTGCTTGTTTTATATACGACTACAGGTAAATAAAGTTTGGCAAATTTTTTAATACGCGAAAGATTCTACTCGCGCGCGCCCGGATCTTTTTGCTTTGTAGAGAAGCTCATCACAGGCTTTAATCATAGTATCCAAATTGGTTTCTCCTCGGACATTCAGCAGCCCCGAAGAAAAGCTAACTGAAAAGTTCTTATTGGTATGAGCCCAGTGTTTTTGGTGAGAAAGCGCCACATTTAACTCATCGAGTATGCGCTTGGCCGATTGTTCATCGGAGTCAGAAAAGTAGATCAAAAATTCTTCTCCACCATATCGGCAAAGCTTATCTGATTTTCTAATTCTATTTTGGATGATTCGGGTGAGCGTAGTTAACACTTCGTCGCCTACTGTGTGACCATATCTATCGTTAATTTTTTTAAAGTTATCAACATCAAGCAGGGCTATGCATGATGTATTGTCGCCTTTAAGTGACTTCTTAAGGCTATTCAACATCGCGCGACGGGTGAGGGCACCGGTGAGTGAGTCTCGCTCTGCGAGTAAATCACTTTGCCGTTTAGAAATCCAAAGCCACAAAGCGAGTATGAGAAGAATAGTGACAATAAGCGCAAAAATGGTGGTTTTCATTGCCTCTTTATCGGTGGATAGCCCTTCCTTTTCGTCTCGCAGGGCGTTAATTTCTTTTTGGCGATAATGAGCTAGCTCGATGTCCTTAGCGATACTGTTTGAAAAATTAGACGAAGAAAACTGAAATTGCTCAGTGTTCTTTTCGAAGAGAAGTTGGTTGTACGCTTTTGAATGCTCGTAGGCTTTTTCGTAATTGCCTGCAGTATCATAGATTCTTGTAAGTTCGAGTTCTTTACGTAAAAGAAACCTGCTCTTAAATTCGGTTGAAGATACGTTTTCAAGTACCGAATTTTCGTAATTCTTAACTGCCAAAGCGAGTTGCTTTTCGTTATTTTCAACAATGGCTTTATAAGACTGATAAAGGGAAACAAGTTCTTTTAAATCAGTTTCAAACCGAAGGGCGCTTATAGCATCTATCTCACTTACAATAGAGCGTATTTGACTATCATGAGTTACCCGAAATCCCATAATGAGTACTCTTAATTTTTGATACAGAATTGCAAACATGTCGGCTTTTGAATTTCTGTTTTCTACAAACTCAATAGCTTTTTCCGAGATGAATAAAGCTTCCTCGTATTTAGCTTGAAGTAGCAAGGCATCAATCGCTGTATAATATGCCCACGCTACAATATCGTCACGTTGAGTGCTCTCTTTTACTATCTTCATAGAGTGAAAATAAGCTCGACTTGGTACGGATAACTCAGTAAAAGCGATGCGAAGCCATTCATGGGCAGTATCGCTATCTAATGCATTTTCCAAAGTAAGCGTAGACGAGCGGGCGGGTAGATGGGGGAGTGCGTACTCTAATTCATTGATTGCCTGAATGGGGTTAGCTAGCGTAAGTTCCATTGACAGCCACACACTAGCTATTGCGGTTGCTGATTTGCTACCTGTTTCCAAAACTTCACGCTTTAAGCGTTTAAGCGAAGGCACTGTAACATTGATTCGCAGTGACGAACGGTCAAAGTCGTTAACTGCTCTGGCATAGATATAATACGCCCTTGCGGCAGCGTACAAATCTGTATTGAGCGACTTTAGCTCGTTCCAATGGTTCTCAAGCAAAGGTGACTTAACGTATATTGGAACTCGAGGGCCTTCCGTTTCGTTAGCTGTCCCCGTAGCCAATAAATGTCTAAAGATGATGCCTTCACTACTATCATCAGATTGAATTTGTAAGTCTTCGATTTTGGCTTCTATCTGGTCATTATCAATATCAGATTGATAATTCCAGTTATAGATAGTTACTGCTGCTAACCGACTATAAGCATCTAGCTTTTTAAGCCTTAACTTTTCAGAATTGTTGTCTAACTGTGCATGAAGCGAGTGACTGAAGAAAATGATGAAAAGTAGACAAAACTTCCCCCTTGTAAAACGACACCAAGCGGCCATTGAATTTGCTACCTCTATACTGCGGATAAGCTGAAATGTTTGCTGAAAATTAAAACGGTTGTTTTAATCCTAAAGTATAAGTTTTATTGAACGTATTTTCACCTTAAATTTAGGTAAAAAAAATCGGCCACAGTGGGCCGATGAAGGGAAGTGCATAAATTCAGCACTTTTTTGGAACAATGAGCAAGCTTTTTTCTAGGCCGAAAATTGAATCCTTTCAGAGACTGCTTTTTTCATTTCACTTAAGTCAGCGTCTTTGTCGCCCACAATCATGACATTGGCGTGTCTCATTTTGATGCTTTCGCCGTGGTATTGGTCGTCAGAAAATTCGCTAGGTACGGTGATGTCACCGCGTTCAGGCACAACAAATACCGACATTTTCCCTTGTGGCGTATCAAGGATAAGGTGCAGGCTTCTCACTGTACTTAAGTGACAATAGTTCACCAC
Organism: Alteromonas sp. ABD4_190; assembly: GCF_056160105.1. NCBI lineage: Bacteria > Pseudomonadati > Pseudomonadota > Gammaproteobacteria > Alteromonadales > Alteromonadaceae > Alteromonas > Alteromonas sp. ABD4_190. The sequence goes on from NZ_JBSWWN010000001.1 coordinate 3,463,431, forward strand.
TTCAACACCATCAAGCATCTCACTAAAGCTACCGCCAAAGCTGGCTAGTTTTGCATTTACCATATTCAAATCAGCTGGAAGTAGCGAATGCGCAGTTTCCATTTCGGCATACTGCATATGCGCTAGCGCTTGACCACCAATACTAAGCGGTTGGTGGTACCACATGGTAAGTCCGATACCTATAGTGAAAGCAACAGATGCGGCCATCGCCAAATACCAACGACTTCTGCGTTTGTAGCGATTGAACTCGTCAGTCGACTGTTGCCAAATGAGCTTGCTAGCAAGGTCTTCTGGCACATCGACTTTTAAAGCTTGCTTTAATTGCTTATCTAACTGCTTTTGTTCATTCCAGAAATTGCGTTTGCTTTCATCCGCTTTCGCTGCTTCTACAACATCACTGTCAGTCGTTTCTGGATCGGCGTAGATTCGACGCCTAAATTCTAACTCATCCATTTATACGACCTCTCTGTTCATTTTGTTTCTCTAATGCCTCTTTCAGCTGGTTTCTCGCTCTAAATAAACGCGTCATTACTGTGTTTTTATTAAGCCCTAACTGGTTGGCAATCTCTTCACCACTGAACCCGAAAATCAATTGAAGGATTAACGGTTCGCGGTATTCCACACTAAGCCCACCTAACAGTCGCTGAAGCTCTCTGTCTTTCAGGTCGCCGTCTGCATGTTGGGTGTCATCTTGTATATGACAATCGTCAATATCTACCGTGTCGAATTGCTTGCGCTCGAACCTGCGGGCATTCTCACGACGAAGAATGGTTATTAACCATGACTTTGCCGCCTTTTCATCATTTAGGGCGTCTAACGATCGCCACGCACGTAGAAACGTTTCCTGTACAACATCTTCAGCAATGCTCTGGTCTTTAATAAGCCAGAATGCATAGCGGTAAATGTCGGCGTGGAATGCCTTTACCAGTGCTTCATATCTTTGGTGTTTTGCTTTCATACCCGATAAGACCTGACCACTGTCGGATTTATTTCGCCCAAACATAAAAAAATCCAAAAACTTAAAGAATTTTCACTATGGCACAAAAAACGCGCCATTTCGTTAGCCGAAAGGCGCGTTTTTATTTTAATTCCAGTGATCAGAGCACCTATTAAGGAATGCTAAGCACCTTTTTGAGTGGCTATCCAAGCGTTGATGTTTTCTTCTAGTATAGAAAGTGGTACTGGACCGTATTTTAGCACCTCGTCATGGAAGCCTTTCCAGTCAAACTTGTCACCAAGTTCAGCTTGAGCATGCGCTCTAAGCTCCATGATTTTTAGTTTGCCAATCATATAGGCGGTAGCCTGACCTGGCATAGCTATGTAGCGCTCAATGGCTTTTTGCGCGTCATACTCAGGGTTTGGCGTATTTTCAATGAGGTAATCTACAGCCTCTTCACGGGTCCACTTCTTCGCATGAATACCCGTATCCACAACAAGACGACATGCGCGCCATAGTTCCATGGCTAGACGGCCGAAATCAGAATAAGGGTCTTCATAAAAGCCCATGTCTTTGGCAAGTTCTTCGGTATATAGACCCCAGCCTTCTGTGTACGCAGTAAAGCTCAAGAACTTTTGGAATTGTGGTACACCATCAAGCTCTTGCGCAATGGCACGCTGCATGTGGTGACCTGGAATGCCTTCGTGATATGCCAGCGCCTCTAGCTGATACGTCGGCATCGCTTTCATATCATAAAGGTTTGCATAGTAAATACCTGGGCGGCTGCCGTCTTGCGCTGGACTTTGATAGAACGCTTTGCCTGCAGACTGTTCTCGGAATGCTTCGACGCGTTTAACGATCATTGGCGCTTCTGGAAGAATTCCAAAATATTCAGGGATAGCTTCTCGCATGTCATCTATGGCGGTTTTCGCCATATCAAGGTATTGCTGTCTGCCTTCATCTGTTGAAGGTAAATAGAATTGTTCGTCTTCACGCATGAAAACAAAAAACTCTTGTAGCGTACCCTCAAATTTCACCTGTTTCATAATGTCGCGCATGGCGTTGTGTATGCGCTCTACATTGTCTAGGCCAATTTGATGGACTTCTTCAGCGGTAAGGTCCGTAGTAGTAAACCAGTTAAGGCGATTTTGATACCACTTGTCGCCGTTAGGTAAGCGCCATACACCATCGCCTTCAGGGGTTACTTCACGCTGGTGGGCGAGTTCCTCAATAAACTTTTCGTACGATGGCATGACCGATGTCACCAAAGCGGCCTTTGCTTCACCTAGCAGCGTGGTTTTTTCAGCTTCGGTAATATCAAGGTTGTTTACCTTGTTTTGAAAGTCTTCCCAGATCGTCGACGGTGTTTCGCTTGAATCAAATGGTGCGCCGGTAATCACGTTTTTCGACGCATCAATCATTTGGTCATAAGCCCATGCCGGTGGGAATACGCCGGCTTTTTCACGAACTTTCATCTGTTCGATGACTTGGTCAAAGTAGGTGCGTACATTGTCTAAACGACCAATATATGCCTGGGCATCTTCTTTGCTTTTCACGCTGTGAATATTAATAAGAAAGCTAGGTACCTGTGTATGCGCAGCGCGGAACTGATGCACAATGTAGCGGTGGTGTCTAAATTCGTCGTTAGCCAAGTCACGTTCAATGCCAAGCTTATACAGGCGCAAGCTTAACTTTTCTTGCTCGCTTAACTTGCTGGTGTCGAAACTATTAAGCTTCTCTAAACGGTTTTTGGCGATAGCAACACGGGCATCGGCTTCCTCATCACTGATGTCGTCCCACTTGTCGTAATCCCACTTTTTACCGAGGTAACTCTGGAATAGGGGAGAGCGCTTAAGATCTTCTTCGAAAGTACGCTCAAAAAACGCATTAAGGCGTTCAGACTCAGACTGTCCAGCAGGCTGTTCGGTTTTAATCGGTTCTGGCGCTGTTTGCGCGGTTTCACTTGCGGGCGAGCAAGCCGTTAATGTGGTAACTGCCAACGCAATTGGCGTTAGCTTTAGTAGTGTTTTCTTCATTCTATTCCCCGTCGCGTTTAATTAATTATTTTTATAGGCTACAAGCGGTTCGGATTTTTGAGCCTCTCAAAGGGCATTAAAGACCGAGACTTGTGCTGAATATTAACTACAGATAATGCTTTCAAGACCCTTGCGGCTGTCGTTCAGCTCTATGCAAGGGCTTTAATTACGCAGGTTTCCATGTATTAGCAAATGAAATGCGTTTTATGAAGCAGGATACAAGTTAGATAGCGTGTGGCTATTCTTTGCACCTGTTTGTTTCCATTCGCTGCGAGCGCGCTTTATTTCCTCGGTAAGTTTTTCTAACGTCTTAGATACTTGTTCCGATTGAGCACGTTTATCAGTTTGACTAGCCGAGAAGCGCAGTGCGTAAAGCTCATTCACAGCGGTGTTAACTCCTTCAAACTGTGAAAGTTGCGCTTTCCCGGCAGTTAGTGCGTTTATCCATTGCTTAAGAGCAAGTGTAACTGAGCTGGTATCTTTTGCTTTTATCACTGCCATCAGTTTTTGATATTGGGCTTTCTCATCAAATTCCGCTGTAGGAATTAGGCGCTGTTTAGGGCCATGAGCATTTCCGATGAACTGAGCTTGTTTAAGTTTTCTATAGGTAAATAGCCACCCGGTAAGCGCGACCAGCAAAAGTGCAAGTAGTACACTGCTCACAATCCAATCAAACTGCGTTTTTTCACTAGTACTAGCGTTATCGGCATTGCTATTAGACGGTTTGCTTTCCTTACCCGAATCGACGTCGGGCTTAATTGTTGCTGACGGTAAATCACTTTGTGCGTCGTTTACCGCCGCAGTACTTGTCGATGTGGCACTGGCGTTTTTCTGGTTGTTGCTGCCAGTCGCCGGTACTACCGTAATTGAGCGAGCAGGAATTGTGGCATACTCAGTCTTTTGAGTAAGCGTATTAAACCAAGGAATAGTAATTTCAGGTAAAACAAAGTCGCCTGGCTGTGTTGGAATAATTGCCAAAGACGTTTGGCGCTGTGAAATCAAGCTCTGGTCTTTTTCAACAGTCGTTGTATTTGATTGATCAGGATATAACTTAAAGTTCGGCGGATAAAACTCAGGAATATCAGGAAGCTGTTCTTCTACTACGCCCAATGCGGTTAGCGTAACTATGCGTGTTACCGGTTCGCCCGCGACAAAGTTATCCCCTTGCGGCCACTCTTCGTCAACGCGAACCATTTCAGAAGGCAGCCAAGGATAGTCAATTCCTTGAGGGATAGGCTTAATGTTTACCGTAATGTCAGGACCAACACGATTAATTTGCTGGGTACGATTAAAGAAGCCAAAACGCTGGTTAGTATTAGCCGCCATAACTTCACCGGTAAAGATGGGGCCCCTTAGTGTGAACTCTCCTGAAGCTTGAGGGACAACAGCAAATTGACGCTCAATAATCTGATACCGTCTGCCGTTTACTATATCGGTATACTGTTTATCTTCACCTAGCTGAGTAATTTCCGCATTTTGCATTTCTGGTGCTTGCAAGCTGCCCCGCTCAATATTGCTAGAGAGAAAAAGCTTAACAGTGTACAGCAGTTGTTGGTTTAAATAGGCCTCGTTCACGTCGATATCTGTAGTAACAAAATAGTCGCGGGCCACATTGCTTTGTTCTTGAACAGGAATAACTTCAACTTGAATAGGCTTTGTTGATTTCCCTTCAATAGCTAATGAAGGAATTGTGAACGTACCTTCTTTACGAGGGAATAACGTGGTGGTCCAAACTGTAGTGCGTTTGGTGTCAAAATTGACGATAGACGTTTGGCTACTTACCGATGTCCTGCCCACTACAAAATCTTTCAATAGGGGAGAACTGTCAAATGCATCTCTGTCGGCGCTTCCATCTGCCGTAATGGTTAAACGAATAGCTTCATCTAGCATAACCGGATTGCGGTCAATGGTTGCTTCAACTGAATTTACATCGGCATGAGCAGCCGCGCTAATAAGTAGGGTTAGTAAAAAAATTATTCCTGTAGATTGTAATAAGGCTCTCATCTACCAATCACTCCGGTTTGAAGGCATACGTTGACGCTGACGTTTTTGTGCTTCTAATTGCATTTTTCGTTTTAGTAAGAATGCTGGGTCGTCTGGCACGCGACGCATTAAACCTTCCATTCGCTGTAGTTCTTCTTTTTCTGCATCGGTAAGCTCGGCTTCTTGACCTTGCATTGCCTGCGCTTCCCGCTGTGCTTCTTGTTCGTTTTCTCGCGCTTGCGCACTAGCTTGCTGAGTGTTTTCTTGCTGTGCTTTATTACCTTGCTCAGACTGTTCTTGTTCCGCATTTTGCTGCTGAGAGTCTGATGACTCGTTTTGATTATTCATCTCAGTATCATCAGGCTGCGCCGAGTTATCTCCGCCATTTTGTTGTTCGTCATCAGAGCGCTGCTCTTGGTTTTGGTCAGACTGTTGTCCTTCAGTATTGTTTTGCTGGCCATTCTGATCATTCGAACCCTCCTGATTGTTCTGCTCTCCTGATTGCTGCTGGTCACTATCTTGCGAGTCACTTTGTTCGCCATCGTTACCATTTTCGCCCTGGTTTTGGCCCTGGTCTTGTTGTTGCTGCTGTTTCAGTAAATCCTCAACAACCTTTTTATTGGTTTTCGCATCTTCAAAATCAGGTGATTCGTTTAAAGCCTGCTCGTATTTCTCGATCGCTTCTTCAAGCTTTCCGAGTTTGGCCAATGCATTGCCCTGATTGTAAAGGCTTTCAGCGCCCGGAATATATTTATAAGCATTTAAAGCACCTTCATAGTCACCTGATTTAAAAAGGGATGATGCTTTCCACGCTTCGCTATTGAACTGGCTAACGGCGTCTTTGTATTTACCTCTTTGATATTTATTCAAAGCTTCCTGATCATCATTCATAAATGGTTTTTGCCACCATGCAAGCGGTTCAGGTATATTTTCCGTTGGTGGCGCAGACTCTTTCGCTATTTTCGTGCTTGGAATAGATTGAACGCCTTGAGGTGAGCTAATACTTTGCGCTGCATGGGCGTCTTTTACTATTGAAGGGCTTAGTAGGCCAACTAATACAATGAATACTAAGCCGCGCTTGAATGCAAAGGCGGCAAATGGAAGAAGTATAAGCAGCAAGTAAGGGCCAACTTCTTTCCACTGGTCTCCTTGTAAATTACTCTCTTCTTCGTTCTCTTCGCTGTCGCCTTTATCTAGCAGCGATACCGCAGCGAGAGCATCAATGTCACTGTCGTTAGAAGTAAAGGATTCAAAGCGACCACCACTTGTTTTCACTACACCTTCCACCGCGCTTTCATTTAGCTTGGGTATAACGATGCTGCCGGTGAAGTCTTTTAAGAGCTCGCCACTTTGCTGACGAATAGGCGCGCCTTCAGACGTTCCAACGGTAAGTGCATTTACCGTAAAAGGAATAGAGGCTACATATTCTTGAAGTTCTTGTTGTTGTTCTAACTCTATACCATCAGTAATCCAGTAGATCATGCCTGAGTTATATCCGGCATTCGTGAGAAGCTCTGACGCACTCTCTATACCTAGGAGAGGATCGCTGCCTGGCACGGGCATAATTTCCGGTGACAGGCTAGGGATTAGGGTTGTGATATTTCCTGCGTCTTCGGTTAAAGGGCTAATGACAAACGCATCGCCAGCGTAAGCAACCAAGCCCATTTCACCTTCACCAATAGCGTTGACTAGGTCTATCGCTTTATATTTAGCGCGAGTTAGCCTGTCTGGCGTCATATCGGTAGCACGCATTGAAAGCGACATATCTATGACTATAACGTGTCCCATTTTCAACTGGTAAACCGGCTGCGGCAGGCGCTCCCAGGTTGGGCCAGCAAGTGCTATCACACTTATAATCCACACAAAAGCAAGCATCCACATTGGGGGTTTTGCGCCCATTTCGTTTTTTCCAATCACCATGTATTGATATAGATGAGAAGGGATCACAGATTGCCAGCCAGATTGCTTAGCCGTGTTTTTTCTAATTAAAAACACAAGCAGCATCAAGGGAGCGAGCGCGATAAACCATTCGGGGCGTAAAAAATGAAATTGGTTTAAGAAGTCGAATTCCATTACTTCGTCTCCCTATTTGTTTGTGCTGCTCGTATTGAATCAACTGAATTCGGGTGTTGCTGGGACGAGTTAATTCGTCTTTGTGCGAACCAACGAAATGTTGATAAAAGCACCGTCAAGAATGCCCATAGTGCTGACAGTAATATCGCCGCACCAAGGGGGTAGTAAAACAGTGCGCTCAATGGACGCATCTTGCGCGTTTCACCTTCAATAGGCTCAAGCGCGTCAAGTTGTTGATAAATAGCCTGAAGTTCCTGGGCATTTCGAGCCCTAAAATATTGGCCGCCAGTGCTAGTCGCAATGTCTGTCAACATGCCTTCATCAAGTTCTTGCGACGGGTTTATTTGTCGACTACCAAAAAAGCTTTGGATCAGCATTTTATCTGCGCCCACACCAATAGTGTAAACCTTCACACCCTTACTAATTGCCAACTCTTTCGCCTGCTCGGGTGTAATATTCCCTGCAGTATTTTGCCCATCGGTAAGAAGAATTAATACGTTATTAGACTCTTCCCGTTCGTCAAAGCGCTTCACCGCTAAACCTATCGCATCGCCAATGGCCGTCTGTTCGCCAACCAACCCAATGACAGCTTCACTCAGAAGTGTAGAAACGGTGTCTCTGTCATACGTAAGCGGCGCTTGAACGTACGCTGTATCGGCAAATAAGATAAGGCCAATTCTGTCGCCAACGCGACGCTGAATAAAGTCATAAACCACCGACTTAGTCATGGTTAAACGGTTAACTTGTCGGCCATTTAGCTGCATGTCATCTATCTTCATACTGCCAGACAAATCCACCGCTAACATCATTTCTCGACCTTCGTTCGGGATGCTGACAGGCTCTCCTAACCATTGAGGGCGCGCGGCAGCCATTACTAGCAGCAGCCATATCAAGCTACTTACCACTAGCGGAATTTTGGTTTGTTTCAATTGGGTTTGCTCTGACACATCACCAGGTCGCAAATTAGGAACCCGCAGTGCAGCCATGGGTATGTCTTGTGCCTTCTTAGAAAGCAGGCGAACGATAATAGGTAAAGGGAGTACAAAAAAGACCCACCACCAAGCAAAATTAAGCATGATGCGGCTCCTTGGCTTGTTTATCATGAGGGCTGCCATCGTTTAGACCGCCATCATTCACACCGCCGTAAGCCCCCTTGTTTTTTGGCAGTTTGGCTTTTGAAAGCCAGTGTTTTACTGCCCCCTTGCAGGTTTCAAAATCACTAGGGTTGGGGGGGGCTTGATAAACATTGCTTACTAACAAACCTAAATCACTTTCAAGTTTGCTATCACTAACTTTCAATGCAGAGGTTAAGAACGCTTGCCACTGTTTACCGTATAACCCAGCTACTTGCTGAGTTGGGTAATAACTCATCGCCGTTCGTTTTAGAATTGAGTTTAACGTCACGGGCCAATTGTTTTGTTGTGCCGAAATCGATTCAAGTAAGGCTAAAGCTTGCTTGCGCGCCTTGTTGTGACGTATGTGAGCAGTGATAGCTTTATATAAGCAAAATAGGGCAAGTAAAAGTACTGCGATAGCGACCCACCACCCCCAATCTAATGGCCAAATGTTGACCTCTGTAGGTACATGTATATCGCGCAGTTGAGCTAGTGGGTCTTGCTGCTGAGGGGGCACTGGTATTTGATTTGCCGGCGGCATCGATTGAGCAGCTGATCTTGTGTAACTAGATAAAAAGTTTGATAAAAAATGGGTTGAAAAAATACTGCTTTGCATTAATTAAGCTCCAACCTTTGTTCTTGTTGCATACTTTGAAGCTGTTCGTCTAGGGGAAGACCCGCTGAAACACTGAATCGAGCGATATTGTTTTTGCGCAAGGTGCTATAAATCGCGCTGTTGTGTTCGTTGCGCCATTTTTGATAGTGCTGTTGCTCGGTATTGTCGCCTAACACCCAACGCTGTCGGCTTCGACCATCAGAAACGCTGACGGTTTGTAATGAACTGGTATGTGGCAAAGCGTGTTCTATTGGATCGTTAATTACGATGGCTCTCACTTCACAGTGTCGTGTTAAGTGACTCAAGTGTTGAATAGCTTGGCTACTTAAATGCTGAAAGTCTGATACCAGATAAACCAAGCTCCCAGGTCTTGCTAATCGTCTTGCCCTAGCGCACGCATCAGCAAACGCTTGTTCGTCTTTGACTTTGTCCGGCTTAGATTGCGCGCTCTGTTCGTGCAATGCCATAAGTTCATGGCACACGTGCAACACGGCTTTTTTGCGAGTTAGTGGTTTAATTTCTTTGTGCTGTTGCTGATTAAATACCAGTGCACCAACTTTATCGCCACGAGCGGCAGCAGACCAGCTTATTAATGAAGATACATGCGCGGCTTGCACCGCTTTAGTAAGCAGCTGCGTGCCAAATGCCATTGAAGGTAGGTAGTCACAGAATAGAAAAACCGGGCGCTCTCGCTCTTCCCGATACACTTTAGTGTGAGTTTTACCCGTGCGCGCAGTAACGCGCCAATCGATAGCGCGAATATCATCACCGGGCTGATAATGCCGGGCCTCATCAAACTCCATGCCTCGGCCTTTGTGCTTGGTGAGATAACTCCCAGCAAGTTTAGCTTGTGGCATACGTTTAGGCGCTAAGCTAAACAGCTTAGCCAACTGTTGATAGCGAAGTAGCTCCGCGGTAGACAGAGACACCCCGTTACTTTGCAGCTTGTCTAGCTGCGCTTGTACATTCACCATAGCTTAAGGGACTGCGACAGTTGCAACAATCTTATCAAGTACGTCGTTAATCGTTACGCCTTCAGCCTCGGCTTGATATGACAGAATAATACGGTGGCGAAGCACGTTGTGAACCACAGCTTGAATATCATCAGGACCAACAAAGTCTCTGCCGCTAAGCCATGCGTGAGCGCGTGCACAGCGATCTAGACTGATGGTTGCTCGAGGGCTTGTTCCCATCGCTATCCACTGGCCTAATTCCGCGTCAAAATTTGCAGGCTGACGTGTGGCCATAATCAATTGAACTAAATACTGTTCTAACTCAGGCGCCATATACAAAGACAAGGCTTCTTTACGCGACGTAAAAATATCGTCTTGAGTTAGCGTTGGTGGCGTAACAGGCGGTTCTGAGAGGGCTTCACCTCGCGTTAAACGCAATATCTCTAATTCTGTCTCGGCGCCAGGATAATCGATGTCCACGTGCATTAAGAATCGGTCTAGCTGTGCTTCAGGTAGTGGATAAGTTCCTTCCTGTTCTAGCGGGTTTTGCGTTGCCATTACTAAAAATAGCGGAGGAAGAGGGTAGGTTTTACTGCCTACCGTAATTTGACGTTCGGCCATGGCTTCGAGCAGGGCCGACTGCACTTTTGCAGGTGCACGGTTGATTTCGTCGGCTAACACTAAGTTATGAAAAAGCGGCCCTTTTTGAAAAACAAACTCACCGGTTTCTGGGCGGTATATGTCTGTACCAGTTAAGTCGGCAGGCAAAAGATCAGGGGTAAATTGCACGCGATGGAAGTCTCCGTCAATACCATTAGCAAGTGCATTGATTGCGCGTGTTTTTGCAAGCCCTGGAGGACCTTCTACCAGAAGGTGGCCGTCGGCCAAAAGAGCGATAAGAAGGCTTTTGGTTAACGCATGCTGACCAATAATCTGTTGGTCTAAATAAGCGTGTAACTGTTGAAATTGCGCTGCTGCCATAATGCAAAATTTCCGTTTGAGTTCTCGTTATCAGGAAGTGTCATCGGAACGATAGATTTATAAATCTCTTATAAAGTGATCGCTTAGCTAAAAAGTAAATTACATATTAATTAGATAGCTTTAGCCCGTCACAATGACACAAAACAGACTTTCATTTCCATATAAGGTTCATTCTATCTTTCTTCAAGTCGTCAAACAGTAATAAAAATGCGATATGTGGTTGGATGCAAAGCAAGCTTTATAAATTTCGATAGCATAAAACGGTCAAAATTTATAACCAGGGTAAACTTTAGTTTCATTTATGTTGCCCTTAACCCTGCATTATTTGCTATTTTGTTCATTGTTTGTAAAAATCGGGTTTATTACAGGTCAGACCACTTTGGGGCAATAAGCTCAAACGGAAGTCGGTCATTAATTTAGGTGCATTATGGCAACAAAACAATCAGTTACTACCCGAGAGGGTGATCGCATCGCCATTGTCGCGGGGTTGCGTACTCCGTTTGCGAAAATGGCTACATATTTCCACGGTGTTCCGGCTGTTGATCTAGGTAAAATGGTCGTAAACGAACTTCTCGTTCGCCATGGTGTTCAAAAAGAATGGGTTGACCAGGTTGTCTACGGTCAAGTAGTACAAATGCCTGAAGCGCCAAACATTGCGCGCGAAATCGTGCTTGGCACGGGCATGAATATTCATACCGACGCTTACAGCGTATCTCGTGCATGTGCCACAAGCTTCCAGTCAACGGTTAACATCGCTGAAAGCATGATGGCTGGTACGGTCCAGGTAGGCATTGCTGGTGGTGCTGATTCAACGTCGGTATCACCTATTGGGGTTTCTAAGAATCTTGCGCGTGCGCTGGTTGATTTACAGAAAACCAAGACCCTTGGCCAAAAGCTAAACATCTTCAAGCGTTTAAGCTTAAAAGACCTAGCGCCTGTTCCTCCTGCGGTAGCAGAGTACTCAACAGGTCTGTCGATGGGACAAACGGCAGAGCAAATGGCGAAAACACATCAAATTTCTCGTGAAGAGCAAGACAAGCTTGCACATCGCTCGCACAGCCTAGCCGCTGAGAGCTGGGAAGCAGGTAAACTGTCTAGCGAAGTAATGACTGCTTACGCAGAACCGTACAAAGGCGCTCTTGAGCGCGACAACAACGTGCGTTTCGATTCAAAGCTTGAAGGCTACGCGAAACTACGCCCTGTATTTGATAAAAAGTACGGCTCTGTTACGGCCGCGAACGCAACACCGCTAACAGATGGTGCGTCTGCAGTAATTATGATGACGGAAAGCCGAGCGAAAGAGCTAGGCTACACGCCGTTGGGCTATATCAAGAGCTACGCGTTTTCGGCAATTGATGTTTGGGAAGACATGTTAATGGGACCGTCGTACGCGACACCTATTGCGCTAGACCGCGCAGGCATGACCCTAAACGACTTAACGCTAATTGAAATGCACGAAGCGTTCGCAGCGCAAACCTTGGCAAACGTTAAAATGTTTGCAAGTGACAAGTTCGCCAAAGAGAAACTCGGCCGCGACAAAGCGACCGGCGAAATTGACATGGACAAGTTCAACGTGATGGGTAGTTCAATTGCTTATGGTCACCCGTTTGCCGCAACCGGTACTCGTATGATTACGCAAATGCTTAACGAACTAAATCGCCGTGGAGGTGGTACAGGCCTATTGACCGCATGTGCTGCGGGTGGTCTTGGTGCCGCAATGATCGTGGAGACAGAATAATATGAGTCAGGAACAAGAAATGACAAATGAAGTTCAGCCAACATCAGGCGCATTTACGTTAACCAAGCAAGATAATGGCGTTGCTATTCTTAGCATGGACGTACCTGGCGAGAGCATGAACACGCTTAAAGCTGAGTTTGGCGATGAGATATCTGCCATGCTCGACGATATTGAACGCGACAGCAGCATCAAAGGTGTGGTGTTAACAAGCGGCAAGCCAAGCTCATTCGTAGCAGGTGCCGATATCACCATGCTAGCGGCGTGTAAAACCGCTGAAGACGCCACAACGATTGCGGCTGGCGGCCAAGCTATTTTCGATAGAATCGAGAACATGAAGGCTACCTTTGTAGCGGCTATTCACGGCCCAGCGTTAGGCGGTGGTTTAGAGCTAGCATTAGCGTGTCACTACCGTGTATGTACCGATTCACCTAGCACTCAGGTAGGTCTACCGGAAGTGCAGCTTGGCTTATTACCGGGCAGCGGCGGTACGCAGCGTCTTCCTCGCCTAATTGGTATTCAGCAAGCCATGAAAATGATGCTTACTGGCTCACCTGCACGCGCCAAGCAAGCCAAAAAATACGGCATTGTAGATGAAGTCGTGCCGCATAGCGTGCTTTTGAAAGTGGCAGAGCAGTTTGCCCTTAAACGCAAGCCTGAACGTGAAGCACCGCAAAAAAGCGCGATGGACAAAGTGTTAGAAAAAACAGGCCCAGGCCGTAACATGATGTTTAAAAAAGCGCGTGAAGCGACGTTTGCCAAAACCAAAGGTAATTATCCAGCGCCGGGTTACATTATTGATGTAATTGAAACGGGCATGAACGAAGGAATGAAAGCCGGCCTTAAAGCCGAAGCTGAGGCTTTTGGTAAGCTTGTAATGACGCCTGAATCTTTCCAATTACGTCAGATTTTCTTTGCTACCACAGAAATGAAGAAAGAAAATGGCGTTGAAGGTGTTAAACCTGAAAAGATGAAGAAAGTTGGCGTACTTGGCGGTGGCTTAATGGGTGGTGGTATCGCCTATGTAACGTCGACCAAAGCCGGTGTACCAGTGCGTATTAAAGACGTGCGTGCTGAAGGCATAGCCAATGCAATGAAATATAGCTATGACATCTTAAACAAAAAGGTGAAGAAGCGTTTCATGCGTAACAGCGAAATGCAGAAGCAGTTAGCGCTTCTTACCGGTACGCTTGATTACAGCGGCTACCAAGATGCTGATATCGTGGTTGAAGCGGTTTTCGAAGATCTAGACCTTAAGCAAAAAATGGTGGCGGATATTGAAGAGAACTGTAAAGAAAGCACGATCTTCGCATCTAATACTTCGTCTATTCCAATTACACAAATTGCAGCGAAAGCGGCACGTCCTGAAAACGTGATTGGTCTGCATTACTTCTCTCCAGTAGACAAAATGCCTTTGGCCGAAGTAATTGCTCACGATAGAACGTCTGACCAAGTCATTTCATCTACGGTTGAATTTGCTAAAAAGCAAGGCAAAACACCGGTTGTTGTTAAAGACGGTGCGGGTTTCTACGTAAACCGTATTTTGGCACCTTACATGAATGAAGCGGCAAACCTTATTCTTGACGGTGAGCCTATTGAGCACATCGATAAATCATTAGTTAAGTTCGGTTTCCCTGTAGGTCCTGTGAAACTACTTGATGAAGTGGGCATTGACGTTGGCACCAAGATCATCCCATTTCTTGTAGAGGCATTCGGCGAGCGCTTCACTGCGCCAAGTGCTTTCGATAAAGTACTTGCAGACGGCAGAAAGGGTAAGAAAAACCAAAAAGGGTTTTATTCTTATGAAGGCAAAAAACCAGGTAAAGAAGTGGATGAATCAATCTACGAATTACTTGGGCTATCGCCTTCAGCCAAACTAAGCGAAAAAGAAGTTGCTGAACGCTGTGTATTAATGATGCTTAATGAAGCAGCGCGCTGTTTAGACGAAGGCGTTATCCGTAATGCCCGCGACGGCGACATTGGCGCTATCTTCGGTATTGGTTTCCCTCCATTCTTAGGCGGCCCATTCCGCTATATGGATACATTAGGTATTAAGCACCTAGTTGCTCGTTTAAATCATTACGCTACCGCGGTGGGTGATAAGTTCGCACCTGCCGATGTGTTAGTGAAAATGGCAGAAAACGATCAAAAGTTTTATAGCTAAGTTTATATAATGTTAAGAAACCGGGCTTTGCCCGGTTTTTTTATGTCTAACGTTTATTTTTGCTGGTTTATTGTTCTATTTTGGGTAAAATTCGCGTGCTTAAAAAATAAGCGTGTCAAATTGTTGGCGTCAATTATCAATGGGTTAACTTGGATAATTGAAGGAAACAAGAAACTTCGCATAATTAGGTTAAACAGCTGGGGGCAGTATGGTTTCACTCGTAGTACTAAGCGTTATCTTTTCTCTGTACTTTTATGTAGAAGCGTTTAAATGGGGAATGAGCGCTAAAAAGTGGGCGATAGCGGGTTTTGTGTTAGGCCCAATCTTACTACCCATGTTTTCTATCTCTCGCCATATACATTGGCGAAATGCAGTTGGGTTCAATAACCTTTATATTTCTGCGTAGGGTTAGCGATTACGCTTAATAGACCTATCCTATTATCTCCAGATATAAAAAAAGAGAGTATCCACTCTCTTTTTTTGAAAATCGTTTTAGCTTCAAATTATAAGCCTACGCCACCATTACTACCACCTGTCTTAGGTCTGATGTACTCTGGCTGAGAAGTGGTCTCTTTTTGTGACTCAGGAGCCTGTTGAGCGCCTTCTTGCTTGTCGGCAGCAACTGGGGTAGCGGTAGAAAGTACTAGTGCAACTGCGTACTCTTTTAACATGTTAATTTCCTCTGATTTTTTGAACGAACAAACAAAGCCGATTTTTATATTTGTTATCGGCATCTTAGACTTTGCTAGTTACGTGCCAATATGGAGAAATGGTTATTATATTCAACAAAATCAATACCATATGATTTTTGGGAGGGGTGGCAATAAAGTCTAGAAGCATTGGTGTCATTATAATGACACTAAAGTCTAATATACGAAGGTTGTAGTGGAAGTATATTGCCTTAGTTTGCCGTTAAAGAGGTGTTTTTGGGGAAAGAACATGCCCCCTTAAAGATAGGGCGCAGTTTTAAAATTGCCCGTTACCTATAAGTGTGTGCAACTTTTGATTTTCGGTAAGCAGTTTCTCAAAGCGTTCTGCGTTCAATGGGCGACTGTATAGGAAGCCCTGTAACATCTCGCAGTCGTAACGACGCAGTATGTCTAGTTGAGATTCTTCTTCTACACCTTCGGCTACCACTTTAAGACCTAAATTGTGGGCAATATTAATAATGGCCGCAGCCATATGTCTGTCTACACTGCTCTTAGCAATGTCATCAATAAAGGCCTTGTCTATCTTTAAGGTGTTAAGCGGGAAACGTTTTAAATACGCCAGCGACGAATAGCCGGTGCCAAAATCGTCCAGCGCCAGGTGAATACCGCGCTCGCGTAGTCGAGTCATCATTTGAAGGCCGTTTTCAGGGCTTTCCATTAGCGTGCCTTCGGTAATTTCACACTCAAGATGCAGTGGTGACAGACCAACATCGCTTAATATTTTATTTATCCTGTCGTCTAAATCAGGCAGTTCAAACTGTTTAGCAGAAATATTCACGGCAACACGGCCGCTAAACAAACCTTGCTTCACCCAGCGTTTAGTATCGGCACAGGCCTTGCGAAGCACCTGCTCGCCAATCTCAATAATTTGACCTGTCTGCTCTGCTAACGGAATAAACTGCCCTGGGCTTACTATGCCTTTCTGCGGGTGTTCAAAACGCACCAAGGCTTCCATACTGACTAACTTACCAGAGGCTATATCGACTTTAGGCTGGTAGTATACAGTGAACAGGTCGTCCTTAATGCCTTGACGGATCAAGTTTTCAATTTGCAGCTGCCTAACCGCGTTTTGATTCATCTCACCACTAAAGAACTGATAGCTGTTGCCGCCGTTATTTTTCGCAAAATACATGGCTGTATCCGCGTTTTTAAGCATTTCTTGGGGTGACTCACCGTCATCAGGGTAAAAGGCAATACCAATACTCGCGCCCAGCACAAACTCTTGTTTATTGATAATAAAGGGGCGTGATAAGGTATCTAACAAGCTTTGTGCATAATGGGTCACTGTATGAATATCGGCGTTATCTTCCATTAAAATACTGAACTCATCGCCGCCTAGTCGATAACAAGTGGCACTTTTGCCTGTAATACGCTGTAGCCGTTTAGCAATTTGCTTAATTAGAATATCGCCAGTTTGGTGGCCCAGCGAGTCGTTTATCTTTTTAAAGTTATCCATATCCAAGCACAGAAGAGAGTGAGCGCTGGACTTTCGCACCAAGTTTTGATGACTTGCTTGGAAAAACGAACGGTTAGGTAGCTCGGTTAGTGGGTCCACATTGGCAAGTTTTAAAAGCTCTTTTTCAGTACTCTTACGAGAGGTGATATCGCTGAAAACACCCACGAAATGACTAATTTTGCCGTCTTCATCGTGCACGGCATCAATATTAAGCTCCATTTCGTAGCGTTCACCGTTTACCCGCACGCTCTCCACTTCACCCGACCAGTTGCCTTTAGATTTTAGGGTTTTTTTAATTTCTTCGGTAAAGGCATCGGGGTATAAATGAAAATGCATATAGCTGGCAAGGGCCTGGTCGCGAGTTTCACCGGTATAGCTGCAGTATGCATTATTAACGCTGATAAACTTAAATTGGGTATTGGTAATAAATACCCCTTCGGAAATATTCTCTATCGAGCGCTTGAACAGGTTAAGCTGCTCTTCAGCTTCTTTTAAGTGGTGGATGTTCTTTAACGTACCCGTCATTCGCACTGGTTGTTCGTTATGGTCCCGCTCTACCACTTTTCCGCGATCGAGGATCCATATCCACTGATTTTTAAACGTCTTGGCACGGTAGGCCAATTCGTAAAAATCACTATTACCCTCTAAGTGCTCTCTGAGCGCAGATTTGACTCGGATAATGTCGTTAGGGTGGATATTGGAATCGTAGGCGCTGGTGGTACGAATGTCGTCTTGAGGAAAGTCTAGCGTGCCCCAGGTGTTTGCACGGTACACCTGACCTCTGTATACATCCCAGTCCCATAGCTCATCGCCCGAGCTCCATAGCGTGAGTTTTAAACGTTCTTCTGATTCTTTAATCGCAAGTTGATTTGCCTTTCGTATTTGGTATTGGCGCAAAATAAAGGCAAAAAGAGCCAATGCAATTAAACCGTAGAAAACAAGGGCAACGGTATGAAGCCAAGGGGGGCGCTCTATGGTTATTTTTAAACTTCTACTTTCAGACCAGGCTTTGCCGGGCTCTTTCGCTTGCACTGAAAATACATAGTTTCCGAAGGAAATATTGTTAAACTGAGCAGTACGTTCTTTATCGACGTAAACCCAGTCACTCTCAAAACCGGTAAGCTTGTAACGATAGGTTACTTGGTCTGGATAAACCGGGTTAACCAGACCAAAGGAAATACTGAAGCGGGTTTCATCATGCTTTAGCGCTAACTGTTCTTCGTAAGTGATATTTTCTTTTAAAGACTGATAACTTGAAGAGTCTTCACTTTTGTCTTGTGTATATCTAGTTTTTTCAACTGAACCAAACACACTCACTTGATACAGTTGCGGAGGGAGGGTTTTCTCTACTTGATCATTAACGTTTATTGCTTGCTTTGAAATTTTAACAAAGCCTTTATTACCACCAAAATAAATTGTCTTATCAGAAATGGCAATGACGGCGCCTTCACCAAGTGAGTTAAATTCCAACTGGGCGTTGGGAATACTATCAGCCTCTCTGAGCGAAGGTAGGTGAACCTTATGCACGCCCATTGCATCGGAATACCAAATGCTGTTTTCTACAGCTACTGTTGAAGTTATAAAACCACTTTGGTTGTCTCTTTTTTGTTTATTAATTAGGGCGAAGCTATCTTTATCTAACTGAATCACCCCATCAGAACGTGTAGTCAACCATAAACCGGAAGGGGTTTCATGTACGCCATAGACCATTGAATTTAGGCCGTTTGATGAGCCCAGCACTCGAATTATTTCACCCTTATTAACCGAGTAAATAACAAGTTTCTCACCGGCCCTAAACCAAATGTTATTGTGACCATCTTCATAAATGGCTAACATATCCCCCTGTTTCTCTGTCAGAGCTGTATTTAACTCTTCAGTGTATTGAGCCTTGCCTGAAATAGTGCTTATTGAATGTATTTGACCAACCGCTACCTGAACCCAAATGGCTGAGTCACTTTTAAAGATATAATCGATAAATGAACCTTTGAAATACTCACGCACTAATTCCAAACTGTCTCCAGAATCTCTGACTACAAGTAAGCCAACAGACGAAGCAATCCAGATATTATCTTGTTCATCAATTTCAATGTCCCAGTAATGTATGGCGGGGTCCATTTCTTCGAAAAACTTGAAAAAGGATACCTTGCCTGTTTCTCGGGATATTTTACCTAGCCCTTTTTGCTGAGAAATTAGGTAGAGTGTTTTATCGTTGCTTTCGGCAAAGCCCCACAAGGTAGAATAATTATCGTCGCTGTGGCGCTCGGAGTTGTAAACAGGTTGAAAATGTACACTGGCATATTCGGGGTGATACTTAAAAGCACCGCGGTGAAAGGTTGCGGCCCAGACCACGCCCGTACGGTCCTCAATTACTCGAAATACGATTGCCGATGGAATGCCAGTAGAACTATAAATATCTGAATTCAAATGCAAATAATCAGGTCGATAATCAGCCGATATAGAGCTTTCAGCAGCGCCTGACAGTATAAACAGTCCAATATAAGTGCCCACCCAAATATCTTTATCTACGACAGAGATTGAAAAAGAATTAACCTCTTCGGTTACGCCCAAATCATCACCCTGAATTCGTTTTAAAATACGACCATTAGACGCTAAAACAATAAGACCTTCATTTGTCGCCAACCAATAATTGCCGTTAATTATTGTGATATCGTGCAGTGCACGAATATCTAAAGAGATACCCCAAGGGTTGACCTTGCTTGCGTTGTGCACCTCCAGCGTTTCAGTGTCTATTAAGGCAGCGCCAAACTCATTAGACCCCACCCATATGCGGTTTGCCTCTTCATAAATTACTTTGATAAAGCTTTCGTCTTTAAAGACTTGAGTGAGCACGCTGATTTGTGAAGTCTGCTTCGAATATCGGTAAAGAAATTTCTTATCTGAGAAAAGGATATCACCGTTCTTAGCCTCTGAAATCGCGGTTATCAAATCTGTTTTTATTACAGAGTTTTCCTTGTCGAACACTTTAAAACTGTCTGACTTTGGCAGGTAAAGCGCCAGCCCTGAATGGGTACCAACCCATAATTCACCTTCAGAATCGACAAATAGTGTTTTAATGAAACCAGAAGGTAAGGAATTAGGATCGACATCTGATGGGTGGTATTGCTTTACGTTATAACCTGAATAGCGGTTAAGGCCGTTTGACGTGGCTAGCCAAATAAAGCCCATATGATCTTCGACAATATCTAAAACAGCAGTGTCTGAAAGGCCGTGTTGCTTATTTAATTCTGTGAAGTGAAGATCAGAGACTTCGATCGCCTTCGCAGGATTAAAGAAGATTCCTGACAAAGCCAACGAAAAAAGCAGCATTGAATAGATTAGGGTTGAGCGCACCTATACACCTTTGGCATACGCCATTTATTATCTTTTTAATTTTACCGGCAGCATCCCTAACAACCAGAAGAATAAATATGCCGAATTAACCGAGTCTCTACAAGGACTTTTTAGAGATAGCAGGGATGATGGATTACTTATTAAGCAAAACTAAATAAATCCGGTGTCTATTTATCGACATCGAAGTCAAAAACTTGACGTTTATCTTATCACTAAATGTTAGATTTGAATTTTAGATATGTAAGGTGTTGACAGAAAAGATATTATTCTAATAAAAATTGAAGTTGACTATTTTTAAAAGACGGTAAAATTACCGCCTAAACAATGTACTAAACAGCCAGTGAAGAGAAAAACGAGCGGCGCTGGGCGCGAGTAACAGCGTGAGAGTAAAGCGCTATAATCAGTAATACGGTATTTCTTGTTTGAAATGGGAAATACTGTTTATTGTACGCTTCTCTTGAGTAGGAATAGCCTCGAACTTTCCTTTCGAAAAAAGAACAAGTTCTCCACAGCGTTCGCGCTTAGCGAGTTGGTGTGCAAAATCTTGAATTTCTTCAAAACTCAACGCTTTCACTCGTTCTGCTAGTTTAACGTTTCTGTTAAACCCTAAGTCTTGGGTACCTAAACTCACCCATAATCGCTGAGACTTCATCGACAGCGTAAGGTCTCGCTCTTCCAGCTGCTTAATGAGGTTTTGCTGAATAGTCGGCCAGTAGAAGCGATAAAACTCAATTTCATTTAGCTGCTGAAACAAGAATTCTGTCATAGCATCTAGTAAATGTTTTGGGCTACATTGCGGGCTTTGAATATAGAACGCCATGCCGGGATGCTGGTTGTGCGGCACATAGCCAGTTCCAACAATATAACCTAATTGCTGTTCTGTTCTTAATGAATTGAAAAACGGCGCGGCCAGCATTTGCTCGAGTACCATACAAAGCGCCGTGTCGGTTAAGCCCGGGGAGGGAGCTTGAAGATAGAGCACTACCGCTGAGTCATCGTGCTTACAAAGCACTTCATGGTAGAGCGTGCCGCCCACGGGAAGTTTAGATACCGCTCGTGAAAGCGGGCCGCCGCGGGCATTTGTGCACTGCTCTTGAAGATTCTTTGAAAAGGCTTTTGCCTCTTCGCTAGTCCAGTTCCCGTGCATAAATGCTTCACTAAAATAGTGCCCCAAAGCGCGACTTCTGCAATTTAGCATTTGCTCAAAGGTGATACTGTCTATTACATCTAATAGCTCTATTGGTGCCTGAGTGTTGCGTTGGATAAGTACACTTAACCTCGAAAACAAGCGGTTAGTGGGTTTATTTAACAGCGAATTGTGTAGGCTCTGAATTTGCAGCGCTTTGTGATGTTCAAAGGCTTTTTCATCAGGTATGAAATCAAGCACGGCAGCAAGAAGCTGGTTGGCTAATAAAGTTTGTTGATTAGTGAAGCCTCGTGTGTGAAGCGTAAACCCAGCCTGATGTCCGTATATACGATAATGCAGGCCTGCTATCTCGGCCCTGTAATATTTCGCCTGCAGGTAATCATTTAAGGCGCCCAGCCAAATACGTTTTGCAGCAACAGCCAGTAAAGAGTCAGAAAATTCCGCTACGTCAAAAGAGATATAAATATCGCCTTTTGGGCTATGGAACTGCTGGTCTTGGGCAAACCAAAACCGATAACCGCCATTGTCCACCAACTTATTAGGAATATTGAAGCCCGTCTCAGGCAATATAAGGCTGTATTCGTTTGCTAAATAAGGGTTGGGTGGTGGAAGCTGTAATTCACTAATAGTCTTTGGTGAAGCAAGCTTTTGCAAAAGCGCCGGATCAATTTTCTCTACACTGTATTCGGCCTCGTAGAACGCACACACTTTTGTCGTTTTTACGTCTTTCGAAATAACTTTCAGACGAATGTTGTCCGGAGTAAAGTAGGATAAGGCATCTTCAATGACGTATTTATCATAGCTGCCTATGGTCGAACGGAGTTTACCTAATTCGTCTTGGCCGAAAATGAACTGGTGCTGTGCGTATTCTATTACCACGCTAAGTGGCTTGATATTTTCTTCGTACTCAAGTGCTAGCGTATTTAACTTTGATTTTTCGTGAAAGCGCCAATCTTCGTGAGAGGCCTCACGGATTATTGAGATGTAACTAAATAGTGCTTCCAATACGCGGGCTTTGTTATCCAGCCCGGTTTGAGTCAGCTGGAAACTAACATTAAAGTCTTTAAACCTGTCTCCCTCAATGCCCGAGCCGGCAATAAGGTTTAGCGCCCAGTCTTTTTCTTTAAGATAGGCAAGCAAACTACCTTCGCCCTCATCCCCAATTAAATGACTAATATAATTCAACGGTTTGGTTTCATAGTCATTTTGTAAAGCGGGTAGGGCAAAGGTCACTATCATCCGCTTTGCTGACTGTAGCGGGTGTATGTTTATTTGTATGCCCAACTCATTTTCGGTGTAAAGTGCTGGCCAGTCACCTGACGCTAACTGTCCTGATGGCATGGTGCCAAAACATTGATGCGCTAATGCCTCAAGCTGAGGTAAAGGCATAGTGCTAGCAATGCATAGGCACATGTTTTTTGCACAATAATAAGTTTGATGAAGTGCTTTGAGTTGTTGCTTTAACGCAGTGCATCCATGTTGAGAAAAGGTATCACTGTTACCTACTGAGAACTTAGCGAAAGGATGCTTTGGATTACAGGTTTCTTTGTGAATTTGATAAAGGCGACGAAGGTCATCTTTCTTCTTGAACTCAAATTCCGCATGAATGTTCTTGATCTCGTTGGTGAGTGCTTCTTCCTCAAATAAAGGTTGTCTGAGCATATCTGCAAACGCAGGCAAGGTCTGCGCAATCGCGTCACTACTACAATTATAATGATAGTTGGCGTATTCGGTCCCAGTCCAAGCGTTTATTGCGCCCCCATGCTGTTCAATGAAGCCATTTATTGCATTGGGTTTGGGTAAGTGACGGCTCCCCATGAAAAGCATGTGTTCTAAAAGATGGGCTAACCCCTGGCAATCGTTGGGGTCGTAGAAATGTCCTGCCCGTACCGCAATAGAAACAAACGACTCATTTGCCTCAGGCGTATGACACAGCATAACACGAAGGCCATTTGGCAAAGTTATGTGGTGCGCGTTTTCTAAATTGATAGAGTTATTCACATTTTCTCATATATTGTCAAAGGCACCTTACTGCTGGAGCATCTATTAATATAACCTTCAAAAAACATTAAATAATAGTCGAAAATTCTCATTATTCACGGTTTAGCGCTAGGCGTAGATTCAGCTCTCTGATATCGTTAGCGTACTTTCATTAATACTATGCGCAATGTTATGTCAGGTCAAAGTAGCAACGACGACATTTATCTTTTCATCATGCGTCACGGTGAAGCAGAAGCACCTCGACTCGATGACAAAAGTAGACAGCTAACGTCAGTTGGCCGAGAACAGGCTAACTCTGCAGCACTGTGGTTAAAAGAGCAATATTGCACCGAGGGTATTGTTGATTTAGCGCTAGTAAGCCCCTATCGCAGAGCAAAACAAACCTTTGATATGGTGTCGCTAGACGTTGAAGCGGGTAAAATCGAAAGTAATGAAGATATAGTACCAGAGGGCTCGCCGCGTTTGGTAAATGACTATATTGACGGCCTGCTTCACGCAGCCGCAAATTCTAAAAAGCCTATTAAAAAGCTACTTGTCGTTAGCCATATGCCACTTGTTAGCTATTTGGTTGACGAGCTCTGCCAGTCTTATACCACCAGCCTATTTTCGACAGCGTCAATAGCCGTTGTAAAGTACTCACTGCACGAACATAAGGGCACCTTAGTTGAGCATTACCAAGGTTTCTAAAATCGCCCTTAAATTAAACAGCAATTGAACAAATAATTGTTAAGTATATTTCCATCCGGTCGATAGCCTCTTTGAGAGTGTCAAAGTTTATTCTAATGAAGGGTTGGGAAATGGACAGCAAATCTATTCCTGAGCTCCTTAAGCGTTCATTGCAATCGCATATGGCGGAGGCTGATTTACGTGAAGATGAGGAGACGCAGGATATTATTGCCAAGTTATCTGAACTGTCAGATAAAGTCGCTGCCGCGAAAGCGAGAGCGCTGGCGAATCGGGCGCAGCGTCTCGCTGATGAAGTAAAAGGCTAGTTGATAGAGCCGAAAGTACAATAAGCACTACATTGCTTAGTGGTCGCTGTTCGACTCTTTAGGTGCAACATAGTATTCCGGCATGACTCTGACAGTTTTTATCATGCTTTCTGATATATCGACTATTTCAAGTGGGTAGCCCGCCAAACGAACACTGACTTTGTTTTCAGGGATATCTTCAAGATACTCAAGCAATAAACCGTTGAGGGTTTTCGGTCCTTCGGTTGGTAATTTCCAGTCCATTTCTCGGTTTAATTCACGCACGTTAGCGCTTCCGTCGACCAGTACCGAACCATCTTGCTGTATATGGGCTTCTTTACTGTGATCGGGAACCATACTGGTAGTAAAGTCACCGATAATTTCCTCTAAAATATCCTCTAGGGTGACTAATCCCATAATATCGCCATATTCATCGACCACTAGTGCAATGCGCTCTTTCTCCGCTTGAAACTTATACATAAGCGTATGCAGTGGCGTAGATTCGGGGGTGTAGTAAATTTCCCGCACTGCGCGAAGCAGGCTTGACTTGGTAAACTGATCTTTCGATAAAAGTCGCAGGGCATCACGTACGTGCACAAAACCTACCGCATCATCGACACTATCGCGGTATAACAACACTCGGGTGTGCTGAGCATGGGTCAAGGCTTTTTGAATTTTCTTCCAGTCATCATTAATATCGATGGCAAAAATCTCAGCGCGGGGCACCATGATATCTTCGGCAGTTACGCTTTCTAGGTCCAGAATGCTAACCAACATGTCTTGGTGACGCTTAGGGATCATAGCACCAGCTTCAAACACTACGGTTCTTAATTCTTCTCTACTCAATGAATCATCATTGCCATTTGCCGGGCTAATTTTTAGCAGTGCAAGAATGCCGTTAGTTATACCGTTGATAGCTGCGACAAAAGGGTAAAGTAGGGTGAGTAATGGAAGCAGAATAATAGAACTAGGAAAGGCTATCTTTTCAGGATAAAGTGCTGCCAAGGTCTTAGGGGTGACTTCTGCAAAAATGAGTAGAACTAACGTTAGGCCAAAGGTTGCGGCGAACAGCCCCCAATAGTCACCAAATAGGCGAATACAGAGTATGGTGGCAAGTGAAGAAGCCGCAATGTTAACAAGGTTGTTACCGATGAGGATAAGGCCGATTAGGCGGTCTGGTCGTTCTAGAAGCTTAGCAACACGCATAGCTGAGCGGTTGCCTTCTCCCTGCAAGTGCTTAAGTCGATAGCGGTTTATCGACATCATGCCTGTTTCTGAACTAGAGAAATACGCAGATAGTAATATGAGTACGCCGAGCGCGATAAACAGCGTACTCGTTGATATGTCGTCCAATTAAGGTTTTCCTGTACAAACTAAGGCTTCAAATGTATTGATTTGAGGGGGGAGTTTCAAGGGGAAATTGTTGATATCAACCTAAATACTTAGAAAGTTTAGTGTAAAGAGTGAGCCGCCTAGCAATGTGGTAGATAGATTCGGCGGCTACAAATATGTTTATTTAAAGAAGGAACTCGCGCACTAACTTGCTACCAAAATAGGCAAGAGATAACAGCGTGACACCCAATACCGTCATAACAATGACTTGGCGTCCTCGCCAACCTCTTAGTTTTTGGCCTATCAGAAGAATAAGAAAAACCACAAGCGCAGCAGCGGAAAGCACCGTTTTGTGCGCATAGGTTTTGTTAAACATATCCTCTAAAAAAACAAATCCGCTGATAAGCGATACCGTTAATAGGCAGGTGCCCGCAAGTAATAGCTTAAACAAGATATTCTCTACCAGCATCAGAGGGGGCAGCGATGAATGGAGCAGCGCGGCACCTTTCTGTTTTAGCCTATAGGTGATGTAAGACATTTGAAGTGCATACAAAAACGCAATGACCAAAGTACAGTATGCAAACAAGGATAGGCTAATATGAATCACTAAGCCCGGCTGCAGTTCAATATGCATGATGTACGACACGGGAATAAATTGTGAGGCGAGTACCGTGAGACTTGCAAAGCCGAACACAACCGGAAGTAAAATAAGATTAGGAATAGCGCGGGCAAATATAAGCATGGAAACGGTGATTATCCACGACACTAATGAAAGCACGTTGGTAACACTCATGTCTTGCCCAGGCGCGACAATAATTACGTTGGTTAGAAAAGCGATATGTGCAATTGCTCCAACACTAGCGATGGATAGTCCTAATCGCTTATTCGGGCCGTCTTGATGTACGAATTTGCCAATAAGTACTGCCGCAGCTAATGCGTAGAGTAAAGCAGCAGAAATGGCGAAAAGGGTGTTCATGATGCGTCCTGTAATAGGTAGGTGATGTCTTCACCGATTGAGTCGGTATTGATACTGCAACTTGCAAGTAAATTCAACCATCTCCTTGATTTTGTTTGTTTCACACCCACTTTTAATGTGGGTATAGGAGCATGGAAAGGCAATTTGTATTCCATATCTACTTCGAAATTCGTACATCTAATTTCGACAACCTTTAACGCAAAAGTTTAAAAATTTAACCGCAATTGTGGGTACGTTACCGTTCGCTTTTACGTTACAATGCGGGCATTACGTCTGAAATAAAAAGAAGTTTCATACTATGTTTGAGAATTTATCAGAACGCTTAGGCCAGACATTACGAAATGTCAGCGGTAAAGGGCGTCTTACTGAAGACAATATTAAAGAAACGCTACGCGAAGTGCGTATGGCGCTACTTGAAGCCGACGTTGCGCTACCCGTGGTAAAAGCGTTTGTTACACAGGTAAAAGAGCGTGCAGTTGGTACCGAAGTAACCAAAAGCCTCAAGCCTGGCCAAGTATTTATTAAAATCGTTCAGTCTGAACTAGAGTCTGTGATGGGGGAGGCGAACGAAAAGCTTAACCTAGCAACTCAACCTCCGGCTGTCGTTCTTATGGCGGGCCTACAAGGTGCGGGTAAAACCACCTCTGTAGGTAAGCTTGCGAAATACCTAACTGAGCGCGAGAAAAAGAAAGTGATGGTAGTGAGTGCCGACGTCTATCGTCCGGCCGCTATCAAGCAGCTTGAAACCCTTGCCGGTGAAGTGAATGTAGCTTTTCACCCGTCAACGATTTTACAAAAGCCCATTGATATCGTTAACGATGCCATTGTTGAAGCGAAGAAGAATTTCTTCGATGTACTACTAGTGGATACAGCAGGTCGTTTGCATGTCGACAACGACATGATGGACGAAATCAAAGAGCTTCACGCTGCTGTTAAGCCAATTGAAACTCTGTTCGTGGTTGATGCCATGACAGGTCAAGACGCTGCGAATACCGCAAAGGCGTTTAACGACGCGCTACCGCTAACCGGTGTAATACTGACCAAAGCAGATGGTGATGCACGAGGTGGTGCTGCGCTGTCGGTTCGTCACATTACCGGTAAACCCATCAAGTTTATTGGTATGGGGGAGAAGGTTGATGCACTTGAGCCTTTCCACCCTGAGCGTGTCGCTTCTCGTATCTTGGGAATGGGTGACGTACTTAGCCTTATCGAAGAGGTTGAGCGTAAAGTAGATAAATCAAAAGCCGAAAAGCTAGCCAAAAAGGTACAGAAAGGTAAAGGCTTTGATCTGCAAGACTTTAAAGATCAGCTCGAGCAGATGAAGAATATGGGCGGCATGATGGGGATGCTTGATAAGCTGCCTGGCATGGGCGGTATGTCTGATAAAATTAAAGATCAGGCGAACGACAAGCAGTTCAATCAAATGGAAGCCATCATCAACTCAATGACACCAGCTGAGCGTGCGCGCCCTGACATGATCAAAGGTTCACGAAAGCGTCGCATTGCGGCAGGCTCAGGTACGCAAATTCAAGACGTAAACCGTTTGCTTAAGCAGTTTACGCAAATGCAAAAAATGATGAAGAAGATGTCTGGCGGCGGGATGAAGAAAATGATGCGCCAGATGAAAGGCATGATGCCACCGGGTGGTGGCGGCTTTGGAGGCCCGGGTGGTCCGGGTGGTCCGGGCGGTCCAGGTGGATTTGGCGGGGGCGGCTTCGGCGGAGGCGGCGGCTTTCCCCCACGCTAATTCGCTATAGTTCAAAAACTACCAAAAACCTCAATAGCAGCAATGCGTTGAGGTTTTTTTAATTTTTTTTGCATCCAGTATCATTCATCAATCGTTTGGCTTGTTGAACAGGACGTGGGTAGTACTGATCGCATCGCGCGGTTAAGCGGCGTCACTTCACTAAACAACAAGTTCGGAGATGAAGATGGAATTCAATAAAACATCACAACAAAAATTAAAACTGTCACTATTAGCTACAGCCATGGTGTTCGCACTTAGTGCCTGTGATGGTGATGACGGCGCAGATGGTTTAAATGGAGCTGACGGTACAGACGGTGTTGACGGCGCGCCAGGACAAGATGGAGCTCCGGGCTTCGCTGCGGGTACTTTTTTGGTTGCGAATAATGGCGATGCTAATCGCAATACGGTAACTGTAGTAGATCAAAATGCCAATGCACTCAGCACGGTTACTACAGGAGCTAATGAAGGCATTGTTTTCACTGGAAGCGGTGCCTTGGTGCAAGCTGGTGACAGTGATTTACCCTTACTGAGGACATTGTGTAAATTCGATACCCAAACCAACTACATGATGAATACGGGTAACGAAATAACCGGTACAGCAACAGGTCTGGTTAACCCCAAAGGTATCGCGTTTGCTGAAGATGCTGGCCTAGTCATGGTAGCTGATTTTAACGGTCAAAAGGTAAGCGTTTTTGGAGGGCAAGCGTCGGGAGACGTTGCGCCTGTAGCTGAGATTATGGTTTCCGCAAAACCATGGGACCTGGCATACGACGAACAAAACGATAGATTATTTGTGGCTCTAACCGATGGTACGTTAGCGGTATACGACAACGTAGCTGGTTCGGGCTTTGCGCCCACAGTAATGCGCTCGGTGGTGCCTTCTGATGCAGATGGCAATCAAATATCAGTTAACCTTCATGGTATTGTATATGAGCCTATGTCTAACCGCATGGTAGTTTCTGATGTGGGTGATGCAGCAGTTGCAGACGATGGTCAAGTTTTTGTATTAGAAAATATCTCGTCGGCTGACGGGGCTGTCGTACCAACAAGAGTCATCGGTGGAGCGTCGACTCAGCTTGGTAACCCAGTAGACATTATCCTAACCGGGTCTGACCTTCGCGTGGCGGAAAAATCAAACGACGCCATTCTGGTTTTCTCAAATATTTTCAACGGAGAGAGCGGTGATATTGCACCGACGTTATCAACGCCATCGGTAAAGCCGGAGTCTTTGGCTGAGTTTAAAGAATTAGATGAAATGAAAGACGCTTCTGACGACGGGATAACGACTATGCCTATTATAGGGCTCTCGGTATCAAGTAACCCTTCAACAGAAGGGGCGACAACAGGTGAGGTTGCCCAATACAGCGCTACATTATCTAGTGACCTGAGTTCTTTTAACGCAGGTACGAGCATTGAAAGTGCCGCGTTTACGGCAAGTGGTGACGGTGTTATCACTTTTGATGATGTGGATACATCAACAGGCGGCTTACTAGTCATCAATCGCTTGAAAACTATGCGCGATGGGATGACGTACAGCGATAGCTACGACCACATGATTATGGGTAGCGAAACCGGACTGATTGCACCGAAGGGGTTAGACATTGCTTCTGAAGCCGGTGTGGTATTTGTGGCTGATGTTAATGAAAACACGCCTGCTGTAAGAGTTTTTTCGCCATGCGCATCGGGTAATGTCGCGCCTCTATTAACACTTGAAGCTGCTAACGGGGCTCGCCCTTGGGATGTGGATTACGACCCATCGACTGACAGCGCTTATTTAGCATTAACCAACGGTTCGGTTGCCGTGTTTGAAGAAGTAATGCGCAGACTGCAAAGCGGTGAGGCCGTTATTACCGGTGAGGATAGATTAATCGTACCCGCAAGCGACGGTGCTGCATTTGAGGCGCCAACGAACATCCATGGTATAGACTACGATAGCCAAAGCGATAGCCTTGTTATTTCTGACGTTGGTAGCGCTGCAGATGCAACAGACGGCAAAATTTACGTTATTCCTGGTGCTGGCAACGCAGATGGTTTAACCGATGTATCGGTTAATATTGCGGGTCCTAGTTCGATGTTGGGTAACCCAGTAGATCTAATGCTCAGCAATGGTCATGTTTATGTAGCGGAAAAATCAAACGGTATGATCCTTCGCTTCGATAACATTTTAAATTCAGCCTCGGGAGACGTTGCGCCGACTTTCAGCATGATGTATCCCGCGCCTGAGTCTGTGAATGTACTAGCTGTTAAATAGGTAAGGTAGTGGTTGGAAGGCGCATAATAGCGCTTTCCAACGTGATAGTTTAAAAACACACTGTCAAAGCTAAATGAGTGCGGTAAGTAAATCTGAGTATTGCTTACCGCCTTTTTTAAAAGAACCTTTAAAAACGTCTTTCGACTACTCCCAAATTCCCTTAAAGTGAAAACATCGATTGAGTAGCTTCAATTACAAATCAAAGCGTACCTTTTCTAATAACGAAGTCAGCAAACTTCACTCGTTCTTCTTGCTGGCGTAATTTATCTATTTCAGCGGTAGAGCGGTAGATACCCCACTTAGGGCGGATAAAGTCCTCGTCAGATACACCTCGCCACATATCGATATCTGTTTCGTTAATGTCGACTATAGTCGCGTCGTCACGAACGCGGGTTATTTGCAAGATGAAGTCGCCTTCTTCGGCAAAGGTTGCTTGCACAAATACCTTAACCCACTCATCGGCGATATCGCTCCAGTTTGCTCGAACTAAATAAACATCACTGGTGCGAGAACCGTCAGAGTTAAACCCTACACTGTGTCTTACTTGTAGTTCTTTGCCTGAGCTGTCTTTTTCAACAGCAGAAAGGGTAATGACGGGTTGATCGTCGTTACCGTTACTGTTGTCTTCACTGTCATTTCGCGCTTTAAGCTGGAAGAAGTGGCTAAACCTGCTCGTTAAAGACATATCGCTGTCGACATAGAAATACCATTCAAACTGCATGGTTTCTCCTTCAAACCCGAGTACTTCGACATCGCTTTTGTCATAGGTTTTTATTTCGTTGCGCTGACGGTCCGACTGAACACCTTTGTTGAAATCCTCATCTCGGTGGGCTAAAAACACAAAGTGGGGGCCTACAACGCTATCGGATTCCTCTAAAATATGCGGCGTAGAAGTATGGTCACCAGCGAATAAGTCGGGGGCTTCTATGCTGCCTTCTCCAAACACGCTTTCTATCGATGCGTAGGTTTCGCTAGCGCTGGCAGCGCCCGTGGCGCTCAACATGACTTCAGACTTTAGGGTAAACTCTGCTTGCTCTTCAGTGGGCGTTTCTCCACCACCTTGAGAATCAGGTACAGCCACAGATTGAGAAGTTGTATCACTCATAGAGCTACTTCCACAGGCCGATACCGCTGTTATCACCAATGCAATTAAAAAGAAGTAGAAAAGTACTTTTAGGGTTTCTTGTAGGGCGTTTTCGTTTTTGTTGTTTGTAGACACGGTTTTTACCAAATGTTTCTTATTGGTTAATAAGATGTTTTAAAATTGGTTAACCAGCAAGTGTAAAAGTTAATCTAGTAAGAAAAATTATTGAAATTTTATTTTTGATTCGAAGCGGCGCAAACCTCGATAAAGAGAAACATCAAATGATTCTGGCGCCATAGCGTGCTTTGTAACCAACAAATCATTGCGCATCTGTGCAAATTCGTGAATTCATAATACACTGACGGGCTACATCGTGCGCATGTGCGCGGCTTCTATTCGATATACCGCTTTTTTGTATATCAAAGCAGGCACAATTTTGTGCTGTGTGAGGATTCACACAGCAGAGTTATTGATACAGGAACACTATGGCAGGCTTAAAACGTATTATTCTTATCGACACGCATTTACCAGGCGTGGTCGAGCTAAAGCTTGATGGACACACCAATATTTGTGGTACCAATGCGTCGGGTAAAACCACGCTTCAGCGACTTATTCCCGTGTTTTACGGCGAATACCCTAGTCGTGTGGTACCAGCAACCCGTGACAGCTTTGAACGCTGGTACTTACCGCGTTTATCTAGCTTTATTATCTATGAATATACACGCGCGGAAGGCGACCTATGCCAAGCTGTATTAAGCTCAAACGGAACCGGTTTAAATTACCGTTTAATTGGCAAGCCGTTTGAAATCAGTGATTATTTAATAGAACAAAAGAACGGCAAACACGCCAGTGTAAGCAGCGCCGAGCTTGCACGCGCCATGAAGCGCAACAACATATTGGTAACCAGCTTACTTAATACCAAAGACTTCCGCGCCATCATTCAAAACGATCACGGTGTGCTTAACCAGAGTAACAATGCCCGTGAGCTATTAGGCTACGCTAAAATCTTTAGCCTTTGCGAACCGTCGAAACACATGCGCCACATCGAGAAACTGGCTAAAGCGGTTCACTCTAAAGAAGGCAAGATGGAAACCATTAAAGCCATGATTGCCGCCATTTTAGAAGAGGATGGCGTTACGCCACCTACTTCAGGCCTAAGCCGCCACCGCGTCGATGACTGGATTAAAGAATGTCACTTAATTAAACAGTTCGACAAAATTCGCCCTGAATTTTCTAAACTCGAACAAGCTGACATGGCGCTAACCACAACAGAGCAAGTGCTTGCTAACCTTAAGCATAGCTTCGAGCTTGATAAGACCTACTTGGCTGCGCGCGTTGAAACAACAAAGAATGAATTGGATGAGAATAGCTTCCAGCGCAAACAAACGGACAGCGAGTGGGGTGATACCCGTGATCACCTAAACCAGGTAATTTCATCTGCTCGCGCTGATGTTGAGAAGTTCACCAGTGAACTTGATACGGTAGAGCGTGAATTCGATAAGTGGCAAGACGAAAATATTGAGCAGCTTAAAGAAGACGTCGCAAATTTGTCGCAGTGGCAAAATGAAAAGGCCATGGCCGATAGTCGCTATGTACTGCTTACTGAAAAACACCAGGATATTGAATCGGCCTTCAACAAGCGCTTGGCTGAGCTAGGTGAAAAGCTGTCAATTACTCTAGAAGAAATGTCAGCCGCACGCCAAGAAGCCGCAGAGAATAAAGCTGAGCAGCAGCAGAGCGAGCGTGAGGCGTTAAGCCGCATTCAGAGCGACTACAATAGTCAGCTAAGTGCGCTTCAGAACGACTACCAAAATAGTTTAAATGAGCTAAAAGTCGCGGAAGCTGAACTGAAAGCTTCATTGAGTAACGCAGGCTACAACGAGTTTGAACAATCTCAACTCGATATTCTTGATGCGGCCATTAAAGAAGCATCTATCAATGAAGATGCAGCGCGCGGTGAACTGCGACAAGCGCAGCAGGCGCACAGTAAATCAGTTGAGTTTCGTAAAGAATGTTCAAATGCGTTAGATAAAGCACGCAACGCCTTTCAACAAGAAGAAAAAGCGGTTAACAAAATTAATGCGCTTCTTTACCCTGGCGAAGGCTCGCTACTTGAGTTCTTGCGCGCCAACGTCGATAACTGGGAGTTATCCTTAGGTAAAGTTGTTCGCCCTGAGCTACTAGAGCGCACTGATTTAGCGCCTGCTATGGCAAAGGATGCACAAGACGACAGCGATACCTTTATGGGCGTTAAGTTAGCACTTACTGAACTTGACACCCCAGACTATGCCTTTACCGAGCAAGCCCTTAAGCAGCAATTGCAAGAAGCTGAAATTCGTCAGGCCGCTGCTCTAGCCGCCCAAAACGAATGTGAGCAGCGCCTAGCGAAAGCCAACGAAGACGTGCGTAATGCCGAGCTTGTGGTTACCCAAAAAGACAATGCCGTTAAAAGTGCGGAAGCTAGCCGTAAACGTGCACAGCAAGACCGCGATACGGTACTTAGCGAATATCAGCAGGCGCTTTCTGCACGTAAGCAAAAAGCCAAAACTAAGCTAGAAGCGAATCAGCAGTCGCAAAAGCAAGCAAAAGCTCAGTTTGAGCTTAGCCGAGACGAAATTAAAGATCAGCAGCGTGAAGCCGAAACTGAGCACAAGTTCCATTGGCAGCAGCTCATCGCTGATAGTGAAGCGCGGATTTCTCAGCTTGATAGCGATATGCGAAAAGCGAAGGACAGCGCTGCTCAAGACCGAAAAGATATGCAGGATTGGCTGGAAAGCGAATTGAGCAATCGCGGTGTGGATGTTGATGAAATAGGTCAGCTTAAAAAGCAAATCAATAAGCTTAAAGAAGACATTACGCGCACTGAAACCCACCGTCATAAAGTAGCCGACTATGAACGTTGGTACACTAACGTGTTTACCAAGCAAAAAGTGGTATGGCAAGAAGGTTTGTCTAAGTCGCGCAAGTTATTGGGCGAATCTGAGCGTAATTTAGCCAGCAAACAAGCTACCTATAAAGCTAACCGCGAAAAGCTTCAAGAGCAGCACGGGCAGCTTGAAACTACGCTTAAAACTGCCAGTGAGCACCTAGAACAGGTTAAAACCTTAAGTAAATCTCTTGCCAAGCTTACCCTTCAAGCAGGTGATGAAACGGCTGAAATTAAGCACGATGATGTCAGTATTGGTCAGCGTATTTCAGAAGTGCAAAGCCAGCTTCAGGAACGTGAAAACTTATTGAGCGATGTACGAGCTTATGTAGAACGATTCGATCAGCTTATAGCAGCGCAAGCAGGTACAGGTTTGTCGGATACGTGGGAGCGCGCCCGTGAAGAGTGTGCAACGCTGAACGCCCACGGCGTGAAGAGCTTTGATCACCGCCGCATGGTGTCGCATTTAGCACAGCTTCTAAACGTGATTGTTCCGCAGAAGCTACAGGGCTTGCGTGAGCAAGGCCGTATCTTTGGTGCCGATCTTTCGCAATACTACTTTGTACTTGCCGATATCGACAAACGCATTGTGTCGCAAAGCCGCCGTATTACCCAAGAGGTCGACGGCGACCTTTCTCTTGATGGTGTATCAGACTCGGCTGTTAAAATTCGCTCACGTATTAGTGAACTTGAATTCTGGCCCGAACTTGAGCAATTCAGAAAGCTCTATGAGCACTGGATGGAAGAGGGGGCTAACGAGTTACCAGAGGAAGAGTACGGTCAAAGTATGCGCCGGGTTCTTGATATTCTTGGCCGTGCAGCGCTTACGGGCGGCATCAGTAAGCTACTTGATATCGAGCTTCATCTACGTGAGGGGAACAGCGACCTTGTTATCCGTACCGACCGCCAGCTTAATGAATCATCAAGCCACGGTATGGCCTACCTTATTCTGTGTAAATTCTTACTCGCTTTCACCCGTCTGCTGCGCGGCGATGCCGACGCCACCGTGCATTGGCCGATCGATGAACTAGGTACACTTCACCAAAACAACGTGAAGAAAATCTTTGAAGCGTGTCAAAACAATAACATTAGTGTAGTCGGTGCATTCCCGAACCCTGAATCGGAAGTATTGACGCTATTCGAAAACCGCTACTTGATAGATAAAGTAACTCGCCAATTGCAGGTAGTTCAACCGAAAGCAAGTTCGATAGGCGCACGCATAAAACTAAAAAAAGAAGCTGAAAAGAACAGTGAAGTAGCAGGCAAGGAGACTTCAGCATGATGACAGAACAAGGCCGTGTACTAAGTGCACTTTTACAAGGCGCGTTTATTTGTCAGGTGACCGATGAAGAGGCGTGGCGTTTTCTTAAATCAAGAGATAACGCTGCACAGCTAGAGCCTCACTTAGCATTGCTGAACCGCACACTCTCAACTACCGCAGAAGGTGATGTTTTCTTTGCTAGCTTTCTTACCATTGGTGAGAACGAACGCAAAGTACTAACCCAACAGTTCCAAGATACCACTTCTAATTTGGTACCTCTGGTTGAGTGGTTGTTACTAGTTCAACAAGCCAATGAATCTGACATGCCAATAACCATGGGTAGCGCTATTCGTTTAAACGAGCTGCAAACGACCATTGAAGACACGCCCGCTTATGCAGAGCAGCTAGAGAAAATTTCTCGCTATCGTATGTTTGGCTCTACCAGCGTGAACTTAGATGGTCAGCTAAAGCAGGTCTTTAAACGCTTAACAGAAATGGGTTACCTAATTAAACCTAACCCGGATAAACAAATATATTTAGGCACAGGCAAGATAGAGCACCTTTACGAAATGCTGCGCTTTATCGACGAAACCGAAGCGCTGAGTTTATCTGAGCAGGCGGAGGCCGCTATTTCGCAAGGTAGCTTAATATGAGCCAGGTTTTGATTCAGGCGGGGACCAAACTACTTAATGCACTGGGGCGTCACAGCGACCTTATTATGCAGGCGTATGTTAATGGTTCGGTGAAAGAGCGCGACCATAGCCCAAAGGTATTGGAGCAGCTCGTTCAATTGGGAGTCTTATGGCGCCCCGAAGCGCAAAGTGAATTGCGCTTAAAAAGTGCGGTAAGAACGCTTTTAGAAGGAAGCTTGCAAGACGAACGTAACCGAACAATTAATGCGAATATTGGTGCGTCGCTGGCAAGCCTTAAAACCCTAACCGAGCACTATAAAGAAGCCCTTCACTACAACAAGTACAATGAAGCGGCAGCCCACATGGGCGATTTGACCGAGCATGTCTATCAACTTTCAGAATCATTGAGTAATAGCGTGCGTGTCATGTTTGGCCGTATTAACAATGAGTTTGGCTACGTGTCGTCGGTTGATGCTAAAATTCGCGAAAACGAGCTAGCGCAGGGGCAGGTAACGGATTTGCTCGCTCAGCTTGAGTGTTTCCGCTTCGATGAGTTAAGTGAACTGGCTGGGTCTAACCGCGAGCTACGCCATTTATTGGTAGTATCACTCCAGCAGCGCTTTGCCAAAGCCGCGCAGGAGCTATCGGTAGTACAAGCACGCTTATTAGACTTGTTGGGCCGGTTCAGAGAGTTCCAAGGTCGCACACGTTTGCTTAAAGGGTTTTTGCTACACATGGAGCAGCAGCCTGATTTTGCGCCGGGTAACTACGCCAACCTGACCAATGTGCCAGTATTGTTTAATCAATCAGATTCGATTATTACCAATGCAGCGCCTGATGTTAATAACGTTGAGCATGAAGCCGATTATCAAAATATAGTGGCGTCGTTAACCCACGTACACAAACGTCAGACTAAGCACGAAGACACGAAGCCGGTCGATATTGATGTGACGGAGCAATCGACCTTGTCACTTGAAAAAGATCCATTGCAGCAAGCGGTAGAAGCATATTTCTGCGAAGTCATTGATTCTGGCCAGCCTAAAACAGCACTGGATTATTTTGAAGAACATGCCTTAGATTTTGATCCTGAAGTGTGGATCTATCAGGTGATTGGGGGCTATCAAGCCCTAAACGATGAAGATAAGCAGTTTTTTGCATTAGAATCTCACGGTAATAACGATAAAGTCTATACGGGGAATTTTTATATAAATGATATCACCTTGGGCTTGCGTTAACGTAACTTCTTAATCTTACCCATTGCTTATCAAGGTAAGTCTGGCCCACGTTTGATAGGGGGCCAGGCTTTCTTACAATGCCAGTTGTTCAACTCTAAACAAAAAATTACTGCCTTTTTTAATCCATGTTTACATCGTAGTCACACTAGATTTTGAGATGTATGACACTTGGAACCTGTCAAAAAACACCTATAATGCAATAGGTGTTTACACTTATTTAACATTGTGAACTAAAAGCTTCATCGCTGCGTAATGCTACCGTCAATTCTGCGGTCTACATTGTTGGTCCTGTTAAGCCTTAGAACCAAAGTAAAGGTTTACAGGTCCTATTGCAGTTAATCAGCGGCTAAAGTGTTTTCGATGTTTAATAGCGCAATGTAGACACTGAAATTTATCGCTACTGCTAGGATGCAGAGCATGTTGTGGTACTGCCGCGTACAGTACGAAGAGGAAGAGTGTTATGCAATTATCAGAACAACAAAGTTTTAACCAAGCCCTAATCAAACTTTCAGTGTTACTCTATCAGGTTGATGGAATGGTCACGTTGACAGAACAAGACTACCTGAATGCAATGGTTGAGTCTTTAGACTGGCAAAGCCCGATCTGCCGCGAAGCTTTTCTAAACGACACGATTTATCAAGCTCGAAAGGCCATCGACACAGGCGACACTGTTACTTTCTTAAAAAGTCTTAAAAACGACTTATCGTTTAACGCAGAAAAAACACTAGAAGTTGCTATGGCGATTACCGGTGTGGATGGCGAGCGTAGCGAGGAAGAAACCGAGCTTCTATCATTACTTACCCATAAACTACTCGCCAAGGCATTAGTTTCGGGTAAAGATACACTACAATAATCGTTTTATTGTAATAGACCTACACGGTAAACATGCCAAACTTAACTACTAAAGCAGCATACGCATATGCTGCTTGTTTAGCGCTGTTCTTATTAAGCGGATGCCACTCGTCACAAAATTCTCAATTCAGCGCCAGTGCACAGGCCTTTCCAGTCGGCGTAAAACCTTTTGATAACTACTTAATTGAAGTAGAACGCTACCTGCTTGAACATAGGGCGTTTATTTCTGACGACAAAGCACAAGAAATGTTTATGAACATGCCGTTTGAATGCGGCACGCAATACAGTGATTTTGGCGTTTTGCTAGTTCATGGATTGGGCGATTCACCTTACTTTTTTCGTGATGTTGCGAACGCCATGTGCAATGAAGGCCTTCACGTTAGAACCATCCTGTTGCCAGGACACGGCTCAAAACCCGGAGACATGCTATCCGTAAGCTACGAGCAGTGGCAGTCAGAAACGAATCATCACATACGGCTTTTTTCCGAAGAAGTAGACAATCTCTACATTGGTGGCTTTTCGACGGGGGCTAATTTGACCACAATAGCAAGTTTTTCGATGGCTGAAGAACTTGATATAAAAGGGCTAATGCATTTTTCACCAGCCTTTAAGTCACGCTTCTTTGTGTCCCGTTTAGCGCCTTATATCGACTCATTATTTCCTTGGCCTAATGTCGAAGAAGAAGACAATCCAAGTCGCTATAATTCCACCGCTATGCCTGGTTTCGCTGCCTATCAGGAAAGCGTAAACGTGCTTCAAGAGTTGTTTTCTCAATCAGAAGGAAAGCGAACTTTGAACCTTCCTGTGCTAATGGTGGTGGCCGAAAAAGACAGCGTGGTTGATACCAAAAATATTGCTGAACAATTTAGAGATAATTTCATTCATCCGCGTAAGTGTCTATTGTGGCAGGGAGAGGAGAAACCTGAAGTGCCTGATAATACACTCACTATGCAAACCATGAACTTACCCGAGCAGCGAATTAGTGCGGCTTCTCATATGAGTACACTTTTTTCTAAGCATAACTCCTTGTATGGAACGGAAAGTAGGTTTCGCATTTGTGACAACGGCCAAGGAAGTGATGCTGAAGCGCGCTGCAAAGCAGGGGAAGAAGTATGGTATGGACCTTGGGGATTTGAACCAGAGGTCGAAAACAACAAGCTTAGCAGTGATAAAGAAGAAAGAGTGTATGCAAGGCTCACGTATAACCCTTACTTCGAGAGGATGGTAGATCAGCTGCTGGCCTTTACAGGCAAGACTAAAGTTAAAGCTTTTTGTAAGACCTAGTAAGAAGTTTAGTCCTCATAACGCGATTTATTTGTCTTTCGTATTTCTGCAGCATTTCAACTAAAAACGCCTAAGCCAATGCGTAGTAACAATTGTGTTTGTTACTACGCCTGTGGCTTAGGCGTCTCTTTTATTTCCTAACGCTCTCTGACTGGCAAAGCGACTATCTATTCTCGGTTTAAAAAGGGTTTAAGCACAGCTTTAGCATGTCAACATGACGCAAACATTAAGCACCGCTTAGATAGGCACAGCGCCTACCTAAGCGGGAACCTTCTAAGAGTGCTGAGCGTTAGCTTCTTCCATCTCTTTTTCAAGCTTAGCGCTTTCATCTGCACGAGGTTTGGTGAAGCGTGCCAGCGCTAGGTAAAGCACAGGCGTGAGGTAAAGAGTAAATACCACCGCGATACCCAGCCCTCCAAACACAACCCAGCCAATCGCATTGCGTGCTTCAGCACCTGCTCCTGTTGATAGTATCAACGGTAGACCACCTAGAATTGTAGAAACTAAGGTCATCATAATGGGGCGTAAACGCACTTTGCCTGCTTCCACAATAGCATCATATATATCAAAACCTTTATCGCGAAGCTGATCGGCAAACTCAATCAATAGAATAGCATTTTTGGCAAGTAGGCCAATTAACATAACTAGTCCGATTTGCGAGTATATGTTAATACTAGTGCCGGTTAAAAACAGCGCGTAGACCGCAGCTGCAATACCAAAGGGCACGGTAAGCATAACAACAACGGCGCTATTCACACTTTCAAACTGTGCCGCTAGCACAAGCAAAACGATGACAAACGCTAAAATATAGGTAAGCGCGACCTGTTTGGACGTTTCTTCAAAGGTTTGTGCTTCACCTAAAAAGACCAATCCGATGCCATCGGGCAAAGTATCAAGTGCTAGCGTACGTATTTGATCTACCACCTCACTAAGTGCCACATCTTCTGGCAGTTCCATTTCCAGTTTTATCGCCCGTCGCTGGGCTTGACGTTCTAGTTCAGCAGCAACGCCTTCTTCGCTAATAAATGCCACACTAGAAAGCGGTACTAGATTCCCGTCAACGCTTTTTACATACAGGCTGGTAAGCTCGGAAGGGTCAAGCGTACTGCGGTTATTAGTTTGCAACATGATAGGAATAGCTTGGTCGCCAACGTTTAAATCGGCGATATCATCGCCATTAACGGCTGCGCGCAGCGTACTGGCGATGTCGGTAAGGGGCACGCCTAACTCCTCTGCACGACGGCGGTCTATATTTACGCGCATTTGTGGTTGGGTAGGGTCGTAGCTAATTCTGGGTCTGCCAAGCTCAGGCAGCTTTTCTTCAAGCTGACGGGAAAAGTTTTGCGCTGCTAGAAAAATGTTTTCATAGGTATCACCGGTGAGCGCAATCTCCAATCCGCCACCTTGACCGCGCAAATTAAGGCTATTGCCACCAAAGGCGTTACCAGGCGCACCGGGTATTTGCTGTAGTTTAGGGCGAATTTCGTTTACGACATCTTGAAGTGATTTATCGCGTTCATCCCAATGCTTTAGCGGTGCGGTAATAAATACAATGTTCGGATCCCATGAGCCAACCACCGTATAAATTGAATCTATGGTGCCGTTTTCAACATAAGGTAGCAGCAGCTCTTCCATCTTTTCAGCTTGTCTATCCATAAAGTTCAAACCAGCGCCATCAGGGCCGCGGGCAAATATCCGAATTGTGCCTCTATCTTCGCTTGGCAAAAGCTCATTATCGATATTTTGTGACAATATATAAGCGCCACCGCCAGCGGCTAGGCTAAGTATGCCGACTACCCAGCCATACTTAAGGGCTTTTAGCAGTGAAGCTTGATATACACCAAGGCACGCATTACCAAAGCGTCCAAAGGTTTTACTAAACAAGCCATCGCTTTTTGTTTCTTTTACTTTTAGGCGTGCGGTAAGCGCAGGTACCAAGGAAAGTGCAACAAAAGAAGAGATAAC
Organism: Alteromonas sp. ABD4_190; assembly: GCF_056160105.1. Lineage (NCBI taxonomy): Bacteria > Pseudomonadati > Pseudomonadota > Gammaproteobacteria > Alteromonadales > Alteromonadaceae > Alteromonas > Alteromonas sp. ABD4_190. The sequence continues at coordinate 3,505,205 of NZ_JBSWWN010000001.1, forward strand.
GACAGCGCCTGCTAATACCCCTCCAAACTCTCTAAACAAACGCCCAGCGGTTGAAGGAAGGAATGCAATGGGAATAAATACAGAGGCAAGTACTGCGGTGGTTGCCACTACGGCAAAAAATACTTCACGTGTGCCGATTACGGCTGCAGCACGAGCACCTAACCCCATACTTCTGCGGCGCTGAATATTTTCAGAAACAACAATCGCATCGTCCACAATCATACCCGTGGCTAAAACAAGGGCGAGCAGGGTAAGGATATTAATTGAAAACCCCATGCCCCAAATAATTGCCAAGGCACCTGCTAGCGATACAGGAATAGAAAGCGCCGGAACAATTGTAGCGCGCCATGAACCAATAAATACCAGTAACGTCACCACCACTAAAGCGACGGTAAGGCTAAGCGATATCACAACTTCTTTCACAGAATCTCTAATAAACTCCGCGTCGTCAGCCGTTACCGTGATGTGCATGTCGGTGAAGCGCTTGTCTAGGTCTTTGACCATGGCTAGCACTTCATCAGAAATTTCTATGGTATTAGAGCTAGCTTGTCGAATGACACCCACACCGATTACTGGTGTGCCGTCTAAGCGAACCACGCTGGTGGTATCGGCGGGGCCAAAGTAAACACTGGCGACATCATTAATGCGAATATCACCACTTACAACAATATTGCCAACATCTTCTGCCGAGACTGACGTTGCATCAGCTCGCACAATAAGCGCCTGTTCTGCCGACTGTATACTGCCTGCGGGAACATCAAAAGGCGCGAGCGATAGGGCGTCGGCTATATCACTCATGGAAAGACTAAAGCTGGTAAGGCGAAGCGGGTCAACGGATACGCGCAAGACACGTTCTCTATCGCCGTTTAGGGTAACATCCGCAACACCGGGAATGCTTAGAAACAAAGGCGCTACGTCTGTATCGACGCGCTCGGTGAGTGTTTCCATATCTAGGGTATCACTAGAGATAGCAAGGCTAACTACCGCTTGAGCATCGCTGTCTGCGCGAATGATTGCCACTTGCTCTACGTCCTCAGGAAGTTGACGCTGTACGCGACTTACAGATTCACGCACTTCATTGGCGGCATCTTCTAAGTTGACGCCAGGGCGAAACTCTACACGTACGCGGGCAGAGTTCTCTTCGCTTTGCGCGTATATATTTTTGACACCGCTTACGCGGGCAACTGCACCTTCCAGTCGGCCAGTAACTTCCGCATCCACGGTTTCAGGGGAAGCGCCGGGAAATTGCGCTGTAACCGTAACGCGAGGGGTATCAACATCGGGGAGTTCTCGAACCTCAAGCCCGCTTAAAGCGGCAAGGCCTGCAATGGCAATAAGCAGATTGAGAACAACAATTAAAACTGGGCGTCGTATCGAGAGTGAGGGAAGGTCACTGACTGAAGACGATAGGTTTGGATCACTCACCTTGAGGCCCTCCGGCCAATTCAGTGGTAATTTCTTGACCTGTACGCAAGCGCTGAACACCTTCTGAAATTAACGCATCACCTTCTTCGATATCACCGGATACTAAGATCGTTCCTCTTAAACGCTGGTGGACACTTACATCCACACGCTTGGCTTTCCCGTCTTCGGCAAGCCAAATATACGCACCGGTTGCTCCCCATAGCAATGCGGCTTCAGGCACGGCAGCGTAGCGATCACCTTCAATGCTCAAATTAACCCTAAAACTCATACCCGGGCGGAATTTATCAGATGAGTTATCTAATAGTGCGCGTGCACGAAGGGTGCGGTCAGCTTCATTAATACGAGAATCGACTTGCGCTATTTCGGCTTTCACCAGTTGTTCTTTATCGCTCCAAGGTTCAAGTGTGACGTTCGGCGCATTGAGCAAAACAGGAAGAGCGGCTTCAGGGGCTTTAAAATTGATAAAAAGCTTGCTTCTATTATCGAGCGTGGTGATAACCGTTTGTTCGTTAATCCGATCGCCTACCTCTACGTCAGTAATTCCAACAATGCCGTCAAAAGGCGCGACAATATGTCTGTCTTCTAAATCTGCTTTCGCTTCTTCTAATGCGACCTCAGCAAGATCACGCTGAGTGCGTGCTAGGTCTAGTTCGCTAACGGGCACTGCACCTTGCTTATAGCTTGAGGCCAAGCGCTCTACCGTGCGCTGGGCATCTTCTAGAGTAAGCTTAGCGCGCTTTAATGCAGTTTGTTGCCGTCTATCGTCAAGGCGAACCAATACCTTGCCTTTCTCCACCGATTGGCCCGGTACGAAGTTAATTTCTGTTACTTCATCAGAAACGGCAGGGTATAACACGATAGAGCGTACGGCTTCTGCACTGCCAACCGCTTCAACTTTTCGTGTTTCGTTCATAAATTGAATGGGCTTGGTCACAACAAGCTTCGCTTGTCTATCTCCCATAAACTGCGCGTTCGCATTTGGCAAGATTATTAAGAAAAGAGCACAAAGACGAGTCCATGTCTTTATTGCACCATAGAATGAATTTTTCATTTTAAACCCGTAGCGTTAGTTAAGTTTACTCTGCTCGTCGCTGTTGGAGAGCGGTAAACCCTTTATTTTTTGTATTACCAAACCGGTTGATTTATAGCCGATTGGATAACCGTATTATTTGTACCGTATAGCACCACAGGCGGTTCAGCTAAGCAATTGCAGTTCAGCGTATTCCCTGTACAGGGTATCGCTTTTCATCAAAGAGGCGTGGTCGCCGCTTCCCACCACCTGACCTTTATCCATGACAAGAATGCGATCAGCATGCTGCACTGTGGCCAGACGATGGGCAATGACAATGCTTGTTTTGCCTATCATTAATCTATCTATGGCTTGCTGAACCATACGCTCACTCATAGCATCAAGGGCACTGGTTGCTTCATCGAGAAGTAAGATTGGTCGGTCGGCTAAAATTGCACGTGCTATAGCGATACGCTGTTTTTGTCCACCAGAAAGCTTTACACCGCGTTCTCCTAGCTGAGTGTTGTAGCGTTCATCAAGGTTATCGATAAACTCGTGTGCAAAGGCTTGTTTTGCTGCATTCACAACGGCCTCGTCGGTTGCATCAGGGCTGCCATAACGAATGTTCTCCATTACGGTATCTGCAAATACTACGGGCTCTTGAGTGACAATCGCAATATGCTGCCTCAGTACATTAACGGGCATTTTGTTAATAGGCATCCCGTTAAACAGAATTTGCCCGCTACTTAGGTCGTAAAAACGCATTAGCAATTGAAAGAGGGTGGTTTTACCTGCGCCACTCGCGCCAACTAAAGCAAGGCGTTCACCGGCTTGTATATCAATGTTTAAGTTATTAAACAGAGGTTTACTATTTGGATATGCGAAGCTGACCTTATCCAACTGAATTCTTGGGGCAGCCTTGGAAATTGAAACTTTATTTTCAACCTCTCTGGGGTTAGATTCTTCTGCGCGCTCAGACTCGGTAATTTTCTTCACCTTATCTGATACGGGTTTGATAGCTGACTCAGTAAATAGTTCGTATAAACGTTCGCTAGCCCCCACACCACGCTGTACTTCGCCTATGACTTCACTAATAGTAGCCACACTGCCGCCAGCCATAACGGCATAGAAAAGAAAGGCAGAAAGCTCGCCTACTGTCATGGTTCCGTCGAGTACCTGCCTTGCGCCTACCCAAGCAATAAAGATGATTGCCGTCATACTAATGCACATGATGCAGCCAATAAGTAGTGAGCGATAGTGAATACGCTTTTTAGCTACGTCCATGGCAAGCTCTACTTTTTTGGAGAAATGCAGTCGTTCGGAATTTTCAGCGGTATAGGCCTGTACGGTCATAATTTCATGGAGACTTTCATCGATTCGCGCGCCTAGGTCTGCCACTTTGTCTTGGCTTTCTTTTGCATAGCGACGGACCTGGGGGGCGAGTACCTTAATTGGAACTAGTACCGCAGGTACGGCGACGATCACACAAAATGTGAGTAGGGGGCTAGAAAACGTCATAAGCGCGAGTGCGCCGACAAAAGTCACAACCGAGCGTAGGGTCATCGATAAACTCATTCCCACTACGGTTTGAATGATTGTAGTGTCGCTGGTAAATCGAGAAATTACCTCACCTGTTCGAAGCTCCGCGAAAAATGATGGAGGCAGTGAGAGAAGGTGCGCATATACTTGGTTTCTAATGTCAGCGCTAACCCTCTCGCCAAGCCAGGTCATTAAGTAGAAGCGCGCATAGGTCGCGAGGCAGGCGATGATAGTTATAGCAAGCACCATAACCGTCGCTTTGTTTAAGGTATCAGCAGCATTTTCGATAAAGCCGCTATCTATCGCGTATTTAATGCCTTGTCCAAGCAGAAGCCATGCGATAGCTGCGGTAAAAAGGGCAAAGACAGCGCCTACAACTCGCGTTTTATATTGAAGTAAATGTGAGCCAATCCACTGTAAGACTTGCTTCGTTGATACGGTTGGTAGCGGTGTCGTCAAAATTACCTCGTTGCGTGCGTTACTTCTTTATAGCGCTGTCTCTATAGCGCTATTTGACTTTGATGATTGGATTATACGGTAAAGCGTGTACATTGGACGTAACCAATGCGACTACAGCGACAGTATTTACGCTGGGATGAGAATCAAATGAACAAAAGAAGTAGTGAATAAAATACGCGAAGCGTTTAGTTGAGAGAAAAATTTACTTGTTTGGGGTAGGTAAAGACGCAAGCGCAACCCTGCGTCATTTGGCGTGACTAGTATGATAGAAGGCGGGCGCTAGCGAGAAGTCTCTTCTTTAAACTGTGCCTTCCTTGCATTGTTCAAGGCGTAAATCTCCCACCGATTTTGGGTATTCAACTCGGGTTGTTACAATTTCACTAACAGGAACGCCAGTATCCGTCTCTTGGAGCCATATTTTCATATCGCGGTTGTCGCGGGTCTGGTTAAGGGAGTATCGCTTACCGCCCTCTAGATTTGCATCGAGTCGAACAATAGCCTCTCGCGTGTTACCTTCAGTAAGATCAGTATTTACAACAATAGCGCGAACAAATAGAACATGTTCTCCTTCTTCAACGTCCCGCAGCGCTGATGCATTTGTTGGACGCTGATTAAAGCACATTAGTTTTACGTACTCTCGCTTGTTGTCAAAAGCTTCGCCGCGATTCGCGAAAAAATCTATACGTGCTTCATTGGGTTGAACGTTAGCTTGTTGGTCAATGACATCCGATACAGATGTACAAGCGAAAAGAGGAGCAATGGCAGTAGCGAGTAAGAGCGATGGCAATTTCATTTGAATAATCCTTCTCCGTGAAACCAAAACTGATGTCTACGACAGACAAAAGCTTTAGTTAAAATTAACCTTATCTTAAGCAGCCATCCTTAAAACTGCATGTGGCTGTTCAATTAGCACAACAAACCTGTGCACTATTAACCATACACCAGAATCGTATGTTTAACAGAAATTTACGAGAAATAGGTTAGTTATAAACTCATTTCGGCGTCAGTAATGCTCTTATAAATAAAAGCCTAACTAAACACAGGAAAAGTCAGGTTTTTACTTGCATTGGGTGGCGATATCCGTATAATTCGGCGGCCTTCTAATTGGCGTCTAATTTTTAGTCGTAGTTTGAAGGCTTAAGTTAACGGTAACGCTACAACGAGTTTGAGGCATTTATGGTTACTATTCGTTTACAGCGTGGTGGCGCGAAAAAGCGTCCATTTTATCAACTAGTGGTGGCTGATAGCCGTCGTGCAAGAAACGGTCGTTTCATTGAAAACATCGGTTTCTTCAACCCAACTGCACAAGGTCAAGCGGAACGTCTTCGCGTAGATCTAGAGCGTGTTGAATACTGGGTTGGCGTAGGCGCGAGCTTATCAGATCGCGTTTCTAGCTTGGTAAAAGAAGCGAAAAAATCTGCAGCGTAAGCTGTTATTAACTGGTGGTATAGATGAGTCTAGCGTCTGACAAAGTGATTGTTGGCAAAATTGGCGCACCGTACGGTGTTAAAGGTTGGGTCAAAATCAACAGCTATACAGAAACGCCAGAAGGTATTTTTGAGTACACGCCTTGGTTTCTTGGCGAAGAAAAAGAGTACCAAATTGACCAGTGGCGACCGCACGGTAAAAGCCTCGTTGCAAAAATTATGGGCGTTGATAGTCGAGATGATGCAGAGCGCATCAAAAACTTGGATATCAACATAAATGCTTCACAGCTGCCTGATTTAGGCGACGAAGGGGTTTATTGGCGTGAGCTCACCGGCATGAAAGTAGTAACAACGCAAGGTTACGACTTGGGTGTGGTGAAAGAAGTGTTTAATACAGGTGCTAACGACGTGATTCACGTTAAAGCAAATGTAGGCGACGCTTTTGGTCAAAAAGAAAGACTATTGCCTTTTGTGTTCGACGAAGTCGTACAAGAGGTGGATAAGGAAGCGAAGGTCATTAAAGTTGACTGGGACCCGGGGTTTTAAGTGACACCGGAAAAGTGGTTCGGCGTTGTTAGCCTGTTTCCAGATATGTTTGCCCCTTTTACCCAACAGGGTGTGATAGGTCGAGCAGTTAAGTCTGGAACGTTATCGGTTGACACCTTCAACCCCCGTGACTTTACACATGATCGCCATCGTACAGTAGACGATCGCCCCTACGGAGGCGGACCCGGTATGCTGATGATGGTAAAACCGCTAACCGACGCAATACAAGCTGCCAAGAAAGTTGGCGGCGAAAAAAGTAAGGTGATCTACTTATCACCACAAGGGAAACCCCTTGACCAAGCAGGCGTACAGCGCCTTGCTAACATTGACCGCACAATTTTAATTTGCGGCCGATATGAAGGTATCGACGAGCGAGTAATTGAAAGCCATGTAGATGAAGAAGTCTCTATTGGTGATTACGTGCTAAGCGGCGGTGAGCTACCAGCAATGGTCCTTATGGACGCGGTTGCTCGATTAGTTCCTGGCGTGTTGGGGCATAAAGCTTCAGCAGTTGAAGATTCTTTCACTGACGGTCTTTTGGATTGCCCGCACTATACGCGGCCCGAAATACTCGATGGTCAAAAGGTACCTGACGTGTTGTTAAGTGGGGACCATGAAAAAATTAGGCAGTGGCGATTGATGCAATCATTAGGTAGAACCTGGCAGCGTCGCCCTGAATTGTTAAATCACCTAGCTCTGACTGAGGAGCAGCAGCGTTTGCTTGAATTATTCCAAGCGCAACTGCAGCAAGATGACAGTTAACTAGGACGAGAGGATATGATGAGCAAAGTCAGTCAAGATATCATCAAAAAAATCGAAGAAGCACAGCTAAAGACTGATGTTCCTGCGTTTGGTCCAGGTGACACAGTAGTTGTTAAAGTTCGCGTTACCGAAGGTGACAAAGAGCGTCTTCAGGCTTATGAAGGTGTTGTTATCGCTAAACGTAACCGTGGTCTGCACTCGTCTTTTACCGTGCGTAAAATTTCTAGCGGCGAAGGCGTTGAGCGTGTGTTCCAAACACACAGCCCGGCAGTTTCTTCAATTGAAGTGAAACGTCGCGGTGCGGTTCGTCGTGCTAAGCTTTACTATCTACGTGAGCGTTCAGGTAAATCTGCACGTATCAAAGAGAAGCTTAACTAAGATTACTAATCCTTGCGTTATTGTTAACTTCGAAAAAGCCCGCGTTAAGCGGGCTTTTTTGTGCGTGAAATTCGATCTTTTTTCTTCATTGCTCAATACAAACATTAACGTTTCTTAATAGAGTAAAGAATGAGCTCAGATTATTTTATTGTGCTAGGCATTATTGGTGTTGCCTTCTTTGCTATTTCCGGGGCACTGCTAGGACACGAAAAGAATATTAATGGTTTTGGAATAGTAGTTGTGGGGGTTATGACGGCGCTCGGCGGCGGCACGCTAAGAGATTTACTTTTGGGGAAACCTATATTCTGGGTAGAATCCTCCGAATACCTTCTAGCGACTTACAGTGCGATCTTCGTCACAGTGATATTAATACGTCACTTCCCATCCCCTTCAAACCTTTACTTCATTCTAATTGATACAATAGGGCTTGCCATATTTAATGTCATAGGCATTGAAAAAGCCTTGATCAGCGGCACTGGGATGATTGTCGCACTAACTATGGGAATGACCACAGGCATCTTCGGTGGTTTGATGAGGGACGTGGTGTGCCGAGAAATGCCTTATGTTATGCGTGGTGATGTCTATGCGAGTGCATGCTTTGCTGGAGGGCTAACATATGCTGCGCTATTTGCAGTAGATATTCCTTATATCTGGTGCATTTTGGGCTCTGTTGGCGTAACCGTTTTATTGCGGATAGCGTCACTTCATTGGGGAGTGAATGTGGATTTGTTCAGAAAACGGACGCCAAAGCATTGAGAAAAAATAGTAATATGCAAGTTCGTGTATAAATTTTACTTCGTAAGACTGCGTTTACTTCTCGGTATACACAGCCTTATAAAAATTAATACCAGTCCCGCATAAATAACTACGCCATAAGTGAAAGTGCTTCTATTAAAGGCTTATTTTCGCTGTCGATAGTATCGATAATATGTCTGTGCAGACGTTTTTTGTGTTCGCCAAATATGCTTCGCTTTTTATCGAAGGTTTTAGCGTAATTAAGTGCCCCTTCTAGCAAACTTTCTTGGCTATCGTATGCTTTCTCTACCACATGATCTTGCTCTAATTCTTTACCGGAAACCCGTCTTCCTGAAAGCTTCATTTCGTTAAACCTATAATAAGGCATCGCCTTTTTAACAAACTCAATCATTCCGGGTAAAAAGGGAATAGATAAGTCGACTTCTGGAAAACAGAAAAACCCTTTATCTGAACGCATAAACCTGAAGTCGCAAGCGCACGCCAAAATCGCACCATTGCCAAAAGCGTGACCATTGATAGCCGCTATAACAGGGAGGGGGTAAAGTAACAGCGTTTTGAATACCTCGTCCATGTCATGCATGAACTGCTTTATTTCTTCAGTACGGCCCGTTTTCATTGCCGGCATAAGCCAGTCTGTGTCTATACCTAGGCTAAAGCATTTCTCATCGTTTGACGTGAGCACTAGCGCTTTACAGCTCTCATTTTGCTCGATGGTTTCTAACGCTGAAAGCATCTCTTTTGCAAAGAGAGGATTATGACGGTTTTCACCATTTTTCATGGTTAGAATAGCGACATTACCAGTGTACGTGAGGGCTAAATTTTGCATCGTTTTCTCGTTTTTATTCTAATGACGCTATGATACCGAAGTCTGTCGATAGATGAGAAATTTAGCTTATTTATGTTGGTCAATTATCTCATTAAATCTTCGGGGGGATCGGACGCTCAAACATACATTACAGATACAAAGTGCTTGGCCAAAGAGGTTATGTTGAATAAACCTCACTGCTGGTTAAAAAGTGGGCTAGCAGTGCGCGCTATTGCCATTCAGTCATGTTCATTCACTTCGAATCTACCCTAGATTAAAGTATTATTCGTTATTGCTTGCGCTATTATTCTTAAATTGTTAAAAAGTCAATGACGTTAAAGAAATATAGAAAAAGCTGGTTGTACAATAAAGTTTACATGCAGATTGCATACTCTTTTGGCGTTTAATTTTCCGTTTTTATTTGTAGTTAAGAGAGTAAGAGAGCTCCCATGATCAAGGACACCGTTAATAATGTTCACGTAAGTACAGAAGACGTACTTATTACCCCAGAAGCGCTTAGTGCTGAACTGCCTGTTTCAGACAAAGCGTTAGAGGCTATTTCTGAGTCTAGAAAAATCGTATCTGACATCATTCATCGCCGAGACCATCGACTACTCGTAGTGTGTGGACCATGCTCGATACATGACATTGAAGCAGCTAAAGAATATGCGCTTAAGCTCAAAGAACTTCACGAGTCATGCAAAGACACATTATTTATCGTAATGCGCGTCTACTTCGAAAAGCCGCGTACCACGACTGGTTGGAAAGGTTTAATCAACGACCCTCATATCGACGGTACGTTTGATATTGAAACAGGTCTTCGCAAAGCAAGAGAGCTTTTAATTTGGTTAGCTGAACTTGAGTTACCCGTTGCGACGGAAGCGTTAGATCCTATTAGTCCGCAATACCTTGCTGAGCTATTTAGCTGGGCGGCTATTGGTGCGCGTACCTCTGAATCGCAAACTCACCGTGAGATGGCCAGCGGCCTTTCTATGCCGGTAGGTTTTAAAAACGGCACAGATGGAAGCTTGGATATTGCTATTAACGCGCTTAAATCTGCAGCGTCGGGCCACCGTTTTATGGGAATTAACAAGCAAGGCCAGGTAAGTATTATCGGTACCAGCGGTAATCCAGACGGTCATATCATTCTTCGCGGTGGAAAACAGCCAAATTATGACTCTGTATGCGTATCAGAATGTGAAATTGAGCTACAGGGTGCGGGTTTGACAGCAGGTTTGGTAGTTGATTGCAGCCATGCAAACTCCTCGAAAGATTATCGCCGTCAGCCGTTGGTTGCTCAGAACGTGGTCAATCAAATATTAGAAGGCAACCAGTCTATTATTGGCGTTATGCTGGAAAGTCATTTGAAACCTGGTAATCAAAAAGCAGAAGGCAAGAAACCTGAAGAGCTTGAGTACGGTGTTTCAATTACAGACGGATGTATCGATTGGGAAACAACAGAGAACTTAATATCTCAAACCAGAGATAAGTTAATAACTGTGTTACCCTTACGCCAAAATAAGCGCACGGTGGCGTAAATCCAAGTAACGCCAAATGTGGCCATGTAATCTTGGCCACAAGCCCGTGCCATTTGATTCAAGGATAAGACAGAATGGCCGATTTATCGCAGCACTTAAAACAGTTAGATACGCTGCGTGAAGGTATCGACGAGCTGGATACCCAGCTTGTCGAATTACTCGCAAAACGCAATCAAATCACAACCCAAGTAGGCCAGATCAAGGCTGAAGCAGGCATGCCTGTTTACGTGCCAGAACGCGAGAAAGCGTTGATCGCGTCACGTCGAGCTCAGGCTGAAGCGCTAGGGGTTTCTCCCGAACTTACTGAAGACCTTTTACGCCGCGTAATGCGAGAGTCTTATCACACGCAAAACAACAAATACCGCTGTGTAAAACCTGACATCGACAACGTTGTTGTTATTGGTGGAGCAGGGGCGCTTGGCCGCGTGTTTGTTAGCTTGTTTGAACGAAGTAATTACAAGGTTTCGGTCGTTGAAAAAGACGATTGGGGAAATGGCAGAGCAACATCTTTATTAAGTTGTGCTTCGCTGGTTGTTGTTGCAGTACCTATTAATCTAACAGAAGCCGTGATTAGCAAATTAACTATGCTGCCAAAAGATTGCGTGCTTGCAGATATAACCAGTATCAAGGCTAAACCTTTAGAAGCGATGCTTGCCGTGCATAGCGGCCCTGTTGTTGGGTTGCACCCTATGTTTGGCCCTGATGCGCCAGGAATGATTAAACAAGTCGTAGTAGTGTGTAACGGACGCCATAGCGAAAAATACAGCTGGCTGGTCGAGCAAATGCGAATTTGGGGAGCCACAATTCACGACTCCAGCGCGCAAGAACACGACCAAGCCATGGCATACATTCAGGTTATGCGCCACTTCAACACCTTTGTGTACGGACAACACCTAAAAGGTGAAGATCCTAATCTTGAATCTCTTACCATGTTTAGCTCTCCAATATATCGTTTAGAGCTGGCAATGGTTGGAAGACTGTTTGCCCAATCGCCACAACTGTATGCCGATATTATCTTCAATAACCCTGATAACTTTGCGTTGCTACGCCGCTTTTATGAACGCTTCGGAATTGCATTATCATTACTTGAAAATGGCGATAAAAAAGAGTTTGTAGAACAGTTTATGAAAGTCGGCGCGTGGTTCGGGGACTATGCGAAGAAGTGCTTAGTAGACAGCAAACAGATGTTGTTAAAAGCAGATGACGGTCAGCTCTTAAGGGATAAGTAAACTCAATGAATGAGTAAAAAGGCGAGCTAGTGAGTCCAACTTTATAAGGCCACTTCAGAGCTCGCCTTTCTTGTATTATTCAGTCAATGCACTTGCCGCCGCTACTTTAGTTGGGCTAATTTCCTCACTTGGGTAACATCCCAGCACTTTGATGTAGCGCGTAATACCGCGCAATGAATCAAGGGCGTTTTGTACGGGGCCGTCTTCTACGTTGCCTTCCACATCAATATAGAACATTTCTTCCCAAGGATTACCGGGTATTGGCCGCGATTCAAGCTTAGTCATATTAATGCTGTTTTCTCTAAGCACAAGTAGCGCTTCAACAAGTGCACCTGGCTTCTGAATGGTTGACATAACAAGGGTTGTTTTAGCTGGTACTTGAAGCGGAACCACCACTGGATTACGAGCAACAACAATAAAGCGGCTGTGATTTTCTTTCTGATTAGCTAAGTTACTCTTAATCGCCATTAGTCCGTAAAGATTACCGCCTGCTTCACTTCCAATCGCCGCTACGTCGTCGCGCTGAAGTTCGCTAACCGTCAACATGGCAGAGCTTGTGCTGTCCATAGTCTTTACTTCAACGTTACCTAGCTCGGCTAAGAAATGGCTGCATTGGGTAAACACCTGAGGGTGTGCATATAGCGTCTTAATTTTATCGATGCTGGTATTGGTTCCCACTAATAAAGTATGGCGGATAGGGTGGGTAAGCTCACCAATAATGCTTAGCTGTGTGTGCTGAAGTTGGTCGTACACTTCATTGATACTGCCAGAGGTTGTATTTTCAATGGGCAGCACCGCGTAATCGGCTTCTGTACTCTCTACTTTATGAATAATTTCAGCGAAGCTTTGGCAGCCAATTTCTAACAGCTCTCCAGGTCTACGTGAAAAATATTTCTGTGTAGCAAGGTATGAGTAAGAGCCTTTGTCGCCTAGGAACGCTACTCGGTTTAACGGTAGTGTGCTGCCAGGGTTTGCGCGCTCGGCAAGCATGGCCTGCTGGTTCAAAACTGAATCTTCAATAATAACGTGAAAAATCTGTGTTACGTAATGAGGATCTAAACCAATGCTTTGCCCTTCTTTTATTAACCGCACTAATAGCTGTTCTTCACGCTTTTGATCTCTTACAGGAATGTGGTGCTTTATTTTCGTCTCAGCCACTTCGTTGGTTAACTTTCTGCGTTCTGAGAGTAGTGTAAGTAATTCACTGTCAAGAGCGGTAATGCGCTCTCTAACAGTATCTAATGCATTGTCTGACATATCATTCCCGTGCGTATCTTATAAATAAATGTTGCTAAAAAAAAACCTCCCAAGTGGGAGGTTTTCATGCATGTAGCTGCGCCTCCCTAATAAAAGGATGTAAACGCAAAAAAGAAAAATACTACGTGCTTTATTATCTGTTTCATGAATCTGAATGTATGTCGAACCCCTATGTGTGTCAACCCATTTTTACAAAATGTATAGTTGTTTTTGATATGAGGATCTTGAAAAAGAACTAAAAATGAGTTTGCTACACATCGCGCAGTTTCACGATATGTAGCATTCATTTAAATAAGCATGCTGTGAAGGCTAATTACCTAACAGCGCTGACAGCATTTGGCGTACTTCATTTGGCTCAAAAGGCTTGTCACACAATGCATTTACACCGGTTTGCTGAATGTTGGCCATATGGGCACTGTCTGCCGATTCAGATGTCACCATAATAATAGGGATATGTGTGGTCTCTGGATTAAAGCGAATGAATTCAGACAGTTCTCGACCGTCCATTTCAGGCATGTTGTAGTCGGTAACCACTAGGTCGAAAGCTTGGTCTTTTATCAAAGTAAGCGCAGCTGCGCCATTTTCAGCTTCTTGGATTCGCTGTAGTCCCATTCCTTCGAGTACTCGTCTAATATGATTCCGAGCAAGTTTACTGTCATCAACAAGCAGAACGCGAACGTCTTGCACATCAAACAATTCAAGTTCTAACTCATCGTGGTTGATAAGGTCGAGACTCGCATTTAAGGCACGTGATAAATGAAGAGGCTCGAAAGGTTTAGGAAGAATTGCTGCGACACCCGCCTGTTTGAATTCTTCCAATTTACTCAATCGATTTTCACTAGAGACGAGCATAAATGGAATGCTTTTAAATGCGTCATCCTCTTTGATAAATTTTAGAAGTTCCAGCGCAGTTCCATCTTCATAATACATAGCACTAACTATTAAGTCGGCGCCATGGGCTTTAACCGCTGAACGGGCTTCGGAAAGGGTACTGACTGGGTCAATTTCCTTAACGTTTTCTTTCAACAGCAACGTAGTGATAATTTTTCGTTGTGTGTCAGATGGTTCAACCAAAATAATGTGTAAATCAGAAATTGACAGCTTTTCCATTTCAGACTCTTTTTGTTATATGTTTATGAAAAAGTGAGAGCGTACAAGTGGTCTTCAATCACTAACCACCCGCAAGCTTAACTTTGTACCCTTTGTCAGTTAGCAGCGAGCGCAGTTTTTCTCTGTCATCAGTTTGTACTTCAATGACGCCGTCTTTTACTGCTCCGCCGCAACCACATTTCTTTTTTAATTCTGAGCCAAGTTTCTTTAGTTCGTCAGAAGGAAGGTCTAGCCCCTTAATTAACGACACGCCTTTTCCTTTGCGACCTTTCGTTTCTCTGTGAATACGAACTACGCCGTCTGAAGAAACTGAACGTTGCTCTGATTTTTGCTCAGGCTTTATTTTGCCGCTCTCTGTACTGTAGACCAAAAGAGCGTCTTGCCAATCTTGCATAGATACCTCAATAAAATCCGTAAAACCACCCTTATTATGCTTGTTAAAACTTCATCATACGAAAGTTTAAGCACTTCTTAATGGCGATGTAATAAAGTTCAACTAAGATAAGGATAGCAAAGTTAAAAGCATGTATTGAAGCATTTCTGCTGACATTTTAAGGAAAGCATATGGAAATAACGTCAAGCTACCAGAATCAAGGGAAAGTATTGGTAATCGATGTAGGAACAAAATTTGACTTCAGTAAAGTTGAAGATTTTAGAAACGCATACAGCGAACTAAATGACGGTGCAACTCATATCGCTGTAGACTTGTCTCGTACCGAGTATATGGATAGCTCAGCACTAGGCATGCTATTGAATATGCAGAAAACATTGGCAGACAAAGAACTCTCCTACAGTATTGAGAACGCCAGACCTCAGGTGGCAAAAATTCTCAAAATATCCCGGTTCGATAAAAAGTTCGAAATTAAGTAGCCTGAATAGGACTTTTTCTGTTGAAAATCCTCATTGTTGATGACGAGGCTATCAACCGTACTCTTTTGACCAACATGCTGTATAACGCCGGCTATACAGAATGTGTTGAAGCAGTGGATGGTAAAGAGGCGATTGAAACATTTATTGAAGAGCAGCCAGATTTGGTTTTGCTAGATGTTGTTATGCCTGGATTGTCTGGTTTTGATGTTGCTCCAAAAATCCGTAAACTTGCAAAAGGACCTTATCTTCCTATTTTGTTTATCACTGCCCTAGAGGACAAAGACAGTTTAGTGCGCTGTTTAGAAGTAGGGGGGAACGATTTTGCTACAAAACCTTTTGACCGTCATATCTTAATTGCAAAAATCCGGGCGCACCTAAAAATACGTGTGTTAAGTGAGCACGTAGAACAACAGAACAAGAGCCTGCGGCTTTTTAATCAAAGGGTGGCACGGGAACACGCCATTGTTGAGCATATTTTCAGTCATGCCATAGTTAACCACCCGGAAGTGCAGGCGCATTTCGATTGCTTTCTTCAACCTGCCGAAACCTTTAACGGCGATTTATTCTTGTGCGAAGCAAGCCCTAGTGGGGGCATTTATTTCATTGTGGGGGACTTTACTGGACACGGTCTTGCTTCGGCTATTGGTGCGTTACCCGTTACTCGTGTGTTTCAAGAGCTAAGTCAACAGGGCGTATCAATATCTGAGATTGTTAGTGAACTAAATCAAATCCTCATTAAGTTTTTGCCTGGTGATATGTTTATGGCAGCTGTTGTTGGTGAGATTAATGCGGGAGGAAATCGCATAACTTTATGGCAAGGGGGCATGCCTGCGGTCATTGTTCCTGCTGCATCGAATGCGGGGTTGCGTAAATTCATCTCTCGTCATATGGCTTTGGGTATTTTGCAAGAACATGAGCTAAACACGGATACTGACACGATTCATTTGGGCCATAATGAACAATTAATTGTATGCAGCGACGGGCTGATAGAGATTGCCAATGACGATGGTGATATGTTGCTGGAGGATGGGTTAGTCGACATAATAAAAGAGCAAATGACAAAGAGTAGTGCTATTAATGCTAAGTCTTTGTTTAAAAGGGCGAAAGAGTGCTGTGAAACTTCGGCATTCTACGATGATGTGACCGTAGTTATATTTACTTCAAAACCGATTGAAATGGCCTTGAATAGCCAAGCAGCAAAAGCATTTCCATCGGTGCATGAAATTGTTCTCGATGCACCCCACCTGAAGGAGCCCGATGTTCTTCAACGCGTTCTTCAGTTAGTAGGGCAGTGTGAGGGTATACAAAATATCCGTTCGATCTTATATACCGTGTTGTCAGAGCTTTTTAACAACGCACTTGAGCACGGTCTCTTGAAACTCGAGTCCAGGCTAAAACAAGACAGCATGGGGTTCCAGCAATATTATGAGATGCGAGAAGCGTCATTAGAACAATTAAACCATGGCCGAATCATCATAAGAGTAGAATCGTTGCCTGAACAAAATGAAGTGTTACTCTCGGTTGAAGATAGCGGGCAAGGATTTAAGTGGGACAATAAAACCCATTTAGCTGGGGCTCGCTCATCTAATGATGAGTGTTACGGTCGCGGTATACCCCTTGTTAATACACTATGTGAGCGAGTGTGGTTTGATAAGAACGGAAGTAAAGTCACCTGTCTGTTAAACACCCGAAGTTAGCCATTAGCCAGTCAGTATGTTTTAGCTTTATTACCCATAGTTATCCAATTATTACGACAGCTAATCGAAATCTCCTTCCTCTCAGTAAGAATTATCTGAATACTCAGTTTCCTTAGTTGAAAACTGTATTACTATAACGTTAGACCCGAGGACGTATGCTGAAATCTTTTCTAAAACTCTTTGAAGAGTCCCACAAAAAAGCGGAACCTGCTTATTCTATAGAACTCGCCACCGCTGCACTGCTTAGCGAACTGGTTAACGCAGATAATCAGGTGACCGAAACTGAAAAAGAAGAATATGAAAAGCAGCTTAAACATCTGGTTAATGTCGAAGATGAGGCAATGGTGCTTTTATTAAAACGAGGGCAGCAAACGGCGGATGATGCAGTCGACCTCGTTCACTTTACTCAAGTTCTTAATAAACATTACTCCGCAGAGGAAAAAGTGAGCGTCATTAAAAGTCTTTGGGTTATAGCATACGCAGATAAGTCGCTAGCGCCACTGGAAGAAAGTACAATTAGACAAATCGCAGATTTGTTGTATGTTCCTCACAGCCAGTTCATTAAAACGAAACTTGAAGTCGTTGAAGGTACCAAATAATCAACATTGGCTCCAATTAAATGAGTACCTTTAAAAATCCATTTTTAATTTTGTAGTCCGTGACATACTATTGCAGTCAAAATAATAAAAAAAGTGGCTGTGCTAAGGGAATCGTCAACCTTGCATGTATCGCTTGAATCAAGGTAGTAAGCAAGGACACACTTGTGTTTAAAACATTGAAAGTCCCCATTGGATTTGCCGTTGCCTTATCTTCGGCTGTCTTAATCATATCTATCGCTATTATTAATAGATTAGATAACAGCGAGTATGTAATAGAGGTAGTGAAAAACAACACCGCCGATTTAAGTAATTCCCTTGCGCTACAGCTATCTGTGATGATGGAAAGAAACCCTGGTAACGTCACTTTACTTTCTGCGCTTTTTCAGCCAATAAAAGAACACGAGTACCTTTTATCAGCGACTCTTTACGACAATAATTATAACGTTATTTCTACCGTTCAGCCCGAGAGGTTGCTTGAAATAAGCAACGCTCTAGTACCTAAGTCGCCAATCAGTATTCCCTTTGGCATAACGCATTACGAAGATGTTATCGTCGCCCACCAAATTGTTGGTAGCAGCCTTTATCCTATGGGGCACATTGTTATTTATATCGACGCTAGCCGCGTTCAAACAATGAATAGCGCTCGACAGCTCCTTGAGCAGTTACCTGTGTTTCTCGCATTGTGGCTATTGTGTACTGGCGTATGTATCTTTGTTTTGTACAGGTTAATCTCGCCTCTAGCCTCTCTAGGTCGGTTCACACAAGATGTATTTGAAACCAAAGATTACGCGCTTAGAAGCTCGCTAGATTCATCCAATGAAATTGGCAGAATTGCCACCAATATTAATAGCCTACTAGATGCTATTGAAGTTGAATTACTGGTGAATTTTGAACAAAGGCAAACCTTGGTCGATCAGCAAGAGACAATGTCTCGGCTTGCAAATTTTGATAGTTTGACAGGGTTACCTAATAGGCAGTTTGTTCTTGATAATCTTAGGTTGGAATTAGCCAGAGCAAAGAGAAACGACGAAGATTTATTACTGCTGTTTTTCGACCTTGATGGCTTTAAAGGAATAAATGATTCACTAGGACATGAGACCGGCGACCTTATTTTGATAGAAGTTGCAGATAGGGTGCAATGCTTACTCAGAGACGGTGACTTGTTTGCTCGTTTAGGGGGCGATGAGTTTCTAGTACTCCCAGATAGAGATGCGACAGCAGATCAAGCAAAGAGTTTAGCTACGCGATTAATCACATCCTTCGACGAGCCCTTTGAGCTCAGAGGACTTTCGCTTACTGTGGGCTTGAGTGTAGGTGTGGCTACAGCTTCAGATGCCGGTTATGATTTAAGCGAACTTATGAGCAACGCTGATCTTGCCATGTATCGTTCAAAAGCAAAGGGAAGGGGGAGCTACACGCTATTCACGCCAGATATGGTGGAATCTCACAAGCGTAAACTGCACCTAGCTAATGGTATAGAACAAGGCATAACGAACGATGAGTTTGTCGTTTATTACCAAGTTAAAGTAAACAACAACGGCGATGTAATTGGCGCTGAAGCATTGATTCGTTGGCAGCACCCTGAGTTTGGCCTTGTAATGCCTAATGAGTTTATCCCAATCGCGGAACAAGGCGGAAAGATTACTGGCATAACACGATGGGTCATCAATCGTGTGTGTATGGATATGCCCGATCTTAAACGCTGGGCTACAGGCGCTTTCAGGGCTTCTATTAATTTATCCGGCCATGATTTGAGAAGTAATCAACTGTTTGATCATATCTACAATACCTTTATGCTTTATGACGTAAACCCAGAGAATATCGAATTTGAAGTTACCGAAAGTGCGTACCTTGAAAACTTTTCGCTCTCCAATAAGTTTTTCAGACGCATAAGCAATATGGGATGTGCGATTGCGCTTGATGACTTTGGTACGGGCTATTCCTCTTTGAGTTATCTTACTCAAATTAATATAGATACCCTTAAAGTCGACAGACAGTTTGTAACGGAAATCCAATCTTCAGAGCGCAGTCGACTGGTGACAGGTGCTATCATTGACTTAGCAAAACGCCTATCACTTTCTGTTTGTGCGGAAGGGATAGAAAATCTTGAACAATGGCGCTATTTGATTGAACACGGTTGTGACAATGTTCAGGGGTTCATGTTCAGCAAACCTATTCCTATCAATGATCTCATCGCTTCCCCTTGCCAATACAAGGCTGAGCAATTCTATTGAAGCTAGCAATAAGATGGCGGATTGATGCCGACATATGTTCACGCTCAGTGTTTCTTTATTGCAACACCTGTCTTTTGATTACAGACTAGAATCTAATATGTATGCTTTTAACCTTCTGTTTTTATTGTTGGTTTTTATTTTGGTCTGAAAATCGCATAACAAGTTTGAGTTCATTAAATATAGTGGTTAATTGAAGACTAATGGTAACATCCATATGACTGATTGCTGGTAACCAACGGAGATTAGCGATTGTCGAATTGAGAAGGAATTTAAAAAGCGTTTAGCGGAGGATTCATGATGAAACGTCTCGAAAAAGTTTTCTTAGCACTTTGTGCTGTTGCAGCCGTACAGGCTATTTCAGTAGCCGATGCGCATGCTACACCAGCGCGTTCGCTTATACATAAATTAGACGTAGATAAAGATGGTCTAATTTCACTTAAAGAAGCAGTTAGACATACAGGGCTACTGCGTAACTTTGGGCTGATTGACGACAACGAAGACGGCAAGCTTTCTGAAACAGAGATGGCAAAAAGCAAGCTGACGCCAGGAAATGAAAATCTCACCACAAGTGAGTAGATAAAATAATATATTTAAGAGGGTAAGGTTCTGATAAACAAGGTTTCGTTTGGTGAACGCTTGGTACAACTTGGTTCACTAAGGCAGTTGACGCTAGGTAGTTTTGTACTGGCCCTTATTCCTCTTATTGCGCTTCTTTGGCAGAGTCAAAGTGACTTAGCCAAAGTAGGTCAAATGACCACCCTCGAAACGCGCTTTGTGGTTGATGTTGTAAGTGACATGCAGCGCCTAGACAATGCTGTAGTTGATGTGGAGCGCAGCATTAGGCAGTTTGCCGTTTTACGTAATGATAGGGTTGCTCAACTTTCTGACAATGCAATAGACCAGTTTGCTGTTGCGGCAGATAACTTATGCCAAACGCTTACCGTGCCTGCAACTTGTTCTCGCCTATCCGAGCAACTCAATCAACTCGCTGAATATCGCGCCATTGAAGATCAACTTCTGCTCAATGCGTATTTAGCTTCGGTGGGAGATAGTGTTGAACAGTTACGGGACGATGTAGAATCGGCTATTACAGAGCGGGTAAAGGTCCAACAGGACGACCTCAATGCCATGCAGGCAAAACAAGCATGGTCTACTGCAATGCTGGTTAGTGTGTCATTTCTTCTTATCTTGCTGGGAAGCCAGCTGATTGTAAACCCCGTTAATAACCTCAAAAAGATTATTCGGATTATGGCGCGCAGCGATGGTGAGCTTCCTCCGTTGTCTAAGCAGGCACCGAGAGAGCTTATTGATGTCGAGAAGGATTTACATTGGCTTTATGATCGCCTACAGCAGTTAGAACACATCAGAACCGCACTATTAAGGCATGCCGCACACGAACTAAAAACACCCCTAGCAAGCATTAAAGAAGGGTGCAGTTTGTTATCAGAAAACGTGGTAGGCGAATTAAATAACGCTCAACGAGAGGTACTGTCATTACTTACTGCAAGTACCCAGCGTCTTAATACTCTGGTTGAGAAACTACTCGACTACAATCTGCTACTACAACAAGCGCAGCCTAAAATTGTTGAAAGTAATGCAAATAAATTAGTTGAAGCCTGTTTAGAGGATTACGCACTTGCCATTCAAGATAGAGAGGTAGACGTGAATATCTCCTCATCTTCAATAAATGTAGACGAGGAATTATTTAGAAGAATACTTGATAACCTAGTGTCCAATGCTGTAGCACATGGAGCAGTTGGACGGCCGATAAATATTAGCCTTTATACTGAAAGTGATAATCTTGTACTGGACGTCGCCAACAGAGGAAAACGCATAGCGCCGGAATCAGTACACACGCTGTTTGAACCTTTTATCCGCGGGACCGAGCCAAGAAACGACAATGTTATCGGAACGGGGTTAGGATTATCAATTGTTGCCGATTGCGCTCGACTAATGCATGGTGATGTAAAAGTGGTAGATGTAGACTATGCCGATGTTTGCTTTAGAGTGACCATTCCGCAACAGGAAAAATAAAATGAGAATAAGTGGTTTAATTGTTGCCTTACTGGTACTGACAGGATGTCAGAGTTTAACCAGAAACAGCAGCAACACGGGTGAGCCAGAAGAAGTGACACCTGTAACAAAAATAGAACGTGGTATCTGTTTGTTTAACGAGCCGCCCCCTGTTTTCGAACACAATTGTGATGCGGCTTATTGGCTTAATACGTGGATTGCTGCAGCCAACCAACCTTGGATGGAGCGTAAGCAGGCTTTAAAAGCATTAGGGGATTCAGCGTTTGATACCATCCATGCTTATATTTTAACACTGCCCACTGACACCCCTTATCAAGATAGGTTGCGCGCACAACTAGCATTAAATGATATCGCGGGCGCATTCACGGTAGAAGCCCAAGAAGTAGTTAATGTTATTGCAGCTTCGCAAAACAACCAGATAATGGAGCTTGAGTCTGCAATGGTTGTGTTGGAACAAGAAAATACATCTCGTGGAGAGAAAGTTAAGGCACTAGAGCAAGAAGCCGTTAATCTGCGTAAAAAATTAGAAGAACTGTTGCAAATAGAAGCAACATTGATGGACAAAAACAGGAGTACACAACAGTGAGCGAGAAGGCGAGTAGTAACCCTAACTTATTGTTGGTTGATGATGATAAAAGCTTATTGCGCTTATTAACCATTCGTCTGGAAGGCGAAGGTTATGAGGTGACCGCAGTGGAAGACGGTCAATCGGCGTTAAGAAAGCTTCAAAACGACAATTATGACGTTGTTTTAAGTGACCTGCGCATGCCGGGTCTAGATGGCTTAAGCTTGTTCGAAGAAATAATGGGGATCAGAAAAGACATTCCTGTAATTTTAATGACGGCCCACGGAACCATTGCTGATGCAGTAGCGGCCACGCAGCGCGGGGTATTTGGTTTCTTACCGAAACCAGTGGATCACGATGAGCTGCGTGCGCTCTTGCAAAAAGCGTTAAGTCAATCTCAGGCTGCACAGCCGGGGGATTGGGCGAAAGACATCATTACTCGCTCACCGGAAATGCTAAACGTACTAGACCAAGCGTTTCGTATTGCGCAGAGAGAAGTATCGGTACTTATTAGCGGCGCAAGCGGAACCGGTAAAGAGTTGCTCGCTAATGCAATTCATAAGGCCAGTAACCGTAGCGACAAGCCATTTGTAGCGATTAACTGCGGAGCATTGCCAGAAAACTTACTTGAGTCGGAGCTATTTGGGCATGCTAAAGGTGCGTTTACCGGTGCTGTAGCTGCTCACCCAGGTCTGTTTAGAGAAGCCGACGGCGGTACCTTGTTCTTGGATGAGATTGGCGATATGCCGATGACGCTACAGGTAAAACTGTTGCGTGCATTACAAGAGCGCCAAATTCGTCCAGTAGGTAGCAGCAAGCACGTAGACATCGATGTGCGTATCATTTCTGCAACGCATAAAGACTTGCACAAAGAAATGGAAGAAGGCACCTTCCGCGAAGATTTATATTACCGTCTAAACGTGGTGAATCTAAAACTTCCGTCGCTGAAATCGCGAAGTGAAGATATTCCACTTTTGGCTCGCTCGCTGCTCCAGCAAAGCGCGCAGCGTCATGGCGTGAATGTAAGCCAATTTTCTGATGACGCTATGCAACAGCTAGTAACCTCATCTTGGCCAGGTAACGTACGTCAGCTTGTGAATGTGGTCGAGCAGTGTGTTGCGTTAACGCAAACGCCTGTGATTCCGCTCCACCTAGTAGAACAGGCCTTGTCTGCTACTAAACAAAGCTGGCCAACGCTTACAGAGGCTAGAGACGCGTTTGAACAGCAATACTTGCACAAGCTGCTTAAAATGACCGACGGCAACGTAACGCGGGCGGCAGAGCTTGCAGGAAGAAACCGTACAGACATGCATAAACTTATGAAAAAGCACGAGCTAGACGCGGCTGATTTCAGATAGACATAGTCGAGTTTAGAGAGGTATTAAACGCATCACTAAAAAGTGATGCGTTTTTGTTTTGCTATACGGTAAACGTTAATCTGTGGTTATGTCGGAAGGAGCTCTGAAAAAATAATGGCTTCAACTGTGCGGGCGTGGTTTTTTAAGCTTTCTATCTCAGGTACCGTAAAGTTACGTGGTTCATCAAACAGAAGGCATAACGTTCCCAACTCATATCCGTCTTTATTGCGCAAAATGACACCTGCATACGCTCTAATAAAAGGGTTTCCAGTGACTAGCGGGTTATTAGCAAATAGCTTATCGGCTTTTGCGTCGGGAACAATTAAGTACTCTTCTTCGGCTATCGCGTAGGTGCAAAACGAGATATTACGCGGTGTTTCGGTAGCATCCATACACTGGCGAGACTTAAACCATTGGCGATCTTCTGCAACAAGGCTTACCAAGCAAGTTTTTGCACTAAATTCTTCTTGTACAGTTTTGGTAAGTTCGTCAAGTTGTTCACTTGGGGAAGTATCTAATATATCTAGCGATTCAAGCGCAGCAATACGCGCTTTCTCATATTCATGGTTCATTGCGGTTATTTCACGGTAAATAATGGTGTAGTACCAAAATAGATAAGAGCAGTAGTTTACCGTTGAATTAGAAAAACGCTATCTATTAAAAAATATTGATAGGCTCAATGTCAGTTGCTCGTCATCAAAACAGTGAATTCTGCTCTGGTTGGGTTTTAATAGACAGGTTATTTAGCGCGAGTGATGGAGTAGTGTTGTTATACAAATCGATAAACTGCTGCGCTAACCAGGGAGCATCTTTGTTGTCTGGGCGGTGACAAAAAAAGTACACGTCCTTTCCTTCTCTTTGCCAAATCCTCACTTTTTTCACCCAAGGTAACAAACAGCGCATGTTATCATCATCAACATCATTGCCTACAAAACGCACAATGGGAGTATGGCCTGTAGCGATAACGTTTACCGGTACACGGGGCTTTTTCTCTCGCACTTCCTTCAGCATCGCTCGTCTATTGTTTCCCCCTGCGTCTAAAGAGCCAGTGAAAAGCGCTCGGGTGTCCATAATGATTCTATTCGCACCGTGGCGGATCAAAAGTTGGTTAAGCGCCTTTTCCTCATCCCCCTTTGCAAAAAATGCCAAGTGGCGCACTTCAACCGCTACGTTTAATTCTTGGGGTAACCTCGCTAAAAAAGTATCCAGAACGGGCAGCTTTTCTGGCCCGAAAGAAGCAGGCAGTTGCAGCATCATTACTCCTAGTTTTTCTTTTAGCGGGCTTAACAAAGAAAGCTGCTGGGCAACCTCTTCATCACAATGCTGTAATTGATGTACATGCGTAATGTTTTGGTGAAACTTGAAAGTAAACCTGAAGTGGTCGGGTACTGAATCGCACCATCTCGCTACAGCGTCTTGGTGGGGAAGAGAGTAAAATGTGGTATTCCCTTCAACCGTATTACACTCCTTGGCATACAGCGACAATCCATTATCAGACTTGGGATAATTAGCGAACCACGTGCTTGGCCAATGGCTGTGTTGCCACATTGGCAATCCAATATAGAGATTTCCTTGTGATATGGCTGATTTGTGCATATTTGTCATTGGGCTTTATCAAGCATTTGTTTATACTATGCGGCCTTTAAATCATTACATTATGCATGTTGTGGGCGGGCCAGCTAATTGGCCAGCAAGTTTACGCGATTTTTGGCAAAGTCTTAAGCCCAAAAATAAGCGGTTTTGAACGCCAATTCACTGCATGCGAAGCAAGAAAAAACATCAGGGGTCAAGGACCATGCGCACAGATTACTGTGGGAATATCGATTCATCATACATTGGACAAGAAGTTACCCTTTGCGGGTGGGTTAATAAGCGTCGCGATTTAGGCGGTGTAATTTTCATCGACTTACGCGACCGCGAAGGTATCGTACAAGTGGTGTTCGACCCAGATTTACCAGACGTGCTATCGGTAGCTAATACCCTACGTAGTGAATTCTGCGTAAAGCTAACGGGTAAAGTACGTGCGCGCCCTGAAGGTCAAGTTAATAAAGACATGCGCACAGGTGAGATTGAGATCCTAGGCACAGGCCTTGAAGTGATCAACAAGTCTGACGTACTTCCACTGGACTGGAACCAAGAAAACTCAGAAGAACAGCGCCTTCGTTATCGTTATCTAGACCTTCGCCGTCCTGTAATGAGCCAGCGTTTACAGTTCCGTGCAAAAGTAACCGGTGCTGTACGTCGCTTCCTAGAAGAAGAAGGTTTCCTTGATATTGAAACGCCTATTCTTACTAAGGCAACGCCAGAAGGTGCACGTGACTACCTAGTGCCAAGCCGCACGCACAAAGGTGAATTCTTCGCACTTCCCCAATCGCCTCAGCTTTTCAAACAGCTTCTGATGATGTCGGGCATGGACCGTTACTATCAAATTGTTAAGTGCTTCCGCGACGAAGACTTACGTGCCGACCGTCAGCCAGAATTTACCCAAATCGATATTGAGACCACGTTCTTAGATGCCGATGGCGTAATGTCTATCACAGAACGTATGATCCGCGACTTGTTCAACAAAATGCTAGATGTTGACCTTGGCGACTTCCCGCGTATGACTTACGCAGAAGCCATGAAGCGCTTTGGTAGCGACAAGCCAGACCTACGTAACCCGCTAGAGTTAACAGACGTTGCAGACTTGCTTGCTAACGTTGACTTTAAAGTATTCAGCGGCCCAGCAAACGACCCTAAAGGTCGCGTCGCGGCTATCCGTGTACCTGGCGGTGCGTCACTTTCGCGCAAGCAAATTGACGAATACACCAAGTTCGTAGGTATTTACGGCGCGAAAGGCCTAGCATGGATTAAAGTTAACGATGCTGGCGCTGGTCTTGAAGGCCTACAGTCGCCAATCCTTAAATTCCTAACTGAAGACATCACTAACGCCATGCTAGAGCGCACTGGCGCACAAAGTGGCGATATTCTATTGTTCGGTGCAGACAGCTACACTGTGGTTACCGAAGCGATGGGCGCACTTCGTCTTAAGCTTGGTGAAGACTTTGAGCTTCTTGAAGGCGAGTGGAAACCACTTTGGGTTGTTGACTTCCCAATGTTCGAAGAATTTGACGGTCAGCTTCACGCTATCCATCACCCGTTTACTGCACCACGTGGTCTAACGCCAGAAGAACTTAAAGCTAACCCAGCTGAAGCCTTATCTGACGCTTACGATATGGTATTGAACGGCGTTGAATTAGGCGGTGGTTCTGTACGTATTCACAATGAAGACATGCAGTCTACGGTATTCAACATTCTTGGCATTGACGATGAAGAAGCGAAGAACAAGTTTGGCTTCTTGCTTGATGCACTTCGCTTTGGTGCGCCACCGCATGCAGGTCTTGCGTTTGGTCTAGACCGTTTAGTAATGCTAATGACGGGCGCAACCTCGATTCGCGATGTAATGGCATTCCCGAAAACGACCACAGCGGCATGTCCGTTAACATCGGCGCCTAGCCCTGCAAACCCACAGCAGCTTGAAGAGTTAGCTATTGCAACGGTGAAAAAGCAATCGTAATTTATGGCGTATAAGAAGCCTGAATCTGCACTGGTAGTGTTGTATGACCAACACTACCGAGTGCTGCTTTTGCAACGACAAGACGACCCCACCTTTTGGCAGTCGGTAACCGGCGCGCTAGAAGAGGGGGAGTTACCCTTAGAAACGGCATATCGTGAAGTGTGTGAAGAAATTGGCATCGATGCCAAAGCACACGGCTTTGTGGTTAACGACCACGATAAGCAAAACCAATATGAAATTCGTAGCCGCTGGCTACACCGTTATCCCCCAGGTACTGTGCACAATACAGAGCACGTATTTTCCCTCCAAATAAACAGCGATTTACCTATTGTTTTGACAGAGCATTTGCAGTACGAATGGGTGTCAAAAGATGAAGCGTTAACGCGTTTATGGTCTCCCTCTAATAAAGAAGCGGTATCTTTGTTTGTACCGAGTGTGCCTTAATGGTTATACTGGGTATAGATCCAGGTTCTCGGATTACAGGCTACGGCATAATAGCGCGAAAGCAAGGTAAGCTAGTGTATGTAGCAAGCGGATGTATTCGCGTTGGTACAACCGATTTGCCTTCACGTCTTGCTAACATTTTTACCGGGGTTGGCGATATTATTCGCCAATATAAACCTGAACAGTTTGCTATTGAGCAAGTATTCATGGCGAAAAACCCTGATTCAGCGTTAAAGCTTGGTCAAGCGAGAGGTGCAGCTATCGTTGCAGCCACTCAAGCGCAACTTCCTGTTGCTGAATACAGCGCAAGGCAAATTAAGCAGTCGGTAGTTGGAAAAGGTGGTGCAGATAAAACGCAAGTTCAGCACATGGTAAAACACCTGCTGAATTTAAG
Source organism: Alteromonas sp. ABD4_190 (assembly GCF_056160105.1). Lineage (NCBI taxonomy): Bacteria > Pseudomonadati > Pseudomonadota > Gammaproteobacteria > Alteromonadales > Alteromonadaceae > Alteromonas > Alteromonas sp. ABD4_190. Next base: position 3,533,196 of record NZ_JBSWWN010000001.1, read on the forward strand.
CGGCACGCCACAGGCCGATGCTGCCGATGCATTAGCCGTTGCCTTGTGTCATGCACACACCGAACAGAGCCTGATAAACATGGCAGGGCAAGCCCGAAAAACCGTTCGTGGTCGTTTGCGCTAACACTGCTCGAAGCTCACGCTTTTACAGAGATAATTCATGATTGGACGAATTCGCGGTACGTTGGCTGAGAAACAGCCTCCAGAAATTCTTGTAGATGTAGCCGGCGTTGGCTACGAAATTCACATGCCTATGACCAGTTTCTACCAGCTTCCCGCGGTGGGTGAAGAAGTGGTGGTGTACACACACTTTGTGGTTCGTGAAGACGCCCAGTTACTGTTTGGTTTTGCTGATAAAATGGAAAGAGGGCTTTTTAGAGAATTGATCAAAGCCAATGGTGTAGGCCCGAAGTTAGGCCTCGCTATTTTATCTGGAATGTCGGCAAGCCAGTTCTTGGCGAGCGTACAAAATGAAGACGTTTCTGCGCTCGTCAGCTTACCGGGTATAGGTAAGAAAACCGCAGAGCGTTTAGTGGTAGAGCTTAAAGACCGCTTAGCAAAATTTGGTAAGGCGCAGAGTATTGCTGTACCACCTCCAAGTGGCGACTTGCTATCCACCAACACTATTGTTGCTGTAAACGACGCTCGGGAAGAAGCACAAAGCGCGCTTATTGCACTGGGCTATAAACCTGCTCAAGCGAGCAAGTTAGTCGACAGCGTATATAAAGAGGGCATGGAAAGCGAAGCCCTTATTCGCGAATCATTAAAAGCGGCCATATAATGGCGCTCAACGAAGACAGCGGTTATTAGTCTGCCTGTCTTCACGTCACCGTTTAAAGTAGAACTATCATGATTGAAGCCGACAGACTGATTACGCCTGAAGCAAGAACCGAAGACGAGGTCATCGACCGCGCCATTCGCCCTAAAATGCTGGAAGATTATACGGGGCAGCCTCACGTATGTGAGCAAATGGAAATTTTTATTCAAGCTGCGCGTAATCGCGACGATGCGCTAGACCATCTACTTATTTTTGGTCCGCCAGGACTGGGCAAAACCACGCTTGCCAATATTGTCGCAAATGAAATGGGCGTGAACATTAAAACCACGTCAGGCCCTGTGCTTGAGAAAGCTGGCGACTTGGCTGCACTGCTTACCAATCTTGAGCGCAATGATGTTTTGTTCATAGACGAAATACATCGCTTAAGTCCAGTGGTAGAAGAAATTCTTTATCCTGCCATGGAAGACTACCAGCTTGATATTATGATAGGCGAGGGGCCTGCCGCCCGTTCGATTAAGCTAGACCTTCCTCCTTTTACGCTGGTAGGCGCTACCACCCGCGCAGGCTCGCTAACGTCGCCATTACGCGACCGTTTCGGCATTGTTCAACGCCTTGAGTTTTACAACGTAAAAGACCTTACCAGTATTGTGGCAAGAAGTGCGAGCTATCTGAATTTAGACATGAACGATGAAGGTGCGCAAGAAGTTGCACGTCGCTCGCGTGGCACGCCGCGTATTGCTAATCGTTTGTTACGCCGTGTTCGAGACTACGCAGAAATTAAAGCAGACGGCACGGTGGGAGCCGATACGGCAGCGAAGGCACTGGATATGCTTGACGTTGATAAAGAAGGTTTCGATTACATGGACCGCAAATTGCTTACAGCTATTATCGAAAAGTTTGATGGTGGGCCAGTAGGCTTAGACAATTTGGCTGCGGCCATTGGTGAAGAGAAAGAAACCATAGAAGACGTGATTGAACCCTTCCTTATTCAACAGGGCTTTTTACAGCGCACGCCTCGAGGCCGTATTGTGTCTCAGCGAGCCTATCTTCACTTTGGCTTCGCTCCGTCTGAATAATTTACCGTCCCTTTGTAAGAAGGTTCAGATTCGTTTTAAAGGCCTAGCAGGATTGCTGGGCTTTTTTTGGCAACACAGAAAATACAGAAGCCGTTTCAAACGCTACAAGAAAATGCTCGTATGGGGGAAGCCGTCAGTTCAGAGCATTGAAAGTTGATAGCGAATTATTGCGTAGTGCAAGTTAAGCATGAGCCGCTAATATTTTGTTTTGTACAGATGCTAAATTACAGGCAAAAAAAAGCCCGCTCATTGAGCGGGCTAAAACAACAAGTGTTGAAGGAAATAAATCCAGGGAACTCATGTCTAACAGGAGAATAACTCTTGCATGACCGTGCTAAGCACCATCACGCTCTGTACGACTGATGCTGTGCATTATAGGTAGAGCAGAGAAAACTACAATTGAGTAAAATTGTTAGTTTGGATTAGAAAAACTAATGTGTTAACTAGGTGTTTCGGGTTGGTTTAATTTTGATTAAATGTTAGCTTTTATGGGCTCTGTGGCGTGGTTTTGTTCTGCATCTTATCGTGCTAATTCGTTAGTTTAACTTTGGTTTGGATTATTATATTTTTTGGTGAAGGAATAGTTATGCATTTACATCAGGTAAGAGTGTATTACGAAGATACCGACGCAGGCGGTATCGTCTATTATGCGAATTACCTAAAGTTTATGGAACGAGCCCGTACAGAGTGGCTTCGCGAGCTAGGTTTTGAACAAGACACGCTAATGGAACAATCCATCGCTTTCGTCGTCAAACACGTTGAAATGCATAACTATGCGCCTGCACGGTTCAATCAACTGTTGAGTATTGAAACTCGCGTTGTAGAATTAAAAGGCGCTAGTATGACGTTTCAACAAAATATTAAAAATGAACAAGGCGTTACCTTAGTATCTGGAAATATTAAGGTTGCCTGCGTCGATTTGGCTGTAATGAAGCCAAAAAGATTACCACGTACTTTGTTAGGGGAAATTTCGCGTGTCATCTGATCTCACTTTTATTGGCTTGTTCTTACAAGCAAGCTTTATTGTTCAACTTGTTATGCTTCTACTATTAAGCGTTTCAGTCGCGTCTTGGACATTTATATTTCAACGAAGCAAGGCGCTTTCAGCTGCACGTAATGAAATGCGTCAGTTTGAAGACAAGTTTTGGTCGGGTGCTGACCTGAATCGTCTTTATCAAGAACTTTCCGCCAGAACTAACCTAACAGGCATGGGCAGCATCTTTTGCTCAGGCTTTAAAGAGTTTGTTCGCCTACGCAAATCTAACACTGCCACCAACGGCATTGTTGACGGTACATATCGTGCCATGCGTGTTTCTATGTCTCGCCAAGTCGAAGAATTAGAAAGTCGTTTACCCTTTTTAGCCACGGCGGGCTCAATTAGCCCTTACATCGGTCTATTCGGCACTGTGTGGGGGATCATGAATGCCTTCATCGCACTAGGTGAAGTGCAGCAAGCTACCCTTGCAATGGTTGCACCTGGTATTGCAGAAGCGCTTATTGCAACCGCTATTGGTCTATTCGCAGCTATCCCAGCTGTAATCGCATACAACCGTTTCAGCCACCAAGTTGAGAAGCTAGAAAATAGCTACGGCAACTTTATGGAAGAGTTCTCTGCAATTCTTCACCGCCAAGCCGTTGCTGCGCAAGCACAACAACAAGCCTAAGCGTTTACATTCCAAACGGAGGACTTGTTATGTATGTAAGAAAACGCCGCAGGCCCGTATCAGAGATAAACGTAGTGCCTTACATCGACGTGATGTTGGTATTGCTTATTATCTTTATGGTAACGGCGCCGCTTATTTCTCAAGGGGTAAAGGTAGATTTGCCTAAAGCCAGTGCCAACCCGATAGAGCAGGAAGATACACCACCTATTATTGCGTCAGTGGATGTTAAAGGTCGCTACTTCCTTAATGTAGGAGAAGACCAGGAATCGCCAATTAGCGAAGATGAGCTTGGCGCTATTGTAAAAGCACAATTGACCAAAGAGCCCAACACGCCCGTAGTGGTTAAAGGCGATGGACAAGTAGCGTATAACGAAGTGATACAGCTAATGGTGTTATTACAGCAAGCGGGTGTGCCTTCAGTGGGGTTAATGACGGATCCGGTTGAGTAATATAGATATGTCGAAACCTGAAGTGTCGAAAAGCACGTCAACCGCTATCCACTCAAACAACGCGAGTAACGGTGTAAGTGGCGATAAAAAGAACGGCAAAAGTGCCAAGCAAGCCAGTGGGATAAGCCTAGAACAAATCGGGCTTTACAAATCTATAGGTTTGCATCTTTTTATTGCTGCACTGTTGCTAATTAGCGTCAGTTTTTCTCCTGAACCTCTGCCGAGTATGCCGTCAAATGCGCCTGTAATAGAAGCAACCTTTATTGATGCGCAAGCGATTGCGGATCAAAAAAGGGAGCAGGCACAAGCTGAAGCTCAAGCAAGAGCCGAAGAGCAAGAAAAGCAAAGAAAAGCACAGGCGGCAGCAGAGAAAAAGCGTCAGCAACAGCTAGCAGCCAAGCGTGCGAAAGAGAAGCGTGAAGCAGAAGCTGCTGAAGCGAAACGTCAAAAAGACTTGGAGCGCTTAGCGGCGCAGAAGGAACAAGAGCGTAAGGAACGCGAAGCAAAAGCGAAAGCTGAGGCTGAGCGGAAGAAAAAAGAAGCGGCTGAACGCGCTGAAATGGAAAGGATCATGCAAGAGCAGTTAGCGCAAGAACAAGCCGCTCAGCAAGAACGTAGGCGAAAACAGGTACTTACTGAAGTAGAGCGTTATACCGCACTTATTCAGCAAACTATTAAACGCAACTTGTATTCAGACGACAGCTATCAAGGTAAAACCTGTCGATTGAATATTCGGTTAGCAACGACAGGGTTTGTGACCAGTATTCGCGTACTCGGCGGCAATGACGCGCTGTGTAGAGCGGCTGAAAGCGCGGTTCGCAGGGCTGAAAAGTTACCGGTATCTGAAGCGCCAGACGTTTACGAGCAGTTAAAAGACATTACTTTAAAAGTGGAATTATAGTGGTATGAAAAAACTAGGTTTATGGATAGCGCTTATTACGATGGCCTTTAGTGTCAAAGTATTTGCATCCTTAGAAATTGTGATAACCGAGGGCGTAGATAGTGCACGTCCAATCGGGGTTGTGCCATTTAAATGGAAAGGTCAGGGCAGTATGCCTGGCGATATTTCTAAAGTGGTGATGGCCGACTTAATGCGTAGTGGTAAGTTTAATCCGGTATCTGTCGATAAAATGCCACAGTACCCAGAAACCGCTGAGCAAGTGTCTTACACAGCATGGGCGACACTTGGAGTCGATACTGTATTAGTGGGAAGTATTGAGCCACAAGGAGGCGACCGTTACCTTGTATCCTATGAGTTGATTGATGTACTTAAAGGGCAAGTTGACAATGGGCAAGCTAAAGTACTCAAAGACGGCAATTTGGTATCGAGTAATGATCACGTACTAGCTGCCCGTCAGGCAGTGATCAACGGCCGAGATTTTCGCCAGTATGCGCATCGAATTAGCGACATTGTCTATGAAAAATTAACCGGTGTTCGCGGTGCATTTTTAACGAAAATTGCTTATGTCATTGTTCGCGACCGCGACACCGTGGATAAGCCTTATCAATTAGTGATTGCAGATTATGATGGCGAGAACGAAACCCGTCTGCTGTCGTCTCCTGAGCCACTTATGTCGCCAGTATGGTCACCTGACGGTGAGAAGCTAGCCTATGTAAGCTTTGAAAACCGTAGACCGCAAATATTCATTCAAGATATTTACACCAGTGAACGTACACGTATTACTGATTTTCCAGGAATAAACAGTAGTCCTACGTTTTCACCAGATGGCAAGCAACTTGCTATGGTTTTGTCGAAAGATGGAAACCCTGAACTCTATGTGATGGACTTAGCGACAAAAAATCTTCGCCGAGTTACACGCAATAGAGCGATTGATACGGAGCCTGCATGGCTACCCGATGGCAGCGGTTTAATATTTAGCTCGGAACGGGGTGGTAAACCCCAGATATATAGCGTAAATTTAAATTCTGGGAAAGTAAGGCGCGTTACCTTTGTAGGTGAACAGAACCTTGGCGGTACGCTAACCCCTGACGGCAAGCAAATGATCATGGTTAACCAAACTAATGGGAACTATCACATTGCGAAGCAGTCTTTGGATGGTGGATCACCTCAAGTACTGACACGGACGTACTTAGATGAATCACCAAGCGTAGCGCCGAACGGAAGCATGATTATATACAGCACCCTTCACGAGGGGACCCAAGTGTTGTCACTGGTTTCTTTAGATGGGCGTTTTAAAGCTAGGTTACCAGCAGCCAATGGGCAAGTTAAATCGCCAAGTTGGTCACCATTTTTGTTCTAACAATTTAACGACTAAACAATAAAATTTAAGGATTAGTAGGATGCAAATGAATAAAGTGATGAAGAGCTTCATTATCGCATTGCCAGTAGTGACAATGATGGCATGTTCTTCAGGCCCTAGCGAAGAAGAATTGGCAGCAGAGCGTAACCGTCTTGCTCAAGAACAAGCGGCTGCGGAAGCGGAAGCACGTGAAGCAGAAGCACAGCGCGTTAAAGCAGAAGCTGCACAGCGTATGAAGCGTCAGGAAGAAATGGTTCAGCAAGAAATGGAAGCGCTGAAGAACGAACAAACCGTTTACTTTGACTTTGACCGCTCAAGCATTAAGCCAGAGTTTCAGCGTATTCTAGACAAGCACGCGGCGTTCTTGGTGAAAAACCCAAGCACTAAAGTGACTATTGAAGGTCACACTGACAGCCGTGGTACGCCAGAGTACAACATTGCGCTAGGCGAACGTCGTGCACAGTCTGTTGAAACTTACCTACTTAATGCTGGCGTAAGCAGCAGCCAAGTAACAGTAGTTTCATACGGCGAAGAAAAACCAGCAGTGATGGGTTCTACTGAGTATGCATTTGCTCAAAACCGTCGCGGAGTGGTTGTTTACCGCTAATGACTATTCTTACGAATAAGACATTAAAAATGGGCGTCACTTTATGTGCCGCCCTTGCTGTTTCTACCGCATTTGCGCAAGCGCCTGTGGTAGACGCCAATGGCGGCAGTGAATTAGAGCAGCGTATTGTAGTGCTTGAGCGTATTGTTAAGAGTCGAACTGAAATGCAGCACAGGTTGCAAACGCAGTTAGATAACATGCAAATGGAGGTCGACCAGCTGCGTGGTGCGGTTGAGGTTAATACCAATGAACTGCAAAAAGTACTTGAGCGTCAGCGTGAGCTTTACCTTGAAATAGATAAACGCGTAGAAGCACTTAAGCAAAGTGGCGCGCTACAAGGTAGTGCCATGCCTAGTGCCGGTGTTGATTCGGGCTCTGTAAGCTCTCCTACAGCACCTACACCAACGCAAGCACCGCAAGCAGGTGAAGATGAAGCCTACGAGAATGCGGTGAATTTGATCCTTAAGTCTCGTGAGTACGATAAAGCGATTCCTGCGTTTCAATCGTTCATTTCACGCTTTCCCAACAGTGGTTACGCGCCAAATGCGCACTATTGGTTAGGGCAACTGTTGTTTAATAAGCAGCAGTGGAGCGAAGCAAGTGAGCAATTTAATATTGTAGCTAATCGCTTTACCGATTCTGCTAAGCGTCCTGACGCCTTATTAAAACTAGGTGTCATTGCTGAGCGAACGGGAGACAGTTCAACAGCTCGCCAGCTATTTCAACAAGTTGTAAATGAATATCCAGATTCTTCAGCAAAGCGCCTCGCTGAATCTCGGTTAAATAACTTGTAATGAACAAAGCCTCTTTTAAAGAGGCTTTTTTATGAGTTAGAGAAAAGTTTGTTTCAAAAAATTCCATTTAGAGTGCATAAAACTTCTGCACTAAATTTCACTGTATTTCGTAGAAACCTGACTAAACTCATTTAGTACTGGTATAAATACTCAGCGATTTGTTTTCATTTTGACCGTTTAGTCGTAATTTGACAGAAAAATGAAAATAAAAGGACGTTATGGGTTGCGTCGAATAAAAATCTGAGTATTATATGCCGCCGTTGCCGAGACACAGGTAACAACAGGAAAGAAAGGGTCGTTAGCTCAGTTGGTAGAGCAGTTGACTTTTAATCAATTGGTCGCTGGTTCGAATCCAGCACGACCCACCACTTTCTCTCCTAGCATCAAATGATGGGTCGTTAGCTCAGTTGGTAGAGCAGTTGACTTTTAATCAATTGGTCGCTGGTTCGAATCCAGCACGACCCACCATCATTTGAATTGCTAAACTTATCTTTGTGTCACTTGATGGGTCGTTAGCTCAGTTGGTAGAGCAGTTGACTTTTAATCAATTGGTCGCTGGTTCGAATCCAGCACGACCCACCATCAAGTCTTCTTAATGTTCAAACAACGCTACTCAAATCACACTTTCTGAAATCCAACTTATATTTCTTTTTGCACTGTCACTTATCTCATTTTTACTTTGATCTGGTTAACTTAACCCCATGTAGTAGAAAGGTAAGTACAAATACGACTATTTAATTACGCTTATGTTGAATAGGTAGTATGTAATTTTTATGACAGTTGGGTATAATCCGCACCCTTGTCGCAACAGAGATGTAGGTTAATGTCAGTAGCATTTCGAGTGGATCAGGTAGAGTACCCGTTCCCAGCAAAACCACAGCCATTATCAGAAGCACGTAAAGCTGAGTTAAAGGCAGAGATCAAAGCCTTACTAAAGGCTCGCAACGCTGTGCTTGTCGCACACTATTACACCGACCATGAAATTCAGGCGCTTGCTGAAGAAACTGGCGGTTGTGTAGCTGACTCTTTAGAAATGGCGCGATTTGGTAGAGATGTAGAAGAGCAAACATTAATTGTTGCTGGCGTTCGCTTCATGGGTGAAACGGCAAAAATTCTTAGCCCTGAAAAAACCGTACTAATGCCTACCCTTGAAGCGACCTGTTCGCTTGATATTGGTTGCCCGGTAAAAGAGTTCAGCGAGTTTTGTGATCAGCACCCTGACCACACCGTTGTGGTTTACGCTAATACTTCGGCCGCTGTGAAAGCGCGCGCTGATTGGGTAGTGACCTCAAGCATCGCGCTTGAAATCGTTGAGCACTTAGACAGCCAGGGCAAAAAGATCATTTGGGGCCCTGACAGACACTTAGGCTCTTACATTGCCAAGCAAACCGGTGCCGACATGCTAATGTGGCAGGGCGAGTGTATTGTTCACGATGAGTTCTCTGCGCAGAAGCTTGCAGACATGAAGGCGCTATACCCTAACGCTGCAGTACTGGTTCACCCTGAATCACCAGCCAGCGTGGTAGAGATGGCGGATGCAGTTGGCTCAACCAGTCAATTGATAAAAGCATCGCAAACCATGGGTAACGACACCTTCATTGTTGCCACTGACAAAGGCATCTTTTACAAGATGCAACAGCTTACGCCAGAGAAGACGTTTATAGAGGCTCCAACGGGCGGTAACGGCGCTACTTGTAAAAGCTGTGCTCACTGCCCTTGGATGGCAATGAACGGCTTAGAAGCGATTAAGGCCTCTTTAACAGGCGAAACTGATGGGCACGAAATCTTTGTTGATGATGAATTGCGTAAAGGTGCACTTATTCCACTTGATCGCATGCTTAACTTCTCAGCCGAGTTAAAAGCGAAAGGCGGGCTATAAGCGCACGTTTTATAAGCACTTGTTGAATATTTTCCAGCAAGTTCTTGATTAAGCGCGCGGCTTTACCTACTATACGCGCGCTCAAAGGTTTTCGTAGTTGAAATCTTCTTGATACAAAATTTGGAGAGATGGCTGAGTGGCTGAAGGCGCACGCCTGGAAAGTGTGTATACGTTTATAGCGTATCGAGGGTTCGAATCCCTCTCTCTCCGCCAAATACAAAAAACCGGCTTTAGGCCGGTTTTTTTGTGCGTATAAATTAGCGCTGATTACTTAGCAACCTGCTGGTAAACTTTTATTAGGTCAGGAAGCTTTTTCGCGTAAATCGCTTTCTTTGTACCCGGGTGAAGTAGTTGGCTCACGAAAGTGCGTAGGAAGCCAAGTACAAAGGTTTGTACACGGTCAGCGTCTGCTTCGCTTGGATTGGCGATAAGCTTTTCTGTTTCTTCCTGTACTTTATGTACAATTGGATCCATGGTGTCTTTTCCTGCAACAAGGTCGTTACCTGTCACTACACCTTTGCCAAGTAAGTCGCGTACGGCATCGTAAAGGTCGGCAGAAACAGCATTAGTTTGGCCCCAATTTGCGATATTGTACTCTTCAGAAATTTTATCTAGCTCGGCAGTTGGATCGCTAGATTTCAATAAACCTTCAATAAGTTTGTGTGCTTCAGTTTGTTTTACAGGTGTTGATAATTCTGACATGTTTGACTTCGCTTTATACTAAAAACGCGCTTTATAATTTTTTTAATATCTTCTGTCAAGTTAGTTGATAAAAAGTATTTTATAATCAAGTGTTTGTATTTTTATTGTTGATATTGGTAAGCCGCAAAACGAAGGTAAACATTTAGCAATATTCACTTTCTTTAACGAAATCGGCGTTACCTAATCGATTTCAATGATTTCAATATATTAAAATATTAAATATCACCTTTTAATTCCTACTTGGTTCCTCTACATCCCTCTGTTTTCTTGCTTTAGACTAAATTGTAATCGTTTTACCCGTCATCACTCTTATTATCATGTTATATACATTCTGTTTACATTTCGAATGATGCGTAGTTATTGTAATTACGACTAAATTTTGAGCCATGTTGAATTCGCCGCGCAAGCAAAGGCTCTTTACAACAATAATTAGCAAGAGAATCGTAAAAGATGAGTAAACGCTTACCCGCCCGCTTTAACTTAAACCGCACTACTAAATTAATTGCGTTGTGCTTAGGCTTGCATTGCCACGCCGCTATGTCGCAGGAAATTAACGAACAGGCTGAAGACGAGTTGTATGAACAAATACTAATCACCGCTTCTAAGCGAAGTACGGGGCTTCAGGAAACGCCTATCGCTGTGTCTGTTACTAGCGGAGAAGCTATCGAGCAAACTCAAGTACTAGATATTCAGGATTTACAGGCGTTAGTGCCAACATTAAGAGTGAACCCTTTACAACGTTCAGCAAATACCAATTTCTCGATTCGCGGTTTTGGCAATGGTGCGAACAACACGGGAATTGAACCTTCTGTTGGGGTTTTTATTGACGGTGTATACCGTTCAAGAGCCGCCGCACAAATTGGTGACTTACCGCGCGTCCAGCAGGTTGAAGTATTAAGTGGCCCGCAAAGCACACTCTTTGGGAAAAACGCATCGGCTGGGGTAATAAGTGTACGAACGCAAGGGCCCTCTTTTACCGAAGAGGGTAAATTGACGCTAGGAGTAGGCAATTATGATCAGCGATTGCTAAAAGGGTACTATACAAATGGTATAACCGATGAGCTTGCATTTAGTTTGTCTGGTGGAGTGAACAAACGTGATGGTTATACTGAAAGCGTTGTTGATGGTGTAGATACGCTAAATAATCGTGATAGGTGGAATATCAGAGGGCAGGCTTTATACGAACCTAGCACTGACGTTAAGTTTAGATTTATTGCTGACTATAGTGAGATAGACGAACGCTGTTGCACTGTCGCGGACGTTATTAATGGACCTACAACAGCTGTCGTACGTGCATTAGGCGGTACCGTGTTAGAGACTGATGATCCCTTTGCTTTTAAATCTGCGCTGAATTTTAATCCCAGTAACACTGTAGAGGATGGCGGGGTTTCTCTGCAAATCGACGTTGATTTTGATACATTCGCGTTAACCTCTATCACCGCTTACAGAAACAATAAATCTGACTATTTCGCGGATGTAGATTATACAACACTCGATATTTTGTCAGAGGAAGGGCACACAGAGATAGATACCTTCACTCAGGAACTTCGCCTTACTTCCCTTGGTGACAATACATTAGATTGGATGTTCGGGATGTTCTACTTCTCAGAAGAGGTAGATACAGGTGATACCTTATTCTACGGACAAAACATTCGGCCATATTTTGATGTTCTGTTGAATTCGGGGGTTGCACAAGCACTCGCTTCGTTACCCACACCGTTGCCATTTGATGCAGTTTTCCCAGATGGATTTCTTGGCGCGTTTGAACCTTTGTATGGTCAGCCGGCGGGCACTTTTTTTAATGAAAACCAGTTCGTGAACAGCGAGTTTCTACAAAAAAATGATGCATTATCTGTGTTCTTTAATCTTGATTATCATATTTCAGATAGGCTCACTACAACAGTGGGCGTCAGTTACACAGAAGACGAGAAAGACGTATCAGTAGAACAAAACAATAACGAAGTGTTGTCCTCTATCGACATCATAAATGATCCCACAGTTTTCGGTGTGCCGTTATCAACAGCGGTACCGGCTTTAGCTGGTTTTATTCCCACGCTTCAAGGCGTTCAGTTTTTGCCTCCGCAACTCGTTTTTCCTAATACTGTAGAAGACGGTAATACTAACGATGATAAAGTGACATGGAGTGCGCGTATCGCATACGAGATTAATCAAAACTTTAATGTATTCGCTACTGCTGCTACAGGCTTCAAAGCCTCTTCATGGAACCTTTCCCGCGACACACGGCCGTTTGCTTCTGACCAATCGGCACTGGAATCTGGCAATTTGGCGCGTGTTAATCAGACGTATGGAACCCGCTATGCTGGGCCGGAAGAGTCAACGGTTTATGAATTGGGGGTAAAAGCAAGGTTCAAACGGGGAGCATTTAACGTCACGCTGTTCGACCAAACAATCGAAGGCTTTCAATCGAGTACATTTGTAGGTACGGGGTACGTGTTGGCGAACGCCGGGAAACAGTCAACGCAGGGTCTTGAATTTGATTCAACTCTAGATGTAACAGAGAATTTAGTATTTAGCTTTGCTGGGACAATTTTAGACCCAGTTTACGACTCTTTTGTTGGTGCAAATGGCGTGAATGGGCCAATCGATCTTTCAGGTACGCAGCCCGCAGGCATACATGAACGAAGCTTCGTTGCAGGCCTCACTTATCACTTAGAATTCGAAAATGGCACTACTGGCTTTATTCGAAGTGATTATCTACATGAGAGTGAGACACAACTTGTAGAGAATGTTCCACCTGAACTCACTCGTGAAGTTAATATGCTAAATGCCAGTGCAGGATTAACCTTTACTAACGGAATAAGTGTTCAACTATGGGTGAGGAATTTAAACAATGATGAATACTATTTGTCAGCATTTCCACCGCCCATACAGGCTGGCAGCTTCAATGCTTACCCAAGTCAGCCAAGAACTTTTGGCGCAACAGTATCTTACATGTTTGACTAGTAACTCGTAATTTCACAACGCAAAGCCAGCTATGGCCAGAAAGTAGCTGGCTTTTTATTATTTTACTGCTTTAATCGTGTTGATAACCTTTGTACCCGTTTTTTTAGGCACTTAGACACTGTGATGCGGCAACTGGTCTAGCAGGCTTGGGTTGCGCTGGACGTTGAACCGCTGGCGATGTAAAGCGCATGTTTCTGTCATAAGCGATTGAAGGTATTTCAATCTTTTTCAAAAATGAAGACCCCGCCATTATTCCCAGTTTGTAGTCATGACGTAGCTGCGCGTCGGTGCTACCTAAAAGCTTACTTTGTAGCTTATCTGACGCAAATATTTCAATAATTTCAACACCGTCAGGTGGATTTTCAATAAACGCTAATTCTTTTTGATACGCGTGTTCGTGTTGCAGTAAATAGTCGATGGTTTTTGGGCAGGTGCCTGTTGCGCACATCACTGCGCTTAGTTTTTGTAGCCAAGGTGACTGTGCCTGAAAACCTTTATCTACGGTTCTTATCACTACTATTTTTGTAGCGCCACGGTTATAAGCTTCGGTTACGGGTAATGGCGCAGCTAATCCTCCATCTAAATAAAAATCAGTATTTGCGGCCTTTTGGGTTTCTATTTCAGTATGAAGCGGAACACCTTGTTTGTATAACAAAGGCAGTGCGCTCGATGCTTTAATCAATTCAACCCAGTTGTTTTGGCTTTTCATTGGGTTTAGAAAATATGCTTTTCTGTCTCTAGAGTTCGTGGCTGTAAACAGTATTTCTCTATCTGTCACATTGCTTTTAGCCGTATCTAAATCTAATAAACGGTTCGCTTCTTGGGTTTTGTCGAAATACCAATCTAAATCGACAATATGCTTGCCCATCAAACCGCGGCCCATCTGAAAGAAACGCTTGTGTCGTGTTAAACCTCGAATAAGACGTTTTGCATAGCCTTTTTGACGTGCAACAAAGCTTGTTAAGTTTTGCGAGCCTGCCGATGTGCCAATAAGGATATCGAAGGGGTCATGCCCAGCATCTAACCATGTATCAAGTACACCTGCTGTGAAAATACCGCGCTGACCGCCACCTTCTGCAACCAAAGCAACTTTGCTATTGGCAGAATTTTCAGCGTTACGAGCATTAGTTGACGCAAGTTGTTGAGCGAACATGATGACCCTCTATTTGACCATATATAAGTTGACTACTTGGTCTAATTGTAAGGAGATCACGTATTAGGGGAAAATTGAAAGATTGAATCACATTAATAGGAAATAACTGATACAAAACGTTTTTTGTTATTACTGTGTGATTTTTATGTTTACATTTCGATCATTACGAAGCAGTCTGAACAAATAGCAGAAAGTTAGACATGATAGGAAAAGCATCAATGAATATCGTGGTGTTAGGCGCGGGTAGTATTGGTTGTTATGTTGCAGGTTGTTTGTTGGCGTCCGGCCGTGCATTCAACAGTTCAAATACGCTTACGCTTGTTGGGCGCCAGCGATTACACAACGACATCGTAGCAAATGGCTTGAAAGTGACTGACTGGCAGGGCCGCAATCAAATGACCGACGCTCACCACGTCAATTTTTCATTAAATAACGATAGCTTAGCTAATGCAGAGATCATTCTACTTTGTGTTAAAAGCCAAGATACCAAGAGTGCTGCCAGCATCATTAACCAGTGTGCAAAGCCTAACGCGCTTGTTATTAGTCTGCAAAACGGTGTGGGTAACGCTGACTTATTACGACAACATTTAACACAGGTCATTATTGCGGGCATGGTGCCATTCAACGTTTTTTACAAAGGAAAAGGACACTTCCATTGTGGTACAGAAGGCAACATCGCCATAGAAGACCCCAATAATCAGTGTGCCGAGTTGGTGAAGGCGCTTGAAAACGCTTCCTTGCCGGTGACGGTTTATAGAGATATGGCAGCGGTGCAGTATGGCAAGCTCATTATGAACTTGAATAACGCGGTCAATGCATTGTCTGGTATACCGCTTAAATCTCAACTAGGGGATAGGCAATACAGGTTGGTTATGGCTAAAGTATTGTCTGAAGCATTGAGGGTATTAGAAGCGGAAGGAATTACTCCAGCAAGAACCGGTAAGGTCATTCCCAAGCTGATGCCAAAAATTATGAAACTACCTAACTTTTTGTTCAAGGCGGTTGCTGCATCAACGCTTAAAATCGACCCCGAAGCACGCTCCTCCATGTATGAAGATTTGGTACTAGGAAGGCGTACTGAAATAGATTACTTAAACGGTGAGATAGTTAGGTTAGGCAATAAACATCATATTGCTACACCAGTAAATAGCCATATTGTTGAACTAGTTAAACAGAATGAGCAAAAACAAAAAGGAAGCCCGTGTCTGTCGGCAGGCGCTTTGCTACCTACTGAAAAGCATCAGTAAAACTTACTGTCTGCAAAAACTGATTAGCTATTTATTTTTGCGCAGCAAAATTAATAGCGATTAATTGTGTAAAAGGAATTTTTGAAGTGTATTCACCAAGTGCACTTTATCAACCGGTTTACCAACGTGAGCATTCATGCCTGCGGCTAGGCATTCGTCGATATCTTGCTGCATTGCATTTGCAGTCAACGCCACGATCGGCGTATTTTTCTTAAGGGTTTGGCGGATGTGTCGTGTCGCGCTTATGCCGTCCACCTGCGGCATCTGGACATCCATAAGAACTAAGTCGAATTCTTGTTTTGCCATTGCATCAATGGCCTCTTGTCCGTTAGATGCATAATGCAGATCCAATTTAAACTCTTCCAATAACGCCTTCATTACCTCTACATTAATATCATTGTCCTCGGCTAATAACACCCGCTTTCCAGCCAATAAACAGTGAGAATCCTCCTCATTAGCTGCAGGAGGCATACAGTCTTCGTCTGCGGCTAAAGCAAAGTTTACGTCAAATGAAAATGTGGTTCCCTTGCCAAGTTCGCTTTCTACGGTTAAAGAAGAGCCCATTAATTTAAGCAGGTTGTTGGTAATATTAAGCCCCAATCCTGTACCGCCGTATTTTCGTGCGATAGAACTTTCCGCTTGCGTAAAAGGCGTAAACAGCTTTGCCTGGTTTTCTTTAGATATACCAATACCGTTGTCCTTGACCCAGCAATGAAGGGTGCAATGACTATCGCAAACCTCAGTAACGCGAACACCTATCTCGACGATGCCATCTTTAGAAAACTTGATGGCGTTACTGAGCAAATTAGCCATAATTTGCTTAAATCTGAGTTCATCGAACATCAGCTCATTTTTGAGGTTTTCATCAACATTTAGCACTAGGTTCAGAGCTTTGCGCTGCGCTTGGTCAGAAAAAATGTCAATTAATGCACTAATACTCGATTTTACGTGATGCGGTCCTATCGCTAACGTTAGTTTGCCGGCTTCTATTTTCGAAAAGTCCAATAGGTCATTAATAAGCTGTAGAAGCATTTCCGATGCAGTGACGATTTTCTTTGTTAAATCTTTCGTTTCTAAATCAGATGAACGTTTAGCTACGGTTTGACCAAAGCCAATTATGGCATTCAAGGGCGTGCGGATCTCATGGCTAATATTTGATATAAATTCTGACTTGATGCGGCTGTGTAGTTCGGCTTTGTCTTTTGCAGTCGAGTACAGTGCATTCGCCTGTTTTGATTTTTTTAGCAGAATTAAAATGATTACAATGGTAACCATCGTTAATGCGACCAACACAGAAAGTAGCATTGAGAATAACTCTTGTGTCTGTTGCGCTTCGTTTTTCAACTTTAACGCTTCTTCAAAAGCTTTGTTCTCATTCTCAAGTAAGTTCGCTCTCTCTTTTTCTTGGGTAATTTGTTGAACCAAGTTAGCGCTTTCAATTAGTTCTAAATCTTCGTACTTTTTCGCTTGTAAATATGCTTCGTGAAACACCTCAAACTGTTCGAACGCTAATTTATAATCACCTTTTGCTGCGGTGATATAAGCCGCAGTTTTGTCTAGCTGCGCACGCCATGTCGTTTGTTCATCCTCCCGATTTTCATCATAAAGTTCGCGTGCAAGTGCTAACGATTGATAGGCCTCATCTAACTCACCTAAAGTAAGATGTGCTTCTGCTTTCAAACGATAAATTTCACTATTGTAAAAAGATGAAGAAAGGGGATGGGCTATTACTTTTTCAGATAGCGCTATTGCAGCTTTTAATTTTCCAGCACGATAGTAAGTGGTTGCTATCCCGTATGTTGCTAAAAATTCTGAATAGTTAATATCAATATTTTTATCGTGCTCAACGGCGCGTTCGAAGTAGCCAATAGCGTTATCATAATCACCTAAATTTCGGTATAAAATACCAATGGCATAAAGGTTGTCGCTTTCTAAAATTCGTTGATTGGCCGCTTGCGCGCCAGCTAGTGACTTCTCGTAATAGCGCAAGGCAAGCTCGTAAGCACTTACCGACTGATAGTAATCTGCCACGATAGAATCGTAGAGAGGCCTGAGGTAAGAAAGATCATGAGTGACAAGCAAATCATTAACCGTATTAATAAGCTCTGCATTAGGAGCAAAAACCTGCCCCTCACTGTAAGTAAGAATTTGGTAGATTAGGGCATAGGCTTTGACATCAGCAGGAAGGGAAGGGGTAGCAATTAAAGCGTCGAAACGTTTGTACGCTTCAGTGTAGTCTGCACTTATGCCATACATTCTCGCTATTCCTACTGCGATAATGAAACCATCTCTGGTCTTACCTTCTAACTCTTGTAATTTGCGTAGAATATTGTCATTCGGTCGCTGATGAATTAACAATTGGTAGCGCGTGTATAAGGCGGCGACCGCTCTTTTATCGTCTACTTTCACAGTATCCGATAGCAAAAACGTTTCTAATTCATCAATTGCAGCGCCTATTGGCGTGGGCGAGTCTGTTTCTACTTGCAGACTGATTTCGTTGACCCGGTCAGCTATCGACGCGTGGACATGAAACGCAGAAAAACTTATTACAAACACGCATAATATTGTGGAACAAAAAAAACGGGTCAAAGTCAGGAGCCTCCCATGCCGGTGCACTTCTATATTAAACGATTAAGGCAGTTTATAACTTAGTCAATAAGTCTAAACTGTTCGAAGATAAGACAACATTTCGAGGTGAAGCGGAAATGAATGAAAGCATTAAACTCAATTACGTTGAGTTTGGGTCATTAAATTTAAATGCATCTAAAACGTTTTTTGAGTCTGCGTTAGGCTGGTGCTTTACTGACTACGGTAATGAATACAGCGCGTTTAGCAATGCCGGTTTGGATGGTGGGATATTCGCAGCGGAACGGGTTTCAAAAGCAGAGAGCGGGGCGCCCTTGTTAGTACTTTATGCTAGTAACATTGCTAAAGCACAACTTAATGTAGAAAGCGCGGGCGGAACAATTACCAAACCGTTATTTGATTTTCCCGGTGGGTGCCGTTTTCATTTTGTAGAGCCTGGCGGTAATGAGCTTGCTGTTTGGTCTGAGTCGGCTAACTAGTATCATACTCTTTTCTAATACTTTACGTACATTACGAGGAATACTAGAAATAAAAAACGCCTTACCAGTTAATGGTAAGGCGTTTTAGGTTTTACTGAGTAAAATTAAGTTTTAGTTTTGCTCAAGCACAATACGCAGCATTCTGCGAAGCGGCTCTGCAGCGCCCCACAATAGCTGATCGCCAACGGTGAACGCTGAGATATACTCAGGGCCCATGTTAAGCTTGCGGATACGACCTACTGGAATAGATAGCGTACCGGTTACCTTGGCTGGCGTGAGTTCCTGCATAGTCACTTCACGATCATCAGGCACGACTTTTACCCAGTCATTGTGTTTCGCTAAGATTTCTTCAATCTCGCTAACCGGCAGATCTTTCTTCAATTTAAGCGTAATCGCTTGGCTGTGACAGCGCATGGCACCTACCCGTACGCAAATACCGTCGATAGGTACTTCGCTGCCTTTTATGCCTAGAATTTTGTTTGCTTCGGCTTGGGCTTTCCACTCTTCACGGCTTTGACCTGAAGGTAGCTGTGAGTCGATATACGGGATCAGGCTTCCAGCAAGAGGAACGCCGAATTGCTCACTTGGGTAGTCTGCGCTTCGAATAAACTCAGACACTTGTTGATCGATATCTAAAATTGCGGTAGCAGGATCTGCTACTTTATCTTTAACATTGCTGTGAATAGCGCCCATTTGGCTAATAAGTTCACGCATATGCTTAGCGCCTGAGCCTGAAGCCGCTTGGTACGTCATTGGTGATGCCCACTCAACAAGGTCTTTTTCAAATAGACCTCCTAGCGCAAGCAGCATAAGTGACACTGTGCAGTTCCCGCCAACGTAAGTGCGAATGCCTTTTTCAATACCATTATCAATTTCTTTACGGTTTACTGGGTCTAGTACAATGACCGCATCATCTTTCATGCGAAGGGCTGACGCTGCGTCAATCCAATAGCCGTTCCAGCCTGTTGCACGAAGGTCATCATAAACGGCTTTCGTATAGTCACCGCCCTGACAGGTAATAATAATATCTTGTTTTGATAGCGCCTCGATGTCGTGCGCATCTTCTAAAACACCTGCATCTTTGCCAGCAAAGTTTGGCGCTGCAATACCCTTTTGAGAGGTGGTAAAAAAGGTGGGCTCAATGTGCGCGAAATCTTGCTCTTCTTGCATTCGCTGCATTAAAACTGAGCCAACCATACCGCGCCAGCCCACTAAACCTACTTTTTGTTGTGACATTAAACTGAGAACCCTTGTTACTAAAATGAAAAGTACTTCATCACTTATGTTTGTAGCGATTGGCCAATACCCTAGCCTTTTTATAAATTGGCGTGTATTGGAAAAACATAAAAGTGATGTCGAACGCCGCGTGCCTAGCGCACTGGCGCAATACCTGTCGTTTTTATTTTTATCCTCGCAGTCTAAGTGTTATTTGGCGCGCTGGCTAGATGGTTTTTATAAATAATCTATCGCTGATATAAGCATTTTAAACACGATGAAAATGTAAGCTGTTTATTATATAGATTACCTTGAAACTGCTTTAACGAAACCTGCGCTTATCGAGTTTAGGCATTATTGATAACTTAATGTTAGGCAATTAATTAAAAGAAAGATTGAGCCAAAATTTTTAAGAAAACTAACGGGTAGAGAGCAATAATGAAAACAGTATTGATTACAGGTGCCACTGACGGCATTGGTCTAGAGACGGTAAAAATGTTGGGCAAAGAAGGTCACAACGTAATTTTACACGGTAGAAATAACGCGAAACTGGAGAATATAAAAGGTGCGCTAGAGGCTCAATTTCCAGGAAGTACGTTTGATACTGTTCAAGCCGATTTATCTTCGTTCGATGATGTAAGGCAACTCGCAATTGCAGTAAAAGCCAAAAACAAACATCTAGATGTATTAATAAACAATGCCGGTGTATTTACGATGGAAAACCCTGTTACAAACGCAGGCCTAGATGCCAGATTTATGGTGAACACCATAGCGCCTTATATGCTCACTTTAGGGTTAATCGATGTAATGGATGCACAAAGTAGGGTGATAAATGTGTCATCGGCTGCACAGGCTCCTATTAATTGGAGCGCGTTACGCGGTGAAATTCAGCTGTCAGATGGTGCTGCCTACGCGCAAAGCAAACTGGCGATTACCATGTGGACCATGAACTTGGGCAGTAAATACAAAAATAATGGCCCTAAAATGGTATCGGTAAATCCGAAGTCGCTTTTGGGCAGTAAAATGGTGAAAAGCGCTTACGGTATTGCTGGGGGCGACCTGAAGCTTGGCGCACAAATTTTTATGGATGCCGCTTTCTCTGACCGTTTTGCCGATGTTGCAGGAGATTACTTTGATAATGACCACAATACCTTTGCAGCACCACATCCGTTTGCTAATGATCCTTCTCATATTAAAATGTTAATTGCCGAATTGGACGCCATCATCGCGGCGCATTAACGTTTTTGATGCGCTGTAAAATTAGCTTCTCTATTTTACGCTAAGATTAACTAGGCAAGACTTCAAACACCTTGCTAGTGAAAAATAGGCCTACAAATTGCTTTAAACCTTATTAGTAATCCCTCACAATGTGTGAGGGATTATAAAATGTTGAGATACGTTAGACGAATAATGTAGTTCTTAACATGGACAAAAAGTGAGGAAAGCATGCAGTACGATAGCCACAACAAATTTGCTACGACAACCGTATTTTTACACTGGCTGGTGGGGTTAACCATTATCGGGTTACTCGCTACCGGCATTTACATGTCAGAAAATGGTGTTTATGCGCTTTATCCATGGCACAAGGCCATTGGTTTTATCATCTTATTTGTCGCGTTAGCCCGCGTGATATGGCGTATGAAGAACGGCTGGCCCAGTGCAGCTGCTAACTACAAACCCATTGAACACAAGTTAGCCACAGTGGTGCACTGGGTTCTGATTATTGCAACATTAATGATGCCTATATCAGGTTTAATGGCCTCGGTACTTGGAGGGCACGGCCTATCCGTTTTCGGGTTGGAAGTATTTGCCCAAAACTTTAGTGTAGAAGACCCAGAAAAAACACTGCCTATCAATTACGAGCTGTCTAAGCTGGGTGGAGCGATTCACTTCTATTTAGGATACACCGTAATTGTCGCTTTATCGCTACACATTGCTGGCGCGCTTAAGCATCACATCATTGATAAGGACGGTACGTTAAAGCGCATGCTGGGTAAAACAATTAGTGAATAAAGTGTGAAGCACTTAAATACATCTATCTAGATGTACCATTGAGTGAGTAATAGCACGAAGATGAAAAAGAAAGCCGAGTTATCTAATAACTCGGCTTTTGTATATTAGAAAGGCGCAAAACTATCTTTTGGCGCGTTGGGAACTGTCCATCTCGATTTGGCATCAGCTTTTGACGGTGGTAAAACGCCCCGAGGAATTTGCATGCTATCGCCATATAGCCATAGCACCATGTTAGTTCTGCTGCCACCCGTAATTGGCTGCGCGGCGTGAGGTACACTGCCTCTGTGAAGCATAGCAACACCAGGTGCAAACACTGTACGTGTTACTTTACCCGTTGCCTGATTAAAGAAGTCAACTTCCGACCCTTTAAAGGTTTCCCCTGGCACATTTAGGTTGATATTCATTGTCGCAGCAGACGCGTCAGTGTGCGGTCTAAGCGATGTGTCCATGCCTTCCTGATATTGAATTGAAAACCCAAACGTCTGGCTATCGAATCCCATTACTTCAGGAAATAGCAAACGCGAAATAGGGCGCATGTACTTGTCCATGATTAGGTTATAAAACGTTTGGAACGTAGGTGCGGCCAAGTAACCTTCAGAACGTGCATCCAACATACCGCCGTTGCGATTTAGCGCAATACCGTAAGGAGGGCGAAGGGGTATGCCGGCATCGGCTACACCGTCTAAATAAGCGCGCAGAAGATGAAGTTTTTCAACATCAAATAGCTGTGCTTGATATACACCTGGCAGAACCTCTTCCCATAAATTTGCTACAGCTTGTTCTTTAGCTGGGTCTTCCCATGTTAGCGTAACAGCATTGCGAAGCGGTTCGCTTATCAAGTTTTCTGTTACCCATTCAGCTAATTGTTCGTTTTGCTCATCCCATTCCTGCCATGCGCTCTCTAGTAATAAGCGGCTGCTGTCCCAAAAGCGCTGAACAGACGGCGCTCGTTTTAACATTTCATCGCGACTAGGAAGGACTAGCGAGCGTGCTTGTTGCAAGGCCCCGTTTGTTGCTTCAATGTTATCTATAGTTGCTGTTTGCGTTTTTGAAAGGGTCATAAATATTCTCCGTTTAAATACACTGTATCGGCGCAGGTTACTCGTTTGCATTGATGACAGTGCGTCGATGGCAAAAGAATATTGCACTTTTTAAAATTTAAAAATGCGTTATTTATAGAGTCAGAATATAGATTTTGTTGAAAATTGAAGTGTGCCACTAAATTATCAATAAAAACTAAATACTGATTCAGTACTTATGGGGTTTTTCATTCAAATTGCTGTAGGTATAGTTCTCGACCTATTTAACGCTTCGTCTTAAAAAACGAATAGCGTGCAACTTTTTAATGGGGGGAGATAAAATGAATGCTTCAGTTAATTACCACGTAAGAAAGCCTTTTACACAGGCATTTGAGTTTGATGTAGATGGTATTGATGGCAACTTGATATCGCCCGAACTTTTAATGACCAATGTTAATGTCTTCGACATACGAAATAGCGACGTGAATATTGGTTTCAAAACCCATGGAATTACTTTTTTAGAAGGGCTAAAGGCGGTTCCTTACCCATTCAATGAAGATGAGGAAGCACTATATAATCGTAAAATAGTGGAACTGCTTCAATCACAAATTGGTGCGGAAGAAGTCTTGGTATTTGATCATACTGTACGTATCGATGATGAAAATGCGTCGCGCAGACCTGCGAGAAACGTGCACAATGATTACAGTGAAAAAGGCATTCAAACGCGTCTTATTGATTTAGTTGGAGAACAAAAAGCCGCTGAATATCACAAAGGGCACTTTGGTTTCGTAAACCTGTGGAGACCCGTTGAAAACACCATCATGTCTTCTCCCTTAGGTTTTATCTGCCCTGACTCCATGGATGTCGAAGACTGGATAAGCATTGAGCTTTGGTATCCAGACCGCAAAGGGGAGATTTTAGGCGTAGCACCTAACCCTCAACATCGCTGGTTCTATAAATCTAAAATGCGCGTGGATGAAGGTATTATTTTTAATATTTACGATAACAGTGGGATCCCCCACTTAGCGCACAGTGCATTAGACATGAGCGAAGAAGACACTAACAGTACAACGCGTAAGAGTATTGAAAGTAGGATGCTGGTAAAATATTAGGATGGCGTGAAGAGCGCTAACTCATATCTTCATCATCTAGCCTGCACTGGTTAGCAAAGATAAGGTAGTCGTCTGGCGCCGATACTTTATTTTGTTTCGCTTTATACATAGCAATATCGGCCAGCTTAATCAGTGCATGCAAATTACGACTTGTTTGAGGATAAAAGGCAACGCCGACGCTCATAGAAACCACCGTTGGCTTACTATCGTTGTTAAAATAAAAAGGTTGTTTAACGCCAGCATTCACTTTATCTACTACTTTCTGAACCGACGCTTCATCATCCGCTTGCAGTAACAACATAAATTCATCGCCGCCCCATCGTATCGCGACATCGTTTTTGCGTATTTTTTCTTTCAATTGCTCAGCAACAAAAATGAGAACCTCGTCACCCGCATCGTGACCGTAAATATCATTTACCGCTTTAAAACCGTTAAGGTCAATCAGTGCCAACGCGAACTGGTGTTCCTTTCTCATGAGTTTGGCTATAAGCTTTTCACCGCCATTTCGATTGTAGATACCCGTTAAAGCGTCAAAATCTGCTTGTAGCGCAAGCTTTTGTAACTCTTGTCTACGACTCGAAATGTCATTTAACGTAAGCTGGTAGTAACGTTCACCTTCTTCTGTCAATAATGGGCTAGCAATAAGTTGAACCCAAATGGCGCTTTCATCGGCACTGCTTTTTAATTTGTATTCACCTGTCGCAAACTCGTTTCTGGCAAAGGCTTCTTGAAGTGCTGACTTCATTGCCTCAGGGGTGTCGAATAGCTCATCCAACAATTCACCATAGTCTTGCTTTATTCCAAGCCCGGTCTTTTCCACTAAGTCATTAAACGCTTTATTACGAAGCTCTATAATGCCGTTTTCAGCCATTAACACGGTTGCTGTTTTGGCGTTTTCAAACAACATCCTGAAGCGTTTTTCAAGAAACTCGATTTCTTCCCTTAATTGTCGTTCTTGGGTAAATTGCTCTTCGACTTTGTTCAGCAGTTGGTTAGTGTCGTAAACGAGTTTGCCTATTTCACTGCGCGAGTGATATTTAGGCGTTGGGATCCTTTGAGATGTTCCAGGCGTGATTTGGTGTAAAGAGCGGCCTACTCGTAACATCGGGGAAATAATAATGTAGTAGGTAATTATCAACGCCACTATACCAACTACCAAGGCTTCAGCGTACAGTGAGTAGCTGTTGTCGATACTGGTTTTTTCTGCTTGGTGAATAATGTATTCGAAATTGGGGTAGACATTCACCTCAGCAAGCGATTCTTCTGGCATAAAAGGGTGCCTAACCACAAACACTCGAGGTTCAATGCTTTTATTGATAGCTTCAGTTACATTTGTCTGGTAGTAAAGGGCCTCGCTTTTTATAGAGGCCGCTAGGATTTTGTCAGTTTTTACCAAACCATTAATGGCTTCTTTTGCTAAGTCTTCATCTTCTAAAAAAGCTGCGATGGATGCCGTTGCACCAACGGTTTGATAAAGCTCTTCGATATCCCTGTTAGCTTCGTTTATTTCGTTTTCATAAGTCACGCGATAAAAGAATTCAGCGGTAGTAAGTACCACTAACATTGCCGCTGCGACTAAAAACAGTGAAAAACGAAAACCTAGACCTTGTACGTTAATCAAAACGATAAACTACCTTCATGTTGCTGGTGACCGTCGACTCATAAACATAGGCCAGTGCCGATTCGTCTTCTTCAAGCCGTTGCTTGATGTCTTCGAGGGTTTGCTCTACCGCAGGAGGTTTAACGCGACCTGAGAATTTTAGTCGCGACCAATAGGCATTAACCCTTGCAAGAGGAAGACCCACTAAAGACTTGTAAAACTGACTTTTCAATTCGGAATCTAGTTCTACATCAATAGGCGTTGCTTCTTTTCCATTTGGGAATGCCGAGTATTTACCCATAAATAAATCGATTAGGCCTTTTTTATCCAATACCTGTACATCGTTATTAAAGTTAGTGACAACGACAATTTTTTCTTGCGCTTGCGCCATAGAAAACATGCTTAGCATTAGTAGTGTTATAACAGTTATCAAGGGGGTGGGTTTTAATAAATACATACTCCCCCCTTAAAAGCTAAAACTTAAGGCGAGGAATAGGGTGTGTGCTATACCACCTTCATCGTCAACGACTAAACCATCGCGGGCACGAAGGCCGGTACCTCTTGCTTTAACGTTGGTTCGTTCAACTTGTGCCTTAAACGCTAGGTTTTCTCGTAGGTCCCAGCGCCAGCCCACAGAGAATGTCTTCTGCCGGTGAGCCAGTGTGCTGGCCACCTCTTCTACATACACAGCGAGTTCAGCTGTAGCAGGAATGATGGGAAATTCAGGCTGCTCTTCGCTAAGAAAGTAGGTATCGGTTTCTGCAAAAGAAAATAGACCGTAAAAGGTATGCGCACCATAAAGGTAACTAATATTTAGAAAACCGTTAAAAGAGGGCCTCAATGCAACAGATTCTGAATCAATATGCGAAAGTTCACCGGATACTTCCCAGTCGCCTAAATAACGGTTGGCATAAAGAGAAGTATATTGAATAGTCGCGTCGCGTAGTCGCAGTGAATCCGAAAAGTCAGCCGCGCCGCTCCAAAAAGGTTGTAATAACTCTACTGCGGAGGTGACTTGTGCTATATCGAAATTATCGTTATCAGCTTCGGTGCGTGTGTGTTTTAACGCTACGCTCCAATCAAAAGCGGTTAATTCAATGCCCAGCGTGCGTAAATTTTCAAAGGTGATAGGTTCGAAATCCCTACTTGAAAAGTCGCTTTCTCCTTTACCCCAAAACCCTTTTACCGATAGGTTAAACTTTTCATAACGTTTCAAGTAACTGATATCAGCGCCATCAAGGCTTCTAGCCGGGACAATGCCGTAAACTTCTGTAGGCACTTTCACCCAAGGGTAGGCAATAGATACATCCCTCGTATCACTAAAATGGAATATATCGGCTGCAAGTCTTCCGGCTCTAACCTGCCACGAAGGCGTTAGGTTATAGCGCAAAAAAGCCATTTGCGTTATTGAGTCTATGTCCTGCTCATCTTGCTCTCTATAAACAAATTGCCCTACGAAGTCGAGATTGTTTGACAGGCTGTAATCAAGCTGCACGCCAATAAGGCTTAAAGGTTTAAACGCAAAGCCATCCTTTTTTGCAGATTCTGCTTGTGAACGGTCGGTGCGGAATTGGTAAGTGCGTGTATCTGCAGTGGCCGTTGCAAGCGTACCAAAACCGCTAATGTTAAGTTTGCTCTGTTCTGCTGCCGCTACGTTAGCTAGCAGCAGGCTTAAGATGGCCGTGAAGAACAAGTACGGCTTTTTTATCATTGTATTACCCAATTTGAAATCTACGTTAAATGTTGCCGAAAAAGCATTGTTTTGAAAATTTTACTTTAGTACAAGCATAGTAGAGAAACCACGAAGCTACTGAAAAGTTGGTGTTTTGTTTTGAAGACTAACAAAGTGACAAAAAACAGTTCTCTTAAAATGAGATAGACCTAAGTAACTATGCCGTTTAGCTTTTCGTCCCAATACGGGGTGCCGCTAAAGCGTTCAGCTAAGAAATCAATGAACGCGCGGACCTTGGGCGCTAATAAACGGTTACTAGGATAAACTGCCCATAGTGCACAATCGTTAGCGAGAGGGTAATCCTGCAGTATTTGAACTAACTCGCTACTTTCTAAATAAGTGTAGCTGCACCACGTAGCAGTAAGGGTAATACCACAGCCTTGAATACAGGCGTCGCGCACCGCTTCGCCATTGTCCATACGTAAGTGATTAGGCGTTTTAATTGAAGTGACACCTTGGCTGGCTTTAAAGTCCCACACTTCTAAGCCGGTAAGGTTAACTATTTTGTGATTTTTGAGATCTGCTGGCGTATCTGGCTTACCGTATTTTTCAATATAGTTTTTTGACGCCACAATAATACGTTTGTCATCAGCGAGTTTTTTCGCGTGTAAATTACTGTCTTTTAATTCTGCGTCGCGAATGGCGACATCGAACCCACCTTCTACTACATCTAAAATACTGTCGCTGAACCTGAAATCGATATTTAGCTGTGGGTATTGTTCTAAAAAGTCAGGGATCGCTGGGACTAAATGCATTCGACCAAATGAAGCAGGGGCGGTGAC
This sequence comes from Alteromonas sp. ABD4_190, assembly GCF_056160105.1. Lineage (NCBI taxonomy): Bacteria > Pseudomonadati > Pseudomonadota > Gammaproteobacteria > Alteromonadales > Alteromonadaceae > Alteromonas > Alteromonas sp. ABD4_190. Next base: position 3,561,308 of record NZ_JBSWWN010000001.1, read on the forward strand.
GCGCAATGTACCTTGTGGAGTCTGCGCACCGCTACCCACGGCTGCTTGCGCAGTTTCAATACTGTCTAACACTTCTTGCGCATGGGGCAAAAAAAGCTTTCCATCATCGGTAAGCGACACTTTTCGGGTGGTTCGATGAATAAGCCGAACACCTAATGCTTCTTCCAGTTTACCAATATGCGCGCTCGCCACGGCAGGTGAAATGTTAAGTTCACGCCCCGCTAAGCTGATATTTGCTGTGCTCGCAATACGCACAAAAAGCTTGAGGTGTTCTATGTTCATTTGAATTATCAATAAAATCTAAAAACTGTTTGTCTTTATACACTAATTATCATCAGAAGTTCTAGTACTTATGATTAGTCCCGTACCCAAACAACAGGCTTTAAAGGAGCTTAATCATGAAAGCGATGGTAATAAACGAATTTGGCGGTTCTGAACAATTTACACAAAACGATATTCCAGAGCCAACCGCAAAGGCCGGGCATGTTGTTGTGCGCATTGCAGCAAGCAGCGTTAACACAATCGACATGATGATTCGCGAATCGGGTGCCGACTTACCCTTTGCTCCACAACTACCAGGCGTGTTAGGTATGGACTTCGCAGGCACTGTGGAAGCTGTTGGTGAAGGCGTTACAGACTATAAAGTAGGTGATGAAGTTTACGGCTGTGCCGGTGGTCTTGGCGATTTACAAGGCTCACTTGCAGAAAAAATGCTGGCCGATGTTCGCCTTATCGCTCACAAACCTTCGTCTCTTTCTATGAAAGAAGCGGCAGCCATTCCTCTTGTAGGTATTACCGCGTTTGAGGGGCTTACTCGCGCACTCACCAGTGAAGGCCAAAACGTACTAATTCACGGAGGTGCTGGTGGAGTAGGGCATATAGCAGTACAACTTGCCAAGCATATGAAGGCTACCGTATTTGCGACGGGTGGCTCTGATGAGCAAAAAGAGATTATTGAATCTTTAGGTGCAACCTACATCGATTTCCGTAGTGAATCAGTTGAAGACTACGTAAGTAAATACACTGATGGTAACGGCTTTGACGTGATTTTCGATACGGTTGGCGGTAATAACCTTCAAAATTCATTCGCTGCTGCAAAATTAAACGGTCAGGTTTCGACTACTTTATCTTTACTAGAAACCGACTTGTCGCCTGTTCACTTTAGAGGACTAAGCCTGAACGTCGTGTTTATGTTATTGCCTATGATCCACAACGTGGGCCGCGAAGCGCATGGCGAAATACTTAAACAGTTGGCGAGTATTGTAGATGCAGGCGCACTAAAACCGATTATTGATGCCGAAGACTATACATTCGAGCAAATCGCACAGGCTCACGATCGTTTGGCAAGCGGTAAAGCAGTAGGCAAAGTTGTCGTTACCGTAGACTCGTTTTTTCCTTTGAAGTTTAGGTAAACAAACTTCCCGTAGTGCTTCCCTTAGCACACCCTTCGCCGCAGTAATCTTTCCTGCGGCTTTTTTATTTTTATCTTTTATCTAAAAGCGCCGTTTGGCAAAGGTCAGTGCTATCTACATAGTTTAAATGCTTTATAATTCTTCCTGAAAAGGAGAAACATACGTGAACGAATATGCTCGGTATTTTAATGGCTACCCTTCAACTATTGTAGAACAAGCCCTACAGCTAATTTCAGACAATCGGCTAAAAAGCTACTTGTTGAAAAAATATCCTAAAGCCCATGATATAACTACAGATAAGCTGCTTTACCAGTACGCGACGGATTTTAAAAAGCAGTACTTAAAAAATGCGCCCCCATTTGGGCGCGCCGCGTTTAAGAAACAGGGAGATATGGTTACCAATGCGTTAGGTACGCATACCTACCGTATGCAAGGTAAAACGCGCAAACACGACTTAGCCATTAATAGTGATTTGCTGCGTGCACCTGAGCCTTTATTAAAGGCCTTAGTAGTACATGAGTTGGCGCACTTTAAAGAAAAAGACCACAACAAAGCTTTCTATAAACTTTGTTGCTACATGGAGCCGGATTACCATCAGCTTGAGCTAGACTTGCGGTTATTCTGCGTAGCCGTTGCGATGGGAGAGAATCCTTATGGGTAGTACTTATGCCTTGATCTTAGGGAACGTCTATAATTGTAGTGCCGCTAATACGGCGATATAGCGGTTAAAGTGAAAGATGTTAAGTGAATAAGGAGTATTGATGAGCATTGCTAAAATTATGTCTACTCGTGTAGTCAGTGTGCATATGGACGACAGCTTGCAGTCATTAAGAGAGCTATTTGCGGCAACGGGGTTTCATCATTTGGTTGTGGTTCACGACAATAAACTTCAGGGCATTATATCTGATAGAGACTTAATGAAATCGGTTAGCCCTTTCGTCGACACGTTAAGCGAGCGTATGCTAGATCGCGCAACGCTGGATAAACGTGCCCATCAAATTATGACCCGTGAAGTGATAACGCTGAATCCTACTGACTCAGTATTCGCGGCCATTGAGCTTTTCAATACACATAAGATTTCCTGTATCCCCATTATCGATAAAGATACGCAGCCAGTTGGCATGGTGTCGTGGCGCGATGTGATGAAGTTTATGCAAAGTAGGGTGGAGGCTAAGCGCTAGCTCGGCTCTATTTAGCTCTACTTTGTACTAATTGTTTTACTTGGGTTAGTTGTATTAATTTAACGATGCCCTGCAACCTTTAGGCATAGAGGCCCTTCCACCAGAGCAAGAAACGCTTTTCGGTAGAAAGGCCAACGATGATTTGTTAGCTTTTGCGATAGCTAACTTTAAACAGCAAGCTATAAAGCACGGGCACAGCGATAAGCGTAAGCACTGTGGCGAACGCCAATCCGCCCATAATCGTCACAGCCATGTCAGCAAAGAAGGCGTCGAATAGCAGCGGTGCCATACCTAGTATGGTAGTAACTGCCGCCAATGACACAGGACGTACACGGCTTATTGTGGCATCGACTATAGCTTGTCGAATGGCCAACCCTTCTTCTATCTGAAGGTCAATTTCTTCAATAAGCACTATGGCATTCTTAATAAGCATTCCAAACAAGCTTAAGAAGCCGAGTAGTGACATAAATCCAAAAGGCATATCAGTACTAAGAAGGCCTGTAACAACACCGACCACGGCCATAGGTACCACAAGCCAAATGATTAGTGGCTGGCGTGCATGACCAAATAGCAATACTGAAATAATAAACATGACTAAAAAGCCTGCAGGTAAGCCTGCGCCTAAAGCTTTTTGTGCATCGCTAGAGCTTTCAAATTCGCCGCCCCATTCTAATGAATATCCAGCTGGAAGCTCAATGTCTTCAATAAGAGGGCGAATTCTAGCCAAAGCTTTGGCCGCAGTTTCGTGGTCACCCGGCTCTGCTTCTACCGTAATGGTGCGCACACGGTCGCGACGGTGAATACGCATTTCTTCGGTCATTAGCTCTAAGCCTTGCGATACCTGTGTGAAAGGCACGTACTGTCGCTGCTGCGTAGACCATACCTGCGATTCGCGTATCGACTGCAGCTCGGTATCTTCTGCTTTGCCCATTTTCGCAACAATGTTGTAGGCATAGTCGCCATCTTGCACTGTACCCAGCTGAACGCCACTACTTGCATATTGTATGGTTTGGCTAAAATCATTGTGTGACACGCCAGCAATACCTGCGTTGTAGTTATCAAACTGCGTGTTGATGGCAAAGCCTTTTTCACGCCAATTATGGCGCACGTCTTTTACTTTTCCGTCAGCAAAGAGCAAAGCCTTAGCTTTTTCCGCTAATTCACGAAGCACTTCAGTATCTGGGCCAGAAAACCTTGCTTCCAGCTTTGCGCCAGAACCGGGTCCAAACTGCATACGTTCCATGTAGAAATTGGCGTCGAAATCTAAGTCCGTGAGCTTACTTCTAAGCTCCTCTTGAATAGCAGGGATGTTATCCAGTTCATTCGCCCGAACCATGAAAAAAGCATAGTTTTCGTTAGCGCTTTTAGGTGCATAAGTAAGGGTAAAGCGATCTGCACCTTGGCCAATAAAAGTAGTTACAGCCGTCACGTTTTCCATTGCTAAAATGCGCGATTCAGCTTCTTTTGCAACGATTTCAGTTGCACGAATATCTCTGTCTTGCGGGCCCCAATAGTGCACAAAGAATAGCGGGGCATTTGATGGTGGGAAGAAACCTTGCTTTACCATACCAAAGCTTCCATAAGCCACGATAGTAATAACAAACAATGCACCAATAGTTACCCAACGGAGTTTAAGTGCGCCTAACAACGTGCGCTTGAACCAGCGCTGCGATGCTGAGAGTTCGTTGCCTGCAGTCTGACCCATACCTTTGCGGTAGAAATAAGCGCCGAGAACAGGCACTAACGTTACTGCTAATACCCAGCTGATCATTAGTGAAACCAAGACTACGGCAAATAACGAGTAAAGAAACTCGCCGGTGGCATCGTTTGAAAGGCCTATGCCTGAAAACGCCGCAATTCCAATAACGGTTGCGCCAAGTAGCGGCCACTGTGTGCGCTTAACAATAAAGCTGGCAGACTCTTTAGCGGTTGAGCCAGTGGCCATGCGAAGCATCATACCTTCAGCAACCACAATAGCGTTATCTACTAGCATACCCATGGCGATAACCATAGCACCTAGCGAAATTCGCTGAAGCTGAATATCCATGAGCCACATAACAAGAATAGTACCTAGCACGGTAACAAGAAGCACTGAGCCAACGACTACACCTGAGCGCCATCCCATGAACAAACACAGAGTTAAAGTAACCACGGCGACTGACATGACTAGGTTATTAATAAAACCTGTTACCGACTCATCAACCACCGAAGCTTGGTCGTATATGGGCGTAAGCGTAATACCAACAGGCAACTCTTGGAGTAGCTTCTCCACTTTTGCGTTAACGCGCTCGCCTACGTCAACAATATTTACGTCAGTGAGGGCTGAGACAGAAAGTGTTAACGCTTCTTCGCCATTGTAGCGCACATGAACTGGCTGTATGTCAGCGGGCTCTAATTTCAATGTGGCAATATCGGCTACTCTAAGTGAACGGTTAGTGCCCGGCACTACCACAGAAAGGTTTGAGATTTCTTCAAGCCTATCTGGTGCACGCTCTACAATTAGACGCACATTCTTTTCGTCTACTTTAATACGGCCACCGTTAAAGGGCCTTAAGTTATCTTCAAAAAGGGCGGCGAGATCAGGAAAGGAAATGCCTAAGCCTGCTAGTTGGTAGGGGTTGATATACGCCACAATTTGTTCTTTTTGAACGCCAGTGACGTTTACTTTTGCTACGCCCTCTGTCGTAAGCAGGTCGCGGCGTATAATGCGGGCAAACTCGCGAAGTTCTCGTGTATCAAAGTCCGGTGCGCTTAGCGCATAGTAAAGACCGTATACATCGCCAAAATCGTCGAACACGATGGGGTCTTGTGCGCCGGTGGGCAGTGAACTGGCAGTGTCCCGAAGGCGCTTTCTTAATTCATCCCAAATTTGTGGCAGCAGGTTACTATCGTACGTGCTTTTCACTTCAACCGTAATTTCAGACAATCCCGGCGATGAAACTGACGTTACTTTTTTTAATTGTGGCATTTGCTGAATAGCAATTTCCAAGCGCTCGGTAACTTCACGCTCCACTTTTTCAGCGCTAGCTCCAGGATAGTTTGTGTATACCTTAACCTGTTTAATAGTAAACGCAGGGTCTTCCAAGCGACCAATTTTGCTCATAGCCAACATGCCGCCTAAAAGCAGGATGACTACCATTAGCCAAATGTTGACGGGCTTATCAATTGAATAGCGTGCGATATCCATAAATTACTTCTCTCCTTCGTAAGGAAGCACTTTCATGTCTGCACGCATTTGTGTTGCTCCAGCAGCAACTACTTGCTGGCCAAGTGTGATTTCGCTTTGGCTATTACTCTCGATAATTGCTAGCTCGTTTTCAATATGCTTTACGTCAACAGGTGTTTTTGTCACCGAACTCGTTTCGTCGTTATATACCCATACCGCAAACCCTGAGCTTTTGTTACCAACAAGGGATTTTACTGGCACAACAAAGCCTTCAGGATACATGCTTCCTTGTAAGCTTACTTTAACCACAGCGCGGGCACCGGGTGTAAGCGGGAGTTCTTCACGAGGCTCCATAGCAAATACCACTTCATAGGTTTGCGAAACCGGGTCGGGTTGTGTGGAGTGCTCTACGTAATTCACTGGATACCACTGACTGCGATTAGTGGCTAACGTGGCGCTTGCCTGTTTGATACCACGGCCAATATTGGCGGTAAGCAAACGCTCGGGTACGTTAATGTTGAAGTAAATCTTAGAAACATCTTGAAGGCGAGCAATAGGAATGCCCGCAGCAACAAAGCTGTTGTTTTCAACAAGGCGTTGTGACACCTTTGCGTCGAACGGGGCATAGAGCTGAGTGTAACTTAAATCCTGCTCGGCATTCTTTAAGTCAATAACCGCTAATTCGTAAGATGTTTTTGCACTATCAAGCGAGCTTTGTGCGACTAACTTTTGGGCGAACATCTTCTCAATTCTATCTAGTTCGCGTTTTGCTTGGTCTAGGCGTGTCTTCGATTCTTCAACACGACGCTCAAATGGTTTACGGTCGATAGTGGCCAGCAACTTTCCTTTTTCTATATCGCTACCTGTCACTAAGTCGGTTTGAGTAAGTCGACCTGAAACTTCAAAGCTTAAATCCACAGTCTTAACCGCCGAAACAACGGCGGGGAAGGTAAACTCGTCAAAATCTGGAATGTTGCTTACCGTAGCAAGCTTCACGTAGCGAGGAGTTGCGCTAGATTGTTGTTCAGCGGGCTCTTCTTGAGAACATGCAGTCAGGGTTGAAACCGATAAAACGCTTAAAAATAGAATGTGAGAAAATCGCATTATGGACATAGGTGTGTGTAATCCATTGTCAGGGTAAATAAAGTATAGACGTGAGAACGTTAAGTAATAATGCTTCAGCACAAGAGCGAATAAGCAGTTATTACCTAAAGTAAACTGGTGAGTGCATTTTAGTGCGGTCGCATTGAAAAGTAAACTGTTCGGTGTAAAATGGAAACCAAGCGAGTTCGCGAAATGACGGGCAAAGCATAGGGGATTTATTTTGAGACTTTCAACATGGTAGGCAATACAAGAACGCGTAGTGATATAAAACGCGAAGCCATCATTCAGGCGGCTACACAGGCGTTCCAAGAGTTTGGCGTAAACGGCACCAGTATGGATAAGCTGGCTGAATTGGCGAATGTGTCAAAGCGCACAGTGTATAACCACTTTTCTACCAAGGAAGAGCTGGTGATGCACTTGGTTACCAAGCAATTTGAAGACGCCAAACTAAGTATAACGGTGGAATACGACTCGTCTCGTGATTTATCCGAACAGCTATGTGAGTTAATTCTTCAAGACATTGAATTTACCGTTACTGAAGAACATTTAGATATTGCTAGGGTCGCAATAGGGCACTTTTTTTACGATCCTGACAAGCTGAAAGACGAAGTTGCTCAATTAAAAGCGCAAGAGACAGCTTTGCATCGCTGGTTAAAAGCCGCGAAAGCAGATAATAAAATTGAGTTTGATGATCTAAGTCGAGTTGTCGATGAAATTGAGAGCCTTGTAAAAGGTCAGTGCTTTTGGCCACAGCTTTTTAAAATTGAAGATACCCTGAGCGGTAATGACAAAAAAAATGTAGCGAAGAATACAGTCGCGCTAATCCTAAGCCGTTATGCTACGGCATAGCGGCTAGTTTCTATTATAAACTAAGTAAAATTAGCTCGGGCTCTGAATACGAACTTAATACATTACCCGAATGTGTCTCCAATCTATTACCTGCACATTTTAATATCTGTAAAACTGACTTCCGTTACAGCGTAATACTCAATCAGACCGTACCTCAAAAGCGTCATATCACTATCCTTATACGTGCGCAGTATTCCATTATTTCAACGCCCCCTTTAAATGGCGTCATCAGTACATCAGGCTCGAGAGATTTTATGTCAGTCATTTAGTTGGCTAGATAAACAACTTTGAATAAGCGTTAGAAGGACAACCTGTTTTTGTAACACAGCAGCTGCTCTTAGATTTAAATACTGGAAGGTAGTGAAGCTCAAATAGCAGCTAAAAATGCCGAACCGTAAACTACACGAAGCGGGCTTTTAACATTTCTCCTAAATAACTTTTTCTTAAACATTTTGAGAAAAAAAACGATAATTTTTAGTTCTTGTGTTCGAAAAGTGTACTGGCAGACGTTTTTTTGAACTAAGGATTAAGAAAATTTATAAAGAGTTTTTAAATTTTGATGTATTTGCTCTCGTCATCTTGACATTTTTTCTATATTATCCAGACCACAAATAGCAACTATTATTATTTGCAATTGCAAAACGAATGAAAAGTTAAGCGGTTTGGAAATGCTAGCGACTCAAAAAAGTATTGCCGAATAATAAGGTTCTTGGTTGCCAACAAACACACAACACTTTGAAGAACACTTGGAGAGCAATTTTGAAATTCAAACTTACGAGCATTGCTACTGCGATCATGTTAAGCCCTGCTGTATTTGCTGCCGATATGGAAGATATTGAGAGACTCACAGTGGAAGGTAAGTACCTTTCTGTTAATCAGTCGAACTCTATCAAGAGCCCTACACCTATCATTGATGTTCCGCAAAGCTTGTCGATCATTACCGCTGAAGAAATTACGGCTCGCGGTATCACTAGTGTTGGTCAAATTATTGATTACACGCCAGGTGTTAATACTTCTCAAGGTGAAGGTCACCGCGATGCAGTGGTATTTCGTGGTGTACGTTCAACAGCCGACTTCTACTTAGATGGTAATCGCGATGACGTTCAATACTACCGTGCACTTTATAATGTTGAGCAGGTAGAAATTCTTCGTGGACCGAATGCATTGCTATTCGGCCGAGGCGGTACAGGCGGTATTTTAAATCGTGTATCTAAAAAGGCGAAAACGGGCGAAAAATTCGTAAATTATAACGTTTCAGCTAACACCTTTGGTGCTTACAATCTTCAATTAGACACAAACGTTGATACAGGCGACAAGTCTGCACTTCGTATCAACGCGATGTACGAAAGCTTAGATAACCATCGTGACTTCTACTACGGCGACCGCTATGGCTTTAACCCAACGGCACGCTTTGAAGTAAGCGACGATACTATTGTTGATGTGTCATACGAATACATCGATCACGAGCGCTTCATCGACCGTGGTGTGCCAACGGCAAACGGCGAACCAGTAGAAGCATTTGAAGAAATCGTATTTGGCGATCCAGAAAATAACTATCAAACTCTTGGTGCCGACGTATTTCGTGCAAACGTTGAACACAGCTTCTCTGACAACCTAAAAGGTAACTTCAACGCCTTTTACGGTGACTATGATAAAGTTTATTCAAATTTTTACGCAGCGGCATACGACGCCGACGCTGAAGTAGTAACCCTTGACGGTTATGTAGATACCACGCAGCGTGAAAACCTTATCTTGTCTTCTAACTTAGTAGGCGAGTTTGCAACGGGTAGCATTGAGCATACGGTTATTTTTGGTGGTGAGGTTATTAATACCAAGTCGAATCAAGACCGCTATAACCCAGAATTCGATTCTCGTGTAGGTGCAAATGATCCTGAAGGTACACTGCGAAACGATCAGGAGATGTTTAGTGTTTCTCGTCCTCTTAATTTTAGAGGACTGAGCGGTGTGAACAGTGCCGGTAATGCAGTTACTGCTACATTCTACAATGGCGTGGATAGCACATTAAACGATGACACCCATGTAGACTTGGACGTTTACTCTTTCTACGTGCAAGACGAAATTGCACTATCAGAAAACTTCGACCTAGTTTTAGGCGCACGTTTTGATAGCTTCGATATTGAAGTGTTTAACGTTGTTGCAGCAGAAACGCGCAGCAGAAAAGACGAAGAAGTATCGCCGCGAGCGGGCCTTGTTTACAAGCCGCAAGAGAATATCTCAATTTATGCGAGCTACAGCGAGTCGTTTCTACCACGCAGTGGCGAGCAGTATGCGAATATCAACGGTGATGCAGACGCGCTTGACCCAGATACCTTTACTAACCAAGAAATTGGTATTAAGTGGGACTTCAATGACAGCATGAGCTTTACAGCTGCTATTTTTGAAAATGAGCAAACATCACTTGATAACGACCCTAACGATGCAGAAAGCTTCGTGGAAGTAGACTCAGATGTATCTGGTTTTGAGCTTCAGCTTCAAGGTTATATCACTGATAAGTGGTACGTTACTGCTAACTACAGCAACCTAGACGGCGAGAATGCAAGTGGCGTGGAGCTACGTGAGCTACCTGAAAATACCATGTCAGTATGGACAACTTATGAAGTAAATGAAGTATTTGGCTTCGGCATTGGCGCAACATACCAAGACGAAAGCAAGGTATCGACAAGTGCTACGTCACCTGTACTGCCAAGCTATACCCGTGTTGATGCATCAGCGTACTACACACTTAGCGACAAGACACGTCTTCAGTTAAACGTTGAAAACCTAACTGATACGCTTTACTTCCCTAATGCACATTCTACGCATCAGGTTACAGTTGGCGCACCAATCAACGCGCGTTTATCTCTGATTGGTTCTTTCTAAGAAAAACTGAAAGATTACCCATAGAATTTGAAAGCCATTCGTGAAAGCGAATGGCTTTTTTATTTTGCAGAAAAATTTTTCCAAGCTGCGTTGGTGTTATTAGCGTATTTGCAGCTAACACTGTTTTACCTTCATACTGTCTAAGTCAGCAAGTCAGCAAGTCAGCAAGTCAGCAAGTCAGCAAGTCAGCAAGTCAGCGTTAAGCCTGTTTTGCGAAGTCGATAAGTGTCTGTCCATCCATGCGATAGCCTAGCCATTCACTCTTTGGTTTAGCGCCAAGGGACTCATAAAAATCGATAGCAGGCTTATTCCAATCTAAAACACTCCACTCAAAACGGCCGCAGTCATTGTCTACTGCTGTTTTCGCTAAATGTTGCAGCAGCGCTTTACCCGCACCTAGGCCACGAGATTTCGGCGAAACATAAAGGTCTTCAAGATAAAGCCCGTTGCGACCTTGCCAGGTTGAATAATTAAAGAAGTACACGGCAAAGCCAATAGGAGCACTGTTAGTCTCGCAAATAACGCAATGAGCAGTGGCACCTTCGCCAAATAGCGTCTTTAGAAGCGCCTCTTCAGATGCCTCTACTTCATGCTCAGCTTTTTCATAAATGGCTAGTTCCAGGATGAACTGGCGAATTTGTGAAATATCGCTAGGCGTTGCTGGTCTTATTGAAATTGCATCGTTCATCGTGTTTTCCTTTCAATAGGCTTGAAAAAAATGAGCCTCGAAGGCTCATTTTTAAAAGTTAAATGCGCTTATAAGGCGTACTTGAGAATGGCTACATTGACAATGCTAGCCGCTATTCAGCCGAGCCCGAAGGGTCAGTCGTATATGCTTCATTCACACCGCTACTTACCACGCCGTTGCTTGACTTTTTGCGTGTAATCAAACTTTTAATGTACGAGAAAGGGCCTCGTAAATCGAGCAATATCAGGTACAAACAAGGTACTAAGATTAAAGTCACCAAAGTGGCATAAAGCACTGCAAAGCCGAGCGCCGCCGCCATAGGCACCACAAACGCTGCTTGCAGGCTGGTTTCAAACATAATTGGCAGTACGCCCACAAACGTAGTAATTGAAGTTAACGTAATTGCCCTAAAGCGCGCAGTGCCGGCCTCAGTCACGGCTTCTTTAATGCTGTAACCTTGTGCACGGCGCTGGTTAACAAAGTCCGTCATAACTAGCGAGTCGTTGATAACAACCCCAGCTGCTGCAATAAGGCCAAAGTTAGACATCATAGAAAGGTCTAGGCCTAATACAAAGTGGCCGAACACTGCACCTGTAAAGCTAAATGGAATAACCGACATGATGATAAGTGGCTGTCCATAACTTTTTAGCGGAACAGCTAAAAGGATATACACCATGATCATGGCCGCTAAGAAGAAGAGTATTTGCTCGTTTTGTTGTGCTTGCTGCTCTTCAATATCACCGCCAAGCTCTGTCATTACCGAAGGAAATGACTCTTTAAGTTGAGGCAGTAGCTTGTCCTGAATTTCAGTAACGACCTCATTAGGTTCAACTTTTTCTTCATCAATGTTGCCCCAGATATAAACACTGCGGTAACCACCTTCTCGGCGAATGTAGCTAATACCTGGCTTCTCTTCTAATGCAACCACATCACCAAGCATCACTTCTTGGCCGTTAAGTGTTTTGATTAAAGAGTACTTCAAGTCAGCAAAGCGTTCACGGGTGAGTTCAGGGTAGCGAACCATGACCCTAACTTCTTCACCGTTGCGGATAACACGCTGTGCTTCGCCGCCGTAAAAGCCCGCGCCAACCTGAGAGGCGATATTAGAAAGGGTAAGCCCTAGATCGTAGGCAACTGGAAGTAACGTCATTTGCACTTCTTTGCTCGGCGGGTCAATAGTTGAGCTTACGTCAAACAGGCCTTCTTGCTGCTGCAGCATTTCAATGAACTTAAGGCCAGCCGCGTTTAAGGTGTCAATGTCTGGGCCAAAAAGTAGATAACCGAACTCACCGTCGTCACCGTCACCGTTTACATCATCAACCACGGTAAAAGACTTCATACCGGTAATTTCTGGAATGGCTTCGCGCCAGCGTCGTGCAAGCTCAAAGGTGTCGATAGGGCGATCTTCTTCATTAACCAGTGGTGTGAGTATGCGCCCTTCAGTTCTATCTTCGTTAAAAGCAAGACGATCGCGTATCATGCCCTGGCCAAATTCATCTATGATCTGCTCTTCAACGTCCAGAATCGTTTGTTCCACCACTTTAAGCGCATTAATAGTAGCCATATCAGAGACGTTTTCGTTCATCTCTATTTTTACGCTAGGAAAGTCGTGTGGCACTTTAGGATTTGGCACCATGCGTACATAGTTTGCGCCAATCAGGCCCATGCTTAGCATTAGCATAGCCACGAACATCATAAGTACTGCCCAGCGCCATTCAATCGCTTTTGTAACAGTACGCTTGTAAGGGCCATTTACGAACGCAAAGAATCCTCGGTTAAAGCGTGCACGCCAGCTGTCCTGTCGCACCGGAGAGAACTTGGTGTGGGCTAAATGCGCGGGTAAGATTAATTTTGACTCAATTAAACTAAACGCCAAACACAAAATAACTACTACAGCGATGTTATAGAAAAATGCACCTTCAGGGCCGCTGCTCAGTGTAAATGGAGCAAATACCGCGATAGTAGTTAATACACCAAAGGTAGCAGGAGTTGCCACGCGTTTAGCGCCGCGAACCACGTTGTCAACGCCGCCGCCCTTGCTTTCAATTTCGGTATAGGCGCTTTCTCCAATAACAATGGCGTCGTCAACTACAATGCCCAGTACCATGATAAACGCGAAGAGCGAGAGAATATTAATGCTCACCCCGAAAACCGGCATAAGCATCATTGCACCTAAGAAACACACCGGTAAGCCGACCATAACCCATAGCGCCAAACGAAAGCGCAAGAAAAGGGTAAGCATAAACGCGACGAGTACAGACCCTTGAACAAGATTCGATAACATCATGTCTAGGCGTGCATTAAGGTAGTAGGTCATATCCACCAAAACTTCTAGACTGACGCCCTGAGGAAGGGTCTCATTTCTCTGGTCGATATAGGCTTTTACAGTTTCAGCTACAGGAATGGTGTTTTGGGTTTTAGTGGCTTTTACAGCAATGTAGATGGCGTTCATGCCGTTGTACTTAAAGTAACGTTCGCCCTCAACAAATCCATCATTGATATAGGCAACATCACCTAACGTTACTTTCGCGCCACCAGTGCCAATTTTAATTGGTATTTGTTTGAACTCGTCGCCGCTGTAGTATTGATTTTCAACGCGAACTGACACTATCCCTGAATTAGTTCTTAGCTGGCCGGCCGAAATATTTGCTGAATAACTATTAATAGCTTGAGTAACATCGGCAATGGTTAAACCGTATTTTCTTAGCGTATCGGGCTTAATTTCAATAGCAATTTCATCATCGGGTGTATTGGCTTCCACCAGAGAAATGGAGCCAAGCTGAAGTAGTTCATCTTCTATTTCTTTAGCCAGCACTTTTAGCTCTGATAAAGGCAAGTCGCCAACAATAGGCATTTCGATAACTTGCTGCTGAAACTCTACTTGCGAAACGTTGACAGGCTCCATACCCGCAGGAAAAGTAGCAATGCTGTCTACGCGAAGTTTGACCTTGTCTAGAACGTCAGTCAGTTCAGCTTTAGTATCAATTTCTAAGGTGACTGCACCGCCACCGCGAAATGCTCTGGATACGGTGCGCTTAATTTCAGTGATGTCTTTTACCGCTTCTTCAACTTTGATGAAGATACTTTCTTCAATCTCTTGTGGAGACGCGCCGGGGTAGTTGGCTTCAACAGTAATGTAATTAATTTCGATGTTAGGAAACATCTGGCGCTGAATAGTAAAATAGCTGGCAATACCCATGACAATAATGAAAAACATTAAAAGGTTAGCCGCTACAGAGTTTCTTGCAAACCAAGAAATAATGCCGCTTTGTGTATCGTTGTGATTTTCCATGACAGCTCCTTAGTTAGCTTGTGCTGTCACGATTTCAGCCGTAGTCTCAATAACTTTTACCGGCATGCCGTTTTGCGGGTATTCAGGAAGACTCATCACTACTTTATTCGCATTGAAGTCGCCCTGAATGAGGAAGTCGCCATTTTCCTCACGCACCACTTTCACTTTCTGAGATTTCAATCTGTCTTCACCGTCAAGGGTCCACAGCAAGCGGTTAGTTACCAACTCCTGAGGTACTCGGTACACGTCACTTAACGTTTTACCTTCAAAAGCTATCGTGCTGTAAGAGCCAAATTTAACGATAGGTTTTGACGAGTTAATTGCATAGGGGTCTTCAATGCGTGCCACGAAATAACTCATGCGCGTGGTGTTGTCCACAACGCCGGTATCTCGGTGGATGGTGCCTTTTACCGTAGCGCCCTGAATGTCATCGACTTCGATGGCAATTTCACTTCCTATTGTACTATCTGAAAGAAAAACGCGGTCGAACCCGGCAATAGGGAAAGTGACTTCGGCATACTCTATGTTATTAAGGACTGCGACAGGTGAACCCTGAGTCACATAGTCACCTGTGCTGATGTCTCTTGAGACAATAAGCGCATCGTATGGGGCTTTTACTTTACAGTTATCTAAATCGCGCTTTGCTATTTTAAGTTGAGCTTCTGCAGATTTAAGCGCTGCCTTTGCGCTCATTACTTGTGGTTTGCGCAGGTACAAATCGGTAACCCGTGCATTAGGCATTGTTTTCGCTTCCTTTGCCGCCACATCTGCTTGCGCTTCTTCTTGGATTAACTGAGCTTGTGCACTAGCTAAGTTTGCTTCTGCCAATAGAAGCGCTGCCTCATACGCATCAGCTTCTATTTCAAAAAGGACTTCGCCACGCCTTATTAAGCCACCGCTTACAAATTTAGGGTTCCACCTCTCAACTTCACCCGATACTTGCGCAGCAAGATTTGTGGTTTCAAGAGGCTTGATTTCGCCGTAGGAAGTGAGTTGAACACGCACATCTTCGGGCGATAACGCTTCAATAGTGACGGTTGGGCGAGTATCAACTTCCTCTGTTATAGCGTTGTCAGAAGCAGACGCTTCGATTCCTTTCATTCCTAAATAACCTACCAGTAAGACACCAATAGGTAACGCAACTTTCATCCATTTCATGGCTAGATCTACTTTTATAGCGAATACTAAACATAGTGTAGCGCTAAAGTGTTTCAGTAATACAGCGCAAATGTAACTAAACGTGAGTCAATTTTGTGTAAAGGACACAAACTTTTTTTGATTACTGAACTTTTAAAGACGTTGTGTTAGAAGTAGGTGATGAGATTATAGAAGAAGAGGTGCAGATACGATTGCGCCCATTATCTTTCGCGAAATAGAGCGCCTTATCTGCAAGGCGTATAGCACTTGAAACATCGGTGTCACCGCTGACCTCACTTACGCCAAAGCTACTGGTAACGTGGATCTTTTTACCGTCTATATTTAGCGGATCTTTGCTGAGTACTTCTTTTACACTTTCTAATGCCCTCACCGCATCGGATTCCTTAGTTTCGGCAAAGATAAACATAAATTCTTCACCACCCCATCGCGCGAGTATATCTTGACCACGAAGCCGAGAACTAAATATCTTACTGATTTGTCGAAGCACCTCGTCACCTTTTTCATGGCCGAGGGTATCGTTTATGCTTTTAAATCTATCTACATCGGCGATGGCAACAGAGAACGCTCGTTTACTACGTAGCATTCTTGCGTACTCCCTGTCTAAACACTGCTGGGCACCACGTCGATTCAACAAACTCGTTAAATGGTCGTGCTTCGCTTGTCTCTCAAATTGTTCACTGAGATAAAGTGCAGTGTCGTAACTTTTCTGTCTGCTATATTCGTAAAAAGCAGATAAAAAAGATACGGTTAGAAATGAGTAGAGTAAGCGAGTTTTAAACGCATATGTGTAGTTGGCAATAAAGGCTATATCATTAAACCCAAAGAGTACGATTGCGCAGGTAATCGTAAAGGCGATGAGCGCCAGTAGGCCTCGAATAAACCCAGCAAAAAACATGGTTACAGGCGGAACGAGATAAATCCAAAGTGGGCCAGTGTTATCCTTACCACCAGTGATAATCAATAGTAATGTTAGTATCATCAAGCAGCTGATCAGCAGTGTGATAGACCAGGTGCGAGCAAGGGCTGATGCGAAGCGTACTTGCAATTGCTGAGATACTGCAAAGGCAATACTTGCTATAAAAAGCGTTGTAGAGAGTGAATATTCCGCCTCAATAAAAGCGCGAGCACCAAGCAAAAACGTAATAGACATACCCACGGCTGCAAACAGGTTAACCACGATAATGCGCCTGTTAGTTTCGTCTTTATGGTAGCTTTTTACACCACTAAAAATGTATTGCTTGAATCTACTAATCATAATCAAATCGGCTGGTGAACCGCATTGCTGATGTCCTTAGCTAACGTTTCAATAGTCGCTCTCATTGCAATTATGCTAGATGCAAAACCATCGTTGTTGAGCGGAGCTTTGTACATAAATGGGTGGAAACTGGCTTCTTGAGGTGTTCCCGTTACTACATATTCTCCTGAAAATATAACTTCGCCTTCGTAAGTACTGACTAAGTCGTTTATATATAGAGATATGTGCAACGACTCTTCACTTGCATAATAGTCAGGGCGAACCAGTGCAACATTGTGTGACACTAATGCGCTGCCGAGCGCTTTTATAAGGCCTTCATCTACAGGCTCTGCCCATAAATGGCTGGTAGAAATGTGAAGATTTGTGTCGCTCGTTTGATATACCAAGCCTCTGTGCTTTAGGTATTCTGGTAAGTTTACGTTATCTAAAACCACCGTTTGCTTTGCGTCGCGGTGCGACATTGATGCATTATCAGTGGAATGGAGAAGGTAATAAGTCAGCGCGTTTGGTGTGCTTCCGCATGCAGATAAAAAAGAAAACACTACAGCTAAAGTAATGATTTTAAGCCATTTGTTGTCCTTATTGAAAGAAAAAGTCTTAGCCTGCATTATCATATAATTTAATCCTTTCTTCCCTATTTACGGGTTCGCTGCCTCGAGTATCGGGTAGGTTTTGCAATCTTTCCAAAAATAAAGTTTAGGGTATATGCCCAATTAGTCGAATTAGGGCATATCTTGTCTATCTTCAGACTTATTCATTTTACTATTCATCTCACCATTCATTTTTTGCGCCAAACTAAATGTTTTCTATACAGTTTTGTAAGGCCGTATCTTAAATAGTCACATCAATTTTTTGCCTTGGGCTGAATATCCGACTCGTCATCTTTGGAAAATATCAAACTGTTCGGAGATTGATTTAATTTCAATAGCAACGGCTGAATATTGCGCATGGTTTCTTGCAAGGCATCGACGGTTTCTTTAATTTCAGATTGATTGAAGCCTCCCTCACTGTAATTCTTCAATAGGCTATCTAGGCTCACAAGAACCTGGTTAAGGTTACTGTTGAGGGCTTTGGCATCAATGTCAGCAATAAGTAAGTCGAAGTCGTCACTCGCAGTTTCTACTGATTCAGCTGCAAGGCGCATATCCTCAACAGCTAACTGTACATTTTCTACCATTTCCTTTAACGGTAGCTGATTAATTTTGTCTAAGATAGCGTCAGCTTTTTGCGTTAGCTGGGTAAACTCGTTACTTACGGTAGGAATAACCTCATATCCGTTAATGATAGCAATTTCATTCTTGGCATCTACATCAGGAAAATGCTGTAAATCAACGTAAAGGCCGCCCGTCAATATATTACCCATGCGAAGAGAAGCCCTAAGATCTCGGTGCAGCCAATTTCTAATGGTCTGCTTAATGGCACTCAAGCCTTCTTCAGTATCGGGTTGACGAGCTTTACCCGGGTAGATGTTAATGAGAACAGGAATAGGATAGTCCCGCTCAAGAATGTTTCCCTCTATAGCAGGAAAGGAGTTAATTGCGGTAACATTTCCAATTTCAATTCCACGGTACTCGACAGGAGCGCCGACAGTTAGTCCTCTAACACTTTCGTCGATGAGCAATAAATATTCCGCAGCCACTTTATAACGAGCATCTGAGGCAGATGTACTGTCGCCATAAATAGTGAAAAAGGCGTTGTCTAATACTTGTTCACCCTTTGGTACGCCTTCAGGAATGCCAAAGGTAATGCCATTGGCTAATAAGGTTTCTAAGCTTCCGGTTTCTACACTGACCCCATTTGATTCAAGTAGAAGCTTTACGCCACTGACGTCCCAAAAGCGGGTCGTGTTAGTAATTAGCTTGTGATAGGGCGCTTCAATGAAGGCATCGTAATACACTACACGTTCTTCAATGTTGAACGTGGCATCTTCAAACTCACCAACTTTAAAGCCCTTGTAAATGATGGGGTCGCCAGGTTTGTAGGCAAATTCGTCGTCGCTTTTTAGCATGACGTGGAGGCCAGGGGTACCAGGTGGCGTTACTGGTGGGCGCTCAAGCGCAGTGAAATGTAGCTGTTCTTTTCCTTTGTCGTCGGCCGACATGGCTATATAGCTGCCAGATAATAGGGTATTGAGTCCAGA
The DNA here is from genome assembly GCF_056160105.1 of Alteromonas sp. ABD4_190. NCBI lineage: Bacteria > Pseudomonadati > Pseudomonadota > Gammaproteobacteria > Alteromonadales > Alteromonadaceae > Alteromonas > Alteromonas sp. ABD4_190. Next base: position 3,580,433 of record NZ_JBSWWN010000001.1, read on the forward strand.
TACTTCTGAAAAGCTAATACGAGGGGCTACCACCCAAAACTTTGCGTTCTCGTTAAGCAAATGAGCTGCACTAGCGTCTATTCTTGCCGTAACCAGTACACCGTTTAGATCTGGCTTTAGGGTTATTTTTTTGACCTGACCAATATCCAAGTCGCGCACTTTTATCGGGGTTTTGTTTACTTCAATACCTGTAGCTGACTGAATCTCTATCGTTATAAGTGGGCCTTGGTTTTTCCATTGGTAATAGACCATCCATCCGCCAATAATGATAACGAGGATCGGAATAATCCAAATGCGAGAAATGGATGAGGTGGGTTTTACCTTTGCCTCGTTAATGTTCGGATCGTTTGTGGTCATGGTAATTGCTTCCACTGCTGCCAAATAAGCCTAGAGTCAAACGTCATCGCGGCTATCATTGTTACAAATACTACGGCACAAAAGGCAAGTGCCGCTTGGCCCGGGTAAATAGACATGGTGTTGCCCATTTGAATAAGAGACACCAACACTGCTACAACAAAAACGTCTATCATAGACCAGCGTCCTATTGCTTCGGTGACGCGGTAATAACGTATACGTAATTGTTTTGATGTGGTTTTCTCTCGTTGTACGGAAAAATTAAGCCAAGCAAGAATTAAAATTTTCGCGACCGGAACAACCACACTGGCAACCAAGATGATTATCGCAACCGGATACGAGCCAGATTCCCAAAGTGATATCACACCGCCAATAATGGTATTGGGTGTTTCTTGGCCAAAGAATTCAGTATACATAATTGGCAGTACATTAGCAGGAATATATAAAATACAAGCGGTTAACAATAATGCCCACGTGTGCTGAATACTAATTTGCGCTTGTTTTTCGCATAGCGGTTTGGGTTGAGGGGGCTGACCTTGTGACATCCATAAGGCATAACTTGTCGTGTCGAATTGATAAATACAAAGGGCTGTAAATGCTGAAAAGCCGACAAACGCATAAAACGACAGCCCTATAGATACGTCGGCTAACTCTGTAATCTTGATAAGACTTACCAAGGTGCCCACCAGAAATATTTCAGCCATGCTCCAAGGCAAAAGCGCTTTAACCAACTTATACAGCCTAGCTAAGTAAAAAGGGCGACGGTTTTGAATTTGCGCTAATGAAAGCAATAACAGTCCAGCGAGGACCATTCCGGGTAGCAAAAGCGTGGCTAAACTAGTTATTATCGCAAGAGATAAGTAATCATTTTCAATGAGCACGGTAATGCCCGTTGGCAGGTCGATACTGTGCTTTTGCCCGCTCGCTTTAAATGTCAGGAAGTTAAAGGGTAACGAGAGCAATAAAAAAATAAGCGCGCTGAAAGCATAAGCGAGTAATTTTTCGCTGGCACCGACGCGATACGAAACTAACGTGTGGCTGCAAACAGGACAAACTGCTCTTTGTCTGTGCGCTAGCGCCGGTATGTGAACCTTAGTATGGCATTGCTCACAAACTATAGATAACGTATTAGATTCAGCCATAAAGTTTTATTGCGCCACTTTTTACACACTGGATGTATGATAGAGAGCAGCCAAATGAAATAACTCGTTGTTTTTTGAATCCAACAGAATAGCGTATTGCGGCCACATCGGGAAGTAAAGTCATTCGTGCTTAGAAACATAACAACAATAATTGACGAGTAAATGATGGAAATAACAAACGAAATTCGCGGTACTTACAGAAAAGTTAAAAAACAAGGGAATCGTTTATTGCTAAAAAGGCGTATCGGCTTTTTGCGCTTTTGGGGGAGTATCACTTTTGCTCAGCGGTGCTACTTTCTGGCAACTGCAATGCTTTTATTACAGCTTTTTTTTGATGTTAAAAGTGGCTTATTTGAAACGGTCATGTTTGGCTTTGCCCTCAGTGGTATTGTTAGTGAAACTTGGCCTAGGTTTATGGCGCTTTGGAATAGTTTACCGGGTAAAGCGGTAATTTTGTTTGTCTATGCCGTTATCGCGAATTTTGCCCTCGCTTCTGCAAGCGGGTTAGTAAATAGCATAACCGGTGTTTCGGCTGGTGCGTTGCCCTACAGCCACAATTTCGCGCTCATACTTATGGTGCCAAGCTGGTTCTTCGTCACCACGCTAATGGCACTCGTTGGCGGAATGCTAGTTATCTTTATTTATCTATTTTTTCTACTGCTACTCAAGCCTTTTGGTGTGCAGCGACTGTGGCATAAGCCTGGTTATCGTTATGTACTTTCTACCGCTGTAGCGCGGTTTGTTTGGACATTAGGTGTAGCGCTCCAGCTTAGTGTGTTAGCGGGGCAGGTGGGGTTACTTTCCGAGTTTAGTGGTGAAAACACGAGTCAGCTGATCACAATCGAAAACGAGACTGAAACGTCGATTGAAAACAGTGAGGTACCACTTACTGAGGAACAAGCGGAAGATACTTCCGAGCTGGAAGAGGATTTAACTGCGCTTCTCACCGATGCTAAGCAAAAAAGTATTCGCTATAAAAAGGTACAACGTCAAGCACTAGCTAGTTTTATCTATGAATTTGAGGCAGATTCACGTTCCCGCTGTGCCCATCCTGAAGGAACGCGGGTGATTGAACTCAACGACTATGAGATTTTGCAAATAGCTCAGTCAGAAGAAGATGAATTAGGTTATACATATTTCGTTAAACCCTGTCGTTCAGCTGCGATTGGGCTTGATTAAAAAGGCCCGCTTTTTTCATAGTTTGCAGGGCCATCGCAGATTTAGATCAAATATACGAATGACTATACCTTGAAGACGCTTTTAGAATATCTGCCATGCGTATAAAGCTACTTGGCATCTCGTACACACCTAACGCTAAACATATAGTCTTTGTTTAGCTTCGCTCTTCTAATTTCGCCTTTGTGAGAGTTCCACCATGAATAGGCGAGAGTGCGGGCGTAAGCCTCTTTATCAGTGGCGCTTGTACTGGTCCAAAATTCAGTATACATCCCTTGAGTTATATACCAGTTACCTACTTTTACACCTGCTGCGGTAGCACCAAAGTGCTTTTGGTTAACGCGAGTTTGGTCGAATTTTTTGAACAAGGTGCCTGGCTGTTCAGCTTTAAGGGTAATAGCAATATCGTTTTCGCCTCGCCAGCCTTCTTTGGAAAGTTCACTATCAGCTATACCAATAGCGCGTTCCATATCCTGCCAATCTTCATCGGTCGCTATGCGCCACCCAGCAGGGCATAGTTTTCGCTCGTCACTTACGTCTTGCCAGTGATAAAGCCTGCCGTATTTAAGTAGGTTTTTCTCGTCGTCTTTTGGAATAAACCCCGAATTAACAGGGCTACCATCTTGAAACTGCGTAGCGCGCAAGTTTTCAGCAAACCATTCAAGCTTACCGAGCTTAACAGTTTTATAACGGTTACCTTCTACGTCTGTAAAAGCGCCAACGATGTTGCCTGTGGCGATAACTTTGTGTGTGGAAACCGTGTTCGCGTACGTTGATGACATTGCTAATATTCCTAATAAAAAAGGCGCTTTTCATTTCATTACACTCTCAATACGTCCAAACCAGTTAATCAGAATTGCCAAGAAAAGCCCGTTTTTTCTTCTGACAGCGCCCATAGTTTCGTCAATACCTGTTTATCTACTGCAAAGTCTTCTAGCTTGCATTCTCCAACTGGACCGCCAAAATTCATTAGTCCTGTTGGTCCGTAGTAGGCACGTTGTTTGAGGTTTTCTGCCGTTGCACACATCACTTCAGGGTAAGCGCCTTTTTCTGCAGACTGGGCTAGCCCAATTTTCACCATAAAAGACCAAGAGATACGGGTTAAGAAGCTAGCACTTTCTCGTATAAGGGTAGTATTCGACGCACCGGGGTGACAAACAAACACATTCACATGTTTATTATGTGCTTTTACTTTGTCTTGCAGTTCGTATGCAAACATCATTTGCGCCAACTTACTTTGACTATATACTTTATTTGGGTGATAGTTTTTGTCCCAATCCATATCGTCGAACTGTATCGTCCTTAAGCCCATTTTGTGGCCTTCACTGGCAACAACTACAATGCGTCCTTTCGATTCATTAATGCGATCAAACAACAGTCCACAAAGCAAAAAGTGCCCGTAATGGTTAACGCCTAACTGGCTTTCAAAACCATCCTCAGTAAATTGTTGCGTCGAAATTTGCGCAATAGCAGCATTACAAATCAGCGCATCAATCACCGGAACGTGAGCTAATATTTCTTTAGATGATTGTCGCACAGAAGCAAGGCTGCCAAGATCTAAACGGATATAGCTGACATTGGCATCGTCGCCAAACTCTTGTTTTAGCTTAGCGATAGCGTCATGGGATTTGCTCGGGCTTCGGTTAAGCATGACTACTTTCGCACCTTTTGAAAGCAAAATGCGAGACGCTTCAAAGCCTGCCCCTGTATTCGCCCCAGTTATTAAAAACGTTTTTCCTTCAGCGTTTTCTATTTGTGCTGGTGTCCAGCCGTCTTTTCCAAACTGATTAGTGTTGGCCATGTTCGCTTACCTTTTAATTACTAAAAAATTATATTTGTAATATAGTAACTATGAAGTTGTGAAAGTAGGCGAAATGCTCTTTAAAACTTGCCTATTTGTATCACTTTGTTGTTGAAGAGGAGGTTGGGTGCTAATTTAAGTAAACTTGAAAAGCTGACTTTGACTAGGCTTATTGTGCTGTGCAGTATTGAAAAGTCGACAGTTTTTAAAAGCCAACATTGACTGGACGATGTTAATTTAGAAATGAGTAAATCATTAATTAAGCAACTTATTGAAGACAAAGTGACGCAAAGCGGGCTATACGACACCGGAATAGAAGGTGTTCAGCTTTTTAAAATAACAGCACCTATCGATTGCGCCCCCGTGGTATATGAACCGTCTCTTACCGCTATTGTTTATGGCGGGAAAGAGGCCATCTTAAACGGTGAAAAACACACGTTCAGTACAAGTAAATACACCTGTTGCACTATGTCTATGCCGGTTGAAGCGGGAATTCCCGACGCTTCAGAGACTAATCCGTTACTTGGCGTTTATATCTCTTTGAACAGCAGGATGATGACTGACTTAGCGATTGAGTTTGAAAGTGTGGCAGGAAGTCTAAAGCCCTCGTCAGCAGAAAGTGCAGTTTCTGGTATTGCCTCAGCGCATTGGAGCGCTGACTTTGATGATGCCTTGTATCGCTTACTTTTGCTAACTGACAGACCAACAGATATTGCCATGTTGGCAAGTAATCGATTACGCGAAGTGTATTACGCTGTTCTAAAAGGCGAGGCGGGTGGGGCCGTGCGCCGAAGCTTTTATGTGGGTAACGGTATTGTGCGAGCTATCGAGTACTTGGCTTCTCACGTCAATGAAAGTATTACCATTGACGATATGGCAAACAAAGTAGGCATGAGTCGGGCCGTATTTCATCGTAAATTTAAGCAAGCCACTAATATGTCGCCTATTCAGTTCGTTAAAGCGATGCGGTTGAACCACGCAGCAAAACGCATAGCAGAAGGTACAAATGTAAGTGTTGCTGCTATGGATGTTGGGTATATCAGCTCATCCCAATTTAGCCGAGATTTTAAGCGAATGTATGGCTTATCGCCAAAGCAGTGGGAAAAAGAAAACAAAGCTAAAGTAACGACTATGTTGCAGTAGGTGACAATTTAGTCTCTAGAGAAGGAAGATAGTACGTTTGTCAACTGTAAATGTACATTGCAGTACTGAGATCATAGCCTTTAAAAATATATTTTTATCCAATGATAGAACAGCTTATATAAATACTTTCTATAATTTCTTTCGCTCAATATTAGGATGTACCTCAATCTAAGAATAACGAATCAATATTTACACTTTATAAACTTGCATTGTCTATGGCAAACGGGCTTATCACCGTTGCCTTAAAGCTTAGCCATAGAAGTAAAAATACCTAACCACGACATCTAACTATCGCTACTACCTCCGCTATCTCGTCAAAATTAAAAGTGCACCTGGGCTTTCTTTTTCTTTAGTCCAAACTGGATATTTCATTTTCTAGTGGTTGATTTTTAATCACTTGGTGAGGTAGTCTGCATATTATGTCGATGAACGACATGTATAGGACCTCTTTTCAAAAGTGAAAACATGGATTTGTTAGTTATGAAAATAAAACCTGCTTTGCCATTCCTACTACTTTTTTTGCCGCTTATTTGTGCCGCAGATAACCTGGCTCCTGAAGTACTTTCTGTAACCATTTTAGATAATGAAGACTCTGAAGAGTGTGCTATAAGTGGCCCCACCTCTGCATTTATTGAGTACGACCTTAAAGGTGAGCGTTATGCAAATCTTTTGATTCAGGTTATGTACGAAAACGATGTTATTTATGACACAAGCTACAGCCTCTATAGTGAAGATAATTCGTTCATAGTCGAACTCCCATATATCGACTGTGCAACTGATTTAATCACATCCTTCGATTAAAAACTAAAAAGGGAAGATTTTATGAAAGTTTTACAGTCATTTTTGGCCATATTGTTGACTATATTTTCTACTTTTACCTTTGCAGAAAAAGTTGGTCTTACGCCCGGTAATTTTCGAGTAGATGAAAGTGGCGCCGCAACTTTCTCTATACCAATAGCGGCGCCCGCAGGTCGAGCCGGTGTTAAGCCACAGATAGAGTTATCTTATTCGTCTTCTAACTTAATCGAAGGCCCCTTAGGAGTTGGCTGGAATATTAGCGGTTTGTCTGCAATATCGCGCTGTCCTAAAAACCTTTCTCAAGACGGTAGAATAGAAGGTGTTAATATAAATAAAAACGATCGGTTCTGCCTTGATGGTCAGAAGATGAAAGTTAAAAGTGGTACTTACGGGGCGCCAAACACTAACTACTACCTGGAAAACGATGATTTTAGTCACGCCAAAGCTCTAGGGGGCGATACAGAGAATGGGCCGCGTTGGTTTGTAGTTTGGAAAAAATCTGGTGAGCTATTCTATTATGGCGATACGCGAAACGATTCGACCGTAGGCAGTATTACCCCTGGGACTGATGCTTTTATTACCGCAGCAGGTGCCACTAGCGCTAGAGCAAATACATGGATGCTAAAAGCTATTAGAGACCGCAAGGGTAACTACATTCGCTTTTCTTATCTAAAAGATTATGGCTCTGTATATATAAGTAAGGTGGAATATACAGGCCATATAGGACAAAGGTTATCACCTTTTGCTTCAATCAATTTCAACTATACAAATAAAAACTTCTACACATCGGGCTTTAACTTCAAAGGCTATTCAATGCGTCGCAAGGTATTAAGTAGCGTGGTATCTAAAGTTGATGACGTTGAATATCGTGCATACAAACTGGCCTATAGTGAAAGTAAGCGAAGAATGCTTACATCTGTTCAAGAATGTCCAAGATTATCTTCTTCTGTTTCTGACTGTTTAAAGCCAACTTCCTTTACTTGGACTCATCCAAATAGTTCGACAGCGGTAGATTATACTAACTCATATTCTTACATCACTGGAGATGAAAACAATCGCTATGAAGCTCAAGTTTTCGACATAACTGGTGATGGGAAGTCTGACCTTATGTATGTAAAAAGCGGTTACTGGCGCTTAAAGTCAGCTACATCTGCTTCCACTACCACGTTAACCAATATAGGTGATAGTAGCTCACAACGACAATATGCACTGAACATTGATTATAATGGCGATGGCGTGCGCGACCTATTAGTAGCTGATGGTGAAAATAAGAACTGGTACATAGTGTACTATGAAAATAATAGGTCGGCACCATCACGATGTGAAGGAACAAACAAATGCCCTGGGCATAGCGTTACCCGCAGTTTGAAAAAAGGATATATCAAAAGCTCTTCTGGGGCTTACTTGCGAGCTTGGGGGTTCGAAGGGGGCGCGGCCGTCATGGATGTGAATGGTGATGGGTATGAGGATATTGTTTACCGGAAAGGAAAGGAAGTTCGAGCTTATCTCAACACCGGTAACAAATCGTTTACTGATAATCATCTTTTCACTTTTAGTTCAGAGTTGAGCGGCGATGCACTTTTTGGACATGCTCAGATGTATCGCGCTACAATAAAATCTGCAAGTGCCATAGACATCAACGGCGACGGTTTATCAGACGTCATTTTACAGGTGACTTCAACTGACGGTTACTGTACAAATTCGCGAGGCGACCGCTTATTTGCTCAAACTCGCCGAGAATGTGAAGGAGATTTGAGGGGCACCTGGCATGAGAATTCGACGTCAAATAGACAGGTATTTATCTCCAAAATTAACGGTGCGAATGATCCCTATTTCAGCAAAGTACAAACGCTCAGCGCATCTTACAAAGATATACGTTACGCAGACTTAAACGGTGATGGTTTAACGGATATTATTTATTCCTATGCCGGCAAATGGCGTTATCGTTTATCAAATGGAAAAACTTTCGGCACCGAACAAGTACTGCCACAGCACTACGATAGTGACAGTGCAAACTACTCTCACTTTGTTGATGTAAATTATGATGGCAAAGCTGATATGCTTTACGCGACAAACGACTCTTCATGGAGTATTTACTTAAGTAGCTTAACTACATCATCTAGCAAAATAAATTTTTCTTATGTGAGATCAAGGAGTTTTGGCAGGAAAAACTCAGTACGTTTTGGGGACGGAAATGGAGATGGAAATCTTGATTTATACATTGGCTCATCGAGTGACTGGCGGCGTTACTCTATACGTGCGAATCAAAACGAATATACAGTGAATAAGATCACCAATGGATTTGGTGTTGAGACAACTATCAAATATTCGCCGATGACAAATACGGCGCTATATTTCCGCCAAAACTCTTCCTATAACACGCACAGCAATGTCTTTTCACCCTTAAACGGTCAAAAACTGGTATCTGAAGTGCGTACCGATGTTACAAATAGCAACGATCTCGTGGTGAAGTACCAGTATGGTGGTCTTTTACTTCATAGAAAAGGTCGTGGAAGTTTAGGCTTTGAAGTACTTAGAACCACTGACCAACAGAGCGGAGTCGTCACAGAAACATATAATCACCAATATCATGGCAATACTAATTTTGTCATGACAGGAATTCCCCGGATCACCGCACAGTTTATTGGTAATAATGTGCTGTCTTGGGCTAAAAATAATCTGAAAGCAATGAAGACTGCGCAGGGAGGTTATCATGCATATGTTTATGATTCTTTTGAAAAAAAATATGTGTATGACGGCTTTGATACACAATTTGTCAGTCAGACAAATACTAGAACCGTAAAGGACACGTGGGGTAACGTAGATAATATTAGCGTCACAATCTACGACAAAGATAGTAACGATTTCAGCGGAACATATGGTAACAGCCAGAAAACTTATACTGTAAACACGTATAAGGATAGGCGCTGGGGTAGGTTAGAAACTACAAAAGTAGAAAAAACGCTCAATGGTGGAGGGAAAATTACGCGTAACAGTAAATTTACGTATAATAGTAGCAATTATCTTCATCAGGCAATCGTCTCACCAAGTAACGACAAATACAAAACAACCACCACTTACTCATACGACACCTACGGTAATAAAACCCAGGTTTCAGTTACGGGGTATTCAACGGATACAGGAAGTTCGGAGACTCGCACTTCAAAAACTGAATATCAAGGTAATGGGCGTTTTATTCATCGTAAACATGACGCTATGGGTAACTACGTTACCTACCAATATAACGGTGTGTATGGAAACTCTGCAACAGGCCTAATTAAAAACTCAACGGTATACTCAGTTAATTCAAGGCCAACTAAGACATTTTACGATGACTTTGGAAGAGCTTACAAAATTGACCATCCTGATAGCCGCATTACCTTAATATCTCGTAACTGGTGTTTAAATTGTGTCTCTGGGTCATATTATTACGAGTCAAAAACAGAATCTGGCAAACCTGCTGTTAAGGCATATTACGATAAGTGGGGCCGTGAAGTTGCTAAGTTTGTACGAAGCGCAGAAGAAGACTGGGACAAAGTTTACACCTATTACGATGACCTAGGACAAGTAGATTATGTTACGGAACCATCGTCAAGTAGTTATCGCACAACTTACTCGTATAATAAGTTGGGGCAGGTTGAGCAGGTAACCAAGCCCAACGGAGAAACAGTAAGCTACTTCGTCAATGGGTTGGAGCAAACTACGGTCGATGAACGTGGAAATTCCTATTTCAAATACACTAATGGGTTTGGACAGATAACTAAAACCATTGATCCACTAGGCGGAGAGGTGCATTTTGTCTACGACGCGTATGGCAGCCTGAAAGAAACTATCACTAAAGCCGACGGGAAGAGTAGTAAAGTTCAAAGCTGGTACGATTCATATGGCCGCAAAACAAAGACGACCGACCCTGATAAAGGTACTTGGACCTATACATATAATGCTTTCGGGGAGCTATATAAACAGAAAACTGCTCGCGGACACACCTTCACTCTCAATTACGATAAACTAGGTAGGAAAGTTCGTAGTTACGAAGCGAACGAAGGGACACTTTGTTGGTATTATGCAACAAACAATACAGATAACAGAAATGCTTATAAAGCAGGCAAACTATTTGCGACCGCAAAATATGATGGTAAAAACCAGTCTTGCGGTACATCTCCAACCTCTTCGGCAACAATTCGTAAGTACTACAAATATGACAGTGCAGAGCGCCTTACTGAAACACGCAGTTATGTAGGCGGAAAGACTTATTATCAAAATACTACTTTTGATGGTTATAGCCGTCCTTCTTTAAAAACCTTCCCAGCAGACAGTCAAGGTAATCGACTGCAAGTAAAAATGCATTACACGAGATCGTCTGGGGCTCTTTACAAGATTACAAATAATGCTAATGGAGCTTTGCTCAAAGAGGTTAAAGAATTCAACAGACGCCGCCAAGCCGTCGAAATCCTATATGGCAACAATATTCGCTCATACTTTGGATATCGAGGAGATACCGGTTGGCATACAAGTACGCGTGTTATGCGCGCATCATCGGAAATTTTTTATTCAGGAGTTACACACGATGAAATGGGTAACATTAAAACTCGAACTACTGATTACGGTGCCAATCCAGGTGTAGGCACAAATTTTACAGAAAATTACAGTTATGATGACTTGAACCGTCTTGACTACCGTTCAGTGAGTGTAATTGATAGGGGCACTAGCATGCCTTCAAGTTTTGACGATAGTATTGATTATCAATATGACGGTTTCGGTAATCTAAAAAAGAAAAATGGTGTTGGTAGCTATAGATACAGTGATGCAAAACGTGTTCATCGCCTCACTTCAGCAGCTGGTTTTGGTTCGTTTGCATACGACAATAACGGCAACATCCGCAGTGACGGAATTGGACGCACGTTCAATTACGGCTCGTACGATAAGCCTACTAGAATCACCAAAGGTAGTTTATACGCAGATATGAAGTACGGTGTAGACCGTGAACTTTATTTCAAAAAAGAGAAACGTGTAGAAGCCGGAAAAACAAACTTATATCAAACTATCTACTTAGGTAGTTATGAAGAAGTGAGAAGGACTGGTGGAAGTGGCTCTTCAACTGAACACAAGTACTACGTAGGTGGAGATATTGTAATTTCACATCGAAGTAACGGCACAAAGGAGTACTCCTATTTACATAAAGATCATCAGGGATCTATTACTACAGTAACAAACAAAAATGGTACGGTGATACAGCAGGCATTATTCGACCCATTTGGAAAGCGTACACAAATTCATCAGGCGTCTGTCTTCGCTAATGCTAGTTACATGCAGCCAACCGACCGAGGTTACACTGGTCATAATATGATGGATGGACTAGGTATTATCCATATGAACGGTCGGATCTACGATCCAACCTTGGGTAGATTTTTGCAGGCTGATCCGCATATTCAGGCTCCGATGAATAGCCAGAATTACAATCGTTATAGCTATGTGCTGAATAACCCGTTGAGTTATACCGATCCGAGTGGCTATTTCTTTAAGAAACTCTTTAAAGGGATTAAGAAATATTGGCGACAAATTGCATCTATAGGAATGATGTTTATACCTGGAATGCAAGCATTTGCTATGAAGTCATGGATAAATGCTGCGATGGTCGGTTTTGCTTCTGGAGGTATAGCTACAGGAAGTTTACGAGGCGCATTAGTCGGAGCGTTCTCAGGTGCGGCGCTACAACAAATCGGAGCTAGTGCAACATGGGGGAAAGCTGGGAGTCCCGAAAATATTATTGCAAATGCAGCAGTTGGTGGAGTTGCAGCAGACTTAAATGGTGGTAAATTTGGTCATGGCTTCTTTGCCGCAGGCTTTACTGCATCTCTAAAACCACAAATCAATCAGATAGGAGATGGCGCTGCAAGCTATGCACCTGGTCGAATCACTGCTGCTGCGGTTGTTGGTGGTACAGCATCTGTAATATCTGGTGGGAAATTTGCAAACGGAGCAGTTACAGGGGCCTTTATTCAAATGTTTAATGCTGAAACTCGTTTAGCTAAAGAGAATAAAATGGAAGCTGAATATGGTGTTGCAGTAAATAAAGCAATAAAGAAATTAGGTAAGTTAGTTGGTAATATTGGGGTTGATGAAGATGGTGGTTTTCATGGTGCAGCAGGAGGGAAGTTACTCGAAGGTGTCACCGTTGTTGTTGATGATTCACAAAAAGTAACAGTCTTAGGTGGACCAGTTGGCTTTTCCGAAACTTTTCAAGGGGTTTTAACGGATAGTATAATCGCTTTGTCACCTGGGGTTTTAACATTTGGGTATGCCCCCGCATCTCATATGACTACCTGGAGTGCAACCGTTCAGTTTCCAGGAGCGATAGGACCTTACGTTAAGCTTTCAGGACAGTTTAACTTACAGCAGGCTATGGATTGGCACCCTTACGTAAGGCGAACAATAAGAACGGATAACTATATTTGTAATTCTGCTTACAAGCAGGTTTGTGGTGGATAGTGACATGTTAAAGCTAATATTATTCCCATTTCTAATAGCACATTTAGCTAGTGCGACTGACTCTTTTGATAAGTGTCAGCCGCTATATGAAAGTTCAGAGCAATTGTTAGATAGTTTCTACATTGAAGATTCCTTTGAGCAGGGTGATTTAGGTTCGCTTGAAAATCACTTAGCATCAACAAAGAATTGTGCTGATAAAATTTGGAATCTGCGACTTCAAACCATGGAGCTATATATTGTTTTACTTAGTCAGAAGACAGAGGGGAAAGTTATGATAGATCCTTTAAATAATAACTGGAGCCTTTATTTATCAGAGCAAAATTTTCTCCTAAATAATATGAGTGTACTTGAGGGGTTTTCAGAGTTTTTAAATGGTATTAGGTTGCAATATAAAATACTTGATAGTGGTCAAAGAGCAAAGAAAGGTAAGGCGCTTCAGGAGTTACAGCTACACTACTCTCAGAAAGTTATTGATGCAAATAATGGTAATAAATGGGTCCTTTATAACCAGCATCTAAATAGCCAACTAAATCATCTTTCTCATATCGACTCATATGAAGATCAGGATAGCTACTGTGAAGCGTATAATAACCTGAAAAGCTTCATGAGAAAAAACCAGCAATACTTTACTCCACCTCAAATAGAGGCTATTGAAGATAGGTATAGTGAAAAATATTTAAAAATATGCAATTGAGTCTTTCATTGCGCTCAACTTAAGTTAAGAGCAACTAATCAAGCAAACGAAAACCAGCGAAAGCTGGTTTTCTTTTATGTAATTGTGTATTTATTAAATCAAAATTTTTCTGTACATCTGAACTCCATTTTAAAAAGTAGCGAGAGGTAAAATCTTTGAACCCATTCGATCATCTTATAAAAGAATGACAAGAAGCTGAGCAAGAATTGCAAGGATTAATATCATCGGTCAATGCTGAAGCGTTGCTCTCATCCATGATTGCTCAACTTATTTTTTTTCCGACTGGTTCAAGCTTTGGCGACAGGTATGGTAATCACCATGCTATGTTGGAAATATTAGCTAAACATTGTATTCCTAAATTTAGTGATAACAATGAGACAACGCACCTGTACCCATCACACAAAATTATAAAGCAATTAACTGTCTAGAGAAGTCTGGTCGATTCAGATTTATAGTTAATTTATAAATCGAAGGTGTCGCTATCAATTAACTGATATTGTGACATAAAAAAGCTCGCGACAGCATACTGTAGCGAGCTTTCATTTCATTAGTACAGCAACACTGCCTAGAAGCTAGCGTTACCCGGTGTACGTGGGAATGGGATAACGTCACGTACGTTTTGCATGCCGGTTACGTATGCAACAAGACGTTCGAAACCTAGACCGAAACCTGAGTGAGGTACAGTGCCGTAGCGGCGTAGGTCGCGATACCATGCGTAGTCTTCTTTCGATAGTCCCATTTCTTCAAGACGAGCATCGAAAACATCTAATCGTTCTTCACGCTGAGAGCCACCGATAATTTCACCGATGCCAGGCGCTAGTACGTCCATTGCTGCAACGGTTTTGCCGTCGTCGTTAATGCGCATGTAGAAGGCTTTAATATCTTTCGGGTAGTTCTGCATGATAATTGGCGCACCAACGTGCTCTTCGGCAAGGTAACGCTCATGTTCAGAAGACAAATCGATACCCCATTCAACAGGGAACTCGAACTCTTTGCCACAGTTTTGCAGAATTTCGATAGCGTCAGTGTAGTCCATGCGAACAAAGTCAGAGCTAACTAGCTTCTCTAAACGCTCAACCGCATCTTTCTTAATGCGCTGAGCGAAGAATGCCATATCATCAGGTAGCTCTTCTAGCACCGCTTTACACACATACTTCAGCATGTCTTCAGCAAGCTGTGCAACGTCTTTCAATTCAGCAAACGCCACTTCAGGCTCAATCATCCAAAACTCGGCAAGGTGGCGAGATGTGTTTGAGTTCTCTGCACGGAACGTAGGGCCGAAGGTGTACACCTTAGACATAGCTGTACAGTAAGTTTCAACGTTAAGCTGACCTGATACCGTAAGGTAGGTTTCTTTTCCGAAGAAATCTTCTGAATAGTCAACATTACCTTTGTCGTCTAGCGGAAGGTTCATCATATCAAGGGTTGATACGCGGAACATTTCACCTGCACCTTCTGTATCGCTAGCCGTTAGGATTGGCGTAGAAATCCAATAGTAACCCTTTTCGTGGAAGAAACGGTGTATAGCCTGAGACAAACAGTTACGTACACGAGTAACCGCACCAATAACATTGGTACGTGGGCGCAGGTGTGCGTATTCACGAAGGTATTCAATACTATGGCGCTTTGCCGCCATTGGGTAGGTATCAGGGTTTTCAACCAAACCTACGATTTCTACCTCGGTAGCATCAATTTCTAGTGATTGCCCTTGGCCTTGCGATTCTTTCACTGTACCGGTTACCGACAATGAACAACCAGCAGTAAGGCGCTGGATATCGGCGTAATTTGACAGAGAATTTAGCGCAATAACTTGTACAGGATCGAAGCAACTACCATCGTGTAGTGCAATAAATGATAACCCCGCTTTAGAGTCGCGGCGTGTTCTTACCCAACCCTTAACGGTTACCGATTCGCCAACGGCGTACTTACCTTTAAGTACGTCAACTACGGGCGCATGCGTCATGTTAATTTCTCCGTCTTACTGATCTTATGTTGTTGCTCGAATACGCATCGAGTGTATCAACCCAGTGCAATAAACTATGTATGAAAAATTGCACTAAAATTTGCTTTATGGTCAATGTTTTGGATTGTTGTGCCGATAAGTCTTTAATGTCGGTAAAATGCAATTTGAAGCTGTGGTTAACTTCTATCTGTCATTTAAGTATCACGAATTATAGAAAAAAGTATAAATAACGAGATACACCGAACGGAATTTGCTTCGGCGGTGTAAAAATAACCAATGAAATACAATCCAATAGCACGCTAGTATACCCAACATAAAGCGGGATGCCAGAGAACAGAGTGACAAATGGGAAATAAAAATGATTCAGGCACGTCGGTACATAGCCCACAGCAAACGGAGGGGGAATCGCAACGTGCGTCACAATCTTCTGCAACAGGCGATATTGACAGGCGCTCTATGACTTATGAGCAACTAGCTGAACGGCGTTCGACACCGCGCTCAAAAACACCATTTTATAAGGTAATGCTTGGCCTCAATGTGTTCGGCTGGGTGGGAATGGTGGTGGTACTTATATTGTTTCACTACGCTAGGCCCGACTTCATTAGTGGGGTTCAGCAGTATTGGGGAATAGAAGGGGACTCGTCTTGGTCTGAAAGTCATTTGTCTGCCATGACTATTATGCTGCAGGTATGCTTAATAGTAAGCCTTGTTAGTATTGTCATGCGTGCAAGACGAAACCGTCGACGCACAGACTCTTTCGGCGTAAACCTTATTATTTTGTTTGCTATAGCGGCAATTAGTTTAATTACCCTTGCTACTACGTTGGGTTTATAGCAACGGACAGTAATAAAACTAGAAACCGATGTAACGGCGGGAAAAACAAAAAAAGCTTGGCACTTACGTCAGTAGAACAGCCAAGCTTTTAGTTGTTACCTTCAAATTTTGCTTATACTTTAAAAGTCGCACCTACTTATATAAACGCTGCCTGAATTAGCCAATAGGTATAAGCAGCATAAGCAAGCACAAATGCCCCACCTTCTAAGCGATTAAGGCGACCTTGACGTTTAATACCAATACAGAAAATAAAGAGTGCGACGGTAGAGGCAAACATAACCATAGCGTCACGGTATAAGAACTCAGCCCCTACTGTCATAGGCTGTATCGTCCCTGCAATACCCACAACGGCTAGGGTATTAAACATATTAGAGCCAATAACATTGCCAATTGCTAAATCATGCTCGCCTTTTTTAACTGCCATTAATGACGACGCGAGTTCAGGTAGTGATGTACCAATAGCGATAACGGTAAGGCCGATTATCGTATCGCTTACACCAAAGAAGGTGGCGTATTCAACCGCGCCCCAAACCAGCATCCGAGAGCTTGCAACAAGTAACAGTAAACCTGCAATTAACCACATAACGTGGGTTTTAACGGTGCCCTCGTTACTATTGATTTCCTCATCGTATTCATCGGCAAGGGCGTCTTTATCGCCTTTCATTGCGTGATAGATACTCCATGAAATCAACAGTACAAATAGCCCCAGCAAAGAAAACGCGTCATCTTTGGAAACCGTCAAGTCCCATACCTGCCACACAGCAAAAAAGGTGATGCCCAGTAATACGGGCAATTCTTTTTTGATAATTTCCGATCTAACCGCAATAGGGCTAATGACGGCGGTCAAACCTAAAATTAACAAAATGTTGGCGATATTCGAGCCGTAGGCGTTACCTAACGCAATGCCCGAGTTACCCTGGTACGCGGCGAAAATAGAAACGATAATTTCAGGAGCGGACGTACCAAACCCAATAATAAGCATACCTATTAGGAGGGGCGATACACCATAGTGATTAGCGACTGATGCGGCACCACCTACAAACTTTCCTGCACTCCAAAGCAGTACGGGTAACCCGATCAAAATAGCCACACTGGCTAATAACATACTTACTCCTCAAACCGTTTGTGTCGTTCTGTCTATCTCTATTTATAGACAAAATTAATAAACTAAAGCTGTATCAATAGATTTAATTGTACATCAGTTTTTATTGTCATTTCGATGAAAAAAAGCCGTGCAGATTGTGCTATGCAAATTTGAAGTTAGGCGTAAACTTCGCGACTAAATAACTGTGTATGCTATTTGAGCACCGCAGTTTACGTTTTAACTTACCTACCATCTTTTAGAAGCGACATTAATGCACAAAACCTTGATTGTTACTGACGATGTTATCCCTTTTCGTAACTCTTCATTAACTGTACTTACTTTTCAAGAATACCTTGCTGAGTTCCCAAAGCTAAACGAACCCAAAACCCGGGTTATTAATATTTGCGATACCACGCGATATTTAAGCGAGGGCTATTACTGTTCGCTGTTGGCTCAGGCTCGTAACCATTCTGTGTTGCCTTCAGTAAATACCATCAATGATTTGCGTATGGCTGAAGAGAAAAGTATCGATCGCATCGCTTTTTCCTTGTCGGTATCTCACGATAATACGGAAATTACCGATGAGCCTTTATTAGTACTTTTCGGTGAAGTGAAAGATCAGCGCTTTAAGCGCTTGGCCCGCCAAGCGTTTGAAAAATATTCGTATCCGGTATTGGTACTAAGCCTCATGGTTACCGATACCAACGAATTGCCCAAAGCTACGAATAAAGTACAAATTGAAGGTTTTGCAACGTTGCAAGCTAAAGCGTTTAAAGACTTAGATGCAGCGCAACAATCACGCTTTATTGAGCAACTTGAGAAACAGACAAAAATACAATGGAAAGCGAGTAAAACGAGCAAGCGCACGCGC
This sequence comes from Alteromonas sp. ABD4_190, assembly GCF_056160105.1. Lineage (NCBI taxonomy): Bacteria > Pseudomonadati > Pseudomonadota > Gammaproteobacteria > Alteromonadales > Alteromonadaceae > Alteromonas > Alteromonas sp. ABD4_190. The sequence continues at coordinate 3,598,782 of NZ_JBSWWN010000001.1, forward strand.
TGGGATATGGCGATTTTGGTTAACCCAGAAGAAAGTACGCCTCCCAGTGATGAGCGAGCCATTAAAAACTTTGTAAAAGCGGCTGAAAAAGTAGGTTTTCGAGCTAATGTGGTCAGTCGCTTGTCGCAAGAAGAGCTAGGTCACTATGACGCACTGTTTATTCGTGAAACGACAGCAATTGACCACCATACCTATCGTTTAGCCCGAGCCGCAGAGCGCGAAGGTATTGTGGTAATGGACGACACGCAGTCAATTTTGCGCTGCTGTAACAAGGTGTACTTGCAAGATGCGTTTGCATACCAAAAAGTACCTGCGCCAAAAGCGACCTTTGTATCGAGTGCATCCGATGAAGTATGCGAAAAACTCATTGCCGATTTTGGTTTGCCACTAGTTTTAAAGCTGCCAGAAAGCTCGTTTTCTCGCGGTGTGCACAAAGCTGAAAATAAAGAGGCGTTAAAAACGCGGTTAGAACAAATGCTAACTGAATCGGCGCTTGTTTTGGTTCAGGAGTATATCTTCACTGAGTTCGACTGGCGAATCGGTGTGTTAGGTGGCAAACCGATCTACGCTTGTCAGTACTTTATGGTGCGCAACCACTGGCAGATATACAACCACCAGGGCGATCGATTCTCTTCGGGTGGGTTTGCCACAATGCCAACGTTTGAAGTACCTAAGCCGGTGCTACAAGCCGCTATCAAGGCCGCTAGAGCAGTGGGTGATGGCTTGTACGGTGTAGATATTAAGCAAACCGGTAACGCGGTTTATGTTATTGAAGTGAACGACAACCCAAGTATCGACTCGGGCGTCGAAGATAAATATTTAGGCAAAGAACTGTACGAACTGATTATGCAGGAATTTGCTGACAGGTTGGAGCAAAGAGGGCGATGATCACATCGGCTGAGCGAGTCATTGAAGTGAATAATGCAAGTCCACATGAAAGCGCAAATCGTGCATATGGCTTAGCAGAAGGCGCGTCGAATACTAAGTCGGCCAAAGGCGCCAATGCGCCTTCAACGCAGTCGAGAGTAGTGCTGCGTGTGGCGACATTACACGACCTTGCTTCGCTTCAGCATATTGAGCAAACCTGCTTTACAACCGACAGGCTAAGCAAGAGCCGTTTCAAGTTTTATATAGATGCCCAGCACGCAGAGCTAATCGTGGCCGAGCGTGCGCCGTTAAATTCAGGCTTGAAGCTCGATAATAAGCCGGGTTCAATTAACATAGTAGGCTACGGACTGTTACTGCTGCGACGCGGAACACAACTTACCAGACTGTATTCTATTGCGGTGCTGCCCGAAGCGCGAGGGCTTGGCGTTGCTGAAAAGCTTATACATAGCTTGGGGGAGCGGGCGCTGCTGCGGGGAAAGCGATTTATGCGCCTGGAGGTAGCAGTAGGTAATGCTGGCGCCATTGCTTTATATAAAAAGTTAGGGTTTAGTCAGTTCGGTATGTATACCGATTACTACGACGATCACACTGACGCATTACGTATGCAGAAAGTATTGGTGCCGAGCAAGTCGGTTAAGCCAGAGATTTACCCGTGGTACCAACAAACAACAGATTTTACCTGCGGTCCGTCAGCATTAATGATGGCAATGTGTGCATTGAACAATCGCTATGAAATGACACAGGAAAAAGAACTATCATTGTGGCGTACTGCTACCACGATATTCATGATGTCAGGGCATGGTGGCTGTCACCCGGTGGGGTTAGCACTAGCTGCAGTAAATGAAGGTTATGCGGCGAAAGTGGTTATTAACCAAGACGTCCCGCTTTTTGTTGATGGCGTTAGAGATGCTAATAAGAAAGCGATCGTTGAAAACGTTGAATCTCAGTTTATGGAAGAAGCACGGAAAAAAGGCATTTCCGTTGAAATTTCTGACTGGCGGACTGACGTAATCGACCAAACACTAAAAGCTGGTGGAGCAGTACTATGTCTAATCAGTACATACGCGTTCGATAAGAAAAAAGTACCCCATTGGGTAGCGGTAACTAGCTGCGATCCTCACTGCTACTATCTGCACGACCCAGATGCGAGTGAGGGACAGCCTGTTGAGTATCAACACATTCCGGTCGCTCGCGAAGATTTTCTAAGGCTTGCGAGTTATGGCACGCGTAAAGTAAGAACATTAGTCCTCCTTAAAAAGAAAAAGTAATACAAGTTTTGAGTTAGGGCCTAGGGCATAAATCAATGCCTAAGGCCTTAATGGTGTACTTGTATAACGTTTACCTTTTTATTTAATGTTTTAAGCTGCTTTACTAATTGAGACAGCTCTTTCACCGAACCTGAATAATCAATATGCTTATTCATTTCTTGGCCTTTCACTGCACTCTTATAGAGCGCTTCACTTTCAAAACATGCAGTTTGCCTATTTAGCGTGTTCCATTCCGCTTCTAAGTCGCTTGGAATACAATGGCGTTTTGCAATAATTTTGTCTTTTATTTGCAACACTTTCCCGATTAATAATTGTGCATCTGTAGGCATTGTCGTATCTCCGTTCAATAACTCTGTCTTAAGTGTTTGATAGTTTTGGCTTATTGGCTTTCCTTGTTCTAAAAAAATACAATAAACGAATCTTTCTCACTTAACTTCACTATAGATGTTGCATTATTGATGCCACGTTCAATAAAAAGTTGAGGATGGGTATTGGAAGATTTATGACTAAAAGCGGGGTAAATAAAAAATTATTACGTAGGTGAATTTCAGTAGTAATCAAAACTTAACCGAAAAGACGATGAAGGTGCGTTTTCACTTAACTACATGAGATTAAGAAGAGCGAATACGATATGTGCTAAGGAGATAATGAGGTCTCTTTGCGAGCCTGCTCTAACGCTGTAATGGTGTTGTACATATCGCCACTAACCATAAATTCATCAATAATAGGCATTATGGCGGCGGCAAACGCCTCGTCAGCATCACGATCGAAGAACTGTGAAAATCCGTCAGCAGAAGAAAGTGCTGCATGGGCCTCTTGGGTGAGTGGAGAAGTCTGTTCTTGCGCTAATTTATGTGGCGATATAACACCTAGTTTTGCATTGAGCTTGGTTTGAACTTCGTGGCTTGCCACAAAGGCTAGAAACTTTCTGGCTAATGAAATGTTCTCCGCGCGCTTGGGAATAATCAGCACGTCAGTGGGTGCTTCTTCATATTTAGGGATAGTTTGGCTTATTTCAGGGAAAGGAAAAAAGCCGATGCGCGAGCGCATATCTGGCCTTATTTCTTGAATAACATAATTCCCAACAAGCGACATCCCCACTAAGCCTCTTGATAACAGAGGTAAGCTTACTCTCCACTCCAAAGTATCGTGGTCTTCGATGAAGTATCCATTTTTTCTTAAATCATTTAAGAAACTCAGGGTGGCTCTAACACGTTCATCACTAAACGCTATCTCTCCTTTTGTTAGCTTCTTTTGAAAATCAAGACCGTGCAATCGCAGATTTAAATAGTCAAACCACGCTGTGGCGGGCCAATTACTTTTGGTTCCAATGAAAATGGGAGGTAGGCCATTCGCCTTTATAATTTCACAAGCGTTTATAAACTCCCGCCACGTTGTGGGTTCGGGTAATGATAAGCGCTCGAACACGTCTTTTGAATAATAAAAGCCGATTTGATAATAGGAAATGGGCACTGCAAAGTAGCGACCATTGTAACTGAGGTTTTGCATTACGTTTTTGTCAAATGCGGCGTCTAAGTTGCTTTCTAGCCACAAATCATCGATGGGTAACACTAAGTCTTTTTCGATGAAATTAAACAGGCGTTGACCAGCATGCCAGTATAAAACATCAAAGCGCTTCTCATCTAACAGCATATTAGGAAAAGCGCGCTTATATTCTTCGCTGCTTAAGGCCGTAAATCTCACTTCGGCAGTTGGGTAACGCAACTCAAAATCGTGCGCTAAGGTATAGAAGGCTTCTCGTTGTGCGCTTGTTGATACGGATACGCCTACATTAAGCTGCTCAGCACAACTCACTGCAATTACTCCGCAGTAAGCTAATAAACCCCAAAAGCGCTTAATCATAATGTTCCCTATTCTACACGTACAATTTCGTGTCGGTGTTCAACGACAAAAAATTGCAACACCTAAAAAACATTATAACGAGTTTTGTTTTGTCACTATTAAACTTTAGTCTCTACAATTCGAGACTATATGTATACAACATACTATTTATAAGCGTAGCGCTTGGGTTTATTTTTAATTTTCTTAACCTGACAATAGCAGAAGTGTGGCGTCCAAATTAACAGATTAAGTAAGATAGCGGTAACCAAGCTGAACACAATTGACGAAGGCGTTAGTGGGACAGATGGGCTGAAATTATCTAACACGCGCTTCAGCGTACCATATTGAGAAGGCGAGGCCATAAACACAAGCTTTTCGAAGTAATGACCGTGCTCTAGCTTCCTCATGCCTTGCTCTAAAGTGGTGATCTGTGTGAAACGTGTAGCTTTCATCGAGGCATTCTCTCGCACAACTGGCTCACTGTTTTTCTGTAAGCTTTCAAGCATGGCTTCAACCGAAGAAAAACCATGCTGCTTGGCGAGCGCTGACGAACTAGAAACCTCATCTCTCAGTGCATCATAATAACCATTGAGGTATTGACGATAGTGATCTGCCAAGATGGGGACTTGTAGTGTAATGATAAACAAAACTGCAAATACAACTTTATCTAAAACACGTACTATCATTCAAATCTCGCTATAAACACTCTGCATTAATGATTTAACTAATGGCCCGCTTAAAAGTTGAATGTTCACTTTATAGTAAAACTCACATCAACCCTCGGGCCATCTGACGTCAACTCGTCGTCCAAAACTCATATTTCACCCAAGAAGAAAGTTAGCGTAACAATCTCACACTCTATTTCAATGCGGTGTAAATTGCGTGGGTTAGCTTACTTAACTGCTCGGAAGATATAATGTACGGAGGCATAATGTATACCAGTTTCCCAAATGGCCGTATCCACACGCCATGTTTCACAAAATGGCGTTGAATTTCGGCAACATTGACGGGATTGACCGTCTCGACTACCCCTATAGCACCTAACACCCTTACGTCAGCGACTCGCGGCAAGTCTGCACATTTTGCCAATTCGGTTTGTAATTGTTTCTCAATGACAGGGACTTGTTGCTGCCAATGATTTTCGTTAATTAGCGATAGACTAGCATTAGCCACTGCACAGGCTAACGGGTTGCCCATGTAGGTCGGACCGTGCATAAAGACTCCGGGCTCCCCTTGGCAAACTCCTAAAGCCACATCTTCGGTACACAATGTTGCGGCAAGGGTCATGTAACCACCGGTGATCGCTTTACCTAAACACATGATGTCAGGTGAAATGCCCGCATGCTCACAAGCGAAGAGCTTACCTGTACGGCCGAAGCCAGTAGCAATTTCATCGCAAATTAAAAGTACGTCGTAGGTATCGCAAAGCTGTCGGCAGCGCTTTAAGTATTCGGGGTGATAAATACGCATGCCTCCCGCGCCTTGAACAATAGGCTCTAGGATAAGGGCTGCCATCGTGTGGTGATGCTTTTCAAAAATCTCTTCAAGTGGAAGAATGTCATCTTCGCTAAACGTTTGGCCAAAGCGAGTTTGAGGGGCAGGCGCAAAAATTTGTTTGCTTAATACACCTTCAAACAAACTGTGCATACCGTTTACTGGATCGCATACGCTCATTGCGGCAAAGGTGTCGCCATGATAGCCATTGCGCGGCGCGACAATGCGCGACTTCTCTGAGCGCCCTTGACACGCCCAGTATTGAATCGCCATCTTTATCGCTACTTCAACAGACACTGAGCCAGAGTCAGCCAAAAATACTCGCTCTAAACCTGCCGGCACCATGTTAAGTAACGATTTACACAAATCTACCGCCGGCTGGTGGGTAATACCGCCAAACATAACGTGAGAAAATTCGTCAATTTGCTTGTGCGCAGCATCGTTGAGCACAGGATGGTTGTAGCCATGTATAGCTGCCCACCAGCTCGACATTCCGTCGACTAATACTTCACCGGTGGCTAAGGTAAGCTCAGCACCTTTTGCACTAACTACTTCATAGCAGGGAAGGGGGGTTACCGCCGAGGTATACGGGTGCCAAATGTGTTGTTTATCAAATTCAATATTGTTCACAAAATAACCGTTAGTAAATGTTTGGAATTGGTCAGAGTTGACAACTCGATATTGGGGCATAGACTAAGCCAGCAATAATAATTAGTAAAGGACAGTCAATGACGCTGGCTAGTGCGCCTTCTGCGCAAACGACAACTATTCGAAACGATTGGAGCAAAGCCGAAGTCGAAGCTTTGTTTGCCATGCCATTTAACGATTTACTGTTTAATGCCCAAGTGGTGCATAGACAGCATTTTAATCCGAATGAAGTGCAGGTCAGCACGCTTTTGTCGATTAAAACCGGTGCTTGCCCTGAAGACTGTAAGTACTGCCCGCAAAGTGCTCGGTATGATACGGGCCTTGAAAAAGAACGATTACTGGAAATTGAAAAAGTCATCCAGCGTGCGAAAGAAGCAAAGCAAGTGGGCTCAACCCGTTTTTGTATGGGGGCTGCTTGGCGAAATCCACGCGACAGAGACATGCCTTACATTTTAAAAATGGTTGAAGAGGTGAAAAGCTTAGGCTTAGAAACCTGCATGACGCTGGGTATGCTAACCCGCGATCAAGCTGTGGCCTTAAAGCAAGCGGGCCTTGACTATTATAATCACAACCTTGATACATCACCGGAATACTACGGCGACATTATCACGACCCGTACTTACCAAGACCGATTGAATACGTTAGAGAACGTGCGTGCTGCAGGTATGAATGTTTGCTCTGGGGGAATTGTTGGCATGGGAGAAACGGTGAGCGATCGCGCTAGTATGTTAGTGCAATTAGCAAACCTTCCTGAGCAGCCTCAAAGTGTACCTATTAACATGCTGGTTAAAGTAAAAGGTACGCCACTCGATAGTGTAGAAGACTTGGACTATTTTGAGTTTATCCGCACTATTGCCGTTGCTCGTATCATGATGCCTAAGTCACATGTGCGCTTGTCGGCAGGCCGTGAAGCCATGAATGAACAAATGCAGGCCCTTTGTTTTATGGCAGGCGCGAATTCCATTTTCTATGGCTGCAAGCTATTAACCACGTCAAACCCAGATACCCATGAAGACGTAATGTTGTTCAAAAAGCTTGGTATTAATACTGAGCGTACAAGGGATTACTCAGACGAAGCACATCAACAAGTGTTAGAAGAAGAAATTGCCCAGCAACAAGAACAAGCCGACGACAGTAACGACTTGTTTATTGATGCAACCAAGCCTAAGGTAGCGCCAAAGAAACAGCATTTAACGGAGGCGTAATGGCCTTTCACTGGTTAGACGATTCGCTGAGCGCGCGTGCCGAGCAAGGTTTGCTGCGCCAGCGCCACTGCCAACAATACGAAAAAGACAGCATTATTTGTATTAACGGTGAGCACTATCTTAACTTTTCAAGCAATGACTACTTAGGCATGCGCCAGCATGAGGGTGTATTGCAAAGTTGGGTTGAGGGACTAGCGCAATTTGGTGGTGGCAGCGGTGCATCGCCTTTGGTAACTGGGCACACACAGGCTCATTTAGCGCTAGAAGCCTACATTGCCGATGGTTTAAACCGAGAAACTGCGCTGTTGTTTAACTCTGGCTTTGCGGCCAATCAGGCACTGTGCATGGCACTTTTTCCTCACATGTCTCGCCCTAATAAAAGCGCTAGTGCTGGTCATATTATTACCGACAAGCTCATGCACGCTTCGTTTCTAGAGGGGGCACAGTGTGTATCTGACAGCGCTAAGCTTCGCCGTTTCAAGCATAACGATCTAAGTCATTTAGAGAGCATGCTATCAAACGTTTGTCACAGCCAGTTATCCGATGCGGTTGGTAATTCTGATGTAAACCAGCAAGACATTCTGATTGCTAGCGAAGGTGTGTTTAGTATGGACGGTGACGTAGCGCCTTGCAAAGGTATCGCCGAACTGGCCGCTAAATATAATGCATGGTTCATGTTAGATGATGCACATGGTATGGGTGTATTGGGTGAAAACGGCTTCGGCACAGCAGAAGCACTAAACTTAAACCAGCAACAAGCGCCTATTGTTATGGGAACATTTGGCAAAGCAGTGGGCACGGCCGGCGCCTTTATTGCGGGAAGCCAAACCCTAATTGATTATCTGGTGAATTTTTCGAAGCACTACGTGTATTCCACTGCCATGCCGCCAGCACAAGCGGTGGCTACTTTGTACTCCCTCACTCATATCGCCAGTGATACTGCCCGCCGCGAAACGCTACATACCAATATCGCCTATTTCAGAGAGTTGTTTCAAAAACGTTTTGGACAGACACTCAATTCAAGCGAGAAAGACAAAGCACCGATTGAAATCACTTTGGGGCAGTCGCAAAGCGCGATTCAGCCCATTATTGTTGGTAGCCCAGAACGTGCAGTTTCACTAAGTGAGGGGCTAAAGCAGCGCGGTATCTGGGCAACGGCTATCAGGCAGCCTACTGTACCGAAAAACCAAGACAGGCTGCGTATTACGCTTACGTCAAATCATACATCGCAAGATATTGACGTATTGCTTGATGCGCTAGAACTTTCACTTAATAACTTTCTATTAAGTGAGACTTCAGTAGAAAAAGAATCAGACAGCACTGTGAGTACTCCTGACTCTGTAAGTAAAAAAGAGATGTAACGATGTCATTAAGTCCCGCTATAAAAGCTGCTATGTCGGCAGAATCGAGAAGTCTCTTCGACGGTAAGCTGTCGAGCGACGCGGCGCAGGCGGCTTTTAGGGCAAACGGGGCTTTTCCGTCCGAGACATCTTTTGAATCTGAGAGAGCGACCAACGCTAAAGGGACTCTCACAGTTAAAACTGCTTACCCTTCTGATTGCTCTTCCAAAGCTGCGGCACATTTGAATGCTGAGGAAAACGCTAAGACTGAGAGCTATATTACAGCTGAAGGCTCTATAACAACTAAAGGTGCTGCAAAAGTTGAACGCAATGATTCTGCTTCAGCAATTAACGAGCAGGACGTGGCACATCGTTTTTCAAAAGCGGCTGTGCAGTACAACAGTATTGCGGGTGTTCAGTGCATTATTGCCAAGCAGGCATTAGCTAACTTACCGATAGACCTACAGGGTACGGTTCTTGATATCGGCTGTGGTACTGGCATTCATACCCAAACCCTTGCAAATAAAGGTGCAGCTGCAACTGGCGTAGACATTGCCGAGGGTATGTTGGCGCAGGCCAGAAAAATGTACTCTGACCCCATTTTCGTAGAAGGTAGTGCTGTTGATTTGCCTTTCTCTGATAACCAATTTTCAACCGTATTTTCATCTATGGCGCTTCAGTGGGTTAGCGATACTGGGCTTGTTGCTAATGAGATAGCGCGAGTGCTTGAAAAGAGTGGTATTGCCGAGCTGGCGATTATGGTGGCGGGTTCATTTAGTGAGCTTAAAACGGCGCGCAAAGTAGCGCAGCTTTCACAGGCTGAAACCTATATGCCAACAACCGCACAATGGGTAAATGGCTTTAAACAGTCGGGCCTCTATTTGCAGCGGGTGATTACTAAGGACTATGTCGATACTCACTGCGATATTATGTCGCTACTGCGCTCTGTGAAGGGAGTTGGGGCAGGTGAGACCGGCCGAAGACAACCGCCGCTCACCCGTCGAGATATTAAAAAATTAGCTATGGCTTACAGCAATATGAGCGGTGTAGAAAGTAAGTTACCGCTTACCTACCGCGTGAGTCATTTTAGATTGGAAAAACGATGAAGCAGTATTTCATTACCGGTACCGACACCGAAGTAGGTAAAACCTATGTTACCTGCCAACTACTACAAGCTGCGCAAAAATCCTCGTTAAGCGCCATCGGCTACAAGCCTATTGCAGCCGGATGCGAACAGATAAACGGCGAGAGGGTTAACGAAGATGCGCTAAATATTCAGAAAGCGTGCTCCAAAATACGCACAAATAAAGCCATTAAAATTACAGACAATAACCAGCTAAAAAGCGCAAATGAAAACAACGAAGAAAGTGGACAGACACTCCCTTTGCATCAAATAAACGAAGAAAGTGGACAGACACTTCCTTTACATCAAATAAACCCAATTGCACTAAAGCCGGCTATTGCACCACATATTGCAGCCCTTGAAGAAGGTGTTGCGTTAACGTTTGACGAGATTGCAAAAGGGCTTGACGAACTGCACGCCTATCAACCCGATCTTCTGTTAATGGAAGGTGCAGGTGGGTGGCGTTTACCGCTAACGGTAGGTGATGAGTATACGCCCACTTACTATCTTTCTGATGTTGTGAAAACACTCAAAATGGATGTGATTTTAGTTGTAGGCATGCGTTTGGGTTGCTTAAATCATGCGTTATTAACTGCAGAAGCAATTCGCGCCGATGGACTTACCATTAAAGGATGGGTTGCGAACGACATCACAGGTAACATGACGCGATATCAAGAAAATCTTCATTCTCTTAAAGCCATGTTACCCGAGCCGCTACTGGCAGAAATTCCCTACCAGATAGCGCCTGGCGATGAGGCGCTATTCGCCGCTATCAAGCAAATAAGTTAAATCATCACCTGAATGAATTGGCGTTTTTTCTTCACCTAGAAAGATAAAGCCGTCTTTTTCACCCACTAGGGTAAGTTGATTATTAGTAAGGCGCAGCGCTGTGCCCTCGCGAATAGCAACGACTGGCGTGGTTGGATTAAGCGTGGTGAACTCAGCCAAACGTTGGTCGCGGGTTTCGCCATTGTGACCCGGCGGCTGATAATCGGTATAGTGCGGGTTCAACTGAAACGGCACGATATCTAGTGCATCAAAATTCGGCGGCTCGATAATGGGCATGTCGTTAGTGGTTCTAATTGATTGACCACAAATATTCGAACCTGCACTCCAGCCAATATAAGGCGTGCAATCAGCGATGGCGTGCTTTATTGGCACAATAAGCGCGTTTGCATAAAGGGTAGAAAGCAGGTGAAAGGTGTTTCCACCGCCTACAACAATGGCTTGGCCGTTTTTCTTTGCGTTATTTACCGCGGCAACCGGGTCTTCAACGGAATGTAGCCCAGTAATCTTGCACTCTGGCAGGGCGGTAGCAACGGCGTCTACATAGCTATCGTACGTTTGAGTTACGGCGGCATAAGGAACAAATAGAAGGTCGCGAATTTCGCCCAAGTGTGCAAAAATAAGTGCTCTAGCGTGCTCTAAGTAAGCCTCGTCGCCTTGGCGTGAGCTACTTAGCATAAGTACATGTGCGGTCATACTAACTCCACAATTTTTCTGACGGCGTATCATACGTGAAACTAGGCTGAAAGTTTAGTCGCGCTCCGTCACTGTGTTGAAATAGGAATTTGAATGAAACAATCTACATCGGTGTTGTTTGTGTGTTTGGGTAATATTTGTCGTTCTCCAACCGCAGAAGCCGTGTTCAAACACAAGGCTGCACAAGCCGGATTAAATATTGAAATTGACTCAGCGGGAACCCACGGCTATCACATTGGTAACCCGCCCGATAAGCGTTCGCAAGCCGCAGGCGTAGAACGAGGCTACAGTTTCAAAGGGCTAAAATGCCGACGTGTGGATGAAAGCGACTTTGAACGATTTGATTTCATTCTTGCCATGGATAACAGCAACCTTGCTAATTTGCACGGTATGTCGCCAAGCCAATATCACGATAAAATTAAGTTGTTTCTTGATTTTGCAAATGCAGACGATAAGGAAGTACCTGATCCTTATTATGGCGGCAAGCGCGGCTTTGAGCTGGTGTTGGATCTTATCGAAGAAGCGTCGGACGGTTTGATTGCGCATATTAAACAAACCCAACAACAATAAACGCAAGTCATATTGATAAATCATCTCGAAAGCCCACGTTGAGAACCCATATTGACAATGACAGGAACTAAACGCACCGCCGTCACTTTGGTTGTAATAACAGTACTTTTGTCACTCATCATTGGTGTGGTAGGTATTGTTAGCGTGACAGGGCTGTCTGATACGGCGGCTGAACTAAAACAGCATATTATTGTTCAGCTTCAAATACCGCTTATTCTTACTGCGTGTTTAGTAGGAGCTGCACTGTCTGCAAGTGGCGCTACCTTGCAAGTAGTGCTGCGAAACCCTTTGGCAGACCCGGGAATTATCGGCATTACGAGTGGCGCAAGCTTGGTTGCTGCGCTTTTGCTACTGCTAACCCCACAATGGGCTGCAGCGTACCTACACTATTTGCTGCCTATGGGATGTTTTATTGGTGCGTTGTTATCTACATTTATTATCTACCGCTTAGCAAGAAAACTGCTGGGCTCCTCTACGGCTGTTATTCTAGCTGGTATTGCGATCTCTACTCTTAGCGGCGCCGTTATAGCGTGGCTTTACATGTTCAGCGACGCTAATGCCCTGCGCAATCTTACTTTCTGGTTAATGGGTAGTTTGTACCAAACTAACTGGTTAATTTTGTCAGTGGGCGGCCCATTAATCGCTGTTGCTGTCGCATTACAGCTTTATTTCGCTGGCGATTTAAACAAACTCTATGCCGGTGAACTTGCAGCAAAAAGCAGTGGTGTGGATGTGGAAAAACTCACTGAGCGCGCACTCATTGCCTGCGCTATTGCTGTAGGCACTGCGGTTTCCATGGCGGGATCTATTGCTTTTGTGGGTTTATTAGTACCGCATATTTTGCGCTTGATCATCGGGCATAATAATCGCTATTTATTGCCGCTAAGTGCATTAAGTGGGGCAAGTCTGCTGATGCTGGTTGCGTTAAGCTCTGAAATGACCCGTGCCATAACGCTTCCGGTGTCTATGGTGACGGCTACCTTAGGCGGTCCATTACTAATTTGGGCATTAGCAAAAGGTCAAATAAAAGGGTAGTGGAGGGGCAAATGAAATGACGACAAAAAATTTTAGAACCCAGCAACGCCCTGGTACTTGTAGTAATCAACAAAAAAATGCTGATGAGCAAGACTCCATCAACGCTAACCCTAAGAAAAATGTTAGCGGTAAAGATGATTATGCTGATAGCAATTGCCCAGCGAATAGCCACAACCCAGCGAATAGCCACAACCTAGCAGATAGCCATACCGTTTTAAGCTTACAGAATGTAAAAGTGGCATCGCGACTTTCGGTGGAAGGTTTACGTGCAAAAAAAGGCGAGTGCGTTCACATTATAGGGCCAAATGGGGCGGGGAAATCAACACTGTTGCTTACTCTTGCGGGCCTTATTGACGCTGATGAGGGCACAGTCATGCTGCTAGGTAAACCAATGAACGATTGGTCGCTGGCAACACTTGCGAGTGTGCGCACCTTATTGGCGCAACAAAGCGAAAGTGGTTTTCACTTGTCGGTAAAAGAATACCTAAGCTTTTATGCAACAGCACAGCAAGATGAACTAATTCCTCCGGTTTTAGAAAAAGCACTCGAAATATCGGGTTTCTTGAACCAAATTGTCACCCAGCTTTCTGGCGGTGAGCGTCAGCGAGTAGAAATTTGTCGTTCGCTTTTGCAAATATGGCCGCAGTTAGAGCGCGGAGAGGGGGTTGTGCTTTTAGACGAACCATTGCAAGGACTTGATATAAGGCATCAATATGCACTGGCTAGTTTGGTAAAATTCCTTTGCGATAAAGGGAATACCCTACTTATGACGTCTCACGATATCGCGCTTAGTGCCAACTACTGCGATAGTTTATGGCTTATGCAAAAAGGTCGCATGGTAGCGTTCGGTAAGCCACAAGAGGTGGCCACGCAAACAAACTTAGAAAGTGTGTTTGAATGCCATTTTGCTATAAGCAAGCACGATAACTTTCTAGAAATTCAAGTTTGCGCACCTATTTCCCTAGAATAAATGTGGTAAAGTGCCCCCAGCATTTTTTTAGATTCACATTTTCACATTAGACTGATTAGAAAAAAGCGCTACAGACGCACTGTTAAGAGCGTTACAGTCTTTTTATTCGAAGCATCTAGCTTCAATAAATATTTTCAGTAAAACGTTTGCCCTACGTTTTTTATTCAGGAGAACACCGTTGAGTAATTGGCAAGTAGACAGTTGGAGAGATAAACCTATTCTTCAGCAACCAGAGTACGACGACAAAGTACGTTTAAAAGAAGTAGAGCAAACATTAAGTTCTTATCCACCGCTTGTATTTGCTGCTGAAGCCCGTGAGCTTAGACGCCAGCTAGGTGAAGTGAGCTTGGGTAAAGGCTTTCTTTTACAAGGCGGCGACTGTGCTGAGTCGTTTGACGAATTTAATGCGCCTAAAATTCGCGATACCTTTAAAGTTATTCTTCAAATGGCCATTGTGCTTACCTTTGCTGGTCGTTGCCCGGTAACTAAGGTTGCCCGTATGGCAGGCCAGTACGCCAAGCCGCGCTCATCAGATTTCGAAACCCGCGGTGGCGTGACTTTGCCAAGCTATCGTGGTGATATCATCAATAACTTCGAATTTACCGAAGCGGCCCGTCGACCAGATCCTGACCGTTTGTTGGAAGCCTACCATCGCAGTGCATCAACACTGAATTTACTTCGCGCGTTCGCACAAGGTGGTTTGGCCGACCTTCATGAAGTTAACCGCTGGAACATGGCGTTCGTTGAAAACAATCCGCTTAAAGAGCGTTATTCTGATATGGCCAACCGTATTCAAGATACCCTTGAGTTTATGGATGTTATTGGTATTAACGCACAAACCAGTTCTACGCTGCACGAGACTTCGCTGTTTACGTCGCATGAAGCATTGCTGTTGAACTATGAGCAGGCGCTAACACGCATCGATACCCTTACCGGCAAGCCTTACGATTGTTCGGCTCACATGGTGTGGATTGGCGAGCGTACCCGTCAACTTGACCATGCGCACGTTGAGTTTTTCCGTGGTATTCACAATCCAATTGGTGTGAAAGTGGGGCCAAGCATGAAAGAAGACGAGCTTATCCGTTTGATTGATGCGCTTAACCCGCTAAACGATCCAGGTCGTTTAACGCTAATTACACGTATGGGCGCCGATAATTTAGCCGACAATTTGCCACGCTTATTGCGTAAAGTGAAAGCTGAAGGCAGACATGTAGTGTGGAGCTCTGACCCGATGCACGGCAACACGTTCTCGGCATCTAGCGGTTATAAAACCCGTAATTTCGATGCGATTTTGAAAGAAATTAAACAGTTCTTCCAAGCGCATGAAGCAGAAGGCACACACGCAGGTGGTATTCACCTAGAAATGACCGGTCAGCACGTAACTGAATGTACGGGTGGTGCTTATAAAATTAGCGATGAAGACTTAGCGCAAGCCTACAAAACGCAATGCGACCCGCGCTTAAATGCTGACCAAGTACTTGAAATGGCATTCTTGGTGGCTGATCATTTGCGTAATGCGTAATATATAGTACCAAACCCTAAACGCACATCGTACTGGTATCAAAAATGGGCAGCGAAATAAACGCTGCCCGTTTTTTACAGCAGTTGTTCTCTTTCTTGCTCGCTCAATATACCCGTGAAAATAGTTTCTCGCCTTAAGTTAGCGGTGCGCTCATCATCGGCTAATAACAGGGCTTTAAATACGTCAGGCTCATTGCGGGCTTCTATAATCCCCTTCCAAAGCAGGTAGCTACCGTAACGCATCATTTTGTTTTGATAACGCATTTCCAAGGTTTGTTCAACTTGTTCAAAAAGTTCGGGATGAGACATCAGCTTGTCTGCTATCGCACTGTGAATAGTTTTAATACGTTGGTTCACGTCATGTCGACGTTGCTTTCTGGGTCTTGCAAACATAAATCTTCTGGCGTTTTTACTATTATTAATAAAATGTATAGGCTTGTTGAAACAGTAATTTCGCAATCTGCGACGTTCTCGCACTTTTTTTACACTATCTCTTAATGTAGCGAGATGGCGTCGTTTGAACGAAAAAGGTAGTTAATCAAGTTCTAGTTTTGAGAGCATGAAGCGAAATAAAATCAATCTTCATTTAACAGGGGTTCTACAACAGACTCTAAACCGTTTAGCTTAATTTCATACATTAAAGCGAGCTGTTCACCAAGCTTGTTTTCTGGAAAGCCTTGCTTGTGAAACCAGACCAAATAAGGTTCAGGTAAATGAAATAGACGTCTTCCAGCGTATTTGCCAAAGGGCATCACTTGGTTAATAGCTGCTTTGATAAGCGTTGGATCCATTTACTGGTTACCTTTGGTCTGGGTATTTTCGTTATGCTCTTCATCTTCACGCTGTTGCGCTTGCCATAGTGCTGCGTATTCACCACCTTGCTCAAGTAAATAAGTGTGTGTCCCTTCCTCTACTATGGTACCGTTTTTGAGTACAAGGATCTTGTCGGCATCTACAATGGTGGACAGTCTATGGGCGATGACTAAGCTGGTGTGTCCCTTAGCAGCGTCGCGAAGGGCCGCTAATATTGCACGTTCTGACGTACTGTCTAACGAGCTGGTGGCTTCATCAAAAATCATGATTGGCGCGCCTTTAAGTAAGGCCCTTGCGATAGATACGCGCTGCTTTTCGCCGCCAGAAAGTTTCAGGCCTCGCTCACCTACCGTTGTGTCTAGCTTTTCAGGTAAGCTTTCTACAAATGCTTCAAGATGCGCTAGTTTGATGACGTGTTTAATGTCTTCATCGCTGGCATCTGGGTTACCGTAGCGAATATTCTCCAGCAAGGTAGTGTTAAACAGTACTGTATCCTGAGGGACAATACCGATATGTGAACGTAGGCTTTGTTGCGTAACCGATGATATGTCTTTGCCATCTATGCTGATGTTGCCCTGTTGAGGCTCATAAAACCGAAAGAGTAGTTTCATCAGCGTTGATTTTCCCGCGCCGCTTTCACCCACTACCGCTACTTTTGAGCCTGGCGGTACATTAAAGCTTAAGCCGTTAAGTATCTGTCGATTATCAGTGTATGCAAAATGAACATTGTTAAATCGCAGTGCGGGGTTCGCACAGGTTAATTCTGTAGCGTCGTGGGCATCTTTTATGGCCGGAGTTTGGGCGAGAAGGTCAAACAACTTATCGATATTCGCAAGGCTCCCTCGAATTTCACGGTACACAAACCCCAAGAAATTTAAGGGCATAAAAATTTGCATGGTGAATGCGTTTATCAATACAAAGTCACCTATGGTCATTTCGCCATTCATGACGCCAAAGGCAGCGTTTGCCATCATAGATGTCATAGCGATAGCGATGATGGCGGCTTGCCCACCGTTTAGTGCAAATAGCGACAAGCGGTTTTTCCTTCGCGCCTTTTCCCATGTTGCTAAATCCGTGTCGTAGCGATTGGCTTCAAACGATTCGTTGTTAAAGTATTTTACGGTTTCAAAATTAAGTAGACTGTCTACAGCTCGGGAGTTAGTGGTTGAATCTGCTTCATTCATTTGTGTGACAAAGCGAGTGCGCCAATCCGTCGCTTTCATCGAAAAACCAATATAGGCCACAACGCTGAGCACAATTATCAGCGCGAAAGATACGCCAAACTGAAATAAGAGCAAGCCGACTACAAGGGCGATCTCTAGCAGGGTAGGGACAATATTAAACACCATAAAACGCATGAGAAAACTAACGCCGTTGGTACCGCGCTCGATATCACGCGACAATCCGCCTGTGCGTCGATTTAAATGAAAGCCCAAGTCTAAGTTGTGCAAATGTTTGAAGACTTTGAGCCCTAGGCGGCGCATGGCACGCTCAGTCACCCTACCAAATAGCGTATCACGCACTTCGCCAAGTAACACATTCAGCAAGCGCAGCGTTCCGTAGGCTACGATCAAACTAATAGGAACCGCCAAAGCTAACGTGGTTACATCGCCATTTAAGCTATCAACAGTGTACTTCAGCACGTAGGGCAGGCCAATACTTGCAAGCTTCGCTGCTACTAGGCACAGCAGGGCTAAAAATACGCGTTGCTTAAACTCGAGAAGATAAGGCCATAGCTGTGAGAGAACGTGCCATTTAACAGGTTCGTCGACATTAGTAGGAAAGCGGTTTTTTCTCATTTTATAATGTGCTTTTTTGTTTGGTTTACTGTATTAAGAGAAGGAAGATTTAGAAAATAATTCGGTGTAAACACTTTTTTAGAATTTGAACAAGCTTGCCCATGCTTATTTATTCTCGCCTTTTGTAATACGTTTTTAAATAGGCTAGAGATTAAATTGGTCTTATTTATAGCAACGAATGTGTTTAATTTTAATTTCACCCCGCGTACACTAAGGTAGTTTAATTTAGTTACCTTGTTATTTACTCAATAATTTGCTGGGTTTTGTAACGTCTAAAAATCTCTGTAGCGATTCATGAAGCAGCAAAGGATTAAGGAGTTGGTTTGTTAGAAGATAGTTTCGGTAGACAGTTTCACTATTTGCGTTTGTCAGTGACCGAAGCGTGTAACTTTCGCTGTCAGTACTGTTTGCCTGACGGGTATGAAGGCCCAACAAGCGATCAGTTTATGACATTAAATGAAATTGATACCTTGCTTCAAGCGTTCGCTAAGCTAGGTACGTCGAAAGTACGTCTAACAGGCGGCGAACCAACGCTGCGAAGAGACTTTCTTGATATTTTACAGCTAACCAGCAATACACCGGGTATAGAGCGTGTAGCGATGACAACACACGGAGCGCGAATGGAAAAGTTTGCGCATCAGTGGAAAGAAGCTGGGTTACATCAAGTAAATGTCAGTATTGACAGTTTAGATCCCCGTCAGTTTGCTGCTATAACAGGACAAGACAAGCTTAAAGCTGTACTGCGAGGGTTAGATGCAGCAATTGATGCCGGCTTAGACGTGAAAGTGAACTCTGTCTTACTCAATGATTTTTCCGATAGCCGCCTACATAGGTTTCTTGCTTGGCTTAAAGATATGCCTGTGACGCTCCGTTTTATTGAGTTAATGGAAACAGGCGATTTAAATCAATTTTTCAATAAGCAACATCAAAGTGGTACGCCGCTAAAGAATACGTTGTTAGAAATGGGCTGGCAGCCTTTGTTACGTAGGAAAGATGCGGGGCCAGCGCAAGAGTTTTACCACCCAGACTATGCTGGTAAAATTGGCTTAATCATGCCCTACAGCAAAGATTTTTGTAAAACCTGTAATCGGCTACGTGTTTCGGCCCCAGGAAAGTTACATCTATGTTTGTTTAGCGAAAATGGGATCGACATGAGACATCTACTTGCTAATGGTAATGTGGATGATGTGGTCGCTTTTTTACAAGATGTGTTGGGTCAAAAGCACGAAACCCATTATCTACATGAAGGAAAAACAGGGGCCACTAAGCACCTAGCTATGCTAGGAGGCTAGCAAACTATTCCTACGTTAAGGGAAGATGTAGGCCAGAATAAAAAGCATCGAATAAGTTTGGTTTGTTGTAAAAATAAGCTATATTCTGCGATGTAAGTATATTAAAAATAATAATGACAAAGGAAGTATATGCATATCAAGGACAGTGCGCGCCTTTCCTACCACTATATCACCGAAAAAGACGCCGACTTTTTATGGGAGCTCGACCAAGACGAGCTTGTTATGAAGTTTATCAACGGTGGTAAGAGGTCTTCAAAAGAAGATATCCGTGATATTTTTGTCCCTCGTTTTCAAGCCTACTCTAACCAAGCACTAGGGTGGGGACTGTGGCGAGTAGAAACGTTAGCTGAAAAAGAAAGCATTGGTTGGATTTTAGTTCGTCCCTTCGGTTTTTTCACACAAAACCCTGAAAGTGACAATATGGAATTAGGGTGGCGTTTTAAGCGCCATACGTGGGGCAAGGGCTACGCAACAGAGGCTGCGGAGTCTGTTAAAGAAGCGCTGTATGATATTGGTGTTGAAAAATTCTCTGCTATTGCAAACCCGCAAAATAGTGCGTCTATCAATATTATGAAAAAGCTGGGAATGACGTTTAGTCACGAGCTTGAGTATAAAGACAAAATCTATCAGGAAACGGTTGTCGTCTACTGCAATTAATTAATCGTGTAAAACAGTGTAGTGTATAACAGACGTTATCATTCGCTTTTTAGAATGCTTTTTACGTTCTCGTAGCGAACATACTGATCTTCAGACAAAGCTGCCGACTCAAGTGTTTCTCTGCATTTTTTGATGGCCGAGAGAGTATTGGGAAGCATAGGCGCGTTTGCTTTTCTGGCCCTTACTATTGCTTGAAGGTAATTAAGCGCGATAGAAGGGTTTTTGGGCATAACTTGAAATGCTTGAGCGAAAGTTGTGTAAGACTGCTCTAAATTACCTCGTTTATACTGTGTAACGGCGGTGTTATTGAGCACTTTAGGGCTGAGTGAAATGGTTTCTTTTTCTTTTTTCTCTTGTTTTAAATAGGTCGCCACGAGATTGAGTTCGTCATTCGCCTCATGGTGCCTTGATGAAATGGCGTCCAAAATTGCTAGAGACTCTTTTTTCATCCCCACTTCGTGAAGGGCTTTTGCTCTATCAAGCAGCGCTTCGGTAGAGTGGTGTTGTGCATGATCGGTATGAAAGTCTGACAAGAGCATCTGTGCCTTTACTGTATCGTCTTTCAAATAGTGGAGGCGTGCGTCGATGACCGTTAGTTCATCGTTCAATAGCGCTTTAGGATGAGCCCTTTTCAACTGCCGCAAGAATTCACTGGTTTGTTTGACTATGCT
Source organism: Alteromonas sp. ABD4_190 (assembly GCF_056160105.1). Classification (NCBI taxonomy): domain Bacteria; kingdom Pseudomonadati; phylum Pseudomonadota; class Gammaproteobacteria; order Alteromonadales; family Alteromonadaceae; genus Alteromonas; species Alteromonas sp. ABD4_190. The sequence continues at coordinate 3,619,400 of NZ_JBSWWN010000001.1, forward strand.
ATTTACGTGCTCGGGCTCAGATGTCATGGCAAAATCAACGCCTGCTCTCGCTGCAGTTAGATAAATATCTGGTTTATCGTGGATTGAGTTTTTTGCGTAGCGCACGACTTTCTTCGCACTGTTAAACTGACTCTCGTAATCGTGAGTGATACGCGCAAGGTTTATTGCGATCTGATGCCTAGGGATGTTCTGAGGAGAAATGTTGCAAGCAAGTGTTGTACATTCAAGAGCATCATCAAACAATGATTGTTTAATCTGAAGTTTGGTGAGTAAGTCGTATGCTTCTAATGCAGAGTCAGGGCGTGTGGCCAGTTGGATGATTTCTCTCTCGGCATCGTCCAGTTCATCGAGTGCAAGCAGACATTTTGCTATCCCCATTTTTGCCCAGCTAAAATCTTGTATGTTGATTATTGATTCAAAGAAGGGAATAGCTTCTTGGAATCTCTCTGTGATAATAAACAAATCACCTTTAATCTTCATTGCAAGAGGAAAGTGCTCGGCATTCTCGGGTTGCAGTAAGAAATACTCAACCTCGGCTAGCGCCTTTTCATAGTCTTGTTTGTCCATGAACGAATAAACATTTTTGAAGGCTTTTTTTCTCGCTAGAACGCGAGAAAGTCGACGGTCTAATTCGTTAACGGAAAATGGCTTGGCAATGAATTCGTCTGGCTGCAGTTCAATGATTGCATGAACAGTATCTGCTGACGTGTCTGCACTAGTGAAGATAAATGCGCTGGTGAGGGGAAGCGAGTGAGACTCATTGAGTTGCTCGAGTAAAAAATAACCGCCTTGTTCCGAGCGTAAATTATAGGAACAAATGATGGCGTCATAAGTGTGTTCTTGTAACGCTGACAGGGCATTAGAGGGCCTATCAACATAGTCCATGTTTCTGAAACCTAGCTGCTCAAGGGCGTAGTGCATGTGGCTTTTAGCCAGCACCTGATCTTCAGCAATTAACAACTTAGTATTTTTAGCTAAGTGCAATTTCATTAAAGGATAGCCTTTAGAACGTTATGGTCATTACCATACCACGTTAATTATCTCTAAAGTATAGCTTGTCAGCGAGCTAACGCACAGTTGAGGTTATTCGTAGCCATATGGCTATTTGAGTATCGTGGCGACTAGGGTGGTTAAGCGCTTGGTGCGATTTTGGAAGTGAAGCTTGGCAGAGCTAAGTAGTAACCAACCGCGCAGCTTGAGTAGCGTGTTTTTCAAGAGGTTTGATTGGTACTGAGTATGAGTTGCTTTGTGAAATTTCGAGATAAAGATAAGGTGAAACTGTCGTTAATAAAAAATATAGATGTTGATTCTAAAAAGACTTGAAAGGGATGGTGGACGCTACTGGGCTTGAACCAGTGACCCTCGCCTTGTAAGGGCGATGCTCTCCCAACTGAGCTAAGCGTCCATCTTTATGATTTCACTGTTTAACCACGGTGAAGAAGTGGTGGACGCTACTGGGCTTGAACCAGTGACCCTCGCCTTGTAAGGGCGATGCTCTCCCAACTGAGCTAAGCGTCCATCTTTATGATTTCACTGTTTAACCACGGTGAAGAAGTGGTGGACGCTACTGGGCTTGAACCAGTGACCCTCGCCTTGTAAGGGCGATGCTCTCCCAACTGAGCTAAGCGTCCATATTTTTGCTTCACTATTTAGCCACCGTGAAGAAGTGGTGGACGCTACTGGGCTTGAACCAGTGACCCTCGCCTTGTAAGGGCGATGCTCTCCCAACTGAGCTAAGCGTCCGTATTTTCTATAACCTTGCCTAAGCAAGTGGGGCGGTATTATAGAGTCGGTTCCGTTAGTGTCAACAATAAAATTAAAGAAAAATGACTGTGTGCCCGAAATTTAGCCACTCTGACCGTATCTTAACTAAATTGATGAAAAGAACAGCGTTTTAAGTGCTCAAAATGCTCAAAATGGACAGACACTTATTCGTGAATGCTCAAAATGGACAGACACTTATTCGTGAAAGTGGATAGTTTAAATTGGACACACACTCATAATTTAGCAAAGTTCAAAGTAAATAGGCACTCGCTTGTCTCATGCAAGGAAGCGCACAAAAAAACAGAAAAGAAAACAGTAAAGGGACAGACACTAGTTCGAATATAGTGTGGACTAGATATCCTTACCTAGATCAAGTCTGCAGCCAGTAATTATGTTATTTCTTCGTATCTACGAAGTCATGCCGGACAGACACTTATATAAAGAAAGTTCAGAAAGTTAAATTGGACACACACTAACTTGTTTTGGACTGAATGTGTCAGTGCCCCCAAAGCACATCTACTTTACTCATTGGACACCCACCCATTAAGTAAACACAGTATCAAAAAAAGTGTCTGTCCCTTTTCTGTTTTTCAAGTAGTAAATGGATATTAGTTGTGCCCATATCAGTTGAAAAAGCTGTTGGATAATTAATAAACGAAAATAAGTGTCTGTCCACTTTCTTATCCATCTATTCTTATCTTACTTTTGAAGTCGCGCGGACACTGGTAGAATGCCCCCAACTTTAGAAATACATTAACAATAGAGAGTGACCATGTCGGTTGTTACACGATTTGCACCCAGCCCAACAGGCTATCTTCACGTTGGCGGCGCACGAACTGCGCTTTATTCTTGGCTTCTTGCTAAAAGCAAAGGCGGCGAGTTTGTTCTTCGCATTGAAGATACAGATATCGAGCGTTCAACAGAAGAAGCTAAGCAGGCCATTCTAGACGGAATGCAATGGCTAGGTTTAACGTGGGATACGGGGCCAATTTATCAAACTGAGCGTTTCGATAGATATAAAGAACTTATTCAGCAGCTTTTGGATGAAGGCAAAGCGTATAAATGCTTTATGAGCTCTGAAGAGTTAGATGCGATTCGTGAAGCGCAAAAAGAACGTGGTGAGAAGCCTCGCTACCCAGGTACGTGGAGAGACAGAACGGATCACCCAGAAGGTCAGCCTTTTGTTATCCGCTTCAAAAACCCTCTAGAAGGCAAAGTGGTAATTAATGATCACGTGCGTGGAAAAATTGAGATTAGCAATACTGAGCTAGACGATCTTATTATTCAGCGCTCTGACGGTACCCCTACTTACAACTTCTGCGTAGTTGTTGATGATTGGGATATGGGTATTACTCACGTAGTTCGTGGTGAAGACCATATTAATAACACGCCACGCCAAATCAATATTCTTGAAGCGCTTGGTGCACCTGTTCCAGAATATGCTCACGTTTCTATGATTTTGGGTGATGACGGCAAGAAGTTATCTAAGCGTCATGGCGCTGTAAGCGTGATGCAATATCGCGATGATGGATTCCTACCGCAAGCTGTGCTTAATTACCTTGTTAGGTTGGGGTGGTCTCACGGTGATCAAGAAATTTTCTCAGTTGATGAAATGATTGAGAAATTCAGCCTTGATGCCATTGGGCAATCTGCATCGGCATTTAACACAGAAAAGCTAATCTGGTTGAATCAACACTACATTAAGACATTACCAGCCAGTGAAGTTGCTTCACATGCTAAATGGCATTTTGAAGAGTTGAATGTTGATTTAACGACAGGCCCAGCACTTGAATCTATAATTGCTATTCAGGCTGATAGAGTAAAAACGCTAAAAGAGTTGGCTGAGATTTCTACTTACTTTTATCAAGACTATGAAGATTTCGATGCGAACGCTGCAAAAAAACATCTTCGTCCAGTCGCTCGCGGCCCACTAGAGCTTGCTAAAGATAAATTAATGGCAATTGAAGAGTGGAACCCAGAAAACATTCAGGCTGCTATAAACAGTACAGCCGAAGAATTGGAAGTGGGCATGGGTAAAGTAGGTATGCCGCTGCGTGTAGCTGTGACAGGTGGTGGTAATTCACCGTCGTTAGATATCACGTTGAATCTTATCTCAAAAGAGAAAATTGGCGAGAGAATCGACAAAGCGCTTACTTTTATAGCAAACAGAGAAAATTCATAAAAAAAGCGTTGACATGACAGGGGCGGATGCCTAGAATGCGCCCCGCTGTCACGGAACAGTCACACAAAATGACTGGTACCATGATGGGGCCATAGCTCAGCTGGGAGAGCGCCTGCATGGCATGCAGGAGGTCGGCGGTTCGATCCCGCCTGGCTCCACCAAGTCACATTGAGATTTGGTTTGATATAGGCTGAAGTTGTTAACGCAGCTTCGGACTGAAAATTCGAAAACTTAGTTTCGAAGAAAGAATTCAGTCCCCTTCGTCTAGAGGCCTAGGACACCGCCCTTTCACGGCGGTAACAGGGGTTCGAATCCCCTAGGGGACGCCATTTTATCGCGTCACAGTCGATTAAAACTGTGAAATAGGCTGGAGTTGATTATTCAACTTCTGACTGAAAGTTTCGGTAAGGAAAAGTCGCTCAGTTCGCTAGCTCACTTTGCCTTACTGAAAATCTCGAAAGCGGTGCTTTCGACAGAAGATTTTCAGTCCCCTTCGTCTAGAGGCCTAGGACACCGCCCTTTCACGGCGGTAACAGGGGTTCGAATCCCCTAGGGGACGCCATTTTATCGCGTCACAGTCGATTAAAACTGTGAAATAGGCTGGAGTTGACTCTTCAACTTCTGACTGAAAGTTTCGGTAAGGAATAAGATTGTTTATTTCATTCTTAAGCTTACAGAAATTTAGTGAAGTGTGTCTTCACTGGCAAAATTTCAGTCCCCTTCGTCTAGAGGCCTAGGACACCGCCCTTTCACGGCGGTAACAGGGGTTCGAATCCCCTAGGGGACGCCATATCGAAAAAACCAGCCATTCGGCTGGTTTTTTTGTTTTTGTCTCCGGAAGCTCTGTGGACAGACACTTCTATACTCCCTCAACCACCAGCCGCATTTAATTGCCAATGGACAGTCACTTACATTTTCTTCCTTAACAAATAACTATCCAAGTGTAACTAACTCAACCTTTCATGCTTATTCTAGGGAACTAATCCTTTGCAAAGCTAAGCCAACATACAGTTGAACAACTAACTTTTTAGGATACGAAGCGTAAAGATCTTATGGCACAACTGTCGATTAATCTCTTGTAGAGTAGATACGTTAGCTTGCTGAGCTGTTATGATCTTTTAAATACAAAAGAGGTGTTATATGCAGAATTATCCAATTGGAACTCCGGGTGAGCCTTGGAACGAGAAAGAGAAATCGCAGTGGAAATCTCAACAGACTGTGAAAAGAAGTTACCAAGAAGAAGTACTCGATAAACTTTTCAATATTATTCCTGAAGGCTTTGAACTAAAGCAGTATGGTTCTCTCCCATACGATTCTGAACGCTATCCGTTATATGCAGTAGTTCCAAATAACTTTGATACTAAAAAGCCTACAGCGCTTGTTACGGGTGGAGTTCACGGTTATGAAACGAGTGGAGTGCAGGGTGCACTTCAGTTTATTAACACAAAGCTGTCTCAGTACGCAGAGCAAATAAACATTGTAGTTGTGCCATGTGTAAGCCCTTGGGGTTACGAGACGATAAATCGATGGAATCCAATGGCACTAGATCCAAATCGCTCGTTTTACAGCGACTCTCCGGCACCAGAATCCGCTCAGCTTATGCAGTTAGTGTCTGATCTAGCGTTGTCGTTAACGCTTCATATCGATTTACACGAAACTACCGATACAGATAACACTGAATTCAGACCTGCGCTGGCCGCACGGGATGGCGTAACCCATGATAATTGGAATATACCTGACGGTTTCTATACGGTCGCAAACACGCCAAATCCACAAATAGAGTTTCAAAAAGCTGTAATCGATGCGGTGAAGAAAGTGACGCATATCGCTCCTGCAGACGAGAGCGGCAAGATTATTGGAGCAGATGTAGTGAGTGAAGGTGTTGTCTGCTATGACAAAAAGGCTTTGTATTTATGTGGCGGTATGACAGATGCCAAATACGTTACAACAACGGAAGTTTATCCCGATAGTGATAACGCGACACCTGAAAACTGTAACGACGCTCAGGTCGCTGCCATCTGCGCAGCACTCGATTATTCTAAATGGACGCTTGAACGTTTAGACGTCTAGATGTATATTTAAGCCTCTTTCAAAGGAGGCTTTTTGTGTTCACTTATTCTGCGGTTATTTATGACGGTAAAAAACAAAATTTAGTGCGATATGAATGTGGGACAGACACTGAGTTTGCTTCATACCTTGAATCGCGTTTTGGTTGCCATGTTTGTTTATGGTCAAATAAAGAACTGTCGGAAAACACAATGGCAGCTATTGCTGCTTCGCATGCTCAAAGTAAAAATGAAGGTTTAGATAAAACAGAAGCTTTATGAACTCAACATCTCCGTGTATCGCCTTGTGTAAATTGAATGAAGATGAAATTTGCGTTGGATGCAAACGTACTATTGATGAAATCGTAAAATGGCGGACATACACCGATAACCAAAAGCTGGCCGTTATAGCTCGTCTAGAGAGCATAAGGAAGGATACTACTTCCCAATAGTATGATAATGAAAAACTATAAGTTGACGTTGTAATTCAAATAAGAAACCGCTTTATAACAGCCCTTTTTTTAGTGGACAGACACTCAAGCTTTAACTCAGCACTTTAGCCGAAAATCCCCACGACTTAGATAGTTTCGTAGATAGACACTTACTCATCAATAGCACAATCCATTCAACAGTGTTCTTAGTCCAATAAAACGGTCCAATAAAACGGACAGTCACAAAGTTGATAAACTGAGCCCCAAATCCTGGCTGAAATTAACGCTTTTTGCTACACTCCCGCGCCAATTTTATGTTCTAGTAACACGAGACGTTTATAATGAAAGTAATGCTTGCCCCTATGGAGGGCGTTGTCGATCACTTAATGAGAGATATGCTCACTCGAGTTGGTGGCTTCGACCAGTGTGTTACTGAGTTCGTAAGAGTTGTTGATCAAAAACTGCCGAAGAAAACGTTTTATAGACTTTGCCCGGAGCTACACAACGGTGGCAAAACGCCCTCAGGCGTACCAGTAAGAGTTCAATTGCTAGGGCAACATCCACAATGGCTCGCAGAGAATGCACAAACTGCAATAGAGCTGGGCTCCCCAGGAGTTGATCTGAACTTCGGTTGCCCTGCTAAGACCGTCAACAAAAGTAAGGGCGGGGCTGTGTTGTTGAAAGAGACGCAAACCCTTTACGATATTGTGAAAGCGGTTAGGGAGGCCGTTCCTGTTGATATCCCGGTTTCAGCCAAAATAAGACTGGGCTTTGAGGATAAGTCTTTAGCTATCGAAAACGCTATCGCTATTACTGAAGCAGGAGCCTCTGAGCTCGTTGTTCATGCAAGAACAAAAACGGAAGGCTATAAGCCACCGGCTTACTGGGAGTGGATAGCGAAAATTAAGCAGCACACTGATATTCCCATTGTAGCAAATGGCGAAATTTGGAACGCTGACGATGCTAAGCGCTGTCAAAGCCAATCAGAGTGTACCAATCTAATGATAGGACGAGGTGCATTGGCAATGCCTAATTTGGCGCTGAGTATTAAAGAGGGCGTAGCACCTATGCCATGGTCTGAACTGGCTGCGTTGTTGATACAGTACTCTGGCTACGAAATTTTTGGGGACAAGGGTAAATATTACCCCAACCGAATTAAGCAATGGTGCGGCTATCTGAAAAGACAATACCCTGAAGCTGAAATACTGTTTAATGACATAAGACGTCTCACGAACTCTCAAGACATCGTCGACGTCCTTGCTCGTCAAGCGGATATTTAGCCAAATAATGTCGTTACGTTACCGACTCAAGATAAATATTTCTGAGCATTAGAAACATTGGGGCGACATGCTCTTTGACAACACTTAGCAAAATTCTCCATCATTTCTGGGCAGCCAACAGGGCCGGTAAAGAGGGTTTCGAAGTTACTGGTCACTAATTGCCAGTTTTCTTTTGTCATCCCAAGTTTATTGAGCAACTTGTTTGGAAGCTTAGGAACTCTGCAGGCGTTGCTATTCCGCTCTACGTTCAACGTATCAGTAATAAGCTGCAAGTAATCTGTAAAAGCAAAAGGCAAACTCTCAGCTAGCTTTTTCTCACTGTCATTAAAGGGCATCAAAAACTTAGGTATTTTGTTCGAGCGCTTAGCATTTAAGCGGTATTGAATACTGGTGTAATGGGAGTTGCTGAGTGTCTTCGCTATTTTCGCCCTAATGGGGTTCAAATCAACATACGCCATTACACTTGCTAGCGCTTTTTCATCTAATATTGCTTGAGATCTAAACCTTCTTTCCCAGAAATAGCCTTTACACTCATCTTCTTTATTAGCTTTGCGCGCTATGTATTCATTTAACATGCGCATAAACCAGCTTATGCTTTGAAGTCGCTCTCGATATAAGACAGATAGCGACTTCAATTCTTCCCGCTCTTCTGCTGTTACTGAATCGAAGTTTTCTAGGTATCGCTGTACTAGGGGAGGGCATTTGTAAAACATTCTCCATCTAAGCAATACTTCGTCCATAGTCCAACCATCAGCTCTACCCTTCGCTATATGGAGTACAACATGAATATGGTTATGCATTACAGCGTAAGCGCATAAATCAATGGCAAATGCTTGCGATAGCTTGTGAAGTCTATCTTGAATCCATTTTCTCCTATGTTCGTAATTTATGCCTGTGCGTGAATCACGACCACACAAATAAGATTGCCTTACGCAGCGCGAAATACAATGGTAGTAAGGGGTGACATCGGTGTTAATTTGTTTGTAACGAGGTAAAGGCATATCCGTATCCCATAGCTATTTATAAGTATTATGAGATTTATAGCGCTAATTTTAAGTGGTCTTTGGAACAGTTTTGTTGGTGTTAGCGATTAGTTGACTCCAAAAAGGACTTCCTGGATTATTTTGTCGAACGGAAGTTATGTATTAGTTGAGAAGGATGGTTATGGACAGACACTTAAATTTAATAGTGTGTGAGAAAAAGGACAGACACTCTTTGGCTAGCAAGTGTCTATCCTTTCATATTCAACTTCCAAGCAAACTAAACGTGGACAAAAACAAGTGTCTGCCCTTTATGAGCCTTTTTAGGAGAGCTATACAAATACATCCACTCTTGAACCTACTCGTCCATCATTAGTATTTGATGTCTGCTGCGTACTTTGAGGCTGAGCCTCGCGACTTTCTTGCACACTACGTGACTCCGCTTGCTGAGATGGTCGCTCAGGCGATTCCAAAATAGTGGAAACAGGTGTCGAATTAACAGATGAAATATCCATAAACAAACCTCTTATTGAAGCAAATTATCATTTAAAGGTAGCACATTTATTGAGCATTAAGAATTAAACTTCTTAAGTGTCTGTCCATTAAGTTAGCGATCAACGGCTGTGCCTCAGCATTTGGATGAATACCATCGTTTTGCATTAAGTCCTTATTTAGCGCTATGTCTTCAAGAAAAAAGGGAATCTTTTCAACGTCCTGAGCTTCCGCTACTTTATTGTAGTTCTGAGTAAACATTTGGGTGTAGCGCTTACCGTAATTAGAAGGAATTTGCATTTCTTGCAGAAACACGACGGCATTACTCTCCTTCGCAACACTTACCAGCGAATCTAAATTATCCCTAATCTTACCGATATTATGGCCCTGGAGGCCGTCATTACCGCCCAGTTCAATCAATACATGGGTAGGGTTGTGTTGCTCTAATAAACGGGGAAATCGCGCTAAACCACCGTCAGTGGTCTCTCCGCTTACCGCAGCATTTATAATATCAATCGGAATGTTGTCGTCTTGCCACATCTTTTGTAACAAACTGACCCATCCCTCATGTTGCTGTAATCCATAAGCCGCGGATAAACTGTCACCTAAGATAAGTAAAACCGCATTTTCGCTTGTGTCGCTCTGCTTGGCTTGATCTGATAGCGCTTGAAAGGGTATTAAAAGAATAAGTAAAAAAGCAAACAAATAACGAAATTTAACAAACACGAATTGATGACCTCTTATGATAAAAGCTAATGCTGTAACCAAAGTAGTGGATACGAGTGAAGGTTCACTGCAGATCCTTCGTCCTATTTCTTTTGAAGTCAAGTCTGGTGAGTCCGTTGCCATTATTGGCGCGTCAGGCTCGGGTAAGTCAACCCTTTTGGGCTTGTTAGCTGGGCTTGACCAAGTTACAGAAGGGGAAATTTTCTTAGATGGTGAGGCACTTCACAGTATGGATGAAGAAGAGCGCGCAATTTTAAGAGGAAATAAAGTAGGCTTCATTTTCCAAAGCTTTATGTTAGTTCAAAGCTTAACAGCCTTGGAAAACGTGATGCTACCGGCAGAAATTGCAGGGCTTGATAACCCAAAGGCACTAGCTTTGGATATTCTAGAGCAAGTCGGATTAAAGCATCGCGCACATCACTTCCCTAATCAGTTGTCCGGGGGCGAGCAACAGCGCGTTGCCATAGCGCGAGCATTTATTACCTCTCCCAAAATACTTTTCGCCGATGAGCCTACCGGCAACCTAGACGCCAAAAATAGTGAAAAAATCGAAGCGCTGTTGTTCGAGATGAATAGAGAAAAAGGCACAACTCTCGTACTTGTAACTCATGATAACGAGCTAGCGGAACATTGTGACAGGCAACTCACTATGAATGCTGGCGAATTAGTTGAAACAACTGGCGCGAACACAATGAATAAGAAAGAGGCGGTTTAGATGTCGACGTCTTTTAATTTAGCTTGGCGGCTTTTTAAGCATGAGGCTAGGCGCGGCGAACTTACCATTATATTGCTGGCTATTGTGTTATCTGTAGCAGCCGTGTTGTCGCTGTCGCTTTTTAGTGAGCGCTTGCAAAGTGCACTTAAGTCTCGCTCTGCTGCGTTTATTGCAGCAGATGCTCAGCTTCGCTCAGACGATCCTATAAACGAAGATTGGTTAGCTAGAGCCCAAGAAGAGGGCCTTGCGACGGCAAAACAGGTGGCAACACGTTCAATGGTGTTTAAAGGCGACGAGATGTCGCTTGTCGATTTGCGAGCAGTGAACAACGCTTATCCCCTTAAAGGGACAGTCAATATCACCAATCAGCCTTTCGGAGAAAAACGCGCAACCGCAGCATTACCACAGCCGGGTGAAGCCTGGGTACAGTCTCGGCTTTTCCAGAGTTTAGGGCTTTCTATTGGCGATAATATCGAAATTGGCGATGGCACTTTTACCGTAACGCATGTGTTGGTAGATATTCCAGATGCAGGCTTCAGCGTATTTAACACCGACCCAATCGCACTAATCAATTTAAGAGATTTAGATAAAACCTCCATTACTGGTCCGGGAAGTCGCGCTCGTTATGTTGGCTTTTTTGCGGGCGACACAGGTGATATCGAAAGTTTCAACAATTGGTTATTGCCTCAATTAAATGACGACTTACACTCGTGGCGGACAGTCGAAGATGACGAGTCAGCTATAGGGCGTTCTGTCGCAAGTGCTGAGCGCTATTTTTTGTTGGCAAGTTTGTTAGCAATAGTATTAGCGGCCGTTTCCATTGCCGTTGCTGCTCAGCGTTATGCTCAGCGTCATTTTGACCCCGTGGCAATAATGAAGACCCTAGGTGCAACAAGTAGCACAATCCGAAAAGTGTACTTGTTTCAAATCTTATTTATTACCGCACTTGGTATTTTAATTGGTCTCATTATTGGTTTTATCGGTCAGCAAATGGTGGTTTCTCTGGTAGCTGATAGAGTGGATGTGTCTCTTGACGTATGGCATTGGCGCCCGCTTTTAATTGCCGTTGCTACGGGTGCTACATGCGCTTTGCTCTTTTCTTTGTATCCTCTATTACAGTTATTTTCAGTACCCCCGCTTCGCGTATTGAGAAAAGATATCTCGGCGAATCTACGTTCCAGAAGCATTCAGTTTGTCGCTTCTGGCGGCGCGATATTCTTATTGATGTGGATGTACAGCCGCGACCTCAAAATTAGCGCAATTTTATTCGTGTCTGGTGCAGCGCTTGTTCTTGGGCTACTTGGAGCAACGTATATATTGATAGCTATTGGCCGCAAGCTGGGCAGTGGCAGAATGGGGGCGTGGCAGTTGGCATGGGCTCGTATCAAGCGCCGTGCGATGGACAACAGTGTGCAGCTAATTAGCTTTTCCGTCACCATTATGTTGCTTTTAGTGGTGCTGGTAATGCGCAACGATATGGTTTCGCAATGGCGCTCGCAATTGCCCGAAGGTACACCGAATTACTTCTTAATTAACATTACGCCGGATATTCAACCCGAGTTGGACAGACACTTCGCTGACAATGGCGTAAAGATTGAAGAGTTTTATCCTGTCATTCGAGGCCGATTTGTTTCGGTAAATGGAGAAGGGGTAAATACCGAGGTTTCTAAAGAAGATGAGCCGAATCGAGAAGGCCGAAGAGGTTTAGGCAGAGAAGCAAACCTGACGTGGAGTAATTCGTTACAAAAAGAAAACGAGATTATTGAAGGGAATTGGCATGGAAATGTGGAGACACAATACAGCGAAGGGTGGTTCCCAGTTTCTGTTGAAGAAGGTGTTGCTGAAAGATTAAATATTGAAATGGGTGATAGGCTTACTTTTAATGTGGGAAGCGAAATTGTTGAAACGAAAGTAACGAGTATTCGTACCGTTAACTGGCAGACCATGCAGCCCAATTTCTTTTTTGTTATTCATCCAGACGCGATGGCTGCGTTTAGCCCAACGTATATCACTAGTTTTTATCTGCCCACTGATAGGAAGGCTGAGTTAACGAACCTATTAAAGCCGTTTGCGTCGATCACAATGTTTGATGTAGACGCTCGAATAAACCAGCTTCGAGAGATTGTGGACCAGGTTTCTGTCGCCGTTGAATTTATTTTGGTACTGGTTTTAATGGCGGGAAGTCTAGTATTGATTGCTCAGGTACAGGCGAGTATGGATGAACGTAAACAGGAAATAGCCATACTTCGCACACTTGGTGCTAAGGGTGGTTTAATAAGGAAAAGCGTGATTTTCGAGTTTGTTATTATTGGTGTAGTCGCAGGCTTCATGGCTGCTATGGCCAACGAATTAAGTCTGTACTTACTGCAAACCACAGTTTTTCAAATGGAAGCGAGTTTGCATCCTGAGTACTGGGCTATAGCACCGAGCGTCGGCGCCATTGTTGTGGGCATACTAGGAGCGTTTGGTTGCTATCGACTGCTTACACTTAATACTGGTCAGATGCTAAGAAATATGGTTTGAGTCTACATTTATGGTTTGGACAGTCACTTTATTAAATAAAGTAAGGCGAGTGGACAAAGGCGGTTGGACAGACACTCTCTTTTTAAATTGAGTGTCTGTCCACAATCCCCGAGAACTATTGGCTATAAAATCAGTCGCTGTAGATCTCGTTCAACGCCTCGTCGATAGAAGGGTGCTCAAATTTGAAGCCGGCGGTGGTGAGATTTTTAGGAATGACCCGTTGTCCTTCTAATATCATCTTTGATGACTCGCCCATTGCTATTTTCATAACGAAGCTAGGTACGTTAAAAAGGCAAGGGCGACCCAGCACTTTCGCAAGAGTTTTAGAGAACACCTTGTTCGTAACAGGCTCCGGAGCGGTTAAATTAAACGCACCGGTACAAGCACTATCATCTAACAAAAAAGAGATAGCACGAACCATGTCCTGTAAGTGGATCCAAGCCAAGTACTGAGTTCCGCTACCTAGTGTTCCTCCGGCCCCTAATTTAAACGGTAGTGCCATTTTTCCAAGCGCTCCGCCTTTCGCAGTAAGCACCACGCCAGTACGAAGCGTAACCACACGAGTTTTCGTTTGATCTACGCCTTGAGCAATAGCTTCCCATTTTGCGCATAAATCATGGGTGAACTCATTGTGAGGAGAAGTATCTTCGGTAATAAGCCTGTCACCTTGGCTGCCGTAGTAACCAATTGCAGAACCAGATAGGAAAACTGATGGTGGTGTTTCACAGCTGTTTATTTTAGATACTAATTCAGCAGTAATATCCCAACGGCTGTCGCAAATCCTTTTCTTTTGAGTGTCTGTCCAGCGTTTGTCGGCGATAGGTTCACCGGCTAAATTAATAACAGCATCGAAGTTCTCGAAGTTTTTTATCGAAGCGATGCTTTCTACAATATCAACGCGATTACCTAATTTATCCTTTGCCTTTGTAATATCGCGAGAAATCACAGTGAATGAGTGCTTATCTGAATATTGGCGAATAAATTCACCGCCAATCAGCCCCGTACCACCAGTCAAAAGAATGTTCACAGTTGGCTCCTTGAGGTATGACCTATCCCGACTTATTGCAAGACAGCGTCAGCGACACTGAATCAGAAAATCTAAGAGCGTGTGGTTTATCAACTTCAACCTCGGCGTAACGTACCGAAGAGTGTTCCGACGCAATACTTAACACATCAGCGGTAAGCTTTTCTAAAAGGGAGAAACGGTTGTCTTCGACGAGTTTGATAATTGCCTTAGTAATCGTTTTATAGTTTAACGCGTCACTCATATCGTCAGTGTTTGTCGCCTTTTCAGCGTCATAATCAATTTTCACGTTAACAACAACGTCCTGCTTGTTTTTTATTTCATCTTCATTGATGCCAATGTATGTGCGTAGTCTTAAGTTTTTAATTTTAATAGTGGCAAGATTAAAGTTCATTGAAGTCTCTTGTTTGTAGTTGTTTATAAGTCGTTGTAAAGTGTTGTCGTTTCAGTCAGGAATGTAGCACAAAATGTCAATGGAACTACGCTCGCCAACAGCAAAAATTCTAATCGTTTTAGCATGTTTAGTAGTGGTAATGGCTGGTATCAAAGCCGCCAGTACTATAATGGTACCGTTTTTTCTTTCTATTTTTATAGCGATCGCGTGTAGCCCAATAATACGCTGGACCTCTAATTTCGGCGTCCCCAAATGGCTCTCCATCACTTTTGTTATACTGCTTATCGTTGTTTTTGGTTTTCTTTTAGCTGGCTTAGTAGGCCAGTCTATGACCGAGTTTCGAGAAAATTTGCCAGAATATAGAAGTAAGCTTGATACAGAGTTTGCCTGGGTTGTGTCCAAGTTGGCTGAATTTAACATTCACATCAATAGAGAGCTGATTGCTTCTCACCTTGACCCAGCAACGGCTATGTCCGTGGCTACAAATTTTATCAGCGGAATGGGTGGCGTGCTTTCTAACTTATTCCTAATTCTTTTGACTGTCATTTTTATGCTCTTTGAAGCAGATAGCATTCCTCGCCGTTTCCATATCGCACTCGCAGACCCTGGCATGAAGCTAAAGCATATCGACAAATTTATACGTTCTGTAAATAGCTACTTAGCGATAAAAACGGTGGTTAGTTTAGGTACGGGTTTGATAATTGGCGTTTGGCTTTACGTGCTAGGAGTAGACCACTTCATGTTATGGGCCGTCTTGGCCTTCATGCTCAACTTTATTCCAAACATTGGTTCTATTATTGCGGCAGTGCCAGCAGTATTAATCGCGTTTGTTCAACTTGGCCCGGCCTCAGCAGGCTTCGCGGCCCTCGGTTTTGTGCTTGTAAATACCATCATGGGTAATATGGTCGAACCAAGATTAATGGGTAAAGGCATGGGACTCTCTACACTTGTGGTATTCTTATCATTGATATTTTGGGGTTGGTTACTGGGCACCGTTGGAATGCTACTATCGGTACCGTTAACCATGGTAGTAAAAATAGCGCTTGAATCTCGCGAAGAAAGTAAGTGGCTTGCGGTGTTGTTATCAAGTGAAGGTGAAAAGTCTACTTCGTAAAACAGGGGTGATATAGCGCATCAATAGATAGTGGACAGACACTTGCTCGGATTTGCGCAAAGTACTTTAGAGCAATAGGTAGTGGACAGACACTCGCTTGGACTTGTGCAAAGTACTGTAGAGGACAGACACTTTTTTAAAGAAAGTGACGGTCCGTTACAAGCTATTGGCCCATAAAGCTTTAAAGAGAAAGCTTTAAAAGGGACAGACACTCAAATGTTTTTAGCAACCTTAATGCCGAATAGCTAAACGATAAATTTAAAAAGTGTCTGCCCGATATCAGGCTCTTTGAGAAAAATAAAGTGTGTGTCCACTTTTAGGCTCGCTTTTAGTCATTAAAGGCTCACTGATTTACGAGTTAGCCTGTGGGCCTTTATACTATTAATCGTGATTTGGAAACTGAATAACGATACGAGCGCCGCCAAGCGCGCTGTCTTTGATAAGCATTCTACCTTCGTAGATAGAAACTAGGTCTGTGGCCAAGGCCATTCCAATTCCGTGGCCTTCAGTGTAGGTGTCAAGACGAGTTCCTCGCTCTAGTAAAAGTACTTTTTTGTCGTCAGGAATACCTGGCCCGTCGTCTTCAACATTGATTGTAAGCCAACCCTCACTTGTTTCTGCAGATATAACTATTCTATCTTGAGCCGCTTTGCATGCGTTATCTAACAGATTACCGCAAAGCTCCATCAAATCTGTTTCGTCCCCTTTGAACTGGATATTGTCATCCATATCAAATTCAATGGTTAGGGCTTTGTCTTGATAAACTTTGTCCATAGCATCGGCAAGTTTGTGCAATACTGGCAAAACATCAATAGCTTGTTGCCAACCAGATTTTCCTGCACTCGCTCTTTTCAGTTGGCGTTTAATAATTTTGTCAATTTGTTGAAGCGACTCCTTTACTTCGGTTGGCAAATTACTGTTCCCCGAAGCTACTGCAAGTGGTGTTTTCAAGCTATGTGCTAGGTCACCTAAGCTGTTTTTGTATCTTGCTCTTTGTGCCGCTTCAGTTTGAAGCAATCCGTTAATAGACTCTTTTAAAGAATCGAATTCGACTGGGTATCGCGATTCTAACTCGCGCTTGTTACCGCTAGACGTTTGTGAAATTTCGTCAATTAGCTTTCTAACAGGTAGAAGAACTAAGCTTATGCCTATGATAATAAAAACTAAAAGCGCAATACAGAGGGTGACTATCCATTGCCACGTCGTGCTCAAGAAAGTATTCCGCTCAGCTTCAAACAGTGCTTTGTTATTAAATATATAAAACCTTACCGGCTCAAAATCTCTGCTTGATGCAAACTCAGCAGTAAAGGCATATACAAAAAATTGGGACTCTTCCTCAAATGCGGGTGTATAGGACTCCAAGAACAACTCGTTGCCTACGGCGACGTTTATTGCGGGAGGAGAAAAGGTATACTCAAGGGCGGAAGCTGATTGCCAAATCACTTCATCTCGAAATACGATAACGCCAAGATAACCAGAGCCAGGCAGATTAAGCTGTTCTTCGTATAAAATTTCAGGCATGTAAGGCATGTCGCCGTCTAACTCAAAAGCAGATAACAGCCCTAAGTTCATCAACCTAAGTTCGCTCATCTTAGCTTGTGTAAGGCTATCGGTATAAGCCTCGTCCAAAATGACAACAGTGAAAGGTGCAAAAAATGCAAGTAGAACTATCGCTAGAAAAATACTTCGCAAACGAAGCGACAACTGCCTCATAGACTTCTATTTATCCTGTAACCTCTACCCCGAAGTGTTTCGATCGGCTTCAATTCACCTGATGGGTCTAATTTTTTGCGCAGTCTTCCTACAAAAACTTCAATGACATTGCTGTCTAAATCAAAATCTTGGTCGTAAATATGTTCGGTTAACTCTGTTTTGGAGATGACCTTTTGCGGATTAAGCATAAGGTACTCCATAACTTTGTATTCATACGCGGTTAAGTCTAGGGCCTCACCGTTTAACGATAGTTCTTCGCTTACTGTATCTAGCGAAATAGGACCGAACTGAATGGTAGGGTTTGCTTGACCTGAAGCTCGTCGAATGAGGGCTTTTGTCCGAGCAAGTAGTTCTTCGTTGTGAAAAGGCTTAGTGAGGTAGTCATCAGCACCTGCATCAAGCCCTTCTACTTTTTCTTGCCAACGATCTCTCGCTGTTAGAATGAGTATGGGACATGCAATGTCAGCTTGGCGAGCTTTTCTTATAACCTCAAAGCCGTCAAGTTTTGGCATACCAATGTCGACGATAGCCAAGTCATAGCTATATTCTTTAATAAGAAAAAGCGCATGTTCGCCGTTATCAGCTAAATCTACGCTGTAACCGTTTTGTTGAAGCAGTGCATCAAGTTGAGTTAATAATCTGCTGTCGTCTTCCGCTACCAAAATGCGCATGTTAGTCCTTATCTTTGCTTGTTTTTACCTTGCCGGAACGTTTGTCTACATCTACCGATACTACTCGTCCAGACTTTTTGAGGACTTTAACACGGTAATTTTTTGAGGTTTTTTCAACTTTTAAAACGCGTCCATTTGCGGCAGTGCGTGCTCGCTCTGCAGCTTCGCTTTTTGATATATCGCTCCCAGAGCCTTGCAACGCCCAAGCCGGCGCTATGCTAGACGTGGCTAACACTAAACAAACTACTGCAACACGAAGCGATGATGCCATACAACCTCACAATTATTATCCCACTAAGGCGAAACTAAAGATAAGTATAACTTGGTTAACTGAACCCATTCTGAATTGAGTTTAGTCTACCTTGAGGATTAAAAACTGTATATAAGCCTTAAGTAAATAGCATTTACAAAAGAGGGTTTAGCGTCTGATATATAGTGGACAGACACTCTAATTATGAATGTGCATAAGTAGCAGGTTTGTAATTAGAGTGTCTGTCCACCAGGGACTATTTAGTAAATAAGTGTCTGTCCATAATTGGCTTCATAATTGGCTTCACATCAGTCAGTAGACTAGCAAATGAGTGTCTGTCCAAAGTTAGCTTCAAGAGCTAGCTTTATTACTGTTAAAGCAAAAAAAGCCCCTTAAAACCGGAGCTATTCGGTCTTAAGGGGCTTCGTTATTTATCGCTGTTTACTACATAGCGTTTAGCTAAAAACTAAGGCAGAACCTTTTTGTAAGGTTTAACCACAACATTTTCATAAACACCTGCTTCGATGTACGGGTCAGCGTCTGCCCATGCTTGAGCAGCTTCTAGTGAATCAAACTCTGCTACTACTAGCGAACCAGTGAAGCCGGCTGGGCCAGGATCTGGGCTATCAACAGCAGGGAAGGGGCCTGCGATGACTAAACGGCCTGCATCTTTTAACGCATTTAAACGTTCAAGGTGAGCAGGGCGTGCAGCAAGGCGTTTTTCTAGACTGTCCACTACATCGGTTGCACAAATCATATATAGCATACGTTTATCCTTTTGCCGTAGCTGCTTTCATGCTCTCAACAAAGCTGCCGAGCTCGCTTAGCATTTTGTGACTGTCCGATAAATTGGCTGCGATAATATTCACTGTCGCCGAGCCTGAAATTGCGCCAGCGGCTCCAGCGTCAATAGCAGATTTAACCTGTTCCGGTGTAGAAATACCAAAGCCTAACAATGCTGGTGCTGCTTTATGTTTATTCAAGCGCTCAATAAGCTCTGAAGCAGGAACATTTGCCGCCGTTTCTGCGCCAGTAACGCCCGCACGACCCAGCAAATACGTGTAACCTTTCGAGTATTCCCCAATTTTTTCCATGGTTTCATCGGTTGCATTAGGTGGCGCAATCAGAATTTGTGAAATGCCAGTGGCTTCGGCTACTTTTTGAAAAGGTGCCGCTTCGCGAATAGGAACGTCGGCAACCAAAATTGAGTCAACGCCTGCATCCTGCGCCTTGTTGTAAAAGTTCTCGATACCCTGGGCCATTACCAAGTTGCTATAAAGTAGCAAGCCGATAGGCACATTAGGATATTTTGCGCGAACACGTGCAATAACACCCAAGCAATCGGCTACCGTCACCTTATTACCTAAAGCGCGAATGGCTGAAGCTTGGATAGTAGGGCCATCAGCAATGGGGTCAGAGTAAGGTATACCTAACTCAAGTGCGTCAGCACCGCTTTCAATTAACTTACAAATAATGGCTTCAGATTGCGCTAAATCAGGGTCGCCAACCATAACGAACGGTACGAATGCGCCCTGGTTTTTCTCATTAAGGCCCGCAAACATTTGTGCATATCTATCCATTATAAATCGTCCCCTAAAATATTGATAACGTGCGCTAAATCTTTGTCGCCACGACCTGATAAGTTAACTACGATGATGGTTTCTTCTTCCGCTTCATCAGCCATATTAAGTGCGTGCGCTAAAGCATGCGACGATTCAAGGGCTGGAATAATACCTTCTTTTCTTGCAAGCAATTGGAATGCATTCAGCGCTTCTTCGTCGGTAGCGGCAACGTATTCCGCTCGGCCAATGTCGTGAAGATAAGCATGCTGAGGGCCAACAGCAGGGTAGTCGAGACCAGCAGATACTGAGTAGCTTTCTTCAATCTGGCCTTCTTTGTCTTGCATGATGAAGGTGTACGCGCCGTGAAGAATACCTTTTGTACCCGTCACGATAGTGGCGCCGTGCTCTTTGGTGTGCACACCTTTACCCGCAGGCTCAACGCCCACTAAGCGTACAGATGGCTCATCGATAAAGTCTGCAAACATACCGATAGCATTTGAGCCTCCGCCCACACATGCCACTACGGCGTCAGGTAAGCGACCTTCTTTTTCCATAATTTGTGCACGAGTTTCTTCACCAATCATACGGTGATATTCACGAACAATAGTAGGGAACGGGTGTGGGCCCGCGGCTGTGCCTAACAAATAGTGCGCTTTATCATAGTTCGCTGACCAGTCGCGCATGGCTTCGTTTACGGCGTCTTTAAGGGTACCTGAGCCTGCGTTTACAGGAATAACCTCTGCGCCCATAAGCTTCATACGGAACACGTTAGGCGCTTGACGTTCAACGTCTTTCGCACCCATATAAATACGTGCTTTTAGCCCCAATAGTGCACATGCTAACGCGGTGGCAACACCGTGTTGGCCTGCTCCAGTTTCGGCGATAACTTCTTTTTTACCCATGCGCTTGGTAAGTAGCGCTTGGCCCAACACCTGGTTAGTTTTGTGTGCGCCACCGTGAAGCAAGTCTTCACGCTTTAGGTATAATTTTACCTTCGGGTTACTTACTAGATTGCGAGTTAACGTCATTGATGTGGGGCGACCGGCATAATCTTTTAACAGAGATAAAAACTCTTCGTTAAATGTTGGGTCGTCCTTGGCATCTAAAAATGCTTTTTCCAGTTGGTCTAGTGCTGGAATAAGTAGCTCGGGCACGTACATGCCACCAAATTCGCCAAATTTTGTATCTAACTGGTTCATTACGTTGTCCTGTATTTAAATTAGTAACGGCGGCAAATGGCAAAAAGCGCATCGAGTTTTTCTTCACTTTTCACGCCGGGTGCGGTTTCTACACCTGAATTTACATCAATAGCACCACAGCCGGTTGCAATAGCTTCTGCAACATTCTGGGCGTTAATACCGCCAGCAAGCACTAACTTATGCTTCGCTTCGATATCATTTAATAACTGCCAATTGAAGGCTTCGCCTGTACCGCCTTTTGCATCGCCTACTTGGCAATCCAGAAGAACACGGCTTACAAGGCTATTTTTTAAGTGTCTGTCCACTGCGTCTGGTAGTGCGTCAGAAGAGGTTGCTTTTACACCTTCGACTTTCCAAATTTCACAACCTTCTGGAAGCTTGGCAGCAAGCGCTGAAATGTAAGCGTCATCTTCGCTACCGTGTAGCTGTACGGCAAAAAGGTTAAGCGAGGCGGCGAGTGAAGCCACTTCATCAATGTCGTGATTAACAAACACGCCTACAAATGCACCGTCAACGCCTTGCGTTATGGTCAAAGCCTGTGCTTCGCTCACACAGCGAGGCGATTTTTCGGCGAAGATAAGCCCGCAAAAGCTTGCGCCTTTATCAAACGCCATTTGCGCTTGTTCGGGGTTGGTAAGTCCGCACACTTTAACTGCGCCATTCACTAACGTTTTCACTGCGCGCGGAAGGTCAGCCTCGGCCATTAACGCACTGCCCACCAAAAAGCCTTGGGATACAGGCGCTAAACGAAGCACATCTTGGTGTGTGTAAATGCCCGACTCTGAAATAACCACGTAGTCGTGCGTGGCTTTTTCAAGCATGGGCACAAGGCGTTCTGTGGTGGCTAAATCGGTAGAAAGGTCGCGTAAGTTGCGATTATTGATACCAATGATGTTGGCTTCAAGGGCAATAGCGCGCTCCATTTCTTCTTCATTACTTACTTCGGTAAGAATGTCTAATGACAGAGCATTGGCAACGCTTGCCAACTCGCGATATTCGCCATCATTTAGCACACTAAGCATTAATAGCACTGCGTCAGCATTGTAGTGACGGGCTAAATACACTTGATAGGTATCAACTAAGAAATCTTTGTTAAGCACAGGCTGAGCAACACGCTCAGTGACATAAGCTAAGTACTCAAATTTACCTTGGAAGTACTTCTCGTCTGTCAGCACAGAAATACCGGCAGCATAAGGCGTGTAAGCTGCTAAGATCTCGTCTAAATCGAAATTCTCTCGAATAAGGCCTTTTGAAGGCGATGCTTTTTTGCATTCGAAGATAAAGCCTGCGTTTGGCTCACTAAGTGCGGCAAATAAACTCTTTTCGGAAGGAACTAGATTCGCCTTGAAGCTTTCTAGCGGCAGTGCTTCTTTGCGTGCGGCCACTTCTTCTCGTTTGTCTGCAACAATTTTCTCAAGCACATTAGCCATTCGTGCTTACCTCCTGAGTAATTTTGGCAACCTTCGTTAATAACTGCATGGGTAACCCTTCGGCCATAGCGTTCATCGCAATTTCAGCCCCTTCTTTGAAGGTTGAGGCTTTGCCGGTTACTTTCAACAGTGCCCCGCAGTTCATAGCGATAGCGGCACGGTGCGCCTCTTTACCTTCGCCGTTTAGCGCTGCTTCAACAAATTGTCTGTTTTCTTCAGGTTCACCGCCTTCAATCGCAGAAAGAGGATAATGAGGTAAACCGAAGTCTTCGGCGGTAACGGTAAGCTTGCGAATATCGCCATGCTCAAGGTCGTAAATCATTGATTCGCCGTGAAGCGCCAGTTCATCCAAGCCATCACCATGCACTATCATTGCGCGGTGTTGGCCAAGCAGCATAAGGGTTTTTGCGTAAGGTTCAAGCAGTTCAGGCGAGTATACGCCGAAAACGCCGTGAGTTGGACCCGCCGGGTTTGCCAGCGGCCCCAGTATATTAAACAAGGTCCTGGTCTTGATCGCAGCGCGCACGGGGGCTGCGTGGCGCATACCGGCGTGATAAACTGGTGCAAAAAGAAATGTGAAATTTGCTTCATCTAAGCACTTGCGTGCTGTTTCTGGGCTAATTTCTAAATTAAGACCAAACTGGCGAAACAAGTCAGCAGAGCCAGACTTACTCGATACACTGCGATTACCGTGTTTCGCCACCTTCACGCCACAAGATGCGGCAACTACACCGGCTGCACTGGAAATATTAATGGTGTTGTGGCCATCTCCGCCTGTACCAACGATATCTGCAAACTCATAAGACGGTGTGGGGAAGGGCAGTGCGTTGGCAACCATGGCACTCGCTGCACCCGCAATCTCGCCAGGTGATTCTTTTTTCATTTTCAGCGCAGTCAGCACTGAAGCAATCATCACCTCGCTTTGCTCACCGTGCATGATGCTGTTAAACAAGCTGTATGCCTCGGTTTGCGACAGTGATTCGCGCAGCATAATTTGTTCTAGTAGAGGGCCTGCGTTAAGCATGGTTCGCTCCCTGTAACGTTAAATAGTCAATACTTTGCTTTAACAGCAAACTGCCGTGGGCTGTTAAAATAGATTCTGGGTGAAACTGAAAACCCAACATGCGATCTTCGCTATTGTAAACTGCCATTACGGCTTCGCTTCCGTCGTCGTTTATTGTAGATGCGCAAACAGTAAGGTTTTCAGGCAATGAATGTGCCACTAAAGAGTGGTATCGTGCTACATGTAAGGGCTGCTGTAGGCCTTTGAACATAGCGTCTTCAGAATGGGTGATTGCTGATGACTTACCGTGCATAACCTGAGTTGCACGGCCTACATTACCGCCGTAATGCTCAACAATGGCTTGGTGTCCTAAGCAAATTCCAATAACGGGGAACACGCCGTGTACCTTTTTAAGTAGCTCAGGCATACAGCCCGCTTCACTGGGTGCCCCTGGACCTGGCGACAGCATAAGAAGCACAGGGCCTTTCGTTGCTTGTTCCTGCATTCTTTCAAACAAAGCATCTGCTGAAACCGTGTTGCGATACACCTTGATATCTAAGTTTAAGGTACGCAGTTCGTCCACAAGGTTGTAGGTAAATGAGTCTACATTGTCGAGCAAAAATAGGGTGGTCACTTGCTGATTCATGCGTTGCCTCCTTCATTTAATGCAACGTTGATACTTTCAGCTTCTTCTTGAAGTGCAGCTTTTACTGCACCAATCACCGCTTGTGCCTTAGCGCGGGTTTCATCAGCTTCAGCTTGTGGAACCGAGTCATAGACCACGCCTGCACCCGCTTGAATATAAGCCGTGCCGTTTTTCACAAACGCTGAGCGAATGACTATACAAGTATCCATATCGCCTTGACCGTTCAAGTAGCCAACCGCGCCGCCATAACTGCCGCGGCGTTTTTTCTCTACTTCGCGAATTAACGTTGCTGCGCTTACTTTTGGTGCGCCAACTAGGGTGCCCATATTCATGCAGGCTTGATAAGCGTGCAGTGGATCTAGGTCGTCACGCAATTGGCCAACTACGCGCGATACTAAGTGCATCACATGAGAGTAACGGTCGACTTTAAGCAAGTCTTTCACATAGCGCGTACCTGGACGACTTACCTTTGCAACATCATTACGAGCCAGATCAACCAGCATGATATGCTCAGACTTTTCTTTGGTGTCTTCGCGAAGGTTAAGCTCAATACGGCTGTCTAAATCTCTGTCGATACTGCCATCAGGGCGCTTGCCACGTGGACGGGTACCGGCAATTGGGTAGATCTCTACCTGATTGCTTTCTCTTTCGTATTTAAGCGCTGATTCAGGAGAGGCACCAAATATACTGAAAGTGGCATCTTGCATGTAAAACATGTAAGGGCTTGGGTTTGATTCTTTAAGTTTAGCGTAAGCAAGTAGTGGCGACGGGCAGGGGAGAGAGAATGTGCGCGAGGGCACAACCTGAAAAATGTCGCCGGCTAAAATGTGCTGTTTTAAGTCCAGCACATGGTTGCAAAACTGTTCATCACTTAAATCAACACTTACTTCGACGCTTGGGTCAAAAGAAGAAAGTGACTGTCCGTTTTCGGTTTCGCTTGAGTTTTCTGAGTCGGAAACTAGTGACTGTCCGCTTTGTGCTTCACTTTCTACATCAGCAATCTTTGCTGTATTTGCACCTACTAGCACTGGCTCAGCGGGCATATCGTGTAGCTGCTGATGAATGGCTTCTAAGCGCTGAGCAATGGCAAAGTATTGCTGGGCAACGTCTTGTCCACTAAAAACACTGCCAATTAAATGTGTCTCGCGGGTTTGGTGGTCAACGGTAATTAAGGTCTCTGCCAAGTAAAACACAAAGTCTGGGCAGTCATTTTCACCTTCTGCAACATCGGGTAATTTTTCAAAGCCTGCTAGCATGTCGTAGGCAAATACACCGCCTAAGAAAACCGCGTGGGGATGTTGGCGAATTGGCGTTATCTTATTGATAACAATGCGAAGCGCGTCCATTACGCTTGCGGCCTTTAAGCGGCTGTCTTCGTCAAGTTCACCGTCGGCTTCATCGCATATTAAGGTGATTGAAGTGTCTGTCCTTTCTTTGATATGTAGGCCTTCAGGGGCGTGGTCAACAAATAAAGGTAACACTGAAGCGCCGTTGCCTGTCAGTGCTTTCACTTCAACGCGGTTGCCCCGGCATTCCATGCGCAGTGCTGCGTCAACCATTAACAAGCTTTGTAAATCGTCTTTAGAATCAATTTCTGCCGACTCTAAAAGCAATGCGTTATTTTTATTGCCACAAAGGTGGGCAAACGCGGCAAGTGGATCATCGACATAGTGTCCCACCTGCTCAATTGTCTCTACCTTACCTGGGGAAATCCCCAGTTCCGCTAAACTCATTTTTGCTACTCTCCAACTGCAAAAAGACAAAAAAAAGGCCCGTATAAACGGGCCTTTATGTGTATTCATTCACGCACTACAGTGCACACCGCCCGTTAAGTTAGGGAGTGCCACCACCAAGCTGCAACTGTCATTGCTGTTGAAATATTGTATGAATGCATGAATTACTCGTTGTTTTTCCAAACTTCAATAGGATTTGAAGCCGTTAGTACGTATACTTTGTGTGTATAGAAGAAAACAAATTGCCGTTTGTGTCAACCTAAAATTTGCATAAGACATTGAAAATAGATCTACATAGTCATACAAAATTCTCTGATGGCCACTTAACGCCAGAAGAATTAATCCTTCGCGCACACACCATGCAGGTGGATGCGCTTGCCGTTACCGACCACGATACCGTCGCTGGTTTAGAAGAAGCACATGCTACCCAATCGAAGCAAAAACGTGCATTAACTATTATTGATGGTGTTGAAATTTCCACCACTTGGCACAGTTTCGATATCCATGTAGTTGGATTAAATGTGGACAGACACTGCCCAACGTTTCTTGAGCGGCTGCAAGGCCAGTCTCAAACCCGAGAAGCCCGAGCTGAAAAAATTGCTGATAAGCTCGAAAAGTGTGGGGTTGAAGGTGTTCTAACGCGAGCAAAAGCGCTAGCGGGCGTTGGCCAGGTGACACGGGCGCACTTTGCGCGCGTATTAGTAAACAACTACGGTGTGCCAAGTATGGACGCCGCGTTTAAGAAGTATCTTGGCAAAGGCAAACGAGCTGCAGTTAAAGCAGAGTGGCCAAGTATCGAAACGGCTATCGAGTGGATACACGATGCAGGTGGACAAGCAGTACTGGCTCACCCTGCTCATTATGATATGACAGCGAAGTGGCTACGGCGTTTGGTGGCCTTGTTCGAACAAGCTGGTGGCGATGCCATTGAAACTGCATTTCCAGGTATCAATAAAACCAAACAAGAGCTTATTAATGAGCTTGCACAAACCCATCAGTTACTAGCATCGGCGGGCTCTGATTTTCACTTTCCGTCTCGTTGGACTGAGCTTGGTAAGAACCTCGGCATTAGCAGTAAGCTCACACCCGTATGGCATAATTGGAAACAATTTGAAGGGCAGATGGCCGAGAGCTAAGGAAATCTAATTTGCAACGCTCTCGGTATAAATGGGCAAGGTAAGGCAAATGGTTCGCGTACGGTTAATGAGCGCTAAAGCTAATTAAAATGCCGAGATTTGGTTAGTAAAAAGCCCAAAAGCTAATTTAACCAGCGAGTTTTACCAACGAGCTCCAACCAGCAAGCTTAATAAGTGGACAGACACTTATCCCGTAGGCAAAGTAGTATCGTTCTGCGCGTTTAAGAAAAGGAAGTAATTATGAGTCAATTTTTCTATGTGCACCCCGACAACCCGCAAAAACGCCTAATTAGTCAGGCTTGTGAGTTAATTCGAGAGGGTGCAGTGGTGGTGTATCCGACAGACTCAGGCTACGCCATAGGTTGCCAAATGGAAGATAAAAAGGCGCTTGAGCAGCTATGTCGTATTCGTCAAATCGATAAAGATCACAACTTTACCTTAATGTGTCGAGACATGTCTGAGCTATCAATTTACGCGAAGGTAGACAATACGGCGTTCAGGCAAATTAAAAACAACACACCAGGGCGTTACACCTTCGTGTTGAAAGCGACCCGCGAAGTACCAAAGCGTTTGCAAAACCCTAAACGTAAAACCATTGGAATTCGCGTGCCCGATAACGCCATTGCACTTGCATTATTGGAAGAGCTGGGAGAGCCGTTGATGTCTACGTCTTTGATTTTGCCAGGTAACACCATGGCTGAATCAGACCCAGATGTCATTCGCGACAACTTAGAAAAGCAAGTAGGGCTTATTATTCACGGTGGTTACATTGGTGAGCAGCCCACTACCGTGGTTGATTTGTCGGAAGACACGCCAGTAATTGTGCGACATGGCACGGGCGATCCGTCTCCCTTTGAGTAACTTTTTTGACTGTTTTTTGAACAGGTTGTTCTAAATAGCCTATTTTAAATAGTTTCTTTTGCTTGTTGTAGGTGAAAGTTATAGTAGGAAACCGTAAGCTAAGTTTCTAAGGCCTGTTGTGCGTTGGTGTACAGCAACGCACAACAGGCTCTTGCATGAACGCGTAAATAATAATATCAATAATCGCCGCTTTGTTAGCGCGTAAAAACGGTTGTGGAACTGTGTCAGAGCTTGTTGAAGAAAATAATAACAATAACGAGGTCTCAGTTGAGAAGGGGCTTGCGACACCTGTTCAGCAGCCGTTGCCACTTGCGTTTATTAATGGTGAAGCGCTAATTGAAAAGCCTGAAGATCTTTTCATTCCCCCCGATGCGCTAGAGGTCATATTAGAAACCTTCGAAGGGCCGCTCGACTTACTACTTTATCTGATTAGAAAACAAAAGTTTGATATCACCACACTGCCCATCGCTGATGTTACCAAGCAGTATATGGAATATGTGGATGCCATGATGTCGCTAAAATTAGAGCTGGCGGCAGAGTACTTGCTGATGGCAGCCATATTGGCAGAAATTAAGTCCAGGCTTCTATTGCCTAAACGCAGTGACGATTCTGACGAAGAAGAAGACCCTCGCGCAGAGCTTATTCGCCGATTAAAAGAATACGAGCTAGTAAAGCAAGCGGCAGAAGATTTAGATATTCAGCCTAGACTTGAACGGGATATTTTCACCACTCACGTTGAACTAAGTGAGAATGTGGCGCCAATTCGCATTGAGCCCGACGTGTCTTTAGCCGAAATTGTATTGGCGTTCAGTGCGGCCATGAAACGCGCCGAAGCGTTTGAACACCATACCATTGCAAGGGAAGCACTGAGTACGCGAGAGCGTATGTCACTCATCTTATCGTTACTCACAACAACAGAATATACGCCGCTTGAACGCCTATTTACGGTTGAAGAAGGTAAAGCTGGCGTGGTGGTTTGCTTCTTAGCAATTTTAGAATTAGTAAAAGAACAGCTAATTTTATGCATTCAGGCAGGTCCTTATGCAAAAATTCATGTAAAATTAGGTGCCCATGAAGAAAATTAACACGGCGCAGCTTAAACAATTGGTAGAGGCAGCAATATTTGTTGCTGATAAACCTATTTCAAAGCAGCATTTAAAAGAAACGGTACTTAATGAGTTTACCGTCGCTGATAGAACCTTGAGTAAGGTGATTAACGAACTAAAGTTAGACTATCAGCCAAGAGGCATTCAATTGGTGGAAGTAGCAAGTGGCTATCGCTTTCAATCGTTAGATGCGTTAAGCCCGTGGTTAAGCAAATTGTGGCAGGAAAATGCGCCAAAGTATTCTAGAGCAATGCTCGAAACCTTGGCACTCATTGCCTATCGTCAACCTATAACCCGCGGAGAAATAGAGCAGGTCAGGGGCGTGGCGGTAAGCAGTAATATTATAAAGACACTCACAGAACGAGACTGGGTAAAGGTAGTAGGTCACAAAGAAGTGCCTGGGCGACCAGCGCTTTATGCAACTACCAAAGGCTTTTTGGACTATTTTTCGATGACGTCGTTGAGCGATTTGCCCAATGCTGACGTTTTCGAAAACATGGCTGAAAGCGTTGCGTCAGACTCGCCGCTTAAGGTGTTAAATGAGGCACCGTCCGAATAGACCGTGCGACCGTAAACAAGCAATTAAAGAGTGAAAACCCATGACTGAAAAGTTGCAAAAAGTACTGGCTAACCAAGGGCTAGGCTCGCGACGAGAAATGGAACGTTGGATTGAAGAAGGCCGAGTATCGGTCGATGGCACCAAAGCAACATTAGGAGATAGAGTCGATCACACCGCACAAATTCGTGTTGATGGTCATTTGTTATCTCGCCAGACAGAACAGCCAATTTGCCGTGTGTTGATGTACAACAAACCCGAAGGTGAATTGTGTAGCCGTCACGACCCTGAAGGTCGCGATACGGTATTTGACCGCCTTCCCGCCATTCGATTAGGGCGCTGGATCACCGTTGGTCGTCTAGACATGAACACCAGTGGCCTGCTGTTATTCACCAACGATGGTGAACTGGCCAACCGCTTAATGCACCCTAAGTGCGAAGTAGAACGCGAGTACGCAGTGCGTGTATTCGGTGAGGTAACGGGCAAAACGCTACATACCCTTCAAAAAGGTGTAGAGCTGGAAGACGGCGAAGCAAAGTTCCTGACAATTTCAGGAGCGCCTACGCCGCAGCATGCTGAAGATGAAAGCATGAACCGTTGGTACAATGTGACGTTGAAAGAAGGGCGTAACCGAGAAGTTCGTCGTCTTTGGGAATCGCAAGGCGTTCAAGTCAGCCGTTTGATCCGCGTGAAGTATGGTCCAATCGAACTGCAAAAGCGCCTACCGCAAGGGGCGTGGGTAGAGCTAGGTCTAGAAGATGTGAATGCCCTTCGTAGCCATGTTCAACTGCCGGATGAAACGCAAACTATGGTTAATGTACGCCAGGGTAAACTTGACCACGCCCGCTTAAGTCGCATGCGCCGTTCGGTTAAAAAGCATAAAGTGCGTAAGCAGCAAGGCTTGAATAAACGTGCTGGACGTCCAGGCAAACGTAAATAGTATTTATCGATATCTATGTGAATACTTAAGGCCGCGAGCAAATGCTAGCGGCTTTTTTATACCAGTGTTTGATACAAGTCCAATAACAACCAGAGTTGCCTAATTAACCCTATTAATCATTAAGCGCGTTTCGATCTTCTTTTCAAACCGTGGCGTAGGAAATGACGAATCAGCTACGTCAAGTAGTTAAAGGCACACGGAATAGGAGATTGTTATGAAAGACATGCCTCAACTAGGAATGGGAACGTTTCGGTTAAAAGGTGATGAGGCCCGTGAATCAGTAAGTAAAGCCCTAAAAGTAGGGTTTAGGCACATCGATACCGCACAAATCTATGATAACGAAGCTGAAGTTGGCGATGCCATAAAAACAAGCGGGCTAGATAGAAGCGAATTATTCGTTACCACTAAAGTGTGGCACGAATCTTTGGGCGACGGTCACTTTATACCCAGTGTTCACGAAAGCTTAGAAAAGCTGAAGCTAGAGTATGTAGATTTACTTCTCATTCATTGGCCGTATCCAGGAAATGATATTTCACTAGAGAGTTACTTAGGCAATCTTGCCAAGGCGAAAGAGCTAGGACTTACGCGTCATATAGGGGTATCTAATTTCACTATCGATTTGTTAAACAAGGCTGAAGAAATTTTAGGTGAAGGCGAAATTTACACCAATCAAATTGAAATTCATCCTTTCATGCAAAACAAAAAAGTTGTGGAAGCTGGCAAGGAAAAAGGCATTAGAGCTACCGCGTATATGCCGTTTGCTGTTGGAAAAGTAATGAAAGACGGAACGCTTTTAAACATTGCTCAAGACCATAATGCTACGCCGGCGCAAGTGGTATTGGCGTGGATGGAAAAACGTCACATTTACGCGATTCCTTCATCAACCAGTGAATTACACCTAGCGGAAAATTTAGCTTATGGTGGTGTTAAACTTAGTGAAGAAGAGCTTATTCTTATTGACGACCTGGATAATGGCGAACGTATTGTTAACCCCGATTTTGCGCCCAGCTGGGATTAAGGCTTAACAAAGCTAGCATTTTGTTAGGGTGTATATAATACGGTGAATAAGGCTAGCGTAAGTTTACTAACCTTGTCTTGTTTCGTTGTATTCGACATCAATTTAAGGCCGCTTTATTGGTTACATCCGCGGCCTTTTAACACTTCTTATTTCAGCAAATAAAATTGACTCAGTGATTAGGGGAATGGTGAGTTCGTTGAAAAAGGCCTTTTTCAGAAAAGCTTTGTTCAAAAAAATGCCGTTTACATAAGCTTAATTTATAAAGCTTTCATTCATAAAAGCTTCCATTCATAAAGGCATCGGCTAAATCGTTAAACACTTTGAGCGACGGGTTCAATCTCTTTGATTACTTTGGCTGGGTTACCGCCTATGACTAGGTTATCTCCAAAAGATCTGGTTACCACCGCGCCAGAAGCCACAACCACATTATCACCCAATGTCACACCAGGGTTTATCACGGCCATCCCACCAATCCAGCAGTTATTGCCGAGAGTAATAGGCTTGGCGAACTCTATACCTGTTGCTCTTTGCGCGGGGTCTATAGGGTGGGTGGCTGTATAAAGCCCTACTTGAGGCGCAATCATACAGTTGTCACCAATCGTCACCTTTGCCGCATCCAAAATGACACAATTAAAATTGGCATAAAAGTTTTCGCCAACGTGGATATTTTCGCCGTAATCGCATTTAAACGAAGACTCGATGTATAGTCTTTTTCCTGTGCTGCCAAACAATTGTTTTAGCAATCTAGTACGCTTTTTGTGGTCACTTTGACAAGTTGCATTAAGCTCGTCTAATTGAATACGGCATTGCTTACGCAACGCCGTTAAAGTTTTGTCTGACGGGTAATATAAATCGCCAGCGAGCATTTTTTCATGTTCAGTCATGTATTTCCGAAACATTGAGCTTTGTTGTTAAAGCGGCTACGTTACTTTGCACCGCCGTAGCTTACAACGACTTTTTGCTTTAGTTCATCGCTCTCAATATCTAAATTTACAGGGCGGTGCAAAACAATGCTGCCGTCCACAGTAACCGATGCACTAATCGATAGGGTAGGTTTGTTATCTGATTTCTTGCCCCAAGAGCTTTCACTTTCCTTATATACGATATCGCCTAAAACGTGAGAAGAGCCAGACAAAGTAATATCGCCGTTGAGTGTTTTGATGTGTTTTTCAATGGTTGTATCAACGGCTGTTATGTCTCCATTCACTGTTTCAACGCTACCGCCAATTGTACTTTGCGTAGGAAGCGTAACATTTCCATTCACGGTCTCTACACTCTTAAGCACACTGAGGTGTGAAGTTGCACTTACATCGCCATTTACAATGTCGATATTTCGGACAGACACATGGCTACCCATTTCAAGATTGCCGTTAACGATGCTGACTTCATCCGCGCCACCATGATCGCTAATTTCCACATTGCCATTAACAGAAGAAATATCGCCAGCGTGTTTCCCTTCAGCTATGTCAATGTTGCCTAGAATAGAACTGAAATCGCTGCCTTCTAATGCGCTAGCGTCGCCAACATGGATAACGCAGCCAGTAAGCAAAGAGGCTGAAAGCAACATAGCTGCACTAGCAATAATAGACTTTTTCATATTCTTTTATCCTTGATTGTTTCATAAATACTTAATAACACGCTTTAACGGTTTTGATATCAAACACAAATTTTGTTGTGCATTTATGAAATACATATCACGTATCATGCCACTCTTAAAAAGCATTTAAAATCAGAGGGTTAGTTTAATATGCTAAAGGGGGGAACTGGCTCAATGGTGTAATAACTAATTTTATAGTTTCATCTGCCACCGGATGGCGAATTTGACCATTCTCCACCACATGGCCCTAAGCTCAGAAGGGGACAGACACTCGCTTGAAGAAATTATTTAGAGGAATGGACAGACACTCAATGTGAATACATCTTTTTGGTTACAAGCTGCTTTTTTGAGTGTGTGTCCAAGAAGTACAGGTAGGAATTTGAGTGTGTGTCCAGTGAGGACAGGGTGGGTTTTAGCCTATGTGATTGTCCGTCCTCGAATTGTATTTGGTCACAAGCCGTTTTTTAAGTGTGTGTCTAAGAAGTACAGGTAGCTATTTGAGTGTGTGTCCAACGAGTACAGGCAAGGTATTAGCCTTTGCGAGTGTCTGTCCTCGAATTTTAATAGTATGTTGGTATATATGGTTTTTACTTTTTAGTGAGGTTAGATGGCGATGATAAAGATTTATCACAACCCAGAGTGCGGCACGTCTAGGAATGTACTGGCGGTGATCAAGGCCGCTGGGTATGAGGTGCAGGTTATTGAGTATTTACGTGTTGGGTGGGAACGTGAACAACTAACTTATTTATTGAATGCAGCTAACCTTAACCCTCGACAAGCGCTTCGCACAACAAAGTCGCCTGCTGCTGAATTAGGGTTACTTGATGAAACAGTGAGTAACGAAATCATCTTTGAATTGATGCTGGAACATCCCATCTTAGTGAATAGGCCTATTGTTTGCATTCCCAAAGATGAACACGAAAAAGCAGTTTCTTTACCTCTTGGGATAGTTGAAGGTAATTCCTATTCTGATAACGCGAAAGAAACAGTGAAGTTATGCCGTCCAAGTGAAGCTGTACTGGATATTTTGCCTGTATGGCCACAAGGCCCTTTTGCTAAAGAAGACGGAACACCACTTATAGACCAAGATGGTAAACGAGTAATTTAAACGGAGTAGTTTATGCAGGACAAGTACACGCAATTGAATAAGGCTAAAAGGCTTGCATTGGCCTGTTTGATCTTTGCCGCAAGTGTATTTGTTTTAACAGTTTTACTTCCTAAGTTTTATCCAAACTTGCAAGGAGCATGGTGGTTGGGGCTTATTAAGATGGCTAGTGAGGCGGCGCTCATCGGTGGTCTAGCTGACTGGTTTGCAGTGACGGCATTATTTAAGCCAATTCCAGCGAAGTACCCCATTCCGCACACCAATATCGTGGCTAGTAACAAGTCTGTTATTGCTAATAATCTGTCATTGTTCGTTAAAGAAAAGTTCTTTCATCCCGAAGCAATAGAAAAGCTAATTCGGGACAGTGACCCTGCAAAGGGCGCGGGAAGGTGGTTGTCACAAGATAGGAACGCTACTCGTTTAAGTCGCTTTCTATGCGATGCTTTTGCAGGCGTTCTTCGCGTGCTCGATGACAAACCTGTGAAAGCGTTTATCGCTAAAACCGCACAGAAGGGCATTAACCAACTTGATCTTAGGCAATTGATGGCAACCTCGTTAAGCGCCGTTACGAAAGATCGCCAGCATCAGGTAGTGCTTGATAGGGTGTTAGGGAAATTGGCCTCACTGCTTGCAGAGCCAGAAACCCAAATCTACATAGCAGATACGTTAGTAGTCTGGCTAAAAACCGAATACAGTCGTATTGAAAAGCTATTGCCGTCTAGTTGGCTAAGCGAGCAGGGGGCACTCATTGCTGTTAAAGCGGTTTCAAGTATTTTGGAAGATGTATACGAAGATGAGCATCACCCCATTCGCCATGCATTTGATGAGCAAGTACACGAATTTCTTTACGAACTACAGCACAGCCCGTTAATGGAGAAAAAGGTAAACAGCTATCGGGAAAAAATTATTAGTGACCCAGCGTTAAACGCGTATGTTCAGCAATCATGGGCCAAGTTTCATCAATGGCTTTTAAGGTCTCTTGAAGAGCAAAATGGTAAAGCAGAAACAAAAGCGTCAGGTCTTCTAAAAGATTTGGGCACCACGTTGACGCAAGATAGTGAATTAGCAAAGGCTTTCAATAAACATATCGGGGAAGCGGCTAAATACATGGCGCCTGAGTTGGCTGAATTTCTAACCCGTCACATTCGCGACACCATCAATAGTTGGGATGAACGTGAAATGGCTGAGCAGGTAGAGTTGAATATTGGCCGCGATCTTCAAAAAGTTCGCATAAACGGCACGATTGTAGGCGGGTTGATAGGTGCAATATTGTTTGGCATAGAGGCACTGCTTGGCCTCTAGTCATTTATTTAAGCAAGTCGCATTAGCAGGTGTGGGTATGAATAGCTTAAGTGTCTCTGGTAATCAGCGCTAAAACGCAAACAATAAAGCAACCATTTAAACGCTTTGTATTGGAAACGAATCTAAAAAAAGTCTACTTCGCCGTTAGTGCAAATACCAAATTATCAGCGTCTACTTTGCCTTTCAAACCGCCTTCAAGCACAGAGCGCTCTAACCTTTTAATGTCGTAGTCGCCAGCGTAGAGTGAATCAACGGTTTTTTCGTTTACGCTAAAGGGAGGGCCGGCCATTTCATTCTGGTCATACTCGAAAGAAATGATTAGCTGGGGGGCACATTGAGTAATGGCCGTTAAATGCGCAGCATATTGCTCGCGAAGCGGGCTAGGCAGCGCGACTAAAGCGGCTCTATCGTAAATGCCCGTAACGTCACCTAAGTCGCTTGATGTAAGTTTAAAGATATCACCTACGTAAATGGTTAAACCGTCTTTAGCGTAAACTTTACCGTTGGAAGTAGTGGTAACGGTAGGCTCTACACCTAACTCTTCAAACAGCTGTATAATAGCCACTTCGCTTAGCTCAGCACCAACCACTTCACAACCCTTGGAGAGTAACCAACCAATATCACGCGTCTTTCCACATAATGGTACAAAAATGCGCTTTAAAGATGTGCTAGGAATATCGTCGCCAACCAGAAAAGACGCATACTTTACCAGAAGTGCATTCCCTTCAGGTTCGTGAAATCCAATCTCGTTCTTTTGCCATTTACTGTGCCAAAAACTATGTTCCATATAAACCTCAAGTAGGTAAGCGATATATCTAAAAAACAGGCGTTTTTATGAAGGGTATTAGAAACAAAAAAGGTAGCGAGAAACGCTACCTTTTAAACAAAATTAGTCATCAAGCGGTGTATTGAAGTCTTCAGATAACTCGAAGTCACCTTCAACCGTTGTCACTTTGTTGTCTACAAAGTTAATCACCATTTGCTTTTGAAAATCTTCACCACGCTTTTTCATACCGCGCTTCATATCGTAAACGTAGTACCAAGTATCATCGTCGAATGAGTCTTGAACAACAGGGTTACCTAGTACATAAATAACTTGTTCTTTTGTCATTCCAACGCGCAGCTTTTCCACATCTCTTTGATCAAGGAAGTTTCCTTGAGGAACGTCGATTCTATAAATCCAGTTCGAGCAAGCGGTTGATGTTAGTGTGATACCAAGAATTACTAATAGGTGTTGCAACTTCATGCGTTAATTTGTCCAGTATTGCCTTTGTTAGTGTCAATGAACTTCGCTAAAGCGAATTTCGAGACTGTTTTATTGCAAGCGCGAAGGCATGCTACATTGACAACTATGACCAATCAACTGCATTTTAGTTCGATGCTGCGCTTTTAAGCAGTTCTTTTGCATTCGCTAGCGCCGATTTGGTTACTTTATCACCGGCTAACAGTCTTGCAAGCTCATCGATCCTGTCTTGCTTAGTCAGCGCCAACATCTGGGTTTCAGTACTTTCCCCGTCGGTAAGCTTGGTAACAAACAATTGATTATGTGCCTGTGCCGCTACTTGAGGTAGATGGGTAACACACATTACTTGCGATTGTTTACCTAATTTACGTAAAAGTCCGCCAACGATTGATGCTGTTGGGCCGCTAATGCCCGTATCGACTTCATCGAAAATCATAGTAGGGGTAGCGTGATGGCCGCTCGCGATAACCTGAATAGCCAGTCCTATACGAGAAAGTTCACCACCTGATACGACTTTTTCTAATTTGTCTGCATCTTGACCAGGGTTGGTAGACACTTTAAATTCTACGGTATCTAGACCTGTGCTCACCGGCTTCTTAAGTTCGTCGTATTGAATCTGAATATCCACTTTTGCGTGGGGCATATTCATTTGGCGAATTTGCACTTCAATATCTTCGCTTAGCTTACCAGCAGCACGTTGCCTGCTCTCAGAAAGCGCTTTGGTCGCGGTTAAATACGTTGCTCGTGCTTCTTCTACTTCGCCTTCAAGCGTACCTAACAGTGTTTCCTGTTCCGATAAAGCATTGAATTCGGCGGCTAGCTCTTGGTGATGCTGATAAAGTCCTTCTGGCATCACAGTATGTTTACGGGCAAGTTCCATCGCCTTCGCATAGCGCGCCTCAACTTGCTGTAAGCGAAGTGGGTCAATCTCTAAGTGATCGCAGTAGCTACGCAGCTCTCCCGCAGCTTCTTCTACTTGAATTGCTGCATCATTAAGCATTGTAATGATTGGCGTTAAACTAGCGTCGTGCGCCTCTAATTCGCCTAAACGTTCAATACTGCTTTGTATAACTGACAGTGCGTTGCCTTCATCGCTTTCATATAAGTTATATACGCTGGTCTGTGCTTGCTCTAAAAGGCTTTGCCCGTTACTAAGGCGTTTGTGCTCTATTTCTAACTCCTCAAATTCACCCTCTTCAATGGCGAATTCATCAAGTTCTTGAACCTGATAAGTTAGTAGCTGAATTCTGTCTTCGCGCTGCTGGGCTTGTTCTTGAAGCGCCTTTAATGTGCGTTGCTTATCACGCCAAAGAGAGTAGGTTTCTCTAACTTGCACTAATATGTCGTTGTGCTTAGCGTAACCATCAACTAATTCTCTTTGATGGTCTTCTTTCAGCAGCTGTAGGTGAGTATTTTGACCGTGAATGGCCAACAAAAACTGGCCTAAACCTTTTAACTGCTGAAGTGAGGCGGGAATACCGTTGATAAAAGCTTTTGAACGGCCTTCCTTTGAAATAACTCTGCGAATAAAGCAGCTATTCTCATCTTCATCTGAGGTGAGCTCATGTTCATCGAGGAAGGCTTTAGCTAATACATTGCCGTTTAAAGAAAAGTGAGCAATGATTTCCGCTTTTGCACTACCTTTTCGCACGGCATTTGCGTCGGCACGTTCACCTAAGCACAAGCTTAACGCATCAATAGCAATTGATTTACCCGCACCGGTTTCACCCGTGATTGCAGTAAGCCCGTTTTCCAGTTGAACCGATAATTGTTTTACAACAGCAAAATTAGAAATAGAAAGATGCGCTAACATAACCACACTCGAAAAAGTTGAACATGATGATATATACAGTAACTGATAATATATACAGTATTTTGGCTGTGTAAAGCTAAGTCGGGAAAAAATTGCGTTAAAATGGAGGGGGATGCTAACAAAACTCATAAAATCAATATCATAAGTTTAGCGACTTTTGTGATGTTATGAGTAACCTGAAGATGTGAAACAATGGAAATGCGTGCTTTACAGAAATTTATACAGTACTAATCTACGTGAAATTTGATAGCTAAAAGCCTGTCTATAAAATGGTGAGTAGTCCAATACGTTGACTGCACTAAAGCTTTTAATAAACCAAACAGCAAAAAGGAGAGCCTAAGCTCTCCTTTGAAATTCTAACTATAGATAGTTAGATTAGTGTATAAAATTCAATGATTAGAGGCTATTGCTGCAATTCACCGCTGCCAGACTCAATGTGTGCGCGCACAAACCACTGAAACTGTTCTAAGTCTGCCAGTTGGCCAGTAATCATATCTTCTGATACTGGGTCAATTTCACCTAAAAGCTCTAACGCTTTTCTATGGTCACCATTTACACCGTCATATACGGCATCCAGCGCCTTAAGGTGGTCAAGTACTAAACCTTTACCCAACTCATAATCGTTCCAGCTGCGACCTTCAACAATGGCTTTCGGTGTACCTTTTGGTACGCCACCTAACGTGGCAATTCGCTCTGCAATTGTGTCGGTCATTTCGCGTACCGCATCTACCTGCGGATCCAACATCTCATGCACGCCAATAAAATTTGGTCCTACTACATTCCAATGAATGTGCTTCAACGTTAACTGTAAATCTAATAGTGCAACCAATCGCTGATCCAATACCTTGATTGTTTTGGCAGCTGCATCGTTATCCATTCCAGGGGCTGTAAATTTGATATTGGTGTTACTCATGATATCTCCTATTGAACGCAAATAAGTCAGCGGGATGCGAAACATCATTTAGGCCAAATAACAAAGACCTTGTGCTGACGACTTGTTATGATAGGTGCAACAGGTATGCCGAAAACTTATATTTCTATAAGTCTTGGTTTTCGTTAAGGAAATTAGAGAAGATTAAAAAATCTTTATTTTTCAAGCCTGTAGCAATCAAGAAAATGCTACAGGCTTATGTAATAAATGCACATGGAATCAACTAAATGGAGCAGGGAGGTTAGTAAAGCTTACTACCCCAACCTAACTTTTTACGAAGTACATTGAAGTAGCTGTAGCCCTTAGGGTGAACAAGATGGAGTTTGTCTACGCTTTTGTTTATTCGAATTTCATCGCCAGGTAGCACCGGCAGAACAATATGGCTATCGCAACTCACTTGTAGCGAGTCACTATTAACCTTTGATACTTTCATCGATACCTGACTGTCAGCATCAACAACGATTGGACGGCTGCTAAGTGTGTGAGGAAACATGGGTACCAACGTAAGTGCATCTAGCTTGGGCATAATAATAGGGCCGCCCGCTGATAAAGAGTAAGCCGTTGAACCTGTAGGTGTGGCTACTATTAATCCGTCGCTGCGCTGACTGAATACAAATTGCTCATCGATGTAAATTTCAAATTCCATCATATGGGCAACTTTTCCGTGGTGAAGTACCACTTCGTTTACAGCAGAGTTGTTACTTTTAAGTTTTTCGTGTCGATAAACTTCTACTTCAAGTAAGAAGCGCTCTTCTACTACGCATTCACCGTTAAAGATAAGGTCAAGTTGTTGAACGATATCATCAGGGTGAATGTCGGTTAAAAAGCCGAGGTTTCCGCGGTTTACACCGACAACGTGAATGTCAAAGCGAGCGAGCACACGTGCTGCACCAAGCATGCTGCCGTCACCGCCTACCACAACGGCGAGGTCAGCCTCTTTGCCAATAGTGACAAGGTTACAGCTTTTGAAGTTTTCGGTTTCAAGTTCTTCAGCAATACTTTCCTCAACCAATAATTTACAGCCTTTTGCCAATAAATATTCGGCAAGAATGTTCAGGCTGTCGTGGGTTGCAGCGTGCTGAGGTTTTCCAATTAAAGCAACGGTTTGATAGGGCATGGAATGCTAATGTCCTTTCATTTCCAATGGTTGGACATTAGCACAGGTTTTTTGCAAAAGAAAAGCGTTAAACGGCACACAGCGCAAGGTTTAGCGATCTTCTAACCGATTATAGTCGAGAAGACCGCCTTCAATAGGGTAGCGCTCGCTAGACCATTGCATTAATTTATCACTAAACGCCCAAAAGTTAGGGTTGGTTCGGCGCATGCCAACATCGTCGAGCAAGGCTTTGTAATCGGCTTCGCTTTTAATGGACTTAAGCTTCTCAATCGAAGACGTTATTTCTGAGGCATTGATATACCAGAATGCGTCAGGGTAACTGCCCAACAAACCATGAACTAGCGTGATTGAATCTTTAGAAGGCTCCCGGTTTTCCTCTTCTTCAAATAGGCTATTTACATTGTAATGCGCGCTATTTCTAAGGGCAGTGAACACATCAATGTTGTCTGGGTTCTTGTCGTCTTGAATCACAATCATGGTAGTTTCAGGCATCAACGTCGCTTGTTGAGCAGGAAGCGAATCTAAGCGCTTTAATGCTTGGAACTGTTCAACTGATAGCAAACGTTCATTGTAGGTTGAGGCATTCGGTTGAACTTTAGCCAAGTATTGCGATAACAATTGATAAAGTTCTTGTTGAGGATTATCTGTTTCGAACGCTATGCCAGAAGGTTGTTCGAAACTGTTGATATCACCTTCCAAATAATCGGTAAGTTCAGGGCTTGCATTTTGATACCAATCGTCGAGAAGGTCATGGCGGGTAGTTGGAGGAAGTAGATTAAGGAAGTTCGATTCACCTTCCATGCGCAAGAAATCCATGTACAAACGGGTCAATAACTGATGGCCATAATTGCCGTAAACATCAAAGCCAGCCACAAGCAAATAGTGAATGCGCTCTAACAAGGCATAGTCAATCACCCATGCTGTTTTAGTGGGCTGGCCAACCATCCCCTTAACAACTGTGGCATTATCGAAATGACGAAATACGGTTAAGCTGGCATTAGTATTATCGCCGTCGCCATCCCATATACTCGACACACTCAAATGCTCTTCATTTTTGAATTCATTGTTCAAAAAGGTGGTTCTTGCACGCATATATTCGCCTTGGCGCTTTGCGTATTTAACCCAGTTTACCGCAAGGGCTGAGCTATCTTTTTCAGCGGGAAGGTGAAGGTTTTCTTTTTGAGAAGCGTAAAAAGCATTCACTTTCTCAGATGCTGCAATGTCTGGGTCGACAAAGAACACCCAGAATCGATCGTTAATGACGTTAAGCGCGACTTGGCCTCTGCACACGGGACCTTTGATATAACCCATGATGGTGTTTTGCGCACGCTCAAGCATAAATCGATAACGACTTTCTACTGGCAATAAGGTAAAGGCCGTTAATGGGTTGGCCGCCACTTGGGGTTTGTATGATGGCAATGTTTCTACAGAAAATTCTGCGTCGACAAACCACGATTGCCATTTATCCATCAGTGTTTTATTAATGGCGTACGCTTGATGTGTTTTACTCACAATAGTTGAATGCACTGGCTGTAGACGATAGTAAACGCGCTCGACCTCTGGATCGTCGAAGGGTCTGCGAGTAGCAATAATATCTAACGCTTGTCCGGGGGGTGTACGTGAGCGCACTAGATTAAAAAACTGAGGCGTTTTACCTTTTTCTGAAATATCTTCGAAATAGAGGTGAGACGTAAACAAGTGTTCGTAAATATAGCGTGCGGAAAGCTGCATCTCATTGCTATCCCCATTAAGCCACACTTCCAAATCAGTTATGTTCTCATTCAGCTCTTGTGAGAGCGCTTTGGGTAAAGGTAACGGCGCACCATGGTTTAACCACTGAATGAGTGTAGTGTGCTCTGCATCCGACAGGGCTGGCAGTGCGTAGGGCATGCCTCCCAGGGGCTGGCCTGCTATGTACCCGCCCATTTCATCTATTGTTGGGCATTGGTTTTGTCGATTTAAGCTTATATCGAAACTGTCACCTAAATGAGCGGTGTTGGGCAAAGGGTGCTGTTTTTTTAGCAAAAGCATTTGTGCTAGCACCGAAGATTGGGTCGGCGAAGTGTTAGGTTTTTCTTTCGATTCTAGCACGTCGAAAAAGCCACGCTCTCGCCATGCGTCTACGTTGTGGGCGTCGAGAAACATTCTATTGGGTTGGGCAGCGGTGAGTCGTGTTCCTTCATAGACTTTTTCTTTGTTAGCACCTCTGGCTATACCTTCTGGAGATGACATTTTTAGTTGGCATGGCGCATCGTAGCAGGCGTGGCAGACAACACAGCGCTGCGTTAGTACTGGGTTTACTTGTGTATCAAAGAAATTGTCGGGCAAATTCTCCATGGCGGGCATGACGTTGTTTGATGAAAGTAAAGGAGCGTCAGGTTTCGGCCATTGCCATATCGCTATAGCGATAATTGCTATCAGCAACGAAATCATACCGAGTTTCTTCATAATCGTAGTCCACAGAAAAGTTCTAATCAGTTTATCACTCATTTCACGTACGGTGATGTTAATAATTAACCATTAACGCTTGGCAATGGAAACAACCACGCATTTGTATCTATTTGGAGGAAAGCTGGAGAGGTAGTGGGGCGGTAACATTATTTTTACATTGCCATTGCTTTAGGCATGTCGGAAGGTATGCTGGTGAAAAGCAACCATAGGAGGGAAGCATGTCTCATCAAATTATTTTGCCTAGAGTGATGCACATAGGGAAGGGCGCGAGTCAGCGGGTAGCTGAAACGCTCAAAGGCCTTAACTGTAGCAAGCCATTATTGGTTACCGATAAGGTGATGGTTGAATTGGGATATAGCGCTGCCATGGTGCAAGTGCTGGAAGAGGCAGGAATAAGCGCCGATGTATTCTCAGATACGGTGCCAGAACCCACGGTGAGGTCTATTGATCGTGGAGTAGACGCCTTCAAAACCCAAGCTTATGACAGCATCATTGCTTTAGGTGGCGGAAGCCCCATCGATAGCGCAAAAGCCATTGCCATATTGGGCAAATACGGCGGCGAAATGCGAGACTACAAATTCCCGCGGGTTGTAGATGACGCGGGACTGCCGATCATTGCTATTCCCACAACAGCGGGAACGGGCTCAGAAGCAACCCGGTTTACCATTATCACCGACGAAGATACCACAGAAAAAATGTTGTGTGTTGGTTTAGGGTTTATGCCAACGGCAGCCTTAGTCGATTATTCATTAACGCAAAGTTTGCCTGCCCGCGTAACAGCCGATACAGGCATAGATGCGCTTACTCA
This sequence comes from Alteromonas sp. ABD4_190, assembly GCF_056160105.1. Lineage (NCBI taxonomy): Bacteria > Pseudomonadati > Pseudomonadota > Gammaproteobacteria > Alteromonadales > Alteromonadaceae > Alteromonas > Alteromonas sp. ABD4_190. Next base: position 3,663,261 of record NZ_JBSWWN010000001.1, read on the forward strand.
CGCTATTGAAGCGTTTGTTAGCCGCAAAGCCAATCTTTACAGTGATGCACAGGCGTTATCAGCCATGGCGTTAATTGCGCCTAATCTACGCACTGTATTTGCAGATCCAACAAATGAAACGGCAAGAGAATCAATGATGCTGGGCTCAACGCTCGCGGGTATTGCTTTTTCAAATGCGTCAGTGGCCCTTGTTCATGGAATGAGCCGACCCATAGGCGCAGCCTTTCATGTGCCTCACGGCTTGTCTAACGCCATGTTGTTGCCCGCGGTTACCGCCTTTTCTATTCCAAGTGCCTCAGTGCGTTATGCACAATGTGCTCGCGCCATGGGTGTTGCTACGCAAAGTGACTCAGATGAGGTGGCGAATCAAAAGCTTATCGACGAACTAAAAGCGCTCAATGCAGATTTGCAGGTGCCTACGCCTGCCGACTTCGGTATTGATAAAGAGGCATTTTTTGCAGCGACTTCAACAATGGCTGAACAAGCTTTGGCATCAGGTTCTCCCGGTAATAATCCACGCATCCCTACCATTGAAGAAATGGTTGCCATCTACGTATCGCTTTGGGAATAGCGCTTTTGCGAAAACATTAAACGAAAAAAGACTGCTTATTGCAGTCTTTTTAATACGAAACGGCACGCTACAACTACCAATAGTAAAGTGCTATAGGCACAGTCAACTATCGTGCCGTCCAGCCCCCATCAAGTACCATGGTTTGCCCAGTTATATTGCGAGCACTGGGTGACATTAAGAAGCTTGCGGTATCTGCAAGCTCTTCAACGCTAACAAACTGTTTTTTAGGCATGGGTTCTAGCATGATTTTTGTTATTACCTCTTCCTCGGTGAGGTTATTCTCTTTCGCCTGTGCTGTAATTTGTTGTTCTACCAAGGGCGTTTTAACATACGCAGGGCAGAGAGTGTTAATTGTTACATCACAGTCACCCGTTTCAAGAGCGATGGTTTTTGCAAACCCTAACAGCCCGTGCTTCGCCGCTACATAAGCAGATTTATAGGGCGAGGCTACCAACGAGTGAATAGAGCCTACATTAATAATGCGCCCGTAATTTTGCTTACGCATGGCAGGTAAAAACGCTTGGGTTAAAAGAGCTGGGCCAACAAGCATGATATTTATAAGCTGCTGCCACTTATCTGCAGGGAAGTCTTCGATGCGTGAAACGTGCTGAATACCAGCATTGTTTATAAGCACATCAACGGTATGTTTCCCTAGTACCTCAGGTAGCGCTGCGACTTGCTCTGCATCGCACACATCTACCGCTACTGCGCTGGCCGAGCCGTCTAAATGAGCAAGTTTAGTTACAGCTTCTTTTGCCGCTTGCTCGTTTATGTCGGCAATGATCACATGATGCCCTTGTTTCATCATTGACTCTGCTATACCAAAGCCAATACCGCTTGCTCCCCCCGTGATAAATATCGTTCGCTTACTCATTGTTACTTCCGTTTGATTTATTTAATGAAGGTGCACTATTTAATGAAAACAGCAGCTGTTTCACTGCGTTTATTTGTGCGCCGTTCCTGTTGGCGTAATCGTCAGAGGCATAGCCCCACCAATCCCAACAGCCTTGTGGATTTAACGGCATGAATAACGACTTTTTAGTTTGCGGATAAAGCACAACAATATTGTTGTCATCAGCCCATTCATTAAGCCCTGTTTGGGTAGTGTAGGCATCGCCAACGGCATCGGCATACTGGTTACAGCCGTGGAAACTAATATGGGCTCTGCACGGCTCGCCTTGTGCACAGCTTTCAGGCACATACACAAAGCCTTCACTTGCTAATGTTTTTGCATCGCCACCCGCTATTTTTTGCTGATCAATTGAATGAATTTGCCCTGACAGTGACTCGTCGGGTGTCGAAACATCTTCAACGAGATGAGAGAGCATGGCACCTGCTGCATCGTAATCACAGTTTCCAATAAAGGGGCTCTCTGATTTCATGCAGTTAACCCCATTGTTTTTGGTGGGAAAGAGGTGTGCCATGGGTTTGTCATTGATATAGGCAATATTTTGTGTGTCTGTCCACAATTTGTATTGCTCAAATAATAAATCGCTCACTGGTGCAATCACTCTGGTGTCTTGCGTACCGTGAAAAAGCCAGACTTTTGCGTCTTTCATATTGGAAAGCGACGCAATCTTTCCCTCAGTTTCATACTGTTTGGCTTTTTCATTCAACGCTTCAAGGTTAATTTCTCCCTCTACCTTGTTCACGCACTGTGCCAGGGCAGTGGTTATATCACCTTGTGCACAGAAGTACGGACCACCAGCAATAACGCCAACGCCTTTTACCCAGTCGCTGTGTGCTAATTGAAATTGTGTTGCCATGTAACCGCCTGACGATAAGCCAGATACGGTAACGTTCGTTAAATCAATGGTGAGTGAAGGGAGCGCGTCTTGCGCAGATGACTCGTTACCGAATACCGGTACGCTAACGGCAAGTGCGCTTAATACAGACAGACAAAGCGCGTGGCGTAAAAAGGGGGTAGATTTTATCATTGCATTGCTGCCTTATCATTTTCCAAAAATTGGCGAATAGCCTGAGCTTGAGCGGATACATTGGTCACGCCTTCTAAGTGACCTAATTTGCCATTTAGCGTAACCAATGTGGTGTCGTTATTCATTGAAGTTAAACCTTGGTGTGCACTTTGCGATAAGTAGGGCATAAGTAGCAAATCAGTTTGGGCTGGAATAAACAGCGTTTTCGCCTTTATCGACGCCAGCCCTTGCTCAAGATTACCTTGATGCCCAGCAACGAAGAGCTGGCAAGCTCGAACCAAGTATAAAAGGTGGTTTGCGTCCATGGATTTTGCCCGGGTCTTTGCTCGCTCACGCAGCCAGTTCACAATACTGTGTGATTGACGTATGTCATTAAGCGGCGCCGACTCAACACTTTTATACCCTAACGTGTTGCCGGTTTGGTTAAAAAAGGAAGGGGTAAGGGCATTTTGCGTAATTAACATGAGCGAGGCAGCTAAGCCATTAAGGGGCGCTTGCTCTTTGGAATAAGCGCCGTTATTCCAGTTTTTATCTAGAGTGATTGGCGTTGCCCAGTGTTCCAATGCCGCGGTAGTCCATGCATCGCTTTGACCTGCGCCGATAACTGAAATCATACGTTCAACCCAGTCTGGGTAAGCGCTCGCCCAATCGATAGCCTGCATAGAGCCCATAGAAGGCCCAATAACCGCATACAGTTTGCTAATACCTAAGCTTTCAAGAAGTGCTTTTTGAACATTTACAAAGTCACGTATTGTCACGACGGGAAAGTCTAAGCCATAGGGTTTGCCTGTATCTGGATTTATTGACGTAGGACCGGTTGTAATAACGTGTGGGTCGTAAGCATTTAGATTGGCCAGCGTATCAACGCTTATTACATAAAAGCGGTCTGTATCAATCGCCTTGCCGGGGCCGATAATACTATCCCAGTAGCCTGGCGCTGAATCGTTATCATCGTACTTTCCAGCGGCATGAGAAGATCCAGAAAAATAGTGAGTAATCAGTATAACGTTACTCTTAGCATCATTGAGTGTTCCGTACGCCTCCCAGCCAACTTTTACGTTTTTAATTTGTTTACCACCAAAAGTTGTGAAATGTGGCATTTCAAAAGCGCGTTTTTTTACCATCAGCGAAGCGCTTGGCAAGGAAGCAACGGGCTCAGAAGTAGGTGCTTTTGAAGAACTGAGCAATGGCGATGTATCTTCGAGTTCGCCAGCAATGCCCTGGCAATGTACCGTCAACATTAGCGTGGCAAATAATCCTACCAATGAGCGCTGCTTTTTAACTAAAAACACCTCAACCAAATTTGCTAATGCTAACGGTTTCTGCACTCGTTGTGAGCCCGGCTGTTTCAATAGCTTATTGGTGCCTTTGCTCTTATTCCACACTAACGTGGAAGTAAGCGTCTTTTTCCAATTCATACTTTCTTGTCCTTTTCTCAGACCGCATTTTTAAATGGCAATGTTTTACTAGAGTGACTTATATATCGTGCGGCCTTCGGCCATATCGTTGGCTTTGACTAATGCTACATAAAGCTAAACAAGCCAATTGCCATCGCCAAACCAATAACTGGCACCACAACAGTTAGCGCACCAACCGCCCAGTAGGCAGCCTGATGGGTTTCGTTACAAATGGCGCGTATGGTAGTAACCACATAGCCGTTGTGAGGTAGCGAATCTAGTGCGCCTGAAGATATAGATACAATTCTATGTAGCTGCTCTGGCTCTACGCCTTGGTCAAGATAATGCGGAGCCACCAAGGGTAAGGCAATGGCTTGTCCGCCAGATGCACTTCCTGTTAATCCTGCAATCACGCTTACGGCAATGGCGGCACCAATAAGCTCGTTACCAGGAATTTGGGTCATAAGCGCTACTGTTGTTTGAAACGCTTCAGTGTTTTTTGCAATGGACCCAAACCCTACAACAGCGGCGGTGTTACCTATGGCAATCAATGCCCCGGTAGTACCCGCATTTATGGCAACAGGTAAACTGTGAAAATGTTTGAAGTTAATAGCCAGCAAACACAGTACGCCGCCGCCTAACGCCAAAATAAGTGCAAGCTGAGCGAGTTCTTCATGGAATAGAAACGAAATGACTAACACCACGACCAAGGGCACAATACCGGTAAGCGGGTGGGGTAACGCTCTTTCTCGTATTTCAGGGTCGCTTGCTCTGGCTTCAAACACCTCACCGTTATTAACGGCTTTTCTGATCATCTTAGCCAGCCACCAGTAGCCGAAGCATGCCATGAAAATGGCGACGACAAGGCTAACTTCCCACGCGGCAAAAGGTGAGGTACCTAAATACTTTATAGGGATCCAGTTCTGGATTTCCGGTGAACCCGCCGAAGTCATCGTAAATGTTACCGACCCAAATGCCATGGCTGCTGGTATGAAGCGACGGGGTAAATTGGCATCTTTAAACAAACTTACCGCCATTGGGTAAACAGAAAACGCTACCACAAACACGCTAACACCACCGTAGGTCAAAATAGCGCAAGCTAGCACAACAGCTAATACTGCGCGTTTGTAACCGATTTTGGTGATGATCCAGCGAGAAACAGCATCTGCTGCCCCTGTGTCTTCCATGAATTTACCGAATAACGCACCAAGTAAAAACATAAAAAACCAAGAGGCGATAAAGCCAGAGAAGCCACTCATATAGGTTTGAACGAAATTCACGTCGCCAGTGAACACGCCAATATTGTTGGTGATGGCAACCACAAGGGCACACAAAGGTGCAGCAATAAAGAGGTTCATTCCGCGTATTGTCAAAACAATAAGCAACAACAGACCGCCTACTAAGCCAATCATACTTAACATAGTTATCATTCCTTAAAAAATCTGTGACCGCAGATGATCCGAAACAGTTAAGTCGATTAAAGATTTGCCTACACCCAAAACTATAAAGTGTATACAAATCAGATAAAAAGCGTTCATAACAGATACAAAGTTTGACGTTACTTTTATCAAAATCCCATAGTACGATGGTACTACATACTATTAACAATTAATTAACTAAAGTGATTTTGACCGTAGGCAATACATTCGACAGTGACGTGAGCCTGCTGATCTTTGAAGAACAGCATTTGAGGTACAGCAAAGCTCAACAGGCCCTAAAATTTAGAACAACAAGGACTCACTATGTCTCAATCAATACACACAAATGGCTTGGTTTCCCCCTACCAATCACATTCAGCTGCTGTTAGCACAGTAGAACACAAAAGCGCTTCAGTTAAGCTCCCCATGCGCAGTCTTTGTGCCCTAGCGGTGGCTAGCGTTTTAAGCACCGCGCCAGTATTTGCTCAGGATAGTCAAGCTGATGCCGATGCCGAAGCGCAAAAAGGAAAATTAGAACGCATCGAGGTGACAGCGCGAAAAACTGTAGAGTCGCTACAGGAGACGCCGGTAGCTATCACGTCTATTGGTGCGGTTGAACTTGGCGAAAAAGGGATTAGCGTGCTGACTGAAGTGCAGCAGTTTTCACCAAACACTACGCTACAAACCAGTCGCGGTACCAATTCCACTTTGACGGCATTTATTCGCGGATTGGGTCAACAAGACCCGCTTTGGGGCTATGAGCCAGGCGTGGGTATTTATGTTGATGATGTTTATATTGCTCGCCCACAAGGAGCCGTACTTGATTTGTTAGACGTACAGCGTATTGAGGTGTTACGTGGCCCGCAGGGGACGCTTTACGGAAAGAATACGATTGGTGGCGCGGTTAAATATGTTACGAAGGAAATGACCGGCGATACGCAGATGAACGTTGAAGCTACGGTAGGTAGCTACAGCCAGCGGGATATCAAAGTGACAGGTCAAATACCATTGATTGAAGACACTGTGTATCTAGGCGTGGGTTATGCCAACTTAAACCGCGACGGCTTCGGCGAATATCTGGTAAGCGCGTTGCCCAATCAAGATAAAGAGAATTATAACAAAGATCTTTGGGCAGCCCGTGTAACGCTAGAAGTTCATCCGAGTGAAGATTTGTTTTTCCGTATTGGCTGGGATAAGACCGAAGACACGTCAAATGCGAAAGGCGGCTACCGTTTAATTCCAAGTATTTTAACTGATGCGCCCGTGCCTGATTCGGTTTTCGATTCTTACACCAGTTTACCTACATGGAATAAAGTCGAGTTAGAAGGTTATAACTGGCTGGCACGATACCAAGTGAATGATGATTTAGAGCTTAAATATATTGGCTCACACAGAGAAAGTTATTCACCTACCAACATTGATTTTGACAATACGCCCCTGCCTATTTTTGATGTACCGGCAGAATATGACGACAGTAATGATACTCACGAGATTCAAGCGAACTATACCGGGAACGCATTTAGCTTAGTATCAGGGCTTTATTTTTACGATGGTGAGAGCTGCGGTAATTTTGATGCAATTTTGGGTGTGTTAGGGCAAGCGCTTGGAGCTTCTGGATTGACGCGAGAAGTGACAGGCTGCAATAACTCAGAAAGCTGGGCTGCTTACGCACAAATGAATTACGACGTTACCGACAAGCTATCGCTTTCACTTGGTGCCCGATACACCGATGAAGAGAAGACGGCTTTTGTAAATAACGGTTTGGTATTCGCCAATGTTTATCCTTATACCGACTGGATTGATGGGTACGTGCGTCCCGACGGGCAACTAGTGCCTCAAGTGCTTGGGACAGACACTGATGGCGATGAAGTGTTAGATGCGCCTGCGGTAGAGAGTTGGTCGCGCTTTACCCCGCGAGTGGGCGTTGAGTATCAAATGGACCGCGATACCATGTTCTTCGCGAGCTATTCACAAGGCTTTAAATCGGGCACGTTTAACCCTCGTGCTCAGACTAACGAGCCTGGTGTTGAACCAGAAGTCGTTGACAGCTTCGAAGTGGGTGTGAAGAGCGACTTAACCGACGCACTTCGTATGAATATCACATTGTTCTCATACGACCACAAAGATCGTCAGTATATTGGTGTAGAAGGGGATTTATCTGATCCAACAGCCCTAGATCAGCGACTGCGCAACGCAGCAGAAACGGCCGCAAAAGGCGCCGAGTTGGAGATGACGTGGGTGGCCACCGATAACCTTCAGTTTGACGCTGCTTACGGCTATATTGATTTTGAAATTAAGAAAAACAATGCCATTCCTCCGTTGATTGGCCTAGCGAGTACACCTGAGAACACCTTTAATCTTAATGCTAACTACCTACTAGAAACGAGTTTTGGGGATATTACCTTCAACGCCAACTACTACTATCGCGATGATTACCTTATCTTTGAAACCAGCGATCTTATTCAACAAGATGCCTATGGTATGGTGAACTTAAGCGCGCGTTGGGAAAGTGTGGAAGGCGACTGGTATGCTGGACTACACGTCAAAAACCTGACCGATGAAGAGTATCTGGTTGGTGGTTATGACTTTGTTACGCAAGACGATGAAGGTAACTTTGGTCCGGGCCTTGGTGGCGATACTACACTTATTGGTTATTACGGTGACCCACGTACAGTTCACCTTACGGTAGGTTATCGATTCTAAACGGTATGTTCTGAAGAAGATTTACAACACGTTACACGCCTAGGCCAGTGCGCTTAGGCGTGCTCACTTTTGCTCGACCTCTTTCGATTGTGTTGGCCGGCGGATATGTCGAGCAGTGAAGGGCGTGGTGCGGAGCCCCTTACTCAATAACAAATGCGCCAATAACAGATACGCCAATAAGATTAACCTTTTTTTACCGGCGTGGTAGTATGTTGATTAACAAGGTAGTTACAAGTTGATAGCATTATGTCTGTGAAAATCTTGATTGCTGACGATCATCCTCTGTTCAGGGCTGCGATGTGCCATGCGTTAGCTAGTGTGGAGCATATCGAACTTGTAGAAACCTCCACGTTCCCCGATACGCTCACTAGTCTTGAAGAAAATGACGACATCGATCTGCTTTTTTTAGATCTCACTATGCCAGGCAATGAAGGGTTAAATGGCCTTGCTGAGGTACATGCGCTCTATCCTGATGTACTTGTGGTTGTTATTACCGCACAAGAAGAGCCTGATGTTATGGCAAAATCGTTTGCGTTAGGCGCAAGTGGTTTCATACCCAAATCAGCTTCGGTCGATTGCATTATTGACGCGGTAAATACGGTGTTAGACGGTGAAACTTGGGTCCCGCCTACTGTTCACATAGCTTCGGCCACGATACCAAATGCCTCTGCATCCAGCTTGAATAATCGCTCTGACCAAGATGATTTCACAAACCGACTAAAGCAACTTACCCCTCACCAACTTAAAGTATTGCGAATGGTATCAGACGGCTTGCTTAACAAGCAGATTGCTTACGAACTGGCCATTTCTGAGTCCACCGTTAAACAGCATGTATCTGCAGTATTGAGAAAGCTTGGTGTTATTAACAGAACCAAGGCCGGCATTGCGTTCAAAAATGCAATGCACTTAAGTTAGTTTGACTCTAGATAGTTAATTACCTAAACCGGTGTATTTCACTAGAGATATTTCCACGATGTAGCGAGCATTTTTGCCGAATATTGACTAGAAAACCTCATCCATTAACATGTGTTCAACTTTTTACGCAGCGATTTGCCTCACAGAGTCGGGCTTTTTATGATTTGTGCTCGCGTAACAGTTTAGGAAAATTTTAATAAAACAAAAGGGATACTCATGAAGCGCTTTTCATTTTTAATTTTTCTTTTGCTTTCTTCTTGCCAAGCTTCTGGAGCAGTTACTCAGTGGGCTGATTTCACATTAGATAACGGCCATGTTTTTCTTCCAGTCACCATTGACGGCATCGAATCTCGGGTAATGCTAGATTCAGGAGCACAAATAAATAGCATCAATCGTGCCTTTATAAGAAAGCATAATTTAGAGTTCAGTAAAGGCAGGCCGGTAAACGTGAAGGGGGTCTACGGGGTCGAAAAAAGAACGGCTTACAATAATGTGAACGTCGAAATTTTTGGAACCACATTTGAATTAGACTCATTGGTTGAGATCAACCTCGGCCATCATTCTAACGGCATGCTGTTAGGAGCGGGATTCTTCAATAGTTTTGTTGTGCAATTAGACTACCCTAAGAAGAAAATTCGCCTTGTAACTCGAGACTCTGTCGATATGACGGAAGCAGCTAACGTTCCGGCGACAACACAAAAAGGCAGCGGTATGCCTATCGCACAAATTGAAATTAACGGCGTACCACTATGGCTTCGCATAGACACCGGCAATGCTGGCACAATACTAGTTGATCGCCGCGCTGCATCTAAAGCGGGGTTACTTGAAAAAGTGGAGGGCACAAGCATGTCATTTGGTGCCAATAGCTCAGGCGTAAATGAATTTGCCACATCTGATTTAGTAAAGTTTGGACCCTTTGAAATTAGCGACGTCAAGGTGAGCTTTCCAGCAGAAGGGCAAACCACTAACTTAGAAAGTCAGTACGAGAGAACGGGCAGCCGTATAGGTGGAAAAAGAGTCGTGGGGCTTATCGGTTACGACCTGCTAAAAGATTTTGTTGTTACATTAGATTATCGATATGGCAGGCTTCATATCGATTTACCTCAATAACAAAAATATACCTATGGCTTGTTAAGAAAAGTGAAACGTATACGTACTTCATCAACTCTTTTTACGTAGTCAATGTTGGGAGTTAAAACCCACGTATGCGACGCGTCCTCTGCGCTATTGGGTTAGCGGAGGGTTAATGGTGAAGAGATAATGACTGTTTAAGAAGCCGCTTAAATGCTGCTGGCTTTAAAGGTTTTGGCAGATAGCTAAATTGCTGCTCTGCCGCTTCTTCTCTTATGTCATTACTTCTGTTGGCTGTGACCAAAACCTTCAAGGTAAAACTCACTTTATTTTCAGAAAGTATTGCTGAAACGTCAAAACCGGTTTCACCATAATTTAGGTGATAATCGGCAATGAGCACATCAAAGTGTTGGTGCGAAATACTTGATGCCTCTGTTCCGCTCGCTATCAATGTCGTACTTCCTCCCCAGTCTTGAAGTAGAGTGCACATTGCATTTGCTACTTGCTCGTCATTTTCTACAAGCAGAAAACGCGTGTTCTTCAAAAATGCGTTATCATTTTTACTCGTTGAATTTAGCGGTGATGTATTATGGGGGCGCGAATTGATAGGAGGCGATTTGCTACTAAAGGCACGTTCTACAACATTTGCGGGATTATTTGGCCTATTTGGTGAGTCAACTGGTAACACCGAGTTTTTTGTTAGGGTATCAGCATAAGTAGTGCTGCTTGGACGCACAGTAGATAACAAGCATTCGCTTTGATTTACTCTGGAAATCGCCACACTAAAACAGCTTCCTTGATTCGGCGATGAAGCCAGTCCGACTTTATGACCTAGTAGTCGGCATATCTTATCCACAATAGTTAGGCCTAAACCAATCCCTTCGCCTTTATTATTGCTTTCAAGTTGGTGAAATTCGCTAAAAATCTCATGTTGTTGATTAGGTGCAATACCAGAACCTGTATCATATACGCAAAGCTTTATGGTTGGTTCTGCGTCTGAACCGTGAGCGCGTCTAACGCCTACTAGTATGCTGCCCTTTGATGTGTAACGCACTGCGTTGGACAGCAAGTTTTGAATCACCCGGCGCAATAGAACTTTGTCTGAATAGATTATCACTGCGCTCGGTATATACCTCAGCTCAATACCTTTCTGCTTGGCAATAACACCGAACTCTTGTACCAGCGATGACAGCATTTCATCGATGGGAAACGCGGTCTTTTGGGGTGTTAATACGCCAGCATCTAATTTGGTAATATCAAGCAGCATCGAAAGTAAACTTTGCGCATTATCCAGCGAATTTACGACGCCCTCTGATAGCACAGCCAGCTCGCTGCCCTGTGTTTTTTTACTTAGCATACTGGCAAACAGTGTCGCGGCATTGAAGGGCTGCATGAGGTCGTGCCCGGCGGCTGCCAAAAATTTGGTTTTACTCTCATTAGCTTTATCAGCTTGGCGTTTTGCGTCTTCTAATTCGGCAGTGCGTAGCGCGACCCTTTCTTCTAAGTCTTCTTTTGCGCTTTCTAGTTCTTTTTGTATTGCCATGTACTCAGTAATATCGCTATAAGTGGTTACATAGCCGCCGCCAGGGAGCGGGGCACCATTTAGCTCTATAACTTTTCCGTCAGGCTGCTTGCGAATATGCTTGTGGCGGGTACCCTCACGCATATAGCTCACTCGCTTATCAATTGATGAGGGGCTAAATAAGCCTCGTTTGGCGTTGAAATTGAGTATTTCGGTAATAGACATGCCTGCTTTCAAAAAGCCTTTGGGGTAGGCGAAAAGTTCCACATAGCGCTCGTTCCATGCCAATAGCTGCAGTTTGTCATCAAGTACACTAATACCCTGTTCGATGTTTTGTACCGATGACTGAAGTACTTCGTGGTTGAATTGAAATGATTGGGACGCTTCTTCTACCCAATCAACCAATTCGGGCAAGCTATCACTGCCGGTATCTGCAATGGCGCCCAATAAAATTCGCGCACTCGGTGCTCCTACTTGGGCGGCAAGCAGCTTATTCACTCTGTCAATAAGAGCCTGACTGGCATATCCGCTACTCGAGGCGCGGTTAACATCCACAGAAAGCTGCTGCACAAGTTGACTGTGAGTACTGGTATCAAGAACACGTTCGGTAAGCGCTATTAAATCACGGACTTTTACCAGTAGATGAGGAGCACCGTCATGTGGTGTTTCTACATTATTCTCGTTAGCACCACGTTTTGATGTGATCAGCGCTACTGCAATAAAGGTTATGCAGTTGGCCATTAATGAATAAGCAAATCCAAGGCCTAAAGCTTGGTCAGTAGGTACTGGGTCAAAATAGTAGCTAGACATTAAACTGGGGTAGAGCAGAAATACAGCCCAACAAATAAAGCCCACTAGCAATGCGCAAATAGCTGCAGTTTTCGTACTCCGTTGCCAGTAAATACCAAACATAAGTGCAGGCATAGATTGCCCCAATAAAGCAATGGCAATTACGCCGCTTTTCACCAAAGGCGCAGCTTGGCTAATATTTAAGTGATACCAAAGTGCGATGCTAAGTACGATTAAAACGGTAAGCCGCCGGATTGAAAGAATGTTGCTCGGCTCCATAGAGCGGTTAGGTGACGTTTTCAGTCGCGCCTTTAGCCAAAGTGGCGTGACCAAATTATTGGAAATCATGATTCCGAGGGCTAAGGTAGCTACAATTACCATGCTGGTGGTAGCCGATAACCCCCCAATAAAAGCAAAGCCGGAAAGGGCGATGTTTTCGGTCGATAAGGGCAGGGCGAGTACGTAGGCATCTGAACTTGTTGTTGATGGAAGCAGCATTTTGCCGGCAAGGGCGATGGGGATAACAAACAACGTCATACCGAGTAGATAGAGTGGGAACAACCACCTTGCAGTACGAAGTTCGCTCTCACCATTTTGCTCGACAAAATTCATATGAAATTGCCTAGGTAGTACGAACATGGAACAAACGCCAAGAACTACATGTGATGCATAAACCCAGGGTGCGCTATCAGCGTAAATGACATCCCTGGCACTGTCATTTGACGAGGCGTTAGAAACTAAATCTAAGACGCCATCGAATAAAAAGAAGCAAACAAAAACACCTACTGCCAAAAGCGCCACAAGCTTAATCACCGACTCGAAAGCAATGGTTAGAAGTAACCCAGGGTGTTTTTCGGTCAAGTTTAGCGTGCGCGTGCCGAAGGTTATGGCAAAGATGGCCAGTAAACTTGCTACGTAAATGCTCAACCAAGGTGTGCTTGATTGTGGCTCTGCGGTGAGCAAATTTATGGATTTCGTAATGGCGTCTAACTGCAAAGCTATATAGGGCACAACGCCAAAAAAGCATAGCAAAGTGATAAGAGCGGCAATTAAATGAGAGTGTTGGTACTTGAGTGAGATGAGGTCAGCTAGCGAACTAATGTTGTGCTGCTGGCATAATCGACTTATATGAAGCACTACAGGAAAGGCAAATGCCATGGTGAGCATAATGCCTAAATAGGTGGGAATAACTGCCCAGCCATATTGGGCAGCCTGCGACGTGGTGCCGAAGAAAGCCCAAGATGTACAGTGTACGCCAAGTCCTAGGCTATAAAGCACAGGGTGCTGCCGATTATCGCGTAAATGCCTGTCGCCCCAAAATGCCAAGGCAAAAAGCGCAAGAAGGTAGAAACCGACGATAGCGCCAACCGTCCATATACTTAGCATAGGTATTCCGTGTGATTGAACGTATTTAATAGCATATTGAAAGCGCGTTTTTTTGTTTATTTACATTAACATAGTTTTCACATGCGAGGTATCTTCTGTTACTACACAACCACTATCACAGGATTAATTGTTTGCAATTTGAACCATAAGTGGTACGTTTTTTATGCAAGGTCGCCGTCTTTTTGAGTAATAGGATGCAAACATAAGCGGTTTTAGCCAGTCACCGAAATAATAAAAGGGAATTTAATGAAACAAAATTCAGCAAGCACGCGTTTTCTGCGAATCACACTACTAATTTCAACTATGTTATCTGCATCTGTATGGGCTATCCCGAATCAGCCTGAATGTGCAGACGAAGATTGTTCACTTGCTAAACTGAATACACTTCGAGCTTTGTCTTCCAGAGGTCATGAGCAAACCAGCTTCTCTCTTGGCCACATCTTTATGAATCCTGAATCTGGGGTAAAAACAGATTTGGAAAACGCCTATTATTATTTTGATAAATCTGCCAAACAGGGCTTCCTGCCAGCTTACCGACAAGCTGCGGGGATGGCTGCACAGGGCATTGGTACACAGAAGAATATGGCCGAAGCTAAGCGAATGATGAAGTTTGCTGCAGATCAAGGCGTTAATAGAACCGCAGAGGAGTATGCCGTACTCGTCTTTTCTGATAAAGCATCGACGCAAAAAGAAAAAGAGACCGCAATCACATTCCTAGAAGCGGAAGTTAAAGAGGGAATGAGTTACCTTGCCAACTATTTACTAGCGATCCTTCATATCACTGGAGAGTTTGTAGAAAAAGATATGGTGAAAGCGAAAACGTTATTAGCATTTCCAGCGTCGGGTAAATACGCCAATTCTGTTGAGCTACTACAACAGTTAAATGGGCAACCCGTTGTTGAACAAATTAGTGATAATTCACAGCAAAACTCCGGCCTTGATAGCGATATCGAAACCATCACGGTTACTGGAATTAGTACCAATATGGTTGATATTCATGCTTTGATGTTGGCGGAACTAAGACGAAACCACGGACAAACGGGAAGCCGGATAAAAGGTAACGGTTGCAAAGCGGGCGAACCTAGCTGCGTGATAATGGACAGTGGCGCTATCCGAAGCAAAACGTTTTGGTCGATAGGTGCTAGGTAAGCCAGTTTAACTATTTAATGTAGTCAGCAGTGCCGTCAATCCAATCCTGACGTGCAGGTACGAAAAAATCGATATCTACTGCGTCTTCTGTAAAGTGAAATTCATGAGGTACGTTTGCTGGAAAGACCATGATATCACCTGCTTTCATTATGTATTTTTTTCCATCGGAAAATACCGTCGCTTTTCCTTGCAAAAGCCAGGTGACTTGTTCGTTAGGATGTTTGTGAAGCGGAACTTTAGCGCCTTTTTTGGCATCCCAGCGAACAAATGTAGATTCGTTACCGTGAAAATACTGACGGGTTAATTTGTCGGTCACACTTTCTTTAGGTTGCTCTGCTAAATTGAATAAAACTGCTTGAGATACCAAGTGGCTATTTACATCATTTATCACACCTTTGCCGGGCGCTGCCGATATTTGCTTATCCTCTGTTGTTAATGGTTTTTCGATTACTGCGGTGGCAGAAAGAGAGACTAGCAAGCTAAGAGGTAAAAGGGTTACAAGACCAAACGCTCTTTTCATTATTTCCTCACATAAATTCAGTTATTAGTAAAAGTGAGGGGCTGATTGCCCCCCTCCGAGATGATTAGGTGTGATTAGTGATGATTAAGGATAAATAGGGAGAATAGGTTTAATTCTCTAGCTGTATTTATTGCTCAAAGCGGAAGCGATAAAGCACATAGGGGGGCTTGGCATTACCTAGCCCTTGGCTGAAAGCTGGGTGCTGATGCAGCTGATCTTGAGTGACGTAAACATAACCGTTGCTTGTTGCAAGGCTATCGGGCCAAGACAGGCGCTTATCTTGAATAAGCGTTTGATACTTTCCCTTAGTTGTTAACCCAACCGCGTTATTTTCTAAATCGGTGGCTAACACACCACCTCCTGGCGCTAGTGCAATACCGTCACTCGGGTTTTTGGGGCCAAATACCTGGATAGATTCCTCTAGTTCATTGTCTGATAGTGACGTGTCGCTAATAGCGGATGTTGATATTTGATAAATTTTGGTGCCAGTGAACGCGCCAAAGTAAAGCGTGTCAGAGGCTGGGTCTAAGGCTATTGGATTTAAACCAAATTTAAGCGGGTTTGGCTTACCATCATCGGTTTTAGAGGCAAGTAGCGATGCTTCAATAACAAGTTCTCTATCTTCAGGCATAAGATAAGAAGCGCTTTCTAATACGCGCTTAGATTCGCCCGTCTCGGTGTCTACGACAATAATTGCCGGCTTTGTTGCACCAGCAAAGTTGCCAAATGTCATGTCTGCTATATAAATTTTGTTGTGCTTTTCATCAATAACAAAGTCTTGAACAAACGAATTTGCTTTAAGTGCTTTGCTATCAAGTTCAATGGTTTTAAGCAGAGCATTTTCATTGCTATCCCACGCAACGAGTTTGGCTGGTGAGGTTTCACTTCCCATGTCTAGCATCCATACAATGCCTTGACTATCGCTGTGTATACCAATAACGGCACTAAAGCCCACATCACCAGTTTCTGGGCCATCTGCCCAATCTAAATTAGGGAAGGGTTGTTTAGAGCCATTAGCCATTACCTCAACAATCTTTAGCTTTGGATTATCAAGCGGGTGCATACTAATGAGTAATCGGCCAGACGGAGTAATGGTAATACCTGCGCCTCTTGCGTCTTCAAATGTGGTGACAGGCTCTAATGGGCCTACTTCAGTAGCAGCGAAGGCCACGCCGTTTAACATGCTTAACCCAACAGTGGTAGCGATAACAAGTTGCTTTAATTTGATCATCTCTCTTCTCCAATTTTTGGTACGGGGTAAAAAAGTCGGTACAGCTCAATTGCGACTGGCAGGAGAAGTGTAGAGATATAATTTGCAAACAGTAACAGGCTTGTTTTTGAATCTTTATCAAAAATTATTTGATAATAAAGGTGGGAAGCGAGAATTCAAGACGCTTCGTTTTAAACACATCACTTAAAGTCCGAAGTAGTTTTTATATTAAAACTAAAATTTCTCAGTATTTTTTAAAATCGACCACAAAATTATTGTGGATACCCTTGATCACCTTAAAACTAGCCCCATAACTAAGCGCAACGAAGTTATTCCCAGTAATTTTAATGTTATTGGGCATCGCCTAATTAAGAAAAACGTTTGGAGGTAGGCATGAGCGATAATCGCGACGTGCAGGCAGAACAAGAAAATACAGTAGATGAGACTGTAATTAATGCTGATGAAGCGCAGGTAGAAGCATCAGAAGCAGAAGGTGTAGAGCTAGACGAAAATGCGCAGCGCATTTACGAACTAGAAACCGCACTTTCTGAGGCGCAAGCCACCATTAAAGAACAGCAGGATGGTGTACTTCGAGCGCGCGCAGATGCTGATAACGCACGTCGTCGCGCTGAAGGCGAAGTAGAAAAAGCGCGTAAATTTGCGCTTGAACGTTTTGCTGGCGAATTGCTTCCGGTTATCGACAACTTAGAGCGCGCTATCGAAATGACTGATGGTGACAATGAAGCTGTGAAGCCGCTTTTAGAAGGTGTGGAAATGACCCACAAAACTTTCTTAAGCACTATTGAGAAATTTGGATTAAGCCTTATTGATCCGCAGGGTGAAACCTTTAACCCTGATTTGCATCAAGCTATGTCGATGCAAGAAAGTGCAGACCACGAGCCAAATACAGTAATGGCTGTGATGCAGAAAGGTTATCAAATTAATGGTCGTTTGCTACGCCCTGCCATGGTTATGGTATCGCGTGCACCAAGCGACGGTGTGGATACGCAGGCCTAAGACGCTTTTTGCGACGAACACACAAAAATGTCAGTTTTTTTACTGGCATCTATTGAAAAGACGGGGAATAACCCCACTAAAAGTACAGTATTAAGAAAATCATTCGGAGACACGAAATGGGTAGAATCATTGGTATCGACTTAGGTACAACGAATTCATGTGTCGCAGTTCTAGACGGCGACAAACCTCGCGTAATTGAAAACGCGGAAGGCGATCGTACAACACCTTCAATCATCGCATACACAAACGATGGTGAAACACTTGTAGGTCAATCAGCGAAGCGTCAGGCGGTAACTAACCCTGAAAACACGCTATTCGCTATCAAGCGTCTAATTGGTCGCCGTTTTCAAGATAAAGAAGTGCAGCGCGACATCGACATCATGCCTTTCAAAATCGTAGGTGCTGATAACGGTGATGCGTGGGTAGAAGCTAAAGGCGAAAAAATGGCGCCTCCTCAGGTTTCTGCTGAAGTACTTAAGAAAATGAAAAAGACCGCTGAAGACTACCTTGGCGAAGAAGTAACTGGTGCAGTAATTACTGTTCCTGCTTACTTTAACGATTCTCAGCGTCAAGCAACTAAAGATGCGGGCCGCATCGCAGGTCTTGAAGTTAAGCGTATCATTAACGAGCCGACAGCTGCTGCTCTTGCCTACGGCATGGACAAAAAGCAAGGCGACAACGTTGTTGCAGTTTACGACTTAGGTGGTGGTACCTTCGATATCTCTATCATCGAAATCGATGAGGTAGACGGCGAGCACACGTTTGAAGTACTAGCGACTAACGGTGACACGCACCTTGGTGGTGAAGACTTCGATAACCGTGTTATCAACTACCTAGTTGAAGAGTTTAAGAAAGATCAAGGCATCGACCTACGTAAAGACCCGCTTGCAATGCAGCGTCTTAAAGAAGCCGGTGAAAAAGCGAAAATCGAACTTTCTTCTTCACAACAGACAGAAGTTAACCTGCCTTACATCACGGCTGATGCAACAGGTCCTAAGCACTTAGCGATTAAGCTAACTCGTGCGAAACTTGAGTCTTTGGTTGAAGACCTAGTGAAAAACTCGCTTAACCCACTTAAACAAGCTCTAGCTGACTCAGATCTATCTGTAGGCGACATCAACGACATCATCCTTGTTGGTGGTCAAACGCGTATGCCGCTTGTACAGAAGTATGTAACTGAGTTCTTCGGCAAAGAGCCACGCAAAGACGTTAACCCTGATGAAGCGGTAGCAGTAGGTGCGGCAATCCAAGGTGGTGTACTTTCTGGTGATGTTAAAGACGTACTACTTCTAGACGTTACGCCTCTGTCTCTAGGTATCGAGACAATGGGTGGCGTAATGACTGCGCTTATCGAGAAAAACACGACGATTCCTACTAAGAAGTCGCAAACGTTCTCTACAGCGGAAGACAACCAGTCTGCGGTAACAGTACACGTACTACAAGGTGAGCGTAAGCAATCAAGCGGCAACAAGTCTCTTGGTCAGTTTAACCTTGAAGGTATTCGCCCAGCAGCGCGCGGTGTACCGCAAATCGAAGTTACCTTCGACCTAGATGCTGACGGTATCCTACACGTGTCTGCGAAAGATAAAGACACAGGTAAAGAGCAGAAGATCACCATTAAAGCTTCTTCAGGCCTGAGCGATGAAGAAGTAGAAAAAATGGTAGCTGACGCGGAAGCGAACAAAGAAGCTGATGCGAAGTTTGAAGAGCTAATTCAAGCGCGCAACCAAGCTGATGGTATGGTTCACGCTACACGTAAGCAGCTTGAAGAAGTTGGCGATGCACTAAGTGCAGAAGACAAAGCGCCAATCGAAGAGGCCCTTACTGCGCTAGAAACTGCATCTAAAGGTGAAGACAAAGCAGAAATCGAAGCGAAAACGCAAGAACTTATTCAAGCGTCTAGCAAGCTGATGGAAGCGGCGCAAGCTCAACAAGCAGCAGCTGGTGGCGCTGAAGGCGCTGAGCAGCAAGCTTCTTCTGGTCAAGCAAACGATGACGTTGTTGACGCAGAATTTGAAGAAGTGAAAGACGACGACAAAAAGTAAACTGTTGTGATTAGCCCGGCGCGCCGGGCTGTGTAAGCAGTTCAGGCGCAACAGGATATTCTTGTTGCGCCTTTGTTGTGTAAATAACTTGGTGTAAATAGCTTGGTTTAAATGGCCTAGCGTTATTAAAAACCTAATCAGGTTATTTTCACAACAGTCAGATGTAGATTCGACAAGCATTACATTCTTGTCGACAAAAAAGTAGGATATGTAAACGATATGTCGAAACGAGACTACTACGAAGTACTCGGGGTAGATAAAAGCGCGGGCGAACGTGAAATTAAAAAAGCGTATAAAAAGCTTGCGATGAAATATCACCCTGACCGTACGCAAGGCGATAAAGGCCTGGAAGATAAGTTTAAAGAAATCCAGGAAGCCTACGAAATTCTGTCAGATTCGCAGAAGCGTGCAGCATACGACCAATACGGCCACGCAGGTGTTGATCCAAACCGCGGTGGCGGCGGCTTCGGTGGTGGTGCCGACTTCGGCGATATCTTTGGCGATGTTTTTGGTGATATCTTTGGCGGCGGTGGTCGCGGTGGACGTCAGTCGCGTGCTCGTCAAGGTTCAGACTTACGTTACAACCTAGAGCTAAGTTTAGAAGAAGCAGTTCGCGGTAAGAGCGTTGATATTCGCGTACCTACGCTGGTCGAATGTGACGTGTGCGACGGCTCAGGCGCGAAAAAAGGTTCTTCACCTAAAACCTGTCCAACCTGCCACGGCAACGGTCAGGTTCAAATGCGCCAAGGTTTCTTTGCTGTACAGCAAACCTGTCCGACTTGTTCAGGCAAGGGCAAGATTATTGAAGATCCTTGTAACAGCTGTCACGGTCATGGTCGCAAAGAAAAGACTAAGACTCTTAATGTTAAGATCCCTGCAGGCGTAGACACAGGCGATCGTATTCGTCTTTCTGGCGAAGGCGAAGCGGGTGAAAACGGTGCGCCAGCAGGTGACCTGTACGTTCAAGTGCATGTTCGTGAACACGACATCTTCCAACGCGACGGCAACAACCTGTATTGCGAAGTACCGCTAAGCTTTACTACAGCAGCCCTTGGTGGCGAGTTAGAAGTTCCTACTTTGGACGGTAAAGTTAAGCTGAAAATTAGCGCTGAAACGCAGACCGGCCGTATGTTCCGATTACGCGGCAAAGGCGTTAAGTCTGTTCGAAGCGGCGCCATGGGCGACTTAATGTGTAAAGTTGTGGTTGAGACACCAGTTAACTTATCGTCGCGCCAAAAAGAGCTATTGCAAGAGTTAGAAGAGTCTATGGGCAAAGCGTCAAGCAAGCACAGCCCTAAAGCGCAAGGCTTCTTCGACGGCGTTAAAAAATTCTTTGATGACTTAACCAACTAGTTTCTTTGCTTCAATCAAAGTTCAAACGCCCTCATTTATGAGGGCGTTTTTGTATCTGAGTGCCTCTTTCCCCGAACCTACAGTTTGTTCGGATGGCTTTAATCTGTAAACGAGATAATATTGAGTGTCTGTCCGAAACTGTACTTTGCTTTGTGAGAGTAGGGCGAGTGACTGTCCGAAACTGTACTTTGTGAGAGTAGGGCGAGTGACTGTCCAAACCTGTACTTTGTGAAGGTGAAGTAAGTGGGTGTCCCTTTGTAGTTCGTCTATTCGTTAAAACCAAATTTACGCGCGGCTAATCCCTTGAAAGCGTTTGTTCACCGTTAAATTTCTTGCGCTAAAACGAACTATTCGTCACGATAGGCTTATAAGTAAAAGGTAAAATATCTGCAAACGTAAAAGTAGATAACCAGTAATTAAAAAAAGGGAACAGGCATGAGACTATTCAATAAAGCGATGATTGTAGCAGCTACCGTCGGCGCAGTAATTTCAGGTTCAGCGTTAGCTGAAGTAACTGAAGCTTCTTCTGAAAAGCACGCTAAAGCAGCAACTCAGTACCGCCAGGCGGTTTTTCAGTTAGTTCGTAGTAACATGGGCCCATTGGGTGGTATGGCAAAAGGTGCGCTACCTTTTGACGAAAGCGTAATGCAGACTAACGCTGTGCGTCTTGAGCAACTTGCCGATATGATGGGTGACTATCTTGCTGTCGACACGCGTAAGTTTGACGTAGAGACCGGTGCGAAGGATGAAATTTGGGAAAACTTCTCAGATGTAGAAAAGAAAGTGATGGCACTTAAAACGGCCGCACAAGGTCTACAGGCTGCAGTGGATGCAGGTGACGAGAGCGCGTATCGCGGTGCTATAGGTAAAATCGGTGCAAGCTGTAAGTCTTGCCACGATGACTACAAAAAAGACTAAATTTTAGGTGCTGTTGACGTCAGTGTTCTATCACTGCTCAACAGCACTTGTTCTCTCATCATCTATTCTGTTAACACCTACTTTTTCAACCTCTAACCTTTCGATAGGCGTGCTGAGGCTTGAAAATATTCTAATAATTGTTTTATAAATCTTCGGTAAGTAGCAAACGTTAACTTCCTCACTCTTTATTTCGCCTCTTCGGCTTAATCTTTTTTACCTCCCCATAACTACAAAATGCTGGAAGTTTGTACAATTTTTGTCTATGTTTGTGAATGAAAAACCAACATATTAATAACTCATATTCATGATAAATATCTTACCTACAAATGTATTAAAACAGCATTTACTAATAAGGTAACGTGTCACTGTTGGAAAATAACGAAGCGCAAAAGCGCAAACAACACTCTACCCATCTGGTTAAATCAATGGGGGAGGTGCTTTTGTATGCGAGTATTATTGTTCTCGAGGACCTAGTTAGATGGATTTACGCAGTGAGCGCATGCTTTCCACAATGCGCACAACGCAGAATAGTATTTCTGCGTTATTAACTGAAAATAGGGATAAAATAGAGTCACCTTGTATATTATTGGTTTCGATAAACCCAAACAGTGGCCGCGCCACCGTTATTGCAAGCGATAGTGAGCACTCAGAAATTGAATCACATCACATCGTTTTCCCGCCCCATACACTACTCATGCTGCCTCTAACACCGATGAGCGCACCATTACCGGCAAGAGAATTCACCTTACCCCAATCACTCAAGCATTTTCGTGAACAATATGTCGTTGTGGCGTCGGTAAGAGATATGCAAAATGACGTGTTGGGGGTTGTGCTTACATTTGTGAGAAACAGCAACTTAAATGCACACCAACATACTTACGTGGATATTCTGCGCCAGAAGGTCGAATTAAACTACCTCTATGAACTTGCTAGGCACCCTTATTCAGATAAGTTGTCAGAGCAATTGTCACTCCTTGAAGAGGTAAGCGCTATTTCAAAAGTAGGGGCGTGGCAAATAGACAGGTTCACCGGCGCGTTTTCTTCAACTCAAATAATGAAAAGCCTGCTGGGACTGCTGCATACAAAAAGCGTTAACCTACAAGATGTGCTCGAAGTTATTTCATTTGAAGACAGAGATAACCTTAAACAACGAATTCTCAAAGCGATTAAGAAACAAAGGCACTTTGCAAAGCATCTCACTATTTCCGATAAACAAGGGCGAACTAGAAATATAAAGCTAACCGTATTTTTACAGGTTGAGCGTCAGACTAATTTTGGCTTAAAACTTACTCGCTTATATGGTGTCGTGCAGGATGAAACAGAAACTCAGAGACTTTCTGATTCACAACATAATTATACAGACTATCTAACAAGTATCTTAAATGCTGTTGATAGCGTGGTTCTCAGCATTGATAAGAATGGCACCATACTGTCGGCAAACGAACAGGTTATCTATGTATTGGGGTTTCAGCCGGAAGAGTTAATAGGGCAAGATATCAAGCTTCTAGCGACGAAGGTTCAAAATAGTGACGGGCCTTCCTACTTGTTAAATTTAGACGAAGGCGTTGCACGTTGCTGTAAGGTTGAGACCATAAACGAGTGCATACGTCACAAAAACGGTAAGAGAATAGCGTGCGATGTAAGTTTAAAAGCATGCACGGTACATAACCAAGACTTGGTTATTATAAGCATTCGCACCGTTTCAAACTTGCATTTTGAAGTAGACCGCTTTAAACAATTAGCGTTAACAGACCCTTTGACGGGACTTTCTAACTTTTATCATTTCGAGCAATACCTTTTAGATAAAGCTGCATTAGCATCGTCTGAGAAAGCGCTATCTGTGTTTATTCGGGTTAGCATTGTCAATGTTAAAGAGTATGAAGACGCGTTTGGAGAACCCACAGTTGACTACATTCTGCGTATATTAGCTAGTCGCTTTGTGCGTGCTTTTGACGTCAATAGGCAGCTTGAAGTGAGAGTATTTAAATACGATCGCGGCAACTTTGTTCTTCACTTAGAAAATTATTTTAAGGACGACCATACAGCGAAAAATGTGGCTAAGCAGTGTGCCCATTATCTCAGAGATAACGTGTTGGCCCCTATCACTCTACACAACAGTTCACTGGCTATCGAAACCAAGACAGTGAGCTGTGCTATCCCCATAAAGTACTTTTCCTTCAAAAAAATAAAAGAGCTATTGTCTAGAAAGGCCTTCAATGAAGATATTGTTTATTTAGACGATGAGAGAGAGCACACTTATTTACATATCGATGGTAGCGACATAGACCGCTATAACTATATAAAGCATTCCTTAAATAGAGCTATTGCCAACAATGAGTTATTCGTTGAGCTTCAGCCTCAATATTGTAGTAGTGGAAACTTAGTAAGCTCTGAAGTGTTGCTTAGATGGAACCATCCTCACCTTGGCGTTGTTACGCCGGCGGAGTTTATCCCCATTGCTGAGCAGAACGATTTTATTGCCGACATTGGATTATGGGTTTGTAATGAAGCTTGTAAATTATTAAGCGAATGCCACGAGAAGAGTATAAACACTAAGCTATCAATCAATATAAGTGCGAAGCATTTAGCGCGGGCTGACTTTGTCAGCAAATTTGTAGCAATAGTGAATAGGTGGAGGGTGCCACACAAGGGTCTAAAACTTGAATTGACAGAAGGCGCTTTGATAAAAGGCGTTAACATAATACAGCGCCGAGTTAGAGATTTAGCCCAACAAGGGTTTAGTTTATCTATTGATGACTTTGGTATTGGTGACTCAAATCTTAGCTCACTTCAAGCGCTTCCGATTAATGAGCTCAAATTTGATAAAGTTTTTATTGAAGCAATAGAAGATTCGAAAGAGAAAAACGTGCTCGTTACAAATATTTGCAACATGGCAAGAGCGCTAAAACTCGATACTGTGGCAGAAGGTATAGAAACCACAGGGCAATTAAAGGAAGCAAAGGCGTGTGGATGTAGCGCTTTTCAGGGTTATTACTTAGATAAGCCGATGAGCATAGGTGATTGGCGCGATAAATTCGTCGATGCTCAGAACTAGTTGCTAGTGGGGAAAAATATTAAATACGTTTAAATCAGCGCTCGTTTGGCTACTCACTAGAAATTTTACGCTATTTGAAAATGTTTCTTTGAGTTTAAGTTAATGTAAATCAAATTGTTAGTTGGCCTACGCCATAAGTCTTATAAGCAGGTCTGATTGAACTGAAGTAGGGTAGATATACACCCTAATCAGGACATGGATATGACTTATAAAAACGAATACATTGCCTCTACCAAACATCCAGATAATTTTTGGTTGGAACAAGCTCGCAAAATAGCGTGGTTTCAACCGCCAGAGAAGGGATGCCAAAAAACAGATAGTGGTTACTATGACTGGTTTAGAGGAGGGCAGCTCAACACCAGTTACCTAGCACTGGACCATCACGTTAATAATGGCCGTGGTGATAAAACCGCACTTATCTACGACTCACCTGTTACTCAAACTACCCAGCACTTTACCTACAACGAATTACTTACTGATGTTGCACAGTTTGCCGGGGGCTTGTCTCGCCTAGGTGTTAAGAAAGGCGATCGCGTTATTATCTATATGCCAATGATCCCTCAGGCGGCAATCGCAATGCTTGCATGTGCTCGATTAGGGGCGGTGCATTCAGTGGTATTTGGCGGTTTTGCAGCAAATGAGCTTGCTGTAAGAATAGATGATGCGAAGCCAGTGGCTATTGTTACAGCGTCCTGCGGCATAGAGGGCAGTAAAGTTTTGCCCTATAAGCCCCTTGTAGATGAGGCGGTAGATATATCAGAGCATAAGCCTACGGCATGCGTTTTGTTTCAGCGAGAACAGTTAACTGCAGAGCTAAACAAAGAAACTGATTACGACTGGCATACTCTGGTTGAAAATAGCGAGCCTGCCTCTCCCGTCGCCGTTGATGCAACTGACCCTCTTTACATTCTTTATACTTCAGGCACAACTGGTAAGCCTAAAGGTGTGGTTCGAGATAACGGCGGTCATGCGGTCGCATTACACTATTCAATGGGCGCCGTATACGGTACGAGCGAGGACGACGTATTCTGGGCTGCCTCTGATGTAGGTTGGGTGGTGGGCCATTCCTATATTGTCTACGCCCCTCTCATCAAAGGCGCTACAACCGTAATGTACGAGGGTAAGCCGATTGGCACCCCTGATGCAGGATCGTTTTGGCGAATGATAGAATCGCACAAGATAAATGTACTTTTTGCTGCACCCACTGCGTTTCGAGCAATTAGAAAAGCCGACCCCGAAGGCACGTTTTTATCCAAATACGACACGTCGAGTTTACGTACCTTATTTATGGCGGGTGAGCGACTTGACCCTCCAACTTATTACTGGGCGAGCGAGAAAGTGGGTGTACCCATTATTGATCACTGGTGGCAAACCGAAACTGGCTGGCCTATCTGCTCAAACCCTATGGGGCTTGAACCAATGCAGACAAAACCGGGTTCGTCCAGTGTGCCAACACCAGGCTTTAACGTTAAGGTGTTAAAAGGGCCCGATATACAGCAAACAACAGGTGATAAAGGCGCTATTGCCATTCAACTACCACTTCCCCCAGGTTGCTTAACAACGATATGGCAAGACCATCAACGGTTCGTCGATGGCTACTTACGCGAATTTGAGGGGTACTATAGTACTGGCGACAACGGATATGTAGATGAAGAAGGTTACGTATTTATTATGGGTCGCACCGATGATGTTATAAATGTTGCCGGTCACCGCTTGTCTACCGGTGAAATGGAAGAAGTGCTTGCGGCGCATCCAGATATTGCCGAGTGCAGTGTGATAGGGATTAATGATGCACTGAAAGGACAACTACCGGTCGGGCTAGTTCTACTAAAAGATGGTGTGAATGTAGATGAAAAAACGCTAGAGCAAGACTTAATTCAGCGAGTTCGCGATAAAATTGGCCCAGTAGCCTGCTTTAAGCGAGCGATTGTGGTGAATCGTCTACCGAAAACCCGGTCAGGTAAAATACTTCGAAAACTACTGCGTCAGATCGCCGCCAACGAAACTGTCGCCGTCCCTTCAACTATCGATGACCCGTCAAGCGTAGAAGAAATAGAATCGATAATGCGAGATAAAGGGCTAGTTCGTGAACCGGCTGCCATATGATGTTGCAGCAAGCGTCAAAAAGGCGTGAAGGCTATAAGCGAGAATGCTAGAGAAGACCAAAGCGGAGAACGTTAAACGCAGTTTCCTATGGCATTTTCTTTCATCAATAAAGGGGCGATTGCCCCTTTATGGTTTTAAATGGCGCGCTCGTTATAGACCTGCCAATCGTTAAGCGATGAGTGAAAAAGATCGCGGTGTAGCTCAGTAATAATATTCGTTTACTTGTGGCTCTGGTGGATAGACTTCAATTGCCACATAAACGAAGGCCGCAGCAATAATCGCCACAACAAGTGCGCGTAACAGACGAGAGTCCGCGATACCTGCAGTTTTTGATTCATTTATCGAGTCTTTACTACCGTGCACCATGGCGGGAACCAATTTTTGCTTTTTATATACGCTGTAAAAAATAACTGCGCCTATATGCAATGCAATGACATAAAGTAATGCATCAAACGCAAGGTGGTGTAGGGTGTTCATCAAACTCAATGTTTCTTCACTGGCTAACTGTCGATAAGGACCGTCTAAGAAAATATCGTCTGTCATAAATAGCCCAGATACGGCTTGTATAGCCAAGAGCACCAGCATAGCAATAACAAACCAGCCGCCTAGTGGGTTGTGCCCAATAGCAGGCTCTGACTGTCTGTTAAAAAGCGTTTTTACATAGCTAAAAACCTTTTTAGGGCCAGTAACGAAGTTACTGAACCTAGCGTGTCTGGTACCAACTACTCCCCATATAAGGCGGAACACAATAAGAAATAAGGTGAAATACCCTATGTAGAAATGCCACTGCACTTTGTTTTCAAGCCATTCAACGGTGGCATATTGGGCTATTAGGCTCGCGACAATCAGCCAATGAAATAGGCGGGTGGGTAGGTCCCAAACAAGGGTTTTCTGCATCGTCATTTTATTTCACGCTTTGTGGAGGTCTGTTTAGCTTAAGTACACATCAAAAAGTGTTTAGAAAGTTGAATAGACCTAGGTCATTAAATCTAAGCCATAGCGTCTCCCAATTTGCCGGTTAACACAAGAAAGTCCAACCACATAATATTATGTTTTATCTTAAAACCGACCAAGTACAAACCCGCAAATAGTTAACCTATTGCTGACCAGATGAAGTTTGAACCAATATTTTTGTACATTGTATTTCGAGTAATTTAGTTAAGCGAAAGGGGAGTGGGGGCGATTGGTTTCTAATTATGCGTATTTAATATGAATCTCACATTGCAATAGTACCTGCATTTGGCAAAATGCCTGATAGTTGAAGGTTAATAAAAGTGTAAAGCTATAAAATGAAAGTAGGATTATTTGGCGCCAACGGGCGTATGGGGCGCGTATTAGTTGAAGCGTTGGATTTAAGTGAAAATGCTGAGCTTAGCGTTGCTACAGTACGCGATGATTCGCCTTGGATTGGCCTAAATGTAGGTGAGCTGGCCGGAATTGGTAAAAAAGACATCGATTGCACTGCACTTTCGAATTTGAGTGGCAACGACGCGGATGTAATGATCGACTTTACTTTACCATCGGTGATTGAAAGTAATTTGGCGTGGTGCGTAAAAAACAAAATGCCTGTTGTAATCGGTACTACCGGTTTAAACGATGCACAGTTAGCAGCTTTAGATGAAGCGGCAAAGCACATTCCTATTGTATTCGCTGCTAATTATAGTGTGGGCGTGAATTTAATGCTTTCGCTAGTTCGTCAAGCGGCTAGCGTATTAGGTGAAACCGCTGATATCGAAATTACCGAAGCACACCACAGGTTTAAACAAGATGCGCCTTCAGGCACCGCTATGGCTATCGGTGAGGCTATTGCCGACGAATTAGGTCGTGATTTAAAAACCTGTGCTGTATACGGCAGAGAAGGAAAAGAGCCTGAACGGGATCAAGGCACCATTGGCTTTGCAACAGTTCGCGCCGGGGACATTGTTGGCGAACATACCGCACTGTTTGCAGACATTGGTGAGCGTTTAGAGATCACGCATAAAGCGTCGAGTCGCCTTACATTCGCAAAAGGTGCTGTGCATGCAGCAAAGTGGTTGTATGGAAAACAACCTGGTCTATACTCCATGGTTGATGTACTTGATTTAAAGCTATAGGCGTTTTTGGATACTAGCGTGCTAAAGCTTAAAAGCATGCAAACTCCAACGCGTTATTAAAGTGTTAAACTAAAGTTGCACTTTAAATGAGCAATAAGCCGCACTTTCGGTGGTTCTGCGCAAAAAAGGTGGTAAAAGCGTTATTTTAGTAAATTATTACAAATAAATTTGCCATTTTCGGTCAGTGATGTATACTCGCCGGAATTTGCCAGAATTTCGTATTCTGAAGCCACTAAAATGGCTGAAGAGTGCGGTTTTATTAGCTGCAAAGATCGTAAAACGGGATGTATTGTTATCAATAACTCCCGTTTTTTGTGGGGTTTGTGCAGAAAACTGCACAAACACATAGTTATCCTTAATCTGGAGGTTGACTTGGCTAATTCTGCCCTTTTGGTGTTAGAGGATGGTTCTGTTTTTAAAGGTACGGCGATAGGCGCTACAGGCTCCGCCGTTGGGGAAGTCGTTTTTAATACTTCCATGACCGGCTATCAAGAAATTCTCACCGACCCATCCTACGCTGAACAACTCATCACCCTTACTTATCCACACATTGGCAACACCGGCACTAACGAAGAAGACGTCGAAGCAGATAAAATCTGGTCGAAAGGTCTAATCATCCGTGACCTACCTCTTGTTGCTAGTAACTTTCGTCAACAGCAAACTTTGTCTGAATACCTTAAAGCGAAAGGCGTTGTGGGTATTGCCGACATTGATACACGTCGCTTAACGCGTATCTTGCGAGACAAAGGTGCACAAAATGGCTGCATTATTTGCTCAGATGAATTAGACGAGTCTAGCGCACTAGCGCAAGCAAAAGCTTTCCCTGGCCTTAAAGGCATGGATTTGGCAAAAGTAGTGAGCATTACTGAGCCTAAAACATGGACGGAAGGCAGTTGGGTACTTGGCAAAGGCTACGTAACACCAAGTGAGTTCAAATATCACGTTGTTGCTTACGACTACGGTGTTAAAAATAATATTCTTCGCATGCTAGCTGACCGCGGTTGTAAAGTTACGTTAGTACCAGCGCAAACGCCTGCTGAAGACGTACTAGCCATGAATCCTGACGGTGTATTTTTGTCAAATGGCCCGGGAGACCCAGAGCCATGTGACTATGCAGTAACCGCAATCAAAACTATCGTCGAAACCGGTACGCCAGTATTTGGTATTTGTCTTGGTCACCAGCTGCTTGCTATCGCAAGTGGTGCGAAGACAGTTAAGATGAAGTTTGGTCACCACGGGGCAAACCACCCGGTTAAAGACCTTAAGCGCAATGTAGTTATGATCACTAGCCAAAACCACGGTTTTGCTGTTGATGAGTCTAGCTTGCCAGATAACCTAGAAGTAACTCACATTTCGTTGTTCGACAAGTCGTTGCAAGGTATTCATCGCACCGACAAGCCTGCGTTTAGCTTCCAGGGTCACCCTGAAGCCAGTCCAGGTCCTCATGAAGCGGCGCCGTTATTCGACCACTTCATCGAACTTATTGAACAACACAAGCAGTAGGAATTAGCCAACTATGCCAAAACGTACCGACATAAAAAGTATTCTTATCATTGGTGCTGGCCCTATTGTTATCGGCCAGGCTTGTGAATTCGATTATTCAGGCGCGCAAGCGTGTAAAGCCCTTCGAGAAGAAGGCTACCGTGTTATTTTGGTTAACTCTAACCCAGCAACCATTATGACCGACCCAGAAATGGCAGATGCGACTTACATCGAGCCTATTCACTGGGAAGTGGTTCGCAAGATCATCGAAAAAGAACGTCCAGATGCCATCTTACCTACAATGGGTGGACAAACTGCGCTTAACTGTGCGCTAGAGCTAGACAAGCACGGCGTACTTGAAGAGTTCGGCTGCGAGCTTATCGGTGCTACGGCAGACGCTATCGATAAAGCAGAAAACCGCGAACGTTTCGATAAAGCGATGAAAAACATTGGCCTTGAGTGTCCACGTGCGGAAATTGCGCACACTATGGATGAAGCGCACGATGTGTTAAGCCGAATCGGCTTCCCTTGTATTATTCGTCCGTCTTTCACCATGGGTGGAACCGGCGGCGGTATCGCGTACAACATTGACGAGTTCAATGAAATTTGTCACCGCGGCCTTGATCTTTCTCCTACCAACGAGCTTCTTATCGATGAATCCTTGCTTGGCTGGAAAGAGTACGAAATGGAAGTAGTACGAGATAAAGCGGACAACTGCATTATTGTATGTACTATCGAAAACTTCGACCCTATGGGCGTGCACACGGGTGACTCCATCACCGTTGCTCCAGCGCAAACCCTGACTGACAAAGAATTCCAACTGATGCGTAATGCCGCTATGGCTGTACTGCGTGAGATTGGTGTTGAAACCGGTGGTTCAAACGTACAGTTCGGTGTAGACCCGAAAACAGGTCGTGTAGTTATCATCGAAATGAATCCTCGCGTATCGCGTTCATCTGCGCTTGCTTCTAAAGCAACGGGCTTCCCAATTGCGAAAGTAGCGGCAAAACTTGCGGTAGGTTACACGCTAGACGAATTAGCAAATGATATTACAGGTGGCTTAACGCCAGCGTCGTTCGAGCCGTCTATCGACTACGTAGTGACTAAGATCCCACGCTTCAACTTTGAAAAGTTTGCCGGTGCTAACGACCGTCTAACTACCCAGATGAAGTCGGTAGGTGAGGTAATGGCTATTGGTCGTAACCAGCAGGAATCACTTCAAAAAGCCCTTCGCGGTCTTGAAGTAGGCGCTTCAGGTTTGAACCCTATGGTCGACCTTGAAGACCCTGAATCACGCAATAAAGTGGTTTACGAACTTCGTCAACCTGGCGCAGAGCGAATTTGGTACATCGGTGATGCATTCCGTATGGGCATGACGGTTGAAGAAGTATTCAACCTTACCAACATCGACCGTTGGTACTTAGTGCAGCTTGAAGACCTTATCCTTCTTGAAGCAAAAGTGGCTGAGCTTGGCTTACCGGGTATTGATGCTGACTTTATGCGTGCACTCAAGCGTAAAGGTTTCTCAGATGCGCGTCTTGCTGAACTAACCAAAGTGGCAGAAAGCGATATTCGTGAAACTCGTCGCGGGTTTGGTATTTCTCCTGTCTACAAGCGTGTAGATACTTGTGCAGCAGAGTTCTCTACCAGCACAGCTTACATGTACTCAACGTATGACGAAGAGTGTGAAGCAGCGCCTACAGACAAAGATAAGATTATGGTATTGGGCGGCGGTCCAAATCGCATTGGTCAAGGTATCGAGTTCGACTACTGCTGTGTGCACGCGGCGCTTTCAATGCGTGAAGATGGTTACGAGACCATTATGGTTAACTGTAACCCTGAAACGGTTTCAACCGACTACGACACATCAGACCGTCTGTACTTCGAGCCAGTAACGCTGGAAGATGTACTTGAAATCGTTGCTAAAGAGCAGCCGAAAGGCGTTATCGTGCAGTATGGTGGCCAAACGCCACTTAAACTTGCGCGTGCACTAGAGGCAGCCGGTGTTCCGGTAATCGGTACCTCACCAGAAGCGATTGACCGTGCCGAAGACCGTGAGCGCTTCCAGCAAATGGTGAACAAGCTTAACCTTAAGCAGCCTGCAAATGCCACGGTAACGAATGTTGAGCAAGCGCTAACTATGGCTGAAGAGATTGGCTTCCCGCTGGTTGTTCGTCCAAGCTATGTGCTAGGCGGTCGTGCAATGGAAATCGTGTATGACATCAAAGACCTTAAGCGTTACCTAAACGAAGCGGTTAAAGTGTCTAACGACGCACCAGTGTTGCTAGACCGTTTCCTAGATGATGCTATCGAAGTTGATATCGACGCTATCTGCGATGGCAAAGACGTAGTCATTGGCGGTATCATGGAACACATTGAACAAGCGGGTGTTCACTCTGGTGACTCTGCATGTTCATTGCCTCCGCACTCGCTATCTAAAGAGATTCAGGATGTCATGCGCGAGCAAGTTAAAGCCATGGCGCTTGAACTTGGCGTAGTCGGTCTAATGAATACACAGTTTGCGATTAAAGACGGTGAAGTATACCTCATCGAGGTCAACCCTCGTGCAGCACGTACCGTGCCGTTTGTATCTAAAGCAACGGGTATTCCACTTGCTAAAGTAGCAGCACGTGCAATGGCTGGCGTCAGCCTAGTCGAACAGGGGATAACAGAAGAAGTTATTCCTCCGTTCTACTCTGTGAAAGAAGTGGTGCTTCCTTTTGCTAAGTTCCAAGGTGTTGACCCACTGTTAGGCCCAGAAATGCGCTCTACGGGTGAAGTCATGGGCGTTGGTGATACCTTCGAAGAAGCCTATGCGAAGGCTAACTTAGGTGCGGGTGCGCCACTGCCTAAGCAAGGTAAAGCGCTTATATCAGTACGCGATACCGACAAGCCTCGTATGATTGCTCTGGCAAAAGCGTTGGTTGAAGCGGGCTTTAGCATTGAAGCTACCCGCGGTACGGCTACCGAGCTTTACGATGCGGGTATCATGAGCACAGTAGTAAACAAGATGTCTGAAGGTCGTCCTAACATTGTTGATGCTATCAAGAACGGCGAATACGCTTACTTGATCAACACAACAGAAGGTCGCCAAGCCATCACAGACTCAGTATACATTCGTCGTGAAGCCTTGGTGAATAAGGTGACTTACACCACGACAATGAACGCTGCGTTTGCAACTATCCGTGCTAAGTCTGCCGATGACCGCAATAAAGTGGCATCAGTTCAAGAACTACACGCTAGACTCAAACACTAATGACATACGCTAGGATACGAGGTATCCTAGCAATATTACATTTGTGTGAACCAATAAAAAGTGCGCCTTCGCGGCGCACTTTTCTGTTTAAATTACTAGCTAAGTGAGACGGTATTCATGAGTCAGTATCCAATGACAGCGCGCGGCGCTCAAATGCTGCGTGACGAATTAAATGAGCTAAAAACAAAAACACGCCCACGTATTATCGAGTCTATTGCCGAAGCACGTGAGCATGGTGATTTGAAAGAAAACGCTGAATATCACGCTGCCCGTGAACAGCAAAGCTTCTGTGAAGGCCGCATTCAAGATATTGAAGGCAAGCTTTCAAACGCACAGATCATCGACGTTACTAAAATGGAAAATACCGGTAAGGTTATTTTCGGTACTACCGTAACCATTCTTAACGTTGTTACCGATGAAGAAACCACTTATCGTATTGTTGGTGACGACGAAGCTGATATTAAGAATAACTTGATTTCAGTTAACTCTCCTATTGCTCGCGGTCTTATCGGCAAAGAGCTTGATGATACCGTGACTATTCAAACGCCAGCGGGTGCTGTTGAAGTTGAAATCATAGAAGTTGAATATATTTAATTAACAAAAATACTTAAAAGCGCCGAGTACATGCTCGGCGTTTTTGTTTGTGTAAATTGTAGTGTTGCTGTATAAATAATGTACGCAGTGGTCAACATTCAATATCGCCGAATATGCTACAACAAGGACGTTTGTACAAAGCACACTTTCTATTGCCTGCATTATATCTGCTAATCGTGCTGAGCATTAATTACTATCTTGGTTTTATCTCGTTCGGCCATGAGGTTACTTCACTGGCCGCTAGAGACGCAGGTACCGCACTAACGGCTCCTATTTTGGTGGCCTTCGCATTGTGGGCATCTTACAAAACACTCGATAGTTCAGCAGTATATTTATCTTTTCTGATCTCTCATCGAAGAAAAAAATCAAGGTTGAGATTGGTTGAAACTATACGAATTACCTTACTTAATCAGTTGCTTAAGGCATCGCCCTATATTCTCGTTCTTGCAATAGCAGTCGCGAGTGGGTACGTGTTTTCACAAGGCATCGCCGATAGGATTACAGAGAATCCCAAGCGTTTATTCTTACTTCTGCAAGCAATTCCAATGTGGCTTTCAGGATTGTCATTGTTCACCTCAAATATCATCGTGCTACGTTTCATCAAGCGTCACTTGCAAAAGCATTTCAGAATAAGGCTATTTGAAATGGAAAGGCTGATGCCATTGTGTAAGTTGGTATTGCATAACTTTTGTCTGGCGTCGATTTTTCTAGCTATTTATTCAATAACGTTTTTATTTGTACAGGTTCCTATTACTGATGCCGTGTTGTTGTCGGTAATTTCTTTTCTAATTGTTCTAATTTTGTTTCAACCTATTTTGGAGGCGCATAATGTCGTAGACAAACGACGCTCATTGACGCTTGCTAGAATTAACGACAGCTTGAAAATTGAAATGTCACCAGAGAAGCGTTTTAGTGCTAGTAGGCGTTTAGTCGATGATGATAATCGTCTTCAGTTTATTTCAGACCTGTTAACTGTGCGAACCGAAATTGAACGGGCGCCAAGCTGGCCATTAACGCTTCCGTTTACACTTAAAATACTCGCTTTAATTTTACTACCAATGCTGTCGTGGACAGGCGCAGGTCTTATGAGTCAGTTGATCAAGGTGGTTTTATGAAAGAGGCACTGCGGCAAGTTTCGATACTTACAATCTGTATTTTTACGGGCATAGGTATTCTTACAGGAGCACATTATTTTGGTGCATTTGACTTAACACGATTAGAAACTCCACTCGGGATAAGACAGCGAAATGCAGCACTCGCGTTTGGATTAATGATTGTATTTTTTATCTATGCCAATAGGTATCTATACCAACGTTCAGTTAAGTGCTTTAGTGACTTCCTAAGTAAATATCCCGGTGAAATGAAACACCAAGTTATGACCTTTCAATTACAAAACGGTTTTGCAAAATTGCGCAAGTATAGCTGGTTTGGAGGAGGGCTGGTCACACTTGTATATCTGTTATCAGAAAAATTATTATCCTTGGAGTCAGAACCCTTGTCGTGGTATCTGGGCATTCTAGGTCTTTTATTTTGGCGTTATGCTATTTGTACGCTTTTGTGCCTGCTATTTGTAACTCGCTTTGCCTTATCGCATTTTTTGAATGAAGGTTTGATTGACCTTTTTGGAATTGAAAAGTTTAAGCATTTGTCTGACTTAGTTATTTCCAATGCGGTTATAAGTGCACTGTCACTTAGCTTAATTCCTATTTTTTGGCTGGGTACTGACGTGCCGATAATTGATAGAGTAATTGTATCGGGCGTTTTTATAGTACTTACTTATTTTCTATTTCTTCCAGTACATAAAGTGCAACGATGTATTTCAAAGAAAAAGTCCCTCGCAATATTGCGCATTAATGATTCAATCAAGAAGTTATTTTTACTTAACGAGCAAAATAGAAGGCGCTTGACTGATGATCCTGTTCGACTGCGAAAATTGAGCTCGTTGATTAATTCAAAGCAGAAAATTTCTACTGTTTCTGAATGGGCGATTGATATTCCGCAGGGTATGAAAACTATCGCTATCGTATTTTCAGTTCCGCTATCGTGGATAATTGGTGCTCTAGTAGATGAGTATCTGCAAAAAATAATTGAAATTTCAAAATTGGTTTAGGTTCCGCGGTGGAATTTGGGCTATAAGTAACTGCTTAGCGAGATACTGGGTAGATTGTCGGTTTGTGCTTATTCCATTGCCCTCGATACCGAGACTTATTGTTTATTTATTAGTAAGTAATGGGAAATGAATCTTTTCTCATCGCGTATATCGAGTAGTACAATTTAATGGAATTTCAACGGTGTGCTTGTATTGACGATTTTCAATACTATAGCCGTCTAAGTCGATGTAGATATTATTTTATAAAGTTTTTCGTACTTACCTTTTAAAGAAATCAAGGGGTTAATAGACATATTGTGAATATAGCTTCAGTCAATATTCGAATCACAATTTTAATTACTGCTAAGTAGTCGATTGCGCACCATCGCGCAGTAGAGTGCGGACTAACAGCAGGTTACGTAGCAAGTACCACGCTGAAGTTTTCTAAATTGTAAATAAACACCTGATTAATATCAGTAGTATATGCAAAGCAATTAACACACTTTCAGATCAGACAAATTTGTGAAATTACCGGAGGGGGCGAGAAACCGCTAGAAAGATAAAAGACGCGGCATCTAACGTTGAGTTAATGGCCAACAATATGTCTGCGGCGGCAGAGCAGCAGTCAGTCACAACACAAGAAGTAGCAAAAGATATTGTTGACGTTGAAACTGCTGTAAATCACGAAGTCGAGTTAGCACGGGCGTTATCAGACCTGTCCAATTCAATGAAAGAGAATAATTTGGTTCTCAGCCGAACTATCGCTAATTTCACAATTGACTGAGCAGTTTTCATTGCTCACTATGTTAATCGAGTAACGTAATTAAATACTTGCGCAAAGTGACGAGGAATAGGATGTCAGATATTGAAACGTTAGATTCAAAAGTAGTTTATGAAAACAAATGGCTTCGCGTAAGAGAAGACAAAATTCGTCGCAGTAGTGGAAGCGACGGTATTTATGGCGTGGTTGAAAAGCCAGACTTTGCCATTATTTTGCCGATTGAAGGCGATACCGTGTATATGGTTGAGCAGTACCGCTATACCATCAAAGAACGACAGCTTGAGCTCCCCCAAGGGGCATGGGAGAGCAACCCCAACGCTGATCCAGTAGAGCTTGCAAAAGGTGAGCTTAAAGAAGAAACAGGCTTAACTGCTGAATCAATGGAATATGTAGGCTTTCAATATCTTGCATACGGCTTTTGTAATCAGGGGTACCATATATACGTGGCTAAAGGTTTGACCCAAGGCGAACAAAAACTAGATGTTGAAGAAGAAGACTTGCAGGTTGTTCCGCTTTCCTTAACTGCCTTGAAGGAAAAAGTTATCAATGGAGAGATAAAAGATGCTAGTACTTGTAATGCTTTAGGTTTGGCCATGCTTAAGGGGATTATTTAAACCAACAGTTACAATTTTCAGGTTGCCTTCTTGCAGCTTTAGAAGTTAGTTTATGGAAACCTTACCATGGGACTAATAATAAAAGAGATATTTATGGCAATAGAAGGAAGTTTTTCCATTACACAATGGGACGAAGACACTCTGAGTGAAAGGTCAGAGGGAATAAAGATATCTCATGCCAGCATTAAGCAGGTCTATACAGGTGATATGAGCGGCGAGTCGAGTGTTGAGTTCTTGATGTCTTATCAATCTCAATTGACTGCTAAATTTTCGGGTTTTGAAACCTTTGTCGGGGTGATAAATGGTTCTCGTGGTACCGTTACTCTTCAGCATAACGGTAAATTTGAAAACGGTATCGCCAGTAGCGAATTCGTATCTATTGAAGGTAGTGCTACGGGAGAGCTTACAGGTAAAACCTTCCGAGGTAGCTTTACGTCCGGTGAGTCGGGTAAAGCTAATTACACACTTGAAGTTGATGATGTCTAAGCCGTCAATGGCTAAGTAGCGAGATTTAGGTCAGCAGAGTGTGTATTCTTGCAGCTTTCCAAAGCAAAAAAAACGGCGCCGAGCGGCGCCGCTAAAAGTTGGGAAACAAACCAAGAAACTATGTATTAATTCTCAAGCAAACGAGAACCAATTTCTATTTGGCGTGGCTTCTTGGCTTCAGGAATGACTCGCTCCATATCGATGTGTAATAGACCATTTTCCATATCTGCTGCCAACACTTTCACATGGTCGCCTAGCTGGAATTTACGCTCAAAGTTACGCTCTGAGATGCCTTTATGTAAGAACTTACGTTCGTTACTTTCCTTGCTTTCCGCTTCCGTTTTCTTAGTTCCAGTAATAGTTAATGTATTCTCTTCAACCTGGATTGACACATCGTCTTTACTGAAGCCCGCAATTGCCATAGTCACGCGATACTTGTCATCGCCAAGTAACTCGATGTTGTACGGCGGATAGGTGCTCTGTTTCTCTGCGCGAGATGCTGCATCAATAAGAGATGCTAAGTGGTCAGAACCAATGAATGAACGGTAAAGTGGAGATAGATCGATAGTACGCATAGTCATATCCTCAAAATTAAGCAATATGTTTAAAATTTAAATGCCCCGACTCTGCGGCGGCGGTTTCGTCGACCTGACTCTTCAGCGCCGACAAATCATATATAGGAATGGCCCAAATACTTTTCAAGAAAGAAAGTTGAATTATTTTATAAAATAATTGCTAGTAATGGGTAAGTTGCTGAAATTTATGGTTATTATGGGGATAATTATTTTCTAAGTAAGAGTGAGGTGCGGTAACCTAGCGAAAATTTTCCATAAAACCCTATATAAAATAAGAGCATGCGATAATTTTTATAAAACATTTAGCATTTGTTTAACCCCTCTAATTGCTTAGAAATGCTACAATTGGTTTAACAAAATGTCTTACTACTTTAATTGAAATTACGAAAATGAAAAAAGAAGTTATCGTTTTAAATTGTGGCAGCTCTTCAGTAAAGTTTGCCATTATCGACGCTGATACTGGTGAAGCTGGTCTCTCTGGTATTGCTGAAGCGTTAGGCAATAAAGATGCAAGTTTATCTTTTAAACTAAATGGTAAAAAGGAGAAACGTGTACTTTCTGAGAATGCAGGTCATACCGAAGCGCTCAACGCTATCTCTGAGGTTATTGCAAGTACAGGCGTACAGCCTATTGCCATTGGTCATCGTGTTGTACACGGCGGAGAAAAGTTTAAAGGTGCTGCCCTTGTAGATGACAGCGTGCTTGAAGCAATCGAAGATTATGCGAGCATGGCACCGCTTCACAATATGGCAAACCTTAAAGGCATTGTAACCGCTCAGGCAGCATATCCAAACTTGCCTCATGTTGTGGTATTCGATACTTCATTTTTTCAAACACTTCCGCAAAAAGCCTTTATTTATGCACTGCCTATGTCGCTTTATCGCGAGCACGGTATTAGACGCTACGGTTTTCACGGAACCAGCCATAAGTTCATACTTGATAGCATGGCGAAAATTCTTGAAAAGCCAGTTTCAGACACCAGCATAATCAGTGCGCACTTAGGCAACGGCTGCAGCGTGTCAGCCATTGAAAAGGGGCAGGCGGTCGATACTAGCCTTGGTTTCATTCCTTTAGAAGGGCTAGTGATGGGCACGCGATGTGGTGACTTAGACCCTAGCTTGCCCGGTACGCTACAGAAAAAGCTTGGTAAAACCGCAGATGAAATCAGCGACTTATTAAACAAAGAGTCTGGTTTGCTCGGTATTTCAGAGCTTAGCAACGACTGCAGAACCCTCGAAGATGCTGCACTTGAAGGTCACGAAGGCGCACTATTGGCAATAGAAATTTTTTGCTATCGCCTAGCTAAATACATAGCAGGTTACATGGTAGCTGTGCCAACGTTAGACGCTATTGTCTTTACAGGTGGCATCGGTGAAAACTCGTCGCTCATTCGAGAAAAGACAATGGAATATTTCGCTCACTTTGGTATTCGCCTTGATGAGCAGAGAAATACTGACGCGCGATTTGGGCAAGGTGGAAAAATTTCTACTGATAAAGCATCAACCTCTGTTTATGTCGTCCCTACTAATGAAGAATGGGTAATTGCAGCTGAAGCTGCGACCTTCGCGTAAATTCAACTAGCAACGCCAACGGTGAAACGTTAGCAATAGCAGGAGTAATTATGTCTCGCAGAATTATGTTGATCCCCGTAGGCACTAGTGTGGGCCTTACCACGGTCAGCATGGGCCTTGTTCGCGCAATAGAAGAACAAGGTATAAAGCTTAACTTTTTCAAACCAGTTGCCCAGCCTAGAAAGGGTGACAATGGGGAAGAGCGCTCTACAGCGATCATTGCCCATCACGCCAGTGTCTCTCCTATTGAGCCTTTCGAGCTTGAGTACGTAGAGCGCATGATCAGCAGTGATAATACTGATGAGCTTTTAGAAGAAATTATTGAGCGATTTGAAGAAAAGAGCGTTCAAGATGCAGTAACCGTTATAGAAGGGCTGGTGACAACCCGTCATCATCCCTATGCGGAGCGTTTGAATTTAGAAATTAGCCGTGCTCTAGATGCCGATATCGTTTTTGTGGCGGTGCCTGGCAACGAGTCGACAACAGATATTAATCACCGCCTTGAAATAGTTGTTGATACCTATGGCGGTCATAAAAGTCAAAAAGTGGTTGGTTGTATCTTCAACAAGGTTAACGCGCCTTTTGATGAACACGGTCGGCTTCGTGCCGATATCGGTGCAATAGAAGCGCCAGAGCACGATGAAGAGCGTACGCAGGCACTGCGTGATTTGCCTATTTTCAAAAGAGGGTTAACCCTTCTTGGTACTATTGATTGGAGTGCTGACCTCGTTTCGCCACGTGCAACGGACGTTGCGAAGCACCTAAATGCCACCTTACTTAACGAGGGTGAACTAGCAGAGCGTCGACTAAGCAGCGTTACGTTTTGCGCCCGAGAAATTCACAATATGACACACACACTCAAGCCAGGTGCGTTACTAGTGATGTCAGGCGACCGCGGTGATGTGTTTGTGTCGTGCTGTTTGGCTGCGTTAAACGGTACTAAGCTAGGCGCGCTCTTGCTTACCGGTGGCTACCAGCCCGATGAAAATATTATGGCATTATGTAGTCAAGCCATGGAAACAGGCCTGCCAGTAATGTTGGTAAATTCAAATACATGGCAAACAGCGCAGGCACTTCACGCTTTTAACCAAGAAGTGCCGGTTGATGACAGCCAACGTATCGAAAAGGTGATGGTGCATACGGCAGAAAGCTTAGATGCAAGCTGGGTGAATTCACTAACCCAAAAAGTATCTCGCCAGAAAAAGCTTTCGCCATCAGCATTCCGTTTCTATCTTACCAACCGCGCAAGGCAGGTAAACAAACGCATAGTGCTGCCAGAAGGCAATGAACCAAGAACCGTTGTAGCGGCCTCGATCTGTGCTAAGCGTGGTTTAGCGCGCCCGGTACTTATTGGTGATGAAACAGAAATACGCCGAGTAGCAGAGCAGCAAGGTGTGGTACTGAGCGACGGCGTAGAAATACTTTCTCCTAGTGAGATAAAAGATGACTACGTTGAAGGTTTAGTGGCTCTGCGCGGTCACAAAGGTGTTACTGAAGTGGTTGCAAAAGAGTTACTGGAAGATAATGTAACTTTAGGCACAATGATGCTTCAGCAAGACGATGTGGATGGCCTAGTCTCTGGCGCGGTAAATACCACGGCTAATACAATTCGCCCGGCACTCCAGCTTATTAAAACGGCGGAAAATGCATCACTAGTATCGTCTGTATTTTTCATGCTGTTGCCAGATCAAGTTTTGGTTTACGGCGACTGTGCCATCAACCCTGACCCCAACGCTCAGCAGCTAGCCGACATAGCGATTCAGTCTGCCGAATCGGCGCAGATGTTTGGCATTGAACCACGGGTAGCTATGATAAGTTACAGTACAGGCTCGTCAGGTGCTGGTAGCGATGTAGAGAAAGTGCGTGAGGCTACTAAAATTGCGCAAGAGCTACGCCCCGATTTACTTATCGACGGCCCGCTTCAATACGATGCTGCAGCCATTGAAAGTGTAGGTAAGAGCAAGGCACCAAACAGCCCGGTTGCCGGTAAAGCAAACGTGTTTGTTTTCCCAGACCTAAACACAGGTAACACCACTTATAAAGCGGTGCAGCGTAGCTTCGACTTGGTGTGTATTGGCCCAATGCTGCAGGGCATGAGAAAGCCAGTCAACGATTTAAGCCGAGGTGCGTTAGTGGATGACATTGTATTTACCATTGCCCTTACCGCTATCCAGGCGGCGGGCAATTAACAAAAATTTGTGCATCTAATCCACAAAAACTAAATGAGAGCGGCGCCAAATGTAAGGCGCCGTTTTTTATACTTTAAGGGGTTACTTCGGGTTGTTATGGGCTCTTTTAAGTATAATTGCGATGATAAAAAGCAATAATACTAACAACCAAACACCTATCTCTTGAAGGTGGTAATAAGGTGTAAAACCGCGAGTTGCAACAACTGACGCTGAAATATTACCTGCTATAAATTGCGGCAGACGAGCTGTTACTTCACCTTTATGGTTGATAAAAGCCGTTATGCCATTGTTTGTAGCTCTAACGACGGGGCGCCCCAACTCAAGGGCGCGCATTTGCGCTATTTGCAAATGCTGAGCTGGGCCGTGGGAGTGCCCAAACCACGCGTCGTTACTTACTGTAATGATCATGTCTGTATCTTCATACACATTTGCCATCACTTGGTGAGGAAACGCAATTTCAAAACAGATAGCGGGCGCTAAGTGAATGCCATTAGCTTCGAGGTTGGCTTGCTGATAATCACCGCGAGAAAACGACGACATAGGTAAGTCGAATAGGGGGGCGAGGGGACGAAGCCAATCTTCAAAAGGCACAAACTCTCCTACAGGTAATAGGTGGTGCTTGGAAAACCGGTTGTTGTGAAAATATTGATAATCAGGGTATGTAGCATCTGGCGTGCGTTTACCAAGCACGATAAGGTTATTCCACGCTTCGTCTGTTTCCCAATTATAATTTACAATACCAGTTATAAGTGCCGTGTCTTCTTGAAAGGCTCTTTCATTAACTTTAGCAAGGTAAGGCTGGGCCAATGGCTCAAGCTTGGGAACCGCGGCCTCCGGCCAAATGATGAGGTCGTTATCCCACAAGCTTTCGGTTAGTTTCCAATAGGTGTCCATAGTAGGGCCATCTTGCTCTGGCACCCATCGCAAACTTTGCGCAATATTACCTTGCGCCATACCTACCGAGTAGGTCTTTTTGGGCTCAACCCAACTATGCAGTTTAAGCAGGTAGCCACTAATAAATAAACACAGCGCAACCAATACTGCGTTAGCGAAGGTTCGCCTATTGTGAATCAGCGCAAATAGGCTAGCGCTAATAACGATAAGAGCGCTTATTCCTGTTTCACCAATAACAGGCGCAAAGCCAGACAGAGGACTATCTAGCTGGCTATAGCCTAAAGATAACCACGGAAAGCCACTTAACATCCAGCTTCTAAGCCACTCCGCCACAACCCAGAAAAAAGGCAGTGCCATGGGCCATAGCTGAGGTGAAAAATACTTGGCGGTGAATTTCGTGGCAAGGGCAGGGTATAACGCTAAATAACCGCATAGCAATGCCATGAGTGCGACAGAGGCAATTAGAGGAAGGCCACCAAAGTCGGCGATACTTACGTGTACCCAACTTATTCCAGCCCCAAACCAGCCTGCGCCAAATAACCATCCGGCTAAAAATGGGCGATGCTTCAGCTTGATAACTTGACGTATAGCAAGTGCGAGGGCAGGAATAGTTAAGAGCCACATATTAAATGGGGCAAAAGCCAGCGTTAAACTAGCACCGCTTAGCAGAAGAAGAAAGTGAGGGATAAACCGTTTCAGCATAGAAGTCATCTGATGGTGATTGAAGGTTTTGTATTCACAGGGTAAGCGCTTAAAAATTCGCGCTACCCTATGCTGAAATAAACGTTATTGTGACGATGTTTCTATTCCAATGAAGGCACTGAAACCTTTAGTTGAATAAGTCGGCGTTTATCAGAGTTAGTCACTTTGAACTGAACATCGCCGATGGTGATTTCGTCATTGGTTTCAGGCATATGGCCAAAGGCTTTTAGCACAATGCCGCCAATAGTGTCCGCTTCTTCTTCGCTGAACTTGGTTTCAAAAAACTCGTTAAAATCATCCACTGGGGTTAACGCTTTAACCGAGTAGGTCGACTTATTTAAAGGACGAATATCATCGGTACCATCTTCTTCGGTATCGTACTCATCTTCAATTTCACCCACGATGATCTCGAGAATATCTTCGATTGTTACCAGGCCGGACACGCCGCCGTATTCGTCTACAACA
Source organism: Alteromonas sp. ABD4_190 (assembly GCF_056160105.1). Taxonomy (NCBI): domain Bacteria; kingdom Pseudomonadati; phylum Pseudomonadota; class Gammaproteobacteria; order Alteromonadales; family Alteromonadaceae; genus Alteromonas; species Alteromonas sp. ABD4_190. Next base: position 3,708,134 of record NZ_JBSWWN010000001.1, read on the forward strand.
ATAGCCATGTGGTAGCGCTGTTGGCGGAATTCTTTAAGCAGAACGTCCACGCGTTTGCTCTCTGGAACAATAACCGCAGGGCGCAGTATATCTTTTAAATTGAACTCTTTTTCTGCGTTAAAAGCAAAAGCCAAAAGGTCTTTTGCAAGCAAAATACCTTCGATATGGTCTTTATCTTCACTAATAACGGGGAAACGGGAGTGAGCAGATTCAAGCATTAAAGGTAGAAATTCTTCTACTTTCTTCTCTACATCGATAGTGGTCATTTGAGCGCGAGGGATCATAATATCTCTCACTCGCATTTCATTTACCCCAATAACCCCTTCAATCATTTCTCGGGTTTGTGGGTCAATAATTTCGTTTTGTTCAGCATCAGTAATAACCGATACTAACTCTTCTTTACTTTTCGGCTCGCCAGAAATCGAATTTTTTAGTTTATCTAACCAACTCTTGCCTGAGGAGCCGTTGGTAGAGTGAGGGTTATCGTCGCTCATAATGTCCGTTTAATTGTTAGGTCAACGCCAACGTTAAAATGGTTCGTGCTGGTCGTCAATGTTTTATTGTTATTAAGTGTTAAAGTGCTTTTATAACAACAGTTTATGGTTGTTTGTTAGTTACTAACTTCGTAGGGGTTATTAATGCCAAGACTTGCAAGAATATCAATCTCTTTGCTTTCCATTTCCTCGGCCTCGGCATCGTCAATATGGTCGTAACCCATTAAATGCAATAGCCCGTGAACCGTCATATGCGCGTAGTGGTCGCTCACTTGTTTTCTTTGCTCTTCAGCTTCACGGCTAATAACGGGGGCGCAAATAACAAGGTCGCCTAATAGGTTTATTTCAATGCCTGGAGGTGCCTCAAATGGAAAAGACAAAACATTCGTGGGCTTATCTTTCCCTCTGTACTCGTAGTTAAGGCTTTGACTTTCGGCTTCGTCAGTAAAGCGGATAGTCACTTCTTGATCACTTAAGCCTTCATACTTGAGCACAGCATTAGCCCAACGCTCAAGTTCTGAAGGTGAGGGAATGGCCGACAACATAGCTTCGTCACCTTCAAACGCTTGCTGTACATCAATAATGGCGGTCACGATGCGTTGTCGTCTTTCGTTTGTGTCGCGCTATCGTTTTGAGAAGCCTGTTCTCGTTGAAGTCGCAACGCTTCTTCTTTACGTTCTTTGCGAAGACGCTCTTGTTCAGCGTCGTGCACTTCATATGCTCTTACAATACGCGCAACCACAGGGTGGCGCACCACGTCTTCAGCGTTGAAGAAGTTGAAAGAAATATCATCCACTTCGCTTAATACTTCAATAGCGTGGCGTAGACCTGACTTTGCACCGCGAGGTAAGTCTACCTGCGTGATGTCACCGGTGATCACTGCTTTCGAATTAAAGCCAATACGGGTTAAGAACATTTTCATTTGCTCTACCGTTGTATTTTGGCTTTCGTCCAAAATAATAAAGGCGTCGTTTAGTGTTCGGCCACGCATATAGGCTAACGGCGCAACCTCAATCACGTTGCGCTCCATTAGCTTTTCGACTTTCTCGAAGCCCAGCATTTCAAACAGAGCGTCGTAAAGCGGACGAAGGTACGGGTCTACTTTTTGTGAAAGGTCGCCGGGCAAGAAACCGAGCTTTTCGCCGGCCTCAACTGCAGGGCGGGTAAGCAAAATACGGCGAATTTCTTGGCGTTCAAGTGCGTCCACAGCAGCGGCAACGGCTAGGTAGGTTTTACCCGTACCGGCAGGTCCAATACCAAAGGTAATGTCGTGGTTTACAATGTTCGCCACATATTGCGCTTGATTAGGGTTACGCGGCTTAATAACACCGCGCTTGGTTTTAATATTCACTTCTTTGCCATAGCCGCCAGTTGCGTCTTTTTCGATAACGCGGGCTTCTTGAATGGCGAGATGAACTTGTTCTGCTTCTAGCTCAGGAATACGGCCCTTAATAGGCTGAGTTTCTATATAAAGAAGCTTAAGTAATTCGCTGGCACTTTTTATTTGCTGCGGTTCACCCAACACCTTAAACGCGTTATTCCGGTAGGTAATCTCTACGCCTAACCTGCGCTCAATTTGTTTAATGTTGTCATCAAAGGGGCCACATAAACTCGACAAACGTTTGCTATCTGCCGGTTCTAATTCAAATTCGTTACTAACCAATGTACTCAAGCTACTTTTTTCCTCGCTATAAAATGTATCTAGGCTGGGTTAAATTGACCCACGCCAAGCTCATCAGGCAAATCCGCCTGATGCTTTGCCATGATAGATTGGGGCGAAACGGCAACACGCAAGCCCATTTCGCTTTCTCTGCGTACAACTTCACCACGTAGTGAATTGGTAAATACGTCTGTGATGTTTACATCAACGAATTCGCCAATCATATCTGGAGTGCCTTCAAAGTTTACTACGCGGTTGTTTTCAGTACGTCCAGAAAGCTCCATTGGGTTTTTCTTAGACGGGCCTTCAACCAAAATTCGTTGCTCAGTGCCAACCATGTGACGCGCAATACGAAGGGCTTGCTGCGTAATACGCTGCTGTAATAAGTGAAGACGTTGCTTCTTAGTTTCTTCACTTACATCATCCACTGCATCGGCAGCAGGTGTACCTGGGCGAGCACTGTAAATAAAGCTGAAGCTAAGGTCGTAATCCACAGCCTGAATCAAATCCATGGTGGCTTCAAAATCGGCATCGGTTTCGCCAGGGAAACCAATGATGAAGTCGCTCGACAAGCTAATGTTCGGGCGAATCTTTTTCAGCTTACGCATTTTCGACTTATATTCAATTGCCGTATGGCCACGCTTCATCAAGTTCAATATACGGTCGGAGCCGCTTTGAATAGGTAAGTGCAGGTGGTCAACTAACTCAGGAATAGACGCGTATGCATCAATAATGTCGTCAGTAAATTCAACCGGGTGAGATGTGGTGTAACGGATTCTGTCGATACCGTCGATGGCCGCTACCAATTCAAGCAATTCAGAGAAACGACAAATTGTACCGTCGTAATTTTCACCGCGATATGCGTTAACGTTTTGACCTAGAAGATTTACTTCACGTACGCCTTGACCTGCAAGCTGCGCAATTTCAAGCAGTACGTCGTCAACAGGGCGGCTTACTTCTTCACCACGTGTGTAAGGCACTACGCAGAATGTGCAGTATTTTGAACAGCCTTCCATAATAGAAACGAATGCCGTTGGTCCTTCAGCACGTGGCTCAGGCAAACGGTCAAACTTTTCAATTTCCGGGAAGCTTACGTCAATGACTGACTTTGCGCCGCCCTGAAGTTCGTTGATCATTTCAGGCAAACGGTGCAGTGTTTGTGGGCCAAATACCAAGTCTACAAAAGGTGCGCGCTGGCGTATGGTATCGCCTTCTTGTGAAGCCACACAGCCGCCTACACCGATAATAAGTTCAGGCTTGTCTTGCTTTAACGTTTTCCAGCGACCAAGTTGGTGGAAAACCTTCTCTTGCGCCTTTTCGCGAATAGAGCAGGTGTTAAGCAAAATAACATCAGCCTCTTCAGCACTTTCAGCAGCACTGTAGCCATGCGTTGAGTCTAGTAAGTCTGCCATTTTCTCCGAGTCGTACTCGTTCATTTGGCAGCCCCAGGTTTTGATATACAGCTTTTTAGTCATAACAACTATTCGATAACCTGTTAGTGTTCCTGTAAGTGAATGCAGTATCACCTTTTGTTTAGCTAAGGTGTCTACCAGAATGTTATTCTGCATAGCGCCTTTAGAGTGCCCATGCAGAAAGCATCGGAAATGTCAGTTACAGGAAGATGTTCAAAATAGCCGCATATTTTACCTGTTATGCAGGCATATTCCCAGTGTCTTACGACGATTCGTGAAGAATTGATCTAAGCCAAGCCTGTTCTACGTTTTACTTCACAGCGCTTTGTGTTTTAAGACATAATGCAAGTGCGTGTTTTAAGGAGAGTAAATGGTCGATTTTTGTATAAATGGCGGCGGTATGGTGGGGGCTGCGCTAGCCTTGGGACTTGCCCAACAACAGTTTAAGGTAGCAGTGATAGAGCCGTATCTACCCGCATCTTTTAACCCCGAGGACGGCCCTGACTTAAGGGTTTCTGCCATCAGCGAGGCGTCGGTTACGCTTTTAAAAGCCCTTGGCGCTTGGGAACACATAGCGGCCATGCGCGTTAAACCTTACACCGGCCTAAGCGTGTGGGACGACCCTGCCCATAGAACAGACTTTACCGCAAAAAGTATCGACATGGCTCAGCTGGGTTTCTTTGTAGAAAACCGTTTGTTGCAGTTGGGATGCCACGAAGCACTAAAACAGTATGACAACGTTGAGCTTATTAGTGGCCACACAGTGCAAGATATTCAATTAGCAAATACTGCTTCCGTTATGCTTTCTAGCGGCAGAACGATAGATGCTAAGTGGCTAATTGGCGCAGATGGCGCAAACTCTCAGGTAAGAAAAGCGGCCGGTATTGGCACCACAGGTTGGCAGTACGCGCAACAGGCAATGGGCATCACTATCAAAATAGACAAACCCGTTGAGCCCGTTACCTGGCAACAGTTTACATCGAGCGGCCCCAAAGCCTTTTTGCCAATGTTCGATAACTATGCCTCGCTAGTTTGGTATGACTCGCCCGACGAACTCAAACGGATTAAAAGTTTAAAAGCGAGCCAACTAGAAAGTGAAATTCTTAAAACCTTTCCTAATGAATTAACCAAAAATGGCAACAGCTTTTCTGTTGTAGACAAAGCGGTTTTTCCGCTTACCCGTTCTCATGCTAATCACTATGTGAAAGGCTGTTGCGTGTTAATTGGTGATGCAGCACACACCATCAACCCGCTTGCCGGGCAGGGCGTTAATTTAGGTTTTAAAGATGTAGAAGCATTCCTTTCTGTGTGTGCTGAATTCAAGCCATTCGGTAGCAACAACGCATTGTCGCTAACCGATAAAGTATTTTCTCAAAGGCTTATCAGGAACTATGAAAGGCCACGAAAGCGAGATAACTTGGTAATGATGAGCGCAATGGATGGGTTTTATACCTTGTTTAGTAACGATATTGCCCCCATTAAATGGGTAAGAAACCAGCTGCTTTCTGTGGCGCAGCGCATAGATCCTGCTAAACAACAAGTGCTTAAATATGCGATAGGATTACGATAATGGAAGTGTTAATTTTACTAGTTGTGCTATTCGGCGCGTTAGCGCTGATAGTGCCACTTATTGAGCGGTCTAAAATGCGTATCAGTAATGAAGATGCGGCCAAATGGGCGAAGTGGATTTGGCCGTTGATGGGAATACTGCTTGTTGCTCAATTATTGCGTTTGCTGTTCTCTTAGTGAAAGCATTATTGTTAACCTATTATTGTTGAACTGAATAAATAAGAAAAAGTCCTTGGCGAATGTATTAAATAGAGCATCTTGGGTAGATGTTGCCAAAGCGATTGGCATTATACTGGTTGTTTATGGCCATGTAGCAAGAGGGGTAAACGCTTCTAATATTGGATTGGATAGTGAAATCTATGTACTAATTGACAGTATCATTTACAGTTTCCATATGCCTTTATTCTTCTTTCTTTCTGGGCTCTTTTTTTTAAAATCTTTTGAAAAGTATAAAGCGCTAGGGCTGACATTTAACAAAATAGATACGATCCTTTATCCGTACGTTTTATGGACGCTTATTCAGGGGGGATTGAACGTATCGCTTTCGTCATTTACCAACAATCACAAGTCTTTAGAGCAGGTTTTAACGTTTTGGGAGCCCTACGCGCAATTTTGGTTTCTGTATACGCTATTTTTACTATTTTTGTTGAGTAGCGTTTATTTTTCGGCAGTTTCAAAGCGTCATACACTCCCCCTTTTTATCGCTTCCGCACTGCTTTATGTTACGAGTAAGCAAGTTACATATCCGTTACCACTCCATTTTATTGCAGAACACTATGTATTTTTTGTTTTTGGTATTTTGGCTTCAAAGTGCAATTTCAAGAATCTTGTCGGTCACACTCATGTGCTATGGGGAAGTTTGATCTTAACTCTTTTTGCGCAATACGATTTTCACGTAAACCAAAATTTAGTTTATTCCGACAAAGGCAGTTACTCACTTTTTCTTGCCTTAACGTCTATTACGTTTATTTGTTCGTTATCGGTTTTTCTTACTGCGCGTTCAATTAAGTGGTTGATTGTAATAGGTTCCTCATCAATGGCAATCTATCTTATGCATATAATAGCGGGCAGCGGAGCTAGAATTGTTCTCGTGAAGTTGTTTGGAATAACGTCAACAGAAATACATCTACTGATAGGGATTGCAGCAGGTATTGGTTTACCTCTTGTGGCGGTGAGAGTCGTCGAAAAGTACAACATTTCTTACGTTTTCAGTGCGCCTTTAAGTGACTTGTTAAGAAACACCAGCCGCTAATGCGGCTTGTCTAATGGCCATTTACCATGTAAGTCCAACAAAACTTTGCCGATCATAGTTTTAATAGGGGCGATGTCTTCTTGCATTAATGCAAACGCCCGTAAGCCAACAAACTGGTTTTGTAACCATTCAGCCGCAAGTTCAGGTGGTGTATGTTTTGGTAACTCGCCTTTGTCTACACCATTTTCAACTATCTCTTTAAACCCAGCTTTAAGGGTTTGCATACTTTCAAGCACCGCTTTCTTTGCGATATCGCCAATAATATCTAGCTCTGCAATAGACTTAACAAGAAGGCACTGTCGCATGTAGCGCTTTTCATCTGGCCCTGTAAGTGCTATTTCAAAAAAATCTCTAAGTGCTGTTAAGGGAGAGTCAGAATCAGCTACTTGCTTTAATCGCTCAGCACTGTTTTTAGCATAATATTCCACAACCAGCTTGAATAGGCCCTCTTTACTTTGGAAGCGGGCATATATGCTGCCAGGGCGCATGTCCAATGCCTGCTGAATATCCCGCATACCCGCCGCCTGAAAGCCTCGTTGCCAAAAAAGCGTAGTGGCTTTTTCAATAATGTCATCGTGGTCATATTTCATAGCTGCATACCTTATACGTGAATATTTTGAACATGTGTTCAATTATCGCTTGAACGATCGTTCAAGTAAACCTATTATTAATTCCACTTCAAAAAGGTAAGAGTAACTAAAAGAGTTACTTTAGTTTCTAGTCACATCAATAGGAGAGTGATATGAGCGATTTTAAATTACATACCAAAGAGACAGCGCCAGAAGCAGCAAAGCCACTAATCGATAATTCTGTAAGCGCATTTGGTATGCTGCCTAACTTGCATGCGGTAATGGCAGAAGCGCCAACGCTACTCGAAGGTTATCAGGTGCTACACAAGCTAGCGCAAGAAACATCGTTTAACGCAGAAGAGCTAACTGTAGTATGGCAGGCCGTTAACGTTGAACACGCTTGCCATTACTGTGTACCCGCGCATACCGGCATTGCCAAAAGCATGAAAGTAAGTGATGACTTAATTGAAGAGTTACGCAACGATGAAACATTGTCTGACAGTAAATTGAATACGCTAAAAGAAACTGTGCTAGCTGTAACTCGCGGACGAGGCAATGTTGATAGTGCGCAGCTAGATGCATTCTACAGTGCTGGCTACCAACATCAGCAACTACTTGAAATTATTCTTATTCTGGCACAAAAAGTGATGAGTAACTATACCAACCACTTAGCCGAGACTCCGGTAGATGAGCCATTTAAAAAATTCGAGTGGTCACCTAAATAAAAGGTTTTATCGGGGAAATAAAAGCTCAGCTTTTGTTTCCCCCTTCTATTTACCGATAAAGGGCTTTTTGTACAAATACAGGCATTGTAGAACCGCCAGTAGTCCCGCACTAAAAAATATATAAATTAGAATCGCAGAAAGCATGACATTTTCCTTCACTGGACTTTTCCAAGTTTGACTGCGCTAACTGAATGGTTTCCAGTAGCCAAAGTTTAGCGGCCGCTTTGTTGTTAAACACTTCAATTTTATCTCCAGCGCGTTGATAGATACTGCCGAAATGCTGCGTGGCGAAACTGGGCGAATTTGATTTTTCTACAAGGAGTGCGGTGCCGACTCTGCCATTCTCTATATCTTTTTTTACAAGCTGAATGAGGTGCGTTTCTGCATCAGGTACATGGTTCGGCTCGCCATAAATGGTTGCCATTACTCCCCAAGGTGCGCCTCTTAGCTCTTCTAGTATCGACTTAGCTTGGTTAGTTGAATGTTGAAGCGCTTCTACATTCCAAGGTCCGTGTCCTTCAATAATGAGTATGCGATCTTCCCGGTGAACATACACTTCGCCATGGGGTATGAAACGGGTCATTTTAACCAGCTGACTTATGAGGCGATTGGTAGCTGAGGCTCAAGCTCTTCAGCAGTATTAAGAGCAACTATTTCTTCATAACCTTTTTGTTGAAGCAGGGCTTTTAAGTCATCTCGTGATGCACATTTTGTGTGCTTGGCAAGTGCAATAGCTTCAATGAAACAAGATAGGTGAGTTGTTGATTGTGCCTGTGTCATATACTTCTCATTTTGTTGCGTTGACTGAACAACTTTGTCTAATACTCAAGTCACTCATGTGACGTTTATGTGACTTTTTTATGAAAAAAATCAAGAAAAGTTCATTGTTAACCTTGAAATGTATATACATTGAATATACATTTATGATTCGAATTGGTGCTTCTTACCTATGAAAGCGGTCGAGATGTCTGAAAAAAACAATAAAAAGAAGAAAAAGAATAGTCAGATGATTATTCGAATTAATGACGAAGAAAGAGCGCAATTTATTGCGCTTTGCGATTCTTTAGATACGTCTGCGGCTCGCGAAGTAAGACGCTTTATTCGTGAGTTCATTGAAGAACACAATGAAGAATAAATGCTGTTAACCAGCGATACACTACAGAAGAAACTAAGGATATAAAAATGGCTAAGAAAAAAGAAATCAAAAAAGAGATGAAAGTAGCTAAAGCAAAAATTGCTAAGCAAGAAAGCAAACTAAAAAAGCTAAAGAAAAAGCTTAAAAAAGCATAATTTACGCTTTCAATTGAAACACCATTACACAAATAACATTACGTTATTTGTGTAATGTTTTCCCTATATTCATCATCTCAACAGTTCCTGCCTTGTTTAAAATCTCTGCCTTTACAACCGTTAAGTGATATCATTAGTAAGTGATTAAAAAAAATAATCCCAATTTTTAGGGAAGTAGTTGTAATAATGATAGATGTTCACAGTCACATTTTACCCGGAATCGACGACGGTGCTCGCTCTGTTGAAATGGCGTTAGCTATGGCGCGCCAAGCCGCGGACGTAGGTGTTACTCATATGGTGTGTACTCCCCATATCCACAGCGGAACGTTTGATAATACTAGAGATACCATCAGCCAAGCGTTCGAGTCTTTTCAGTCGGCGCTAACACAAAGCGAAATTCCACTTACTATTTCGTGGGCAGCAGAAATAAGGCTCAGTGAGATGGTGCCCGTATGGATAAGAAGGGGTGAACTTCCATTTTTGGGGGAACTGGATGGCAAGAGTGTCGTTTTGCTAGAGCTCCCCCACAGTCATATTCCAGCGGGAACCGAGCAGTTGATAAGGTGGTGTTTAGCTAATAACGTTCAACCGCTTATTCCACACCCTGAAAGAAATCGTGATATATGGCAACGGCCTGAAAAGGTAAATTGGCTGCGAAACTTAGGCTGTAAATTTCAAGTCACCGCAGGTGCAATTACTGGCCGATTTGGAGAGCATGTACAAGATATCTCGATAAGCATGTTAGAAGCAGGGTTTATTGATATGGTGGCTTCGGACACCCACGATATAAAGCGCCGACCTAATGATATGAAAGACGCTTACGAAGTTGTGGCTAGTCAACAGACTGAAGACATTGCCAACACTCTCTTTCGAATCACGCCAGCTAAAATGATCGGTATTACTGCTTAGACATTTGTCTAGTTTTTTTACAACCTTTCTGTTTATCTTAATAATGTCTCTCTCGATTTTTGTGTTTTATCCATCTGTTATTTCAAGGCTTTTTTGTATTAATAGCATTGGGGTCATAAAATAGTAAGCTCGTATAAAGCTTTGAAGCGTCAAAGATTTTTCCATATTGAATTCTAGTATGAAATTAACTTTTCCCCGCTGTATATAAACAATTACACGCAACACCGCAGAAGCAGTGCTTTTTTATATAAAAATACGCATATAGCTCGATAGTTTTGTGAATTATGTTGCCACAATGTTGCTTTCTGGTTTGCATAACGTGACTGGTTATTAAATAGAGTAAGCCAATGAATAATGGATTAATTTTTGCTTACAACTCTAGGAGATTAAAATCTCCAACTATTGTTAGCGGTCAACCTAGCCATTAAGAAGCAAGCGAAGCTAGCAATAAAATAATGATATTCCCAACCTTTACTATGTTTGCAAGGAAATGCTCATGGGTAAGAAAGGCTTCGTCCGAAATAATATAAACCAGTTTGCGGTACTCTTTCGCTTTCTAGATCTTTTGTTTATTCAAGTATCGCTAATCGCTGTTGCACACTTATACGGCATCGAGTTGAATTTACATTACTATTTAATTGGCGTAATTGCGTGTGTAGCGTTCCTTTTTAGCGCTGAAATGCTTTGGTTATACCGTTCGTGGCGAACGGGCACCAGCAAAGAGATTTTATTTGTAACCTCAATAAGTCATGTTCTTATGGTTGGCGCCGTAGTAGCTTGGATGTTTATATCTAAAACAACGGAAGACTACTCTCGAATAACTATCTCACTTTGGTTCTTCGCAAGTTGGGCACTGTCTTGTTCTTGGCGAATTGCATTTAGATATGTGTTATTTATTGCGCGAAAAAATGGTCGTAATAGTCGATCTGTAGCGATTATAGGTGCCAACGAAACTACGCTAGCATTAATCCAAGAGATCCAGAGTACACCGGAAGCGGGGTACAACATTGTTGGTGTATATGACGACCGAGCGCCATCGCGTCTAGAGCTGCCGCGTGAAGTATCGCTAAACGGAAATATCTCAAACCTTTACCAAGCTGTAGAAACAGATAAAGTCGATACTGTTTTTATCGCACTACCTATGACCGCAAACAAGCGAATTGAACAGGTGCTGCGCGTTTTAGGTGACACTAAAGCTCAGGTTCATTTGGTTCCCAATTTCTTTGTATATAACCTACTTCACTCTCGTATCTGTAACGTAGGCGATATGCAAACAGTTAGCGTCTTCGATTCACCGATGAAAGGGGCGATGAACTTTTTGAAGCGTGTGGAAGATATTCTGCTGGCCTCAGTTATTCTGGCCATTATTTCTGTTCCCATGCTAATTATTGCAGCTGCAGTAAAGTTAACTTCAAAAGGGCCTGTAATTTTCAAACAAAACCGATACGGAATGGATGGTAAGAAAATTAAAGTATGGAAGTTTCGCAGTATGACCGTTACTGAAAACGGAGATGCTGTAACGCAAGCTACAAAGAATGATGCTCGAATTACAAAGGTAGGTGCATTTCTTCGACGTACCTCATTAGACGAACTGCCTCAATTTATTAATGTATTACAGGGGCATATGTCAGTAGTTGGGCCTAGGCCACACGCTGTAGCTCACAACGAGGCGTATCGTAAGAAAGTTGAGTACTATATGCTTCGTCATAGAATCAAACCAGGTATAACCGGGTGGGCACAGGTTAATGGCTGGAGAGGTGAAACCGATACTCTGGATAAAATGCAAAAACGCGTTGAGTACGACCTTGAATACATTAAAAACTGGTCGCTTTGGTTAGATTTTAAAATAGTATTGTTTACTTTGTTCAAAGGGTTCGTTAACAAGAACGCCTATTAAGCGAAAGATAATACAAAAAAAGCAGCTAAGGCTGCTTTTTTTGTATCTGAAAGTCATTTAACTTTTACTAGCCTTCGGCTTTTGCTTTTGCGTTCTTTGCATTTAATGGCAATCACTAATACTGCAATAAAAGTAACTGCATTAGCGGTGGCCTGCAGCGGAAAGTCAACGGATATATGAATGAGCATGGCTACCATAGCCATCAAAGCGCCAAAGGCAAGCCCTTGTGCAGTTGGGTCGCTTCTAGTTCTTAGAGCCGTTATGGCGCTATACAGAGCGTATAAAACCGCAACACCTAAAAGCAAAGTGCCAACTATTCCGTACTCAATTAGAAACTGTAAATATTCATTGTGGGCGTGATCATAGTGCAAATGAATAGTTTGCGTGTGGTATTTTGGAAAGGCAGTGTAAAAAGTACCAGCACCAGTGCCTGTAAGCCATGTATCTTCTATTAAAGGTAGGCTCATGGTGACCACATCGTCTCTTGTTTCACCTTCAAAAGATGTAGTGTCAATACGCTCTTTAATTTTATCAACACCAAACATAGCCCCTACAATGGCCACATCAACCACTACCAAACTTACAATTAGCCACTTGAGCATAGGCGGTGGCTTTTTCATCAATACTAAAGCGAGTACCGATGTAGCGAGTAAACTAATAAAGAACGCGCTATTTCCCATACGGCTACGGGTAAGTATTAGTGCTACAACAATAGTAATAATAGCAACGCGAATAAGCCATTTAGAGCTCATCATTGCTTCCATAGCACCTATAAATAAACGCTTAAAGCTTTGTTCGCTTTTGCTTTGTCTTTTTAACTGACTGATTAAAAGGCCAATGGCAAGCGCACCACCCATTAGTAAGTAATTAGCCAAATGATTGTGATAAACAAAGCTGCCGTTAGCCCGTTCATATATTTCATATCCAAAAATTGGCGTTAGCGTTATGCCTGAAAATTGCAGATATACGGCATAAAGCGCTTGAAGAAATACAGCGCCAATAATACAAAGCACGAATTGTTTTAGCCGTTTTGGCGAGTCTAGTAGCCAAGCACTACAACAAATAAACAAGCAATAGCTTATGCCTTTAACAAGCGAGATTTGTGTTTGCGTAGCGTCTATCGTAATGCTCACGCCGCCAATATTTATAAGCTGTATTGCCACATAAACCTGTGTTAAACAAAATAGTGCCAATAGTATTGCATAGGGCTTCAAACGTGAAAGCAGAGACTGCGAAGGTATGCCAAAAACGCAGAGAAGCGTGGTTAGGCTTATTAAAACTTCAAAAATACTCCAAGCCCATGGTCTGTTCGAGCCTAAAGGAATGGGTAGAATAAATAATGCGCTAAGCAGTGTGTAAAACGCAAGGCGCGGAAACGAACTATAAATAACCGACTGCATAAAATTCCATAAAAAAAGGCTCTTGCGAGCCTTTTTATTTCCTAACAGTTTTAGTTGCCTGAAATGCTCACGCCACCGCTTCCAGAGCCACCGCCTGTGCTTGGTGGTGGTGGTGGTGGAATGTCACCGCCGCCCGTGCCACCGCCAGGAGGTGGTGGAGGTGGTGGCAGTATAAGTGCAAACGCCGTTGGCTCTAGCATTACCGCAGGGTCTACACCTTCGCTTAACGCTTTAGCAATAAGGTAGTCATCGTTGTAGCCATTAGCCTTGGCAATGGCGTAAACCACATTGGCTTGCGATGCGTTATTTTTAAATAAAGCCGTGATAAACGCGTCTTTATCTTCTGATGCAGCAAGTTGAGCCGACACCATGTCAAAGTAAGCTGGCGCTTCTTCTTGCGATAATAAATTTGTTTCAACTAGCAGTTGGCTTTCGCTTACTTTCTGTGATGCTACTTGCATGTCTATCGCGAAGGCTGAAGTGCTTAAGCACGCTGCCACGGCAATTGCTAAAGAGAGTTTTTTCATTGGCTAATCCTTAAGTCGCTAATAGCAAGTATCTTAGTTCTTACGACGGCGCATTAAAAGGCCGAACACAGATAAAGAAAGTAAACCTAGTGTTGCTGGAGTAGAAACGCTAGATACCGGTGGTGGCGGGTCTATTAAATCCAAACCCCAGTACTGAGGGCCAATGTAAAACGCATCTTCAACTAGGGCTAACACTAAGTAATCTGCTTCACCGTCAGCAGCTTTTCTAGCAGTGCTGTATGGGCCGCTAACAATTTCTTTAAAAAAGCTATCGAAAGTAACTTCGTTATTTCCATCATCAGCAGCTTGGCTGGCTTCGATTTCGTCCCATGTAACTGCATTGTCAGAAATGGTATCCCATGCAATGAATACAGGGGCTGCCGCGTCATATAGGTAGTACGCAAACTTCACTGATAAGAGGCCATCGCCATTCAGGTCGTCAGTGCTTCGGTCTAATGCAGAAAGCTGAAACTGGGTAAGTACGCGGATGTCGCGATTAATGTTTAAAGCGCCGCTGTAGTAACTGCCTTCAAATTCAACTTGCGGAGCGCTAGGAGTTGAACCGTCTGGTAAGCTTATAAACGCAGCGTTTGCTGAAGCAGCGCATAATGCACAAGCCAAAAATGCGAGAATTTTCTTCATTGTATGGGATCCTTTGTCCATCAATTTTCCACAATCAATATTTGGGGATTTACAGCTCGATACCCTAAATGCATTCCAGCACTACATCACTTCCACTGTCATGACACATCGAGTAAATCTGAAGCACAAATCGTTCCGCTTGCTACTGTGTTGTTATTTTACATAGCGTTTTGGCTGCATGCTAAAATTGTGCCGCAATATTTTATTTGCTATTAATCAATATTTTACGGTGTGGTTGATGGTGGTTTTTGGGCTTTTAGTTGTTAAGGTGTAAAAAATATAGACACCGAGTTAATAGTCAGTATGTTGCTAAGTTGTTAAATTGAGTGGGGGTTTTAAATGTTGCGCACTGTTGCGGTGCATTTGGCGCACTATTGTCAGGCAGTTCGTTGGAAGGCTAGTCTAGAAGCGCCTTTTCATATTCCCATTTCTGAAGTAACTCAGCCCACACTTTTATTTGGTTTGGATCACTACCGCTAACGGCAGAAAAAGTGGGTGGCCTTCCTGTGAGAAGCGTTGTAGCGTTAAAACTGTATTTATAGGTTAAATCCTGTCTTAAAAACGAAGGCTTTATTTCGCTCACAATATTATCTAATACATAGAAGCCCTTATCTTCAATGTTCTCATAAATCAATACCATATGCGGGGCTTCTTGGTATTTATAATCAACATGGCTTAGCACAAGTTTAGACGGCTTAACGCCGGCCTCTATAAGCAGAAAATACTTAGCAACCGCATAGTCTTCGCAATCCGCTGCTCCTTTTTTTAATGCCTCTAGGGGCGAGGCCCAATAATCTTCTACCTGCCAAATTTGAAGGTCGGTACCTTGTTGAAGTTGGTTATTAACCCACTGATTTACCCTTGTAACCTTTTGCCATTCCGATAGATGGCCAAGGTTTTGCAGTACATTTTTTACCTGAGTGGCAACGGTTTCGTCGTTTCTAACGTTATATTCATCAGCCTGTGGGGGTACTGAGGTCGAGCCACATGATTGGCAGCAAATAAGTATTGTTAAAAGTAAAGATACACGCCACAGTTTCATCAGAATATGCTCAAATATAAGGGCTAGAATAGTAGACCAACAGTTGGAACGATAAATGCTTTAGTTTAATATATTGATAAACGCAATAAAGCTTTAGCATAATTAGCGAATAAAATGCGTCTTAATTCAAGCTGTTAATTCAAGTCAGCGAAAAAAAACGAAAAATGTCATAGTGTTGACGCGAAATTTAGTTAACATATAGCAAGCTTGTAATAAAATTACAAAAGAACGTGGAAAGTACGAATTGCAGGGAGCACAATGAACAGGCTGTATCACACATTAACACTCTCTTTGTTGTCAGTTTTGTTTATCACAACGTTAAAGGCGCAAGAAAGTAACGGTATTAAGCTAGATAACGGCGCAGTGATCGCTCCATCTGTCTACATTGGTAGCGGTTATGAAAGTAACATTGCGCTAACCGATACTAATGAGATTGACTCATTCTACTGGCAGGTCTCGCCTTCTGTGTTATTTACCGCCACGCCCGGCGAAACTGCACATCAAATACAATTCTCTTCAGATATTGCTAAATACTCGACCAGCAGTGAAGACGATTACGCTGACTTTTTCATTAAATATAACGGCGGGTGGGAGCCAACCAGTAGGCATCGGTTTAATTGGAACTTCGACCAAACCTTTGGGCATCAAAAGCGGGGTTCTCAGCAAACGCGATTTCAACTAGACCGGTTTGATGAAGTGCTCGAGTTTTCAAGTAGCAACGCATTAATTTCTTATGAGTTCGGAAGCTTAGCAGCGAGAGCGCAGTTTGGTTCTAGCGTGGGTTTTAACTCAATTGATTATTCAAATTTCGACGAGTTTTCACGTCAATTCAATAGAAGTACAGTCGATACCAGTGCTTGGTTTTACTATCGTCCAGGCAACGTTACTTATTTTAGCGCAGACATCACTCACAGTGTTATCGATTACAAAGACGAAGTAGTTGGTACACCGACGAGAAATGCCGACACAACTACGTTTTTGCTTGGCGCAATTTGGGAAGGCTTAGCCAAAACAACAGGTAAATTTAAAATAGGTATCGAGAACAGGTCGTTCGAAGATTCAAGCAGAAATGATATAACAAGCTTAGCGGTAGACGCTCAGGTAGAATGGTCTCCCAAAACCTATTCGATAGTGACTACAAGTGTAAGCAGACGAACCGTAGAAGGCGTTGCAGACAATGACGCTACGTTAACCACGTCGTTCGACATTAACTGGAGTCACAGTTGGTCGCAGCATACCACAACTCAAGTGGGTTATGATTTCCAGAAACGCGATGAACAGGGATCGTCACGTAACGATAAACAGCACTACGTTTATACCTCTTTCAACCGGGCTTTAACGAAATGGTTGGTGTTTAATACCCAGCTTCGCTTCCTAGTTAACAGTTCAAATCAACCTCTTTTTGACTACGATAACCAACAATTAAGCATTGGAGTTACAGCACAGCTATGAGTATTTTTCGTCTAACATTAACCGTTTTGTGTATGGCGTTCTGCTTGAATTCTTATGCCCAAAGCAATGATTATGTTCTTGATACTGGCGACACCATTAGTATTCGCGTTCACGGCGAGCCAGATTTAACCTTCGATACAAAGATAAGCACTTCAGGAAAAGTACTTTACCCGTTTTTAGGAGAGATCAAGGTAGCTGGCCACACAACAGAAGAAGTGCGCATGCTCATTTATGGTGGCTTAATAGGTGACTATTTACTGAAGCCCGAGGTAGACGTAAATGTTATTGAGTACCGACCTTTCTATATTTTGGGAGAGGTACAGTCGCCAAAAAATTACCCATATCAGCCTGGGTTAACACTTTCACAAGCCATTGCTATTGCAGGGGGCTTAACAGAACGCGGCTCTTTAAATGGTATTGAGCTTAAACGTAAGCTGCAAAGCGGCAGTGTTCAGCTTTTTCAAGATGTAGGCATGGACGAATTACTGCAACCAGGTGATGTGGTAACAGTAAAACAGAGCTTTTTCTAAAAGGTACAGGAAGTAGATTTAGTAATGAACAGAATAACAACCAATAATGACTTTAATAGTACCGACGAAAAACAACTCGATATAGGGCTTTTTGTTAAAGCGCTGTGGCGAAGTAAGTGGAAAATTATGACCTTTTCTGCGGGCGTTACTATTATTGCCGCGCTTTTAATTTTGCGTTTGCCGTCTATTTACGAAGCCAAAGCTACCCTGTACATCAAAAAAGAAAACGCCACTCCTGTTTCAAGTAATGCTGCGCCTGGCATGGACATGGGCGCCCGTGAATATTTGAAAACCCAGTTCGGAATTTTACAATCTGAATCATTGGCGTTAGAAGTTATCAACAAGCTAAATTTGGTAGCCTTGAATAGTGACGATGCTAAGCCTGAAAAAGCTGATAAGACATCGATGCTTAATATTATTAAAACATCGGTTAAAGAGTTTGTTGGCGCACCAGAAGACAAAGCGCAAAGTGCAATATCTGAAGAAGATATCAAGCTACAGCGTGCGTTAAAATGGTATAGAGAAGGTATTACTATAAAACCTGTCGCATTGACGCAGTTAGTTAATATAAGTTTTCAGGCAGAAGATCCGCAACTAGCGGCCGATGTGGTAAATGCTTTGGGTGAAGCATACATCGACAGCTTTTTAAGTGCAAAAATGCAGCAAACCGACAAAGCTATTGAATGGTTGCAGCAGCGCGGTTTAACCGTATCTGAAGAGTTAGCGTTGGCAGAGGCAGAACTACAAGCGTTTATTCAACAAGAAAACATCGTGTCTTTAGACGGTGGTATGCAAGCGTTAAATCAGGATACGCTGAAAAACCTAAATGAAAGGCTATTAGAAGTACGCAGTGAGCGTATACGTTTAGAAAATATATTAAACCAAACTCAATCTGCAGAAGTGCTAGAAACCGGTATTTTAAGCCAGTTTAACGAAAGCGCGGCTATTCAAGACCTAAGCAGGGCGGAGCTTGCAGCAGAAACAACGTTCAATGAAGTAAGCCGTAGGTATGGGCCTAAGCACCCGAAGTATATTGCTGCCGATACCGAGCTTAAACAACTACAAGCTAAACTTGCAGAACGTGTTAAAACCGAAATGGTCGATTTAAAGCAAAAACTTAGTAACTTAAAGCAAACAGAGCAAAGCCTTAAAAATGAACTTAACACTGTTGAAAGTGACTTTGTAAGCGGTACGGGTAAAGAAACTGAACTTAAAAAGCTAACCGCCAATGTGGCAAGGCTAACAGAATTAAACGAGTTGATAAGCAAACGCTTCAAAGAGCTTGATATTACCAGTGACTTTAACGAAGAAAATGCTCGCTTTATAGATGTGGCTAAAGCGCCGCTTTACCCAATTAAACCAGCTAAAGCTAAATTGTTGGCCGTAGCGCTTATTGTGAGTGCGTGCTTTGCGTGTTTTGTGGTTATTTTACTTACTTTCCTCAACAATACTTTCCGACGTTCAGTTGAAGTAGAAGAAGAGCTAGAGGCGAAGTTCATGGGTGTGGTGCCCAAGATCAAAGTAAAACGTAACCAAACGCTTCCTTTGCATATTTACTTCGATAAAGAATATCGTTCGTTTAGCGAAGCAATAAAAACCATTCGAACCGGTCATATGCTAGGCCAGCTAGACAACAATACCATGGTTACATTGGTAACATCTGCTGTGCCTAGTGAAGGTAAGTCGACTACGTCGGTAAACTTGGCGTTTAGCTTTGGGCAAATGGATAAGGTTTTACTTATCGATGCCGACTTACGCAAACCTTCATTAGCTAAACGTTTTGGTTTACCTGCGTATCAACAAGGTCTTAGTGATGTGCTTAACACCGATATGGATGTAGAAGGCTGCATTGTTAAAGATAACGAGTCGGGCATAGATTTATTACCAGCAGGGCACTATGCACACAACGCATTAGAACTATTCGCAGGCGATAAATTCGCTAAACTTCTAGAAAAGCTTAAGCACAAATACACTAAAATAGTTATCGACTCTGCACCTTGTCAAGCGGTGAGCGATACCTTAGTGCTAGCAAAAGTTGTCGACAGTGTAATCTTCGTGGTTAAAGCCGACTCAACTAAAAAGCAAGTGGTTAAGACGGCAGTTCGAAGACTACGAGAGTCGGGCGCTGTAATAGAAGGGGTGATATTAAATGCCGCCGATGTGAGTAAGCAGGGCGACGAATACTCTGGTTACTACGATTACTATGGTTACTCTGATGAAAAACAGTAGAAACTGTTTTCTCATGCGGTAATAGGGTAAGGCTAACGCAATGAAGTATATCGCTAAGATTTTGCTATCAATTGTATGTGTTGTAGTAATTATTTTTGCTTATCGCTGGGGCGCCGCAAACGTATTTTATTTTAAGGTAACGAATAAGCTTAATTCGTATACCGATACTGCGGTGTTTCAGATTGCCGATGATGAAGGGCTAGAAGCAAACATAAAAACTATGATGGCGCTTCACCCTAATCATCCTCACTACATGGTAACAGCGGGCACGTATTTCGAAAAACGCGCGTTTGTAGAAAGCGATGCTAAGCAGAAAAAGGCGTACTTATTAAAAGCGCTCGCGCTATATCGTGCCTCTGCCGAGCAACGTATTGCCTGGCCAAGAACATGGGCGGATATATTTCGCGTTAAAGCTAAATTGGGGGAATTCGATAGTGAGTTTTCTCATGCTGTTTCTATGGCAAATAACTATGGCGGTAAAGACGAATACGTTGCTAAAGAAATTGTGTTTTTGTTGCTTAAACACTGGCGAGATTTTTCAAAAAGCGATATCGAAATAGCCATTAAACAAATGAACAACGTTACCGACTACGCCAGATTTAAAAATGTATACGATTATGCATTGGTGATAGGTGAAAAAACGTTCTTTTGTAATTTGGTTCGAATCAACAATATTCAAACGCGATTCGGTGGCTGTAAGGCTTAACAGCGCACAAACCGAATATTTACCAAGGGATATGGGTAATGCTAACGGTGGTTAAAGCATTTCTTTTTTTGTTATTGATTTTACTGGCAGCCTGGAGCTTGGTCGGTATCTTTGACGACAGCGTTATTGCGTTTAAATTTTTAAACTTCTTTGGTCAACTGGTGCCTTACGTTTCAATTGCACTAGCTGCACTGTTATTCTATCTGCTTAAAGCTTCACGGTTTAAATGGGTGGCAATAATAATTTGCATGCCTTCATTTATCATTCCTTTTGTAGTACCAAGTATAAATTTATACACGGGGCTAGATGCGCCGTTAACTCCTAACGCAGACGAGCAGAAGTTTACCTTCATCACGTTTAGCAAAATGTCGCACAACTTAAATTATGCTGAAGTTGCTAACGTTATCGACTGTACTAAATACGATGTTATTCAGGTGCAAGAAATATGGGATTTACCTGCTTTCTTAGCGGCATTCCCTAAAGTAAAAGAATATTGTAAGTATGCTATTCACCCTGAAAAGCCGTCGTTGGCAACATTTTCTAAATTTCCATTGGTAGCGAAAACGGTTGAAGGTAAAGCGTTTGTTGAAGTTAACGTAAACGAAGTACCTATTGCTGTGGTTAATGTTCATGCTTTAAAAGCGATAACACGCACGGCAGACAGCCAAATTGCTCAAGCCAAGCGAATGGTTAAACTTGAGCAAGCGTTAGATTTACCAACCATTGTTGCAGGCGATTTTAACGCTACGCCGTTTAACGAGTCGATAATGCTTATGCGTAAGCATTTCAAGCAAGCGCAGCTTGATAGTGGCATGTTTACTAGGCGGTCTACCTGGCCGGGTGAAGCAAGGCGCTTAGGAACGTTTGGCCCATTACTGCAAATAGATTACATATTCTATAAAGGCCTAAATAGTGCAGAAACCGTTATTCATGAAAGCAGCTATGGGTCGGACCATTACCCCATGGAAACTACATTTTCGCTAAGCGCTAAGGGGTAACGCAGTTTGATGTCGCTAGTGAACAAAGTGCAATTCTACATGAAGGCTGACTCTACTAAAGCGCGAGCTATGCGGGGCAGTTTGTGGACGATTTTAGGCCATGCAACATCTCAAGGGGTTAGGTTAGCTTCTAATCTTATTTTAACGCGCTTGTTGTTCCCAGAAGTATTTGGGGTAATGGCTATTGTGCAGGTGGTACTTCAAGGTTTGGTAATGTTTTCCGACGTTGGGCTAGCGCCGTCAATTGTACGAAGTAAAAATACCGCAGATCCAAGGTTTATTAACACGGCCTGGACTGTTCAGCTGATTAGAAACTCTTTGCTTTGGCTACTTACCATAGGAATAGCATTTCCGTTAGCTAACTTTTATGAACGGCCAGAATTAACTTATCTTATACCACTTTCAGGCCTGACGCTGTTGGTAAACGGCATGTTTCCTATCAAGGTTATTTTAGCAAGCCGAGAGATGAACTTATTCAAGGTAACCTGTTTTCAACTAGTTGGCCAAGTAGTTGGAATGGTTATATCAGTCATGCTTGCCTTTTATTATAAAAACGCACTGATATTTGTTGTAGGAACGGTAACGGGTGACATTATTCGGTTAGTTCTGTATCGATTGTATTTGCCTGGTAGCAACAATACGTTCGAACTGCACTCACCAGCAGTGCAAGAGTTACTATCGTTTGGAAAGTGGATAATGCTGGCCTCTGCATGTGGCTTTTTGGCGCAACAAGCAAACGTATTCATATTAGGTAAGTACTTAAGCGGTCACACATTCGGTATTTACACTGTAGCGTTGGTTTTAGCCATGCTGCCTTTTACCGTTTGCCAAATTTTAAATAATAAAGTGCTTCTTCCTCTTTTTAGTGAAATGCACCGAAATGGCGCCAACAGAAGCGCTATTTTAAGAGGGCGATATACCGTATTAACGGGTAACGCTGCGGCGGTAATTGCGCTTATGTTTATTTCCCCGTTCTTCTTTCAAATACTTTACGACGAACGCTATGCATTAGCGGGTTACATTAGCCTAGTGGTTCTGTTCTCTATATTGCCAGAAATGCTGCTAATGGTTACGCAAAATAAACTACTAGTTGAAGGCAGAAGTTTAGAATACGCAGCACTAAATGCGCTAAAAGCGACACTACTTATTTTGCTTGGTTTATTTTGGGTTAAAGAACATGGAGTGCTAGGCGTATCTGCAGCTGTGTTTGTCTCTGGGCTAGTAACATATTTTCTAACGTTAACGACAAAAGGCACAATACACATTATAAAATTATCTTATGAACTCTTAATTGCACTAGCTTTGGCAAGTGCCGCACTACTTTGTGTGTATTTGTATTCTGAAGGGTTAATAAAAGTAATGGAGTTACAATAAATGGAAGGGTACGTAGATATCATTATGGTTAACTTTCGTCAGCCTCAGTTAACCATTGAATGCATACAGTCTTTAGAAGCTGAGCGTGACGCATTTTCTAACTTTACTGTATGGCTTTGCGAGAATGGCAGTGGCGACGATTCCGCCAGCGTTTTAGATAAAGCAATAAAAGATAACAATTGGGAAGGCTGGGTTAAGTTTAGAGTAAGTGAAGACAACACCGGCTTTTCCGGTGGAAATAATTTGCTTATTCATGAAGCACTTCAAAAGGCACCGAACGCTAAAGATGAACACAGCTACGTATTTCTTTTAAATAATGACACTATAGTACGGCCTGGCGCATTACAGAAGCTTGTAGGGTTTATGAATACTCAACAAGTACATGCATGTAGCAGCAGATTAGAGTATCCAGATGGTACGTTACAGCACTCAGCGTTTCGTTTTTTTTCATTTAGAAGTGAATTGGCCGAAGCTGTTAATTTTGGCCCTGTTTCGAGCATGTTTGCATCGAAACAAGTGGCCCCTGAGCAGCCAACATCGCCAGCCATTGTAGATTGGGTTGCCGGCGCAAGCTTAATGGTATCCCGAAAAGCAATAAGAGAGGTTGGGCTTCTTGATCATGGCTTTTGGACTTATTTTGAAGATGTTGATTACTGCCATAGACTGAAAGTTCATGGCTTCCCATTATGGTATGTGCCAGAAGCTCGCATAGTACATCTTGTGGGGGCTAGTTCAGGCATTACAAGTGATAAAGCCTGGCTAAAGCGCCGCCCTGCATATTGGTTTCAAGCAAGACGTCGCTACTTTCTTAAATACCAGGGTTTTATAAAAACGTGTGTAATTGACATTGCTGAATTACTAGGTAGTGCATTAGGTTTGCTAATTAAAAAACTTAGAAAACAAGACCCACACAGGCCCATACATTTCCTAAAAGACTTTTTGGCCGAGTCGGCATTACGCAAAGGGCGTAAGCTACCTATTGTCGAGGCACCAAAACCCAAATGAGTTTATTAAAACAAATTCGTGAAGATTGGGAGTGCAATGGTAAGCAGTGGTTTAAACCTGGCTTTCAGGCCTTAGCATGTGCCAGGTTTGGCCAGTGGCGTATGGGTATTAAGCCCAAGTTGCTGCGCATTCCTTTTTCCATCATTTACAGAATATGGTATTTACGCTGCCGCAATGTTTACGGTATCGAGCTGCCTTATTCGGTAAAACTGGGTAGAAAAGTCATCATTGAACATCAAGGCAATATTGTGGTGCACGGCAATGTTGAAATAGGCGATGGGTGTATTATTCGACAAGGATGCACCCTAGGCAATAAAAGCCTAGACCGACCATACGACTGCCCTAAATTAGGTAACAACGTTAATGTAGGTGCGGGCGCTAAACTACTTGGCAGTATAAGAGTTGGTAACAATGTGCAAATTGGCGCAAATTCTGTAGTAGTAAAAGATATTGAAAGTAACCTTACTGTAGTTGGAATTCCAGCACGGCCGCTTACAGGGAAGTAAAAAATGAGCACATTGGGCATAGTGGCAATTGGTCGTAACGAAGGCGAGCGTTTTAAAAAATGTGTTGAGTCTTTTTCAAAAGTAACGCAAGCATTTACCTTTGTTTATGTAGATTCGGGCTCTACAGATGGCAGTGTTCAGGTAGCAGAAGAGGCGGGCGTAGGTATTGTAGAACTCGACACCTCGGTGCCTTTTACCGCAGCTCGTGCTAGAAATGCAGGGGTTGACTATCTTTTAAAACATAACCCCAATTTAACCTATATTCAATTTGTAGACGGTGATTGCCAAATTGCACCAAATTGGTTAGCAAGCGCCATCGAAGTGCTAGAAAAAGAGCAAGACGTGGCCGTTGTTTGTGGAAGAAGAAAAGAAATTAACCCCCAAAGCAGCACATACAATGCACTTATAGACCTAGAATGGAATACACCTATTGGCTACAACAAAGCCTGTGGCGGTGATGCTTTATACCGCGCGTCGGCATTTGTAAAAGAAGGCGGCTTCAATGGCGCTGTGATAGCAGGCGAAGAACCTGAATTGTGTTACCGGTTGCGACAAAGAGCCTGGAAGATAAAGCGCATAGACGCAGATATGACATATCACGATGCAGCGTTAACTAAGTTTTCGCAGTGGTGGAAGCGTGCGGAGCGGTATGGTCATGCAGCTACCGAAGGTTTTTGGCGCTATGGCACTTCAAGTGAAAAATATGAGCTAGGCGCAATGAAAAGTATATTGATATGGGGGGCAATTTACCCCGGAAGCCTTCTATTATCGCCTTTTATCAGTATATATTTATTTATTCTGTTAACCGCAGTTGGGCTATTCCAATTTACTAAATTACGCAGAAGCTATGAAAGCAGTTCGCCCGGCATAGGTGCAATAAGAGCACAGTTAACAATGCTGTGTAAGCTTGCAGAGTTTAAAGGTATGCTTCGCTTTTTTACGAATAAAATCAAAGGCAAGCAAAACTTGCTAATTGAGTACAAATAGGGGTTTTGTTAGATGTATGACGTTATTCCTTATTTAGTACTTTTTTCTTGGCCTTTAATTGCAATTTTAGCTTATCTAAAGCTAGATACTGTAAACGCTACCTTCGTTACAATTGTAGGCGGTTATTTCATTTTACCGTTAAAAGCAGGATTAGACCTTCCATTACTTCCACCACTTGATAAGGATAGTATTCCTAATATTAGTGCTCTTATTTCAATCCTTATTCTTAAAAAGAAAAAGTTTCACTTTTTTACCCAATACCGTTGGCTAAAAGTTGTCATTGGCATTGTTGTCGCTATCCCGTTCATTAATGTGTTCTTCAATCTTTCACCAATATTTAATGGTGCATTTTGGTTACCATCGCTCACTCTCCACGATGGATTCTCTAACTCTTTGTTAGCATACCTGCGTATTCTTCCATTTATTATCGCAGTGAATATTACACAATCGAATAAAGACGTTTTTAGGCTTTTCCAATTGTTGATATGGTCCTTATTGATTTATGCTCCGTTGGTACTTCTTGAACTTAGGCTAAGTCCTCAGCTTCATAATTGGGTGTATGGCTATCATCCACATTCTTTCGCTCAGCAAATACGAGATGGCGGCTTCAGAGCTGTTGTTTTCTTGGGGCATGGCCTTTTAACTTCTAATATTTATCTGGCTGGCTTTATCGCCTTATCAATTCTATATAAAGCAAAGGTATTCTTTATAAACCAAAGGGTGAATTTAGCGCTTTTGTTGCTGTTTTTTATATTTATCATTTTATTGAAGTCTGTGTCTGCCATTGTCATGGCATTGCTGTGTGCAATAATGGCATTTTCTTTCAGAAGCCCCTTACGTTTCTTAGCCAGCAATGTATTAGTTTCAGTTGTTATTCTTTATCCTTATATATCCTTTTTCGGGTTGCTTCCTTACGAAATTATTAACGATTACTTAATAGGGTTTAACGCTGAACGTGCGCAATCGTTATATTTCCGGTTTTCAAACGAAACAATTCTTTTAGACTATTTAGGAAATAACTTTCTTATTGGAAACGGTGGCTCTCGGATGATGTTGTATAACACTATAGTAGATGGCACATGGATTGCCTGGACTATGAGCTTTGGCGTTATTTACGCAACACTTAACTTCCTGCTTTTTTCAGGAGTCACTTATATCAACAAGCATAAAGATTCTGTACAAATGAAGCTGAATTCACTCTTTGGTTTATTTCCAGCAATAATGATGATCGATCAAATTCCAAATTCATCTTTAACACATTCTTGGATGTGGTTGTTTGGGGGAGCGATTCTCATAGCTAGCTTGAAAAAATAAACCCTGTAATTACTTCACGTAATATTTTTAATGAGTATTGAGTTTAAAGTAACTTTAACGGTGTAATTAGGCTGAAAATAGTGTAAAAGTATACGTATAGGTTAAAAGTATAATTTAAAATAAACCAGCTTCGTGTTAAGGGACTAATATGAAAAACATAGCAAAAGCTATCGACGTTGTTGACTCACCACGCCATGCATTAACACTAGTCAGTGACCTGTTCGCCAAAAAAGGTATAAGCGTTGTTTCATTTGTAAATGCGCACGCATGTTTAATGGCACAACAAAAAACAGAGTTCTCCCAAGCTTTAATGAAATCAAACCTAGTTTTTCGTGATGGGATCGGCGTTAAATTAATGATGAAAGCTTACTCTCTTCCTTTTGGTTTTAATGCTAACGGTACCGACCTTATTCCCAGAATTTTAAGCCAGCATAACGAAAAGCGCGTAATGTGCGTTGGTACCGCGGAACCATACCTTTCTAAAGCCGTTGAAAAGTTGAAGTCTCAAAACATAAACATAGTTTGTGCAATTGACGGTTTTCAATCAAATCAAGATGTGTTTTCAAAAATTAATGAAGTGCAACCCGATATTATATTGTTGGGTATGGGGATGCCAAAACAAGAGGTTTTTTGTGAAGAATTTAAAGCATCGGGGTATGAAGGTTCAGCTGTACTAATATGTGGCGGTGCCATTCTCGATTTTTATGCAGAGCGCTTTCCTCGTGCACCTAAAATACTTAGAAACCTCGGAATGGAGTGGTGCTATAGGTTATTTAAGGAGCCGAGAAGGTTATTTAAGCGTTATGTTTTGGGCATTCCTATGTTCCTATTTGCAGTAATGCTTTCAGAAAATGAGAACCAAGATTTGTAATTAAATGCGCTTCGAAAAAAGAAACGTTGGATAGCAGTAAATAATGAAAATAACGTATTTTGTAAACCATTACCCAAAAGTCAGCCACACTTTTATCCGTAACGAAATTCAAGGCCTTGAAGAGCTAGGTGTTGTTGTTGATAGGGTAGCTATTCATAAAGATGGTGAAATAGCTGAAAATAATCCAGATTTTCAAGAAAAAAATAAAACACATTATTTATTGGAAGTAGGGAAGTTAAAAATAATCCAAACTCTTTTTCTTGTTGGATTATTCTCAATCAAAAATTTCTTCAACTGCTTTTTGTTATCGCTAAGGCTAGGTTGGAATTCTGATACAGGTGTTATAAAAAGCTTGTTTTACTTAGCGGAAGGTATGTTGCTAGCAAGTCAGGTCACGAAAGAAAAAAGCGATCATATTCATGCTCATTTTGGGACAAACTCTACCGATATAGCTATGTATGCATCAATGCTAACTGATATTCCATTTAGTTTCACTGTTCATGGTCCTGAAGAGTTTGATCGCCCATACGGAATTAATTTAAAAGAAAAAATTGAACGTGCCAGTTTAGTGTTTGCAATAACTAAGTATTGCCAAAGCCAGCTATACCGATGGGTAGATTATAAGCATTGGGCCAAAATAAAAATTGTGCATTGTGGCCTTGGAGATATATTCTTCAATCGTGAAGTAGATACGATTGAACGCTCTACTAACAATGATGCACTACAGCTGCTGTGTATCGGTAGGCTTTGTGAACAAAAAGGCCCAATGCTACTTTTAGAAGCTCTGCCAGATTTAATTAAATCTGGAATACCTCTTCACTTGACGTTCGCTGGCGACGGCGAATTACGTAGTGATATGGAATCCTTCATCTCACAACATCAATTAGGCCAACATGTAACAATAACAGGGTGGGTCGATTCCAAAACCATCAGAGAACTTTTAACAAGTGCATCTTTAATGGTATTGCCAAGTTTTGCTGAAGGGCTTCCAGTCGCTATCATGGAAGCCTTGGCCTTAAAGGTACCTGTGTTAACAACTCATATCAATGGAATTCCAGAGTTGATAGAAGATGGCGAGTCAGGATTGTTAATTGTGCCAGGTTGTAAAAATGCTATATCCGATGGCATAAAACGATTTAGCCAATTACCTCATAACGAAGTGTCAAAATTGACAAATGAAGGTTTTAGAAGGGTTAAACTAGAACATTCTTCAGCTAAAGAAAGCGAAAAAGTCAAAACCTTTGTAGGGGAATTAAGGAAGTGTTGATACTTTTCATTGGACTAATTGTTGGCGTACCCATTTTCGTTATATCTTGCTTTCTAGCAGTAGAGTTAATAGTAGGTGCTATCAGTTATCGTGAGTTTGAAAACACTACAACGTTACCTTCTAACGATAGTCATAATATAAAAAGTGCGATACTAATACCTGCCCATAACGAAGAAGATACAATTGGTGAGACACTTGCACAGTTAAATAGTCATAAAACAGAAAATGATGTCGTTGTCGTTGTTGCAGATAATTGCACGGATAATACAAGAATGATCTGTGAATCGTTTGGAGTTCAGGTAACTGAACGGTTTAATGATGTCAAAAAAGGCAAAGGGTATGCGTTACAGCACGGTAAAGATTGGGTTTGTGAAAACTTAGATGTAGATGTGGTAATTATTTTTGACGCAGATTGTTTTTTTACTGATGACAGCTTAGAAAGGCTGAAAAAAATTACATATGATAGAAAGCAAGTTTGCCAGGCGCGATACTTAATGCAATCCAAGCATGGTTCACCGAAAACGTTAGTGCCACAGTTTACATGGTGGGTTAAAAACGCTATCAGGGCAGTTGGGCTAAAAGTATTGGCTGGAACTGCACATATTCAAGGCTCAGGTATCGCCTTTCCAATTGATATATTCAAAGGGCTCGAATTTGCTTCTGGTTCAATAGTTGAAGATTTAGAGCTTGGAATAAACCTTTCTTTAACAGGCAAACCAGTTCATTTTTGCCAAGAAGCACAAGTCGAAAGCTATTTTCCTGAAAATCAGAAGGGGTTGGATGAGCAACGGAACCGCTGGGAACATGGCCATTTGGCAACAATCACCAAAGTTCCAGCACAACTACTTAAATGCGCGGTACGCAGGGACCTCAGGTCATTCTTTCTTTTGTTGGATACCGCGGTTCCACCTCTGGTGAGTCTTTTTATTCTTCAAGCTTTGCTACTTTGCTTAGGTTTTACCCTGTATGTAATGTTTACAATTAAAACATTGTTCTTGCTTTGTTTTTTTTCTTTCTTACTTACTCTTTTAGTCGTGTTTTTTGTTTGGGTATTCAGGGGGCAGAAGTTAATTGGAGTTAAGGACTTCTCGTTGCTTTTAGGCTTTTGCTTTTCTAAATTCTCTGTTTACAAACGCTTTGTAATCGGTCAAACGGCTAACTGGGATAAAACTACTAGAGATAAAGTTCAAAAAGAAAACGAAGGAAATTAAAAAACCATGAACTCATTGTTTGGATACTTTGACAAAACACTCATTCTAAACTTGCCAGAAAGAAGTGATCGTAGACTAGCCTTAAATAAAGAGTTTAATTTTTTAGGAGTATCATTAACTAAAAATAAAATTGAATTTTTTGAAGGGCACAAGCCGAGTCAATGGGATGGTTGGCCTACTCAAGGTGCTAAAGGTAGCTTAATTAGCCATATGAACTTGCTCAAAAAAGCTTTGAATGATGGCTGTGAAAAAATCATCATGCTTGAAGATGATTTAACTCTAACGAGTAATTTCGAGGAAGTAAGCGAGTGGCTAGTGCCTAAACTAGAAACTTTTGAATGGGATGTATTAATGGGTGGTACATGCAACATGAAGGAGTGTAAAACTTCGTACGCAATATCAGAAATCAGTCATACGGATGCAACAATCGGGTCTCATTTTGTTATGTATAAAAAAAGCTTTTTCGAGCCTTTTGTAGAATATTTAGACTTAGTTAGGCAGCGAGAGTCAGGTCATGTGGAAGGAGGAGCTATGTATTACGATGCTGCCTTTAATATGTTTCGAATGAGAAACCCTCATTTAAAAACTAAAGTAGTAAATCCATACTTGGGTTATCAGCGTTCTTCTAGAAGCGATATAACTCCAAAACTGTTTGACAGGCTTACGTGTCTTGAACCAGTGATGAATGTAATGCGGCGGTTTAAATCTTAGGCGTAAATAGTGTGATATAGATAACCAACTTTTATTTAAAGCGTTTTACGGCTGTCTATCTCACTCTTTAAAAATCAGTTAACTTTCTCTAAAACGAAGGCATTTACACTTCCATCAGATATGCTGTCTGAAAATTCATTGGAATCGGGTATGTTAATATTAAGGTTTGTTTTTACAAAGCGAGTCCGTTCCGAATCAAGGTTAGTCGACATGTAAGTACCCTTGAACCCCCATTTTTCTGTAATTTTCCATTTCCCTTGCGGCAGTTTAACGTGGACCGTGTCGTTGATGTTATCGTTTTGAGAAACATGGCGGTCAATAACAATTACTGTCAGCTTTTTATTGTTAAGAAACGGGTAGATGTCTTGCTCCGGCATGTTGTTCAAGCTGTCTCTTCTACCTATCGAAGGTAAACTTTGAGTTCTCACTTCGAGAGGATTAACCTGGAGTAGACTACCGAGTCCACTACCTTCGTTATTGATAAACGATAAGATCTCCCAAGCAGTGTGGGCATTGCCGCCCTGATACCATTTCTGATGTGAACTCCAGAAGTCACCCCGTGCAAACTTAAAAAAGGTTTGAATTTCATATCCTGCGCGAAGCTGAGTTAAAAATGTATCTGCTGTCGCTGTTGCCGCAGCTACACTTTTCATTACTTTTTCTTGTTCTGCATACTGCTTTTGACTTACTTTCGCGTTATTTAAACCATTCATCTGATAACCCGGCCCAGCTTCATAGGTGCCCATTATTAATGACGATTGATTTTTTTTGATTAAATTTGCTGCTCTGCTCATATGTTCTTTAGCACGTCTTGCAGCAACTTGCGGCGCAGATGATAAGATAGAATTATAGCTTGCAATATTATCGGCAACTAAGGGCTCATCTTGATCCCAACCACCTATATATTCGGCAACAGTAATGATATTTGAAGAGGGCGACATAGCCGCTGCTACTTGGCCGTAATTATTGATTGCCCATCCGCCGATAGCTACTTTTATTTTGTTGCTTGCATACTTCCAGTAAGGGCTGGAAGACAGAATGCCTAATATATATTCCTGATATAAACCGTAAACTTGGGCCGCGCTATATCTCGTATTGTTTTTTGCATCGGTCATGGGTTTAAATGTCCAAGGGCTAAACATTGAATTCCAAGTTTCGTTTCCAAGTTCAAGGATAATACTGTCGAAGGAGTCTATGAATGGTTTTGGTCTACCCTGTTGAAAACGCTTATAAGCCCAAGGTTTAGAAGATTTAGAATCGACTCCTGGCTCATAAGGAGCTGCTATATATTCCAGTAAACCAAGCCATTCTTCACTACTAAAGTGTGGTTCAATTTGAAGCCATGGATTTACGTTTGCTTTTTCAAAATTATCAAGTGTTTGTACAAGAGTATTGCCATATGAAGTTGTGGCTAAACCGGCGCTATTAGTAATCTGTTCAAGATTGTAAGTGTTAAAAAACGTTTTAATGAAGCCGTGGGTCCTTAGGTATTTCAGACCTGATTTTTTCAATTCAGACAGATCTTCTGGAAGAAACGCTTGATAGGCCGCGTCGTCCCGATACAGTTGGAAATTATCTATATTTACTCTTCCTTCACCCTCCACCGTAAGCTTAATTATTCGTGGCTTTTTGTCTTTATAGAGCTCGGGGGTAGTAAATAGTATTTCGTGTTTGGTCCATTT
The DNA here is from genome assembly GCF_056160105.1 of Alteromonas sp. ABD4_190. Classification (NCBI taxonomy): domain Bacteria; kingdom Pseudomonadati; phylum Pseudomonadota; class Gammaproteobacteria; order Alteromonadales; family Alteromonadaceae; genus Alteromonas; species Alteromonas sp. ABD4_190. The sequence continues at coordinate 3,740,365 of NZ_JBSWWN010000001.1, forward strand.
TGATGTTAACGCTAGTGACTTACTCTCGTTAGGCAGGTGAATGGTTGCTGTTAAATTAGAGTCGCCTCTTAACCATACACTGAATACATAGTTTTTTAATGGATTCAGTACTTCATACCATTTTTGCTGTGTGCCAGAGTAGTTATATTTCCCCACGGTAAGCGGCCCATTTTTTTCCACTTGTGCAGCCAGATACGTTTCACCACTCGCTGTTACAGGGGAAGTAGATTGGTGCTTTTCTAGACTCCACTTAGCAGCGCCTTCATCATTACTAAAAGTAGACAAGAGCTGTTGCCTAAATGCTCTCTCAGTATTGAAATCTTCCCAGACACGATTGCTTATAAGTTGCTGTCTATCTATTTGATAGAATTTTTTTCGGAGTATTATCAAATCACCCGCTTTAACATTTAGTGAGTTGTCTTTAATAGTTATATAAAACCCATTGTGATTTTTTGGCGAATAATCTGAGCGATATATAGCATACGCTTTAGCGCCCCGAACACCGTCCCATTTTAAAATCTTTCTACCCTGATTAGATGAAGTTATTCGAACATTCGATGGCGCGCTTATTGTGGAGGATTCGATTTCTACCTTTAGTTTCTCTGCTTCTTTTAAGTTGAGTAAAGGTTCTCGGTGCTCTGTTGGGATATTTACTACAAACGAAGATGGGGCGGAGAGCCTATTTTGCGAGTCTATTGTTTTGACCATGTAGTAATATGGGGCGTTTAGTTTTGACGGTTTTGGAATAGATAGATCGAATTCTAACGTGGTAGAGGGGATAACCCGGTGGTTAAGTTGCTGCCACCATCCGCTAGCTTTATGTCCACCTTCACTTATAAAAGATTTCCCTACACTTATAAACTGCTCGCTATCTATACGCAAAATTTCTACTTCTGCGTTATCTAAAGCACCTTCTTTCCACGAGTCGTAGTGAGTAATATGGTTTTTATTTAAGTAAATTCGACTATTAATAACTTTGCTCACTAAAAACTGTGTACGAAAAACAGTGGGCTCAAAAGAGCCACCGCCAGAGAGCTTGGCACCGTTTCCAAATTTATCAATAGTGGCAGAAAATGCTGAAACGTCTTTCCTGACAATATTCTCTTTTATTTCAAACGTTGCACAGAAAGCGCTAAAACTTACTATTTTGCATAAAAGTAATATTAAGATATTTGTCGTGTTAAATTTATGCATATCCTTACCTATTTGAGGTTTTAAACATGTAACGAGATAGAATGACAGGCTAATGTCACTACAATCTGGTAGGTAACGAAAAACCTTAAATACAACTGTGCTCGACAGAGGAAATATAAAATCTAATGCAACAATTCGCTACTTCTTTAAAAAATACAGCTTTAAGTCTGGCTTGAAAGCCTAGAGTAAATTAAGAGTAAAGTTTCAGCATTAAAAGAGCCCAGTGCTGTAGATATGTGCTGTTTTAATATTAATTCAACATGTTGGTGTTTTACTAAATATCTAGAAAACTACATGTCTGCTTCTTATTAGCTAAAAGGTAACGACGTGACACAGTCAACCTATAAATTGAATGTGGAGATTACCGAGCGCTAAAAGTTGTGCCAATAAGTGGAAAGTTAACTATAGAGCTTACAAATACATACGTTAAAGAATTTTCTTTCACTGCTGAAAATGGTGGTTTATTGCCGCAAGTGTTAAGCTGCAACACTCTTACTCTTAAAGATTCTGACTTAGTTACTTATTATCGACCGATGAACACTAGACTTTGATATACAAGATTGAATTAACACTCAGTTTATAATAGATGTGAAATTATAAATTTTTGCGGCATTTCAAATGCTACTTTCAGTTCAACTTATATAGTCTTTACTATTAGTGTCGATTTTTCGCTCTATTATGTGCCGTATATTCGAGTAAAGTTTTTTTGCGTATTTAAGCAAATATGTATACACAGATTGGCCGATAATTCCAATGATTACTCCAATACTGATTCTCAGTAAATCGATATGCCAAGATGCGGTATAGCTATCAATGGGGGCCCTAGGGTGAAGCATATAAATAAATAAACTTGAATTCCTTATTCGTTGAACAACTGGGATACAGAACTTAGGTATCATGATCTTGTCAATCCACAACGCTATTACTCCACCAACCATAACGCTCAAGACTCTGGGCCAGTCATCGAAGTAGAAAACAATAGGGAGTATTAACAACAAAATAGTCATTAGGTTTTTCCCCAGTGAGGTTTTAGTGCGTGCAATAGAAGCCCCTAAAGCAAACAACCAGAATGCATAGGAAAACTGTTCGCCATTTAGTTGTGCTTGGTGGCCCCAACCAAGCGAACTATCTAAGACTCTCAAGGTGCAAGCAATAAATAGTAATATGTAGACGTAAAAATTTGGATTTTCAGAAGCCCAAAATCTAATCTTAGGAATTAATAAAGGGAAAGAAAACACTAATAGAGATTGCAATAAAGCCTGAATGAACCAAATACCAAAAGGACTATGATGATCCGTACCGCCAATGTTATTGCCAATTAATAAAATGTTTGTGATATCAATGTGGTTGCCTTTTAATAAATTATATCCAACGATTACTAACCAAAAAGGCACCAAGACTTTCAGTATGAAGGCTGGCAAAAAGTAGAATATCGATTCATTAAGTTGTTTTTTTAATCTAAATTTTGAGTGGCTATAGCCAGCTAACAATAGCAGTAATGCTGCGCCGCCCCTCAATGGTTCAATCCCCGCATGGAATATAACAACACACAAAGTTGCCCAAGCACGCATTACGATAATAGTATCGAGCATAGACGATTTAACTATTCGATTATGTGTATTGTTACGCATTACGTCTTCCCTGACTGTCCAATTGATTTCTCGTTTATAGTCTATTTGATTTTGTATGAGGTGAAAAGCCCCATGACGAAAGTATGACACTATAAGAGTTACAGTAGTAGTGTAATCGGGTCGTAAAGCTGTATGCAAATTAGGGGGCAAAGCACTTGGCATTTATATGGTTACCGATGAGGGTTAATTAGGATACGGCCCGCAAAGATCAACGATGGAATGGTCTCCTCCCTCAAACGAAACCCCAATGTGCCAAACTTGGGATTGAGCTTTCAAGTTAATAAGGAGAGGAGACCAAGGTGAAGATTACAACGGTTGGGCTGGATTTAGCACAAAGCTTGAGTCACGTGGTGTGCTGTAATCGGGCAGGCAAAATTGTTCGCAAAAAGATGCTAAGACGAAGCCAGATACTGCATTTTTTAGTGCGCTTTCACCTTGCCTGGTAGGTATTGAGTCATGTGTCTGCGCACATTAATGGGCAAGAGAAATGGCGAAGCATGGGCATCAGGTAAAGCCGTATGTAATGTACGAGGCAATAAAACAGATTTCAATGACGCTTTGGCTATCACCGAAACGGTAGTGCGCCCTGAGGTACAGTTTGTGCGGACGAAAAATTCAAACCCGGCAGGACATTCATACCTTACATGTAATGCGGAAGAAGAGTGAGCGGGATAGAACCGTCAACAGCAATGAAGTTCGAGGATTACTCAATGGGTATGGAGTAGTGCTTCCAGTAGGCATAAGCCATGTTTATAAATCGCAGCCTGAGTTGTTTGACCGGAGGTAGAAAATGGTTTGAGTGATTTATTCACTGCACTGTTGGAACGTCGCTATTAGAAGCTTGTAGCGCTAGGTGAACATCTAGACTACTGTATACAGCAAATTAAACAATTAAGCCATCACGAAGTGTGTAAGCGCCTACAGTGTATTCTCGGAGTGGGGCTAATTATCGCCAGTGCCCTTTATCAACATGTCGGCAATGGCAGCGGGTTTAAGAATGGCCGGGCGGGGTCTGCGTCGTTGGGACTTGTTAATCGATCCAACTAATAGGCGGCGAAATAGATCCACTTTGACTTGATTTTTCCCCTCAAACTACTGTTCAACTAAACCGGAGATTTGAAATGTACTGTCCACTTCCTCATTCGAATGGGCGATTCCAATCGAGCCATTGCTGACAGTGGTATTGCTGGTCGCAATAAAGTTAAAGCGATTAAGCGTATTGCATGGAAACATGGCTGGCTTGAATTGGATAGCGAGCTACCTGATGACACACAACTGGCCACTGTCTTTGGCGAGATACCACCCAACCAAACGACAACGTCACCTGTAGCATTTTATGCTGATAAACTGAAAAAGTAGTATCAAGATGGTGTACAGGGCTTCACTGTCCGCAATATCCTTCGCTTTAACATCTAATGCGAGCGTCAATTTAACCACCCGAATTTTAAATTCCAGTGAATATTCAACGACCCGTTTTGCACCTACCTGATATTTGGTTAGGTGTCTACTTTCATAGGGGCAACTCTCCAGCGACCGTTGGGAGCTGTTTAATGGCCTTGTTAGGTATTATTGCTAGACAACAACGGTGCGAGCCTTTGTTTGAATAACTGGCTTTTCATCGAAATCGACAAAACAGCTTTATTTTGGAGCATTGTAAGAAAAATGCCAGCGCCAAACAAAAAGGCCGTTTTAGTAAGAAAAAGACCCATATCCCCCGCTGGGTTTGGTGCTAAATACTTCCATACATAAAACGCAAAAATGTGCCACAAGTAAACCCATAGAGAATTTGACGAAAGCCAAGTTACCATATTAATCATTTGTTTATTTACTAAATTTAGCTTAGTCATGAAAAGATAAACCATGGTCAGTGCAAAAAACGCGTACGAAAGATAATAAATTGTTGGCGGGTATTTGAAATTTTGGGTGGCAACGAATGAGCCTGTCTCAGTGTATTTAAAATAAGCCAAAGTTAAGAAAAGAAAAAAAGAAAACAAAGAGCAAGCAAGAATATTCACTCTTGTCAAACTAGCCATTCTAAAAGAAAAGAAATACAATATTGAATATGGCAATAAAATAAAAAAAACTGAATTAAATAAGGTGTAGGCTACACCCGACAAATAAGGCTGCACCATGTGATTTAATAGCTCATAACCGCAATATATTGCTATCAAACCACCAAAGTAGTGTAAATTATTTTTAACGCGATTGTTTAAATATACCGCCAAAGGGGTTAGCAATGATAACATTAAATAAATTTTAAAAACCCAAACAAAGCCAATCCCCCCCATAAAAAGATAAGAACCAAGTATTTGATTTTGGCTAAAAGGATATTCTTTACCACTAGCTTCAGATACCCCAACATAAAAAAGAAAGAAAAATGTAAGAAATATCCATGCAGGAATTATCAACCTTTTAAGTCGCTTAAAATAAAACGCCTTAATATCAACTAATGTTGATGAAAAAATCAATGCATATGTAAGGCCTGATCCAACAACCAGTAACGGAGTTCCGAAGTTCCTTAGCTGAAATAACCAACCAGGTGGTGATGCATGAGCAATCATTATGATTAGCAACCCTACCAACCTTATTAAGTCATAATTCAGGTTTCGTTCTTTTTTCATCTAGTAGAGCTTCCTTGATATACCTAACTTTTAAATAAGAGGCGCAGGGCATAATGGCGAATCCGCCTAGCGTGTATGCGTCCCTGCGAGATAATTGGACTCCCCCGTACTTAGGGTTTAGGGTAATATTTTTGTTACCATACAAAAGAATATTAAAGAAAGTCCTGAGTATGTATCATACTAAAGTAGGCGTGGATTTAGCAAAAAATATAATTCAGGTTTGCACACTACACGGAAAAAAAGTTACGTCTAATATAGCTTTGAGTACCGATGAATTTTCACTTTGGTTAGCTAAATCTAAATCTAAACCTAAACCTGTCACTGGAGCGTTTTAAGCTTGCTCTACTTCAAATTACTGGTATCAACAAGGGTTTAAAGCTTGTCATGATGCTCGACTAATTGTTGCTAAATTGGTTAAAGCTGTTAGGCAATACCAAAAAACAGATGAGAATGATGCATTGGCAATCGCACAGACCTTATTTTTACTTGAAGTGTCTTTTATGAACGGTATGAGTGTTGAGCAACAACAATTCCAATCAATTCAACGATTACGCGAGTTAGCAATTATAGCAGGTGTCAGTAGTCCACCAATGTTCGATCTCTCCATCTTCTTTAGTGTGTGCTTGGCATTAAAACGTACGTTGCAGCTACAAAAAGTTTAAATTATGCACAAAAACTAAGCCGAACGCTTAACTAACGCCATTATGATACCTAGCAGACTTCTTCTCTTTCCGCTGGTTCCAGTAAAGCTGCGTCATTAGCTTCAAGTGAGCCAGTAAGTGGGAATATGAAATAGTTACATATTTAAATTTATGTACGAAATTTCCCCCACGGCATGCGAAGCAACTGTATTTTTATATCCTTTTTGCTCCAGCAGTGCCTTTAGCTCATCGCGGGTTTCGCATTGTTCGTGTTTCGCCAGGGCGATAGCTTCAATTAAGCAAGAAAGGTGAACTGAAGATTGTGTTTCCATTATGATAACTTCTCTTGTCTGTTTTTGTTTTTTCACTTTGTGTTCGCTTCGCTACAAAGGAGTGGCAGTCATATAGCTTTTGTATGACTAATAAAGGTATGTGGTTCACAAATGATATGTGAATACAATAAGTGTAGGTAAACGCCATCTATTATTTTCAGAATAATGTATTACTACTTTAGTATTGTTTTACGCCTACATTTTGTGATTTACTTCACCCGAAAGTTCAAAGCAATATTAGCAAAAAATTCAAAAGAGTGACTGGTGAGCAGAACGCGTTACAACCACTTTGTGATGTGTCCACTCAATTAATCGCCTAAAAATAATAACTTTTCTCAGACAGTTTTTGTCACTGTCTCTTCAGGCTTGCGCGTACCTTGTACGAATTTTTATGACTGATTTTTACAGGCCATCATAAACAAACTACACACTCATACTCAGGAATTATCACTATGCAACAAGCAAAACATGGAGTCATGGCTTTTAAGCTTTCAATAATTGCAAGCGCAGTGGCAGGAACTGCCTTTTCTTCTTCATTACTTGCTCAGCAGCAGTCTGCCCTTGAAGCAGACATTGAGCAAATTCAAATTGTAGGCTCTCGCCGGGTTGGCCGTACTGTCAATGACTCTCCCGTTCCTATTGATATTATTGATGCGTCTTCGATAGAAGCAACGGGCCTAACTGAAACCAACATGATTTTAAATCAGTTACTGCCTAGCTTTAACTTTCCTCAACCGTCTATTACCGACGGCACAGACCACGTTCGCCCGGCCCAACTTCGCGGTCTAGCGCCAGATCACACGCTGGTGCTGGTAAACGGAAAGCGTCGTCATACTTCCGCGCTGCTTAACCTTAACGGTTCGGTTGGCCGTGGTTCTTCTGCGGTAGATTTGAATGCTATTCCAGCAAATGCGATTAAACGTATTGAAGTTTTGCGCGACGGTGCTGCGGCGCAATACGGGTCAGACGCTATCGCCGGCGTAATTAATATTGTGTTGAAAGACGCGGTCGAAGGTGGCGAAGTGTCGGCAACTTACGGCGCAAACGTAACAACGATGGACGGTGTACCAAACCTTGAAGGGGTAAGCATTGGCGCTGACGGCAATTTAGCCTTTGAAGAAGGCAGTGACCGAGAGGTAACCGACGGTCAAACCTTTACCCTTCGCGGTAACATGGGGTTTGAGTGGGGCGATGACGGCTTTGTTAATGTTTCAGCAGAATACCGTGACCGCGGCCAGGCAAATCGTGCTGACTACGATCAGCGAGAAAACTATGCCCGCGATGCAGAGGGTAATCTAGACCCACGTGAACTCACCGTAAACCGCTACAACCATGTTTACGGCAACGGCGAGGTAGAAGACTACGCGCTGTTTATTAACGCAGGTAAAGCGCTAACTGACAGCGTTGAGTTTTATACTACTGCTGGCTATAGCACGCGAGACTCTCTTGGTAGTGGTTTTTACCGTCGTGCACAAGACTCACGCAATATCGTTGAGATTTATGAAGATGGCTTCTTACCTTCTATTCAAACCGATATTACCGATATGTCGCTTATCGCTGGAATTAAAGGCTATGGGGATGTCTGGAATTACGACCTATCGTTAACTCACGGTGGTAACGAACTAGAATACGGCGTAGTTAACACACTTAATACGTCACTTGGCCCAACAAGCCAGACCGAATTCGACGCGGGTACCCTTGAATATGATACGACTATAATCAACGCAGACGCGTCTCGTCTTGTCGATACAGGGCTGTTTTACAGTGAAATGAACTTTGCGATGGGCGCAGAATACCGTCATGAAAGCTACGAAATAACTGCTGGTGAAGAAAACTCTTACATTCAAGGTACCTTCGGGCCAGGTGGAGCTTTGACAGACCCGGTTGATGGGCCATTTGGCGCCGCTGGCTCTCAGGTATTCCCTGGCTTTACCCCAGAGTCTGCAGGTGACAATAGCCGTCACAACTACAGCTTTTATGTTGATTTAGAAGCTGATGTGGTTGAGAACTGGAATGTAGCGGTGGCTGGTCGCTATGAAGATTATTCTGACTTTGGCAGCACGTTTAACTGGAAAATGTCGCACCGTGTAACGCTAAGCGATGCTTTTGCCCTTCGTGCGTCGGTATCAACAGGCTTTAGAGCGCCGTCTCTTCAGCAGCAGTTCTTTACCTCTATTGCCACTGTTTTTGTTGATGGAGAACCGACAGAAACCGGTACGTTCGCCCCATCAAGCGATGTAGCGCAAGCCTTAGGTAGCCCAGGCCTAGATGCGGAAGAGTCTAATAACTACAGCGCAGGTTTCACCTACTCACCAAATGCCGACTTCAACTTGACCGTAGATTTCTACCGCATTGATATCGACGACCGTATTGTGTTGTCGAATAACCTATCTGGTGACGCGATAGAGGCCTTGCTAGAGGGTACTGGTGCAAACCGTGCACGCTTCTTCCTAAACGCTATCAACTCGCGCACTGAAGGTGTCGACATCGTGTCTACTTACACCTTGAATACGGCAGATTACGGTGCGTTTAACTTTAATGCGGGTGCGAACTTTAATGACAACGAAGTGACAGACATTCTAGATGCGCCTGACGTGCTGCAAAATGCTGGGTTCGACCAAGACAACCTGTTCAGCGATGTGGAGCTTCGACGTTTTGAAACAGCGTCACCAGACAGCAAATTGAACTTAGGTGTTACGTGGAATTACGACCGTTATACAACAACATTACGTACCACGCGTTACGGTGAAGTGGAGGACCCGTCGTCCATTGAAGCACGCAACGAAATTATTCCATCAGAATGGATAACCGACTTGGATGTTCGCATTGCGCTAACAGAAGGGCTAACGGTTTCTGTAGGTGCTAACAATATCTTTGATGTATACCCAGAACCAACCCGAGATTTGGTAGATGATGTAACTACATTCTCTCGTTTATTTTCATATTCTGGCTTCTCGCCTTACGGTTTTACTGGCCGTTTCGTTTACGGAAAAGTGTCTTATAGCTTTTAATTAAGGCGTAATAATACGGCTTGAAAAAAGAAGTAAACTGCAATGAAAAAGCCCCTGGTAGGTGAATACATCATCTATCAGGGGCTTTTTGTATTAATACTTAAAATGTTTGTTTTTCAGACAGCGCAACATAGTCAAAATCAAAACCGAAGGCTCTGGGCGAAACCGCCGCAAGGGCTCGTTCCGATTTGTAAAACGCTGGGCATTCCACGGCAATAATTGCTACCCGTTGTCCGTATTTTATGCGTTCAGCATTAATAGGTTCGCTAGTTTCAATATCTACAAGTACGATCAAGTCGGGAACACTTGCTAACACCTTGTCGCTTTGTTTTGCAACCAGATATTCATTTTTGATGTTTACGGTCACGGGAGGTTCGCCACTAAAGCCCGCTACAGTAAGCTCACCAACGTCGTACCCTCCAACAATAGCTACACTTTTATCGGTGATCTTACCTTCAAATAGCAGTTTGCACTGCCCGTAAACTGATTTCTCAAAGCACGCTTTCAAATGTGGCATCATTTGTTGAACGTGACCTCGATGCTTTATCAGCACCTTGCCCAAATTTATGGCGAACGAAACAGTGTGAGGAATAATCGCTGTTTTAACAAACGCGCCTGACATCGGGTGCTCTGCCGCGGTTATCATGCCGCCAGCCGCCATAGAAAAGCTTCTAATATGGCGCTCATAAGTTGTTGTATCTGATGTCGAAAACGCAGCTGTGTTCCCTGCGTAATCTCGTGCTACCGCAGGGGTCGGCTTTGCGCCTGCAATAGCATAGGTCATCATTTGCGCTTCGGGTAAAGCGCGGCCCATACCATCACCATCTATCATGGGAATGCCGGCACCGGCGGCGGCCACAAGCGGCAACAGTGAGTTTCCTCCACCAATTTCAAACGATGCAATGGCATTTACTTTTTTGCTGGTATGCTTTTCAAATGCACGAAGTGTGTCTCCAGCCTCATCAATAGAGGGCAGCAGTTCTAGGCTGACCGTGGGCGCACCAACGGCGCCAAGTGCTACCACGTAGTCTTCACTGTTTAACTCATCAGGCGCGACAAGGGATACCGGGCCGTATTCTAATAAAGCTTGCTTAGCTAAGAGCATGGGCAAGTAGGGGTCACCACCGCCACCGGTTGCCAGAAAAACTGAGCCCATACTTAGCGCGTCTAAATCGTCTATCGTTACGTATGAATTACGCTGCATGTTAGTAGGCTCCTGTGTGGTGTTCAGCGGTTTTGACACTAGCGTCATCAGTGGCGATGTCACCCACCACTTTCACTCTTACACGTCGCATATCACCTTCCATGTAAGGCACCTCTATTTCTTCTATATCGATAGTACGTACTGTGGTTTTGTCGGCACCAGCGGTAACAGCTTTGTCTATGGCAAGCTGAGTTACACCTTTTATTGCGTCGTCGCGTGACATTGCACGGTACGACAACATGCTTTCAGCTTCCCCGCCAATTTGCGCGATAGCAGCGCCGATGGCATTAGCTACACCAGCGTTTACGGGCCGAATAACTTCGCTGGCAGCAGGTAAGTCGCCTTGTATCAACACGGCTCCTCCACCCACTAAAATTACCGGTACTGGTTTGTCGTCGGGTTTCATCATTTCAATGTGATAATTCAAGGTATCACGCATGGTTGTTATGGCGCTTTGGATGACGTCACTGGTTACATGCTTCACTTTCTCACTATCACCAATGTCTGCATGGCCACTGGCAACAATAATGTCTGTGGTAGTTAAGGTGTTGCCGTTAAATATCAATGCCTCGTCTACCAACTTGTGCCCACAGGAATCTGGCCCAATGCGCTTGCCTTCATCTCGTACAATACTTCCGCCACCAAGCCCTACAGCATTAATATCAGGCATGCGAAAATTCGTTCGCACCCCGCCTACTTTTATAATTCGGTTTGACTCCCTCGGAAACCCGTTTTGTAGAACACCAATATCTGATGTGGTGCCGCCAATATCTACGACGATAGCGTTTTCTTTGCCGGTAAGTTTGTAGGCGCCTCTGAGTGAGTTTGTGGGCCCAGATGCAAAAGTAAGAGCCGGATACGCTCGCACGAAGTCGGCATTCATGAGTGTTCCGTCGTTCTGGCTAATAAAAAATGGGCAGTTAAAGGCATGCTTCGTCAACGCGTTTTCAAATGCATTAACCACAGATTGAGCAAATGGGCGTAACGTCGCATTTAAGATGGCGGCATTTTCTCGCTCAAGCAGGCCAATGCTACCAATTTGGTGCGACAAGGTGATTTCACAATCGGGAATTGCTGTACGTATAAGTTTAGCTACCAGCAATTCTGGTTCAGCGTTCATTGTTGAAAATGCCGAAGCAATCGCAACCGACTTAATCTCTTTTTGTTTAATATCAGCAATGACGGCTTCTATTTCTTGAATATCGATATCCGCAACAGGGTTGCCGTCGTACAAGTAGCCACCATGACATTCGTAAATACTGGGGTTTATGGCGTTGACCAAATCTTCAGGCCACTCAATCATAGGGGGGCAGCCTTTTCCGCTAGGAAGGGCTAAGCGAATAACAGCAATGTTAGATAACTGGCGACGTTCTACGATAGCGTTAGTAAATTGCGTTGTACCAATCATTACCGCATTAATACTGTTTGCAGATACCGATGCCTTGTTAAGGAGGGCGTTAAGGCTATCTATAATTCCGCTTGCCACGTCTGCAGTCGTTAATGACTTGTTAGTGGCTAAAATCGTCTCATTGTCGAGTAGTACAGCATCAGTATGTGTACCGCCAACATCAATGCCTATACGCATAAGTGTGCCTCAAAATGGTAAGATGAAGTAGTAAGAAAGCAGATAATTACAGGTTGTGTTATGTCATCTAAATTCATAGTTGAACTCGCCTAACTGCAAGCAAGCGTAAGCCTGAACAAACAACAAAGTGTAATATCGCACTGACTAAAATTGCGTCTAACGCGGCAACCCCTGTAACAAGGGAGATCGGCTCGAACAAGTCATAGCCGGCAATTCCCGCACCTACTGCCCAAGCTATTAACGCGCTTTTGTGGTTGGAATGGTTAAGGTTTTGCGCATCGGATGACATTTGTTCAGAAGAAAAAGAGGTAGAATGGTGTGAATCAGAATTTAGTTTCACAAAATACGCGCTTTTATTTAGCACAAAAAAGTCTACGGCGATTATACCGGCCACAGGAATAAACACGGCTGTTAGAACGGATAAGAACAACACGAATATTTCGAGAATATTAGCAAAAGCGGCGAACATGCCCACCACACCTAAACCAATAGCCACAAGTTTTTGTTTTAAGCGGGGCAAGCTTGCATTGACCGCAAGCTCCGCGCTGTAAAGGTTCAACGCATTTAAAATCCAGCTGCCTGCGACAATGATAAGCAGTGACCAGCTTCCTATTCCCAAAGCCAGCAATACATCAAGTATATTGTTCGCTTCAAGCGCATAAGCGGCGAAGCCGGCAATAACAATTACGGCGCTTTGAGCAATTAAATATGACCAAAATGCGGTATATACACCGCCTCTACGCTGACGACTAAAGCGAGTAATATCAGGCAATATAATGGCACCAATAATAATCACTCCGACAATAAGGCTGACCCCTTGACTAATAGAGCTTTGGGCTTGGCTCATATCATTGGTAAAGTGTCCAAAAGAGGTAGTTGTAAGAGACTGATACAAAAGAATGGCACTTACGGCCATCATGATAGGCACCAGAACTACCGACAAACGGTTGATGACGTTAAATCCATACATGGTGGTAAGTATCATCAGTATGCCCACAATAGCTTCTATGCCTATGGTAAGGGGGAGCTCTGAAGTGTCGTGATTTAAAATGGCGGCAACAGACGATGAAAATAAGTCTAAATTTAAGCCAAACCAGCCCACCAGTGAAACGGCAAAAAGTAAATTGAGGATTTGAGCCCCCAAACTACCAAAGGCTACCCGAACGAGCATGTAAGAGTTTTTACGCGTTATAGCGCCGATAGAACCCATTAACCCGCCAACGAGGGTGAGCAGCATACCTCCTATAAGCAGTGTTATTACAGTTTGTTGCCAAGAAAGTAATGCGAATAGCTCTATGCCAGTCATAAATGTCGGTATTGAAAATGACACCATAGCTGACACGGCAGCAACTCTTGGCCATGAAACTAATGCGTCGCCTTCAATGTCTTGTTGTGATGTGTCGTATGGTGGTTCCATATCTTCTGCTCTGATGAAAAGAAAACCTAGTGTAAGTGAGTTAACAGTGAATTTCTGACGGATGTTTAGCGCTTTTCAAAAACTTTCTTTTTAAGTACAGTCGCAAAACAAAAGATAAATTTGGTAGGAGACATCGCATCGCCAAAAAGACCATTAAGCTAGATGAGTACAATAAAAAAATTCTAGCTACCATTCATAAATACGCAGATATTTCTAATCAAGAATTAGCAGATCGTGTTGGCTTGTCGGCAAGCGCATGCTTTCAACGAAAGAAAGCACTGCAGGAAGCAGGATACTTTTTTAATTTTCATACCGAGATGGATTTGGATCGTATCTGTGAGCATGTGTTGGCATACGTAGAGTTTTATCTTAAAAGCAATACAGCGCAGCAGCGGCGAAAGTTTGAAAAAGCATTGCAAGGCATTCCTGAATTTATGGACTGCTTGAGAATGAGCGGTGACGTTGATTATATTTCATTCACCTGTTTCCCTAACTACAACGCACTTAAGCAAATGTGCGACAGTTTATCTGACGATCCAAATTTGGGGATAAATCGAATTGTTATCCGCCCAGTGCTAGAGCGTACTAAGTGGTACTTGGGGTACCCTCTGGAAAAACTGAAATGGATTGACTAACGATTTCCGCCCATAAGATATAACGCTATTAATGCCTAAGTAGTAACTCGCCCGTGCTCCAATATGCCTTTTAACGGCGATGTAACTCACATACACGGGCGCCGAGTCATCTATTTACTCACCATCACAATGAGAATTGGTTTTATCAAAAGCGCTATCTCTTTCAAAACTAATTGTACATCGATGGGCATCTATAAGCGCAAAATCCTCTTTGGGAATGAAAGCGTCGTAATCACGTTGAAGCTTGACCTGTGCTTCTTTGCGAATTTTACTGCGGCGGATAGCCGTTACAAAATTGCGCATTTCATGGTGGTTCGTGAGTTCTAATTCAGGCACAGATACTGGTGTGCCGTTATCATCTTTGGCAACCATGGTGAAAAAGCTATTGTTGGTGTGCTTAACTTCATTCGTTTTAATGTTTTCCGTTGTGACTTTTATTCCCACAACCAACGATGTATTGCCCACGTAATGAACCGTTGCATCTAGATGAAGTAAATCGCCAACCTCAACAGGCTGTAAGAACTCCACCCCATCAACCGTGACGGTCACGCAATAAGCGCCAGCGTGCTTACTTGCACACGCGTACGCAACTTTATCCATTAGGGATAAAATAACACCACCATGCACCTTGCCGCCAAAGTTAGCGAAAGAAGGCACCATTAACTCAGTGAGTCTTGTTCTTGAAAACTCAACACTACGTGCAGTCATAAACAACCTTTAATTTTTAGCTCTTGAAAAGAGCCATTTAAGCGTTCATATCACTATTAGTTTCACCCTACCATAAAAAGTAAGGAATGGTTTTGACACAAACGCATTTTTATCAACCAAAAGAAGGTCATGGCCTGGCTCACGACCCGTTTAACGCCATTATTGCGCCACGTCCTATTGGCTGGATTTCTACAAAATCAAAAGCGGGCGTGTTAAACCTTGCCCCTTATAGCTTCTTTAACGCCTTGAACTATACGCCACCTATTATCGGGTTCTCTGTTGTAGGCAGTAAAAAAGACACTTTGGTAAACGTGCAGGAAACCAGTGAGTTTTGCTGGAATTTGGTATCGGAAGATTTGGTTGATGCAATGAATACAACAAGCAAACCTTTAGCACCAGAAGAAAGCGAGTTCGACCATGCAGGGCTGCAAACTATTGACAGTGAAATTGTGCAGGTTCCTCGCGTAAAAGCAAGTAAGGTCAGCATGGAGTGTAAGCTTACCGACGTCGTGCAGCTAAAGTCAGCCTCAGGCGATGAGGTGAATAGTTGGTTCATTATGGGCGAAGTGGTGGGCGTACACATTGACAAGTCGCTTATTGAAAACGGTGTTTATAGCACGCTAAAAAGTGCGCCAGTTTCACGTGGCGGAGGACGTGGTGATTACTACACTATATCCCAAGAGAACTTTTTCGAAATGCTAAGACCTGAGTAACGGTCTTTAATAGAGTATCGGCAAAACTTAATCCTCATTGGTGACCTAGATGTTAAATATGAACTTTGATGAACGCTTGGCTATAAATACGCAGTTGCAAGAGTGGCAAGCATCACCATCGTCTACGGTATGGCGAAAGCCGTTAGAGCGTGAAGCGAAAGAGTCGGGCCACACAACTAGCGTAGTGAGGTACGAGCCTGGCGCTAGCTTTAAACAGCATAGCCACCCTTATGGTGAAGAAATTTTGGTGCTTGAAGGCGTCTTCTCCGATGAGCATGGAGATTACCCTGCAGGTACTTACCTTCGTAACCCTCCTGGCAGCAAACACAGCCCGTTTAGCAAAGAAGGCTGTGTGATTTTAGTGAAGCTGAATCAGTTTGATAAGCGCGATCTGGCTGAGGTTCGGGTGAACACTAATACTGCAGAATGGCTACAAGGGCAGGGCGGTTTAGAAGTGATGCCGCTTCACAATTTCGAGCATGAACACGTTGCCTTAGTTAAGTGGCCAGTGGGTGAGGTATTTAAGCCTCACAAACATTTTGGTGGCGAAGAAATTTTCGTGCTGTCGGGTACGTTTAAAGACGAACACGGTGAATACCCAAAAGGCACATGGATTAGAAGCCCGCATATGAGCCAGCATCATCCATACGTTGACGACGAAACAGTGATTTGGGTAAAGACAGGGCATTTGCCTGTGGCGTTGTAGGTTGTTATCGCTTTGTTTCTAAACTTAAGCGTTGGTTTTTAATACCGTAAAGACAACTTGCTTGCGATACTTAAGGGCCAGATATAAGAAAGGCTAACGCGAGGTTAGCCTTTCGTGTCAAAACTGACTTGTTTAATTTTACTTGTTGGTTTTGAAAGAATTTCCGTCTCTCAGTAAAAGAAAGGTTTAATCCCAAATACCATCTTCTGACTTACCCTGTATTTCACAGTCGCCCGCTTTGTATTCCATGTTTGCGCCACTGTCTTTTTTCTTAAAGTAGTCTTTGCTGATAGAAACAATGGTAGGTGTCATCCATACAATAGCGATGATGTTAATAACGGTCATTAAACCTAACGCCATATCGGCCATGGCCCATACCTGAGGTAACGCTGCCTGTGCGCCCCAGTAAATCATGCCTAAATAGCCAACTGTGTAGACCAAGCGGCCTAATTTGTTATCTAGCTTGAACATGTGCAAGTTACTTTCGCCATAGGCGTAGTTTGCAACTACAGATGTGAATGCAAATAAGCTGATGGCGGCTGCCACAAAGTCGGTACCACCTTCGCCTAGGTGGCTACTCATCGCATCTTGAGTTAAGCGTATGCCTTCCATTTGATCAGAACTTGAACCGCCAGCAAGTAGAATGATAAAGGCAGTAGACGTACAAAGTACTAGGGTATCTAAGAAAACGCCTAGCATCTGAATGTAACCTTGAGAAACCGGGTGGTTAGGGTTTGGAACAGCACTTGCCGCTGCGTGTGGTACAGAGCCGCTGCCCGCTTCATTTGAATAAAGGCCGCGTTGAATACCATTTTTAATGGCAGCGCCTAGTGCACCAGCCCCCGCTTCTTGTAAACCAAATGCCGACTTCACGATATCAAGCAGCATGGCTGGCAGTTCTGAAATATTAATGAAGGTAATGGCAAGCGCTACTAGCACGTAGCCAATCCCCATGAAAGGAACCACAAACTCGGCAAAGCGGGCGATGCTTTTAAGTCCACCCACAACAATTAACGCTGCTAAGGCAATAATGGCTAGGCCAACATATTCAGTAGGGAAGGAGTACGCATTGTTTAACGCATCGGTAATGGTATTAGCTTGAACGGCACTGAAAACGAAACCGTAGCCAAAGAACAAACACAGCGAGAAAGCAACGGCTAGCCAAGTTTTGTTTAAACCTTGCTTGATATAGTACGCAGGGCCGCCACGGAACTCGCCGTTTTCGTCACGTACTTTATATAGCTGACCTAATACACTTTCAGCAAAGCCGGTGGCCATACCGAGAAGGGCAATCATCCACATCCAAAATATAGCGCCGGCACCGCCTAGCGATATAGCTACCGCAACGCCAGCTAAGTTACCCGTGCCTACACGAGCCGATAAACTGGTACATAAGGCTTGGAATGAACTTATGCCGTCTTTAGTCGAGGTGTTACTGCCTTTAAGCAGGCTAAACATATGGCCGAAGTGTCTAAGCTGTACACCGCCTAGTTTTACGGTAAACCAAATACCACATGCCAATAGCATGATAATAAGTACCTGGCCGTCTCCCCACAGAATATTGTTAACTAATGAAACGAATTCGTTTATCACGCACTTTCCTTCGTTATTGTTTTAATAGTTACTCGGACTGTAAAAATGAACTGAACATGACAGGTGCGTTGTCAGAACAAACGCTTCGGTTTGGGCAAACACAGATCTGCTAAACCTTAGAATAAGCCGAGCTATATCGATAAAGAACCAATACTAGCACGACAATTAAATGATTGGACAATGAAAACGTACTGAAACTATGACGTTTTATGCTCGCATATAGCAAATTTATTCATTTAGAAGGGAAAGGGCGTGGTGTTTATAACTAAAATCTATCAGCACTTTTTAGAAAGGGTAAACACAAACAAAAAAGCCGCTCAAAAGAGCGGCTTTTTCAAGAATATGGCTGGGGTAACAGGACTCGAACCTATGAATGGCGGGATCAAAACCCGCTGCCTTACCAACTTGGCTATACCCCAATATTGGTGCGGAAGGAGAGACTTGAACTCTCACGCCGTGAAGCACTGGAACCTAAATCCAGCGTGTCTACCAATTCCACCACTTCCGCAATGTAGACTTCCAATTAAGGAATGTAAAAGTTGGTGGCTACGGCGAGATTCGAACTTGCGACCCCATCATTATGAGTGATGTGCTCTAACCAACTGAGCTACGTAGCCTTAACTTTTATCTTCAATAAAAAGCCGCTCAATGAGCGGCTTCTCAAGAATTTGGCTGGGGTAACAGGACTCGAACCTATGAATGGCGGGATCAAAACCCGCTGCCTTACCAACTTGGCTATACCCCAAATGGTGCGGAAGGAGAGACTTGAACTCTCACGCCGTGAAGCACTGGAACCTAAATCCAGCGTGTCTACCAATTCCACCACTTCCGCGTAGACGCTAGCTATAATAGTCATTCAAAAAAGAATGGCTGGGGTAACAGGACTCGAACCTATGAATGGCGGGATCAAAACCCGCTGCCTTACCAACTTGGCTATACCCCAGTCGTGGTGCGGAAGGAGAGACTTGAACTCTCACGCCGTGAAGCACTGGAACCTAAATCCAGCGTGTCTACCAATTCCACCACTTCCGCGCAGCTAGACTTTCCTAAAAGAGATATGTGAGAATTGGTGGCTACGGCGAGATTCGAACTTGCGACCCCATCATTATGAGTGATGTGCTCTAACCAACTGAGCTACGTAGCCTTGCTATTCTCTTCCCTCTCAGGAAGTGGCGCGTATTATGCGTATATGACTGGCAACCGTCAACCCCTTTTTTACTAACTTTTTTTAAATGCTCATTAAGTGTGCGCATTAGGGCGAAATACGCACAAAAAGCCGTGAATTTGAACAACTTGCAAGGGGGAAAGTACGCATTTACCAAGCTTTGTCACTGGCTTTTGTTTGGTAATAACACACGTCAATTGGGCGTGGGCCGTAGGTATTGTCATGAAAAAACGGGTTATCTAGGTTTCTTCCCGTATTAGCCCGCTTTTTGTATTCTTCATGATGTGGCGTTTGTAAAAAGAAAGGCGTTGAGTTGCCATTATGTACAAAAGCCTGCTTAATTTTGCTTTCTTGTGTAATGTCATCTAAAACGCCGCCCGTATCCATATTGCCTCTAGGCAACTTTTGAAGTAACGCCATACCTTTTACTACACGACCTACCACCGACATATTTCTATCTAAATGTCGTGGTGCTTGCCCAATTACAATATAAAACTCGGTACTGGCGGTATCTTTCTCGCTATTGCGAGCAAACGCCACAACACCAGGGCAGTGAAGCCCCCACATTTCTTTACGGCTTTTATCTATACCCATTGGGAACCCGTCTAAAAAGCCAGTATTAGGTGCAAACATATCTTTAGATTCAACGACGTTTACATTGCTGTTAAGTGGCAGAGTAAATTCAGCGCTTATTGGCTTAAGCAGTGTTGACGGAAATTGTGTTGCGTCGTGAGTATCATTACTGCCTGCCTGTGCGACAAAGCCATCTACTACACGATAAAACGCTTGCTCGTTATAAAAGCCTGCGTCTATAAGGGCTTTGAACCTGGCCACATGTTTTGGCGCAAGGGTAGGGTGAAGTGCAATAACCACGTCGCCATGTGCGGTTTTGAAGGTTACCGTATTAGCTTGGGGTACCTGATACCAACTGTCGGCATTGCTTACCAACGTTGGCGCTATTTCGCCGCCGCTGATACTAGATTGTGTGTTTTCCGCTTTAATCTGAGTTTCATTGGCAATGGAAAAACTAGTAAAACCTAGTAAACATAACGTTCTAACCAAGGCTTTAAAAAGGGGTTGTCGGTTTTTTAGCTGTGTGTCTCGTTGCGACTTATTTTGCAATAACGCGAACGGTTGTAAATTGCTAAGCTGTTTTAGAATCATTATAGAAGCCGTTAGTTTTTTGTCAGTTATATCAGCCCTATGAACGCTTCACAATTGTTTACCGCAAACAAAAAAGCCACCTTGCGGTGGCTTTAGTAAACAGTGCTAGTTTCTGAGTTAGAAATTATACGTTAAAGCGGAAGTGGATAACGTCGCCATCTTTAACGATATAGTCTTTACCTTCAAGACGCCATTTACCTGCATCTTTAGCACCTTGTTCGCCGTTAAACTCCACAAAGTGGTCGTAGCTGACTATTTCAGCGCGAATAAAGCCTTTTTCGAAGTCGGTGTGAATTTTACCCGCGGCTTGTGGCGCTGTTGAACCTTCTGGGAAGGTCCATGCACGTACTTCTTTAACACCGGCAGTAAAGTAGGTTTGAAGCGTTAGCAAGTTATAACCGGCACGAATTACGCGGTTAAGACCAGGTTCTTCTAAGCCCATGTCCTGCATGAATTCTTCGCGCTCGTCATCTTCAAGCTCTGCAATATCAGACTCAATAGATGCACAAACTGCTACTACCGTAGCATTCTCGCCTGCTGCAATTTCTTTTACCTGGTCAAGGTACGGGTTGTTTTCAAAGCCGTCTTCATTCACGTTAGCAATGTACATGGTTGGCTTAAGAGTAAGCATGTTCATGTAGCTGATTGCTGCAAGTTCTTCTTTGCTAAGCTCAAGTGAACGAAGCAATAAGCCTTCATCTAGGTGCGGCTTAATCTTCTCCAGCACTTTCATTTCGTACTTAGCGTCAGCGTCGCCGCCTTTGGCGCGTTTTGCTACACGGTGTAGTGCTTTTTCTGTGGTTTCTAAATCAGATAGCGCAAGCTCGGTATTAATAACGTCAATGTCATCTTTAGGGCTAACGCGACCTGCAACGTGAACAATGTTTTCATCGTCGAAGCAGCGAACCACGTGACCGATAGCGTCGGTTTCACGGATGTTAGCTAGGAATTTGTTTCCTAAACCTTCACCTTTAGAGGCACCTTCTACCAAGCCAGCAATGTCTACGAACTCCATGGTAGTAGGAATAACGCGTTGTGGATTTACGATTTCAGCCAACTTGTCCAAACGAAGATCTGGCACAGGTACTACACCTGTGTTTGGCTCAATAGTACAAAACGGGAAGTTTGCCGCTTCAATACCTGCTTTTGTTAATGCATTGAAAAGTGTTGATTTACCTACGTTTGGTAGGCCAACAATACCGCATTTAAAACCCATGGCATGGATCCTTAGTTTGGAAAAGTGAAAACTGGCTAGGTTTACCCTTTGTGAGAGTGCAACCTGTTTTGTGCTTGCTTAAGGTCTTCTTTCAGCAAAATTTCGGTACAGCGTACCGCTTCATCAACGGCGCTTTCAATAGCTGCCTTTTCATCTGCTGGTGGCTTACCAAGAACATGGCCGGTTACTCGGCTTTTATGACCCGGATGACCAATACCTATACGCAAACGCAAAAAATTCTTGTTGTTACCCATTTTAGCCACAATGTCACGTACGCCGTTTTGACTAGAACTTCCACCCACTTTGTATTTTGCTACGCCGGGGGGTAAATCTAATTCGTCAAACGCTACTAATATTTGTTCTGGTTCTATGCGGTAAAAATTAGCCAGTGCTGCTACGGCTTGTCCACTTTTATTCATAAACGTAGTGGGGTAGAGCAAACGGACATCTTTGCCAGCAATAGTTATGCGAGCAGTTTTACCGAAGAATTTGGTTTCTGGTTTTAGCGGGGCGTTGTAGGTGTCGGCAAGTTGGTTGAGAAACCATTCACCGGCATTGTGTCGGGTATTTTCATATTCGGGGCCTGGATTACCCAGGCCCACGATTAGGCGGATATCAGCCAAGAGGATTATTCCTCTGAAGCTTCTTCTTCGCCGTCTTCTTCTGCATCAGCCGCTTTAGGAGCAGGCTTAACAGTCACAACTGCTAGGTCGTGAGCTTCGTCGTTCTTAGCAAGTTCTACTGAAGCAACGCCAGCCGGAAGAGTTAGGTCAGAAAGGTGTAGCGTTTGACCCATCTCAACACCAGCCATATCTACTTCGATGAACTCAGGAAGATCTTTAGGCTGACAAGTAACTTCGATTTCAGTTACGTGGTGCTCTGCGATACCGCCAGCTTTAACAGCAGCAGAAGCTTCTTCGTTTACGAAGTGAATTGGAACGTTAGTGTGAACGTCTTGACCAGCGATAACACGTTGGAAGTCAATGTGCATGATCTTTGGCTTGTACGGGTGACGCTGCATGTCTTTAACTAGAACTTCAACAACTTTACCGTCAAGGTTTAGTTCAAGAACGTGAGAGTAAAACGCTTCAAAGTCAGCAGAGTTGTTTACTTTGTTGTGATCTAGTGTGATAGAAACTGGTGCTTCTTCACCACCGTAGATGATACCAGGAAGCTTATCTTCGCGACGTAGGCGGCGGCTCGCACCTTTCCCTAGGTCTGTACGAACAGAAGCATCTAGTTTGAAATTTGCTTCAGACATTGTCTGTCTCCAAAAAATATAAGTCTAATGATGTGGGTTTTTGCGACCAAAACCCACTGTAATTTGATGCTTATCACGTTTGAAAATACTTTCATGCGCACAATAAATCATCAACCCAAAATTCAAGGGCGGCGAATTCTAACACCACCTACTACAACATACAATTGCCAACACAGATTAAAATCGAAGAGAGTAAATATAAAATTGGCACAACTAAAATTAAAAACGCGCAAAAGCGCGTTTTTACTTTAATCAAGAAAAGTATAGACAGATTTCCATCCGAGCTATCTACTCTGGTTTCACTATTGGATGTTGAAGTCTTAAGCGTTATCGCTTATTTGGTCAGCACAACCCTGTAATGGGCTTTGCCTTCTCGTAACCGGTCAATAGCGTCATTTACATTATCAAACTTAAAAGTTTCGGTAACGGGTTCAATATTATGCTGGGCTGCGAAATCTAGCATGGTTTTGATGGTTGCTGGGCTACCTACAGGTGAACCTGATACGCTTTTTTGACCACCAATTAAATTAAACGCACCTATATCAAGAGGCTCAAGGGTAGCTCCAACAAAGTGAAGTCGACCCTTCGGCGCCAATGCAGATAGATACAGGTTCCAGTCTAGCTTTACATTAACGGTTGAAATAATCAGGTCGAAGCGACCGCGTGCTTTCTTTATCTCGTTTTCATCACGACTATTAATAGTATCTGATGCACCTAGCTCTAACGCTTCCTTTTGCTTAGATTCGCTTGAAGTAAACGCGACTACTTTACATCCCCACGCGTTTAAAAACTGCAAAGCCAGGTGCCCTAGACCACCAATACCGATAACTCCAACTTCACTCGCTGGGCTAATGCCAAACTGAACAAGAGGGTTGAATACAGTAATGCCGCCGCAAAACAGAGGACCTGCTTTTGTGCTGTCGATTGTATCAGGAAGGGGAATAACTGCACGGGCTTGGGCGCGCACTTTATCTGCAAATCCGCCGTGGCGACCACCGATAGTCATAGTCGCGTCAGCACAAAGATTGTGATCGCCTTCCTCGCAGGTTCTACAGCTATTGCAATAGGCTGAATGCCAACCGAGACCCACACGCTGCCCTACTTTAAGAGAGGTGACATGTTTGCCCACTTGACAAACAGTACCTACCACCTCGTGACCCGGCACAAAAGGGTACTCGGTCATGCCCCATTCATTGTCGAGCATGCTTAAATCACTGTGGCAGATACCACAACTTTCAACATCTATTTCAACGTCATGCGAGGCAAGCTCGCCGGGGTCGTACTGAAACTTTTCCAGCTTTCCGCCTGCTTCTTTAGCTGCATATGCATTAATCATCAATGATCATCCTTTTAAGTCTTGGTATGTACCACTAGCGCGAGAGCAAAAGTTATTCGCTGCTTAAAAACACAAATTATGTAATTTAGATAAATGTGTTATTTGCTACTTATTTCGCGTAAAGCATGATCATTGTGTTTGAAGGTTATCAATAACTTTGCTGGTATCAAGCACCTTAACGCTTGACACTTGAAGTACGGTGCCGAATTGGGTGAAGGTCATCATATCTGGTTTAGGTGTGCCTTCTAATTCAACAACAAGTCCATTCTTTTGATAAGTTTCGTCTAGGCCATGCAACGTATAACGGTCGCCGCTTTCGGCGATAAATGCATAGAAACCGCCTTCTAGGTCTTTGTATATAATGCTGCCTTTCATGGTCACTTCGCCTTTGACATTATCTTCAACTGCTTCAGCCTGTGTAACAGGCTCTGCAACCAATTCTTTAGGCATAGATTCCGTTTTGGTTTCCATTTGCGTTTCTTTATCTACCATTGTGACGTCCTTAGTCTCTTCTTCTGAAGAGCAAGCGATAAGTGTAAGTGCAGAAGTGAATATGAGTGCGAGTTTTAGTCGATTGTTTTTCATTCTTATGTTCCTCTATTAAACAAGAGCAGTGTTTGATGGTTAGCGCTCACTTGAGCCAAGTGTGCAGCAGTGCATAATTTTTGGCTTCTACCGATTAAAGCTTTGCTTAACAGTCTTCCATGGTGTTTAAGTAATTTCTACAAAAAACGCAGAAACCTATACATATTTTTTACATCATTAAACAAATACTTGCAGTCTGTCTATGGGAACAATGTATTTGCTTTTCAAAAACGAGAGGAATTTTCGGAGAAAAGTTTAGGCTTTATCTAATCTATTAAAACCTACCTGCGAAAAGTTTATTAAGTGAACCTAAGCCGCTGTTTAATAGGTATCTGATAATGTTCGCCTTAGGATTTAGCATTGTGGATAGAGTCTCGCTTTTTCTTAACCACTAAGAGTGAAATAGATTTCATAATAGTTTCACACATTTGGCTAAAAAGACGTTTCAAGTCAGTTGGCACAGACCCTGCTTCATAACTATTGACTTATGTAATAACAGCGAGCGGGTTTTATTCATCTAGCCCACAATCGATGTATTACACAGCGAGGGTAACCTCCATAAATTTATGTGGGGATTATCAAAAGCAACGTTTTTAAGGAGAGAAAATGAAGCACTTAACTAAAATTTTTGCAGTATCGAGCTTGGCACTAGCGGCAAGTGCATGCGACGTGAACAAGACTGAAGATGGCGAAATGCCTAATGTTGACGTTGAGTCTGGTGAGCTTCCTGAGTATGAAGTAAAGAAAACCGATGATGGGCAAATGCCAGACGTTGACGTTGAGGGCGGAGAGTTGCCTGAGTATGACGTCGATACGGTAGATGTTGATGTGAGAACAGAGACTAAGGAAGTTGAAGTACCTGTTGTAGACGTAGACATGCCCGAAGACGAAGAAGACGAAATTGATAATTAATCAATACTTCGTATAAAAGAAGCGAGTGAAACAATGCTATTGAAATGCATTGTCTCACTCGCTTTTTAGTGTGAGTTAGTACTCAAACATTGCTGAAATAGACTCTTCGTTGCTAATGCGACGAATGGTTTCAGCAAGCATCTCAGATAAAGTAAGCTGTTTTACTTTTCCGATTTGCTTCATATCCGCACTTAATGGAATTGAGTCAGTAACGATAATCTCGTCGATAACAGACTCTTTAAGGTTGTTTGCAGCGTTACCCGAAAAAATAGCGTGAGTCGCGTAAGCATAAACACGGCGAGCACCATGTGCTTTAAGCGCTTCTGCTGCTTTTGCAAGCGTACCGCCTGTATCAATCATGTCATCAACAATAATGCAGTCTCTGTCTTTAACGTCACCAATAATGTTCATTACCTGAGCCACGTTCGCTTTAGGGCGACGTTTATCGATAATAGCAAGGTCGGTGTCGTTAAGTAGTTTTGCAGTAGCACGTGCACGCACAACACCACCAATGTCAGGAGAGACGACTACAGGGTCGGCAAAGTCACGTCTTACCATGTCAGCAAGAAGGATAGGGGTACCGAATGCGTTATCCACCGGAACATCAAAGAAACCTTGAATCTGTTCGGCGTGTAGGTCGATAGTAAGTACGCGGTCAACACCAACGTTAGACAGGAAGTCAGCTACTACTTTCGCAGTAATTGGCACCCTAGCTGAACGAACACGACGGTCTTGGCGTGCATAACCAAAGTAAGGAATTACTGCTGTAATACGACCAGCTGATGCGCGACGTAGTGCGTCGATCATCACAATAAGTTCCATAAGGTTATCGTTAGTAGGCGCACACGTAGACTGGATAATAAAAACGTCCGAGCCACGGACGTTTTCATGAATTTCTACGCTGATTTCACCGTCACTAAAACGGCCAACTTTGGCATTTCCAAGTTTGGTATAGAGGCGATCGGCAACTTTCTGGGCAAGTTCTGGTACGGCATTACCTGCAAAGAGCTTCATATCTGGCACAAGTGGTTCCTCAGTGCGTTGATAAAAGAGGTTTGGCTGGGGTAGCAGGACTCGAACCTACGAATGGCGGGATCAAAACCCGCTGCCTTACCAACTTGGCTATACCCCAATTTTTAAGTTCTTGTCCGATGTGGCGTACACGCTATTTTTGTTGTTCTAATTTGTCTAATAGTGGTGAGCGATTCACACCTTTTGCGACAAAACTCTGCCAGGCTTCAGGCATTTGAGCCTTAACCTGCTTGGCTAAAGTGTAGTCAGAAAAAGTGGCAAATACGCAAGCACCTGTGCCCGTCATTCGCGACGGTGCGTAGTGTACCAACCACTGTAATAATTTTGCAACTTCAGGATAGCGATTCGCGACTAATTGCTGACAATCATTCCAAGTTTTTTCAAATTTATAGTCTTCCCAACGCATCGCTGGTGTATTTCTGGGTAAATCGGGAGAAGTAAACACTTCAGCCGTACTCACATGCACATTAGGGTTTGCCACAAGATAGTACACTTCTTTTTGAGGTGCGGGCGTTATCTCTTCTCCCACACCTCCTGCAAATGCTGTAAGGCCTCGCACAAAAATAGGTACGTCAGCGCCTAAAGATAACCCAAGTTCAGCCAGTTCATCTTCACTTAGCCCCGTGTTCCATAAATGATTAAGCGCAACTAGGGTTGTTGCTGCATTAGATGAACCGCCCCCAATGCCGCCTCCCATAGGAAGGCGCTTGTCTAGCGAAATAACGGCACCTTTATTACATTCTGTTTTTGTTGCCAGCAGTCGTGCTGCTTTTACAATTAAATTGTCATCGTCTGGTACGCCATCCAGTGGTGTTTCCATGCGAATACTTGTATCGCCTGTGCTTATGTCAAAGGCGAGCGCATCGCCGTAATCCAGCATTTGAAACAGACTTTGAAGCTGGTGATAGCCGTTGTCGTAGCGGCCAAGAATGTGTAAAAACAGGTTTAGTTTGGCAGGGGAAGGCCACCAATCTTTTTGCGTTGATTCAGGTGCGTTCACTACAGAGTCCACTGATAAATTTTAATTTTAAGCTGAGTTTGAGGCATTTCCGGCGTTTCGTTTTGAGTAAGCGTTATGCTGTGAGGCAGCCATACAGATGTGCCATCATCTAGCTCAACACTACCGTAGTTGCCATAAGCGACTTGCCAATTGCGGCAACCTTGGCAATAGCTCTCTAGGGTATTAACCAACCCTTTTTCAGTTAGGGTGAATTTGTCACCGTCTAGCGGTAAACCTTTTACCCAAGACAACAGTGGTTTAACCGGAATTACCATTCCCGTAATCTGATAAATAAGTGGTTCCGGTAGGGCATCAACGTATGTTTCGCCGTCAGCCTCTAATACTGACTGGTTTTTGTTCACGTTTAGATTAACTAGACTTACTCCTAAGAAATTTGTTAATCGAAAATCGAAATCGCCGGAATCGTTTTTCCAGACTAAATTTAGGCTGGCCGCTTCTTTTCCTCGGCGAAAGGCAATTTTTCCTCGCATTTGCCATTGGTGGACTTCAGCCACTTTTTCGAGTTGTGCGGTAAGGTTTACCGCATTTTCTGGGCCTTTCGGAGCGGTCGTACATGCACTTAATAAAAAGCAAACGGCAAACAATAAGGAAAATAAGCGAATCATCAAGGCAACATACCCGTATAAAAATAAGACACATTTAGTTGTGACATTATGGGAACACAGTTTCACCAACACTTTCAATCATTTTGGGTTTTTCGTACAATGCCGCTCCGACGTTGCCAGCACAGATTTTAATGACTTTACTCGCCCTTGGTATTAACCACAAAACAGCTCCAGTAGCACTTCGCGAAAAAGTGGCCTTTACACCAGATTCTCTGGTAGAAGCGCTTGCGAGTTTAAAAAAGCTGAACGGCATAGACGAGTCTGTCATTGTATCGACCTGTAACCGCACCGAACTTTACGTCAACACGCAGGACGATACGGGTCAAAAGCTTCTACAATGGCTAAGTGACTTTCACCACTTAGATGTAGAAGAGATTGCTAGTAACAGCTATGTGCTCGCGCAAGACGAAGCGGTAAAGCATATTATGCGCGTAGCCAGTGGCCTTGATTCACTTATTTTAGGTGAGCCTCAGATACTAGGGCAAGTAAAGCAGGCGTTTGGCGATGCTAAGCATTCGGGAATGGTGAGCAGCGAGTTTGATAAGTTGTTCCAACATACTTTTTCAGTAGCGAAACGCGTTCGCAGTGAAACTGATATCGGGGCAAACGCTGTAAGCGTGGCTTACGCCGCCGTGCAGCTTGCCAAGCATATCTTCGCCGAATTACCTAAGCGTTCTGTGCTTCTAGTAGGTGCTGGTGAAACTATTGAGTTAGTTGCTCAGCATTTGAAAGAGCAGGGGGTAAGCTGTTTAGCCGTAGCAAACAGAACGGTAGCCAGAGCAGAGGCTTTAGCCGAAACGCTAGATGCAAGCGTGTTTACCTTGTCGCAAGTACCAGAGCACTTAAAAGATTTTGATATCGTGATAAGCTCTACCGCTAGCCAACTGCCCTTAATTGGCAAAGGCATGGTGGAAAAAGCGCTTAAACAGCGCAGAAACATGCCTATGTTTTTGGTCGATTTGGCAGTACCGCGAGATATAGAGTCAGAAGTAAACGAGCTAGGGGATGCCTATCTTTACACCGTCGATGACTTACAACATATTGTTCAAAAGAATTTAGAAAACCGCGAGCAAGCTGCAAAAGAAGCGGAAAAGCTTATCGACAAGCAAGCTGGCGACTATATGACATGGAAACAGTCGCAGCAATCCATAGATTTAGTAAGACAGTATCGCCAGAAAGGCATGGCGCAGCGTGACGATATTGTGGAAAAAGCCAAAGCGCAATTAGCGGAAGGTAAAAATGCCGAAGCGGTATTAGAAGAAATGGCGTATAAACTAACCAATACGCTGTTGCATTCAACAACCCTCGCGTTACGCGAAGCTGCCATGCACGATGACCCGGCGTTAAGCCGTTGGATGGGACAGGCATTAGATTTATCTGATTTTTCGTCAGACAATAATAAATAAGGTAATAAGAAGCATATGAAAGAGTCGGTAGTTAGGAAACTCGAACACTTAGTCGAGCGTTTCGAAGAAGTTCAGGCGTTACTCGGTGACCCTGATGTTATCGGCGACCAAGAGAAGTTTCGCAACTTGTCAAAAGAGTTCAGTCAGCTAGAAGATGTCGTTACTGGCTTTAATGCATACCAGCAAGCGCAAGAAAACTTAAGTTCAGCACAGGAAATGCTGAACGAAGACGATGCTGAAATGCGTGAAATGGCACAAGAAGAGATGAAAGAAGCTAAGGCAGAAATTGAGCGCCTTGAAACTGAGCTTCAGGTGTTACTTCTGCCAAAAGATCCTAACGATGACAACAACTGCTTCTTAGAAATTCGCGCAGGGGCCGGTGGTGACGAAGCGGCAATATTTGCAGGCGATTTATTCCGTATGTATAGCCGTTACGCAGAAAGCCGCGGTTGGCGTGTTGAGTTGGTGAATGCCAACGAAAGTGAACATGGCGGCTATAAAGAGGTGGTTGCTAACGTTAGTGGTGATGGCGTTTATGGTGTGCTCAAGTTCGAGTCGGGCGGTCACCGCGTACAGCGTGTACCAGAAACCGAATCACAGGGTCGTATTCACACCTCTGCATGTACTGTTGCAGTATTGCCTGAAATCCCTGAGTCTGAAGCTATCGAAATCAACCCGGCTGAGCTTCGTATCGATACCTTCCGTGCATCGGGCGCAGGTGGTCAGCACGTTAACAAAACTGACTCTGCTATTCGTATTACTCACTTGCCAACAGGCTTGGTTGTAGAGTGTCAGGACGAACGTTCACAGCACAAAAACCGTGCTAAAGCTATGTCAGTACTTCAAGCGCGTTTAAACCAAATTGAAGAAGAAAAGCGCGCGGCTGAAGAAGCTTCTACCCGTAAGAGCTTAGTCGGTAGTGGTGACCGTTCAGAGCGTATTCGCACTTACAACTTCCCGCAAGGTCGCGTTACTGATCACCGTATCAACCTAACTATCTATCGTTTAGATGAAGTAATAGAAGGGGATCTAAAACAGCTCGTCGATCCGATTTTGCAAGAACATCAGGCTGACTTGTTAGCCTCGCTTTCTGACGAGTAAATTCGTCTTGCAGCAAAAATAGCGTTAAAAAAGATAATGCGAATAGATGACGCCCTAGCATGGGCGGTTGAACAACTAGAGGGTGGTGAGTCACCCTCTGTTGATGCCAAAGTTATGCTGGCAAATATTCTAGGTAAGTCTCAAACCTATTTGTTCACATGGCCAGATAAAAGCCTGGATGACACTGAGCAGACCCAGTTTGCAGCTGCAGTGGCAAAAAGAAGGCGGGGTGAGCCTGTTGCTTATATTATCGGCAAGCGCGATTTCTGGACCTTATCACTATTTACCTCACCGGATACTTTAATACCGCGCCCTGATACTGAAGTGCTGGTTGAGCAAGTGCTTAACTGGGCCAATGAACATCTAGCTCATCCTCTATCAATCTGCGACTTAGGAACAGGCACGGGCGCTATTGCTCTGGCGTTAGCAAGCGAATTACCTGAAGCGTCAGTTACTGGTGTGGACTTCCAGCAGGGAGCGGTAAAACTTGCTACTCGCAATGCACAAGCTAACAACTTAACCAATGCCCGCTTTGTGCAAAGTGATTGGTTTAGCGCACTGGCAGGTCAAACCTTCGACATTATTGTTTCAAACCCACCTTATATCGAAGAAGCCAGCCCATATCTTGACGAAGGCGATGTGCGTTTTGAACCGAAAACAGCCTTAACCTCGGGTCACGATGGCTTGGACGATATAAAACACATCATCAAGAATGCGCCTGAATATCTCAATAAAGGGGCTTTGTTAGCCTTCGAACACGGTTTTGACCAAGGGCCGGCAGTTAACGCTTTGCTCGCAGACGCGGGATTTGCGAACGTCAAAACCGTTAAGGACTACGGCGACAACGACCGTGTAACGCTAGGGCAGTGGCAGTAGGTCGAAACCACCTAAAAAATCAAACAACCTGTAGTACCGATTTTTAGTTGCAAACTTGCTTATATTTAGTTTTGCATTAGTATTTATCTAGCATCAAAGAAGACTAAAAAGCGCCAATTTAAACAATCTCTTACAGGACAGGACGTACCAGATGAACGATGACTTTCTTTTCGCAGAAGACGACGATGAAAATGAAGTGGATGATCTGGGTAGCTGGAAAGTACTTATCGTTGATGATGAACCTGAAGTGCACGCCGTTACCAAGTTGGCGCTAAATGACTTTAGCTTAAATGGTAAAACATTAGAGTTCGTAAGTGCCTATAGCGGTGAGGAAGCCAAATCTATTTTTAAAACCCATGACGATATAGCAGTTGTGTTGCTCGATGTAGTCATGGAAACCGATGATGCCGGCCTTCAAGTGGCAGACTACATTCGCAACGAACTCGATAATCACTTCACTCGCATTATTTTACGCACCGGTCAACCCGGCCAAGCGCCAGAAAAAGATGTCATCATTAACTACGACATCAATGACTATAAATCTAAAACCGAACTAACTGCACAAAAACTATTCACTGTTATTATTGCTGCTCTGCGCTCTTATCGCGATATTATTGTTATAGAAGAAAACAGGCGCGGTCTTGAAAAGATCATTGATGCATCTGTTGATTTGTTTTCTTCACGTTCTCTCGAAAAATTCATGCAGGGCATCATTCAACAGCTTGCATCTATTTTGGGCTGTTCAAAGGACGCTGCTTATATTACTACTGCGGTAGCAACTACATCGCGCACTATTAATACCAGCAACAACACGCTGGGTGACGACGAATTATATGTTTTTGCTGGTAATGGCGAATATGCCAGTAAAGAAGGTGTACCACTAAAAGATGCGATTAGTGCAGAAGAATATGCACTATGTGCACAGGCAATGCGCGATAAACAGATTGTATATGCAGAAGATCACGTGGTGGCTTACTGCAACAGCAAAACGCACGACGGTGCACTGTTGTATTTGTCGGGCTTGCCCAGAAGAATTGGTGATAATGATCGCCATCTGGTAAAGCGCTTTTCAGACAGTGTTCAACTGGCTTTTGACAATGTTCTTAAAACCGTTGATGTTGAAGCGACGCAAAAGGAAATTATTGAGCGCTTAGGTCGAGCATTAGAGCATGAATCAAATGCGTCAAATAACCTCACAAGAATGGTTGAAATGGCGCAACTGTTGGCGGAAAAGGTCGGGCTAGACGAGCAAGATACTCACGCACTGCGTCTTGCCATACCACTCCATGATATTGGTACGTCTATAGTGCCAAAGTCTATTTTGCACAAAACGACACCGTTAACTGAAGAAGAAGTGTTTAAAATACGTCAGCACGCTGAATTTGGGTATCAAATTTTGCGAGATTCAAGCCGGCCCACAATTCAGCTTGCAGCAATGTTAGCGAAGCAACACCACGAGCGCTGGGATGGGAAAGGGTATCCCGATGGGCTTAAAGGCGAAGAAATTGATATAAAAAGCCGTATCGCGACCTTGGTTGATGTATTTGATGCGCTATTAAACGCACGGCCTTATAAGCCAGCATGGACAGTTGACAAGGTTGAGACGGTATTAAAAGAGGAAAGTGGTAAGCACTTTGACCCGAATTTAGTCCAGTGTTTGCTAAACGACCTTCCAGCCTTTCTAGCAATACAAGCTCAATATCCTGATGCAAAGTAATAACGCGTTGCCCCGTTATTTACGATGGGTTATGCGTTACAATAAGGTTTTATGCGCTAAAAAAGTTGAAAGAAAACAGGTGCTCAAAGGCACCTGTTTTTTTTGAATTCAAAGCCAGTATATTTAGGTTATTGAACTTCATTTTGCTACAGCACAGCGAAAAAGACGTTGAGTTGTTAAACTTGCTAGTTAGCTCATGTGCTAAAGTAGCTAGAAGCTGCCTTAATATCTAATAAGAATAGGAAAATACTATGTACATGATGGCAAAACACCTTCATTTAACCGCCGTTGGCTTAAGCATTTTATTCTTTGTCTTTCGGTTTATTTGGAGCCAATTCGACGCAACAGCACTCAGCAAAAAATGGGTTAAAATTCTCCCTCATATCATTGATACCGTGCTGTTGGCCAGTGCAATCTGGCTATGCTTCATTTTATCTCAATATCCTTTGGTTAATGCCTGGCTTACATTCAAAGTTATCGGTGTAGTGTTGTACATCGTGTTTGGATTATTTGCATTGAAAAAAGCCAAAACCGCGTTAGGCAAATGGAGCTTTTTCGTTGCAGCACTTGTTGTGCTTATGGCAACGGCCATGGTTGCTGTAACCAAACAACCTCTTTTTTAAGATTTAATTGGAAATAAATAATGTCTGAATCTAAACAGATTATTAATGTAGGTAACGTCGAGGTTGCCAATCACTTGCCGTTCGTTCTGTTCGGCGGCATGAACGTACTAGAGTCTCGCGAACTTGCTATGCGTATTGCTGAGCACTATGTTGAAGTAACGCAAAAGCTTAATATTCCGTACGTTTTCAAAGCGTCATTTGATAAAGCGAACCGTTCATCGGTGACTTCTTACCGTGGGCCTGGCATGGAAGAAGGGCTGCGTATTTTTGAAGAAATTAAGTCGACCTTTAACGTTCCACTTATCACAGATGTACACGAACCCTATCAAGCGGCACCTGTCGCCGAAGTGGTTGACGTTATTCAGTTACCTGCCTTTTTAGCACGCCAAACCGACCTTGTTGTTGCAATGGCAAAAACAGGTGCCGTAATTAACGTAAAGAAACCTCAGTTCTTAGCACCACATGAAATGCGCCATATTATTGGAAAGCTAGGTGAAGCAGGTAACGACAACGTTATTCTATGCGAGCGCGGCAGTTGCTTTGGCTACAACAACTTAGTTGTAGATATGTTAGGTATGGACGCTATGAAAGAATACGCTCCGGTAATATTTGATGCGACTCACGCACTTCAAATGCCTGGTGGCCGTGCTACGTCTGCAGACGGTCGTAGAGCGCAAGCGGCACAGCTAGCAAGAAGTGGTATGGCGTTAGGTTTAGCAGGCTTATTCATTGAAGCACACCCTAACCCTGATGAAGCTTTGTGTGACGGCCCTTGTGCATTACCGTTGGCTAAATTAGAGCCTTATTTACAGCAGATGAAAGCATTAGACGAGTTAGTGAAAGGTTTTGACGCGTTAGATACAAGCAATACCTAAGCATGTATTGATGGCGTATGCCGGTGCTAGCACCGGCATGCGTATCAGGTGTGTGAGTTGCTTATTCCGCTTCAGAAACGTTTACGCGCTCTTCACCTTTTGCCATTGCTAATAAGTTTTTGTGAAGCTGAACTTGGATCTCTTCAGCTAAAATCGCCTTTGATTGCTTTTTAACAACAATGTGAGCATCGTTTTCTGGCAATACTTCAGCCATTTTTACGCTTGTCATTGCAGTATTGATTAACGATTGTAGATTGATCTTTTCTGGTTGTGCGTTAGCATTTGCAGCAGCACTTGCGAAAGCCATTACAGAAACGCTAGCTAAAAGTAATTTTTTCATTTTCACACCTAATAAAAATAATTAAAAATTTGTTGATGAATGTTAAAATGATTAACATTTAATCATCATAATGTACTGAAATTAAATACTCTTTCTTAATTTCGGGTAAATTATAGTCAGCTGGTGGTGAAAAATAAAACGAGTAAAAGTATGGGTTGTCATTAGAAAAACTAATGAATTTGTCATGCTTCGGTCACACTGGATTCAAAACAAACTATGCATCGACGTTTACCCCCTCTTAATGCCTTAAAGTCGTTTGAAGCGGCCGCGCGCCATTTGAGCTTTACCAAGGCAGCTGATGAACTGTTTGTTACTCAAGCAGCGGTGAGTCATCAAATAAAAGCGCTTGAAGATTTCTTATCCATGAAGTTATTTCTTCGAAGAAATAGAACTTTGCTTCTTACCGAAGAAGGGCAGGCGTATTTCTTGGAGTTAAAAGATATCTTCAAAAACTTACAAGACGCGACAGAAAGGCTACTTGCGAAGGGCAGTAAAGGTGCTATCACGGTAGCTATGCCACCGAGTTTCGCTAGCCAATGGTTGGTACCCCGTATTCATAAATTTAGTTTGGCCCATCCAGATATTGACGTACGCATAAAAGCCGTAGATTTCGACGAAGGTTTCTTAGAAGACGATGTGGACGTTGCCATATATTACGGTAAAGGCCGCTGGGCAGGGCTACAGGCTGATCAGCTGCACCGAGAGTTTTTAACGCCGCTATGTTCACCTATGCTTTTTCAAGGACCTAAGCCTCTTTCTAGTTTGTCTGACTTACGACACCACGTGTTGCTTCACGACTTAAGCCGTACTGCGTGGAAAAATTGGTTGAAGCACGTGGGTGTAATTGGCGTAAATGTTAACCAAGGCCCGGTGTTCAGTCACTCCATGCTAGTTTTACAGGCAGCGGCACTTGGTCAAGGCATTGCCTTGGGTAACACAGTACTCGCTAGGCCAGAAATTGAAGCGGGAAGGCTAGTTATGCCGTTTGAAGAACGGGTAGAGAGTCGCGATGCGTTTTATCTAGTATGTGAAGAGTCACAGGCTGAATTAGGAAAGATTGCAGCATTTAGAGACTGGATCTTAGCGCTGGTTGAAGCTGAGCAAGAGGATTTGTTGTAGTATGGCTAAATTAAAAGAAAGTAATACGCAAACCAATACACAAACGTGTGCAAATGACGTTGTTTTCGATATGGAAGTGCACGATGCCAAATCACCCGTTGCATGCTTAATACTTGGGCACGGCGCTGGTGCGGGTAAAGAGCATGAGTTCATGCAAGACATGGCAAACGAACTTGTTGCTCAAAACATATCTACGGTGCTCTTCAATTTCCCTTATATGCAAACCATTAAAGCTACTGGTAAGCGCAGACCTCCTGATAAGGCCGACAAACTCATGTCACACTTTACTGCGGTAATTGAAACCTGCAGTAAAGATAACAGTGTCCTGCATAACTTACCTGTGTTCATCGGCGGAAAATCTATGGGCGGGCGAATGGCCACCATGGTGTATGAAGGTATAAGTAACGTAAAAGGCGCAATAGCGCTGGGCTACCCATTTCACCCCCCGGGTAAGCCGGAGAAAACCCGCACAGAACACTTGCTAACAGCAGCGAAACCTCTGCTTATTATCCAGGGGGAAAGAGATACTTTTGGTACTAGAAATGAGATTGAAAGTGGTGAAAAGAACTACGCGCTACCATCAACTATTGAGTGCGTATTTTTAGAAGACGGTGACCACAGCTTCAAACCAAGAAAGGCCAGTGGTAAAACCCAACAAGAGCATATTGTTAAAGCTGCTGAATTAACTGCGGCGTTCATAACCCGCAATCTGTCTAGTTGATATTCAAAACAACATTTGAAATGAAAGCGAACGATTAAATTAATGAGTAACGAAAAACTTAAGCCTACTAGCCTTGCTAAACCTTATCTTGTCATTGGAGTGGCGCTTGCAGGCTTAGCGGTTGTGCTAGGCGCGTTTGGCGCACATGGTTTAAAAAGTATATTAAGTGCACAGCAACTCAATACATTTGAAATAGGTGTGCGCTACCAAATGTATCACGCGTTAGCTTTGATACTATTGCCCGCTCTGTCTGCTTATGTCTCATCGAAGTGGGTTAATCGCGCGGCGTTTTGTTTTGTTACCGGTACGGTATTGTTTAGTGGAAGTTTATATGCGCTCGCCATCAGCGGTATTAAATGGTTTGGTCCAGTTACCCCATTGGGCGGTCTATTCTTTATCACTGGGTGGACTTTATTAATGATTGGTTTGCTTGTGGGACGATATAAAGAGAACGAAAGCGCACAGCAAAACTTATCTAATTTAGACCGGACAAATGCTAAACACATGGCGCAAGCCGAAATAACGGACAAAAACAAAGGAGCAGGTAATGTCTAATGCTAGTATTTTAGGCTATTGCCGGCCGGGGTATGAAAATGACACGGCGAATGAGCTCACGTCGAGATACGGTGAAGCTCAGTGCTACGGTTATCCTGTGTCAAAGAAAAATAGTGGCTTTGTGCACTACCATTTATACGATGCTTCGCAATTAGAGCAAACCATTACTCAGTTTACTGTTCACGACAGCATCTTTCCTCGCCAGTTAGTGGCCGTTTTTGCCACGTTAACTGAAGTGGAAAAAGAAGATAGAGTGGGGCAGGTACTTGAAGCACTAAAAGAAGTAGAAAAGCCGTTCTCTATATTTGGTGCCATCGACGTGGAGTACCCTGATACCGAAGATGGGAAAACCCTCGCTAAGTTTTGCCGTAAATTTACCGTACCTCTTCGCCAAGCGTTAAGGAAGGCGGGGTGGCTCACTGCAAAAGAAAATTTAGGTAAACCTAAGCTGCATATTTTCTTTGAGTCATTTGAAATTTGTCATATTGGCTATACATTACCTAGCCACGCAAGTCGTGATCACTTGGGTATCTGCCGATTGAAATTTCCTAGTGATGCGCCTAGCCGGTCTACGCTTAAACTCGAAGATGCACTTGTAAACATGCTGAGTGCCACTCAGCAAACAAAAGTACTTCGAAGCGGTGGTCGTGCGGTTGACTTAGGGGCGTGCCCTGGCGGCTGGACCTATCAATTGGTGAAGCGCGGCATGTATGTGGAAGCTATCGATAATGGACTGGTTGCCGATAGTTTAATGAGTACCGGGTTGGTTGAACATCACGCAGCAGACGGGTTTACTTATCGACCACAATTTGGTCGCGTCGATCTGCTTGTCTGTGATATGATAGAGCAACCCGATAGAGTAGCGAAATTGATGGGGGATTGGCTGGTCAAGCACTGGGCGACCCACGCCATTTTTAACTTAAAGCTACCTATGAAACAACGCTATGAAACTGTAGTCGAAGCCATGGCGTTGCTAAATAGCCGTTTAAATGCCTTAGATGATGCATTCGCGGTTAAGGTTAGGCATCTCTACCACGACAGAGATGAAGTTACAGTAACAATTGTTCGCACTTCAGCTGATGAGGTGTGATTTTGTTATTTTTCAAAAAAGTGTCATAACATATTAAGTTATTGATACTTATAGAAAAGAATTGATGCTGGCGCGGATTTTGACAAGCGAATTTAAGGTTTATGCTAAAAAAGGTGTAAATCTGGTATAGAAATCCTTTATAATCCAGCCGTTTTTTTACTCTGAACCAATGAAAGTGAACTAATGTCAGACTTATCTTTATACAGAAACATTGGTATTTTCGCCCACGTAGACGCGGGTAAAACTACCACAACAGAACGTATCTTGAAGCTTACTGGTAAAATCCATAAAACTGGTGAGGTTCACGATGGTGAATCAACAACTGACTTCATGGAGCAGGAAGCTGAGCGTGGTATTACCATCCAGTCAGCGGCAACAACCTGTTTCTGGAAAGATCATCGCATGAACATCATCGATACTCCGGGACACGTTGACTTTACAGTTGAAGTATATCGTTCACTTAAAGTACTAGACGGCGGTATCGGTGTATTCTGTGGTTCTGGCGGTGTTGAGCCTCAGTCAGAAACTAACTGGCGTTATGCTAACGAATCTGGCGTTGCACGCTGTATTTTCGTTAACAAACTAGACCGTATGGGTGCAGACTTCTACCGTGTTGTTGGCCAAGTTAAGAAAGTACTTGCTGCTAACCCACTAGTAATGACACTTCCAATCGGTATCGAAGACGAGTTTAAAGGTGTTGTAAACCTTCTAGACATGAAAGCATATATCTGGGACGACTCAGGCCTTCCTGAGAACTACGAAGTAGTAGATATCCCAGAAG
This sequence comes from Alteromonas sp. ABD4_190, assembly GCF_056160105.1. Lineage (NCBI taxonomy): Bacteria > Pseudomonadati > Pseudomonadota > Gammaproteobacteria > Alteromonadales > Alteromonadaceae > Alteromonas > Alteromonas sp. ABD4_190. Next base: position 3,779,857 of record NZ_JBSWWN010000001.1, read on the forward strand.
ATATGGTTGAGAAAGCTAACGAATACCGTGAGCAACTAATCGAAACTGCTGTTGAGCAAGACGACGACCTAATGATGGCTTACATGGATGGCGAAGAGCCGTCTCTAGAAGACATCAAGCGTTGTATCCGTAAGGGTACTCGTGACCTAGCGTTCTTCCCAACATACTGTGGTTCTGCATTTAAGAACAAAGGTATTCAGCTAGTTCTTGACGCAGTTATCGACTTCCTACCTTCTCCAACAGAAGTAGACCCACAGCCTCTTACAGATGAAGAGACTGGTGAGCCTACTGGCGAAGTTGCAACAGTATCTGTTGACGAGCCATTCCGTGCGCTTGCGTTCAAAATCATGGACGACCGCTTCGGTGCCCTTACGTTTATCCGTATCTACTCTGGTAAACTAAACAAAGGCGACACTATTCTTAACAGTGCAACTGGTAAGACTGAGCGTATCGGCCGTATGGTTGAGATGCACGCTGACGAACGTACTGAACTTACTTCTGCACAAGCTGGTGATATCCTAGCTGTTGTTGGTATGAAGAATGTTCAAACTGGTCACACACTATGTGATCCGAAGAACCCTTGTACACTAGAGCCAATGATCTTCCCTGAGCCAGTAATCTCGATTGCTGTTAAGCCAAAAGACAAAGGCGCTAACGAAAAGATGTCTATCGCTATCGGTAAACTAGTAGCAGAAGATCCATCTTTCCAAGTTGAAACTGACGAAGATTCAGGCGAAACCATCCTTAAAGGTATGGGTGAGCTTCACCTTGATATCAAAGTAGACATCTTGAAGCGTACTTACGGCGTTGAGCTAGAAGTTGGTCAGCCACAGGTTGCATACCGTGAAACTATCACGCTACCTGTTGAAGACAGCTACACGCACAAGAAGCAGTCTGGTGGTTCTGGTCAGTTCGGTAAGATTGATTACCGCATCAAGCCAGGCGAAACTAACTCTGGCTTCAAGTTCACATCTACTGTTGTTGGCGGTAACGTACCTAAAGAATTCTTCCCTGCAATCGAAAAAGGTTTCGCAGGTATGATGGAAGTAGGTCCTCTAGCTGGTTACCCAGTACTAGACGTTGAAGTTGAGCTATACGACGGTGGTTTCCACGCAGTTGACTCATCAGCAATCGCGTTCGAAATTGCAGCTAAAGGTGCATTCCGTCAGTCAATGCCAAAAGCAGGTCCTCAAATTCTTGAGCCTGTGATGAAAGTTGACGTATTCAGCCCAGAAGACAATGTTGGTGACGTAATCGGTGACCTTAACCGTCGTCGTGGTATGATCAAAGACCAAGAAGCTGGCGCTACTGGCGTTCGCATCAAGGCTGACGTACCTCTATCTGAGATGTTTGGTTACATCGGTCACCTACGTACTATTACATCTGGTCGTGGTCAGTTCTCTATGGAATTCAGCCACTACTCAGCATGTCCTCAGAACGTAGCTGACAAAGTAATTGAAGAAGCGAAAGCACGTAAAGCTGCTAAGTAATTAGCCTTTGCGAACGTTAGCTGGCTTGTGCTAGCTAACGCTTCAAGAAATACAAAAAGCCGGTCATTCGACCGGCTTTTTTTATGCCAACAGCGCAGGGCTCTAGTAAATGGCTTTAGTACATTTTGTACGGCAAAAACTTCCCAGACATAACTACGCTAACGCGGTCGCCTTTAGGATCGTTCTCACGCTGTAAATCCATCGAAAAATCAATGGCACTCATGATGCCATCGCCAAACTCTTCATGAATAAGTTCTTTTAAGGTAGTGCCATATACATTTACGAGTTCATACCAGCGATAAATAAGCGGGTCGGTAGGTACTTCTGTGGGTAATGAGCCTTTGTAAGGTACGATTTGAAGCCACGCAATCGCTTCGTCGGTAAGCCCAAGTAATTCGCCTACCGCTTCTGCTTGTTGTTTTGTCATGGCCATCTGACCTAAACAGGCTGCGGTACTCCATTCTTTTGACTGGCCAACAACTTCAGCTATCTGACTCCACTTTATGCCTTTTAGAATTTTGGCTGATTGGATCATGTCGGTAACTTGTGTTCTTGATGTAATCATTAGTAGTTCCTCAACGGGTTAATTAAATAAAATGAGCGTTATTAGGTTGCTAAAAATAAGGACCAGTATTAGTGTTTTGTAGACAAAAAGTGGATGGCGTTTTACTAAGGGCTGATACGTTGTGTGCTCTGAAGGATTAGGGTAGCGCAGCGAGTAAATAAACTCTGAAAGCGAAGAGTAGCGTTTGTCAGGGTTTATGTGTAAAGCACGTTTTAGCGCACTATCAACCCAAGAAGGTATTGGACGTTTAGGATCTAACGCCGTCTCATATTTTAGTTTTTTCTGTTCAGCAAAAGTGCGACAGTGGGCAAGCTTAGTGTGGTAGGGATAACGACCACATAAAAGGTAGTAAGTGAGTACGGCTAAGGAAAATAAATCTGAGCGCTCGCTGCCTACGTTTCCTAAAAAGTATTCTGGTGCAGCAAAGAGTGCTGCGCCAGGAATAGGCGAATCACTATAAAGGCTAGGGGCATTTTTTAGGGCTGCTGACCCGAGGTCGATAAGGGTACAATGACCGTGTTCGCTGATGATAATATTGTCGGGGCGTATATCCCTGTGAAGAATGCCCTGGCGATGCATTGCCTGTAATCCATTGCTGACCTGCTCAACAATATTCCTAACTTGCTCTAATGAAGGTGTAGGGTTATCAATAGACCACTGTGCCAAGGTCTGCCCTTGCACATAGCTACTCACGCTGTAAAAGGCTGTGGGTGTGTTTTGATAACCCAACTCCGTAAAAGTGGGGCTTTTTACAATATGGGGTGAGTCGACCCGCCTTAAAAACCAATTCTCTATTAGAAAACCGTTTAACATTTCCTGTGATTGAGAAAAGTCAGTGGCTGGTGTTTTTACAACCACAGTATCATTTGGGTTTGCAACGGATGAACTGCGTCGCGAGGCGATAAACACATGGCTTCGCGCAGAGGTATAGAGCTGTCGCTCTAATTTAAAGCCATCTATTTCATCACCAGTTTTAAGTTCGGCAAACGCTAACTCGCCGGTAGTCTTTGGTGGTAATTTACCATCGTTATAGCCGACTGCATTAGATACGCCGTGACAGTTGCTATCTATATCTGCAACAGCCGAGATCAAGCTTTGTTCACCATCAATATCACCACTACCATTAACGTCACCGAACTCGACTTTTATAAGTAGAAGGGTGAGGTTATCGTCGCTTCCATTGTTAAACGCCTCGTGTACAACTAATGCAGCTTGGTTTTCAGATAGCGTATTGGCATTATTTATTTTATTGAGTATGCTCGGCAGCGCGACGAATTCATAAACGCCGTCGGTACTTATCGCAATGGTACTTGGTGAGGTTATAGTTAATGCAGTATGGTCAATATCGATGTTTGCTTTCACGCCCAACGCATTAGCAAGGTAAGTTTGCGAAGGTTCACTATCTGATGCTTGTCGGTGAGCACGCGTCAGCAAAATAGGGTCTTTAGCGTCGCTTGTAACAACCTGAATTTGGCTATCTCCAACGTGAAATACGTCTAGGTGATTACCAGTTACGATTGCTACCGAAAGTGTGCACACATAGCCTTTTTCTGGGGTGTAGCAAAAAGCGCTTTTCTGCGTTCGGGTATAAAGTAGTGCATTAATTTCTTTGATAATGGTTTCGGCACGGGTTTTAACCGTCCATTGTTCAGGCGCTATGCTAAACAGCTTAATAAACTGACGGGTAGCAAAATCGCTGGCAACCTGGCTTACCGTGCTACTGCTGACACCGTCAGCAACCACAAAAATACTACTTTGAGTTAGCTCATTAGAAGACACATGGTAGGTGTAAGCATCTTGGTTTATGTCTTTAACGCCAGGTGTTGAAAAAGCACTTACTGAAAGTGTGCAAGGTAGCGAGTAGTTCGATGTTTGTAGCGCTGCTTGCTTATTCATATTCAATGGCTTGTTACCTTGTTACCTTGTTACCTTGTTACCTTGTTACCTTGTTACCTTGTTACCTGGACATTGGGCTATCGACTTACTTTAAAATAGGAAAGAATGTTGCCATCACGACTTAATATAAAGCTTCATGTCGTGATGGCGGTTTAGATAAATAGCTTGATTAGATAGGTAGCGTTTGAGATGCCGCTGCTTTATCAACAGGGATTGTACGTTTTGGCAATGTCTTCACATGGGTGGTATAAAGCGTAAGGCCGGTAAATGCTAAGCCGCCTACCAAGTTGCCTAATGCTGTTGGAATTTCATTCCAGATGAAGTAATCCATAACAGAGAAATCACCGCCCATGATAAGACCAAATGGGAAAAGGAACATATTTACCACAGAGTGTTCAAAACCCATGAAGAAGAACAGCATGATGGGCATCCACATAGCCAACACCTTACCGCTTACGTGGGTTGAGATCATCGCTCCTACAACACCTAGTGACACCATCCAGTTACATAGCATGCCGCGGATGAAAATGGTGAACCAGCCGGCTGCGCCATGCTCTGCATAGCCTAACGTTCGGGCTTCGCCAATACTGGCAACCTTGGTCGCAATCGCGCCGCCATCTACGTTGTATCCCATGGTAAAAATAAACGACATCATAAAGGCAACGGTCAGAGCACCGCCGAAGTTACCTAAAAAGACTAAGCCCCAGTTTCTCAATATCTGTTTTGGCGTAACCCCTGGGCGCTGAGCAAGCCATGCTAGCGGCGTTAATACAAACACGCCGGTTAAAAGGTCGAAACCCATAAGGTAAAGCATACAAAAGCCAACTGGGAAGAGCACGGCCCCTAGCAGGAAAATGCCAGTTTGAACGGCTATGGTAATTGCAAAAACGGCAGCGAGTGCCAAAATTGCACCTGCCATATAAGCGCGTATTAGAGTATCTCGTGTAGACATATAAATCTTCGCTTCACCTGCATCTACCATTTTGGTCGCAAACTCAGCGGGGAGAAGATAAGCCATGGTTTCACCTCACGTTGTCGTTATTAATAAGTTGCCAGTTGTGTTCCGAAAGTTAGCCATCTACATGCGCTCTTGCAGATCAAAAAAAGGCGTCCGCAGCACTCTCGTTAGAGAGAACTGGGGACGCCTTTGTCCAAAAATTGTGCATTGTAGTAGCTATCTGATGTAATTTTTTAAAACGCTATGTATGTGTACGCCTTTGTACACTAAAGTTCTTAAGCAATAATTCATAGCAGCCATCGCTTCGAACTTTTACTATCTATGGTTTTAAAACAACAAAAGAGTAGCCAAAAAAGTGCCAACAGATGAAAAATTAACAATGGTGTCGAAAAAATCATATAAAACAAAATGTTAATGTTATTTTTTTGGCAGGGTGAAAAGTGGCCTCGGTGAAAATATCAGCCATTTGCACTAAAAAGGTGGGTTCGTGAATGTTTAAGGTGCAATGTCGCTATCTATTTCACAAGCACACTAACGCTTTTAGCCAGGCTCTTTATTTGAGTGACTGTTTGAGTGTTTTTAATTGAAGCTTCATGGCTACATGTCTATCAGAACCTTGATTCCTCTTTGCATAATGCTCATGTTCAAATAGCTCACACAGTTGTTTAAAGGCCTTAGCTGCATGCGGGGATAAAAAAGCGCTGGTTTCATTAATATAGGCTGATAAGGTTTTATTATCTCTATGTACCCCAGTCTTTGTTTCTACAAGTTTTATCGCTTTTAGTAATATGCGATAAGAAGGCGACAAGTGGCTCGTTTGTTTTTTGGGTAAAAAGTATAGCGCTAATATGAGCCCAATTAGCCCAAGCGCCGATAAAAATACTGCACGCATTTTTTGCGGAGTCAGTGCGCCTAATAGCTCCTCGAGCATATTGGTCTGGGCTGCATTATCAAAGCCCAGCACCCATTTGCTCCATGAATAGTCTAGTTGCTGAAACCAGCCTTGCAGGGTAGCAAATAAAGCAGAATTGCCAATTTCGCGCAAAATAGTTGTTTGACGTGATTCCCCTAGTTCTTCTAGTGCTTGTTCAAGACCAAAGGTTAAGCGTGATGGCGCCACCATACTTGTAGGGTCGAAACGCACCCACACACCATTAATTAACGCTTCTACCCATGCATGGGCATCGTATTGTCTTATTTGAAGCACGTTGTCGTTAAGTGCACTCCCGCCTTGATAGCCAGTTACCATTCTTGCAGGCACCCCGGCTGCACGAAGGACATATACCATTGCACCTGCATAATGCGCGCAAAATCCAGCGCGTTGCTCGAACAAGAAATTATCAATTGGATCTACAGGCATAGCGTTTGGAGACAGGGTGTAGCGGAAACCACCTTGACTGAATTCTCGCATTACTGCGTGCACTCGCGCTTGCATGTTTGTATATTGCTTCGCCAGTGCTTGCCCCCACTCTCTAGCTTTAAGATTACCATTTGTGGATAGTTGAAGATTCAGCTGCGATTCAAAGTCTCCAATTCCATTGGTGATTTGGGCGCCTGGAAAGTAGCGTAAATAAAAGGCTTTTTTACTTGAGATAGGGGTATTTGCACGCAAGGTGTAATCAAAAAGCGTGCTTACAGAAATGTTATTTTCGCGGTTGTTGGGAGACGACGGTTCTAAAGCAAATAGCCATGTTTGTTGCGTGGGCTCAACAATCAATTGATAGTCTATTACCTGAGAGCTACCGTTTTCAGCCAACAAGGATAACGGTGTCTCTCTATCTAGGAACGCCAACTGTTGTTCTGCTTGCTTGCGCTTATCGCTAATAGACCAGGTTTTCCCGTCGAAGTGTTCTAGTGTCATTGCGCGCCAGTACCTAGATTGTGCACTTGGGATCTCACTGACATTGTCAAACGTAGCACTGAATGCTAAGTCAGAGGAACTGGCAAGCGACGCTATATCACCTGGTGTTACTGTATCGGAGAGCCCTGTTTCTGTTGACTTTGATGTAGGCATTTGCCAAAGCGGGGGGAGTTGAGGTAACAATAAAAACAACAGCAGCGCAATAGGTAGGGCTTGAACAATAAGCACCGCGACAAATTTGGCGCATTGCGCGATAGGAAAGCCAGCGCCGTGATACAGGGCGGTGGCGATTAACAGCAGCGCTAATATTCCGGTGTAGCCAACCCATGCAAATACGCTGAGTGAGGAAATAAAACCGCAACCAATCAAAAATAGACAAGTGCATATCAGCAGGTGAAAATCTCGTTTCTTTTCTACCTGCATAACTTTGAGTGCGCTCGCTACCGCCAGTAAATTGATCATGCTGTCCAGCAGACCTACCGACAAGCCGAACCAAGACAAGGCGAACATGGCGAGTACAGCAAGTAAATTAACCGTACGAGAGGTTGGTAACTTTTGCAGCGTACTAAGGCCTGCAATTCTCACAATAACAGCGCACCCACCTAACATCAGTACCCATAACATTAGAGGCGCAGTTAACGTAAATAGAATTAGTGAAAACGCAAGGCTAAGCACGAGTATTGCCATTGAATTAGGCTGGCTTAGTGCGCTCCTAAAAACAGAAAGTTGTGACAGGCGATTTAGCAAAACATCATTCATGTTACTGGCCGCCTGTTTTTTTCTGTCTGGTAGATATTGAAACTGGTACGTTAACAGCAGCTGTGGCTGAAAAAGGTGGGAGGTTGAAACAAGCAAGCGCACTAAGGCATTCATGCATGTGGTTTGTACCTTGGTCAGGCGAGATGTTCAGCCCTTTGTATTGTATTCCAAACACGCGGCCTTCACTCGTCCATAACAATGTGGCGTGGGTTAGCGCTGAAACAGCAGTTTCCACATTGACGCTTGACGGCATTGAAAGCACAAAACTTTCACTTTGTTGTGAAGAAAATGATTTTGAGACCCAATTCCCATTTTTAGCCACATGTTTCCAAGATACGCGATTAAGTGGCTGTCCAATTTCGTAATCGTTCAGCCCATAAAAATCTTCGTTACTGTCTGGCGCATTTATTTGGCTTACACTTGTTGATTCATTGTGACTAGCCAGTTTATCGATAGTAATGGGGCCTTCTTGAGGCTTTGCATACACCATGACTTCCTGATCGAAATCAAGGTGAGTCCAACATCTATAAAGCCCAAGCGGAAAATCACAAGCGATAGTCATTCGACCTAGAGTAAACCGGCCACGGCTAGATATCCGAAGCGGTATATTCAGCGTTTGTTTTTGCGAGCTGGAATCTTTGTTTAATGAAAAGTTGTAGCTTTGCTGTTGGGCTGAAGTTTTACTCCCACCATGGATATAGTCAAATTGAGTATCTGTGTTCCTTACCACATTGAGCCATTTTATTGATAGTACTCCATTGCAACATTTCATCTGCGCGCTCAAATGGGGAATAACCTGAAGTTGAACTTCACCATTTTGGTTACAGTGAAACGAATTAGGGGGGAGGGCTTTAAGTGCTAGCCGCGCAAAGTTTTGATGCGTATAAAAAAGTGTTAGCAGCATAATGCTCAAACACAAATAGCTAAGCAGTAACATCAAGTTGTTTTGATAGTTAGTACCAAGTAAAAACAAGCACAGCGACAAAATAATAAAAGACCAGCCAAATCCACTTGGCAATATGAAAATACTGTTCAAGTTTAAATGGTGCTCCTGAGAAGCCGGCACGCGCTTATCTAACCATGCTGATAGTCGACGCCGAAAGTAGTTGAGAAAAGTTGCTGACACTTTACGCACCTCTAATACTCCTGGAGCTCATAGATACTAGGCTGCCAGTGGGTCGACGCTATCAAGCAATTTTTGACTTAGCTTCTCCCCATCGAAAGCGTGGCTCTGCTGCCCTTGAGCGACGTGATGCGAAGACAATGTTAGCCTATGGGCGGTAATTGCCACGAACACGGCTTGCACATCCTCGGGTGTTACATAATCTCTACCAGAAACGTATGCCCATGCTTTTGCGCCCTGAAGTAAGGCTCGACTGGCTCTAGGTGAAAGCGGGTTGGGAAAATCACTGCTCTGTCTGCTTTCGCCAACCAATCGCAGTATATAGTGAAGAATGGCGTCGCTGGTGTGAATGGCAGAGACATCGTTTTGCATTTTTCGCAAATTTGTTTCATCTAACATTTGGTTTAGGGGGGCCGAAGCATCTTCTTGCATGAGCATCGCCTTCTCTGCTTCCCACGCTGGGTAGCCTAAAGAGATACGCATAAAAAAGCGATCTAACTGCGATTCTGGAAGCGGATAAGTACCCGACTGATAGCTAGGGTTTTGCGTTGCGATAACAAAAAACGGCGTAGGCAGCGCGTGTGTTACACCGTCGATACTTACCTGACGTTCTTCCATTGCTTCTAACAGGGCACTCTGGGTTTTGGGACTTGCCCTATTTAACTCGTCGGCCAATACCACTTGGCTAAAAATAGGGCCGTGTCTAAACGTAAAACGTTTATCTTCGTCTTGCTCGTGACTATGAAAAATATTAACACCCAGCATGTCGGAGGGAAGCAAGTCTGATGTGAACTGAATGCGCGAATAATGGAGGCCAAAAACCTGCGAAAGTGCATGCGAGAGGGTCGTTTTTCCCATTCCTGGCAAGTCTTCGATTAACAGGTGACCGTTGGCCAGTAAACATGTGATGGCGAGTTTCAGTTGGTGCTCTTTTCCAATAATTTTTTGACTAAGAGCTTGCTGAACACGATTAATATCTTGGCGCATAGATTTGTCACTTTTATTTAAAAATACTTTGTCATAGTAGACGTTTAGCTCGTTACCATAGTAGCAGCGATAGTGTATCGCTTTCTATTACTATAACTTTGAAATTTTATACGTTGGTATGCAATCGGTCTGTTCAACATTTAATATTCACGATTCCTCAAAACATCTGCTATTAAGTGCTGCGTAGTTTAACTGTGTTGTCTATAATGGTGCCTCTTAAAAAGGAAGTAGTTATGAAAAGCATTGAAATAGATGACGATTTATATGCCTTCATCGCCAGCCAGACTAAGCATATTGGTGAGAGTGCATCGCAAATTTTAAGACGTTTACTTTTACCTGAAGATGGGGCGGTATCGCAGGGCTCAGAGCCTAGTGAAGCTTCATCGACGCCTGCAAAAACAAGCGAAACAAAAAGTGCAGACGTTACAGAGTCGATAAGTAAACCAAGCTCGGCGGTAGAAGCAGAAGTGGAGCCTAAAGCACCATTAGCCAAAACTGCTACAAAAGAGGCTAGCGCTTCGGTAAGGTCAACGGCGAATAAAGCATCGGTAAATAGAGCCGCGGCGAAGAAAGCTCCTGCGAAGGCCACGCCTGCAAAAACTGCTGTAGCAAAAACATCCGCAGGTACCAAAGCAGCGAAAAAGCCATCGGCAGCTACTGAAACATCACTTTCAAACGAAGCCCACACCAAGCGAGACATTTTGGATGCCGTGTCAAAAGATGCATTAAGCACCTTTACTAAACGGGTTGATCAATTCTTGTTTGTTTTAAGTGCAGCGCACAAGCTTAATGCAGAAAACTTTGCGCGCGTTGAAAGCATTAAGGGCAAAAACCGAACTTACTTTGCGACAAGTAAGGAAGCGTTACTTGAAAACGGCAGCAGCACTAATCCGAAAGCTATCCCAGATAGCCCGTTCTGGGTAGTGACAAATAACAATACTGCCAAGAAAACGAATATGCTGGAACAAGTTTTGCGTAACCTAGGTTATCAAGCTGATGTAATTGAAACCGTCGTCGCGCGTTTCTCTTCAGAAGGTAAATAGCAAGCCAAGCAACAAATAACGAAACTTCTAAATAAGGACTTTTTCATGGCATTACATCCGCAGGCTGGAAAGCATGCAGCTAAAGAACAGCTCATTAACGTACCCCAGTTAGTGAGCCAGTATTACAGCTACAAACCGGATATTAACGATCCGGGCCAGGCGGTGTCTTTCGGTACTTCTGGCCACCGAGGCACGGCGTCAAACGCTACCTTTACTGACACTCACATCGGTGCAATTTGCCAAGCTTTGGTAGAATACCGCAAGCAGGAAGGTATCAACGGCCCGTTATATGTTGGAAAAGATACCCACGCGTTATCTGAACCGGCCATGATCACTGCCATAGAAGTTTTATGTGCCAACGGCGTAGATGTTGTGGTGCAACGTTCAGATAACGAGAGCATGGGCTATACGCCAACGCCTGTTATTTCCCGCACTATCATTCGTTATAATCGCGCTGGCAATACAGACAAGGCTGATGGAATTGTTATTACGCCTTCTCATAATCCTCCTTCAGACGGTGGGTTTAAATACAACCCGCCGCACGGTGGTCCAGCCGACAGTGATGTAACTAAGCAAATTCAAGAGCGTGCGAACACGTTAATTGCTGATGGCAACAAAGATGTTCAGCGCATTGATATTCGCCAAGCTACCGAGCGTAAACTGGTTCGTGAAGAAGACTTTATGGAACCTTATATCGAAGACTTAGCTAAAGTTATTGATATGGACGCGATTGCAAAAGCGAACTTAAAACTAGGCACTGACCCTCTTGGTGGCGCCGGGGTAGGCTACTGGTCGCGTATTTCTGAAAAATATGGGTTAAACATCACAGTGGTTAACGATGCTGTCGACCCTCAATTTGGTTTCATGCGCCGCGACAAAGACGGCAAGCTTCGCATGGATTGTTCATCTGCTTACGCCATGGCAGGGTTAATCGAGCTAAAAGACAACTTCGATTTAGCATGGGGCAACGACCCGGATTTCGACCGTCATGGTATCGTGTGCAAAAGTGCAGGGCTGATGAACCCTAATCACTATTTGGCCGTGGCGATTAATTACCTTTATACCCATCGTCCAGACTGGCCAAGTGACTTAAATATCGGCAAGACACTTGTATCTAGCAGCATGATTGACCGCGTAGCGAATAGCCTAGGTAAGCCGCTGGCTGAAATGCCTGTTGGCTTCAAATGGTTTGTAGGTGGTCTATCTAACAGCACTATTGGTTTCGCTGGTGAAGAAAGTGCGGGCGGAATTTTTCTTGAGCGCAATGGAAGCACTTGGGCTACAGATAAAGACGGCTTTATTCTCTGCTTGTTGGCAGCAGAAATTCTAGCCGTTACAGGCAAAGATCCGGGCGAGCACTACAAAGCGCTAACGGAAAAATTTGCAGCACCGGTATATAGCCGTGTTGACGTAGCAGCAACCTTAGAGCAAAAGCAGAAACTTTCAGCGATGGATGCATCGGTAGTTACTAGCGATACGTTAGCAGGTGAGTCTATCACTTCTGTGCAAACTCACGCTCCAGGTAATAACGCGGCCATTGGTGGTGTTAAAGTGTCAACAGAAAACGGCTGGTTCGCAGCGCGTCCATCGGGCACCGAACAAATTTATAAGATTTATGCGGAAAGCTTTAAAGGTGAAAGCCACTTACAGGATTTAATTGCTGAAGCCGAAGCTTTAGTTGGTAAAATCATAAAGTAAGTATAAAAATAAACCGTCTTTTATTTTATTGTGTAAATAAGATGTTAAAAAACGCATGAATGCATACGAATTCATGCGTTTTTTTGTAATTTTAACAAAATTATTACAACATAATCGTTTAAGCGCTGTTATATTGATGTCATATTCTGAAGTTATTCTGTAATTAAATTACACTTTTGGTGTGTAAACACCGCTTCTACTTAAGAGTGAGACGCAAAATGAACGCAAAAGCGACCAAGACGCAAACCTCTCCTGTGATCGATAAGGCTGCATTCAAAGCGGCGGTTATCAAACACTTACACTGCACGCTAGGCACCGACGAAAACAAAGCAAACAATCACGCTTGGTGGAAAGCAACGTGCGCTGCAATTCAAGAACAAGTACTTGAAGGGTTGCGCAAAACCCAGAAAAGTCATTACCTGAACGACACCCGCGCCGTCCATTATTTCTCGGCTGAATTCCTTATGGGCCGTTTGCTTTCAAACAACCTGCAAAACTTCGGATTGTTCGATGTTGCGGGTGGCGCACTGAAAGAGCTAGGTGTTGAAATTTCAGACATTCTTGAAGAAGAGCCTGATATGGCGCTAGGTAATGGTGGCCTTGGCCGACTGGCAGCGTGTTTTATTGACTCGCTAGCGACCATGGAGTTGCCTGCTATTGGCTATGGTATTCACTACGAACACGGCTTGTTCCGCCAAGAAATTAAAAGCGGTGCACAAATCGAGCGTCCAGACAGCTGGCGTGATTACGGTAACCCGTGGGAAATTTGCCGTCCAGAATCTATTCAAGAAGTATCGCTTTATGGTTATGTAGAAACAAAATACGGCGAAAATGGTCGTGTGCTTAAAGAATGGCACCCTGGCTCAATTGTAAAAGGTGTGCCGTGGGACATTCCGGTTGTAGGCTACGAAGGTAAAACCGTAAACGTACTGCGGTTGTGGCAGTCAGAAGCGTCTGACTACTTCAATTGGGACGTATTCAATGCTGGTGGTTACGTTGATGCACAGCGTGAAAATGTATCAGCTGAAACGATTTCAAAAGTACTTTATCCAAACGATGAGACCGAAGCGGGTAAAGAGCTTCGCCTTATTCAGCAGTACTTCTTCTGCTCGTGCTCGCTTAAAGACATTATCCGTCGTTACAAGCGTGCTCATGGTGACGATTGGAGCCGTTTCGCCGATCAGGTTGTTATTCAGCTAAACGACACGCACCCAGCTATTTCGATACCAGAATTAATGCGTATTCTTGTGGATCGCGCCGAGTTAGGCTGGGACGAAGCGTGGGGGATTTGTACAAAAGTATTTGCATATACCAACCATACCTTGCTACCAGAAGCGCTAGAAAAGTGGCCAGCGCGCATGATTGAGAAAATTCTTCCTCGTCATCTAGAAATCATTTATGAAATTAACCACCGCTTTATGGCTGAGGTTGATAAGAAGTGGCCTGGCGACAATGCCATGAAAGCTAAGCTTTCAATCATTGAAGAAGGTAACGAGAAGATGGTTCGTATGGGCCACCTGTCGGTAATCGGCTCGTTTGCAGTGAACGGTGTGGCAGAAATGCACTCTCGTCTTGTTAAGTCGTCTCTGTTCCCAGAGTTCGATGAACTGTATCCAGGTAAGCTAACTAACGTAACCAACGGTATTACACCACGCCGCTGGTTGAAAGCGTGTAACCCAGGGCTGTCTAAGCTTATTGACAAGAAAATTGGTGAAGATTGGCCGCGTGATTTAGACAAGCTGCAGGGCTTGGCAAAATTCGCAAGCAACAAAACGTTCCAAAAGCAATTCATGAAAGTGAAGCTTGAGAACAAAGAGCTGCTAGCAGAGGAAATTCGCAAGTCACTTGATATAGAAGTAGACGTTAACGCCATTTTCGATGTGCAAATTAAGCGATTGCACGAGTATAAGCGTCAGCACTTAGCACTACTAAATATTATGGCGTTGTACCGTCGTATTCTTGAAAACCCTGATTACGATATGCATCCACGTGTATTTGTGTTTGGTGCTAAAGCCGCACCGGGTTACAAGCTTGCGAAAGATATTATCTTCGCTATTAACAAGGTAGCGGATAAGATCAACAACGATCCGCGCGTAAATAACAAGATTAAAGTAGCATTCTTACCAAACTACCGTGTATCACTCGCTGAAAAAATGATTCCAGCGGCAGACGTATCTGAGCAAATCAGTACGGCAGGTAAAGAGGCATCAGGAACCGGTAATATGAAGCTTGCACTGAACGGTGCGGTAACTATTGGTACACTTGATGGTGCAAACGTTGAAATTGCTGAAGAAGTAGGCGATGACAACATCTTTATCTTCGGACTTACAGTAGAAGAAGTGAACGAGCTTAAAGCGAAAGGCTATAACCCACATGACTACTACTATAAAGATCCAGAAATTAAAGCTGTGCTGGATTGGTTAGAAACGGATTACTTTACGCCAGGTAAACCAGGTGCACTGGTGTCAATTAAGCAAAGCTTACTTGATAACGGTGACCCGTACATGGTACTAGCGGATTTCCGCGCCTATTCTGACGCGCAAATAGCCGTTGATGCTGCATATCGCGATAAAGAGCGCTGGGCAGAAATGGCGATTATCAACACAGCTAAGATGGGTAAGTTCACTTCAGACCGCTCAATTCGTGACTACGTAGAGCGCGTTTGGAAACTTTCACCGTGTAAGATAGAAAGCTAGTCGCAAAACAGCAAAGAAAAAGCCCGGCAGTGTTAAGCTTGCCGGGTTTTTATTATCTTTAAAAAAAGCCTGTAGTTTTACTTAAATTAACATTGACATGCTTTACTTGATTAAAATAGCTTAAACATTTGTTACAACGGCCAGAAAAGGTGACATGCTATATTAGGCATATTTAGAATTATGTTTTACAAAAGTATAAGATGGTATGCAGAATAATACGTTACCAGTATTGCGCCTTGCGCGACGTCATGGTTTTATATAAGTAGTTGTTTTTATTGCCTAGAAGCGTAATGCGGAAGGAAAACATCATGAGCCAACACACATCACTGGCAACCATTCCCAATCGCTATGCCTTTATCGATAGCGTCTTAAAACAAGCGTCTCAAAGCACATCTATTTCTTTGATGCTGGTTGATGTTGTGCGTTTTTCAGATGTAACAACAAGTCTAGGTATTCACATCGGCGACCGTTTTTTGCTTGAGATAGCCAACCGTATACAACATCTTTTTGGGGAACATGTGCTTATTGGCCGAATAAGCGGCGATGTATTTGGAATCGTTTTTCCCAACGAAAATAAAGAAGCTGTGATGCGACAAATGTTCGAGCGCCTTGTAGAACATTTTAAAACACCTATGCATTATGATGGCACGGCATTTATCGCCGATTTCAATGTGGGCGTAGTGTGCGGCGAAAACGATGAGTTTGATATCACCGCTTTTGTATCTCGAGCAGAGTCTGCATTGAAGCAGGCAAAAGAAAATAAGTACGAAAATTACTTCGCGCTCAATAAATCGGACAAATCTGATACAGGCAGAAGTCTTGCGCTAAAAGCTGATTTAAAACGCGCGCTGGCTCAAAATGAACTTGAGCTTTATTACCAACCTAAGGTTGATTTGAATACCCTCGAAGTGGTGGGTGGTGAGTGCTTGTTACGTTGGAACCATCCTCTTGATGGCGTATTGTTTCCTGGGCCATTAATTGAAGCCGCAGAGTCATACAACATGATGAATGAACTGGGTTACTGGACGTTAGAGCAAGCATTTAAGGCCCTTGCTGAACTCGATGTGTTTAAATTGCCTATCGTTCTGTCAGTAAACATTTCACCTACTCAGCTTTATGACAATCAGTTAATACCTACACTGAAAATGTTAAGCGACACCTATGGTTTACCGCTGTCTCTTATTGAATTAGAACTCACGGAAGATGTAGCACTATCCAATTCACTAATGGTGAAAAAACAATTAGATGAGTTGAGAAGTCTAGGTGTGGCCATATCAGTAGATGACTTCGGCAAGGGATATTCCAACCTTGCTTATATTCGCGACCTAGATATCGATGCCCTGAAAATAGATAAATCCTTCGTGATGGAATTAGAAGCACACCCGGTTAATAGGGCGATTATTGAGGCGGCGAAAGTAATAGGCCAAGCTAAGAATTGTTGTGTGGTTGCTGAGGGCATAGAAACCGTAGAGCAGCTTCACATTCTTCGAGAGGTCGGGGTCTCTCAAGGTCAGGGGTATTTATTCTCGCGTGCTATACCTTTTACTGAATTCGTGCAACTTATTCAGCAAGAAATCATTGTCGGTAGTTCGCCAAGAAGGGCCCAAGCCTAGCTACTACCACCGCTAGCCAATCGTAATTAACCTCAGTAGCTTTGTACTTTATTGCGTCTTTGTTTCTAGTTTTTTATTTTGGGGCGCCTAATTAGGTTAAGTATTGCTACCCCCTTAGTACTAAAGAAACTGCGTAGTCTTGTAGAATATCGCGACTAGTGCAGAAAAGCGTTATTTATTAGTTACAGCCTAGCGCAATAAAACCCTGAGATAAGGTGATTTTGATAGACTGTCTCGGTACACTTAAGTTATTCGAGATTAGACAAAGTCAACAAAGCTCACACTTATGCAAGAACTTATCGAAAACGGCCAATTTTTAACACTTTCGCGCCGTCAACCCGAGTTATTCGAACGCGCTCACCAATTCACGCTAGCCAATGGCACTGACGTTCGTATCATTGCGCCTGGCATCATTAGTTTCTCTGTACAGCCTACCTCTACGCCAAACAAGCGCATAGTCTTGTCCTGTGGTGTTCACGGTAATGAAACTGCGCCTATCGAAATCTGTGATGAATTGGTTAAGGGGATCCTTACAGGGAACATAAGGCCTGCACATGATGTTTTATTTTTATTTGGCAACCTGCCCGCGATGGATATTGCAGAGCGTTTCGTTGAAGAGAACATGAACCGATTGTTTAGCGGGGCGCACTCAACTGGCGAGGGTTTAGTGAACGCTGAACGTGTGCGTGCTAAGCAGCTAGAAGAGGCGGTGGCGTCTTTCTTTGAAGCGGCTGAAGGCACCCGTTATCACTACGACTTACACACGGCAATTCGCGCTTCGAAAAATGAAAAGTTTGCAGTATATCCTTATCTTCACGACAGAGTTCATAGCAAAGGGCAACTAGCCTTCCTTGCGGCGTGTGGGGTAAAAACCATATTGCTGTCGGAAAGCTCTACAACCACCTTTAGCTACTTCTCGTCATATCAATACAACGCCCACGCGTTTACCGTTGAACTTGGCAAAGTGCGTCCATTTGGGCAAAACGATATGCGTCGATTTGAAGATGCGAAACAAGCGATAACGCAGCTAATTACTCAAACCGAGTACGCGCCTACAGTTGATATGGATGACCTTGATATTTATCGCGTGAACCAAGTTATAAACCGAAACGAAGAACAGTTTACGCTTCATTTCGATGACGATACGCCCAACTTCACTGACTACCCTAAAGGCACGGTATTGGCTTCTGAACCGGGTAAAGAGTACATAGCAGAGCAGGACGGCGAAGCCATTGTTTTTCCAAATGCAAAAGTGGCCATTGGACAACGCGCTTTGTTAACGGTTGTGCCTACTACGTTGGATAAGCTAGATGTTTAAACTTGATAGCCGTTTACACAATGATACATTTTTTGTCTGTGATCTTTCGCTGTGTCGTGTACTGTTGATGAATGATAGTCAGTTTCCGTGGCTTATTTTAGTACCGATGAAAAATGATATTACGGAAATTATCGATTTGTCAGAAGAAGAGCAGATTACTTTACTTAAAGAGTCTGCATTGACATCAAAAGTCATGCAGGCCTTGTTTTCACCGCTTAAACTTAACGTGGCAGCACTAGGTAACGTGGTAAGACAGCTCCACGTTCACCACGTTGCACGTTTTGAAAACGATTGCGCATGGCCAAAACCTGTTTGGGGCAATCAGCCCGCTGTGGCTTATGATTCCAACAATGCACAGGCGCTTGTTAAGTCTATTCAGCAGTGGTTTAAAGATAACAGCTAAAGGACGTTTGTCCTAAATAGCGACAAATAAACAGTTCAAATTAAAAGGAGTTACGCATGATTGTTTCAACTACCCCAACCTTAGAAGGTCACAAAATTGAGGCTTATTACGGCATTGTTGTAGGCGAGGCCGTAATGGGCGCAAATGTGTTCAAAGATCTCTTCGCGTCTATTCGCGATATCGTGGGTGGGCGTTCAGGGTCTTATGAAGAAGAGCTTACCACTGCGCGCAAGTTAGCGTTTACCGAACTAGAACATGAAGCAAGAAGCATGGGCGCAAACGCTGTAGTTGGAATAGACCTAGACTATCAAGTCATTGGTGATAAAGGCAGCATGCTAATGGTGAGCATTAGCGGTACTGCAGTAAAAACGACGCCTTTATAAGCTAAGAAGCGCGCTTTTTTGCGCACAGACTTTAGTGAATTAACGTTCATCAGTTCTACATCGAGCAAACTAGCGATAATGGACTTAAATGAAAAAGCTATTTCACGGTTTTCTTGTTGCTGTCACCACTATCATTGTGTGCTTGTGTCGACGAAGCATGGTCGCCGGATGTTTCAGTCTCGGCATGTGAGTGGCTAGTGTCTCTATTGGGGGTGACGTACTCGTCACCGCTTTTGTCATCATCATAAGGCTTAGAGGGGGTAGGGAATTTAAACTTAGCGCTGTATTTAAGTAGCGTGATGTTTCCTATAACCACGCCCAATACTAAAACAATAACGATGATGACCCAGGTAGTACTCATAAAAATTCCGTAGGCGACAGCCCTTTGTTCAATACGTAGCGATTATACAAGCTAGGTAGCTGCGGCAAAATACACGATTTACCTTCTATATCGCTTTGTTCAATGGCTTGTGTAAAACCGTCTAGGTTTCTGGCTTTTTCAAAGGTGCTTGCTGCGCTTTTAAAACTCAAATGCCAAGGTTCAACGGCCACGCCGCCACTATTGACTGAGAAAGGACGGTAGAAACCGAACTGTTCCATATGATCAGCTAACCAACAGGAAAGGTTGTGGCAGGGGCCGCCTGTAAGGTATTCGCTTTCTACAAGGTTAAAGTTGCCGTCCCACTTGTGTACAGCAGCTCTGTCATAAACGTCAATATCGGTGCCCCAATGATGACGACTGCCGCCAGGTAGCGCAGACCAGGTCAAAATAGCGTGCAGTTTTTCATCGTCACTTAGTGTTTCGAAAGGAAGTGCTGTGCCATTAACATCAAGAAGTTGCGCCTGCCCCGTCCATTTACGGTTAAAAATGACGGTTTGCCTATCAAAATCTCGAAAACTACTGACTAAATGTAAGTCTATACCGTCATTGTGCGCCGCATCTTGCATAGCAAGAAAGGGCGAAATAACGTCTTGATGAAGCCTATGGCCATTGCCAGCATCTACAAGGTAGTCGTTGTGCTGGCCTAGCCATGCTTGTTGCGGTATCTGATTCATGAACAACAATAAGGGCTATTTAGCCAATAAGCGTTCTAAGATACCGAAGTACATATCAGCAAGCTGTTCAAGGTCAGCCATTTTTACGCACTCGTCAATTTTGTGGATAGTGGCATTAACCGGGCCTAGCTCTATAACTTGTGCTCCCGTAGGCGCAATAAAACGGCCATCGGATGTACCGCCTGCGGTAGAGAGTACCGTAGGTGTGCCTTTAACTGCAGCAATAGCACCTTGGGTTGCTTCTAATAGCGCGCCTGTATCGGTCAAAAATGGTTGTCCATTAAAGGTCCAGTTTATCTCGTACTCAAAGTCGTGGGCGTCTAAAATAGCGGTGACACGTTCAATAAGAAGTTGGTCGGTCACTTCTGTTGAAAAGCGGAAGTTGAAGCAAACGTGAAGTTCGCCTGGTATTACATTACCTGCCCCTGTACCTGCGTGAATATTTGAAACCTGAAAGCTAGTGGGCGGGAAGAAGTCGTTACCGTTATCCCAGTGTGACTTTGCTAATTCATCAAGGGCCGCCATGGCGCTGTGCACAGGGTTATTTGCTAGATGAGGGTAGGCAACATGGCCCTGAACGCCCTTCACAACTAAATCACCCGTTAATGAGCCTCTACGACCATTTTTGACAATATCACCCACTTCGTCTGTTGAAGAGGGTTCACCAACAATACACCAGTCAATCTTTTCATTTCGCGCTTCTAGGGTGTCGATAACGCGAGTAGTACCGTTAATAAACGGGCCTTCTTCGTCGCTCGTAATAAGGTAGGCGATACTTCCCTTGTGATCTGGGTACTTGTTCACAAATTCACGGGTGGCTACAAGCATAGCGGCAAGGCTGCCTTTCATGTCGGCAGCGCCGCGACCATGCAAATAGCCATCAACTTCTGTCGCAGTGAAAGGTGGTGTTTTCCAAGCCGACTCTGGGCCGCTTGGTACCACATCAGTATGACCAGCAAAACAAAATACGGGGCCTTCTTTACCTCGGCGAGACCAAAGGTTAGTGGTGTCTTCAAACACCATTGTTTCATTATTAAACCCCAGTGCGCCTAAAAACTCGCCCATGGCCTCTTGGCAGCCTGCATCTTCTGGCGTTACAGAGCGACGGTTTATGAGTTGCTTAGCAATTTTAATAACAGAATCGTTTAACAAAATATTTCCTCATACTGTGCAGGCTTAAAACCGATGTGAAAAGCATTGTCGTGAAAAAGAATAGGGCGTTTAACCATAGCTGGGTGGAGTTCTAACAAGGCCAGCGCTTTTTCTTTATCTAAGTTTGCTTTCTCCTGCTCTTCTAGCTGGCGGTAGGTGGTTCCACGTTTATTTAACATGGATTCCCAGCCAAGCTCAGACTCAGCGCGTACAAGGAAATCGTTGTCGATACCATCTTTACGGTAGTCGTGAAAGGTGAACGAGATATCGTTATCTGCTAACCATTTTTTCGCTTTTTTGATGGTGTCACAGTTTGGGATCCCATAAAGGATTGTACTCATGGTGATTTATTCCGTACTACTTTGTTGTTTGTAAATTATTGACGCTGGTTAGAACAGTGCCATTATGTGGCGCTGTTTCGAAGAGCTAGAGGAAATAGAAAACCGCAATAGCCCGAAAAGAGTGCGCCTGTACATCTTTTTTTTCAATGTGCTACATCATACAAGCTGTTAATACGTTGATAAACTCACTTGCGATGATTTTTGAAGGTGAAAGCCTGTGTTTAGGTCGAGGATAACGTTATAGATATAGCGTTAGAAGTGTATCCTCACCGGCTTCTACAAATTTTTGGTGGGTAGGCAATACACCGATAAGCGCTTGGGCGTTAAGCAGGGTTAGCGCACATGTGTTGATTACACCACGTTGTTTCAGCCATGCAGCATTCACAGTAAAAAGTACTTGCTTAGGCTTAATTTCATCGCCTCGTTTTAGCGAACAGACGAACTGTGCACCATGCAGATGACTAGTATCGCCACCATATTTAATCTTGCACTTGAGGCCCGCGCTAGACTGTACATCGATAGCGTAGTCTAACGGCGAAACGCTTAGTACTCTTCCGGCAAAAGGCGAGACTATTGTATTTGACGTAGAGCTTACCGCTGCCCCAGGCCCCATAAGGCCGCTTTTATAATAAGGATCGTCAATGTGTGATAGTGAAACCACTTGCCCTGAAAACGGACTTACAGTTGCAAACTGCTTGGCAAAACTATCTGGAGCGTACTGTAGTTGCTTAGCGTTCACGGTATTAGACGTCCTCACTTACCGAGTAGCCAGCTTTCTTAAGCGCACTAATGGCATCTTTTAGTTTGTTGTCTTTTACTAAAAAGAAGTCAGTATCGAAGGTTGATACCACGAATATGGCCACTTTTGCTGATGCTAACACTTCTCCAATTTGGGCCATTATCCCTACCATAGATAAGTGTAAAGGCCCTAACAGTTCAAGTGCGCGCCAACCTTCATCACTATCCAGTGACGCTACATCTACCGAGTCAGGCACAACAATAGATAATTCATCTTCTGTTTTACCTAAGAAAAAAAGGGGACTATTTAGCACAGATGCAGGGATATTGGTTTCAGGATCCAGGCTGTGAATTGTAAATAAAGATTCTCTGACTAAAAGTGTTTGTTTGGGCATGAGAAACCGAAAAAAAGATAACTTCGAAGATATTCACATTAAACCATTAACTGTGATTAAGTGCTACGTGTTATCCACTTAATCTGTGGATAAGTTTGTTGAGTAGTTTGGGGCTTTGCTGTAACTCATTGTAAATAAAGAAATAAATAAACTGTACAAACAATGTTCAGTGGATAACATTCTCAATTTCACAAGCATTTTCCACAGGCCATGTCTACAACTAAAATAAAAAATGTTTGGTAATTTTGTAATTTCTTAGCTTGACAATAGATGTCTTTTGAAAAAATTCACCATCAATAAATCACTAAACTGATCAAGATCGTGCGTATGCAAAGATTGAGTTTTTGCGTAACAAGTAAATTACTAGTTAACAAAGCTTTATTAAGGTGGCACAGTCGGTTATGCAACGGTTATTAACAAGCCTTGACCTTTGTTGACAAAGATCAATAGCCCTTGAATATTACAAGAGATAAGGAAAGACTATGTCAGATTCTTCATGGTGCGATATAACGGTAGAAAATGCGGACGAACTTGTCAGCTTTTACGAAGCGGTGATGGGCTGGAAGAAAGAACCCATTGATATGGGCGGCTACAATGATTACGTTATGATGAAACCCGACGGAACACCAGTAGGCGGTATTTGTCATAAGAAGGGCGTTAATGCGCAGTACCCAGGCGGGTGGATTAACTATTTCACGGTGGAAAATCTCGAGTTAGCTTTAAATGCGGCTATTGAAAAGGGTGGAAGGCAGGTAGGTGACATACGCCACCATGGCAAAGACAGCTTCTGTGTGATTACTGACCCAAGTGGTGCGGCTTGTGCGCTTTATGAAAAAGCACAAAGCTGAGCAGGGATTAAAAAATCACCACGATTAGAAATAGCGCTCTAAAAGCGAAAAATTAAAAAGCAGCGTGTAGCGTTACTCGCTGCTTTTTTCGATAGGCTACTAAGCGATTTAGCTCACCTAGCGCGACGGGATTACTTGCTAAGCGTTACGCGCTCGTACGCCTGGGGTTACTTTTTTGTGTCGGGGCTACTTGTTTAGCACACCGCGGTTAACTTGGTCTCGTTCAATAGATTCAAACAGGGCTTTAAAGTTACCTTCTCCAAAGCCTTCATCCTGCTTGCGCTGAATAAATTCAAAGAATACCGGGCCGAAAACGGTTTCAGAAAATATCTGAAGTAGTAGTCGAGGCTCACCATTTTCTGTAGTGCCGTCTAATAGAATGCCACGTTTTTGTAGCTCATCTACGTTTTCGCCGTGCCCAGGAAGACGCTCTTCAAGCATGTCGTAGTAGGTATTTGGTGGAGGCGTCATAAACTTCATGCCTTTCGCTTTCAGCTTATCTAAGCACGCTACCAAATCGTCACAAGCGAAAGCGATATGTTGGATACCTTCACCGTTGTATTTCATTAAGAATTCTTCAATTTGGCCGCCACCACCAACCGCTTCTTCATTTAACGGAATACGAATTTTACCGTCTGGCGCCGTCATGGCTTTCGATAGTAGGCCGGTATATTCACCTTTAATATCGAAGTAACGGATTTCTCTGAAATTAAATAGCTTTTCGTAAAATCCTGCCCAGAAATCCATGCGACCGCGATACACATTATGGGTAAGGTGGTCGAGAGTATGGAATCCACAGCCTTCAGGGTGGCGATCTACCCCTTCAATCCAGTTGAAATCGATATCATAGATAGTGTTCTCGCCTTCATAACGGTCTATGAGGTACAGCATTGCGCCACCAATGCCCTTTATTGCAGGGAGTTTCAACTCCATTGGGCCGGTGTGGGTGTCCATAGGCTGTGCACCGCGGGCAAGCACTTCCTTATAAGCATGCTGTGAATCTTTAACGCGAAAAGCCATGCCACACGCAGAAGGACCGTGCTCTTCAGCATAGTAGCCTGCATGGCAGTTTTTCTCGTAGTTACTCAACAGGTTGATGTCGCCCTGACGCCATAGTTCAACGTCTTTTGACTTGTGGCGTGCAACAAGCGTAAAGCCCATCGCTTCAAAGATAGGCTCTAGTATGCCTTTTTCTGGCGCAGTGAACTCTAGGAATTCAAACCCATCTAAACCAATTGGGTTTTCAAACAAATCAGCCATAGCGATACATCCTCAACGTAAATGGTATTTTATAATTGTTACCTGATTGTAAGGGCGCAGTGAAAAAGCAAGCAATAGGTGTCGAGTTCAAGGATTCTGGGTATGGAAAGCAAAGCTGTAACGTTTTATTTTCACCTGTGAATGTTGAGCTGAGTTAGGGAAAGCTTGCTTCCCCTAACTTATTGAAAATAAATACCATTAAGCAAAAGAGATGATTGTCAGTAGTGTTCAAAAATCGGTACAAGTACTCGTTTAGGTGTGAGTACGCGTAACGTTGCTAATCTCATGGTGCTTATTTTTCACCGTCATAGTACTTTTTAAGACCTTTCCAGCATGCCAGATAGTCTCGTTGACGGATATCACTGTTTAAAGCGAACTCCGTTGGCGCAATGGCATAGCGAGACTCGAGCATAAATGCCAATGTGTTTTCGTAGCGCTGGGGGGCTAATTCAGCGTTAGACGCTTTTTCGAAAACTTCAGCTTCAGGTCCATGAGGCGTCATACAGTTGTGAAGACTCATGCCGCCCGGCACGAAGCCATGTTCTTTTGCATCGTACGTACCTTCGATAAGCCCCATAAATTCACTCATAATATTTCTGTGGTAATACGGCGGGCGAAAGGTATTTTCAGCAACCATCCACCTCGGAGGAAAAATAACGAAGTCAACGTTCGCCGTACCTTCCAGTTCAGATGGTGAGGTAAGCACGGTAAATATCGACGGGTCAGGGTGGTCGAAACTTACAGTATTCATTACATTGAAACGAGAAAGATCGTATTTGTAAGGCGCAGAATTGCCTACCCAAGCCACTACATCAAAAGGAGAGTGATCGAGTTTTGCTTCGAACAAATTTCCACAGAATTTGTTTACCAAAGTGTGAGGCGTCTCATTATCTTCAAACCAAGCCGTGGGGTAGCAGAAGTCACGTTGGTTCGCGTAGCCATTCGCGCCTACCGGGCCGCGCTCTGGCAGCACAAAAGGATGACCGTAGTTTTCGCATATATAACCGCGAATTGGCCCGTTAGTAGGATTAACCGCAAAACGAACACCACGAGGAATAACCGCTATTTCACCTACAGAAAGGTTGAGCCTGCCAAACTCAGTGGTGAGCAGCATGTCACCTAGCTGAGGGACAATCAGCATTTCACCGTCGGATGAGTAGAAAACACGATTTTGCATATTGGTATTGGCACTGTAGCAGTGAATGCCCATACCCACTTGCTTCTTGGCGTCTCCGTTAGTGGCAATGGTGATAAGCGAATCTACAAAATCAATGTCTTTCTCCGGTAATGGCACAGGGTCCCACCTAAGAACATTCGGAGGGCAATGAACATCAGTCTCTGGGGCTGTTCTCACTAGGCCATTATCAATTTTTTCAAAGTCGCCCATTGCGATAGATGGACGCAGGCGATACGTCCAGCTGCGGCGGTTTTCTGCTCGTGGGGCAGTAAATGCAGTACTGCTAAACTGTTCAGCGTAAAGCTTATAATTCACTTTTTGTGGGCTGAACTGGCCTTTAGGAAGGGCACCAGGCAACGCCTCTGTTTCGTGCTCGTTGTTAAAGCCCGTTAAATAAGTCAAGTTATCCATATACGCTCCAATAGGCGGGACCAGTGTTGGGATCTGCTCCTAAACCAACAATAAAGTAGTTGCAAATGAAACTATGTGTTTTAGGCTAGTGGTAAATGAAATGTAAATCAATAATAGGTATAAAGCGGGCGGGATAAGAGCAAAGCAGACTCCGGTACGCTAACTTTACACTGCTAATGATAGGCGTTGACTGGCTTACTTTTATAAAAAGGAAATAGCACATGAAGCTAGAAGAGATGCTTGCCTATAAGGTGACGATGCTAGCAAGCGAGCTAAGTGAGTCGCTAGCAAACGAATATGCTGAATATAAGCTTACCAATTCAGAGTGGCGTATCCTCGCCACATTAGGTGCTACTAATGATAGTGCGCGAGAGCCGTCTATGACGGCAAAAGAACTCGCTATGGCAACACGCCTTGATAAGGTTCAAGTTTCACGAGCACTAGAGCGACTGGTGAAACGAGACGCTATCCACAAACGTTCCTGTGAAGATGACAAACGCGCCGCCTTTATTTCACTGTCAATAAAAGGGGAGCAAATTTACCAAACTTTGTTACCAAAAATCATGCGCTGGCAAAGTAAACGATTAGAAAATATCACTGATGATGAGTACCAAATATTTCTAAAAGTGATAGAAGCACTCAGGCCTTAAAACTCGGGTTAAGTCCTTGATAAATCTGGTCTGAGCAGATATGAGGATATCGCCATAAAGGTTACTTTTACCCCTTTAACTGTTAAATTCTTCTGAACTAATCAAACGGTGCAGCTTTTACGTCTATTCATCATGGCTTATTGCTTTATAAATATTCAACAATCGCTATTAGTCAGAGCTTGCAATAAAGCTGTATTCAAAAAACTTAGCAAGGAAATTGAGTGGTACCTCTAGACATATACGCAGGTAAAAAAGCACGTGAAACCATAATGAGAAACGGGTTTACGCCAGAGTTGTTTAGTTATTTTTTGGGGGCTTCTGGCGGCCCTAAATGGTTTTCACTTGCGGGCTTAGACCGCGTGCTATTTCCGGAATGGTTTGCCAATATTGACCATCAAGTACATGTTATAGGCTCATCAGCAGGTGCGTTTCGTGCAATTTGCGCTGTTCAAGACGACCCGTTGGCTGCCATAAACCGCCTAGCGACGTCTTACTCGACAACTACGTACAGTGAAAAACCAACACCGAGAGAAATCACTGCTAAAGCTGAAGACTTGTTGAAAGAAATGGTAAATGAAGTAGGCAAGCAAGAGGTGCTGTCTAACTCTCGCTTCAAAGCCCACCTTATCGTTGCTAAGTGTTTGGGGGCTACCCGCTTTGAAAGTAAATTCAGGCAGCTTTCGGGCTTAGCTATGAGCGCAGCGGCTAACACGGTCAATCGCAAAAATTTGTCGCGCTTATACACACGTTATGTCTTTTCCACTCCGAATACGGACTTTGCCATTAACGACCCCTACAAGCTTCCTACCAAATACCATGAGCTAACACAGGGAAATATATACACAGCATTACTTGCATCGGGTTCAATTCCTATTGTGATAGAAGGCGTACCGGAAATTGAAGGTGCGCCTGCAGGTATGTATCGCGATGGTGGTATTATCGACTACCACTTTGATCTGTCGTTCGGACCGGATGACGGATTAGTGCTGTACCCGCATTTTTACGATAAGCCTATCCCGGGATGGTTTGATAAAGGCTTGAAGGGTAGGGTTCCTCACCGTTCGAGCTACGATAACGTTGTAATGCTAGTACCTTCAGCTTCTTTTGTAGCAAACTTGCCTTACAGCAAAATTCCAGACAGAAAAGATTTTGAAGTGCTCGATGCCGAAACGCGCATTAAATATTGGCAAACGGTGTTAAAAGAAACCGACAGGTTGGGTGAATATTTTATGCGTGCAGTAAGCGACGGAACCTTAGTAGATGCTATTAAGCCGCTTCCATTTAAAATGGTTTAAATTAACCGGGATTGTTGAGTAAAGTGGCTAATTGCTGTCAAATTAGTCACTTGAATCATCATTTGATAAGTTTTACTTGCAGGTAACGCTCGTGCTAAGTATTATACGCGCCGTTGCTTGGCATTCGCCAACCTATCAGGTGCAACACAATTCTATATGCGTCTATAGCTCAGTTGGTTAGAGCGCTACCTTGACATGGTAGAGGTCCCCTGTTCGAATCAGGGTAGACGCACCACTTATTTCTCCTCTAAAAATTTTTTTAGCCCCATTCTAAAAATATCTAAGCTTCCTAACTCATTGTCAGCATTGAATTAATCGGTTTTATGTGGCTTTTCCATAAACTTTTAGCAAAGTGAAGTTACAAATAACATGTTTTCTTGCATTGGGTAAGTGCCCGCTTCCCAGCAAATACAACCGCCTTAACGGTTCTATCTCAGTTCAGAGGAAAGCGGACATAACAATAACTTTATATTTGACTTACCTTGACTGATCTTCGGACAATAAGGTCAATTTCTTCATTGTAGGATTTTCTGAACTTAACACCGTCATTATTCTTGATTTGTAAGGAAAACGAGGATTTCGCACCAATATTATCTTCTGTAAATAGAGAGTAGATTTCCTGATCCGTGGACGTCCAATCTGTGCATCCTTCCTCAGTAACAAAGCATATTCTCCATTCGGTTGATAAGTTATTTGGATCATCAACATCAACTGAAAATGCGGCGTTATCATTTGGCCTAACAATTGCGGATGGGCTATATACATTGAGACCGTTCACAAATACATCTTTAAGAATTGGTGGCTTTTCAATTCTTTCAGGTCTATAAGTAAAACCAAACTCATCCGTAGTGGCGACTAAGCATTCGCTGTCGTCACTGCTCGAAGGATTTTTCTCGCATAAACTAAGTATTACATTGTAGTCATAATAGTCGGGTGGAAAACATTTGAGTGGGACGGTCAATTTTACGCTTTGATCACTTAGCATCTCTAAGTCGTTGACATTTGTATATTCTGGGCAAGAACGAGGATCTTGCACCGTGTATTTAACAACAGCATCATCAGACTTAAGTTTGTCTTTCAAAAAAATTGTTATGTCTAAAGGGGCTACCGGTGATTCTGATTCATAAGTAATAAAATTAGTGCGGTACTGAATTGATTGAAACGTTGAATCATTAACGACTATATAATCAACCTTATCTAAATTAACTCCATCTGGCTCAATCCAACCCGAGTTTGTTGCGCTTACACCAAATCGAATATCATGTTCCGTTTCTCTGCCGTTTAAGATGTCATCTGTTTCACCTGTATATAAGAAGCCATGACGACCATCTTCATTGGTTACAATATAAAAGAACTTTATTCTGTATATTTCGTTATTTTTCTGCGGCAAGCCAAGTTCTTGGCGTCTACGTTGGCACGTAGGAGCAGTAATCGAACCAAAAGGTAGATTATTTAGACTTAACTCACACGAGCCCTGTTCTATATGGAGATCATATTCGATTACCTGGATGCTGGGGTCGCTTGTCGGTTGTAGGGCAATGGACAATGTGTCTGGGTTGCCCACATCAACGGGTTGCTGAGAAAGTAGTGAGTTGATATAAAGGTTTCTTCTGCTAGGTTCAAAAAAGAACTGCTTGTAAGTTAGCGTTACTTTTTCGTCTGTCTCTAAATTGTAAAAATCAGGTTCTTCGCTTTTTATTAATTTCGGGTGTATTGTCAGCGGTAAGTCAGGAATTTCAGTGTCTTCTGTTAAATTTACAAACTCTATATTGCCATAATTTTTACCACCAAAACTTGCGATGATCTTAATAAAGTATTGGCCAGGCTTTAAATCTGACAATGTATATATCCCTTCTTCATCAGTTTCAGTACTTGCTACGGGCAGCAGGGTCTGTGAATCGAGAACTAATACTTCGGCAAGAGCTGCTGGTATTTTACCAGAGAGGTCTAGAAGCGAGTAGTCTGCACTACAGTCGTTATCTTCATCTATATTTGTATCTGCAATGTAATCACCATTACTATCAATATTTATATCTGCTAAGCCGTCGTAATCACTGTCAAAGTTTAGAACTTTTATATTACTTGGTTGCTTTTTAGGAAAGTCTATAACATTAACGTCCGCTATATCGTCACCGTTAGTGTCTATATTATGTACAGCGATCCGCTCTATAGAGGATTGGTTTAGGATTACGCCATTGCTGCTTGGCTTGTCTAATACTAGTCCTTTATGTAGGTCGAGCAGAAAAGTGTTCCCAAATTGGCCTTCTTCTATAAGTTGTGCTTCGGATTTTCCGGCGCTATTTGAGATGATGTTTTTAAAAGGAAGGTTGTCGTCACCTGATATATTTGAATCAACTATTCCGTTAACATCGATGTCGATGTCGCTAACCATGTCTTTGATGTTAAATTTTTCATAGCACAATATCTCTCTTAAACTTGTTTTTGTGTTCGGCACCATAGTGTCTGCGTGTGCAGTGGGTATAAGTGCGTTCGTAACTGAGTTGACAGCATGTAATGAAAGTGTCCGAGAGTTTCTAATCAGGCTTTCGATGGGAGACTGAATAGGGCTAAAGGTAATAGCTACAAGCTCTTTGTCAAGCGTTGCAGTTCCGCGTATATCGTAAGCTCCTTCTTGGGGAGAACTTGGTGAATTTCGATTGGCATCTTCACTAAGTGAATTAGCTTCACCGCCTCCACAGCCAGCGATAAAAATACACAATAAAACAGTTAAATAACAAATGTGTTGTGACACTTAATATTCCTTGTTCATTCCAATAAATATTCAAAGCTTTAAGTGGTAGAAGTAAAAAGGTTTTACTTGTGAAGGCATTTAAAGGGCCTATCCTCCACTCAACGCTAGGTTAGTTTGTTTCTTGATATAGTTTTATAGGAATAATTCCTAGTTTTTGAATACTGAAGTTTTTTGGGGGAGAGCCACGATAGATCGCGGAATGGAAATAACAACATTAAACACCATCAGGTAAAAATTCGCGTTGTCAGCGAAATAGTTACTTAGAGCGTATGGTTCACTTTTTAGCAAAATACAGCGTATTGATAGACGACAAAACCCGATTTGACTCAAGCATAAGCATGCCTAAGTTTGAGTGAATTTGTTTGAATACTTAGGAAATTCGACTTTTAAGATAAAACCAATTTTGGATTCGAAGCTTACTCTACCGCCGAGTGCTTCGACACGCTCAGCGATTCCGTACAACCCGAAACCACTAATCGGGAATGTATTGTTAGTGTGGCTGCATCCTTTACCATCGTCTTGAACTTTGAGAAAAACATCAGAATCCGTAACACGCAGTTTAACAGTCATTTTACTTGCATTAGCGTGTTTTATTGTATTCGTGATGGCCTCTTGAAGTATCCTGAATATGGCAACCGTCTGGCTTTCATCAAGCCTATCCACCTCGCCAGAGACAGTTGCGCTATAGTTTATCCCAGCCACACTAAGCTTTTGCTTAAAATAGTCTCCAGTAATAGCATGCTCCAACCCTTGGTCATTTAATACGCGAGGGTGTAGCCAGTGCAACAAGTCATAAATGCTGCTATAAATGGTCTCTGAACTTTTCTGCAAAGTCTTGAATATACGGGTATCGATGTTGTTGAGCTTATTTTTAGACGCTTGCAATGAGACTTGAAATGCGGTTATATTTTGACCTAGTTCATCGTGCAGCGCAGTAGCGAGCATTTTTCTTTCTTTTTCTTGAACATTTTGCACTTCCTTTAAAAGCTCTAAATGACGCTCGTTGAGTTTCACTAATGACCTGTTTGAAGCTGTCAATTCCTCATTCTTAATGTTGATAGATTGTCTATACTGACGATTTTCCTCAACAAGGCAACCAACAAAAATTGCGACAAGAGCGTAGCTGATAATGTATGGTTGAAAACTCAATAAAATATCGTCTGGAGCTTGATAGGCTTTAATCAACATCATAGCTATAAGACTGCTGGTGCAGAGCATCGTGCCAAGCCATCCAAAGCGATAGGCAAACCATACGACAGGTATAAAAGCGACCATTTTAAGTATATACAATGAAGCTGGTTGATATACATATAATAGGACGGTCACAAAAGCCAAAAAAGCAATTGCTAAGAAAACTTTGACCCTCTCCATCTTTTGATATCGACGCCAATGCTCGCTGAAGTGTAAAAAGGTAAATCCAATGATAAGCACCACAAATATTGCGACAAAACCGCTAGTTATGTGAATAGAAAATAGTTCAAATTTATGTTCTGCCGGAGTATCTCCATACAAAGTGCTACTATGGTTAATGTAAAAGTAATATACGAACCGAGAGAGACGCATTAGTAAGCCAGCGAAAAGGAGCGCCACAGCCGACTTTAGAGAGTCAAGTCTAATAGGTATTTTCTTGATTTTTATATAAAACAAGCCAGTAATTGGGATTGTCCAGATGAACAAAGTATCTCTGAAATTGAACGCCTCCCATAGGGTACTTCCATCTGTAACACTAACATGAAAAAATAAACCGACCTGCATTGAAATGATTATAAACAACCAGTGTCTGAGGGGCGTTAGTGCTAATGCTAATAATTGAAACCCAATAGGAAAATACCAAGCGGCTGTCCCTTCGAATAAGGTGTAGTCAAATACCCAATCCATTGAGAAATAAGCTATCGCAAAGCTTATTATGCATAGCATTAAAATTTTTGAGAGATTTTTTGCGATAGGGATTAATTTATGCATCTTACTATTACTTGGCTCTTATAAATTAATAGCATCAATAAGGCCCAATTTAAGTGCTAGCCGCGTTGTAGAGAAATCGTCATATATTTCGAGCTTCTCAAATAATTTGGCTTTGTGGGCATGCACCGTCTTGGGTGCTATACCAAAGCCCGCAGCGATTTTTTTAATTGGTATTCCTTTAGCCAAGTTGATAAATATTTCTTTTTCGCGTTGAGTTAAAGCCTCATACTTTTTGTATGCTTCTTTAGAATAAGAGGAGTTTCCCTCAAGTGCTTCATCGAAGAATACTTCCCCACGCATCACAGAATTAATTGCCTCAAGTAGTAATCCAGCTGCTTGCCGTTTTGGTATATAACCGTCTACACCGTTACTCTTGGCACGGTCAACATAATAAATGGATTCATACATACTCAGTAAAATTATCTTGGCATCTGGCTGTGATTTTCTAACCTTTTTCGCAAGTGCAATTCCGTCAATACCGGGTAGTGCGATATCGGATATTAATAAATCAAAACGTAAATTCTCAAGCGATGAGAGCAGTTTCTCTGCGCTGCCTGTTGAATATACCACCTCAAATCCTGTTCCGCTCAAAATTAGATGTTCAAAGCCTTCGCGAACCAATTCATGGTCTTCAACGAGCGCTATTTTTATTACGGTCATGAAGCTTCCTTTTTGTGGATTACAATTATTTACGCTGAGTTAAAAGTTTATGAACTACGGTTTAATGCAAGTGTTCCACATTAGCAAAGTATTTTCCTGGTCCTTTACCACATATTTCGCTGCAGCAGTGATGTATGGCTATTGAATTTGCTACTCTTTTTCATATTCAGTGTGCAACACCATTTCTTAAAGTTAATACAGCTACTAAGTAAAACCAGATAAGAGCTGCTCTTATCTTTTAATGCCAAAATTAACTATAGTTAGTCGCCGTTGATAAAAAGTAATTTGAGGTAATGTCAGCTAAGTTTAATTCGGTCGTTTCGTTCGTCGAATGTGAAAGGACCAAGGAAATGTTATTAACTGAAACTTAAGGTTAAATAACCATAGTTTTC
The DNA here is from genome assembly GCF_056160105.1 of Alteromonas sp. ABD4_190. Classification (NCBI taxonomy): domain Bacteria; kingdom Pseudomonadati; phylum Pseudomonadota; class Gammaproteobacteria; order Alteromonadales; family Alteromonadaceae; genus Alteromonas; species Alteromonas sp. ABD4_190. The sequence continues at coordinate 3,813,739 of NZ_JBSWWN010000001.1, forward strand.
AACAGAACTTTTTTCTATTGGGAGGTAAATTGTAACAATCTTTGACTTATCCTACATGTGCTATTGCGCGATGCGGTGTGTTGGCAGTTACACAATTTATTTATTCATCCGTGTTCGGTATTTCGTCATATAAGACCATTTAATTGTTGGTTTTAGACTACACTAAAATAGTGCTGTTAATTTTTTCGAACGCTGAGTACTTAAGAAGTGGTTACGGGAGTACGATGAGCTTGCAGAGATATGAAGGACCCTTGTTGTTTGGACAACACGGTGCTGCCGAAAGGCGGTTCCTCGAGCTTATCAGTGCGCTTCCAAAAGTGTCTGTGCAAGGGTATGACAAGCATCGAAAGGTGATTTACTGGAATAAATCAAGCGAAATTATCTATGGCTACAGCGAAGCCGAGGCGCTGGGTAAAAAGCTTGAAGATCTCATTATCCCAAACTTTATGCGCGATGAGGTTATCAAGCTTCACAAGCGCTGGGTTGAGTTTGACGAGCCTATTCCCTCGGATGAATTGGTGTTGAGGAAAAAGGGCGGGAAGCCCATCCACGTATTCTCTTCTCACGTAATGTTGAAGCAAGGTACTGATTCGCCTGAGATGTACTGCGTTGATATTGATTTAACGGAACAGCACGAGATACGCCAAGAACTGGAACGAATGGCGTGCACTGATTTACTTACGAATTTACCCAACAGACGCGCGTTAGAACAGTGTTTAACCTCTGTTATTGAAGATGCAAAGTCTTCTAACACAGGTTTTGCGTTGTTCTTTATCGACTTAGATATGTTTAAAGAGGTTAACGATACCCTAGGGCATACTTGGGGTGATGAACTTCTAAAATCAGTTGCCAAGCGCTTGTCAGGCTGCATTGACAACGCTAATGGCGTACTAGCCCGGTTTGGCGGAGACGAGTTCGTTTACTTGGCTATCGATGTAAGCAGCGAAAATAGGTGTGAGGAAATCGCGAAAACCCTGTCCGCGTGTTTTCGTGAGAGCTTTGCGCTAAGTACTGAAAATGTTCATATTACCTCTAGCATTGGCATTAGCTTGTATCCCCGTGATGGCGATACGATTGACGACCTTCTAAAACATGCCGACGCAGCTATGTACCAGGCGAAGGCCGAAGGCCGTAACAGATACCATTTTTTCACCAATGCTTTAAGTCAGCGGCTTCGAGAGCAAAGAAACATTACCGCGAATTTAAGGGAATCGCTGCGCAATGATGAATTTGAGCTAGTATTTCAGCCTCAAGTTGATGTTAAGACCGGTAAGTTTTCTTCATGTGAAGCATTGCTTAGGTGGTGCCCAGTAGATAAAACCAAAGCTGCGCCCCCTGATGTCTTTATTTCTATTGCAGAGCGTAGTGACTTGATAGGCGATATAGGAAAATGCGTGCTTAGAAAAGCATGCCAACAGGCGCGGGCGTGGAAGCAAAAGGGGATTGAAATTCGTATCGATATAAACGTATCGGGCAAAGAACTAGAAAAAAGCTCGTATTTCGAGTGCCTAGCTGCTTGTCGCGACGAATACAATTTGTTGCCTAAAGATATTGGTTTAGAGCTTACTGAAAACGTACTAATTAAATCCGACAGCACTATATTAGCAAACCTTAAAAGGCAACGAGACTTAGGCGTAGAAATTTCCCTAGACGACTTTGGCACAGGCTATTCGTCGTTGAGTTATTTGAAAGAATTTCCAGTAACGCATCTAAAAATCGACCGTTCTTTTCTAAAGGGTGCACCGGAAAATGAGTACGATAGTGCATTAATGGAAGCCATTGTAAACGTTGGCCAAAAGCTTGATTTAAAGATTGTTGTAGAAGGTGTTGAAACAGAAAGTCAGTCAAATTACTGTAAATCGTTAAACGTAGAGTTTGTGCAAGGTTTTTTGTATTCAAAACCGATAAGTGCAAATGTGCTGGAAATGCTTTACAAAGCGCAACATTGAAAGGTTTGAAGCGACGCGTAATATTCCTTTCAACTTGGTATTTAGCGAGTTAGTTCGTGTTCCGCTAAATACCTCTTCCAAAAATTTTAAAACAGCCTTAGCGTTAATAAACGTTCCACATCGCTGGCTTCGCAAAATAATACCCTTGCTGATGAGCAACGCCTAACTTGTTCAGGGCCACTGATTCTGCTTCAGTCTCAACCATTTCCGCTATCACTTTTATATTCAAGCCTTTCGCTATACTGACAAGACTTGAAACAAACAGCTGGTTGTCTTTATTTGTGTGAATGCCCTGAGTCAATCGACCAGAGAGTTTGACAAACTGAGGTTGTATTGCTCGAAGGCCGGATAGAGAAGCAAAGTTATCACCAAAGCGCTCAATGGTGATACGACTACCATGGCTAATCAACTGTCGACAGAGTGACTCTGCGGATTCTCTGTGCTGAATTAACGCAGCATCTTCTACTTCAAAAAGCAACCTATTGCTTAACGCTTTGCGTTTCGAAACTTCTGAAACTAACCACTCTCTGAATTCTGCGTTGGCAATTGAGGTCATGCTTATGTTTATGGCCACGTGCTGAGAAGTAGCGCCCAACTTTTTCAATACAATACTTATAACAAGCTTATCTATTTGCGGGATTAAATCCAGTCGCTCAGAAGCGGGGATAAGCTGCGCCATCGGAATGACTTCACTCGTGTTTTTGTCTTTGAACCTTCCTGATGCTTCATAATAAGCAGAGACATTTTGACTTAAGTCCATTACAGGCTGAATCATAATGTCGGCATACTGCTTAGACAAAATATAGTTGAGTTGTTCACGCCATTTAGCGTTGCTGTGAACTTTTGATATTTCGGAAGCTAATTGCCAGCCGCGCTGAGTTTTAGATGCAGCAACAAGCGCGCTGTCCACGCTCTCCATTACCTGCTGCATAGACATACTTCCTGTGAATCGTGCAATACCCATGTACGCTGCTTTTGTGCCATCCTTCATCGGAGAGGCGCTAGCACATTGCTTAAGAATATTTGTAAGGATAACTTCTCGGGAGTCGTTCTCCATTGCCTCACTTACAAGCGCAAAGTCGCCGCCAGACAACCTAAAGACAAAGCGAATGTTATGGTTGTTCTTGGTTTCTTCAACAAGTATGTGCGCTATTGCTTTTACATAGTTGTCGCCATTTACCATTCCTAATTTGGTATTTATGCTGCCAAGTTGGGCTAGCCTTACAATGATGAGTTCTTTTTCTTGAGAGTTTGCGTTTTCATTTAATAAGGCGCGCATATGGCGCTCAAAAGCACCTCTATTCGCCAGCATAGTAAGAGGGTCCTTACTTGCTTCTTTTTTGTAGAGCTCAGATTGGCGCTTGAGCTCTTCAAATCGCGAGGCCAAAGTATTCGCAAGAGAATTGGCTGCTTCTACAAGGGGCCTAAAATCTTCACTAGTCAAGCTAACTTCAGGTGACGTAAAGTTAAGGCTGCTAATTTCGTTAAGTTTTTTAGTTGTATCTTCGACAGGTTGTTTTACTTTTCTATTAATAAAAACAACGAACAATGAGATAAGAAACGAAAGCGCTAAAAATAAAGCGCCATTTTTTATCAATGTAATAAAAAATTCAGTGGCAATTTCTTGCTTACTCGAAGTTAATGAAAGTTTGTTGCCACTATCTCCCAACGATATCCGCTTATGAAAATTATCTTCTGTATCTATCAGTGAATACCAAACTGGGAGTGCAGTATTCGATACTGTTTCTTTTTTCGCTATTTCATCACCGTTTGCATTCGTTATCGATGCAGCAGATATGTATGGCTGTGCTACAGCGCTCTCTAAAAGAGTGTTAAAAACTAATGTTTCTGCTTGAGTTGATTCGTAAGAAAAGTTATCAACGGCCTTGTTGTAACTTACAGCGCTTCTTTCGGCCAAGAGCGAGACTGCTTCAGCCGTGCGAGTTTGTAGTTCTCGTAACTCGACAACAGATAAGGCAGTAAATGCTAAAAGTAAAAGGGTTACAATACCCAGATTAGTCCGACTAGATAGCTTCATTATTTACAGTTAACTCCTTTAACCGATAAATTACATTTACGCATTGATGGTTTGATCCGAGCTTGATTGCGGTAAGTGTCGCCCATGCGCATTGTAGCCTAGAAAGTGTGTGAGTGCTATTTATACAATCTATCCATAAATGTATAGCAAAACATGAAGTTAAGCGAGCAGAAATGAACACTTTTTAAACGTTAAGTATCATCTTCATCTAGCCACCATACCTTATTGGATACTTCACCTGACTGCTTTATTGGCACGATTTCGCCAAAAATAGGAATGCTTACAGGGACTTCTTTTGCGCCAGCAAGCTTCGTTATTTTGATAAGAGGCTCATTCCAGTTATGCAGCGCCAAATCAAAGGTACTGTTGTGTACAGGCATCATGACACTGGCTTGAATATCGATATGCGCTTGCAAGCTTTCTTCAGGCAGCATGTGAATGTCAGACCACAATTCGTTGTATGCGCCAGTTTCAATCATAGATAAATCGAACGGACCGTACTTGTCGCCTATTGCTTTGAAGCCTTCAAAATAGCCCGAGTCACCGCTGTAAAAGATGTTAGTGTTCGACGATTTTATAACCCAACTTGCCCAAAGGGTTTCATCTTTATCAAATAAACCTCGCCCAGAGAAATGCTGGGAGGGGGTCGCTATGATTTCAATATCTCTAACCCCTGTGTTTTGCCACCAATCCAACTCAACAATTTTGTTTGCATCTACGCCCCAGTCACGTAAATGATTGCCTACTCGTAACGGTGTAATAAACACGTCGACTTTGTTTTTTAGTACTTCAATGCTGCCCTTATCTAAATGGTCATAATGGTCGTGACTTATGATAACGGCATCTAATTTAGGAAGGTCTTCCAGTGAAATTGGTGCTTGGTGGAAACGTTTGGGTCCCGCCCATTGAACGGGAGACGCGCGCTCACTGAAAACCGGATCGATCAATATATAGCGCTCAGAAAGTTTCAGTAGGGTAGTAGAGTGGCCTAGCTTTATCACGCTATCTTCTGCGACTGCGTCAAGCATTTGAGGTGTAAGTGTCGACACGGGTATATCAAACGTTGGTGTTGCGGCATCTCTGTTGTCGCGAAAGTACGCCTTGGTGACTTTCCACATGTCTCGCCACGTCGTTTTATATTCAATATGAGTATTAGTAAATTTTTCAGGTTGTGACGCGCTCGCAGCAAGGCTGTTTGAAGAACCACAGAAAGATGTCATAAATAAAACTCCAACAAGAAAGTGTTTGCGAATAGTAACGGGCATGCGCTCACCTTAAATTAAAAGTATACTGCACAGTGTAGTTTACTAATAATAGACTAATTTGGTTAAAAGTAAACTGGTGGGTGTAGATTTGTTAAGAAGGATAGATTGCAGGTAAGCGATATTGTGCAGCCAGCATGAATAGATACTCCTCATGCTGGCTATTAACAATATTAGGTCTTCACCGTTTTTGTGCTACCTACACGAACTAGCGCACAACTAATCGAATTTGTTGTACGTACTTTTTTATTCAGACCTAATACCGTGGAACGTACAGTGCAGCACAGGCAGTATAAGTAGTGTAAGCACGGTGGCGACGGTCAGACCAAATACAATGACGACCGCCATTGACGCGAAGAACGCGTCAGAAAACAGCGGGATCATACCCAATATGGTAGTGATGGCTGCCATTGAAACGGGACGTACACGAGATACTGATGCGGTAACAACCGCTTCAAACGCGCCACTATTACCTTTTGCCTGTACGTTTATTTCTTCCATCAATACGATCCCGTTTTTAAGCACCATACCGATAAGGCTTAAGCTGCCCAGCAGCGCCATAAAAGTAAAAGGTGCACCAACCAGTACCAAGCCACCAATAATGCCGATGGTAGTAAGTGGTATTATGCCCCATATCGCTAAAGCTTGGCGAAGCTTGCCAAATAGCAATACGGTGATAATGAACATACCCAATATACCAATAGGCATGCTGGCGAAGAGGGCGCTTTGCGCTTCGGTTGAGGTTTCGTATTCGCCGCCCCATTCAATACGATAGCCATCAGGCAATTTAAGCTCTTCTACAAGAGGGCGAACTTTCGCTTGCACGCTCGCTGCCGTTTCTCCGGATAAAGGCATGGGCTCAGCATAAACCGCCAGCATACGTACCCGGTTGCGGCGTTTGATGATAGGGTTATCAAGCGATACATCCACATTGCTGATAACATCAGCCATACTTATGTATTTACCTTGCTCTTGGCTCCACACGTTGAGTGAGGCAAGGTTGTCTATGTCATAGCGCTGGTTTGGATCGTTACGCATGACAATGGGTATTAAATCGCTCCCTTCGCGGTAAAGGCCAACAGTTTCCCCTTCGTTGTTAAGCAGAAACGCGGTGTGAACGGCATCTCGAGTTACGCCGATACGTCTGGCTTGTTCCTCCAGAAACACAGGTTCAACAAATGGCACTTTGTTGCTCCACGACAAACGCACGCTGTCCATGGTTTCCTCTGCTTGAAATATGGCTTCTATGTCGCTGCTGATCTCACGCAAAACTTCAGGCTCTGGCCCGTAAATTCTCGCTTCTATCGCCGCTTTTGCAGAGGGGCCTACTTGCAGTGCTTTTACTTTGTATTGCACATTGGGGAAGTCTTGCCGCACCAGCTCGATAATTTCTCGCATTCGAGCATCACGAGACTCAACCGTATTAGTTTCAACAATAAGCTGGCCATAACTGGCGTATCGGTCTTCTGGCGCATAGGTTAGGGTAAGGCGCTGTGCACCACCGCCTATAACGCTGGTCACGTTGGCGATATCCTCCATGCTTAACACGTTGCTTTCTAAGCGCCGTATAGTTTGCTCTGTCGTTAAGATGTCGCTTCCTTCGGGCAGCCACAAATCTACAAAGAAAAGCGGTGTGGATGAATCTGGGAAAAACGCATTTTTCACGAATTTACCCGATGCCATGCTGCCAACCAGCGCAACAAGTACCAGTACTATCGTAATGTACCTGTGATTGATAGCTGCAGTTAGCACACGTTTGTAAACCGTAAAAATAATGCCTTTGTACGGATCGTCATCTTCCTCACGATTGCCGCGTTCTTTTTCAGTTTTAAATAACAAGTCGAAAAAGAAGGGCGTAATGGTTAGCGCGGTGATCCAACTTAAGAAAAGCGAGAAGCACAGTACCCAGAAGAGAGAGCCAACGAATTCACCTGTGGCATCTGGCGAAAGGCCAATTGGCGCAAAGGCGGTAATAGCAATTACTGTAGCGCCAAGAAGGGGGAGACCGTTTTGAGACACCACGTCTTTTGCTGCCTGAAGCTTAGTTTGCCCTTTTCTAACACCAATCAACATGCCTTCGGTTACTACGATGGCGTTGTCGACCAACATACCTAAAGCAATGATAAGAGCACCTAGCGATATTTTTTGCAGCTCAATACCTTTTACCGACATTAAGATAAAGGTGCCAAGAATGGTGAGCACAAGAATAAGCCCCATTAGCACGCCACTGCGCCAGCCCATAAACAGCAGAAGTACGAAAATAACAATGGCCACGGCTTCAGCTAGGTTAATCAAGAAGCCGGTAACAGAATCGTCGACCACGGTAGGTTGGTTGTAAACGGTGTTGAGGCTCATGCCAAGGGGCATACGCTGCTCTAGCTCGGCAATTTTTGTATTAAGTCGCTTACCTACATCAACCACATTTACCGCCGATGCGAAGGACACGCCAATAGACAGAGCTGGAGTGCCAGAACTGTGATAAAGAATAGAAGGGGTATCGTTAAGCTTGCGCTCAATAGTCGCGATATCTGTTAAGCGAATAAGGCCGCTAGCCGGTGAGCCAATGACTACTTGGCCTAACGCCTCTAGGTTATCAAATTCGCCAGTGGGCTGAATGGATAGGCGCTTGCCCTGAACCTTAATCGACCCTGCGTTGCCCACCACGTTTTGCGCGGTTAAAAGGCCAGCAATGGATTCTGCAGACACATTAAGGGTTTTCATTTTATCGTGATCTAAAGACACAATAATTTGTTCGCTTACCGTGCCGGCGATAGATACTTTCTTAACACCCTCAACAAGCTGAATTTCTCGCTGCATTAAATCAGCGAAGTCTTCCATTTGCTTAAGGGAATAGTCTTCACTTTTAAGGGTAAGCAGCAGCCCAAATACATCGCCGAAATCGTCATTTACAATAGAGGTACTGGTACCGGGGGGCAGCGATGCCTGTGCGTCACCCACTTTACGGCGCAAGTTGTCCCAGTATTGTTCTAGGTCTTTAGCCTGAACACTACTTTTAAGCTCCACCGTAATTTGCGATAACCCCAACATGTTTACTGAGCTTACGCGTTTTACGTTGGGTATACGCTGAATTGCTTTTTCAAGCTGGAGCGTAACTTCTTCTTCAACTTGTTCAGGTGTTGCGCCTGGGTATTGGGTTATAACTAGTGCATTTCTAATGGTGAATTCGGGAAATTCTAGCTGACCTAAGCCAAGAAAGGTAACGATGCCGCCCACACCTAAAATGATGGCAACCATCCAGCTTATTACTTTTTGACGAAAAAAATACTCGACCATAATTTACAGGCCTCCTTCTTTCGTCCACTCAGTAACTGCTTGGCCTTCTTTTACAAGATGTGCACCTGCAGCAACAATTCTATCATCGTCGTTTAGCGGGCCTTCTACTAGCAGGCCGTTAGAAATACCGCGTGATATCACGACTTCTACTGCTTCGACTGTGCCTTTTTTAGCATTGTCGTTGTCAGGTTTGAAGCGCCACACAATGGCTTTTTCTGGCTTGGCATTATCAGTGACTACCGCACCAAAAGGCACTAGCCAAAGCTTTGCATCAGACTCAATTAACTTCGACATATCAAGTAGTACGGTAGCGCTCATGCCTGAAAGCACATTGATATCGTCGGGTTCAGGTAGGGTGATCGTAACTTCGTAGCTAAGCTCACCCTGGCGCGTGGTGCTTTCGTGGTCTTTGTACATGGCAGCGTAACGTTTTTCTGGCATGCCAGAAAAAGTAACCCATGCCATTTCCGAGGTACGGTTTTCGCGTGCTCTAGAGCGGTCAATCATGCGCATTTTTTGCTCTGGCAACTGAAACGTTACGTCAATAGCGCCCGGCATATGAAGCTCGGCGATGGTTTGCTGCGGTACAATGACTTGGTAATTTTCAACGGGCACAGATGCAATGAGCCCCGCAAAAGGTGCACGAAGCTCGGTATAACTTAGCTGATCTTGCGCATTGGTCAGGTTGGCCTTAGCGGCTAAATAATTAGCTTTCGCCTCATCAAACGTAGAGCGGCTTACCGCGCCTTTTTCAACCGATGCTTCCATACGTTCAAACATGGCAGAGGACACATCAAACTGAGACTGAGCTGTGGCGAGCTGTGCTTTTGCGTCTCTGTCATCAAGTCGTGCGATAAGCTGGTTCTCGGACACTTCCTCGCCCGCTTTTACTTTGAGTTCTTGCAGTTTGCCGCCAATGCGAAACGAAAGGTTTGAATATTCAGCCGCCTCTACTTGCCCTGGGAATTTAGCAATGGTCTCGTCTGAATGCTGCACGTTATAAAGCGTTACCGGTGTTGATGATACAGCTTTAGGTGGAGTAGGTGCGTCTTCACAGGCGCTTAATCCAGCGAGTGAAGCAATAGCAACCACAGTGCGCAGGGCTAAGCTGTGAAAGAGGTTTTTTTCAGACAACATGGTAACTCTCCATTTAAATAGACCACTTCTTCCCATTTGTATTTTCGCAATGGGTAATTTAGTAACGCGCGCGTCCACACCGGCAAAAGTGTGGTCAAATATCAATTAACGCTAAGTTGAATCTTCTTACAGGTTATAGCGTTATTTGTCGTTTTCGATCAGATTTTTATTCACATTTACATGCGCCAAGCATTGGTTTTCGGCCGATTTATTCGATGCGAAATATAAATCCGCAAAGAAATGCATTCAGCTCGGCACGATCAAGTATTGTTTTTATCTGGGTTTCTATTTGGGTTTTCATCGGGTGCAAGGCTTTCAGCATAGCCTTTAGGCGGTGGAGTCCAACCACGCATCTTTGAATGTTTGTCGTGTAAATCTGCTTTTAGGGCATTTTCGATTAGCGACTCTAGTTCAATAAATAGCTTCAGGTAATTGTTATCAACGCGTTCGCCGCTAGCGTCATCTGCCCAGGCGTGATAAAGCACGTCGTTTTGCTGAGTCTCAATATTTTTGTAGGCCATTTTTTGTCGCTCAACGTGAAAGGGGTGAATATTCAGCGAACGCAATGCTTCTGCACCCATTTCCAGGGCACTGTGGTAGGTTTCAGATACGACAAAATCTGCGCCCAACTGGCGCAAGCGATAGCCATGACCACGGTCAAAGGCTCGGGCTAGCACTTTGGTGTTAGGAAGCGCGTGCTTTGCGTATTTCACCATTTCTGCAGCAGTTTCCCTATCGTCGATGGCAATAACCAACAAAGCGGCTTCGTGGGCGCCAGCGGTATGCAAGATATCAGGTTTGGACGCATCGCCAAAATAGGCTTTGGTGCCAATTCGTCTGATAAGGTCTATCTGCTCAGCGCGAATATCAAGCACCACGGTATTTACATCGTTGGCCACTAAAAGGCGATTAACGATTTGGCCAAAGCGCCCAATACCAGCAATCACCACGGTGCCTTTTTCGTCAATGGCGTCTTCCGCTCGCTGTGACTTCACGTTTTTATAGTGGGGGATAATGGCTTTGTCGAAAAGAATGAATAGCCCCGGCGTTAAGAACATGGAAATGGCTACCACAAGGGAAAGAATAGAAATAACGTCGCTGGGCAGCACGTAGTTCTGCGAGGCAAAACTTAACAGCACAAAGCCAAATTCACCCGCCTGTGCAAGGCTTAGTGTGAATAGCCACTTGTTAGTGCCTTTTATCTTAAAAATAAGGGCAATAACAAACAGCACTGCAGCTTTAACCAGCATAACAGCAATAGTTAGTCCAGCGATTAACAGCGGGCTCTCAGAGAGCACAGAAAAGTTAATGCCAGCGCCTACTGTTATAAAAAACAAACCTAACAGTAATCCTTTAAATGGCTCAATATTGGCTTCAAGTTCATGCCTGAATTCACTGTTTGCTAAAACAACGCCGGCTAAAAATGCGCCGAGCGCAGGAGACAGCCCCACAAGCCCCATTAACGCCGCAATCCCGATAATTAGCATAAGCGCTGTTGCGGTAAAAATTTCTCGTAACCCGGATGCGGCAACAAACTTAAATAAGGGGCGACTTAAGTAGTGTCCTCCAATGGTCAAAAAGGCAATTGAGTTAATGATCACAAGACCAGAAGCCCAGGGTGCAAGTCCTTCCACTAAATTAAAGCTATCGTGAGATCCTGTATCGCCGCCGTGCGCGTTACCTGCTTGTACCAACTCAGGTATGGCAAGAAGGGGAATAAGCGCAAGCATGGGAATTACAGCGATATCCTGAAACAGCAAAACTGAAAAGGCGCTTTTACCCCCTTCCGTTTTTTGAAGCCCTTTTTCTTGCAATGTTTGTAAAACGATGGCGGTTGAAGAAAGGGCGAAAATAAGACCTATTGTGAGCGCAATGCTAAAAGGCTGATCAAGCAATAAGGCTACGCCGGTGATAAGCGCTGTGGTTAGCGCTAACTGAAGACCGCCCAACCCCATAAGTTTTGACTTCATTGCCCATAGCGAGCGGGGCTCTAGTTCTAGCCCAACCAAAAACAGCATCATGACCACACCGAATTCAGCAAAATGCTGGATAGCGACGGTTTCATCGCCGACTAAGCCAAAAATTGGGCCTATGACAAGCCCGGCTATTAAATAGCCTAGAACAGATCCTAAGCCAAGGCGCTTCGCAATGGGTACTGCAATTACTGCGGCGACCAGATAGATAAATGCATATAAGAAATAGCCCGTCACATTAATCTCCTTTCGCCGTACAAAGGTCGGCGAGGTTCTCGATGTGTTTTGCTTTTTCTAAATCGAGAGTGTTAGTGGTTAACTTTTTAAGCAGGGTTACCCACTTGCCTCTGTGTTCAACAAGGCGATGCTCTTCTTGGGCGGTACGCGAGCCGAATATTGCAAACGGGGCAATGTAGGTCATATTTGTGATTTGGGCCATTTGCTCTAAAGGCTGAAGAAGTTGCCTGATGGTGTAGTGGTTGAAACCGTCAGTTTGATAGGCTTCCTCTTTGCCACCCGCACTTAACGCACAAAGAAACAGTTTATCTTTAAGTGCAGTACCTTCATGGCCGTAGGCGAACCCATATTCCAATACTAAATCTTGCCATTCTTTCAAAATGGAAGGTGTGGAATACCAGTACAGCGGAAACAGGAAAACAATGACATCGTGGTCGACTAAACGCTGCTGCTCCCGTTCAATATCAATATTAAAATCTGGATATTCTGCATACAAATCAACGGCGGTCACGTGCTTATTTAGTTGAGCTTCATGAAAAAGCGGCACGTTCACTTCAGAGTGCGTTTGCGCAGGGTGAGCGAAAAGAACCAGTACTTTCTTACTTCGTTTTGTGTCTTCTATGGCGTTTAGGTTGGTCATACTTCTCTACTCAGCTTTACTGCCTGTGTCTCTAAGAATTTTTCTTGCCACTCTACTTTATAAAGCAACATAAACGCTTAGAGCAAATCAGAATTAATATTTCTTCAAAGTTATAAGGTTACCAATGTTTATCAGGTTGAAAAAAGTAACCTAATTACCATTATGAACTTGAAAACGGATTATTGCTATGACGGAACACTATTTTTTTACTTTGCTTAGAACCATATAACCATGAAAACATCACTAAAAACACGCGTACTTGCACTATCATTACTTTCTTTTTTTGCGCCGCTATCCACCCATGCTCTGCCTCAAGGTAGTGAACTAAAAGCAGGGGCTGCCGTTTGGAATCTGTTTGATGACGCAGACCGTTACGCACTGCACGTGGCTTACATACACAAACCGCTTGAGCCATTTTACGGATTACGTCCTACCGTACTTTTAGTGAATGCAGACCAAGGTCAACATTATTTCGCAGCCGGTGTGGCAAAAGATATCTATGAGTACAACGACTTTTCCGTACGGGTTGCGTTTCATGCGGGCATTGTCGATGAGTCTGAAAACTTAGGTGACACGATAGAGTTTTATTCATCACTTGCTGGGCAATATAAGCTCACTGATTCATTTTCGATACAAGCTGAAATCGGTCATATCTCTAACGGTGGGCTAGGGGATACAAACCCGGGGTCAGAGTCATTAGTTTTAAGTGCTCACTATCTTTTTTAATAATGTTTTATCTGCAACGTGTTCACAATGCGCTTCTTTTAAATAAAAACAACCCGCTAAAGTGCGGGTTGTTTTTAATTTTGCTTCTGCTTTGTGGTTTAACGGTTTAAGCGTTAAGTGCTTTTTTTACGTCGCTAGATAGCATGGGTAAGTGGCGCAGTCTGACGCCAACAGCATTATAAACAGCGTTACCTACTGCTGGTGCCACGCCAATAACCCCTGGCTCGCCCAACCCCACTGGAAATTCATTACTTTCAATGTACTCAATGTCCATATCTGGTACGTCGTTCATTCTAAGTGGTTGGTACGTAGTTAAGTTTTTCTTCGCCACATAGCCGTCTTTAATTTCGTTGTGTTCAAATAACGCAAGGCTAGTTCCCCAAAGCAACGCGCCTTCCATTTGCGCCATAGCGCCATCGGGGTGAACGATAATTCCCGCGTCTGCGACCACCCACAACTTTTTAAGCGTGATTTTTCCACTGTTTTTATCTACGTGAACATGTGCTGCGGTAGCAAGCCATGCGGGCATAGTACGTTCTTGTCCTGCAGTTACACTAAACCCAATACCTTCGTTCTCACCTAGTTCAACGTTAGCTGTCTTGTCCTTGAGCTTTCTCAGGGTGTGAGCAAGGCGAGTGGCACCACCAACGCTTTCAGGCGCTTTGCCCGCTTGCTTACCTTTGCCGTCAAGCATAGACAACCTAAAGTCCACGGGGTTTTGGTTAGCTTTATGTGCCACTTCATCGATAAAGCTTTCTAATCCCCACACTATCCAACCTTGACCCACCGAGCGAAGCCAGCCCGGTGTGAAGGTATCCTGCGCCACTTTGTTGTTTATCACTCGGGCTTGGTGATGCTGCATGGTGTACCAATGGTCTGCCCCTGAAGCTGAAAACGGGTCAACTTTTCCTTTCCCATCTACTCCGTCAGGCATAAAGCTCGGTGCCATTGCCAGCGTTGGCCAGCCCGCAGCAAGTGCGTGCTCCATACCAGTGAAATTCCCAGAGTCGTCGAAATAGGCGTTGAACAACGACGTTGACGCCGAGCGAGGTTGGTCGAACATGGTATCGTCAGGGCGCATGAACAGCATTTTAACCGGTTGCCCGGCCGCTTTCGCGGTAAGCACTGCTGGAATTATCCAGTCACCAAACAAACGGCGGCCAAAGCCTCCACCAAGATAGTATTGGTGAATAACGACGTCGGAATCAGGCACTTCTGCCGCTTTAGCTACAGCGGGAAGGGTTAGGCCTTGCCATTGATTACCCGTGTGAATATGCCACTTACCCTCTTTAAATTCAGCAATTGCGTTAAGCGGCTCTAGTTGAAAATGGCTAGCCGTTGCTGTGGTATACATTGCTTCAATTGATTCAGCCGCCTGCTTTTCAGCATTTAAAATATTTCCTTCATTGACAAATAATGTGCCTTCACTTCGGTCGCGGCAGATTCGCTCGCCCTCTTTTTGAATGTCAGCTTCGTTAACGTTCACCGTCTTACCTGCGTTATAGCTAACCTTCACTTTATCGATGGCTTTAATTGCCGTCGGGTAATCAGAAGCCAGTACAGCAACCCAGCCTTCTATCGTACTCGATGGATCACTTAGTACCTTATAGCCTCTATATCCAGGGAGCGATTTCGCTTGACTGTCGTCTACCTTAGTGACTTTACTACCATAGCGCGTAGGCGGAAGAATGGGGCGGGCATACAGCATGTTGTCTACTTCAACATCTATACCGTAAACTGCGGTGCCGTTGGTTTTTGGTGGAATATCCAAAGCTTTATATTCGTTACCCAAACCAATGAGGTGTTTTTTGTTCCCAGGTTTAATTGGTAGACTTTCTAATTCGTCGGCCGAATAAACCTTATCGATGTTGCCATTTGCAACAATGTCACCGTAACTTATCTTTTTCGTGCCAGATACAACAAAACCCGCGTTAGCTTCACAATCTGATACCGGCACGCCCAGTAACTTAGCGCCGGCGTTAAGAAGCACTTGGCGTCCAGCTGCACCTGCTTGCGACATAGGTTTGTAGGTTTGGAAAACCGACCATGAACCACCTGTTACCATGTAACCCCACTTAGGGTCAGTATCTACGTGCACAATTGCTACTTTGTCCCATTCACACTCTAGTTCGTCCGCTAAGATACGCGCTAAAGCAGTACCTACATGTTGTCCCATTTCAGCCTTGGCAATATTCACTGTTACACGGCCGTGTGTATCCATTTCAAACCAGACGTTAGGTGAAAACGATTTATTTTCAATGGCTTCTTTAGCTGACAGAATAGATGGAATTGCCGAAGCGCCAAACGCCATGAAAAGCGACGTTTTAACAGAACCGGCCATAAATGAGCGACGAGACAAGTTAATGGTGTCTTTTTTCTCTTTGGAAAGGTCTTTTATGCTCATGCGTTTTCACCTTTTGAGGAAGCCTTCGGGTCGAAATGCTGTACAGTAGAAGTTGCGGCACGTTTAATCGCTTTTTTGATTCTAGTATAGGCCATACAACGGCAATAATTACCATTCATGTGATTTACGATATCCTGCTCGCTTGGATTAGGATTACTATCAAGCAGTGTGGCAGCTTGCATTATTTGACCGGACTGACAGTAACCGCATTGGGGCACTTGTTCTTCCACCCACGCCGATTGTAAGGGGTGCTCGTTGTTAAGGCTTTCTATCGTATTAACCTGTTTACCATTAACGAGAGAAACAGGATAAGAGCAAGAGCGAATAGCATTGCCGTCAATATGAACAGTACATACACCACACATGGCAACGCCACAGCCAAACTTGGTGCCTTTAAGTCCAAATTCATCGCGAATTACCCACACGAGTGGGGTATCTGAGGCAGCATCCGTCTGCACTTTTTTTCCATTTAACGTAAATTCAATCATGGTAATCATCACCGTGAAGTTAGAGTCTAAATAGCTCTCGCCAAGGTAAAGACTTGGTTTGAACGGTCTGGTTTGCCTGGTCTTTTGTGAACCTTTAACTTATAAAGTAGACTAATTGATTACAGGTATACGACTGTAAGCCAAAATAGTTTATGTGGTATAGTTTAGTTACCTTGTTCAACTAAGCAATTAGTTTACTTTTGGTTACTAGGTGCTTTTTCAAAGGACATCAATGAAAACAGAGATAAAAACAGACGCTAAGGGTAGAAAAACCGTTTTAAATACGTGCACAGAGCCGTGTGCTATAGAGCGTGGAATGCGCCTAATTGGTGGAAAATGGACGGGTTCTATTATTTATCATCTCAAAGATGAACCTGTAAGGTTTAATGATTTGTGCAGAATGCTTGGCGGCGCCAGCCGGAAAATGGTTGATCAGCGCCTTAAAGAGCTGGAAAACAATGGCATGGTGATCCGCAACGTTATCGACTCTCGTCCAATTGCGGTTGCTTACAGTCTCACCGCTTTCGGGCGCTCAGCGTTAGATATTCTTGAACAGCTAAGAATCTGGTCTGAAGAGCACACAGACGATTAATTCCTCATCTAAAAACGCAGAATAACGGCAGAATAACGAATACGGTGAGCGTTACAGTTCACCGTTTTGAAACACAACCGCTTAGAGTTGCAGTTCTAAACTTTCACAATCGGTAACCTAAGCACCTTGTCGACAAGGGCCCCCGCTTTCTCCTGAAAGGCTTCAAAGTGCGCTGTCACCTCGTGGGCATCAAGCGCTTCTTGAGATTCCCATTTCTCAGTAATGACAAAAACACCGTCTTCGCATGAATGCAGATCGTACATTACGGCGCCTTTTTCTGCGCGGCTAGCTTTGACCAAAGGCGCTAGAGCTTCTGACAGCGCGTTTTGATGATGAGGCTTAGAAAAGATAATGACTGAAAATTCGATCACATTGGACTCCTAATACTAAAGCGCTCAACATAAGTAAGTTAGAATTATTGTGTTAGCCGTAAGCGCCAATTTGCCCTTTTTATCAGATAAGAGGCACGCTGCCTTCTTTGATGTATTTAGCCGTGCTCATAATAGCGTTGATAAACATTCTCTAAGCCTTTTTCTTAGTTATATTCATTAGCTAATAAATAAATTCAATCTATACTTGCCTATACTAAAGTATATATTGAGCTTGTTGTGGGTTAAGCATCACTTTTTTTGAGGCGACGGAATGCAATTATTTTTCGGGGCGGTGCCCTATGTTTGAAAAAACCTTTTACTCTTGTCCAGTGGGGCTCGCTCACGTCAGTGTGGATGGCAACTTCATTCGTGTGAATAAATGCCTGTGTGATTTTTTAGGTTACTCAAGTGAAGAGCTTACAAAACTCACGTTTCAGGAATTAACAGCACCTGGCTATCTTAACGAGGATCTTGAATATCTAGAAAGCCTTTTAAAAGGGGATATTGAAAACTACTCGTTGGAAAAGCGCTACCTAAGGCGCGACGGCGAGCAGGTATGGGCCCAACTGACGGTTTCCCTCGTCAGAGACCAGCGGGGTAACCCAGACTACTTTATTTCTGTGGTCGAGGATATTGATGAGAAAAAGTGTATTCAATCTGAGCTTTTCCAGATCGACGCTTTGTTCAGTAAGATCGTAAGCGCATTTTCGGAAAGAACTTTCATTTGGGTAGCGACGCCGGATTTAACTACGCTGAAATATGTCAATGATGGATATGAGAAGATTCTCGGTCGCAACGAATACGAACTCTACTGTAATCCTATGAGCTTTATCGACCATGTCCATGAAGATGATAAAGCGCGGGTGTTAAAACAGTTTAGTCAGCGCCCATTGCAAAATTGGGATATCCAATACCGTATTTATGATGCGAAAGGCGAGGTGAAATACCTTCATGACCGAGGCAGTTTAATTTATGACGACAGAGAGATGCAGTCGCTTATTTTAGGTACCGCAGACGATATAACAAAAGAGAAAACTCAGCAGCAGGCTCTGATGAGCGCTGTTACTAAATTAGAGCATCTTTCAAAAACTGATTCGCTTACTGGGCTTGCCAACAGAAGAGAGATATTTAGTCAGTTAAGTGACGAGATTTCTCGCATGGAGCGAGGCCAAACAGCGTCTACCCTTGTTTATGTCGACCTAGATAAGTTTAAAGAAGTTAATGATAAATATGGGCATAAGATAGGCGATAAAGTATTAGTTGAATTCTCTAAGGTAATGGGCTCGCTTTTGCGAGATAGCGACCGGTTTGGCCGTATCGGTGGCGATGAGTTTGTCATTTTGCTCTACGGTACTAATGAGGGCGAAACAGCTTTATTTTTTGACAGAATAAAAAACAGTAAATTCGAAATTGATATCGATGGTAAAGGTGTCGTTCCTATCAGCTTTAGCGTTGGGTGGGTGCAGTGGAACGAGGGCATCAACACCGTTCAGGAATGGTTAGACCGAGCAGATGGGGTAATGTATGAAAAAAAGCAATGTGGGCAAGTTGTAACAGCGATA
The DNA here is from genome assembly GCF_056160105.1 of Alteromonas sp. ABD4_190. Taxonomy (NCBI): domain Bacteria; kingdom Pseudomonadati; phylum Pseudomonadota; class Gammaproteobacteria; order Alteromonadales; family Alteromonadaceae; genus Alteromonas; species Alteromonas sp. ABD4_190. The sequence continues at coordinate 3,832,412 of NZ_JBSWWN010000001.1, forward strand.
GATAGCGAACTAGATACAGCGATGTAGCGAAACTGCTAATACTGAAACTCCTGCTACATCGCTAAACGCATTTTACTGCTGTCGCTGGGCAAACCAAATAGCTATAACTTGCCTTTCCTCTTCAGTCATTTTTGTCTTGTTCAAAAATGGCATGTCTTTAGTCACAGAGGTTCTTCGAACCACTTGTGGCGCGAACCTCTCAATATCCTCCCATGAATCTAAGACTACGCCTAACGGGGCTACTTTGAAAATCTCGTCGGTGGGGGTGCGCGAGTGGCAGCTTACACAGTGAGTTGTGATTAAACTTGCCACACGTTCGTCACTAACTACCGATGAAGTTTCGTTTGCTATCCCGCTTGCCGGTGCGCTTAATTCAGGTTGGTTCGCCGACTGCGAATTCATAGTTGAAGAAGATAGTGCGTCATCATGACTTACCGGTCGAATTGAAGAAGTTTGTGGCCAAGATACCCATAGTGCTATACCGAGCATGGCGACAGCACCAGAGACTAATATACTTGGTTTAGTAGTGCCCACATGACGTAAGTTAAAGAAATGACGTATCCAAGCGGCAGCGGCCATAATGGCAATAAGTACAAGCCAATTTTGCGGGTGCTGATAGGTCATGGGGTAGTGATTTGAAATCATAATAAACAGCAGGGGCAGCGTGAAGTAGTTATTGTGCACCGAGCGAAGTTTGGCACTTGCGCCCCATGAAGGGTCTATATCTTTCTTGTCAGCCACGGCAGCCACCATTTTGCGCTGGTTTGGCATAATATTGAAAAACACATTACCCGCCATGATAGTGCCAATAAGGGCTCCCACGTGAATATAGGCACCACGACCGCTAAACCACTGGGTAGACAGATAGCTAACGACGCACACTAGAGCAACTAACCCAATACCAAAAGCAAGAGGGTATTTGGCCAATGGGCTACGACATGCAAATTCGTATATGGCAAGCCCACCAAAGATTAACCCCAAACCTAACGATATTGCCGTAGCTGGCGACATGGCGTTGACAGATGGATCAATAAGGTAAGCGCTGGCACCGAAGTAATAAACAATAATCAAAAGGGCAAAGCCTGATAACCAAGTTGTATAGGCTTCCCATTTGAACCAATGTAATGTTTCAGGCATTTTCTCTGGTCCGTAGGCGTATTTGGCTACCTCGTAGAAGCCACCGCCATGAATGGCCCATAAATCCCCTTTAATGCCTTTATCTTGTTTCCACTTAGGTGGCGTTCGCAAGTTGTTGTCTAGCCATATGAAGTAGAACGACGCGCCAATCCAAGCTACACCGGCCACAACGTGAAACCAACGTACAAATAAACTTATCCAATCTAGCCACGGCATTATTATTCTCCTTATTTAGGGCCGGCTGGCCCTATAGTAGCTTGTTACTCTTTATCTTCTTTGATGTAGCGGCAGTTACCGCTTATCCACGTCTGCTCAATAGCGCGGTCATCACCTAAAATGCTCAACGCGAAAAACACATCGTCGAAGTCGGCATCTTCTTTTATTCTCAACCGTGTTAATTCATCGAACCTTGGCTCTACAACGATAAAGTCTGCGGTAGAACCGGGGTTTAAGTTACCAATTTCATGGTCAAGCGCATGGGCCACTGCTGCGCCTTGGGTCATAAGATAAAACCCCTCCAACGGGCTAATGGGCTCATTGCGCAACTGACTGACCTTGTATGCATCACCATAGGTCTTGAACATGTTGAACGTGGTACCAGCGCCCACATCGGTAGCCATGGCAACATGTACTTTATTAGCACGCGCTGCGGTCATATCAAAAAGCCCGCTGCCTAAAAACAAGTTAGACGTAGGGCAAAACGCAACCGTAGCGCCGCTCTCGCCAAGGCGCGCCCATTCGTTAGGCGTAAGGTGAATACCGTGGCCAAACACTGCACGCTCGCGCACTAGGTTGTAGCTGTCGTAAACATCTAGATAGCCGTCAGCGTTAGGGAATAAGCTTTTCACCCATGCAATCTCGTCTAAATTTTCAGACAGGTGGGTTTGAATGAAAACGTCCGGATACTGCTGGGCAAGTTCACCTAATGCAGCAAGTTGGGCGTCTGTACTGGTAGGGGCAAAACGAGGGGTTAGCGCGTAGCGGTTACGGCCTTTGTTGTGCCAAGTCTCAATTAATGCTGCGCTGTCAGCCTGTGCTGTAGACGGGCAGTCATTGAGTGCGCTAGGGCAATTTCTATCCATACATACTTTGCCCGCTACAATCGCCATATCAATCTCACTGGCTGCGCTAAATAACGCATCGCTACTGCTTTTATGAACGGTAGTAAAAACAAAACCTGTGGTGGTGCCGTTTTTTAGCAGTTGGTTTAAAAATACCTTAGCGATGGTGTCGGCGTGTTCGCTATCGGCAAACTGCATTTCAGTGGGAAACGTGTAGTTTTCTAGCCAACTTAAAAGCTGCTCGCCATAGTGGGCAATACTTTGGGTTTGCGGATAATGCAGGTGGCTATCTATTAAGCCTGGTAAAATCCACTTGCCCGAAAAATCAGTGACAGTGGCGGCAGGGTAACGTTCAGCTAGGTCACTAAACGGGCCAATGTCTTTTATTTCTTTGTTATCTACCAGCAAACCACCGTCTTTAAAAATGACAATGTCATTATCAAATTGTGTGGTTTGTTTAGGAAAGTGCGCAATGCTTGCACGAAAAAGCTGCATGTTTATTAGCTGCCCCTGTAGCTGCTGAAACCGAATGGAGAAATAAGAAGTGGTACGTGATAGTGACCGCCATTCTCAACAAGTTCAAACGTAATATCAATGTGTGGATAGAAACTGCTGCCATGAGTTTGTGTTAGGTATGGCTTGCAGTGAAAGCGCAAGGTATAAACCCCAGCATCAAAACCATCCTCAACGCCCCAGTTTTTAAAGCGCCCATCACTGTCTGTTTCACCAGAAAGGGTGCTGCCGTCAGGTAGTGTAAGGGTAAGTTCAATGCCTTGTGCAGGCTTACCCAAAGTGGTGTCTAGTATGTGACTTGAAAGCGTATTCATACTGTAGTCCTTAAAATTTATTCAATTCGCATTATTGTTATGCGGCATAGCGCTCGGGTCGGCCAACAACGCTCCGCATTAATCTAATGCTTTATTAATACGTAAAAGCGTTATCTTTATTTGCTGTGCGGCTGCATTGGATATTTCTTGCTGCGTGGTATTTGGCAGCCTTTCCTGTAGAGCTTCCAGCATAGTTTGCGCAGAAAGCCCGGTGGCACAGATAATAAAAATAAACCCATGCTTATCTAAATAAGCCTGATTAGCTTCTTTTAGTTGATGCAAAACGGCTTCAGACGCACTCGCTGTACCTGATTGTTCGCCAGCAGCAATAGCTTTAGTATTGGCAAACTTTTTACGTAAAGAGTCTACGTCGCCAATCATAGGATGCGCCGTAAAGGCTTCTAGGTAGTCATCATCGCTACATTTTGCCCAAGCATCTTTTGCTTGATTAACCAGGGCGTCTTGATCGCTGTAAGGGCGGGCTTCAACCATTTGGTAGATCCATGCTTTTGCCGCGCAGCATTGCTCAAAGTAAGAAAATGCGTCTTCAGCGCTTAGTGTATTTAGTTCAGTCAGTGTCACTGCTGTTATCCTTTTCTATTTGCTGCACTTTTTTACAGCTCTTTAGCAGGTTGTTTTGTGTGCACCCGTACGTGCGTCAGTATTTTTTTCAGTACTTGTCTCTGAAGCCGCTGCTGCATTGTCCGCATGAAGGCGTTCAATTATTTGTGCTGATATAGAAACAGCAACTTCAACAGGGCGCTTTCCAGGAATATCTCGATTGCCAATAGGGGTGAACAGCCTTGACAGCGCATTGTCGTCAAACCCTCGATGAGTCAGCTTGGTAATAAAACGCTTCGCTTTAGTATCTGATCCTATTAACCCAACGAAAGGCAGAGAAGGCTGCTTTAACGCCTGCTCCGTAATGCGATAGTCCAACTGATGATCGTGAGTGAGTATTATCAGCCAACTGTTTTCATCTAGGTGCCTTACCTCGCTCTCTGGCGCTTCTTCCACCACTTTTTGTACGTTGGCTGGAAGTGACGAAGGAAACAGGTCTTCGCGATTGTCTATCCACGAAATTCGCAGGGGTAACTGAGCCAAAATAGGCACCAGTGCTTTTGCAACATGACCTGCACCAAAGATGGCGATATGCTGCTGATGAACGTTACACACGTCAAACAATACTTTTACCGCACCACCACAACACTGCCCTAAAGAACTGCTCAACGGGTAGCTATGAACTTCGGTATGCACTTCGCCTTTAGCAAGAAATTTACGGGCGCGGTCGATAGCATCAAACTCAAGATGTCCGCCACCAATGGTATCGATGCTTTGTGAAGCAGTAACCACCATTTTACTGCCTGGCTCACGCGGTGTAGAGCCTGCCGTTCCAACTACTGTAACCAGCACGTAGCCTTCATTGCGCGCTTGGCATTCGGCTATTCCTTCATGCCAATGCGTTGCGCGAAATGAGTTTGAATCCGAAGATGTCATACAGCACCGCCTCGACTATTTGACTGCTGCATAGTTGTCACTGCTTTTAACACGCGTTCTGGTGTGGCTGGTGTATCTAGCTGCGGATCAATCGTGTAGCCAGATAGGCTAGATATTGCATCTTTTAGGGCACACCACACTGAAATTGCTAGCATAAACGGTGGCTCACCCACGGCTTTTGAGTGGTAAATGCTGTCTTCAGCGTTTTCTTTACCAAAAAGCTTCACGTTAAATTCCTTGGGCGTGTCACCTATTGCAGGAATTTTATAGGTTGCCATGTTTTCACTTATCAGCTTGCCTGCCTCATTCCATTTTAGGTCTTCGGTGGTAAGCCAGCCCATACCTTGAATGAATGCGCCTTCAATTTGGCCAATATCAATTGCAGGGTTAAGGCTATTGCCCACATCGTGAATAACGTTAACCTTATCTACCGTGTATTCACCGGTCAGCGTATCCACCGACACTTCGCTCATTGACACACCGTAAGCAAAGTAGAAAAACGGGCGGCCTTCGCCTGTGTCGCGGTTGTACTGCAACTTAGGGGTTTTGTAGAAACCGCTTGAAGACAGTGATACGCGTGCAAAATAGGCTTGTTGAACCAGTTCAGCAAAGGAAATGCTGTTATCGTCTAGTACAACATGCTGATTGATAAACTGCACATCACCAGCACGGCCTTCTAACCCTAAGCTTTTGGCGTAGCATTCAGCCAAACGAGTTTTTAATGTAATACACGCGTTTTGTACGGCTTTTCCGTTCATGTCAGTACCACTTGATGCCGCTGTTGGTGAGGTGTTCGGTACTTTATCCGTGCGTGTTGCGGTAACCTCAATCATATCTAGGTCTAGGCCGAATTCATTGGCCGCAATTTGGCCTATTTTGGTATGTAGCCCTTGGCCCATTTCAGTACCACCATGATTCACCTGAATACTGCCGTCGGTGTATATGTGTACCAAAGCGCCCGCTTGGTTTAAGTGCTTAGCAGTGAATGAAATACCAAATTTAACGGGCGTTAGTGCCAGACCTTTCTTAATTACCGGGCTCTCGCGATTAAACGCTGCAATAGCTTCACGGCGCTGCCAATACTGAGCGGATTCTTCAAGCTCGGCAATCATATCGGGCAAAAGGTTGTGTTCTACCTTCATGCCATAGGGGGTCAGACTACCTGTAGTCGGACCATATAAATTACGTTTTCTTACCGATAGCGGGTCGCTGCCGATAGCGCGGGCAATTTTATCAATCATAGCTTCAGCCATGATCATGCCTTGCGGGCCGCCAAAACCTCGATAAGCGGTATGCGATACCATATTGGTTTGTAGTCTATGACCGACAATATCGCTATCGCCTAGGAAGTAGCCGTTATCCGCGTGGAACATGGCCCTATCTACAATAGCGTCTGACAAGTCAGGGGAGTGCCCACAAATGCCATTTATGGTCATGCGAGTGGCTTCAATTTTGCCTGTTTCGTCGAATGCTACATCAAATTCATTTTCAAAAGGGTGGCGTTTACCCGTAACATGCATATCGGTGAAGCGCGGCAAACGAAGCTTAACTGCACACTGGTTGCGCGAGGCCAGTAAAGCCGCGATACAGGCCCATTGTGCTGCTTGGGTTTCTTTTCCTCCGAAGCCACCGCCCATTCGTCGCATGTCTACCATTACACGGTGCAATTTTACATCAAGTACCTCGGCAACGAGTTTCTGCACCTCACTGGGGTGCTGGCTAGATGTGTAGATTTTCATGCGATCTTCTTCATCAGGGATCGCAAGGCTCACTTGCCCTTCAAGGTACATGTGCTCCTGACCGCCAATGCTTAGCGAACCATGTGCTCGGTGGGGCGCATTTTCAAATGTACTTTCAACGCGGTCAGCATGCTGGCCAAACCTGTGTAGGGGACGCACGAACGTTTGCTGCTGGTGAGCAGCTTTTGCGGTAAGTACAGGTGTAACTTCGTCTACTTCTATTTTGCCTTTTAGTGCAGCTTGTCGGGCAAGGTTTACTGAAGTGGCAAGTACTGCAAACACCGGTTGACCGAAGAACTTGATTTCGCCGTTCGCAAGTAGTGGGTCGCCTTCAAACACAGGGCCAATATCTTTATGGCCGGGTACGTCATCAATGGTAACGACATCCACAACGCCATCGCTTTGGCGAACAGCGTCAAGATTAATCGATTCAATCGTACCTTTTGCACATTGGCTTACACCTACTGCTGCGTAAAGTGTGCCTTTAGGTTCAGTGACATCGTCAACGTAATTAGCGCTACCTTGTACCTGGCGTGTCGCACTTTCGTGTTTTTTAGAAACGTGAACAACACCTTGTTCGCCATTTGTTTCTAAAGGATTAGGGGCATCAATTAACTTACGCATGCTGCACCACCCGTGTTTCAATTTGGTTTACTGTTTGGTTTTCTAACCAGAAGCGATGCCAAAGGTTGGCTAAAACGGCTTTGCGGTATTCAGCGGTAGCGCGCACGTCGTCAATAGGTGAGAAAGCATCGAATAAAACTTGTTTACCTAACGTTAAACATTCTTTGCTAGCGAATTGCTTACCTTTTAAAACGCTTTCCAACGCCTCACAGGTCGATGGAACGGCAGCTACACCACCAAAGCCACTTGTAATGGCTTCGACCTTACCGTTGTCGAGTGTGACATTAAATACGGCGCATACGGCCGATATATCATCTTCAAATCGCTTAGAAATTTTATAAGCGCCAAGTGACTGATTAGGGTTCGAAAAAGGGATTTCTATCGCGCTTATCCATTCATCTTTTGCCAACGTGGTTTCGCGATAGCCCTTGAAAAATGTGCTGATTGGGATCGTACGAACGCTATCGCCGTTATCTAAATGGAGAACGGCATTTAATGCGAGTAATAACGGCGGCATATCTCCAATAGGCGAAGCGTTAGCCACGTTACCGCCAATCGTTGCTTGGTTGCGAATAGGTAGGGACGCAAAGCGCGTTACCAGTTCAGCGACTTGTGGAAATGCGTTTAGTAAAAGGGGAGCCGCATCATTGAGCGGAACTGCTGCACCAATAATAAGAGAATGCTCGTTTTTGGTGCATTGTTTTAGTGCATCGATATGCGTGACGCTGATAAGCGTTTGCACATCTTTTAACTGTTGAGTGAACTGCAAACTTAAATCGGTACTTCCCGCAACCAGTTGCGCGTCAGGATGTGCCTTAATAAGTGCTTTCAACTCTTCTCGCGATGTAGGCGTGTATATATTGCCTGTACCCGATGGCTTCTCCCCAGATAGCGATAATAACGTGGCAAGGGTAGTATCTTGGCGCGCCGTGAACTGATCATCAGGTGTTTGTTCGCACACCGCCAGTGTTGCATCAATTATAGGGCGATAGCCAGTACACCGGCACAAGTTGCCAGATAAAGCATGAAGCACATCGTCACGGTTTGGTTTCGAATTGCTGTGGTATAGAGCAAACATCGACATGATAAACCCTGGTGTGCAGAAGCCACACTGCGAGCCGTGATAATCAACCAAGGCCTGCTGTACAGGGTGTAAGTGTTTACCATCGCTTAAATGTTCTACGAACAATAGCTGTTTACCGTGTACAGCGCTCATAAGCGTGATGCAGCTATTTACTGTACGGTATTTCAGTTTCGTCACGTTATCAGATGATGCTGGCTCTACAAGCACTACGGTGCACGCGCCACAGTCGCCTGCTGCACAGCCTTCCTTAGTGCCTGTTTTCTTGCGATGTTCCCGTATAAATTGCAGAAGGGTGAGGTCGGCTCGCGCTTCGTTTAATTCAACAACATCGTTATTTATTAGAAAGCGAATCATACTCACACCTTCTTGTTATATTCATTCTTGTATTCATTAATATAGCTGTATTTTTATCATAAAAGTAGACCATTTGGTCAATTTATTGCTTATAAAAAATGGCCGAGTTATAAAAGGCCATGATTTTGTGCAAATTTAGTCGGAAAAGTGGAAGAGCGATTTTCCAAACGTTTTTGCTAAGCAATACATTTGTTATAAGAGTAACAAGGCAAGATTCGTGCTAGGTTTTGAGGTAATTGCAGAATTAGTGTTATCGAATGGCCTATTTCATCGGCAAGAAGCACAGACAGTGGGTAACTCTGAGATTTAAGAGCATAGAAACATGTTGGCAATAAATGCTAACCTATCGAAAAGGCACGCAGCATTTATCCTGCCTGTACGCTTGCAAAGTAGATTGCAAAGGAATTTAGATAATAATGATAAAGGTAAAGAGCGCTGACGCTGGCGTTGGCGCTATGAACAGAAGAAAAATACTCCAAGCCGCTGAAAAATGTTTTGCGCAGTTTGGTTTTAAAGGTACGGCAGTACAGAAGATTGCTGACGAAGCAGGACTACCTAAAACCAATGTTTTGTATTATTTCAAAACGAAACAGGAGCTTTACGTAGCGGTATTGGAAGAGACGCTTTCATTGTGGAATTCCCGCTTTGACAAAGCAACGGTAGAAGATGACCCCGCCGAAGTACTTGCCAATTACATAGCTGAAAAAATGGAAGTATCCCGAACGCATCCCATGGCTTCGAAGATTTTTGCTATGGAAATCATTAATGGTGCACAAAACCTCAGTGGCTACTTTGATGAAGAGCATGCGCTTTGGATGAAGGGGCGTCTTGAGGTTATCGAAGCGTGGGTAAAAACAGGTAAACTTCCCCCGGTTGAGGGTGAGTACTTGCTTTACACTATATGGGCAAGCACCCAGCATTACGCTGATTTTTCAGCTCAAATTACCCGACTGCGCGGAAAAAAAATGGCAAAAGCAGATTTTGAAGATGCCACAAAACAAGTGGTTAAGCTTGTGCTAGGCGGCTGTGGGCTGGCTGTTCCTGAAAGTTTCGAGGTTTAGTATGAGTGAATCTGTTTATCCTCGCGATCTCATTGGGTACGGTGAACATGTACCGCACGCGAATTGGCCAAATAAAGCAAAAATAGCTGTTCAGTTTGTCTTGAACTACGAAGAAGGCGGCGAAAACTGCGTGCTTCATGGCGACGAGGCGTCGGAAATATTCTTATCGGAAATTATAGGTGCACAAGCCTATAAAGACCGTCACCTTAGCATGGAGTCGATTTACGAATACGGCAGTCGTGCAGGTTTTTGGCGTTTACATCGACTACTTAATAAGTACGACATACCTGTAACTGTATTTGGTGTTACCATGGCAATGCAGCGCCATCCTGACGCTGTTAAAGCTATGATGGAGTCAGGTTGGGAAATAGCCAGCCACGCCATGCGCTGGGTGCATTACCAAGATATGAGCGAGGAAGATGAGCGCAAGCAAATAGATGAAGCCATTATTCTTCACGAGCAGTTAACGGGTAGTAAACCTGTAGGATGGTACACAGGAAGAACCAGTCCCAACACATTGAAGTTAATAGCGGAGCGCGACGATATTTTATATTGCGCTGACTCTTATGCTGACGATTTGCCATATTACGACTGCCACTACAGTAAGCCGCTGCTTATGGTGCCTTACACGTTAGACACAAACGATATGCGCTTTGCCACACCGCAAGGTTTTAACAGTGGTGAACAGTTCTTTACCTATTTAAAAGACGCGTTTGACGTGCTGTACGAGGAAGGGGAAGAGGCGCCTAAAATGCTTTCTATTGGTCTTCACAACCGTATTGTAGGCCGACCTGCAAGGCTTGCTGCGCTTAAGCGTTTCATCGAGTACGTGAAATCACATGACAAAGTGTGGTTAGCCACGCGAGAACAGATTGCTCGTCACTGGTTGGCCACTCATTCTAAAGATGGTAGTGACAAGGCGTGTTCATAGCGTTTACATTACGCCTACTATATTTGAAGCACAGTAAAGTGAAGAGACGAAAGTGAACCAACGGATGCACTGCCGCCTTCACTTAATAAAGGACAAAACTATGAAAACAAAACTAGCTATTATTGCTTTTGGGGCGCTAGCGCTCACTGCATGCTCAAAGCTGACTAAAGAAAACTATGATAAATTAGAAATGGGAATGACTCAGGACGAAGTTGAAGGAATCATTGGTTCAGCTGATAACTGTGGCAAAACTATGGGCGCCATGGCGTGCACGTGGGGTAACGAAGACAGCAAACACGTAAAAATTGTGTTTATGGGTGATAAAGCGGTTACTTTCACTTATGACGGTTTAAAATAATCATTTAGTTCGTTTATATAGCTGATTAAAAAAAGAAAGGTGGCCTTAAAAGCCACCTTTTTTGTATCTAAACCAAGGTTTTGTGCGCAATAGTGCCCACATTGTACCTACGCACCGATAAATTATTTTAAATCTAGCAAGTATCTTAGTAAGAAAACAATAGCCAATGCATAAGTCAGCGGGGTTACTTCCTTAAATTTTCCTGTACCTACTTTAATTCCCACATAGGTTATAAAACCAAGGGCAATACCTTCGCTTATGCTAAAGGTTAGGGGCATAGCGATGAGCGCAACAGAGGCTGTGGCCAAGGCGCCTAAGTCGTCGAAATCAACCTGACGAATCGACTCCATCATTAAAATACCTACCATTAGTAATGCCGGAGTAGTAGCCATTAGCGGAATAACTTTCATCAATGGCGTAAGGAAAAGCGACAACAGGAAACAGACAGAAACCACAACGGCGGTAAGCCCTGTTCGTCCTCCCGCTGATACGCCCGTAGCTGATTCCACATAGCTAGTTACTGGTGAAGTACCTACGAAGGCACCAGCAATGCTTGCTGATGCATCAGCGGTCATGGCTGGGCCAATTTTCGGTAGCTTGCCTTTTGAGTCTAACAAGTTAGCTTTGCGAGAAACACCAATTAATGTGCCTATAGTGTCGAACATGTTCACGAACATAAGCGCGAAAATAAGGTCCCATGTCTCGGCAATATGGTCGATAGGGTACCAGAAGTCCATTGCCATAAAGGTGTTAGACATAGATTCCGGCATGCCTACAACAGCGGATGGTGTAGCAGTTAACATTCCACTTTCGGTAGGGATAAAAGCACCGATTAAAGTAAGGGTAACGATAGAAATTAATATAGCGCCGGTAACGCGTTTAACCATAAGAACGATAGTGAAAATAATACCAACGAGGGCAAGCATCACTGCAGGCTCTGAAAGGTCGCCAAGCTGAACAAATGTCGCAGGGTTATCAACAATAAGACCTGCATTCTTAAGGCCGATAAAGGCAATAAATAAGCCTATACCGCACTGAACGCCTATCTTGAGAGAGGGCGGGATAGACTCGGCGATTTTGGTTCGAACACCAGTAAGTGAAAGAATTAAAAAGAGAATACCGTTCCAAAACACAATGCCTAGTGCAGCTTCCCATGGAATTTCACGGCCAAGACAGATAGTGAAAGCAAAAAAAGCGTTTAAACCCATACCCGGTGCTAGTGCTATAGGGTAGTTAGTCATCAACGCCATCATTAATGTGCCAATGCAGGCCGCGACTGCTGTCACTGTAATTAGACCTTCTACCGGCATGCCGCTAAGGCCCAAAATACCCGGGTTCACCACGAGGATATAAGACATAGCCGCAAACGTAGTAAGACCTGCAATGATCTCAGTTCTTACCGTTGTACCGTGCTCCTGCAGCTTAAATAGCCGTTCAATAACGTTGTTGGACATCTAGAGTTCTCTGTTTGTGTTTTATGTAGTGTTTTGTGCGTTTGAAAGCAATAAACTGACCAATTAGTCAACTTGTTGGTGTGTTTTGTGCTAACTTACATTTCAGTACAATGATTGAACAACAACCATTGCGTGACTCAAGGTCACTAGCCAGGCAGCACAAAGCCAGCCAAACGGTTAGTAAACAACATAGATGATGTTAAAAAAACCGCAAACAAAAACCTAAATGAGCAATAGAACTCGTTTACAGATAGCATTAAAGATAAACTATTACGCACCAATTAAATGCCATCGCATTATTATGGTGCAAATAAGTGAGGGGCCATGTCGCTGTCATCAATAATTAAAAACATACCAAAGGCCGAACTGCATCTGCATATAGAAGGTAGCTTAACGCCTGAACTCATGTGGCGCCTAGCTGAAAAGCACAGTGTATCACTTCCTTACGCAAGCGTGGAAGAGATTGAAGCCGCTTATAACTTCAAAGATTTACAAAGCTTTCTGGACCTCTATTACGCAGGGGCTGGGGTATTAAGAGATGAAGAAGATTTCTTTACGTTGATGTGGGAATACTTATCTCGGTGCGCTGAAGAAAATATCGTTCATACCGAAATCATGTTTGACCCTCAAACCCATACTGAGCGGGGAATGGGTTTCGATGTGTTTATGCCTGGCTTTTTACGTGCTATACAAAAAGCAGAAAGTGAATTTGGTATAACTAGTTATCTAATCATGTCTTTCTTAAGGCATTTGCCCGAAAGTGAAGCTTTCGAAACACTGGAAGCGGCAAAACCTTACTATCAGCATATTACAGCGGTTGGCCTTGATAGTTCTGAGTTAGGGCACCCGCCGTCTAAATTTGAGAGGGTTTTCAAAAAAGCGAAGTCCCTTGGCTTTAAAATTGTTGCCCATGCAGGGGAAGAAGGACCGGCATCTTATATTTGGGAAGCGATTGAACTGCTTGACGTGGACCGCATTGATCATGGCGTACGCTGCCAAGAAGACCAGGCGCTCATGGCGCTGTTAAAAGAAAAACAAATACCGCTTACCGTATGCCCCCTGAGTAACTTAAAGCTATGTGTGATTGACGATATGAAAGAGCACAATATCGTGCAACTGCTAGATGCTGGCTTATTAGTGACGGTTAACTCTGATGACCCCACCTACTTTGGTGGTTTTTTGAATGAAAACTTTGAAGCGCTTCACACGTCGCTAAACATAGATGAGGATACGATTCGCGTGCTGGCCGCAAACAGTTTTAAGGCGAGTTTCTTACCAGAAGAAAAGAAAAACGCATTTATTAAGCAAGTAATGGGGGCTATGTAAGCGACTTGCAAAAGCAATAGCGCGAGCTTATTAATGGAAATCTCAATAAGCTCGCTTCGCCTTAAGATTGCATAACAATAAGGGTTTGCTCGATTAAGCTGTTTAATTCTTCTATATCTGTATCTATATCACTTAAATCACCTTGCTTGGCTTTATTTTCAATAGATGACGCTTTTTCTCGAATAGTATCAGCCCCTACATCCCCTGATACACCCTTCATCGCATGACTTGTGAACTTTACTGCATCGACGTCTAACTCAGTTGCGGCCTTTTGCAAGGCTTCTTGTTTTTGTGTTATTTGAGCTAGAAACATCTCAACGATACGGTTTAGTAACCCTTCGTTGCCGCCGAGCCTGCTTAGCGCAGCGTCTCTATTCCATAATTGTTCTGTTGGAAGCGTCTTATGCGAGTGTAACGTATCCATTCTTATCACCAAGCAGTTAAAATAGAGTTTAATAGTATATTAATTGTGCGCCACCAAAAGCATTATAGTCAATGAGTTACCCTAAAATTTGTACTTAAAATAACCAATATAGACTAAAGGTTAATGTTTTTTTGCGTATGTAGGACGATACTACACAAGAAGTTTATAATGTAGTGTGGTAATTCTCATGGAAAATGAGACGAAAAAAGTAGTCATCATTGACGATGAACCAACAACACTCTTGCTACTGGAAAATGCGGTAGAATCTTTAGCAGAAGTCGTTACGGTTTCACAAAGTGCAACAGCATTCTCTGTCATACAGTCACATCAGCCTGATTTGATAGTCTTAGACATCAGCATGCCTGAGCTTTCAGGTTTTGATGTATGTCAGCAACTTAAAGTATGTCCAAGCACGGCTTCAATTCCTGTTATTTTTGTCACTTCTCACAGCGATACTGAAAACGAGCATCGTGCGCTGTCGCTTGGGGCGATAGACTTTATCTCAAAGCCCGTTGATATAGAAATGTGTCGGATGAGGGTGAGAAATCATCTCACGTTTCAGTCTCAAAAAGCCTTATTGAAAAAAGTTAACCAAGAACTCGAGGCTGAAAAAAAGCAACTCGCTATTACATTGAAATCTATAGCTGATGGCGTAATTTCGATTAACGCTGCGGGTGATATCACATTCATAAATCCTGTGGCACAAAGGCTTACCGGATATAGTGTGCAGGATGCCTTAGGCAAGCCTATTGATGAAGTAATGAACCTGCGCGATGCATCAAACCATGAACCACTGTTAAACCCGGCGCTTTACGCGCTAGAAGTAAAACGCCCGGTGGCAATGTCGTATAACGCAACCCTTGTCAGTAAACATAAGCAAATTTTTAGGGTTGAAGATACCGCATCACCGATTATCGACGATGAGGGCAAAATAAACGGAGCCGTCATGGTGTTTCAGGATGTTTCTGAAGCCGTAGAAATGGCGGTGAAGATGACGCACTTAACCAACCATGATCAGCTTACAGGTTTGCCCAACCGTGTGTTACTTCACGACCGCATCGTCCAGGCTATAGCGCGAAGTTTTACGAGTAAGCAAAGCATCGCGCTACTGTTAATTGATATCGATAACTTTAAATATCTCAACGATAGCCTGGGGCATCAGGTCGGCGATTTCGTTATAGCAACCGTAGCCAAACGCCTTGCAAACACATTAGGTCAAAGCGCCACACTCGCTCGAGTAGGCGGAGACGAGTTTGCTTGCCTTTTATCGGATATAGGGTCTGGATTCAGTGCAGATAGTATTGCTATGGCCTGTCTTCAGGCGGGTAGAGAGCCGATTGAGATAGATGGGAAGTCTCATAGGTTGAGTTTAAGCATAGGAATAAGCTTGTACCCGCAGGATGCAGTTAATGCAGAAGAGATGATGCGACATGCTGATTCCGCAATGTATCGGTCGAAATCTAAAGGGAAGGACACGTTCAGCTTTTTCTCAAAAGACTTACAGCAAGCAATGCATCACAGGGTCGAAATGGAGATTAAGCTAAGACAAGCAATTGAAAATAACAGTTTAGCTATCTATCTGCAGCCGAAATACGACTTTAATAGCGGCGAAGTATTCAGCGCTGAAAGTTTAGTTAGAATGTTCGATGAAAACGGCAATGTAATCGGGCCAGACGAATTCATTCCCCTCGCCGAAGAAACCGGACTTATACACCAGCTCGGTAAACAGGTGCTTCAGAAAAGTTGTGAGTTCATTGCTCGTTGCAATGAACAAGGCAAGCACTTTAAAGTGGCGGTGAACGTGGCTGCCAAACAATTAGCGAACCCAGGGTTTGCGGATGAAGTTTCAGAAATTATCCAATTAACGGGTATCGAGGCTAGTTCAATAGAGCTTGAGGTCACCGAGTCGGCGCTAATGCACGACTTTGAGCAAACACGTGATATTCTAAACAAGCTGACCTCGCTAGGCGTTACCATAGCCCTTGATGACTTTGGTACGGGATATTCAAGTTTATCTTATCTACGTCAGTTTCCACTGAACGTGTTAAAAATAGACAGGTCCTTTGTTATTGATATGGATAAGGAGCAGCAAGCTCACGATATTGTCACCGCTATCGTACATCTAGCCTTAAGCTTGGAGCTGACTATTGTAGCAGAGGGCATTGAAACCCAATCACACTTCAATGGATTAAAAGCTCTAGGCTGTCATCAAGGTCAAGGCTATTTTATGTGTCGTCCCATAGCCATTAACGATTTTTTCGCACAGTTTATCGGTAGTGAAGAAGTCGCCTGATTGAAGGCTGCTATCTCATCTCAGTAAATCCTCAAATCGTTAGGTGTTTTTCCTAATACCTATAGCGTATCTAAATTCAACCTTTTCAATATACATCTTTCTTTAAGGTGTTAGACTGTAAAGCAATACTATAATTATTAAAAAAGCTTTATGTTACAATGCGAAATCGCTTGTATGGCTAGCAGGCCGCATTAGAATAAACGATGGACAGAAAAGAAATCAAACCCTACTCACAGTGCAATGTACTTATTGTCGACGACGAGCCAATGAGCCGATTGCTATTACAATCTATACTTGAAGCTGAGTTTCATTGCACGACGGTCGAATCTGGCAGCGATGCCATTTCCCACTGTGCCAAAGCGCTGCCCGATCTAGTTTTACTCGACATGAACATGCCTGATATCAGTGGGTTGGAGGTGTGTGCAACATTAAAAGCATCCCCTGATACCAAAGATATTCCAGTTATATTCGTCACGTCTACCATGGATATTGAAAGTGAAAACGCGTGCTGGGAAGTAGGTGCATCTGATTTTGTAATGAAGCCAGTGAATGCGTCAACGCTAACCCACCGAGTGAAAACACACCTTCAAAACAAGCTGCGTACTGAGTTTCTTGAAATGATGACGTTTCACGACCAGCTAACTGGCCTTTACAATAGAATGTACCTGACCAAGGAAATTCCTTTATTGATAAAGCAGGTAGCCAGAGACAAGGGATCGGTAGGGGCAATAATGCTCGACATCGATTACTTCAAACTCTTTAACGATACCTATGGGCACCTTGAAGGTGACTTGTGCCTTCAAAAAGTGGCGCAGATAGTCTCTGATACAGTGAAACGACCCAAAGATGCTGTGATACGTTTCGGCGGTGAAGAGTTTTTAATTATCCTGCCTTATATCGACCGTCAAGGGGCAAAGCTCGTGGCAAATCAGCTTGTAGATGCAGTAGCCAAAGCGAAAATACCTCATGGAAAAGGCATCGAAAATCGTGTTTCTATCAGCGCAGGCTTTGCGGTTTGGAAGGCAACGGAAGTTGTGCAAGACAACCTTGCAGCCTTAATTGAAGACGCTGACGTATCCTTGTTTGAAGCTAAGGAATTAGGCCGAAATCAAGCAAAAGGTTAAACATTGCTAAAGGCCGTATAAACTAGCCTATTGTTTAATGTCGAAAGTGTTGCTTGCACGCTATCATCTAGTGTAATGACATACTATTCGCTAAATTTGTGATGGCAGTGGATGGTACCCCTCTAGTACACGTTTGAGGCTTAGGTTACGAGCAATGGTTTATTTCGACGAGCAATCGAGTTTGAATGTAAAGCTGGAAGAGCAGCTAAAAGCATCGCTTTCTCAGTTAGTGCAACGTGGTTGTGACTCTTTAGGCATTTTCCAAGGCTTACTTTTGCATCTTGACCAGGACACGGTCAACGTTCTTGTAAAAGCATCATCAGCTTATCCACCCAATTTTAAATCAATCCCTTCTTACGCAAATTGTTCACCAGTAGACAATTGTTTTCCAATAAGTAGTGCTAAGTGTTCGACTGCATTTAAACAGTGGTTTAGCACCTATTTCAACGCGGAAAAATACATAAGAGGCAAAGTTCACAATCTCGACGGTGGGCAGGTCTGCCTAGTGTTCATCAATTCATGCCCAGACCAGCCAAGTAACTTGGACAAAGTGGCGTTACTCGATGAATGGTTGTCCGTTACTTTGGAAAAGTTTCATATTGAAAAAGCTGAATCAACTCAAAACACACTTTATGAAAAACTACAAAGTGTTGCGAATGTTGGTACGTGGGAAGTCGACCTTATTACCAATGAGCTAACATGGTCATCTCAAACTCGCATAATCCATGAAGTAGACGATAGCTACATGCCCTCGTTAGAAACGGCAATTAACTTCTACAAAGAAGGGTTTGATAGAGATGAAATAAGCCGCATTGTTTCTCATACCACCGAGACGGGGGAGCCTTGGAGCTCAACCCTCGAGCTTACAACCGCAAAAGGAAATTCGGTATGGATAGAAACCCACGGTATGGCAGAGATGAAGCATGGTAAATGCATTCGCTTGTTTGGAACCTGTCAAAACGTTAATAAATCGGTTCAACTTAGGTTAGAGTTGGACGCGCGACGTAAAGAAGCAGAAGCTGCATCTAGAGAGCGTGGAATGTTGCTTTCACGTATAAGCCACGAGTTAAAAACACCGCTGAACGGCATCACAGGAATGCTTCAGGCCATAAAATTTGAAACAAAAGATAACGTTCGAATTAGAAAAGCTGACATTGCATTACACAGTGCGGATCGTTTGTTATCTCTTATCAACGATGTACTGGATTACACGTCGATTATAAACGGTGAATTTACGTTAAAGCACAGTGATTTCTGTGTTCGCTCTTTATGCGAAGACATTGTCGATGTGTTCAAAACAAAATGTGCAGAAAAGGGCGTACGTTTCTATGCTGTGCTGTCTTTTGATGAAAAGACCTATGTGCATAGTGACGCGGCCAGGATAAGTCAGGTAATAACCAACTTATTGTCGAATGCCGTAAAGTTCACTGCAAAAGGCTACATTTCAGTACAGGTTACGCTTAAACATCAAGGCGACGTTCCTATTCTGCTGGCTTCAGTCGAAGACACCGGGGTAGGCATGAGCAACGACATTTTGTCGCGGGTGTTCCGACCGTTCCAAAACGATACCGACAGTGCTTGTGAAGAGCTCAATGGAAACGGATTAGGACTTTCCATTGTGAGCCAACTCGTTGAAAAAATGGGTGGTGAACTTGAGGTGCGCTCGACGGTAGGCAAAGGAACCTGCTTTGACATTGCCATTCCAGTTGAAATGGCAACACTAAACGAAACGTCTAATGGTGAGATAACGCTTTCTTCTGAACTTTTAAGTGTGCCGTTAAATATTTTGGTTGTTGATGACAATGACATAAACCGTCTGGTTTTAGGGTCTATGCTAGAAAAGTTCAATTACATACCTGATGAAGCTGAAAACGGTGAAGTAGCGGTACAAATGGCAAGGGCCAAGAAATACGATATTATTTTCATGGACTGTGCGATGCCGGTGCTTGATGGCGTAAGCGCAACGAAAATTATACTACAAGAAGAGTTAATTCCTAAGCATGGGCGAATTATCGCGGTTACTGCTAATACCACAGCTGAAGATAAATCCAGTTGCAGCGAAGCGGGCATGCAAGACTTTCTGGCAAAACCCGTTGTACAAAATGATGTTACTTCACAGCTTAAGTTAGCGCTAGATGCAAAATCTGTAGTGGCTTAGTGGCTTAGGAGCTATTTAATGTTTTGAAGTGCTTTTAAAAGCCCCTAATAATCAGGTGACTAAACACCCGTGTTAACGCTAGCAGTACTAATAATAAGCAAGATTTGGCGGTTTGATTAATAACACCTTAATTAATTTCAACTCATTTAACTTCAACTAAGATATTGTACTTAAATCAATCGTTCTGACTGTTAGTCAGAAACGGGAATAGTGTGTTTTGCAGATTCCCAGTTCTCAACAATAGCATTAACAACACCAGAGCCAACATTGTACGCAGCTTCAATCGCTGCGCCCATTGCAGCGTAGCCTTCACCAGAGCTTTCAAGTTTCAAGTTTTGCGCAGCACTTAACGAAGGCGGTTGCATGGTAAAATTACTTGCCGTTCTTAAAATCATCAAACGATCTTTATCTACCAAGCCAGCATTATCTAAATACGTTAAGCTTTGAAGTGTAGCAGAGTCTTCCATGCCTGATGTGACGAAGTTACCTTTGCCTTGCGTCCAGTAAGCTACCCATTCGTTAGCCCAAGTATTAAGTTTTTCCCCGTGCCAGAAAGTAGACGCAGATAAATGTGCTCCCATAGACACACTAGGAAGTGCTTTTGCATTGGGTGAGAGAGTATATTTTGCTCTTAGCATATCCATTGCTTCATTGTTTAAAAGCTTGGTGTCTTTTGTAAGAGAATAGGCCCATTTTGCCAATGGTAGGTTAAGCGTGTAAACCTCACCATTTGGGCTGTTATTTACGTCAACTAACTCGGCGTTTTCATAAGGTTCATGAGTAAAAAGAGGAAAGTAACCTGTTGGCCACTGTGAAGGAATTTCTCTTGCATCAATGTGATGTGCAAGGTCACCATCTACAACGTAATCGGTCCAAATAGCACTTCCAATAGTATTGTCGGCTGGGTCGACACCCGCGATGCCTGCTACTAGCCAATAGGCTTTTGACAAGTCGAAACGAGGGTCGAGCCCTAGCGCCATTATTGCCGCTGAAGCACGCGCAATGCCCATACCCGTTACTATGCCAATTACGCCCGTTTCAGTGTTTGCATACACATCGTGAAAGCCATGGGGCAGTGGGTATTTTGTTGTGAGGTTTTGACGGGCTTTCCACAACTGAAATTCGCCGGGTGCGTCGCCTTCATCAGCGCCAATTTCAAACATACTCACCACTACCACTTTAACTTCCATCGGCTTTTCTTCGCCATTAGCGTAAGCATGAGTAGATAAACAACTTATGACTAAGCCTATGAAAGCAGCCAATATAGTCGATCTACGAAAAGCAGAATTGCGGCTTTTTTTAGCAATACTCAATAGCGGCTGCTGTGAAACGTGGTGAATGAAATAGGGTAGAGGCATAAAATACTCCTAAAAAAAGAGCCCAGATATAAAAGCTGAGCTCTTTATTAAACGTAATTTGAATGAACGATGATATCGCGCTTCCAAGAATTATAGGAAGCGTAATGCCATTCATACGCTAAGCATACTTAGAATGAGTAAGTAACTTTAGCATTAAAGTGACGCGGTAGTTCAGGAAGAACGATTTGGCTACCGAATAGATCAGGGAAGTTAGAACGGAAATAACGTTCATCAGTTAGGTTTTTAACGGTTAAGTTAAATGACCAGTCTTCAGCCTGATAAGATAAGCCAGCATTCACTAGCGTGTAAGCTGGTAGTGTCACTGCAGCAGAGAAACCTGATGCTACTTCTTCAACATCTACCACGCTTACGTTAGCCGCATAACCATTTTGGAAATCATAAGTCGCTGTTAGCGTATAGATGTTTTCAGGGATACCTGCTTTACGTCCATCTGTATTATTAAAGCCTTCACCGATAAGGTTAAGACCAATCACGTTACCACCGAAGATCAATGAAGGATCTTCAAGGTTCACTAAGTCTTCAGCACCCAAGAAACCAAACTGGTTACCATTTTCAAGTGCTGTAAGGTTAATTACCTTAATGTTGGTGTAACCTGCAGATACAACAAGGTTGTCGTTTACTACCCAACGAAGTTCAAACTCAGTACCTTTGTTGTTGGTGGTATTATTAGTTACCGTGTTTTGCGCGTTAAAATCGGTACGTTCCTGTTCAAACGATGAAAGCGCAAAATACAATGTGTCTTCTAACAGCGAGCCCTTTACACCAAACTCGATGAGCTCAGACGTATCGAACGCACTGCCGTCGCCAAGTTGACCAACGCCAATTTCTGCACCTTGACCTGCAACAAGTGTGGCTTGCTCTGCGGCGGTTACATAAGGAATAAGGCCAAACTCGAACTCGTATGAAAGGCTCGCGTTCCATGACCATCCGTCTACTGTCTCTTCAGCGTAAACTGGCGTTTCATCACCTGTAGCTCCTAACAGAAGGTCGGTACGTGATGTACTTTCAATATCAATCGTGTCGTAACGCAAACCTAGTACTAGATTTAATCCCCAGTCCCAAGTTAAATCTGTCATTGCAGCAACACCTAGATCTAGATAGTTACCTACGTCATAGTTATCAAAGTTCTTACCTGAGCGGGTAGATAACAAACGACGATCCAATGCTGAAGATGGCATAGTCAGGTCGCGACGGTTGAAGTATTCGTAAGTGAAATCATCACCGTGCTCGAAATCAGTGTAACGAACAGAAGGAGAGAATTGAAATTGTGCTAGTAGCCCGTCGTTTTCATACTCTGTAGCGAAAATTAGCTTGTCTTCAATAACCCAACTGTCGTGGAACTGTGAGAAACCGTAAGCATTTTCGTTAATGTTGTCGTATGCATCATAGAAGAACTGATTGCGGATTTCCCAGTTATCCGTGTAGTAAATCGTGTCAAAATACAGCGTAATGGCTTCGTTACCAAGCTGATCATCAGGCGCTACCAACACTTGGTTTCCACTAAGGGTTGTTGTGCCCACATTTTGCAATTGCATTAACGCTGTTGCTTCGTCATCCGTAAAGCTAGATGCTGGAACGTAGAAAAAGCTTTCACCGGCAATGTTTACAGCACCGTACTCTTCGTGGCTAATTTGGCCGTCGCCATCCGTATCCAGTGGCTGTGCCGTACCAGTAATATAAGTACCATCGTCAACTAGTTCTTGGGTTAGACGGTTCCAACCAGCAACTTGGTTGCCGTCGTAGTCGTGGTACATACCACCAAACTCGAAGCGAAGGTTGTCGGTAACATCAATGTTAAATGATGCTTGTAATACCGTTTGGTCAGTTTGCGTATTGTCGTAATAGCTGTCTGAATTTTCTAGCTCGCCGTATATGTAGTAACCCATTTCTTTGCCAGCGACGCTAGTCGGGCCGCCAACCTCTGCGGTTAAGATGCTTTTATCCCAAGAACCAGTAGTGTAAGACAATGCGCCAGTAGGTGCATCTAGGTACTGGCCGCCAGAAGCGCGTGCAGATTTAGGGTTAAAGTTTAGATAACCACCAATTTTAGATGGGCCATAAATAGGTGATGCAGGGCCACGTACAATGTCGATACGGCTTGAAGCACCGATAGGCGTAGGGTAGTTACCTGGGTTATCTAGGCGCTTAACGCCACGGAAGTATGTTTCACCCGGTGTACCACGTACGTCAAGTGAACCAGCAACACCAAAGAAAGACTGGGTGAACGTGCCTGGCGCAAACGCTACTAGTTCATCAATATCAGAAACGTTAAAACGTTCCATTTGCTCTTGAGAAATAGTAGATGCTGAACGGGGTGTTTCAAGAATAGATTTACCAAAGCCAAATACTGACTCTACGTCTTGGCCTGGAAGACTGCCAAGCGAACCTGTTACTTGGATCTTCTCAACGTCTTTTTCTTGTACCTCTGTATCTTCCTGAGCAAAAGCTTGTGACGAAAGCGCGACCGCAGTGGTCATCGCAAACGCTTTTGCAAGAGGAGATAATTTGAATGTAGTGTTTTTCATGGTTTCCTCATTATTTTTAGTTGCCCTTTTTTAGGGCTTTGTCAACGCACTATTTCTATTGCGCCTTGCTGTATACAAGAGGTTTAGCAGGATGGGTGCCAACTTCCTAACCAGTTGGTCAACTTTTAACCTGCTCTTAAGTTGCTGAATTATATGGATTTAAAAATATAATGTTGTTCTTATATTGTTATTATTATGTTAACGAGTGAGGTTTTTCTTATTTTTGCACCTTTGCAGTGATTTCTATCGTGGTTTTGCACTATAAAGAGCAGGGCGAAGTACTTGGCGCTGCTTTATACCTAATATCGCTTTACGGGGTGAAGTCGCTGAGTTATTGCGATTCTCTTTAGTACGCTTTCTTACCTCTAAAGAAGCGGGTTTTACCGAGTTATCCAAAGCTTCACTCGCATTACCTTCTGAAAGTTGATTGCCGGTGGCGGCTAAAATTTCTGACTTCTCATTTGCGGCTTTTTTCCCGGGAAGCATTAAATCTAAAATGACCGCCGTAAGTCCTGCTGATGTAACAGGGGAAAGGAGAATATTTTTAAGCCAATTAGGGAGTTCGGCTAAGGCTTCGGGTACCATCATTACCCCAATTGCCATACCAAGGGCGCATGCCGTAACTAAACTGCTGCGTCTATCCAAGGCGTAGCTGGCAAGAAGTTTGAGGCCGCCTACTGCAACCATGGCAAACATCACTAATGTTGCGCCGCCTAAAACAGGCTTAGGAATAGCCTGCAGCACACCACCCACAATTGGAAAGCAGCCAATAAGAACAAACAGCGCAGCAACAAAGAAGCCCACTTTACGGCTAGCAATGCCAGTTAGCTGAATAACTCCATTATTTTGGCCAAATGTGGTGTTTGGAAACGTGTTGAACATGCCGGCAAGTAAAGAGTTGACGCCGTCACCTAAAATACCGCCCTTCACCCGCGCAAAATAAACTGGGCCGCTTACAGGTTGCTTGCAGAAAAGGCTGTTTGCCGTGAGATCGCCCGCTGTTTCTATAGCACTGAATAAGTAGATTAGCGCAATGGGTAAAAACAGGTTGATATCGAATGAGATGCCGAACGCAAACGGCGTAGGAATAGCAACAATAGATAAAGAGGCAAGGCCGCTAAAATCAAGACCTTTTGTGAACCCAACATAGGTAGCACCTATTGCCATGCCAATGAAAATAGCACTTAAGCGTAGCCAATGATTGTGTGAGGCGTTTAAAAATACAATAACAAGCAAAACACCAAGGCCTACCGCTAGGTTGTCAGTACTCGCAAAGTCTGCAGCGTGAAAACCTCCTGCAAGGTCTGTCATACCTACATTGATCAAGCTAAGCCCTATGGCCGTGATCACAATACCCGTAGTTAAAGGGGTAATGATACGCTTAAGTTTATCTACAAATAGACTGAACACTACCTCAACAAGCGCACCTGCCATAGTAAGTCCAAACAGCAATGCTAAGATATCTTCGGCCGTACCGCCATTTGCTTTAACTTGATTTCCCGCCAGAATTAGCGCGCTAATAAACGCAAAGCTGGTACCTTGAATGGCTACCAAGCCACTGCCTACTGGTCCAATACGTTTTGTTTGAATTGCTGTGCCAAGGCCGCTGACAAACAGCGCCATGCTGATAAGGTAAGGCGTATATTCGGTAAGACCTAATGTTGATGTGACGATAAGTGTTGGTGTAATAACGCCAACAAAGCTGGCTAATAAGTGCTGGAACGCCGCGGTAAGAGAGGGAAGAAAGGCCGGGCTATCATGTAAGTCGTAAAGTAATTCGCTGTGATTTGAAGACATGAGCAATTTTTCTTGATGACAGTTGCTCATTGGTTGCAAGATATTGACCAATTGGTCTGCTCGTAATTGCCGCTGTATCACACTGTTTTTAATAATGAATTTATAATTCCTATATCTTGATGGATAAAAAGGATGAATGGGTAAGCCCCAATTTGGTGCTTAAACAAAAAAATGCGCTAAATTAGCGCATTTTTTCAAGAGAGATTCGAAGGCTTAATTTAAAGCGTAACGCCTTCATCTAGCGTGACAAAGATTGAGTGACGTACTTCATTGTACATGGCACGTGAGCAGTGGCCTTCACCTTCGGTATCTTCCAGTAACAGCACGTCGCCCGCCCCAAATACATGGCGTTCTCCGTTTGATACTGTAAATTCCGCACGACCTTTTATAATGAAAAGTAGTTGTCGTGCGGGCGCAGGGTGCCATTTGAAATCATAGTCGGCAGGTGTCTCGCGAAAGATTATTTTATCTGCACCAAATTTCTCTGAAAGCATACCGATTGGACCACCGTCTTTTAGCGCTATTTCAACCTCGCCAAAGTGGCTTTTGCCCGCTTCATCGTTGTAAATCCTTGTTATTTTCATTATCGACCCTTGTTTAAGACTGTACTGATTTGAACATTACGCGTGCTTGAGTTTGCCTATGGTTTTATAAAGCACCGACAAACTGGCAGCCACATCCTCATGGGTAATAGACTCAGCTGGGTGATGGCTTATACCACCCTTACAGCGCGTGAAGAGCATGGCTACTGGGCAAATATCTGCTATAGCCATGGCATCATGACCAGCACCTGAAGCAAGAATTCGCGGTGCTATACCGCTTTCTTCAACACCGCGAACTAGCGCTTCTTTCAACTGGCTATCGCAATGTACCGCAGGCGCACTATGGGTTTGCTCGCGGGTAAGTGTTAACTGCCTAGCTTGCGCAATGCCATCAAATTTTTGCAATATTTCTGCCAATACTGAATCGCGTAAATCATCATCTTCGCTTCTAATATCAAGAGAAAATCGCGTGCGACCAGATATCACATTTACGCCGTTTGGTGCATTCTCAATCTTACCTACGGTGGCCACTACGCCGGGGCGTTGCAAGCTAATGCTCTCTACCGCTAGTAACATTTCTGCACTTGCGCATAGGGCGTCACGACGCATAGACATGGGCACAGTACCGGCGTGTCCAGCCATACCTTCTACCGTAAAGTTAAAGCGCTTAGCACCTGCAATAGCACTTACTACACCCACAGGCAGGTTTTCTTGCTCTAAAACAGGGCCTTGTTCAATGTGAAGCTCTAAGTAGCCCAGAACACCAGTGGGGGAAATAGCCGCGCTGTTAACCGCATCGAAACTAAGCCCAAAGTTAGCCATGGCTTGCTCTAGGCTTACACCGTTTTCATCTTTTAAGTGACGCCATTGCTCTTGCCATTTGCCGGTTAGCGCACGGCTACCTAATAGCGTGGTGCCAAAACGCGTGCCTTCTTCATCACAAAAACCCACAATGTCGATGTGGAAAGGGAACTTAGTTTGTGTGCCGTCAAACATAGCAACCATCGAGATAGCAGCAACTACGCCCAGCATTCCGTCGTACTTTCCGCCGTTAGGCACGGTGTCCAGGTGACTTCCTAGAATTAATCGCGGTGCATTAGGCACACCTGAGGTATAGCGCCCCCAAATGTTGCCAACGGCATCTTGCCACGTGGTCATGCCTGCCTCAATCATCCAGCCAGACGCCAGTTGATTGGCAAGCTTGTGCTGCTCGGTTAAATAGCGCCTGTCTAGGCAAGTTGGGTCTTGGCTTAAGGTGCCTAACGTTTCGCACCTTGCCATTACCTGGGTCGCTAGTTCAGTAAATTCTACGAATTCACCCATTCGCAACTCCCGTTGCTTTAGCCTCAGCATAAACGCTAAGTGCAGCGTCTACTCCTTTGCCCGCAGGTAGCGCAAACCCTTGCATGCGAAGTACGGTTTCAAGCGATTGGAGTGTATGCAGTACGGCATCTTCTCTAGCGTTGTAGCCCATAGTACCAATGCGCCAAATCTTACCTTTTAACGGTCCAAAGCTGGTGCCGATTTCAATATTAAAGCGCAGCAGTAGGGTTTCGCGTACTTCTTCGCCGTGAACACCATCGGGAATATGAACACCTACCACGTTGTACATTTTGTGCTTAAGGTCACCGAATGGTTCAAGCCCCATAGCCTGTATACCGGCAAGCATAGCGTCACCAGCCACTTTATGACGAGCGATTACGTTTTGCTGACCTTCCTCTAAATGCACGCGCGCACATTCACGCGCACAGTAAAGCATACTGGCCGCCTCGGTATGGTGGTTTAAGCGCTCTTCGCCCCAGTAATCCATGATCATGGGTAAATCGAAGTAGTTAGAGCGAATCTTTGGGCCGCGCGCCGCCTCGTGATGGGCATCGCGAATACCGGCTTCAACGTGATGGCGAGTTCGCACGGTTTTCACAAACTTGTCGCTAAGGGTAATAGGCGCACTGCCTGATGGACCGCCCAAGCACTTTTGAAGGCCAACTGATACTGCATCTAACTTCCATGCATCAACATCCAGTGGATTTCCACCTACTGACGCCGTTGCATCGCAATAAAACAAGACGTCGTTCGCCTCACAAATGGCGCCAATATGCTCAAGCGGTTGAAGCATTGTAGTAGAGGTATCGCCCTGTACTATGGCAAGCAGCTTGGGCTTTACTTCTTTTACCGCCGCTTCAATTTGCTCAGGCGTAAATACTTCACCCCAAGGTACTTCAATGGTGTGTACGTCAGCGTCGGCACGTTCTGCAATTTCAGCTAGTAAATGTCCGAAGCGCCCGAAGATAGGTACAAGGACTTTGTCGCCTGGCTCTATTGCCGATACTAAAACCGCTTCAATACCCGCGCGCGATGTACCGTCGACCAAAAAGGTTTGCTGGTTTTTGGTATTAAAAACATCGCGATAAAGCTGCATTGTCTCATTCATATAGCCAGTCATCACCGGGTCGTACTGGCCCACTAACTGGGTAGACATAGCACTTAGTACGCGTGGGTAGCAGTTAATTGGGCCCGGGCCCATTAGCAAGCGAGGTGGTGGATTAAGTGGCGCAAAAGTACTTGTAGACGCTTCTTTATACATTGGGGCACTCCTAGATAAGCACTTGCGCTAGCATGCGCAAGCCAGTGATGATGAGAACAACAGCGAAGATTTTCTTAAGTAAACCTGCGTCTAGCTTGTTGGCAATGGTCGCGCCCACTGGTGCAAACAAGACCGTTAGCGGAACAATGCAGGCAAAACCTAACAAGTTTACGTAGCCGTATGTTGCGAAGGGGGCGTCAGCAGGTGTGGTTCCTACGAATAACAACGTAAGTGCCGCAGGTAGCGAAATAATTAAGCCTACCGCTGCAGCAGTTCCCACAGCTCTGTGCGCTGGGTAATTGCAAAAAGTGAGTGTAGGCACGGTTAGCGTACCGCCACCAATACCCACCATAGAGCTAAATAAACCAATACACGTTGCCATTACTGACTGACCTGCACGGCCCGGTAGCCCTTTAAATAGCGCATCTTTTTTGCCAATAAGCATATTAATGGCTGATAAGGTTGCGATAATGCCAAACAGCAGGGTAAGGAATGTTGGGTTCACCACGGTTACCGCATAGCTTCCCGCAAGTACCCCAATTAAAATGAATACTGCCCACGCTTTTAGCAGCGCAAAGTCAACGTTGCCTTTACTGTGGTGAGCGCGAATAGAACTAACCGAAGTAGGCACGATAGTCGCAAGCGATGTGGCCGTAGCAATAACCATGGCACTCTCAGGCGACACGCCAAGCGCTTGAAATAAGAAAAACAGTACCGGCACAATTACAATGCCGCCACCTACGCCAAGCATACCAGCTAGTATGCCGGCAAATACGCCCGTTCCTGCGAGCGATAATATAACCGTTAGGTTATCCATTAAAAACTGCATGTGATTTCTTTCTCTCTAACAATTGTTGCTTTAGCGAATTTGTAAGCGTCGAGCTGTTGCAGATGCGCCCATGTAGGCGCATCCAAGTTAACGCGGTTTAGACAACACCCCAGTTTGAGGGGCGTTAATTGACGCAGGTTAGCCTGTGCATGCTAATGAACGCGTCTTAACGTTATATTTAGCTGTAAGCACGAATCTAGCGATGACCCAAGTAAGCTTTACCGTCACTTCGTGGGTCGCTCGCGCCGCTTACGGTGCCTTCTGTGTCCCGAATAATCGCCCCAGCGTGACCCATAAGTTCGTTGCAAGGGTCTACCGTCACCATATCGTGGCCCCTTGCCAGTAAGCTCTCGCCCACATATTCAACTAGGTCTCGCTCTGCTTTTAAATTGTGACTTTGATCACCCCAGGTTCGACCAAGCAACCAGCGGCCAAGAGAAATCGCTTTGTCGATAGGCTGTCCGTGGTAAATATGTCGGGCGAAAAGTGCAGCCTGAGTCTGGGGCTGACCTTCACCGCCCATGGTTCCGTAGCTCATGCGGCGTCCGTCGATAAGTTCTGCAAACGCTGGATTTAAAGTGTGGAATGGTTTCAACCCCGGCGCTAAATATTGATTACTGTTCGGGTCTAGCGAAAACGAGGTGCCTCGGTTATTCCAAACGATACCCGTTTGCGGGCTTACTATTCCCGAACCAAATTCCCAATAAAGCGATTGTATGTAGCTGACCATGCGCCCTTCTGAATCGCAGCAGCCCATCCAAATGGTATCACCGTGCTTGGCTTCATGAGGCCATGGCAGAGCTTTGTCTAACGAAATGTTTTTTACCATCTCATCAAGCACGTCATGGCTTAGTAGGCTTTGTAAACTCACCGGCGTGCGAGATGGGTCGGTTACGTTTGCGTTACGGGCAATAAAGGCTTGTTTCGTACACTCAATAAGTAAGTGCACCATGTCGGCGTCGGTATTGCCTAAATGCTGAACTCTGTCATAAAGCGCTAAAATAATAAGCGACGCGACACCTTGGGTTGGTGCAGGCAGGTTATAAAGCTTGCCTTTGCTGATAGATACTGACAATGGCTCAACAATCGTTGCTTTATAATTGTTGAAATCTTCAAGGCGAATGGGGGAGCCTGCTGCTTCTAAATCTTCAGCCAGTTTTGAAGCTAATTCACCGTGGTAAAAATCACCCAGCCCTTTTTCCGCCAAGTGTTTTAAGGTTTCAGACAGCTTTGTCAGCTTTAAAATTTTGCCTTTTTTAAGCGCCTTACCTTTAATTAAAAACTGGGCGAAGTTCTCATCGGCGCTTAGCTCGTCGAAGGTTTTGTTACTGGCATCAACTAAACTTTGAGTAACTTCAATTCCCCAATTTGCTTGGCTTATCGCAGTATCGAACAATGTGCTTAAGGGCAAACCACTTTGCCATTCGTGACTTATCTCAAGGGCAGCTTTCCAACCGGCAACGGCGCCGGCCATTGTTAATGCAGACTTACCGCCTCGGCTAGGGATGGCATCGCATCCTTCGTAAAAAGATGGCGTTGCACCTTTTGCTGCTACGCCAGATGCGTCAATACCAATAGGCTTTTTGCCTGGCTCACTAATTAGCCAAAACCCATCACCGCCCATACCGTTCATGTGCGGGTATTCAACCGCAATAGAGGCAGCAGCCGCCACCATAGCTTCAATCGCAGTACCGCCTTTTTCTAGTATGTTTAAACCCACTTGCGATGCAGCAAAGTGAGGGGCAGTAAACGCGATGTTTGGTTTTTCACTCATATTTATTTCCTTCTAAAACTCAGCAACCACGCCGTCAGCTTGAGCCCTAGTTAGACAAGAGCTAGGTAAATTGACGCGCATTTAGGTCTTACTTCCGCTTTCTACTTTCAACTTGAGTGCGATAGTGCGCTTTATGCCTTATTTAAGTGCGATTTAACTGTGACTCAAGTAAGACCAGCACACTGTGCACGTTTAGCGAGAGGTTAGCTTTTTTGCCAACGCGAGAAGTGCAAGATCGTTGCCTTTTTTGCCCACAAGCGATAATCCGCACGGGGCGTTGTGTAGGGTAAACAACGGCAAATGAAGCTGAGGTAAACCTGCAAGCCCTGCTATAGCAGTAAGTGCAAGCAAAGCGTTTCTATCATTTGCCAGAGTCGTTTCATCAGCATCGCAACGAGGTGCAATACCGGGTGTTGTGGGAATAACCAATACATCTATTTTTTCAAAGAGCGCATTTAAATGATTTATTACCACGGTTTGTTGCGCTTTAGCGTGTTGTATATCTTGGGTTGTTATGGTTTTACACCAATCTAAGCGCAACATAATGTCGTCAGCGATATCGGGTTGAGTATCTTCAATCCATTCGCCATGTTGCTGCCAAATTTCACCGCCTTGTAAGGTGCGAAATGTAGCGGCGGTTTCTAACGTATTTAAATTTAGCTGTGCTTCTGACAACTCAATACAGTCGCTGTATTCAGCAAGCGCCGAAAGCCAGGTTTTGCATAGCGAATTGTGAGCTGTTTGTTCGAACAAATGTGCTGGTATACCAAATTTTGGTGCTTCTGATATTGTGCTTTGCGTAACGCTATCTATGCAAACGCTTGCAACCTTAATTAGCGTGTCTAGGTCTCGGGTCATCCAGCCTACAGTATCAAAAGAGGGCGCAAGTGCTACCATATTATCACAAGTGACTGCCCCATGGGTGGTGCGAAGCCCCCATAATCCTTGGTAGCTAGACGGTACGCGTATAGAGCCACCTGTATCGGTACCAAGGCCAATGTCGGCAAGGTGGGCGCTAACCGCCACCGCAGAGCCCGACGAAGAACCACCCGGAATATGGGCCGGTGCCACGGGGTTTACCAGAGCGCCGTAATGCTTATTTTGCCCATGTAAGCTATAGGCCAGTTCATCGGTAATGGTTTTACCTTTAAACGAGGCACCTGCTTTAAGTATATTCGCTACACAACTATTGGTATTTTCGGGTATTGAGTGCGTTGCCAACCAATCTGGGTTGCCTGCTGCTGTCGGCAAACCGTGAATATGAAACAAATCTTTCACAGCAAGGCCTAATCCGCTAAGGGGCTTTACTTCACAACGCGCGACCGTTACACCTTTGGTTCCCCATTGGCTTGCTGCACTATTTGACGAAGACGCCTTGCCTTCACAGTTACTAGTGCCACCAAAGTGTTTTTCAAGATCTTTAATTGCCTGTGTGAACTTTGTATCACAGGACTTTATTACAAAAGGAGAGCTCACAGCGCGTTACTTATTTAATTATTGTTTCTTTATTTATGATGACTTAATGAAACAACTGTTTCATAAGAAAGTCAAGAGAAACGATTGTTACTTTTCAATGTGTGACTAAGCGCCATCCCATCGCATCAACCGATATCTAAATGAAAAAGTAACCCTAATCGGTAAAACGGCGGGTCGAGATTTCTAAAACAAATGACGAGGGTTCGTGAAATTAACTGGCGTCAAGGCTTGACGCCAAAAACAAAAATAACTTCAAAGCCAATAAAAAGTAGTATTAGAAACCTTGAGGCGTTCTTTTCAGAAAATCAACTTCGTCAGGGGTGGACTCGCGTCCAAGGATCTCATTTCGGTGGGGGTAACGCCCGAACCTTTCAATAACTTGTTGATGGCGTTTTTCAAACGTAAATTCCCGCTCTAATCCTTCTTGAGAAAACAGCTCCATTGCCACATCGTGAATAGCTAGAGATTCACTGTGCATAAATGGCATGTAAAGAAAGGCAAGTTGTTGCGGTGTTAGCACTTTGTCGGCTTCTACGCTTACCGCTTCTTGAGCAAGCACTAGTGCGATACTGTCGGCACCGAATGCGTCAGGATGGCCACGATAGATGTTTCGTGAAAATTGATCGAGAACAATAATTTCGGCTAGTCTGCCTGTTGCCGTAGCACGCCAAGGCCAAAGTTCACCGCGCACAGCAACTGCTCTCAATTGAGAAAACCGTGAAGCAATAGTTTTGTCCAGTGCGGCATCCTCCTCAAACCATTGTTCAGGCGATAATTCACCAAACCAAAAGTCAAGTACACCGTTTGCTTCTTCCATGACCACTTGCGTTTTCTCCATTTCAACCTCAACAACACGCTTACAGCAATAAAATTTAAGCCACTAGGGCCTAATCTTCTTTTTATTAAAAAAAATTCATTTTTTCTTGCAAAATAACAATATTCTGCTAAAGCATTCGCATAGTATTGCTTAAAAAGTGTTTCAAGGGAAGTATTAACGCTTTGGGCTTTCTAGTTCATCCATCTCAATGTAGATATCAGTAATGGCGTCGACACGGTCGGCAGCCTTGCTACCTAAAGCTTCATAAGTCAGGTTACATAGTGATGCCACCAAACTCATTGGCGCAGCGTAGCTATCAAAAGGAGAGTCGCTGCCGATGTGGGTTATAACAAAGTGGTCGACATCGTTTCGATAACCTTGGCCAGTAGGGTCGGTTATAAGTACCGTTTTGCAGTGCTTAATGTTGTTTAGAACAAACTTGAATTGGCGGGTCCTGCGACGGAAGCCGAAGAGCACCACTAGGTCGTTTTCAGTGAGATCAATTAGATCTTCGCTTAGGGTCTGCCCAGGCTGGGGCAACACGCGAACAGATGCCCTAATTTGTTTAAGCTGCTGTCTAAAATGAAGGGCAATAGGGTAAGCGTTGCGAAACCCAATTAAAGTAACCTGATCTGCTGAGGCAAGCAGTTTCGCGATATCTCTTAATGCCTCGGGTGATGTACCTTCGAACGTATTGGCTAAATTTTTACTATCATTCTCATGCTGTAAAACTCTGCTAGAGAGGTTTACCACAGGTACGCCTTGCTCTCGTAGTTGCACTAATGCGTCTTTTGCTTGCTGGTGCGACTCGAAGCCTAGCTGACGAAAGAACCGACTTACAGTAGCTTTTGACGTTCCTGTTTTTTCGGCAATAAGTGATGTGGATTGGCTTAACACGGCAATGGGGTTTTGCTGAATATAATGCGCGATGGATTTGCCCGAAGGCGACAACGCGGCATAGTGTTTTTCGATCTGTTTTAAAACGTCGCTAGGGCTACTTTTTGTCATTGGTATCGCCTTATACATCTTGTGCAATTATTTCACGACTTTTGTTCGATATACAAACACAACGTGAAATCTACCAAGCAATTCCACTGAAAATTACCAAGGGTTACGAACATAAAAGCGAGAATAACGAATAAATAGGTCATTTAAGGCCGACCTTCACACTTTATTTATCGAAACTAAATTTAAAAACTTTAAAGCCAATAATGGTTTACATAAACGAAGCGTTGTATTGGGCTAAAGTTGCAGCTAATTAATTCTTCAAGCCATACATTTTGGCACTACACTTTCATACATACTAAAGGTAAAAATTCACGAAAGTGTCATCAGTTAGTAATTATTTTGTTGGCTTAGCTGTTTTTTCAGGTACACCAGGTTCAGTGGAAAGGCCTACAGCGAGTTCAGCGTGGTCTAAAGAAAGAGGTGAGTTGTGGCAAAGCTGTGGTCTGAATTGATCTTGCTATTTGTAGCAGTTCCTTTTGCCGTTCTTTACTGGATTAAGCATTTTGCAGATTATCTCATGCCTATCTTAGGGGTGATGGGGCTTTGCTGTTTGGCTGTCTTGTTAGCAGATAAACAATTTAAACGTATTAAATTGTGGCATTGGGAAGATTATCGAATACATTTTAAAAGTACGCTCAGGCTATTTTTGCCGTGGGCGAGTTTACTCGCGCTTGTGGTCTACTTTTTAAAACCCGAGCTGTTTTTGCATTGGCCTATGAATCAGCCATGGATGTGGGTAGCGACTTTGCTGATTTACCCCATAGTGTCAGTTATTCCTCAAGAGATTATTTTTCGTACCTATTTCTTTCACCGCTACAAGCGTATTTTGCCTTCCAAATACGCGAGGTGGGCGCTAAGTACTTTTCTATTTGGGCTAGCCCATTTGGTATATGGTAACTGGATTGCAGTCGTAGTTTCTTGGATTGGCGGTGCTATTTTTGGCTACAGGTACATGCATACAAACTCAACGCCTGTTGTGGTTATTGAACATGCCATATGGGGAAGTTTCTTGTTCACCATTGGGTTGGGATCTTATTTAGTTATTGCTTCGTAATCATTCCTATTAATAACAATCACGCATGAACACCAAGGAGTCGGGTTATGTTCAGTGCTTTGCAAACTTTGCTAGCAACAATCGCAGATAAGTGCTTAAAGAATAGTTTTTTTCCCAGCGGCGTATCCTTTGGCAACCCCTTTACACAAACTCTGCTTCAGCAAGATGATGACGCTGGTGCGATAACTAGCTTGTCGAGCGCTCAGTCGTTGCTCTCGCAGCTGTGGGATAGTTTTATTTATCGTTTGCCAGGCATGGCGCTAGGCATAGTTATTATGGTGGCGTTCATCCTTTTAGCGCCACACGTAGCAAAGGTTTTAGTTAAACCGTTAACGCGTACTACCACATCTCCGCTTTTGCGCTCGGTAATTCAACGAAGCGTCAGCTTGCTTTTAATACTACTGGGTATTTATCTGTTTTTGTTTTTATCCGGGCTTACCGGGTTTGCCATTGCGGTAGTGAGCGGTACCGGTGTCGTTGGGCTTATTCTTGGTTTCGCGTTTCGCGATATTGCAGAGAACTTTATTTCAAGCCTTCTGCTTACCATTCAACGCCCGTTCCGAATAGGCGATATAGTACAAATTAATGGCTTCACCGGCATTATTCAGAAAGTGACGGCACGTGCGACAACGCTGGTGGATTTTGACGGTAACCACATACAAATACCCAACGCGACTATTTATAAAGGCGTGATTAAGAACTTAACAGCTAACCCGCTTATGCGGGGCCATTTTGTTATTGGTGTGGGTTATGACGCCGACATACAAGATGCACAGCGAATTGCCCGAGAAGTTACAGCAGAGCAAGCCAATGTTTTGAGCGACCCTGAACCGCAAATTCTTATTGATGAATTAGGCGCTTCTACTTACAACGTAAAGGTTTACTTTTGGGTAGATGTAGAGAAAACAAGCGTGCTAAAAATGGCTTCTGTGCTAATGCGTAATATTACGCAAGCGTTCTTAGACGCGAATATTAGTATGCCTGATGATGCTCGAGAGCGTATATTTCCAGAGGGTATGCACCTTAGCATTGAACAAAACGAACAGTCAGGCTCGCAATGCCGAGAAGAAAACGGCTCACAACTAAGCCAAGAACAAAACCAAGAACTAGGCCAAGAACTAAGCCCCCAAGACGGCGAAAGCGCATCTACAGGGTTATCTGGTGGAAAAGAATCTTCTCGTGAAGGCAATGTTAATGATGCAACCGTTGATAGCAGTCGAACTAAAGACAGCGAAAGCGCTGCTAATAATAAGAGTCAGGGTAAGAGTCGGAATAAGAGCCAGAGCAAGAACCCGTTAGGTCACAGTGCCGCTGGCGATTATACAGTTGAGCCTAACGGTACTACCGAACCAAGGAACGGGCACGAACAAAAAAATAGTCAAACCGATGATCACTTAAGCAATGAGCACAAAGAGAATGGCCAACAACAAACATCAGGTCAAGATGACGTATCATCAGAAGCACATGAAATAAGAGAGCAGGCTCGCAAGTCGAGAGACCCAGAAGCTGGGGAAAACATTTTGTAGCAATGTAATTATGTTGGTTTAAGCGGCAAGCGGGTAGCTCTGCCCGTTAAACTGGTGGTACTGGTGAGAGGTTACACCTGCCCAGAAAACCTTGCCACAGGTTAACATGGGCTTTCATAGCGCGACTGTACTCATCAAAACCGGCTTGTGATTGCTGCCTGATATAGTTTTTGAACTCTTCATGTAACGAAGGCTGTTTAAGCCAGTCTTCCCACAAGGGGGCTAGCTTGTAATGGTACTGGTTTACCAAGCTTCCTACAGGCTGTATTTCTTCAATAAAAAATAAATAAAACACGTTGCGCAGTATTTTGGCTTTATCACTCGCCCGGCCTTCCGGGCAGCTTACGGCATCCAGTTCAGCGGTTAGCATGTTAGTTAGTAAAGAAAGGTTTTGCGTTAACGTTTGCTGTGTATGCCAAAGCGTAGCGGGTAATCGAGCTGAACGTATAATTTGTAGTTGTTGTTCTAACTCGCTGCTGTCGATAAGGCTTTCATCACTGCTAATCGACTTCTTATCAAAGACCTTATCGCTAGCGCTTACATTATAGCCGCTAGAAGCGTTGACTGCGCTTTTCTCTTTCGCCGCTTCAGTTTTAGAAAGGCTTTTTGAGTTCGACTCGTCATAAGAAAATTGCATACTGTTCAAACTGCTTAAGTAAAACAGCGCATTAACGCTAGAAAGAGCGTCTTTATTACTTTCAACGGAAAACAGGCGTTCAGGTGTATTTAGCGCCAATCGTAATTCTTGGCTTCCTTGGATAAGGTTCGCCCAGGTTTTGCTGTAATCTTGTGACTTTTGTTCACGCCACGAAGCAATGGTTTCGGCCAGTGCCTGATTGTTTTTAGCCACGTTTTTATTCGTACTTTCATTTGGGCTTTGACCTGCACTATCACCTGCACCGCTACCTCCCGTTAGTGCTGCTTCACAGCTTTTCAATACGCTAAGCAGCTTGCTTTCATAAGCTAGTCTTTGAGACGGTAACTGGCTTTTTCCCAACGAAGTATTGCGCTCGGCAACCACAGTGCCTAGCTCACAATCTTGCAGCGCATAAAACTCGCGCAAGTTAATGCTAACACCCTCTATAGTGTGTTTTAGCGTGGCCGAGTCGGCCAGTTTAGGAAGTGGGGTAGTGATCTTGTCGTTGAATGTATCGGGTAGGGGTTTGTCTAGTACTCTAGAAAGCCGTTCTGCATAATCTTCAATACTCTGCTTTACCGTATCGCCTCCAAAGCATCCGAACAAGGTCACTAAGCCAGCGCTAAAAACGCCAATGCGAAAGAGCTTTGTAAATTTACCGCCGCTTATGCCCATACAATCCGTGCCGTAAGTATGTTTACTTTCAAAGACGCAGGCCCTTTTATCCCCATAGCCGCAGGCGCTTTTAAATCGGAAAGGCAGGTTGCGTAAAGCCTTCATGCTGATGCACCAGTATGAAGGCCACGGCCACCGTCAACATAAATGATTTGCCCGGTGATATAGGGTGCCGACACTAAAAACGACAGTGTATTAGCAATATCTTCAGGTGTACCTAATTCGCCCAATGGGATGCTTGATAGCAGTTTGTCTTTTTCTGCATCATCCATTTCCCGCTCTGGCCATAAAATGGCGCCAGGGGCGATACCATTTACACGTATGTTAGGGGCTAAGTCTATAGCTAACGATTGGGTAAGCGAAGCTAACCCAGATTTAGCGATTAAATAAACGCTATGTTTTGGAAGCGGCCGGTCAATATGCATATCGACCATATTGATAATGCAGCCCTTGTTAGCTTGTAAAGCGGGGGCGAGCACTTGTGATAAAAACAGGGGGCCTTTTAGGTTGCTTCCTACTAGCGACTCCCAATCATTTTCTGAAATATCACCCACAGGCGTAGGGTAAAAGCTTGATGCATTGTTTACTAACACATCTAGCTGACCCCATACATCTAGCGCATTTTGACCTAGCGCGTTTACCTCGTCTGAATCACAGAGATTAGCTTGCAGGCAGGTGGCAGAATCCGCTCGTTGATTATTTAACTTTTCAGCCAACGCAAAAGCATCGTCTTTAGAATGCCCATAATGAATGATAACGCGATAGCCTTCACTGTGAAGCTTACACGCCATAGCGGCACCTATTCGTTTAGCTGCCCCAGTAATCAGTGCAACAGGATGCGCTACAGAGCCTGAATTCGTCATAATAAAAGCTACTCTCTATTTTAAATCGTTTGGCGGTTATAAGGCTTGTGTACTGCGCTTTTTTAATGCCTGTAGATGTCTTCTAATATTTGTTCGGCTTGCGCAATATAATGTGCGCCGAATAATAACCCGTGATTTAAAATATGGTAAAGCTGGTAAATTGGTTTTCTTAACGCGTAATTTTTTTCAATTGGCGTGTGCTGGCGGTAGCCATCAAAGAAGGTGTCAGGGAAACCACCAAACAGTTCAGCCATAGCAAGGTCAGTTTCACCGTCGCCAACATACACGGCAGGGTCGAACAAAACGGGTCCTTTTTTGTTGAAGCCTGCGTTACCCGCCCATAAATCGCCATGAAGCAGCGCAGGGTGGGGTTGATGTAAGCTTAATAAGTGTTTTATTTTCGTAACGATATTATCAATATCGCCGTTATGTTTTGTCCATAGCCCATTCAATGCCAAGCGCTCTAACATACTGCCAATGCGTTTTTCGGCAAAAAAGTCGGCCCACGATGCCATGCGCCCGTTGGTTTGCACGCTGGCGCCTATGAAGTTGTCGTGGGGCCACCCATAGCTGGTGTAAGCGTTAACGCTATGTAGCGCAGCAAGCTGTTGCCCTAGCGTAAAATAATCGCTTACGGCAGGCTCAATAAATCGAATATGAGAAAGTACTAAATACTCCATATTGGGCGATTCGTTAGCTGTAATACCGTGACAAATAAGCTTAGGCGTACAAATGGTTTGTGTGTTGGCAATAGCAGTAAGCCCTTCCGCTTCATGGGAAAGTTGCTGGGTGTCGTCGTAGCGCCTCGTTTTTACAAAATACCTGTGAGTCTCATCTTTTATGATGTAGCTTTCGTGAGTGTCGCCACCGCTTACGCGCTCAGCCTTCTGGCAGCTAAAAAATTGCTGTGTCTCATCTGAAATATGCTCGCTAATAAAATGCCACATATTACATACTCTGCTTAGTTTAATGCTTAAGGCCAAGGCGGGAAGGGTGTTTTGCAACTATTGGTCTAATGCAAATTAAAGCTTATGCAAGGGGCTTGCTTATTCACCGTTATCGCCTTCAACTAAAGTATGGGTTAAAAATGGTGAAATGCATAAATTACGACATCAAATCTCACTAAAAACCTATTCAACATATACAAAGGCGCACTAATTAGTGAATTAAGGCTTTTCAATATTGAAGTTGACCATACACTAGTTATAATCCACCACTTGCTTTAACACGGCTTGATTTATAAAAGCTTATTAAACAAGCGCAGCGCGTGTGTTCTACTGTTACGCCAACTTAGATAACTAACGTAGACCGCTAACGTGTATTAGCTAAGCAAGTTTCGAGTGCTAAGAAGCACGATTAAATTTATTAAATGAATGCATGTGGCGCAGAGTAGGCGTCACCACTGTAAAGGAATTAAAATGCCTGTAATTACCCTTCCTGATGGAAGCCAACGCGCTTTCGATAACGCTGTTTCTGTATTAGACGTTGCAAACGACATTGGCCCTGGTTTAGCCAAAGCAACCATTGCAGGGAAAGTAAACGGTGAATTAGTTGACGCCGTTGATATGATTGACGCGGACGCACAACTTCAAATTATTACTGCAAAAGACGATGAAGGGTTAGAAATTCTTCGTCACAGTTGCGCGCACTTGTTAGGTCACGCGATTAAACAGCTTTGGCCTAACACCAAAATGGCTATCGGCCCAGTTATCGACAACGGTTTCTATTACGACGTTGATATGGAAGAAAGCCTAACCCAGGAAGACTTAGCCAAACTAGAAAAGCGTATGCTTGAACTGGCTAAAACCAATTACAACGTGGTTAAAAACAAAGTGAGCTGGCAAGAAGCACGCGATGCATTTGAAGCACGCGGCGAAAGCTACAAAATGGAAATTCTTGATGAGAACATCAGCAAGGATGACCGCCCAGCACTTTACCACCACGAAGAATACACAGATATGTGTCGTGGTCCTCACGTACCAAACATGAAGTTCTGTCACCACTTTAAACTAATGAAAGTGGCAGGCGCTTACTGGCGTGGCGACAGCGACAACAAAATGCTTCAGCGTATTTACGGTACTGCCTGGGCTGACAAGAAGCAGCTTAAGTCTTACCTACAGCGCTTAGAAGAAGCAGAAAAACGCGATCACCGTAAAATTGGTAAAGCCTTAAACCTATTCCATTGGCAAGAAGAAGCGCCAGGTATGGTGTTTTGGCACAACGATGGTTGGTCAATTTATACAGAACTAGAAAGCTTCGTACGTAAGAAGCTTCGCGAATACGGCTACGATGAAGTAAAAGGCCCATTAATGATGGACCGTACGCTTTGGGAAAAATCGGGTCACTGGGACAAGTACGCTGAAAACATGTTCACTACTGAGTCTGAAAAGCGTGAATATGCGGTTAAGCCGATGAACTGTCCAGGGCACGTACAAATTTTCAACCAAGGTTTGAAATCGTACCGCGACCTACCGCTTCGTATGGCTGAGTTTGGCTGCTGTCACCGTAACGAACCATCAGGTGCACTACACGGCCTAATGCGTGTTCGTGGCTTTACGCAAGACGATGCTCACATTTTTTGTACAGAAGAACAGATCCTAGAAGAGGTAAGTGGCTGTATTAAGATGGTGTACGAGACATACGCTGCGTTTGGTTTTGAAAATATTAAAGTTAAGCTGTCTACTCGCCCAGAAAAGCGCGTAGGTGCTGACGAAATTTGGGACAAATCAGAAGCTGCGCTTGCAGATGCACTTAAGGCCAACGATATCGAATTCGATTATCAGCCAGGCGAAGGAGCGTTTTACGGGCCGAAAATTGAGTTTACCCTGCACGATTGTTTAGACCGTGCATGGCAGTGTGGAACCGTACAGCTAGATTTCTCAATGCCAGGTCGTTTAGGCTCTACCTATGTTGCTGAAGATGGCGAGCGCAAAGTACCGGTAATGATTCACCGCGCTATTTTGGGTTCATTAGAACGCTTCATCGGTATTTTGACCGAAGAGTTTGCAGGCTTCTACCCACTTTGGTTGGCACCTCAGCAGGTTGTAGTAATGAACATTACTGACAAACAAGCTGATTACGCATCAAATTGTGTAAAAAAACTGCAAGATTTAGGGTTTAGAGCAAAGTCTGACTTGCGAAATGAGAAGATCGGCTTTAAAATCCGCGATCACACATTGAAGCGTATTCCATATATGCTAGTTGTGGGCGATAAAGAAATGGAAGCGGGCGAAGTAGCAGTGCGCTCTCGTCGCGGTGACGACCTAGGCAAAATGCGCCTGGAAGACTTTATTGCCATGGCTCAACAAGAAGTTGTAGAAAAGACAATTAAATAGTTGAGCAATTTGTGTATAATGCACAAGTAAGGTGTCTGCTTTTGGTTTTACTTTAGGTCAATCGACCATCCCAGAAGCAGACAAAAGAATTAAATGTTTGGAGGAATAGCACATTAAAGGCGCTAACAACAAGGCTCAGGGCGACAAAGCCCGCATTAACGATGAGATTAAAGCCAGAGAAGTAAGATTAATTGGCAAAGACGGTGAACAGGTTGGTGTGGTTTCGCTAGCAGATGCTACGCGTGCCGCTGAAGAAGCGAGCCTAGATCTAGTAGAAATCAGTCCAAATGCCGAGCCGCCAGTCTGTAAAGTTATGGACTATGGCAAATTCCTCTTCGAAAAAAGTAAAGCTCAGAAAGAGCAGAAGAAAAAACAGAAGCAAATTCAGGTCAAGGAGATTAAATTTCGCCCTGGCACTGATGAAGGCGATTACCAGGTAAAACTGCGCAACCTGCGTCGCTTTCTTGAAGGTGGTGATAAAGCCAAAGTTACGATCCGCTTCCGCGGTCGTGAAATGGCGCACCAAGACATCGGTATCGATCTACTAAATCGCGTTAAAGGTGATTTGGAAGACATCGCTACCTGCGAGTCTTTCCCACGTCGTGTGGAAGGCCGCCAGATGATCATGGTGCTAGCCCCAAATAAGAAGTAGTAACGGTCTAAAGTTTTAAGGAATCTGCACCCTTAAACACCTTGCTGCTAAACATTAGCCGGTATGAAGTGACTGCAACACGAAAAATACCGATATTAAACAATGCGGAGTTTTAGCAATGCCTAAAATGAAAACTGTAAGCGGTGCCGCCAAACGTTTCAAGAAAACGGGTTCTGGCCGCTTTAAAAGCAAACAGTCTCACTTACGTCACATTCTGACTAAGAAGAGCTCTAAGCGTAAACGTCACCTTCGTGGCAAAAAACTGGTTCATGACTCTGATACCAAATTGGTTCAGCGCATGTTGCCTTACGTATAAGACTTAGGAGACTGATTAATGGCTAGAGTAAAACGCGGCACTATCGCACGTGCTCGTCACAAAAAAGTCCTCAAGCAGGCAAAAGGTTATTACGGCGCACGTTCACGTGTATATCGCGTAGCGGTACAAGCTGTAACTAAAGCTGGTCAATATGCTTACCGTGACCGTCGTCAGCGCAAGCGTCAATTCCGTCAACTATGGATTGCACGTATCAATGCTGCTGCTCGTCAAAATGGTATGTCATACAGCCGTTTCATTAACGGTTTGAAGAAAGCGTCTGTTGAAATCGATCGTAAGATCCTTGCCGACATCGCAGTACATGACAAAGCAGCTTTCAGCGCATTAGTCGAAGCGGCTAAAGGCGCATTAGCTTAATTATTAACTAATTAAGTTTAAGTTCTTTCGGAAAAAGGCGAGCAGGATGCTCGCCTTTTTTCGTTTTTGGGGTTTAGATAACTCACTCTCTTCAAAGCAAATTTACCTTGTCGCCAATCTTGTATTCCTTCAATCGGCGAAGATAGACAACTTACTGAAAGCGTTGCTGCAAATATTTAATAATTTCTGAAGACTCGTACAACCAAATATCCTTTTCAGGGGTTTGTATGCGTAGGCAAGGGGCTTGTACTTTTCCACCGCCTTCTGCTAATTCATCACGATACGGAGACCCATTCGATACGCTGCGTTTACGAATAGGCAAATTCATTTTATACATAGCGCGGCGTGTTTTAATACAAAAAGGGCATGCAAAAAATTGATAAAGTGTTAATTCTTGTACAGCGTTTTCAACTTGCTGCTGTTCTTGTGGCAATCGTTTAAGTTTAGTGCCACGAGTTGTTAAATCAACTAAGGCAATAACACCGCCAAGTCCGTTACGAATTAGGGAAATAAATAAGCGCAATTTTGTGTCTCTATAGGTTGAGAAATAGAGCGGCGTAGTATAGCAAAATTTATATATAGGATCTTATATGAAGGGAAATGCAAATGCGCGCCAAGTGCAAGGGCATAGCAATAAAGTAAATCGCAACAACCTATACTGATAAGTTAACGATTAATTTAGGCGATGGTGCCTTTTCCAAAAAGCAACGCTCGTAAGGCCCCTTAAGAGATTTTCATATCTCGGGCGGCTAAACAGCTACTTAAGTTTTAATTGTGTAAAAGACAGGCCGGTAACTAGCTTAGGGGCGTCATCGATAGTAACGCTGTCGCTTCCTCAAACCGCAATTAAGTGCTTTCACGGTGTATTGCATCATATTATAAGGGCATAAAAAAAGCGGCATACAGCCGCTTTTGTGAAATGTTAGCGTACGTTATCAATAGGCGTTCTTATTAATAAAGCCATTGAATACGGTCATAAACACAATTTTGATATCAAACCAAATAGACCAGCGGTGTA
The DNA here is from genome assembly GCF_056160105.1 of Alteromonas sp. ABD4_190. Lineage (NCBI taxonomy): Bacteria > Pseudomonadati > Pseudomonadota > Gammaproteobacteria > Alteromonadales > Alteromonadaceae > Alteromonas > Alteromonas sp. ABD4_190. The sequence goes on from NZ_JBSWWN010000001.1 coordinate 3,877,046, forward strand.
TGTAATCTAAGTCATATTCTACGCGCTGTACCATTTTGTTCGTTGTTTCGGTTTCACCTCGTAGGCCATTCACCTGTGCCCAACCTGTAATTCCAGGTTTAACCTTATGGCGCAGCATATAGCCAGTAATGATCTTTCGGTATTCTTCGTTATGGGCCACCGCATGTGGGCGAGGGCCTACAATCGACATGCGACCTTGCAGAACATTGATAAACTGCGGAAGTTCATCTAAAGAAGTTCTTCTCAAGAAACCACCAATCTTTGTCAAACGCGCATCGTTTTTAGTGGCCTGCTTCACAACTGCACCGTTATCTTGTGTAGTCATTGAGCGAAACTTATAAACAGTAATTTGCTTTCCATCTAACCCGTAGCGCTTCTGTTTAAAAATTACAGGGCCTTTAGAAGTTAGTTTTACCGCTGCCGCAATTGCTAGCATAGGAACTGATATAAGCATTAAAATTAAGGTACTCAAAACAATATCTTCAAGGCGCTTCAATACGTCACTTGCGCCTTGGAACGGGGTGTCATAAACGCTAAGCGCTTGTACGTTACCTACTGTCTGCCAACGGGCATTTAATAGGTTGTACATGAAAAAGTTAGGGATAACGTAAACGTTAGCTGTGGTGTCGCTACATTGCTCTAAAATGCTGCGAATGCGGTTTTCTGCACTCATCGGAAGGGCAATGTAGATGTAATCAACTTCATTGCGCTTTGCCATCTCTATGGCTGCTTCTATATTCCCTAACACCGCACCTTGCATTTCGTGTGGTAATCTTTCAGGTTCTCGGTCATCGAAAAGCCCGTTGAACTTTATACCCAAATGCTCGTTTTGTTGTATCTGAAGAGCGACGTTTGCACCAAGTTGAGTAGCACCAATAATAATAGAGCGACGTGAGTTCAAACCACTTTTACGAATGCGAAATAAAAACTTACGCATTACAAAACGCCACATTATTAGTACAACAAATGACGAAGCGAACCATAATAGAATTGCTGGAGGGGGAGTTTTAATTTCTTGAACAAAGAAGTACCCCAACGACATGGTGCCGAGAACGCTCAAAGTCCAAGTTATTGCAGCAGCTCGTAGCATTTCAGGCGTTCTGTGTCCTCGCCAAGAACGATAAAGCTCAACACCTTCAGCTGATATCTGAAAACAGATAACATTAATAAAAAGCAGAATTAAGCTTGTGGTGTCTATCTGGGTTCCATAGTAGCCGGCAGACGAGTAATAGAGAATAGTGACTAGCGAAAGATCGATAAGTCTGTAAATAGTAGAGAAGCCGCTTTGGTTTCGAACCACCAAGCCCCCACTCGTGCTAGGCTCTACAGGGTGAGCCTTCAACGCTTTGTTAGATTCTACTCTATTGTCCATTTAGGTTATCTCTAAGTGAAATACGATGCCCTTAGCGAATACTGTTGGTTGTTTAAAACATGCCATGACGTATCTGTAGAAAAGCAGTAAAGACAAATTATGCTGATTTCTTTTTTAAGCAATATTGATGCCTGTCCTCGTCTAGGCAACGTCAAAGGAGTTGAGGTTGCCTAGTATTATCGAGGTTTTACTCACTCGATTCGAGACTGTACGTATCAATGATAACAATATTCTTTGCTGATTGTAATTTTATTACAATCAGCAATATATTTCGTTCTAATTTGGTGCAAAACAAGTAGAATATGTATAGATCACTTTTCATTAATTACTTAAATGAGATAGCATTATATTATAGCGCAACATTCAGACACATAGATGAAACAAAGCGTAAGTAACATTTTTCATCATATTTAAGTTAGTAATGTGCACAGAACCAGGTTCTGAAGCATCTTATGGTGTTTAGCTTCATATGCAATCAGTTAGTGTTGAAAGAATTTAAAAGCGGCGCGTCTATTGCATGCTTAGGAGGGTTTCTTTCAGAATCTCGGTAACAACAGCGAGAATACTGCAAAGAATGCTCACTTTGAGGAAAAGTGAGCATAGGGCGAATTCATTTTGAAGAAACCATGTCTCAAAACACATTATATTTTACACAAAGGTCATCGAAGAAAGGAAAAATCATGAGAAAATGGACCAAAAGCATTACAGCGTTGTCGGTAGTTTGCGCCACGCCGACATTGTATGCTCAAGAAGCCGGGCGAATTCAAGCTGGGCAATTCGATTTAATACCCTCATTTTCGTCGTCGATGGCTTACGTAGATAACGTCGCCTATGCTCGAGATGATGACCCAGAAATCTACAGTTGGCGCGCTACGCTTTCTCCTGAGTTAATTGCCGCGACAGAAGTAGATGGCAACCCAGTTCAATTAGGTTACAGGTTAGAGCGAGGCGAGTATTTCTCTAGCAGCAATGACAATTACACTGACCATTTTATTGAGGCGTCGGGCGACTTCGATATAAGCAGCCGCCATCGCGTAAGCGCGCTAGCACAGTATGAAGATGGTCATGAAGAGCGAGGAACTGGTTTTTCGTTAGGTCTTGGTACAGCTATTACTACGCCGGACAGATATAAAAGTACCTTCTTCGGTGGCGAGTATATGTATGGAGCTGTCACATCAGAAGGCTCATTAACGGTAAAAGCAAATCGCGAAACCCTTGATTATGATAGGTCTGAGCAAGCTTATTTAATTCGAGACCGTGTGAAGAATAGAGTGGGTGCAGAGTTCGGATACAGAGTGAGTTCGGCAACTACGGCCGTTCTTGACGTAACACAGACTTATGTTAGATACGACAATCAAATTGGAATTGAAACTCGTGACAGTGACGAAACACGCATTCTGCTTGGTGTGAGGTGGGAATCGACAGCTGCTACTACTGGTTTTGCAAAAGTAGGATACAAAGAAAAAGATTTTGAATCTGCCTCCAGAAGTACCTTTTATGGCACAGACTGGGAAGTTGGTGTGGAATGGGAACCTGTTTCATATTCAACATTTCGTTTCTCGACCAGTGCAGATACTCGAGAAACAAACGGTGAAGGAAACTTTATTAGAGGCAGAGATTATTCTGCTTCTTGGAGACACGAGTGGTTAGAACGCCTAAGTTCCTCTGTTAGCATTACCCGTGATACGAACGAGTATGTACTTGATGACGATGGAATAGAAAATCGTGATGACGATTTAATGCGTTACTCCGCGTCTTTAGATTATCAGGCCCGTCGTTATTTGAGGTTCTCGTTATTTTACCAATTAGCCGATCGTGACAGTAATAGAGAACTAATTGGTTACGATAGAAACGTAGTAGGTTTATCTGCAGAGGTTACGTTGTGAAGATAGGTGTAGTTGTTAGTTTCTTCTTTATTTGCTCTTTGTTTCTTTCTAATGTTGCTATAGCCCAAGAAGGCAACCTAAGTATGAGCCAATATCAATTAGGCTCTGGTGATAGAATACAAATAAGCGTCTTCGGTCAAGAAGACCTCTCTATGGAGGTCCGTTTACCCGATGTAGGAACTATTAACTATCCATTTTTAGGTGAAATTAAACTGGTAGGTATGACAGCCGCAGAGGTTGAACAACTCATTTATAATGGGTTGCTTGGGGATTACCTCATTAACCCGTCTGTATCTGTTGCCATTGTAGAATATCGCCCGTTTTTTATCGACGGCGAAGTGAAACGCCCCGGTGGTTACGCTTACCAGCCCGGCTTGTCGGTTAACAAAGCCGCTGCCTTAGCTGGTGGTTATACTGAGCGCGCTGCACGTGACAAAATCACTATTATTCGAGAAAAAGACGGTCGAACTAACGAGTTCACTGTAACAGTAAGCGATATGATCCAGCCTGGTGACATTATCACCATCAATCAGCGTTTCTTTTAATCTATACGTAGCGTTCAGGAAAAAAAATGGCAGTAAATAGCAGGGAAGAGTTGAATGCCGGTGTGTTTGAAAATGAAACCATCGATATTGCTCACTATCTTGGAATTATAAAGCGTTACGCATTTCGTATTATTTCGCTAGCAGTTGCGTTCACAATACTAGTGGCACTGCTTGTAATGCGTATGACGCCCATGTTTACCTCTACCACTACTATTTTAGTCGAAGCTGACAAAGCAAACGTGGTTTCAATTGAAGAAGTCTACGGCTTGGATACAAAGCGCAAAGACTATATGCAAACCCAGTTTGAAATACTTCAATCTCGTCAAATTGCAGAACGAACTGTTGAAAGTCTTTCGCTGTGGACTAATGAAGACTTTATGCCCGCGCAGGAAGAGCCTGGAGTTGTTGACAAACTTAAGGTTAGTCTTTTGGAAGCACTGCCTTTTTTGCCTCAGGAAGAACCGAAAGACCTCACGGATGAGCAGATTTTAGCGGCTAAAAAGCGCAAAGCTACGTCTATGTTAATGAGCGCTTTATCTGTTGAAATGGTTGATAATACCCAGGTGATGCGCATTACCGTTACAACCGAGTCTCCGCAGTTGTCAGCAGATTTAGCTAACGCGGTTGCTGACGTATACATTGAGAACTACCTTCAAGCTAAGTTAGATATGACAGCTAAGGCAACGTCATTCCTTACTGATAGTCTAGAAGGCTTGAAGCAAAAGTTAGATGTTGCTGAACGAAATTTGGCAAGGTTCTACGAGGAAAATCAAGTAGTAAACATTGATGGTGTTGTTGGTTTAGCCTCTGAAGAACTAGAGCAATTAAGTAAACAATTGTTGGATGCGCAAACTGCACTTAAATTAAATGCAGTTATTTACAAGCAAACACGAAATGACGTCTCACTAGACGATATTGCTCGTTTACCTGAAGTACTTAATCACCCGACAATAAGAGACGCTCGCCGTGACGAAGCTAAAGCGATGACGCGTGTTAGCGAATTGAGCAACGTATTTGGCCCCAAACACCCGCGTATGATTGCTGCTAATGCAGAACTTTCATCAATTAGAGAAACTTTGAGCGGCCAGGTACGTGATCTTATCCAAAGTATCACAACTCAATATGAAGTATCTGAAGACAGGGTTGAACAGTTGGAAAGAGAGGTGACGCGAGCGAAAGCCGAGTTCCGTAGCCTATCTGCACTAGATAATCAGCGCAAAGCACTTCAGCGAGAAGTTGACATTAACCAGCAGCTATATAACTCGTTCTTTACGCGTTTAAAGGAAACCGACGAATTAGGTGGTTTCGAATCTGCCAATGCACGAGTGCTTGACTCTGCTTTGCCACAATATATACCTTCCAAACCGAATAAGAAGCTATTAATTGGTGCTGCCTTTGTTTTTAGCATGGGCTTTGGCGTATTTTTAGCTATTGCAATGGAAACACTTAATAGCGGTATACGTTCTGTTGAGGACGTAGAGCGTAAACTAGGGCAGCGTATGCTTGGCTTAATTCCTTGGTCACCGCATAAAAAGAAAACCGACTTGCCAGTGCGCTCTTTCTTCGATGGTAAAAAACATCAGTTTGCCGAATCTGTTCGTACCCTACGTACCAGTTTGTCTTTGTTAAACTTAGATAAGGAACAACAGGCAATAATGGTAACGTCAAGTGTACCTAAAGAGGGTAAAACTACGGTTTCTATTAACTTGGCATTTGCACTAGGGCAGCTAGATAAGACTATCCTTATTGATGCAGACTTGCGTCGACCTAGTGTTGGAAAACAGTTCAATATTCCTAACTATCAGCCAGGTGTAGCAAATCTTATTTTAAAATCGCATACTTTCGATGAGTGCTTAGTAAGAGATGAAGAATCAAATATTGATATTTTGTCGGCGGGTACAATTCCGTCTAATCCACAAGAATTATTATCAGACAAAGGTTTCAACGAACTAATTCAACAGTTGAAAACCCAATACAAATACGTGGTTATCGACACGGCACCTACTCAAGCGGTAAGTGATTCTATGGTTATAGCGAACTCTTGTGACTCGGTAATTTACGTTGTACGTGCTGACAGTACCAGCGAAAAGCTAATCAATAATGGGCTATCTCGTTTCTTACAAGTAGGTCATCGTCTTGATGGCGTGGTACTAAATCAAGTAGACTTACGCAAATCAGGAGCAGCACAAAGGTATGCTGGTTTTTATGACCAATACGGATATACCAGTCATAAAAACAGCTAGCAGTATTTATTGATAGATCTACATAGCCATATATTACCTGGCATCGACGATGGTGCCAGGTCGTTAGATATAGCCTTAGAAATGGCACAGCAGGCTGTAGATGGCGGAGTTCGCCATATGGTTTGCACACCTCATATTCATAAAGGTTATTTTGACAACACTTCCAGCTCCATTGAGCACGCTTTTAAGCAATTCCATAAAGCAGTTGTTGACGCATCTATTCCACTTTCTCTGTCTTATGCCGCGGAAGTTCGTGTAAACGAATTGATTCCTGTTTGGTATAAGCAAAACGCTCTACCTTTTTTAGGCCATTACAATGGCAAGCATATCCTTTTACTCGAAATGCCACATAGTCATATACCACAAGGGTTAGATGCGCTTACTAAATGGCTTTTAAAGAATAATGTACAGCCACTTATTGCTCATCCGGAACGTAACCGAGAACTATTAGCTCAACAGCATAAATTTAATTGGTTGCAGCGCTTAGGGTGCATGTTCCAAGTGACTGCAGGCGCGTTAACAGGGCGTTTTGGCGAGAAAGTAGAAAGGTTCGCGTTAACTATGATGGAAAGGAAAGCGTTTCATGTTGTAGCGTCAGATACCCACGACCTTATTCGCCGCCCTAATGACATGAAGGCAGCTTTTGAGGTAGTGTCTGAATTCAGTACTGAGTTTGCTAACGAGGTTTTTATCACAAGGCCCGGTGCGATTGTGTCGGTTACGAGTGATAGCGAGTAAATAATGTATAACCGTTTACTTAACTTGCTTACAGAGCCCAGAGCGATGATTAAATGGATAATGCTTTTAATTGCTGGATACAGCTTCGTATGGAGTATGCAGTTATTTAAAGCGGGGAACGCGTACTACAGCGCAAAAAATGATATTGAGATATGGCAATTGTCTCCAGAGAAAGCCTCGACACAGGAGGTTAATTACGCCATAAATAGAATCAACAAAGCTCTTACTTACTTCCCCGATAATGCGTTGTACTATCAAATGCAGGGCCAGTTATTCGAGTGGAAGGCCATTACCAAAATGAGAGAAAAAAGCTTATATAGCATGAATGCTGGCTCGCAAAGTAAGATATCTGATCTTCAAAAAGCAGCGGCTAGTTACGAAAAAAGCCTGAAACTAAGACCGACTTGGAGCGGTAGTTGGGTTGGATTAGCTTCGGTAAAACTTCGGCAAGATGAAATAGATAGTGTATTTTATGAACACCTTGAAAATGCGAAGAGAGTAGGTCCTCAGGACGCTATAGTACACAAGTTTATAGTAGAGTTTGGTTTAAAGATGTTTAACTCAAGATCCATTCACTACGTTAAAACCAAAGACCTATTGAAGCACCATTTAGATTTAGGGATTCAAAACCCTCTTAGTAGAGATTTAGTGCTAAAAACTATTGAAAATTACAAAGCTAATGAAACCGTTTGTAGATGGTTACGTGATGCCAGTTACCCAGTTAGAAAACGAATTCCAGATTGCATAAGTTACGACTAATTGACTTTGTTTAAGAACGTGTTGTTTGATACCTGTGAGGGCTATTTAAAAAATATTTCGGGCATATAAGTTATCCAGCTAACCATTGCCCTTCAGCCAGTCCCATAAGCCTAGAGAAAAACCTTCAAATAAGTTAATGCCAAGCCAACTTTTTAATATATAAAGAAGTACTAACCCTACCACTAGGGACACACACAGAAATAGTGCAATAAAGGCTGCCATTACCAGCTTGCCAATTCTACTTTCAGTTCGTGAAAGGTCGCGTTTGTCTCGTCCCGCTAGCAAAACAAAATAATACCGGCTTCGTAATAGCCCTATAGTGCCTCTTACATCAACCTTATGGTTTCCCCAGCGACGACCAGCGAGTGCGGTATTTAAGTGAAACAGTTGATCATCGGTAAAAGAATCGGCTACGTCTTTAGGCATGCGTGTGAGCATATGCTGTACATTAGGTTCTTCTTTTATCGGTCGCTTAATCTTCAATACCACGCAGAGCCTCTTATCTTGTTAAGACAGTACTTATTTACTTACCTTATTTCTTCCCATAGAAATATCGCGGCTTAGCGCACCTAGCGCTAGTAGCACTATAAATATAGCTGTGTTTGCCGGTGCTTGTAGAGGAAAGTCGACAGTGCTGTGTAAAGCCATGCCGATGATAGCCATAACACTGGCAAAGGCAACACCTCTTGGTAACGGGTGACGTCTATGACGAATGGCACTTAATGCGCTTTTAGAACACAGCAATACCAATGCAGCAAGTAGTGCAGCACCGACTAGACCAAACTCAATAGTAAACTGAAGGTATTCGTTATGGGCATGATCGTAAAAGTGTTGGATAGTGTCGCTTTGAAATTGTGGGTATACCGTATAAAAAGTACCGCCGCCTGTTCCCAAAATGCCGTGCTTATTAAGTATAGGAAGCGCGTCAGTAATTACTTCATCTCTACTTTCTTGTGCTAAATTTGTTTGCTCAAGGCGCTGCTGAACTTGTTTAAGGCCGAAAAGGCTACTTACGATAAGAATGTCTATCACCAACATGCTAATAAATAAAACAACATAGTTTTTTTGGCGGGGTTTGAAGTAGATTAGACCTAACGTAGCTGTAATAGTCATAGCGATAAAAAATGCACTATTACCCATGCGCGATCGCGACATAACTAAGGCAATAACCATAATAATAATACCTATACGAAACAGTACTTTATTACTTAGCCAAAAATGCACTATTCGGCGTAATCGCTCTCTATGGCTAGAACCTAATTGTATGCGCAGGCTGGCTATCATGTAGCCAATTGCTGCGCTTAAACAAAGAAGTAGAAAGTTAGCGTAATGGTTTTTGTAAACAAAGCTTCCAGTAGCAATGTAAGAAACAGGAAGTTTAAAAACCAAACTGTATTTTAAACCAGACAAAACCTCTAGTGAGCCATAAATAGCTTGAAAAACTCCAGCAGCACTTATCACTATTAAGGTATATCTAAGGCGTTTAGCCGTGTTAATAAGTGTTAGCGAAATAAAGAACAAGAAGCAATAGGCCAGGGATTTAAAAAACGTTATGTCGCTTTGCCCAACATCGAAACTTAACGAAAGCCATTGTGACTTTATATCTTTTAATTGCCCCATATTTTCGTTCAGTAGAATATGAACCCGCTCTGGGCGAATAGCTTCAACGACAAAAAAGGGGAGGGGGACTATATTAATAAGTTGCCAAGCTAAGAACGCCAGCCAAATAATTACTAGCGATTTATATTGTGCATATAGCTTTGAAAGGAGCGATTGGTGAGTAGCTAACAAAATGCCGCCAATGAAAAAAAACGACATTTGCATTAGCGCCCATGCCCAAGGGCGGTTAGCGCCTAACGATAGGGGAAGCCAAAATAAGGTAAATAAAAGAAAACCGAAAAGAAACTTTTCGGTTTTCTGAAAATTAAATATAACCACTTACAAAGCGCTAGTTGTGAAACTTGAGTATAACTTGCTTAGTTAGCTGAAATCGTAGTATCGCCGCCACCAGCACCAGCTGCACCAGTGCCTACGCCTAGCGGTGAAAAAGCATTGCCCGCTCCACCTGCTGCCGTAGCTGTTAATGTGCTTGGGTCAATACCCGCGTTGATAACCGCCAATAACGCATCTTCTTCTGTGATAACCTGCATTTGAAGCGCAATGTTATAAATTTCATCGGCGCTTTCAGGAAACATCAATATAGCGATGGTAACAACTTCTGATGGTTTTTCGGGCATTTCACCAAAACCCGCTATTGCGATTTCAAATCCGCTAGCGTTATCATTTAGAAGCGCCACCATTGATTGATACTCGGCATTGTTGTCAGTTAGGTAGGTTAATCCGGCTGCATCAAAAAACATGCCTTCGTCGAGCACTGTCTGACTTATTTCTGAAGCGGCTTGTTTAACGGCAATACCTTTTTCAATGTCTGCCAGTAAGATACTTCTTATCTGCAAGCCCGGAACGTTTTCTTCTTGAGCAAAAGAAATTGTTGAGACAGCGATAAAAGCGCAAAAAAGCACAGATAATAAAATGTTGCTACGCATACCTTATCCTTCAATAAATACATCGGGCTAGCTTCTTGCTAACGCCATATCTTTATATTGTACAACAAGTGAACGAGTTAGATCTCTTTTTTATTAATCATTTTTCAAAATTAGTTGAATATTATTGCCACAGCATGGGTTTTGCAAAATAAAAACCTTGTTGGTAGACAACATCTAATCGAGTTAACGCCACCGACTCTGCTTCATTTTCAACAAGTTCTGCTATAACACCAATACTTAACCCACGAGCAATGCTTAATAAACTTGTTACAAATAACTGACTGTCTTTATCTGCGTGAATCTCTTTTGTTAGTTTGCCAGATATTTTTACAAAATGAGGTTGTATAGCTCTTAACCCAGCTAACGATGCAAGGTTTTCACCAAAGTGTTCAATCGTTATCTTACATCCTAAACTTACCAACGACTTACATAAGGATATCGCTTCGTCTTTGTGATGAATTAAAGCTGAATCTTCTAGTTCAAAGATTAAATGTGTGCAGAGTGCTTTATTTTGGTTCAATAAGCTAAGTAGCCATTGTCTGAAAGCAGCATTAGCTAACGATGCGTTCGCTATGTTAATAGCAATATCGCGTTTGTTTGATGCTAATTTTTGAACCACTAAGCTTACCACCAGCTTATCTACTTCAGGAATCAAGTTTAAACGCTCTGATGCTGGAATAAGTTGCGACATGGGTATTGCATTACCACTACTTTTTTCTTTAAAGCGCGCAAAGGCTTCACAGTAGCTCGGTGAGTTTAATTTAACATCCATAACAGGCTGAATGACTATGTCGGCGTACTGTTGCCGCAATATGTGGTTTAAACGCTCTTTCCACGCGGTATTGCTGTGGATGAGGGAAAGTTCAGAGGCGAACTGCCAACCGTTGGGTTGTTTAGTTGCCGCCATAAGCGCGCTGTCAGCATTTTCCATGATTTCAGAAAAGGACTGCTCGTCGTTAAATTGTGCTGCACCTATCCAAACGGCTTTACTGCCATCTTTAAGCGGGTTGCAGCGGGATAGGTTAAGGCTTAATGTTTGTAGGTGCGCCTCGCAATCTTGCTTAGTCATTGCTTCTGTAACTAGAACAAAATCAGCGCCCGACACCCTAAATAAAAAAGCACTTTCTTGAATGCTGGAAGTAAAGCTTTTCAGTTCTTTAGCCACTTTGGTTACGTAGCTGTCGCCCTCTTGCGCACCCAATGTCATGTTAATAGCGTTTAATTGCGCAAGGCGTACCAATATCACGTAGCCTTCGTCAGTAGTGGCCGTTTTACTGAGAAGCGCGTTCATATGCCGTGTAAAGGCATTTCTATTTTGCAGTCCAGTAAGACTATCTTCATAAGCCTGAACTCTAAACTGCTCAGCCTTTTGAGTAAGCTCTTTAAACATAACCTCAACAGATGAAGACAGCCGATTCACTGCTTTAGTTATAAAGGATAGCTCCTTAGTGAAAGGCTTATAGTTGATGTGGGAAAACTTTTGGTTTTGAATGTCATCAATTTTATCAACTACAATGCGAAGTGGTTTTGTGATTGCAGTTATAATGAAAAGCAACGCAATATAGGCAAAAACGAATGCGGCAAAAAACATAAAGGCGCTTTGCTTCACGCTTTCCCACAAGGTTTTATTGGCAAGCCCTGGGTGACTTTGAACCGCCAGTTCTCCCGCCATCGTCCAGCCATTATTTAGTTCGGTTTTCTCAACGGGTGGAGTCACTTCCACAATATCTGTAAACCAGGTAGGAACAGTATCGACCGTATCAGGGTTACGTCTTTCAATCAGTAAATTGCCTTCCATGTCGGTTATGGTTATATATTGATAAAACCCTCTATCAAAAATAGCGTTTACCATTGTCTCGGCTACGGCAATACCATTGGCCTCTCCCAAGTGTGGAGTAATTGAAAGCCCTAGAGAAGTGGCGGTATCCTGCGCATGAGTAGCAAGCTGCTCGTTTACATATTCTCTGGTTAGCTTCACGTTAATAATGAATGAACCAGCAAAAACCAGTATCAAAAAAACGAGTAAGCTTGTACTTAGTTGGGTAGATAGTCTCATTATTCTTTTTTATCTCCGTACATATCGCGGTCTAGCCGCTCTACCATATCGTCCCACATCTTCATCGGTCCGCTTCCCCTCAGTTTACGGCCCGTTCCCATAGCTTTTGCGGCCCACAAGCCGTTACCATTAAAGCTATAAATGGGTGACAAATCTCTTCTTTTATTCGCAGGCAATATACGCCTATTTATATTGTCCAAAACAAGTGGAATAGAGGTTGGGGTTTCATAATACGCCAAAACCATATGTGACTGGCGCAATTCCAAAGCTGTGACGTACATCAAACGAAGCTTAGATTCAGGGATACCTAGCTCAATTAACGAAAAGTATTTCGCTATCGTATAATCCTCACAATCGCCTGCGCCTGTGGAAATGAATTCTATTGGCGTGGCCCAGTAATCTTTTTGCTGCCAATGAACAAGGTCGTCAACAAAATCGAATCGGTTAAAAAAACGATTTACTGCAAACAGTTGCTCATCTATATCTTCGGCTTGTAATTCGCTTACAAGTTGTCGCCATTTAGCTACATTCTCACTAGCATCCCTACCGTAAATTGTATTTATTCTAGAATACACCTGTTCGGTGAATATGCTTTTTTGTTGGGCAATGGAGGAACTTAGTACCGCTAAAACACCGGCTACGAGTAAACCAACGCACATGCTTTTACGCTTAAAACGCAAGATTTTTGAGGCTTTAAAAGCTGAGTTAGTGTGACTTTCTTGATGCAAACCGTAAGTACTTTATGTAATGGATAAGAAATAAGTGTAAAAAATGTTTCACCACAACCGCGTATAGTAGCTTGCGAATTAGTAGCGTTATAATCTCAAAGTTATTAGAAACTTGAAAGGTTTTTAAGCAATACCTTTTGCTTTAATCGTTTAATGATACTTATTGGCATGGTTCGTGTTTAATAATCAATGCAGGAATCGTGGTGCTATAAAGGCCACAAAGTTTTATCTAGCAAAATAATACAATGCCAGACTGTACTGGATAACGACAACTGTTATCATATAAGCCTAACTGCAGTTTAGTTAAAAGTAGAAGGAACATTCATGGGTTACTCAGCGCGTCCGGCGGTGTTTATCATTAACTCACTTGAAGGCGGTGGCGCTGAACGAGTTATGGTTAAATTATTAACCATAATGAAAGCGTATTTCGATTCAAAAAACATTCCTGTTCATCTTATTCTTCTTGATAATCTGCCCGAATCTCAGGTTTGCCCGAGTTATGTAAACAAAATAGTGCTGAATTCCGAAGGTAGCTTGGTAACTGGCTATAGACAGCTAAAACCCGTTTTAGCAAAACTAAATCCAGCTTTTTGTTTTAGCTTTTTAACAAGAAGTAATTTTCTAAACGTGGCCTTATCGAAGCGTTTAAAGTTTAAATCGATAATAAGCGAGCGGGTTAACACAACAAGTCACCTTTCTGGGGGGCTAAAAGATGGTGTGAGCCGCTTGTTAGTTCGTTTGCTATACAATAAAGCGAACAGTGTTGTAGCTGTATCTGAAGGCGTAAAAGCGGATCTTATCGATAACTATGCGGTATCGAGAGACAAAGTATCGGTGTTATACAACCCTTACGATATTGAACAGCTGCAGGTCCAGGCATCTGATAGCGTGACCGATTTGCCAGCAAAGCCCTACATTATTGGGGTGGGGCGATTAGTCAAAAATAAAAACTTTTCCTTACTACTTAAGGCCTACGCAAAAGCTAACATACCAGAAAACTTATTAATTCTGGGCGTGGGCGATGAAGAAACGACTCTTAAAGCGTTAGCCAAAGAACTAGGAATTGAAAATAAAATACAGTTCCTTGGGTTTAAAGCTAACCCTTACCCATACTTAGTTAACGCAGAGTACTTTGTGAGTACGTCGAATGCAGAAGGGTTCCCCAATGCCATTGTTGAAGCTATGTGTTTGGGAAAAGCGGTGATAGCGACGAATTGTGAATCGGGACCTGCGGAGATCCTTGCAGAAAAATACCCTTACAGAGTAAGTGGTGCAAGTGAGGAAAAAAACGGTATTTTGTGTGAGCTGAACAGTGTGGAAGGCGTTACAGAGGCACTGGGTAAGTTTAAATGTATGTCGGTACGTCACTCGTTCGCGTCTAGAAGTTCGCAGTGTGCCGAAAATTTTTCATACAAAGCGTTTGAAAATAAGTTAATTCAACTCATCTCACAGGTAACTGAGTAGGCATGTTCGACGCAGTAAAAGTGGTAATAGGGCTTATTAGTCTAGTGCTGGTGTACCGCACTATTGTGGGAAATTGTAACAAATATTTGGCATTTGCTATCTGTGCAATATGGCTTCGCTTTTTCTTATCTGCGTTCCATACGATAACCTACCCACCCTTAGTTGCAGGGTTCTCTATCAATGCGCTGGGCAGCATTAGTGTTGCTGCCTTAGGGCTTTTCTTCTTGCCCAAAGGGATCTTTGCACTTAAAAAACTATTTCCGTTTTATTTGTTTTTCGTATGCGTCGCAGTTAGTGGCTTTGTCAATATGAAGTTGCCAGGCACTATAAATGTGTTGGTTAAATGGTGCTATTTTTTGGTGCTTGCGGGTGCCTTATTCCTATCGTTAAGGGTTCAAGGGCAAAATGAAACGTTTAAAAAACTTCTTGTCGCCTTTTTCATGCCAGTAGCGCTGCAAATAATGTCGTTTGCGCTCGGGTATGCTAAGGCGACGGAATCAGACGGCTCTGTCAGCTATATCGGCGGTTATAATCACGAAGCGGCGTTTTCTATGGTAATTGTAGCCTTCATTTTCGTGGTCGGGCTCATTGAACGCGGCAGACTTAGATATAGAACAGTACTTTTTTCTGTTTCCGTACTGCTATTGATATTGGTTAACTATCGAACGTCAATCCTTACAGTGCTGCCAATTGCTGCGGCATTCTATTTCACATTAGTTGAACAGCGTTTGAAGCCGGCGCAGAAAGTTCCAGTCCTCATTGTTTTTGCAATGATTTTTTTCGTCGCTTTTCTCGTTCTGTCCTTTTCGATGAGAGAGCGCTTTGCTGATATTGGTATACTGCTAGGTAACCTAGACTTGGTCTTCAAGGCCCCAATGTACTTTTCCGAATCAGATCGCGATATCATGTCTTCTCGCGTATATATTTGGAGCCAGTATATCGATGCGTTTAGAAACGCAAATGTGGTGCAGCAATTCCTTGGCTTTGGTCCAGACGCTTGGAAATTGAGATTTGAGCTGTATGCGCACAATACTTTTGTCTCTTACATTTACGAATATGGTGTGCTTGGATTCATGAGCTTTGTTTTTGTATGCGGCTCTATAGTCATCGGTGCGCTTCGGCTTTATGACAAAAAGCTATCGAAAGTAATGCTGTTTTCTTTTGCTGGGTTCATCGCAATGAATATGGCGACCATGCCTTTATGGAATATAGAGGGGTTAATATTTTTCGCAATTTTTAACGCAATCATATTCGCCAACCCAAATTCTGAAGCCCGTCGTGGCTATGCCATTAATATAAAGAGCACTGTCAATGCAAATTAAAGATAAAAGTGATTATAACGCTTTTTTACAAGCCGATCTTGATGCGCTAGGTATAAAAACAACCCTTAAAAATAAACTGACTCACGATATTTGGCACTTCCAAAAATTATTAAGAAAAGTTGAATTCTTTATTAATTGCAAACGAGGGCTGGTCTTTAAAGTATATACCCAATTTCTGCGGCTAAGATTACGTAATAAGGGAAGAAAGCTGGGCTTTTCCATACCACCAAATGTGTTTGGACCTGGCCTATCGATAGCCCATGCGGGCACTATTGTCGTTAACGCCAATGCAAAAATTGGCGCGAATTGCCGTATTCATGTTTGTGTAAACATAGGCGCAGATATAACAGACGGAAGTAAAGCGCCTATTATCGGCGACAATTGTTACATAGGCCCTGGGGCAAAGCTTTTCGGCGGTATCACTCTGGGAAATAATGTGGGCATTGGCGCCAATGCAGTTGTAAACAAAAGTTTTGGTAGTGATGTAACAATTGCAGGTGCGCCTGCACGAGTTATTAAAGATGTTGGGCCGTCAGAATATAGGAGCCAGAATTAGATGAAGGTAGCTATTGTTGGCTTGCGTGGTATTCCAGATGTGATGGGCGGCATCGAGTCGCATTGTCAAAATATATACCCTATTATCAGCAAAGAAGACGTAGAGTTGACAGTAATAGGTAGGAAACCTTATCTAACTGAAAAGTCTTATGAATATAAAGGTGTGAGCGTTATTGGTCTGTGGTCGGTACAGAATAAATTTCTTGAAACATTTTTGCATACTTTTATTGCAATACTGTATGCAGGGTTTGTGGTGCGTCCCGACATACTACATATTCACGCTATCGGCCCTGCTTTATTTACGCCTCTAGCTCGTATATTGGGGATGAAAGTGGTTGTTACTCATCACGGTGCAGACTATAACCGCCAGAAATGGAATAAGTTTGCTAAATTTGTTTTGCAGTTTGGTGAGCGAATGGCCTGTTTGTTTGCAAACCGCGTTATTGTTGTAGGTCGTACGCTGACAGATGAGCTAAAAAGCAAATTTGCAAAACATTCTAGCGAGATCCTTTTTATTCCGAACGGTACATTGACGCACTTTGGACAGGACTGTACTACTGCAGACTTACCTGTTGATTTAAACTTGAAAGATAAGTCCTACGTTTTGGCTGTAGCTCGACTAGTTCCAGAAAAAGGGCTTCATGATTTAATTGATGCATTTAAAGCAAGCCAATCTTCGCTGAAATTAGTTATCGTTGGTGACGCAGACCACAGTGATTCGTACTCTCAAAGTATAAAAGGCGCTGCGAGTGAAAACGTGATTATTGCTGGACGCAGAAAGGGAAAGGCGCTACAAAGCCTTTACAAACATGCGAGAGTATTCGTGCTGCCGAGTTATCATGAGGGGCATCCAATTGTAGCTTTGGAAGCAATCAGTGCGGGAACTGATGTGATTTTATCGAATATTGAACCCAATTTAGATCTCGCGCTTTGTAACGATTGTTACTTTGAGGTAGGTGATGTTCAAAGCCTTGCTCAGAAATTGAGTGATGTAGAGTCACTCAACTTATCAGTTTGTCGAACAGAGTTTTTAGCAAGATACGACTGGCAGTCAATTTCTCAAAGTACACTTAATGTATATCGCGAAATTATGGATACGCCCAAAAATGGATAATAAAAAGCTAAGCGTAATCTATATCCTGTCAGAAAAGTCATCGGGCTCTAGCTTTTTGCACAGAAGCCTAGTGAATGCACTTGGCATTGATAATTACCCGAAAACGAAGCACTTTGAGTCAGAAACGCTGTATTGGACTAAAGCGGCTTCAGTTCTCTGTCTGCCGCAACTTAAAATGTTGGCTAGTGCAGTGCCTTACAGTCAAGCTCAGGCTCTTAAAGAAATAAAAACATTTTTGATTGAAAATCTTGGTGAGCTACCCGTACACAAAAACGACAAAGAGCTTATTTTCAAAGGTTGGTTTCTGCTAATAGAAAAATTTGGGCCAGTATTTATTGAAAAATCTCCTCATCATCTTCTGCAAAGTAGTGTACTGGAGTTAATGAGAGCCTTTGAGAAAGAGTACGAAAGCGAAGTGCAGTGTCACTACATTGGCATAGTCAGAAACCCAAAAGATGTTTTCTTATCTCAGTTCCGCCGCTGGAATGTCAGCTTACCGTTGTTGGAAAATCAATGGCTGGTGAACTACATGAATTGGTTTTCTTTTACTAAGCAAGTTGGCAGTAGCCATATATTAATTCGCTACGAAGATTTAGTGGCGAAGCAAATGGAAATCGTCGACAAAATATGCAGACAAGTCGGTCTTGAAAATGCATTAAGCATTAAAGAAAAAGCGAGAAAAGGGAAAGCCGCTAAGCAATCTTCGTTTTTTGGATATAGCTTTTCTAGTTCGGTAATTTCTTTGTCGCAAATGATGGGATATTCTGCCGATGAAGTGCAAGGTAAACCAAACTTAAAATGGCGGTTTTATTCTGCATATATTCGCTACTTATATAGCCCCGCGAAAAAGTTTTACGTACTACTAAAAGGATAGGTACATTGGATTTTAGCGTAGTTATTACCACATATAATCGCCCAGATTATCTTTTTCATTCATTGCAAAGTGTACTTGAACAGACGCTACAGCCGAAAGAAATTATTGTTGTCGACGACAATTCCAGCGCAGACTATAGTGATGTGTTATCAAAATTCAATGACCCAAAACTTCGCTATATAAAGCAATGCGTATCTGGTGGTGCAAACGTTGCCAGGAATAAAGGCGTAACTGAGGCAAAATATGATCTAGTGGCGTTTTTAGACGACGACGATATATGGCTTCCACATTACCTACAAGAGCATAAGAAAAAGTATGACGATGGTGCAGATGCAGTGGTTTCTGGCTTCAAACACCTTGGTGATGAAAAAGAAATACGCATAAATACAGATAATGTCGTTACAAAGTCTTCTCTTGTCCAAGGAAACAGCTACTGCGGTATGAGTGGGTTTTCGTGTAAGCGGGATTTAATCAAGGAACTCGGGTTTGATGAGGCATTAGGCAATGGGCAAGACTGGGATATATACGTTCGTTTATTCATTGGTGACTATCGATTTGCTAATATACCAAACCCCATATATTTATATAGATTCCAAAATCTTGACGGTATTGGTGCAAAGGTTAGAAAGCTAGATCCAAGTAATATCG
This sequence comes from Alteromonas sp. ABD4_190, assembly GCF_056160105.1. NCBI lineage: Bacteria > Pseudomonadati > Pseudomonadota > Gammaproteobacteria > Alteromonadales > Alteromonadaceae > Alteromonas > Alteromonas sp. ABD4_190. The sequence goes on from NZ_JBSWWN010000001.1 coordinate 3,895,896, forward strand.
AATCTAGGCTTGCATCTGCGAAAAAGCACCGCCAGTTTTTGGGCGAAAAATGGTATAAGCGAAGAATCGCTCAACAGTATCTTTATTCGCTCAAGTACAAAAATAATAAATTATCGTGGGTTATGAATTCGCTAAAGCAGGCTGGATTAACAGCAACGGTTCACTTTTTTTATAGAAAATTCATGTTTTAAGCAATCCATTATCTGTACCTTATCAGTCTAATTAACTTATGGCGACAGTTGGAACAAAGGGACTAATTTAGTGAGAGTGGTTTTCGTACCTTTTAATCACAATAATGATTATATAGAGATAAACAAAGAAGCGATTAGGGCTTTGGAATTACAGCCCGTGGCTTTTAGTTTCAAGGTTTTGATTGCATCTTTGTTTCGCCGTTACCCTTTGGTGCTTAATTGGGTTGAGGATAAGCCATACGGCTCTAAACTGAATAAGCTTAAGCGTTTTATCACCTTTATAAAATGTTTAGGGTTAGTCGTTGCTGGCGCTGTGTTTTTTTCTATTAAAATTTCTGTAAAACACAACTTCAAACCGCATAATATCGAGGGGCGCGGGTTTTATTTCAGCGTTCTTCGGGGGCTAATGCGAGGGCTAGGTTACAAGTTTGTTTCGTTGGAATTATACGATGGGGGTGGGTTAGTTCACCCTCTTTATCTTGATGATGAAGCGATGGACGTACTTGTAGAAGAAAAAAATAATAGGGTCTTAAACTATATATTTTTTGGCGCTGTCAAACCCTATAAAGGTTTAGATATTATTCTAAATTCTTGGCCGAATAATAAGCATTTGAAAATTTTGGGAAAGTGTGATGATAAAAAGTATGAAAGTGCTCTTCGCCACATTATTGCCCAACGAAGTCTCAAAGTAACATGGAACAACACATTTTTACCAATTCAGGATTTAAACAAAGAACTAAGCGACGCCGACTTTGTATTAATGAACCACCTCGATAATACAATGATATCTTCTGGCAGTTTTTACCATGCAATAAGTTTTGGGTGTAACGTTATTGCAGCACCTTCGAAATTTACTATAGCAAAAAGTAAGCAGCACCAATTTGTTCATATTTTTAGAGATTTGAATGTCGACCTCCCCAAAATCGAAGCTAGCTACGTTTGTAAAAACAAAGTTAAAATAGAGGCAAAGAAGGAGTATTCTCGCTATAAATTGTCTGAAAAATGGCGACAGTTACTTTTGCACTAAATATTGATAGTCTGTAAAGCCGCATCCAGGCGAGCGCTTATTTTTTAGTTAATAAAATGTCCTTATCTATTTCCTTTGTTGGCACAAATCTATTAAATCTGTGTTTTGTTTAATCATTTCAATGACGAGAAGTTTTAATGTCGCTTAAGAGAAAAGCTACAAGCGGAAGTTTGTGGACATCCCTAACACGAGTTGGGATAAACATAGTTGATTTTGTTGTTTATGCATACTTAGCGCGAGTGTTGACGCTTGAAGAGTTTGGTCTTGCGGGATTTTGCTTTTTGTTTATTGAGTTTGCCAATACTTTGGTGAATGCGGGTGTAAACCAAAATTTAGTTCAAAGAGCTAAGTGGGAAGAGAGGTACGCTGCGAGCACGATGACCTTTGTTGCGGGGCTCGGGCTAATAGCAGTATTGGGCGTTGTCGGGATAGGATTCCCAGTGGCGTATTATAATCACTCGGAACTGGCCGCATGGGTTGTAATGTGTTTAGCCCCATTAACTATATTGACAAGTTTTCAAGTTGTAGTAAGCGGAAAGTTGCAGCGAGAGTTCAAAAATAAGCAAATGGGCATGGCTAGGCTCTGTGGTACGATTATTTCTTCAATCCTTATTGTCTTGATGGCTGAAAATGGATTAGGGCTATGGTCTCTAATAATCGGCAAGCTAATTAATGCCATCCTCCAATACATCTTTATGCTCTTCGTGGCTAAGTATAGGCCATATTTTGCTTTTAACAAAAAAGATAACCAAGAGCTCATATCCTTTTGTTTTCCGCTTTTGGGAATGGCTGTATTGAACTTCTTGCATAGAAAGTCTAGTAATATGTTTACCGGTTTAGTGTTGGGGCCCGCTAGCTTTGCTCTACTAGCTGCTGCACAGAAAGGGGAGAGCGTCATCAACCAGGTTACCATGAGCTCTATAAACTCGATGGTCGTTCCAAGTTTTTCTAGAGTTGAGGATAAAAGTAAACTTGGACATCACTATATAAAAATGGTTTCAATAACATCTCTTTTGGTGTTGCCAATATTCATGGGTTTAGCAGCTATAGCTACCCCCTTCATAACGGTAGTATTCGGAGAAAAATTTGCACCCAGTGCTGTCTATATGACAATTTCCGCTTTTGGAATGTTTCCTTCTGTAATTGCATGGTTTTTACCGAATTTACTCATTTCTGTGGGCCAAACTAAAGACGCATTCAATTTAACCCTTCTCAATATAGTAAGCAGTGTTTTGATAGCAGGGGCAACAATTTGGTTTGGAATAAAGATAATGTTGATAAGTATTGTTGTTGGTAATTGTTTTATTCTTCCTGTGAGGCTGTTGATTGTTAACAAACACATCGTATTGCCTTTATGGTCGGTAGTTAAGGAAATTTTACCTCCAGTTATTAGCGCATTAATGATGTTCTTTGCAGTATTAAGTTTAAAAGGTTACCTGTCAGAGGTGATACAGAATGAGATTATAATACTCTTGGTATTGTCAGTCGGTGGAGCTATCTTTTATCCGTTATTTCTATTGTTAATTTTTAGGACTTACCTGCAAAAAATATTGGCTGAAGTTCGAACGTTGGCAAGGAAGCCGAAGGCTGCTGTTCAAGAGTAACCATTGATACCTAAAGGTCTATAGAGTCGTTAAATTGAGTGTCAGAGTATTTTACATGTCAAAACTTTAAGTCAGTTTAAGTTTGAGTAAGTTGTTGATTTAATTGATTTATTTAATTGTGGATCAAGTTTTGCTTATCACGGTTAGTTGGTTTTAAATTATCTAGCTGTATAGAGAATTGAGGTTAAAATGAAGAAGTTTTTTAATAAAGCTATTGCTGCAGTAATGCTTGTCAGCGCTAGTTTAAGTGCAAATGCTGCACTAATTGTTAACGGGTCAACTGAAGTAAATGCGTTGCAACTTAGTGAGTCTTTTGAGTCGTTCTACGACTTCAACAATTGGAGCGCAAACACAGGCTTTGAACAAGCAAACGAATTAGTTGCATTTTTTGCAACTAACGATGCGGACGAGTTAGGTTTGTATATGATTTTTAGTGGCCCTACAGGTTCTGCAGGTGCTATCAACTTCGACATTAATGGCAGTAATGGCAGCGTTATTTTCGTTGATGACCCAGATGGTCGTGATCCTGTTGTTTCAACTGCAACAGGCTCTAACGTTTCATTTTCATATGTTGCCGGTAAAACAGATGGTTTAGTCTACGCTGACTTCGTCGGTGACCTATGGAGCTTAGATATTTTGTTCAACCGCTTTACTGGTATTAACGGTTATTCGTTCTTAACGTTCGACTCTGCGGGTAACAGCAGTGCTGCTGTTTCTGGTACTGGCCTTGATAACTTAACGCTTACTTCTTTCCCAAGCTCAAGCGTTTCAGTGAGCACGCCATCAACCTTGATGATTTTCGCTCTTTCGGTTGTATGTCTTCTAGCATCACGCCGCAAATTCTAAGAGTTTGAAGCGTTTGTAAAAGGTCAGCTTTTAAGCTGGCCTTTTTAGTTTTAGCGCCACTTTTTACAATATTTCTCGTTTAGCTTACACAAAAGGCAAGTCCTTCTTTCCTCTAATTAGAAACTTGGTTCGCTAATTCTCATGTTCAATTCATAAGATAGCTACGCCACTGTACTTAATGTATGCCCCCAAGTAGCAGCTAAATTACGATAGGCTCGTACGGCGACACCAAAGATCTCTAATATTTTAATATTGTCTTCACAAACCCTAGTTACGCTGATATTTAAAAAATCTCTTCCAGAAATATGCGCGTTTCACCGTGCTTACTGATAATATAAGCTAACGTTAATGTTTAATGTTTAATGTTTAATGTTTAATGTTACTTGAGTTTAAAGGCACGGATTGGAAAGTTTCCACCGCAGTTGGCGGATATTTTGCTTTCACAATAGTAAATAGACGAGAGAACTAAACTACAATGACAACGCGACAAGGAAAAAGCCCAATATTCATAGTTGGGGCACCCAGGTCTGGAACCACGCTTTTAACAAGTTTTTTAGTATCACATAGTGGAATAGGTTCTGGACCAGAAACGCAATTTTTCAATAAAATAGGGTTAGGAAGTAAAGCGCTTAAACAGGCCTTAGAAAATGAAAATTGGCCGTATCAAGCTGTAAACCTAATGGATGAGCGGCTTACATTGTCGGGCCAAAGCGTACTATCGCTCTATGGCAGGGAGCGGGAACAAGTAATAAATTTTTTAAAATCTAGAACTCCCTCAATTAGTGCAATGTTAGAATCAATTGTATCAAGTAAACGTGCACAACTCGGCGAGGAAAGGTGGCTTGAAAAAACACCTAATCATCTAAAGCATATCTCTGATATCAAAGTGCATTTTCCTGTCGCAAAAATCATACTAATACACCGCGATTTTAGGGATAGCGCGTCATCTATACCAAAACTGCCTTGGGCTTCTAGTTCAGTAGCTGAAAACGCTGCATTAATTCATTCTTGGTATAACAGCGCTGAAAAAGAACTCAACACTGACGATGTCTATATTCAAAGCTATGAAAAGTTAGTCATGAGTCCAGAGGAAGAGCTAAGGAAATTGTTTTCCTACATTGAAGAGCCCTTTGATAAAGGTATTCTTGAAAGAAAGGGGGCTAACGCAGTAACAACCGAAAACGAGCCTTGGAAGCAAGATGTTTGTCAAAAAATAGACAATCAGAACCTTTCAAAGTGGAAGGGAAAGCTACAAGGCGACCTTTTAATGCAAACTGAAGGCATACTTGGCAACTTGCTCGGTAAGTACGGCTACGAAGCTACAACCACAAAAACCTTCAACCCCCTTCGACTTAAAAAGCTAAAAAAACAAAAATTTGAAGGGCTAGACAGTTTCGCATCAGTATTAAACGATCACGGTTTCAAGCTTTCCTATGTTAATGATATTAACGACACCTTATTATTTGTTGAAGAGGGTCTAGTTTTTAGAGCGTGTATCGCTGCTATAAAGCTTAAGTTGACAAGAAATGACTCGCTATATCTTTTAGGAAAAAAGAACACGTTTCTTTCCATGTTGGGCCGGTATTTGAACTAATTGGTACTTTAAATACTTCACATGGATGTGAATGTACATACATTAACTTCTAATGTTGTACTTAAAACAGAACAGGCATTCCAGAATACTAATCACCACTCCCCACCTTTATAAACAACTTTTCACTGCAGTTCGATATACATTCCTCAGATAATAACTGCATTGAATCTATCTCATCATCTTCTGAAACAACAATAGAAATATTAGGTATTAGGTTTGCGCTATCTACTTGCAGTATCTTTGTGAGAGAAGGGGCAAAGTTTTGAACTGCACTTTTATTAACCGCTACGTCGAGTGTGGAAATTGTCTCCGGCGAAACATGTGCTTTGGTATCATCCATTGAGATATTGTAAATTACATCGTTGAAAAAGTGGGAGGATAGAAATTGTTGTTCGTCATATATGCCGTAACCCACCATGTTTGAGTTGTTTCGAGTTATAATCACATTATTCTGCGTTTCAATCCAAAATGTCTTATCTCCTTGAAAGCTAGAAGCAGCAATACCATTACGGTTGGTTAAAATTACGTTCTCGTAAACTCGCGTGACACCAGCTGGTTGGCTTAAGAGACCTCCAGCTTTTATCGACGCCCACTCGCGACCTCTCTCATCGCCAAGGTTGTAAATAAGGTTGTGAAATATATAGCTGGGGCCAAGCCTATTGGGCGCAATACTAATGCCCGCATACCCTTGAGTAAGTTCATTATCGTAAACGAGTACATTACTTTGTCCGCCGTCTATTTCTATTAAATCGTCATTTGCATAGGCAATATAGTTACCATAAATAGCTGAATCTCTTACAAACCCGCCAACACGCCAAGCATTCTTTCTGCCTTCTATCACGTCATTGAAACGCTTATCATCACTCCCATAAAGCCTATTATTTCTAATGATAAATTGTCCGCGCTTTTCAACATCAGGGTGATATGCCCACATTTGGATAGCATTTGCTCCGTTAGGGTGGCCGTTGCCCCAGTGATTTGCCCCTAAATTAGGATTATGAATTTCACAGTCTTCAATTACGGCAATACCAGACTTCTCAAGATAGATCCCAGAGTCATAATTTATTGGAGATGAACTTTCAGGGCTAGAGTAGGCTTTTCCTCCTCGGTACTCGTATGCCGTTCTGCCGAATTCAGCAATGTCGCATCCTTTTATCCAAATGTTGTGAGTTCGGTCGGCGAAAATTCCATACCTTAACCCTCCTCGAATAGTGAGGTTTTCTAACATAACGTATGACTGTCGGCCAATGTTCACTGCAGCTAAGTCACCCTCGTCTGGGCTTATGATCGCGCCGTCACCAATTATTTTTGCGTATCCTCCTGGGGAGCCAAATATATTTAGCGCTTCGAGATCTAATTGCCCACCGTCGTATATCTCAGAAAGGTAGTAGACTTTGCTGGGGTCAATAGGAGGGCTGTCTGGGTTTGTGGTAAATTCAAAGCTATAGTCTTTTATTTCATCGCTCTGATTAACCCGTATTTCAACCTCATAGGTGCTGTCAGCTTTTAAATTAAAAATGCTTCCTGATAAGGCACCGTATATTGGGTCCCAAGAAAATGATAGCCCTTCTTCCCAAATTTCTGTTCCAACTTGTCTGTATTTAACTTCACTGGTGTTCTCTTCAACCTGGTTATAAAGGGTTATACTTGCCGAGTGGATGAGCGGCGTAACTATGTTTTCTAGACCTGTGGCTGTTACTTCCATTGCAAGGGTAGGGTCGAGGCCTGCTTGCAAAATAGCACTAAGTAGCTGCTCTTTATCAATGACGTCTGTTCTACGAACGCTTCGAATAATGGAATAACTATCGATAGGAAATATCGTCAATAACGCGTGGAGCAATACCTCATTCTCTGACAGGGAAGGCATCGCTCGAGATAAACTAAGCTCGTCAGTATTTGTAAGCAGTCCCAGCTCGTAAAGCTGAATTATATTAGTACCAAACCCCTCTAATATCTGTTTTTCAACTCTATCAAGCGAGTTGCTTTTGCTTATTAATTCAACGGCTCTTTCTGGAGTTATATTTACTTTGTTTTTTGCGTAAATGTCACTAATGAGTTGTTCATACTTGTCGCCGGTTTGCTGCGCCGTTTGCGATTGCCGTGTTTCAGAAATAGTATTGGTACACGCTGAAATGGTAAGTAAGCTTATTATAGCGATAAGGTGGTAAAGTGGGCGTAAATGCATAGGATAAGCCTTAAAGAAGAGAAGCGATAATCGCAAGAAGATATAAACAAAAGTTTAGTTTTTCAGTTTTAAACCCGCAAGGTGTTGGTTATTCCATTAAATACTAATAAAATATAAGAACTAGTAAGCAATTATATGCATCTAACCTGCGCTTTTTCTACAGTATGTGAATTTTCAGCTCTTCACCCAAAGCAAATATAAAGGAATTTAAATGCCACACGTTTGTGTTATCGGCACCAGAGGCATTCCGTCTTTCGTTGGTGGAATAGAGACCATATGTGAACACCTTTACCCCGGAATAGTGACGGCGTGTAGTGATTTTGATGTTACTGTGCTTAGCCGAATAGCATATGAGGGAAAAACGGATTATGAGTATGAAGGTGTAAGAGTTAAAGTGCTAAAGTCTCTAAATATCAGTGGATTAGAGACGTTTATCCACACGTTTTTTGCTTTGGTTTACGCTAGACTGTTTATTCACCCTGATATTATTCATTTACACGGAATTGGCCCTGGTTTTTTCAGCGTCATCTCTCGCATCTTTGGTTTCAAAACAATAGTCACTCACCATTCGCCTGACTATAAACGCCCCAAGTGGCGTTGGCATGGTAAACTCATTCTGAAGCTGGGCGAGCTGCTAACGGTACTGTTTGCGCATCGTATTATTTGTGTGAGTCAGTCTGTTCTTGAAGAGGTAAACGAAAAATATACGTTTTTAAAAAGAAAACGCATGGTTATAAGAAATGCGGGCTCTCTTATTAATAACAGAAGCGGGCATGGTGAAGTACTTTCAGAACTTGGTATAGCAGCTAACCATTATATACTGGCAGTGGGGCGCTTAGATAAAACCAAAGGTTTTGATGACTTAATTGCGGCTTTTAATATGAGCAATGTCGCAACCTTAAAGCTGGTAATCGTTGGCTCTAATTATGTCGAAGATGAATATGTGAAGTCGTTAACGCAACATGCTTGTGAACGCATAGTGTTTGCGGGTACTCGAGTGGATGAAGAGCTCACCGAGCTATACAAAAATGCTGCATTATTAGTGAACCCTTCATATATGGAAGGTTTCTGCTTGGTGCTTGCGGAAGCCTTGTCCGTCGGAACTCCCATAATAGCTAGTGATATTGCACCTCACAAAGAGTTCGAGCTTAATAAGGAGAGCTACTTTGAGCGGGGGGATGTGTATAGCCTTTCTGCAAAGTTGAACGTTGAAAGCTATCTTGTTTATAAAAGCGCACACGCCGAAAATCTACAACAACAGAATACGTGGGACGTAAATATACGTAAGCACATAGACGTATTTAAGTCGTTATTGAAGTCGTGACTTTAAAAATTGCCAATATTCGTGTGCTATCTTATCGATATGAAAATCACTAGCTCGCCGTAGACTTTTAACACTGTAAACTTCTCTAAGCTTATTATCTTGAAGATAGTTTATTGCGGCGGTGAGCTCGCTTTGCTTGTTTAACGGAACCAGTATGCCGTGTTTTCCCAGGTGCATGGTTTCATTGGTAAACGCTTCGTTTCCCTCTAATATTTCCGCTGGCCCAGAAGGACAGTTTGTCATTATTGCCGGCAAACCTACTGCCATCGCCTCTACAAGCGCATTGGGAAAGCCTTCGTTAGTAGATGCTGAAATATAGTATTTCGCTTTGGCAAGAACAGAAAAGGGGTTTTTGGCATAGCCTAACAATATGACTCTATTTGAAGCACCTTTAGCTTGAATAAAGTCTAGCAACTCTTGTTTCTGTTCTCCCTCGCCAAGTATGCAAAGGGGGGCTAGTTCTTTGGAAGCAAGATACGCGTCAATAAGGTGTTTAAAGTTCTTAGCGGGTGTTAGTCGGCCAGTGCTGATAATGAATTCAGGAGGAGTGTTTATTTCTGAAGGAGCCTGTGCTTTGGTGGAAATTTCTTTGATATTGTAGGGGTTAAATACCGTAAAAGCTTTTTCTTTAGGCACAGAAAAATGAGTAACTAGATCATTTGTCACACCAGTGGATACACCCACTACAGCGTCTGCAAAGCGATAAAAAAGAGTTGGCGGTAAGGATGCAAAACTACGCTTTAAACCAGAAAACTGGTTGTCTAAATGACTACTAAGGTGCATGCGTTCACACAATACCGACTTGGGGATTTTTCTCACAAGCCGCAGAAATGCATTGGCAACGTTAGAGCGCACTAAAAAGCTTACTACTAAATCAGGCTTTGAGTGTTTAACAAAAGTATATAGCTCGTTCACACTTTTAATCAACGAGCCATCGCTGTTTAAACTTTTTAATGGTATGTGACTGGGCATTTCGCGTTCAAGAGGTTCATCATCAAGAAGTAAGATAGAAACATCTAATTCTTCGAAAAACTCTGGCTTGCTCAGCAAGTTTGCAAGTGCACGTTCCGCGCCACCTAACTTAATAGAGTTGATTAAAAATACAACTTTTCTTTTCACCTAACTCTCACTTAAAAGAAATCCTTGTCTTTCGACAAAATGCTATTAATCATCAACTCACTTCCAGCATTCGATAAGTGGACTGCATCTTTAACCATAAGGTTAGCGCTTTTGATTATGGAACAAGTGCCTTTTTTGCAAAAGATATCGAATGGGTTTATTACTTTAACATTTGGAGGGAATTCGATTGAAGCTATAATTTTCTGTTCTTTTTTGCCCTTCGCAGGCTTAATTGTCCATTCGTGGATTATTTCTGAGCTATTGGACAAGCGTAATTTTAAATATAGCGGGTTGTTAACTGGGTATACGGGGAGTTGGTTAATGATAGAAATCTCTAACCCGCGGCGATGTAACTCTTCAACCGTCTCACGCAACCGGAAAATATCAACGCCTTGGGTCTTGGCGTATTGCCAGTTTGAAGCTAAAACAACTTTGGTGACGTTAAACTGTTCTAAAATTTTTGACAAATGCGCATTATTTCTAGCGCAGTTTGGGCGACTTTTTGGTATTTCTTGAAATATCGGTGCGCAACCAGCACTTGCAAAAACAATTACGTTATTTTGTATCCTTTCTTTATGCGTATTTATGCCAAAGACTAGGTGATTAATATGTGAATCACCCCACAGCAAAGTGGTTTTCTTCTCTTTATCATAATCGCCTATGAAGCAACGTTTTCCATTCCAAATCTCAAAAGACTCTTTGGTAGATAGAAAGCAGTTCCCTTTAGGAGAAAGAATATGGGGCGTTGTTTTTATATCCTTGTTGTCAACTACGAATCTATCCTTAAAGCCCTCGTTAATGTGCACTACACCACCAAGCACGCAAACAAAAAGCGTTGCAACCAATGTCCCTACAAAAGTGGTTTTCACTTCTTTAGAGGATAAGGCTTTTAGGCGAAATCTATTTTCAATTAACTGATATAACATAAAGCCAGCACCAAATGATGCGAACACTAGGCCTGTCTGTTCTAATAGTGTTGGGACTCTCATTATAGCGTAGTTGTAATATACAACTATCGGCCAATGAATGAGATAGGTAGAATATGAGATTTTACCTATATAGACAGCAGGTTTATTCGCCAGTAGCTTCATTAGCAAAGGCTGTTGGGGGGCAAAGAGTATTAGCAGGGCTGTTCCAAAAGTAACTGGTAAAGCGCTAAGACCAGGAAAAGAAGTTTCATCATTTATAGCGATAAGCGACGCAATTATGAGTACAAAACCGAAATAAGCAGTTGCACCATGCTTCTGAGCTTTGTGTTCTGGAAAATAGCGGATTATTACACTACAAGCTGCTCCCATCATAAATTCCCACGCTCGAAACGGTGTAAGAAAAAACACGGCGCTGTTATCAATTTTTAAAAATAAAATACTGCCAACAAATGAAAGCAAAAAAAGCCCGATGGCGAATATTAAAACTATGTGCCTTTTTAGTTTCGCTAATACCAATATGATTACGGGAAAAAGAATGTAAAACTGCTCTTCAACTGCTAGAGACCAAGTATGTAAGAGAGGTTTAAGGTTAGAGGGGCCATCGAAGTAGTCGCTTTTCAAATAGAAAAAGACATTCGCTAAATAAGTGACTACGCCAACAGTGCTTTGTCCTAATTCTTTTAGTTCATCTGGCATAAAGACGAAGTAGCCAGCAATTATTGTTAGCACAATGGTGAAGAATAGTGCTGGATATAAACGTCGAATACGCTTTGCATAAAAAGTGCTAAGTGAAAAGTTGCCGCCAAGTATCTCTTTGCTTAGTAGCGAAGTAATCAAAAAGCCTGAGATGACGAAAAATATATCGACACCTATAAAACCACCAGAAACAAAGTTAAAGCCACAATGGTATAAAACAACAGCAAGCACAGCGATTGCACGCAATCCATCGATTTCAGGGCGATAACTTAATGTTGCAGTATTGAAGCGTTTCAACGTAAAAATTAGCCGTCTTACTTTAAAAGGTCGTAAGTTTACATCAACGGCCCTTGCATATAACACTTTAATTTCAATAGACGATTGGTTTTGAGTAAACAATGCCGTCTTTATAGATGAAGCTGCCGGCACAATATTAATGCTCGTTAGCAGCAGAACGTGGCGAAACGCACCGTTTATTTTATCTGTTTATAAAAAATGACTGTAAGTAGAGCAGATATAGCAAAATTTCGCCATTATCAGCTATATAGGGTAGCGGTAATGTCTGTCACTCGTGTAAACTACCGCTTTTATTTCAGGCAAGCCTTAGCGCACAGAAAAATTCTTCCTATGCTTTGGCCATGCAGTCATCATGTAAATTGAGGAAAACATGGAGCTTGACGCTATTATCAATCAGGCACAAAGCCAGATTGACGCTGCCCAAGATGCAGCCACATTAGACCAAGTTAGGGTCGAATTCATGGGTAAGAAAGGTAAACTTACCGACTTACTTAAAGGGCTTGGAAAGTTATCGAACGAAGAACGTCCTGCCGCCGGCCAAAAGATTAACCAAGCTAAGCAGGTTATTCAGCAAGCTATTTCTGCAAAAGGTGAGTTTTTACGCACTGAAGAGCTTAACAAAAAGCTAGCCGAAGAAGCCATTGATGTAACTTTGCCTGGTCGCACTGAAAAGCCAGGTAACTTGCACCCGGTTAGCCGCACAATTGCGCGTATTGAATCTTTCTTTGGCGAGCTTGGTTTCTCGGTAAAGACCGGCCCTGAAATTGAAGATGGTTTTCACAATTTCGACGCATTGAACATTCCTGCGAATCACCCAGCGCGTGCCGATCACGACACCTTTTATTTCAACCCAGACATGATGCTTCGTACGCAAACCTCTGGTGTTCAAATTCGTACTATGGAAGCGGAAAAGCCGCCATTACGTATTATCTCGCCGGGGCGCGTGTATCGTAACGACTACGATCAAACTCACACGCCAATGTTCCACCAAGTGGAAGGCTTGATGGTTGATAAGAACGTTAGCTTTACCGACCTTAAAGGTATTTTGCATGACTTCTTACATCACTTCTTTGAAGAGTCGCTAGAAATTCGCTTCCGTCCGTCGTACTTCCCGTTTACCGAGCCTTCAGCTGAAGTAGACGTTATGGGTAAAAACGGTCAGTGGCTTGAAGTACTAGGCTGCGGCATGGTGCACCCAAATGTACTTAAAGCAGTGGGTATCGACCCAGAAGAGTACACAGGTTTTGCCTTTGGTATGGGCGTAGAGCGCTTAACTATGCTTCGTTACGGTGTTAACGACTTGCGCGCGTTCTTTGAAAACGATCTTCGTTTCCTTAAGCAGTTCAACTAAGGCAGAGAGTACACATGAAATTCAGTGAAAAATGGCTAAGAGAGTGGGTTAACCCGTCGCTGTCGGCACATGAGCTGTCTGAACAGTTGAGCATGGCTGGCCTTGAAGTAGACGGCGTTGAGCCAGTAGCAGGCGATTTTAAAGGCGTGCTAGTAGGTGAAGTAGTGGAGTGCGGTCAGCACCCGAATGCCGATAAACTGCGCGTAACTAAAATTAACGTAGGTGGCGATGAACTACTAGATATCGTTTGTGGTGCACCTAACTGTCGTCAGGGCATTAAAGTAGCGGTAGCGGTTGTTGGCGCTGTATTGCCAGGCGATTTTAAAATTAAGAAAGCGAAGCTTCGCGGCGAGCCGTCATTCGGTATGCTATGTAGTTTCTCTGAGCTAGGTATTAGCGACGACCACGACGGTATTATCGAGCTTCCAGCCGATGCACCTATTGGTGAAGACATTCGCGATTACCTTGGTCTTGATGATAACGCTATTGAAGTAGACCTTACACCAAACCGTGCAGATTGTTTGGGTATTCGCGGTATTGCCCGTGAAGTAGGCGTGCTTAATAACCTTGACGTGTGCGAGCCTGAAGTAGCATCTGTAGAGGCTACTATTGATGATAAATTATCAATTACGTTAAGCGCTGATGACGCATGCCCGCGTTATTTAGGCCGTGTGGTTAAAGGCGTTAACGTAAAAGCAGCATCGCCACTGTGGTTAGTTGAAAAGCTTCGTCGTTGCGGTATTCGCAGCATCGACCCCATTGTAGATGTGACTAACTTTGTATTGCTAGAGCTTGGCCAGCCAATGCACGCGTTTAACCTTGCCAGCATTGAAGGCAACATTAACGTGCGTATGGCGAACGAAGGCGAAGCCCTTACGCTACTTGACGAAACCGAAGCTAAGCTGCAAAGCAACACTTTAGTTATTGCTGATGACAACAAAGCGTTAGCGATGGCGGGTATTTTCGGTGGCTTACACTCTGGTGTAACGACTGAAACCCAAGATATTTTGCTTGAAAGTGCGTTCTTTAGCCGTGATGCCATTATGGGCCGTGCCCGTCAGTATGGCTTGCATACCGATGCCTCGCACCGCTATGAGCGTGGTGTAGACCCGCTACTTCAGCGTAAAGCCATGGAGCGCGCTACTGCACTCGTTCTTGAAATTTGTGGTGGTGAAGCTGGCCCTGTTGTTGAAGCTGTGGCTGAAGATAAGCTACCCAAGCAGGCAACGGTTACGCTTCGTCGTGAACGTTTAGCGCGTGTACTGGGTATTAGCATTGATGATGCAAAAGTAACGGAAATGCTTAACCGCCTTGGTTTAGACGTTACACAAACTGAAGCAGGCTGGGAAGCGGTTGCGCCAAGCTATCGTTTCGATATTTCAATTGAAGAAGATTTGATTGAAGAGATCGCCCGGGTTTACGGCTACAATAACATTCCAAACGTGGCGCCAAAAGCGACCTTGGCAATGCTACCTTCGCAAGAAGCTAAGCTGCCGCTAAACACTATGAAGTCGTTGCTTTTAAGCCGTGGCTACAATGAAGCGATTACTTATTCGTTTGTAGACCCTAAAATTCAAAACGCATTATTCCCAGACGTGAAAGGCATGGTGTTACCACACCCAATTTCATCTGATATGTCGGTAATGCGCGTAAGTTTATGGCCGGGTTTGCTAGGTGCTACTGCATATAATCAGAAGCGTCAGCAACAACGTGTTCGCATGTTTGAAACCGGATTACGCTTTATTCCTCAACAAGATGCGCCTAATGGTGTATTGCAACAGCAAGTAATTGGTGGTGTAGTAGCAGGGCGTCGTAATGAAGAACATTGGGACTTGGGCGACAGCCCGGTTGATTTCTTCGATGCAAAAGCCGACGTTGAGGCGTTGTTGGCACTTACAGGTAAAACCGGTGAGTTCCAGTTCGTTACAGGGCAGCATAGTGCGTTGCACCCTGGTATGACGGCAAAAATTTTGCTTAATGATGAAGAAGTTGGCTATATTGGTGCTATACACCCGCAGTTTACTAAATTGCTTGGTGTTAACGGCCGCGTATTTGTGTTCGAACTAGTGGTAGATGCCATTACCGATCGCAAATTACCGTCAGCTGTACCAGTATCGCGCTTCCCATCGAATCGCCGTGATATTGCTATTACGGTTAAAGATGAAGTGCGTGTAGGAAATGTGCTTTCTTACATAGAAAATATTGGCGTAAATCAACTAGTTGCTCTAAACTTGTTCGATGAGTACAAAGGCAAGGGAATTGAGCCTGGCTATAAGAGCCTTGCTTTGTCACTTCATTTACAAGATCCGGATAAAACCTTGGAAGAAGCTGAGATTCAGCAAGCTGTAGATACTGTGGTTAAAGGTCTGGAATCTGAGTTTGGGGCCGCGTTAAGAGAGTAAACTATGGCATTGACCAAAGCCGAGATGGCTGAACACCTATTCGAGAAACTAGGCATTAACAAGCGTGATGCGAAGGATCTGGTAGAGCTTTTTTTCGAAGAGATTAAAGGCGCTCTGGAATCTGGTGAGCAAGTAAAACTGTCGGGTTTTGGTAACTTTGACTTGCGTGATAAAAACGAACGTCCTGGCCGTAATCCTAAAACCGGTGAAGACATTCCAATTAAAGCGCGCCGCGTGGTTACATTCCGCCCGGGTCAAAAACTTAAAAGCCGAGTTGAAAACTCTGAGCCTGTCGACCAATAATCTTTAGGTCGTTACAATACTGAAAAAGGGCGAGATCTCTCGCTCTTTTTGTATTGCTTCTTTTTTACAGTGCACTCGCACTGATTTCTATATGCAATGTTTTTGGAGGAAAGTGTGAAAAAAGCACTTGTCGTTCTTGCTATTATTATTGCCGCTACCTTTTCATGGTTTGCTTATTTGTCGCTAGATGCAGACAAGCGAGACCAAAGCGCTGCGCAAGTTCCGCTTATTACAGTTATGGAAATTCTTCACGCCAGCGATTTGCAGCAGGGCGTAAAGCAAGCTGTTAAAGAGGGAAATGATGAAGCTGTAGATTCATGGATGGAGCAAGCCCGTGAAGTAGGGCAGGCTGCTAGTTTATCTTCAGAAGATATGAATTATCTTAATTCGGAAACCGCGAAAGATTACGTGGTATTTAATGCTAAACGTCAACTGTATAACGAAGCCTTTGAAGCGCGCTATTACGCGCTAGAAGATGTAGACGTGCTTAAAGAACAGTATCCTGAAGCTAAAGATCTCTTCCCTCGCACTGATGCGTTGATTAAAAAGCGCGATGAAATTATTCAGCAAATTGCCGTAGCTATTTCGGGCAACGAACAGCCCGATGAAGCCGCGCTTGAGGAAGCGCGCAAGCAGTGGTTAGCGCAGGCGGGTAATTAGGCTATGTTTTAGGCTATTGCTCGCGCTGCATTCAAACACTCATCAGAAACCTATACCGCAGACCAGCTTCATACCCCTTCCTACTTTTCATACTATAGATTTATTGAAAGCTTAATTTGAAAATGTACGCAATTTGGCGTACATTTGACGTGCATGTGGAGTGCAGGGGGGGTTACAAGGAAATAAAGCGGCAGGTCATTGACTGTCTAAATAAAGGATACGTTTCCCATGAGCAGAGAAACGATATTGATGTTAAAAATCTATTGGCAATTGGGCAAGTATCGCTTGAGGAAGTTGCCGAAATTATAGGTCGAAGTCGAGGAAACGATTATTCTTCCAGCCCTCATCATTATGATAGCAGCATTACGGTACACATAATTAAGACGAGGCGAGCCGGTCATAATTGGTATGTTAAATGGTATTTCGTAGAGCCGAATAGCGTTTTTATTAGCGTCCATCATTAAGGAAAAGATATGAAAATTTTCAAAGTAGGCGAGTCGCAGAAAGCGGCATGCAGCACGTGCCAGTCATTTGAAAATGCGACATTTCAACTTAGAGATGTTCCTTTCAGTGATGGTACGGGTGTGGTTAAAAAGGTTTTGGTAGGGGTATGTGATAAGTGTGAAAGTGTGACTGTATTACCTCACCAATCCACACCTGCGGTTAAACGTCAATATGAAGCAAAGCGAAAGCCAGTGGAAGGGCGTTTACCTGCGCATTTAATCGATATTCTCAATTTAGCGACAATGGAAATCGGTGCAACTACAGACTTTGTTCCAAGCATGATGAAGTACTACATTCACTCATTGTCTGAAGATGAAAAGTCAGCAAAAAAGATAGCGAGTTACCTTCAAAGTGACTTGGCAAAAGGTAGATCAGAAAAGCGCCTATCGATTAAAGGGCGTAAGATTTTCGAAGACATAGAGCATCTTAAGTCACTATCGCACATAGAAAACACCACTGATTTACTGAAAGGTATTATCCTCAAGATAAACGAAGATGTGCTGATTAAAAAAAGGCTCAAACCAATCGAAAACCTTAAGAATATAATGGCGGCAGTTGCATAACCAAATACCGCGCAGTTAGTTTTTGCTAGCGCAGTTAACGAGGTTCTAAATTGCGCTAAGTTAATTTACCGAAATATCTGCAAATTTAGCGCTTGTCAGCAAAGCTAAATCGGCAGAGGAAAGCGCCACTTCTAACCCTCGCTTTCCCGCGCTTACGTGAATAGTTTGCAGATTTTCAGCGCTTTTGTGAATAACGCTTGGTAAGCGTTTTTTTTGCCCCAACGGGCTTACTCCACCCAATACATAGCCTGTGGCAACCATTACCGCGTTTGCATGGGCCATTTCTACCTTTTTCACACCTAATGCTTTCGCCATTTTCTTTTCGCTTAGCTTGGTATTTACCGGTACTACAGCAACAGCCAGTTTTTTGGTATCTGTACTCACCACTAAGGTTTTAAACACGGTATCGGAGTTAAGGTTTAGCTTTTCAACCGCTTCAAGTCCGTAGGAAGCCGCATTTGCATCGTGGTCATACTTTAATACCTTATGGGCTATACGCTTTTTGGTAAGTAGTGTGATTGCAGGTGTCATTCAGCCTCTTTTTTATAGAATGTTCGGCTATGTATAGGTTCACTCGGTAGTAGAGGCGTTGCCGCGTGGGTGGCATAGTCGTTAAAACCTGCTGTAAAAAACTCTGACAGCGGGTGTCCGCTCTGCCCACCAGGTAAGGTCAGAATGGCATCTTCTAAATGACCAGGGCTTACAAAGAATCGCTCAGAAGCACCAAAATTAGGCGCTTGCACTGCGGGCATGTAAGTATCGCCAAAGCCTTCCACTTGCTGCATATTTAACATGCTTCCAACTAGTGGAATTTGACTAGCGAAAGGGTGCTCTACAGATAGTGCATTGACCTTGCCCCAAGCTAAGGTTTCCATGTTAGCTTCTACTGGGGAATACTTATCTAATAATTTGTGTTTGGCGCGTCTGTAAGCATCTACTAATAACTCGTCAAAATTTTCAGTGTCGGCAGGTAGCCATGCATCAGGCTGGCTATGAATAAGCTGCCAAGCGGCAGGCTCAATACCTCTAAGCAGAGTACGGCTGTTTACGCCTTGTTGGTCTAAGTGTGAAAGCATGCCACCAAAAAGGGTTTGTATTACTTCGCGCCTAAAATGCTTAACTAAGGTGTAGCCCACCGAGTCTTCACAGGCGCATTCTTTCCACGCGTTTAAATAAGCAAGGTCTGGTTTAAACTCAATGTCTTGCATGTTAAGCAAGCCGTACAATAGGTGCTGCCATGGAATGAGGAAGCGGGCGTGATTATCTAGCTGAATAGCGTAAAAGTCGGTTTCACTGAACGTGTCTTTTTCAAAGAGTCGGTCTCTTATTTGTTGCCCGCGGGCGCCAAGGGCATAGCCACCGTCGCCCCATACTTTGAAATCTTTAGCTGATATAACTCTGGCATTGGCTGTCCATATTCTTCCCATTTCAGGGTTTACTAACATTGGAAGTTGTGTAGCGCGCTTTGGTTCTATTGCATCTTGCTGTTTTATGGCGGTGAACGACGCCGTTTGCCTATCCATCACCGCGCCACCAGGTAGCCACGCGGCATTACCAGTTTCATCTACAACTACTAGATTCTGTGTTGGAATGGCAATGCGCTTGGCTGTATTTATTGCGGTCTGAACATTCTTGGCCGTGCCGAAATTTATAATATTCAAGTTGGCAGCAAAAGGGTGGTGCGCAACCCAATTGAGCGCGTATCGTTTATCGTTTAGCTCTTTTACAGGGCCGTATTTGCTTACTTCAAATGTGAATTCATGTTCGCCATCGGGTAGGGAGATACGCTCTGTTACAGTATCGGTAGGCGTTGTTTCCTCTAATTCAATCCAGTCCACATTATCTAGATTTGCGTTAGTAAAGCCCCACGCAATATGACCGTTGGTACCCACTACAATTCCAGGTATGCCAGGTAAAGAAACACCTGTTACCTGCACATCGCTACCCGATTCCTGGTAGTTAAGCTGGGCGCGATACCAAATAATTGGCACACGTAAGCCTAAGTGCATGTCGTTGGCTAAAAGGCCTGCACCTGTTGATGTGTAGTTCCCTGTTACTGCCCAGTTGTTACTGCCGATGTCGGGTAGCTCAGTGCCGTTATATTCGGCACGAGCAATTGCGGTGTCTTTATTGATGATTTTACTTGGTGTAGATTCAGGTTTGCCATATTTACGGGGTGAAAATTCGATAGATGCTGAATTTTCACTTTGGTTATCGCTTATGGGCTCAACTGTTTTGTTGTCTGAGCCCTGTTCAGCGCGCTCGTCAATGCTACTAGCTGGTACAGTTATATCTGTACGAAGGGAGGCAGGGTAGTCTGGTATTTCAGCCTCGAGTAAGGGAATTTCGCTGGCATCTAATGCGGCTTGATAGTTACTTGGCTGGGTAATAAAGCTATAGATATCATTTCCGAAAGTTGAAAGCAGCGCCTCTCTTGCTAAATCTAGCTCTACTTGGGTGCCTTGTAAGTCCAAATACATGCTATAGATGACTAGAATACTGTCGGTGGGCTGCCATTGTTTTATGTCAACGCCTGCTGCGAGGTACTCGAACGGCGGTAAAGTGTATTCATCTAGTGCGTCATTTACACCGTGAGCGTAGCGTACTAACAAATCTTGTTGTGTTGAAGGCAGGTTCTTGAATACGACTTTTGCTCGTTTTTCAAATTGGTGAAAGCGAGCTTTTCTATCAATGTCTAGTGCTACATCACCAACCCACTGCGACAAACCACCCGACGCGGCGCGGCGTTGAAGATCCATTTGAAAAAAGCGGTCTTGTGCGTGGGCAAAGCCTAAAGCGTAGGCAGCATCGAAAATATCGTCGGCGTTAATGACAGCATGACCTAAGCCGTCGCGGCTTAACTCAGTAGGTGCGTTTACGTGATAGGTGGCACTATTGCCATCAAGTGCGGGTAAGCTTAGCCGAAGCGATATATAAAGCCCCAAAGCCGCTATTAAAAGTAATGTTAAAACACTTAAAACCAACCACTTGAACCAATTTATCACGTGTAAAACTCCCTATTTTTCTCTATCCTAACCACAGAACTAGCAAAATTGAAGTGATGTTTTATGACATATACAAAGGCGGTGCTGTGGGACCATTAATGTTGGATTGTCAGGCTGAAGAACTTGCGCCTGAAGAAAAGGAAAAGTTAGCCCATCCAGTGGTAGGGGGCGTAATTTTATTTAGTCGTAATTATCATGATAAACGCCAGCTTTCTGCGCTTGTTCAAGATATAAGACGCTATGCCAAACGCCCCGTACTGATAGCGGTTGATCACGAAGGGGGTCGCGTTCAGCGCTTTCGCGAGGGCTTTACCGCTATACCTGCGATGGGCAGTATTCTGAAGCAGTCAGAACATCAGGATGAAAGTGCAGCCTATGCTAAGGCGTGTGGGCTAGTATTGGCACACGAGCTTAAAACCTTAGATATTGATTTTAGTTTTGCGCCTGTGCTTGATATTAACGGTGTATCGCAAGTTATTGGTGATAGAGCATTTGCTGATAATGCGAACGAGGTGATACGCCTTGCTACCCACCTTATACAAGGGTTAAAAACCGTAAATATGCCCGCTATTGGAAAGCATTTTCCTGGGCACGGCAGTGTTGCCCCCGACTCACATATCGCATTGCCGGTAGATGAGCGTGATTTCGATGAGATAAGAAGCACTGATATGGTGGTGTTTGAACGCTTAGTTGAGCGGGCTATGCTTGATGGCGTTATGCCTGCCCATGTTATTTATAATCAGGTGTGCAATAAGCCAGCTGGGTTTTCACCAAAATGGCTGCAAGATGTGCTTAAGCGTGATTTGGGTTTTGGTGGCGCCGTATTTTCTGACGATTTGTCTATGCATGGCGCGAGCGTTGCCGGAAGCTATGTGGAGCGCGCTGAAGCTGCACTGGATGCTGGCTGCGACATGGTACTTGCCTGTAACAATCCCGAAGGGGCCGAGAGTATTCTGGATGGATTAGAAGCGCGCTTTTCTAACTTAAGCGAAGGCGATTCACAGAAGCAAGAGCGGGTTATGGCGCTATACGGGCGGGTTATGCCTGTAGGGCTTAATGATAATTACGACAGTGCTGTTGAAATGGTTAAGCGTCTGAGCGAACGGTAGGTGTTATACCTACCGTTTTATTCTTCATTTATGCTAGTAAGTTATCTCGGTGTACGTTTGCCTGCTTTATAGCTGATTTTATGACTGCCTGTTTCCCCTGGCGCATCATTGGTAAATCGACACCGACACTTTACACCTCGGTTTCTTCTACCCCGGCTTCTACATTCATAAAGCGCGCAAAGGTGAAAAGGAAATCACTCAAGCGGTTCAAGTACGCGTGCACCACTTCGGGTACGTCGTAGTGTTTGGCAAGGCTGATAACAGCACGTTCAGCACGACGACATACGGCTCGGCATACATGAGCTTGTGCAGCAGCTTTACAGCCACCGGGCAGTACGAACGAAGTATTGGGCGGCATTTTATTAGTAATGGTGTCTATCAGGCTTTCTAAGCTTGCAACGTCGGCTTGCTTCAATGTAGAGCTTGCAGAGATGGCAAAGCCAGCTTGGAACAGGTTACGCTGAATGTCGTGCAGCATTGGCTTATGTTCGTCAGCAACGTAAGCGGCTAGCAAACCAATATGGCTATTTAGTTCGTCCATGTCACCGTAGCTTTGTACAACCAAATCGTCTTTATCAACACGTACGGCTTTGTCGGCATAAATTTGCGTACTGCCTTTATCGCCAGAGCGAGTGTAAATTTTCATAAAAACCTTATTTTCTTAACTCTTTTCTTGTTCTGCTTTTACGCGTTATGCCACTAAATGCTGCAAACTCGCAACTCGCAACTCGCAACTCGCAACTCGCAACTCGCAACCAGCGACCAGCAACCATCGGTTAGCAACCATAAAGCTGGAAGCGCTATTGCTATGCCAGGCCCGAAAAACGCTACTCACTGACGTTAGGGCGGTTGTATCGGCGAACCTGAACTACAAACCCAAACAAGGGGTGGTCGAAATAGTGTAATTGAGTGCTTATTACGCGTCGCTGCTCGGCCAGCGGAACTGACACTAACTTATATTCGGTTGGTGTTGCTTGGTCAGCTGATGCAGCGTTACTTTCTTCACTACTAAAGTAACTTAGCGGCACTGGCTGGCGATAGAACATCTTGCCATCCACATGAAGATACGGCACGCGATTGATGTATTTAAGAAATACTTTTATTGTACCGTCAATTTCCCATATGGGTGTTCTAAGCGATGGGTCTAGGGCGCTGTCGTCGCCTTGCTCCACAATTATGGCGGTATCTAGCGCCTTAAACGCTTCATACTTTATAGCTTGTGGGTTTGAAAGCCGGCGGTCTAAGTCAGCAAAAATATCAGACATGCTAGCTAACTCACCATCGCTCAATGCTGAAGTATTGTATGCGCTATTCGCATCTTCGCTTGTGCTTACGGGGCTAAATGCGTCGTCGTTTGGCGAATTTGATGTGTTATTAGCGCTTAAACCTGCGGTTACATCATATCCAAATTCCGACTTGCCATTTTGCGATTGGCTAATATCAGCGGTGGACTGCACTTGCTCTCGCATGTCGCCATTTAAATCGAATTGCTGCGTGTAGTTTTGGCCACCGTAGAGGCGTACATCAAAAGCCTTATTTTTGCCAAACATAACGGGCTGACGCCAGGTAGCATGAAATAAGCGTTCTAGCTGTCGGTTCGAGCGAATTTGGCGAGATATAGACGATAGCGCCTGTTGATTACTGGTAAGCAGGTGAGCTTTTGAGGCTAGTGGCCAGTCGTGCCCTTCAACTATAATGGGTAGATTAGCAGGGGCAGGCATTCTGTTGTCTGGTTTGTTGACCTTCCAAACAATTGCCGGCTTCAGTGCAGACTGAATTGCCCCCGTGTTATCTGAAATAGCGCTTGTTATTGTATTACTGTTCACGTCGCCCTCTGTCGAGGCCATAACGTTTAGTACAGTGGTAATTTCTGCGCTAAGCCAAGGTTTTGCTTCTTCGCAATATTTAAACTTGGGAACAGCAACGGGCGTAGTTTGTTTTACCCCAAAAAACGATGTCCAGTAGCTAGCGATAGTTGTTGCATCTGGTGTGTTACCTGCGGTCTCGGCATTTGAATAATCTGCGTTGCTGGTATACCCAGTTGATGAATAAACTACGTTATCTTGGCGTTTGTTAAACGCCGTTTCCCTTTGATTATTTTCATCTGAAGTGCGAGACGAGACGCCTGCCGCCAAGCTTGAAGCATCACCGTAGGTGCTGCTTATCGCGTCAGAGTGCGATACACCCTGTGTATCATTGCGTTGGGCACTCTTAGTCTTAACGCTATTTTGTGTGCTAGATTGGGTAGATAGCGACAAAAAATCTACATCTTTCGATGGAATTTCAAAAAGGGTTTCGTTTGGCCATTTGATTGTAGAGGCTTCACCGCAAACGGCTAAACCTTGCTTTAAATAGCTAATGTCGGGTGCAATTACATCGCTAATGATGTCTGCCTGAGCGCGAGGGGCGTTTAAGTTGTCGGCTAGCGAAAACTGCTCTTCTAACTCAGTCAGTGCCACATTGCGCTTAAACGCAATCACTTCCACATCGAACCACCAGTTATCGTTGGCATAAGCTGTGGTCGAAATTGTAGTTAAAAATACGGCGCTTATTGATGCGACTAACGGGCACCAGCGAGATAACTTCATGTTATCGCGACTCCTTTGCAAAATCGGCAATAATATCGCTAATAAACGCGATGCGTTCTTTAGCTGTTTCGGTCTTTTTCACCAAACGCAGTTTTTGGCTACCTTCAAACTTAAAGGTATTGGGTTTGGTTTGTACCAAGCTAATAATAAAGCTTGGGTCGACCTTAGTGTTTTCTTTGAACTCTATGGTACCGCCTTGGGCCGACAAGTCTACTTTTAGAATGCCTAACTCTTGGGCTTTTAGTTTAATTTCAGCTACTTCTATCAAGTTTTTAGCTGGTTCTGGTAAAAGACCGAAACGGTCAATGCACTCTACCTGGAACTCATCAATATCGTCTTGGTTAGTACAGCTTGCCAAACGCTTGTATAGCGATAGGCGGGTGTTGACGTCGGCAATATAATCTTCAGGCAATAGAGCAGGAATACGCAGTTCTACCTCAGTGTGCCCTGATGTTGCATCGTCTAACGACGGCTCACGACCATCTTTAAGGGCGTTAACGGCTTTATCGAGCATATCCATGTAAAGGCTGAAACCAATACTGGCGATTTGCCCTGATTGGTCGTCACCTAAAAGCTCACCAGCCCCACGAATTTCCAAGTCGTGGGTAGCAAGGGCGAAACCTGCACCTAAATCTTCAAGTTGAGATATGGCTTCTAAGCGTTTCACTGCATCTTTGGTCATGCGCTTTGGATGCGGTGTTAACAGGTAAGCGTAGGCTTGGTGGTGTGAACGACCCACGCGACCACGAAGTTGGTGAAGCTGTGCTAAACCTAAATGGTCGGCCCTGTCCATAATAATGGTGTTTGCACTTGGTACGTCGATACCTGTTTCAATGATAGTGGTACAAACAAGCACGTTGTAGCGCTGGTGGTAGAAGTCGCTCATTACGCCTTCTAGTTCGCGCTCGCGCATTTGACCGTGCCCCATTGCAATACGTGCTTCGGGAACAATTTCGGCAATCTCTTCCACCGTTCGTGCAATGCTTTCTACTTCATTGTGAAGGAAGTAAACCTGACCGCCACGTAATATTTCACGCATGATAGCTTCACGGATAACGGCTTTATTGCGCTGCTGCACAAAGGTTTTAATTGATAAACGACGGGCCGGCGCTGTAGCAATAATAGATAAGTCGCGCATGCCAGATAACGCCATGTTTAGCGTACGAGGAATAGGCGTAGCGGTAAGGGTTAGAATATCTACATCTGCACGTAAAGATTTTAGCTTCTCTTTTTGACGCACACCAAAGCGATGTTCTTCGTCGATAATCACAAGGCCTAAGTCTTTGTACTTAATATCGCTAGATAGCAACTTATGCGTGCCTACCACGATATCGACTTTACCTTCGCCAATACGCTCCACCACAGACTTTTGCGCTTTACCACTTACAAAGCGGCTCATTACTTCAATTTCAAACGGCCAGGCAGCGAAGCGGTCTTTAAAGTTCTCATAGTGTTGCTGCGCTAGCAGGGTGGTAGGCACTAATATAGCTACCTGTTTACCTGCATTTGCGGCTAGGAATGCCGCACGCATGGCAACCTCGGTTTTACCGAAGCCTACGTCGCCGCATACTAGGCGATCCATCGCTGATGGGCTTCCCATGTCGTGCATGACCGCAGCGATAGCTTGCGCCTGGTCGGGCGTTTCTTCAAAGGGGAAGCTGTCTGAGAATGCTTGGTAGTCGTCCCAGTTTATATTGTAAGCAAAGCCAGGTTTAGCAGCGCGGCGTGCATATACATCCAATAGTTCTGCGGCAACGTCACGGACTTTTTCAGCGGCTTTTTGCTTGGTTTTCGTCCAGGCGTCAGAACCTAAAGCACTTACTGGTGCGCTATCTGCGTCTCCGCCCGTGTAGCGCGAAATTAAATGGAGTGACGCAACGGGTACGTACAATTTTGATTGTTTGGCGTACTCAATACACAAGTATTCGGTTGCAACACCGCCTGCATCTAGCGTTTGCAAGCCTAGGTAACGGCCCACGCCGTGGTCTAAATGCACTACAGGTTGGCCAATAGAAAGCTCGGCTAGGTTGCGGATAATCGCGCTTTCATCGGTGGCGGAGCGCTTATCGCGTAAACGGCGCTGACTTACTTTTTGGCCTAATAGCTCCGTTTCTGTGATAAATAACAGCTCGCCTTCCTGGGTTTGCCAGCGAAAGCTGTTATCAACCATACCCACGGTAATACCAATACTGTCGTGGCTTGCGATGAAGTCGCTAAAGCTATCAACAATTTTTGGTTTTATGCCAGCTTTGGCAAGTACCGTAAGCAACCCCTCTCGGCGACCTTGGGTTTCAGCACAAAACAGTACTTTAGCCCCGTTGTCAGTAGCCTGATTTACGGCTTTAATAAGTCGTTCAGCAGGTACTTTTTTCTGCGAGTTAATCGCAATGTCATCCAGTTTTTCGCACTGAAGGTTGGTAGAACCTTGTTTTTCTTCAAGTACCTTGCTGGAAAGCGACGCACGAGGCCACTGTTTAATAGCCCCGAACAGCTCGTTAATGGGTAAGAATAGTTCATCTGGCGCCAGTAGCGGGCGAGCTAAGTTATAACGATACTGCTCGTAACGTTCTTGCACATCGGCCCAGAAGAACTCGCTGGCGTCTTGCACATCGCCGTGAAGTAACAGCAGGCTTTTCGGGTGAAGGTAATCGAACAAAGTCGCGGTTTGTTTGAAAAATAAAGGCAAGTAATATTCCACACCGCTTGGCATGGTGCCTTTGCTTACTTGCGAAAAGACGCTTTCAGAGGCGTTGTTGGCGTCAAATTTTTCTAAAAACTGCTGGCGGAAAAGGGTTATCGCTTCTTTATCTGTTGGGAATTCGCGAGCCGGTAATAAACGAATTTTATTTACCGCTTCGCCAGAGCGCTGAGTTTCAGTATCGAAATAGCGAATAGAGTCGATTTCATCGTCGAACAAGTCTATTCGAAACGGCTGGTCACTACCCATTGGGAATAGGTCGATAATGCTGCCGCGTACCGAGAATTCGCTATGGCTCATTACCTGGCTAACGTGAAGATAGCCAGCTTGTTCTAAGTTGCGTCTGAATTGATCTCTGTCTAAGGTGTCGCCTTTATTTAGCATCAGTAGGTACTTTGCTAAATAGTCGGTAGGCGCAAGGCGCTGCATTAGCGTGTTAACAGGAACAATAAAAACGCCTTCGACTTGTTGGGTAAAGCGAAACAGGGTTTCTAATCTTTGCGATACGATATCCTGGTGAGGCGAAAAGGAATCGTATGGCAGCGTTTCCCAGTCTGGGAACAGGGTAATGGGCGTATCTTTTTGCTTATCGCTTAAGAAAAATGCTATTTCTTTTTCAAGCTTCATTGCCGATGGCGTATCGGCGGTGATTAATACAATAGGGCCTTTGTATTGGTTTAGCGTTTGGCTAATACATAGCGCGGCGCTGCTGCCTTGCAGTTGGCCCCATTGTTTGTGATCTTGTGATGAGGCTTCTTTTTTAGGCGCAGGTAATGGAAGCGATAATAAAGTGGCTGTCATGACGTCCTGTTTTTTAAATGCAAGATGAGTTTTACGGCTTATATACTGTTGTTAGGAGCTATTCAGATCCCGCTTTTTTTTCTTTCGCCCGTTTTCTTAGTTGCTGTGTTTGAATATGCAAACTGGCGCGAACTAAAAGCTCTTGATCTTGCTCTCGAATGGTATTAAAAATAAAGGCGATATGGTAACTATCTTCAACTTGCTCGCAAGTAATTACTTCACCAAAACAAAAAATTGCTGCGGCTTCGGCATCAAGAAAAAGCTTTAGCTCTGCTCTAGTACCTACGTTCAGCGCGTCAGACGATTCAATAATTACACCACCACCACCGAGTTTTACGGTTTTGAAACGGTATTCGGGCTCATCTTGTTGATGCAATACAAAGGACATCATCAGGTCAATTTTTCGCGACTGATGATTTAGGTATTCCGCCAAGGTTTCGGCGTGATCACCTAAGTTTCTTAAAGGGCGAATTGCCTGCGCTTCTAACGCGGCCATTTCGCTGGCAATGCGAAATGCATAGGGCATCGAGTCTTCAAGGTTGTCCTCATCAGGTACTTTTTCATTGTCACCTAACGGGCGCACATTGGCATTTATGCTGTGCGCAATAGAAAAATACTCATCGAATTGGGCTTTTTTTTGTTCTAGGCTAAGTTCGCTCACATCATTCCTCTGCCACTATTTCTTGTGCCGCTAATAACTTATAAGTAGTATACCGGTCACATGTAGTATACCCACTTTACTATTTTGGGGTTAACCCGTCATCTCGCCTTTGGGCTACTTATCTGAATTATTTATTCACTAAGCTTAGCTAAATGTAAGGCAGATTACCGTATTACTGAAAAGCAAGGCGCTATGTTTTATCCTCTTTCTGCATTCATTGCTTATCGTTATGCCAAGTCTAACAAAGCAAGCCAAACCAGTTTTGTCTCATTTATAAACCGATTTTCAGTGGCCGGCATCGCGCTAGGGCTAATGGCGCTTATTATCGTAGTATCCGTAATGAATGGCCTAGAAGGGCAGTTAAAACAGCGCATATTAGGGATAGTCCCCCACATTGAAATTACAAAGACTGAAATTACAAAGACACCCATAGCAAGCAACAGCCTTAGCAAGACACCCAAGCAAAAAGAAGTTGCAGAGACACCCAACCAAAAAGAAGTTGCAAAGACACCCACCCAAAATGAAATTAGCATGACACCCATCGAAGGCGTTGTTGCCAGTATGGACTACAGAGAAGCTGAAGCCGTAGTGCAGTCACGCTCAGACTTGCGCGGCGTGCAGGTTCACGGTGTTCAGCCAGATGTGATGCTTGAGCACACCTTAGTTGCAAACCATATGGAGCAAGGTCGATTCAGTGACCTTGCTAAAGGTAGTTTCGCCGCCATCATTGGGCGTTCACTGGCTATAAAGCTTGATGCGCGTGTAGGCGACCGGCTGCGAGTTATGGTTGCAGGTGCCAGTGTTTATACTCCGTTTGGTAGAATGCCAAGTCAGAGGCTTGTGACTGTAGTGGGTGTTTTCGATATGGGCTCGCAAATGGATGACAAGGTGATGTACATGAACCTTGATGATGTGAATCGCTTAATGAGAGACCCCAAAGGCAGTGAACAATCATTGCGTCTCTTTCTGGATGATGCGTTCAACTACCAAGCGGTGGTTGATGAGTTAACAGATAGGGTGGGTGTCTCTGTAAATAATATTAGGACGTGGCGGGAGCGCCAGGGACCGCTGTTTGATGCAGTAAAAATGGAAAAGAATATGATGACACTCATGTTGTTACTTATTATCGCTGTAGCTGCATTTAACATAGTGTCTGCACTGGTAATGGTAGTAACCGAAAAGCAGGGCGATATTGCGGTACTTCAAACTCAAGGTATGTTGCCGAGTACGGTAATGTGGATTTTTGTTTTGAATGGCTTATTTAATGGCATAAAAGGCGCAGGTATTGGGCTTATCTTGGGTGTCTTTATAACGCTTCAGCTAAATAATATTCTGGATGCAATAGGTTCACCGTTGGCGCTAGCGGCTGACGGAAGAGGGCTGCCCATTGAAATGGACGTAGTGCAAATTATAAGCATTACTTTGCTGTCGTTATTGTTGTGCGTTTTAGCCAGCGTTTATCCTGCACGCAAAGCGATGAAAATTGCACCGTCTCAGGCTCTTCAAAACGAATAAATAGTTGAATTTACCGTGCAAAAGACCGCGAAATTCACTATACTCGCGGTCTTTTAAAATTTGCTCAGTGAGACGTCATGAACAAGAATTTTATCACCTCGCAATCGCTTCTACAGGATTCCTTTCGCTTAGCGGCAAAGGTGTATGAAGACGGC
Organism: Alteromonas sp. ABD4_190; assembly: GCF_056160105.1. Classification (NCBI taxonomy): domain Bacteria; kingdom Pseudomonadati; phylum Pseudomonadota; class Gammaproteobacteria; order Alteromonadales; family Alteromonadaceae; genus Alteromonas; species Alteromonas sp. ABD4_190. The sequence goes on from NZ_JBSWWN010000001.1 coordinate 3,926,023, forward strand.
TTCCGCCCTGACTTTATTATTGGTATTTGGCGTGGTGGTGCTCCAATTGGTATCGCAGTTCAAGAATTCTTTGAATTTAAAGATACGTCGACCGACCATATCGCGGTACGTACTTCGTCTTACTATGGAATCAATAAACAGTCGAAAGAAATCCGTGTGCACGGATTACATTACTTGGTCGAAAATGCCAACGCTGATGATAAGTTATTGATTGTTGATGATGTTTTTGACTCAGGTCGAAGTGTTGACGCGCTTATCAAGCAAATTAACAAGCTTATGCGCTTGAACATGCCAAAAGATATTCGCATTGCGTGCCCTTGGTATAAGCCTCAAAACAACACTACTGATATCGTGCCAGATTACTACGTAAACGAAAGTGATGAATGGCTAGTGTTTCCTCACGAAATTGCAGGTCTGTCAGAAGAAGAGATCCGTGAAGGAAAGGGCGAGTTAGCTGACGTTATGGACATTTTATTCCAGAAGTAACAGCCATATAGCTTTAATAGCGATTACAAATCGCTATCGAACGTATCTAAACCGCACGATTGTGCGGTTTTTTTATTGGCTAAATTCGTTGGAAACGAGAGCGTAAACGTAGTACCCACGTTAACCTCGCTATCTACGGCAATAGTGCCGCCCATGGCCTCAACGATAGAAAAAGAAATATAAAGTCCTAAACCCGTTCCTTTACCTGTAGGCTTAGTGGTGTAAAACGGCTCGAAAAGTTTTTGCAGAGCGTGTTTTTCTATACCACAACCCGTATCTTTGATGGTGATAACAGTATGGTTATCTTCTTCAAAAGAAGAGATGGTTAGCTTGTCTCCATCATCCATCGCTTGCGCAGCATTGACAAAAAGGTTCACCAACACCTGATTTAACTTTCCGGTTTTACCTTTAATTAGCGGGACTTCTGTTAAGTGCTGTTGTATTTTGATGCGGTGTTTTAATTCGCTATTTACTAACCTTAAGGCATGCCCAATACAGTCATTTACATTAATAGTTTCATCATCAGGGATGTCGGCATCATGAGAAAAGGAACGAAGGCTGGTGATTATGTCAGTGACTCTTTTTAAGCCTTCTTCAGATTCCCCACAAATATCTGCAATTTCATCACTTAGTGAATCTAACTTATTGTGCGATTGCCATAGGATTGCTTTTTGCGCTATTTCTAACCTTTCTTTATCGCTAGCACTTGATGCCAACTGCAGCACTATGTCCTGCATCTGAGATAAAGCAGGCAATACGTTTCTTAAAAAGTGAATGTTACTGTTGATAAACGCTATTGGGTTATTTATTTCGTGGGCCACACCTGCTGCCAATAACCCTAGAGAAGCCATTTTTTCAGAATCGATAAGGCTTTTTTCTACTTTGGCTTTTTCTTCTTTCAGCCTGACTGTTTCCAGCGTCATTAATTTTGCCTGCATACCCATTGCCATTTGCTCGGTAAAGGTACGGTATCTATTGGCCATATCTACGTATTCCTGGGTGTAGTAACCCAGAGATTGATGACAAAAAACAATAACGGCCTGTTGCTGATGTACTTTAAATGGGCAGTAGAGCACCGATGTGACAGGAGATTCAAATAAGGCTAGGTGCTGTTGCCAAGTAGGTTGTTGTTGAATATTAAATAATGCAACGGGTTCACTTTTGACTGCGCGAGAAAGGGTGTCGTCTATCTTCCAAACCGTATCATATAAAGCATCATGCGTGCTATTTATACACCTCATTTTGCCCGCACTTTCGTTTTGAAGAACAAAGCATACTTCGTAGTTGTAAAGCCCCTTAAAAACGCTAAACATCTTCTTATAAAGATCTGTTTCATCCTCAGCAGTAAGCAGCACCCGCGTGCCCTCTAGCAAGACATCGCTTTCTTTTTTATGGGCCTCAGCTTGTTGCTTCAAACGGTAAACAAGGGCTAGATCTTCTAAAACATTTTCGTAATCTTTATTCATCGAGAAAACACTACCGCTGATATCATAAGGTTACCGTGTCTGTTTTTGCCGTCTAAAAAGCGCCCCTGTTCGCCAAACGTAAATGGGCCACAAATAGGTAGCGATAGAAACGTTTTTTGTAACGAGTTCAACATCGCATTTATCTCATCACCAACCATTAACCGGCATCCGGCGCAATAAATCATCAATACGCCAACGGGCGTTTTGTTTTCCGGAAGCAGCATTATTGCATTATTGATAACACGCTCTGCACGAGAGGTGAGGCTTGTAATATTGCCTTCCATTAAAACCAGCTCTTCGCCTTCTTGTACTTCGGAAAAAACATGAAGGGTCCCATCGTCGTCTACCGAGTCGGGATGGCAGAGAAGATAGTTTACTGCACCATTGTCCAACGCAACTGGCTTACCCAAAGGCGCTTTTGAAGTAAGACCTAATATTCGCCCGCCGTTAAGCTGTTGTGCAATCAAGCCATTAGTCGCATTATTGTAGATAGTGCTGGCTTTACCATTATCGAGTTGGTGAAGTTGTCGGCCTTTGGCAGTAGTGGCTTTAAACACAGTCTCAGTAGGTTTGTAACCAGAGCTATAGCTTAAACCCAAAGGTGTTGAAGGGTATAGAACTGCTACGGCAACGGTTTGAGGCCCTGAGGAAGTCGTTGTTACTGTGCACCAATTGCCTGAAACAGTATTATCTGCCATTGAGCCCCCGAAGATAGGAACCTTTGTTCCTACAACGCTGGCAAAACCTTCGAGTATGCTTTCTTCATTGCCAGGGGGAAGCGAGCACCAGATAAGGGCTGGGCTTTCGTATGGCCTCTCTGCGTTTGCTAATGCTTTCTGCAAGGAAATTGCTCCCGCTTTAAATGGGTCGCACTCAGTTATATCCTCGCTGCCTACACCGTATGCCCCGTTCTCATCGTTAATGCAGAACAAGGCTAAATCACAGTTGGGGGAGGCTATGTTGTTATCGCAAAGCAACGCGCCTAAGCAAGAACTAGAGATGAAAAATGGTAGCGCTGTATCGGTTATAGTTCTTGTAAATGTATCTAATGATAAATCGGCATTGCCGTAACCGATGAGTAGTGAAGGCCTTTCATCGGCTAAAATACTCTCTAGTTGCGATGTTACGCTTGCAGTACCATCGCACTGTAATGCAAATGTCTGAATTTTCATTTAGCTCTACCACTCGACTTCACTCTTTAATCATAGATTGAAATTAGAAAAAGCTTATTAACTTTTAGTTTAATAAGTGAAGTGATTTGAAGAGGTAAAGGGTTTAATTGTCGAGGTAAAATTTGTCGTGGAAGGTATACACCCAAGTTGGCTGGTAAATAACGAGTAGGGTAATAGCCATTCCGTTTAGAAGAGCTTCTGGAAACACCAATAGCGGAATGAGTAAAATATAGTTATCGAAAACGATGTCCCAAGTATACGTACCTTCAAAATAATAGAAGGCGCCTAGCGATAAGGTTTTAAGAGCGATTGATAGTGCGGCAGGAAAAAATGCACACACAAAGATATATACAAACAGTTGTCTGGGGATACGGTGGAAAGACAACATGTAGAAAAGGTAAGTTGTTCCAATTGGTAAAATAGTTCCAAGCAGACCATTCACACCGAAATTTTCCCACGTGCCGTAACCTATTAAGTTTGCCCCCAAAAGCGCGATAAACGAGGCAATAATTGCATTTCTAAAGCCCAACATAAGGGTTAGGACAGAAAGGCCTAGAAAATGAACATCTAAGCCTTCAAAAATCCCCGCTTTAAACAACCAAAGCACAAATAGAGAAGCAGCTGTGCCGAACATAAGGTGTTGCTGCTGTTTGTTGCGAGCAAAGTGAGTAAAGTCGATGTGCTTAACCGCGCCTAACAAAAACGCGCCATAGATTAGCAATGCCAACAACTGTAATGAACTCACTAGTACTCCTTATCTGGGGCTACTTTATACGCTAACGGCCAACTACTTTTTATATTCAGCCCAAATTGGGGCGTGATCGGACGGCTTTTCAATGCCTCTTAATTCATAATCAATGCCAGCATCGTGCAGACGTGAATGCAAAGTTTTTGTAGCCAGTATCAGGTCTATGCGAAGGCCGCGGTTGTCGTTAAAACCTTTTGAGCGATAGTCGAACCACGAAAACTTGTCATTAGTTTCAGGATTGAGAGTTCTAAAGCTATCCTCAAAACCCCAATCGATAAGTGTGTTCAACCACACACGCTCTTCCGGTAAAAAGCTGCACTTGCCTGTTCTCAACCAGCGCTTTTTGTTTTCTTCACCAATGCCAATATCTAAATCTGTATGGGAGATGTTTACATCGCCCATCACTATAACGTTCTCATCTGGCGTGTGGTTCTCGTTCAAATACGTCATTAAATCTTTATAAAACTTGCGCTTAGCAGGGTATTTTGTTTCGTGCTTTTCGTTCTCACCTTGTGGAAAGTAGCCGTTGAGGATAGTTACCGGTTCGCCAGATTCATCAGTGGTTTTCAAGATGATCATTCTACGCTGGGCATCTTCCTCGTCGGTAGGAAACCCCTTCGCTACAGAAAGGGGTTCTTTCTTTGCTAAAAACGCTACGCCGTAGTGACTTTTCTGCCCGTGGAAATAAACGTGATAGCCCATGGCTTCAACGGCTTCTAATGGAAACTGTTCGTTGTGGACCTTAATTTCTTGCAAACCAATAATGTCAGGTTGGTGAGCGTCTATAACCGCTTGTAGTTGATGCAAGCGGGCGCGTATACCGTTTATATTAAATGAGATTACTTTCATGTTTATGTTTTTTGTTGTTTCAACGTTGCGTTAAGTCTATCAGAAACTAAGCAAGCGCTTAACGAAGAACTGCCGTTATATTAATGCATCCAGTCGATTGGATGGATTAAGTTTATTTATAGCTATGAAGCTTGCGTGCCGCCCGGTGATGCCGGTGGGTGTGATTGAAACTAATTACCGCGCGATATTTACTTATTGCGGAAGTAGTCTTTGTATTTAAAAGCGCTATGCTAGCTAGCTCCAGCAGCCTGACTTATGCTGTTGTGCATTTCAGCATCAGCTAATGAAATCAAATATTCAAACCATGCATTCGCATCTTTTACTGCATCTGCAACAAAGCTTTCACTTTCTAAATCGAGTTCAGGGAGTAACTTTTCGACTTCTTGTTTGAATGACACCCATGCTTTCGCACACCCAGCCATTGCTTGGTAATAGTTTGTAGGTATGTCGCGCTCCATGGCATTTAACCTACGAACAATAATATTCGCTCCCATCGATGAGCCTAACCATACGTATATAGCTGAAATAGCTTGGCTGGTGGGCGAGCTGCTGAATGGCATAGATGGTCTGTTGTGGTGGGTGTCTTTGTTAAGTGAATCTTTGGTAAGCGCAACAATGTCTTGATTTAGCGCATCTTGAATTACGCCACTGTTTATCATCGAAGCCACTGTTTCAAGGGCAGGAACTTTGAATTCAGCTTGCTGAACAGCGTTTGCCGCTACTTGGTGGAACTTACTCATGATCTTTAAAATAGCGAGGTATGCCTTTTCATCGAACAAACTGTCTTTGTGATAGATAGAAAATGGGAAGGTGTTTTCCAAAATATCGTGGTTTGCATGGGTGTCTTGCTTAAGAGCAGTGAAAAGGTTGCGCATGGTATAAGTGTCTTGGCGTTGTTGCTGAGTAGTCATTATCGATTGGGCTTTACTTTAGCATGGGTGTCTCTGTAACCGGTAGTGAATTGAAGAAAAGCTAAATAATTTCAAATGAGCTTGGTTGATTGTTGGTTTGGGTGGGTGTCTTTGTAAGGATGGTTATGCTGCTTTTAGCATGGGTGTCTTTGTAAGGATGGTTATGCTGCCTTTAGCGTGGGTGTCTTTGTAAGAGAGGTTTTGGTGACTATTGCATTGCGCCTTTTGCTGGTGCGGGTATACTTGCCACAAATTTTGAGATAGGTGAATAAGCGTGTTTCCAGAAACAATTGCAGACAAGTTGAACGATGCGGTCATTGAGCAGGCAATGAAGCTAAGTGCTGAAGAACGACAAGAACTTGTTGTTAGCTATATAGCGAAAGCAAAAGAAATATGGATGATACAGGGCAGTGAAGGCTTTGTTATGTTCGAAGGCGGCGAGAGTGTTCAATTACCCGTATTCCCACATCGCGACTTGGCGCAAAAGTTCGTAGAAATAAATGAAATAGAAGGCCAATGCGTAAGCGTTGAATTGGCTGAATTTACAGAAACTTGGTTGCCTGGTCTCACAAAAAATGGTGTGGAACTGGTTATGTTTCCAACAACAAGCGACGTTGAAAACTTAGTTATGACCGCAGAAGATTTAGCTGCCGAACTAAACGGCAACTGAACTGGGCTTATAGCAGATGAATTCGGATGAAACTTTGCTTCCTTTAGCTTCATCGCTTGCCGCTTCGAAAGGGTGGGATGATTTCACTCGCACACTTATGTTAGCGGGTAAATCTTTAACGCCACTCCCTTTAGACGAACGTACTTCAGACACAGCAGTTGAAGGGTGTGAGAGCCCTGTGTGGATGGCATATTCAACGGAACAAGGCGGCATAATGGCGTACTCACCAAGTAAGGTGATTCGGGGTGTACTTGCAGTATTACTTGAAAAAGCCAATACCTTGTCCGAAGCGCAGCGTGAAAGTTTTGACTTCGAAAGTTACTTGTCTCGCTGCCAGTTAGAGCGTTATCTAAGCCAGTCGCGAGGCAACGGAATAAAGTCGGTGATAACAAAGTTGAAGTGCGTATAGGCGCTTCTTTCTCGCCCCTCTACTTGTTTTTTGCTTCAATCCACTGACTCATATATTTACTTGCTGCAAGCGTTTGATGCCACAACAAACTTTGCATAAACAAAGCATCTCTATGTTTATCTAGCCCTTGTTTTAACTCACTTATTCTTTCAATAAACGGCACTTCTGGCTGCTGCTGTTTAAATACGTTTAGCAAGCTAACTGCGTGATTATTGGCTAAACTCCATATCTTCTCATCTTCATACAGCGCTACAGCCTTTTCAACGTAGTCTTGAATAACGGCCGCATTAGAAGTATCGGCACCGCATAGAGCACCAGGCCATTGTGCCGATTGCAGATTTTTAACCTCGTGTTCGACTTTGGCGCTCATCTCGCTATTTACATCAACGCTATCTTCAATAATACCTTCTGCGCCAATCCAGGTCGTGATACTAGGCGTACCGCAGCGCATTGCATCCAGCAATTTTCCTTTTATCCCCGCGCCGAATCGCAAGGGAGCAATAAGAGCTTTAGCATTCATCATTACAGACTCAACATCGTTGGCCCAGCCCTTTACTAAGAAGCCTTGTTTCTCGTTGTGAAGTTGCGTTGCTTTCTTAGGTGGGTAAGCGCCGTAAATATGCAATTCAGCATGAGGCAATGCTTTTTTGATTGAAGGCCACAGATGCTGCTTTAACTGCAAAACAGCGTCCCAATTTGGCGCATGGCGAAAGTTACCAATATGGATAAAATGCGAGCGTTGCTCAAAAGATGGGGTATGGCTAATAGAACGGCCAACTATAAGAGGATGATACTGAAGTTGCGCTGAAGGTACACCGTAGTGTTCAGTCAATAAGGCCATTTCTTTTTTTGAAATAACCAAGGTTAGATCGCTTCGAATAATCGAGGCAATTTCTCTTTGGGCCAGTTCGCTATGTAGATGCGCTAGTTTTGCATCGCCATGCTTTTTTACCGCTTCATGTCGCGCTTGGCGAAGGCTATGTAAATCTTCAGTATTAAGCACTCTTAGCGCATTCGGGCAAACTTCTTTTACTCGCCAGGAAAACTGTTCTTCGGTCATGTAGCGATCAAAAATAACCACGTCTGGAGCTATGTCTGCAATAAGAGTGTTAAATGAACTGCAGTTTAGCGCCACAGGCTGAACATTTACCCCCATGGCTAGAAGATCGGCTTTGTGCTCGCTATCGGTGGCGGCTGTTAAAAAAGTCACGTTGAAGTTAGCGGCTAAGCAACGCTCAATAATAGAGAGCATGTTCTGCCCCGCTGCTGAGGAATTAGGCTCGGGCCATACATAGCCGACTACAACAACATTTAACATGGTACGAATTACAACTCTTATTTAAATTGTGCCTGAACTGCACGGTTATTTTGCGGCAGATGCTATCACAAAACTGCGCACGTCATTAATTAAAGGGGCTCTGCCTTAGAAATTCTAATTCTTATAGGTAATTACCCTAAGTTTTTCTTTGAAAAAGAATTTTAGGTTTGTAAAAACAAGCTGCTCGTTATAATACACGACGTTCCGGCATGTTCGAGGAACTACAGAGGTGTATTGTAGTCTAGCGTATTACCAAAATTGATAATGCTCAGGGTTGGAAAAACAGCTTATACTTACAAAAGAACATCAATTAATAATTACTCTTTTAAGAGTTTTTTAACTACCTGATTAGTAAAGAAATCATACTTTCTTACTAGGCGATATTAATTGACCTATTTAGGTTTAACGCCTATACCTTAATGAGGCTCATGGCGAATGGAGGTGCCTTGAACACGATAATGACAAAGACTGCATTGAAGAGAGTGCACGAATGAATTTAGATGAATTAGTTTCGAAAGCGGAAGACCTCTTTGTTTTACCAGACTCGGTAACGCGACTTAAAGCTTGTATGGACGATGAAGCTTCAAGCATTGACGATATTGGCGATATCATTGCTTTCGACCCGTCATTGGCTACCCAGCTACTTAGAGTGGCAAACTCAGCACTCTATCGTTTTCCCAATAAAATTGACACGATAACACGGGCTATTCAGGTTGTGGGAACCCGTTCTACCTACGACTTAGCGTTGGCCTATGGTGTAAGTCAGGCATTTAGTGAAGTAAATGGCCAAGCTATAGACTTAGACAAGTTCTGGGAACAAAGCGTTTCTTGCGGGTTATTGGCCAAGTATTTTGCCGATATGCGCAATATTAGAGAGCCCGAAAGACTTTTCGTTTCCGGGCTGCTTCACAATATTGGAGAGCTAGTTACCGTTTCGCTTTTGCCTGAGTCGGCAACCCGTTGTCAGGCGTTTAATGCACAGGTAAGCCCAGCAGAGCTTCAATTTGGCGTATTAGGATTTACTTACGCAGATCTGTCGGCAAGACTGATTGAAAAATGGGAAATCCCTAGTTCAATTTATACGCCTATTGCCAGTATTCACAAAGGCGAAGATGTAGAGACAAATGTAGAAGATAAAATTCTACAGCTTTCTTACGTGTTAGCACTAGATAACGTAAACCCAGAAATTTATCCAAGCTATCACAATTTAAAACCTGAAATGCACGAGGCGTTGTCGCTTAATCGCGAGGATTTGGAAGACGCGCTAGATATAACTAACCTTCAATGTATTTCGGTTATTTCCTTGTTTAATCCTAACGCGTTTATGCTCTATTAAGGCTAAACGCCTTCAGACATAGCTAATGCCGTAGGGATTAGTCAAAAATCGCTACGGTTTGTCTGCTTATTGCAATGACTTCGTTATCTTTATCCCAAATTGTCGCTTCCGTATGTCCATAACCGTCAGCTGCCTGTCTAGTATGGGCTTTATAGCCGAACCAATCAGTTGGGCTTACCGGCTTATGCGGGTGGATAAATTCTAAATTCCAGCTAACCGTGCTAGCCGGTGCCGGCAATTTCATCATTTGCAATAGTGTAGGCGGCCAGGCATCAATCATGGTAATAATGTGTGCATCAGTTATCGCCGCAGGAGCTTGTTTAAACCGCATGAAACCGTGGTAGTGGCTTGTTTTTCTGCGCGTAAAAGGAATACCGCCATCTTCAATGGCTAAGTCAAAGTAACGTAAAAACTTTGGCGTAACTTTAGGTATTTGTGGGATGAATTTCGCCTTATTAGGCAAAGGCATATCATGTTTTTCGGTATTCTCTACCTTAATGCCAGATTCTCTAGCAACCCCAAAGCAAGCTTGGGAAAAAACGCAGCTTTTGCCGTCTTGAATGGCATGCGCGGTATACTGCGAAACATTTTTACCCGTTCTTAATAGGGTAACTTCGATAGAGAAGGGGGCTTCGAGGGACAACGGACCAACAAAGTTAGTAGTAAAAGAGCGTAACACGCGACTATCAGTTACTTGTTGCTTCACAGCGCTATATAGCATGCCGGCAGAGATGCCGCCAAACGCCGTTCGTCCTTGACCCCAAGTTTGAGGAATAACTAGCCCGTCAACTTTCCAAGTATTTTCTGATGTTTGTGATAGTTGGGGAATATTGAGCAATTCATCTACTGTCATATTGGCTTGTCTGGTCTGATGAGTTAAGTGGGAGTCATCGTACATTAAGCGCTGCGGAACGAAAAGCCTGAGTTAGAAATTTTCGTTATGTTAACAAATAAGTAACAATTAGTTGTGTATTTTTTTACCAGCTGCGTAGACTGGGATATCGTCACTCAAAAGGACTGTTATGGCCCATACGCACGTTGAAGGTATTCCCGCTAACGAAGCTGGAACATCTAGAAGTTACCGCAATTACGTTCTGTTCATATTAACCTTAGTGTATGCCTTTAACTTTATAGATAGGCAAATTATCGGAATATTATCGCCTTTCATTAAAGCCGATCTGGGGTTAGATGACGCCCAGTTGGGGTGGCTTAAAGGCATCTACTTCGCGCTACTTTATACCGTAATGGGTATTCCAATTGCTTGGCTTGCAGACCGTTATAGCCGAGTTAACATTATTGCAATATCACTAACGCTGTGGAGTGGCTTTACTGCGGCATCAGGCTTAGCAGCCAATTATATGCAACTCGCTATTGCTCGTATTGGTGTAGGTATAGGTGAGGCTGGGGGCAGCCCACCATCGCACAGTATAATTTCTGACCTTTTTCCTAAAGAAAAACGCGCTGGAGCTCTGGCTATTTATTCTTTAGGCATTCCATTTGGTGTAATGCTGGCGTTTTTTGCCTCAGCGTTCTTTTTACAGGGCGGATCTGCCGACTGGCGTACGGTAATGTACAGCGTGGGTATACCTGGAGTAATACTGGCTATTTTGCTGAAGTTGACGGTAAAAGAGCCTGCTAGAACAGTTTCTCCGCCAAGTGCAGATGACGCGAATAAGCCAAGTGTTAAATCGTCATTGAAAATGCTGCTAAAAATACCTACGTGGTGGGGAATGGCATTGGGTATTTCATTTGGTTCGTTCGGTAACTATGCAATATCGACTTGGGTCATAGATTACTACGTGCGAGCATTTGCAGGGCTAGATATTACACAACTTCTTATTGTATTTGGCATCATCAACGGTACTGCGTATGCATTGGGTGTGTGGTTAGGTGGCTATGTAGCTGACAGGTGGGGCAAGCACAATAAGAAAGCTTATGCATTACTACCTGCTATCGCGCTTATTATCGGGGTGCCTGCCTTTTATGCATCGCTACAAGTTCAAGATTTGTGGTTGTCGGTTGGGCTTATGGCGCTGCTGTTATTTACAAGTGGCTCTTACTTAGGGCCTAGTTTTGCGATGGCACAAACCCTTGCACCACTAAACGTAAGGGCAATGTCGACGGCACTCTTCTTCTTTGTTTTAAATATAATTGCGCTAGGCGGCGGGCCTACACTTACCGGTATTATAAGCCAAGCGCTGGTGCCGTCTTTAGGCGAGACTGAGGCATTAAGGCAAGCTTTGATTTACCTAGTAGTTCCTTACGCCATCTCAATTGCTGTGTTCTTATGGACAAGCACGAAGATTGTAAAAGATTGGGAAATGGCAGAATCTAGGGGCTTGTAGTATTATCGATATTCCATTGTAAGGGGCTGATTATAGGCCCCTTTATTGTTTGAATGTGAAGGAGTGTATTGGTGTCGTCGTCAGAGTTGAGTTTTCATTTTGCCCATGCAAACGGGTTTCCTGCAGGAAGCTATAATGCCATGTTTTCGGCGTTACCCAGCCACTTCAACCGTTTGCACGTTGAGCGATTCGGGCACGACCCTCAGCTCCCCGTAAATGGCAACTGGCGAAATCAGGTTCAAGAACTCATCAAACATATTAAGAAAGAAAACAAAGATCCACGCGGTGTTTACGGTGTAGGGCATTCGTTTGGCGCCGTCATTACCTACATGGCGGCGTGTGAGGCGCCTGAGCTATTTCGGGGCGTTATTTTATTCGACCCTCCGCTAGTGGTTGGCCCACTGAGTTATTTCTTTAAATTTGCGAAACATACGCCTTTAATTAATAAGCTAACGCCTGCAAAACTCGCACAAACGCGTAATACACGTTGGCCAAGCAATACCGATATGGTTGCGTACTTTCATGGCAAAGCACTTTTTAGAGATATGGATAAACGATGCGTACGTGACTACGTGAAGTCTGTTACAGAGAGTAAAGGAGGCAATATCTCACTTACATTTCGGGCGGACGTGGAAGCTGATTTATTCCGTAACGTGCCTCATAACCTCGGGAAATACAAAGGAAAGCTTAAGTGCCCTGCAGTATTGGCGACGGGGAGCAGCAGTAATGTATGTAAGCCTGAAATGTACTCGCGACTAATGAAGCATAATGCAATTGAACATGTGGTATTAGATGGTGGTCATATGTTCCCGTTAGAGCATCCTGAAGCGGTAGCGAGCTTTATTGAGCAAACCCTTATAAGGTGGAGCAACGAGGCGGAGTAAGCGGGTGGTTTCGCTTGTTGGTTACATAAATTGGGCTAAGTTATTAAAGGTTTAGCCGGTTTATCTGAGATTGATTTTGACCGTAGGCGCCAAAATCAATCTTTTAGACGTTTAAAACCTTTATTAATTCTGTTTGCTCGAGGCGCTTAGCCCACCCACAGGTTGGCCTAGCATTTCACGTGTTACAAGTACCACACCTTTTTCTGAGACACGGAAGCCTCGTGCTGTATCTTGTTCGTGGTCGTAACCAATGGTCGTTCCTTCCGGTATAACGCAGCCGCGATCAATAATCACCTTTTTCAACTTACAATGGCGTTTAATTTCAACGTCTGGAAGGATGACGGCATCTTCTATTAACCCGTATGAATGTACACGTACGTTAGAAAAACAAATAGAAGAGCGAAGGGTAGAGCCAGAGATGATGCAGCCACCGGATACAACAGAGTTAATAGCTTCACCACGTCTGTCGTGATCTTCCCATACAAACTTAGCAGGCGGTAGTTGTTCTTGGTACGTCCAAATAGGCCATTTTCTATCGTATAAATTAAGCTGAGGTACTGGCGCTACCATCTCCATATTGGCTTCCCAGAACGAATCAATTGTACCTACGTCACGCCAGTAAGCGTTATCTCCGCCACTTTTCTCAAATGGGTAGGCATATACCGGGTGGTCAGCAATTATCGATGGAATAATATCTTTACCAAAATCACGCTGAGACCCCATATTTTCAGAGTCTACTCGCAGTTGTTCAAATAAAAACTCGGTGTCGAATACATAATTGCCCATAGAGGCTAGGCAGCGCGTGGGGTCGTTCGGAAGCGGGGTAGGGTTGGCAGGTTTTTCTTCAAAACCATTAATACGGTAGTTTTCATCTACGGACATCACACCAAAAGCACCCGCTGCTTCTTCTAATGGAACTGACATACAAGATACTGTCATCTTGGCACCAGACTCTTTGTGCTTAGCGAGCAAATCACCGTAGTCCATACGATAGATATGGTCACCTGATAGGATCATTACGTATTTGGGCAGTTCATCACGGATGATGTCGATGTTTTGAAAAACAGCATCGGCGGTGCCTTCATACCAACTGTCGGAGAAGCGCTGAGACGCCGGAAGAATTTCAACTGATTCGCCGAGTTCTTTCTTGAAGTGCCCCCAACCTCTGACCAAGTGGCGAATTAAGGAGTGAGACTTGTACTGAGTGACAACGCCAATTCTTCGAATGCCTGAGTTAACACAATTTGATAGGGGAAAGTCGATGATTCTAAATTTACCGCCGAAATAAAGCGCGGGTTTGGCTCGCCAAGTAGTGAGCTCGTGTAGTCTTGAACCTTTTCCCCCAGCTAAGATAAGCGCATATGTATCGCGGGTGAGGTTACTGATGTAACGAGAACTTTGATCTGCCATTTTCTAAAAACTCCTGTAAAAAAGCGATAACCGTGTATCAATAGAAATATAAAGAGAAAACGAGGTGTTGCGATTTGCTGCGCTATCCGTGAGCCGCCCAAGTGAACAGGCTTTGCTGATAACCTAAACCCATATTACACAAGATAATTTAGAATAACAGTGCGATTTTCTTGCTTTGTGATGAAATGGTTAAATTTTTAAAAATCATGTTATTTTGCGATTTTTCTAAGCAAGATTCTAAGCAAGACACCCAACGTAACATCGAACTTTTCATTGAAAGAGCTAAGAAAGACACCCACTCATAAAACGCATACCTATAAACAATAGTCGACGCACTCATTATCACAAGGTGTAGATAGGTGAAGAAAGACATCCAGCATAAGTTTTTCGATCGCATCTTGAAAAGACATCCACTTCACTCATAAAACGATAGGTTTGCAGTTTTTATCGAACTATTTATGAAGACACCCAGCTAAACGACCAAGTTATTAAAGATGTTAGCTCATCGAAACGTTTTTAATTCCGTTAAAAATGATTCGATGGGTGTCTATCTAACGCAAATTCCGGAAAAGTGGTAACCACACCAATAAGTGACATTTGTTAATTAGATGTTATATTTGAGCGACTGGTCATTTTATGGAGTCTTAGATGGAAGCGCTGAAAAAACTTTTAGTTGTGGTTGGCATAATAATTTTATTGTTTGTCGGTATGAGCTTTTTTATTCCAAATAAGTATAGCGTGGAAAGAAGAGTCAGTATCGATGCTAAGCCATCTGAGATATATCCTTATGTTGTTGACCTAAAGGAATGGCAAAAGTGGGGGGTGTGGTTCAAACGCGACCCGAAAATGAAGCTTGACTATTCTGGCCCTGACAGGGCGATTGGAATGCGTTCGGAGTGGATAAGTGAGACGGAAGGGAATGGCGAAATGGAAATAACGCAACTAGAACACAACAAGCGAGTTCTCTATCAACTGTATTTCCCTGAGTTTGACGTAGGCTCTTCAGGCGTAGTTGAAATTGTACCTACGGTCGACGGCTCTTTGGTCATTTGGAGAGATGAAGGAACAGTAGATAATAATCCAATCAACAAATATTTTGCATTAATGGTGGATGGTATGATTGGACCCGATTTTGAAATGGGCCTTGAAAACCTAAAGGTGTTGGTTGAAAACAACAGGTAATATGCGCAACTTTCTGATCTTAAAACATATAAGTGCCGTATATACCGGATTTTATACGGTACATGCCATCGACCATGAAAGAAAAAAAACTCCTCATCGCTGGCCTTTCGCTTAATAAGCTTGCCGACCTGTTGATATCAGCTAAGACAACTCTAACGGCAGTTCTTCTGAGTGTCGGTGCTCCAGTTTGGATGGTGGGGTGGTTAGTTCCTATCCGAGAGTCGGGTGCACTTCTTCCTCAAGTACTCATTAGTATTTATCTTCGAAAACATTCGCAGCGGCATATCGTATGGCGCATTGGCATGGCAATACAAGCATTTGCTGTGCTTGGCATGCTGTTTTCGGTGATATTCTTTTCTAGCTTCACAGCAGGAACTCTACTACTTATCTCTCTTATGCTTCTTAGTTTGGGCCGTTCTGCGTGTTCGTTAACTGTTAAAGATATGGAAGCAGATGTCGCCGATAAAGGAGAGCGTGGCAATTTGATAGGATTGGCATCTACTATATCTGGGGTGGTTACACTCGTAATTTCAATACCCCTGGTCATTATAGATGACAACCTTTCTTCAAATGTACTTTTGCTAATTTTAAGTGGAAGTTTGCTTTCTTTTATTTTGACTTTGGTATGTGTGTGGCCCATCAAGACAAGTGTGGACACTGGCAGCGACGACGGAAAAGCGTTTAGTATTAACTTTGATCCTACCATTTATAAATTTATTTTTGTAAGGGGGCTTTTTGTGCATTCGGCGCTTGTTGCTCCCTATTTTATGATCGAAAATAATGGTGATGCGCAAGAGTTGCTACCGATATATATAGGTGCTGAGGCTTCGGCTGCGCTTTTATCTTCGATCGTTTGGGGGAGGCTTGCTGATAAAAGTGCGAAGTTAACGCTGCAACTATCAGGTCTGCTCGCGCTGTGCGCGTGTGGAGGGCTTCTTTATTGGCAATCAGCCTCAATTGCCACATCAGCTTTTCTGTTCTTCTTGCTATCAATAGCTCATACAGGCGTAAGAACAGGAAGAAAGACATATAGTTTAGATGTTAAAGATGGCCAAGAGCGAACTGAGTTAGTCGGTTTTTCTAACACTGCGATAGGAGTAATTTTGCTAGCGTTTGGCGCTCTCTACGCTGCGCTAACGCCTGTTTTACCGTTTTCTGTGGTGTATATCATGGCAGCAGTGCTTTTGATCGCAGTTGCTATGACTGTAATTCTACCTTCTGAGAAGTAGATTTAAGGTCGAAGCAGAGCGATGCTGATCTCTGTTTAGCCATTCGCTTTCTATTAGTGCGCTCTTTGAATTTTTGCATAGATGTTTTGTCTCCAGCAGCAAAGGAAAAAATGTTCTCAAAATCATTGATAACCTTGAGCCATTGAGCTTCTCCGAGGCCAATTAAATTTACATTGCTACAATTTTCTTGCTTAGCCGCTTGTGCACTGCCATCAAGAAGTAACTTAATAGAGTTATTAAGAAGTTCGCAATAGTCGCTTAGAGTGAGATTTAAGCAGCGGTGGCAGTCATTTATTCTATTAGTTTTAAACGGCATTAATCCATTGACAGGTTGATTATTCAATGCGCGTGAGGCCAGCCTGGTATACATGCTTGTATACAACGAGTCTTTTAGATTCGTAGCTGATCTCGCTCGAATAGGGTTTAAATCAACATAGGCCATACAGGAAAATAGTGCCTTCTCAGTCAATAAAGCCTGTGAACGAAATCGGCCTTCCCAGAATCTGCCAGTACAGTTATCTTCTTCATTGGCTTTCCTCGCGATAAACTCATTCAAGTTTCTCATAAACCAACTAATATCAAACAGACGTTTTCTATAAACTTCAGCCGTAGCTTTGACCGCATCTAATTCATTATCGCTAAGTAATTCGCCCTTCAAATATTTTTGAGTGAGTAGGGTGCCTTTGTGCATTTTATGCCATTGCCTTAAAACAGTGTCTACTGACCAAGCGAGGGCAACATTTTTATTTACTGATAAAACGACATGGACATGGTTGCTCATAACCGCATAAGCACAAATGTCTATGGAGAAAACTTTACCTAAAAATAGAAGCCTTTTCTCTACCCAAGATTTTCTATGCTCGTAACTAACATTATTATGTCGATCGTACCCGCAAAGGTAGCTACGTCTTACGCATCGAGATATACAGTGATAATAGGGCGTGTCTTGAAGACTAATAAGGGATTTTCTGCTTTGCGCCACTTTTTCATCCGGCAAATCATATTACTTGATCAAACCTTAACACCTGAGGTGTTGCTCTGTGACCTGAACAATAGCGCGGTTTTTATGATTACGTGTCAATAATGGTGGGACAGCTTACAAAGAAGCATACAAAGACATCCATCCTAAAGAAGTAGCAGCTAGTAGTGACATCCATTCTACAGAGCTTTGTATAGCGAGAGCTTGTAGAGACACCCACCTTAAAAAATTTTTGGTCTTTAGGGTGGGTGTCTTCATAAAACGGATACATGAATCCATGGGCCCGTAACTGAAGGCTATTTACCCAAAAGTGCGTTGGCTGATTTCGATACGGGCAAGCGACCCAAAACGTCAGAAATGTACGACGAGGCTACAAGCAGCTTGTTCATGTCCACTTCTGTGGAAATGTCCATGCCATTCAACATATACAGGACATCTTCAGTTGAGACGTTACCGCTGGCCCCTTTGGCATAAGGGCAACCTCCTAGTCCTGCAACAGCCGAATCTATGATAGAAACACCATATCCTAGCGCCGTGTACAAATTAACTAGTGCTTGTCCATAAGTATCATGAAAGTGGGCTGCAACCTTGCTAACACTAATTTCCTTTAGTACTTCATCAAGCAACAAGCTGGTAGCTTTTGGTGTGCCCACTCCAATGGTATCGCCTAGTGAAACTTCGTAACATCCCATGTCAATCAGTTCCTTACTTACTTGTGTAACGGCATTAGGAGAGATATTACCTTCATAGGGGCAGCCCATTACACATGAAACATAACCTCTCACTTTTATATTATGGTGGTTGGCTAGTTTAAACACGCCTTCGAAACGCTTTAAACTTTCGCCAATTGAGCAGTTGATATTCTTTTGTGAAAAAGACTCAGAGGCTGCACCAAATACAGCAACCTCTTTCACTCCTGACTCTACGGCCGCTTCTAGCCCCTTAAGGTTGGGTGTCAACGCAGAATAACGGATATTCTCCTTTGAATTTAGCGCTTTAATAACCTCACCTGAATTCGCCATTTGAGGCACCCATTTGGGCGAAACAAAGCTACCAGCCTCTATACGGTTGAGACCAGTTTCTGATAGAAGCTTTATAAGCTCTACCTTTTGTTCGACACTTAAGGTATGTTTTTCATTCTGAAGGCCGTCTCGAGGGCCGACTTCGACAATGCTTACTTCTTTAGGAAACGTCACATTAAACCTCGGTTGCTTCTTTAGTCGAAAACGCCAATAGCGTAGCCCCACCATCCACTAATTCACCTGGGTTGAAGAAGAATTCTTCTACTGAGCCGTCATGTGGAGCAATAATACTGTGCTCCATCTTCATCGCCTCCATGACTAAAATTGGAGCACCTTTCTTAACCTGCTGACCTTTCTCAACTAAATGCGCGACTATTGTTCCATTCATAGGAGCACTTAAATTGGCATCATCACTATCACTGTTATCAGCACCTAACGAGGGCGAAACTACACTAAACTTAGCATGGGTGTCTTTGTTAAAAAGAGTAAACACCCCATCATTGTCTGAAAACGGAAAAGTTGATTTGTATCCATTGATTGTCGCTTTCAGCGTGTTATTTATGATCTTGCCACTTACTTCGAAGCTTTCGTTAGCTACCGTAAGCTCCCAGACAGGCTGATTCCCGTGTAGTAGATGTTTTACCTCAACACCGACCTCTTCTTGGCCGCAAAGCAACGTTAGAGTTTCTTGGTGATTTCCATTAGACCGCCACGCACCCGCAGTGGACCATACTTCAGGTGTGCGATTACTCAAGGTAACTTTTCTACTTACTAGGGAAAGTAATGCCATTACCGGGATATTAGAATGGGTGTCTTCGCTAGCTACATGGTTAAACAACGAATCGTTATGCTTTTCAACAAATGTAGTTGTCAACTCAGCAGCACCGAATGCCGGGTGGGTAGCGACGCGCTTTAGGAAGTCAATATTTGTGCTTACACCGTCAATATAGTAATCGCCCAATGCACTAATTAGGCGCTTGAGGGCTACCTCCCGGTTCTCTCCCCAAACCACAAGTTTGGCAATCATAGGGTCGTAAAATACGCTTACCTCATCGCCTTCGACAACGCCAGTATCAACGCGAACTACGTCATTTTCTTTTGGTGTGCGTAACAGGCACAGCGTGCCGGTGGAAGGTAGAAACTCGTTGTTAGGATCTTCAGCATAAATACGAGCTTCGAATGCGTGTCCTGCTAACGTTAGTTCCTTTTGTTGCTTAGGTAGGGGCTTACCTTCAGCAATAATTAATTGCCAGTGAACCAAATCTTCTCGGGTAATCATTTCTGTAACAGGGTGTTCAACCTGCAAGCGCGTATTCATTTCCATAAAGTAAAATGAATCGTCTTCATCAAGTAAGAACTCTACAGTTCCTGCACCTACGTAATTAATTGCTTTCGCCGCCAGTATCGCCGCTTCGCCCATTTTTTCTCTCACTGACTGAGACATATTAGGCGCTGGTGCTTCTTCAATAATCTTTTGGTGACGGCGTTGAACCGAGCAATCACGCTCGAAAAGGTATACACCGTTATCGTGGGTGTCACAGAAAACTTGTATTTCAACATGACGAGGGCGAGTTAGGTACTTTTCAACCAGCATATGGTCGTCACCAAAGCTGGCCATAGATTCACGTTTAGCGGCGTTTAAAGCCTGAGAAAATTCTTTCTCGCTCCACACTTGGCGCATGCCTTTACCGCCGCCACCAGCTGCGGCTTTCAAAAGCACCGGGTAGCCCATCTCATCGGCAGCACCTTTCAACACCGCTTCACTTTGTTCGTCACCATGATAGCCTGGAACCAATGGAACGCCTGCTTTTTCCATGATATGCTTAGCGGCAGATTTTGAACCCATCGCTTCTATTGCAGATGCGGGTGGACCTACAAAAATAATGTTGTTTTCTGCGCACAGATTTGCAAATTCTGCATTTTCAGAGAGAAAGCCGTAACCCGGGTGGATAGCATCCACACCAAGCTCTTTCGATTTCTCAATAATGATTTCACCACGTAAATAACTTTCTTTTGACGGAGATGGCCCTAAATAAACTGCTTCGTCAGCCATTTGCACGTGAAGTGCATTCTCATCTGCGTCTGAATAAACAGCTACGGTTTTTATACCTTGTGCGTTGGCTGTCTTTATAACGCGGCAGGCTATTTCGCCACGGTTTGCAATTAGTAATTTATTTATCATTTTGTACCTCCACCCATGACGCACTGCGCTTTTCTAAAAAGGCTGACAAACCTTCTTGACCTTCATCAGAAGTCCTAACTTGTGCAATAAGTTTGCTCGTTTGTGTGAGAAGGACATCATCAATTTCTTGCGTAGACACCCATTGCACCAAGTCTTTAGCTTTCGCCACTGCTTGGGGGCCGTTTTTCAGTATGTTTGATACAATGTCATCTATCGTGCTGTCTAGCTCATCTTCGGTAACAGATTCGCTTAATAAACCTAGTCGTCGTGCTCTACGCGCAGAAAACACTTCAGCTGTTTGAAAGTAGCGTCGGCATACACGTGCCCCCATTGCCTCAACAACGTAAGGGCTGATCGTCGCTGGAATAAGGCCTATTTTTACTTCGCTTAAGCAAAACTTGCTGAGCTTGCTTCCAATAGCAATATCGCAACAGGCAATTAAACCGACTGCGCCCCCAAAAGCTGCGCCTTGTACTCTCGCTATTGTGGGCTTTGGCATTTTATAAAGCGTCTGCAGCATGGTTGCTAATGCAAGAGCGTCACTTTCATTTTGCGCTTCGGTATAACTGGCCATCTTTTTCATCCAGTTAAGATCGGCGCCAGCGCTGAAGCTTTTACCTTCTGCCCTCAAAATAAGCGCGCGCACATTCTCGTCTTCGCCCGCTTTTTTA
Organism: Alteromonas sp. ABD4_190; assembly: GCF_056160105.1. Lineage (NCBI taxonomy): Bacteria > Pseudomonadati > Pseudomonadota > Gammaproteobacteria > Alteromonadales > Alteromonadaceae > Alteromonas > Alteromonas sp. ABD4_190. Next base: position 3,947,292 of record NZ_JBSWWN010000001.1, read on the forward strand.
AACAAACGAGTCAGCTCGATTATCATTTCGTCGTTGAAGGCATTATGTTTATCAGCCCTGTTTAAGGTGACAGTGGCAATGTTTCTTTCATCTACGCTGTAAATAACTGATTTTTCCATAACCCGAACTCCTACATTCTAAATATGCCAAATTGGGTGTCTTCAATAGGCTTGTTAAGCGCCGCTGAAAGCGATAGCCCGAGCACTAAACGTGTATCCGCTGGGTCGATAACGCCATCGTCCCAAAGCCTCGCAGATGCATAGTATGGATGTCCTTGCTTTTCGTAGGTATCAATAACGGGTTGTTTAAATGCTTTCTCTTCTTCTGCGCTCCAAGATTCTCCAGAACGCTCTTTTTGGTCGCGTTTAACCTGTGCGAGAACACCTGCTGCTTGCTCACCGCCCATCACAGAGATGCGAGCATTTGGCCACATGAAAAGAAACCGTGGGTCATAGGCTCTGCCGCACATGCCGTAGTTACCCGCACCAAAACTTCCACCGATAAGCACAGTGAGTTTTGGAACATTCGCGCATGCTACAGCGGTTACCATTTTTGCTCCGTGTTTTGCGATACCGCCGTGCTCGTATTGCTTACCGACCATAAAGCCTGTGATGTTTTGCAAAAACACGATAGGGATTTTTCGCATGGCGCAAAGCTCGACAAAATGAGCACCTTTGAGCGCACTTTCACCGAAAAGTATGCCGTTGTTCGCAACAATGCCGATTGGGAAGCCGAAAATGCGCGCAAAACCACAGACAAGAGTAGTGCCATAGAGGGGTTTGAATTCGTCAAAATCTGAATCATCCACAATACGCGCAATGATTTCTCTTACATCGTAAGTCTGGCGACTATCGGCAGGCACAATGCCGTAAATTTCTTTGGTGTCGTAGCGCGGTGGTTTCACCTCAGCAACGTCTAAGTCTTCAGGTTTCTTTCGGTTTAGCCTAGAGATAGCATTTCGAGCTAGAGAAAGTGCATGATGGTCATTGTTGGCAAGATGATCAGCGACCCCGGAAATACGAGTATGGACATCACCGCCACCGAGCTCTTCTGCAGTTACCACTTCACCTGTTGCAGCCTTAACAAGTGGTGGTCCGCCCAGAAAAATAGTCGCTTGTTCTTTAACGATAATGCTTTCATCAGCCATGGCGGGAACATAAGCCCCCCCAGCTGTACAGGAACCCATTACTACAGCAATTTGAGGGATATTCTTAGCAGACATATTTGCCTGGTTGAAAAATATACGGCCGAAATGTTCTCTGTCGGGGAATACATCATCTTGGCGTGGCAAGTTAGCACCACCTGAATCTACAAGATAAATACAAGGTAAGTTATTCTGTTCTGCAATGGTTTGAGCGCGAAGGTGCTTTTTTACCGTAAGAGGGTAGTAAGTCCCGCCTTTGACAGTAGCATCATTAGCTACAATCATGCACTCGATGCCAGCTACAATACCTATACCGGCAACTACCCCTGCACAAGGTACATAGTCTTCATACACTTCCCATGCAGCCAACTGGCCTATTTCTAGAAAAGGCGTGTCTGGGTCAATCAGTGCATTGATTCGGTCACGAGGTAGAAGTTTTCCCCGTGACACGTGGCGCTCAGCCGCTTTCTCGCCGCCACCTTGGCAAATTTGTTCTATTTTTTCGACTAGATCATTTACCTGAGCCTGCATGTGCTCGGCGTTTGAGATAAATGTTTCAGATTTCGTGTTTATACTTGAGCGAAGAACGGGCATAACCCCTCCTTGTATTGGGCATTGGCGACGGCTGTCGCTGAGCCACTAGTTAGCATGACGATTAGCAAGACACCCATGCCAAGCATTTTCGTTGCGATGGGTGTCTTTGTAATTCATTGGCCTGTAAATAAAGTTCAGCTTTCGTAAATGTCCTAATAAATCTTAGGGTGGGTGTCTTGCTAATTTCTATAAAACAAACAGCGTTTAATCTTTCATTGTTCAGTAGAATTAGCCTTCCACCCGTAATCCCGATTTACTTCGATTCGTTGAATAGCTCGCGGCCTATTAGCATTCGGCGAATTTCAGACGTTCCCGCGCCAATTTCGTATAGCTTGGCATCACGTAATAGGCGACCTGTTGGGTATTCGTTGATGTAACCATTACCACCTAACAGCTGAATGGCATCTAACGCCATTTTGGTTGCCAGTTCTGCTGAGTAAAGAATGGCGCCAGCAGCATCTTTTCGCGTTGTTTCACCGCGATCGCACGACTGTGCAACGGTGTAAACATACGCGCGTGCAGCATTCATTTGCGTGTACATGTCAGCGACTTTGCCCTGTATCAGTTGGAATTGACCAATTGATTGACCAAACTGCTGGCGGTCGTGAATATAAGGAACAACAATATCCATGCACGACTGCATGATGCCGAGTGGGCCGCCGGATAAAACAAGACGCTCGTAATCTAAGCCGCTCATTAGTACACGAACGCCTTCGCCTTCATTGCCAAGAATATTCTCCGCAGGTACTTCGCAATCTTCAAAAACTAACTCACAGGTATTAGATGAGCGCATACCAAGTTTGTCGAGTTTCTGTGCGCGGCTAAAGCCAGGGAAATCGCGCTCTACGATAAACGCTGTGATCCCTCTAGGCCCTGCGTTAGGGTCAGTCTTAGCGTAGATAACAAAAGTATGTGCATCAGGACCGTTTGTGATCCACATCTTGTTTCCATTAAGGATGTATTTATCGCCGCGCTTTTCAGCTTTTAATTTCATGCTAACGACGTCAGAACCTGCGTTAGGCTCACTCATTGCTAACGCGCCGATGTGTTCACCGCTTACTAGCTTAGGCAAGTACTTTTCACGTTGTGCGTCGTTACCGTTTTTGAAGATTTGATTAACGCAAAGGTTTGAGTGAGCGCCGTAGCTTAATCCGATACCACCTGAAGCGCGGCTAACTTCTTCCATCGCAATAGTGTGGGCGAGATAGCCCATATCAGAACCACCGTACTGCTCTGACACGGTCACACCCAATAGGCCCATATCACCAAGCTTAGTCCACAGTTGATTTGGGAATTGGTTATCTGCGTCTGCTTGTTCAGCCAGAGGTGCAATCTCATTCTGTGCAAATTGGTAGACCTGGTCACGTAACATCTCGATGTCTTCACCAAGTCCAAAATTCAAAGTAGGGTAGGAGGTGTTCATGCGATATTTCCTCGTTTCAATTCTGCGAGTTCTTCACGGCAACGTGCTTCAACATCGTCCAGCTCTGTCATTAACATCTGGATATCTTCTAATTGTTGTTTAAGCACTGCTCTTTTTTGCTCAGTCATTTCAAGCATAGCCTCTAGCTGAATGGCCGAGTTGGGGTTAGTGTCGTACATGTCGAACAGTGTTTTGACTTCAGCAAGGGAAAAACCTAAGCGTTTACCCCGCAAGATAAGCTTTAAGCGCACTCTGTCTTTGTTTAAATAAACACGATTCTGCCCAGTTCTGGACGGCGACATTAGCCCTTGCTCTTCATAAAAACGAATTGAACGAGGAGTAATGTCAAACTCTCGCGCGAGTTCACCTATAGCATATGTTGTTTCGTCTTCGTACTTGCTCATTACACGTACCTTGTTTTTAGCGCTGTTTAACACCCTTTATCTTAGCTTGGGTGTCTTTGTAATTAAGTTTGCTGTACTCGGTGGATGTCTTTGTAATTGCACTATTGACTTGGAGCCGTGTGTTTTTTACACCACTATGCTAAAGCGTAGTGTTAGGTTGACACACACTTGGTACAGGTTTACGTTAACGTTAATTACATTTTACGTTAAGGTAAAGTAACATTTTGCTAACGTCAATTTTTCACGGTGAAGGTAAAGCTTAGGCGCTATTTGAGGTGTTTACTTTTGTATACATCTGTGTAGTACTTTTCACTTAACATTATGATTTAAATAAATTTTAAGGGCACAGTTATGAGTAAAGAATCAGTGGTTGTTGTCGCTGCCAAGCGCACACCAATGGGTGGATTTAACGGTAATTTGTCTTCACTAGCTGCGACCAAACTCGGCGAAGTTGCGATTAAAGCAGCCTGTGAAGCGGTGGATGTCTCTGTAATTGATGAAGTCATTATGGGGTGTGTATTACCCGCTGGCCTTGGTCAATCACCTGCACGACAAGCTTCACTGGGGGCGGGGCTTCCGTTAAGTGCGGGAGTAACAACCATTAATAAAGTATGTGGCTCGGGCTTAAAAGCGGTAATGATGGCGCATGACTTAATCAAAGCTGGCAGTGCGACAGCAGTTGTAGCGGGTGGAATGGAAAGCATGAGTAATGCCCCCTACATGCTGCCTAAAGCAAGAACGGGTTATCGCATGGGCCATGGTCAAGTGCTAGATCACATGATGCTAGACGGGCTAGAAAATGCTTATGATGGGAAAGCAATGGGATGTTTTGCGCAAGATACTGCCGATGAAGAAAATATATCTCGCGGCGAAATGGATGAATTTGCATTAAGTTCGCTTTCAAAGGCACATGAAGCAATAAATAGCGGTACATTCGTTGATGAAATAGTACCTGTTACAGTTTCTTCTCGTAAGGGCGATACTGTTGTTGATACCGATGAAGGCCCAGGTTCCTCTCGCCCTGAAAAAATACCAACACTAAGACCTGCTTTTAAAAAAGACGGTTCGGTCACGGCAGCTAACTCAAGCTCGATTTCAGATGGTGCAGCGGCACTGGTTGTAATGAGCGAAAGCAAAGCAAAAGAGCTGGGTCTCGCACCGCTTGCGCGCGTGGTTGCTCACGCTACAAATTCTATTGAACCTGAAAACTTCACTGTGGCACCTGTAGGGGCAATGGAAAAAGTGTTGGATAAAGCAGGCTGGACAAAAGAAGAAGTTGATTTGTTTGAGATTAATGAAGCTTTTGCAATGGTAACTATGCTGGCAGTCAAGAAACTTGGGCTTGATGAAAGTAAAGTGAACGTGAAAGGTGGTGCATGTGCATTGGGCCACCCAATCGGTGCATCAGGCGCACGTATTTTGGTAACTCTGCTGCATGCGCTTAAGCAACGTGGCGGGAAAAAAGGTATTGCATCTTTATGTATAGGCGGTGGCGAAGGCGTAGCACTGGCTGTTGAAATAATCTAAGCAGAGCCCGGCGATAATATGTCAAAAAATTAATCATAGAGTGCCACCATTTACTTGGTACTCTATGATTTAATTGAAATAAAAACTATTAATATGAAATCTTCTATCAAAGGTATCTCTCCAATCACATTAGCTGTATTAGCGACGCTGTTGCCCGCTGTAAATACTCAAGCGACTTCACTTCCGAATGAAGGTAATGTTGTAAATAACAATGTAACTTACGATGACACCCATGCGAATGAACGACATTTAGCATCTAATGCCGCTTCGAGGGTGCCTTCGAATGACACCCATGCGAACTCGAAGTTTCATGCAGACTCGCAAGAGTTATCTTTAACGATGGGTGTCACCCGATCAACGCCGAATTACAAAGACACCCACGATAACGTACCGAACCTTTTCCCGAAAAACGCTTCGAATGACACCCATGCAAATATTAATGTAAACGCCCATTCTAATGAGTACTCTCGCACACTAACCCAAGTGCCATATTCTGCGTTGGGTGTCTTGCCAACGTCAGAGCATGATAGTCAATTCAGCTATGGGAATGACCCGCTTCAGACTGTGTATTTATGGCATGGCCGCGGTGGGGATGAAAATGAGTTTGCTGGGGACGCATTCATCTTCGTTCATGGTGGGTGTTGGCTTAACGCATACGGCTACGACCATGCTAAAGGGTTTTATCATGCCTTGGCAGAGCTTGGGATGGGTGTCTATGCAATGGAATATAGGCGTGTTGGTGATGAAGGTGGAGGCTGGCCTGGTAGTTTGGAAGATGTAATAAGTGCTGTGAAAGCATCGATCGAGAATATTGAAGCTACAGGCGATAATGGCAACATATATTTGGTAGGTCACTCTGCAGGCGGGCACCTTGGCTTACTTGCCGCACAGCAACTATCGAGTAGCGATGTAGGTACAGGCATTAAACAAGTAATAGGCCTTGCCGCTATAACAAATGTGCAAAGTTATGCCCTTGGTGAAAATAGCTGTCAGTCAGCCACGCCACAGTTTATGGGTGGCATGCCAGCTGAAAACGAACGTGAATACCAAATGGCTACGCCAGACGCAGCTAAAATCAAGCCCTCGGTAATATTAATACAAGGCAACGAAGATAGTATTGTACCCGAACACCACGCTACAATGCCCGGCGCAAAAAGTAGAATAATAACAAACGGTGGTCATTTCGACTGGCTACATCCAGAATCAACGTCCTTTGATGCTTTACTTGAGGTTATGAGTCAACATGATGAATAAGGTTTTTTCTGCTGAGCAACTTGATGAAAAAGATCCGCTTTTTAGCAAGGCGGGCGAATTCTCGTTGCCAAACAATACTATCTATCTTGACGGTAACTCTCTTGGCCCCTTACCCAAGAAAGCGGAAGAGCGTGCTAGGGAGGTCGTAAAAAAACAGTGGGGCGAGGGCCTTATTACAAGCTGGAACAAGCATCAGTGGATTTCACTTCCACAGCAGGTAGGCGACAAAATTGGTACCATTATCGGCGCAAAGCAAGGCCAAGTAATATGCTGCGACTCGATATCAATCAATTTGTTTAAGGTGCTTAGTGCTGCCTTAAAAATGCACCCTGAAAGAAAAGTCATCGCCACAACAAGAAACAATTTCCCCACCGACATTTATATGGTTCAAGGTTTACTCGGTTTGCTGGGCAATGAATACAGTATTCGGTACATAGATGAAAATAGTGTTGGTGCCCAGCTTGATGAAGATATCGCTGTGCTCATGCTGACGCAGGTAAACTTCAGAAGCGGCCTTAAGCTCGACATGAAGAGCATTACTGAGCAGGCGCACAATAAAGGAATTCTCACGTTATGGGATTTGGCGCACAGTGCGGGCGCGTTTCCCGTTGACCTAGATGAGTGCAATGTAGACTTCGCTGTGGGTTGTACTTATAAATACTTAAACGGCGGCCCAGGTGCTCCTGCATTTATTTATGTTGCCCGACGACATCAAGACGCTTATAAACAGCCTCTATCAGGTTGGATGGGCCATAGCTCGCCATTTTCATTCTCACCCGACTACACCCCTGATACCTCAGTAAAACAAAACTTGTGCGGTACGCCAGGCATTATTGGCATGAGCATTCTAGATGCTGCCCTTGATGTGTTCGAAGGCGTTTCAATTAGAGCCATTGATGAAAAATCTAAAAAGCTTCAAGCCTATTTTATCGCTGAAGCTAAAAGGGCTGGGTTATTAGACGAGCTTAAGGTGGTAAGCCCTTCTCTAGATAATCGAGGTAGCCAGATCGCTTTCGCACACGATGATGCTTATGCCATTTGCCAAGCGTGGATAGCTGAAGGCGTCATTGCTGATTTTCGTGCTCCAAACATACTTCGTGTTGGCTTTGCGCCGCTGTATTTGAGCTTTGCCGATATTGAAAAAGCGGTAGCAGCATTGACTGCTATCATAAGTGAAAAGCGCTATGACCGCGAAGAATTCAAGCAACAGCAGAGTGTCACATAGCTAAATAGTGACTAAATAGTCGAATTTATTGCATTTTTTGCGTTTAACCTTAATACTTCGCGGTTGACTTGTTATTGATGTAACTATTCTTTTGGGTGTGCAGTTGAGAAAAATAAGAAAAGGCCTGCTTTGCACAGTGTTGTTTGTAGGATCCGCTTTTAGCGCGTTGTTGCAAGCGGCGCCTGAGCAACCATTAGCATCTCAAAATTCAATTGAAGTAACCTATTGTATCGACCCCAATTGGGCGCCTTATGAAGCGATAAGAAATGGCATCCACGTGGGTATTTCAGCTCAGTACATGCAGCTTATTGCTGAACTCAGCGAGCTTAAGTTCAAGCTTGTTTCTACACAGAGCTGGCAGGAAAGTCTAGAGTTTGTTCAACAAGGTAAGTGCCAAGTCATTCCCATGATGAACACGTCTGATTATCGCAAGCAGTTTTTAGATTTTAGTGTGCCGTATTTTGAGGCGCCTAATGTATTGGTTGCCCGAACGGGAACGCCCATGCTGCAGGGCTATTCAGGTATTGGCAATCGTACAGTAGGTATTGTGCAGGGGTACCGCCAAGTCGAATATATCTCTCGTCATTACCCAGGGTTGCGTCTAGAACTCATCCCATCTGAGGAAGAGGGCCTTAAGCAACTCGCAAATGGTGAATTTGACGTAATGGTAGGTTCACTAATGAGTGTGAATATGCACATCAATAACCTTGAACTCGAAGATTTACACATTGTTGGTTACGCCGAACCGTTTGATTCTCTCGCATTTGGTGTTAATAAGTCGTACAGCCATTTAGTAGAAAAACTCAATGTTGCAATAGAGCGTATTCCAGAGGCAAAGAAAGTAGAAATCTACAAGCAGTGGAATAACGTGCAAATCCGCTATAGTCGCAATTACACTGTAATGATACTGAGTTCGGTTATTGTATTGATAATGTTGCTATGGCTTATTTCGAAAAACCGACATGTGGGGGGCTACAAGCGTATAATCCAACAAAAAAATGAAGAGATAAATGCGCTACAGGCCAATTTGTTAGAGAAAAACAAAACATTAGGATTTCTTTCGGCTTACGATACAATCACGGGCCTATACAACCGCAACCACATAATACAGAGAGCGGAAGAAGAGATATCACGCTTCCATCGGTTTCATACTTCCGCCACATTGATCGCTATAGACCTAACACCTGTTGATGAAGATTTATTTTCTCACGACCCCTCTAGTCGAGAAGAGGTGCTAAAGACCGCAGCCCAAAACTGCCTTAATACTGTAAGAGAGGTTGACATTGTTTCAAGATTCAACAAAGAGCAGTTTATTGTCCTTTGTCCACAGACTCAATTAGACTCAGCGAAGATTCTCGCAGATAGGCTGTTAGAGTGCATGGGTTCTCACTATCTGCTAAGCGATAAGTTTAAAATTGCTATTGGCATGGCTGAATTGCGAGACTCAGAAGAGTTCCCTGATTGGCTTGAGCGCACTATAAAGGCACTTTATCAGTCTAAGCGGCAAGGCTACGGCAATGTGACAATTGCTCAGTAAAATTGGATTATCCTGCAGCTAAATAGAAAGGCAGATGTGCGAAGCCTGAAATGCCGGCTTCGCTAGCCTTAACATCATCTAAATAATTGGTTCGTAATGCCATTGGTGTGAGTCGTAGTGGATTTGAGCGCGATCATACTCCCGCTCAGAACGCCAGTTTCGATTATTTAATTTGGCAGATACGCCCGGATAGAGCCTTTTATTTGCAATAAGTTTTATATCTGTTTGATAGTTTTCTTTTGCGGCTTTGACGTCGTTAGCTTTATTCTCTAACCACTCTAGAAGGGCGCTTTCGTTGTTAAAAAGCTCAAGCGCTTCTGCAGCCTTGCGCTGTAGCTCTTTAGGAATTTTTTTACCCTGAATAAGGTCGATTTTTTCTTTGTGCTTTAAGTTATTTTCGCGAATTTGCCTTAATAACTCATCAAGGGAATCTTTGCGTTCTAGCAACTGATTAAAACCAGGGCTGAAATCAACTTTCAACGTACTTCCAGAAACAGCGCCAAGCGTTCCTGCTTCAACCCTATCTTGACTGATAATGTCACAAGCAAACAAATTGCCCATTGGCTTATCAATTTGCCCTACAATCACAGCTCCACCGCAGCGCAGACGACTGTATGCAAGCTGTCTACCGACAGTTATATTCCCAGCGCACTGGATATCGATGCCTTGGCCATGCTGTACGTGAATACTTCCTGCGGCAACGAGTTTGCATTGGTAGTCACCTTGCTTATCGTTTACCTTGCCCATTGCACCTTCAGTGATAATGATGTCGCCGCCCGACTCAATGTAAGCCGACTCTACGAAACCGTTAATAGTAACGTCTCCGGCCGCTTTAATTTGCATTTTCTCGGTGACATCGCCATTGACCAATACAGCGCCTTCATAATTTACATGCCCTGACCCAACGTTAACGCCATTACAAATAAAGGTATCATCTATATTCATAACTTGGTCACGGTATTTAGGCATTCCTGAAATGGAAGACATTAATAGGTTTGCGTCGCTGTCAGACACCATCGTTCCTGATCCCATTTTAAAGTCTACCCATTCACCTGGAGCGGCTGAGATCGTGTTTCCTTTCACGTCAAAGCCAGAACGACCTTTTGTAGGTGGAGTACGGCGCAAAACAGGCGTATTTATTTTCACGCATATCACGTCGCCTAAGTTGCGCATGTCAACGCGTTCACCTTCGTTCGTTTGCGGTCTTAGTATTCGTTCAAGTGCGTTCGGAACAAGGGGAATAAATTTAGAGTTTTTCCCATTTCGAGCAGGAAGCCCTTTAGCTATGGTTTCCTCTAATACAGTGCCAGGCGCCACATTTCTTGCGGCTTTTAGCATGGCGTCTATTTTTTTAGCGCTAACACCTCGAATCACTCTATTTTTGACTGCTAATGATTTAACTGTCGCAAGGGATGGGAGTTTACCGCCATAGGGGGTAGTAAGGACCAAATTCGCAATCATGCCGTCTTCAGGCACCCGAAATTCAACTTCGGCGTTTTTGCGTTCGCCAATGCGTTCTTGAACCACAGTACCATCACCTGTTTTAAAGTAATGGTTGGCCGTTTCACAGGCTGATTTTAACGCTTTTTCTGACACATACAGACGCTTGGTTTCGCCACTTTCCAACTGCTGTCTAACATCACGAATATCCACCTCTGATGTAAATTCAGAAGGATTGAGCATAATGTTTATATAGGTTCTTGATTTGTCGAAGTTTATTGTAACGCCATTCATGACTACTTATTCCCTTACGCGCGTGTATTGTTATTATCGGCGGAGGTTATCAATTCCTTGACTACGTTTTATCCTTTACCGCCTTAGTTCAACTATCATTAATTTATGATGTTATAAAACCTCCGTCAAAGGTTTTTAGCATACTGATACAGGGCGCGCAGTATGGCCTGCTTGTCGGGGTTGTCGCTGTGCTCGTGAGCTAACGCTTCAAGCCTCATCATGTAATTTTCTAGTGTAATCGAGCCGCCAAATGCGGAGTCTGTTAGTCGAGCCTGACGGTGATACTGCCATTTCGTCATCTCATCAGCGGTAAGTGTATTGGGGTAGTTGCGCGCACGATAACGAAACAGTTGTTTGCGCAATCTTTCATGCTGTGTTTCATCGGCCAAGGTGGCAAGGTCATCAGGGGCTGCATCAATAACACGCTCACACCAACGTCTATCTTCGTCATTTAAGAAACCACCGCTATACAAGGCGTGGTCTACGTCATGCTCTGTACTTTCACGTTCTTCATCATATACGTCCACAAGTTTAGCCGCGAGTTCGTTAGTGCTTGCGAGTGTTTTGTAATTGTCTAGGCAACGTTCGCGATCAAGACCTAACCTAGCGGCGTTTTCCTCAGTCATTGCTTTTGCTTTGGTAATAAAAGGGGAGCGATTAATGTGGATAAGTTTAAGACCAGGTCGTTCTTTTGTATCTGAATACGTATCCGCTGGCGCGTAAAGCGCCTGTCTTATTTCTTCGGCTGAGTCGTTTACCACGCTCTCTATATCATGGGATAAATCTATCGCTATAAACGCATTCGAATTGGTTGGATGTTTAGCAATGGGCATTACCCATGTGCAACACCCCTGAGAGGCAGGTAATTTAGAAGATATATGCAAAAGTACCGAAGGTTTGCTTAGGTCAATTTGCTGCATAACCGTATGTTTATTGCGAAGCGACAATGCATACTCAAATAAACGAGGCTGCTTTTCTTTAATAAGCTTTGCCAAAGCAATGGTTGCGTAGACATCGCTAAGCGCATCGTGTGCATTTTCATGGCCAATGTTATTAGCTGCAGTGAGCGATTCTAATTTGAAGCTAGGCGTACCATCTTCTCGTTCTGGCCAATTGATTCCTTCCGGTCTAAGCGCATAACACGCTCTTGCTACATCAATAATATCCCAGCGGCTGTTCCCGTTTCGCCACTCCCGTGAATAGGGGTCGTAAAAATTACGGTAAAACAAATAGCGCGACACTTCATCGTCAAAGCGAATACTGTTAAACCCTACACTACAGGTGTTTGGGGTAGACATCTCTTGGTAAATTCGCGCTGCAAAATCTGCCTCGTTCGAACCATCTCTTATGGTTTGCTGTGGCGTAATGCCGGTAACCAAGCATGCCTCTGGGTGAGGTAGATAATCATTAGCAATGGCGCTCATAATGTTGATGGGTTTTCCAACAACATTTAAATCCATATCTGTTCTGACCGCGGCAAATTGGCAGGGAAGATCTTTTTGTGGGCTGGTGCCAAACGTTTCAAAATCGTGCCACAAAAATGTAGGTGCGTGCATAACCACCATTGCTTAATAGAAAAACCTTGCACGCAGTGTACACTGCGATAATTTTAATACCAAATGCTGTTGGTTTTATGCCCAATAATTCAGCCACTTGAAAGGCTGGCGTGACGTTGTAACTTACGGTTTTATTGTTTGTTTTTTATATGAAATTTTTAAACTGTAAACTTGCTAAACAAACCATCTCTGACTAGTTTTAGGTTATTACAAGTTATACGGAAATTATTGGCTTGTCAGTCCTTCCATCTAAACCTGCGTTTAACGAAGCTAAAAGTACGTTTATATTGGCTATTGTGCTTGCTACCTTACTGATTGTGTTGGTTGTTAGTTTGTTTGAAAGCAACATAAAAGCGACGGCGGAGAGTCAGGCGTTTGAGGCCTTAGAGAAAAGCGCCTTAAGCGCGGAAAATGTCGCCGAAACACAGCTAGTCAAACATCTCAACGCCCTTAATTTTTTGCACCAAACGCCGCCGATAAGCGGAATAGTTAGAGCTACGCAGAACAATAATTTAGATCCTAAAGATGGCACTACGCTTGATCAGTGGAAGCACCGCTTAGAAACTATATTCGTTGCTTTTATCGAAAATAACAGCGAAATCGATCAGTTAAGAGTCATTAAGGCGGATGAAGAAGGGAACGAGTTCTTAAGGGTCGAGCGCGAAGGTGGGAGTGTTTTAATCGCCAGCAATACTGATTTACAGACCAAAGCAACACGAAATTATTTCATTGAAAGCGCTAAAAGTAATAAAGGACAATTTTACATATCTAATATCAACTTGAATCGGGAATATGGAAAATTAGAATACCCCTACAAAAGCGTCATTCGGCTTTCCTTACCAATCTTTAGTGAAAGTGGCGAGCGTTACGGAATGTTAATTATGAACGTTAACGCGCAGTACATGCTTTCTCAAATGACCCAATCCTTAACGAGCAACCATTCGCTCTACGTCACTGACCGTGATGGCTATTTTGTAGTACATCCCGATAGCCAAAAGTCCTTTTCTAAAGACTTAAACCCGTCTGTAACATGGCAAAGCGAATTCTCAGTATCTCAATTCAACGGGCGCGACAAGATTACAGCCAAAAATGAAAGCCAGGACGTACATTACGCTGTTTCAAGGGCATTCACACTAGGAGCGAAAGGTCAGGGCTCAGGCTTTTACTTGCACATATTACTACCGCAATCTCAAGTGAGTGCGCTGATAAATGAAAAACGGCTGAGCGTTTACAGCGTGATTGGTGTCATCTCTATTATCTTTGTAAGCATTCTACTTTTTGTATATCGCAGTAATAAAAAGAATATTGAGTTAGCCAAAGTGCGTGGTGAATCAGCCGCTATTGTCGATATTTCAAAAGATGCCATTTTTAGTGTGGACTCTACGGGTATTGTCAAAAGTTGGAACAAAGCTGCGGAGTCACTTTTTGGGATCCCCTCCCAAATAATCCTCAATCAACATTACTCGTCTTTCGAACCACTATCCTTATCAGGGTTAGAGGATGAGCTTGTTAAAGGTGGTAAGCAAGTTACTTTCACCACTCCTTATGTCGATGATGATAAAAATGAGCATTCGCTATTGATAACTACCTCAACGATATGGGGCGAGCATTCACAGTTTTCTGGCGTAGCTGTAGTAATTAGAGACATTACGGATGAACAAAAAGCGAAAGATGCCATTGAGCGAGTCAACTTAAAACTTGAAGAGAAAGTGGTAAGTAGAACAAAAGAGTTGGTTGAGGCAACACAAGAAGCGCGTAAAGCAAGTAAGGTGAAGAGTTCATTCATTTCTAATATCAGTCATGAAATGCGCACGCCCCTCAACGGGGTAGTTGGCTCTTTAGCTTTATTAAAACGCCAACCGCTTAACGAGAAGGCAGAGCAGCTGGTTTCCATGATGGAAATCAGCTGTAACAACTTAAACGTGCTTATAAATGATGTACTAGATCTTTCAAAAATAGAGGCGGGTAAACTAGATATTAACCAGCAAAATTTCGAAATACTCTCTCTTATCGAGTCTATTGCTAAAGTGTTCGCTATTAAAGCGGCAAGCAAAGGACTAGAGTTACTGGTGGATACCTCAGAAGTACCCAGGATAGAAATTAACTCAGATCCTCACAGAATTAACCAAGTATTGAGTAACCTACTTAACAATGCGATTAAGTTTACCAAAACAGGGCACGTTAAACTTACTCTGTTTTTAAGCGAATCGGTGTCTGACGTTCTGCAGTTACATTTCAGTGTTGAAGATACAGGTGTTGGGATAGCAAAAGACAATCAGCCCAAGCTTTTTTCTGCGTTCACCCAGGCCGATGCCTCAGTGGCGACACAATACGGCGGTACAGGGCTAGGACTATCTATTTGCAAGCAGTTATGCCAATTATTAGGTGGGGATATTACCTTTGAGTCGGAGTTAGGAACGGGGAGTAAGTTTTCGTTTTACATTTCACTTCCCGATACTACATCGGACAATGAAGCAAGTTTTGACAAAATTGAACAAGACGAGAAGTCACTTCTTAGTAAGGTTAAAGTTGGCGTTTCATCTGCTTATTTACCGCTACAAACGCATATTTGCAAACTTGCGTTATACGTAGGCGCTACTCCTGAAGTCTTAGATGGGCCCGCTAGTGCTATTCAGTGGCAAGATTACAATGTACTTTTACTTGATGAATCCAGCGCTTTAATTGGTGACATAGACAGAGAATGGGAGCGAAGTGAAAAGGGCGGAAAGGATAGCAAAATGCCCGTGGTTTATATTCTTCAAAAGCTAGAGGGAGCACCCTATGCGTTTACGCATTTGACGCCTCTGTACCTACCTAAACCCCTTTTCCGCTCTACGTTTATAACGGTAAAGCAAGGGTTAGATGTTGTTAAATATGGTGGTTTGATTAAAAAAGTCATCACTGAAGACAGCCATAATAGTGCACCAGAAGCCGAAAAAAATTGGGCTGAAGACCAAATTAAATCACACATTTCAATTGATAATACTCGCTTACTTATCGTTGATGACAATATGATAAATAGGGAAGTGGCTAAGGGCGTACTAGAGTGTTTACCTTGTAAATTATATACCTGCGCAGACGGTGAAGAAGTCGTTGCTTTTCTGCGTAAATGCGATGAAAAAGGCCGTCGTATTCATAGTATTTTAATGGATTGCCAGATGCCTAAAATGAATGGTTACGAGGCGACTCGTGCTATTCGCGAGGGAAAAGCTGGAGCAATGCATGCCGATGTTCCCATTATAGCCATGACAGCAAACGCTATGCTGGGCGAGAAGGAAAAGTGCTTAGGAGCAGGGATGGACGACTTTGCCACTAAACCGGTTATTGCAGATGTACTTATCCCAAAAGTCAGGCAGTGGCTAGTAAATCAAGTTACCAAGGTGGCTGGCACCGAGCTTGAAAATTCAGATATTGATTCACAAAGCGCTGAGCGCACCAAAACTTCTTATGCAGAACCCGCCAATAGCACAAGTAATAGCGCGTCGTTGCCCCCCTTAGTAGACAGCTTGCTTGGCGCTATTGATAGAGATTTAGAACAAAGTACTGAGTCTATGAATGAAATAATCGATTCACAGGAAAGCGCTAATACTCTTGTTCACTCTGAGGCTACCGACGCATTAGGTCAGCCTGAAGTTATTTCTATCGAGAAAACGAATACAGTAAGTGACGGCTGTTGGGAAAAAGAGGATGCTATAGCACGAATTATGGGTGATAAAGCTTTATTCTCTCGGGTTTGTGAGCTCTATTCTCAAAGCGCACCTGAAAAATTTAAACTTTTAGAAAGGGCTGTAGAGAACCAAGACTTTTCACAAATACAAATTCTGTCGCTTAAACTCAAAGGAATGTCTGCTGATATAGGTGCCGTGCAGCTACAAAAAGATTTTGAATCACTTTGGGAGTTATCAAAAGTAGCTGATTGGGAGAAAGTAAAAGCGTTGCTTCCATCTATCGGCGACGATCTTAATACCTTTTTAGAACTTCTTGAAGTGGCCTAGATTATCATCTTTTAGTGTGTCATCTTAATTCGCTATAAATACGATAATCACATCGCTCGTTTGTGTTGGTTTCATCTGCCACGGAACTAAGCGGTGTTTTATAACTTTTAAAGGAGTTAACCGTTTGAACCTTCCTCGCATTTTTCGTCAGTCCAATAAAGTTCGAAATACCTTATGTGTAATCAGTGCCTTAGTAGCCTCGCTAACGCTCGTTAGTGCTAACGCATCAGCGGCTGATACTCACCAAGAAAGCTCACGGGTTGCCATCGCCATTCATGGCGGAGCCGGCACTATTTTAAAGTCTTCGATGACGGCTGAAAAAGAGGCGGCGTATAAAAAGGTGTTAACGCAAGCAGTACAGCACGGTTATACCTTGCTGCAAGACGGTGTAAAAGGTGAAGTCGCGGTGGTAGAAACCATTAAAGTTCTTGAAAACTCACCTTTGTTTAACGCGGGCATTGGCGCCGTGTATACCTTTGACGGAGAGCATGAACTCGACGCGTCTATTATGCATGGCGGAAGTAAAAACGCAGGTGCGGTTGCGGGTGTTAAGACAATTCGAAGCCCGATAGAGGCAGCGCTGCTGGTAATGAACGAATCTCCACACGTTATGCTTTCCGGTAAAGGAGCGGAAGACTACGCAAAACAAAACGGCCTTGATCAAGTGGACAATTCGGTTTTCGATACTGAGTTTCGTAAGCAGGCTTTAGATAAAGCGAAAGCCCGTATGGAGCAGGCTTCAAATGGTTATGGTTTACAGCAGGGCAACGAGCGTTTTGGAACCGTAGGGGCAGTGGTACTAGATGGCGAGGGCAACATTGTGGCCGGAACATCCACCGGCGGAATGACGGCTAAACGATATGGGCGTATTGGTGATTCACCGGTGATTGGTGCTGGCACCTATGCCGACAATGAAAGCTGTGCTGTATCGGCGACCGGACATGGTGAGTATTTTATACGATACAACGTAGCAGCAGATATCTGCGCGCGGATGAAGTATCAAGGGTTAACACTAAACGACGCTGCAAATACAGTGGTGAACGATGTGTTAGTTGAAGCTGGTGGTGATGGCGGTGTAATTGCTATTGACGCAAAAGGTAACGTTGCAATGCCGTTTAATTCAGCGGGTATGTACCGCGCTAGCATCGATGTAAATGGTAATGTGAAAGTGGCAATTTACAAAGATTAACCACTGTAAAATCTAATTGTTATTTTAATGTTAAATGTGCTGGCTTGTAGGCAACGAAAGGTCTAATCTTAAAGTGTGGGGGAAAATTGCTTTCACATGTGGTTAATAATAATTGAAGTGCCGTAACGCCCAATAAGTCGCAGTATCGGTCACATTAGGCGCCACGGCTGGAGAATTGAAAATGGAATCGTTGCAAGTCAGTGATTATATGAATACTCACCCAGTGAAGCTTAATGTCGATATGCCCGTTGCGCAGGCTGTCGAAGCGTTGTTAGCCAGTGGGCAAAGTGGTGGGCCAGTGCTTGATGTAAAGGGAAAGGTCGTGGGCTTTTTATCCGAGCAAGACTGTATCGCTCAAATGATTGCGTCAAGCTACTATCGCGAACAAATTTGTAGGGTAGGGGAAATCATGAAAACGCCCGTGGTTTCCGTGAAGCCCTATATGTCGGTGATAGAGCTAGCGCAATTGCTGCTTAAAGAGAAGCCGCGGGTTTACCCGGTAGTAGATGATGATGGTGTTCTTTTGGGCTCAATTAACCGAACGGCTGTGCTTCGCGCCATTGACGTTCAATTAAATGATGGCTATCAGCGAGCAGGCTAGTTGACATTAGATTTTGCGCTGCCTATGTAAGTTTGTTTGCAAAACCTAAGGCTGTCTACAAAATCTAAGGTGGTATTTGTAATGTTTAAGGTAATGCAACCTTAAGCGCAATTAAACTACAGCGATAAGTCAGCAAGTTTTGAGAGTAAAGGGAGAGGTTAAGCTTTAAACTTCCCCCTTTCTCTATTATCGGCGTGGGTGTTGATGGTTACTCACACCATGTGCCTTTAACCTTGTCTGTTTACTAAATCTCTTATTGCGTTTTTGAGCGTCGTACCTGCTACAAGTTTAAAGTTTTGCTTTTGGCTTGGCATTACGTTTCGGCCATCTTGCACTACCCACAGTCCTTCAGTAAAAGCCCCGCCAAGGTTGGCATTTGTTGCTTCTAGCCCGTCAGTTTCCGATACCCCGTCAATTTGCTTTGCGTTGTCAGCGGCAATTTTAATTAGCCCCATAAGTGTTAACGTTTCAGGGTTTTCTTCATGTATGAAATAGATGGCGTAGCTGTTATTGCCCTGACTTGATGCAATGAGGTATTTCTTGCCATCAACGGTAAATAGTGCCAAGCCCTCTACATCAGCTTCAACGGGCGTTGTTATTGCTGAGATAAATGTAGGTGTATTATCAGTAGAGCTGATATCCAGCGCCCAGATGCCTGTGGCCTCTTCACCAAGGTAAGCGGTATTTGTGTGGGTGTCTACCACGCAGCCTTCTGGCTGTGAGGGAAGAGAGAAGCTCTGACTCAACTTTCCTTCAACTGCTTTGCCTTGGTTGATTGATAATTCATATCGCTCGAAACGACCACTGGTATCGTTCGCAAATACATGAGCTATACCGTTATTGACAAAAAGGCACATACCATAAATGTCGCTAAGCGTTGTTTTAATCTCACCTAAATGGGCGAGGTTACCGTTATGATCTATTTCCAAAACAGACAAGCTGTTATGTGTTCGGTTTGAAGCAACGGCAATATCAGTAAACTCATTTTTACTGCCAATGTTCACAGTGTTTACCGCAACCCGGTACCCAACATCAACGTTGTTGACTCTTCCTATCGGCAGGCTCTGAAGTTGCTTGCCGGTAAGATCGTAGGTATTCAATGCGCCTTTTTTGTCGGTGCCAACTATGCGACTTTCTGAAGGGGCCTGTGAGTTAACCCAAATAGCAGGGTCGTCAGCTGCATCACCATAGTTTTGCACAGGCTGAGTTTGCGCTAAGGGTAAAACAGTGGCCACCTTATGTTGGGCAGAAGTATCGGAACCGTTTTGAGCATCATCGTCTTTTTTAGCAAGACACCCATCGTTAAAATATGCGGCGGCCAAACTAGCCGGCAGTTCTACAGAATAAACCCTGCCCGATGCATCATCATCTACTACCACAGAGATTCCTTGCCCTTCTTTATTTGCAAAAGTAGCTAACTGAATAAATTCAGGTTCTATGCTTTCTGCGGTCCCATCTTCATCGCGCAACAAAGTTACGAACTCAGCATGACATTGACTTTGAAGCCATACGCCGCTTTTATCTGGGCTTACCCAACCGACAAGGCTGCTATTTGAATTTAGGGTTGTAGAGGGTAAGACGCTCACGCCTTCTACTGGTGTATCTGCGTCATGAAAGATAAGCGTTTTCTCTAACTCACTTTCTATATGGGCGTTAATCTTCCATACCCCGGCGAACTCGTCCGCCAAATAGATGTTTTGTGTATCGAGGTCAACACTGCAACTTTTGATGCCAGGGCCTATGGCGAAACTGCGTAGTGATAAAAACTGATCATGGTGCAGTTCATATTGATTAAGGGTGCCTGTGGCATCCACATTGATAATGTGAGGGTGTCCTTGCGCACTCATTGCTGCGCAAATGGCCTCAGAGCCTTTGGCGGGTTGGCTAAGCTGCTGTTGCACTGCCAGGGTGTCAACAGATATGCGATACGCTTCAATATATTGCGTGTTGTTATTAAACACTACCAAAGACACCCATTGTTTGTTCGTAGCGTTAGCTACTTCAGCGTGGGCAAACGCGTAGCTGCCTTCAATAAATTGAGTTGTACCTTGGCTGTTAGTAAGTGAAATGCCTTTATGCTCGTTTATTTGAAGGTCAATAGCATGGGTGTCTTCGTAAGAGTGACTTTTCTTTGACGACGCTACCTTGAGCGTATGATTGCCATGGGTGTCATTGTAAGACGCTGCTGGCATGGGTGTCTTTGTAAGCGCTGTGTTTTTTGCGCTGTTAGCATGGGTGTCTTTGTAAGCGTTAGCTTGATCAATGTTTTGGTAATAAAGCGTTTGTTCAAAACCTTTTTTAAGGTGTGTAAGCGTAAGTACAGTGGCTGTGGGCTCGAATTGGGTTTTTGAGGCTGTTGCATTTTGAGCTGCACAGCTAAAGAGTGTGGCTAGAGCACCGGTAAAAACGACGGTCTTTGCTACTGCTCGGTGTAGCCCTTTTGTTTTTTGGTTATTCATTGTCATCATTAATCCTGAATCGTGGTCGGCGAAGATACTGTGCGGGCGTTATTCATTGTGTGGGTGTAAATCGTCTTCCCATTGTGATCGATGTAATTAAGGAAGATGTTTTTAGCTGTCATGCTCACACTGACAAAGCCGCCGGTCGATTTTGCGAATTGTGTAAAGTCGTAGTTACTAACAGGGCGCACTTCTGAGCCGCCACCGGACACTACGTGCACTAGGTCATCCCCGGGTAATTGGTTGTGTTGAAGATCGTGCTCGTGTCCGGCAATGTAAAGGTTCACGCCATGTTCGTGGAAAAGGGGTTCTAACACGTCTTTGATAGCGTCTGTTTTACCGTAGCGTTTACCACTTGAATAAAGTGGATGATGGCCTACGACAACTTTCCAGGTGTGTTGATCGTTGCCTAACATAGTATTTATCCAATCAAGCTGTTTAGATGCTCCTTGTGAGTAAGCTTCTTGGTATTTAGCTTCGCCTGCATAGTCGGGGTTTAGCGGAGACGTATCGATAAACAACAAGAGAGCTGAGCTTCCATCGTCAAGCTTTAACGTCTTACTGTAATACTGCGCCGGCATTTCCCAACGTCGACTCTTAGTGCTGTAATCTATTTGCGCCTGCCAGTTTCCTCGATAGTCATGGTTTCCCAACACAGGGTACCAGTCGATGAATAAATGAGGTTGATGATAAATGTTTTCGTAAGAAGACAGCCAGTAAGGGTCGTCAACTGAGGCAACACCATTGTCGTAGAAGTTATCGCCGGTGGTTGCGATAAATTCTGCGTCTAGTTGGTAACTTGCAATATCTAGCCATTTAGCAACGTGTTTTTGATAAAAGTGACCGTTGCGGCCCCAATCACCTAACGTTAAAAAAGAAACCGCGTCATCCGGTACCGATAAACCTTCAATCGTGGTGTGCGCATAGTAACTATGTGAATACTGCTCGTTGGTAGCCTTCGCATTTTCAATAGCTACGTTAGTTTTTGCCGCGGAGTAAGCGGGGCTTGTTTGCTCTGCCTTTACAAAATCTGAGGTAAGGCAGCAGGTGAAACAAAACGCAACCGCAAACAAGGTTGCGAATGTTGGCTTTGTGGTTGGGGCGAGTTTGGGTAAACCGTGCATGAAAGACTCTCAAAAGCAGATGACGCAAGCCCCATTTTAGAAGCTTGCGAACATCTGAACATTAACAACAAATAAAAGTGATTAATTTAGCTGCCAAGTAAAACCTAGCTCGAAAGTACGGCCATACTCTTCGTACTGCGCGTTTTGACTGCGCGTATCAAAGTAGTTATAGAAAGGCTCGTCACCTAGGTTTATGCCGTTAAAATACACCTGCATGCTGTCGTTAATGTAATAACGGGCCATGAAATCAATTTGTACATGGTCATCTTCAAACCTCAGCATGTCACCGTCAATTTCTTCGAAGTTTTCACTTTTATACGTGGTAGCAAGTCGTACACTGAAATCATTCGCTTCGTAACCAATGGTTAAGTTGCCAATGCGATCTGACTGGTTAGGTAACTGAGTTTCGAAAGTTTCGCCGTCTAAGAATGTGGTGGCTTCAGAGTCCGTGAACGTTGCGTTCGCAGATACAATAAACCCGTTGTTAAAGGCTTTGACCCAAGACAGTTCTAAGCCCGTCAAATCAGCAGAGTCACCATTTATTGGCTGAATAACTTCTTCAAAACCTTCCCAGCCAGTGGTACCTGCAACATCTGCATACACAACAAAGTTGTCGATATTCTTATAGAACAATCCTGCTGAAATTACGCCAATGTCACCAGGGTAGTATTCAACTGACAAATCAACGTTTTGCGCTTCATAAGGTTGAAGCTCTGGGTTGCCCACTTCTGCCTCACGTTCAGTTACAAATACGCCGTCGTCTTCTTCGGTTTTACTTTCGATAATTTGAAACGCAGCCACATCTTCAAATTTTGGACGTGAAATGGTTTGCGTGTAGGCGGCACGAAGCTGTAGCTTGTCAGAAAACGTATATCTGGCGTTTACACTCGGTAGCCAGTAGTCATAATCACGCTCAGCTTCCCATGGTGTGTTGACCACTTCTTCTACATCAGTTTGTTCGTTTTCAACTAGCTCGACGCGCATGCCTGACGTTGAAAAGTCGGTGCGCTCATAGCGAACACCGGCGACCAAGTGAAGCTTTTCAATATCAACGCTGCCCATTACGTAGGCCGCAAAAATATCTTCTTCGTTTACATATGTGGCACCGCGAGATTCAACTTCTGAATTAAGGCTGTCTACTTCAAGGCTTGAGCGGTTATCGTTAAAGTAGCTGCGCATTACGCCGCGATTAAGCCCTGGACCGAAGTCACCGAGTGCATACTCTGGGCTAGCAGTACCAAACTGAGAGGCATCTAGCCCGTCAAAGTCACCATCAAAAATCGTGATGCTGCTGTCTCTGTCTTTTTCTCGGCTGCGGTATTTTGAACCGAATTTGAATTCACCAATGTACCCACCCAGGTTTATAGGTCGTGATGCGTCAAATTTAATACTGGTTTCGGTATCTTTCGTGTAGTTATCTTCAAAGCTAATTTCATCTACCTCGTAGGTAGATAAGTCCATGGCATCAGCGTTTTGCGAAACCGTTGGGCGCATGGTGTTTAGATCAGCATCAATGCTGTCGTTTTCTGTTTTAAATACATAATACAAAGCGTCTGGTTCGTCTTCATCAGACTTTGCATAACCAAGTTGCCAGTTTGCTCTCCACGTTTCTAACTGGTGCTCACCACCTAGTGCCACAGTAAAGATGCTTTGGCTTTCGTAACGATCTTTACTTTCTCTTTCTATTTCCGAGTCTTCACCGTCGAAAGTGAAAATGTTGCCTTGACGGTATTCGTCATCAGAAAATTCGCTGTAAAGTGTGCGAAGGAAATACTGGTTGTTGAAGTCGGGGCGAAAATCAATATTCAGCGCACTACCTAAACGTTCGCGAGTAATTGTGTAGTCACGTTGCTCAAGCTCATCATCTCCGTTACTTTCAACGTTATCTGAACCAAAGTCTCTGTCAAAGTAAGAGATAGCACCGGCCACGCCCCATTCAGATGAAAGCTTTTTAGTAAAGGTGCCAGACAGTTTAGGACTGGTTTTATCCACTAAATCATTCTGACTTGCTTGTACGGTAACGCTTGCTGTATCACGGGCTTTGTCAAAGGCACTTACGCTTTTTACCGCCACCGAGCCACCAATGGCGTCGCCATCCATATCTGGGGTTACAGATTTCGATACTTCTAATGTTTGAATAAGTTCTGAGGGAATAACGTCAAGGGCAACAGAGCGCACGCCTGACTCCGGCGAGGGAATATTAAGCCCGTTAATGGTTACGTTATTAAGGTTTGGATCGATACCGCGAATTCCCACAAAGCGACCTTCGCCTTGGTCACGTTCTATAGAAAGGCCGGGCAAACGTTGTAGCGATTCCGCAGCATTCTGATCAGGAAATTGACCAATAGCGTCTGCCGAAACAATAGACGAGATACGGTCAGATACGCGTTGCTGGTTAATGGCGCTTGCCTGTCCGCTTCGTTGGCCGCGCACCAGAATCTCATCGATGGTATCGCCGCTACCAAATTCGACGGCAGCGCGGGCAATACCATTATCTGTCACGTTAATCGTTTGCGTGACGGTATCTTCACCAAGATAAGAGATTTCTAAGGTATAAGTGCCTTCAGGAATAGAAGGGAAGCGAAACGTGCCGTCTCTGCCAGCTTCGGTCACAAGTCCTAGCTCGACAATTCTAATTTGTGCGCCTGTATAGCTGCGTGCTTTGGCGGCGTCTTTTACTGAACCAATAATGACACCATCCGCCGCTAAAGCAGGCGACGCAACGCTAAGGCCTAGCGCCGCTACGCAGGCAAGTGTAAGAGAAGAGTACGCGGTTTTAATTTTCATTTATTTTCCAATCAATTAAGCAGTCAATAGGAGTGTGAAGTAAGTGCTAAGTTAATGACTAAGTACCCTAAGAATGCTCCATGACAGTTATATGACGATTGAGTGGAACATGGGGCTTACTTACGGCAAATGTCGCTAATTCTCAAATCGGTGAGCTAAATTGACCCTGGCTTAAGTTTATGATTTTGTATGGTTTTTGCTTGTTTTTTTGCGTTCTTTGATTAGGTTGCCATCAATATGTCACATTGATGAGCCAAACTGACCCTCGACAGTTTCATCAAATTTGGGCAAGACTCTCGTTTTGTTTTAAGCGCTGGAAGCCGCTGGACTGGCGCGTGATGTATTCAATATTAGAGATATCCAAAGAGAGCATTATGTTTACCTTTACAAATTCAACGCAGTTTAGACATCACAAGCTTTGGTTGGTATTTACGTTGTGCGTGGTAACTTTGGCGGTTTGCCTAGCTTTTATATTTGGCAATGCAAAAGAAAGCACCGTGATATCTGGCCTAGATATTGTGGGGGAGGGGAGCATCGCCTTTTTAACGCTTGCGTGGATGCTAGCAGCGCTCGCTAGCCGTCCTCCTGGAAAAGTAACTAGCCTTCTTATTATAGGGCTAGGCTGTTTCTTGTTTTCTGTCAGTTTAGATTTTTTAGACGAATTTTTTCATTACCCCGAATCCGCTTACTGGATAAGTATGATTGAGTCTTACCCTGCTGCGGTGGGGATGGTAGTGATGACCGCGGCACTTTATCAATGGCACCTAGAGCAGCGTGCGTTAAATTTGCAATTGCGACGTCGTGAATGGGACGTTCGGGATCACGATGCTATCGATCCTATTACTCAACTTTACCGTGCAGAGTATTGGAAAGCACAAATAAATAAATTACAGCAATCCGGGAAGTCGGCTGTAATTGCCATCATCGATATCAATAACTTCTCTTTGTTTAACCAAAAGCACGGGTATACAGAAGGCGACAGGTATCTGCACGACATTGCGCAATTGGTGATCATGAATTTGCGCCAGCAAGATCTAGCGTGCCGTTACGCTGGTGATAGGTTTGCTATTTTGATGCCAGACGTCTCGCCCATGCAGGCCGATGTTATTCTGAATGATATCAAAGTAAGTATTCAGCATTTGTCTTTTAGACATAGCCTCAATGCCAACGCTATTTACACCACCGCACGCAGTGCTCAAGTGACGCTGTTACCTAATCAGCGCCTTGCGACTGTGCTTAACACCATGCTGTTAGAGCTTGAGCGTTCTCATGACAGTGCAGCGTAGTTTGGACAGTTTGGTGAGACTAGTTGGTGTATTTGCACGAAGATACCTGCGGTGAATATCTAATGGATTTAACGTTACCACGAATCAACGCACTACGAGATTCTGCAAACGAAGATACAGTTGTAGGTGCTGAGCGGTGTCACTCAACACGTGTATCTAGCGTGGGTGTCTCTGCAAAAGGTGATGTTGATGATTTAGCGGTGGGTGTCTCTGTAAATGGTGATGTTGGTGAGTTAGCGGTGGGTGTCTCTGTAAATGGTGATGCTGATGGGCTTAGCATGGATGTCACCGGTAGTGATAGTGCTGGTAGCTATCATGTAGTGATGTCTAGCCAAGATAAAGTGATCGCTGGGTATTGGCTGGTACAGGCAGTACTCAATGTAGCGCTCTCTCGTGGCGGTAATAAGAATAAGCTCTTGCGCGGTACAGGTATTTTTGAGGAGTCGTTACAACACAATTCGTTAGTAAGCATAAACCAATATTCATCGCTGTTAGCCAATGTTCACAGCCAAACCAAAGGTAACGATGTCAGTTTTTTACTGGGTGGTGCTTTCGCTTCGCAGTGGCTTACTAGTCCGCTACATGTGCTTAAAACATGTGAAAATATTGAGCAGCTACTTTTACACCTTACTCAACGCCAAACATTTAGGTGGTGTAGCTTACCGCTATGTCAGTTTCAGCGGTTTGAAAGTACCGACAAAATAATATTAGTGCCTCAGTTTACAGGCACAAGTAGCAAACAGCTTCAGTTCACTCTCGAAGTGGCATTTGCAACGCTGGTGGCGCTCATTAAAAATATTGCGAATAAGCGAATAGCTTTGTCTTTTACCTTCACAGGCAGTCGACCGAAAAATATTGCTGATTATGAAACGCACCTTGGGCTTAAATTATCGTTTAATAGCCGTTTCAACAGTATTTGCATTGAAAAAGGTGTAGTAAGCCAACCCTTAGGGCTGACGGCTCGGCCTACAGACTCTGTTAAACCGCACGTTTCTTTAGAAAGTTTATTGAGTAACAGCGCAACGCAAACGAAGAAACGGCCGTCTATTGAACAGCAAAACCGTTTGTCTTTACCTGATTTTGTGAGGCGTTACGTTTGTACATCCACCAATACGCAGTCGCCAAATATCGGGTTGCCTGAATTGGCGGAAACCCTAGACGTCAGCGTAGCTACGCTAAAACGTAAATTAAAAGAGTACGGCACTAGCTATCGCGCTCTGTCCGAAGAAGTTCAGCGCAATCACGCGCTTTTACTTTTATCGGTGCACAAGGTGAGTAACGAGGCTGCGGCCAACGCAATGGGTATTAACGATTTGCCCAACTTTCGTCGTACGGTAAAACGACTAACAGGGAAAACCCCTAGCGAACTTAGAAGTTGATCAGAAACTGTAAAGCGTGTTCACCCCTTATTTGTCGAGCATAAGACCTCTGTAATTGACATCTCAGTGCACTATTAATCCTACGATATAATTATGTGACGCTGGCCCTTAACAACAAGATGGCTGTAGTCTCACTTTAAACAACGCAATACTCTTTGTCGCGTCAGCTTAACGTAGAACTACTGTACCTGCCGTAATACGAAGCAATTACAAACTTTGTAAGTCTCATTGAGAGGGTAATAATCTGTTAGGCCTGATATGACATAGTCATTGGAAAGTAAATGTCTTTTCAATATCCTTAAAACCTTTTATCCTTTGTAGCTTTAGCTTTGCATCGTCAAAGACCAAAAAGATATGGTCTTGTTGAAGCTTGTTTTACGCACTCGCACCCTCAAGGTGGCTGTTCAGCGTAGCCTTTAAACTTTTGCTGTTACGCAATTAAAACCAAAAGAGAGTTTTCTGTGCACGAAAATAACGACACTGCACCAAATTCTATCGTACCCAATCCGTTAGGTTTAACGCCTATTTTGCTTTTTGTAATTCTTGTTGTAGTGACAGGCATTACCACAAACGATATTACTGCGATGCCTATTTTGGTGGCGTTTTTTATCAGCGCTGGGTATGGACTATATTTAAATCCGAAAGGTAAAAAGGTCAGCTTTTCTGAAAAGGTACAAACCTTTTGTAAAGGTGGTGGCGACAAGAACATTATTCTCTTAGTGCTGATATTCCTGTTAGCCGGTGCATTCTATGCCGTGACTATTGATATTGGTGCACGAGATGCCACGGTTAACATGGCGCTACAATTTGTGCCTTCTGCACTTATTTTGCCAGGCCTGTTTTTGATTTGCTGTTTCATATCATTTTCAATGGGCACGTCCATGGGCACTATTACCGCGCTCTCGCCCATAGGTGCAGGCCTTGCCACAAATTTAGGGCTGCCGGTGGAAATGGCGCTGGGTATTGTCGTGGGCGGCGCTATGTTTGGTGATAACCTCTCGTTTGTTTCAGACACCACCATTGCAGCAACACGTACCCAAGGTGTACAGCTTAAAGACAAGTTCAAGGCAAACTTAATGGTGGCCGTGCCAGCCTGCATCGTAACCATGGCATTACTGCTTATGGTCGATGTTGATACTTCTGGCATTGTTGAAGGCGGCAGTTACGATTTTTGGCGCATAGTGCCGTACTTGTGCATTATTGCTTTCGCGCTTACAGGGTTTAACGTCATTAGCGTACTTGCAGTGGGTATTGCCAGTGCCTGCGTAGTCGGTCTGGTTCAGGGTAGCTTTACGCCACTTTCTATGATGCAAAGCATTCAAAAAGGGATGGGCTGGATGCAGGACTTGGCGATGATTGCCATAACCATAGGCGGCATTGTGGCATTAATGCACGCTAACGGCGGTATAACTTGGTTAATCGAACGCTTAACCCGTAAAGTCACGTCTAAGAAAGGCGCGGAATTTAGTATTGCTGGCTTGGTCAGCTTTCTAGACATTACGACAGCAAACAATACTATTGCGATTGTTACCGCAGGCCCAATTGCTAAAGACCTGAACGAAAAATACGGCGTAGACCCACGCCGTACCGCATCACTTTTGGATATCTTTTCGTGCAGCTTTCAAGGCTTGGTACCTTACGGTGCGCAGCTTTTGAGTGCAGCGGCCGTAGTGGGCATTTCACCTTTGGCCATTACGCCTTATTGCTGGTACCCCATGCTTATTTTTGTGTTTGGTGTGGCGGCCATTTGGTTTGGTTTTCCCCGTTTTAAAACGGCGCAAGACGATGAATTAACCCAAAGCGCTTAAATTCTCGTAACGCTTAACACACTGGCTTTTTAGGGCGGTATCTTCTAGGATCACCGCCCGAATTTTATTGATGATTAGAAACTCGCTTTAGGATGTCACTTTGTCTTCACCACTTGCTATAAAACCTCTTTACAACAAACTAGACGATTGTTTAAGCGCAGATAAGTTTCGTTTGAAGCGCAGGATCACGCAGCTTGCACAAAAAGTGAATGATACATCTGGTGTTGACGGAAAAGGAGCAAAGAAAAAAGCAGCTAATCCCAAAGGTTCAATACAGGACAACGCGGTTAGCGAAGAAAGCCTTAAAAAGCAGCTCGAGAAACTAGAAAGCGACATCAACACATCAATAGAAAAGCGTAATTGGCGTCAAAATAATCTTCCTAAGGTTGAGTATCCGCCGCTGCCGGTTAGCGACAAAAAAGAAGATATCAAAGAAGCAATAGCCAATAACCAAGTGGTTATCGTTGCTGGTGAGACTGGGTCGGGTAAAACGACACAGCTCCCTAAGATATGCTTAGAGTTAGGCCGCGGTGTAAACGGCATGATAGCCCACACCCAGCCAAGACGATTAGCGGCACGAAGTGTAGCTACTCGTATAGCAGAAGAGCTAAATACGCCCCTTGGTGAAAAGGTGGGTTTTAAGATTCGCTTTAGCGATCAGGTAAGCGAACGAAGCTACGTTAAGCTTATGACCGACGGTATGCTGCTTGCTGAAATGCAGCAAGATCGCTTTTTAAATCAGTACGATACTATCATCATCGATGAAGCCCACGAGCGAAGCCTTAATATCGACTTCTTGTTAGGCTATCTGCGTCAGCTGTTAGGTAAGCGCCCCGATTTAAAGCTTATCATTACCTCTGCCACCATTGACCCAGAGCGATTCTCTAAGCATTTTAATAATGCGCCGATTATCGAAGTGAGCGGTCGTACTTATCCGGTAGAGATTCGTTATCACGCCCCAGAAGACAATGATGACGATATTGATCAAAGTGATGCTATCGTAAATGCTGTCGACGAGCTAATGCGTGAAGCACCGGGCGACATTCTGGTATTTCTAAGTGGGGAGCGCGAGATACGCGACACCCAAGATGCTTTGAGCAAACAGCATTATCGCAATACTGAAATTGTACCGCTTTACGCTAGGTTATCGGCTGCAGAGCAAAACCGCATTTTTCAGTCTCACAGCGGCAGGCGCATTGTTCTTGCCACCAACGTGGCCGAGACCTCATTAACCGTACCCGGTATCAAATACGTAATAGACCCGGGGTTTGCCCGTATTTCACGCTATAGCGCTAGAAGTAAAGTGCAGCGTCTGCCTATTGAACCAATATCTCAAGCCTCAGCGAATCAGCGGGCAGGGCGATGCGGCCGTGTGTCTGATGGTATTTGTATTCGCCTATACAGCGAAGACGACTATTTAGGCCGCCCAGAATTCACTGATCCTGAGATACTGCGAACCAACCTTGCATCGGTTATTTTGCAAATGCTTGCTTTAGGGCTAGGCGACATCGCTGCTTTTCCATTTGTTCAGCCGCCTGATAACCGCAATATCAACGACGGTTTTCGCTTACTTGAAGAAATCCAAGCTATTGCGAAAGGCAAAGCTAATAGAAAAACGAAGCAAAGCGGCAAGATGCAGCTTACCCCGCTGGGTCGTCAGGTAGCACGATTGCCCATCGACCCACGCTATGCACGCATGGTGATAGAAGCCGAGCGCACAAACGCGCTCAGCGAAGTCATGGTGATTGCGGCGGGGCTTTCAATTCAAGACCCACGAGAGCGCCCACAGGAAAAACGCCAGCAAGCAGACGAGAAGCACAGCGAATACCACGATAAAGATTCAGATTTCATAAGTCTTTACAACTTGTGGGTGGCGTTTAGAGAACAGCAAAACGCACTAAGCCAAAATCAGCTCCGCAAATGGTGTAAGCAGAATTTCATCAACTATTTACGTATGCGCGAGTGGCAAGACATTGTAAGCCAACTTAAAAAGTCTATTGCTGAATTGGGCTTTGGTATTTCTAAGCAAGAAGCCGACTATCAGGCTATTCACCAAGCTATTGCTAGCGGCTTGCTGTCGCATATGGGCTTTAAAGATAAAGACCGTGAGTATATGGGGTCACGCAATTCACGCTTCTTAATTTTTCCAGGCTCAGGGTTATCAAAGTCTCAGCCAAAATGGGTAATGGCAGCTGAGCTTGTAGAAACCTCTAAGCTATTTGCCCGTATGGTGGCAAAAATAGACCCAGCGTGGGTAGAGCCTTTAGCTGAACACGTTGTACAAAGAAGCTATTCAGAGCCCCATTGGTCTAAAAAGCGCGGCGCGGTTATCGCGTTTGAAAAGGTTACTCTGTTCGGGCTGCCCATAGTGATGAAGCGTGCGAAGGTTTATAGCCTTATCGACCCGCCAATCTGCCACGAGCTATTCATCCGCGAAGCCTTGGTAGAGGGCAATACTAAGCTCAATTACAGCTTCCTACAGGAAAATCAGGCACTGCTGGAACAAGCGGATGAATTTGAACAAAAGACTCGACGTCGCGACTTGATTGTAGATGATGAAGAGCTTGTAAGCTTCTACGCTAAACGTATTCCGGTTGAAGCCAATAATGATGCAGCGTTTAAGAAATGGTTTAGACAGCACGGAAGTAACGATGGTTTAACCTTTAAAGAAGAAGACGTGTATCGTCAGCAGCCTGGGCAGTCGGTAGCGAACGCGTTCCCTGACGTATGGCGCCAGGGAAATATTACGTTGCCGCTACGCTATAACTTTGAACCCAACGCTGAAGATGATGGCGTAACGGTAGTGATCCCGCTGCCTGTACTCAATCAAGTTGATAACGTTGGTTTTGATTGGTTAGTGCCGGGGCTAAGGCACGACCTCATAGTAGGCTTAATTAAAACCTTACCTAAGCGTTTGCGACGTAATTTTGTGCCTGCGCCTAACTTTGCGGATGCCTGCCTTGCCGATATCAGTGAAACGGACAAAAACAACCGTCCTGTGGCTTTGTTGGAAGCGGTTAGCGATAAACTTCGTAAAATGACTGGCGTTGTTATTGAAAGCGAAGAATGGAATCTTGCTCAGCTTGATAAGCATTTAAAAATGCACTTTGCGGTAGTGAACGACAACGGTGATGATATTGCCAAAGGTGATGATCTTCATGCGCTTAAACAGCAGTGCGCAGGGCAGGTCAAGCAAACCTTTGAGAAAGCCGCAACACCAGAGTTAGAGCGCAACAACATCGAACAGTGGGATTTTGAAAGTTTGCCGGAAACCTTTGTGCAAAAGGTAGGCGGGTTTGAAGTACAGGCGTTCCCAGCATTAGTGCAAAAAGGCGATAAGGTGGATATCGCGTTAATAGAAGAGGCAGATAAAGCGCAGGCGCTGCATAAGCAAGGCGTAAATGTCTTGATTAAAAACGCCATGCCGTCACCGCTTAACTATTTGCAAAGTAAATTACCCAATAAAGCCAAGCTGGGTTTGTATTTCAATCCATTCGGGCAAGTGAAAGCGCTGATCGATGACTGTATTTTTGCGGGTATCGACGCCATTGTTAGTGATTATAGCAAAACTAACGACACTGACATTCGAAATAAAGCTGATTTTGAGGCCTGTTTAGAGATCACACGAGCGAATATTAATGACAGAGTGTTAGAAATCGCTAAGCAGGTAGAGCAGGGGCTTACTCTTGCCCATCAGTGCCAAAAGCAAATGAAAGGTAATGTGCCGCTAACCATGATAAACGCCTTAGGTGACTGTAAAGCACATCTTGCGTCATTGGTGTTCCCTGGCTTTGTCTCTCAAATTGGTGAAAGTAGGCTGGACGATTGGAACCGCTATATTAAAGGCTTGGCCCGTCGCCTTGAGAAGCTACCTATTGACCCCAACAAAGACAGAATGCATCAGGTAACCGTAGAAAAGTCGATTAAGGAATGGGAAAAAGCGTGCAGCAAGTATCCTAAAGGTAAAGTACCACAAGCCCTTATCGATGTGCGCTGGATGATAGAAGAGTTGCGTGTTTCTCTGTTTGCGCAGCAACTTGGTACGGCATACCCCATATCAGCGAAGCGTATAACCCTCCATTTAGCAGACTTTTAATTTTAATGGGGCTCTCGATGTACACAAAGTGTAACGCTTAGCTTACCAAGCGCGAAGGGTTTCTACTTAGAATGGTAAACTAATTAAAGCCCCGCAATGTAGTGTGTTGCGGGGCTTAATTAATTGTAATTAATAAGCATACGCCGTGTGTTTAATCGATAGCAAAACATCATCATCGAATTATTGAGGTAAGACCAATACTACTTTTGCAGTATTGTTGAATAAAAATTAGACAGTTCGATTGACAAGTTATCGCCATCAACCTATAACAACACTTGTAGTCGTCAGCGTAATGCTAAAAATCAGGAGAAGTAGACATGTTGGGATACGACGATAAGCGAAATTTTTTCAGGATGATGGTAAATTCGCCGTGTCAGTTGCAGATTACTGACGATGAGTCGAGCCGCACCATGCAGGCAATGTGCAAAGATATAAGCGCCACAGGTATGTCGTTAGAAGTTGATGAACCTTCTATTGAGGTGGGCACTCAGGTTAGTGTTGCTATAGAGTCGTCTAGCTCTCAAATCCCTTCTTTAGCAGCGTTAGCTACGGTCGTACGCTGTGAACCTGAATCTGATTCTAGCTGCATCATAGGCGTCGAAATTTCTCAGATGAAATAGATTTATCGAATGTAGTAAGGCGAAATTTAACTTCGCCTTACATGGCCATCAAAAGCGTCACACAGTACAAGTGTTATGTACGAGCGCTTTAAGTATCCTATTACCTTAAAAGCCAATTTTCCTTTTACGTTTTATTAGTAGCAGCCTGTTTCGCTAATCTTTATTCAGCGTCAGCGTTAATCGCTCTTTTATTTATCATTCAATAAAACGAATAAGCGGTTCAGTTTTTTCTATTTTTATTTCCTTTCTTAATTGATAATAATTCTCATTAATGTAAAGGCAAACAGAATTCAACTTTTGATAGAGCGATTATTATGAAAAAGACAATTACCTTTGCCGTTATGCACTTTTCAGTAGCCTTTACGGTAGCCTACCTACTTACGGGCAGCTTGGTAGTAGGCGGTGCGGTAGCACTAGTTGAGCCTGCAATTAATACTGTGGCGTTTTACTTCCACGAAATGGTATGGAAAAAATTAGAGAGTAAAGAGAAGGCTACTGAAGGGAAAGTAAGTGAATCTTCACAGCCGCTATTGAATGGCTTTTCAGATAATGATGCAACCTTCGCTTCTTAAGATTTAAGGTATTTTGCTTGCTTTCAAGGCGATATGCATAACCTATCGTTAATTCAATAAGTGAAATCCGCGCCCCAGTTTTTATAAGAACGAGGGCGCTTTTTCATTTCTAATCGTCGGTGACTTCGCAGACTAAACCTTTCAGGTAATAGCCTTCGGGGTAGCTACCAATAATAGGGTGGTCAGACGCTTGATTTAGCCTTGCAATGATTTTTATTGTGCGGCCAGCATCGAGCGCAGCGTCGGCGACAACCTTCTGGAATAAATCTGCAGGCATAAGACCTGAACAGCTGAAAGTTAGCAGCAATCCGCCAGATTTAACCGCATGGATACCGTACATATTAATGTCTTTATAGCCGCGAGCAGCGCGGTTTAATGTAGCTTTGCTGTCAACAAATTTTGGTGGGTCGAGTATGACCATATCAAACTGTTTGCTCTTTTCGTGATACTCACGCAACGCCTTAAATACATCCTGGTTTACATAGTGCGCCTTTTCTTCATCTAATCCATTGATCGCCACATGGTGTTTAGCCAAATCTAAAGCTGGTTGAGACACATCAACGTTAGTCACTGACTTAGCACCACCTGAAAGGGCATAGCAAGAGAATGTGCCTGTGTAGCTGAAACAGTTCAGTACATCAGCATCTTTTGCGTAATGTGCAGCGGCGGCACGGCTATCACGCTGGTCAAGATAAAAACCAGTTTTATGACCATGTTCTATATCTACAACGATATTAATGCCGTTTTCTTTTACCGTAACCTGCATGGGTGGCTCGCCGTGAAGCACGCCTGTTACCGGCTCTAATCCCTCTTTTTTGCGTACATCAACGTCACTACGCTCATAGATGTGAACATCAGGCATTAGCTTGGTGATTGCCCACACTATCTTATTTCGGTGCTTTTCACCGCCAGCACTTAGAAGCTGCACCACGGCAACATTGTCGTACAGGTCTATTGTAATGCCGGGAAGGCCATCACTTTCGGACGCTATCCAACGAAACGCATTCGTTTTGGCTGGGTCAAACAAGCGCTTACGCAGCGTTAGCGCAGTTTCTAAACGGCGCAAGAAAAAGCCGTTATCAATGCTCTCGTCTTTTTTAAACGTCCACATGCGAACGCGAATTTTAGAGTTTGGAGAGTAAGCGCCTCTTCCTAACCAATCGCCTTCAGAGTCAAACACGTCAACCGTATCGCCAACTCGAGCACGGCCTTTTAACTCAGCTACGGCGCTCTCGAAAACCCAAGGGTGTTTACGGCGAAGTGATTTATCTCTGGATGGTTGTAATATGACCTGTGCTGACATGTAGGCTCTCGTGGTAGTTTAAACAATATATATTTGATGTAAGCCATCATAGAAGCTTACGGTAATGGCCGCGATTATACGCATTTTCAGAGGTTCTGTGTTTAATAATACCAATCTAGATGAGTATAAACTCAAAAGAAACCCAAACTGATTGTTACAGTAGTACGTAGACACATTACGATTGAAATTTTAAGACTAGGATTAGATGCAAAGTATGCGCTATGTGGATTTTGAAAAGGGATGTAGCCCGAGCGAACTGACTGTTAAGGAATGCGACGGGTTATCGCTAACATCAGGAAAAGTAAAAGTAGAGGTAAAAGCATTCGGTGTAAATCGAGCAGATACGTTGCAGCGTCAAGGTAATTATCCACCTCCGCCAGGGGAAAGTGAAATCCTTGGGTTAGAGGTAGCAGGTGTTGTAACAGAAGTTGCCAGTGATGTTAGTACCTTTAAAGAGGGAGATGAAGTATTTGGTTTGGTCGCAGGTGGTGGCTATGCTACTGAAGTCATTGTTAATCCTGCCCACCTGATGATTATTCCTAAGGGCATGCCATTTTTTGAAGCTGCAGGTCTTGCCGAAGTTTTTCTCACCGCATTTCAGTGTTTACGTACGATTGCTCATATTAAGCCCGCTGAACGAGCCTTGATACACGGGGGCGCAAGTGGTGTGGGGTTGGCCGCCACTCAGCTATGTCGATATTGGGGCGTGCATAGTGCTGTAACGGCTTCAAGCCAAGACAAGCTTTCCCTTTGTGAAAGCAATGGCGCAGAGCATCTTATTAACTACAAACAGCAGCAATTTGATGACGTTCTAAAAAAAGTATGGCCTGAAGGTGTTGATATGGTGCTTGATATGGTTGGTGGCGATTATCTTAACCGAAATCTTAAAGTGCTGAAGCAAGACGGTAAAGTGGTTTACCTAGCCATGCTAGCAGGTCGGTATGCTGATAACCTTGATATGGCCTTGCTTTTAGGAAAGAGAGCCTCGATTATTGGGACTACACTGAGAAATCGAAGCGACGACTATAAGGCGGACTTGATACGTGATTTCTCTAACGTATGTTTGCCCGCTTTTGAAAATAAAGAGCTGAATGTAAATATCGATACTCACTATAGTATTGATGATATCGATAAGCCTCATGCGCGATTGGAAAACAACGACACACAGGGCAAGTTGGTCATTTCTTGGAAATAGTTCGTGGTAAAAAGCTCGTCGTAAAAACTCGCGGTAAGTATTCTTAGTGAAAGCCACGAGCGAGAGCTTCTAGTAAAGGCTCTCACTAAAGACGCTTTGCTAAGTTATTTTACTTCCCAACAAAGCCTTCATCTGGCTTTGTTGGGTTCGCTTCTGCAGCACCGCGTGCAAGGTCATCACAACGCTCATTTTCTGGATGTCCTGAATGACCTTTCACCCAATGCCAGTTTATCTTGTGCTTTTTCACCGCTTCATCTAGCCGTTGCCACAAATCTGCGTTTTTAACTGGCTTTTTATCAGCAGTGCGCCAGCCGTTTTTTCGCCAGTTATGGATCCACTGATTAATACCATTTTTTACATACTGACTGTCGGTAGTCAGTTCAACGTTGCAAGACTCGTTTAAGCTGTTGAGCGCTTCAATCGGGGCAAGCAGTTCCATACGATTATTCGTGGTGTGGGCAAAGCCATCGCTCAACTCTTTTCTATGCTGTTTGTAAATTAGTACAGCACCGTACCCGCCCGGGCCAGGGTTACCTAGACACGAGCCGTCGGTATAAATGTGAATGGTCTTTTGAGCCACAGCGTTTCCTTTAGTTTAACTCGCTTAATTTATCTTGTGTTTTCCCTTAGCGGATTGCAAAGGGGTTGATATACTATCAAAAAATGAAAGTGTAATTATAGTAGAGGTTCCATGCGCCAAATTGTTCTCGATACTGAAACCACAGGTATTGACCCCAAAGAAGGCCACCGCATTATCGAAATAGGGTGTGTTGAAGTTGTTAACCGCCGTTTGACGGGGAATCACTTTCACGTTTACATCAACCCGGGCCGGCATATTGAACAAGAGGCAATTGAAGTTCACGGCATAACCAATGAATTTCTTGCCGACAAGCCTACGTTTTCTCAAGTTGCCCAGGAGTTTGTTAGCTTTATCAAAGGGGCGCAACTTGTTATTCACAACGCACCATTTGACGTGGGCTTCATGGACCACGAGTTTGGAATGGAAGCCTCAACAAAAGGCGTCATCACCAACCAGATATGTGATGTACTGGATACGCTGACCCTTGCTCGCCAAATGCACCCTGGGCAGAAAAACAACCTCGATGCATTGTGTAAACGCTACGGTATAGACAACAGCCATCGTACGCTGCACGGCGCCTTGCTGGATGCGGAAATTCTGGCAGATGTTTACCTGTTAATGACCGGTGGGCAGACCAAACTTAAACTAGCATCTAGTTCTGGTAGTGATGCTGACTCAACCGCTATTCGCAGGGTCAAGCGAAGCTCAAATAAATTAAAGGTTATTAAAGCTACCGCCGATGAAATAACACAGCATGAAGCTCGCTTGGACATTGTAGAAAAAGCAGGTGGCAAATGCTTATGGCGTCCTCAGCCAGAAGAGGTGTCTTAGCCAAACACATTTAAATAGAAATAAAATAGCCAAACAGTGCAGGAGCAGCGTAGCGTGAGAGTGTGGTTTTCTTGGGGAATTATTTTATCGCTTTTTATACACTTAAGCGCTGGCGCTCAGTCGCAAGAAGACGAGCGCGATGCCGCTAGGCAGCTCGCAGATAGTGCAATTCAAAACCCTCAGTCAAATAATCAAGATGTTGATACTTCGCCGCTTACTGATTTAGGCGACAGCTATACAAACTCAATAAAGCTTTTACAAAACCGATTTCGTGTTGATTACAACGTTGAAGAAATCACTATGGTTTTCTTCAGAGAGTATGGCTCTGCCCCGGTTGTACTTGTGAGACCAGATGGGTCTAAGCTGTTCCAGGGGCGAGTGGACGAAGACAAAGTAGAGTGGTTCGATGCCGACACCTTCGACATGATCACCATTAAAAACCCAGTTGCTGGACCGTGGCAGGCCGTTGGCCAGGTGTTGCCAGAGAGCCGCGTCATGGTGATATCGAACATAGAGCTGCATGCAGACCCGTTACCTGACGTTTTATTTGCCGGTGAAATTTTAAAATCTACGGCGTATCTCACTAATAACGGCGAGCCTATTGATAACAAGCAGTTTAGAGATGTGGTCGAGCTCGATATTGAATTTAAAAGTACGAACAATCCTAATTTCGGAAATTTTGGTTCAGGCGATCAAAATATTGCTACGTTTCAAGACGACGGCCGAGGAATGGACGAACGCCCAGCAGACGGTGTCTTTACCGGGCAATTTAATTTAAAAATACCGGCGGGTGAGTGGAAGCCCGTTTTTCGCGTTATTACTCCCATGTATACCCGTGAGCAAGAAAGCCAACCGATTGTCTTA
Source organism: Alteromonas sp. ABD4_190 (assembly GCF_056160105.1). Classification (NCBI taxonomy): domain Bacteria; kingdom Pseudomonadati; phylum Pseudomonadota; class Gammaproteobacteria; order Alteromonadales; family Alteromonadaceae; genus Alteromonas; species Alteromonas sp. ABD4_190. Next base: position 3,986,379 of record NZ_JBSWWN010000001.1, read on the forward strand.
CATAACAACCCTGTTTCTATTGACGTTGAAATGAATGGCGGTGGTAATGGCTACCACAAGATCATAATTGATGTTGATCGGGAGCTCGTGGATATTGAGTCTTTACTTGTGGATGGAAAAGTAAAGTTCCCCAATGCAGACATGCAGAACTTTTCTTTGACAGAGGGGGGCAGTGAGCCTCGTGAGCATCTAATTGTTGCTTATGAGGAAGGCATTTTTAGAGTTAAGATTACGGCGTATGGAACAACAGTGAACGGGCGAGACTTCATTTTAGATGTGCCTGAATTTAGTTTTGTTGCAGAGGGGCCGCAAGAGCCTGAAGTTGAAGACCCACTAATAGATGGAAAAGACCCAATCGTCGACGGGAGCGCGCCACTTGTTACGTCGCCTGAGCTGAATCCCGCCGCAATTACGCCAAATGAAGAGTCTTCGGAAAAGGAAATGGATAACGGAACCTTGACCATTATTTTGATAGCGGTCAACGGGTCTATAGTTATTATCGGCGTCATTGCTGCTGCGGTTATTATTTTTATGCGCAAAAAGCGCACGTCTTCTACATCATCGCCTGAACCAGCAAAGCAAAGCTCGGCCACGACAGATGCCGATCTCTCTATGGAGGAAGCGCCTAAAGGGTTTAAAAAGTTGATGGGCATGTTTAAGAAAGGGAGCAAGCCGGAAAAATCCTAAAGCGTGTATTATCACAGTTGTGATTATGCGATGTTAAATTGTTCACTTTGAATTTTATTTCGACATAATGTCTATTTAACAGGCAAACAAACCGCAGATGACAATTTTATTAATAAAAAGCGTTGACTCCACATGGGGGAATACGTATTATCTGCGCCGCAGTCAGGGGACAGGGCAACAACAGTCAAGTCAACTCACTGATAACATTGAAGATGTGGAGCGGTAGTTCAGTTGGTTAGAATACCGGCCTGTCACGCCGGGGGTCGCGGGTTCGAGTCCCGTCCGCTCCGCCACTCTTTCAATGGTATAACTAAAAGGTCTTCGGAGCGGTAGTTCAGTTGGTTAGAATACCGGCCTGTCACGCCGGGGGTCGCGGGTTCGAGTCCCGTCCGCTCCGCCATTTAGTTATACAGCGCAATCTCGATTATGTGGAGCGGTAGTTCAGTTGGTTAGAATACCGGCCTGTCACGCCGGGGGTCGCGGGTTCGAGTCCCGTCCGCTCCGCCATTAATCGAAAAACGCGCGCTCATCATTACTGCGGAGCGGTAGTTCAGTTGGTTAGAATACCGGCCTGTCACGCCGGGGGTCGCGGGTTCGAGTCCCGTCCGCTCCGCCATTAATGATTCGCTTTCTATTACAAATTCCCCGTTCGGGGTTATCTCCAAATTACACCTATTTTCTTCAGTCACAACTCAAATACAACGTTAGTATTCCGTTTGTATTATTTCAAACACGCCTTACCAAGATTTACATTGCTTTTATCTTTCGTTACTTGAGCACCTTGCTTTATGCAGGCTGGTATTACGCACTCAACAACAGTTCGTCAAAAACTATTCAACAAACAGTAATATGTGACCTAAAGTCGTAGTGTTTTTTTTTGAATCTGTACTACGTTTAGGGCGACAGTGCTTAATAACAATGGAAATTATGAATAAAAGCGATCAAAAACGGTATTTTCTTGCAGATAACTTAAAAGCGATTGGCGTTTCTCTATTAAGCGTAGCTTTGGTAACACTTATCCTTGCCATCGTTATGTTTGTGTTTATCAAAGAACAAGAAGAAAGCCGAGCCAAAGAAATTCTGGACAATGTTCGTCTTGTCTTCAGAGATGCTGAAATTACTCTCGATTACCTTAACGCATTGCCTTACCAATCCTGTGAACTCGATAATTTGGCCGAAATGCGCAAAACCTTATTTCGCTCTCGCTTTGTTAAAGAGATTGGTTTTTATGAGAATAATGAACTTAAGTGTAGTACTTATCTTGGTATTCTAGATACGCCGTTTAAAGAAGTTGAGCCCGACTTTTATACGCAGCTTGGCGATGCATTCTGGATAAATACACCTTTACAACTTTTTGATAAGCAGGCTACGGGCACCATCGTACAGCGTGGGCGCTACAACGCCGTATTAGATATGGACAGTGTAATTGGCTACAGCTACACACAAGATTGGCAGCTTTTTTACAATGGCGGTCAATTTTATCATATAGCAGGTAACCCTGGCTTGGTTGACACAAGACTTAGTGAGGATGAAATGAATGCACGCACTGGCTATTTCTCTTTACAATTTATATTGTGTGACGAGCGCTACAACAACACTTGCTTAAAAGTGAAATCTGATCACGGCAGAGTATTAGATTTACACTCAGGGAAAATCGTCTTATTTGTCTTTGCCATGTTGATGACCGCAGCGTTAACGCATATGTTAATGTTTAATTATTTACGCCGTCGCCGCTCTTTGGAATCTCGTGTGAGTAAAGGCCTGAAAGAACATAAGTTCTATAGCCTCTATCAGCCTTTCGTTGATTTAGATACCGGCAAAGTAATTGGTTGTGAAGTACTGAGTAGGTTTGAAGACGAATTCGGGCCTATTTATCCTGATGAGTTTATTCCTCAAGTCAAAGAGCAGGATATGACGTGGGAATTCACCATAGATATGATAACAACAGCGATGAAAGAGCTTAACGAAAACCCGAATATTCCTGAAGGGTTCAAAGTATCGTTTAACCTTTTCCCTTTTGATTTTACAAGAGAAGATTGTTTAGACTTAGATTTTGTTCTTGAGATGAACGTCAAAAACTTTAAGTTGGTCTTGGAAATTACTGAGGACGAACAGATAGCTACTCATAGTGCCGTTAAACATATCAAGTCTCTCAAAAGCAAAGGCTTCTTATTTGCTATTGATGATTTTGGTGTGGGTTACTCTAACTTAAGTCAGCTTAAAATCTTGAACTGCGACTATCTTAAAATAGATAGAAGTTTTGTTATGGATATGGAAGACAACAGTATTCGTTCGTCACTTATTCCACATATTGTCAGCATCGCCGAGGGGTTAAACGTCGACCTGATTGCAGAAGGCGTCGAAAATACCGAACAGTGTAATGAACTGAAGGGCTTGACTATCGGGTTTGGCCAAGGGTGGTTGTTTGGCAAGCCTCAGTCTGCCGATGCGCTAGCTAAAAGCGTCCAAGACACACAATAACACGTTTTAGCGCTGTTATTTTTCAGTTGGTGTTGGTAGTGTTTAGCGCTACCATTCACCGTCTGGAAACTATAGAAGAACAGTCGCATGCAGGACGTGCTAATTTGCAGCAATATTAATAAAACCTATCAAGATGGCAGTAACGCCACCCCCGTATTACACGATGTTTCTCTTTCTATAAAAGCTGGTGAACATGTAGCCATTTTAGGAAGTTCCGGTTCGGGAAAAAGTACGTTACTACATATACTTGGAGGTTTAGATAAACCCTCCAGCGGCGAAGTGGAATTCAATGGAAAACCCCTTGGTAAACTTTCTGGTAATGCGTTAGCTAAACTTCGCAATGACGAAATGGGGTTTATTTACCAATTTCATCATCTACTTGGTGAATTCACTGCCTTAGAAAACATTGCGATGCCGCTTAGAATAAGAGGGCTGCCGACAAAAGCAGCGCATAGTAAAGCTAAGGTTATGTTAGACGAAGTTGGACTTTCCCATCGAGCGGATCATTTACCCTCAACCATGTCGGGAGGCGAGCGACAGCGTGTAGCAATAGCCCGTGCGTTGGTTACCGAACCTTCTGTGGTGCTTGCCGATGAACCCACCGGGAATTTGGATGATTCTACGGGTGAACAAATTTATAAGCTCTTGACAAGTTTAAGTGATAAAAAGGGCACTGCTTTTGTGGTGGTGACTCACGATATTGCGCTTGCTGCGAAAATGGATAGGGTGTTGAAGATCAAAGATGGCCGGTTAGCCAGCGAAGCATTGCTTGTGGAGAGTCAAAATGCTCGCCCTTGAATTGGCTAAGAGATTTAGAAAAGCAGGTTCCGAACAGCGCTTTATTTCGTTTATATCAATGTCATCGACTATTGGTATTGGTCTTGGATGTTTTGTTCTTATCGTGCTGCTTAGTGTTATGAACGGTTTTGAAAAAGAGCTAACGAGTCGTATTTTAAGCGTGGTTCCACACGGCGAGCTATACAGTAAAAGCGAAAGTGGAATAGAGAATTTAGATGCTCAGCTTTACCGCTTTTCTCAAGATAGCCGTATCGCATCGGTAACCCCTTACACAGGTTTAACAGGCATGCTGCAGTCGAAAGGTGAATTAAAGGCCATTAGCGTTACCGGTATCCCAGTAAATCAGGTTGGTGATCAATACGCTGAAAGAGTAGCTAGTCAAGATTGGCTAGACTTTTCAAAGCAATCTGATGGATTGCTTGTTGGTAAAGGTATTATGTCTTCAATGAAGCTAAATATAGGTGACACAGTTCAGCTATTAATACCTCAAACCACGCATGATTTAACCTTTAAGGCGCCACGTTCCATTACGCTAACTATCGCAGGTGTACTATCTGTTGGTGGTGAGCTAGACAATCAGCTTGGGCTGATGCATTTAGCGGTCGCATCGGAAGCTATCGGTATTACATCTAAAGCCCAAGGTATTCAGTTTACCCTTAACGATCCTTTTTCAGCATACGATACCATGCGGGATATTGGTTATAGCTACCCTCAAGCCGTTTACATGTCTGACTGGACACGTACTCAAGGGCATTTATACAACGACATTCAGCTAGTAAGGTCCGTGGTTTATATTGCGCTTACGTTAGTGATTGCCGTAGCTTGCTTCAATATAGTGTCATCGTTAGTGATGGCGGTTAGAGACAAGCAGGCTGCTATTGCCATTTTAAAAACTATGGGAGCCAACGATAGCTTAATCCGCAATACATTCGTGCTGCAAGGGGTTATAAATGGATTTGTCGGCATTACCGTTGGCGTTACGCTTGCCTTGCTGGTAGCGCCCAATTTGTCGGATATTGTTCGCTTTATCGAAACCTCGTTAGGTGTAGAAATTTTGTCTGGAGATATTTATTTTATTGATTTCCTGCCGTCAAGTTTACACTGGCAGGATGTCCTAATAACCGTTGTTGTGGCCATGTTTTTAAGCGTAGGTGCAACGCTATATCCAGCGCAAAAAGCTGCTAAAGTATCGCCATCTTCTGCGCTTCACTAGCCAATGATAAAACGGACTATGGCTTCATAGATCTGCGACTAATGTTCACTGGCCCAACAACACAACGTTAATTAATAAGAAGGCCAGCAAATTATGCTGGCCTTCTCTGTATTTAACGGCTGTTCTTGTACGCCACTTACGTTAAGTGTAGAGCCCACCAAGTGGGCTCCAAACCCTTGCTAACTGTTCTTTTTGAAGTGCTCGAAATCTACATCTTCTTGTTTCAAACCAGCTTTAGGGTCGTTGTAAACACTCTCATCTAATGCGCCCTCACTCTTAGCAACAACGCATGACACCATGCAGTCACCGGTAATATTAACTGCGGTACGGGTCATATCAAGCAATCTGTCTACGCCGATAATAAGCGCAATACCTTCAACGGGTAAGTTCACCTGCTGTAAGACCATCGCCAACATAATAAGGCCAACACCAGGTACACCAGCGGTTCCGATAGAAGCAAGCGTGGCGGTAAGTACTACCATCATATAGTCGCTTAGGCTTAAATCGACGGCGTACACCTGAGCAATGAATACCGTCGCTACACCTTGCATGATGGCGGTACCGTCCATGTTAATTGTTGCGCCCAAAGGCAGAGTGAATGAAGAAACTGAATTACCCACACCCAATTTGTTTTTAGCGGTTTCCATAGTGACCGGAAGAGTAGCGCTGCTGCTCGACGTACTAAAAGCGAAAAGTGCAGCATCACGCATTTTTTTCAACAATATGACCGGGTTCAAGCCCGCCAAAACTTTGAGTAAAACAGAGTAGGTAACAAGACCGTGAAGAATCAGAACGCCAAATACCAGGAAGAAGTATTTGGCTAAGCTTAATATGGTATCGCCACCTATTGTGGAGAAGAGCTTTGCCATTAACACGAACACGCCGTAAGGCGCTAAGTTCATGATAATAGTAACAAGGCGCATGATAACTGTATTGATGTCTTCAAAAATAGCGGTAAGGCGCTTGCCCGCGTCACCCGTCATTGCCATTGCTATACCAAAGAGTACAGCAAAAACAATAATTTGAAGCATATTTCCCTGCGCCATAGAGTTTATGGGGTTGCTAGGAAACATGTTAACAATAACGTCTGACAGGCTAGGTGCTTCTTTCGCTTGAAACGCTGTTTCAGTTGTTAAATTTAGCCCGTCTCCCGGCGCTACTATCAAAGCAATACTCATAGCTAGTGTTATAGCAATTGCTGTTGTGACAATATATAATCCAACAGACTTTGCACCTAATCTCCCCAGTTTGCTTGGGTCTGACAAGGTGCTGGTTCCACAAATAAGGGAAACAAAAACAAGGGGGACCACTAGCATTTTTAAGCTGGCGATGAATATTTGACCGAGAGTGGAAAATATACCTTCAACAAGAATGTTATACGTTGAAAGCTCTAAACCGAATATTGAAAAAGTAAAATCTCCGCTATCATCGAACAATAGTTGGAGAATAACGCCAGTTAATATACCGGTAGCCATACCGATAAAGATCCGAGCGGTTAAACTATATTTATGTGCAGATGAAGACATCAAAGTTTCCTGTGCATTTTTATATTTTTAATCTATGGTAGTGTGCCAGATTCAGTTGATTTTTAAACATAAAAAACGACGCAATTGTCAATAAAAGAGGTTCAGGAACGAATTATGTCGACATTAGCGAGAATGCTAAGCCTAATTAGCACGATTATTATACTAACAGCATGTGGTGGAGGCGGCTCTTCAGTCTCTCGGGATAACACGGATAATGGAAGCGGAGACGGCGGAACAACTACATCTACCTACTCAATAGCTGTATCTTTAGAGAATGAGAGCGGTGAAAGCGACAACAATCTATCAGAAAGCAACAGCTTGTTTGCTGTGGCGACGGTAACAGATGAAGATGGTAACCCTCATTCAGATGCGCTTTTAACATTCACATTGAGCAATGATGAGCTAGCAGAGTTTGGTAACGACACGGGGACTGCGCGCACTGACTCAGACGGTGTAGCCAGACTTCGTTTAAATGCAAGCACAGCGTCGGGTGATGGTGAAATTACTGCTGCGCTTTCAAGTGGCGAGACAGGAACTACCACATTTTCGGCTACTGCAGTAAGTGGTACAGATCCTTCAACTGTAAGTGTTTCGCTTTCGTTGCTAAATAATAGTGGCGAGGCCGATAATAGTCTTTCTTCTAGTAATGCTTTAACGGCAGTGGCGACAGTAACGAATTCATTGGGCGAACCTCAGGCAGACCTCCTACTTACTTTTTCATTAAGTAACGATGACCTTGCCACCTTTTCTAACGACACTGCTACTGCACTAACTAATGCTGAAGGGATAGCTACAATAGGTATGTCAGTAGGTAGTGCTTCTGGCGATGGCGAAGTGACAGCGACTTTACCTAGCGGTGTTACAGACTCAACAACCTTTAGTTCTGAAGGCAGTACCACGGTGAGTGAAGAGCCAGCGTCTCTTGAGCTTTTCGCAAATAGCATCCAACTAGCGTCAAGCGGTACAGATGATGTAGAGCTTATTGCACTGGTAAAAAACGAACAAAGCGTGTTGATGGAAGGTGTTGAAGTAAGCTTCTCGGCGGCGACAGGCGATGGTGTGGAAATCCAGCTAATCCAACCTGAAACAGCCGCAGACGGAACAGCTCGCGCTATCCTTACCTCTAGAAACGATGCTTCTGAGCGTACTATCACAGTAACAGCAGGGGCGGGCAGCCTTTCGCAAAATATTGCTATTACTGTTACTGGGACAGAAGTAACGATAAACGGAGCGTCATCGGTTATCTTGAACGACAGTGTAGAGTATAACATTCGCGTTCAAGACTCAGATGGTAATTCAATTGAAAACACTGATATTACTTTAAGTGCAGCGCTTGGCACACTGACAGTCGATGGCCAAGTTGTAGACACAGTGAATACAGGTCCTGCGGGCCAAGCAACGGTCACTTACACTTCTTCTACTTCAGGAAGCGATACGATCACCGCCTCTGCGTTAAACGTTAGCTCAGAATTTACGGTACAAGTTCAGCAAGACGAATTTAACTTTGTTAATTTACCTGAAGAGGAAATCCCAGTAGGGCAGTCTCAATCTATTACTGTTCAGTGGCGACAAGACAATGCACCTGTAGTGGGCGAAGAAGTAACCTTTAGTGCTTCAAGAGGAACGCTTGCAGGCGATACAGATGTTGTAACCGATGCTGTAACCGATGCTGATGGCCGAGCTACAATATCTATTAGCTCAAACAGTGCTGGTATCTCTTCAATTACGGCTACGGCCACTGATGATAGTGGTGAAGTATTGGTATCTGCACTTACTCAAATTGAGTTTATTGCTACTACACCAGATACGTTAATTGCCGATGCATCTAAGGACTTGTTAGGACCAGATGGCCAGACAAGTACAATCAGTGCTGTAGTAAGAGATGTGGATGGTAACCTTGTCAAAAATAGTGTGGTGAATTTTACGGTTTCAGACGTATCAACCGGCTTTGTATCTCCTTCTCAAGCGACCACTGACAGCAAAGGTATTGCAACAACAGTATTCACTTCAGGGTCTGTTTCAACACAAGACGCGGTTGTTATCACTGCTTTTGTGGCAGATGACTCTGATATTGAAGATGAAGTAGTGCTAACGGTTGGAGCCCGCGCATTTGATATTTCAATTGGTACTGGTAATGAAATTGAAGAGCCGAATACAACGTTTTATCTTAAGCGCTTTGGTGTTTTTGTGTCTGACTCAGTGGGTCAACCTGTTAGCGGTGTAAATTTAACCGCGTCGGTTACGCCGGTTAAGTTTGTTGACGACGGACAATATAGAACTGGCTTCTGGGTTTACGATGATCTTGAAAGCCAATGGGTTCCCATTGTCAATCAGGAATGTAGATCTGAAGACGACAATGACAATGGCTTCTTAGATACAACGCCAAAAGATGAAGACACTAACAAAGATGGAATGTTGACGCCAGGACTTGTTGGTACAATTTCGTTTGCAGGAGGTAATGCAGTTACCGATGAAAACGGTTTTGCAGAGCTAGAATACCGTTACCCAAGAAGTTATGCGGTTTGGTATGACGCGGTAATATCTGTTAATGGCCAGTCAACGGGAACTGAAGCGAAAGCATCTATGAACTATACCCTAGGTATTTCAGCAGACGATTTGACCGATGAAGGTGCTTCTCCGCCGGCGAACCCTTTTGGTGTCACAGACCAATGTACAGAAGTTACACCTTAATAAGTGTTTAACACTAAAAAAGCCGGCTATATGCCGGCTTTGTTTTGTGTTGAAGAGTATACCGTTTGCACGTAATACCAGTCCGCATAGATAATTACGCACTCAGCGAGAGTTAAAATTTTAGTAATCGCGGCGTGTTACCGCAGGTATAGTGGTTATACATCAAGGTGACACAACAAAGACTAAGGACATTTTAAACACTCGTCCTTCGGGAAGGTCTGGCAAGCTTCCTAGTTTCATTCTGCGAATTTGAAATGGGACACATTCCTGCATTCCACGCTTCGCTAGGAAACTTGCCAACGCCTTCTGAGTGGGCGCTTATCTATGCGGATTGGTATGAATCACTAACCCATTTGGAAAGGATAAACCGAACCAAGCTTCAGAATTTGTGTAAGCTCATCTAGTGCTGTACGAGATTCAATTAGCAACTGCGGGTCGCGCAGATCATCTTCACTTAATTCATCACGATAGTGCTTATCGACCCAAGTATTTAAGCGGGCAAATTGAGTTTCGTTAATTAGCGTATTTTGATTTACTGCTTCAAGCTCTTGGTCGTTCATGGCAACACGCAAACGAAGACACGCCGGGCCGCCGCCATTACGCATGCTTTGCTTAACATCAAAATAATTGACCGACTTAATTGGCGTACCCAGAGTTACCAGCTTGTCTAAATAACGTTTAACGGCTTCGTTTTCTTGGCACTCAGTTGGCGCGATAATGGTCATATCGCCGCTTGGAAGGGTTATGATTTGCGTATTGAACAAGTAGGTTTTTACTGCGTCTTGAACAGACACTTCAGCAGTAGGCACTTCGATAAAATGAAGCGGCTCGCTACCAAATTTAGCTTGAAGCTCTTTAAATCCTGCGTCTTTGTGGTAAAACGCTTGCTCGTGGAAGAACAGTACATTCTGGTTACCTACCGCGATTACGTCGTTGTGGAATACGCCTTGGTCGATAACGTCAGGGTTTTGCTGCATGTAAACCACACCATCCTCGTCAAGGCCATGCAAACGCGCGACGGCTTGGCAGGCTTCTAAGGTTTGGCGAGCCGGATATTTTTTCGGCGCCGGTTTGCTGGTATCAAATGCATGGCGGCCATAAACAAATAACTCTATGCCAGCCTGGCCATAGTTACTGCAAAGTCGCGTGTGGTTGGCTGCGCCTTCATCACCAAAATGCTCGTTGTCTGGCAAATGTTGGTGATGAGCAAAGTGCTTTTCATTGGCGAACGTGCCGCGCAGAATGTTGCCCGTAACTTGAGGCTCTAATGAGCGATGAAACTTGTTTGTTAAGTTTGCTGGCGTAAAGTGAACGCGACCATCAGCAGTATCGGCGCTAGGAGACACAGTGGCGGCATTTGCAGTCCACATGCTACTGGCAGAGCAACACGCTAAGAAAATCTCGCGAGACTGCTTTGCAGCGCTTTCTAGCACACGAGCATCGGAACCAGTAAAACCTAGGCGACGAAGCGCAGCGATATCAGGGCGTTCTTGCGGAGCTAACACACCTTGAACCATTCCCATATCGGCCAGCGCTTTTGCCTTAGCAAGGCCTTGCTTAGCAGCTTGTCTAGGACTGCTCTTTGCATTAGCGTTGTTTAGGGAAGCGACGTTACCAAACGACAAACCGGCATAGTTATGGGTAGGCCCAACAAGACCATCAAAATTAACTTCAAACTGCTTCATACTTTCCCTCATTCTTGTAGTTTTTGCTGTTGACCCCATATGCTAAGTTCTTAAAGATTCTGCGACTAAATTAATTGCAGTTGTAGCGCTTTCGCTTTTGTACAGGGGCAAACGCAGCACTTCTTTAAACCTGAGCTCGTTGTTAGTTCAGGTTGGAATGGCTGGCATTATACGGCTTTTAAGACCGATGCCAATCGCACTGTTTATTTATTGTACAGTTTTTGTGCGCGTTTAGAGCGGTAGGAAGAATAAGTATGAAGAAGATCTTGTTTTCCATTCACTTTGTAGATATATGTTAAAAAAGAGCGAGCACCCTATATATAGTGCAAGGTTGCTCCAAATTTCAGAATTTGACGTAAATAGTCATTAAAAATCAATAGGTTTAGTTCAATTATATGGCAAAATCACTGGTCATAGTCGAGTCACCAGCCAAAGCAAAAACGATAAATAAATATCTTGGCAAAGATTTTATCGTAAAAAGTTCGGTTGGCCACGTGCGAGATCTTCCAACGAAGGCGTTAGGCAAAGTAGAGCCTAAAAAACCGGCTAAAGAACTCAAAACTTTAGGCGAAGAAGAGCGTCAAGAATATCTTCGTCGTCACGAATACTTAAAACTTGTAGACAGAATGGGCGTTGATCCAGAAAAAGACTGGAAGGCTCACTATCAGGTGCTGCAGGGCAAAGAAAAGGTAGTCAACGAACTTAAAAAGCTCGCAAAAGACGCCGACACTATCTATCTCGCAACGGATTTGGACCGCGAGGGAGAGGCGATTGCTTGGCACTTACAAGAATTATTAGGCAAAAAAGATAAGACTTATCAGCGGGTCGTTTTTAACGAAATTACCAAAAACGCGATACAAGACGCGTTTTCAGACCCGGGTGAGCTAAATATATCTCGAGTTAATGCGCAACAGGCACGCCGATTCCTAGACCGTGTTGTAGGCTTTATGGTATCGCCACTTCTGTGGAAAAAGATTGCTCGAGGCCTTTCTGCAGGGCGTGTTCAGTCGGTAGCGGTTAGGCTCGTTGTTGAGCGCGAACGAGAGATAAAAGCCTTCGTACCAGAAGAGTTTTGGGACGTTCACGCAGACTTGACCAGCCAGCAAAAAGCAGCGCTTCGTATGTTGGTTGCCAAGCACCAAGGTAATGCGTTTAAGCCTAAAAACAAGGCCGAAACAGATAAGGCTCTCGCTGACCTAGAAGGCGCTAATTACACGGTAGAAAGCCGCGAGTCGAAGCCAACGCAAAGTCGCCCTTCCGCGCCATTTATTACCTCTACGCTGCAACAAGCAGCGAGCACGCGGTTGGGCTTTGGTGTAAAGAAAACCATGATGATGGCTCAGCGTCTTTATGAAGCGGGTTACATCACCTATATGCGTACTGACTCGACCAATTTGAGTCAAGAGGCAGTAGACAGCGCGCGAGCATATATCTCAGATAATTTTGGTGGAAAATACCTACCAGATTCGCCAATTCGCTATGGGAGCAAAGAAGGCGCACAAGAAGCGCACGAAGCGATTCGTCCTTCAAATGTGAGCATTAGTGCGGCGAGTTTAGGGGATATGGAGCGCGATGCACAACGTCTTTATGAGCTTATTTGGCGCCAGTTCTTAGCGTGTCAAATGACACCGGCTAAGTACGATGCAACTACGATTAAAGTGGCGGCAGGAGACTACGAACTTACAGCAAAAGGCCGTGTACTTAAGTTTGACGGTTGGACGCGCGTGCAGCCACAGCTTCGCAAAAAAGGCGACGAAGAGCTTATGTTGCCGGATGTTCAGAAAGGCGATGTGCTTGACTTAAAAGCCCTTGATCCTAAGCAACACTTCACTAAGCCTGTGGCGCGATTCAATGAAGCGTCTTTGGTAAAAGAGCTTGAAAAACGCGGCATTGGTCGTCCTTCTACGTATGCTAGCATCATTTCAACCATACAAGATCGCGGCTATGTGCGTTTAGAAAACAAACGTTTTTACGCCGAGAAAATGGGAGAGATAGTAAACGATCGCCTGATGGAAAACTTCGACGATCTCATGAGCTATGACTTCACGGCTAACATGGAGCAACATCTTGATGATATTGCTGAAGGCAATAAAGATTGGAAAGATGTTCTTAATGAGTTCTATAGTGACTTCTATGGAAAACTGCTAACCGCCGAAAAAGACCCTGAAGAGGGCGGTATGCGCTTAAATCAGGCAATACCTGCGGGCATTGAATGCGACAAATGCGGCCGCGAAATGAACGTGAGAACCGCGTCTACTGGCGTATTCTTGGGCTGTTCAGGTTATAATTTACCGCCCAAAGAGCGCTGCACTAACACCATGAATTTAACGCCTGGTGATGAAGTCGTGAAAGTGGACGATGAAGAAGAGCTTGAAACAGAAGCGCTTCGCTCTAAAAAGCGTTGTCCTAAGTGTGGCACGGCGATGGACAGTTATCTGGTCGATGAAACCCGTAAACTTCATGTGTGTGGTAATACGCCAACGTGTGATGGCACATTGGTAGAGACAGGCACATTCAAAATTAAAGGCTATGATGGCCCCATTATCGAATGCGATAAATGCGGTAGCGATATGGAGCTTAAAAACGGTCGATTTGGTAAATACTTCGGTTGTACTAACGAAGAATGTAAAAATACTCGTAAGTTACTGAGAAATGGCGAAGCTGCGCCGCCAAAAGAAGATCCGGTCGATTTACCAGAGCTTCCGTGTGAAAAGTCGGATGCGCATTTCATGCTGCGTGACGGTGCTTCAGGTATCTTCTTGGCAGCGCATAACTTCCCTAAATCTCGTGAGACTCGTGCTCCGAAAGTCGAAGAACTTGCACGCTTTAGAGATAGAATTTCGCCGAAGTTCTATTACCTTGCTGATGCGCCAAAAACGGACCCTGACGGTAACCCTGCAATAGTTCGCTACAGCAGAAAGACCAAACAGCAGTATGTGATGTCTGAAAACGACAGCGGAAAAGCAACCGGATGGTCGGCATGGTACGACAACGGTAAATGGCAGGAGCAAGCAGCGAAAAAGCCTGCGGCAAAGTCAAAAGCCAAGAAAAAGTAATTCAAAGTTAATATAATACTTTGAAGCCTAAGCAATAAGCCCGGATTTATTCGGGCTTATTACGTTTTAAGACACACAATGAAGACTTGCAACTCGCTTCATGCAAGGTTTATTACTACATTAATAGAGAGTGAATTATGGCCTCTTTACAAGATCAACTTTTGAAAGCAGGGTTGGCTGATAAAGCGACGGCAAAACAAGCACGCGCTGATAAACGCAAAAAGCAAAAACAGAAAAATAAGCAAAAACAGCCAGTGGTAGACGAGGCGACGTTAGCAGCTCAGAAAGCGGCGGAAGAGAAAAAAGCCCGCTCACGTGAGCTTAACCAATTGCAGCAGGAAGAACGTGAAAAACGTTCGATTGCGGCTCAAGTAAGGCAGCTTATTAACGTTAATAAACAGCCGCGCAAGGGTGAAGCTTTACTCAATTTTACTCACGATAACGTGGTAAAGCGCATGTATGTGAGTGAAGAAATGCACAGGCAAGTGACGAAAGGTCGTTTGACAGTAGTATTACTTGACGATGCTTACGAGCTCGTTCCAACGCCGGTTGCTGACAAGATTGCTCAGCGTGATGAATCTTCAATTATATATCGCGCCGATTTAGATAAAAGTGGTAGCGATGGAAAAGACGAAGATGAAGACGACTGGTATGCCGACTACGAAATCCCAGACGATTTAACCTGGTAATCCTCCAAAACTCACCACTTTTTTGCCTTTAGGTGAACTGTGTGGTGAGTAGGTTTTTCTTGTTTTTATCTAAAGTAATCCGCGTTTCAGATACCTATTTCCAATAGCCAAATTTTAGTTAAATGTATTCATAGTAAGTGAGATTAAAATCATTATTAATACTAAGGATTCTCTAAATACATGTTTTAAAATGAATATTTTATAGGGTTCTTATTTTAAACGTTCTTATCTATGCCGCTTCGCATAAATTGTTAAAAAAGCATTGCACCTCGAATTTCTAGTCTATAGTTATTAAAGCACATAAGTAACGCTGTCAATAATTATTAGCATAGCATGCTGTTTCTCAATTCTGGAGGGAAGCCATGAAAGGTTTACCGAAGCTGGTTTTAGGTGTCGCAGTATCATTATGTATTTCATTGCCTTCACATGCAGGGCTATTCAATATCTCTATTAATAATCTTGGTGGCCTTACGCCTTCTCAATCCAGTGCATTTGATGGTGCGGTAGCATTTTGGGAATCCTATTTGATAGGTGTTCAAAGCGCGTTCAATCATACTA
This sequence comes from Alteromonas sp. ABD4_190, assembly GCF_056160105.1. Classification (NCBI taxonomy): domain Bacteria; kingdom Pseudomonadati; phylum Pseudomonadota; class Gammaproteobacteria; order Alteromonadales; family Alteromonadaceae; genus Alteromonas; species Alteromonas sp. ABD4_190. The sequence goes on from NZ_JBSWWN010000001.1 coordinate 4,001,763, forward strand.
TTGTTATAGACGCTAGTGGAACGTCGATTGATGGGGTTGGAACCATAATAGCCAGCGCTGGCCCAACAAGTATCATACAATTTTCCGATAGTGCGTTTGTTTATGCAAATAGAGGCCGCATGCAGTTCGATACGGCAGATCTAAATATCATAGAAAATGACGGCACACTTTTCGATGTTATTGTACACGAGATGGCTCACGCTATCGGATTTGGAATCTTATGGACCACCGACTTTATTAGATCGGGGAGCCAGTCTAATTATGTCATGAATTCGGGACGATATACGGGGGAATATGCATTAGAAATATACCGTCAAGAATTTGTGGAAGATACTGAATTTATTCCAGTAGAACTCGGCGGTGGAGATGGTACTGCCAATAGTCATTGGGACGAGCCTTGGCCTGGTGGCTCATCGGACTTAATGACCGGCTATTTAGGGCCCTATCCAATTACGTTAAGCGATACCACTGTAGCGTCGTTTGCTGATATTGGTTATTTGACTACTGTTACTCATGCAGTTGATGAAGCCGCAACAGTATGGCTGTTCGTATTTTCCATTGGACTTGTTGTTAGTCGACGCCAAAAAAAACCGGTACATATCGCTTAAAAGCATTGTCTCCGATGTGATTTTAGCCACATGGACGTGCTAGTGCTTAAAATCATGCGTTCAGTGTACTTACAAGTTCTGTACTCCATTGGTAGAATCACGATAAAACCTACTTATTGTGATGAAGGTATAGATTTCTGGATATTTTCCAACTCTGGTTTCTGCTTAGATTAGGAGAAACACAACACTGCAGTAAAGTGGCCAAATTATGTAATTCGATACACCTCTATATCGCTCAGGTCTGCATGAGGAAAGGCGAGCTCAGTTCTTCCATTGCCAAACAATACTTTGAGTTTTTAAAAAGTTAATGAGAAGATTTTAAGCATTGGAGATTTATGTAGTGGGTAAAGTGAAAACGACGCTCATCGGTTTAGTCCTTGCAGGTGGCAAATCGCGCAGAATGGGGCAAGATAAAGCGCTTATGCGTTATCAGGGTCGAACCCTCGTTGACAATGCTTCGTTACTTTTACAGGAAGCGAAGTGCGATGAAGTGATAGTTAGCCGTAACGTGCCAGGTTTTTTGAATGATAAAATTGAGGATGCCGGTCCGCTTAGCGGAATTCATGCTGCACTAAATGTACTCTCTAAATCTGAGATTCACAATGGCAATCATTGTGAACTACTTGTTCTCCCTGTTGATATGCCACAGATGACGCCAGAGCTTTTAAGTATGTTAGTTTCGCGAGGGCGAGAAACACAACAGGCATGTTATGTTGAAAACCGCTTTTTACCTTTTTATTTACCTGTTGCGAGGAACACCAACGCCATTTTAACCCGCTATTTGGTTGAGCAAAGAAAAAGACGCGTTGTCGGATTTTTAGAAACTATTAGCGCTGTTTCTCTTAAAGAAACTGATCTTAAAAGCACAGCTTTTAAAGATGTAGGGAATAACAAAAAGCGTCTCGAAGGTATGACCAGTGTAGATGACGCACAGTGGCTGAACGTGAATTCTCCCGGTGATTGGCCTAATGAAAAGTAACATTGAACAACACGCATTGGTTTTAGGTGCTGCACCCTATACTCAAAAGTTTGCTCTTGCTGAAGAAGTCGCTTTAAGCATTAGTTACAACGGTATTAATTATGCCGTAATGCTGATAACCCCTGACGACATTGAAGATTTTATTATGGGCTTCAGTTTGAGTAGCGACATTATCGAACATCCCCGCCAGCTTTACGGTATTGAACTGACGCACCACAAAGAGCATATCAATGCTGAAGTTGAAATTGCCAATCAGGCGTTTTGGAAGCTTAAGGAAAATAAACGGCAATTGGCAGGAGCATCGGGCTGTGGACTATGCGGTGTTGAGGCATTAGACAACGCCTTGCCACGATTAACGTCTATTGATGTATCGCCTTTACCCGATGTGAGCTGGTTTGAAGGCTTGCGTAGCCTTATAAGTAACGCTCAAGCGATAGCCCAGCAGAGCGGTGCAGTACACGGCGCGCTTTATATTGATGCGAAGCGCAATGTACTGGCGTGTCGTGAAGATATAGGAAGGCATAACGCTTTTGATAAGTTAATTGGTGCCATTGCGGCTAATAAACTTTATCAGAAGGATTGCCTTGTAGTGCTAACCAGTCGCTGTAGCGTAGAACTAGTACAAAAAGCGATAAGAGCAAAATTACCTTTACTTGTAACCCTTTCAGCACCAACGGCATTATCAGTTAAGTGGGCTAACCGCTATGGTGTTACCCTTATCCACGTGCCTAAATACGATCCACCAAGGGCTTATTCACCACAACTTTAGAAAGGCGTAAGGCTAAAGAGCTATTAAATAGCCCCGTAACCGGGGCCAAATTGGATAAGCTCAGACTGAAGAAACAGCTATTCGTCCATCCGACTCTGACTTTGAAAGTTTGATCGCGATAAATTTCGATGTTGGTGTGAACGTGCCATCACCGTAGCTTTCTAGTGGTACTAACGGATTGGTTTCGGGGTAATATGCTGCGGCTTGACCTTGCGGTATGTCGTAAGCCACCAACATAAACTGTTTAACTTGGCGTGTTTTGCCGTCGTTCCACAACGAGGTAATGTCGACCTTATCGCCATCTTTAAAACCCAGTATCTTAATATCACTTTCATTAATAAACAGTACGTCCCGCGCGCCAAACACGTTTCTGTAGCGGTCATCCATACCATAGATAGTTGTGTTGTACTGATCGTGAGAACGCAGCGTTTGCAAAATAAGGTCAGGCTTTTCACCTTGAGCAACTAGGTCGGCATTTAACAGTGAATCTGGCAGATCGTTAGCAGCAAATTCGGCCTTGCCTGAAGGTGTTAACCAGTGCCTTTCGCTAGCTGCGTTGCCTAGATGGAAGCCGCCGGGCTGCGCAAGTTTGGTATTAAAGTCTTTAAAGCCGTCTATGGTATCTGCAATCAGTTCACGAATGTTATCGTAATCGCTAATTAGCTCATCCCAGTCTACTGGTGTGTTGCCCAGTGTCGCTTTTGCAATACCGGCAATGATGGCGGGTTCAGAACGAAGTTCCGGCGAGCTTGGCGGAAGCTGACCATAAGAAATATGGACCATTGAAAACGTATCTTCTACGGTCACGCCTTGTTGTCCTCTAGACTGCATGTCAATTTCAGTACGTCCCAAGCAAGGTAAAATAAGCGCGTCTCTACCTGTAGTCAGGTGAGAACGGTTTAGTTTGGTAGCGATATGTACCGTTAAATCACATTTTGATAATGCAGCGTGTGTACGCGGTGTATCCGGTGTTGCCTGCGCAAAATTGCCGCCCAAGCCTATAAAAACTTTAGCCTCGCCGCGCTCCATAGCTTGAATAGCTTGAATGGTATTGTGACCCTGTTCTCGGGGGACTGCGAAGTTAAACTTGCTTTCTAACGCATCGAGCAGCGCTTTAGGCGGCGCTTCGTTAATACCCACCGTTCTATCACCCTGTACATTACTATGGCCTCTAACAGGCGATAGTCCTGCGCCAGGCTTGCCGACGTTTCCTCGTAATAGCTGGACGTTCACTATTTCCTGGACCGTAGCAACAGAGTGCTTGTGCTGTGTAATTCCCATAGCCCAGCACATAATTACCCGTTCTCCACGTTTGTACATGGTGGCCGCGTGACGGATGTCGTCTTTTGATAAACCGCTTTGTGCTTCAATATGCTCCCAGCTCGTCGCTTCAACGGTTCTCAGATAATCATCCATGCCGTTGGTATGTGCATTGATAAAGTCGTGGTCGAATACGGGCGCAGCATTGTTCGCTTTAGCTTCATATTCCCAGGTCAAAAGCCATTTAGCGATGCCGCGCATAACCGCCATGTCACCACCAAGGGCAGGCCTAAAATAGGCGGTATTTGTGGGAGTTGAACCATTGGTCAGCATCTCGATAGGGTGCTGAGGATGCTGGAACTTTTCTAACCCGCGCTCTTTTAGCGGATTTAAACATACAACTTGTGCACCTCTGCGAACAGCGTCGCGCAGCGGCTCTAGCATGCGAGGGTGGTTAGTGCCCGGGTTTTGCCCGATAACAAATATAGTATCCGCTTTTTCAAAATCGTTGAACGTAACCGTGCCCTTACCTACACCAATGGTGGGCTTCATACCTTGTCCCGAGGCTTCATGACACATATTCGAGCAATCGGGAAAGTTGTTAGTACCAAACGCGCGTACAAAGAGTTGATATAGGTAAGCGGCTTCGTTACTTGCCCGTCCAGAGGTATAAAATTCGGCTTGATGTGGTGAGCTCAGAGCATTTAAATGTTTAGCGATAAGTGCAAAGGCATCGTCCCATGATATAGGTTCATAATGATCAGTTTGAGCATTGAAGCGCATTGGGTGTGTGAGTCTACCTTGTGATTCTAACCAATAGTCAGTGTGCTTCTTTAGCAAACTTACTGAATGGTTTGAAAAAAACGCTGGGTCGACATAGCGGCCCGTAGACTCCCAATTCACCGCTTTAGCACCGTTTTCACAAAACTTCACTAATCCGCTTTCAGGTGACTCACCCCAAGCACAGCCCGGGCAGTCAAAACCCTTATCCTGATTGGTTTTAAGCATCGCCCGTAAATTTTTAAGCGGCTTCTCACTTTGGATCCAATTTTTAGTCACGCTTTTTAGCGCACCCCATCCGCCAGCGGGCTTGTCGTAAGTTTTGATGTTGCGCTTATCACTCATATTTTGCCCCTGTGCCCGCGCGGGTGTTTGCTCATGTATATAATACCTAGTAGCAAAGCACCTTAACTATTTTTAAATTGTGTTCCAAATAAATACGCCGACTAAATTATAGGGTTCATCAATTAAACGCTTATTTCCAGTCGCCAGTCTTTACAGGAAAGGTGCTACGACCGTTATATTCTTAAGGTAAAGTAAGAGCTTGAGCTTTGTGAGTAAAACGCTATGCGTTACACTCGCAAGTAGGTAACGAGTTGTAGCCTTTTACTTTTAGGTTTTTACAGCACCAGTAATAGCGCGCTACTTAAACGTTAATAATAAAAACTCATTGGGACAACATGGTTTCTTGGCAATCACTTACATTTAATGAACTTACGAATCACCAACTCTTCGACTTGCTTAAGCTGCGAGTCAATGTTTTTGTTGTTGAACAAAACTGCCCCTATCCGGAACTTGATGAGAAAGACCGCCACCCACAAACCCATCACCTAATGGGTTTTGAAAATAATAATCTTGTGGCGTGTGCACGATTACTTGGTGAAGGCGTCAGTTACCCATCGGTAAGCATAGGCCGTGTGGCGACCAGTGAAGCTTTTCGGGGGAAAGGAGCGGGAAAAGCCCTCATGTGCGAAGCCATCAAACACTGTGAGTCGCTGTGGCCTGGGTGTGATATTGAAATTGGTGCGCAAGAGTATTTAAAACGCTTTTATGAGAGTTTTGGTTTTGAAGCCACATCGACCATGTACTTGGAAGATGGCATCCCTCATATAGATATGAAGAGACTAGGGACGGCACAAGCGTAGCCCAGTGCCTAGCTCGAAAAATCGGTTGGCATAAGCTTTAGCTTTGGCTCAGGCGTTTAGCCTGAGCATTAAGCCAAGTCCCTTATGCGTGCTAACCGATAAGCTGTGCTTTTGTGTACACCTTGATACCATCGACCCGAACGCTTATTTTGCATCCGGTAAACGGGATACCAGCTCATCTAGTCCGCTCACTACAGTGTCAGGCGATAGAGCCAAAGGGTAGAGCACTTTGCCCGGTCGAGCGATAAACGCAGCTTGCCAGCCAGCCTGTTTAGCCCCAGCAATATCCCAACCGTGAGCCGCAACTAACATAGCGTCTTCTGCTGCTATGCCCATTTTTTCAATCGCCCACTCATAAGTGCGTGTATCTGGCTTGTACAAATTAATATCTTCAACGCTAAGTCGCTCATCGAAGTAAGACAGTAGGTCTGCATTTTTAAACTGGGTATACACGCCTTTATTAGAGGAATTGGTAAGGCTTACCAGTTTATAGCCCTTGTCTTTTAACGCCTGCAAGCCATCACGTACGTCTGGGTGTGGAGGAAGGCTTCGCAAAGGCGTAACGATTGCCGTTTTAGCCTGCTCTTTAGTTAATTCAATACCTTCAATTTCAGCGACCATCAATAGTGAGGCAACGCCAATCTCTCCAAAGGTATGGAAGCGACCAGTGGTTGAGTCGACCAGCGAATGATGCAGCATGGTAGAGAACCAAAGCGGTAACAAATCATCTCGACCTCCTAATGCTTCACCCACCGAACTGCGCATGGCGGTGAGGTCGAGCAAGGTCTCATTAACATCGAAAAAGATAACCTTTGGTGCTCGCAATTCGCGTGCAGACATTGCCGTGTTCTTATCAGGCTGCGCTGCATCTCTGGCGTCTGTCTGAGCGAAAACAGGTGATGATAATAGACTAATGCCTACAGCGGTTGCGCAACATAGCCTTAAGAGTAGTGAAGAAGGTAAGAGAGCCATAATTATCCTTTATAAATTTTGAACGAGTGTTCAAGTTAGATGGGATAATATATGAATGCAATAGCTAATGAGACGAAATGGCTATTTTCTAGTGGTTAATCGATATCCATTTCCGCGCAAGGTTTCAATAAATAATAAATCACAGCTTTGGAGCTTTTGACGCAGCCTACTAATGTATACATCAACAACATTGGTAAGTGGGTCGCTGTGGCTTCTCCATACTCGACTTAATATACGTTCTCGAGAAAGGACTTTTTCAGTATTTTCCGCAAAATAATAGAGCATGTCGTATTCTAGTTTAGTGAGTGTAATTTCTTCTCCTGACAGTGTCGCAATGCGAGATTCATCATCGATGTTTAACGGTCCGACGGTTAAGCCTGATTGAGTAACAGGCGTGTTGGTCACTCTTCGGCTTAAGGCCGTTATACGCGCTAGCAGTTCGTCAAAGTCAAAAGGCTTACATAGATAATCGTCTGCGCCTTGTTTTAAACCATTCACGCGCTCCCGTACCTCATCTACTGCTGTAAGTAGCAAAACCATAGGAGCATGAGGGAGAGATTTAATGGCGGGCAACAGCTCTACGCTATCTTCGTCGCCAAACATGCGATCGAGTACGATAATGTCTGGGGACTCGTGTCGAATGCGCGTAACTAAGTTGTGCAATGCCGACTCTTCGACACACTCAAAGCCTTCCGCACTCAAGCCTCGCGATAAAAAGCGTAGTAAGGGGGCTTCGTCATCAGCAATAAGAATCTTCATTGTTAGTATGACCTTAATTATTTATTGTTGAATATTATCTGAATGAATCGCTTGTTCTTCTATCACAGGCAGTGTCAACGTGAACTGAGAGCCTTTGCCTAGCGTAGAGTGGGCAGTTAGTGCGCCGTGGTGCGCTTCTGCTATGGCTTTTGCGATAGACAAACCTAACCCCATTCCATTGCCTTTGCGTTTTAACCTAACAAAGCGTTCAAACACGTGCTGCAAATCACTTGAAGAAATGCCTTCACCGCTATCAATGACTGATACATTGATATTCTGGTCTTCGCTTTCACCACGCAGCGAAATGGGCGTATCTGGATAGGAGTATTTGTGTGCGTTTTCAATAAGAATGGTCAGTGCCTGCGAAATTCTGTCACTGTCTATAAGCACTTGCGCTTTTTCTTTAGCAAGCCATTTAATATCTAGTTTTCTGGGCTTTGTAAGTTTTTGCCACGATGGCATGTTTTGAGTAAGCAGGCTGTGTAAGTCCGATTTAACCAAATCCACCGTGAATTCGTGCATCTCGGCCCGTGCGAGTAGCAGTAAATCATCGACTAATTTACTTAAGTTGACGGCCTGCTCGAGAATGGTTTCTAGCGTCTCTTTGTATATTTCATTGCTAGCTGCAGCTTGCCTAAGAGTGACCTGTGCTTCGCCGCGAATAATGGTTAGCGGTGTGCGCAATTCGTGGCTAACATCGGCCATAAATTGTCGGCGCTTGGCATCTTGCTTGGTTAGCTTGTCATTCGCCTCTTTTAGCGCACGAGTGCGGCTCTCCACTTCAAATTCTAGGTGCTTGCGATGGGCGTCAGCCTGATCTTCGTGTTCTTGTAAACGCGCAATCATAGAGTTAAGTGCTTTGACCAAGTCAGTGAATTCGCTGTCTAGCGTTTCAGGCAACCGATATTGGTAATTTCCTGAAGCAATGGCGTCTGTACCGGTGCGGATGACTGTAAGGGGTTGATAAAGGGCATTGAATAGCCAGTAGCAACCCAGCAAAATGAAGGGGCAGGTGATAAGACCCAAACTAATCGTAAACCATACAATGCTGGTGTTAAGTGTTTCAATGCTAGCATTAATACGCGATACCACACCTGTCTGGCGATTTACCGCAGAGTTGATGGCCTCCCTAAATTGGTTGTCGATAGTTACTTCTAGTAATGTTTGAAGGCGCTGCTGTTGATTAAGTGGGGTGCTGTCGTTACTTAGCGCAATAGCTCTAAACTCTTCCACAATGCCTTGAATAAGCGCTTCAAGTTCATCAGTATCTTCAACACTTCCTAGCGTTGCCTCAAGCCCTAGATCTTCGCGTTGGGCAAGTTCCAGAGATTTTATACGGTTCAACGAGTTTTCTATTTGTTGTTGCTTATTGCGTACTTTCGCTTGGTTCGCATTCTTTCCAAAAATAAGCTCATCGGTTAGCTGTTTGAAAAGTCGGTAGGAAATGCTTGATAACTGTTGGTGTTCTGACAAAAGTGATTGAGCAAGCTGCGCTTGGGTTAGATTAGTACGGGTTAAATGTGCCGAGACAGCAGCACTGGCCAACGCTATTAACAAGATAAATGTAGATAACAACCCAAAAAGATAAAGTTTGCGTTTGTACATGGCAACGACATTGTATTTGTTTGCCACTATATACGCTAAATTTTATGTAATGGTGCAGTTTTATTTGGTTTTAAAGGCGAGCAGCCGTGTGAATTCTTACGAGCATTGCGGGTTTAGTACTTACGTGATTTTGTATTCAGGGCTGTGCTTTAATCTTTTTACTTTAAGGCGGCTAAGGCGATATTAGTTTGGTACTTAAGCTCAGTATCTATTTTCCAGTGCTCGGAGCTCCAACCAGATAAAAACCGATAAAAGTCAGCGCAGGCAAAAGGGTACAGCTTTTTCCATTCGGCAATGACGTGCTCAATATCACTGTTTTTGAAATAAAAAGGGGTATCATGGTTTGACGAGCGAGCTTGTAGTGCGCCTTCTAGTGCAAGGAAATACGTATTAAGTAAAGCGTCCCGATGGGCTATATGGGTTTCAGTGGGTAATGCGCTTCCCAAAAAGTAAGCCACATCTTTTATGCCGACACCAAAACCGACATACTGAAAGTCGACGGCGGCACAGGCGGAAAAATCTTCAGTAAAACAGAAGTTAGCCACTTTAGCATCGCCATGTACTAACGTTTGATAGTTAGCACTATCTAAAGTTCTAGAAATGGCCAGGGCGTTTTGTTTTAACAGACCCTCTGGCATGGCTTGAAACTCATCTTCACGTGTAGCTAAGTGCCAATAAGTGCCCTCGCTCCACAGCTGTATATTTCGGTTTTCAAATTCACTTCTTACATTAAGAAAGCGCGCGTGAAAGTGAGCTAACCATTTGAGAACGGTTTCGCATCGCGCTGGGGTAAGTGAAGAGGCTGTACGTGAGTAGCCAGCGTGCGCTAAATCTTCCATAACCAGAAGGGAGGCTTCGCCCTGCTGGCTGTGAGCTATGTATTTAGCTGTTGGAAAGCAGGCATCAGTTTGCTTTTGAACAAGGCTATAAAAACAGTTCTCTACCGCAAAAGATTGGCACTTTCGGTTATGGCTTGCCTTGCCGTTCCAACCTTTGGGGTGTGAAAGGGTGTTTGGCGGTGTGGCGCATTTTACTACAGCCTTAGTAACTGGTTGGTTGTTGGCTTTGTGTTGGGTAGTTGAGCTATCTTGTACGTGCTGGATTTCATCTCTACAAGTAGCGCTAACATTTTTACTGGCTTTTGCGGTGTCGTCACTAGAATAGCTTAGTGTGGCACGAAAGCAGGCACCGTAGCCACTCCAAAGAGGCTGGATTAGTTGCGTATTTAATACTCTTGCATTACACACTTGGCTTAACCAATCTATATATTGCTGGTCTACCGTGTCTGACATTTCATTCTCAATTCGAACTAGATTTCAAAAGTACACTAACAAACAAAAAAGCCGCTCGAAAGCGGCTTTTATTCATGGGCTAGTCAACCACTAGCAACTGAGATTTATTCAGCCACTGCTGGCGCTTCAGCAACGTCACTTACTGATTGAGGAAGTGTTGTAGTTGCTGATGCTCTCGAGTTGGCGTACGACATGGCCGCAGTTTTACCCGATACTGCTAGTGCAGGTCGTGTATCGTCAGCTTTTGCAGTAAGCGCCACATCAACAAAGGTATCGTTCACTTGCGCTGGCAACGCCATAGGGTGAGATGCACCACGCTTACCTTTACCGCTAGCAGCTAGACTATTTACAGCTGAAGCTGCCCTTACAGTACGTTGCTCTTTGGCCGGCGCCTCAGATGCTTTCGCTTCAGGCTCTGATGGCGCATCTGCCAAGTTAATTTCAACTTGTTCTGGGGATGCTGATTCATCTTTAGCTTCTGGCGCTGCGCTTGAACTGTCAGTATCAGCAGTCTCAACTGAAGATTCAGCGTCTGCTTCCGACACGGATTCTTCAGATTCACTTGATTGTTCAGTGTTTTGAGTTGCTTTGAACTGCTCAGCTTCAGTGGTAGCGTTATCTTCTGCTGCAGTTTCTACAGTCGTAGAAGGCTTATCTTCTGAAGGTTTATTTTCAGCTGAAGCTTCATTACCCGCTGAAGGCTCTGCATCAAACTGAAGTTCGTCCTGAACGGCTTCAACATCAAGCTTGGCTATTTCTTGCTGGCCTTGGTTAGAAACAGGCTGTTCGTCTGCTGGCGCTAGTTGACCAGGCTCCTGTGCTTGCGTTTCTTCAACAACAGGCGCATCTGTCTTAGCTGTTGCTTCAACTTCTGCTTCTGGCTGCTGTGGTGACAGTTCACCAGGCTGTTTAGCTTGCGTGTCTGTATCGTCAACTTGCTGCGACTCTTTCTTACGACGTTGACCTGCGGCACGAACGTGACGAGGAGAGCGGCGTGAACGGCCACGGCCTTCACGTTTTTGACCTTGTTCTTCACTATTGGCTTCACTGCTCGCATCAGTAGTCGCTTCAACAGCGTCATTAGCTACTGAAGTTTGACTATCAACCTTAGCCGCATCCGATTGAGCCGCTACTGGCTTTGCGTCTACAGATTTTTCAGCTACTTGCTGTTCCGCTTGCGGCGCTGGTTTATTAGCGTTCTGCTTAGACTCAACATTACTTTCAGCTGGCGCCTGTGCTTTCTCTACTTTAGACGACTTAGGTTTTGCATCAGCTTTAGGCTTCTGCTGTACCTGTGCTTCTTTCGGCGCAGGGGCTGTTTGAGCGTCATTTTGTTCTGCAGTATTTACGGCATCATCTTTCTTCACACGAACGCTACGGCGCTTGTCACGACGTTTTCTGCGCTCAGCCACTTCACGCTTCTTCTGCGCTTGGTTTTCTTGCTGCTCGCCATCTTGCTTTTCGTGCTTAGGCTTTTGCTGTTCATCGCGATGCTGTTGCGCTTTACGCGGCTTACGGCCTTTGTTATTACGCTTATCGTCTTGGTCTGACCGTTGTTCTTGACGCTGGTCTTTTCGTTGATCGCCGCGCGGTTTGCGATTATCTTTCTGGTCACTATCGCGGTTTTGATCTTTGTCTTGGTCTCGCCCTTTAGACTGGCTGCCACGGCGATTGTTTTTATTGCGCGGCTTACGACGGCGGTCATCATTATTGCGACTGCGGTTGTTTCTATTTTGGTTACCAGACTGTGCTTTCTTGTCTTTATTGGTCTCTTCTTCGCTTTCGCTACCAAATAAGTCGCTGATCCATTTGCCAAAGCGTGCAAACAGTGAAGGCACATCGTCAGCTTTCTTTGCCGGCTCTTCTTTCGGCGCCACAACAGGAGCAGCCGTAGGCGCAACAAGCCCTTTAAGTGCTGGTTCTTCGCGTTTGACGGGTGCAGCGGTCGTCGTTTCTGTTTCAGCTTCTACTGCAGGCATTAGCTCTACGTCGTAGCTCGCTTCAGATACAACGTCGTCTGGACGTCGACGCAACACCTGGTAATGAGGTGTATCCAAGTTTGCATTAGGAATAAGTAGTAAATCTACGCCGTGACGCTTTTCAAGAAGCTGAATTGACTTACGCTTTTCGTTAAGTAGATAGGTCGCAACTGGAACAGGCAACTGTGCTTCAATTTGCCCTGTGTTTTCTTTGATGCTTTCTTCTTCCAAAATACGAAGAATAGACAGTGCTAAAGATTCGGTTCCGCGAATAGTGCCGTGACCAGAGCATCGTGGACACACGTGGTGCGCTGATTCACCTAGAGAAGGGCGTAAACGCTGGCGAGACATTTCCAAAAGACCAAAGCGAGAAATGCGACCCAATTGTACTCGTGCTCTGTCGCTTCTTACCGCGTCTTTCATGCGGTTTTCAACTTCACGTTGGTGACGTACTGGCGTCATGTCGATGAAGTCAATAACTACCAAACCACCTAAATCGCGAAGACGTAACTGACGAGCAATCTCGTCTGCCGCTTCTAAGTTAGTATTAAGTGCAGTCTCTTCAATATCACCACCCTTGGTTGCGCGGGCAGAGTTGATATCAATAGAGGTTAGTGCTTCAGTAGGGTCGATAACAATTGAGCCGCCAGACGGTAAACGCACTTCGCGTTGGAACGCAGACTCAATTTGGCTTTCGATTTGGTAATGGCTAAATAATGGTACTTCACCTCGATAAAGCTTTACACGATTCGCAAAGTCAGGGCGCACTAGCTGGATGTGCTGCAGCGCTTGCTCGTAAATGCTGGTTTTATCGATAAGGATTTCGCCGATATCGCGACGTAGATAGTCACGAATAGCACGCACGATAACGTTACTTTCTTGGTGAATTAAGAAAGGAGCTTCGCGCTCTTCAGATACCTCTGAAATCGCTTCCCAGTGTTTAAGCAGAACTTTTAAATCCCACTCTAATTCTTCGTACGACTTACCTACACCGGCAGTACGCACAATTAGGCCCATACCTTCAGGAAGATCTAATTTGCTTAGTGATTCTTTAAGCTCAGTACGTTCGTCGCCTTCAATACGACGAGAGATGCCGCCAGCGCGTGGGTTATTCGGCATTAGCACCAAATAGCTACCTGCAAGCGATAGGAACGTAGTTAAAGCCGCGCCTTTTTGGCCACGCTCTTCTTTGTCGATTTGAATAATAACTTCTTGGCCTTCCTTAATCACATCTTTGATATTTGGACGGCCTTCGAATTTGTAACCTTTAGGGAAATAAGTGCGGGCAATTTCTTTTAGAGGGAGGAAACCGTGACGCTCTGCGCCGTAGTCGACAAAAGCGGCTTCTAAGCTTGGTTCAACGCGGGTAATTTTACCTTTGTAAATATTCGCTTTTTTCTGTTCGTGCCCTGGGCTTTCAATATCTAAATCGTACAACCGTTGCCCATCAACAAGGGCAACGCGCAACTCTTCTTGCTGAGTTGCATTAATTAACATTCTTTTCATTGTATCTAACTCTGTTTTAGTACAGCCGTTAAGACACAAAATTAAAGTGACATGTGCAAACCCTCACCGCGCAACCTCACGGCTGGACGGGGACCTTGTTGTTGCGTCGCATTATCCCTGGTGGTTGGCCATGTTAGCACCGTTTTTAGCGCTTAATTTTAACTGTTTTCACTTGTGTCTTATTTTCAGACAAAATCGCAAGCGAATTGCAATGGCCACACTGCTTTAAGGATGTCGGGAGCGACTAGCCCTTATTACTGTATTCTTTTTTACGAGCATTTTTATATGCTCGCTAGTCATTTAATTCTGTTAGTTAACGGCAAACTTATTTTATGTTCGCAAGCAATGGCGGTTGCTTTATCACGGCAGTGTAGTCGTTGCCTCTCTAGCTTGGTTGGTCTGAAAAATATTTTTTCATTGCGGATGCTACCAACGCGAACGCCATACTTTTTCGTTTTACAAGTGTGAGTAGCATCGTCGTTCTTTATAGATTGCTATCTCGTTCTCGTTTGTTGTTTTTATAACGCTGAGTTTCACGTTTCTGAAAGGGCGTTTTTTTACCACTTACTATCAAAAACTAAATTGTGAATATTACCGTTCAAAAAACGTCGTTAATTATCGCACCAAAACTGCAAATTTAGCAAGGAAAGCAAGTGAATAAATTGTGTATATCTCAATAAGTAGGCTGTGTACTGAGCGCAGACGAGTAGCAAAAAATTGCCTTTGGTTAAAATTGCGTCGATAAATGCTTTTTTCAATTATTTATCACTTTCAATTAGCCCAGAGAAATACCAATGAGGTATACTCTGCGCATGAAAGAAGAAGCCCCCAAAAAAGTACGTTTTGTAACGGTTGAAGCCGACTTGGCTGGTCAACGAATCGATAACTTTTTGCGTACGCAGTTAAAAGGCGTGCCTAAAAGTATGATCTATCGCATTTTACGCAAAGGTGAAGTGCGAGTGAACAAAGGCCGTGTGAAACCTGAATACAAACTACAAGCCGACGATTTAGTCAGAATTCCACCCGTTCGTGTGTCGGAAGGCGCACCGGCGCCATCGCCTAAACTCGATAAAATTGCAGCGCTTGAGTCGCACATTCTATTCGAAGACGATCGCATACTTGTTATAAACAAGCCCTCTGGAATGGCAGTTCATGGTGGCAGTGGTTTAAGCTTTGGTTTAATCGAAGGCTTAAGAGCCTTGCGTCCCGATGCCAAATTTATGGAATTGGTACATCGACTAGACCGTGACACATCAGGCTGTATTTTGATAGCCAAGAAGCGTTCTGCCCTTCGCCACATGCATGAGCAGCTTCGCACCGGTAAAATGGACAAGCGATATAATGCGCTAGTTGCAGGTGAGTGGCCTAAAACCCGATTTAAAGTTAAAGCGCCGCTTCGTAAAAATGTGCTGCAATCGGGTGAGCGCATGGTAAGCGTAAGCGACGATGGTAAACCGTCAGAAACTCGCTATCGCATATTAGAGGAATACGCAGGTGCAACCTTAGTTGAGGCATCGCCTATCACAGGTAGAACTCACCAAATTCGTGTTCACTGTTTGCACGCCGGTCATCCTATTGCTTGCGACCCTAAGTACGGTGATGCGGATTTTGATGCATCAATGCGCCAAAAAGGGCTGAACAGACTGTTCCTTCACGCTCGCAGTATTTCACTGCTGCACCCAGCGACTGAAGAGCGAGTGACCTTTACTGCACCCTTAGACAATACACTCTCAAATACACTAAAAGCTCTGTAATTTATGCACTCAAAGAATCAGGCTGTGGCAGCACAGCCTTTCACTTCATTAAATGAAAAGCTGCCTAAGTACAAACTTGTTATCTTTGACTGGGATGGCACGCTCATGGATTCGGCGGCAAAAATTGTTAGCTGCATGCAGCTAGCGGCAAAACAGTGTGAAATGCCAATTCCTACCTATGACGAAGTAGGCCACATTATTGGCATAAGTTTAAAGCCCGCCATAAAGCAGCTTTTTAAAATTGAAGATGATGCGTTAGCTGAACGTTTAGTCGCAGCATATAAAGATGCGTTTGTTACCCGTGATACAACGCCGTGTCCGTTGTTTGATGGCGTTGAGCAGTTACTGAATACTTTAAAAAAAGCGGGATGTACATTAGCCGTGGCGACAGGCAAAGCACGCCGCGGACTTGACCGAGCTTGGTTACAAACAGAAACGGGCGTTTTTTTCAGTACGTCGCGCACTGCTGACGAGGCAGAATCAAAACCATCGCCGGATATGCTGTTGCAGATTCTCGAAGAGCTCGGCTATGAAATAAAAGATGCCGTGATGATTGGCGACACAACCTACGACATGCAAATGGCGAAAACTATCGGTATGGATAGAATAGGGGTGTCTTACGGTGTTCATGCGCAGGTTCATTTAGAAGCGTTGTCACCTGTGGCACTTGTACACTCTGTAAGTGAACTAGAGACAGCGTTATTTAAATAGCGCTGTTTTTATTAGAACTGCCTTGATACAACTGCTCTGACAGAATTAGTGGCTTACTGCGCTGCCATTGCTAATAAATCCACATTGAAGTGGGCGCCCAGTAGTTCATTTAGCAGCATTATAGGAAGGCCTATTAGACTGTTAGGGTCGCGGCTCTCTATTTTGTCAAACAGCAGTACACCTAACCCTTCGCTTTTAAAACTGCCGGCGCAATCTAGCGGCTTTTCTTTTTCTACGTAGGCGCGAATGGCAGCTTCGCTGTTTTGACGAAAGAAAACTCGGGTTTCATCTACCTGAGTTACCGTTTTATTGGTACTAGGTTGGTGAAGGCAAAGTGCGGTATAAAATGCCACTTGTTTACCTTGGCACGCGATTAGTTGCTTTACTGCATTTTCAGACGTACCCGGTTTGCCAAGTAACTGAGGCCCTGTGTCGGTTTGTACCAAAGCTACTTGATCACTTCCTATGATAATGGTGTCGTTATTTACTTTTTCTAATTCAGCGGCAACCTTGTGCGCCTTTTGTTCGGCCAAACGCAAACTCAATGCAGTAGGGCTTTCGTTCGCAAAGGGCGTTTCGTCAATATCTGGTGCGTGGGTGTCTACCTGAATACCAATGTTGGCGAGCAACATTTTTCGGTATTGCGATGATGAGGCGAGAACAAGGGAGGGCACAAATACTCCTTTTATAAAATCAATATGTTGCATAGTTTGAGTTAGTAGTACAATCTTACTTTATCACTGCGCACAACATACAGTGTTTTATTATAGGTTAAAACGCAATTTTGCTTTGACAGGAAGGGGTTGACCCTATATCATGCGCGCCCTATGCAGAAAGTGAAACTCCCTCATTCGGTTGAACCGACTAAAAGTGCCATGAAACGTTCCGATTACCGGGGCGTGATTGCGTCTAAAGATATGGAACGATTGAGTGAAGCAGTTGTCCGATGCAATGACTATGTGGACGCAGAAGTACAGTTCGAAAAAGACGCGCAGGGTCTTACTGTCTTTCACGGCCACTTAGCCACGCAGGTAACACTTATCTGTCAAAGGTGTAATGGTGAACTCGATTATCCCGTGGAAGCGGAATTCTGTTTTACTCCAGTGCAGGGAGAAGAACAGGAAAGCGATGACATCATTCCCGAGGCTTACGAACCGGTAGAGGTCAACGACCACGGAGAAGTTAATCTGCTTCAGATTTTTGAAGACGAGCTACTGTTATCATTGCCAATTGTACCCCTTCATGCAGAGTCGGAGTGTACAGTGAAGCAGGACGATATGTCGTTTGGAAAGATTGAACCGGAACAAGAGCGACAAAACCCTTTCGCGGTTTTGAAAGAACTTAAGCGAGACCAGGAGTAAGTTATGGCAGTACAACAAAATCGTAAAACGCGTTCTAAGCGCGGTATGCGTCGCTCACACGATGCATTGACAGGCGCGACTTTGTCTGTCGATTCAACGTCGGGCGAAACTCACCGTCGTCACCACGTGACCGCTGACGGTTATTATAAAGGCAAGAAAGTAATCGGCGCGTAATACGGCGACTACATTTTGTCTAAACTAACCATCGCGTTAGATATCATGGGGGGCGATCATGGTCCCCCTGTTATCCTTTCCGCAGCCGTAAAGGCTATCCAACTTCATCCCGATGTGCATTTCACATTGTGCGGTGACGAAAAAATTATCAATTCGAGCTTGCAACCCCTTACCAATGTTGAGCGCAACCGCGTTACCATAAAGCATTGCTCACAAGTGGTTGAAATGGGCGAAGCGCCTACATCAGCGCTACGAAATAAAAAAGACTCTTCTATGCGTCGCGTTATCGAACTCGTTGAGAGCGGTGAAGCAGACGCGTGCGTAAGTGCAGGTAATACCGGTGCACTACTTACCTTGTCTTTCTACTTACTCAAAACCTTGTCAGGCATTGATAGGCCCGCGCTTATTAATATGATGCCGACAACAGGGCACCATAATGTTTTTCTTTTAGATTTAGGCGCTAACGTAAACTGCACGCCTGAAATACTTTTCCAATACGGTGTTATGGGTTCAGTGCTTGCGCAAGAGGTGGCGGGCATAGCATCGCCACGGGTTGCCTTATTGAACGTGGGCGAAGAAGATATTAAAGGTAACGCACAGGTAAAATCTGCCGATCAGCTTTTTAAAGATGCGCCAGGCATAAACTATATTGGTTATGTGGAAGGTGACGACATTTTCACCGATCATGCCGATGTAGTGGTAACAGACGGCTTTACCGGAAATGTAGCGCTTAAATCGAGCGAAGGGCTGGCTAAGTTAGTGATAAACGAAGTAAAACGCCAGTCACAGAAGAACTTTTATACCCGGTTATTGGCAAAAATTGCCTTCCCATTACTGAAATCTATCTATAACAGCGTGAACCCCGACCAGTATAACGGTGCGAGTCTGATAGGATTGCGCGGCATTGTTATCAAGAGTCATGGAAATGCACAAAAAGATGCCTTTTATTACGCCATCGTGCAAGCAATGAAAGAAGCAAAAATGCATTTACCTGAGAAGATAAAGACTAAGATAGAAACGGTATTGTTGGAGCAGCTTTGAGCAAATATTCACGCTTTATAGGAACAGGTAGCTATTATCCCAGCGACGTGCGTACAAACGCAGATTTAGAGCAAATGGTGGACACCAGTGACGAATGGATCACTGACCGTACCGGGATAAAAGAGCGACGTATTATTGGAGCAGATGAAACCGCTGCTACCATGGGTGCAGAAGCCAGTAAAAAAGCCATAGAAATGGCGGGCATCGACCCAAAATCTATCGACATGATTGTGTGCGCTACCACAAGTGGTCGCTATGCGCTTCCAAGCACAGCATGTGAAATTCAACGTATTCTTGATTTAGACGGCATTCCGGCATTTGACGTGGCTGCTGCGTGTGCAGGCTATTGTTATGCATTGAGTGTGGCCGATCAGTACATTAAATCGGGAATGGCTAAACGCATTCTTGTAATCGGAACCGACTGCCTAAGCCGTTTGATAGACCCAGAAGACAGAACCATGGTTATTCTGTTTGGAGATGCTGCAGGCGCGACTATTATAGAAGCCAGTGATGAACCTGGTATTTTATCTACACATATTCATGCAGCAGGTTCATACGGCGACTTGTTATACGTAGGCAATCCAACCCGTGGTGATGAGCAGTCAGTTCACGAAAATTGGGGTGTGATGCGCGGCAACGAAGTATTCAAAGTTGCGGTAACCAAGCTTTCAGAAGTGGTTGAACAAACCCTTGCTGCGAACGGTATGCAAAAATCTGATCTTGACTGGTTAGTGCCTCACCAAGCAAACTTTAGAATTATTAAAGCGACAGCTAAAAAGCTAAATATGTCTCTTGACCAAGTTGTGCTTACGTTAGAACAGTATGGCAATACCTCTGCTGCTACCGTGCCAACAGCGCTTGATACCGCTATCAGAGATGGACGCATACAACGCGGACAGCATTTATTACTAGAAGCATTCGGAGGCGGATTTGCTTGGGCATCGGCGCTTGTACGCTATTAGCCTAACGCGATGATGAATTTTAACTTCGACGTATTCTCGTTTCTAGTAAACTAAAAATAATAAGGAATCGACATGACAAAGACAGCCTGTGTATTTCCAGGACAAGGTTCTCAAAGTGTGGGCATGTTAAAGGAACTTGCTGAGACTTCTCCTATTATCGAAGCAACGTTTAAAGAAGCCTCTGACGCACTTGGATACGACCTGTGGGATTTAGTCCAAAACGATGCAGACGGTAAACTTAACGAAACCCATATCACTCAGCCAGCGCTCCTTGCTGCTAGCGTAGCAATTTGGCGTGTTATCCGCGAACAGGGCATCGACGTAGATTACCTAGCGGGCCACAGCCTTGGTGAGTACTCAGCATTAGTATGTGGCGGCGCCATGGATTTTGCTGATGCTATCAAACTTGTGGAAGCCCGCGGCAAATACATGCAAGAAGTTGTACCAGCAGGTGCGGGTGCCATGTATGCCATTATCGGATTAGACGACGCTGCCATTGCTGATATCTGCCAGCAAACCGCTATCGCTACGGGCGATGTGGTTGCGCCGGTAAACTTTAACTCTCCAGGCCAAGTGGTTATTGCAGGGGAAAAGAATGCAGCAGAGCAAGCCGCTAATGCATGTAAAGAAGCGGGCGCAAAGCGCGCACTTCCTCTTGCGGTAAGCGTTCCTTCACACTGTGAGTTAATGCGTCCTGCAGCAGATAAGTTAGAAGACGCGTTAACGTCATTGAACGTTAATGAGCCTGCAATCAATATTGTGAATAATGTTGATGTCACTATTGAAACCCAAGGTGATGCAATCAAAAACGCGTTAGTGAGACAGCTTTATTGCCCTGTTCAATGGACTCGTACTGTTGAATATTTGGCGGCAGCGGGTGTTGAGCGTGTTATTGAAGTAGGTCCAGGTAAAGTACTTACCGGATTGAATAAACGTATTGATAAGAGCCTAGCGTCTCTTGCAGTTAATACACCTGATGGTGTTGAAGCTTTAAAACAATAAGGAAACGCAATGAGTCAATTAGACGGTAAAGTTGCGCTTGTTACCGGCGCAAGCCGAGGTATAGGCAAGGCAATTGCCACGCAGCTTGCTCAGCAAGGTGCTACAGTTATCGGAACGGCAACCAGTGAAAATGGTGCGCAAGCGATCAGCGATTATCTTTCTGAATTCGGCGGCAAGGGTTTTGCGCTTAATGTCACCGACAAAGAAAGTGTAGATACAACATTAAAAGCAATTAACGAAGCTTTTGGTAGCATCGATATATTGGTCAATAATGCAGGTATCACACGTGATAATCTGCTAATGCGCATGAAAGATGACGAGTGGCAGGACATTATCGACACCAACTTAACTTCAATTTTCACACTGTCAAAAGCGGTACTTCGCGGTATGATGAAGAAGCGTTGTGGTCGCATTGTAAATATCGGTTCTGTAGTGGGTAGTGCGGGTAACGCTGGTCAGGCGAACTATGCTGCAGCGAAAGCAGGGGTTATTGGTTTTTCTAAATCAATGGCTCGTGAAGTAGCTTCTCGCGGTATCACCATCAACGTTGTGGCGCCTGGTTTTATCGATACCGATATGACAAAAGCGCTAACCGATGACCAAAAAGAAGCCATTTTCAAAGATATTCCGGCTAACCGTTTAGGTGCGCCTGATGAAATTGCAGCCACTGTTGCCTTTTTAGTAAGCGATGGTGCAGCCTATATTACAGGCGAAACTATCCATGTAAATGGTGGTATGTATATGGGGTAAATTCGCAAAATTTGCGAATTTTCCTTAGTTTGGGGTGGTATTTACCCGAACTTGGATGTAAAAATAGTATTTTACGAATTTCGAATGTCGCTGGTTTGACCAGAAAATTTGTTTAAACTGGTGCTTGCAAGGATGCACCTTGCAAAATAAACTAGCGGCACTTTTATTATCTAGTGACGTTTAAGGGAAACCTAGAATTATGAGTAACATTGAAGAACGCGTTAAGAAAATCATCGTTGAACAACTTGGCGTGAAAGAAGAAGAAGTAAAAGCAGAAGCTTCATTCGTTGACGATTTAGGCGCTGATTCACTTGACACTGTTGAGCTAGTAATGGCTTTGGAAGAAGAATTCGACACTGAAATTCCTGACGAAGAAGCAGAAAAAATTACTACTGTTCAGTCTGCAATTGACTACATCAACGCTAACAAAGACGCTTAAGTCTTAAGTAGCGACAAAGCGGCTCTTCTTACAGAGCCGTTTTTGTATCTCCTACCTTAGTTCCAAAGCGAGGGCTTTTTGTGACAAAACGTCGCGTAGTGGTTACTGGTCTTGGAATGCTTTCACCATTAGGTCTTAATAGCGAAGACACATGGCGCAAACTGCTCGCGGGCGAAAGCGGCATTGGTGAAATCACCCATTTCGATTGTAGTAACTATTCAACCCGTTTCGCAGGTCAAATTAACGATTTTGATCCGCAGGAATACATTGAAAAGAAAGAAACCAAGAAAATGGACCGCTTTATCCAATTGGGTATTGCAGCAGGCAAGCAAGCTTTGGTCGATTCTGGTTTAACTGTTTCACAAGATAATGCGCATCGCGTAGGTGTAGCCATTGGTTCAGGTATTGGTGGTTTAGAACAAATTGAACAAAACCATTTAAAACTGACAAATAGTGGACCTAAGCGCGTATCGCCATTCTTTGTACCTTCAACCATTACCAACATGATTTCAGGCTTTTTGTCTATCATGGAAGGGTTGAAAGGACCGAATTTAAACGTTGTGACTGCTTGTACAACAGGGGTTCATAACATTGGTATTGCCGCAAGAACTATTGCTTATGGCGATGCTGATGCCATGCTGGCCGGAGGCGCAGAAGCGTCTATTACTCCGCTAGGTATGGCAGGCTTTGCCGCAGCTCGTGCGTTGTCATCTCGCAACGACAACCCACAAGCAGCAAGCCGCCCATGGGATAAGGACCGCGATGGTTTTGTTATGGGTGAGGGTGCTGGCGTGGTAATGCTGGAAGAATACGAAGCAGCTAAGGCACGTGGTGCTACTATCTATGCTGAGCTAGTTGGTTTTGGTATGAGTGGCGACGCGTACCACATGACATCTCCACCTGAAGATGGTGAAGGCGCGGCCGCATCTATGCAAAACGCAATAAACGACGCGAAGATGGATGCAAGCGAAATTGGCTATGTTAACGCTCACGGTACGTCTACGCCTGCCGGTGACATTGCAGAAGTGGCTGCGGTAAAACGTGTATTTAACGATCATGCTCACAAATTACTTGTTAGCTCTACCAAGTCAATGACAGGTCACTTACTGGGTGCGGCCGGTTCGGTTGAGGCAATTTTCACTATTTTGGCACTGCGTGACAAAATGGCGCCGCCAACCATTAATTTGGATGAACCAGGTGAAGGCTGCGACTTAGACTTTGTTGCACACAAAGCGAAAGCATTCAGTGAAGACTACGCACTGTGTAACTCATTCGGGTTTGGCGGTACGAACGGCTCATTGATATTTAAGCGTATATAGCGCACTCTAGCTAACATATATTCTCGCGAGTTTTACTCGCATTTAAAAGGCAGCTTCGGCTGCCTTTTGTTGTTTATGTGACCAAGTAGAACCACTATACCTGCGGTAACACGCCGCGATTACGAATATTTTAACTCTCGCTAAGTTAGTTATTATCTATGCAGGCTGTTATTATTCATTAGCGGCCAACTAAATGGTCGTAGCTATAAGTTGTTTGACCAATTCAAGTTGGTATACTCCCATCAAAGATAGTAACGGCGAACAAGAGTAGGCAGTGATAATTATTCCCAGCGCTACGCCTATTTCACCCAGTGATAGGGCGTTTAATTACGGAGACGGTGTGTTTACTACACTGATGGTGAACGAACACAAAGTAGAATTATTGCCTTATCATCTTTCACGTTTAGAGCACGATACAGCTGCCATCAAACTAGATATCGATATAGATATCCTCGAAGCGGCAATCGCAGAACAAGTTAAGGCGATAAAGAAAGCTTCAGAAGACAACGCATCAACTAAATATGTATTAAAAGTTCACGTTTCTGGTGGTCAGGCGGGTAGAGGCTATGCGCGAAGTAAAGAGAGTGAAGCATTAGTAAGATTCAGTCAGCACCCATACCCGAGTCATTACGATAGTCTTGCTGATGACGGGATAACGCTTATATGTGCTCAAACTAAGCTAGCCATTCAACCATTGCTTGCGGGTGTAAAGCATATGAACAGGCTAGAACAAGTCTTAGTTAAGCACGAAGTAGACGATGCTGGCGCACACGATGCTATTGTTTGCGATACCCAAGATAACATCATTGAAGCGAGTGCTGGCAATGTATTTTTCTACCTCAATGAACAATGGTATACCCCGTCTTTGAAAGGAAGCGGTGTCAATGGCGTAGTCAGGCAGTGCCTTATTGATTCGCTGTTAAACGACAATTGTTCGCTTCACGTGGGGGGATATGACTTTTCTTATTTGCGAAAAGCGAGTGCAGTGGTAATTACCAATGCACTAATGGGCGTTATGCCGGTACAGCAAATACGAATGCCGGATTTCTCTTATGTCGATTTTGATACAAAAAGCGATGCGATTGTAGCGCTAAAGACACGGCTTCAGACTGCGCTTAAAAATTAACTAAAACGCACTTCTTACAACAGGGTTCGTCAACGTTTTACGAGCTTCACCAGATTAGTAGTAAAAAGAAACAAAATGGAATGTAGAGCAATGAAAAAAGGGGAAGTTCAAGCATGAAGCGGGTAATTGTTATTCTATTATCTCTTGTCATGCTTGCCGTTGTTGGGGCAGCCTCTGGCGTAATGTATGTCTCGAGCAAGGTTACCGATGAACTAGCATTAAAAAGTGAAATCTTATTTACGATAGAGAGCGGCAGTAACGCTTATCGTACCGTGAAACACTTGCGTAAAATAGGCATGACCGATGTGTCGCCCTTTGTTGCGAAGGTGTGGCTCAAATTCTTCGCAGGCAGTACGTCTGTTAAGTCTGGCACCTACATGCTGCACCCAGGGCAGTCACTAGTAGATGTGTTTACCTTGTTTACTGAGGGCGATGAGCATCTGTTTGCAGTGAGTTTAGTTGAAGGGCTAACCCTTGCACAGTGGCTTGAGGAGCTTAAACAAAACACAGATTTGGTGTTTGATTTAAACGAAGGGAAATTAAACCAACTCACTCAGGATAATGGCGTAGATTGGTGTTGCGAAAACGTTTCGCAGACAGAGGGCGTTTATTTGGCTGATACGTATTTCTTTACCAAAGGCACAACCGCAAGCGCGTTATTGAAAAGAGCACACCGCGCGCTAATTGACTTTGTCTCTAGCGAATGGGAGTTACGGGATGCCGAACTGCCGTTAGCCACACCTTACGAGGCTCTTATCTTGGCGAGTATCATTGAAAAAGAAACGGCTGTGCCTGCGGAACGTGACATGATTTCAGGCGTTTTCGTCAATAGGCTAAACAGAAATATGCGTCTTCAAACTGATCCCACCGTGATTTATGGTATCGGTCCTACGTTTGACGGAAACATTACTCGTAAGCACTTGCGAACAGCAACGCCTTACAATACCTATGTTATTAAAGGGCTCCCTCCTACGCCTATCGCGATGGCAGGCAAGGCCGCCATTCACGCTGCGTTGCACCCACTGACAACGGATGCACTCTATTTTGTGGCGAAGGGCGATGGCAGCCATCAATTTTCTACGACACTAGCTGAACACAATGCAGCTGTGCGAAAATACCAGTTAAAACGATAGCCGTATTGATGCAGACAACCGATACGTTATAGCTAAATAAAAACAGAGTTTAAAAAGTAATGCGCGGAAAGTTTATTGTAGTTGAAGGCCTTGAAGGGGCAGGAAAAAGCTCAGTGATTGGGCTGATTGTTCAAGCATTGAAAGGGGCAGGAAAGCGCGTTGAGCAAACTCGTGAGCCAGGCGGCACACCGATGGCAGAAGCCATTCGAGAATGTGTAAAACACGACTGGGATGAGACCGTGAGTGAGGAGACTGAGCTACTTCTTATGTATGCGGCTCGTGTGCAATTACTTACCAATAAAATCTTACCTTCACTTGATGCTGGTGCGTGGGTGGTAGGTGACAGACACGACCTGTCATCTCAAGCCTATCAAGGCGGTGGTCGGGGCGTCAGTGGAAAAACAATGTCGGCCATCAGCGATATCGCCCTTAAAGGGTTTAAGCCAGATTTAACTCTATACCTGGATGTCGAGCCTGCGGTTGGACTAGAGCGCGCCCGCGGGCGAGGGGAGCTTGACCGCATTGAGCAAGCGGGGCTCGCCTTTTTCGAACGAACTCGTGCAAAATACTTGTCTCTTGCTAAGCAAGATGAATCTATTGTCGTAGTTAGTGCAATGCAGCCTATGGAAAAGGTTCATCAAGACGTGATTGCGATTATCAATGACTATGTGACGAACACAAGTAGCGAAAGCAGTAACATTGCTCGAAACGAAAGCCAGCAGGGGAAAGGCTAATGCAAGTAATGCCTTGGTTTGCTACAACGTTCTCGACGTTACTGTCGCGATATATGGCAAAGAAACTACACCATGGTTTATTGCTGACAGGGCCAAAGGGAATTGGAAAATACCAACTCGCGTTAGGGTTAAGCAATGCGCTATTGTGTAAGCAGCCAAGCATAAATGGGCCATGTGAACAGTGTCAAAGTTGCCATTTAAGGCAAGCTGGAAACCACCCAGACTTTCATGTTTTAGAAAGTGAAAAGCAGTTAGGTGTGGATAAGATTCGTGAAGGCATAGCCAAGCTATCAGGTACTGCGCAAATGGGGGGCAATAAAGTGTTGTTGATCCCTCGTGCCGATACCATGACGGAAGCGGCGGCTAATGCACTGTTGAAAACCTTGGAAGAACCCACAAATAATACCTTCTTGCTGCTGCTCACTGACAGTATCAATAAAATTATGCCGACCATATTAAGTCGATGTGAACGGCAGATACTCTCGCTCCCGTCAGTGTCAGACAGTTTGAACTACTTAAACGCTAAGGGCGTAGAAGATGCAAGCGAAGCGTTACTGGCAGCTTATGGCTATGCCCCTCTTCGCGTAGAAGAGGCACTCTCTGGTGACGAAGGTATTAGTTATCGCGATTTTAGTGATGGCATGCAGGCACTTTTAGCAGGTGATGCGAATATGCAGGCGCAAGCACTTGCAAATAAATGGCAGGGCAATGCGCAGCAAATCGCATTGTGGTGCCAACAAATGGCCCATGACGAATACATGAAACGTCAGCAGGCCGTCGACTTTGAACGCTATGTAGCGTGTGTAGAGGCAGTAAAAACGCTCGAGCATGCTGGGGTAAATAAATCGATGGTGCTGTTTGGGTTGTTAAAGCAGTTTCAACGTTAGCAGACAAATACAGTCTTTTTGTTCCTTTTGTCTGAAAGCAATTTTTTATACAGGTGTAGTTTGTTCGTAGATTCTCATTGTCATTTAGACCGACTTAAACAAGGGCCAGAAGAGCTGGCTGAAACCTTAAATTTCGCAAGAACCCGAGGTGTTGAACACTTCCTTTGTGTGTGCGTATCTGTTGGTGATTACGACAGCATGTTAGACGCTGTTAGCCAATTTGATGACGTTTCAGTTTCTTGTGGTGTGCATCCGTTGCATCAAGATGAAGCGTGCAGTTATGAAGAACTGCTAGAGAAGGCGCAGCGTGAAGAAGTTGTTGCGATAGGAGAGACAGGGCTGGACTATTTTTACAGCCCGGAAAGTAAAGATATTCAGCTTACCTCTTTTATAGACCATATTAAGGTGGCTAACGAGACCAACAAGCCACTTATTATCCACACGCGGGATGCGAGAGAAGATACCATCAACTTACTCCGTGAATACAAAGCAGAGCATACCAAAGGCGTTTTACATTGTTTTACTGAGTCATTGGAGATGGCCCAGGCGGCTATAGAGATGGATTTTTACATTTCGATTTCTGGCATTGTGACTTTTAATTCCGCTGATGAATTACGTGAAGTCGTGAGAGCTATACCTTTAGAGCGGTTGCTAATTGAGACTGACTCGCCTTGGCTTGCACCAGTCCCTCATCGCGGTAAGCAAAACCAACCAGGCTATGTAGTGGAAGTGGCTGAGTTCATTGCAGAGCTTAAAGGTGTATCGGTTAAAGAGCTTGCCAATATTACTACGCGCAATTTTTACACCTTATTTTCTTTAGCTGATAGGAAAAAAGCAGCGTAACGAAAATAGCGGTTGGTTTATAATAGGAGGTGGGCATGCCCCAGTGGCGACAAGGATTGACAAAGAGTCTTCACCAAACCCGCAGTATGCCAGAGAGTCGTTACTTTCAGTTAGCTACTGTGGACGGTAGTGGTGTACCGTACTGCCGTACCGTGGTTTTTAGAGGGATCACCGACGACAACCAACTGGTGGTTATTTCTGACACTCGCTCAGATAAATATGACCAGCTTGGCCAGAATCCTCACTCTCAGGTGTGTTGGTATTTCTCTAAAACTAGGGAGCAATATCGCTTCTCTTGTACTGCAACAATAATAACGTTACATCAAGATGCTGACTTAGTTACTCAGCACTGGAATAAATTGTCAGATGCAGGCAAAAAGCAGTTCTTATGGGGCGAGCCCGGCACACCAAGAAACGATGGTTCGGCACTACAGGTTGAAGGGGATTTTGGTGTAGTACCACCTCATTTCTGTGTGATCATGCTTGCTATTGATAGCGTAGATTACCTGAATTTGAGAGGTAACCCTCAAAGCCGAGAGTGGCACCAAAAAGACGGCAATGCCAATTGGATGAGTCAGTCGTTGATTCCCTAGACAAAAAATCAACGTTTTCCTAGCAAATTGAATGAAAACTCCAAGCTTAAATATGCTTCAAACCTGTGGTTAAGATTAGACGCTCGATTAATGTGTCTTAGGCACATATTTGAAGCCCTCTTGCTCTTCGTTGTTAAACTTGCAAGAGTACAAGGGGGCTTTACATTATTTATACAGTTTATAAAACCTGAGAGATCGGTGTTTCGCCTTTGAACAGGTGAGTAATTACGTTTTCAGTTCCTTCTTTTGCAACGCTTTCCACAATGGCTGTAGCTACGTCTTCCCTCGGTATAACAGCATCATCTTTATTGCTGGGCATATCTGTGCGGACAAGGTGATTACCTGGTTCATTTAATAAGGTACCTGGGCGGAGGATGGTATAATGTAAGCCACTATTAATTAAATGCTCGTCTGCCATGTGTTTCGCAACTAAGTAAGGCTTTATGGATGATTCAACGGAGTCAGGATCGCCAGCACCGATAGAGCTTACCATTACAAACTTGGGTGTACCTGCAGCCTTTGCGTAGTTAACCGCATTGCGAGCGGCCCATAGGTCTATCATTAACGTCTTATCTGCCCCTGTATTTCCTCCCGAACCGGCTGTAAACACAGCGACATCTGCGCCTTCGAAATGTGCCGAGAAGTCTTTTTCTAAATCCTGCTCAACCACCGTAAGGTTGCTACTTTGTATATCAGAAAGTTTCTGTGGGCTTCTTACAGGAGCTAAAACCTTGTGCCCTGCATCTAAGAGCTTTACGGTGGCTTGTTTACCGATTTGTCCTGAAGCGCCAATCACTAATACGTTAGCCATAATGTTATCCTCCTTGCAATTAAAAATGTTTGTCGTTACGAAGTTTTATAAGAAGCAAACGCAACAAGTGATCAATAACTACGGTGGATTGCATGTTAAAGAGATTGACTGCATAAAAGAGTAAACGCAAAAAAGCCAGATTGAGTTAGTCAAGACCTTGTGGATAGGGGCACGGTATGTTGCCGGCATGTTATCGTTATTTCACAACGGCGTTTCGACCAGACTCTTTCCCCTCATACAGCTTTTTATCAACGGCGTGAATACATGCATCTACGCTATCGTAATCTTTGATGTCTGCAACGCCACACGTTATGGTTACCTTGATAGAGTGGGGAGAGCTTTCAATAGTTTGTTCCGAAACACACTTACGTAACTTTTCTGCTACCCAATAGGCCTCTTGTACATTGAGTGAGGGTAACAATATCAAAAATTCTTCTCCGCCCCAGCGTGCAATGACATCACTTTCTCGAAGGTTTTTTTCCAAGGTTTTGGCTATTTTTACCAACACCTCATCGCCAACATGATGTCCGTATTCATCGTTTATATTCTTGAAAAAGTCTATATCCACAATAAGCAAGGAAAAGGTACGACTATGGCGTTTAAATTCTTGCCACTCTGCGTTGGCTCTCTGTGTGAAATATCGTCTATTTTTCAGCTCAGTTAACGAGTCTTGAGTCGATAATTTCGTAAGTTTTTCTATCATTGCTTCAAGATCTCGTGTTTTTTCCTCTACTTTAAGGGCCAGTTCTGCAGAGCGCTTTTTCAGCGTCGAAATTCGTAGCCAGATTACTGAAGAGATGATGAAGAGAATACTTAAAACTAATGCGCCACGCCAAACAGGTTCATCCCACCATGGCGGTATCACTATAACTTCAAGTTGAGCTTCGTCGCTACTCCATACATTCTCCTGATTTATAGCTTTTACCGTAAAACGGTATCGCCCAGGCTCTAGATTTGTATAGGTTGCCACTCGCGTCTTAAAATCAGTAAATCGCCAGTTAGTTTCGAAATCAACGAGCTTGTATGCATAGCGCAGTTCATTAGCATTCATAAAATCTGTGGCTGCGAACTCAATGGAAAGGGCAATGTTATTATGAGTGAGTTCTATCTTCTCTCCTAAGTTAAGTCGTTGCTGCACGCTAGTACCATTGTTTTCATCTCGACTTACTGTCTCTACCTTTGTCAGGTGAACAGCAGGCGACCATTTAACGTTTGCAACTTCTGACGGAACGAACTGCGTGAGCCCCTCTGCACCGCCAAAAAGAATAGTGTTATTTGGGGTTGTGGCAACAGAGCCGATATAGTAACCCTTGGAAAGGGCGCCATTTTCTGCGCCATAGTGATAAAGTGTCGAAAGATCAGGCGCTAGATAAGTTATTCCCTCTATAGTTGAAATCCACAGCCCGTACTCATCATCTTCAACAATTGCCCCGATTGATACTTTGCTCAACCTACTCTCTGGCTTAATTTGCGTCACTTTTATGGTTGATAAGTCTTCATTATTTTTGGTGACAAAATACAAGCCATCAGCTTGCGTCCCGACCCAATAGCCACCGCGCTCAGAACGCGAAACCCACGTTACTACCGTACTGTCTGTAATTTTGTCGGTGTAATCACTAATACTTTTTAATTCACCAGTGAGCTTATTAGCCAAATGTAGCCCTGTTACAGTGCTGAGCCATGCACTTTCTTCATTTTCAATAACAATACGAGTAGTAAGTGAAAGAGGCCATTGCTTTATAATCCGTCCCTCGGAAGGGCGATACACGAAAACACCATCGCTATATCCGCCGAACCAAATATCGCCTTGGTTGTCCATGTTAATGCTGTAGCCAGACTTACCTTGTAACGCCTCAATTTCGAGGCGGTTTGTTTCCCGGTTTAACTTTGCAAGTCCGCTGCGAGTCGTCACCCAAAGCGTATCGCTCTTTGAATCATAAAAAATACTGGTGAGTTTATCACTAGCTTGACTGTCAGTTTTTTGTGCGTGATTTGAAGTGAAAGGTCCTTGATAGGTCTTATTAACTGTATTGTAAACCCATAGACCTTTTTCATTCGCCACCCATACTTTATTCTCTTTAAACGAGGCCATAGATCCAATTATCCGGCCACCACCGACTTCAGTCGTATAAAAGTTGCTTAGTTCGGGGTTACTTATGGCAAAGCCATCGTCCTTTGTACCCACTACGACAAGGCCTGATTTTGTTTGATATAGGCTTGAGACGCGCTCGTCTCCTGAGTCTTTGTCACTAATTGGGAAGTGTAATACTGTATAAGGGCTGTGGGCTTTTAAAAGGTTTAAACCTCGTTCTGTCGCAACCCATAAATCGCCATTTCGCTGTAGTAAAATATCCGTTACCGAATTGTCTGACAACCCTTGTATTTCACTCGTACATTGTTCAGTTATTGGCTCGGGCTCGATATTGAGATTAAACAGGCAGATACCATGAGTAGAGGTGCCCAACCAGAGTCGTGACCGCTCTGCAGCGATCAGTCTGGAAAAGTTAACACCTTCATAAGCAGCAAGTACCAATGAATTTTTTATCGTATCGAGCTTATAAAGACCAGAGGTGGAGGTAACGTATAGACTATTGCCGATTAGCTCTATATCAGTGAGTGTGCTCGTTGTATCGGGAAGGTAACTGACGAGCTCGATACTGTCGTTTTTTTCATAGTACCGATACAAGTTTCGTTCAGATATTATCCACAGCGTGCCGTCGTGTGTGGTTTTCAGCCTGTTGATGACCTGTTTGTCAAAAGGTGATGAAACAGGGAGTGCGTAATGCATAAATTTTTCAGTGTCTACATTTAATCGACTCAGACCGCTAAAGGTGCCAACCCAAATATGTTGGCCGTCTACGCTTGCTTCTAACTGAAGAGCACTTAGTGTTTGTAGACCTGTAGACTTATCGTTGTCCCACATTCCAAAATTTCTAAAGGTATAACCATCGAATTTATCAATGCCCGACTGTGATGCTAGCCAAAGAAAACCGTTTTTATCTTCCGCGATATCAGAAACAGTAACGTGGGTGATACCGCTTTCCATATCAAACGTGTGAAAGGCTGGGGCACCTATTTCAGCTCTTGCGACAAAGTTAAAGCTAGCCAATAAAGCGAAGATAGGGAATAGGTACGCTGAGGGACCGCGCATATAATGGCAACATTAAAAATAATTCATGTCTAAAAACTACGCTAATTCAGGGAACTTTCAATAGAACAAAAGTTTAATTTGTTTAGAAAAAGCCCCGTGGGGGGGGGCTTTGTCTATTAAAAATGTTCACAACTGTGTTGTGATTTAAGTACCAAAGCGAGTTACCAGCCACACTGGCGGGATACGTTTTGTTTATCAAGCCATGTTTTTAGCGGCGCAAAGTAGTCGGTAATGGTACTGGCGTCCATTTGCGGTGAGCCTGTCAATGTCTCTAATGCATTTTGCCACGGTTGGCTCATGCCCATTTCCAACATTTCATTTAATGCTTTACCAGCCTCTTCGCTTCCATAAATAGAGCAGCGATTTAATGGACCCTCATCTCCCGCAATGTCACACAGTGCTTTGTGGAATTGGAATTGAAGAATATGCGCCAAGAAATAACGCGTGTAGGGCACGTTGGCTGGAACGTGGTATTTTGCACCCGGATCAAATGAATTGGTGCCGCGCTCCACTGGCGCCATGACGCCTTGATACTTTTCTCTCAATTCCCACCAAAGCTGGTTGTATTGTTCAGGTGTTACTTCACCTGACATCACTTTCCAGCGCCACTGGTCTACCATCAAGCCAAAGGGAATAAAGGCTATCTTATCAAGCGCTACCTGCATCAGCATGCCGATATCGTTTGATGCGTCTGGAATCTCATCAATTAAGTCAATTTGCTTCAGATACTTAGGCGTTATGGATAGTGCTATAGTGTCACCAATGGCTTCGTGGAACCCGTCATTGGCTGAACCACGATAAAGAAGCGGCTGGTCTTTATAAGCGCGTTGATAGTAGTTGTGACCCAACTCATGGTGAATAACGTTAAATTCTTCCCCCGTTTTCTGGATACACATCTTAATACGAAGGTCGTCTTTATCGTCTAAATCCCATGCAGAAGCATGACACTGTACATCACGGCCGTCTGGCTTTTGAAACATAGAACGTTCCCAAAAGGTATCTGGAAGTTCTTCAAAGCCAAGCGATGAGAAAAATGACTCTGCTTGTTTAACCATGGCGATTTCGTCATACCCTTGTTTAGCTAATGCGCTTGTAACATCAGGCACTTTCATTTCTTGCTGAGGTTTAACGATATCGTAAATATTCCCCCACGACTGCGCCCACATGTTACCTAACAAATGCGCTGGGATTGGTTTGTCTTGTGGTACCACATCTTCGCCGTAATGTTCACCAAGCTTTGCTCGAACATGACAATGAAGTGACTCGTAAAAGGGCTCTACTTGCGTCCATAGACGATCTAACTCTTTCGGAAATTCATCAGCTGGCATGTCATATTTGCCACGCCACAAAGCGCTGACGTTTTCGAAGCCTAGTTCTGCAGCACCTTCATTGGCAAGTGCTACTTGTTCGGCATAAAGTGGTGCCATGGGTTTAGATACTTCACGCCAGCCTGTCCAATACTCTAACAATTTATCGGCATCGCGTAGGGTTGCCATTTCAGCGCTCATTTCGACCAGGCTTTTACACGTACCATCTTCGCTGCAATACTCACCAGAGCCGTACATGGCACTTAAATCAGAACCAATTTTTGCAAGACGCTCAGCTTTTTGTGCATCTGCCGGCGGAGGCATTGTTAAACTGTTTTTAAGTAGGTCAAGCTGTCTGCGAGTGTCGGTATCTACTTCTACATCGTTAAACTTCGCCGCTTCTTTCGCTAGCTTAGCCACTTTCGTTGAAAGTACTTCGTTAAAATAAGCACTGACTGCTGCTGTGTCGAAATTGATGTTCGTAGCGTAGCTCCACTCTGCGTGCGCGGCAGGAACTTGCATTTTCGCAATGTCATTTTGCGCCTGTGTTAAAAACTGTTTGGCATCTTGCGCTGTGAGTTCTGGTTTAGTTTCTGTCTGTGGTGTACTTTCGCCACATCCCATAAGCGAAACGCTTACTAATGCTGCTATAAGAGTACGTTTATGATTGAGCATATTTTGTCCTTTAATTATTTTGATTTTAAAGTGAATCGATGTTCACATAGACATGCGGTAGCATTGTGTAATGCTGCGCAGCTTTTGTAAAACAAATTTGATGTTCGCATATGCATGAAGCCTTGTAGTGCAAGGCATAATAGACAGAGTACAAAAACGTGCTCTGGGAAAGTAATGATGAGCCTTTAATATCGAGACGGCCTCTCATGAAATTAAAAACCTAATAATGCGCAAAATTATGATTTTGAAGATGAGCAATACGAAAAAGTAATTGTTCCAGTTAAGCTAGGCTGCAGCAAAACAATAGATGCTTATATTTATCAGATAGCACCAACTAAATAGAAAGGAAAAGTTATGTCAACGGAAGAACCACTCTATTGGGGTTTAAACGCTCGAAGCTATTGCACGCTTATTCATGTTTCTCAATTATCCAGCTTCGTTATACCTGGTTTGGGGGTCATATTGCCTATCGTGCTATGGATTGCTCACAAAGATCAGAACGAAGACATCAACCAGCACGGCAGGGTGACTGCGAATTGGTTGATAAGCTTGCTTATATACTCGGTTATTTGTTTTGTATTGACGTTAATAATTATAGGAGCGCTGGGCTTTATCGTTCTAGGTCTGATGAATTTCGTCTTTGCTATTGTGGCAGCGGTTAAAGCAAATAAAGGAGAGCTGTGGACCTATCCGCTAAGTTTTGAGTTCTTCAAACGTTAATCTCACAAATAACATGTTGCTTCAAGCAAGAAAGAACTGCGATTAAAAACTGCTTATGAAGGACGTTTCAATGTTGAAACGTCTTCGTACCTATCCCATAGCAGACACTGCAATGGCCAACGTAAGCAATAACGCGATATGTTTTGGTTTTAATAGCATGCTTACCTCTTTTCTTGTGACTTTTTCTACCGGTGTTAAGCTTAACGATAGTTTTCAAAATGGTGTCGCGCTATACATAATTAGTATAATGGGCTTAAATGTCGCTAATGTCATTTAGTTTGCGTTATTATAAAGGCGCTATGACCAAGGCGTTATCGTGGAGCGATTTTGTTGGAAGGTAAGCTGAGTGCCGGGTTCTAGACTAGGAATTACTTCGCACTAAATCGATCACTCGGCAGTGCGCTGTGAATAAGGTACTGGCTTTTCAACTGTTTGGCGCTTTTAAGCGAAGTACTGCTACCGCGCTTCACTGTGCTTAGTGCTAGCGGTTTATTCTGGCGCTGCTTCTTAAGTAATTGGGATGAAGGCG